>NZ_AQXQ01000012.1:620000-914487 GCF_000376865.1 Thioalkalivibrio sp. ALJ7 | reverse complement strand
CAACGGGCCCTGCTATCACGCCCGGGCGTTCAGCCAGGCCTGCCGTCGGCTGGGCATCCGTCATCGCCGGACACGGCCCTATACGCCGCGAACCAACGGCAAGGCGGAGCGCTTCATCCAGACCGCCCTGCGCGAGTGGGCCTACGCCTTCACCTATGCCACCTCGGAGGAGCGCAAACGCCACCTGCCCCGGTGGATCCATGACTACAACTGGCACCGCCCACACGGTAGCCTGAACAAACAGCCACCCATCAGCGTCCTCGGGCTACCTGAGGACAACCTTGTGAGACTCCACACCTAGCGTCTCCCTACACCCCGTATTCGGCCCGGTAGGCGCGCAGGGCCTCGAGGTGCTCGGGCGCGCGGCCCGTCTCTTCCAGCATGGATACCAAATCGCCGAGGCGGGCGACGCGCACGACCTGAAGGCCGAGGTCGGCTTCGACCTCCTGGATGGCCGAACGCTCGCCTCGGCCGCGTTCTTCACGATCCAGCGCGATTGCGACGCCAATTGGGGAGGCCCCGGCGGTGCGGATCAGGTCCACCGACTCGCGGATGGCGGTGCCCGCGGTGATTACGTCGTCCACGATCAGTACGCGGCCTTCCAGTGGTGCGCCAACGATGTTGCCGCCTTCGCCATGGTCCTTGGCCTCTTTGCGATTAAAGGCCCAGGGGCGGTCCATGCTGTGGTCGCGGTAAAGCGCCTCGGTCACCGCGGCGGCCAGCGGGATCCCCTTGTAGGCCGGGCCGAACACCAGGTCGAACTCGATCCCGGAATCGACGATCGCTTGTGCGTAAAACTCGCCCAGCCGAACCAGATCGGAACCCCGATTGAACAGGCCCGCGTTGAAGAAATACGGGCTGATGCGCCCGGATTTCAGCGTAAATTCGCCAAAGCGCAGGACATCGCGTTGCAGGGCGTATTCGAGGAAGGCATGGGCGGTCATCGGGTGGCTCCGGTCTCAAACGTCGTATTTTGACACAGACCTGTGCCGGTGCCGCAGTCCGGGGCTTTTCCACGCGCCCGGGCGCAGGTATCGTTCGTCGCCATGCGCATACTCTCGATGAACGCCAATGGCATCCGTGCCGCGGCCCGCAAGGGCTTCTTCGACTGGCTCCCGGGGACCGAGGCCGACGTGGTCTGTATCCAGGAGACCAAGGCCCAGATTCACCAGATCCAGGGGGAGCCCTTCCATCCGCCCGGCTATCACAGTGTCTATGTCGATGCGGTCAAACCGGGTTACAGCGGTGTGGCCCTGTACAGCCGCCGCCAGCCGGACGAGGTGATCACCCGTATCGGCTTCGAGGAGGCCGACAACGAGGGCCGCTATGCCGAGATGCGCTTTGGCAACCTGTCGGTGGTGTCGCTCTACCTGCCCTCGGGGTCTTCGGGCGACCATCGCCAAGATTCCAAGTGGCGTTTCCTTGAGTTCTTCCGCCCTTGGCTGGAGGAGCGCATGCAGGACGGGCGTGAGTGGGTCATCTGCGGCGACTGGAACATCGCCCATAAGGAAATCGACCTCACCAACTACAAGTCCAACCGCAAGAATTCGGGCTTCCTGCCGGAGGAGCGGGCCTGGCTGGACCATCTGTTCGACGAGATCGGTATGGTGGATGTGTTCCGCCGGCTAGATGATCGGCCGGAGCAGTACACCTGGTGGTCCAACCGCGGCCAGGCCTGGGCCAAGAACGTGGGTTGGCGGATCGACTATCAGATTGCCACCCCGGGCATTGCCGCCACCGCGCGCGATCCGTATATCCACACCGCTGATCGTTATTCGGACCACGCGCCGTTCTGGATCGACTATGACTACTAGCGGCGTGCCGGACTCGGGGCTGATCCGCTTCGGCGACTCTGCATGACCGACGTCGTCGAGGCGCAACGTCCGCCCCATCGCGACTGGCGCGCCGCGCTGGCGGTTTACCGCCACCCCCGCGTTCTCGGGATGCTGTTCCTCGGCTTCGCCGCCGGGCTCCCGTTGCTGCTGACCGGCGGCACGTTTACTGCCTGGCTGCGCGACCTTGGGGTGGAGCTGGCCTCCATCGGTTTTCTCTCCTGGGTCGGGATGGCCTACAGCATCAAGGTCTTCTGGGCACCGGTGGTCGATCGCCTGGCCCTGCCGGTGCTGACTCGGGTCTTCGGACGGCGCCGAGCCTGGATGCTGTTCGCCCAGGCGGTGATCATCCTGGGGCTGGCCGGCATCGCGCTGACCGACCCCACGGAAAAGCTCTGGCTGGTCGCCGTCTGGGCGGTACTGACCGCCTTCGGCGCTGCCACCCAGGACATCGCCATCGACGCCTACCGCATCGAGGCCGTTAGCCAGGAACGCCAGGGTGCGATGGCTGCGGCCTACGTAACCGGCTACCGCGTCGCGCTGCTAACCGCTGGCGCCGGCGCCCTGCATATTGCCGCAGTGGGTAGCTGGAGCCTGTCCTACGGCGCGATGGCCGCGCTCATGTTGGTCGGCGTGGTGTGTACCCTGATCGTCCGTGAACCTGAAGTACTGCGGCGGGATTCGGCCACCGCGCGGCTTGAGGACCGAGTGGTCGCCTATCTCAACAGCACCGCGGATACCGGCTGGTGGCGAGACTTCAAGGCCTGGTTTATCGGGGCCGTCATCTGCCCCTTTGTCGAGTTCTGGCAGCGCTTTGGGCGAGTCGCACTGCTGGTGATCGCATTTATCGCGGTCTTCCGCATCGCGGACATCTTTATGGGGGTGATGGCGAATCCGTTTTATCTCGACATCGGCTTCACCAAGGACGAGATCGCCAACATCGCCGCCGCCTTCGGTCTGGCGATGACCCTCACCGGTGCGGCGCTGGGCGGACTGCTGGTCGTGCGCTTCGGCATTATGCGCATGCTGATTGCCACCGCTGTGCTGGCCCCGCTGACTAACCTGACCTTCTCCTGGCTGGCTACCCTGGGCCCCGAGACCTATGGCCTGGTGTTCGCGATCATGGCCGACAACTTGTCCGGCGGCATGGCGATCTCGGTGTTCATCGCGTATCTCTCCAGTCTGACGAACAGCGCCTACACGGCGACCCAGTACGCCCTGTTCAGCTCCATCATGACCCTGCCGGGGCAGTTCCTCGCCGGCTTCACCGGAGTGCTGGCCGAGAACATCGGCTGGGTCTGGTTCTTCGCCAGCTCTGCGTTGATCGGCATTCCCACCATCCTGCTCGCGTTCGCCCTGATGCGCTGGGCCAACCCGGATCGTATGGCTCAGCCGGGCCGACCGACCGATTCCGAACCGGTTACCCGAGAGTAGTTGTCGACGGCCTCCATCCGGCGGTCACTAAAAAGCCCGCACCATAGTGGGCGCGGGCTTGAGTCATCCGCTTGCAGCTGGATGGTCGTCAGAAGCTGTAGTGAACACCAACCATGAACACGTTGTTGCTACCCCCACCTGAGGGAAACGGAATCGGGTCGGTACCAGAGTCCCGTGCCTTGACCGCAGGGATTGCTCCGGTCGCTTCTTCTTCGTAGTAGTACTCGGCGAACAGGGTCAAGCCGTCCATCCAGTTAAAGGCATAGCCCAAGTGGTAGACGTCCTCCCCATAGTTGTCGACATTCGCGTACGTACCGTGGAAAACGTGCTGTCCCATGGTGTAAGCCGCGTAGATGTTGGCCGCAACGTCACCATCATCGCCGAACGCACCAATGTCTTGGTCGCTGTCGATGTACTCGACCTTCGCGGCTAGCGACAGCGGACCCATGGTGTGCATCGCAGAGAGGCCCCAGATGCGGGTGTTGTTTGCACCATCGACGTCATCGACCCCGACCGAAAGCGTGGTATCCCCTACGCTGTAGGTGCCGGTCAGCTGTATCCGATCATCGGCGGAACCAGAACTGTCCGCGTAGCCAGCGTTTGCACTGTGGGATGCAGCAAAGGAAAAGCCGTTGAAGTCAGGCGAGTAGTACATGACGCTGTTGCTTTCGCGGAACGTCGTATAGGTCGCGAATCCACTCTGGAACGAATAGAACATGTCCACCGGGAAGGCGATCGCGTTGTAGTAGGGCAGCCAGTCGCGACCGTAGGCCACGGTACCGAAGTTGCCCGAAAGCCCGATCTTGCCTATCCGGATGTCTTCATCACGGGTGTTGAAGGGGTCCTGGATTTTTCCATTGGCGAGATCAAGCGGTACTTCCAGCTGTGCGAATGCACTGATGTTGTCGTTGATTTCATAATTTGCGTTGAAGCCGATGCGGGAATACGCATCTCGAAAGCCGTCGTAGCTATCTTCGCCCTTGGGGCTCGCCGCTTCGTACTGCAATCGCAGTGATCCATAGAAATCGAACTCCACGCCGCCAGCGCCTTCCTGCTGTGCCAAGACGGTATTCGGGCCCAGGATCAGGGCCAACGCAACGGCACCGGACAGCGGCGCCAGGGTCCAACTCATCGTCGTCTTCATTGCGATTCCTCTCGGGTCAGGCGGTTGGGTGTCGCCAGGTCCTGCCCTGGCAGACACAGTGCGCAGGCATGCTCAGGTTTCTCTGCGCTCTCTTTATAGGCAGGGGCCGGGGCGTTGTAAACAAGACACGTTAACTCGACGTTCTGTTGTATGACCGCGACACCCATCCCTTGTTCCCGGCGATGGCCTTCGCGTATCAGCGGCTCTTTTCCAGCTCGGCTTTCCCGCTGTGAAGGCGTCGGCAAAATGCTCGCGCGGTCTGCCCAAATCACCTACTTAGAGCTCTTTGCGCCATTTCGCCAGCCGAGGTGCAAGTTGCAATGGAACTATTCTTGTACAAAACTAACTATACGAGTAATGAAACCTGCGAGAACTCCGATGTCCCTGAGCCATGCCTCCCATTCATCCCCGGATAACCCGCCCGGCACCTCCGCCAGCTCCGCCGAGCCGGATGTCGCGCGCTCGGTGATCCGTCAGCTGCGGGTGATCATCCGCGCTTTGCAGGGGCACTCGAGGACGGTGGAGCGGGCTTGTGGCATTAGCGCCTCGCAGCTCTGGGCGCTCTGGGAGTTGCAGCGCACGCCGGGCCTGAACGTCAGCGATCTGTCGCGCCGGCTGTCGGTGCATGCCTCGACCACCTCCAACCTGCTGGACAAGCTGGAGCATCGTGGCCTGATCGAACGCCGGCGCCCGGAGAAGGACCAGCGCATCGTCAGGCTGTACGTGACGGATGCGGGCATGGAGCTGCTGGACCAGGCGCCGGCCGCGCCGCAGGGCGAGCTCAACCGGGCCTTGCAGTCGTTGCCCAAGGGTCGGCTCGAAGAACTGGACCAGGGCCTGGATCTGCTGGTCGAGGCCATGAACACCACCGAGCCCAAGGCCGGCCTGCAGCCGTTCGACGGCAAGTCCTGAACCGGTCGCCGCGGAGCTTGCTGATGCGTCTGATGTTCATTCTTCTGTTGCCTCTGCTCTGGAGCCCGCTGGTGGCGAGCGCCACGCCGGCCTTTGACGCGCCCCCCGAGCGCTCGACCGACGGCGGCTTCACCCTGAACTGGGAGACGGACACCGCGGTGGTGCTGGAGCAGGCGACGGGTCCGGATCACGCTGATGCGCGCATCATCTACGAAGGCAGCGATACCAGCACGGTGATCAGCGGCCTGTCCGATGGCGAGTATCGCTTCCGGCTGAGGGCTGCAGAGGCCGATGACTGGGCCGATCAGGCCACGGTCACGGTGGAGCATCACAGCCTGGCCCGCGCCTTCGGCTTCTTCGCGGTGGGCGCGATCGTCTTCCTGGTCCTGATCGGGGCCATCCTGCGCGGTCGTCCGCGCGACTGATTCACTTGGTCCAGTCCTGGCGATCCGTGTTCATCTGACGTTGAAACGTGACCCGGACTGGACCCGCTTTTGGAGGATTCCATGACGGATCTGAAGATCAACATGCAGCGCCTGCAGCAGGACATCAACGAGCTGGGCCAGATCGGACGCGATGCCGACCGCGGCCTGCATCGCCGCGCCTTTAGCGAGGGCGATCGCGCCGGTCGTGAGTGGTTTCGCGGACGCCTGGAGGCCGCCGGGCTGGATGTCTGGCAGGACGGAGCCGCCAACCTCCACGGGCGCCTTGACTACGACGGCAAGCGGCCTGTAGTCGCGATGGGTTCGCACCTCGACACGGTGCCGGGCGGCGGTCCGCTCGATGGCGCGCTGGGCGTTCTGATCGGCCTGGAGGTGCTGCGTACCGCGAAGGAAAACGAGGTGGATCTGGCGTACCCCCTGGAGGTGATCGACTTCACCGACGAGGAGGGTCGCTTCGGCGGGATGTTCGGCTCGCAGGCCATGGCCGGCAAGCTGACCCCGGAAAGCATCAGCCATGCGCGCGATCTCGAGGGCGTGACCCTGGTCGAGGCGATGGCCAACTGGGGCCTGAACGCCGACGATGCCCTGGCCGCGCGGCGTGACCCACACACCCTGCACGCCTTTATCGAGACCCATATCGAACAGGGTCCGGTCCTCGATCGGCGGGGCCTGAGCGTGGGTGTCGTTGAGGCGATCACCGGGCTGTTCAAGTGGGAGGTGCGCCTGAAGGGGCAGCCGAACCATGCGGGCACCACGCCGATGGACATGCGCATCGACGCCTTCCAGGGCCTGGCCGAGTTCGGTGGCGAGATTAATCGCCTGCTGGAGGAACACGGCAGCCCCAACTCGCGGGCCACTATCGGACGCGTGGAACTGGCGCCCGGTGCGGCGAATACTGTCCCCGGCATGGCGACCTTCTCCTTTGAGGTGCGCGATACCGACGAGAAGGTACTGACGGCGCTGGCCCATGCGGCCCGCCGCACACTTTCCAGCCTGGCCCGCCGTCGCGACCTGATGTTCGAGTTCGACGTGCTGTCCGAGATCGACCCGGTGCGTTGCGATACCGGCATCGTGCAGACCATCGAGGCGCAAGCCGAGCGCATGGGTCTGGAGTACCTGACCATGCCCAGCGGCGCGGCCCACGATACGCAGAGCATGAGCGCCATCACCCGCACTGGCATGATTTTCGTGCCGAGTCTGCAGGGGCGTAGCCATTCCGCCGCGGAATGGACAAACTGGGAAGACATCGAGACCGGTGCCAATCTGGCCCTGCAAAGTGCCCTGGCGTTGGCGGCCCGGCAATAAACCGCGAATAAAGGAAACGCCCGGAATGGTCGAAAACGACAACGTCTCCCATATCAGCGACTACGACAATCTGGACCCGCTGCGCGAGCAGTACCAGGAAAGCCTGATTACCACACCGGTCCTGCGCCGGGAGCTGCGGGAGCACCATGTGGCGCTCTTGTGCATCGATTTGCAGTACCTTGATGCCGCTCGCGGTCACGGGGTGTTTGCCGACTCCGCCGAATCTGGCGTGCCGCTCGAGGCCCAGGAGTACTACTTCAACCGTCTGGAGCAGACGGTGCTGCCGAATGTGCGGCGCCTGCAGGACGCCTTCCGCGAGAAGGGGCTGGAGGTGATCCACACCCGCATCCGTTCCCTGACCCACGACGGCCGCGACCGCAGCCCCGGCCACAAGCGCCTGAATCTGCATGCCGCGCCGGGCTCCAAGGATGCCGAGTTCGTTGAGCAGGTCGCCCCGGTGGGGGACGAGATCGTCCTGGACAAGACGGCCAGCGGAGTCTTCAACTCGACCAACCTGCATTACATCCTGCGCAACCTGAACATCAGCGCGTTGTTTATCGTTGGGGTGTACTCCAACGAGTGTGTGTCCACTGCGGTCCGCGATGCCTGTGATCTCGGGTTTTATGTCAGCCTCATGGATGACGCCACGGCCACGGTGACGCCCGAGATGCAGAAGGCTACGATCACGACCATCAAGGATCGCTACGCCCGGGTCATGAGTACGGACGAGGCGATCCGCGAGATCAAGAAGGTGAAGGAGGCCTCGTGACCGGTCTCGACGACCCCATCCTGCCCACCTCTATTGCCTGGGGGCTGCTGGCGGCGTTCAGCGTCCTCTGGGTGGTGCTGGGCTGGTGGCTGGGTCGTCGTAACAAGACCGCTGAGGACCACATGCTGGCGGGCCGCAATGTCGGCCTGGCGCTCGCCACCGCCACGGCGATGGCGACCTGGGTCACCGCCAACACCACCATGACGGCCCCGCAGCTGGCGCTGCAGTTGGGTGTCTGGGGCATGCTCGGGTATTCGCTGGGTGCGCTGGGCCTGATCCTGTTCGCGCCCCTGGCGCGACGCATCCGCGAGCTGATGCCGCGCGGATTCACCTCCGGCGACTTCATCCGCCTGCGCTTCGGCACCTTCACCTGGCGCGTGTTCCTGGTGGTCTCGCTGATCTACGCCTTTGGCTGGCTGGTCTCGATGGCGATGGCCGGCGGGGTGCTGATCAATGCCCTGGCCGGGATCGACTATCGCGTGGGCATGACCGTGATCCTGACCGTGTGCGTGCTCTACACCCTGCTCGGTGGTCTGCGCGCGGTAATCGGGACCGACTTTATCCAGACCATCATCATCATCGCGGGTGCGGCGTTCATCGCCTGGTTGACCATCGACAAAGTCGGCTTCGAGGCGATCCACTTCAACCTGATGGAAGAGCGCCCGGAACTCCTGAGCCTGCTGTTCCCGGCCGCGATCATGTTCCTGTTCAACAACCTGCTGTTCGGCGTTGGCGAGATCTTCCATTCCAATGTCTGGTGGTCGCGCGCCTTCGCCTTCGGTCGCCACGTCGGCTTCCGCGCCTATCTGTTCGGTGGGTTGCTGTGGCTGCCGATCCCGATTGTCGCGGGTTTCATCGCCTTGGCCACGCCGGCCCTGGGGATCAACGTACCCGCGGCGGACATGGTCGGCCCCTTGGTCGCCGCGGAGGTGCTGGGCCTGACCGGCGCGATCGTTGTGTTTATCGTGGTGTTCGCCGCGCTCGCCTCCAGCCTCGACTCGTTGCTGGCCGCGACCTCGGATCTGGTGACCCGCGACATCTATCGCGGTCATATCCGGCCGCAGGCCAGCGAGCAGAACCAGTTCCGTGCCACCAAGGTGATTGTGGTCCTGCTGGGGCTGTTGACCTGGCTGGCGGCAAGCTACCGCGGCGAGCTCCCGATCGTCGGTTCGCTGGCCGAGCTTCTGTACTTCACCGGGGCCTTCGTGGCCTCGGCCATCTGGCCGATCGTGGCCGGGCTGTACTGGAAGCGAGCGAACCCGCAGGGTGCCGCTTGGTCGATGATACTGGGGTCGGGCCTGGGGCTGGCCAGCTATTTCATGATCGGGTTCTACGTCGCGGCTCTGGTGGGCGCGGCGGTGTCCCTGGCGGTGATGGTGCTGGCCACCTGGCTGGCCCCGCGCCCGTTCGACTGGGACCGTCTGGCCCGTGATGACACCCAAGTGATGGGGAGCCCGGCATGACGATCTCGACCACCGCCCTGTCCATCATCGTCGTGATCGCCACGCTGGTGGCGACGCTGACCCCGATCCTGTTGATCGCCCTGTTTATCCGCGACTGGAAAAAAGGATGCCTCTGGTGAATTACACCGAAGATCCCCTGCACGTGCTCCACCCGAAAGACGGCGCGGCCGGCACCGACCGACCAAAGGCTTTGCTGGACGCGGTGGAGGAAGACCCGGATCCGCTTCTGAAGCTGGCGGCCTCGCATGTGGTCTCCAGTCAGCAGTTCTCGCGCGACGAGTTGCTGCAACTGTTCCGCCTGGCGGCACAGTACGAGACGACCCCGGCCCTGATGCACCTGCCGCTGGCGGGCAAGATCCTGATCAGCGCGTTCTACGAGCCGTCCACCCGCACGCGATTGTCGTTCGAGAGCGCCTGGCACCGCCTGGGCGGGTCGGTGATGTCCATTACTGACCCCAAGAGCACCGGGATCGCCAAGGGCGAGTCGCTGGCGGACATCGCCGAGATGTTCAACAACTACGGCGACGTGCTGGTGCTGCGCTCCTCCGATGGCGAGGCGGCGCACAACATGCTGGAGAACCTGCGTATCCCGCTGGTCAACGCCGGCAACGGGATCGACGAGCATCCGACCCAGGCCCTGGCCGATGTCTATGCCCTGGCCAAGTGGCGCCCCGAGCTGTTCACCGGCGAGGTGCCGCCGGAGCAGCGGATCAAGGTGGGCATCATCGGGGTACCTTCGCGCATGCGCACGGTCCGCTCCCTTCTGCGGCTGTTGAGCCTCTTCCCCGATGCAATCGAGGAGGTTGTGCTGATCTCGCGCGCGGACGAGAACTTCGATCCCGGCCAGCGCGAGGAACTGGAGCAGGCCGGCCTGAAGCTGCGCGTGGTGCACGACCTGGACCCGGAACTTCCGGGGCTCGATGTCGTGTACATCAACGCCATCGCCTGGGTAGGTGACACCTTCGAATCCATGGGCGAGGGGTTGAAGCTGGATCGCAACTCCCCGCTCAAGAAGGGCGCCATCATCCTGCATCCGCTGGCACGTGGGGACGAGTTGTCCACCGACCTCGATGCCACGCCGCACAACTGGTACTTCGCCCAGGCCCGCGGTGCGGTGTTTGTGCGCATGGCGTTGCTGACCACGGTGGTGCGGCGCATTAGCGCAGTGATGGATACGCCCGAAGGTTGAAACCCGACTCGTAAACCGAACCGCGAGCGGCGTGGCGCGCCGGGATGGCCCGGGCCGCGCCCCGCTCGCCCTGATTGAATAACCAAGGAGACATGCCATGTGTGGCATTGCCGGAATCTTTAATGCCGACCCGAACCGCAAGGTCGATCCCCAGACGCTGGTCAACATGGCCGCGATCCAGTATCACCGCGGCCCCGACGGTTTCGGCTACAAGACCCAGGATGATCGCGGCGTGGGCTTCTCCCACGCCCGGTTGTCGATCATCGATCTCGACGAGAATCGCGGCCGCCAGCCGTTCTGCATGAGCGACGGGGAGATCATGACCGCGGTCAACGGCGAGCTCTATGACTACAAACGCATCCGTACCGATCTCACCTCGCGAGGCGTGAAGTTCAACACCAAGAGCGACTCCGAGATGGTGATGCACCTGTATCAGCGCGAGGGGCTGGAGGACGCGGTGAAGCACTTTCGCGGCGAGTTCGCGATCTCGCTGTATGACCGCAAGCACGACCGGCTGATCCTGATCCGCGACCGCTTTGGCATCAAGCCGCTGTACTTCACCGAGGCCAACGGCAGTTTCGTGTTTGGCTCCGAGCTGAAGGTGCTGTTCGCTAACCCGGACGTGCCGCGCCAGTTTGCCGATGACGGTCTCTATCACCAGCTGATGCAGACCATGGTGCCCGGCACCACCGCCTTCGAGGGCATCGACCAGGTCAAGCCGGGCCACATGGTCATCGTCGAGCGCGCCCACGGCAAGCTGAAGATCCGCCAGGAGAAGTACTGGGACATGGACTTCCCGCTGGCCTCCGAGCGTCCGCCCGAGAGCGAGACCGACGAGAACTACTGGATCGAAGGCGTGCGCGAGAAGCTGATGGAGGCGGTACAGCTGCGCCTGGAGGCCGACGTGCCGGTGGCCTGTTACCTCTCGGGTGGGATCGATTCCTGCATCACGCTGGGGCTGGCCTCGGCCAGCCAGCAGTCTTCGGTCAAGGCGTTCACCATCGGCTTTGACAACGACGACTACGACGAGACCGCGATCGCCCGCGAGATGGCCGAGAGCGTCGGCGCCGACCAGGACATCATGACCCTGAACGCCGACCACCTCTACGACAACTTCGAAGAGGCCCTTTGGCACGCCGAGCGCACCATCTACAACACCCTCGGCGTGGCCAAGCTCCTGATGAGCCGCCACGTGAACAAGGCCGGCTACAAGGTGGTGGTGACCGGCGAGGGCTCGGACGAACTGTTCGGCGGTTACCCCGCCTTCCGCCGCGACATGTTCCTGCACGGTCTGGACACTCTGCCGGAGGCTGACCGTCAGGCTTGGCAGCAGATGCTGAACGAGTCCAACGAGCTGGTCTCCGGCGCGATGTTGGCCGAGGACGAGGTCGACGACCCCGAGTTCACCAAGATGATGGGTTTTACGCCTTCCTGCCTGCAGCCCTGGCTGGCCGCGGCGGACCACGTGCCAGGCCTGCTGCATCCGAAGCGTCGCGAGCGCCTGCAGGGCTACCAGCCCGGCAAGGCCATCGCCGATGCCCTGGATAACGACATGCTGGAAGGCCGCCACCCGCTGGACAAGGCCCAGTACGTCTGGATCAAGACCATGCTGGAGGGCCAAATCCTGACCTGGGGTGGCGACCGCATGGACATGGCCAACTCGATGGAGGCGCGCCCGCCGTTTCTCGACCATCACCTGGCCGAGTTCGCCGCCCATCTGCCGCCGACCCTGCGCATCAAGGGCAAGACCGAGAAGTACGTGCTGCGCGAGTCGATGAAGGGCCTGCTGCCGAAGGTGCTCTACGAACGCGAGAAGTTCGCGTTCATGGCGCCGCCGGCGCATACCGATCCGGTCAAGTGGGCCGCGATGAAGGCCCTGGCCGACCGTTATCTCTCACCCGAGAAGGTGGAGGAGGCCGGCCTGCTGGATCCGGAAGGCGTCCGTCAGGTCTTCGAACTGCACGAGTCGGAGGACACCCCGGCCGCCACCCAGGTGCAGCTGGACGGGGTGATCAACCACATGATCGGAGTTCAGGTGCTGCACGAGAAGTTCGTTGCCACCGACATCCCTGCGCTAGCCCGCCAGAAAGCCGACGAGTTCGGTTGGCGGCCGTAAGCTGACGGTTCGGTCACGAGCGCGAAGCTGTCCGTGTGCAGGCCCTATCCCTGTGAGGGCCCAGCGGAGACCGGGGTGCAACCAGTCCCGTATGGTCAGGCACCATACCGAGCTCCCTTTCCTCAGAAGATCATGAGACCGGGCCCAGTTCCCCGGGTTCCGCCATCGTGCTCTGGGTGTGTATCAGCGACCCTGCCCATCAGCAGCACAGGCGAGCCCGATGGGGCAATATGCCCCATCGGGCTTGATTGGGGTGTGGCAAAACGCCCCTTTCCTATCCGTAACTTATTGATTTATATTAAGTCCATTTGGTTGGTGTGGATTCTGCATCGGTCTGGACGAAGCGAAAGGCTTCGATTGTCCAAGTACCGATGGAGGTGCGCATCCAATGAACAACCAATCCTGCAAAACCGCCTTTTCCGGGATGCTGGTCGGAGCCATCGCTCTGGCCATAGCGCCCTTTTCGACTGCACAGGCCGACCTCGTCTGGCCGGATGTGATGATTCACCTCCACGGGGACGGCGAGGCCAATATCGTCGACACCGAGACCGACCGTGTTGCGGCGAAGCTGGAGACCTGTCCCGGCGGCACTCTGGGCAGCACCACGCCGGATGCCAGCAAGGTCTATGTCAGCTGTGCCGGTGAAGGCGAAACCGATGTCGTGGTCATCGACCTGAACGAGCTTGAGGTCAGCGGTCGCATCGCGACCGGGAATCGCCCCAAGCATGGTCTGGTAAGCCCGGATGGCCGCATGGTCGGCGTCGACCACTGGGCGCTCAGCGATGGCAAGCTGCGCATCACCTTCCTGGATACGGAAAGTGACGAGATCAAGAAGAAGCTGGACATCGAAGTTCAGGGTGAACCCGATGGCGTGACCTCCATGCATAACGCGTGGAGTGCGGACAGCCGCCACTTCTTCACGGTGGACCGTGTCGACAACCGGATGGTGATCGTGGACACGCAGGACTGGAGCACCGTCAAAGTGGACTCGCCCAGCGCACCGCATTATCCGGTCCCGAGCCCGAATGGGGAGGAACTCTGGCTCGTTCACGAGGGCGATGACGAGCACGGGCCCGGTGTTGTGGTCTTCGATCTAACCCAGGATGGTTATCCGGAGCTTACCCGGCTGTCCATGCCGCTGACCGGCGAGGAAGTCGAGGAGGCGCACCACGGCAACTTTACCCAGGACGGCAGCCTGTTCATGGTCCTGAACCGCGGCCCGGGCGGGGACGCCAGGGGACGCGAGGTGGCGTTCTTCGACGCGGAAAGCAAGGAACTCGTCCACCGGGTGACCACCGCGAGCAATGGCGTGGGACATTCCTACAATAGTCCTGATGGACGTCACGTGGTGGTGACCAACTATGGCAACAACGTCATCACCATCATCGACCTCGAAGAGATGCGCACGGTGGCTGACCTGACCATTGGGGAGGGGCGCATGGGGCATGTCGCCTTCACCGAAGACGGTCGCTACGGGTATGTCTCCAACGCGGGTGACGGCAATCTTCACAAGGTCGACATGGAGACCTTTGAAGTGGTCCGCGAGATCGAGACGGGGGGTCGCTCGGGTGGCGGCCAGGTACTGAACGTCTGGACTAACGTCTTCGAGGAGCTGCCTCGGTAGTGCCCGGCTCCCGCAGCCTGCGCAAGAATGGGGTGCCGGAAAGGCCTTTCCGGCACCCCTTCTTTTCCCGCGTCTTCGGCTGCCGAGGAAGCGCTGAACATGGCTCAGGCCTCGATCATCGGGTGTGGCCCCTGTTGCGTACCCCGTTCCTGGCGCAGAGGCAGCCGAATCCTCACCTGTCCCCCTGGCCCCGGACCCAGCTCGATATCCCCATTGTGCGCGCGGACCACCCGCAGCACGCTGGCCAGCCCCAGGCCCGTTCCACCCTGCTTCGTGGTGAAGAACGGCTCGAACACCTGCTCGCGTTCGTTACTGGAGAAACCGGGGCCGTCGTCCAGGACCTCGATCCGGCAATCGCCGGGAGTTTCTGCGATCCGCACGCGAATAGAGCCTTCCGGCGACGCCTGGGCGGCGTTGTCAATGAGGTTGTCGAGCATTTGCTCGGTCAACACCGGATCCAGTTCCACGGTTGTCTGGGCACCATCCGCCTCGGGCTCAAGGTGAATGGGGATCTGCCAGCGTCGGGCCTGGCGCGTCACGACCCCTGCGACCAGGGCATGCAGGTCGACCTGCTGGAGCCGGGGGCTCACGGGCCGCCCGTATTCCAGCAGTTCCTGGACCGTGCGCGAGCAGCGTTCGGTGTGATGGTCAATCATGTCGACCATTTCGCGCTGTTGCTCGCTCAGCGTACCGTCGCGCTGCAGGGTCGCCGTTACACTGCTGATCACGGTCAGTGGGTTGTTGATGTCGTGCGCCACCCGGGCGGCCACTCGTCCGATCGCAGAAAGCTGCTCCTGATGCTGCATGCGGCGCTCAACGTCGCGCAGGCGAGCCAGGTCCTGAGACATCTCGTTGAAGGCTTGCACCAGGCGGGAGAACTCGCCGGAGCGCCGTGGCAACGGTGCCTGATATCCAAACTCCCCGCGGGCGATGCGCCCCAGATGCTCGACAAGGGCCCCGACCGGGCGCAGCTGGATACGCAGTACCACCACCAGCGCAAAGGCCAGCAGGACGGCAGCTATCGCCAGGGTGATCGTGAGCAGGGTCTTGACCTCGTCGAGCGCGCGCGCAACCGTATCCGGCGCCCGGACGTCCAGGGCCGCTTGCGAGGGATCCGGATCGCCGGTCAGTTCGATCCGCCGGGTATCGGACCCCACCGAAGTACCAGCGGCGCGATCGATGCGTGCCGAGTGCGTTTCGCGCAGGGAGGTCACCAGTTCCTCAAGCGGGGTGGCCGTTACCAGCCAGGCGATATCCACGTTATTGTGTTCGATCGGGGCCTGGGCGACGAGCCAGAATGCGCCTTCCTCGAACACCACGGAGGCACCCGCGCCGTCGGCATGTGGAACGAAGGCCGTGGAGTCGGAGGGGCGGCTGGACGCGATCTCGCGCTTGTCGCTCGCCGCCCAGAGGGCTACGCGCTTGAGCTCGAATGCATCGGCCTGCCGGCTTACTGCTGCCGCCGGGTGATGCCGTTCACCTTCCAGATAGAGGTGATAGTAGGTGCTGTTGATCAGGTCGGCGTCTCGGGCCAGCAGTCCGGTCAGGCTGGACAGGCGCCGGAGTTCTTCCTGGATGCGTCCATCGACTTGATCCGCCAGTCGGTCAAGCCGTTCCTGGTGCAGGTCATCAAACTGGCGGCTTACGACCTGATCAATGCCCAGGAACAGGGCGCTGTGGATGATCGCTGTGACCGTAATGACCCCCAGGATCACGCGGATCAGCAGCGATCGCCGGCGTGTGGGTCGGCCGCCTTTGCCGCGAGTGATCATCGACCATCGGCCGCGAATGACGCCTTCCGCCATAGTCAGTCCTCACCGCCCGGGTGCTTGCCGGGCAGGCCCTGCGTTGTCTGAATCCCGTATTGCGTCACCAGGCGGCTCGCTCAATGACTCAAGCTTGACTCAAGGAGTCAGATCGGTTGCGGAAGGCGATACCCAGCCTCTTGTGCCGATACCGGAATCAGCCTGCGGGCCACGACCGACTGCCCGGCAGGGCTGTACAGGTAGTCGAAGAACGGGCGCATCACCGCTTCCTGCCACCGATCGGACACTACCGCCAGCGGCCCATACAGGGGGTAGTCGCCAGCCTGAACTGCGGCCGCGGACGGATCCACACCATCGATTTTCAGGCTGCGCAGTTCCCCGCGCTCGACTCGATCCGCCGCGAACACCCAGCTCACCACCGCGATCGAGGACTCGAAGCGCGCCAGGGTGTCGGTCAGGTGCTCGTCGGTGTCGATACTCATGCCGCGGGGGGACCACTGCTGTGCGTTATCGAACAGAACGTCCCGAACCGGCTCGCGGTAGTCCGGACAGTGATCGCGGTAGAGAACCGCGATTGGGCGGTCCGGCCCGCCCACTTCCGACCAGCGTCGAATGCGGCCCGCCATGATCGCCTTCAAGTCATCCATCGACAGCCCGTCAATCCCGACTTTGGGGTGCGTTACCACGACCTTCAGGTCCCGGGCGACCAACAAATGGAAGAAATCGCGAGCCCTTGTCTCTTCCACCGGGCAGCAGAGCCCGCCCAGATGGGCCGTACGGTGCTGAACTGCCCCGATGCCATCATCGCATCCACCACCGTAGACGATGAACGGACGACCGGTGTCGTCGCGATAGTGCTCGGCCAGTTCGCGGAACGCGCCGTAGGTCAGAAGGTGGGTACCCTGGTAGACCAGTTCGCCATCCGTACGATGTTCGACCGGCTGGGGCGCGCCCCGCGAGCCGGCGCAATTGCATCCGCCCTGAGCCAGGCCAGCCTGCCAGTCGGCGCTTTCGGGGCTCAGCGCGCGCGCGATGCCATGACCCAGCAGCGGCCCGAGTACGGCCACGGCAGCCGCATTGCGGATGAACATGCGACGATTCATGCATAGACTCTTTTCAAGCGTTGAGCTTTTGTTCTACACCGTTTCCCAGTCGCACGTCCAACCCAACCCGGAACTCCGATGCCTGAATCTCCATCCATCCCCCTCAATGAATCAACGTCCGCATCGCCCATCCACCATGGGGATGCGGCAAGGCCGATCCGGGTCCTCGTACTCGAGGACGAGCCTGATGTGGCCCGCATGCTGAGCTGGGCCATCAAGGACAGTGGACGCTACGAGGTGACACTGAACAGCGACGCGTCTGCTCTGGAGGACTCGCTGGAGGAGGTGGAGCCGGATCTGGTCCTGACCGATCTCATGATGCCGGGTCGCGATGGCTTCGACGTGATCCAGACCGTCAAGGAGCGCGACCCCGACCTCCCGGTGGTCGTCATCAGTGCCTACGCCAGTCTGGAAAATGCGGTCGAAGCCGTGCGCATGGGTGCCTTCGACTTTCTCCCCAAACCGTTTCGGCCCGAGAACATCGAGCTGATGCTGGCGAAGGTGCAGCGCACCCATGACCTGCGACTGCGCGCCGATCGAGCCACCCGCTCAGCCCAGTCCTGCGACCCCTGCCTGAGTGCGTTGCGCGGTTCCAGCCCGATCATGCAGCGCCTGCGCGAATGGATCCTCAAGGTCCGTGACACCCAGGCCAACGTCGTGATCGAAGGCGAGAGCGGCACCGGCAAGGAACTCGTGGCGCAGGCGCTGCATGCGGGGCGTGGGCCCTTCGTGGCCATCAATGTGGCCGCGATTCCCCAGGACCTGGCCGAGGCGGAGCTGTTTGGGTATCGACGCGGCGCATTCACCGGGGCCGACCGCGATCATCCGGGGTTGCTGGTCGAGGCCTCCGGCGGCGTCCTGTTCCTCGACGAAATCAACGCCATGCCCCTGGGCCTTCAGGCCAAGCTGTTACGGACCCTCCAGAACCGCAGCGTGCGGGCGCTCGGCTGCACCGAGGATCGCCCGCTGGATTTCCGGCTGGTTACCGCCACCAACCAGCCGCTGGAACAGGCGGTCGAGGAGGGAACCTTCCGGCGCGACCTGTTCCACCGGATCAATGTCCTCGGCGTGCAGCTGCCGCCACTGCGGGATCGCACGGAAGACATCCCCGAGCTGTCCGAGAGCTTCGTGCAGCGCTATGCCCGCACCCACGGACGACCGGTAGTGCGGCGCCTTGCCCCAGAGGCCATCAGCGCCCTGCTCGGCTATGAGTGGCCGGGCAATGTGCGGGAACTGGAGAACTTCATCGAACAGGCCGTGATCCTGTGCCCCGACGGGCTGACCAGCCTGCCGCTGGGCGTGTTTCCCGATGCCATTGGCGGCGGAGGCTGGCGGGCCGGCGCGGAGCCCGGTCTGCCCGACCCCGGCGATACGGGTGCAACGCTGGCCGCCGTCGAGCGCCGCTACATCGAGGCGGTGCTCCGCGAGACCGGCAACAACAAGGCCCAGGCCGCCCGGGTGCTGGGCATCGACTACAAGACCCTGCTGCGCAAGCTCGCCGCGTGGAAGGACGATCCGCGTGGCGCTTCCCCGAAGGACCCGTTCGAACCACCGCTCTGAGATTGTGCGGACCCGGGCTTTTGGGTCTGGAATCTCTTGCGTATGTGATGGGTGGGCCACTGTACGGATGACGCCCCGCCTGTGGGGCATTTTGCCCCAGGCGCCCACCATGGGCACGGGCTAAACGCCCCGAATGCCGTCCGCGCTTTCCTCTTCCGACCGCATTCTCGCTGGAATTCATTGATTGGCACGCGCCCTGCAATGGGTGACGTTGGGCCGGGCGCCGCGTCCGTGCGTCATGCGGGCCCAGACGAAACCAAAAACAACAGGAGAAACCCACCATGATGAGGAGCGCGCTGTTTCTGGCCGGCGGTCTGACAATGCTGGCCGTGCCATTCGCCGTAGCTGATACGCCGGACTCGATTTCGGGACTTCCGGGTAATGCACTGATCGATGAAGGCTTTGACGTAAAAACGGCCTGGCCCTATCCGACCGAAAACGCGGGGACCTATGAACTGCGGGAGCACGGGCGTGATCTGCGCCAGTGGCTGACCCTCAGCTATGACGATCACCGCGGTGTGCCGGAGCCGACCGAGGTCGAGTTCGAGGGCCCGGTGGACGGAGATGCGGAGCGTGGCGAGGAGATCTTCAAGACGACCGCCGAGGGCAACTGCGTAGCCTGCCATCACGTTGAAGGCGTCGCTCAGACCGGGTCGGTCGGACCGTCACTGGCGGATTACGCCGCCCGCGGCCTGCCTGACGAGTACACCTACCAGATGCTCTACGACGCGCGCGTGTTCTTCGAGGGAACGCTGATGCCGCCATTTGGTGCCTTCAAGAACCTCACCGAACAGGAAATCCACCACGTGATGGCGTTTATGGCCACCCTCAAGTAATCCGGCATCGGAGGAACTCAGAATGAAACAAAAACAGATTGCGACCGCTAGTGCAGCGGTGCTGACCCTCGCCCTCTCCGGGGCATGGATCGTTCAGGCCATCGCCGACGAAACCGTATACCGCGAATACCAGCCCATGCTGGACTATGGCGATGACCCGCATGTGTCGGACGATCACACCGGGACCTACACGTACTGGAAGGACCGCGGGGCAGTTGATCCCGACATGGTCTCGTCCGAAAGCGAGCAATGGAAGACCAACTGGAAATTCATGGATCCGCCGTTTGACCAGTCCTTCCACGGAGGGCATCTGGCCGAAGACCGTGGTGCCGACCTGTTCGCGGGACTCAACGGCAACGGCGACTTCGCAGCCTGTCTCGGAGCAGAGGACGGCGACCTCACCGGCCTGCGGGCCAACCATTACCCACAGTTCAACGAAGAACTGGACCGGATCATGAACCTCGAAATGATGATCGAGCACTGCGCCGCCGAGCAGGGCAAGACGCTCAAGCATGGCAGCTACGACAATTCCGCGATCTCGGTTTATGTCACGACCTACAGCAACGACATGCCCATTCGTATCGACGTCAGCGAAGGCGAGCTCAAGGAGGCCTACGAGCGAGGTCAGGAGCGCTTTCATCTACGCACCGGACGGATGAACATGGCGTGTGCAAGCTGCCATACGACAACAGCCGGTGAGCGTCTACGCGGGCAGGCGCTGACCACCCACTACGGTGATGCCTCCCACTGGCCCACCTACCGCACCAAGGATGAACTGCAATCCCTTCAGGTGCGTTTCACCGAGTGCAATCGCAATTCGGGAACGCAGCCCCTGGAGCTGGGGGCCGACGCCTACAACGACATCGAGGTCTTCCTGAACGCACTCAGCAACGGCTACGAGGTCGCCGTACCCAGCGCGCGCGACTGAACAAACCTCCTCGCAGGGAAGCCAGACCCCCTCACACGGGTCTTTATTTCGGGCCAGCCATCGTGCTGGCCCTTTTCTTTGCTGGCTGATAGGCCATTTTATATGTGCCCGGCTACGCGAGGCGTGGGAGGGCTCAAGCCCCGTCACTTGCATTCCCGGCAACCGTCGATATGGGCTGGCGGTTCAGCCAACGGCCGCCTCGAAAGAGGTTGCCAGGCCTTGTCCGCGCTCAATCCCAGCGGCTGCGGGCGTCCCGGTAAAAGCCGGGGTCGTCGCTGGTGGCGCCCTGCAGGGTGCAGACGGCTGCCGCGAAGACCAGCGCGCGTTCGAGGGTGGCAGGCCAGTCCCAGCCTTGCCGCATGCCCAGCAGGACGACACTGGCGAAGGCATCGCCGGCACCGACCGCGTCGCGGAAGCCTTCGACCGCAGGGGCCGGAGCCTGCCTGGACTCGCCGCCGACGGTGTGGATCGCAGCGCCGTCGGCACCGTGAGTGAGGATCAGGGCCGAGCGGATGCGGGCGCGTTCCAGCAGGACGAAGGGGCGGTCTTCGGCCGCTGCATCCGGTGCCAGGATCGCGGCTTCGTCGGTGTTCAGCTTGACCACGTCGGCACCACGTATCAGGGCCAGCACGTCGTCCGTTTCGTACCAGGGCGCGCGCAGGTTGGCGTCCACAAAACGGCTCTGGGCGCGTGCCTGCAGCCGCTCCAGCAGGTCGCGATTGCCGGAGCGTAACGCCAGGGTGCCGTGGTACAGGAGTGGGCTGGTGTCGGGCAGTTGCTCGGCCCAGTCCGCCGGTACCGCGTCGTAGGCCTGGTCGGGGACGATCGTGTAGGCGGGCTCGCCGTCTTGAAGCTCGACTCGCACCTGCCCGGTGGCGGCCGAAGGGTGCCGGTACAGGCCTTGGTCATCCATGCCGATGGCGGCCATCCGCTGACGGATCTCCTGGCCTGCCCGGTCGTTTCCGATGCCACCTACGAAGCAGGCAGCCTGGCCCAGTTGATGCAGGTTCCAGGCGACGTTGAAGGGCGCGCCACCGAGCACCCGGGTGCCGTCGGGGAAGACATCGAACAGCGCCTCGCCAAAGATCAGGCTGGGGGCCTGCGTGCCGCTCACGGTCCGGCCCTTTCGATACGGTCCCGACCCCGCTTCTTGGCCTGCAGCAGGGCGTGGTCTGCCGCATCGAAGATGGCCTCCGGCGTATGGGTGGGATCGACCCCGGCCAGACCGGCCGAGATCGTGACCTTGAGCCGCTTCTTCCCGGCGCGGACGATCAGCCGATCCACCGCCTCGCGGATGGTGTTGGCCTGGGTCTCGGCGACACCGGGTTCGTGGTGGATGATCATCACGAACTCCTCCCCACCGTAGCGCGCGACGAAATCCGGCTCGCGGACGCCTTCGGCCAGGATCTCGGCGACCGCCCGCAAGACCTTGTCCCCTGCCGAGTGGCCGTATTCATCGTTGATAGACTTGAAGTGGTCGATGTCCCAGACGAGCAGCGAGGCCGATCCGGAACGTTCGATCTCCCGGGGGAGGTCGCGTAGACGCTCTTCAAACGCGGTGCGGTTGGGCAGCCCGGTGAGGCTGTCCCGTGTGGCCTCGGCGCGCGCTTGTTCCAGCCGGTTGCGCAGCGCTTGCACTTGCGTTTCCAGATTGCGGCCCTTGGAGCGCAGGAGGCGGTTGCGTTCCAGCGCAGCCAGAAGCTCACTCTCTTGTGTGTCACGGAAGGCGCTAACGCGCTCGACCATGCGATCCAGTCCGCGGGTGACTTCGGTGCGCAGGGTGGGCAGGTCATGGACGTCGACCACCCGGCCCTTGATGTGCTCCACATCTCCGGAGATCCCGGCATGCAGCTCGGACACCGACTCGCGGGCCCGCTGGCCCCTTGCCTCGTCCTCGGACAGGGCCGTGTCCACATCCTCCAGCCGGTGCCAGATCTCGCCCACCACTTCCGTGAGCTCTTCGCGCTCGGTCATGGCCTGCTTGCATTTGTCGTGCAGGACCGAGAACAGGCGGCCCAGGGTGCGTTCGATTTCGGCCTTGTCGCGGCGGTCGGCGGCGCGAGCCAGGGCCTCCACCTCGGGATCGAGGAACTCGAACCCGTTCAGACCCCGCCTTACGACCTCCAGGATGCCCTCCGCCAGGTCCTGACGATGATCGCTGGAGCGGACGGCATCCGCGAGCTGTCCGCTCAGGCGGTCCAGCCAGGCGGTATCGCCGGGATCGGATTCGATCGCCCGGGTCAGATCCCGCACCGCGCCTTCCAGGGCGGGTGCCTTGGCGGCTACAACGGCGAGAGACCGCAACGCTACACGGCGGGTGGCATCTTGTACCGCACGTTCCCGGTCCAGCGATCGTTCCAGATCGATGATGGTCTTGCGCAGGTCGCTGTCGGACATCGGGAAATCCCGGAAAGGTGGCGCGTCAATTTAAACGCGGAATTGGGTTGGATGCTACTGCTTCAAGCCTACTGCTATGTCTTGATCGGTTTAGTGCGATGGATCATGAAGGGCCTGGCGTTGAGGTAACTCGATTTCGATGCCGACCGGAAGATGGTCGGACAGCGCTACGTTGTAGACCCGGACATCGCTTACATGAAGGTCGGGCGTAAGCAGGATGTGGTCGAACACCAGGCGCGGATCCCAGGCGGGATAGGTCGCGGGGCAGGCCATGGGCTCCATCAGACCGGTGCGAGCGATGAGTTGGCGCAACTCCACGCTGTCCTGCTGGCAGTTAAGATCGCCCATCACCACGGCATGTGGCAGGTCCTGAATATGCTCGGCGACGTAGGCGAGCTGCGATTTTCGGGTGCGCTTGCCCAATGCCAGATGCAGCAGGAACAGTACCAGCTCCTCGCCATCCCCCATCGCGTAGCGGGCCTCAATGGCCCCGCGTCCGGGCAGAGCGCCGGGCAGCCGATGCATCTCGACGCGATCCGGTTCCAGGCGCGAGAACAGCGCGAGGGAGTGTTTGGCGAACTGGCCCAGATCGCGGTTGATGCGGTTATAGGTATGGGGGAACTGAGCCCGTTCGGAGAGATAGGACGCCAGATCGACGAAGTTGCTGCGCAGGCTCCCGCCATCCAGCTCCTGAACGCCCACGATGTCGAATTCGGATATGAAGCGCGCCACGCGGTCGAGATTGTCCATCCGCCCCCCGTAGGGCAGCACGTGTTTCCAACTATTGGTTACGTAGTGGTGCAGGCGGGAGGAGTGAATGCCGACCTGGGCATTGAAGCTCAGTAGCCTCAACCGCTGGTTGCCGGGTTCGTGCTGGTAGCCCAGCTGTTCGGGGATGGTGTTGTTAGTCGAACCGGAGACGTCGGACGCAGGGTCCGATGCGTGGTCATGCGTGGGCGCGATCGAACTCATCGCGGGTGTTCTCCTGCTGGCGGGAAAGTCCGTGTTGTCAGAATGGACAAACGAGCTCGCCCAAACGTTCCGTCAGCTTCATGTTCTCACTGTAGTCGACCGGGCAGTCGATGACCGTTACGCCGGGGCTCACCAGGGCCTCGCGCAGCGCCATCTCCAGGCTGTCGCCGGGTTCGATGCGCACGCCCTGGGCTCCGAAGGACTGTGCCAACTGGACGAAATCGGGGTTGCCGAACTCGACGAAGGCCTTGCGGCCGTACTCGCGGACCTGCTTCCACTCGATGAGGCCGTAGGCGTTGTCGTTCCAGATCAGTACCACGAAGTTCAGGCCCAGGCGTACCGCGGTTTCCAGTTCCTGCACGTTCATCAGGAAGCCGGCATCGCCGGTGACGGCGACCACCTGGCGTTCCGGGTAGAGTTTCGCGGCCGCGATGGCGCCCGGCAGTGCAATCCCCATGCTGGCAAAGCCGTTGGAGATCAGGCAGGTGTTGGGCAGCTCGCAGCGGAACATGCGCGCCATCCAGAGCTTGTGCGCCCCCACATCGGTGATCATGATCGCGTCGAGATCTGCGGCGGTGCGCAGGTCCCAGATCAGCTTTTGCGGCTTAAGCGGCACCTGGGTATCGTCGCGGTGCTCGTTCATGTCCGCGATCAGGCTCTGGCGCAGTGGCCGCAGGATGGTCTCCTCGCGCGGGCTCACCTGCTCGGCCAGTCGGTGCAGGCAGGTCACCAGGTCGCCCAGCACCTCGGCGGTCACATTGTAGTGGCCGTCAATCTCGGCCGGGGCCGAATCAATATGGATCAGGGTACGATCCGCGTCCGGGTGCCAGAAGCTGGGCGGATATTCGACCAGGTCGTAGCCGATACAGACGATCACATCCGCCTTGTGGAAGCCGAAGTTCACAAAGTCCTGGCTCTGCAGGCCCACCGAGCCCAGCGCCAGCGGATGTCGGAAGGGCAGTACGCCCTTGGCCATGAAGGTGTTGGCGACGGGGATATTCAAGGCGCTGGCGAGCGCCGCCAGGGCGCCACTGGCGCCGGAGCGGATGACGCCGTTGCCGGCGAGGATCAGCGGATGGTGGGCCTCGTTCAGCAATCGCGCAGCCGCTTCCAGGGAGGCCTCGGCGGGAACAGCGGCGGGGCCCGAATGCACCGGTAGTGGCGGATTCGGGCACGGCATCGACGCGATGTTCTCCGGGAGCTCGAAGAAGCTGGCGCCGGGCTTGCCGCCTTCGGCCCACTTGAAGGCCTTGCGCACGATCTCCGGGAGGATCTCCGGCTCGACAACACTGGAGCTGTATTTGGTGATTGGCTGAAAAAGCCCCTTCAGGTCCAGGACCTGGTGGGATTCCTTGTGCAGCCGGTGGGTGCTGGCCTGGCCGGCAATGGCGACCAGGGGCGCATGATCCATGTTGGCGTCCGCGACGCCGGTGATCAGGTTGGTCGCTCCCGGTCCGAGGGTCGCCAGGCAGACCCCCGCGCGACCCGACAGCCGACCGTGCACGTCGGCCATGAAGGCCGCGCCCTGCTCGTGGCGGGTCGTGACGAATTCAATGGGGGAATCGGCGAGGGCATCGAGAACCGCCATGTTCTCTTCGCCTGGGAGACCAAAGATGCGTTCAACGCCCTCCTGTTCCAGGCATTCGACCAGGCGTTGTGCAGTGCTGGGATCGTTCATGGCCGCGTGGCCAATCGTGTGCCGGCCACGCGGGATGTAGCCCCGTTAGCCGCGGGCACGTTCGATCAGGTAGTCAGCAACCTCCAGCATCTCGTCGTGACCGCCGGCCATGCTGGCGGAGACGATGGCCTCGCCGTTGATGACCAGCGTGGGCACGCCGCCCACTCCATAGTCCTGTACGGCCTCGGTGGCCTGCACGACACGGCGCCGGATCTCGTCCGAGCGCATGGTCTCGCGGAACTCGTCCGCGTCCAGGCCGCGCTGGTTGATGAAGCGCAGGATCGCGCTCTCCGAGCGCATCTGTCGACCCTGGTCGTGGATGGCGTCGTAGAACGCCTGGTGGACGTCGTCCAGCACGCCCAGTTTTTCGGCGGCGTAGAACACGCGGGCGTGCAGGGCCCAGACGTCGTTCATCGGCGCCGGCAGGTATTCAAACTGCACGTCGTCGGCCAGTTCGGGCTTCCAGGCCTGGACCTTGGGCTCGAAGGAATAGCAGTGCGGGCAGCCGTACCAGAAGACCTCGACGACCTGGATCTTGCCGTCTTCCAGGCCGGTGTCGACCGGCGGCTGGATGGCTCGGTAGTGCTGACCTTCGCGGAATTCCGCGGCCAGGCTGGTGACGCTGGCGAGCAGCAGGCCGGCCCCACCCAGGGCCCCCATGAATTCACGACGCTTCATTTACAGCTCTCCGTAGGAATGCAGCCCGGACAGGAACATATTCACGCCCAGGAAGGTAAACGTGGTCACGAACAGGCCGATGATGGCCCACCAGGCCATGACCGGACCGCGCCAGCCCTTGGTGAAGCGCATGTGCAGCCAGGACGCATAGGTCAGCCACAGGATCAGGCTCCAGGTCTCTTTCGGGTCCCAGGTCCAGTAGCCGCCCCAGGCCTCGGCCGCCCACATGGCACCGAGCACCGTGGCGATGGTGAAGAAGGCGAAACCGATCGCGATTGCCTTGTACATCACGCTATCCAGCGCGTCCTTGGAGGGCAGCCGATGGGTGATCGGGGCGTCCGGACGGGTGCGTTCGAAGCGGTGCTTGACCAGGTACGCCACGCCCAGCATGGCCGCGATGGCGAAGCCGCCGTACCCGACGAAATTGGTGGGCACGTGGATCTTCATCCACCAGCTGTTCAGAGCGGGCACCAGCGGTTCGATCTCTGCGGCCCCTCGATCGTAGGCGTACCACAGCAGGAAGGTCACCGATGCGGCAATCACCAGCATCACGAACGCGCCCATGGTCCGCTGACCGGTGCGGCTTTCATAGTACAGGTACATCAGCGTGGTCATCAGCGCGAGCAGGATGAACACCTCGTAGAGGTTCGCCACCGGGATGTAGCCCCAGCTCGGGTCGGTCAGGTAGATCTCGCGCCAGCGAACCAGCAGTGCCATCAGGCCGGCACCCGAGCCGACCCAGGCGAAGGCCGCGCCGGCGCGGCTCGGGAAGGTGGAGCTGGAGAACAGACCCATTACGTAGGCCGCGGTGGCCAGGTAGAGCATCACGCTCATCCACATCACCCCGGCCTGACCGGAGCCGATGTAGTTCAGCCAGAAGTTGGTTTCTCCTCGCGTGAGGTCATCGCCATACATCCAGATACTGAACAGTGCGAGGGACCCGACGATGATCGAATATGCCTGCCAGGGCCGCCAGAACCAGCCCATCCAGGAGCTGGCGACGACCGCTAGGATCAGGCCTCCAACGTCGTAGCGGTCCATCATGTGACCGTATAGCGAGTAGGCAATCACACCCGTGGCGACCATAAGGGCGAAGTACGCCCAGTCGCGCAGCTGAATGCGCCGGAAGATGCTCGGCCGTTCGAAATCCAGGGCCTCGTGGGGTACGGACATGGGTAGTGCTCCTCCGACTTCTCGCTGACTCAGTCGTTCTTGTTGGTGTTAGAACCGGTGGTTTTTTGGCCATCGTCCGCGTTCTGCTGATCGATGATCCACCGCTTAAGATGCGCGAAACGCTCTTCAAATTCCACTTTATGGCGATTGCTGGTGCCTGCCATGGTGACATGGGTTCCTTGGCCATCCTCGCGCCGTCGCGCGATGATCCACAA
This sequence comes from Thioalkalivibrio sp. ALJ7, assembly GCF_000376865.1. Classification (GTDB taxonomy): domain Bacteria; phylum Pseudomonadota; class Gammaproteobacteria; order Ectothiorhodospirales; family Ectothiorhodospiraceae; genus Thioalkalivibrio. The sequence goes on along the minus strand of NZ_AQXQ01000012.1, from coordinate 886,950 downwards.
CCGTTGATACGACACGTAGAACAGCAGGAAAATCCCGACGATCAACATTACGCTGCCGGTGTAGACCGTGCTTTGTCCAGGAGCCCTTGCGATCTGCAGGCCCGAGGCCTCGCGGTGCTCGAAGTCCTTCAAGTGGAAGAAGAACGGCGACTGGTACAGGCTGATCGCATTGATTGCCGAGATGGTGTCTTCCAGGAAGCGCTGCTCTTCTTCCTGGATCGAGACTACACCCTCGTCCTGCAGGACTTCCATGTAAAGCCCCTGGAGGCCCGCGTGCAGGATGCGGATCATCAGGTCACGCACGTCGTCCAGACGCTCGGCCGGGACTCGGCGTTCAATCTCGTTGTGCACGGCCGTGTAGCCGCCTTGAGCGAACAGGCCCATCAGCTCGGCGGTGGTGCTCGCGATCGCCTGAGTCTGCTCATTCGGGACGGTTTCGTCGTCGCGGGCCACCTGGCGGGCGATTTCGTTCCGTACCTCGGGCTTGTGCAGCATGGCCAGGTAGGTGCGGAAGCGGTCAAGCGAATCATCGGCGTCCGCCGGCAGGAACAGGTAGTGGAACTCGTCTGCCGGACTCTCGCGTACGCCGCTGAGGAAGTACATGGCGCCTTCCTGCAATGCGGGGCGCTTGTAGTTGCGGTAGTACAGACCGTGGCCGGTGCGGTCCATCAGGCGGAAGTCGAAGCTCGGCCCCATGTGCCGGTTCTCGCGCACACCTTCTTCGTTGAGAAGCTGGATCACGTTCTCCACCTGGAAGTTGATGAACTCGATCGTGCGGGTGTTACCGTCCGGGGTCGGGATATCCATCTCCTGGAACACTCGGCCGGGCACTTCCAGTTCGCGCAACGCCTCGGCACCCAGCGGGATTGCATCGATATCCAGCCGGGTTCCGCCGTCGGCAAAGCTCGCCTGGTAGATCGCGAAGCCCTTGTAGATCAGCGGGTGGTTGACCGAGATGGTGTGGCGCAGGGGTTCGTCCCGGTCCGGGTCGTGGATGATCAGGTCGGATTCGTAGGAGCTTTCGGCGCCCGTGGAGAAACGCTCGATGCGGAATTCTTCCAACTCGATACGGAACGGCAGCTCCTGTACGAAGTAACCCTCGCGCATGGGCAGGAACACGACGTTGGCTGAGGCGCCCTCGGGGATCTCGACCGATCCACGGAAGGACGGATTCCATTCCGGAATCCAGGCCGAGCGCGGGACCTCGGAGATCGGCACGCTGCGGGTCTCGATCTCCAGATTCCCCAGCCACTCGTTAATCTTGAGCAGGGTGGTGCCGTCGGCCAGTGCGCCGACACAGATGACGACGATGCCGACATGGGTCAGCAGGTAGCCCATGCGGTTCCATCGCCCGCGCATCGCGGCAATCACGGTCTGGCCGTCGGAGTTCTTTTCGCGCGCCTTGAAGCCTTGGGCCTTCAGCACCCGGTGGGCGTGTTGGACAAATTCATCCTGGGGCTGGTCCAGGTCGCCGGCTGCACTCGAATGGAACGAGAGCAGGGACTTTTCCTTTACCTGAAGGTTGTAGCGGCGCAGGTCTTTTAGCAGGCCCGGGGACTGGCGGTAGACACAGAACGAGGTGGAGACGACCAGAAAGCCCACCACCAGAAGGAACCAGGTCGCCGAATACACCTGATAGAGGCCCATCCCGGCAAAGATTTCGTGCCAGAACGGCCCGAAGTCCATCAGGTACTCGGTGTAGGGTTCGTTCTGCACCAGGACGGTGCCGATTACCGACGCGATGGCCAGTGCCACCAGCAGGGTGATCGCCAGGCTCATTGAGCCCATGAAGTCGACAAGAATGCGGCTTCGCCGCGGCTTGCGCGCGGTTTTCTGGCGGGATGCGGGGACCGTTCCGGTGGTCGCGGCCTGATCGTTATTCGACATTCTTAAACCTGCTTTAACCCTGGCGACTATGCGAAGCAACCCGACGGGGGTTCAATTTCCACGATAAACAGCGCGGGCGTTGCCCGGCGCACTGGATGGACCCATGACGAGCCCGGGAGTTCGTCATGCCCCACCATGACGCACGCGGTTGCAGGGGCATTCCCGCACAGGCCATTTTTTGCCCAATGAAAAGGGGCGGCCGAAGCCGCCCCTTCCCTGGGTCCTACGCGCCGCCAGTCCAGCGCGGCGCTGCACTGCGGTCCGTATCAGTTGCCGGACTGCAGGCCAGCCATGTACTGGGACACGGCTTCGATGTCGGAATCGGACATGTTGCGCGCGACATTGCGCATCATGCGGCCGTTGTCATTGGCGCGGTCGCCGCTGCGGAAGTAGCGCATCTGGTCAGCGCTGTACTGCGCATGCTGACCGGCAACGGCCGGGAACATGGCTTCCGGGTTGCCCTGACCGTTCGGGCCATGGCAAGCGATGCAGGCGGCAACGTTCTGCGACGGGATGCCGCCGCGGTAGATCTGCTCGCCGCGCTCGACGACGTCTTCGTCGGCGGTTTCACCGGACATCTCCTGTTCGGCGTAGTAGGCCGCCAGGTCACGCATGTCCTGCTCGTCGAGGTCGGCGACCTGGCCCAGCATCAGGCTGTTCTCGCGGCGCTCGGACTTGTAGTCCTGCAGCTGCTTGACGGTGTACTTCGGATGCTGACCCGCGAGCTTGGGCCACTCCGGGTTGGTCGAGTTGCCGTCAGCCTGGTGGCAGGCCGCGCAGGACTGGGACAGTTCCTGGCCGCGCTGAGGATCGCCCGCCTGGGCCGCCGACAGCGGGAGCAGCAGGGATACGGACAGGGCAGCAAAGAGAGCGGAAAGCTTGTGGTTCATGATGGAAGAATCTCCTGCTTGTAAATGCGTCCCGGGTTTCGACCCGTTCCTTGTGCCCTGTGGCAGGGCGATCTGTACCCGCGCCCCATCGGCACGGCGTGCAACATAAGGGGCGCAGTTTATAGCACAATGCTAAATTGCGCTCAAAAATATCCCTAGCCCTGTACTCGGCCAAAGACCCCTGTGAGCCTTCTATGCAGCCCCGATTCCGTGAGACCGCCTTCCTTCAGGGCGTAGCCCAATTGCATCAGTTGCCGGCGGATACCGGGGTCGAGATCGCCTTTGCCGGGCGTTCCAATGCGGGCAAATCCAGCGCCCTCAATGCCTTGTGCGGCCGCAAGGCGCTGGCGCGGGTCGGGCGCACGCCTGGGCGCACCCAGGAGATCAACCTGTTTGGTTTGCCGCCGAACGAGAATTCGCGCCTGGTGGATCTTCCGGGCTACGGCTATGCGAAGGTCTCGGCGGGCAAGCGCGCCGAGTGGGATCAGCTCCTGGGCGGCTATCTGCAGAAGCGCCAGTGCCTGATCGGACTCGTATTGATCATGGATATCCGCCGACCCCTGACCGACCTGGACCGCCAGCTCCTGGACTGGGTCCCGCTGGAGCGCTGCCGGTTGCACTGCGTGCTGACCAAGGCGGACAAACTCTCCCGCCAGGAGGCCGACAAGCAGTTGCGCAAGGCCCACGGTGAGCTGGAGGCGATGGGCATCGAGGCCTCCCTGCAGACGTTCTCCTCTCTGAAGAACCAGGGTGTCGATGACTTGCGCGGCCTGCTGGGCGACTGGCTCATCGAGCATGCGGCCGGAGATCTTGCAGCCGACTGAAGTCCGCCTCGGGAGCTGGAGGGGCGTAGACAAAAAGAAGCCCCGGCCTTGGGGTAGGACCGGGGCTAACTTCGGCCTCTACAGGGGGGGGAGAGGCCTATTTGCCCGCTCAGGGAGAAAAGCGGGCCGCGCTGGGCTAGAGCGCTTACTGGATGAGAAAGCGGCGCACGGGCAAAGTTCCGGCGGGTTTCGCTGCAAATGCGATTTTTTTCACAGTTTCCTGCTTCGTCCGCGCCGAACACGTTTCGCGGCGCCCCCGGGCGATTCATTCCTCTTCCGATTCCGCGTTCATGTGGGCTTTGAGTGACTCCAGCAGTTGGGCCGACGACGTCCCGTGCGGGTAGATCTCCAGTAGTTCGCCGTCCGGGCCGACCAGGTAGGTCGACGAGCTGTGGTCGATTACGTAGCCCATCGCCGAATCCGTCTCCGCCCGCTCGAAGAACACGCCATAGCTCTGCGCCGCCGCGTGCACCTGGTCTTCCGGCCCGGTCGCGGCGTGAATGGCTTCGTGGAAGTGGCCGACATAGTTGGCCAGGTGGTCGCGCGAATCCCGCTCGGGGTCCACGCTGATCAGCACACCGTTGACCTGGCCTCGCAGGTCATCCGGCAGTTGGTTCAGGGCGCCGCTGATCCAGCCCAGGCTGGTCGGGCAGGCATCCGGACAACTGGTGTACCCGAAGTACAGCCATACGTACTGGCCCTTGTAGTCGTCTAGATCGAAGCGCTCGGCATGAGTGGCCACTGGCAGCTCGATGGCCCCGCCGCGGACCTCGTCCGCCACCGGCAGCTGTGCGTGGCCCGGTTGCGGGTGAGGTGGCTCCCCAGGGTTCAGGGTGACGAATACGAGCAGGGCCCCGGCTGCCAGAACGGCCAGACCCCAGAAAACACTGCTGATCGGGATTCGTTGCATCGTGGTTATGGCTGATGATCGCGGGCGGTAACGAAGCGGAATTGTACGAAGGATGCCTCGGGCGTGCCGGCCGGCATGGCCGTGGCGGCCCAGGTCATGGATTCGGTGGTGCAGATCGGCAGTGTTGTGGTGCCGCGGTAGAGGCCGTCGCCCGCGTGTTCCAGGCGGGGGCGCTGAAAGCCCATGTACATCTCCACTCCGGCCAGGTCCAGTTCCAGCGCGTCCGGTTCCTCAAGGGCCTCGCGGGCGGTGGTATCCAGCTCCAGCTCCAGTGTCAGCTCCCGCAGCATGGGTACGGGCCGCGGAGTGATCGCCAGGCGGACCTCACCTCCCAGCGGCAGGACGGTGCTACAGGCGCCGGTGTTCAGGTCGCACTCTTCCGGTTGCACGACGGCGAGGTCGGTGGGTGCGCCGGTGTCCAGGTAGCGCTCGGCCAGCATCCAGGCGGTGGCGACCAGCAGGAGCGCGACCAGCCAGGCAGCAATGCGGTTGAAACGGGTGGCAAACATTCGGGTCACCGGATCAATGGGCATCGTCCCAGTTGGGGCCGGCGCCGACATCCACCACCAGCTCGACGTCCAGCTCTGCGGCGCCGCCCATCGCCTCGCGAGCGAGACCAGTCAGCGCCTCGATCGCGTCGTCCGCCACCTCGAATACCAGTTCGTCGTGCACCTGCATGATCATGCGGGCATCGATCCCGGTCTCGATCAGGGCGTTCGCCATACGCACCATCGCGCGCTTGATGATGTCGGCTGCGGTGCCCTGCATCGGAGCGTTGATCGCCACGCGTTCGGACTGCTGGCGGCGGGCGCCGTTGCGGCTGTTGATCTCCGGCAGGTACAGGCGACGACCGAACAGGGTCTCCACGTAGCCATTCTCGCGCCCGCTGGCGCGTGCCTGCTCCATGTAATCGTGCACCCCGGGGTAGCGGTTGAAGTAGCGGTCGATGTACTCGCGCGCCTCGCCCTGCTCGATGCCGAGGTTGCGTGCCAGGCCCCAGGCGGACATGCCGTAGATCAGGCCGAAGTTGATCGCCTTGGCGGCACGCCGTTGGTCGCTGGTGACGGCGTCCGGCTCATACCCGAAGACCTCGGCGGCGGTGGCGCGGTGGATGTCCTGGCCCTCGGCGAAGGCCTTGAGCAGGCCCTTGTCCTGCGACAGGTGCGCCATGATGCGCAGCTCGATCTGAGAGTAGTCGGCCGCCAGTAACTGGTGACCCGCCTCCGCGATGAACGCTCGGCGGATGCGCCGCCCGGCCTCGGTGCGCACCGGGATGTTCTGCAGGTTGGGTTCTGACGAGGACAGGCGCCCCGTCGCTGCTCCCGATTGGTGGTAGGAGGTGTGCACCCGTCCGGTCTCCGGGTGGATGCGGCGCGGCAGAGTCTCGGTGTAGGTGCTGCGCAGCTTGGACAGGCCGCGGTGCTCCAGGATCAGGCGCGGCAGGGCGTAGTCATCCGCCATCTGCTCCAGCACGTCCTCGGCGGTGGAGGGCTGACCTTTGGGCGTGCGCCGCAGTACCGGCAGGCCCAGGCGTTCGAAGAGGATCTCCTGGATCTGCTTCGGCGAGCCGAGATTGAACTCGGTACCTGCCTCCTCGAAGGCCTCGCGCTCGAGGCGTTCCATCTCGGTCAGCAGTTCCTGGCTTTGCTGGCCAAGCAGGTCCGGGTCAACCTTCACGCCGACGCGCTCGATATCTGCCAGCACCGGGACCAACGGCATCTCGATCTCGCGGTACACGGAAGCGGGGCCTTCCGCTTCTTTCAGGCGAGGCTGGAAGACTGCGTCCAGTTGCAGGCAGATGTCCGCGTCCTCGCCGGCGTAGTCGGTGGCGATGCCGATATCCACTTCGGCGAATGGAATCTGCTTTGCGCCCTTGCCGGCTACATCCTCGTAGTGCGTGGTCTTGTAGTCCAAGTGGCGCTCGGCCAGGGAGTCCAGGTCGTGGCGGTTGGCGCCAGCATCCAGGCAGAAGGACTCCAGTAGGGTGTCGTCGACAATCCCGCGCAGGGTGATGCCGTGATTGCCCAGCACATTGCGGTCGTATTTCAGGTGATGGCCCAGCTTGCCGTGCTCCGCTGATTCCAGCCACGGCGTCAGGCGCTCGAGTGTGGCCTCCAGCGGGAGCTGCGGGTCGGCATCCGGTCCAGTATGTGCCAGCGGCAGGTAGTACGCGGTGCCCGGTTCGAACGCGAAGGACATGCCGACCAGCCGGGCGCGCATCGCGTCCAGGCTGGTGGTCTCGGTATCGAAGGCGACGCGGTCGGCCTTCTCCAGGCGCTCCAGCAGTTGCGCGAAATCCGGCTCTTCACGGACGGTCTGGTAATCGCCCTGGGTCTGCGAGGGGCCGGGGTTGTCGCCCGCGGCCGCGGCGTCTCCCCCTTCCAGTTCTGCGCGCCAGCGGGTGAAGCCGTAGCGGCGCACCATCTCCAGCAGGCGGTCATGGTCCGGTTCCTGGATGGTCAGGTCGTCCGGGCCGACGTCCAGCTCGACGTCGCGCTTGACGGTAATCAGCTCGCGCGAGGTCGGGAGCCGTTCGGCGGCGGCGCGCAGGTTCTCGCCAATCTTGCCGCCGAAGCGATCAGCCTGATCGAGGATCGTGTCGAGATCGCCGTACTGTGCAATCCACTTGGCGGCCGTTTTGGGCCCGACCTTCTCTACCCCAGGGATGTTGTCGACCGTGTCGCCCATCAGGCTGAGGTAATCGACGATCTGCTCAGGCGCAACGCCGAACTTCTCCTGCACGCCGTCCGGGTCCAGAGTGACCCCGCTCATGGTGTTGACCAGCGTGATGCGGTCATCGACCAGCTGCGCCAGATCCTTGTCGCCGGTGGAGATCACCACGTCGTGGCCGGCCTTTGCCGCCTGGTCGGCCAGGGTGGCGATGACGTCATCGGCCTCGACCCCCTCGACAGACAGAAGCGGCAGGCCCATGGCCCGCACGAGCTCGTGCAGGGGCTCGATCTGGGCTGCGAGCTCCTCTGGCATGGGCGGGCGAGTCGCCTTGTATTCCGGGTAGAGGTCGTCACGGAAGGTCTTGCCCTTGGCGTCGAAGACCACCGCCATGTTCTCGGGGCCGTAGTCCGCTCGCAGCTTGCGCAGCATGTTGGCCACGCCGATCATTGCGCCGGTCGGGGCGCCATCCGGTGCGGTCAGGGGGGGCAGCGCATGGAACGCGCGGAACAAATATGACGAACCGTCGACCAGGACGAGGGGCGCTTGCGACATGAAACGGAATCCAGACGGGGGACGCGCGCCATTCTACAGGGCTGATCGGGGCGCGCCCATTCGTGCGGCCCATTTGTACGGACCCAGGGCGGCCGTTACGCTACGCCCAAAGCCCACCGAGACCCCCGGATGAATAACCGCGAACGTGCCGAACACCCGGGCCTGCGCCCGATCGATGACTCCGCCCTGACCCGAGAAAGCTGGAAGATCTTCCAGATCATGGCGGAGTTTGTGGAGGGCTTTGAGCGCCTCGCGCATATCAAGCCGTCCGTAAGCATTTTCGGCTCGGCCCGTTTTCCGCCGGAGCACCGCTACTACCAGCTGGGCGAGACCGTTGCGCGCCAACTGTCGGATGCCGGATTCGCAGTGGTCAGTGGTGGCGGACCCGGGATCATGGAGGCGGCCAACAAGGGGGCCTTCGCCGGCCGATCGCCCAGCATCGGCCTGAACATCCAGTTGCCACACGAGCAGAGCGCGAACGACTATCAGGACATCGGCCTGGGTTTTCGCCACTTCTTCTCGCGCAAGGTGATGTTCGTCAAGTACGCATCCGCTTACGTGGTACTGCCCGGGGGGTTTGGCACCCTGGACGAGATGGCGGAGATCCTGACCCTCGTGCAAACCGGCAAGACGCGCCGGATCCCGATCGTGCTGGTCGGTAGCGAGTTCTGGAAGGGATTGCTGGACTGGTTCCAGGACACCCTTGTGGAGCAGGGCACCATCGACCAGGAGGACCTGCAGCTATACTCGCTGGTAGATTCCCCGGAAGATGTGGTGGACGTGATCTTTGAATACTACGAGGCCCGCAGCTTCGAGCCTTCCGCGGAAGAAAAGAAACGACTGATGGAGCTGTGATGATGCCCCTGTCCCGCATGACCCTGTCCCTGACGTTGAGCGCCAGCCTTATGCTGGCGTTTGGGTCGGTGTCGGCGCAGCAAGACCGCGAGTGGGATGACGCCCCGCCGCCGCCGGAACTGGAAGAGGGGGCCGATCCGCCGCCGCCGGTGCTGGATGAACGTGCCCGCGAGCAGCGCTCGCTGGAGGACGCGGACATCATCATCATTGAGCGCGATGGTAAAACCCGGCGTGAATATCGCGTGGGCGGCGAACTCGTGATGGTCGAGGTCACCCCGGCGGTGGGTCCGACCTACTATCTGATCGATACCACGGGCGACGGCACTCTTGATGGTCGTCGTAACGAGCTCGACCCCAACTTTGTACCCCCGTCCTGGGTGATTTTCCGATGGTAATGAATGATTTCGAGATCCAGGCGTGCAGCGCGCTCGCCCATCTGACACTAAGTGTCGGCCCCGAGGGCGCTGAACTCGAGGGCCGGCCGGTGCAGTGTCTGCGTCTGTCGGACGCTGCGGCGCCAGCGCTCGAAAAGGCGCTCGCCGAGGTGCCGGTTGGCTGCGGACGCGTCGTGGGTCGAGGGATCGACGAGGCCCAGCAGCAGTTCGTCCTGGTGCTTGAGCGAGGCCGGTTCCTGCAAGACGCGGCCGCAGACGAAGGCCCCGGGAGTATCGAGGCGCTGGGCGAGCGGGCGGCCGATTGGCAAGGCCGTCACACCGCTGCCGTCCTGCCAGCTGGCGAGGGATACCGCCGCGGCGTGTTGCAGCAGCAGATGCGCGAGCGGGCGGATGCCCTCGTGGCTACGCTCGACGATGGCACGCGCGCGATCCTGGATGCCGAGTTGCACCATCAGGGACTTTATCGGTTCGAGGATCTGCCCTTGGCCGGGAGCTATTGGCAGTCCGTTCGGGTCTACCCAGAAGGAGCCGGACTCGCAGATCTGGTGGTTCCCCCGGCACCGGTGCCGGCGTTCTGGCAGCTGGCGCGCATCGCCCTGGCGGTGGCCGTCGATGCCGAAGGTCGGCCGGACGCCACGCGTTATCGCGCGCTGCTAGATGGGTACAACGGGCGACGCCCTCTGACGGCTATTGAGCGCGGGGCGGCCCCCACGATGCTGCGCCTGGCGGCCCTGGATGACTGGCTTGCTGTACTCGAGGGCGGTTCTGGTGGTGAAAGGGAGCGGGATCGACTCGCGAACTTGCAGGCCGAGGCCGCTCGTCTGCAAGGCGTATGGATTCGCGCAGCCGCCTGACTCGGGGCAGGTCGCCCGCGGCGGCTGGATATGGATCAGATCGGGGTTCCGGTCGCCGGCCATACCCTGGAGACGGGTCCACGGAGCCGTCGCTACACGGAGGAAAGTCCATGTTCCGCATCTTTACCCTGCTGGCCTTGCCGGTGGCCGCCCTGCTGCTCCCGGCGCTCCTGAGTGCCGATGTCTATCGCTGGACCGACGACCAGGGCAACGTGCACTTCGGCGACCGGCCGCCCGAGGGGAGTGCAAGCGAGTCCGTTGACGTCCGCGAGCCCATGCGCGCGGTTCCGCTGGAGGGCGCGCGCGAGATCCTTGAGCGCCCGGTTCGGCCGCGAGGTCAGCCCGAGGCGGAGGGTGATTATCAGCGGGTCGTAATCACGCGCCCGGAAGACGGCCAGGGTGTGCGGGCTAACGATGGCAACGTGACCGCCGAACTGGACCTGGAACCTGGGCTGGATACTGACGCCGGCCACCGTGTCGTGTGGCTGCTCGACGGTGAGGCGGCCGGTGAGGGGCCGTCGGCCAGTGCGACCTTCGAGGGTCTGAGCCGCGGTGCCTACTCCCTGCAGGCTCGGATCGTGGACGAATCCGGTAATGAATTGGGTGTCAGCGACACGATTGAGTTCAACGTGCTGCGAATGGCCATTCCCCGCAGCCAGCAACAGCAGCAACGTCCCCAGCAGTTCCCCTCGGGTGGCGCCCCGCAAGCTCCCCAGGCTCCGCAGGCGCCTCGTGCCCCTCAGCCGGTGGCACCTGGTCCAAACTGACCCGGCACGCATGCACCTAAGTGGTGCGACATAAGCCCCATATTGGTGCTATTATTGCACCAATATGGGGCGTTTTCGTTTTGAGGCGGTCGGTAGTGGGCCGGTTTCTTTAGTGCGGTCCCCTGCTTCGGCGCTTCGCCAGACGATTCGTCCTTGGCGCGATTCCTGCTTGAGGCCCTTTAATGAACACGTCCTCCGCTAATCTCGACCCGACCACGCCTCCGTGGTGGGACGATCTCTCCACGGCCGTCCTGGTCACGGATGCGGACCTTTGCCTACTCAGCATGAACAGTGCTGCGGAGGTTCTGCTCGGGCTCAGCCGCGAGCGCATCATCGGGCACCCGCTGGGGCAGTGGCTCAAGCTGGACCGAAACTTGTCCTCGCGCCTGCGCTCGGCATTGACTCTGGATCAGCCCATCACCTTGCGCGCCCGTCAGATGGAGCCCCTGCGCGCCGATCGTTTTCTAGCCGATGTGATCATTACGCCGTTGCACGGCGGCATCAGTGAACGGCCGGGTCAGCTCTTGTTCGAGCTCAATGCGATCGACCGGCACGAGCGCATCAGCCGCGAGGAACAGTTGCAGAAGCAGCAAGCCATTACGCGCGCGGTGACCCGCGGTCTGGCCCACGAGATCAAGAACCCGCTGGGTGGGTTGCGCGGCGCGGCGCAGTTACTCGCAAGCGAGCTGGATGACTCGGGCCTCAAGGAATACACCCAGATCATCATCCGCGAGGCCGACCGCTTGCGCAGTCTGGTCGATCGCATGCTGGGGCCGAACAATCTTCCCCGACGCGAGGCGGTCAATCTGCACGAGGTGTTGGAGCACGTGCGGGGCCTGGTTAGCGTGCAGCTGCCGCTGGGATTGAAGATCCGCGGCCACTATGACCCCAGCATTCCGGATGTGCAGGCGGACCGCGACATGCTGGTGCAGGCGATCCTGAATCTGGTGCAGAACGCAGTGCATGCATTGGAGGACGGGGGAGAAATCACCCTGCGGTCGAGCATCCTGCGTCAATACACGATCTCCGGGAAACGTCACCGCCTGGTGGCCAAGCTCAGTGTCTGCGACAACGGCCCGGGCATCCCCGAGGACATCCGCGAGCGCATCTTCTTTCCGATGGTCACCGGGCGCGCGGCCGGTACCGGACTGGGATTGCCGATCGCCCAGAGTCTGATCCAGCTGCATGACGGACTGATCGAGTGCCGCTCGCGGCCCGGTGCGACCTCGTTCGACATTCTTCTTCCGATCGACTCCCCGAAGGCCCAGGAGGGCACAGGCTGATGGATCCGACTGTCTGGATCATCGACGACGACGACTCGATTCGCTGGGTGCTGGAGCGCGCCCTGCAGCGTCAGGACATCGCGGTCCGTGGTTTCGAGACTGCGGATGCCGCCTGGGCGGCTCTGGACCACGACCCGATGCCGGATACCATTGTGGCGGATATCCGCATGCCGGGGCTGAACGGTCTGGATTTCCTCGCACGCATGCAGACCCGTCCGGATCCGCCGCCGGTCATCATCATGACCGCCTTCTCCGATCTGGAAAGTGCGGTTGGGGCCTATCAGACCGGGGCCTTCGAATACCTCCCCAAGCCGTTCGATGTGGACGAGGCCGTGGCCCTGGTGCAGCGCGCACTGGAGGCGCGGCGCGCCGGGCAGGAGAATGGCGCCAGCGGACCCGAGATCGAGGAAACCCCGATCATCGGTGAAGCGCCGGCGATGCAGGAGATGTTCCGCGCCATCGGTCGGCTATCACGCAGCAACATTACCGTGTTGATCAACGGCGAATCCGGTACTGGCAAGGAGCTCGTCGCGCGGGCCCTGCACCAGCACAGCCCGCGTGCCGATCAGCCGTTGATTGCCCTGAACACGGCGGCCATCCCCAAGGATCTTTTGGAGAGTGAACTCTTTGGGCACGAACGCGGGGCGTTCACTGGGGCCAACCAGAGCCGCAAGGGACGCTTCGAACAGGCCGATGGCGGCACGCTGTTTCTCGACGAGATCGGCGACATGCCCTTCGACCTCCAGACTCGGCTCCTGCGCGTCCTGTCCGACGGGACCTTTTATCGAGTCGGTGGGCACACGCCACTCCGGGTGGATGTTCGCATTATCGCCGCGACCCATCAGGACCTCGAGGAACGGGTACGTGCCGGGCTATTCCGCGAGGACTTGTTCCACCGCCTGAACGTAATCCGAATCCATGTGCCCTCGCTGCGTGAGCGCCCGGAGGATATCCCGCTATTGGTGCAGCACTTTATGGCCGAGGTCGCGCAGGAGCTGGGGGTGGAGTCCAAGACCATGCGGCCCGAGGTCGTCGCGGAACTGCAGCGTCTGCCCTGGCCAGGCAATGTCCGTCAGTTGGAGAACACCTGCCGTTGGTTAACGGTTATGGCGTCCGGTCGTGAGGTCCACCTGGACGATCTGCCCGCCGAGCTGCATCACGAAACCGAGACCCGCGCTGACTCGGGCAGTGCCCCGGCCAGCGTTGCCGCCGGGCCGAGGGACTGGACGGCGGAGCTGGCCCAGGTCGCGCGCCAGCACTGGCAGCGCGGCGACCACGACCTGCTCGGCTCGGTCCTGCCACAACTTGAGCGTACCGTGATCCGCGAGGCCCTGAACGCCACCGGCGGTCATCGCCAGCAGGCGGCGGCCCTGCTCGGCTGGGGGCGCAACACCCTGACCCGCAAGATCCACGAACTCGGCCTTGATGACCACTAGGTTGATTTCACCACGAAGCACACGAAGGCACGAAGAAGGGCCAGGTCAAAAACGTTTGCACCACAGAGCGCACAGAGGACACAGAGAAAAACAAACCATCTTCTAGAGCCAGGATGTGTTCCGCGAAGAGGAACACATCGACGTTGTGCCGGTACGTGACGTCAAAGTGATTCGCTACAGCTCATCGGCAGTTTGCGCACTTTGAGGCCATTCTCGGTTTTCTCCGTGTCCTCCGTGATCTCTGTGGTTAACCCGCCCTTGCCCTTCTTCGTGCCTTCGTGTGCTTCGTGGTGAAAAAGGCCTTCAGGTGGTGGGGTCCTGCGGCGCGGGTGGGGCGCAGGCGGAGATGGCACCGTTCAGTTCGAGGGTGCCGGTCAGGTCGCGTACGTGGGTGTAGCCGTGGCGGTCCATGTAATCGCTGATGCCGTGCAGGATCTTGGGCAGACATAACGCGTCGTAGAAAAGTCCCGTCCCTACACCCACGGTGCTGGCGCCGGCGATCAGGAATTCCAGGGCATCGGTCGCGTTCATGACGCCGCCCTGCCCGATGATCGGCACGTTGTGCGGGGCGGCGACCTGGTAGACCTGCTGCACCTTCAAAAGCGCGATCGGCTTGATCGCGGGACCCGATAGTCCACCCTGGTTGTTGCCGATCACGGCGCGGCGGTTCTCCACATCCACCGCCATCCCCATCAGCGTGTTGATTACCGCGAAGGCATCGGTGCCTGCTTCGATACAGCGCCGCGCATTCTCCGCGATGTCGGTCTGGTTCGGGGACAGCTTGGTGATGATGGGCTTGGACGTCACCGCGCGGCAGGCCTCGACCACCCGTGCGGACATGTCGGGGTCGTTGCCGAAGGCGACTCCGCCTTCCTTCACATTGGGGCAGGAGATGTTGATCTCGATAGCATCAATCGGCGAGTCGTCGAAGCGCCGGGTCACCTCGATGTATTCCTCAATGGTGGAACCGGACACATTGGCGAAGAACCGGGTCTCTTCGAAATCCAGCTGCGGCAGGGTCTGGTCCACCACGTGATCAACGCCCGGGTTCTGCAGGCCGATCGCGTTGAGCATGCCGTCCGGGGTTTCGTAGACCCGGTGCGGTGCGTTCCCCAGCCGGGCCTGACCGGTCGTGCCCTTCAGGCAGATGGCGCCGGCGTCACGGTTGGAGAAACCGGCCACCCGTGTGTACTCCTCGCCGAAGCCGACGCAGCCGGACAGCAGCACCAGCGGCGTGTTCAAATGCAGACCGCAGAACTCCAGGGCCAGCCGCGGATCGGTGCGCGAATCACTCATGCTTCACATCGTCCTTTATGAACCGGAAATCCCGCCGAACACGGGTAATATTATTCGTCTGGCGGCCAACACCGGGGCGGCGCTGCATCTGATCCATCCGCTCGGTTTCGAGCTGGACAGCGCGCGGGCGCGCCGCGCCGGGCTCGACTATCACGAGCTGGCCCGGGTGCAAGAGTATGACAGCCTCGAACAGTGGCGGGAATCGGTACGGCCCCGGCGGGTCTTCGCAATCACCACGCGTGGGCAGGTGCGCTTTGATGCCCCGTCCTTCCGCGATGGCGATGCCCTGTTGTTCGGGCCGGAGACCCGCGGCTTGCCGGACGCCGTGCTGGCTGGGCTCCCGCAGGAACAGTGCCTGCGCCTGCCCATGCGCGAGGGCAGCCGGAGCCTGAACCTTTCCAACGCGGTGGCCGTCGTGGTCTACGAGGCCTGGCGCCAGCAAGGGTTTCCGGGCGGGGCCTGACCCGTCCCGGGCACGCCTTGCAGGATTGTTCTATCCTCGGAAGAAAGCCCTGTCTCTCGCCGTCTCTCATTGGAACGGCCCGATACCCCGCACGAGGTTCATTCCATGTTCTCCGTCCTTCGCTCGTTCTGCCTGATTGCTGCCACGACCCTCATCGCCGCCCCGCTGCCCGCGGATGAGCCCACCGGTTCCGACAACTGGTGGTGGGACGACGACTGGTGGGAAGACGGCCAGATGTATTCCGACCTGGAAAACCACGACGTTGCGGTCGACGAGCTCGAGTACGAACGGGACGGGATCGGCATCCCGGCCATGGTCGCGCGTCCGGCAGATGGCGAGTCCTATCCGGCGATCCTGTGGGTGCATGGTCGTCGCGGGCTGGACGACTTGGCCCGGCTGCACGTAAAGCGCCTGGCGGCCCGCGGGTTCGTGGTGCTGGCGCCCGACCTCTACACCGGTCGTTTTCTCGACTCGCATCCGTTAGACCACGACTACGAGCTGGAAGGCGATCTGAACAGCGGGCTCGATGTCCTGCTGGCGCGTGACGACATCGTCGGTGAGCGCGCTTGCCTGGTCTCGATCACCCGCGGCGGCTACAAGGCCCTGAAGGTGGCCGTGACGTTCGAGCGTCAGGTCGAGGACGTCGCCTGCAAGGCCGGTTATTACCCGCACCTGCAGGACCCCAACCTGGGCGAGCCGCACCAGGTGTATCGCTACGCCAGCGAGGTGAACCAGCTCGAGATCCCGATGATGGTCTTGATCGGTGACGAGGAGCAGTACCAGCGTCATCGCACCGCGCGCATGGCGGCCGATGGGCTGGAAAGCCGCGGCGGCGAGGTTCATTGGATCGAATATCCCGGGGTGGGGCGTGGCTTCGACTTCCGCAATGGCAACAACCGTACCTTCGCGGATGACCTGGCTTCCCGTGACGCAATGATCCGAGTCACACGTTTCGTCAATAAGAACCTGCGCGACTGAATCCTTCCACCGCCTCTCCCTCTGCGAACGCGCCGCCGCCATCGACTCTCTGGATGGATGGCGGCGCCAGATCGAGCGCTTCGGTGTAATTAATAAGCCTTTGATAATACGATTAAATGCTTCCGTGCGAAGGGTGCGGAATTTGCTATCTTCGGGCTTTACGTCATCGAGCTGCCCCGGTCGTTGCGCGGCCGGTTCACGGTTTGTACGCACAAATGTCGCAATAGGAGGATGAAGATGGCCAAGGTTCTGATCGCACAGGGTGGAGGCCCGACGGCGGTAATCAATCAATCCATGGTGGGTGCGGTCCTTGAGGCTCGTAAGTTCACTGACGTCGATTTGGTGTACGGGGCCTTTCATGGGGTCCGCGGGATCATCGACGAGGAGTTCCTGGATCTGACCCAGGAGACCACCCACAACCTGGAGATGGTTGCACGGACGCCGTCGTCGGCACTGGGCTCCACGCGCGACAAGCCGGACCTGGACTACTGCAAGGAGATCTTCAAGGTTCTCAAGGCCCACGAGATCACCTACTTCTTCTACATCGGAGGGAACGATTCCTCCGACACGGTGCGGATCGTGAGCGAGGAGGCCCGCAAGGCCAACTATCCGATGCGCTGCGTGCATATTCCGAAGACCATCGACAACGACCTGGTCGAGAATGACCATACGCCGGGCTTTCCGTCGGCGGCGCGTTTCGTGGCCCAGTCGTTCATTGGGGCCAACCTGGACAATTACGCCCTGCCGGGTATTTATCTGGCCGTGGTCATGGGGCGTCATGCGGGGTTCCTGACCGCGGCCTCCGCCCTTGGCAAAAAATTCCCGGACGATGGTCCCCACCTGATCTACGTGCCGGAGCGCGTGTTTGAGGTGGATCGCTTCCTGCAGGATGTGAAGGCGACCATGGACCGCTACGGCCGTTGCGTGATTGCGGTCAGTGAAGGCATCCACGATGCTAATGACGAACCCATCGCGACCAAGCTGGCCAAGGATGTCGAGAAGGACGCGCACGGCAATGTGCAGCTCTCGGGTACCGGTGCCCTGGCCGACATGCTGTGTGGCGAGATCCGCGACAAGCTCGGCGTGAAACGCGTGCGCGGGGATACCTTCGGTTATCTGCAGCGGGCGTTCATTGGCTGCGTCTCGGACGTCGACCAGCGCGAGGCCCGTGAGGTGGGCGAGAAGGCCGTGCAGTTCGCGATGTGGGAAGGCCGGGACGGCTCGGTGGCGATCAAGCGCACCGGCTTTTACTCGGTGGACTACGAATACGTCCCATTGGAGGCCGTGGCGGGCAAGACCAAGGTGATGCCGGACGAGTTTATCGATGCCTCTGGCACCGATGTTACCGATGCCTTCCGCATGTACCTGCGGCCTCTGCTGGGTTCCGGTATGCCGGATGCCTACCGTCTGCGACAGAACAAGGTGACCAAGGTGTTGGGTCGCTAGCGCAGTAAAGGCAGGAGACGGGTCGCCTGGTACGGCTGACCCTGTAACGCAGTACCCGTAACGCAACAGGCCCGCCCGGCTTTCCGGGCGGGCCTGATTGCTTCCAGGGCGGCGCCTTTCAGCGTCCCCCGGCGTGGGTTTAGCCCAGGGCCTTGAAGATCTGGTCGCGGATGTCTTCCACCGACCCCGTGCCCTTGATATGCACGCATTTCGGCGCTGCGGCGTCACCGCTTTCCGACCACTTGGCGTAGAAGTCCACCAGCGGCTGGGTTTGGCTATGGTATGCCTCGAGGCGCTTGCGCACCGTTTCCTCGTTGTCGTCCTCGCGCTGGATCAGGTCCTCGCCGGTGACATCGTCCTTGCCCTCGACCTTGGGCGGATTGAATTCGACGTGATAGGTGCGCCCCGAGCCCGGGTGCACTCGCCGCCCGCTCATCCGTCGGATCACTTCTTCGTCCGGTACGTCCACTTCCACGACAAAGTCGAGCGGTACGTCCTGATCCTTCAGGGCCTCGGCCTGCGGGATGGTGCGCGGGAAGCCGTCGAACAGGAAGCCGGTATCGCAGCAGTCGGGCTGCTCCACTCGTTCCTTGACCAGGCCCAGGATCAAGTCATCGGAGACCAGGCCGCCGGCATCCATGACCTCTTTGGCCTTGAGGCCAAGTGGGGTGCCCGCCTTGACTGCGGCGCGCAACATGTCACCGGTGGAGATCTGCGGGATGTTGTACTTTTCGCAGATGTACTGGGCTTGCGTGCCCTTGCCGGCGCCGGGCGCCCCCAACAAAATCAATCGCATGCTCTCGCTCCTATGAGGAGTGGATGGGTGTGCTATGGTCGCGGCAGGCACTCCTGAGCCGCGCAAGTTACAGTACAGGTATTGTGGTTGTAGGTACAACCCTGCCCTGTGTGCCCGGAGCTGCACCGCCCGCAAGGAGCAAATGACCGTTATGCAAACCGGCCCCCGCGAGATCACCACGCCGTTTCGGCCCATCCCCCTGGATATCCCGGAGGGCATGAAGCCCAACGAGTTCTTCAACAGTACAGAGAACCTCGCCGACCTGGTCAATAACAACGGCCTGCTGGTCAACCCCGAGAACCTGCTGCTCTATCGCAAGGCGTTGGGGCACAGCAACGAGTTCGACTGCTCCATCATCTACAACACCTCGCAGACCATCCTCGACCCGATGGGCCGCCCGGTGCGGCGGACCCAGGTTCCGGAGCCGGTACGGCATGTCTGGAACCGCATGAACGGGGTGATCATCGAGTACATGCTGGAGCAGTACCCGGACCCGGCCGAGGCCCTGGTGCTGGCGGGGGAGGCGAGTCTCGACGCGACCTGGCCGCTGACCGCACCAGGCGTACCCAGCATCCGCATGTTGCACAACCACTTCATGGTGTTCCCGATGGCGACACTGGCCGACGCACCGCTGGCGGATACGGCCAATCCCAACCTGACCGATGGTGGCCAGCACAGCCTGTTTCAGGCCTACATGCGCGATGTCTATCGCGAGTTCTTTACCCGGGCGCTGGATCTGCGCATCCTCCGCCCGGCGTCGGATCACGAAGCGCGCCTGGGTCTGACCGGCTATCCGCATGGCCTGCCAAGCTGGGAGATCCAGGGTGGGGTCGACGCATTGAAGGACATCCGCTTCTGGCGTGAATACGATGCGGTCCTGCAGGGCTTTCTCGATTTCTACCGCACGTTTTTCTCTCAGGTCTCCACGCGCAACGCGCCGATGCCCGAGGGCGTACATTTCCCTGACGCTGTGGAGGAAGTGCTCCTGTTCAACAACGACTTCCTGAAGACCGCGAAGAAGGTGCGTGACCGCTGCTTTACCGATGCCAAGTACGCCCATGCGATCCGTTGGCAGCCGGCCTTCAAGCAACTTATCTATCGCAACGATGAGGGCCGCCTGATCGTCACGATCAGCCAGAACTCGATCGGCAATGCGATCACCGAGCTATTGGGCGTGGTGGTAAACCGGGAGCCGGACGCCGAGGCCTACGAGCGGGTCGAGCCGGCCCTGGTCGAGAAGTTGCTGGAGGTACGCCGTCGCCTGATCGAGGTGGACCTGGGTGAAGGGATCGCCACCGACCACTGGTCGGCCGCCTGAAGGCGGTGCGAGGTTGGTAACGAGGGGCGAATGAATTCGCCCCTCGCAAGGTTTCAGCCGACTGACTGGTAATAGATGTTTTGCGGATGATTCGCCTGCGCGAAGAAGAACCACCGTTCCGCGACCAATCCCAGATACTGGATCACGAAGGCGGCGATGAGGACGCCGACGGGGTCGATACGCGTCACGAGGACGATGGCCAGCAGCAGAGCCGGGATCACGAATGCCCCGAGCAGGAAGATCCACTTCATGGCTCGCAGGAACGCCGCCGACATGTGGTGGAAGAACTCCCGGGTGTTGAACGACCCGCCCATAAAGCCCTGGGACTTCTGCTGGATCCTCGGATGCTTCACGCCGATCGCGGTTTGTACGGTGGATTTGGCCTTGATGCGCGAGTTGCGTACGAGCGACGCGACCCGGGTGGCCAGTCCCAGCAGGGTCAGAACGACCGCTATGGTTGCCGTGAACGTCACCAGGGGTACGCCGGCCCAGGCCGAATAGGCGGCCGCCAGGGTGAATCCGGAGGCGGCGCCGAGAACCGTGTAGTTGACCACGGTCAGTGGCGAGTGCCACTCCTGCAGGAACTTGATGCAGGCGTAGATCATCGCCGTGGTGACATACAGCACGACCGCGAGTAGTGCCCCGAGGGACCCAAGCAGCATGGTGGCCAGGATCGGGTATTCACCCGGCAGTGTGCCGAGGGCCGGGTTGACCCCGAACCAGTGGGCGGCCCCATACAGGAACACGAGGCCCATGAATGCGGGCAGCACAATCACCTCGCGCGATAGCCAAGAGGTGCGCCACTTGGTGGCCGTGCGCCAGGCACGTTCCGGACGCCCCAGGTGGAAGAACGAGGCGACCAGGCCGAGCACCAGGAATACCAGGGCGAGTACGGACCCCAGCGCCAGGAATTCGGAACTGGGGGCCGGCAGCACCCCCAGCAGGCCCAGGGCCTCGGCACCAAACAGCGCCAGGAACAGGCCCTGGCCGGCCCCGATCAGGGTGGTGAGGAAAATAACCGAGAAGGCAGGATGCATAGTCTGTTCGTCCCTGATTACCAGCTGGTGACGTCGTCGAGAGAGGGTTCTTCCTGTCCGGGCTTGGGTAGCTGGCTGTCAATCTTGAGCGGATTGTCAGCGCGTTCCACCTCGTCCTCGCGGATCGTGAGTTGGGTCTTGCGTCGCGGCAGGTAGTGATTGGCCGGCTTGCTGCCCCATTCGGGCATCAGTTGGTAGCCCCCCGCCTCGCGTATCGCCTTCGAGACCACCGACTCGGGGTCATGGATGTCGCCGTACAACCGCGCATTCGTCGGACAGGCGCGTACGCAGGCCGGCTTGCGGTCCCATTCCGGCAGCTCCTCGTTATAAATGCGGTCTACGCACAGCGTGCACTTGGTCATCACCTTGCTTTCGGCATCCACTTCGCGCACGCCGTAGGGGCAGGCCCAGGAGCAATACTTGCAGCCGATGCACTTGTCGTAGTCGACCAGCACGATACCGTCCGACTCGCGCTTGTAGGACGCCCCGGTCGGGCAGACGGGCACGCAGGGTGGTTCCTCGCAGTGCAGACAGGACTTGGGAAAGTGCACCGTCTCGGTGTTCGGGTACTCACCGACTTCGAAACTCTGCACTCGGTTGAAGAAGGTACCGGTCGGGTCCGCATCGTAGGGGTTCTGGTCGACCAGCGGGCCGGCATCGCCGGAGGTGTTCCATTCCTTGCAGCTGGTGACGCAGGCGTGGCAGCCCACGCATACGTTGAGATCGATGACGAGGGCGAGTTGGGTCATTTCTTGCCTCCTGGGGGAACACTGCACAATGTGCGCACTCGCGCTCGAGTCGCTTTTGCGTGCGAACAAGGCGCGGTGACTGCCGTGCAGTCACTCTGCATAAGGGAGCCGCAACGCCGTGCGCATGCCCGTTTCTGATAACGACGGGCGGCCGAGCCCCTGCTTTTCAATGGTTTGTGGGGTTGGTACCCCAGGTTCCCCGATCCTGCGTTGCGGCCCTTGCCGGTAGAACCACTACCGGCTGCGCACCGCGCCTTGTCTCGGAAACCCTGGGGTGCCAACGCGAGTGTGTACATTGTTCAGCGTTTCCCCAGGCCCGCAAAGAAGTTCACTACACGAGCCCGTGTGGATTGGCCGGGATAGGGTTTGAGGGACTTGAACTGGGGCGAAGTCTCCTTCGGCTCCCCTTCTTCGGCCTTGTAGATGCGAACGCGTACGTCGTACCAGGCGGCCTGGCCGGTCACCGGGTCGGAGTTGGAGATCGGGCCTTCATCGCCCGGGAGCTCCTCGGAGATCAGGTGATTCAGCAGGAAACCCTTGCGCGACTCGTTCGCTTTCGGCGTCAGGTTCCAGGCGCCTGCGGCCTTGCCGATCGCGTTCCAGGTCCAGACCGTGCCGGGCTCGACCGCTTCCGAGTACTTGGCCATACAGCGCACCCGGCCCCACTGACTTTCCACCCAGATCCAGTCTTCGTCGTGGATCCCGGCCGCCTTGGCGGTACGTGAATTGACGTACAGCACGTTGTGCGCGTGGATCTGACGCAGCCAGGCATTCTGGGAGTCCCAGGAGTGGTACATCGCCATCGGCCGTTGCGTGATCGCGGCTAGCGGGTAGGTGTGCTTGTTGGTGGACTGGTATTCCAGCGGGTCGTAGTAGAACGGTAGCGGGTCGAAGAAGGTCTCGACACGCTTGGCCAGGTGGGCCGGCGCCTTGCGCGAGGGGCCCTTGCCTTGGGCGGCGGCGCGGAACTTCATTAGCACCTCGGAGTAGAGGTGGATCAGGATCGGCTCGCCAAAGCGCGTGATGCGGTTGCGCTGAGACCACTCCAGATACCCCTTGTTCCAGTTGCGCATGTACTGGTAGCTGCGCGGCAGCTCGTACTGGAACACGCAGTTGTTCTGGGCGTACATCTCCCACTGGTTGGGGTTCGGTTCGCCGCGCAGGGACTTCTCCCCGCCCTTGCCGCGCCAGCCGGCCAGGAAGCCGATGCCGGAGCCCGGTTCGGTCTCGTAGTTGACGACGAAGTCGGGGTAGTCGCGGAACTTGCGTTCGCCCTTGTCGTTCACGAATGCCGGCAGCTTCAGGCGCGAGCCGAGTTCGATCAGCACCTCCTGGAACGGCTTGCACTCGCCCTTGGGCGGGACGACGGGAATGCGCACCGAGTCCACCGGCCCGTCGAACTCGGAGATCGGACGGTCCAGCATGGACATCACGTCGTGGCGCTCGAGATAAGTGGTGTCCGGCAGGATCAGGTCGGCGAACGCCGTCATCTCGGACTGGAAGGCATCCGCCACGACCAGGAACGGGATCTTGTATTCCCCGTTGTCGTCCTTGTCGTTCAGCATCTTGCGGACCTCTTCCGTATTCATGGTCGAGTTCCACGCCATGTTGGCCATGAAGATCAGCAGGGTGTCGATCGGGTAGGGATCCCCGCGCCAGGCGTTGGTGATCGCGTTGTGCATCATGCCGTGCACGGCCAACGGGTACTCCCAGGAGAAGGCCTTGTCGAGGCGCACGGGCTCGCCCTTGTCGTCCACGAACAGATCGTCCGGGCTGGCCGGCCAGCCGAGTACCATGCCGTCCAGCGGCTTGCCGGGCTGTACGCCTTCCGGCCCCTTCGGGGTGCGCGCACAGGGCGGAATCGGGCGTGGGAACGGGGCTTTGTGGCGGAAACCGCCAGGCCGGTCGATTGTGCCCAGCAGGGACATCAGGATCGATAGCGAGCGGATCGTGTGAAAGCCGTTCGAGTGCGCGGCCAGGCCGCGCATCGCGTGGAAGGAGACCGGGTTACCGGTCACCGACTCGTGTTCCTCGCCCCAGGAATCGGTCCAGGCGATCGGAAGTTCGATGCGCTGATCGCGAGCCGTTACACCCATTTCATGGGCCAGGCGGCGGATATCCTTGGCCGAGATGCCGGTGATCCGTTCGGCCCATTCGGGGGTGTATTCGGCGACCCGATCCTGCAACAGCTGGAACGAGGGTTTGGTGCGGGTGCCGTCTTGCAGGGTGAACTCACCCAGCAGGTACGGGTCGGCGCCTGGGGTATGGGTCGTTACCGGGCGGCCCGTCTTGCGGTCCCACCAGAGCTGGTTCTGTGCGTCGTAACAGCCTTCTTCCGGCGGTGCTTCCTCGCGCAGGAACATGCCGAAGGCATCGCTGTCCTCGTCCATGTTTACCAGCTGGCCGGCGTTGCTGTAGCGGACCAGGAAATCGCGGTCGTACAGCCCCTTGTTCATGATCTCGTGGATCAGAGCCAGCAGCAGGGCGCCGTCGGTGCCCGGACGAATCGGGACCCATTCGTCGGCGATCGCAGAATAGCCCGTGCGCACCGGGTTGATGGAGATGAAGCGTCCGCCCTGGCGCTTGAATTTCGAGATCGCGACCTTCAGCGGGTTGGAGTGGTGATCCTCGGCGGTGCCGATCATCACGAACAGTTTGGAGCGTTCGAGATCGGGCCCACCGAACTCCCAGAACGAGCCACCGATGGTGTAGATCATGCCGGCGGCCATGTTGACCGAGCAGAAGCCGCCGTGGGCCGCGTAGTTGGGGGTGCCGAACTGCTTGGCGAACAGGCCGGTCAGCGCCTGCATCTGGTCGCGTCCGGTGAACAGGGCAAAGCGTTTCGGGTCGGTCTCGCGGATGTGGCCGAGGCGTTCGGAGAGGATTTCGAAGGTCTCCTCCCAGGAGATCGGCTCGAATTCGCCATCGCCGCGTTCGGCGCCCGCCTTGCGGCGCAGTGGCTGGGTCAGGCGTGCCGGCGAGTGCTGCTTCATGATGCCGGAGGCACCTTTCGCGCAGATCACGCCTTCGTTGATCGGGTGGTCGGGGTTGCCATCGATGTAGCGAACCTCCCCATCCCGCAAGTGCACCCGGATGCCGCAACGGCAGGCGCACATGTAACAAGTGGTGTTCTTGATTTCCTGCGAGGGGGTCTGTGCCATAAATCGTTAGCGCCTTAATGGTTTAGACAATCACGATATAATTGTTTCCCCCTGTCGCGTTCTCACAGGGTTGCCCCCACTATGCAGTTCCGGGGTGACCGACACAAGACACTTCGATCATCCCGATTGTGACGAGAGACGCGGGTAAATTAACGCGGCCATTCTTGATTAAAATAGGCAGATTTGCGGCATTAGGGTTCGGTAATGAAGCTCGAACGCCCTTTGCTCGCCGCGGATTGTCAGCAAGTAAAATCGACTCGTGCGTGAAGGCAGTCTTCAATTAGAATGTGATTAAATTACGGAAGCCAGCTGGTTGGTCATCGATCCCGAAAACGCGGGTCAACGCTCCTGTGGCGGTTCATGCAGTAGGCATCACAAATCAACCCGATCGACGACAAAAAGGTCTGCGAATCCTATGAAGGTATGTATTGTTTCCGACAGCCATGACCGCGGCCCTATGCTGGCGCGGGCGATCGAGGCCGGTATTGCCGAAGGGGCCGAGGTGGCGATCCACTGCGGTGACCTGATTGGCGGGAATACCCTGCGCGCCTCGCTGAAGCTCGGTATTCCGATCCACGCGGTGCATGGCAATAACCTGGGTGATCCGGTGGCGATCTCGCGCATTGCCCACCAGTCCGATGGCCTGCTGACCTACTACGGGCAGGATGCCTCGATCACCCTGGGCGGGCGGCGCATCTTTGTCACTCACTACCCTCACCATGCCCACGCGATGGCATGCACGGGTGACTACGATCTGGTCTGTTGCGGTCACAGTCACGAAACCGAGATCCGACAGCAGCCTCATGTCCAGAATGGCTCGACCTGGCTGGTAAATCCCGGGACGGTGGCGGGGCTCGGTGCGCCCGAGGCGACCTGGGCCATTGGCGACCTGGACAGCATGGCCTTCGAGATCCGGACTACGCCGGAAGAATCGAGTGTGGTCGCGGCTCGGATGTGAGCCCTTGGCGGACTTCACCCTGGGGCTGAGGCCCTGGAATGGTGCGCTCGTTAATTCGCGGGTCAGATTTTGGCTTGTCCGCAGACGCCAAGCAGTGCATCGTCTTAGGGACCTTCCCTGGATGGAGAGAGCACGATGACCGCAGAAAGCCCGCACAAGCCCCTGCCTTCCCACAAGGCCAACCTCGGAACCGGCCTGCAGCAGGTGACCGAAGAGGCGCCTCAGGTGACGATGGCCTCCTCGGCGCTTTGTGTGATGACCGATTTTCGCAAGGTTCCGGTCGCCACCATTGGGCCCGATGCGACGCTGGGTCAAGCGACCGAGGAGATGATCGCCAAGGGCGTCCGCTTGCTGGTTGTGGTCGACGAGTCGCGCGTCCGCGGCCTGATCACGGCGCGCGATACCCAGGGCGAGCGCCCGATCCAGATGGTGAACGAGCGGGGCATGAAGCATGAGGATCTCCGGGTCCGCGACCTGATGGCCCCCGTGGAGGATATTGACCTGCTCGACATGCATCGGGTGATGCGGGCCGACGTAGGTGACATCATCGCGACCCTGAAGAACTGGGGGCGACAGCACGCGCTGGTGGGTCAGACCAATCCGGAGACCGGGGAGACCTGCATTCGGGGGATATTCTCGGCGACTCAGATCGGCCGTCAGTTAGGGCTGGAGGTCCAGACCTTCGACGTTGCCCGGACCTTTGCGCAGATTCAGTCCGCGCTGACCAAGGCGTACTAACCAAAAAATTACCGCCAAGGCGGTCCGTTCCGGCCGGCCTTGGCGGTTTTTCGTTTGATCGGCGCCTTGGAGACGGGGCCGGCCCGTTCCGGGCTTAGCCCCTAACCGCCCTCTACTTCTGGTTGAGCTGCTGGTAGTAGTCCATCAGGATCTCCGCCACTTCGGGGCGGGAGAATTCCTGCGGGGGTGCCTCGCCACGGCCCAGCATCTCACGCACCTTGGTCCCGGACAGGAGGACAAAGTCTTCCTTGGCGTGGTCGGGCGCGTCGCACATCATCACGACCCGGTTGAGCTTCTTCGAGTAGGCCGTGTGGTCGGCGCGGAAGATCTCGATCTCCAGGGCGTCGTCCGGTACCTCGGTATCGAAGATGGTCTGGGCGTCGAATGGCCCGTAGTAATCCCCGACCCCGGCGTGATCACGCCCGATGATGAAATGCGTGGCTCCCATGTTCTGACGGAAGAGGGCGTGCAGAACCGCCTCCCGCGGGCCTGCGTAGAGCATGTCGAAGCCGTAACCGGTAATCATCACGGTGTTCGGCGGGAAGTAGATCTCGGCCATCTTGCGGATGGCGGCATCGCGCACCGGCGCCGGAATGTCGCCGGGCTTGAGCTTGCCCAGCAGCATGTGGATCACCACGCCGTCGGCCCC
The DNA here is from genome assembly GCF_000376865.1 of Thioalkalivibrio sp. ALJ7. GTDB lineage: Bacteria > Pseudomonadota > Gammaproteobacteria > Ectothiorhodospirales > Ectothiorhodospiraceae > Thioalkalivibrio. Next base: position 860,035 of record NZ_AQXQ01000012.1, on the reverse strand, counting down.
AATCTGCTCCATCGCCATGCGGCAGAGCTCTTCGTGGGCGCGGTGCATCGGGTTACGGGTCTGGAATGCCACCACCGTATTCCAGCCACGTTCCGCGATCTCGTTGCGGATCTCGACCGCAGTGCGGAAGGTATCCGGGAAGTCGTCCTGGAAATAGGAAAAGTGCAGGACCTGAATCGGCCCGGAGACGCAGATGCGGCCGGCGCTGTTGAAGGCGTCGACACCCGGGTGTTCGCGGTCGGTCGTGCCATAGACCTTCTGGGTCATGGTCTCCATTTGTTCCGGCGAGAACTCTTCGATCGCCTCGACGTCCTGGATGGCCAGGACCGGATTGCCCTCCATGTTGGGGTCGCGTAGGGCGACCCGCTTGGCTCCGCGGATGGCGTCGGCGTTCTCGATCAGGTTGACGACCGGCACCGGGAAGAACAGGCCGCTGGTGGTCCGCATGTTCTCGGCACAGCTCATGGCGTCGGCGACATTCATGAAGCCGGTCAGCGGGGTGAAATATCCCCCGCCCATCATCACCGCGTTGCCCGCGGCGGCCGAGCTGATCATCACCGAGGGGAGGTTTTCCGCCTCCTGCATCAGGGCGTGATGTTGTTCGGGGTCGTAGACAAACAGGGGCTTCAGGGTGTCTGCACCGTGTGGTTTGATCATGGGGCTTTTTCTCCTGCCGACGCTGGATGTGGGCGTAAGGGTTGGGCGGACATGGCCGCCTTTTGTTGTGTTTGTTTCGCAAGCAGCCACGCCGATCTAAAGGCCGGGCGTGTCGCTTCGCCGATCCAGAACGTAGCACAAGATAGTCCATAAAGCGCCGGGTTTTAGATCGGCCCATTTGACCCAACCGCAAGACCCCAGTCCCGGTTTTACCCCCGCTTCCGTGTTTCTCAACGCCTGTGCGGCCCCTTCGGTATTCTTCTGGCGGTCGCGAATTCTGGCAGGATGTGTTTTCTTGCAATCTCTAAACTCAACCCGAGCCCGCATGGTCGACGAAGGCCTAATATTCGGCGTTAATAATGTTCTAAATTAGCGAACCCATAAATAAGGATATCGCCCCATTCATTAATCTTATGTTGTGACAGGTAAGATTGATTTGAAGCGAAATTAGCTATGACACAGACTCGTTGTGCTAATTGGACACACCAAGGAGGCCAGACACCGTGATCACTACCAATCCCTTCGCCGAACTCGCCGCGGTCATTCCACCGTCCGCCATGCAAGTGTACGTCGTGCTCATGGTCGTCCTGGTGGCCGCCGGCACGATCTTCGACATGATGCACAAGAAGAGTGCCAAGTACTTTTTCGAAAACTCCAAAAAGGCCCAGCAGAACGCCACGCGCTCCGTGGACGGTGGCGAGAAATTCTCGCTGGCGCTGAAGACCATCGGTAAGGAAGTCATCACCGCCGGTGAATTCGACAACCCTCAGCGCCGTATCTCCCACCTGTTCATCATGTACGGCTTCCTGGTGTTCGTGATCACCTCGGCCATCCTGATCTTCGCCCAGCCGGCCGCGACCGCCGCTCCGGTTACGTCGCTGTTGTGGCATCTGGGTGCGCTGTCGCTGGCCTTTGGTGGTTACTGGTTCTGGTTCTTCATCCGCGTCGATGTCTCCGCAGAGGGGCGTCGCTGGTATCAGCTGGTGCGGGCCGACCTGTTCATCCTCTCGCTTCTGGGCATGGCCACCTTTGGCATCCTGTGGTCGCTGACCCAGGGTGGCGCACTCGGCTGGCTGTTCTTCGCCCTGTTCCTTGCGGCTACTACGACCCTGTTCGCATCGGTCTACTGGTCCAAGTTCGCGCACATGTTCTTCAAGCCCGCTGCGGCCTATCAGAAGCGTCTCACCAAGGCCGATGGTTCCGCCGAGAACCTGCCGACCCTCTCGCGCGACGATCCGGAGCAGCAAAAGCGTCACTCGATGGAACTGCTGCGTGACGCGCCGATGGAGATGGGGCTGGGTATCAAGCGCGAACCGCCGCACCACTACTAAGCCATTCACCCGAACATCAGCATCGAACGAGGACAACCATGCCAACTTTCGTATACATGACCCGTTGTGACGGCTGTGGCTACTGCGTGGATATCTGCCCGTCGGACATCATGCACATCGACGAGACCACGCGTCGCGCCTACAACATCGAGCCCAACATGTGCTGGGAGTGCTACTCCTGCGTGAAGGCCTGCCCGCAGCACGCCATCGACGTGCGTGGCTATGCCGACTTCGCGCCGCTGGGGCACAGCGTCCGCGTCCATCGCGACGAGGAGCGGGGCACCATCGCGTGGCGGATCAAGTTCCGCGATGGCCGCGAGAAGAATTTCCTGTCTCCCATTACGACCAAGCCCTGGGGCAAGCACATTCCACAATTGTCGGACGTGCCCGGCCCAGACAAGTCGATGCGGGACAGCCAGCTGCTGTTCAACGAGCCGAAGTACATCCGCATGGATGAGGGGGGCCTGCACACGCTGGAGGCCGCGGGTCTCAAACTGAAAGAAGGGGTGTATTACTGATGGCCTATAAGACAGTCGTCGAAGACAACATCGACATTCTCGTCTGTGGCGCCGGGTTGGGCGGCACGGGCGCAGCTTGGGAAGCCCGGTACTGGGGCCAGGACAAGCGAGTCGTGATTGCCGAAAAGGCCAACATCGACCGTTCCGGCGCCGTGGCCCAGGGCCTGTATGCGATCAATTGCTACATGGGCACCCGCTGGGGTGAGAACAACCCCGAGGACCATGTCCGCTACGCCCGCATCGACCTTATGGGCATGGTGCGCGAGGACCTGCTGTTCGACATGGCGCGCCACGTGGATTCCACGGTGCACCAGTTCGAAGAGTGGGGCCTGCCGCTGATGCGCGATCCCAAGACCGGCGCCTATCAGCGTGAAGGTCGCTGGCAGATCATGATCCACGGCGAATCCTACAAGCCGATCGTCGCCGAGGCCGCGAAAAAGTCTGCCGACAAGATCTACAACCGCATCTGTGTCACCCATCTGTTGATGGACGAATCCAAGGAAAACCGGGTGGCCGGTGCCGTCGGCTTCAACGTCCGCACGGGTGACTACCACGTATTCAAGTCGAAGTCGGTCGTGGTCGCCGCGGGCGGCGCATCGATGATCTTCAAGCCGCGTTCGGTGGGCGAAGGTGCGGGTCGCGTCTGGTACGCGCCGTGGTCTTCCGGCTCTGCCTATGGCCTGCTGATCAACGCCGGCGCCAAGATGACCCAGATGGAAAACCGCATCGTGCTGGCCCGTTTCAAGGACGGTTACGGCCCGGTCGGTGCCTACTTCCTGCACCTCAAGACCCGTACCCAGAACTGCGTCGGGGAAGAGTACGAGTCCAAGTGGTGGCCGCAGCTGCAGGAAATGGTCGGCAAGGAATACCTGGATCCGGAGCTGTCGCACGCGACCCATCGTCCGATCCCGACCTGCCTGCGCAACCACGCCTTCCTCAGCGAGGTGAACGCCGGCCGTGGCCCGATCCACATGATCACCATGGAGGCTTTCCAGGATCCACATCTAGAAGAGGTGGGCTGGGAGAACTTCCTCGGCATGACCGTCGGCCAGGCCGTCCTGTGGGCCGCGACCGACGTCGACCCCAAGAACGAGAACCCCGAGTTGACCACCTCCGAGCCCTACGTGATGGGTTCGCACGCCACCGGTTGCGGCGCGTGGTGCTCCGGCCCTGAAGATGTCTCCCCGCCCGAGTACTTCTGGGGTTACAACCGAATGACCAGCGTCGAAGGCTTGTTCGGTGCCGGCGATGCCGTGGGTGGTACGCCGCACGCGTTCTCCTCGGGCTCGTTCACCGAGGGCCGTCTGGCGGCGAAGGCCGCTTGCAAGTACATCGACGATGGCAAGGCCGACGGCATCCGGGTCTCCGACTCTCAGGTCAACAAGCTGAAGGACGAGATCTACAAGCCGCTCGAGCATTACAAGGTCTACCGCAACGAGGTCGTCGCGGGTTCGGTCAACCCGAACTACATCAACCCGCGCCAGGGTCTCGACCGTCTGCAAAAGATGATGGACGAGTACTGCGGTGGCGTGACGGTCAGCTACATGACCAACGAAAAGCTGCTCAATATCGGCCTGAAGAAGATGCATATCCTCGAAGAGGACCTGGAAAAGCTGGCCGCGGAGGATATCCACGAGCTGTTGCGTGCCTGGGAACTCAAGCACCGTTTCCGTACGGCCGAGAGCGTCTTCCATCACACGCTGTTCCGTAAGGAAACGCGTTGGCCGGGATACTACTATCGCGGTGACTACATGAAGCTCGACGACAAGAACTGGCACCACCTCACCGTATCCCGCCGTGATCCCAAGACCGGCGAGTACACCATGGAGAAGGCGCCGTGCTATCACCTTGTCGATACGGACGAAGCCCCCGCCAAGAAGGCCGAGAAGGAAGAGGCCTAGGGTGTTAACGTGACGGGGTCGGCAATGACCCCGTCACGACTGCCGGAAGCAGCGAAGACCAACGGGCGAGCGCGTTGGTCTTCTTTTTCAACCGCCACATCCGGGAGCTTTTCCAACATGAACAACACAGCCGATGCACAGGCACTGCCGGAGACTTCGATGAATATCATCGATCACTCCGACGAAGAGATTCTCGAGGTTGCCCACCCCATGTGGAGCGATCTCATCAAGTATTCCAACAAGGGGCAGTTCGGGAACTTCGTGCGCAAGTTCTCTTATAACCTCCTGTTTGGTCTGAACGAAGTCGAAGTGGGCAAGCAGTTCGCACAGAGCGAATTGACCCGTAGCCTCAGCGACGATTGGGACTACCTCGGCATGATCCGTCGCGGCGAGCATGTCACCGTCCTGTACCGGGTCCGCAGTACCAAGAAGGAAGGCGAATGGCTGGGGCGCATGGTCCTCGGCTACGAAGAAGGCGAAATGCGAATCTTCGGCGCGTCCATTTTTTGATATGACGGAATTGGCAATGACAAAGAACGTGATCCAGGCCAACCAGTACGTCGAACTGACCTACAAGGTCATCGACCAGAAGTCCGGTGAGGTCCTGACCGCCGTCGAGTTTCCGCTCGGCTACGTCCACGGGGTCAACGAGATCCTGTCCCCCCAGGTCATGTCGGAACTCGAGGGTCGTGCACAGGGTGACACCATTGAGGTGCCGATCGACTGCAACGCCATCTACGGCCCGCGCGACGAGTCCCTGGTGATTACGGACTACATTGAGAATGTCCCCGAGGAATACCGCGAGGTCGGCACCGCCATCCTGATGGAGAATGACCGGGGCCAGACCAAGAGTTTCCTGGTGACTCGCGTCGATGAAAGCACGGTCACCATTGACGGCAACAATCCGCTGTGTGGACGGGAAGTCATCTTCAAGCTGGATATCACCCTGGTTCGGGATGCCTCCGACGAGGAAATCGCACACGGCGGCAAGGTGGAAACCGGCCCGGATATCGACACCGGAAAGGCAGTGCCCATCGACATGGTCAACGGGAATCCGTAGGCCGAACAAAGTCTGGCCAAGGCGACTGTGCGCGTGAAGTGTTTGCGCATGCGGCGGCCAGTGAAATGGCGCAAGCACCGACACAAACACCTGTCAGCAATTTGGGGGGCTGACGCCGGTAATTCCCTTCCCCCTCTTTCATCGAGACGAGGTGAAGCATGAGTGCACCAACCGACAAGAAGAAGCCCGAAGTGCCGGATGGCAAGTCCCAGTTCCTGACTACTCGGCAGCTTCCGCCCAACGAAAAGGGCTACGTGGGCTACGAAACCATCTGGGAACCCTTCCAGAAAGAGGCCGAATACCAGACCCCTAAGCGCCCGTAATCGTACCGGCCGCGCAACCGCGAGTCGCTTGCGCGGCCGTTTCTATGCGACCTGATCAGCTGAACCCGTCATGGATGCACGGGCAGGCATAGCTCGACAGGCGCGCGGGTGGGTTGTCCCTTCGGTACCGAGTTGCCCACGACGGTGGCCTGCGTTGTATGTGTCGCCTCCGCTTGTTTGGTGGGATATACGCAAGTCCAGCGGTATCGATGGCACTGACCATTTTAATAGTCCCCAGCTAGGCACCTCCCCCAAACCTGCGGCACGGATCGCCGAGGTCACAGCAACGGAATGCGCTCGTAAACCGCGTGACGCTCGCCGCGGGCTGCAGCTCTCCCCTTCCTGACGAAGCCGAATTCGATTTGGGCAACCTGTCCATGGCCGGGCGGACAACCTTGCGGCCGGAGGTCCTGGGCCGCATCGTGTCCGGCTTGCCGAAGAAAGCAATGGCTTACGAATCGCCTTTTGAGGCCCTGTGCTCCCGACAGAAAAAAGCCCCACCGGGGCGTAGACCGGCGGGGCTTGGTGAACGGGGCGGGCGGTCCTGGCCGCCGGCCCCGGTGGTGCACGATCAGAAGTCGTAACGCATCCCAATCGAGAACGCGGAGGCGTTTTCACCTGCGGCGCCACTCGGACCGGAGGTGCGTGCGGCACCCCATGGCGTCAGGGCCGAGGTGTCATCGTTGTCGACCATGGCGATGTTGCCGTAGAAGCGCAGATCGCTATCCAGGCGATACTCGAGACCCAGCGCGTACATGGTGGCGTCGGCGTCATCCAGATCGGAATCCAGCTGGAAGACGTGGCCGTTCAGGTACATGCTCGGGGTCAGGCGGAACTGACCGCCCAGACCGTAAATGTCGGCGTCGTCACCGTTTACCGTCTCGGAGTTCTGGTAGAAGGCGCCCATCCGGAAGGTCGGCGTGATGCGGTAGCCGACCGCCAGACGCCAGGCGTCCGGATTAACGTCACCGTCTTCCTGTTTCTCGTAGGCCAGGGCGCCGGTCAGGTCCCCCATGTTCAAATTCAGTGAGGTCGAGTAAGCCTTGTTGTCGGCGCCGTCGACCGTAGTGGCCCCTTCAGTCTCGTTCGAGTACTGAATGTTCCAGGTCAGGCCACCGAAGCTGGGGGTTTGGTAATGGATGCTGTTGCGGAAACGCTCGTCGAACCGACCGGTCTGGGCCGCCGAACGCGTCAGGTTACGCATGTCGCCGACCTGGTCGCCAAAGAAATTCGCAGGGCCACGCGCGCGCTTGAAAGGCGTGTCGAACTTGCCGACGCGCAGCATGCCCCAGTCGGAACCTTTCAGGCCCACAAAGGTGTCGCGCGTGGCGAAGTCCGTCCCATCGGTATCGAAGTCGATCTGCTGTTCGATCTGGAACACGCCAACGAGTTGTTCTCGGAACTCGCGCTCGCCACGGAAGCCCAGGCGGCTGGAGTTACTCGAAACGTTGAATTCGTTGTAGTCCGCGCCGTCGTCAAGGACGTCGGCGGAAACATGGGCACGGCCGTAGAGGGTCCAGTCGGCGGTGGCGATGGCCGGGGCGAGCAGGCCGGCGGCGATCAGGCTGGTCAGAAGGTGCTTGCGGTTCATGAGGTTCTCCCTGTTTGCATTGCGAAATTTGGCGGGACACGGGGGTGTACCGACAGGACGCAAGCATGGGGAGGCGGCGTGACGTTCCGGTTAAGCGGCTATGAAGATCGCGTTAAATGGCAACACTGTTGTAAATAGGAGACTTGGGCTAACGGGAACCCCTCGGACGTCCGCGAGTCCTCCTAAGGACGGGGTGTGGCCGACGAATCGCACCCTTTGCGGGGGCGGCAGGAGGGAGGTTGGCAATGCGACGATCTCAGTGGATGGCCCCTCGATCGGCGCCCATCGCGGTTGCGGCTCTGCTGCTGAGCCCGGCGCAGGCGCCAGCCGAGGACCAACCACCAGTATTAGATCCCGTGGAGGTCACGGTCACCGCACCGCGCTTGGCTACACCGCTGGCGGATTTGCCGGCCGCGGTCTCGCGGGTCGACGAGCGCCAGGCGACCGAGGGGCGCCAGGGCCTGCAGCTGGACGAGTCGCTGAACCGTGTGCCCGGACTGTTCGCCCAGAATCGCTACAACTTCGCGCAGGACGCGCGCATCTCCATCCGCGGCTTCGGCTCGCGCGCACCGTTCGGCGTGCGCGGGCTGCGTATCCTGCAGGACGGGATCCCCGAGACCACGCCGGACGGCCAGTCACAGGTGGATACGATCGACCTGTTGAACCTGCGCGACATCGAGGTGCTGCGCGGGCCCAGCGCGGCGCTGTACGGCAATGCCTCCGGTGGCGTGATCTCGGCACGCACCCGCGACGGGCGCGACCCGCGTGGCTTTGGCGGCGGGGTGCTGCTGGGCAGCTACGGCTATCGCCGCGCCGAGGCCATCGCCGAGCAGGATCACGGCACCCACCGCTACTCCCTGACCGCCCACGACTTCGCCATCGACGGCTACCGCGACCAGTCCACCGCCGAGAAGCGCTATCTGCGCCTGCATACCGCCTCGGAGCTGGAGGCCGGAACGCTCAACTTCCACCTGCGCTACTTGGACGCGCCACGCACCGATGACCCCGGCGGGCTCACGCGCGAGGAGATGCGCCAGAACCGCCGCGCGGCCGCGCCGCTGGCCACGGCCCTGGACAGCACTCAGGAAGCCGAGCAGCTCACCACGGGCCTACAGTGGGAACAGTCGCTCGGCCCCGGCGAGCTTCGCCTCGGCGGCTTCTGGACCCAGCGCGACTACGCGCAGCAATTGCCGTTCCCCGGCGACTCGCGGGTGGCCTACGAGCGGGATTTCTATGGCCTCAACGCCCAGTACGAGCAGGACATCGGGCCGACCCGAGTGCTGACCGGGATCGACCTGGAGGAACAGCGCGACGACCGCACCCGGCGCTGCACGGATATTCAGGGGCAGGCGAACTGTCCCGCCGGCACCCCCTCGATCGACGACCTCGCGCTGGACCAGCGCGAGCGCGCCCGTTCGCGCGGGGTGTTCGTGCAGACCGACACCGCACTGGGGTCGGACTGGAACATGGTGCTCGGCGCGCGCCACGACCGTATCCGCATGTCCATCGATGACCATTTCTCCGAGCGGGTGGGCGAACCGGATCGCTCCGATGCGCGGACCTTCCGCGAGACCAGCGCTATGGCGGGGCTGATCTGGCACTTCCAGCCGGACTACCGGGCCTACGTGAACGTGGCCACCAACTTCGAGACGCCGACCTTCACCGAGTTCGCGAACCCCGAAGGCGGGGGCGGATTCAACGACGGTCTCGACCCCCAACGGGCGCGCAGCATCGAGGTCGGGATCCGCCGCGAGACCGGTCGCCTGGCCTGGGATGCCTCGGTCTATGCGACCCGCGTGCGCGACGAGATCGCCCCGTTCGAGGAGCCCAACGTGGACGGTCGCACGTTCTACACCAACGCCGGCCGCACCGCGCGCAACGGCTTCGAACTCGCGGTCGACTGGTCCGCGACAGACCAGTGGACGCTGTCCAGCGCACTCAGCCTGAACGACTTCCGCTATCGCGATTTCGTGGACCAGCAGGGCGAGCGGCGGGATGGCAATCGGCTGCCCGGCCTGCCGCGTGAACAGCTGTTCGTGGAGGCCGACTGGCGCCAGGGGTCCTACTTTCTCACCATCGATGCGTTATATACCGGCGGACGTTACGTGAACGATGTCAACAATGAACGCGTGGGCGGGCAGACCACGCTGAACCTGCGCGCGGGCCGCCACTGGCAAGATGGCAGCACCCATGTCGAGGCCTTCGTGGCCGCAAACAACCTGCTGGACGCCGACAACGTCGACAACATCCGTATCAATGACGGCAATCGACGCTACTACGAGCCGGCCCCGGGCCTGACTCTGATGGCCGGCATGCGCATGACCTTCGGGCGTTAACGCGCACCACTACGTCGGACGCCGGCACCGTCATTGCGAGGAGGCGGAGCCGACGTGGCACAAAGGCGCGAAGCGCGTTGAACGGCCGCAGGCCGGCCCGAAGGGCGAGCGCAGCGAGTAATCTCCCTCCGGAAGCACCGCGTTGCCAGCGTTCGGAGATTGCCACGTCGGCTTCGCCTCCTCGCAATGACGGTGCCATGAAGAGGGGCCGTCGCCGCTACGTCGCGGGATGCCCCGACCGACGCGAGCTGCATTAAGGACGGGTGTTCGGCTAGTCGCGACGCCCGGGCCCCTCCAGCGGTTCTTTCGGCTCGATCTCGTCCAGTCGCCCCTGCTCGATTTTGCGCAGGGTCTCCGGATCCGTCCCGTCGTCCTCCTCCCAGGAGGGCCGTCGCGCGGGCGGTAGCGGGTCGCGCCGGTACAAGAACCAGCCGCAGATCGCACCGACCACGGCGCCGAACAGGTGCGCCTCGAATGAGACCCGGGGCGCGCTGGGGAATACGCCCCAGATCATGCTGCCGTAGAGGAACAGGATGATGATGGCGAGCGCGATGGACAGCGCGTCGCGCCGACGAATGCCAATAACTACGGCAAAGAACATCAGGCCGTGCGTCAGGCCCGAGGCCCCGATGTGCAGGCCTTCGCGGGCGAAGAGCCAGACGCCGAGGCCACCCATCAGCCAGATCAACGGGACCGCCACGCGCGTGGCGCGAGGGAATCCATAGAGGGTGAGCATGCCGAGCACCCAGAGGGTGGGCACGTTGGCCAGCAGATGTCCCCAGGAGCCGTGGATCAGCGGCGAGGTGATGATACCCAGTGCGCCCACCGCGTCGCGCGGCAGAATGCCCAAGCGAGCCCAATCCCCGCCGGTCAGCTCCTGCAGGGCATGGATCGCGATCAGGATGCCGGCCCCGAGCATGGGCCACGTCAGGGCGCGTCGAATGCGCTCGCGTTCGGCCCTGGGATCGGTCGGGGGTGCCGGCCGGCGAAGGTTCATCATGCGCCTAGCCTGCCACGCCCCGGCGTGCGGTCCAATCTCTCCAGTCCCCAGGCGCTGGTACCAGCGCCGTCATTGCGAGGAGGCGAAGCCGACGCGGCAACCTCCGAAAGCTGGAACCGACTCGGGATTCGATGGCTCCGGATGGAGGTTGCCGCGTCGCCTTCGGCTCCTCGCAATGACGGCCCCGAAGGCGAACGGCGGGGTCAGTGCCCGCCCGGCCCCAGGTCGGCGCCCTTGTCGTGCAGGGCCAGCTTGTCGTGCAGTTCGCCGCTTTCACCGCGCGGGGCCTTCACCGCGACCTCCATGCCGTTGCGGCGGAACTTGCCGACGACCTTGTCGATGGCGGCCACCGCCGAGCTGTCCCACAGCGAGGCGCGGGTCAGGTCGATCTCGATGTGATGGATGCCCTCGCGGTAGTCGAAGCTGTCGATGAACTTGTCCACGGCGACAAAGAACAGCTGGCCGCGCACGGTGTAGATGCGCGTCCGGCCGTCCTCCGACAGCGCACTGGTGACCTCGACCGCCTTGACCATCTTGCGCGCGAAGAAGATCGCCGAGAGCAGCACGCCGGCGAACACGCCCAGCGACAGGTCGTGGGTGATCACGGTGGTGCCAACGGTCACGATTAGCACGGTGGCGTCGGTGCGCGGCAGCTTGTGCAGGGTGGTCAGCGAGCCCCAGTCGAAGGTGGCGATGGAGACCATGATCATCACCGCGACCAGCGCGGCCATCGGGATCATCGAGACCAGGTCGCCGAGGAACACGATGAAGATCAGCAGGAAGATCCCCGCCGACAGCGTGGACAAGCGCCCCAGCCCCCCGGACTTGATGTTGATCACCGACTGGCCAATCATCGCGCAGCCCGCCATGCCGCCGAAGCAGCCGGTGACGACATTGGCGATGCCCTGGCCCTGGGCCTCGCGGTTCTTGCCCGACGGCGTGTCGGTCAGGTCGTCGAGGATGGAGGCGGTCAGCAGCGACTCCAGCAGGCCGACGATCGCCAGGGCGAAGGCGGTCGGGAAGATGATCTGCAGGGTCTCCCAGTTCAGCGGGATGTCCGGGAACAGGAACACCGGCAGGCCGTCCGGAAGCTCGCCCATGTCGCCGACCTCCAGGGTCGGCAGCCCCATGAAGTAGACCACGACGCTGAGCACGACGATCGCGACCAGCGGCGGCGGCAGCAGCTTCGGGTAGCCCGGGATCATCGGCAGGCCGTAGAGGATGATCAGCCCGGCGGTGACCAGCGCCCACATGGTGGTGTCGCCGTCCACCAGGTAGGGCACCTGCGACAGGAAGATCAGGATCGCCAGCGCATTCACGAAGCCGACGAGCACCGTGCGCGGTATGAACATCATGTAGCGCGCGAGCTTGGCCCACGCGAACAGGATCTGGATGATCCCGGTCAGGATGGTCGCGGCCAGCAGGTACTGCAGTCCGTGCTCGGCGATGAGTGTCACCATCAGCAGGGCCATGGCCCCGGTCGCGGCCGAGATCATCCCGGGGCGCCCTCCGGCGAAGGCGATCACCACCGCCATGGTGAAGGACGCGTACAAGCCCACGCTCGGGTCCACCCCGGCGATAATGGAAAACGCGATCGCCTCCGGGATCAGGGCCAGCGCGACCACGATCCCGGCAATCAGGTCTCCGCGCACATTGAACAACCAGATCTTGCGCTGGCGGGACAGGAAGTCTTGTAGGGTCTGCTGCACGATATGGTCCCCAATACCCATGCGCGCCGAAGCCGACATGCGTCGGGATCAACGGGTGAACGAACAGGTACCAGAGACTTGTGCGAAGTAGCCGGGCCCGGTTGCCACCAGTGGATGGCGCGGTTGCAAGCGGTTCAATGCCGGTACAGACTGAAACCGCCAGGAAAGGCGGCAAAGTCTAGCACTTCATAAGCCCGTCCTGAAGTTTGCCGCCCCGCTCAAGCCTTTGCCGGGGCTCTTCCATGCGTTCAATTGGGGATCTTCATGCTGCAGCGCGTCATCATCGCCGTCGACTTCTCGCCCGCCTCTGCCGCGGCCCTGGCCGTGGCCCGGCAGCATTGCCCGGGGGCGACGAAGCGGCTGCTGTACGTGATGAAGCCCGCCGAGGTGGCCAAATCCAGCGCGGCGGGTGCGTTCAGTGGTGCCGGGAGCTCGCCCCTGAATGCGAAGTCGATGCGCGACTCGGCGGAGGAGCAGGTGCGTGCGCAGCTGCAGCAATGGGCCGAGGAGGGTGACGAAGTGGCGATTGTGTTCGGCAGCGCCGCGGAGGAGATCTCCCGCCATGCCGAGGAATGGGGCGCGGACATGATCGTGATGGGTACGCGCGGGCGCAGCCAGATCTCCAACATGCTGACCGGCTCCGCCACCGAGTGGCTGGTGCGCCATGCCCGTCTCCCGGTGCTGGTGGTGCACGATGTGCCGCTGTCCGACTCGATGAAGGAGAAGCTGCCGCCGGAGGGCGCGGTCGACTGAGCCAACCCGCAATCCCGACACGCAGAAGGCCCGCTTTCCAGCGGGCCTTTCTTGTTCCTGCGGAATGCTCTCGCGGGGGTGGGGTCTCGGATGTGCAGCCGGTCAGCCCCTGAGCGATGGGGCGCTGATCAAGCCCCATCGCTCAGGGGCTGAGCTCCTACGAATAGCGGAACAGGGGCTGGAAGATCGCCACGGCGCTGAGCGCCTCGCGATGACGGGCCCGGTGGGTGAGCAGCTCGGGAGTCGTCAACCGCCGGTCATGGACATGAAGCGCAGGACCTTTTCCGGGCGTTCGGAGAACTCGTGGCGCTCCGGCTTCAGGTTGATGGCTTGCACCACCAGGTCTTCTAGTTCCGAGTCGGTACAGCCTTCGCGCAGGTAGGGGCGCAGGTTCAGGCTGTGCTCGTTGCCCAGGCAGGTGTAGATGGTGCCGTCGACGGACAAGCGCACGCGGTTGCAGGTGTCGCAGAAGTGCTGCGAGATCGGCGTGATGAAGCCGATGCGTACGTCGCTATCCGGGATCTGCATGTAGCGCGCCGGGCCGCCGCCCGGCATCACGCCGGGGACCAGGTTGTAGCGCGGCTCCAGCCGGGCGCGTACGTCTTGCAGGTTTACGTAGTGGCCTTCTTTCGCCTGGCGGCCGGTGTCGCCCATCGGCATGGTCTCGATGAAGCGCAGGGTGAAGCCATGCTCGATGCAGAACTCGACCATGTCTTCGACTTCTGGCTCGTTGATCCCGCCCATCACGACCATGTTGATCTTGATCGGGTTCAGGCCGGCGGCCTTGGAGGCCATTAGCCCGTCCAGGACCTTCTCCAGCTTGCCGCCGGTGATCTCCTTGAAGACCTCCGGCTTGAGCGAATCGAGGCTGACGTTGATGCGGGCCACGCCGGCATCCTTCAGCTCCTGGGCATGGCGCGCCATGCGCGTGGCATTGGTGGACAGCGAGATGTCGTCGATGCCGGGCAGGGCGTTCAGGCGCGCGGCCAGGTCCGGTAGGTTCTTGCGCACCAGCGGCTCGCCACCGGTCAGGCGTACGCGGCGGGTGCCGAGCCGCCCGAAGGCCCTCATCACACGTTCGATCTCCTCGAAGCTGAGCCAGTGTTCGGGCTCCTCGAAGTCGCGAAAGCCCTTGGGCATGCAGTAGAAGCAGCGCAGGTCGCAGCGATCGGTAACCGAGAGACGGACGTATTCGATGCGGCGGCCGAAGGCATCGACCAGGGCGTTCTCTTCCTTGAGGGGTTGTTCCATGGCGGCATCCGTCCTGCTGATCGGGGCGATATGTTTCATGAGACACATCGTAGACCATTTTTCCGGGAACGCCACAACAAGGCCCCAGATTCATTGATACAATAAACTTGTTCTATTGCAGATTAATATCACTTATTTATGGATAAGAACTTTTCGTTGTTCAAAAGGCCCCTTTATGGCCAGACTATCCCGTGAATAAGCAAACAATGATCTATGGGGTCGCCTGAATGAGTGCCTTGCCCGAATTTGAGAACCACAGTCAGCAGGAGATCAAGTACACGACCTGCTACATGTGTGCCTGCCGTTGCGGCATCAAGGTTACCGTGGAGGACAACAAGGTCCGCTATATCCAGGGGAACCGGCATCACCCGATCAACAAGGGCGTGCTCTGTGCCAAGGGCAACGCCGGGATCATGAAGCAGCAGTCTCCGGCGCGCCTGCGTCAGCCGATGCGCCGCAAGCCGGGCACCGAGCGCGGCGCCGGCGAGTTCGAGCCGATCTCCTGGGACGAGGCCCTGGACATGCTGTCCACGCGCCTGCAGAAGATCCGCGAGACTGACCCACGCAAGCTGGCGTTCTTTACCGGCCGCGACCAGATGCAGGCCCTGACCGGCCTGTGGGCGACCCAGTTCGGCACCTACAACTGGGCGGCCCACGGCGGCTTCTGCTCGGTGAACATGGCCACTGGTGGCCTGTACACCACGGGCTTTGCCTTCTGGGAATTCGGCGATCCGGACTGGGACCGCACCAAGTACCACATGCTCTGGGGCGTGGCCGAAGACCATGCCTCCAACCCGATCAAGATCGGGCTGGAAAAGCTCAAGCGCAGCGGCGGCAAGTTCGTCGCCATCAACCCGGTGCGCACTGGTTACCAGGCGATCGCCGACGAGTGGGTGGGCATCAAGCCCGGTACCGACGGTCTGTTCGCGCTGTCGATGCTGCACGTGCTCTTGAAGAACGACCAGTTCGACTGGGACTTCCTGGTGCGCTACACCAACGCCACCCAGCTGGTGGTGCAGACCCCGGGGCAGAAGGGCGACGGCCTGATCCTGCGTGGCGAGAACGGCAATCCGCTGGTCTGGGAGCTGGAACAGGAGGCGTTTGTCGACGGCACCCAGGTGGATATCAAGCCGGCCCTGTTCGGTGAGTACACCGCCCCCGACGGCCGTCCGGTCAAGACCGTGATGACCGTCCTGGCCGAGCGCTACCTGAGCGACGAGTACTCCCCGGAGAACACCGCCAAGGTTACCGGTGTGCCGGCCGACCAGACCGAGCGCCTGGCGCTGGAGATGGCGCACGTCGCCTTCAAGGAAACCATCGAACTCGACATCGAGTGGACCGACTCCTGGGGCCGCAAGCACGACAAGGTGTTCGGGCGCCCGGTGTCCATGCACGCGATGCGCGGCATCTCCGCGCACTCCAATGGCTTCCAGACCTGCCGCGCGATTCACCTGCTGCAGATCATGCTGGGCTCGGTCGACTGCCCTGGCGGCCACCTGGCCAAGCCGCCGTATCCGAAGCACGTCCCGCCGGGCATCAAGCCGGCCAAGGAGTGCGCGCCGAACACCCCGCTGAAGAGCCCGCCGCTTGGTTTCCCGACTGCGCCGGAGGACCTGGTCATTGATGACGACGGCAACCCGCTGCGCATCGACAAGGCCTTCTCCTGGGATGCGCCGATCTCGAACCACGGCCTGATGCATATGGTCGTGACCAATGCGGTCAACGGTGACCCTTACCCGATCGACACGCTCATCTTCTTTATGGCGAACATGTCGTGGAACTCCTCCATGAACACCGCCGAAGTGATGGACATGCTGCGGGCGAAGGACGAGAACGGCGAGTACAAGATCCCGTTCCTGGTGGTCGCCGACGCGTTCCATTCGGAGACGGTCAACTTCGCCGATCTGGTGCTCCCGGACACGACTTATCTAGAGCGCTACGACACCATCTCCATGCTGGACCGCCCGATCTCCGAGCCGGCCGCGGCGGCGGACTCCATCCGCCACCCGATCCTTGAGGTCGACCGCGATGTGCGCCCGTGGCAGGAAGTCATGGTCGAGCTGGCGGGTCGCCTGAAGTTCCCGGCGTTCACCAAGGACGACGGCAGCCGCAAGTTCTCGGATTACAAGGACTTCATCGTCAACTACGAGAAGGAGCCGGGCATCGGCTTTCTGTCCGGCTATCGCGGTAAGGATGGCCAGACCCACCTGCGCGGCGAGCCGAACCCGAAGCAGTGGGAGGCGTACATCGAGAACCAGGGGTTCTTCATGTACCACCTGGCGCCGAACCAGCAGTTCTATCGCTATGCGAACAAGGACTACCTGGAGCTGGCCAAGCACGCCGGCTGGGTGGGCAAGACCGATCCCATCACCATCGAGCTCTACTCCGAGACCCAGCAGCGCTTCAAGCTGGCCGGCCAGGGCCTGTATGACGGCCCGCAGCCGACCAAGCAGGAACACAAGGATCGTCTGACGCAGTTCTTCGATCCGCTACCGATCTGGCACAAGCCGCTGGAGCAGACGCGTATCGACGAGGACGAGTACCCGTTCTACGCGGTCAACCAGCGTCCGATGTTCATGTACCACTCCTGGGACTCGCAGAACGCCTGGCTGCGCCAGATCTGCGCTCAGAACTACCTGTACATGAACCGCGGCAGGGCGGAGTCCATGGGCATCGAGGACATGTCCTGGGTGTGGATGGAATCGCACAACGGCAAGATCCGCGTGCAGGTGAAGCTGATGGAGGGTTGCGAACCCGGCACCGTCTGGACCTGGAACGCGATCGGTAAGCAGAAGGGCGCCTGGGGCCTGAAGCCGGACGCGAACGAGTCCAACAAGGGCTTCCTGATGAACCATCTGATCAGCGAGTTGCTGCCGAAGAAGGGCGACGCGATCGATGCGATCACCAACTCCGATCCGGTAACCGGGCAGGCCGCGTGGTACGACCTGAAGGTCAAGATAACCCCGGTCGATGCGCCGGAACCGGACGAACAGGGTTCCTTGCCCGAGTTCGAGACGATCAAGCCGGCCCCGGGCATGACCGAGGCCCCGGACCAGTTGCGTTATTCCACGCACAAGCCGGTGCACCTGAATCGTTCCATTCGCGATGTCCTGACCCGCGGCTCGCTGGACGAAGAAAAGTAGCCACGCCGGACAAGGGACCTGCCGCCGGCTGTAGCCAGCGGCCCTAGAGAAATTTGAGGAGTACCTGATATGCGACTTGGACTCGTAATCGACATGGATACCTGCGTTGGCTGTCACGCCTGCGCGGTGGCCTGTAAGCAGTGGAACACCAGTGGCACCACCGGCGCGCTGACCGACTATCGCCCCTATGGCGAGGACCCGTCGGGGGTGTGGTTCAACCGCATCCGCCACTACGAGGTGGGTGACTACCCCAACAACAAGACCGTGAACATCCCGATGTCCTGCATGCACTGCCAGCATGCCGACTGCGTGAATGTCTGCCCCACCGGCGCCTCCTACAAGCGCCCGGAAGACGGAATCGTGCTGGTCGACCAGGACAAGTGCATGGGTTGCAACTACTGCGCTTGGGCTTGCCCCTATGGCGCGCGGGAGCTGGACCGCGAAGACGGCGTGATGAAGAAGTGCACGCTGTGTGTGGACCGCATCTACGACCAGCAGCTGCCGCCGGAAGAGCGTCAGCCCGCCTGCGTGATCACCTGCCCGGCGCATGCGCGCTTCTTCGGGGACTTCGATGACGCCAACTCCGAGGTCAGCCGTTTGGTGCGCGAACGCGGGGGAGTCAAGCAGATGCCGGAGCTGGGCTACAAGCCGGTCAACACGTATCTGCCGCCGCGTATCACCCGACCGATCCCCACCGACGATGTGCGAGCCAATCGGCTGGTCACCTCGGTGAAGGACTGGGTCAACAAGATGGTCGCGCGCTAAGCGCGGCCCGATCGGGAGAATTCGTTATGCATCCAGCATTTTCCGTCATTCTTTTTACCGTCATCTCGGGCGCGGGCTACGGCCTGTTCATCCTGCTGGCGGCCTTCCACCTGGCGGGTATCGGCCCGGCGATGAGCCACGGTGAACTGCTCGTGCACGGTGGCGTGGCCATGGGCATGATCACGCTTGGCCTGCTGCTTTCCACCGGGCACCTGGCGAACAAGAAGAACGCCTGGCGTTCGTTCATGCGCTTCAAGACCTCCTGGCTGTCCCGCGAGGCGGTGTTCGCGGTGCTGTTCTACCCCTTTGCCGGGATCTACGCCCTGGGCGTGCTGTTGCAAGGGCCAGCTGTCGGTCCGCTGGCAGCCGTCGCAGGCGTCCTGGCTGCACTGCTGGCCGTGATTACCCTGTTCTCCACCGGCATGATCTATGGCTGTCTGAAGACGATCCGTCAGTGGAACACTGCGTTGACGCCGGCCAACTACATCATGCTTGGCATCGCCACCGGTACCACGCTGTTTGCGGCCATCGCCAGCGTGTTCGGCAATGCCACCTCCATGCACGCTGGCGTTGCCATGGTGGCGCTGGTCGCGGCGGCCCTGCTGAAGGGGATCTACTACTTCTGGATCTCGCGTGTGAACGGCCCGACCATCAACACCGCGACCACCTTCAACCGTGCAACCGTGCGTCTGCTGGATACCGGCCACACCGCCGGCACCTTCCTGACCGACGAGTTCGGCTATGACCCGCGCAAGGACACCATCGACAACATCAAGATGGGGGTCTTCCTGCTTGGCTTCATCGCCCCGGTACTGGTCTTCGCGTCGATCCTGTCTGGTGCCCCGGAGGCCGTCGCCTGGCTGGCCGCGATCTCGAGCCTGATCGGGATTGGCATGGAACGCTGGCTGTTCTTTGCCGAGGCCAAGCATGTCGTGCGCCTGTATCACGGTGCCCCGAACTGCACCAGCCCGCTGACCCAGCCCGCCAGCGACGGACCGGAAGTTCCGGAAACCGCCGGTGCCGGCGAGAAAGGGCCCGGCTGGCGCCTGGGCGACACGCCTGGGGGTTCGGGCTCCTGACCGACCCTGAAAGACCAAGAAGCCCCGGGCAGCTGCCCGGGGCTTCTTGCTTTTGGGTCAGCACCAAGTCCGGGTCGAGAGGCCCCCGTTGCCCTGACGCCTTGCGTTAATGGGACTTGTCGTCTTCGTGCATGCCGTGAACGATGAAATACCCCACGTAGGCGAAGAACGCGACAATCCCCAGCAGGGTGATGATCGTGAGGATGCCGATCGGCGACTGAAACATGATTTCGGTGAGCATGACAGATCCTCCTTCGTTTGCCTGTCTGTCACCTTCGACGCTAGCCTCGGGATACAAACCATCGATTGATCTGGATCAACACCGCGGTGTTTTCGGGAGGCGAGTTTGCGGCTGGGCGCGCGGCGATCGCGCGTAGCGAATGGTGCGGACTGGGGGCTCGAATCGGACCCTTCGCTACCCCATTACGCAGAAAGGGACCACGAGGGTCCCTTTCTGCGTAATGGCGCGCCCGGCAGGATTCGAACCTGCGACCCCTGCCTTCGGAGGGCAGTACTCTATCCAGCTGAGCTACGGGCGCAAGGTCTGCAATGATACGGGCGCGTACTTCGGTGCGTCCAGCCATATTTGACCGCCGCGCTAGGTTTGTGGTCGTGCTCTGTTCGATGCCCTATACTCTGCGCCCGATTTGCGCGTCTTGCGCGCACGCTTTCAGATAAGCACACCACAAGGCCACGAATGGCCGGAATCTCGGAGGGAGAGAAGTGGCAAATCAACCGATCAAGATGGACACCGGGAACAAGGTGTTGCTGTTTATCGCGTCGCTGGCGCTGTTGGCCACGGTCCTTTTCCTGGTGTCGCACCTGGCCGGCTGGCTCGCCGGTTTGCAGGTCTCCCAGCCCGAGACCGTTAGCGAGGAGCGGATCGCTCAGCGCATCGCCCCGATCGGTCAGGTCACTTCCGGTCGGGTGGATGCAGCCGAGGAAGCGGACGATCTGAGCCCGGGTGATATCTACTCCAACGTCTGCGCGGCCTGCCATGATAGCGGCGCCTCCGGCGCCCCGCTCAAGGATGACACCGACGAGTGGAGCAATCGCCTGAACGAGAAGGGTCTGGAGGGGCTGTTCGAAAACTCCATCAATGGGATTGGCGCGATGCCGGCCCGTGGTGGTGATTCGAGCTTGAGCGACGAACAGGTGCAGGACGTTGTGGCCTTCATGCTGGATGAGGCCGGTGTGGAACATGATCACGAGCCCGCCACCGATGACAACGGTAATGGCAACGGCAATGGTGATGAGGCGGCGGCCGCCGAGGGCGACGAGCCGGTCGAGACCACCGAAGCGGGTGAAGCGGCCGCCGAAGAAGAAGCGGAAGCCGTTGCCGCAATCGCCGTCGACGAGGGTGATGTCGAGCGTGGCCAGTCTCGCTATAACACCTGTGTCGCCTGCCATGGTGCCCAGGGCCAGGGTACCCCGGTGTTCCCGGCGCTGGCCGGTCGTGATGCGGAATACATCGCCGATAAGCTGGTGCGTTACCGTGCCGGCGAGACGGTGGGTGACCGGACGGCCCTGATGGCGCCGAATGCCGCGAACCTTTCGGATGAAGACATCGCGGACCTGGCGGTCTACGTGGCGACCTTCGAAGACTGATTGGCGTCGCTAATCTCAGTACCGAAGCCCCGCCCGGGTTCAGCCCGCGCGGGGCTTTCTTTTTGCTGGGGTGCTTATTGCGTGCGCCAATGGTCCAGGGCTCGGTAGCAAAGGGCCTCGGTCAGGTGGGATGTTGTGATCGCTTGGGCGTCGTTGAGGTCGGCGATGCTGCGGGCGACACGCAGGATGCGGTGGTAGGCGCGTGCGGAGAGGCGGAATCGTTCGGCTGCCGTATCCAGCAGTTGTCGGTCGGTGCGCTGTAGCTGGGCGTAACGATCCAGCGCCGTGCCGTCCAGCGTGCTGTTGAGTCGGCCCTGGCGCTCGTTTTGTACCGCTCGCGCTCGGGCGACGCGCGCCGCCACACTTGCCGAGCCTTCGCAGGGTTCGTTCGAGCTGGCCAGCTCCGCGGGCGGAATGCGGGGGACCTCGATCGCGAGATCGATGCGGTCCAGTAGTGGGGCCGACAGGCGCTTGCGGTGGCGTGTGCGCTGCTCCGGTGTGCATTCGCAGCGTTCGGCTAGGTCGCAGTCGAACCCCTGTGGGCAGGGGTTCATCGCTCCTACTAGCTGGAAGCGAGCCGGAAATTCGGCCTGACGCGCCGCGCGCGAGATGTGGATGACGCCCGTCTCCAATGGCTCGCGCAGCACGTCCAGCACCGAGCGGTCAAACTCCGTTAGCTCGTCCAGGAACAGCACGCCCTGATGGGCCAGCGAGATCTCGCCGGGACGTGGAGTGCTGCCCCCTCCGACCAGCGCCACGCCCGAGGCCGTGTGGTGGGGCGAGCGAAACGGCCGTGCCCGCCAGTCCCCGCGCAGATGGGTACTGCCGCGCAGGCTGTGGATCGCGGCGGTCTCCAGGGCCTCGCCCTCGTCCATTGGGGGCAGGATGCCGGGGATGCGGGCGGCCAGCATGGACTTGCCGCTCCCGGGCGGTCCCACCATCAGCAGGTGATGTCCTCCGGCCGCTGCGATCTCCAGTGCCCGACGGGCCTGATGCTGGCCGCGGACGTCGGCGAGATCCGGATGCGTGGGCGGGGTCGCGTCAGGCGTGCGCGCGGCCGGAAGGGCGGATCGACCGGCAAGGTGAGAGCAGACCTCGGTGAGATGGTGGCCGGTCAGCACGCGCGTGCGGCTCGCCAGCGCCGCTTCGGCTCCGTCCTCCGGACTGACGATCAGGGTGCGTTCCGCATCGGCGGCCGCGAGCCCTGCAGTCAGGGTTCCGCCGACCGGCCGCAGCTGGCCGTCCAGCCCCAGCTCGCCCAGGAATTCGTGTTGGGCGAGGCTCTCCAGCGGGACCTGCTGGCTGGCGGCGAGGATGCCAAGTGCGATCCCGAGATCGAAGCGTCCGCCATCCTTCGGCAGGTCGGCGGGGGCCAGGTTGACGGTGATGCGTCGGCGGGGGAATTCGAAGCCACTGGTCTGGATCGCGGCGCGCACGCGGTCGCGGCTTTCGCGTACCGCGGCCTCGGGCAGGCCGACGATCTGGAAGGCGGGCAGCCCGTTGGCCAGGTGAGTCTCGATGGTGACCAGCGGCGCGTGGATTCCGTCGAGCGCGCGGGCGTAGGCGATGGCAATGGGCATCCTTGCCCCTCCGTTCTGTGGCCGGGCGGTCCGTGCCCGGCGCGGGGATTCAGGTGGACGTTACGATTCGCTTTTGTCGCTTGCTTGAGCTTCCAGTAAAGCGACCCGGGCCTCGAGTTCGGCCAGGCGTTCGCGGGTGCGCTCGAGCAGTGCGACCTGGATATCGAAGTCCTCGCTGGTCACCAGGTCCATGCGTTCGAAGCCGCTTTGCAGGGACGAGCGGACCTGGCGCTGCACGTCTTCCTGCACGTGACGCACCGACTCTGGCAGGCTCTCGGTGATGCGGCGGGCGAGGTCGTCGAAGCGTTTGGGATCGATCATGCGGCACTCTCCTGGCGCAAATTCTTGATGGGACCAGTGTAGCGCGTCCGGCCGGGGTCGCGGCTACTGCGAAGCCGAGCGCCCACCGTCCACCGGGATGATCTGGCCGGTGATGTACGGCGCGTCCAGCAGCAGGAAACGCACGGTGCGGGCGATATCCTCCGGACTCCCCTCGCGCTTGAGGGCGGTGCGTTCAATCATCGCCTCGTGGGTGCCGGCGTTGGTGGCATCTTCCGGCGCGAGGATCGCGCCGGGGGCGACGCCGTTGACCCGCACATCCGGTCCCAACTCGCGGGCGTAGGCCTGGGTCAGGGCCCATAGCCCAGCCTTGGCGGCGGAATACACCGGGTAGCCCTTCAGTGGGCGCAGGGCGTGGATGTCGACGATGTTCACAACGGCCCCGCGCTGGTGCCGCAGCGCCTGGTGGCAGGCCTGGATCAGGAAGGTCGGGGCCCGCAGGTTGGACCCCATCAGGTCATCCCAGGCCTGTGGCGTGATGGCGCCCACGGCGGTCGGATAAAAGGTCGAGGCGTTGTTGACCAGGAAGTCGAGGCGGCCCCATGCGTCCACGGCGTCGCGCGCCAGGCGTTCGATGGCGTCCAGGTCCAGAAGGTCGGCCTGCAGAGTGCGGGCGCTGTCGGGGCGGTCGCCGTTGAGTTCGCCAGCCAGGGCATCGGCATCCGAGTGCGATCCGCGATAATGGATCAGCACCCGCAGTCCGGCCGCGTGCAGCACGCGCGCAATGGTCGCGCCCACGCGGCGGGCCGCCCCCGTGACCAGCACCACGGGTGCTCCGTCGGGGGCCGTATCCCTGCTGTCGGACTGCGCCTGCGTCACGTCTGCCCCCGGGTTGGTACCATTCGTCGCCATGATGCCGCCGAAACCTAGCACAAACGCCCCCGACGATCCGGTCGCCGCCGCGATCGCCGAACGCCTGCAGGCCTCCCTGAAAGAGAGTATCGCGGCGGGCGACGGGTTCCTCCCGTTTCTCGATTACATGCAGGCCGCGTTGTATGCGCCAGGCCTGGGCTATTACGTGAACGGCGCGCACAAGCTGGGCGAGGGCGGCGACTTTGTAACAGCGCCGGAGCTCTCTCCCTTGTTTGGGGAAACCCTGGCCACGTGGTTGGCCCCCGTGTTGCGTGACGACCTTGGCGGGCACGGAACCATGCTCGAATTTGGGGCTGGGAGTGGCCGATTGGCGGGCGATTTTATTGCCACGTTGCGTGAGCAGGGCGTCGACTGGGAGCGCTACTGGATCATTGAGGTGAGCCCGGACCTGCGCGCCCGCCAGCAGGCGCACCTGGAAGCCACGCTCACGCCGCAAGAGTATGCCCGCGTCGCCTGGCTGGACACCTTGCCCGATGCCCCGGTGCGCGGCGTGGTGCTGGCCAACGAGGTGCTGGACGCCTTGCCGGTGGAGCTATTTCGCTGGCGCGAGGGGCGGGTCTGGCAGGTCGGGGTGACGACCGGCGTGGGTGGGGATCTGGGCCTGGCCGAGCGACCGGCTCCGCCGGCCCTGGCCGAGCCGGTGGCGCACTTGCAGGCCGAGTACGGCCCGTGGCCCGAGGGCTATCTGTCCGAGTGGCGGCCCGCGCAACGCGCGTGGGTCGGCGCGCTCGCCGATTGTCTCGCGCAAGGGGTGGCCGTGATCGTCGATTACGGTTTTCCACGTGCCGCCTACTATGCCCCCGAACGCCACCAGGGGACTCTGGTGGGCTACTACCGCCAGCAGATGATCCAGGACCCGCTCGCGCACCCCGGCCTGATGGATCTGACAGCCAGCGTGGACTTCACTGGCGTGGCCGAGGCCGCGGCGGGTGCGGCTCTCGACGTGCTCGCCTACGCCGGGCAGGGCGAGTTCCTGCTGGGTGCCGGACTGCCGCAGCGCTTCGAGGCCCGTGTGGGCAGCGGGGAGGACGCGCGTCTGACCATGCAGGCCGCCCAGGCCGTGCGCATGCTGACCCTGCCGGGGGAGATGGGCGAGCGCTTCCAGATGATGGCCCTGGGCCGGGGTTGCTCGCACCTGCCGTTGACGGCGATTCCGGATCGACGGGGCCGGTTGTGAGGGCCGCCCGGGTTTCAAGTACATGGCACCACAAGGGCTGCTTGGTTCCCGCTCGGAACGGCGGCATGCTGCAGCCATGAAAGTACTGGGTATCGAGACCTCCTGTGACGAGACGGGCGTGGCGCTGATCGACGCGGATCAGGGCCTGCTTGCGCACCGGCTATACAGCCAGACGGATCTGCACGCGATCTACGGGGGCGTGGTGCCGGAGCTCGCCTCGCGCGACCACATCCGCCGTTTGTTGCCGCTGGTGCGCGCAGTGCTGGACGAGGCGGGTGTGGACGGTCACGACCTGGATGCAGTGGCCTACACCGGTGGCCCGGGGTTGCTGGGCGCGCTGCTGACTGGGGCCTCGGTCGCTCGTGCGCTTGCCTGGGGCTGGGATATCCCGGCGCTGGCGGTGCACCACCTGGAGGGCCATCTGCTAGCACCGTTTCTGGAAGATGCCGGCCTGGACTTCCCGTTCCTGGTGCTACAGGTCTCCGGTGGGCACACCCAGCTGATCCATGCCCGCGCGCTGGGCGACTATGACTTGATTGGCGAGAGTATCGACGATGCCGCCGGCGAGGCCTTCGACAAGACGGCCAAGCTACTGGGGCTGGGTTATCCGGGGGGTCCCGCGCTGGCACGCCTGGCGGAACAGGGAGCCGCCGATGCCCTGCGTCTGCCGCGCCCGATGCTGGATCGTCCGGGTCTGGACATGAGTTTCTCCGGGCTGAAAACCGCGGTGCTGACCGCGCTGAAGAAGCAGGTCTACCGGGCGGAGGATGTTGCCCGCGCCTTCGAGGGGGCGGTCACCGACACCTTGGTGGAGAAGACCCGCCGAGGGCTGGAACAAAGCGGGGCCCCCGCGCTGGTGGTGGCGGGTGGCGTGGCCGCAAACACTACGTTGCGCGCCGGCCTGCAGGCGATGGCGCAGCGCCAGGGCGTGCCGGTGTATTTCCCGCGTCCGGAGTTCTGCACCGACAACGGCGCGATGATCGCGCTGGCGGGGCTGCGCCGACTTCAGGCCGGGGCGGTCGCAGAGACGACGGCTCCCGTGGTGGCGGCGCGGGCCCGCTGGCCGCTGGCAGAGCTGACGGCGCCGGGCGCGTAGCCGCCGCGGCCGTCAGTCGTTGGTCGAAGCCGCGGATTTGTCCTTCTTGCCGATGCGGGACTCCTCCCCGCGCATCAGACGCCGGATGTTGCTGTCGTGGCGGATGAACAGGATCACGCTCATCAGGGCGACCGCGGCGCTGATCCAGTGATCCATGCCCAAGAACACCGTGTACACCGGTGCCATGCCCGCGGCGACCAGCGCAGCCAGTGACGAATAGCGCCAGATGGCCGCGACCAGCAACCAGGTCAGCAGGACCAGGCCGCCGGCCAGCGGGTTGAAGGCGAGGATGACGCCCAGCGCCGTGGCCACGCCCTTGCCGCCCTGGAGGCGGTAGTACACCGGGAACACGTGCCCCAGAAAGGCGGCCAGGCCGATCAGTCCGATCGCCCAGCCGGGGAACAGGTCCAATTGCAGGGCCACAAATACGGGTAGCCAGCCCTTGCCGACATCCCCGATGAGCGTGATGATGGCCGCCGTTTTGCCCCCGGAGCGCAGCACGTTGGTGGCGCCGGGGTTCTTCGAACCGGTGGTGCGCGGGTCCGGCAGGCGCAGCAGGTTGCTGACCAGGATGGCCGTGGAAAGCGACCCCAACAGGTACGCGATGATGATGCCGATTGTAATGCCCATGAGCGGTCAGCCTGCCTGCGCGGGTCGAGAGGATTCGGCCGCACATGATACGCAAGCTGGTGGCCGCCGTTCAGGGCGCTGAGATGGGCGGGGGACATTCGCCGGGTGGCGCGCCGACGTTGGTGCTGTTGCATGGCTGGGGTTTCTCCGGCGCGGCGTGGGCACCTTTACGCGCAGCCCTTCCGGCTGCGACGCGTGTGCTGGCCCCGGATCTCCCTGGGCATGGTGCGGCCGGTGATGGCGAGGCGTTGGCCGATGTCGAGCGTTCGGCGGCGGCCCTGATCGGGTCTCTGCCATCGGAGGTGGTGTGCCCGGTCTGGGTCGGCTGGTCCTTGGGTGGGCTGGTCGCGCTGGCGGCGGCCCGTCAGTGGGCGGGCCCGCAGGGCGTACTGCTGATTGGTTCCACGCCGCGCTTTGCGCGGGGTGGCGATTGGCCGGCTGCCCTGCCGTGGGCCGAGCTGGAGGATTTCCGGACGGCGCTGCGGGGTGACCGTCGCCGGCTTGAACGCCGCCTGGCGATGCTCTGCGCCCGCGGCAGCCTGGATGCGGCCTCGCTCGCCCGCACTCTGACCGCCCAGTTGCAGGCCAACCCGGCGGCGCCCGATGGGCTGGAGGCCGGGCTGACCCTGCTGGAACGGTCCGATCTGCGCTCCGCCTGGGCGGATGTGGAGGCGCCCGTGGGGGCGTGGCTGGAGGCCGGGGATGCGCTGGTGCCAGCGGCCGTCGAGGCGTCCCTTCAGAAATTGCGACCGGATGCCCGGATCGGCCGCGGGCCGGGCGGCCACGCCGAGTGGTTCCAGCGGCCGGAGCCACTGGCCGGATTTATCTCCGAATTTTTGTCCGATTGCGGCACCAAGGAGCCGGCATGAGCCAACCCGAAGGATTCAATCTCGACAAGGCGCGCGTGCGCGCGGGTTTTGCCCGCGCGGCGGCGACCTACGAGGAGCATGCGGTCCTGCAGCGGGAGGTGCAGGACCGCATGCTGGGTCGGCTCGACTGGATCCGCATGGAGCCGGAGCAGATCGTCGATCTCGGTTGTGGTACCGGCGAGGCCCTGGACCACCTGAGCCGCCGCTATCGCGGGGCGCGCCTGACCGGTGTGGATTTTGCCCCGACGATGGTGGCCCGGGCGCGCCGCCGCGGCCGCTGGCTGCGGCGGCCCCGGGTCGTCTGTGCGGACCTCGAAGCATTACCGTTGGCGGAGCATTCGTTCGATCTCGCGATCTCCAGTTCGGCCCTGCAGTGGTGCGCGAGTCTGGATCAGGCCTTCGCCGAGGCGCGGCGTATCCTGCGCCCGGGTGGCTTGTGGATGTTCACCACCTTTGGTCCGGACACCCTGCGCGAGCTGCGCGCGGCCTTCGCTGCGGTCGATGGCGGGACGGGCACGCATGTAAACGCGTTTATGGATATGCACGACATCGGCGATGCCCTGGTGCGGGCCGGTTTTGCCGACCCGGTGATGGATCAGGAGGCGCTGACCCTGACCTATCCGGATCTCAACGGGTTGATCCGCGACTTGCGCGGTGTTGGGGTGCGCAACGCCCTGTCCGGGCGCTCCCCCGGATTATTCGGTCCTCGTCGTCTGCGCGCCGTGGCCGAGGCCTACGCGCAGGCGTTCGGCGTTGACGGGCGTCTGCCGGCGACTTGGGAGGTGGTCTATGGCCATGCCTGGGTGCCGGATGCACCGCCGCCGTCGCGTCCCGCGGGTCGCGTGATACCGGTGCAGCCGGTTCGTTGATCTGGATCAAATCTTTCCGACCCGCAGGCCTCGCCTGCGCGCGCATGAAGAATGTATTCTTGCTCTGGTCAAAAGTTCCGCTGATCGCGCTTAATATCCGAGTGAGATAGGCGGTATTGGTTTTTTGTGGGCCCGGAATGGGGTAGAGTTCACGCCCCCGAACGATCGGGACATCCGTGTTCCCCGCAGCAAGGTGGAAAAGTCATGTCACAAGCAGCCACTACGGCGGGTGCCGCACCCGCAGCGTCAGTCGCGACTTCCGAGCAGTACAACTACGCGATCATCAAGCGGTTCGCCATTGCCGCCATCCTCTGGGGTGTGTTTGGCATGGCGGCGGGCGTCTGGATCGCTTCGCAGCTGGCGTTCCCGTTCCTGAACTTCGATATCGCGCAGATCACCTTTGGGCGTTTCCGCCCGGTCCATACCTCGGCCGTGATCTTCGGGTTCGGGGGTAATGCGCTGTTTGCCACCTCTTACTACATCGTTCAGCGAACCTGCCAGACGCGCCTGTGGAGTGACTCCATGGCGAGCTTCACCTTCTACGGGTGGAACCTGGCGCTGATCCTGGGCGTGATCACCTACATGATGGGGATCACCCAGGGCCGCGAGTACGCCGAGTTCAACTGGCAGATCGACATCATCATCCTGGTCGTCTGGGTGGCCTATTTCATGGTCTTCCTGATGACCCTGCTGCGCCGTAACCAGCCGCACATCTATGTCGCGAACTGGTTCTTCATGGCCTTCATCCTGGCCACTGCTTTGCTGCACATCTTCAACAACATCCAGGTCCCGGTGGGCCTGTTCCATCCACACTCCTACTCCATTTTCTCCGGGGTGCAGGATGCGATGACTCAGTGGTGGTATGGCCATAATGCGGTGGGCTTCTTCCTGACCGCGGCCTTCCTGGGGATGATGTACTACTTCGTGCCGAAGCAGGCCGGACGTCCGATCTACTCGTACAAGCTGTCCATCATCCACTTCTGGGCGCTGGTCTTCCTGTACATGTGGGTGGGTGCGCACCACCTGCACTGGACGGCCCTGCCGGACTGGGTGTCCACCTTGGCGGCGACCTTCTCCATCCTGCTGCTGCTGCCCTCCTGGGGTGGCATGATCAACGGCATCATGACCCTGTCGGGCGCCTGGGATAAGCTGCGTACCGACCCGATCATGCTGTTCCTGATCACCGCGCTGGCCTTCTACGGCATGTCGACCTTCGAAGGTCCGATGATGTCCCTGAAGAGCGTCAACGCGCTGTCCCACTACACCGACTGGACTGTGGGCCACGTGCACTCGGGCGCGCTGGGCTGGGTGGCCATGATCACCTTCGGCTCCCTGTACCACCTGATCCCGCGGCTGTGGAACGTAAACCTCTTCAGCCTGAAGCTGGTGTACGTACACTTCTTCCTGGCGACCATCGGGATCGTGCTGTACATCACCGCGATGTGGGTGGCCGGTATTGGTCAGGGCCTGATGCTGCGCGCCTTTGACCAGTACGGGAACCTGGCCTACACCTTCACCGAGTCGGTGGTGTTCCTGCACAAGCCGTACGTGGTGCGCGCCATCGGTGGCGGGTTCTTCCTCGCCGGCATGCTGATCATGGCGTTCAACATCGCGATGACCGTTCGCTCGGGCATCAAGGCCGAGGCCCGCGAGGCCCAGGCCGCGTCCGCCGAAGCCCGCACGGCCTGATTAGGGAGAGACTAGATCCATGAAGCATGAAAGCGTTGAAACCAATGCCGGCCTGCTGATCATCCTCACCCTTGCGGTGATCAGCGTCGGCGGCCTGGTCGAGATCGTGCCGCTGTTCTACATCGACGACACGATCGAAGAAGTGGACGGTGTCCGCCCGTACACCCCGCTGGAGCAGCGCGGGCGTGATATCTACGTCCGCGAAGGTTGCTACACCTGCCATTCGCAGATGGTGCGCCCGTTCCGTGACGAGATGCTGCGCTATGGCCACTACTCGCTGGCGGCCGAATCGCAGTACGACCATCCGTTCCAGTGGGGCTCCAAGCGCACCGGTCCGGACCTGGCCCGTGTGGGTGGCAAATACTCCAACGAATGGCAGGTCCAGCATCTGATTGACCCGCAGTCTCTGGTGCCGGAGTCGATTATGCCGGGCTACCCCTGGCTGGCGACGACGCCGCTGAACTACTCCGACATCGAAGCGCGGATGATCGCGCTGAAGCGGGTTGGTGTGCCGTACTCGCTCACCGACGAGGAATACGAGGCCAACGTCGAGCGGTTCGGTGCGGAACACGCCCGGATGTTCGATATTCGCGACGCCGAGGACAACCTGGTTGGCCAGGCTCAGGCCGAGAACTTTGACGGTAACCCCGGCACCATCACGGAGATGGATGCGATCGTCGCCTATCTCCAGGTCCTCGGGACCATGGTCGACTTCAGCGCATACGACGACGGGCACTTTGCCGAATTCCGGTAAGGAGGAGCGGGCGCCACAATGATGGGACTTTGGGAATGGATTACGGACATGGGCAACAGCAAGATCGTCGCGCTGTTGCTGTTCATGAGCACCTTTATCGGTGTGGTGATCTTCCTGTTTTCCAATCGTCGCCGCGCCCAGAAGTTCGAGACGTATCGCTACATTCCTCTGGATGACGATGATTCACATCGGGAGCCCGTGGCCCGGCGTGACAAAACCGAGAGTGACGAGCAATGAGCACACAGGACAACCGCGATAAGGACCAGAAGAACCAGGTCGAGACCACTGGGCACGTCTGGGACGGGGACCTTCAGGAATATAACAACCCGCTCCCGCGCTGGTGGCTGTGGGGCTTCTACGCCACGGTGGTGTTCGCGCTGGTGTACTGGCTGATCTACCCGGCCTGGCCGATTGGTGACAGCTTCACCAAGGGCTTTAACACCATCACCTTCGAACAGGGTGGTGAAGAACGCACCATGCACTGGAATACGCGTGCGCTGTTGGCCAAGGACATGCAGACCGGTACCTATGCCGTGCGTCAGCGCGAGATGCTGGAGCAGGTCGCCGGCCAGGACTATGAAACCATCCTGGCGGATGCCGACAGCATGAGTTTCGTGAACGCCTACGCCCAGGGTTCCTTCGGGACCTGGTGTGCCGCTTGTCACCAGGTGGGCGGCGCCGGTGTGGTTGGGCAGTACCCGAACCTGCGCAATGACCATTGGAAGTGGGGCGGGACCGTTGACCAGATCGAAGAAACCCTGCGCCAGGGCCGTCTGGGTTACATGCCGGGTTACCGTGACACCCTGAACAGTGACCAGCTGAACCAGGTTGCCGCCTACGTGCTGTCCCTGAACGACTACAGTGTCGACCAGGATGATGCCGATGCCGGCGAACGGATCTTCACCGGCTCCGATGGCGGGTGCTTCCAGTGCCACGGCATGGACGCCCAGGGCCTGAGTTCTCAGGGCGCGCCCAACCTGACCAATGACCTCTGGGGTCTGGTTGACGTGCGTGGCGCAGAGAGCGACAGCGAGCGTCAGCGCCTGGTTGCCAACTTCGTCCGTGACGGAGCCCAGCGCGAGATGCCCGCCTTTGCCGATCGCCTGTCGGAAGCGGAGATCAAGATGTTGACGGCCTATGTCCACTCGTTGGGCGGTGGTCAGTAAGCGGGGACTTCAGACCCGGCGGCTGGCGCCAGGGCCGGCGGCCTGCCGCAGATCTTTAAAGGGGTGTCCAACGGGCAGGATTGACGCCCGGAGGCACCCCTGTTTTGTTGCAAGGAACCGTACCCGCGGGCAAGGCTGGATCTTGCCCCACGCTGCCGGATTAACCTCCGGGAGGTTTTGATGTCCCAGGCCCAGCCGTTGTACGAGGCGCGCGTCCCGATCCACCCGCGATCGGTCAAGGGGCGTTTTCGCAATCTGAAGACGGGTATTCTGCTGCTCGCCTACGGCGTCTTTTTCGGGCTGCCCTGGATTCGCTGGGAACGCGAGTACGGCCCCGACCAGGCGGTCCTGTTTGATATCCCGGGGCGTCAGTTCCACATCTTCGACCTCGTGGTCTATCCGCAGGACATCTTCTGGCTGGCCGGTTTTCTGGTGCTCGCCGCCTTGTTGCTGTTCTTTGTGACGGGGGTGGCCGGTCGTGTGTTTTGTGGCTATTTCTGCTTTCAGACCTTGTGGACCGATGTCTTTATGTGGCTGGAACGCAAGATCCAGGGTGAGCGTCCGGCCCGCCTGCGCCTGGCTAAACAGCCCTGGAACGGCGAGAAGGTCTTCAAGTACGGCCTGACACACCTCTCCTGGCTCCTGGTGGCCTTTTCCACCGGGCTTGGGTTTGTCCTCTACTGGGGGAATGCACCTTCGATTGTGGCCGACTTTTTTACCGGCCAGGCCGTCTACGCCGCCTATGTCACCGCAGGCATCCTGACCGCGACGACCTATACCTTCGCGGGCCTGGCGCGGGAGCAGGTGTGCACCTTTATGTGCCCCTATGCCCGTTTCCAGAGTGTGATGTTCGATCGCGACACCATGATCGTGTCCTATGACGATGGGCGCGGCGAGGGCACCGCAGGCCGGGCCAAGGTGAAGGCGGGCTTGAAGACGCGCGAAGAACGCCAGGCGGCCGGGGTCGGCGACTGCATCGATTGTGGCTACTGCGTCCAGGTTTGCCCGACCGGCATTGATATCCGTGACGGGCTCCAGGTCCAGTGCATCCACTGTGCGCTGTGCATCGATGCCTGTGACACCATCATGGACAAGCAGGGCTGGCCGCGTGGGCTGATCGCCTACACGTCCGAGCGCGAGCAGGAGGGGGGCAAGACCCGCCTGCTCAAGGGCAAGACACTTGGCTATGGGGCCGCGGTGCTGATCGTGATCGTCGCACTCGTCGGCAGTATCCTCGGCCGCCCGCCGGTGGATGCCAACGTGAACCAGGTTCGCCAGCCTCTCTATGTCCAGATGTCCGATGGGCGCACCCAGAACGGTTACGAGATTCGGCTGAACAACACGGCTGACCGCGAGCTGGATTTCGAGATCGGGCTGGCCGGTCTGGACGGGGCCGAACTGGACCTGGGACAGGTCGAGATCATCCGCCTTGAGCCGGGCGAACGCCTGACCGTGGTCGCGCGGGTGCGGTATGACGTGCCGGACGGCACGCCGTCGCCGAAACCCTTCCGGTTTGTGATCACGGATCGAGATGGCTACATCGAACCGCTCGAGGTGAACTCGCAGTTCAGTCATCGGTAACGAATCGGCCTCCGGGCCGCCGGCCGCAGAAACAGCAATCATGCTGGCGGATTTGACGCAATGTCATGCAACCCTCTAGGTTGCTAAATCGCAGGAAACGAAGAAACCATTATGAGCAATCTCGTCATCACCCTGGGGGTTGGCAGCGCCGTACTGGCCTTGCTGTTCGCCCTGATCTATCGCTTCACTCGCCTCAAGGCCTATAGCACCTCGGCGGTGGTGGTGGCCTTGATGTTCTTCGTGTTCATCCCCTACTCGATCCTGACCTGGCAGGGCGCGGATGTCTTCGCGATTCATCTCGCCTTGTACATCATTGTTCCCTACGGTCTCGGGATCGTCTTCACCCAGAAAGAGGCGGAGGCCGAGAACGGGGGCAAGGCCAAGATCGGGCGCCTGCATTGGGCTCCGCTCGTGCTGGTCGGCTTCTTCACCATTGTGGCGTCGGTCCAGGCGGTTCTGATTACGCTGGCACATAACGGGATGCCGCAGCAGTTCATCGGCTCCATCCTGCCCGAACCGGAAAACCGGGCGGAACAAGTCACCTCCGGGTTCCCTGGCACCGTGGCGGGGATGGAGAGCCGCAAGCAGGCCCTCGCGGTGCATCGGGTCTCCGAACTTCTGGAACAACGGCAGAAGGGTTGGCAGGTCCGTCAGGGTTGGTTGGAGCGCCCCACCGAGGGCGAGACCGCGACCCTTCAGGTCGAGGTACGCGATGCCGAGGGTGACCCGATCAATGATGCCCAGGTCCGGGGCCTGTTCATGTGGTTGGCCGACGAACGCCGCGATCAGACCTTCGAGATGCAGGCGATGGGGGACGGTCTCTACCAGGTCGAAGTCGCGCTGCCGGCACCGGGCCGTTGGGACTTGCGCTATCAGGTCGTTCACGACGGGGAACTGCTCGAGCAACAGGCCCGCACCCGTGTGCGTAGCGGCCGCTCCGGCTGAACGAACGCCCTTTCGCCGTGGCGCACGCGTCCGAGTCGCAGGGCCCGGCATCGTCCGCGGCCGATCGCGCACATTGCTTCCACTGTGGCCTCGAGGTTCCGCCCGGGGCCGATTATGCCGTCACCTTCGAGGGCCGCGAGCGGCCCACTTGTTGCCCAGGGTGTCAGGCGGTCGCCGGCGCCATCATTGAGCGCGGACTGGGCGCCTACTACCATCATCGCGACGCCCCGCCCGCCGAGAGCGGTAGCCCCCTAATCCCCGACGAGTTGCGCGAACTCGAGCTGTTCGACCATCCCGGCGTGCAGCAGCAGTTCGTCGTGTCCGCCGGCGCCGGCAATGACCGTCGCGAGGCGGCGCTGATGCTGGAAGGCATCACGTGTGCTGCCTGTGTCTGGCTGAATGAACGCCACGTGCAGGCGTTGCCGGGTGTGGAGAGCTTTCGCGTCAACTACTCCACCCACCGGGCCCAGGTCATGTGGGACCCGGAGCGCATCGCCCTGTCCGACATCCTGAAGGCGATCCGCGACATCGGCTATCACGCCCACCCCTACGACCCGGGCACGCGCGAGCAGGCCATCGCGCGTGAACGTGGTCTGGCCCTGCGGCGGATTGCGGTGGCCGCGCTGGGCATGATGCAGGTGATGATGCTGGCCGTGGCTCTGTGGCTGGGCGCCGAGGACACCGAACACGAAGACCTGCTCCAGTTCATGCGTTGGGTGGCGGCTGCCCTCACCACGCCGGTCGTCTTCTACTCCGCAATCCCGTTCTACCAGAGCGCCTGGCGCGATCTGCGGCATCGCCAACTGGGGATGGACGTCCCGGTCAGTCTGGCCATCATCGCGACCTATCTGGCCAGCCTGTACGCGGTCATCCTCGGCACCGGCGAACACGTCTACTTCGAATCCGTGGTGATGTTCGTGTTCTTCCTGCTGACCAGTCGCTACCTCGAGCTGATCGCGCGCCAGCGCGCCTCTCACGCCATCGATCGCCTGGATCGCCTGGTTCCGGCCATCGCCAGCCGTCGGATTGCCGACGGCCGCTTCGAAGCCGTACCGGTGGGCGAGCTGGTTCCAGGCGACACCCTCCGCGTGCGACCCGGCGAGACCATACCTACCGATGGTGTGGTGTGCGAGGGGGAGTCCACGGTGAACCAAGCCCTGTTAACGGGCGAACCTGAACCGCACCCGGTGCGCCCCGGTGAGCGTGTCACCGGTGGCGCCGTCAATGTCGACGGTCCGCTACTGATCGAAGCCGAGCGCGTCGGAGCCGAAACCACCTTGGCCGCGATCCAGCGTCTGCTCGACCGCGCCCAGACCGAGAAGCCCCGCATGGCCCGAGTTGCCGAGGCCGGCACGGGCTGGTTTGTGGGCGTCGTGTTGCTGTTGACCGCCTTGGCCGGGGTGGTCTGGTATGCCTGGATCGACCCGTCGCGGGCCTTGTGGGTCATGGTCGCCATGCTGGTCGCGACCTGCCCCTGTGCGCTGGCTCTGGCCACCCCGGTCGCGCTGACCGCGACCACGGGTGCCCTGTCGCGCCTGGGCATGCTGGTCACTCGAGGACGCGCCCTGGAGGCCCTGCCCCGAGTCGACCTGGTGTGCCTGGACAAAACCGGGACCTTGACCCTGGGGCAACCCCGCCTGGTGGCCCGTGCCGATCTGCAGCCCCCCCCGGATGCAGGCTCCTGGTTGGATTGGGCCGCGGCGCTGGAGGGGCACTCCGAACACCCACTGGCTCGGGCCATTGTGGGTATCGCAGACGGGACCGGCCCCGTCGCGACCAACGTCCACAACCTTCCCGGTCAGGGCCTGACGGGTCAGATCCACGGCCACCGCGTCGCCATCGGGGGCAGCACGATGCTCCCGCAGGACCCTGCCGCGCCCCCCTCGCCGCCGGAGGGCTTTCCTTTGGCGAGCCCTGTTTGGCTCGTGGTTGATGACCAGCCAGTGGCTCTATTCTGGCTGGCGGATACCCCCCGCCCGGATGCGCGCGCCCTGATCACGGACCTGCAGGCCCGCGGGCTAGGGGTGGTCCTGTTGACCGGCGACCGCCCGGAGGCCGCGCAGGCCTTCGCAGCACAGATGGGGATTCTCGACGCTGTGGGTGGATTGGCGCCCGAGGATAAGCTGGCCTACGTGCGCGCTCGTCAGGCCGAGGGCCGGGTGGTACTCATGGCCGGTGAAGGTATCAACGATGCCCCGGTGCTGGCAGGCGCCGACGTGTCGCTGGCTATGGGTGGCGGCACGCAACTGGCCCAGAACCAGGCCGACCTCGTCCTGCTGTCGGACCGGCTGGAGCAGTTACCCCAGGCCCTGGATCAGGCGCGCCACACACAGCGCGTCATCCATCAGAATATCGCCTGGGCAATCGGCTATAACGCCCTGGCGCTCCCGGTGGCGGCGTCCGGCTTGCTGACTCCCTGGCTTGCGGCACTGGGCATGTCGCTCAGTTCGTTGTTGGTGGTGGGCAATGCGTTGC
This sequence comes from Thioalkalivibrio sp. ALJ7, assembly GCF_000376865.1. Lineage (GTDB taxonomy): Bacteria > Pseudomonadota > Gammaproteobacteria > Ectothiorhodospirales > Ectothiorhodospiraceae > Thioalkalivibrio. The sequence continues at coordinate 822,967 of NZ_AQXQ01000012.1, read as the reverse complement.
GCCTTCGACCGCCCCGTGAGGATTCAGCTACCGTTTCCAGTAGCGCTCCGGTCCCGGCATCAGAACGTGGCGCGCCCCCGGTTTAAGGCCACCACGCAGGGGGTTACACTGATCGGATGACGATCCTGTACCTGCTGATCCCGCTCGCCATGCTGTTTGCCCTGGTGGTTGGGCTTGTTCTGTTCTGGGCGATCCGCTCGGGTCAGTACGACGATCTCCAGGGGCCTGCCCACCGCATCCTGATGGACGACGACGATCCCCGTATTCCGACCGGCTCCCAGTCGGATTCGCCGGAGCGTCCGGAAGAGGATGGAGGCCACGAAAAGACCAAGCGCTGACCTCGGTCGAACTTGCGTCGCGCCGCAGCGCGGCTTACCCTTTGCCTAATTCTGTTAGGAACATTCCGAGGGCTGCGAGATGCGCGAGTGGTTTACCTTTTCAAACTTCCCGTTGACGTTCACGGCGGGCCTGATCATCTGGTCCTGGATCAGCTTCTTTTCGGTGATCCTGTTCGGCTGAGCCAGGAGGATTCCGGCCGGGTCGGGTGAGTAGGCCCGATGTCCGGCAACAAAAAGGCCCCGGCATTTGCCGGGGCCTTTTTCGTTCGGGCTCTAATGCCCTCTGCTTTAGCGCTGCGCGGAGACGTTAGTCGTCGAATGCCGCGCGGATACGCTTGATCGCGTTGTTCTCGATCTGGCGGATACGCTCGGCCGATACGCCGTACTCCGCCGCCAGTTCATGCAGCGTCGCCTTCTGCTCCGCCATGTAGCGGCGCATCAGGATGGTACGCGCACGCTCGTCCAGCTCGCCCAGGGTCTGGCTCAACCGTTCCTGGTAGTGGCGATCCCAGTCTTCGTCCTCGGTGACGTGGGCCGGGTCATCGCTAAGGTCCTCCAGGCTCAGGCGTTCGGACGGTGACGCATAGCTGTGCTCGTCGTCCACCTCCGGGCCCGGGTCGAAGCTCGCGTCCTGGCTGGACAGGCGGCGCTCCATCTCCCACACGTCCTTTTCCGAAACGCCCAGATCCTGCGCCACTGCGGAGACCTCCGCGTTGGACAGCCAGCCGAGACGCTGCTTGGCGCTGCGCAGGTTGAAGAACAGCTTGCGCTGCGCCTTGGTGGTGGCGACCTTCACGATGCGCCAGTTGCGCAGGATGAACTCGTGGATCTCGGCGCGGATCCAGTGCACCGCGAAGGACACCAGCCGTACACCCTGGTTGGGATCGAAGCGGCGCACGGCCTTCATCAGGCCGACATTGCCTTCCTGGATCAGGTCCCCCAACGGCAGGCCGTAGCCCTGGTAGCCGCGAGCGACGTGGATCACGAAGCGCAGGTTATGCAGGATCAGTTGGCGTGCGGCATCCAGGTCCTGGCGCTCGTGCAGCGCCACGGCCAGTTCGCGCTCCTGTTCGGTGTCCAGCACCTCGATACGGCCTACGGCCTGCATGTAGTGATCGAGGTTACCCACCGGGACGGGCATGTCGACGCGCGGGGTGGTCAGGGCCTGAGTCATGCGTGGTGTTTCCTCCCGATTCATGGCTCTAGATTAGCAGTCTGTGCGTAGGAGTGCTAAACCCTGTAAAAGTTCCGGCCGTTGGGCCGGGTCGAATTGTCCCTACGGTGCGTCGCGCAGGGCGTGGCCGCTTCCCAGACGGGCACCCAGCCAGCCGAGGAAAAGGCCGGCCAGCATGAGCGACAACAAATGGCTTGCTCCGGGCAAGCCAAGTTCGAACTCGAGTGCGAACGCCGCCGCAGCCTGTTCCAGGGGCGCACGACTTAGGGCAATGCCGACCAGCAGCAGGATGCCCGCAAAGACGCCGCCCCCGAAGCCGGTGAGCAGGCCGCCGTACAGCGATGGACGACGGAGGAATCGGTGGGTCGCCCCGCTGATGCGCGAGATGGCAATCTCCTCCCGGCGTTCGCGCAACTCCGACGCGGTCGCGAGGGCCAGGATCAGCACGGCCCCCAGCCCAAGCAGGGCGCCCACCACGGTCAGGATACGCAGGCCCACCTGGTGCAGGCTGTTCAGCTGGCGCACCCACTCGTCGTCGCTGATCACGGTTGCGTTGGGCGCGAGTGCTTCGAGTTCCTCGCGCAATGCCGTCACCGTTGCCGGGTCGGCAGAGGCCGGCACGACATCGATCACATCGGGCAAAGGGTTCGTATCCAGCCAGTCCAGCAGGCCGGGGTCGGACAGGCCCTCGCGATAGCGTTCCAGGGCTTCGTCGGCGTCGATCCAGGTCCAACGTTCGACCCGCGCGTCGGTCTCCAGGTGGCGTTCCAGTTCAGCGGCCGTTTCCGGTGCGACATCGTCCAGATACAGGGCGATGCGCGGGTCATGGTCGATGTGTGCGGACAGGGCGCGGGCGTTATCCAGCAACACCCAGAGGAAGGCTGGGAGCGTCAGGATGAAGCCCAACACAGCGATGCTGATCAGACTCAGCACGGGGGCCTGGAGCCGCCGTTGGAAGCTGCGTCGGGCGGCATCCCGGTGGGCCTCCACCCATGCGGGCACAGCGTCGAGTACGCGCCGACCGGGTCTCATGCCGGGTGCCCCGCGGCGGCGCGGGCCTCGATGCGCCCGTCCTCCAGGTGCAGGATCGGTTTGCCCATACCCTCGACCAGCCCGAGGTCGTGGCTGGCGATCAGCGCGGTCATGCCGACCCCGTTGAAGTCATCGAACAGCTGGAGGATCTCGCGCGAGAGCGCCGGGTCGAGGTTGCCGGTGGGCTCGTCTGCCAGCAGCAGGACCGGGCGATGGACAATGGCCCGCGCAATCCCGACGCGTTGCTGTTCGCCTGCGGACAGGGTGCGCGGGTTGACCGCCTCCTTGTGCAGCAGGCCGACCTTGTCCAGCGCGGCACGCACGCGTTTGCGCATCTCCGGGCGGCGGTAGGCGAGGATTTCGAGCGGCAGGGCAACGTTATCGAACACCGGGCGATCGAACAGCAGGCGGTGATCCTGGAAGACCAGTCCAATACTGCGGCGAAAACCGGGGATTGCCCGATTGGAGAGCCGATCCAGGTCGTGGCCGTTGACCTGGATACGCCCACGGGTCGGGCGTTCCAGCCCGGCGATCAGCCGCAGCAGCGTGCTCTTGCCGGCACCCGATGGGCCGGTGATGAACGCCATCGCGCCCGCGTCCACCCGAAGACTGACGTTGCTAAGCGCCTCTGACGCGCTGCCGAATCGTTTGGTGACGCGTTGTAGGCGAATCATCCAGAGCGCTCGCTAATCGCCGTCGCGGCCGAGCAGGGCGCGCACGAAGGCGCGGGCATCGAAGGCCTGCAGGTCTTCCGCCTTCTCCCCGACTCCGATAAAGCGCACAGGCACACCCAGCTGCTGCGCAAGGGCGAACAGCACGCCGCCCTTGGCGGTACCGTCGAGCTTGGTGACCACGATTCCGGTCAGGCCGAGGGCCTCGTGGAACTGGCGCGCCTGGTTCAGGGCGTTCTGGCCGGTACCGCCGTCGACCACCAGTAGCACTTCGTCCGGGGCGTGTTCGTCGAGGCGGCCCATCACGCGTTTTACCTTGCGCACCTCATCCATCAGGTTGGTCTGGGTATGCAGGCGCCCGGCGGTGTCGGCGACCATCACGTCGATGCCGCGGGCCTGGGCTGCCTGCAGGCCGTCGTAGACCACCGAGGCGGAGTCGGCCCCGGTGCCTTGGGCGATGACCGCGACGTTGTTGCGCTCGCCCCAGGTCTGCAGCTGTTCCACGGCCGCGGCGCGGAAGGTATCGCCCGCGGCCAGCAGCACCGAACGTCCTTCCGCCTGGAGGTGGTGTGCCAGCTTGCCGATGGTGGTGGTCTTTCCGGCCCCGTTGATGCCCACCACAAGGATCGAAAACGGGCGCTCGGCCGCAAGAATCTCCAAGGGCTGCGAGACGGGTTCGAGGATCTCGATCATGGCCGCCTCCAGGGCGTCCATCAGGGCCTCGGCATCATCCAGTTGCCCGCGCTTCACCTCGCGGGTGATACGATCCATGATCTGCTGGGTGGCATCCAGGCCAACGTCGGCAAGAAGCAGGCGTTCTTCCAGTTCCTCGAAAAGCTCGTCGTCGATTTTGCGCCGGAACAGCGACCCCAGGTCGCCGCCCAGGGCCTGCCCGGTTTTGGCCAGACCTTGACGCAGCCGCTGGAACCACCCTCCACGGGCGGGCTTTTCCGGCTCGGTCCCGGGCGTTTCCGGGGCGGGTGCAACAGGGTCGTCGGACTTGTTCTTGCGGAAACCGAACATGCTCAATGTGGTCAAGTAGAGAGTTCGCCAATGCTAGCACGAGGATTCACGAATCATGCGCGGTAAAGATCTAGTAGCAGTGCTTGCAACCGCACTGGCTTTCGCCTGGCCCGTCGTAGCCCCGGCCGACTCGCTCGAGATGGAATCCGACGTGGTTGAGGCCACGTTGGACAACGGCCTGACGGTATTGGTGTTGGAGGATCGGCGGGCCCCGGTCGTGGCCAATATGGTCTGGTACCGGGTCGGCTCGGCCGACGAGCACAGTGGTGTGACGGGGATCTCGCACATGCTGGAACACATGATGTTCCGTGGGACCGAGGCCTACGAGCCTGGCGAATTCTCGCGCATCGTCTCGCGCCTGGGTGGGCGCGAGAACGCCTTTACCGGTCGCGACTACACCGGCTACTTCCAGATCATCGGCCGTGATCACTGGGAGACGGTAATGGCCATGGAGGCCGAGCGCATGCAGTACCTCAAGCTGCAGGACGATGAGTTCCAGCCGGAGTTGCGCGTGGTGCAGGAGGAGCGCCGCCTGCGCGTGGAGGACCAGCCCAATTCGCTCTTGCGTGAACAAGTGATGGCTACCGCGTTCTTCAACCATCCCTACGGCATTCCCGTGATCGGCTGGATGAGCGATATCGAGGCCTACACCCTGGCGGACACACAGGCGTGGTATGACCGCTACTACCACCCGAACAATGCCGTCGTGGTGGTCGTCGGCGATGTCGATGCCGAGGAAGTGATTGCGGCCGCGCGCGAGCATTTCGGGGACATTCCGGCCGGAGATTTGCCCGAGACGAAGCCGCGTACGGAGACCCCGCAACGAGGCGAGCGGCGCATCACCCTGGAGGCGCCGGCCGAGCTGCCCTTCCTGATGATGGGCTGGAAGGCCCCAGTCCTGAACACACTGGACGACCCGATGGATGCCTACGCCCTGATGGTGGCGGCAGGGGTTCTGGATTCCGGCGAGGCCTCGCGATTTGCCCGCGAGATCGTGCGTGGCGAGGAACTGGCCGGCGCGACGTCGGCCCGTTACAGCCCGTTCAGCCGCCTGGATGACCTGTTCATGATCGCGGCCGTGCCCAGCGCCGATACCGATATCGAGTCCCTGGAGGCCGCCTTATTGGAGCAGGTGGAGCGCCTGAAGGACGAGCCAGTCAGCGACAGTGAGTTGGAGCGCGTACAGGCCCAGGTGATTGCCTCAGAGATCTACCAGCGCGATTCGGTGCGTTCGCAGGCCTTCCAGCTGGGCATGCTGGAAACCATCGGGGTGGGTTGGCAGGAAGGTGATCGTTTCGTGGAACGCGTGCGTGCGGTTACCGCCGAGGATGTGCAGCGCGTGGTACGGGAATACCTCGTGCCCAATCAACGCACGGTCGGCATTCTCGACCCCCAGCCCCTGGATGGCGAGGCCCGTCCCGATTCGGGGCAGGCCTACGGTGATGACACGGGAGGTCTGTGATCATGGGAGCCAAGATGATGCGAGCGGGTGTTCTGAGTGTCCTGGGTTTTCTGCTGGCGCTGGCGCTACCGGCCCAGGCCGTCGAGATCGAAGAGTGGGAGACCACCGAGGGGTTGCGGGTGTTGTTTGTGGAGGCGCCGGACCTGCCGATGGTCGACCTGCGCCTGACCTTCGACGGCGGAGCCTCGCGCGATGGGAGCCAGGGCGGCCTGGCATTGCTGACCAGCAGTGCATTGCGCCACGGTACCGCGGATATGGATGCCGACGAACTGGCCGAGCGCTTCGAGTCCGTCGGTGCCGAATTCGGCACCCAGTCGCTGCGCGATATGGCCATCATCAACCTTCGCAGCCTGACCGAGCCGGACTGGATGGATGCGGCGCTGGATACCCTGACGGACGTCCTGGCCGCGCCGGCTTTCCCGGATAGCGACTTTGACCGCGCGCGGCGCCAGGCCCTGCAAGGTCTCCAGCGCGAGCGCCAGGACCCGGGCAGCGTGGCCACCCGTCGCTTCTACGAATTGATGTACGAAGGCCACCCCTATGCCAACTGGCCGCGGGGTGACCGGGACAGCCTTGAGGCATTGAGTCCCGGGGATGCGCGCACGTTTTTTGAGCGCCACTACACGACCGGCAACGGCGCACTGGCGATTACCGGCGGCCTTGATCGCGAGCAGGCCGAGAGTATCGCGGCCCGCATCTCGTCGGCGCTGCCCCGGGGTCCCGCAGTCGATCCGCTGCCAGACGTACCGCAACGGGACGAACCGGTGGAGGAGCGCATTGACTTCCCGTCGGAACAGGCCCACATCCATATGGGCGCGCCCGCCCTGCGCCGCGGGGACGATGACCACTATGCGCTGACCCTGGCCAATCACGCCTTTGGTGGCGGTGGATTCACCTCGCGGCTGTTCCAGGAGATCCGCAGCCAGCGCGGATTGGCCTATTCGGTCAGCAGCCGCTTTCAGCCGATGGCCGTGGAAGGGCCGTTCCGGATTGGTATGCAAACCGGAGTGGATCAGGCGGACGATGCGGTGAACGCCCTGCGCGACGAACTGCGGCGCTGGCACGCAGAGGGAATCGATGCGGACGAGCTGGAGGCGTCGCGTGAGAACACGGTCAACAGCTTCCCGCTGTCGTTGGCTTCGAACAGCGACATCGTCAGTCTGCTCGGGATGATGGCTTTCTACGATCTGCCGCTGGACTACCTGGAGCGCTACATCGAGCGCATGGAGGCGGTTGAGCTGGATGACCTGAATGAGCGCCTGCGCGAGCGCATCAATCCGGATGCGATGGTCACGGTGATCGTGGGTGGCCAGGAGTAGGCGCGCCCCCGCCGGGCGCGCCGCGCGCATCCGCATCATCGGCGGTGCCTGGCGGCGGCGCTGGTTGCCGGTGCTCGGGGTGGGTGGGCTGCGTCCCACCGCGGATGCCCTGCGCGAGACCCTGTTCAACTGGCTGCAACCCAGTCTCCCTGGTGCCCGCGTGCTGGATCTGTTCGCTGGCACGGGGGCCCTGGGCCTGGAGGCGGCGTCGCGTGGGGCGGCATCGGTGTTGTTGGTGGAACGTGATGCGCGTGCGGCCGCGCAGTTGCAGGCCAACTGCGAGACGCTGAGGGCCGAACAGGTCACGGTGCGCCGCGATGACGCCTTGCGCCTGCTGGCGGCCGCTCCGCCGGATGGGCAGCCCTATGACTTGGTTCTGGTGGACCCCCCGTTCCACCAGGATCGGGTGGTGCCAGTGCTGGAGGCCTTGGTGATGCAGGGCTGGATCCATGCCGACAGTCAGATCTACGTAGAGATTGAGGCCGAGGCCGCCCTCGACTTTCTTGTTTCAAGCGGGTGGCATATCGAGCGAGAGCGCCAGGGCGGGCAGGCCCGCGCCTTGCTTTTGACGCGGCTTCCCGGCGTCTAACGGTGGGTGATACGGCGGGGCTGTGAAGCCCTTCGCAGTTTTTGCAGTGCTGGCTGTCTTTCGCTACGGTGGGCAATGTCCCACCTGACAGCGGCAACGCGCCAACGGGCGCGCACCAGGCAGCTTCGCGGCAAGAAGCAGTCAGGCCCGTGCCCGCAACTCGAACACAAGGGGAAACCGAATGGATGAACAGTCCACCCCCGGTCTGACGCAAACGCGCCTTCGCGGCTTTGGCGTGATCTGCAGCCCGGTCTTCTATGCCTCCAGTATTGTGATCGCAGTGTTTGTGCTGTTTGGGGCGATCTTCCCGGATCGTGCCGAAGCGATCTTCGAACAACTGCAGACCGGGATCTCGGAATATCTTGGTTGGTACTACATGCTGGTCGTAACGGTGTTCCTGGTGTTCTCCCTGTACCTGATGTTCAGCCGGTACGGTGGGGTGCGCCTGGGGGACCAGTTCGAGACGCCGCGCTTCAGCTATGCCGCATGGTTTTCGATGCTGTTCTCCGCCGGGATGGGGATCGGGCTGCTGTTCTGGAGTATCGCCGAGCCGATGTACCACTATCTGAGCCCGCCGCATGCGGAGGGCGAGACCAGTGGCGCGGCCGTCGAGGCGATGCGCTACACCTTTTTCCACTGGGGGCTGCATGCCTGGGCGATCTACATCGTCGTGGGCCTGTCGCTGGCGTATTACGCCTACCGCCACAACCTCCCGCTGCTGATCCGCTCTTCGCTGTATCCCTTCATCGGGGATCGGATCTACGGCCCCTGGGGGCATGTGGTGGATGTCGTGGCCTTGTTCGGCACCCTGTTTGGTGTGGCGACCTCGCTGGGGCTCGGGGTTATGCAGATCAACTCGGGCCTGAACTTCGTGTTCGGGATCGAGGAATCGACCGCCATGCAGATCATACTCGTGGCGATCATCACCCTGATCGCGGTGGGTTCGGTCGCGCTGGGTGTCGACAAGGGCATCAAGCGTCTGTCGAACTTCAACATCGGGCTGGCCGCGATCCTGGTCGCACTGTTGCTGATCATGGGGCCGACGCTGTTCATCCTGCGCCTGCTGGTTGAATCCACCGGCGTTTATGTGCAGAACCTGCCCGAGATGAGTCTGTGGGCCGATACCATTGAAGACTCCGGCTGGGCTGCCTCCTGGACCATCTTCTACTGGGGCTGGTGGATCTCCTGGGCCCCGTATGTCGGCATGTTCATTGCGCGAGTGTCGCGTGGCCGCACCATCCGAGAATTCGTGGCCGGCGTGCTCCTGGCCCCGACCGCCGCGGCCTTTGTCTGGCTGGCCGTGTTCGGGGGTACCGCGATGAGCTACGAGCTCGACGGCGTGGTCGATCTGACCGCCGCCGTGTCGGAGAGCGTGTCCACCGCGTTGTTCGTGACCCTTCAGGCGATGCCGCTATGGGATTGGCTGGCGATTGTGGTGATGGCAGCGGCGACCTTGCTGATCGTGACCTTCTTTGTCACCTCCTCGGATTCCGGTTCGTTGGTCATCGACACCCTGGCCTCCGGCGACGTGCGCAACGGGACCGTCACCCAGCGCGTGTACTGGGCCATCCTCGAGGGGGTGGTCGCCTCCATCCTGTTGCTGGCGGGGGGGCTGGCGGCGCTGCAGGCCGCTGCGATCAGCATCGGATTGCCGTTCTCGGTGGTGATGCTGATCATGGTCATCGGGCTGTACAAGAGCCTGCAGCAGACCGAAGCGGTTACGCCGACCAAGTATCAGAAGGAGGCGCCACCGCCGCATACCCTGTTCGGGTATACCGACGACCTCGACGACAAGATCAAATAGGAGTCGATATGGCTGCGTCCCGAGTGGCGCTGCTGGGATGCGGGCTCATGGGGCAACCCATGGGCCTGCGTCTTTTGCAGGCCGGATTTCCCGTGGTGGCGTACAACCGCACGGTATCCCGCGCCAGTGATCTGGCTACGGAGGGAGTGACCGTTCATAGCGCACCTGCGGCGGCGGTCGCGGAGGCAGATGTACTGGTGCTCATGCTCAGCGACGCAACGGCCATCGAGGCCGTGCTGGGTGCTCTCCCGACCGGGTCGTTATCGGGGCGCTGCGTGATCCAGATGGCGACGATCCTCCCGGCCGAGAGCCGGGCGCTGGCCAAGCGGGTGCGCGCGGCCGGCGCTTGCTACCTGGAGGCCCCGGTGCTGGGTTCCATCCCGGAAGCACGGGATGGCCGCCTGTTGATCATGGCGGGTGCCGATAGCGATGAGGACTTTGCCCGTGCACAGCCCGTGTTGGCGGCCCTTGGCGAGACCCCTCGGCATGTCGGTCCGGTGGGGCAGGGGGCGGCGCTGAAGCTGGCTTTCAATCAGCTGATCGCCAGTCTTACCGCCGCGTTCTCCTTGAGCCTTGCGCTTGTCCGACGCGAAGGCGTGGAGGTCGAGACTTTCATGGAGATCTTGCGCGATAGCGCTCTGTATGCCCCAACCTTCGACAAGAAGCTGGGCAAGATGCTGTCCGGCGACTTTGGGTCCGCTAACTTCCCGGTCAAGCATCTGCTGAAAGATGTGCGCCTGACCGAGCGGGCGGTCGAGGATGCTCAGCTGGTTGGGCCGTGGTTACCGTTGTTGGCGGACCTTCTGGACCAGGCGCAGGACCAGGGGCTGGCGGACGCTGACTATTCGGCGATCTACCGGGCGATTGCCCCGGAGCCCGCCAAACACTGACGGGTGCGGCACGTTGGCGTGGGTTTATGCACAGTGCGTACCAAGTGCTTGCTCATTGCGGTGGTCGGCCCAAAAAGCGGCTCTCGCGCAATAGGGAAAGAATTAATTGAATATAAATCAGTAATTTATTTCAAGTTCGGCGCTGGTCTGATCCTTGTGGGCTTGACGTTCGAGCCAGCGTTCGTTCCGCTTCCGACAATTCGTCCACAAAGTTATCCACAGGCTGTCCCGGACTATAAAACCCTCGGTTCATTCAGTGAGTTGCCATCCGCTTTGCAGAACGGCTCTCGAAAGACGCTCGCAAATGGGTCTTGCGCTGGTGGGTGATCCACGGCTATCCTATCGGACTTTTCGCCAGAACCTGCGTGAGCCGATCATGAAAGCCGATATCCATCCGAACTACCACCAAGTCAAGGTCATCTGCAGCTGCGGGGAGCAGTTCGAGACCCGCTCCACCCTCTCCAGCGAAGAGATGCAGGTGGATGTGTGCTCGCAGTGCCACCCGTTCTATACCGGCAAGCAGAAGATCGTTGACACCGCTGGCCAGGTCGACAAGTTCAACCGCCGCTTCGCATTCTGAAGCCGTGGCGCGCCGGCCGGCGCGAGATGCGACCGGACGCGTAGCCGCTGCGGCGGGCCGCGGCCGACCCAACGAGGGCGCCCTGTGGGGTGCCCTCGTCTGCGTTGGGGGGTTGCTGCTTTTGTTCGCCCAGGCCGTTGCGGCCCAATGCCAGCTGGCGGACCAGGATGCGCGAGGGCTTCAGGAAGTCGAGGTCGACCGGGTCCAGGGTTTCGATGGACTGCAGTTGGCCGATGGGCGCAGCATCCGCCTGATCGGGCTCGCCCCGGCGGCGGAATTACCGGAGACGAGTCCCTTGATGCGACCTCTGCGCCTGCACGAAGACCTGCAGGATGTATTGGACGAACGGATCGACGCGGCTGGCCAGCGCCTGATCCTGCGTCCCGGGCGACCGGCCCGGGATGCCCAGGGGCGTCTCCATATGCACGCCTGGTTACCCGAGGGGCCGCTGCTCGCCAGTGAGCTGATCGCTAGTGGCGCGGCCGTTGCCCGCCCCGGTCTCCAGCCTTCCGCCCTGGACACCTGCTACTACAACGCCGAGGCCGAGGCGCGTGCGGGACAGCGGGGACTCTGGTTGGAGCGTCCTGCCGCCTTTTCTGCGATGGCCCTGGACCGGCACGCAGGCGCCCTGCGTCCAGGGCGGTTGCGAGTGCAGGGCGAGGTGGTTTCGGTGCGTTCGACGGAACGCCACTGGGTGCTGGAACTGGACGGCCCGCTGGATGTGTTCATCCATGAGGATGACCGCGCGCACTGGCCGGATCTTGAACCTGACACTTTGAATGGCGAGGCGGTCATTGTGCGTGGTCAGGTGTATCCTTGGAGAGACCGACTGCGGATTCGCATCCGGAATCCGCGCGATCTCGAGGTGGTCGAATAATGCGCGCTTTTCGCAAGCCCTGGCGGACCGGACGTGGCCGCCTGACATCCCTGCTTCTGACGGTGGTGATTGCCGCTGGTCTCGCCGTGGCGGTCCCCGGTTGTACTACGAACCCGGTGACCGGCCGCTCCCAGCTGATGCTGGTGTCCGAGAACCAGGCGATTGATGCCTCGCGCAGTGCCTATGTCGAGATGCTCGCCCCGGCACGCGAAGAAGGGCGGGTGGACGCCAACCCGGAGATGACCGCGCGGGTCCAGGGCATTACCGAACGCGTGGTGGCGCAGGCCGTCAAGTATCGTCCCGAAACCGCCGACTGGGACTGGGAGATCCGCGTGATCGAGGCCCCGGACACCATCAATGCGTTTGCCATGGCCGGCGGCAAGATGGCGATCTACTCGGGCATTATCGAGCAGCTGGAGCTGACCGATGACGAGCTCGCCCAGATCATCGGGCACGAGATTGCGCATGCGCTGTCCGCGCACACGGCAGAGAAAATGTCGGTGGCAATGGCCAGCAATCTGGCTGTGGCGGGCTACGCGATGACCGGTGACCGTTCGGCGGTCGCATTGACTGGCGCGGCCCTCGGCGCGGCCCTCGCCGTACAGCTCCCGCATAGCCGGCAGATGGAGTCCGAGGCCGACCGCATCGGGATCGAGCTTGCCGCCCGCGCCGGATACAATCCGGATGCGGCCGCCAGCCTGTGGCGCAAGATGGCGGCTCAGTCCAACGGGCGGCACCCGGTATTTCTGAGTACGCACCCGGCACCGGAGTCGCGTCAGCGCGAGTTGACCCGGCTGGCCGATCAGTTCCGGCCGGCGTACGACGAGGCCCGCCGCGGCTCCGTCCCCACGCATCCGGTCAACTGACCCTGGGTTCCGGAGCGGCTGCCGGCCGCTCCGGGGCTCGCTGTTTCGCAAGTCACCGTCTTACAAAAAGGCCCCGCGACACTATGTCCAAGGATTTCAACCAGCGCGCGCTGGAGTACCACGAGCAGCACCCGGCCGGGAAACTGGCGATCCACGTCACCAAGCCGACGGCGACCCAGGAGGACCTGTCGCTGGCCTACTCCCCGGGGGTTGCCGCACCGGTGCGCGCGATTGCCGCCGATCCGGAGCTGGCCTATCGCTATACCGGCAAGGGCAACCTGGTCGCCGTGATTACCGATGGTACCGCCGTACTCGGGCTGGGCAACGTCGGTGCGCTGGCGTCCAAGCCGGTGATGGAGGGCAAGGGCGTGCTGTTCAAGGCCTTCGCCAATATCGATGTCTATGACATCGAGGTGGACGCGCCGCAGCCGGAGGATTTCATCAACACGGTGGCGCGGATTGCCGGTGGCTTTGGCGGCATCAATCTCGAGGATATCGCCGCGCCGCATTGTTTCGAGATCGAGCGCCGTCTGAGTGAGCGCCTGGATATTCCGGTCTTCCACGATGACCAGCACGGGACGGCGATCATCACCGCCGCCGGATTGGTCAATGCGCTGGAAATCCAGGGCAAGAAGCTGAGCGAGGCCAAGATTGTCTGCGTCGGGGCCGGTGCCGCCGGGATTGCCTCCATGCAGCTGCTGGTCCGCCTGGGCGCGGCGAAGCGAAACCTGTTCATGGTGGATCGCAAGGGCGTGATCCACAGTCAGCGCGACGACCTGAACGAGTACAAGCAGATCTTCGCGGTGGATACCGAGGCGCGCAGCCTGGCCGATGCGTGCCAGGATGCCGATGTCTTCATTGGCCTGTCCGGCCCGGACCTGCTGACCCCGGATATGTTGCGCTCCATGGCGCCGAAACCGGTCATCTTTGCGTTGTCCAACCCGGACCCGGAGATTCGGCCGGAGCTGGCGCTGGAAACGCGCGACGACCTGATCATGGCGACCGGGCGCTCGGACTACCCGAACCAGGTCAACAACGTGCTGGGTTTCCCGTTTATCTTTCGTGGTGCGCTGGATGTGCGCGCCCGGACGATCAACGATGAGATGCTGGTGGCCGCGGTTCACGCCCTGGCCGGTCTGGCTCGCGAGCCGGTGCCGCAGGTCGTGCTGGATGCCTATGGTCTGGAAACCCTGGAATTCGGCCCCCACTACATCCTACCGACGCCGTTCGATCCACGCCTGATCGATACCGTGCCGCCCGCCATCAGCAAGGCCGCTCGGGACAGCGGGGTCGCGCGCCTGTAACGTCCACGAGCAAGGACTGAGGAGTCGTATGCAAAAGATCGCCATAGTCGGCGCCGGCCGCGTCGGCGAATCCACCGCCCAGTTCCTGGCGCGCCGCGATGTGGCGCGCGAGATCGCGTTGCTGGATGTGCGCGAGGGTGCCGCGGCGGGCGCGGCACTGGATATTCAGGAGACCGCGCCACTGCTGCGCTTCGATACTCGCCTGAGCGGCAGCCATGAGCCGTCGGTGATCGCGGGATCGGAGCTGGTCATCGTGACCGCCGGATTGCCGCGCAAGCCGGGGATGTCGCGTTCCGATGTGCTGGACAAGAACGTCGAGATCCTCGATCTCATCCTGCAGGACATCCTGGTTCACGCCCCTCAGAGCCGTATCCTGGTGGTGTCGAATCCCGTGGACGTGCTGACCTACCGCGCCTGGCAGAAGACCGGCTGGAGTCGCGACCGCATTTTCGGTCAGGCCGGGGTGCTGGATACCTCGCGCATGGCCGCCTTCATTGCGCTGGAGACCGGGCTGTCCACCCATGACATCCAGGCCTTGGTGCTGGGCGGCCATGGCGACGCAATGGTGCCGATGCTGCGCTACTCGTCGGTCAATGGCGTGCCGCTACACCACTTCATGGATCAATCCACGCTGGACAATATCGTCGAGCGTACCCGCCACGGTGGGGCCGAGATCCTGGCCCTGAAACAGACCTCCAGCGCCTACGGCGCCCCGGCCGCCGCGATCGCCGAGATGGTCGAGGCAATCGCCCTGGATCGCCGTCGGGTGCTGCCGACCGTGGCCCTGCTGGACGGCGAATACGACGAGCGTGACGTGGCCATGGGCGTGCCCTGCATTCTGGGCCAGGGCGGCATGGAGCGCGCGATCGAGCTGGAGCTGAATGCCGAGGAGCGCGCGGCTTTTGACCAGTCTATCGCCGGTGTGCGGAAGGACCTTGAACGCCTTTCCTGAGTCCAGACTGGCAGTAGGTGCCCGGTTGCCGACCCTGACCCTGGTCGACAGCAGCATCTTTGTGTTTCGCGCCTGGTTTGCGCGGGGGCTGGATGCGGATTCGCAGGGGCGTCCCGGTGGTGCGTTGCACGGCCTGGTGCACTCGCTCTGCCAGTGGCTGCCTACCTGCGCGCCGGGGCCGGTCGCCTTCTGTTTCGACACCGGCTTGCGCCGAGGCTTTCGCCACCGCATCGACCCGACCTACAAGGCCCATCGCCCGCCGGCGCCGCCGGAGCTGCGCGAGCAGTTCGAGCGGATCCGCGAGCTGCTGGAACGGCTCGGCTTCGCCACGTTCGCCAATCCCGAGTACGAGGCCGACGACCTGATCGCGACCCTGGCCCGCAGTGGGCGCGCGGCGGGGTATCGGATCGACGTGAAGAGCGCGGATAAGGACCTGACCCAGGTTATCCATGGCCAGCAGGATCGTCTGCACGACCCCGAGCGCGGGCTTGATCTGGATCGCCGGGCCATCGAGAAGCGCTTTCGCCTGCGTCCGGAGCAGGTCGCGGACATGCTGGCCCTGGCCGGTGATGCCAGTGACAACATCCCCGGGATCGAGGGCATCGGGCCGAAGAGCGCGGCCCGGATCCTGCGGCGTCTGCACGACCTCGACACCGTGCTGGCGGACCCGGCGGCGGTCGCCCGCTGCAATATCCGGCGCGCCCCCGTGGTGGCCACGACCATTGCCCAGCAGACCGATGCGCTCCGCCGCTGGCGGCAACTGACCGGGCTCGTCGACCGTATCCCGGACTTGCCGTCTCCGGAGCTGCTGGGGCCTGCGGGCCCCGAGCCGAACGCACGGGCGTGGTTGCAGGACCTCGGCGTAGCGCCGGCCTACCAGGCCCCCCTTCTGGCGGCGGCGCGCGCCTGGACCCCTGCAGATGCGAGGCAGACCGCATGATTCGCCGTTGGGCTCCCCTGATGGTCGCGGTGCTGGCCCTGCTGGTGCTTCTTCCGGGCACGCTGCAGGCGCATCCCCACGCCTGGATCGACCTGGAGATCACGTTCGAACGCGATCGCGACGGGCAGCTGACCCACATGCATCACAACTGGCGCTTTGATCCCACCTATGGGCAGTACCTGTACGACGATGCCCAGGAACACCAGGAGGGCACGACTTCCGAGGAGCGCCTGCAGGCGCTGGCAGCCGAGATCCTCGGCAACCTGGACGAGTATCGCTGGTACAGCCACATCAAGGCGGGCGATGAAACCATTGGCATTGCGGCGGCCGAGGAGCCGCGCATGGCGATGGAGGAGGGGTTGCTGCATTTTCGCTTCCGGCTGGAGCTGAGCCAGCCCGTGGATCCGAAAGCCCGCGACCTGGAGTACAAGGTCTACGACCCGACCTTTTTCATCGAGGTTCTGCACCGCGAGCCGCATGGCATACGCGTAGTCGATGCGGCCGGACTGGTGGATGCGGCTTGCGAGACCCGGCTCGAGCGGCCGCGGCCGGATCCGGCAATGGTCGCGCGCGCCATGGCGTTGGATTACGGCGCCAGCGTCGATTACGACCTCGGTCGGCATTTCGCCGAACGCGTCACGCTGCACTGCGACTGACCCAACAGGCCATGGCTCGGGTTGTCCTCTTTCACAAGCCCTGGGGCGTGTTGCCCCAGTTCACCGACCCTGAAGGGCGCCCGACGCTGGCCGACTTCATCGATGTCTCCGGCGTCTACCCGGCTGGGCGCCTGGATCGGGATAGCGAGGGCCTGCTCGTCCTGACCGACGACGGTCGTCTGAACGCGCGCCTGACCCAGCCCAAGCACAAGACCAGCAAGACCTATTGGGTCCAGGTCGAAGGCGAACCCGATGACGCGGCATTGGAGGCCCTGCGCCACGGCGTCGAATTGAAGGACGGCCTGACGCGCCCGGCGAAGGTGGAGCGCATGGCGCCACCCGACCTACCGGAACGTGACCCGCCGGTGCGCTTTCGTCGCCATATACCCACCCGCTGGCTGGCGATCACCCTGCGTGAGGGCCGTAATCGCCAGGTCCGCCGCATGACCGCGGCGGTAGGGCATCCGACCTTGCGTCTGGTGCGGTACCGGGTTGGCTCCTGGACCCTTGACGGGTTGGCGCGCGGTGAAGCGCTTGTCCTGGAGACCTGATTCTCACGTTGACTCGGAAAGCACGAACTGCCGGCGCCGCAGTGCGAAACGGGACAAAGTTCGTTGCAAGTGCCCCAGGGCTGGTCAATGATGGAGATCCATTGATTCGAGGGTTGGGCATGCGCCTTTCCAGGAGCGTATTGGCCGGGCTGGCCGCCTTGTTGCTGGCCCTGGCCGCGGCATTTCCGGCGGTAGCGGCCGAAGACGATCTCTATGTCTTCGAGCGCAGCCTGTTCCTGCTGGCGGAGCGCGCGCTGAACCGCGGTGACATGACGGCTTATCGCGCCGCGCGCAGCACCCTGACCGGCTATCCGCTAACGCCCTATCTCGATTACCGTGAACTGGCGCGCAACCTGAGTCGCGCCGACCCCGATGCCGTGCAGGATTTTGTGCGCGAGCATGCCGACACCCCTCTGTCCCCCCGGTTGTACAGCAGCTACCTGTCGCATCTGGCGGACGAGGAGCGCTGGTCGGCATATCTGGATTTTGTCGATGATGACCGCCCCCTGTCCGTGACCCAGGACTGCCAGCGGCGCAAGGCGCTGTTGGAAACGGGTGAGCGTGAAGCGGCCCTGGACGACATGGAATCGATCTGGCTGCACGGCCAGTCCCGACCCTCGGCCTGCGATGCCGCGTTGAGCGCCTGGCGTGACGCGGGTGGGCTGACGGACGAGCTCGCTTGGGACCGTTTTGCACTGGCGATGGAAGCAGGCCAGACCGGTCTCGCCCGCTATCTGCGACGCTACCTGGATAGCCGCGATCGCGATTGGGGCGAACGCTGGCTGAACCTGGCCGAGCGCCCGGCGCGGGTGGCTGACGTCGACTTCCGTGCTGGGGACCACCGCGCGGCGGAGACGATGCTGGAGCACGCCTTTATCCGCTGGGTGCGCCAGGATCTGGATGCTGCACTGGAAGGGTGGGAGCAATCCGGCGATCGGCTCGAGCTGGCATCCGAGTCGGCCGGGCGAGTGCAGCATGCGCTGGCCCTTCGCCTGGCCTTGCGTTACCGCCCCGAGGCCCTGGATTTCATGGCTGCCCTGGACCCCGAGGTCTTTGATACCCAGTTGCGCCAGTGGCAGGTGCGGGCGGCACTCTACGAGCGCGACTGGGAAACGGTGATGGACGCGATCCGGGTGATGGATCGTGATGTTCGCGACGAGGCTAACTGGCAGTACTGGTATGGCCGCGCCCTGGAGCAGACCGAATCGCTGGAGGCCGCGCGGCGCTTCTACGAGCGCGCGGCCCAGGAGCGCAACTTCCATGGTTTTCTGGCCGCCGACCGTTTGGGCCAGCCCTACCGCATCGGCCATCAGCCGTTGATTGTCGCGGACGACCGGCAGGCCTCGATCCGTGAACATGCCGGCATGCAGCGCATGCGCGAGCTCGTGCGCCTGGACCGCAATGCCGAGGCCCGCCGCGAGTGGACCCATGCGGTGGCGAATATGGAGATCTCCGAGCTGGAGGCCGCGGCCCTCGCCTTTGCCGACTGGGGTTGGCATGACCGTGCGATTTTCACCGCCGCCCGGGCGCGCGCCTGGGATGATATCGAGCTGCGCTTCCCGCTGGCCTTCGACGACCTGATTGTGGCGGGGGCCCGCGAGCAGGCGATCGACCCGGCCTGGGCCATGGCGATCGCGCGGCAGGAGAGCGCCTTTCTCTATGACGTGCGTTCCGGGGCCGGGGCGCTAGGGGTCATGCAGGTCATGCCGGCGACCGGGCGTTCGATCGCCTCGGCGGCCGGGGTGCGGGTGAACTCTGACTGGGACATCCTCGACCCGGCGACCAACGCCCGTCTGGGGACCTACTACCTGCGCCGGAATCTGGATCGCTTCGGCGGGCACAGCATGCTGTCCAGTGCCGCCTATAATGCCGGTGCACACCGTGTGCGCTCCTGGTTGCCGGAGGACCGGGCGATGGACCCCGACATCTGGGCCGAGCTGATCCCGTTCTCCGAAACCCGCGACTATATCCGCCGCGTGTTCGCCTATCGCATCCTGTACGCGGTGCGTTTGGGGCAAGAGCCGCCGTCGCTGGCCACGCTGCTGTATCCGGTCACCCCGGAATCGCGTCTGGCCGCGAGCCGCGAACAGCACCTGGCGACCCTCCACGCCGCCGACGGCGTCGCCCTCAGCCGCGCCTTCTGCGACGCCCCCGGCTACACCGAAAACGCTTGCTAGGATCGCGCTTGCGAAGGGACTTGTTGACCACGAAGCGCACGAAGACACGAAGAAGGGCCAGGTCAACAGCGGTTTACAGGAAGACGGGAAGGGAAGAAGGGTTCTTGGTGGGAGACGCCCGGGGAGGGCGCTCACGGTGAAGGCCATTGTGTCGCACCCGGGGCCCGCCTGGCCCTGACCATCACGGCCCGGCCTCGGGCCATCCATCCATTTTCCTTCTGACCTTCGAACCTTCCTGTAAACCGCCCTTGACCTTCTTCGTGTCTTCGTGCGCTTCGTGGTGCAAACAAAAAGGCGGATTAGCCGCGGATGATGTCTTCGCGCATGCGGCTGGCGATGCCGTCGGCCAGTTGCTGCCATTCGGCCGCCAGCGGGGGTTCCAGGTGTTCTTCGGTGGTGGCCTTGAAGTGGCGCATCCACACAGCCAGGTCGGCCTCGGTCAGGTTCAGCGGGGCGTGCTTGCCGACCATGTCGATGGTCGGCGGCTGTTCCAGACGCCCGCCCAGGTTCATGTACCAGAAGTCCGCGATCCGGCTGACATGATCCGGGAAGTCCTGGATACGCTCGAAGTGATGGCCGATCTCGGGGTCGGCCGAAAGCCGGCGGTAGAAGTCGTCGATCACCGCGCGGATGCGTTCGGCACCGATCTTGTCGCAGAGGGGTTCGAGCTTGCGAAAGGCCATGGGGATCTCCTGACGGATCCTGCGACAGCCGGTACCCTGCAACTTGAAATGCAATCCGGAAGCCGAGGATGAACCGATTTGATTCAGCGGGCCCCGATGCCGTGACGGCGGCGGTGGCCCAGTGCATTAGCGACCATACCGGAACCGCCTTCCAGCCGTCAGGAAGCCAGGCCTGTTCCGGGGGCTCCATTAATCAGGCGCAGCGTCTAACCGGAACCGACGGCCGCGAGTTCTTCGTCAAGCTGAGCGGAGGCGATGGTGCCGCGATGTTCGCGGCCGAGGCACGGGGCCTGGAAGAACTGCAACGCTGTGGACGGCTGAAGATACCCGCCGTGTGCGGCACGGGATCGGTTGGTGGCACCCATTTTCTGGTGATGGAGAACCTGGACCTGGGTGGGCGGCGCGATGGCGTGGTGTTGGCGCGCGGCATCGCCGATATGCATCAGAAGACCCGAATGCGTTTCGGGCTGGATCACGACAACTTCATTGGGAGTACGCCGCAGCCGAATACTGAACACGACGACTGGGTCTCGTTCTATCGCGCCGAACGCCTGGGCTTCCAGCGCCAGCTGGCCCGGCAACGTGGCGCCGCGGCGTCCCTGCTGCGGGCGTTGGAGGAGCTGGAGGCGTCATTGGGCGGCTTCTTCACCGACTATCGCCCGACTCCCTCCCTGCTGCACGGGGACCTGTGGAGCGGCAACTGGGGCTTCCTGGCCGATGGACGCGCGACGATTTATGACCCGGCGGTGTACTACGGCGACCGCGAGGCGGACCTGGCGATGATGGAGCTGTTCGGGCATCCGGGGCAGGACTTTGTCGCCGCCTACGAGGAGATCCTGCCCATCGACCCTGGCTATGGCGTGCGCCGCACGCTGTACAACCTCTACCACATCCTCAATCACGACCACCTGTTCGGCGGCGGCTATGGCGCGCAGGCCGAGCGCATGATCCGCCAACTCCTAGCCGAACTCCGTTGACGGCCCACGTCGAGTCTTCGAAAGGCAAGGGCGGTTTTACCACGAAGCTCACGAAGGCACGAAGAAGGTCCAGGGCCAGATCAAGGACGATTCACAGGAAGGTTTGAAGATCGGAAGGGGAAAATGGGTTGGAGGATTGGGGGCGCCGCGCGTCGCCGGCGCCAGCCGCGACCGCAAAGGTAACAGCGGGGGCGTGTCCCGCAGCTGCCCCGCACGCTCCTTCCTGACTTCCCTTCTTCCTGTGAATCGCCCTTGATCTGGCCCTTCTTCGTGTCTTCGTGCGCTTCGTGGTGAATCAGGGTTTCAGCGGCCGAGTTCGCGGGAGCGGTCGGCGGCCGCGGTCATGGCGCGCAGCATCAGCTCGCGCAGGTCGCCGTCCTCCAGGACTTGCAGGGCGCGCTCCGTGGTGCCACCCGGTGAAGTGACGCGGTGGCGCAGCTCGGCGGGGCTCTCGTCGCTTTCCGCGGCCAGGCGGGTGGCGCCGGCCAGGGTGCCGAGGGTTAGTTCCAGCGCGGTATCCGCGGGCAGGCCCAGCGACTGTGCCGCCTCCTGCATGGCCTCGATCATCAGGAAGACATAGGCCGGGCCGCTGCCGGAGGTGGCGGTGACCGCGTGCATCAGCTCCTCGTCGTCCACCCAGATCGCGCGGCCGACTGCCTCCAGCAGGTGGGTGGCCGTGGCGCGATCCTCGGGGCCGGCGGTTGGAGCGGCGTACAACCCGGTGACGCCGGCGCCCACCAGAGCCGGGGTGTTCGGCATGGCGCGGATCAGGCGCGTGGCATCGCCCAGCCATCCCGCCAGTTGTGCGGTGGTGATCCCGGCGGCCACCGAGAGCACCAGCGGCCCCCCTTCGCCGACCGCAGTGCTCAGGGTTGGGGCCAGCTCGGGCAGGGTCTGGGGTTTGACGGCGAGGAGCAGGGTTGCGCTGTGGGCGGTCAGTTCCTCCGGGTCGCCAGTGGCGAGTCCCGGGTAGCGGGCCTGCAGATCGCGTATGCGCTCGGGGCTCTTGTCGGCGATGGCAATACGCTCGGCGGCATGGCCGGACTGGATCAGGCCCTGGATCAGGGCCTCGCCCATGTTGCCGGCGCCGATGAAGCCGACTTCGTAGCGGTGTTCCGTCATGCGGACTCCTTCTGGGTGGGGCGTGGGCCAAACAGGGCGGTGCCGATGCGCACCAGGGTGGCCCCCTCGAGGATGGCGGCTTCCAGATCGCCGGACATGCCCATGGAGAGGGTATCCAGCGAATGACCACGGGCGTTCAGGGTATCGCGCAGCTCGCGCAGGCGTGCGAAGGGTTCCCGCTGGCGTTGCGGATCGACCTCGGTGGCCGGGATGGCCATCAGTCCGCGCAGTTCGAGGCCGGGGAGTTCGGCCACGATGGCGGCCAGCGCCTCGGCCTCCCGGGGCGCGATACCGGCCTTCTGCGGCTCCTCGCTGATGTTGATCTGCAGGCAGACTTGTAGCGGCGGCGTCCCTTCCGGGCGCTGGTCGGACAGGCGCCGGGCGATTCGCTCGCGATCCACCGTATGCACCCAGGCGGCGCGTTCGGCCACGGCGCGGGTCTTGTTGCTCTGCAGGGCGCCGATGAAATGCCACTCGAGTCCCAGGGGTGCGGGCGGAGCCTCCAGTGTGTCGTGCTTCTCCACCAGCTCGGGCACGTAATTCTCCCCAAACGCGATCTGCCCGCAGGCATGCAGGGCTCGGATTTCCCTCACGTCACGGGTCTTGCTGACGGCCAGGAGCCGGACCGAATCCGGGTTGCGTCCCGCCTCGCGGCAGGCGGCCTCGATGCGGGCTCGAACGGTGTTCAGGGCGTGGTCTGGTGCGGTCATTTCCCTATGATATAGTCCCGAAGAACACATGGGCACCGTGGATTTTCCGCGGGCTTGCAAGCGACAGGGAGTGGCGGCGACGGCTGCCACTGGGCGGCTGACGCACCTCGGCGTCACGCCCGAACACAGGGGGATGCATGGATATCACGCAGTTGCTGGCCTTTTCGGTCAAGAACGGGGCCTCGGACCTGCATATCTCCGCGGGCATGCCGCCGATGGTGCGCATTGATGGCGACATGCGCCGGGTGAACGTGCCGGTCATGGACCACAAGGAGGTTCAGGGCCTGATCTACGACATCATGAACGACCGCCAGCGCAAGGATTACGAGGAGTTCCTGGAGACGGACTTCTCGTTCGAGGTCTCGGGCCTGGCGCGCTTCCGTGTCAACGCCTTCAACCAGGACCGCGGCGCGGCGGCGGTGTTCCGCACCATCCCCTCCAAGGTCCTGACGCTGGAAGAGCTGGCGGCCCCGCGCATCTTCGAGGAAATCTCCAACTACCCGCGCGGCATCGTGCTGGTGACCGGCCCGACCGGTTCGGGCAAGTCGACCACGCTGGCGGGCATGGTTAACCACCGCAACGAGAACGACTACGGGCATATCCTCACCATCGAGGATCCGATCGAGTTTGTTCACGAGTCGAAGAAGTCGCTGGTCAACCAGCGCGAGGTGCACCGCGATACGCATGGCTTCAGCGAGGCCCTGCGCTCGGCTCTGCGCGAGGACCCGGACACCATTCTGGTCGGCGAGCTGCGCGACCTCGAGACCATCCGGCTGGCGCTGACCGCGGCCGAAACCGGGCACTTGGTGTTCGGCACCCTGCATACCAGCTCTGCGGCCAAGACCATCGACCGGATCGTCGATGTATTCCCGGCGGCGGAGAAGGACATGGTGCGGGCGATGCTGTCCGAGTCCTTGCGCGCGGTCATCGCCCAGACCCTGATGAAGAAGATTGGGGGCGGTCGTATCGCGGCGCACGAGATCATGCTCGGCACGCCCGCGATCCGGAACCTGATCCGCGAGAACAAGATCGCGCAGATGTACTCGACTATTCAGACCAGTGCCGGAACCGGCATGCAGACGCTCGACCAGTGCCTGAAAGACATGCTGGCGCAGGGCGTGATCAGTCGCGAGGATGCCCGCCGCAAGGCGGCCAACCCGGATTCCATTTGATCGATACGGCCCGCTTGGCGTGAACGCCGCACCGGGTATCAGGGGAGAACGCCATGGATCGTGACAAGGCGATCAAGTACATGCACGACCTGTTGCGGGCCCTGGTGGATCGTGGCGGCTCGGATCTGTTCATTACCGTTGGCATGCCGCCGGCCGCGAAGATCGACGGGCGCGTGGTGCCGATGACGGAGCAGAAGCTGTCGCCCTCGCATACCCAGGCGCTCGTGCGCTCACTGATGAATGACAAGCAATCGGCCGAGTTCGAGCGTCATCAGGAGTGCAACTTCGCGATCGGGCTGTCCGGGGTGTCGCGCTTCCGCGTGAACGTCTTCACCCAGCGGGGTAGCCCCGGCATGGTGCTGCGTACCATCAACTCGGTGATCCCGAAGTTCGAGGACATCCAGATGCCGCAGCAGCTGGAGAAGATCACCCAGGAGCGTCGCGGGCTGGTGATCTTCGTTGGCGGCACAGGGTCCGGCAAGTCGACCTCGCTGGCGGCGATGATCGGCTATCGCAACCGCACGACCGCCGATCACATCGTCACCATTGAGGACCCGATCGAGTTCGTTCACGAACACGACAAGAGCATCATCACCCAGCGCGAAGTCGGGGTGGATACCGAGGGCTACGAGATCGCGCTGAAGAACACCCTGCGCCAGGCGCCGGACGTCATCCTGATCGGCGAGATTCGTGATCGGGAGACCATGGATTACGCGATCGCGTTTGCCGAGACCGGGCACCTGTGCCTGTCGACCTTGCACGCGAACAGCACCAACCAGGCTCTGGACCGCATCATCAACTTCTTCCCCGAGGATCGGCGCGAACAGTTGCTGATGGACCTGTCGCTGAATCTCAAGGCGGTGATCTCCCAGCGGCTGGTGCGCCACGAGAATGGCCAGGGACGGGTGCCGGCCGTGGAGATCCTGATCAATACGCCGTTGATGGCCGACCTGATCCTGAAGGGTGAGGTGCACAACATGAAGGAGCTGATGTCGCGCTCGCGCGAACAGGGCATGCAGACCTTCGACCAGGCCCTGTTCGATCTCTACGAAGCCCGCAAGATCAGCTACGAGGAAGCCCTGCGCAACGCCGACTCGGTCAATGATCTGCGTCTGCGCATCAAGCTTGATAGCCAGCGTGCCCAGGACGATGGGGCCCCGGCTGTGGCGGACGAGGGCGGAGACCTGTCCGTGGACGAGCGCGCCGAAGACTTTAACCTGCGCTAGCCGGGGAAGCGGACATCATGAGTCAGCTGCAGATTGAGCCCTACCTGAAATTGATGGCCCAAAAGGCCGCGTCGGACCTGTTCTTTCTGACGGGCGCACCGGCCAGCATCAAGGTCGACGGTCAGCTGCAGCCGATCTCGCGCAAGGCGCTCGCACCCCGGCAGACCGAGGCGATCGCGCGCGAGATGATGAGCGACCATCAAGCGGAGATCTTCGAGCGCGAGACCGCCGTAAACTTCGGTTTGTCGCGCGAGGGGCTGGGGCGTTTTCGTGTGAACGTCTATCGCCAGCGCGGTGAGGTGGCGATGGTAATCCGTTTTATCCGCGTGGCGATCCCGACCATCGAGCAGCTCGGGTTGCCGCCGGTGCTCAAGGACTTCGTGTCGCATAACGACGGACTGGTGCTGATCGTGGGGGCGACGGGTACCGGTAAATCGACCACGCTGGCGTCGATGATCGACTACCGCAACACGAACAGCAGTGGGCATATCCTCACGGTCGAGGATCCGATCGAGTTTCTGTTCAGCCACAAGCGTTCGATCGTGGGGCAGCGGGAGGTGGGCATCGATACGCCCAGCTACGATCATGCGTTGCAAGAAGGTATGCGCGAGGCCCCGGATGTGATCATGGTCGGCGAGGTGCGGTCGCGCGAGACGATGCGTGCGGCACTGACCTATGCCGATACCGGTCACCTGGTGCTGACGACGCTGCATGCGACCAACGCGACCCAGGCCCTGGACCGCGTGATCAACCTGTTCCCCGAGGATAACCGCCCGCAGATCCTGTCCGATCTGTCGCTGAATCTGCGCGCGATTGTGGCCCAACGCCTGCTCCAGACCAAGGATGGCCGCCGCGTGGCGGCACTGGAAATCCTGGTCAACACGTCCTACATCGCGGAGCTGATCCGCGACGAAAAGATCAACGAGATCAAGGAAGTCATCGCCAAAGGTGGCTCGGTGGGGATGCAGACCTTCGATCAGTCCATCGTCAAGCTGTTCAAGGCGGGTGACGTGATGCTGGACGAGGCCCTGAACAAGGCCGATTCGCGGGCCGATCTCGAATGGCGGCTGAACTTCGGCGGCGGTGTGGCCTCGGCCGACGAGACCGAGGAAGAGCTGAAGATGCCCGACCGCTAGGGAGACGCTGATTTCAGCGTCTCCCTAGGAGCCTGCGCACAGGCGAAGTCCCTGCCAACGCCGGGCCAGGGTTTTCCGGGCCAGGGTTTCCGGGACTGGGCCTTCCGGGTCGAGGCCTCTCCCTCAGGCCCGCGTGGGCTCCGGGAAGACATCCTTGGCCGCGAACACGGGCCCGTCCACGCAAACCCGTTTCATCGCGACCCCGTCCGGGGTGCGAACCGGCACCGTGCAGCCGGCGCAGCCGCCCACCGCACAGGCCATAAATTCCTCCAGCGAGACCTGGCAGGGCAGATCGAACTCGGCCGCCAGTTCGGCACAGGCCTCAAGCATTGGGTGGGGGCCGCAGGCGAAGATCTCCACCTGATCCCGTTCGCCTGGGCTGAGCCCGGCGAGCCAGGCGCGTCCCAGGTCGGTGACGAAGCCGTCAAAGGCGCCTGGAAGCCCGGCCTTCGAGGTCAGGCGGCAGGCCACACCCCAGTCTTCCAGCAGCGGCAGGGTCGCGATCGCCCCGTCTGGCAGGCCCGGCCAGAGGATCTCCGACGGGCGTGCATGGAAGGGAAACGGGACCTCGGAGCCCAGCACGGCGTGGGTCTGTCCGGCCTTGCCCTGCAGATGCAGCTGGTGCGCGAGAAAGATCATCGGCGGTATGCCCACCCCGCCACCCAGCAGCAGGCGCTTCGGCCGCTCCGGATTGAGGCTAAAGGGCTGGCCGATCGGCCCCAGCACGCTGAGGGTGTCGCCCTTGGTCTGCTGCGACAGGGCGCGGGTGCCGTCGCCGACCACCTTGTACAGGAACTCCACCCAGCCGGCTTCGCGGTCCACGCGCTGGATGGACAGCGGGCGGCGCATCAGCAGGCGCGGGGCACACTGGAGGTGAGCGAATTGCCCGGGTTGCGCGGCCCGTGCGCATTCGGGTGCGGCAATCCGCAGGATCCACTGGTCGGCCCCGGCATCATGGTGATCCAGGATGCGGCCTTCCTCCTGGAAGATGGTGCCGCGGTGCGGCCGGTCACTGGCGGGGGTCGGGCTCATACGGTGTCCTCGGCGGGGCGGGTCCAGACCGGTCGCCCGGCTACCCAGGTCTCGCGGGTCTGACCGGCGAAGGTCCAGTTGAAGAAGGGCGTATTGCGGCCGGCGCTGAGCCAGTCTTCGCTGCGGACTTCGTGCATCGCGGCCGGGTCCCAGAGCACGAAATCGGCACGTGCACCGGGCGTCAGTCGGCCCTGGGCAAAGTCGAGGATTTCGGCCGGGCCGGTGGTCACCCGGGCCAGGGCCTCGTGCAGACTCAGGAGGCCGTCTTCGACCAGGCGTAGCGTCAACGGCAGCAGGGTTTCCAGGGACGAGATGCCGGGCTCGGTGCTGGCGAACGGCCCCAGCTTGCTGTCCGGTTCGTGCGGTTGGTGGTCGGAACAGATGGCACTGATCTCGCCGCGTGCGACGGCCGCGCGCAGGCCATCGCGGTCCCGCTGTCCGCGCAGCGGCGGGATCACGTGGCAATTCGGGTCGAACTCCGCTACGTCGACCTCGGTCAGGAACAGCTGGTGGGCGGCCACGTCCGCGCTTATTGGCAGGCCTTCGGCACGTGCCTTGGCGATCATCTCCGCCCCGCGGCGGGTCGACAGCCGGGCCACGTGGACGCGGGCGCCGGTTTGTTCGACCAGGGCCAGGATGGCGCCCAGTGCCGCGGTCTCGGCCGCTTCGGGGATACCTGCAAGGCCCAGACGGGTGGAAACCGCTCCCTCGTGCATGCAGCCGGACCCGGTGAGCGCCGGGTCCTGGGCCGAGAGCACGATGGTCAGGCCGAAGGTGGTGGCGTATTCCAGCGCTCGGCGGAGCACCAGCAGACTGGCCAGCGGCTTGCTCGCATTGCTCACGCCGCGTGCGCCGGCCTGCATCAGGGCAGCCATCTCGGCGAGTTGCTGGCCCTCCAGCTGATGGGTCAGGGCGCCCAGCACGTAGACCCGCACACCGCAGGCCTGGTGGGCGCGGCGGTTGATCAGTTCGATCTCGGCCGGGGAGTCGACCGGCGGCTCGGTATCCGGTGGGACGACCAGGCTGGTAATGCCGCCGCGGGCCGCCGCCAGGGTCTCGCTGGCAATGGTGGCCTTGTGTTCCTGGCCCGGTTCGCGCAGGCGTGCCGCGAGGTCGATCAGACCGGGGAAGGCCCACAACCCGCTGCCATCGATGCGGCGGCGAGGTTCGAAACCCTCCGGCGCCTGGCCGCGGGCAAGGATCTCGCTGCCCTGCACGACTAGCTCACCGATTGCATCAAAACCGTCGACCGGGTCGAGGATACGCACGTTCTCGATGAGCACGCTCATGCCTGATGTGCCCCCATCACCATGGACATGACCGCCATGCGCACCGAGATGCCGTAGGTGACCTGTTCGAGGATCACCGAGTGCGGGCCGTCCGCGACCGCCGATTCGATCTCCACCCCGCGGTTGGCAGGGCCGGGGTGCATGACCAGGCAAGTGGGGTGTGCCAACTGAAGGCGCCGGGCGGTCAGGCCGAACAACTGGTAGTACTCGTGCTCGGATGGCAGGTGGGCGTGCTCCATGCGCTCGCGCTGCAGGCGCAGCATGATGATCACGTCGACGTCCTTCAGCCCTTCGTCGAGGTCGTTGTAGACCTGCACGCCGAGCTGGTCGACATCCGCCGGCAGTAGCGAACACGGCGCGACCACGCGCACTTCGCCCGTCTGCAGGATGTTCAGGGCATGGATCTGCGAGCGCGCCACGCGCGAGTGCAGGATGTCGCCGACGATCGCGACCTTCAGCTTGGTGAAGTCGCCCTTGTGGCGGCGGATGGTGAACATGTCCAGGAGCGCCTGGGTCGGGTGCGCATGGCGGCCGTCACCGGCGTTCAGCACGCTGATACCCGGCATGACATGGCGGGCGATGAAATGTGCGGCCCCGCTCTCCTCGTGGCGCACCACGAACATGTCGACGTTCATTGCCTCGATGTTGCGCAGGGTGTCCAACAGGCTCTCACCCTTAACCGCCGACGAGGTGCTGATATTGACGTTGAGGACGTCCGCGGACAGGCGTTTGGCGGCCAGTTCGAAGGTGGTGCGCGTGCGCGTGCTGGCCTCGAAGAACAGGTTGACGATGGTCTTGCCGCGCAGGAGCGGGACCTTCTTCACCGCCTTTTCGTTCATGTTGGCGAACGATTCGGCGGTATCCAGGATCTCGGTCATCAGTTCCCGGTTCAGGCCCTCGATGGTTAGCATGTGGCGCAACTGGCCGTCCTCGGTCAGCTGCAGTCGGTTCGGCAGGGGCCCCGGCAGCGGGAGCCGCGCGTGCGGGCGGGCGATCAGGGTATCGGTCATCCTTGAGTGTCCGGCCGGTCAGGCGTCCAGGTCCTCGGGGTCGATGGCGACCCGTTCCAGGCGCAGGGGCTCGGGACCCCGCAGTTTGATCTGTTCGGCCTCTCCCAGCTCCATGTGGGCACCCGCAATCGCCGCCTCGATGGGCAGTTCGCGGCCGTCGCGCTCGACCAGTACGGCGAGCGCGACCGAGGCCGGGCGGCCATAGTCGAACAGCTCGTTCAGGGCGGCCCGAATGGTGCGGCCGGTATACAGCACATCGTCCACCAGCAGGACATGCTCCCCGTCCAGGTCCTCCGGCAGCTCCGAGGGGCGCACCTGCGGGTGCATGCCGATGCGCGAGAAGTCGTCGCGGTAGAAGCTGATATCCAGCCGACCCAGTGGCCGTTCGATCCCCAGACGTTCGCGCAGGTGTTCCGCGATCCATACGCCACCGGAGTGGATGCCGACCACGATGGGGTTGTCGATTCCGCGGGCCTTCAGGTAGTGGCGGGCCTGTTCGGCCATGTCGTCGAGCAGGGTGGGGACGTCCGGGGTCATGATTCGTTCTCCTGAAACCAGCCTTCGAGAATGACCGCGGCTGCATGGGCGTCCAGCCCCGGGTCGTTGCGTCCCGGCCGGCGGCGTTCGCGGGCCAGGTGGGATGTCAGGTGCTCGTCGCACCAGTATACCGGTTGCTGGTAGCGCTCTTCGAGCGTGCGGGCGAAGGCGCGTATGCGCTTGGCCAGCGGGGTTGGTTTGCCGTCCGCCTGCGTGGGCCAGCCGACCACGAACCCTTCCGGGTCCCAATCCGCCACCAGGGCGTCCAGGGTTGACCAAAGATTGGGGGCATCGGTGGGCATGGTTCGCAGGCCGCGCGCGGAACCGGTGAGTTCCTCGCCCACCGCAACCCCGATGCGCCGCCGGCCGTAGTCGAACGCCAGCAGGCCCATCGTCAGGCGTGGCCGGACGCCGAGCTGATCAGATTGACGTCGATGCCGATCAGCTCCGCGGCGGCCTGCCAGCGTTCGGCACTGGGCCGGTCGAACAGGATATCGGCATCGGCTCGGGTGGTTAACCAGGCATTGTCGGCCAGTTCGCTCTCCAGCTGACCCGGGCCCCAGCCGGCATGGCCGAGAGCGATCAGGACGCGCCGGGGCCCCTTGCCGGCGTTGATCGCCTCCAGGATGTCGCGGGAGGTGGTCAGTACGATGGAATCCGTGATGGGCTGGCTGCCGCGCCAGGTCTGTTCCGCGGAGTGCAACACGAAGCCGTGTTCGGGTTGCACGGGGCCACCGCGGTAGACGGGAATCTCGGGCAGGTCCTCGCCGGGTTCCAGCTCCACGTGTTCCAGTAGCTCGCGTAGCGAGAACTCGGTGGGCTGGTTGATCACCAGCCCCAGCGCGCCCTCTTCGTCGTGATCGCAGATATAGGTGACCGCATGGCTGAAGTAGCCATCGTTCAGGCTCGGCATGGCGATCAGGAAGTGATCGCGCAGGTTGTCGGGCTCGTGGCGAGGGGTCGTTTGCGTCATATTGTCAGTATCGATGCTGACCTGGCGTGCCGCAAGGACGCTTGGAGCGGGTCTGCCTTGCGTTGAGACCCCAGGGCCGAGCTGGATTAACGGACCTGTTCCATCTGATCGCGGCGGAAGGCCCAGGTTCGAGTAATGACCAGCTCATCGTATTCCTCGCGCATTGCCTCAGTGAACGGGGCGTACGGTGCGGCCAGTTCCACGATACGGATGGCAGCCTGATCCAGCACCGGCTCGCCGGAGCTGCGGGCGATCTCGATATTGATCAGCTCGCCCTCCGGGTTCAGGCGCACCGAGAGCACCAGGGTGCCCGACAGGCCGCGGCGGCGGGCCTCGTCCGGGTAGTTCAGGTTGCCGAGGCGTTCGACCTTGTTGATCCAGGCCTGCAGGTAGGCGGCCTCCGGTGCGCTGCGTGCCGCCAGGCTGTCCAGATAACGCGTGCGGTTCGCGCGAGTGGAGAAGGTCTGGCGTTCCTCGGCCGGCGCGGCGCGGGCACTCTCCAGGCCGCGATTCATCAGGGTCGCGGCGGAGGGCTGGTCCTCGGCATCGGGCGCTTCCAGAGGTTCGGGGTCGGCCACCTCGGGCGGTGGGGCCCGGTCGTCCTCGGCCTCGGCCGTCACCTGCTCCGGTTCTGGCTCGGGTTCCGGCAGCGCTGGGTCCATCACCAGTGGACCCGCTTCCGGGAGCGGGGCATCCAGGCCTTCTGGCTCGGGCTCGCCGACGCCAGCATCCTCGGCCTCGGGGGCCTGTGCCTCGCGGACTTCCTCGCCCTCGCCGCTGGCGGCCTGATCCTGGGTGGCGATGTGTTCCACCGCCTCTTCGGGTTCCGGGGGCGGGGCGTCGGGATCGGTAACCCAAGTAATATCCAGGGGTTCTCGGGTTGGGCTCTCGATCGGATCGACGGCAAATCCGATGCCCAGGATGATCAGGGCATGTGCGACGATCGCGAGGAAGATCATGGTCCCCAGGTGATCCTGTACGCGGGGGCTCTCCGGCGGGAATGCGCCTCCCGGTGACGGGTCGGGGGTGGTTTTCGCGGTCATGCCCGCTCCAGCCGACTCGCAAGGCGGGTCGGGCAGGTGCGGTTGTTGCTGGCGCTAGTGGCGGACATGGCGCTGGATTCGCGGGTCGGCGAGGACATGGGCGGTCAGTATACCGGTCAGGCTGCCGGTGATCAGGGCGGCAAGCAACAATGGTGGCAAGACGAACGGGAGGTTGGGGTGGGGGATGATGACCATCCAGGCCAGTAGGAACTGACCAGTGATATGGGCCATCGCGGCGGCGATCGCCAGACCGACCGGGCCCACGTGGCGTGGCGCAAGCGGACGCAATAACGCCAGGATGGCCAGGGTGGCCACGGCCCCGGCGATGGAAAGCCAGAAGGTCGGACTTAGCAACGTCCCCAGCAAAAGGCTGCTGCCCACCACCCGGATCAGCGTGACCGCGACGGCCGCGCGCCAGCCCAGGGTGAGCAGCGCGATCAGCGTGATGATGTTGGCCAGCCCCGGTTTGAGACCGGGAACCGGGCTGGGGATGGCGGCCTCAAGGATTTGAATCCCGATGGCGATGGCGGCCAACGCCGCGATGGCGCGGTCGTGCCGGGTGATGCCGGTGTGCGGGTCCGCGCTCATGGCTGGCGTGTTCATCCGCGCCTAGCTAGTAATGCATGCTGTCGAAGCCCGGCTCCGCACCCAGCACCTGCAAGGTCAGGCGGTTGGGCAGGCTGACGGCGACATCGCCATGGGCCTGCAGCCAGCCACTGGACTCGCAGATGTTCTGGCGTCCCGGAGAGTCGGCACAGCGCGCCCGGCCAGGTTCGATCTCGACGCGGGTGATCCCGGCGGGACCCTGGATCTCCAGAACCCGGGTGCGATCCAACGGCTCGTGCTGGGTGGCCGCTCCGGCCTGGCTGATGACGAGTAGGCGAGCATCCCCGGAGGGGCTGTAGGTCAGCGTGAAGGCCGCGACCACGACCGTGGTGGCCGCGGCCCCTATCAAGACGTCGCCCCAGCGCAGCAGGCCTTGTTTCACGGGAGTTCGCGCACCACGAACGGTTCGTGGTCTCGGCTGGGTTGGACGCGTTCGGCCAGCCCTGGCGTTGCCTCGATGCGATCGTCCAGCACCACAAGGGCGTGTTCGATCCCCATTTTCTGGGCGTACTCCAGCCAGGCATCGGGTCCGGCGATCATCAACGTGGTGGCGGCCGCGTCCGCCAGTGCCGGGTCGTGGTGGAGTACGGTGGCGCTTTCGATACCCTGGCTGGGACGACCGGTGCGCGGATCGATCACGTGGTGGATGCGCTCGCCCTCCCATTCGTAGCCGCGCTCGTAGTCACCGGAGGTGAACAGGGCTTCTCCGGCCTCCAGCTCGATACTGCCCAGAGTGCCGCCATGCGGGTGGCGGATGCCGACCCGCCACGGCCGGCCCTGTGGGCGTCCGAGCGTCATCAGGTCACCGCCGGCATTGAAGATCGCCGCCTCGACGCCGAGCTCTTCAAGCAGCTCCAGGACGCGCTCCACCGCGAGGCCCTTGGCCAATCCGCCAAAGTCGAGCTGCAGGTCCGGGTGGGTGCCGCGCAGGCGCACCCCGTTGCGCTCGATGTCCTTCATGCTGGGCGGATCGTCCAGTAGGCCGTCCAGGGTTTCCTGGTCCGGGGGCGGACCTTCGGGCTCGTCCTGGTGGAAACCCCAGGCGGCGATGAGTTTGCCCAGCGCGGGGTTGAACAGCCCGTCGCTCAAGGCCTCCATCTCGCGGCCGCGCTCGATCAGTGGCAGCACCGAGGGTGGGGCGCTGAATTCGCCCTGCAGGGCCAGCAGTTCGTTGGTGCGTCCGAGCGATCCAGGCTCCCAGGCGTGCCAGGATTGATGCAGCACCTCCAGTTCCTCCTGGACGGCCGCCTCGATGGCCTCGATGTCGTACTGGCCGGCCGGGTACAGGGTCAGGTCCACCAGGGTCCCGAAGGCGTAGAAGCCGAGCGCTTCGGTATCGGGTTCTTCGCGTCCGCAGGCGGTCAGCAGGAGGGCTGCGAAAAACAGCGTCAGGGTGCGGGTCATCAGGGGGTGCATGCCGGTCATCCTTCGCTCGGGCGGCAGAGGTAGTCGATGTACTGTCCGGCCAGGTCGTGGCCGCCCGCGGCGTCCAGTTCGCGCACACCGGTGGGACTGGTGACGTTGATCTCGGTGAGGTAGTCCCCGATCACGTCGATGCCGACGAAGTCCAGGCCCCGGGCCTTTAGCTCCGGGGCGATCTCGTGGCAGATCCAGCGGTCACGCTCGGTTAGCGGTCGGGCCTCGCCCCGGCCGCCGGCGGCAAGGTTGGCGCGGCTCTCGCCCTCCGCCGGGATGCGCGCCAACGCGTGGTCGTAGGGCTCCCCGCCGATCAGGATGATGCGCTTGTCGCCAGCGGTAAATTCCGGAAGGAAGCGTTGTGCGACCACACTGCGCTGGTCGAACTCGGTGATGGTCTCGAGGATCACCGAGGTGTTCGGGTCGCCCTGGCGCACGCGAAACACCGAGGCCCCGCCCATGCCGTCCAGGGGCTTGACCACGATATCGCCCTGGACCTCAAGGAAGGCGCGGATCCGGCTGCGGTCGCGGGTGATTAGCGTGGGCGGACAGCACTGCGGAAAGTGGGCGGTAAAGGCCTTCTCGTTCACGTCCCGCAGGGCCTGGGGGCGGTTCGACACCCGCACGCCGTCGCGCGCGGCGAGATCGAGGGCGTAGGTCGCGTAGACAAACTCGAGGTCGAACGGCGGGTCCTTGCGCATGAGCAGCAGATCGAAGCGGCTCGCCGGGCCGCTCTCGACGTCGCCCAGCGTAAAGAAATCGGAGCGCGTGTCGCGCACCGTGATCGGCCGGCTGCGGGCAGCGGCCCGACCCTCCTCGATCCACAGGTCAGCGGGTTCCAGATAATGCAGATGGTGGCCGCGGGCCTGGGCCGCAAGCATCATCGCGAAGCTGGTGTCCTTCCACGGTTTGATGGAGCCGATCGGGTCCATCAGTATGGCAATGTTCTTGGCCACGTTGCCTCGTTTGTGCGCAAAGTCTCGGGGGAGTATGCCATGCAGGTTGGGGGTGGCGCGGCCTCTCGCGGCGACGCGGCGGCTATGGCACTTGCGGCCCGCGCTGGGCAATATCACAGTGTGCTGTTTGTCACAGGGCCCCGGTTCCGCTAGATTCGGGGCGAAATGACCTCAGGGGGAGAAGGTGTCTAACGCGCTTGCCGAAGCGGACTCGGCCACCGAGTTTCAGGGGCTCAAGGTCATGGTGATCGATGACAGCAAGACCATTCGGCGCACGGCCGAATCCTTGCTGCAGAAGCACGGGGCCGAAGTCATCACTGCCGTGGACGGCTTCGAGGCGCTGTCCAAGGTGGCCCAGTCGCGCCCGAACATTATCTTCATCGACGTCATGATGCCGCGTCTGGATGGCTACCAGACCTGCGCCCTGATCAAGAACAACAAGCAGTTCCGCGCTACGCCGATCATCATGCTGTCGAGCAAGGACAGCGTGTTCGACAAGGCGAAAGGCCGCGTTGTGGGATCGGAGGATTACCTCACCAAGCCTTTCACCAGGGAAGACCTCCTGGGCGCCATGCGTCAATACGCCAGTCCGGCGGCATGACGCACCCCGTCACTATCAACAAGGAAAGACGAACTCCATGGCCCGCATTCTGATCGTTGACGACTCGCCGACCGAAATCCATGTCCTGCGCACAATGCTCGAGAAGCATGGCCATTCGGTGACGACCGCCGAGAGCGGTGAAGACGGAGTCGCCGCGGCCAAGTCACAGGTCCCGGACCTGATCCTCATGGATGTGGTCATGCCGGGTCTGAATGGTTTTCAGGCCACGCGTCAGTTGTCGCAGGCCGATGAGACCGCGCATGTCCCTGTGGTCGTGGTCAGCACTAAGGATCAGGCGACTGACCGCGTGTGGGCGATGCGTCAGGGCGCCCGCGACTACATCACCAAACCAGTTGTCGAAAAGAACCTGCTCGAAACCATCGGGAAGTATCTGTCGGCATGAAGACCGACCTGTCCTCGCCGTTTGCGCTGCTCGCGAACCTGGATCGCGAAGGGCGCCGCGTGAATCGCGAACTGCGGCGGGATATTGGTACGGGTTGGCGTGGGGTGCTTCTGCGCGTTGGGGAATTCCGTTTTCTGGTGGATATGGATTCCATCGCCGAGGTCACCGACCCGATGGCGCTGACCCGGGTCCCACTGGCGGATTCGGCAGTGCTGGGTGTTGGCAATCTGCGTGGGCTCGTTTTGCCGGTTTTCGATATGGGCAAACTGCTGCTGGACCGCCCGCTGCCGGATGACGCGACCGGACAGCGCGTGATAGTTGCGCCGCAGGGCCAGGGTATGGCCGGGTTGCTGGTCAGCCAGGTCGAGGGGATGCGCCGCTGCATTCCATCGCAGCGCCGTCTCGAGGTCTCGGTCCCGGAGGCGGCGCGGCCGTTTATTACCGGCGGGTTCGATCTGGGTCACCGGTTGCATCCGGTGCTGGATTTGGATCTGTTACTTAATGATAACAATCGCTTTTCTGGCCTGGGCTTGGCCGGGACATCCAATAGCGAACAGTCCTCAGTTGCCGTCGGATGACGGTGGTTGCGGGGCTGCGACAGGGGGTATGAACTGATGGGATCGAATCGTCGCGCACGCAATCTTTTCCTTGGGGGGCTGCTGGTGCTGGCTCTGATCGCGACGGGCGCAGCATTTACCTATCACGAGTACGAGCAGAGTCAGTACCGTGACCGCATCGCCCTGGCTAACGATCTGCGCCTGCTGTCGCAGCGGTTGGCGACCAGCTCCCTGGAGGCGGCCGCAGGCTCCGAGCAGGCCTTCACCGACCTGCGGACCCTGCGCGACGACTTCGAGACCCGCCTGGGGCGCATCCGAGAGGGTGGCGAGGGGCTGCAGCCGCTGCCCGAGGCCCTGCAAGACGATATCGCGGAAGTCGACCGTGAGTGGTCGGCTTACCGTGACGAGATCAACACGGTCATTCTGGGGCGCTCGGATATCCAGTTGATCACCGAGTTCTCCGACGCAGTGGCGGCCTTCTCCCCAGAACTGTCCCGTTTGTCCGACGACGTGGTGCGGCGCATGACCCAGATCGGCGAGCCGGCGGACCAGGTCTACGTGGCGGCGCGCCAGACGATGCTGATCCAGCGTATCGCCAACAGTCTGGGGCAAGTGCTTCAGGGCGGTGCCGAGGCGGCTACTGCGATCGAGCGCTTCGAGCGTGACGCGACGCTGTACGGACGTGTGTTGGACGGCCTTATTGAGGGGTTCGTCCCGCTGGGCATCGAGGCCATAGATGATGCCCAGGCGCGTGCGACGTTGCAGGAGATCGCCACGCTGTTCGTGGCCTTCAGTGAGGCCGTCGAAGGGGTGCTGGACACCTCCACTCAGGTGTTTGAAGTCAACGCAGCAGCCTCCAATGTCGAGGCCCGCAGCGGGGGCATGCTCGAGACGACCGGCGAGTTCGAGAACGCGATCGCCCGCGAGGCCGAGCAGGCCGGGGTTATTGCCGGGATCGGTTTCGCGCTGGGTGGCCTGGCGCTGTTGCTGCTGATCGCGATGGGGCTGTTCCTGTACCGCGATACCAAGCGCGAGCTGGCCGAGACCGAGGCGCAGAACGAACGCAACCAGCAGGCGATCCTGCGACTGCTCGACGAGATGATGAATCTCGCCGACGGTGACCTCACCGTGAACGCAACGGTGACCGAGGACTTCACCGGGGCCATCGCGGACTCGATGAACTACGCGATCGAGAACCTGCGTACCTTGGTTGCGACGATCAACACGGTGTCGGCCGACATCAGCGAGTCCTCGGCAACGACTCGTTCCCAGGTGCTCGGTCTGGCCGAGAAGTCCGAAGAGCAGGCGCGCGAGATCCAGCGCGCGGACGATGCGATCGACGAGGTGTCGCGCTCGGTCGACAAGGTGGCACAGGACGCCGAGCAGTCGGCCTCTGTGGCACGTAACTCGGTGGAGATCGCGTCCCGCGGGGCGGGCACCGTGCGCCGTTCCATCGAGGGTATGGACAGCATCCGCGAGCAGATCCAGGAGACTGCGAAGCGGATCAAGCGCCTGGGCGAATCCTCGCAGGAGATCGGCGACATCATCGGCCTGATCAATGACATTGCCGAACAGACCAACGTGCTCGCGCTGAATGCGGCGATCCAGGCGTCCGCCGCGGGCGAGGCCGGCCGCGGTTTCGCAGTGGTGGCGGACGAGGTCCAGCGCCTCGCGGAACGTTCCTCCGGCGCGACCCGTCAGGTCGAGGGTCTGGTCAAGGCCATCCAGGCGGATACTAGCGAGGCCGTCAGCTCCATGGAGCAAAGTACCGCGAACGTGGTCCAGGGGGCCGAGCTGGCCCAGGCCGCGGGCGAGGCGCTGTCCGAGATCGAACAGGTTTCCGCCGACCTTGCCGACCTGATCGACGGCATATCCTCCTCGGCGCGCAAGCAGTCCGAGATGGCGCAAGACGTGGCCTCCATCATGGCCCAGATCCGCGAGATCACCTCCGAGACCACACAGGGTACCCAGTCCACGGCGGCCGCGATCGGCGATCTGGCGCAGCTCTCGGCCCAGCTGCAGTCCTCGGTATCGGACTTCAAGCTGCCGGCTCCCGGTGGCCTTGTCGATGCCGCGGACGACGTTTCCGAAGCGGTGGACCCCGATCCCGACGCCGGCGCGGATCCTTCCGACGAACAGCGGGCCTGACGGCGGGCCGACCCGATGGCATCCAGCGCACTGAACTGGGTCCGTGACGAACTCGACAAGCTGTTTGTCGAGGTCCAGGACGCATTGCGGCGGTACTCGGACGACCCGTCCTGCGGCGATTGTCTGGCCGAGGCCCGCAGCCGGGTCGACCAGATCCGCAATACCCTGGTCATGGTCCAGGTCGAGAGCGTGGTCCTGATCTGCGACGAGATGCTGCAGGTCCTGGAACAGCTCGAACAGGCGGACGAGCCGAACGTGGCGGCGACCGAGCCGCTACTGCGGGCCGCGCTGCAACTCCCGGATTATCTCGAGAACGAGGGCGATGGCGAACTGCCCTCGCCGATGATCCTCGTACCGCTGCTGAACGAGCTTCGCAGCAGCCGTGGCGCCTCGTTACTGCTGGATGTGGCGGCGTTAATGCCGGACCCACAATCGGTGGATGATGCCCGCGTGGGCTCCGGCGACGAGGTGCTGGAGCCGGTCGCCCGAGTGCCGGTACTGCAACAGGCGCGGCGCCGTTTCCAGCGTGACCTGCTGGAGCTTGTGCGAGGTGACGATGCGACCACGCCGGCTGGGCGCTTGCAGGAGACCGCTCGTGTGGTCGAGGAAGCGGTTCCGGCGGGTGAGGCCCGCCGCCTGTTCTGGGTGGCGGGTGCCGTGCTCGAAGCCATCGCCCAGGGCGGGGTCGAAGCCGATACCGATGTGCGCCGACTGATCGGCCGGATTGATCGCGAGCTGGGTCGTTACCTCAGCGTTCTGATTGCTCACGTTGAGTCGTCCGGTGACGGGTCCGAGCCCGAATACGAGGCCCCGGCCGCGCTGGTCAAGACGCTTTTGTTCCACGTGGCCTGTGCGACCTCGGAAGGTGAGCAGACCCTGGCCGTACGTGAGGTGTTCGGGCTGGATAGCCTGAATCTCGACGAGGAGAGCGGTGTCGGGCGATCGGTTTACGACAACCTGCGTCAGGCCTTGGAAGACGATCTTGCCGAGGTGCGCGAGCGCCTTGATGTCCTGATGCGCTCACCCGTCCGGGGGGCCGAGGACCTCGATAACCTGCGTGAACAGGTCGAAAGGATCGGCTCGACCCTCAGTCTGCTGGGCCTGGATTCCGGACAGGACCACACGGATGCCCTGGCGGCCTCACTGACTCCTGAGCGTGCCGGAGAGGCGGACGAACAGGTCGACATGGTGCTGGCGGAGCACCTCCTGGCCCTAGAAGCCCTGTTGGAATCCGGTCTGCGTCGCAAGAGCACAAGCCCCACGCCTCAAGCCGAGTTTGATCGTGCCCTGGCGGTGGCGGTGTACAAG
The DNA here is from genome assembly GCF_000376865.1 of Thioalkalivibrio sp. ALJ7. Lineage (GTDB taxonomy): Bacteria > Pseudomonadota > Gammaproteobacteria > Ectothiorhodospirales > Ectothiorhodospiraceae > Thioalkalivibrio. The sequence continues at coordinate 782,857 of NZ_AQXQ01000012.1, read as the reverse complement.
GAGGCCTTGGTTGACGTCCGCCGGGTTCGTGACCTGTTTCTCGGATTCCTCGACGCAGGTCCGGAGACCTCGGGTGATGGCCTTGACGAGGCCCGGGAGGGTCTGCGCCGTATCGAGGGGGCGATGTCGATGTCGGGCTTCGAGGCCCTGCACGCCCTTCTTGGCCCGCTGATTCGACATCTCGATTCCCGTGCCGGCATGGCTGCGACCCAGCTGGATGCGGGCGAGATTGAAGCCCTGGCCGAGGTGCTCAGCAGTATCGAAGTGGCGCTGGAGTCCTCCGGTCAGCCGTGGCGCGAACTGGACAGCGTCCACGAGCGTGGGATTGCAGCGCTGCAGCGGATCGGCGCCATCTCCGGTGGTGACTCCGAGGCTGAAGGGAAACCGCTGCAGGACCTTGCGGCAGCCGACGACCACGATGTTGGCTCCGCGTCGGCACTGGATGCCGGGCTTGATGCCGGGGCGCCGGACGACGCGGCGCATGAGCTGGATTTGGACGACGTGGGTGCCACCTCCAGCCCGGTTCCGGCGGGTGGGCGCGATTCGCTCCCATTCGATGACACCGTGCTGGCGGAGCAGGTTCGTGGCCCGGATGTGGACCCGGAGATCCTGGAGATCTTCCTTGAGGAATCGGACGAGGAGGTGGCGAGCCTGGGCGAGCACTTCCCGCGCTGGCAGACCAATCCGGCCGACCTGGAGACCCTTTCGGTCATTCGGCGGTCGTTCCATACGCTAAAGGGATCCGGCCGTCTCGCCGGCGCCCTGCGCCTGGGGGAGTTTGCCTGGGCGCTCGAGTCCTTCCTGAACCGGTTGTTGGACTCGGGCCACGAAGCGGATCATGCAACCCTGCAGGTGATCGAGGATGCCATTGGCGTGCTGCCTGGCTTGGTGACCGAGGTCCGTGACGATACCGGTCCGGATACCCCGGTGCTGGATATCGCGTTGCGACTCCGGGCCCTGGCCAGTGGTGACGTGGCCACCGACGCCGAGCCCGAGGATGACGCCGCCGCCGAGCGTGTCGCACCACCAGGGGCGGAAGAAGATTTCCTGGCCTTGGCGCGCACCCTTGATGGGCTCGATGCACCAGAGCCTGCCGAGCCCACCGAAGCGACGGAGATTGCGGAGGAGGCGGTTGCCGACTCTTTCCTGCAGGAACCGGGCGCCTTCGTGCCGGACTTGCCACCGGAAGAGGCGTCCGAGTCCGAAGAGGTAGCAGCCTCCCCTTTGGACCTCGAAGACCTTGAGCTCCCGGCTGATGCGCTCGACACCAATGAAGAGGTGCTGAGCGAAGAGCTGGAAGAGCCCGCGACCGCCGGGATCGAGGTCGGCGACGAACCGGCTGACCTCGACGAGGAGTCACTCGCAGCCGTCGGGGCCGTCGACACGGGGGAGCCCGAGTCCGAAATCGCCCGCATGGAAACGGACCCGCAGCTGTGGCAGGTCTTCTCCGCCGAGGCGCAGGTTCATCTGCTCACGCTACGGGGCTGGCTGGACGAGTCCCAGTGGCGGCCGGACCGGATTCCGAATCACGATCTGGAGCGCGCGCTGCATACCCTGAACGGGAGCGCGCGGACGGCCGACATTCGGGGGATCTACTCGGTTTGTGGGCCGTTTGAGCGCCTGATCCGCATCCATCGTGACATGGAGTGGGCATTGCCCACCCAGGCCATCGAGCTGTTGCGGCAGCTGGAAGGCTACGTGGCGGATGCGGTGGGGGACGAGGAGCCCGATCCACGCAAGGTGATGGATCCACCCACTTGGGCGCCCGAGGTCTATTCCTTGCTGGATCATGCGACGGCCGAACAGTTGTTGCGGGCCGAGGAGGATGCGGGCGAAGAGGATGCGCCGGAATTCGCGGGCCCCGGTTTCGCCGGCGACGAGCCGGCTACGCCAGCGGCCGAGGCCGAGTTCGAGATTGACTGGGAGTTTGCCGAGGTCTTCATCGAGGAGGCCCGCGATATCCTCGAGGCGGCCTTTGCCGCCCTGGGTGGCTGGCGCGAAGCCGGTGGCCGCCCCGGACCCGACCAGAACACCTTCCAGCGCGAACTGCATACCTTGAAGGGCAGTGCCCGCATGGCAGGCTTCACCGTGGTCGGGTCCGTTGCGCATGCGCTGGAGAGCGCGCTGAGCGTCGAGACCGAGACCGGCCTGGAACCCCGCGACGGTTTCTTCCAGCTCGCCGAACGTGCCCTGACCGACGTCCAGCATCTGGTTGAACGGGGCGTGGGGGCATGGCAGATGGACGAGTCTGCCAGTGAATCACTGCCGGCCCTCCGGGCCTGGGCGGCCGGAGAGTCTGCCGAAGGGGCCGACGCTGAGTCGGATGTGCCGTCGGAGACAGCGGCCGAATCTGAAGACTCGGTGGCGAGCGATACCGGGGATGAGGATGCGCCGCCGACGCAGGTGCCGAGTGCCGCCGGGGATCAGCGTACCCACGAGGCGCCCGAGGCAGAAGGGCGCCGCATCCAGGACCAGGTCCGCATGGATGCCGAGGTGCTGGACAGCCTGGTGAACAATGCCGGTGAGCTGGCGACCTTCCATCGGCGCTTCGAACAGACCGTCGGGCGGGTCGAAGGTCAGGTCGACGAGCTGGAGCGCACCATCGCCCGCTTGCGTGACCAGCTGCGCAAGCTCGAGATCGAGACCGAGGCGCAAATCCTGTTCCGGGTGGAAGAAGAGAGTGGCGAAGAGGCCCTGGACTTCGACCCGCTGGAGATGGACCGCTATTCCGGCATTCAGCAACTCTCGCGCGCGCTGGCGGAGAGTGTCAGTGACCTCGAGGCCCTTAAGCAGGAAGTGGGCGACGAGCTGCAGAATGCCGGTGGCATCTTGCTGCAGCAGCGGCGGGTGGGTACGGATCTCCAGGATCAGCTGATGCGTCAGCGCATGGTGCGTTTCGCCCGCATGGCGCCGCGTCTACGTCGAGTCGTGCGGCAGGCGGGGGAAGACCTGGACAAGCCCGTGCGTGTGGAATTTACCGGGCAGGGCGCCGAGCTCGACCGCGCCTTGCTGGAACGGCTGGTGTCGCCGCTGGAACACCTGTTGCGCAACGCGATTGCGCACGGCCTCGAGACGCCGGCTGAACGCGAACAGGCCGGAAAGCCCGCGCAGGGACAAATCGACGTCAGCCTGGAACAGTCCGGCAGCGAGATCCGGTTGCAGGTCACCGACGATGGCAAGGGCATCGACGCCGAGGCCATTCGTGCCCGTGCCGTGGAGCGTGGACTCATTGCGGCCGATGCCGAGGTGAGCGATCCCCAGGCGTTGCAGCTCATCCTGCAATCCGGATTTTCCACGGCCGCCGAGGTCTCGCATGTCGCGGGCCGTGGTGTGGGTCTGGATGTGGTGAACAGTGATGTAAAGCAGCTGGGTGGGACGCTCGACATCCAGTCGACACCTGGCAAGGGCTCCCGCTTTACCATGCGGTTGCCGTTTACCCTGGCCATTTCTCAGGCCCTTTTGGTGCAGGTGGGCGAGGAGACCTTTGCCGTCCCGATGGCCTCGGTGGAGGGTGTGGTCCGGGCCCGAGCCGAAGAGATCGATCGGCGCGACGGCGAGGCGACGTACAACTATATTGGACAGGACTATCAGGTCCGTGGCCTCGGCGACCTGATGGGCGTCGAGAGCCAGGCCGGCGTCGAGCATTTCCCGGAGCACCCGTTCCCGCTGCTGCTCGTGCGAGCGGATGATCAGCGCGTTGCCCTGCGCATTGATGGCCTGCTGGGTAGCCAGGAAGTCGTGGTGAAGTCTGTGGGGCCGGTATTGAGCCGTATCCCGGGCGTGGCCGGTGCCACACTGCAGGGCGATGGTTCGGTGATGTTGATCCTGGATCTCAGTATGCTGGTGCGCTTCGCGGCTGCAGCGGCGTCGCTGCCGGAGGCGGCGCAGCCGGTGATCGAGGCCCATAGCGTCAAGCGCATCATGGTGGTGGACGATTCGATCACCATCCGCAAGGTCACGGCCCGCCTGCTAAGTCGTCATGGCTACGATGTGGTCACTGCCCGCGACGGTCTTGACGCGATCAGCCTGCTCGACGAGCGGCGGCCGCAGCTGATCCTGCTGGACGTCGAGATGCCGCGCATGGACGGCTTCGAGTTTGCCTCCCATGTGCGCGACCATCCGGATTTCGGGCAGGTCCCGATCATCATGATCACCTCGCGTAGCGGGACCAAGCACCGCGAGCGGGCAAACCGTCTTGGGGTCAATGGTTACCTCGGCAAGCCCTATCTGGAAAATGACCTGCTGAACGCGATCCGTGAGCAACTGCATGAGGTGCCGGCATGAGCGAGGAAGGGCAGACCGAAGCGGTCGAGGCCGTGATCGTTCAGCTGGACACCGGGTCCATCCTGTTGCCGCGTAGTGCCTTCCTTGAGGTGACGACGCGTGCCGGTGTGGTGGAGCAAGATTCCGAGCACCCGGATATCCCGTGGCTGGAGCCAAGCCTGGTCTGGCAGGATGTGCGGGTGCCGGTGGTCAACGTGAACCAGTTGCTGGACCCGGAGCGTGACAGTGGCGCGGATCGGCGCCGGTTTAGCCGCTTGCTGGTCATGCAGGCGGTGATGCAGCCGGATCACCTGCCCTTCTACGCGTTGGAGGTGCGGGGGACCCCGCATCCGGTGCAGATCACCCCACAGAACATCTATGCCCTTGAAGATGCCGAAGCGACGCCCTGGTCCTGGCGGGTCAAGGCCTCCGGCGTGACGACCCACCTGATGCGGCTGGATACCCTGGAGCAGCGTCTGCTGGAGCTCGGCGAGGCGCAGCCGGCCTGATCTTAGGGGTACGTAACGACGTCAGCTCGTGCGGGTGTTCCACTATCCCTGGAGGTCGCCAAGGCGCGCCTGAACCAGCGTGATGAGGGCGATCGTCGCTGTCTCGGTGCGCAAGGTTCGCGGCCCCATCCCCACCCCAAGAAAGCCGCTCGCCTGGGCCTGCTCGTGTTCCTCGGGCGTGAGTCCTCCCTCCGGTCCGATATACAGCGCGATGGATTGAGGCGCCGATTCGAGCGCTGCGAGGCGGCTTTCCAGACCCGGTCCACCTTCTTCCGCGAGAATGCGCACCCCGTCGGGAAGGCCCGCGAGGGCGACCCCTGGGTCCGCTGCCTCATGCAACTGCGGCAATTCGTTCCGGCCACACTGTTCTGCCGCAGCTTGCAGGATGCCGCGCCAGTGGCGCTGGCGTTTCTCCAGACCTTTGTGGGCGGCGGCCGACCGCGAACGTTCACAGAGTACCGGGCGAATGGATTGTACGCCCAGCTCCACGGCCTTCTGAATGGCGAGGTCCATGTGATCCCCACGGGCGACGCCCTGAAGCAGATGCACAGGAAAGGTGGGGTGACTTGGGTCGGCGGCACGCGGGCCGAGATGGAAGGTGCCGTGGCGGCGATCGGTTAGTTCGAGTGTGGCCTCGAACTCGTTGCCGTGGCCGTCGAAAACGCGGCAAGGGGCGCCGCTTTTCAGGCGCAGGACTGTAGTGGCGTAGTGCAGTCGATCTTGCGAAGCGGGGAAGGACTGCCCCGCGGCCAGTGCCTCGTTTTCAAGCAGTAGCCGGGGGCAGCGCATATCACTCTACTTCCGATTGTTGAGGTCCAGGGCCTTCCAGATCTGTTCGGTCGGTCCGGCCTGGTTCATCGAATAGAAGTGGATACCCGGGGCGCCCTTCGCCAGAAGGTCGTCGGTCAGCCGCGTGGCGAGCTCGATGCCGAGCTTGCGGATCGACTCCTTGTCATCACCGTAGGCCTCCATCCGCTTGCGGATGTAGCGCGGGATCTCGGCACCGCACATCTCGGAGAAGCGCACGATCTGGGTGTAGTTGGTGATCGGCATGATCCCGGCGATGATCGGGATATCGATGCCCATCTTCTGCACCCGTTCCATGAAGGCCACGTAGGCATCCACGTTATAGAAGTACTGGGTGATTGCAGCGTCGGCGCCGGCGTCCACCTTGGTCTTGAAATTCTCGAGGTCCTTCTCGGCATTGGGCGCCTGCGGATGGAACTCCGGATAGGCCGCTACCTCGATCTTGAACTGGTTGCCGAACTCGGCGCGCACGAACTCGACGAGTTCCGAGGCGTAGCGGAAGTCACCGCTCGCGCGGCTGGTGCCGGACGGCAGGTCACCGCGCAGGGCGACGATGCGTTTCACGCCGATGTCGCGATAGGTCGACAGCAGGTCGCGCAGCTCGTCCTTGGATGAGGAGATGCAGGAGACGTGCGGGGCGGCCGGAATGCCGTCGTGGTCGATGATGTCCTTGACCGTCTCCAGGGTGCGGTCGCGGGTGGACCCCCCGGCGCCGAAGGTGACGGAGTAGAACTCGGGATTCAGGGCGCCCAGGCGCTTGCGGGCCTTGGCCAGCCGTTCGGCCCCGGCCTCGTCCTTGGGCGGGAAGAATTCAACGCTGTAGACGCGTTCTTGTGTAGACATGTTTGTCCTCCAGGCAAAAAGAAGGCGGGCCGCACGAACATGCGGCCCGCCTCGGCGTTCACATTAGCAACGAATTGAAATGTGAGGCTGGCCGATCAGTAGCGGTAGTGTTCCGGCTTGAACGGGCCATCCGCCGACATACCCAGGTACTTGGCCTGATCGTCGGTCAGACGGGTCAGGTTGGCACCCAGCTTCTTCAGGTGCAGCTGCGCAACCTTCTCGTCCAGGTGCTTCGGCAGCACGAACACGTTCTTGTCGTACTCGTCACCCTTGGTCCACAGCTCGATCTGAGCCAGGGTCTGGTTGGTGAAGGAGTTGGACATCACGAAGCTCGGATGACCGGTACCGCAGCCCAGGTTCACCAGACGGCCTTCGGCCAGCATGATGATCCGGTTGCCGTTCGGCAGGATGATGTGGTCAACCTGCGGCTTGATGTTCTCCCACTCGTACTTGCGCATCGCGGCCACGGCGATCTCGGAGTCGAAGTGACCGATGTTGCAGACGATGGCCTGGTTCTTCATGCGGGTCATGTGATCTTCGGTGATCACATCCTTGTTACCGGTGGCGGTAACGAAGATCTCGGCCTTGTCGGCCGCTTCTTCCATCGTGACCACACGGAAGCCTTCCATGGCGGCCTGCAGGGCGCAGATCGGGTCGATCTCGGTGATCCACACGGTGGCACCAAGACCGGCCAGCGACTGGGCGGCACCCTTGCCGACGTCACCGTAGCCGCAGACCACGGCGATCTTGCCCGCGATCATCACGTCGGTGGCGCGCTTGATGGAGTCCACGGTGGACTCGCGGCAGCCGTACAGGTTGTCGAACTTGGACTTGGTGACCGAGTCATTGACGTTGATCGCCGGGAAGGCCAGTTCGCCGTCTTTCGCCATCTGGTACAGGCGATGGACACCGGTGGTGGTCTCTTCGGTCACGCCCTGGATCTTGGCGAGCTGCTCGGAGTACCAGGTCGGCTGCTTGGCCAGACGATCCTTGATCGAGGCAAACAGGGCGACTTCTTCTTCGTTCTCCGGGTTGGAGATGACGGACGGGTCCTTCTCGGCCTTGGCGCCGATGTGCAGGAGCAGCGTGGCATCGCCACCGTCGTCCAGGATCATGTTGGCGCCGCCGTCGAATTCAAAGATACGGTGGCAGTAGTCCCAGTACTCTTCCAGGGTTTCGCCCTTCACGGCGAAGACCGGGGTGCCGTTGTCGGCGATAGCGGCCGCGGCGTGGTCCTGGGTGGAGTAGATGTTGCAGGAGGCCCAGCGCACGTCGGCGCCCAGGGCTTCCAGGGTCTGGATCAGGACCGCAGTCTGGATGGTCATATGCAGGGAGCCGGCAATCTTGGCGCCCTTGAGCGGCTTGGAGGCCGCGAACTCTTCGCGAGTCTGGACCAGGCCAGGCATTTCGGTCTCGGCGATCGCAATTTCCTTGCGGCCGAATTCGGCAAGGTTAATGTCCTTGACGACGTAGTCGGTCGTTTTCTTGTCGTTCATCACAGCATTCATGGATTAACTTCTCCGTCTATCTGGATGAGCGCCGTGTGCATTTTTCAGGGGACATCCAGCTGAGCCTGACGGTTGGACCGCTGCAGCGCTCCTCAGCCGGATGGGTATTTTGCTTACAAAATGTCGGGTGTGCTTAGAGGCCCGCCATCTTCTTAAGTTCCTCGGCCTTGTCGGTACGCTCCCAGGGGAGGTCGACGTCTTCACGACCGAAGTGACCGTAGGCGGCAGTCGCCTTATAGATCGGGCGCAGCAGGTCCATCATCTGGATCAGACCCCACGGACGCAGATCAAACACGTCGCGCACGAAGCCTTCGATCTTGCGATCGTCGACCTTGCCGGTGCCGAAGGTGTCGATGGTGATCGAGGTCGGCTCGGCCACGCCGATGGCGTAGGAGACCTGGATCTCGCACTTGTCGGCCAGGCCGGCGGCGACGATGTTCTTGGCCACATAACGGCCGGCGTAGGCGGCGGAGCGGTCCACCTTGGACGGGTCCTTGCCGGAGAACGCGCCACCACCGTGACGGGCCATGCCGCCGTAGGTGTCGACGATGATCTTGCGGCCGGTCAGGCCAGCGTCGCCCACCGGGCCGCCGATCTCGAACTTGCCGGTCGGGTTGATGTGGATCTGATCCTTGGAGACTTTGCCCAGCCACTCGGTCGGCAGGACCTTCTTGAAGATCTCTTCATAGATCGCTTCCTGCAGATCTTTCTGCGAGATCTCGGGGCTGTGCTGGGTGGACAGGACCACCGCGTCCAGGCCGGCCGGCTTGCCGTCTTCGTAGCGCAGGGAGACCTGGCTCTTGGCGTCCGGGCGCAGCCACGGCAGCTTGCCGCTCTTCATCAGTTCGGACTGGATGCGCACCATCTTGTGGGCGTAGAAGATCGGGGCAGGCATCAGGGTGTCGGTCTCGCGCGCGGCGTAACCGAACATCAGGCCCTGGTCGCCGGCACCCTGGGTGGCGCGGTCGGAGACGTCGCGGTCCACACCCTGAGCGATGTCCTTGGACTGTTCGCCAAGCACGTTCAGCACGGCGCAGGTCTTGCCGTCGAAGCCGACGTCGGAGTCGTTGTAGCCGATCTCGCAGACGGTCTCGCGCACCAGGCTTTCGTAGTCGATCTGCGCGCCGGTGGTGATCTCGCCCAGCAGCATGACCATGCCGGTCTTGGTGGCGGTTTCACAGGCGATACGGGCGTGCGGGTCCTGCTCGATGATGGCGTCGACGATGGTGTCGGACACCAGGTCGGCCATCTTGTCGGGGTGACCGGCAGAGACAGATTCCGAAGTAAAGATGTAGTCGTTGGACATTAAGCGTTTCCTTTTGGGTCGGTTCTATTTAGTTTTGCGCAAAACGACCTCTAGTGTAACGCGACTCGCCGGAATTTTCTAAGCCCCTCCCCGGCAATGGTGGGGGCATCGCGACCTGCGCCAGCGGCAAGGCCGCAGCGTGGCGCGGTCTGGGGCCGACTTGCCCCGCTGCTCGAAAGTGGCCAAAATGCATCGCCTTTGATGGGAAGCGCTGCCCGCTCTGCGCTCATGTGGCAGGAGACGAGAGCGCTTCCGCAGGCTGCTCGGGGCACGCCGCGCCCCTGGAGCGCCGGCAGGTACTGGTACTACCTCGTTCGGCCGACTCGTCCGGGTCTGCCGCGCTGGCGCCCTGCGCCGCTGCCCGCCATCAGCCGAATCCAACACTACTTTAGAGCAGGAGATCAGCATGCCGACCCGTAGAGAGCTTGCAAACGCCGTCCGCGCCTTGTCGATGGACGCGGTCCAGAAGGCCAATTCCGGTCACCCGGGTGCGCCGATGGGGATGGCGGACATCGCCGAGGTGCTGTGGAACGACTATATGCAGCACAACCCGGCGAATCCGAGCTGGCCGGATCGCGACCGCTTCGTGATGTCCAACGGCCACGGTTCCATGCTGGTCTACTCGCTGCTGCACCTGACCGGCTACGACCTGCCGATGGACGAGATCAAGCAGTTCCGCCAGCTGCACTCGCAGACCCCGGGTCACCCCGAGTATGGCTACACCGCCGGCGTCGAGACCACCACGGGTCCGCTGGGCCAGGGCATCTCCAACGCGATCGGCATGGCGCTGGCCGAGAAGATGATGTCGGCCCACTTCAATCAGCCGGGTCACGACATCGTTGACCACAATACCTACGCCTTCCTCGGCGACGGCTGCATGATGGAAGGGATCTCCCACGAGACCTGCGCCCTGGCCGGCACCCTGGGCCTGGGCAAGCTGGTCGCCTTCTGGGATGACAACGGCATCTCCATCGATGGCGAGGTTGAAGGCTGGTTTACCGACGACACCCCGGGCCGTTTCGAGGCGTATGGCTGGCACGTCGTGCGCGGCGTGGACGGACACGACGCGGATGCGGTCAAGGCCGCCATCGAAGAGGCGCGCAAGCACAGTGACAAGCCGAGCCTGATCTGCTGCCGCACCGTGATCGGCTTTGGTTCGCCGAACAAGTCTGGCAAGGAAGAGTGCCACGGTGCCGCCCTGGGCGATGACGAGATCGCGCTGACCCGCAAGGAACTGGGCTGGGAGCACGCCCCGTTCGAGATCCCGAACGACATCTACGACGGCTGGAGCGCCAAGGACAAGGGCGCCAAGGCCGAGGCCGAGTGGAAGGAGCGTTTTGCCGCGTACAAGGCTGCGCATCCGGAACTGGCCGCCGAGTTCGAGCGCCGCATTGCGGGCGATCTGCCTGCCGACTGGAGCGAGAAGGCCAACGCCTACATCAAGCAGACCGTCGAGAAGGCCGAGAAGGTCGCTTCGCGCAAGGCCTCGCAGAACGCGATTGCTGGCATGGCCCCGGCCGTCCCGGAACTGCTGGGCGGCTCCGCCGACCTGGCCGGTTCCAACCTGACCATGTATTCCGGCTCCAAGGGCGTCAGCAAGGACGACGCCGCGGGCAACTACGTGTACTACGGCGTGCGTGAATTCGGCATGGCCGCGATCATGAACGGCATTGCCCTGCACGGCGGGTTCATCCCCTACGGCGGCACCTTCCTGATCTTCTCCGACTACGCCCGTAACGGCATCCGCATGTCCGCGCTGATGAAGCAGCGGATCATGTACGTGTTGACCCATGACTCCATCGGTCTGGGCGAAGACGGTCCGACCCACCAGCCGATCGAGCAGACCCCGAGCCTGCGTCTGATCCCGAACCTGAACGTCTGGCGTCCCTGCGATGCGGTGGAGACCGCGGTTGCTTGGAAGGCCGGTATCGAGCGGACCGACGGCCCGTCGGCCTTCATCCTGTCGCGTCAGGGTCTGCCGCATATGGAGCGCGATGGCGAGCAGCTTGCCAACATCGCCCGTGGTGGCTATGTGCTGAAGGACTGCGACGGCACCCCGGACCTGATCTTCATCGCGACCGGTTCCGAGATCGAACTGGCCGTGCAGGCCGCCGACGAGCTGGCCGGCGAAGGCAAGAAGGTGCGCGTGGTGTCCATGCCCTGTGTCGAGCTGTTCGAGCAGCAAGACCCGGCCTACCGCGAGGCCGTACTGCCGAACGCCGTGCGCGCCCGTGTCGCCATCGAGGCCGGCGCAACCGCCACCTGGCACAAGTTCACCGGCCTCGACGGCGCGGTGTTTGGCCTGGATCGCTTCGGCGAGTCCGCCCCGGGTGGCGCCCTGTTCGACTACTTCGGCTTCAAGCCGGGGAATGTCGCCCAGGTTGCGCGTGACGTGATGAAGGGCTGAGCCCGAATTGATTCTGCATAAGCAATAGAGAGGAGACTCCCATGTCTATCAAGGTTGGTATCAACGGCTTCGGTCGCATCGGTCGCATGGCCTTCCGCGCCATCGCCAAGGACTTCCCGAACCTGCAGGTGGTCGGCATCAACGACCTGCTGGATCCGGAGTACCTGGCCTACATGCTGCGTTACGACTCCGTGCATGGCCGCTTCGAAGGCGACATCAGCGTCGACGGCGATCACCTGGTGGTGAACGGCAACCGTATCCGCCTGACCGCCGAGAAGGACCCGTCCGCGCTGAAGTGGGGCGACATCAACGCCGACATCGTGATCGAGTCCACCGGCCTGTTCCTGACCGCCGAGACCGCCCAGAAGCACCTGGACGCCGGCGCCAAGAAGGTCGTGATGTCCGCGCCGTCCAAGGACGACACCCCGATGTTCGTGTATGGCGTGAACCACGGTGACTACGCCGGCCAGAACATGGTCTCCGCCGCCTCCTGCACCACCAACGCCCTGGCCCCGGTGGCCAAGGTGCTGAACGACACCTGGGGCATCAAGCGTGGCCTGATGACCACCGTGCACGCCGCCACCGCGACCCAGAAGACCGTTGACGGCCCGTCCATGAAGGACTGGCGCGGCGGCCGCGGCATCCTGGAGAACATCATCCCGTCCTCCACCGGTGCGGCCAAGGCCGTGGGCAAGGTGCTGCCGGAACTGAACGGCAAGCTGACCGGCATGGCCTTCCGTGTGCCGACCTCCGACGTCTCCGTGGTCGACCTGACCGTGGAACTGAACGGCGACGCCAAGTACGACGACGTCTGCGCGGCCATGAAGAAGGCCTCCGAGGGCGAGCTGAAGGGCGTGCTGGGCTACACCGACGAGCTGGTGGTCTCCACCGACTTCCGTGGCTACACCGCCCCGTCCGTGTTTGACGCCGGCGCCGGCATCCAGCTGGACCCGACCTTCGTGAAGGTCGTGGCCTGGTACGACAACGAGTACGGCTACACCTGCAACATGCTGCGCATGGTGGAACACGTCGCCAAGTAAGACCGGATGGCCGGGTCCCCTGGGGATCCGGCCATTTCCGTATTCCAGCGTCTCTTGAGAGGCCTGGGGCCAACCCCGTTGGGGTTTGCCCGAAGCCTTTTTCTTTCCAATCGTATTTCCGAGAGGTACTCCCATGTCTGTCATCAAGATGACCGATCTCGACCTGCAGGGCCGCCGTGTGTTGGTGCGCCAGGATCTCAACGTCCCGGTGAAGGGCGGCAAGGTCACCTCCGACGCGCGTATCCGCGCGAGCCTCGAGACCGTGCAGAAGGCCCTGGAAGGCGGCGCCAGCGTGATGCTGATGTCGCACCTGGGCCGGCCGACCGAGGGCGAGTTCTCCGAAGAAGACTCCCTGGCCCCGGTCGCCGAGCACATGGCCGGTCTGCTCGGGCGCGAAGTGCGCCTGGTGCGGGATTACCTCGACGGAGTGGACGCGAAGCCGGGTGAAGTCATCCTGCTCGAGAACGTCCGCTTCAACGCGGGCGAGAAAAAGGACGACGAGGCGCTGGCGAAGAAGTACGCCGCGCTGTGCGACGTGTTCGTGATGGACGCCTTTGGTACCGCCCACCGCGCCCAGGCCTCCACCCACGGCGTGGCGAAGTTCGCCCCGCAGGCCTGCGCCGGCCCGCTGCTGGCCAAGGAGCTGGAGGCCCTTGGTCAGGCCCTGGAGACCCCGAAGCGCCCGCTGGTGGCGATCGTCGGTGGTTCCAAGGTCTCGACCAAGCTGACCGTGCTGGAGTCGCTGTCCAACGTCGTCGATCAGCTGATCGTGGGTGGTGGCATCGCCAATACCTTCATCGCGGCCCAGGGCCACGGAGTGGGCAAGTCCCTGTATGAGGCGGACCTGGTCGACGAATCCAAGCGCCTGATGGAGGCCGCCCGTTCCAAGGGCGGCGAGATCCCGGTCCCGACCGACGTGACCGTAGGCAAGGAATTCTCCGAGTCCACCCCGGCCGAGACCAAGGCCGTGAACGCCGTGGCCGACGACGACATGATCTTCGATGTCGGCCCCGAGACCGCGGCGACCTACGCCGAGGCCCTGCGCAACGCCGGCACCATCGTCTGGAATGGCCCGGTGGGCGTGTTCGAGTTCGACCAGTTCGCCGGCGGCACCAAGGCGCTTGGTGAGGCGATTGCCGAGAGCAACGCCTTCTCCATTGCTGGTGGTGGTGACACCCTGGCCGCCATCGACAAGTACAACCTGGCCGATCGCATCAGCTACATCTCCACCGGCGGCGGTGCCTTCCTGGAATTCCTGGAAGGCAAGACCCTGCCGGCCGTCGCCATCCTGGAAGAGCGCGCCAAGGGCTGAGGCCCGGGCGCGTCCACCGCTGACGGAGATCGACGCGGATGAGACGCACCAAGATCGTGGCCACCCTCGGGCCGGCCACGGATACCGACGAGGCCATGGAGGCCATTATCCGCGCGGGCGTGGATGTGGTCCGGCTGAACTTTTCACATGGCGACCCGGATGATCATCGCCAGCGCCTGGCGCGACTGCGTGCGGCGTCCGAGCGCGTCGGCCGCTGTGTTGGCGTGCTCGGCGACCTGCAGGGGCCGAAGATCCGGATCGACCGCTTCGAGCAGGGCAAGGTGTACCTGGAAGAAGGCGCGCCTTTTGCGCTGGACGCCGATCTCGACCGCAACGCCGGGGACGAGACCCAGGTCGGCCTGACCTACAAGGAGCTGCCGGCCGACGTGCACCCGGAGGACATCCTGCTGCTGGATGACGGCCGCATCGTGCTCAAGGTCACGGCGGTCAACGGCGGCCGGATCGAGACCACGGTGGAGGTCGGCGGCGAGCTGTCCAATAACAAGGGCATCAACCGCCAGGGCGGCGGCCTCTCGGCCCCCGCGATCACCGACAAGGACCGCGACGATATCCGCCTCGCGGCCGAGTTGGAGGTGGACTATCTGGCCGTGTCTTTCCCACGGTCTGCCCAGGATCTGCACCTTGCGCGCAGCCTGCTGAAGGACGCCGGCTGGGAGGCCGGGATCTGCGCCAAGATCGAGCGTTCCGAGGCCCTGGAGGTGATCGACGAGATCATTGCTGCCTCCGAGGTGATCATGATTGCGCGCGGCGATCTCGGCGTGGAGATTGGCGACGCCGAGTTGCCGGGCGTGCAGAAGACCCTCATTACCCGTGCGCGTACCCTCAATCGTCTGGTCATTACCGCGACCCAGATGATGGAGACCATGATCCAGAACCCGATCCCGACCCGCGCCGAGGTCTTCGATGTCGCGAACGCGGTCCTGGACGGGACCGACGCGGTGATGCTCTCCGGTGAGACCGCGACCGGTCGCTACCCGGCACGCGTAGTGACCAGCATGGACCGGATCTGCGAGGCCGCGGAGCGCCAGCGTGCCGCGCGGCAGTCCGACCACCGCATGGATTCCACCTTCGGTCGCGTGGACGAGGCCATCGCGATGGCCACCATGTATACCGCCAACCACCTGGACGTGGCCGCGATTGCCGCGCTGACCGAATCCGGATCCACGGCGCTGTGGATGTCCCGCATCAGCTCCGGCATCCCGATCTACGCGCTCACCCAGCACGAGTCGACCAGTCGCCGCATGACGCTCTACCGTGGCGTCTACCCGGTGACCCTGGACCCGATCCCCGAAAGCCATGAAAGCGTGAACCGTGAGGCGGTGAACTTGCTCAAGGCCGAGGGCGTCGTGCAGGATGGCGGGCTGGTTATCATTACCAAGGGCGACCTGCAGGGCGAGCATGGCGGGACCAACGCCATGAAGATCGTGCGCGTCGGCGAACTGGCCTGACCCGCGCACCACCGGCGGTCGTGTAACCGAGAATCGACTTTTCTACTACCTCAGTCCGAATCCTGTAAGGAGGAATCCATGGCACTGATCTCACTTCGCCAGCTTCTGGACCATGCCGCCGAGCATGGCTATGGCATGCCGGCTTACAACGCCAACAACATGGAGCAGGTCCACTCGATCATGGAAGCGGCCGCTGCGGTCGACTCCCCGGTGATCATTCAGGCCTCCGCCGGTGCCCGCAAGTACGCCGGCGAGCCCTTCCTGCGCCACAACATCATCGCCGCCATTGAGCAGTACCCGGACATCCCGGTCGTGCTGCACCAGGACCACGGCTCCGAGCCGGCGGTCTGCCTGCGCTCCATCCAGTCCGGCTTCAGCTCGGTGATGATGGACGGCTCCCTGATGCCCGACATGAAGACCCCGGCCACCTACGACTACAATCGTGACGTGACCGCCAAGGTCTCCGAGATCGCCCACGCCTGCGGTGTGTCCGTGGAAGGCGAGCTGGGCTGCCTGGGTTCGCTGGAAACCGGCATGGCCGGCGAGGAAGACGGCTCCGGCGCCGAAGGCAAGCTGTCCCACGACCAGCTGCTGACCGACCCGGACGAGGCCGCCGACTTCGTGAAGAACACCAAGTGCGACGCTCTGGCGATCGCCATTGGTACCTCTCACGGCGCCTACAAGTTCACCCGTCCGCCGACCGGTGACATCCTCGCCATCCAGCGCATCAAGGAAATCCACAACCGCATCCCGGATACCCATCTGGTCATGCACGGTTCCTCCTCGGTGCCGCAGGAGTGGCTGGAAATCATCAACAAGTACGGCGGCGACATGGGCGAGACCTATGGCGTGCCGGTTGAAGAGATCCAGGAAGGCATCAAGCACGGCGTGCGCAAGGTCAACATCGACACCGACCTGCGTATGGCCTCCACCGGTGCGGTGCGCAAGTTCCTGGCCGAGAACCCGAAGGAATTCGACCCGCGCAAATTCCTGAAGGCCTCCACCGCGGCCATGAAGGACATCTGCCAGGCCCGTTACGAGGCCTTCGGTTGCGCCGGCATGGCGTCCAAGATCAAGCCGATCTCCCTGGACGACATGGTCAAGCGTTACCTGTCTGGCGAGCTGGATCCCAAGGTCAACTGATCTTGCGGAATGCAGCACATGAAAGGGGGCTTCGGCCCCCTTTTTTTGTGCCATGATGAGCGCATTAGCAAGCCTTGATGGAGGCCTTCGCGATGCATCGACTGATCCGTTATTGCCTGACCGCCGTGATGCTGGCGGCTGTGGCCGGTACCGCCCATGCCAACCCGTTCAGCCGCGAGATCGACCCGCAGGACATCATCGATCGCGCCCAGGCGACGGTGGAGAACATGGCGACCCATCCCGAATACGAATCGCTCCAGGAGGAGCTACGCGATGCCCGGGGCGTGGTGATCTTCCCGCGGGTGGCGCGGGGTGCATTCCTCGTGGGGGGCTCCGGTGGGATCGGGGTCTTTCTCGCCTGGGATGACGAGCGCGGTGATTATTCACCGGTCGCGTTCTATTCGCTGGGTTCAGTCAGCTTCGGCATGCAGTTCGGGGGCGATGCGGCCGAGGTGGTGATGGTGGCGCGCACCCAGGATGCGGTGGACTCCATGTTCGGGTCCGCCATTCGTCTGGGTGGGGATGCCTCGGTGGCTGCGGGTCCGGTAGGCGCGGGCCGTAGCGCCACCCCGACCGCCGATTTCCTGTCCTACTCGCGTTCCCGTGGTGCTTATCTGGGAATGAGCTTCTCCGGTTCGCGGATGACCGTGCGCGACGACTTCAACGAGGCCTATTACGGCGAATCCCAGCGTCCGGTGCATATCATCGAGTCGCGCCGTGTCGACCGCGAGGGTACCCGTGCGCTGCGCGAGACCCTGGCCGCCTTCCGTACCGATTCCGGGGCGGAATCCGAAGAGGCCCGCGATCAGGGCCGCGAGCAGGCCCCGGTGGAGCCGATTCGACCGGACAACTTCGAGGTGGAGAGCTTCTGAACTAGCGCCGCCCGCGTGATGCCTTCCGGTGACTCGACGATCGCGGCGTGCGTGCGCGCGCGCAGGGCGGCTCGGTTGTCGAGGCGCGGATCGGCATCCGCCCGGCGGCGGTTGAGCACGATGCCGGCTAGCACCAGCCCGCGCCGCTCCAGGGCCTCCAGGGTGAGCAGGCAGGTGTTGAGTGCCCCCAACCGGTCCTCCGCGACCAGCAACACGGGCAACCCCAGCGCGCTGGCGAGATCCGCGTTCAACCCGTCCGCGCACAGTGGCGAGTAGAAGCCTCCCGCGCCCTCGACCAGCCGGGGGCCTTCCGCGTCAGTCCCGCAGGCGGTGACGAGCTGTGCGACGGTCAGACGCACCCCCTGGTTCGCTGCGGCCTGGTCTGGCGCGATGGCGTCGGGGAAGCGCCAGGGCGTGACCTGTTCGATGTCGGCATCCGGAAGCCCTGCGGCGCGGGTCAGATTCAGCCCGTCTTCGGGGGTCAGGCCGTTGGCGCCCGCTGGGCAGCCGGACTCCACGGGCTTTCTTGGCTGCGGTTTCAGGCCTCGCTCGTGCCAAAGCTGTAGCAGGGCACAGCTGACGAAGGTCTTGCCGACCCCAGTGTCCGTGCCGGTGACGAACAGGCCCTGCGGTGGGGCGGCCATGTCTTCCCGAGTCATGCGTCGCCGGTCAGGCGCTCCAGGGCCTCGCGGTAGCGCGCCGCGGTCTGTTCCACCACCTCCGCGGGCAGCTCGGGGCCGGGCGCCTGCTTGTCCCAGTCCAGCGTCTCCAGATAGTCTCGAACGTACTGTTTGTCGAAGGATTCGGGACTGGTACCGGGCGCATAGCGGTCGGCGGGCCAGAAGCGCGAGGAATCCGGGGTCAGTACCTCGTCGATCAGGTGCAAGGCCCCTGCGGCGTCGACGCCAAACTCGAACTTGGTGTCGGCGATGATGATGCCGCGTTCGGCCGCGTAGTCGCGAGCCATCGCGTAGATCGCCAGGGCGGCATCGCGGACCTGCCGGGCGCGTATCTCGCCGATGGTTGCGATCACCGCGTCGAAGTCGATGTTGGCGTCGTGGTCGCCGACCTCGGCCTTGGTGCTGGGAGTGAAGATCGCCTCCGGCAGCTTCGAGGCGAGCCCCAGCCCCAGCGGCAGCGGGATGCCGCAGACCGCGCCGCTGGACTGGTAGTCCTTCCAGCCGGAGCCGATCAGGTAGCCGCGCACCACGGCCTCCACCGGCAGGGCCTCCAGGCGGCGGATGACGAGGCTGCGGCCTTCCAGAGGGGCACGAATGGCCGGGTCGGGTATGACCTGTTCCAGCGGGATGTCGGTGAGCTGATTGGGGATGTCCAGCTCGCGTTCCACCTTGTGCATCCAGAACTGGGTAATCTCGGTCAGCACCCGGCCCTTGTCCGGCACCGGTGTGGGCAGGATCACGTCGAAGGCCGACAGGCGGTCGGTGGTGACCATCAGCCAGTGATCGGCATCCACCGCGTACAAATCGCGCACCTTCCCGCGATGGACGAGTTCGAGGTCGGGAATCTGGCTTTCGAGCAGGGTGTCAGTCATGCCGCGATTCTACCGGGCGAGGGCTTTTTTCACCACGAGGCGCACGAAGACACGAAGAAGGTCAACGGCGGTTGCACCACGGAGGACACAGAGAGCACGGAGAAGGTCGTAATGGTATCGGAGGCGGCAGGATGTGCAGAGCAAAGCGAATCGCATCATGTCTCTGTAGCTCCGACCGGCATTTTCTTCGTGCCTTCGTGTGCTTCGTGTTGAACACGGCTTGTAGGGTGGGGCCGGGGTCGCTATCGTTCGGGCCATGACTGAGATGGCAGGCAATTCGGCGGCGCCCTGGGTGGGCGTGGTGATGGGGAGCACTTCTGACTGGGCGACCATGGAGCGCGCGGTGGATGTGCTGGAGGAACTCGGGGTCCCGTTCGAGGCCCGGGTGGTTTCGGCCCATCGCACGCCAGATCTCCTGTTCGAGTATGCCGAGCAGGCGCGCGGGCGTGGCCTGCAGGCGATCATCGCCGGGGCTGGCGGGGCCGCGCACCTGCCAGGAATGCTGGCCTCCAAGACCCCGGTTCCGGTGCTCGGCGTGCCCGTCGCTTCGCGTCACCTTAAAGGGCAGGACTCTTTGCTTTCCATCGTGCAGATGCCGCGCGGCATTCCGGTGGCGACCTTTGCGATCGGCGAGGCCGGAGCGGCCAATGCTGCGCTGTTCGCGGCGGCGATGCTGGCCAACCACGATACCGGCCTGCGCGCGCGTCTGGATGCCTTTCGCCAGTCCCAGAGCCAGGCCGTGCTGGGGCAGACCCTGCCGCCGGACCCGTCATGATCCAGCCCCCCGCGACCCTCGGGCTGCTCGGTGGCGGGCAGCTCGGCCGCTATTTCGTGCAGGCGGCGCTGGAGATGGGGTATGCCGTATGGGTCCTGGACCCCGATCCGGCCAGCCCGGCCGGTCGTCTGGCGACGCGGCATCTGTGTCAGCCCTTCGACGACCCCGCGGCGCTAGAGGCCCTGGCCGGGCAATGCGCGGTGATTACCACCGAATTCGAGAATATCCCACGCGCCGCCATCGAGTGGCTGGATGCCCATGCCTGCCTGCGTCCGGGCCCGCGTGCGCTGACCATTGCCCAGGATCGCCTGGAAGAAAAGGCCTTTCTTGGCGAGATCGGCGTGGCCGTGGCCCCGTGGCAGGCCCTGTGGGCGGGCGCAGCCCTCCGCCCCCCCCTGATCGACGAGGGTCCGGCGTTCCCCGCGATCTTGAAGACCGCGCGGCTCGGTTATGACGGGAAGGGCCAGGTGCGCCTCGCGCATGCCGATGAGCTGGTGCAGGCCCATGCCGAGTTGGGCGGAGTGGATTGTGTACTGGAGCAGCAGGTCGACCTGGAGCGCGAGGTCTCGGTCTTGGTGGCTCGTACCCCGGACGGCCATGTCGAGGCCTTTCCGGTCGCGGAGAACAGCCATCGTGACGGCATCCTCCATCTGACCCGAGTGCCCGCCCGTCTGGACGAGCCCACGCGCGAGCGTGCTACGGCCATTGCCCAGCGGATTGCGGAATGCCTGGAGTACCAAGGGGTGCTGGCGGTGGAGTTCTTCCTGACGGTCAACGGCGAGCTGCTGGTCAACGAGATCGCCCCGCGGCCGCATAATTCCGGACACTACAGCCTGGATGCCTGCACCGTCAGCCAGTTTCACCAGCAAGTCCGCGCAATCTGCGGGCTGGGGCTGGCCCCGGCGATGCTGACCACCCCGGTGGCGATGGTGAACCTCCTGGGCGATCTGTGGCCGGCGTCGACCGCGCCCGACTGGCAGGGGGTGCTGGAGGCCGGACGTGCCCGGCTGCATCTGTATGGCAAGACCAAGGCGCGGCCCGGCCGCAAGATGGGACATGTGAATGTGCTGGGCCTGCCAGGCGAGGACGATGCCATCGCCGCGGCCTCCACCGCCGAGAGCCTGTGGCAGGGACTGTCCGATGCCGCGGGCGGCCCGGCGGCGCGGGGTGATGCATGACCGAGGCCTTCCCCAACGCCCAGGCGCGGCGCGCCCGGCAGACGGAGCTGAAGCGCGATCTGGAGTTCGAGGACACCCTGGCCGGGGAACGCCTGCGTTTTCGCACCACCTGGGGACTCTTCTCGCCCCGGCGGATCGACGATGGCACACGGATGTTGTTGGAGCGCATCCAGGTGAACCCGGCGGATGCCTGTCTCGACCTTGGCTGTGGCTACGGGCCGATCGGCCTGACGTTGGCGCGCAAGGCTCCTCAGGGCCACTGCACCCTGGTGGATACGAATTTCCTGGCGGTGGAATACAGCCGTCGCAATGCCGAGCTGAACAGCATCCACAATGTCGATTGCGTGACCAGCAACGGTTTCTCGCAGATTCGTGACCGGCGCGTTGACCTGGTGACCTCCAATCTGCCGGCCAAAGTCGGGCGGGAGATGCTGCAGACCTATCTGTTGGACGCCCACGAGCAGATGAACCCGGGTGGCCGCATCTATGTCGTAACCATTACCGGATTGCGGCGTTTTATCGAGAAGGGGTTCAAGGACGTGTTCGGCAATTACGACAAGGTCAAGCAGGGCCGCGAATACACCGTTGCGGCCGCGGTGCGCGAGCCCGACTGAACATGATCGACGGGGCGGGCGAACTGCCGGTCGCGCTCCGGGTGCTGTCCGCCCTGCTGCTCGGTTTGGGGCTGATCGTGATGCTACGGCGCATGCCCTGGGAGAGCTTTTTCGTGCCCGGCCGCATACAGCTCTTCGTGATTGCCACGCTGTGCCTGCTGCTGATCTGGAGTATGCGCGCACAGACCCTGGATGGGCTGGCGCTGCACTTTCTCGGCATGACCACTGTAACCCTGATGTTCGGCTGGCAGTTGGCGATCCTGATGGTCTTCCTGGTGGTCGCGATCCTGGGGCTGTTCGGGGTGATTCCATTGGCTGCCTTCCCGCTGACTGTTCTGCTGGCGGGCATCCTGCCGGTCGCGGTCACCTGGGGGTTGTTGCGCCTGTCCGAGGCGCGCCTGCCGGCGCACATGTTCATTTATCTCTATGCCGTTGGCTTCCTCGGTGGGGCGCTGTCCGTTGTTGCGACGGTACTTGCCTCGGCCGCGATTTACGGGCTGTTCACCGATCTGGTCTGGGTCGATATCGTTCGCGACTACCTGCGCTACCTGGCCCTGCTGGTGCTGCCGGAGGCGGTGATCAATGGCATCGTGATCACCGGGTTGGTGATGGTCCGCCCCGAGTGGCTGGCGACCTGGTCGGACGAGCGCTACATCCATGGGCGCTGATGCCGCGAATGGCGTGGTGCCGCGCTCTGCAGGGATGCCCCTGCTTGATTCTGCGTTAATACGGCATTCAGGAAAGCCCTGCTATCGTTCGCTTCAAGACAGGGCGATGACCCTGTCCAGGATCGTGAACGAGGAGACCACAACAATGAAAACCAAGCTGTTTGTACTGGCCGGCATTGCCGGGAGTGTCCTGATGCTGTCCACTGCGGCCCAGGCTGCCGATATTCAGGCCGGTCAGACGAAGTACCAGAACACCTGTGCCAGCTGCCACGGCGCCCAGGGCAAGGGGCAGGCGATCTTCCCGGCGCTGGCCGGCAAAGATGCGGATTACCTGACCGATAAGATGGAGCGTTATCGCGCCGGCGAGGAAGTGGGTGATCACACGGCCCTGATGCGTCCGCAGGCCCAGGGTCTGAGCGACGAGGACATCGCTAACCTGTCTCATTACATCGCGTCCGAGTTCAACTGATCGGTTCGCTCTGCGAACGACCAGTGGAGGCAGCCAGCGGGCCGGGGTTTCCCCGGCCCGTTTGCGTTGGGGGTGCTTTCCGAACCCTGGGCTTTTGCCTGGCATGGCGGCATCCGGTAAAGTTCCGCGGTTCATAGTGAGACATTGAATCCTGTCTCCCTGGCGCATGACCGGTGGTCGGTCCTGCTTCACCCGTGATCTCTGCGAGGCTTTCCATGGCACAACCCGATTTCATCGCCCCGTCCATCCTGTCCGCCGACTTTGCCCGTCTGGGCGAAGAAGTCGACAACGTTCTGGCCGCCGGTGCCGACACCGTGCACTTCGACGTGATGGACAACCACTACGTGCCCAATCTGACCATCGGCCCGCTGGTCTGCGATGCCCTGCGCAAGCACGGCGTGACCGCGCCGATCGACGTGCATCTGATGGTCAAGCCGGTAGATCGCATCATCCCGGACTTTGCCCAGGCCGGTGCCAGCTACATCACCTTCCACCCGGAGGCGTCGGACCACATCGACCGTACCCTGCAGCTGATCCACGCCGAGGGCTGCAAGGCCGGGCTGGTATTCAATCCGGCGACCCCGCTGTCCTATCTCGAGTACGTGATGGACAAGGTCGACATGATCCTGCTGATGTCGGTGAACCCGGGCTTCGGTGGCCAGAAGTTCATCCCGAACACCCTCGACAAGCTGCGCGCGGCGCGCAAGATGATCGACGCCTCCGGGCGTGACATCCGCCTCGAGATCGACGGCGGCGTGAAGGCCGACAACATCCGCGAGATCAAGGCCGCCGGGGCCGATACCTTCGTCGCCGGGTCCGCCATCTTTGGTGCTGGTAGTGACACCGATCCGAACCGCTACGACAGCATCATCCAGCAGATGCGCGACGAGCTGGCCAAGGCCTGATTCGACCGCCTCCGGAGACCGGGATGTCCCTGAATCGCCCCCGCATGATTCTGATCGATTTGGACGGCACGCTGATCGACAGCGTGCCGGACCTGGCCTACAGCGTGGATGCGATGATGCGCGAGCTGGGCCTGCCCGAGCGCGGCGAGCCGGCCGTGCGCAATTGGGTGGGCAATGGCGTGGAACGGCTGGTCAAGCGGGCCCTGATCAACGAACTCGACGGTGAACCGGACGCGGAGTGGTTCGAGCGCGCACTACCGGTGTTCATGCGCATCTATCAGGAGAATACGGCCGGGCGTTCGCCGCTTTATCCAGGCGTGCGCGAGGGGCTGGATCAGCTCAAGGCCGCAGGCTACCGCCTGGGTTGCGTGACCAATAAGGCCGAGCGTTTCACCGTGCCGCTGCTGCGCGAGAAGGGCATCCTCGACGACTTCGAGATTGTGGTCGCCGGCGATGCCCTGCCGCAGAAAAAGCCGGACCCGGCGCCGCTGCTGCATGCCGCCGAAAAGCTCGGGGTGGACCCTTCCGAGGCGCTGATGGTCGGGGATTCCAAGAGCGACGTGAAGGCGGCCCGGGCGGCCGGCTTTCAGATCGTCTGCATGACCTACGGTTATAACCACGGCAATGACATTCGCGACGAGAACCCGGATGCGGTCCTCGACCGGCTGGATGAACTGCCCAGTCTGCTGCCTGCGCGGGCGGCCTGAATGATGGCAACGGGCCGGACAATGGGGCGATGGCGAGACGGCGAATGAACCGCCGTGCCATCCATCCCCATTGTCAGGAACCGTTGTGATGACTCCCGAACAGTTCGATCAATTGGCCCGCGAGGGCTATAACCGCATCCCACTGGTGCGTGAGGTCCTGGCGGATCTCGAGACCCCGCTGTCCATTTTCCTCAAGCTGGCCAACCGGCCGTACTCCTACCTGTTCGAATCCGTGCAGGGCGGGGAGCGTTGGGGCCGGTACTCCTTCATTGGTCTGCCGGCGCGCACGCGGGTGCGCGTGCATGGCCACGAGATCACGGTGGAGACCGACGGCACGGTGATGGAGCAGACCACCGAGACCGATCCGCTGGCCTGGATCGAGGCCTATCAGGCGCGCTTCAAGGCCGCCGAATTGCCTGGGTTGCCGCGGTTTACCGGTGGTCTGGTCGGCTACTTCGGTTTCGAGACCGTACGTCTGATCGAACCGCGCCTGGAGGGCCCGGAGAAGCCGGACGCGCTGGGTCTGCCCGATATCCTGTTGATGGTCTCGGAGGAGGTGGTGGTGTACGACAACCTCTCCGGGCGGCTGTATCTGGTGGTGCATGCGGATACTACGCAGGCCGATGGCCAGGCCGTGGCCGCTGCTCGTCTGGATGATCTGGAGACCCGCCTGGGCGAGCCGCTCGTGCCGCCGGAGGACCCGCCGCATCCGCACGCGGTGCCAGAGTACGTGGCCGGCTGGTCGGCCGAGGGCTTCCGGGCGGCGGTCGCGCGGGCGCAGGAATACATCATGGACGGGGACGTGATGCAGGTGGTGCTGGCCCAGCGCATGAGTGTGCCGTTCTCCGCTCCGCCGCTGAACCTCTACCGTGCCCTGCGGGCATTGAATCCATCGCCGTACATGTACTTCCTGGATCTGGATGACCATCACGTGGTCGGGGCCTCACCGGAGATCCTGGTGCGCCTGGAGGATGACCGCGTGACCGTGCGGCCCATTGCCGGGACTCGCCCGCGTGGCCGCACCGAGGAGGAGGATCGTGCGCTGGAGGTCGAATTGCTGGCCGACCCGAAAGAACGTGCGGAACACCTGATGCTGATCGATCTCGGTCGCAACGACGTGGGCCGGGTCTGCGAGATCGGCTCGGTGGAGGTGACCGACACCATGAGTATCGAGCGCTACTCGCATGTGATGCACATCGTCTCCAACGTGGAGGGCCGGCTAGCCCCGGGTCATTCGCCGATGGACGTACTGCGCGCGACCTTCCCGGCCGGGACGGTCTCCGGCGCCCCGAAAATCCGGGCCCTGGAGATCATCGACGAGCTGGAACCGGTCAAGCGCGGCCCGTATTCCGGTGCGGTGGGGTATCTCTCCTGGTCCGGCAACATGGATACCGCGATCGCGATCCGCACGGCCGTGCTGCACGACGGCGAGCTGCACATCCAGGCCGGGGCCGGCGTGGTCCACGACTCGGTGCCGGAGAACGAGTGGCAGGAGACCCTGAACAAGGGCCGTGCGGTCGTGCGGGCGGCCGAGACCGCGTTGGGCGGGCTCGGGCCTCGCCGCCACCGCGAATAGGGCGCGGGCAAGCCTATGGGTACCCGGGAGAACGTAGGCATGACTCCGTGGTTTCCCGTCCGCTGTGCGGGCCTTTGGCGTCTCTTGCTGCTGGTGCTCGGGCTATGGCTATTGCCAGGGCTGGTGGCGGCCCAGGTTGTGGTGCTGGTGCCGGGCGGCTGGGATCGTGGCGATAGTTTCCGGCATGCCGGCTTCACCGCGGCCCTGAATGCCGCCGGCTACGCCGATGGCGGTCGGATTCGGGTGGTGCCCGAGGCGCCCTGGTTCGACCGTGCTGTGGACCCGGCGCCGCGCCAGTTCTACACCGTTGACTTGCCCAGTAGTGCCGCTCTTCCGGAGCAGAGTCGCGCGTTGGGACAGATGGTCGAACGCCTGGTGCGCCGACATCCGGACCGGGAGCTGATCCTGGTCGGGCATTCCACCGGTGGCGTGGTGGCCCGCGACTGGCTGGTGCGGCGCCCGCACCCGGCGGTCTCCACACTGGTGACCTTTTCCGCGCCGCATGCGGGTGCCGGCTGGTCGGCGCTGGCACGCTCGGTGGCGGATGCCCTGGCCGATTCGGCGCTCGGGCTTTACGCCCCATTTGCCGGCCTGCAAGGCTTGCATCGCCGCGATGGGCTGTGGGGCCCGGATCGTGCCTCCCCGGATGCCGCCTATCTCGAGTGGCTGAACACTCGAGAGCACCCTCCGATCCGCTATGTGTCGGTGGTACGGCTCGCGGACCCGTGGGTAGACGCCGCCAGTCAGGACATGAATCGCCTGCCGGCCCTGCGCGGACGAGCGCACACCTTGCCGAGCCCAGGTGGGCACCGGCTAGAGGCGGCTGACGGTACCTTGCTGGCGGCGCTGTTGCTGCCGCGATGAAGACACGCGGTTTCGGCTGCGTGAACGCGGTTACGCCGCGACCGGCCCGGGCCCGGGTTATGCTGGTGTCCAGGCGCGGAGTCCGCGATGGTTTTTCCGTTTGTTTCTGTCCCCAGGGGCGCCAGCCATGATCCTGATGCTCGACAACTACGATTCGTTCACCTTCAACCTGGTCCAGTATCTGGGCGAGCTGGGCGCGGACGTGGTGGTGCACCGCAATGACCAGATCACCCCGGACCAGATCGCGGAGCTCGACCCCGCGGGCATCGTGATCTCTCCCGGCCCTTGCACACCGAACGAGGCGGGGGTGTCACTGGAGGTGATCCGGCGCTTTGCCGGCGCGATCCCGATCCTGGGCGTCTGCCTGGGGCATCAGGCGATCGGCCAGGTGTTTGGTGGCCGTGTGGTGCGTGCCCGCGAGATCATGCATGGCAAGACCTCGCCGGTGCATCACACCGGGGTGGGGGTGTTTGCCGGGCTCGAGAACCCGCTGGAGGCCACGCGCTACCACTCGCTGGTGGTCGAGTCCTCCTCGCTGCCCGACTGCCTGGAGGTGACTGCCTGGACTCAACGCGAGGATGGTTCTCGGGACGAGATCATGGGTCTGCGCCATCGCGAGCTGGAGGTAGAGGGCGTGCAGTTCCATCCAGAGTCCATCCTGACCCGCCAGGGTCACGAACTCCTCGATAACTTCCTGCGGCGCCTGTCCCAGCCGGTGTGAACCTAGGGAAACACGGATCAATGTACACGCTCGCGTTGGTACCCCAGGTTTCCCGAGACAAGGCGCGTCGTGCGGCGGGTAGTGGTTCTACCCGCAAGCGACGCAACGCCGGATCGGGGAACCTGAGGTACCAACCCCGCAATCTAGTAAACGAAGGGGCTCGGCCGCCCGTTGTTATCAGAAACGGGCGCGCGCACAGCGTTGCGGCTCCCTTGTGCAGAGTGACTGCACGGCAGTCACCGCGCCTTGTTCGCTCGCAAAAGCGACTCGAGCGCGAGCGTGCACATTGATCCGTGTTTCCCTAGGGGCGCTCCAGACCCAGCTACGCAACGCACTTCGTCCACGCGGTCCGCGTGCTGCTCTGAGGCGCGGAGGGGAGGCGTGAAGGGTTCCGCCGTCGAACGCCGCACGCGATTGCATTTCGCTCTGCTAGTCGCGCCGCTGTCCATGCTGGCGCCGTTTTCCCTGGATACCTATCTGCCCTCGTTTCCGGCGATGGCCGAGGCCCTGGCCGTGGATGGTGTGGCCATGCAGGCAACGTTGTCGGCCTATCTGGTGGCGTTCGCGATCGCCACACTGGTCGCGGGTCCGCTGTCGGATGCCTATGGCCGGCGCCCGGTGGTGCTGTGGGCGTTGCTCGCCTATGTGCTGACCTCGGCACTGCTGGTGGTGGCCGTGGAGTACTGGCAGGTTCTGACGTTGCGCGTGGGGCAGGGGCTGGCGGCGGCGGCCGGTGTCGTCGTCGGGCGGGCACTCATCCGTGATCGCTTCGACCCTTCCGATGCCCGGCGGGTGTTTTCCCTCGTCACCATGATGTTCGCGATCGGTCCGGCGGTGGCCCCGATCCTGGGTGGCTGGCTGCAGGCGGCCTATGGCTGGCGCTCGGTGTTTGCCTTCCTGATGCTCTACGGTGTCTTTCTTTTGCTGGCCGTGCGTGCCTGGCTGCCGGAAACCCTGCCACCGGTCGGGCGTGTCTCCAGTCACCCGCGTCTGGTGATCCAGCGTTACCTCGGCACGCTGGATAACGCCGCGTTTTTGATCCCGGTGGGGGTGCACGCGGCCCTGTTCGGGGCCATGTTCCTGTTCGTTGCGGCGTCTCCAAGCATCATCTACGTGCACCTGGGCGGTGGTGAACGTGATTTTTGGTGGCTGTTCGGGCCTCTCGTCGTCGGTCTGGTCGTGGGGGGCTTTGTGGCTGGTCGTGTCGTCGGGGTGGTCAGCCCGCCACGGGCGGTGGTCATCGGACTTGGCCTGTCCGGACTGTCGCTCGTGCTGGTGGGGCTGGCCGTGCTGGCCGAGGGCCCGATCGTGGCGATCACGTTGCCTTTTGCGCTGTATAGCTTTGCCCTGGCCCTGGCGATGCCTTCGTTGACCTTGATGGCGCTGGATTGCTACCCCGCCGCCCGCGGGATGGCGGCCGCGATGCAGTCTTTTATCCAGCTCGGCTTCAGCGCCTTGCTCGCGCTGTTTCTGGTGGACTGGCTGGATGATGCCATGGGGCATCTGGTGCTCGCGGCCCTGTGCATTTGGGTCCTGGCGCTGGTCGGGTGGTGGGTTGCCGCCGCCAGCGGTCGTGTCGGCCCGAAACGGGCGTTACACTAGCGCTCCCGACCCCCGGCAGGAGTAGCCCTGTGACCGTGCAGCAAGCGATAGCGGCCCTGATTGAGCGCCACGACCTGGACGAGGCGGCCATGACCGCCGTGATGCAGGCGGTGATGACCGGCGAAGCCACTGACGCCCAGATCGGCGCACTCCTGGTCGCGCTACGCATGAAGGGCGAGACCATCGACGAGATCCGCGCCGCCGCCGGCGTGATGCGCTCGCTGGCGACTCGGGTCGAAGTTTCGCGTGACGGACTGGTGGATACCTGCGGGACCGGCGGTGATGCCTCCGGTACGTTCAATATCTCCACGGCCTCGGCGCTGGTCGCGGCTGCGGGGGGGGTGCGTGTTGCCAAACATGGGAATCGCTCGGTGTCGTCGAAGTCCGGCAGCGCCGATGTGCTGGAGTCTCTCGGGATCTCCCTGGCCCTGTCGCCCGCTGCCGTGGGGACCTGCATCGACGAGGTCGGTGTGGGCTTCTTGTTCGCTCCTGCTCACCATGGCGCGATGAAGCATGCGATTGGGCCGCGCAAGGAACTCGGAGTGCGCACCCTGTTCAATGTGTTGGGTCCTTTGACCAATCCGGCCGGGGCCCCGAACCAGGTGCTGGGCGTATTCTCCGATGCCTGGGTGCGGCCACTGGCCGAGGCCCTGAAGGGGCTCGGTAGCGAGCATGTGCTGGTGGTGCATGCCGAGGATGGCCTTGACGAGATCAGCATTGCGTCGCCGACCCGGGTGGCGGAGCTGAAGAATGGCGAAATCCACGAGTACACCATCCGCCCGGAAGACTTCGGGCTGGTGACTCGGGCGCTGGATACGGTTCGGGTCGACAGCGTGGAGGCCTCGGCCAGCATGCTGCGCGGCGTACTGGATGGGCAGACGGGAGCCGCCCGCGACATCGTTCTGCTGAATGCCGGGGCGGCGATCTATGCCGGTGGCGGGGCGGATACGCTGGCGGCAGGCGTCGAGGCTGCCGCCAGAGCGATCGATTCCGGCGCGGCGCGCGAACGGCTGGAGCGCCTGCAGGCAACCAGCACACGATTGGCAAACAAGGAAGCCGTATGAATGAAGGCACCGCAGTCCCCGACATCCTGAAGCGGATTCTGGAACGCAAGCGTGAAGAACTGAAAGAGCGTGAGGCGTACTGGCCGTTGCGCGAGCTGCGTGGCTGGATGGGGTCGGCCCCGGAGCCTCGCGGGTTCCGTGCGGCCCTGAAGAACGACGTTGACGCGGGTCGCGCGGCGGTGATCGCGGAGATCAAGAAGGCCAGTCCGAGTCAGGGGCAGATCAGCCCGAATTTCAACCCCGAGGCCTTCGCTCGAAGCTACGAGCAGCACGGGGCGACCTGCCTCTCGGTGCTGACCGATGTGGATTTTTTCAAGGGGCGTGACGGCGATCTGCGGGATGCGCGTGTGGCCTGCCAGTTGCCGATCCTGCGCAAGGACTTCGTGATCGACCTGTACCAGGTCTACGAGGCGCGAGTGCTGGGGGCGGATTGCGTGCTTTTGATCGCGGCCGCCCTGGATGACACCGCGCTGCACGAGCTGTATTTCCTGGCCCATGAGCTCGGTATGGATGCGCTGGTGGAGGTCCACGATGCCGAGGAGCTGGAGCGGGCGAAGCGGATCAATGCCGACCTGATCGGCATCAACAACCGCGACCTGCACAGTTTCGAGACACGGCTTGAGACGACGTTGGAGTTGAAGGGTCAGGTGCCGGAGGAGGCCTTGCTGGTGACCGAGAGCGGCATCCACACCCGTGACGATGTCGCGCGCATGCAGTCCGCCGGGGTGAATGCCTTTCTGGTCGGTGAGGCCTTTATGCGCACCGAGGACCCGGGCGTGGCCCTCGGTCAGCTGTTCCGCGGCGAATCGTAGCGTCTAGTACCCAAGGACGCTGACATGCTGGGCCGAAAGGAAAGGCCCGGGGTGCGGGACCTTCGGGGTCTGGGGTCGATGCCGCGTCAGCGGGTGCCGAATACCACGATGGTCTTGCCGTGAGCGGTGATCAGACCGCGTTCTTCCAGGTCTTTCAGTACCCGCCCGGCCATTTCCCGCGAGCAGCCGACGATGCGCGCGATCTCCTGGCGGGTGATGCGCAGTTGCATGCCATCCGGGTGGGTCATGGCGTCGGGCTGGCGCGCCAGGTCCAGCAGGGTATGGGCGATCCGCCCGGTGACATCCACGAACGCGAGGTCCATCACCTTGCGCGAGGTCTGGCGCAGACGGGTGGCGATCTGGCTGGTCAGCAGCATCAGGATCTCGGGGTCGCGCTGAGCGATCTCGCGGAACTGGGTGTACGGGATCTCCGCAGTTTCGGTGTCTTCGCGGGTGGTGACGGTCGCGCTGCGCGGGTCGTCCTCGAACATGCCCAGCTCGCCGAAGAACTCGCCCTTGTTCAGGTAGGCGAGGACCAGCTCGTGGCCGTTATTTTCGCCCAGCACCGACACCGAACCGCTCACCACGTAGTACAGCGTGTCGGGCACGGTGCCTGAGTGAATAATCGTGGTGCGCTTGCGGTACTGACGCCGATGGCAGTAGCCAAGGAAACGCTCCAGCGCGGGTGAGGGCTGGGCGGGGCGGTAGACGAACGGGTTGTTCAAGGCTTCCATGGTCACGTCCGATATGAGCTTCCTGAGAATGTGCATCAGTGTAAAGCAGCGTTTGAACCCAGTACCCGGGGGTGCCTGCAGCGGTTCACAAAATCCGGCAACAGGCCTCTGATTTTGTGCAGCAGGTCCGCCCTGAGTAGAGTCCACTTTGAAGTATAGGCACGGATCCTTCCATCCAACAGGAAAAAACCGATGCAGGTGAAAGTGAAATGGCTAGACCAGGTGGCGTTTGTCGGTGAGACCGACAGCGGCCATGCGGTGGTAATGGACGGTGCGCCGGACGCTGGTGGGCGTAACCTGGGCGCGCGCCCGATGGAGATGTTGTTGCTGGGGATGGGCGGTTGTACCAGCTTCGATGTGATTGCGATGCTGAAGAAGGCGCGTCAGCAGGTGCTGGACTGCGAGGTGAGTGTGGAGGGGACGCGGGCGGAGACCGTGCCGAAGGTGTTCACGGATATTCATGTGCACTTTCGGGTGTACGGCCACGAGTTGTCGGAAAAGCAGGTCGGGCGTGCGGTGGGCCTGTCCGCGGAGAAGTATTGCTCGGCCTCGCTGATGTTGGGCGCCTCGGCGAAGGTGACCCACGACTTCGAGATTATTGAGGGCCCGGCGCCGCGCTGAGGTTCTTTTCTTGGACTCGGAGGCCGAGGCGTCTACAATTCGCCGCTCGCTGCGGCCCGGGCAAGAGGACACGCCATGCCTCGTCACAAGAAGCAAATCAAGCTCCACGGTTTCAACAACCTGACCAAGAGCCTGAGCTTCAATATTTACGATATCTGCTATGCCTCGGGTGACCGGCATCGCGACGAATACATCGCCTACATCGACGAGGCGTACAACGCCCAGCGTCTGACTCAGATCCTGTCCGATGTGGCGCACCTGATCGGGGCGAATATCCTCGACATCTCGCGCCAGGACTACGATCCGCAGGGTGCGTCGGTGACCATGCTGATCTCGGAGGAGCCGGTGGCCACCGAGAAGATCGGCTACACCGAGGGCCCGGGCCCTCTGCCGGAGACCGTGGTCGGCCACCTGGACAAGAGCCACATCACGGTGCACACCTATCCCGAGGCGCACCCTGAGGGTGGCATCGCAACCTTCCGTGCGGACATTGATGTGTCCACCTGCGGGCGGATTTCGCCGCTACGGGCCTTGAACTACCTGATCCACAGCTTCGAGTCGGACATCGTGATCATGGATTATCGCGTGCGTGGTTTTACGCGCGACGTGCGCGGCAAGAAGCATTTCATCGATCACAAGATTAATTCCATCCAGGACTTCCTGTCGCGCGACACCCAGGAGAAGTACCAGATGGTGGATGTCAACGTGTACCAGGAGTACCTGTTTCACACCAAGATGGTGCTAAAGGACTTCGACATGGACACGTATCTGTTCGGCCTGGGCAAGGACGACTATTCGGCCAAGGAGGCCAAGCGCATCTCCAAACTGCTCAAGCACGAGATGATGGAGATCTTTTACGGCAAGAACATGAATCGACCGGGCTAGATACCTGCCGCCTTAGGCGTGATCTCTCAATAGGTTGTCCACGGGGCGCCTCCGCGCTCGGGTCAGATCCAGTAGGCTGTGCGTGTCATCACGCTGGAGGTCAGTGGCATCAGGATATTGCGCACCGGCCAGGGCGGCGCCTTGCCACCCAGCGCCATGGCGTGCGCACCGTGCTCCACTTCGTCCTGCTTCATCTGCGCCAGGATGCGTGTGGAGACCTCGTCCTGGGCCGGCAGGCGTTCCAGGTGGCGATCCAGATGGCGTTCCACCTGACGTTCGGTCTCGTCGATAAAGCCCAGGCTGTAGGCGTCGCCGGTCAGGCCGGCCAGCGCGCCCATCCCGAACGAACCCATATACCAGAACGGCCCCAGCAGGCTGGTGCGGCCTCCCAGGTCGTGCACCCGCCGCGCACACCAGTGCAGGTGGTCGCCTTCCTCACGCGAGGCCTGGTCCAGGTGCTCGCGGATCTCGGGGTTGCGCGCGGTCAGCATCTGACCCTGATAAAGGCCCTGGGCCGCGATCTCGCCGGCATGGTTCACGCGCATTAGCCGGGTCGACAGGTCGCGCTCGTGATCGTCCAGATGCGGACCTATATTGTCCCCGCCAGGTGATGGCCGGCCAGTCGAGCGGGCTTGCCCGGAGACGACCTTCACGAACGCATCGGCCTGGTTGATCAGATGATCCAGCGGGGAGAGGTGGCGCATGGTTTCGTACCGGTTGGAAGCGTCTTGGCGGATTCCATAAGGGTACCGCAAGCGGGTGCTGGGATCAGTGCTCCGCGCGGGTTTTCAGACGCCCGGCCAGGAACCGAGCGGGCGACCGGATCGGCGGTGCGGTGCTCCTGTCGGCCGCCAGTGCGCGCAGGTGTACGCTGCAGCCGACATTGGGGCTGACGATCACATCCGGGTGATCCCCGGTTAGCGCTTCCAGGGTTTGGTGCCCGAGGCCATCGGCCATGCTTGGCTGGGTCAGCATTGCGGTGCCGCCCGCCCCGCAACAGTTCGGGGCGTCATTCACTGAGGTCAGCGTAATCCCGGGAAGCGCGCTCAGTAGCGCGGTCAACGCCTGGGCCTCCCGGGTCACGTTGCGCTGGGTGCAGGGTAGATGAAGGGCCACTCGCGTGGGTGCGTCGTCCCATGGCGACGCGCCGTTGTGTGCTTTCAGCTGCTGGGCTAGAAACCGGGTGAGGCTCATGCTGCGGGCCGCCAGGGTTCCGTCCGGGTATTCGCGTAGCGTGGCCTCGCAGCCGCTGTCCAGCGCAATGACAGGCAGGTTGCCGGGGAAGGCTTCGATGTTTTTCGCGCGCAGGGTTTGTGCAGCAACACCGTGGCCGACGTGCTGGTCGAGCGCGCCGCAGCAGACCTGGGCCTTCGGGATGGCGACACGAACGCCCAGAGCGGCCAACAGCTCCAGCGCGGCCTCCAAATCGGGTCCGGTGAAGAAGCGATCCATGCAGCCGGTGAATAGCAGGGCGTCGGCGGTTTCGATGTCCGCGGTCGCGCGAAGCCGGGGCGTTTTGGTCAGCGAGTCCCGGGTGTGGGCAAGACTGCGTCGCCAGTCGCCTGCGGGGAGCAGCCGGTCCATATGCAGGTACGCGCCGCTGCGGGCCGCCAGCCCCCCGAGACGGCGCAGGGTTGGGTGTTGCAGGGCCTGGTGCTGGAGTGTCTGGCGCCAGCGGCGGGCGCGTGAAGGCCTGGCCGGGTGTTCGTCCAGGATCTCGCGGGCGCGGTCCATCAGGGCTCCGAAAGGCACGCGTGCCGGACACACGGCCTCGCAGGATCGACAACCCAGACAGCCTTCCAGGTGGCTGCGCAGGCTTTCGGATTCGGGTTCCAGTCGACCCTGGGCCAGGCCTTGCATCAGGGTTAGTCGCCCGCGCGGCGAGTCGCCCTCCACCTGATGCCAGCCGTACGTGGGGCAATGCGGCAGGCACAGTCCACAGTGCACACACTGGTCCGCCGCAGAAAGTCCCCTGAATCTCAAGGGCTGGTCCGATGCTCCCAACGGCTTTGCTAGGGTTTCGCCTCTATTCTCTTCTGTGAGGTTTCCCATGCTCGTGCGTTCGTTCCGACCTGTTGGCCCCGCGTTTGTCTCGCTCATCCTGTTGAGCATACCAGCCTCGCAAGGGCTGGCCTGGGAGGCTGAAGGCTGGCAATCGACCATTGAACTAGGGGCCTCGAAGACGACCGGCAATACCGAGTCGACCAATGCCACTGCGCGCTTCCGCGCCGAGCACACCACGATCGACTGGCGCAATCGCATTCGTCTGGATGGGTACTTTCACGAAGAAGACGATGAGACTACCGGGCAACGTTACATCGCCGGCTATCAGGCGGACCGCAAGCTGGGCGAACACGATTATCTGTTCGGGGCCCTGCGCTACGAGAGAGATCGCTTCAGCAACTACGACTACCAGGCCTCGGCTACGACGGGTTACGGTCGCCGGCTCATCGACGGCGAGCGGGTGCGGCTGGACGGCGAGATCGGTGCCGGTATGCGCCAGGTGCGCATCCGCACGACCGGGGAGACCGAGAGCGAGCCGGTTGGTCGACTGGCCGGAAACTTTCGCTGGGATATCAGCGACAACGCTCGGCTGACCGATGAGCTGCTGATCCTGACCGGTAGCGACAATACCGAGATCGAGAACATCCTTGCCCTGACCGCGGACATCTCGAGTCGGTTGGGCCTGCGCACCAGCTTCACCGTGAAGCACAACACCGACGTCGAGCCTGGTGTGGAAAACACGGACACCATCACGGACGTCAGCCTCGTCTACCGCTTCCGCTGATCGCGTGGACAGCGGGCGTGGTCGCCCACCGTTTCGTGGGCGGCAGCGTTATCATGAGCCGGATCGATCACCGGAGAATCCGATGGGGTACTACCAGCGCCATATCTTTTTCTGCACCAATTGCCGGGAGGACGGCAATTGCTGCGAGGATCACGGGGCGACCGAGATGCGCGCCTACGCCAAGAATCAGGCGAAGGCCATGGGTATCCACGGCAAGGGTCAGGTGCGGGTGAACACCGCCGGCTGTCTCGACCGCTGCAATGAGGGCCCGGTGGCGGTCGTTTACCCCGAAGGCGTCTGGTACACCTACCATGACGAGCGCGATATCGACGAGATCCTGGAAGAACACCTGAAAAACGGGCGTATCGTCGAGCGCTTGCAGATCTGACGCATGCCGCGTTCACTTGACTTTGAGCGGCGGGTTCCAGAGAATTCGCAGCCCGCGTGGCTACGTAGCTCAGCTGGTTAGAGCACATCACTCATAATGATGGGGTCCCCTGTTCGAATCAGGGCGTAGCCACCACCGATTCCTTTAAAAGGGCTGCCTTCCGGCAGCCCTTTTTCGTTTCCCCCGCTCTCGGTTTCGTGGTTGGCGATGCGTATGCTGATCCCTCTGACGAGCGGGGAGTGGCGAGATGCGCATGATCGTTGTATCGATGCTGAGCCTGGCGTGGCTGTTGGCGGTGCCGGTTGCGGCGGATGGGCAGTCCCGGCCGGCGGGTTTTGTGGACGCCGCGGATGTTGTGCCTGGGCTGGTCGAGGAGATCCGTTATTTTGGCGAAGAGAACTTCGTGGGGGAGCCGATTGATGGTTATCAGGCGCCCGCCTGTATTCTGACCCACTCGGCGGCGAAGGCGCTGGCTCAGGTGCAGGAGCGCCTGGCCGGGTTTGGGCTGGGTCTCAAGGTCTTCGACTGCTACCGGCCGCAGCGGGCGGTCGCGCACTTCGTGCGCTGGGCCGAGGACCTCGAAGACACTCGGATGCAGGATCGGTACTACCCGGATGTCGCCAAGGAGGATTTGTTCGAGCAGGGCTATATTGCTGAACGCTCCAGTCATTCCCGGGGGTCGACGGTGGATCTGACGCTGATCGACGCCGAATCCGGTGAAGAGCTGGATATGGGGACGGGCTTCGATCGATTCAGTCCGACCTCGTGGCCTCGCGCCGATGTTGCGCCCCAGCCACGCGCCAATCGCATGCTGCTGCAGCGCCTGATGGTGGAGGCCGGCTTCGAACCTTACGATCAGGAGTGGTGGCATTTCACCCTGGCTGCTGAGCCGTTCCCTGAAACCTACTTCGATTTTTTGGTCGACCGCGAGCGCGTAGATTGATCCATGTCTTTCTAGTCACACATTGCACCCGAGCGTGTCATATTGCCGCCTGCGAGACCCTCGGCTAGACTGCGCGCCGGCCAGCGTTGTGTGTCGCAACGCGGGCCACCCCCGAACAATCTCGGACGAGTCCCATGAAACGATACGGAATCCGCATCCGTCTGCCAGAAGGCAGCACCATGGCCATGCCGCACCTGCTGGGTCCCGACTGGGAATCCTATCGCTGGTACGACACCGAGGCCGCGCGCGAAGAAGCCCTGGCCGACATGCAACGCGACCTCCCGAACTACCGCAAGGGCGACCATATTGCCCAGGTGTTGGAACGCGTCGAACGCGACGGCTGACGCCCCCTTCTGCCCGGCTGGCCGCCCGGCTGGCCCTTGTGTGACCGCCCCTTCCCGGCGGAATGGGCGCCCCTCGCACCATTAGATGTGTTTCCCGTGGTTGAAACGTGCCCCCCCGCGTGCTTAAGTGCGGGGCACGAACGGAATTACATCACATTTTTTGGTCCTTATCCGCCCGCTCGGACTGCAGGAGTCGTTGACCATGCCGACAAACAATTCTAACGAAAACATGGACCACGAGGTGCGGGCTGAGCCGGAGGTGCCCGAGGGCGGGGAGATCGAGACGCTGAGCCCCACTCCATCAAGGGCCGCGCGCGCGACGCAGCCGCGCAACGCGGCCCGGTCGAATGTCCTGGAGGGCAAGCTCGAGCGGGGTGGCGAACCGCACTACTTCACCGAGCGCGATCTCGACCGCATCCTGGAGAACCTTGATCACCTGCGCAATTCGGTATTCCCGCGCCTGACCAAGGGCAG
Source organism: Thioalkalivibrio sp. ALJ7 (assembly GCF_000376865.1). Taxonomy (GTDB): domain Bacteria; phylum Pseudomonadota; class Gammaproteobacteria; order Ectothiorhodospirales; family Ectothiorhodospiraceae; genus Thioalkalivibrio. The sequence goes on along the minus strand of NZ_AQXQ01000012.1, from coordinate 744,694 downwards.
CCAGTCGGAGGAGCACAAGCAGCAATTCTTCCCGTCGGTGTGTCTGATTGGCGTGGGCCGCTGCGGGTCGAACATCGCGTTGGATGTGGCTGCGCTCGTGCACAGTGCACGCTCCAATTACCTGCGCGAGTTGGATAACGAAGAGGCGGGCGGGCGCGAAAAGGAAGGACGCCCCCTGCGCTGGATCCGCAAGAGCCTGAACCTGCCGCCGGCCAATGCGGTGAAGCCGGTCTTCCTGATCGAGCCGATGGTGATGCTGGGCGATCTGGACAAGGACATCGAGGGTCGCATTCGCTTCTCCAACCGGGCGGGGCAGAACAACTTCATCGACAACTACAACAAGATGAAGATCATGGACCTGTCCGAGGTGCATGCGGGCGGCGCGGGTAATGCCCCCATCCTGGGCCAGTACCTGGCGCGCATCATCCTGAACAAGGACACCGACCAGTTCGCCAACGAGGACTGGAAGTTCATCCATTCCTATCTGATCGATTCCTGCGGGATCAAGGCGAACCAGTCGCGGCTGTACTTTTACATCTTCAGTGCAGGGGGTGGCACCGGCTCCGGCATGGCCTCCGAATTCGGGCTGGCGCAGCAGTATTCCTACATGCGCAAGACCTTCGATCCCAAGCTGGAGAAGCGCGAAGCCGCCAACCGTGATCACTCGTTCGTGTTCGAGCCGATCTTCGCGGCGGGGATCTGCATCCTGCCGAACATCCAGGACAACCGGGTCGAGATGTCCGAGGCGCTGCACATCAACGCGGGGCGTCTGCTGTGCAAGTACCTGGCGGAGGAATGGGACTTCTCCTACAACTTCGAGGCCGAGGAGACGCGTGACGAGGACATGATGCATCGCATCCGTCCGTGGAACGCGATGATGCTGATCTCCAACGACATCATGCGCTACGCGGAGGAGACCGACGACGGCAACATCCGTCACGTCGACGTGAACGCGATGGAGCGCTATGCCAACCAGTACATCTCCCAGCAGATCTTCAACATCCTGACCGCGCAGGCGGTGACCACCGACTACGACGAGGACTATTTCCGGCGTGCCGGGGTGGATATCGGAGAAACCATTCGCCTGGATGCCAACGACCTGTTCATGAGCCTGGCCGGCCCGGTTGCGGTTGCCTACGCGGAATCGGAGGTGGCAACCAGCGAGGACGCGGCATCCAAGAGCACTGCGCTGGATATCGACGACCTGTTCTTCCGTTCCATCGACCTGCCCCACTTCAACAAGCAGACCGAGGCCATCGAGGGGATCAGCCTGCTGCCGATCGATGCCCCGCGTTATCGCGAGGCGCTGAAGGGGTACAAGGAATCGGACATGGACGCGACGCACCTGCGCGATCTGCATTTCTTCAAGAATTGCTCGTCCATCGTCACGATCCTGTCGCTACCGAAGGACTACAAGCTGTCCTACATGGACCTGAATCGGCTGAAGTCGCACCTGAACGGCCTGTTCCCGAATACCACGCTCAAGCGCTACGCCCTGGTGATCGGTGCCTCGGCCAACCTCTCGTTGACCACTCTGGTGGTGAAGAGCCCCTGCCTGTCGGACGACTTCCTGACCCTGTTTGTCGCCTACATCAAGCGCTGCTTCGCCAATGACAAGACGCGCTTTGACGACACGCTGGATCACGCGGTGCTGGAGCTGATACGGGCCGAAGAGTTCGACGAGGCCCGCATCGACGAGATGCTCAACGAGCACGAAAACCCGACGCGCATCCTCGATACCAATTGGTACGCGATCAAGCCGATGTACGAGAAGAAGTATCGCGAGATGTGCAGCAACGAGAAGAGCTTTGTCTCGATCAACGACATCCGCCTGAGTCGCGAGAACGTGAAGCAGGCGATCCGCTATCTGCGCGAGATCTACCGTCATCGCACCAGCAAGACGCAGATCATCAGCCTGAACGACTCCGGCAAGACAGCCACATCCGCGCCGAAGCGCCGCACCAGCAGCAAGAAGTAGGCGGGCGCCCTGGCCGAGACGCCCGCGGTGGTGTATCGGGTCAGGGCAGTGTCAGTGGCTCCATCAGGTAGCACAGGCAGTCCTGGGCGATCACGCGGGTATCCAGCGTGAGCATGGACGGCATGGCCTGGCGCTTGAGTCGGATCTCCTGGCCAGTACGTTCCAGATACTCGTCGGTGACCTCGGAGCCGTCCTCTGCGATCGCGATCAGCGGATCCCGGGCGTCTGCGTGGACGTTGACCAGGCGCGAGCCGGCAGGCAGTAACTGGAAGTTCAGGCCATCCAGGTCGGGCTCCAGGCGCACGTGGTGCTGCGCATCCAGTCCCGCCTGTAGTCCCGCCCGAACCCGAACCTGGGCCACCGTGTGGAAGATCTCGATGGCGCCTTTCCGGGGCGGCTCTTCGGCGAAATGGTCCAAGTGCAGCACGGCATCAATCATCTCACGGGCGTGATCCACGCCGGCCGCGTCCTCAGGATGGCCGCATTCCAGCGTGACGGACGGCCCGAGGCGCGCCAGCGCCATGGAGGCGACCCCGCGGGGTCGGGTGAAGTACACCACCGTACGTCCGAACAGCGCGGCCAGGTGCAGGAATGGTGCATCCAGACGGTTGATGCAGGCGTAATGCGGATTGCGCCCGGTGTTGTTGTGCAGGTCGATCGCGGCGAACAGGCCGCGCCCCTCCAGACGTCGGCAGAGTTCGGCAAAGAGGTCGGCCTCGGGCGAGCCGCCCTGCTCGGTCCCCGGCCAGATGCGGTTGAAGTCGGGCTGATGGTCCAGGTGCCGCTGATTGAGCGCCGCGGCCTGCGGGTTGCCCACGATCAGGGTGAGCGCCCGAGGTAGCGGCCGCCCGGTGTACTGACGCAGGAGCTGCTGGACGGCGTGCAGGCCCACCGGCTCGTTGCCGTGCAACAACAGGACCACGGCCACGGCCGGCTCGCGCTGGCCTTCCAGGTGGATCAGTGCCGGGCCGGGTACGCACTGGTGCAAAGTGGTGGGCGTAGCCTCGAGGAAGCCGTCGGGCAGTTCAAAGTATTCGGTTATCGTGGTCACAAGTAATTAGAGTCCCCAAGTGTGAACGGCTGCACCGGTGTTCTGCCAGCCACGGTAGGCCCGGACCAGGCCTGGCCAGTCGCGTCCATGTCGCGCGACCCAGGCGCGTTGCCATTGGGCGCCGGTCTGGCCGCTGGCGACCCGTGCGGCGATGATGCCGAGCAGGGTATTGCGTTCACTGGCATCGATGCCCAGGCGTTCCAGCCCCTCGGCGGCCCGGGGTAGCAGTTCGCGGGTAATCAGGCGGGGTGCAGGCATTGGATCCCGGTGTCCCCAGCGCAGACGTGCATCGAGACCGTGGCGCGCCGCATTGTAGAAGTTGTCGCGTGCCTCGGAAAACGGGGTCTCCAGTGTGCCATCGGGCGATTCGGCCACCAGGTACTCGATAAGCCCCAGCGCAAAGGCCGTATTGGCCAGCATGTCGATCAGCGACGGTCCGGCCGGAAGGCAGCGAAACTCGAGCCGCAGGCTATGCCGGCCATCGGCGTCGCAGCCGACAATGGGGCGGTTCCAGCGCCAGATCGTGCCGTTGTGGAAGGCAAGGTGCGCCAGCCGGTCGGGTGTTTCGTCCAGGTCCACAGGGAGCAGCACCGGGAAGTGTTCGAGGTTTTCGGTGAACAGCTCGCCGATGGAGTCGTGCAGGTAACCGGTTCCGAAGGTGACGCGGCGGATCGGTCCGCGTGCCGAGTTGGCGAATCCGCCGACCTCCACAGACTGCTCGAAAAGCGGGATGCGGCTCTCGGCCCACAGGTCGTGGCCGAAGATATAAGGCGTGTTGCCCGCAGCGGCCAGTACCGGCGCAGTCGCGACCATGGTGGCGTTGTAGGTGCGGTGGGCGATCGCCGGGCGTGTCTCGATATGTATCTGGAACGAGGTGGCGGCGGCCTCCAGCATCACGTCCGCGTGGCGGTGCTGGAGGTGTTCGTGGCCGACAATATCGACCTCCAGCGGACGCTGGGCGCGCTGCTCCAGAATGGCGCTGTTCAGGGCCCGGTAGCGGGCCTGGTGCGACATGTGGTGGAGGCCCAGATCGCCGGGCTCCAGGGTGGGCAGGCTGCCGGCCATGAGCAGTTCGGCGCCGGCATGCCGAGCGGCGCGGCGCGCCTGGCGCAGGGTCTCGTTCAATTCGTCGAGAATGGCACCGAAACAGCCGTGCCCGGTATGAAACACGCTGCTGTTCAGCTCGATGTTGAACTGTGCCAGCTCCGGGGTGGCCAGCGGGCTGTCCATCGCTTCGAGAAAGGCGTCGTTCACCGGGAGCGGGCGCCCGTGCGTATTGCACAGCCAGGCCTCGATCTCAAAGCCTAGACGGGGCGGTGGGGGTGTTTCCAAGGGGGGCGCAGTCTTTAGCCAGTCCAACAGCCAGGCGGTTTCGTCGGCGAGGACACGGCGAAAGCGCTCGAAGTCTTGCGCCCCAAAATGCTCCTCGCGGATCTCCTGACCCAAGGCTAGTGGTTCCTCGTTATATTCATGGCAGGACCACCACTAATCCTCGTCCCGGTCGTCGGGTGCTTCGTCGTACAGGCTCTCGAGTAAATCGCCCCAGATCTGTTCGTGCTGTTCGATGAAGGTCAGAAGGCCCTTGCGGAACGCGAGGTAGTCGGTCTCGAAGGCCTCAAAATCGGCCCCGCCGTTCAGCAGCTTGGCGGCCCGGTCGGTCTGCTGCAGACTGTCGCGCAGGTTGAGGCTGGTGGCCATCGCGCCCTTGACGCGCTCGCGCTCATGCGGGATCCAGGCGCGGTCCGACAGCATGGAGCGTAGGTTCTCGCCCAGCTCCAGCAGGCGCTTGCGCAGGCGCGGAACGGCTCCGATGGTGCCGGTCTTGAGGTCGCCCCAGACGGCATCGGTGATCAGGCGTGCCCAGCGTTCGCGCAGGTCCGCGACGGTCGCGGGGTCAAAGGCGAACGAGCGCTCGAGTTTTTGCGGATCGAATGGCATTGGGTATCCTGAGCGCAGGAGTCGAGGGTGAGCGACTCATATGAACGACCGGACCGGAATAGCCCGCCGCCCGGTAGCGTCCTACAGGGTACAAGAACAAGCAAGGCCGCACGTACGGCCTGCGGATGGAGGAAGCAACAACATGGCGACCTGGTTCGCGCAGCGCAGGCTGCGTCAGAAGGTGTGCGACCTGCGGCCCCAGATGTATCGCATGGCATTTGCGTGGTGTCATGACGCGGCGCTGGCGGACGATCTGGTGCAGGAGGCAATGATGAAGGCCCTGACCCGGCTGAAGTCGTTGCAAGACGAGAACGCCCTGAAGGCCTGGGTGTTTCGGATTATGACCAACTGCTACCGGGACTGGGGGCGGCGGCAGAAGGACACGGTGGATGTGGACAGCATGGAGCTGCCCTGCGAGGACTGCCCGGAGCAGCAAACTGAACGCAACCGCATGATCGCGGATGTCCACCGGGCGATGGCCGAACTGAGTACCGATCACCGGCAGGTGGTCGCGCTGGTGGACCTGGAAGGCTTTGCCTATTCCGAGGTCTCGGAGGTGCTGGATGTACCCATCGGCACGGTGATGAGTCGCCTGAGCCGGGCTCGGGCACAGTTGAAAAAGGTGCTGCTGGAGCAGCAGGCCGACACGGGGAAAGCGGCCGATACACCCTATCTCAAGGTAGTGAGGAATCGGCATGTCGAATGAACGACTGAGTGCAAAGAACCGGCCTAGCGAGGAGATTCTCAACGCCTTCGTGGATGGTGAATTCTCCCCCGAGGACCGCCTGCACACCCTGAAGACGATTTCCTCCAGTGAGCACCTGAGCCGGGAAGTCTGTGACATGCACCAGCTCAAGGAGCTGGTCAATATGGCCTACGAGGACGTCCCGGCCGGGCGCGCCAGCACCGGTCGCTGCCGTCTCTCGCGCGGGGGCCGTTCGGCCTGGTTCCCGTCCGTCGCCGCCGGCGTCCTGGCACTGGTCGTGGGTTCGCTGGGCGGGTACGAGATCACCCGCGATGCCGGGTTCTTCAGTGGCCAGCATTCGGCCGCGAATGGGCAGGATGCCGGCGCCCTGGCGCAGGTCGCTGCCAGTCGGGATACGGCGGGTGGCGCCGCGGCCCCGCAGCAGGTGTTTTCGGCCACCGAGACCGACCAGATTTTGCTGCACATCAATGAGGGCGACACCCGTGCGATGGCAGAGCTCCTGGATGATATCGAGAGCATGTACCGAGAGGCGGCGACGGTCGGGCGCGACTTGAACGTGCAGGTCGTGGTGCACAACAATGCAATGAATCTGCTGCGCGCCGACAGCGCGCCCTACCCGGAACGGGTGGCCAGCATGGCGGAGGCGTATCCCACGCTGCGGTTCACCGCCTGTGCCCAGACCCTTAACCGTCTGGCGCGCGAGGAGGGCAAGACGGTCGACATCCTGCCGCAGGCCGAGCTGATCGATTCCGGCGTCGCCGAGGCGGCCCGCCGTCAGGCCGAGGGCTGGATCTACATCAAGGTCTGATCCGGGCGCGCCGGGAATTCCGATGATCCCTTATCTACGCGTTGCGCGCCCCGGCTGGCTTCTGGCCGGGGCGTTCTTGTTGATGCTGGTGGCTGGTGGTGCCACCGCGCTGCTGTTTGGAACCGTTTCCGAGGCACCGGCGGCCGACGAGCCGCTGCGGGTGGTCTATCACATCAACACCGATGACCCGGAGCTGCACCTGAATGCCCTGCGCAATCTCCAGAACCATATCGACGGTAGCCCTGCAGATGTGGTGCTGGAGATCAAGGTGCTGACCCACGGCAGTGGCGTCAGTCTTTTGCAGCACGCTGCGGAGGACCCTGACCTGCGTAGCACCGTGAATACCCTCAAGCTGCAGGACGTGCGCTTTCTGGTCTGTGGTAACACGCTGGACTCGCGCGGTCTCTCGCGCAGTGATCTGTACGAGGTGGCCAAGGAGGATGTGGTTTCAAACGGGATCGGCGAGCTGACGCGGCTGCAACGTGGCGGCTATACCTACATCAAGCCTTGAGCCCGACGCATAGCCGCGCCGCGTTCAACGCTGGCCGAGCTCGGTATCCAGTGTGGACAGACGTTCCGGGGTGCCGATGTCGCGCCAGTCGCCCGTGTAGTGCTCGCCGGTAACCCGTCCGGCCGCGATGGCCTCGCGTAGCAGCGGCCCCAGGGCGTGACGCCCGGGCGGCAGATCCTGGAACAGCTGCGGGTTATACCAGCCGATGCCGCTGAAGGTCAGGCGCTCGCCGCCTTCCAGCACGACCGATCTCCCTTTCAGGCCGAAGTCGCCCTGTGCGTGATGCCCGGGGTTAGCCACCAGTACTAGGTGCGCGAGCGCACCGCTGGACGCCGTGGACATGTTGGCTGGCGGAGTCAGAGGGTGGTCACACCAGACATCGCCATTGACGACCAGGAACGGTGCGTCGCCCAGGAGCGGCAGGGCCTGGCGGATGCCGCCTGCGGTCTCGAGGGCGCCCTCGGGCTCCGGCGAGTAGTGGAGGGTGATCCCTTGGTGCTGCTCGCCCAGGGCCGCACGGATCTGCTCGCCCAGATGTGCGAGATTGATCACCACATCGCGGTATCCGGCGGCCGCCAGGCGGTCCAGCGTGTGTGCGATCAGGGGGCGTCCGCCCGCCTCCAGCAAGGGTTTGGGGCAGTGGTCGGTCAGGGGGCGCATGCGTTCGCCGCGCCCGGCGGCCAGGATCATTGCGCGCACGTTCTAGTCCCTTTGCCTCTGCTTGGGCATGCGTTCGGGCATGTGCTCGCGGAACCACTCGGCGACGGGCGCCAGTTCAGGGTGCGACAGCCCTTGTGCCAGCAACCGGTGCAGGCGCGGCAGGTGCTCGAGGTAGCGGGGTTTGGCATCCCGGCGTGCCAGGCGCACGAAGATCCCCAGGATCTTCGTGGTGCGCTGGACGCCGAGCACACGATAGTGCTGGCGGAAGGCCTCTCGATCCCAGGCGGTGCTCGCGAGGTAGCGTTCCACGGCGCGCTCCACGGTGGCGGGTGATACGTCGCGCCGGGCGTCCTCCAGCAGCGAGACCACGTCATAGGCCGGGCTGCCGAGCACGGCATCCTGAAAGTCGAGGACGGCACAGTCTGTGGACGAGTCGGGTGGCAGCATCAGGTTGTCGACATGGAAGTCGCGCAGCACCAGAGTGTCGGGCAGCGCAGGCAGGTTTTCGAGAACGTCCTGCCAGGCGTTCAGAAAGGCCGCCCGGGACGCGCTCGGTATCGACGCGCCCTGCTGTTCCAGCCAGTACCAGTCGGCGAACAGGGCCGCCTCGTCCAGCAGCCGCTGAACGTCGTAGGTGGGCAGGTCCGCCGCCTCGGCGGCGTGTTGCGGCCAGGCCTGGTGCAGTTGAATCAGGGTGTCGATTGCCCGGTCATAGAGCGGCGCTACTGCGGCCCCGTCGGCCAGGGCTTGGGTGAAGGTCCGATCGCCGAGGTCCTCCAGCAGGACGAAGCCGGCCGCCGAGTCGTGGACGTGTACATGGGGTGGGCGCAGCCCGAGGGTCTCCAGCAGCCGCGCGATGCGCACGAACGGATCGGTCGCCTCGCGTTCCGGCGGCGCGTCCATCAGCACCATGGGCTCGGCGTCGCGGCGCAGGCGGAAGTAACGCCGGAAGCTGGCGTCTGCGCGCAACAGGGCGAGGTCCGTGAACGTCCCCGGCTGGCCCTCTAGCCAGGACAAGATCTGCTTGCTGCGGACGTCGTCCGGGATCATGTGCGGATCTCGGGTAGGTCGCCGGGCACCCGCTCCACGCGGGTTGTGATCCGGCCGTCGGGGTGCAGTTCCAGCACGCGGTATCCAGCATGTTCAGCGTCCAGGGCGAAGGCCGCGGAGCCCGGGGCGAACTGGATGCAGGTGGAGGGGCATCCGAGTAGTTCCACGCCACCGCGCACGGCGCGGAAGTCCTGGTGGATGTGCCCGAACAGGCAAGCGCGTACGTGCGGGTGACGGTCCAGTACCGCGAAAAAAGCCGCGGGGTTGGTGAGTCCGATACGGTCCATCCAGGCGCTGCCGATCGGCACCACCGGATGGTGGACCGCAATCATCGCCCAATGCGCCGGGTGGTCACCGAGTACCTGGTCGAGTCGTTCCAGTTCTTCCACGGTCAGGGTTCCGGACGCCTGATCCGGCATGGCGGAGTTGAGCCCCACGAGCAGCCAGTCTCCCAGCTCTTGGTGCCCATCCACGGCGTGACCGGCTTCCGCGAAGGCCTGCTGCAGCAGGTGTCGTGAATCGTGGTTGCCCGCCAGTCCAGCCAGTGTCCAGCCCTCCAGGTGTTCGTCGAGCAGCCCGAGGATGCGGGTGTAGACCTCCGGGGTGGGCGTCTCTGCCAGGTCACCGGTGAGCCACAGCAGGTCGGGCTCTTCCTCGCGCTGTTGCAGGGCGGCGAGTACACGGGCGAGCTGTTGATCGCTGTCCGGGTAGCCCGGCCGGATCGGTCCTGGTTCGAGGCCCAGGTGGGTATCGCTGATCTGGAAGATGCGTTGCATGCAAGGCGTGTCGCTGTTGTGGTTCGTGTGCTCGGAATGTGTGCTGGGGCGCGCCACCATTGTTGCCGCCCGCCCCGGTTATTGCCCTATACTCGATCGGGTGTACCGCATATCGCGCCGGGGCCTTTTCCGCATGGGGCGGGAGGGGGCTGGCGAGGGGTCCGAGATGAGCCAAGAAGCCAAGATCCGCCCGGATTCCGGGTATCGTCCGTCCGAGGACGAACCCTACATGAATCCGCGCCAACTGGACTACTTTCGTGCCAAGCTCGAGGCCTGGCGTGCCGAGCTGATCGACGAATCGGAACAGACCCTGGAGCATCTGCGCACGGAGAGCTGGCAGGAGCCGGACCCGAACGACCGCGCCAGCCATGAAACCGACGCCGGCCTGGAACTGCGTACGCGGGATCGCTACCGCAAGCTTCTGAACAAGATCGACGCGGCGCTGGCGCGCATCGACCGGGGGGAATACGGCTACTGCGAGGAGAGCGGCGAACCCATCGGGATCGCCCGGCTGGAGGCCCGACCGATTGCCACGCTGAGTGTCGCCGCCCAGGAAGCCCACGAACGCAACGAGGCTCGGTACGAACAGTAGTTCGCCACGGGTAGGCTTACCCTTCGTCTGACAGCGTGCGGGTGAAGACCCGCGAGTTTCGGGCCTGGTTGTAGCGAGCCTGGCGGCCGGCGGGCAGGTCGTCCACCTTGCCCAGCGTGTAGCCGCGCTCCTGGAACCACTGCGCGGTGCGCGTGGTGAGCACGAATACGCGCCGGATACCCTGGTCCCGCGCCAGCCCTTCCATCGCCTGCAGCAGCCGATCGCCGCGCCCGCTCCCGCGATAATCCGTGTGCAGGGCAAGACAGGCGATCTCCGCCGCATCTGACTCGAAGGGATAGAGCGCCGCGGTGCCGATGATCAGGCCATCGGCCTCCAACACCTGGAAGCGATCAATCTCCAGCTCCAGATGCTCGCGAGCGCGGTGGACCAGGACCCCTTCCGCTTCCAGTGGCTCCAGCAATGCATGAATGCCTCCCACATCGTCGAGGGTCGCCTGGCGCAGGCGCTCCAGCGGTTCGCGTGAGACCAGCGTGCCGATCCCCTGGCGGGTGAAGAGCTCGGTCAGGAGGCCGCCGTCGTCGCGCCGGTCCACCAGGTGTACTCGCATCTCGCGGGCATGGCAGGCGTCGATTGCGCTCCTCAGGTGATTCGCCAGTTCCTGCGGCAGATCGGCTCCGGTCTCCAGCAGTTCCTGGGCGGCCGGAACGGTGAGTTGGTCGAACACCCCATGTTCCGGGTCACGCAATACGCCCGCTTCGGTCAGGAAGATCAGCTTGTCGGCATCCAGCGCGATCGCCACCTGGGTGGCGACGTCCTCGCCGGAGAGATTGAAGACCTCGCCGGTGGGCGAGTAGCCCAGTGGCGAGACCAATGCGACCTGCTCCCGGTCCAGCAAAGCGGTGAGTGCGGCGGTATCGATCCCGCGGACCTCGCCGGTGTAATGGAAGTCCACGCCGTCGCGCACACCCAGTGGGCGCGCGGTGACGAAGTTGCCACTGGCCACCCGCAAGCGAGCGTTGCCCGTTCCTGGCTGCCCCAGGCTGCGCGAGAGCAGGCCTTCAATCTGCAGGCGCAGCCGTCCGACCGCGTCGAGTACCGCTTCCAGGGCCTGGGCGTCGGTGACGCGCAGGCCGTTGGCATAGGCCGGGGTCAGGCCGCGCTCGCCCATGCGCGCCTCGATCTGCGGCCGCGCCCCGTAGACCAGGACGACTCGAATCCCCAGCGCATTGAGCTTGGCGATGTCGCGCATCAGCGCAGGGAACTCCGGCGCCAGGGCCGCCTCGCCCGCCAGCGCAATCACCATAGTGCGCCCGCGATGCGCCGCGATGTAGGGCACGGCGTCGCGGAACCATGCAAGCTCCCCGAGCTGCGGGGCTCGCCGCGAGGGCGTGTGCGGTCCTGGGAATGGTGGAGGTGCGTTGGTCACGGCGCTTTCCGTTTCCTGTCGGTGTCCTGAGCGGACAGTCTAGGGAAACTCGGATCAATGTACACGCGGGCCTGAAGGACCCGGTCTTGTGTCACTGGCCGCTATTGGCTCGTGTTGACCAGGCGTTCGAGGTCCGGGACGGTATCGTTGCGTGTGATCCCGTGTTCCTCGAACCAGCCGGCGTTGACCTCCAGCGCGTAGAGCACGGGTCGCTTGGCGCTGTGAATGCGGGTGGAGTGCGGTGTCATGCTGGCGATGTTGGTGATGGTGAAATCCGCATCGATAAAGGCCACGTCCAGCGGGATGCGAGTGTTCTGCATCCACATGCCGTATTCCGCCGGGCGCGACCAGATGAACAGCATGCCGTGGTCATCGGGCAGGTGGTCGCGGTGCATCAGACCGAGGCGGCGACTGCGGTCGGTGGCGGCGATTTCGATGGTGAGGGTCTGCTCACCGAGGCTCAGCTCGGCGGTCGGCAACTTGTCGTACGCGTGCGCGAGGCTCGCGCCGAGGACGAACAGCAGTAGCAGCCCGGCAAGGCCGAGGAATGCCCGACCCCGCAGCGCAGCGGTCACGGATTATTCGCCGCTCATGCGCCCGACGGCGCAGCTGGCGAAGGACTTGGCCTTGGCGCTGGTGGAGCGCCAGCCGGAGACCGAGCCGACCTCGGGGTAGCCCATGCTGGCCAGCTTCGCGGCGACCGCCTCGCGGGCGCTGTCCGGGGCCTGGACCTCGACGGCGCCGCCTTCCACGTCCACCTCGGCGCCGGTTACGCCCTCGACCTGCAGCAGGCCCTTGCGGATGGAGCTGGCGCAGCCGCCGCACTTGATGTTTTCGACTTCGATTTTCATTGCGGATACCTCGGAATACTGGGGTTTGTATCGCTCATTATGTACGATTCCGCTTCTGCATAAACGTTCACGAGACCCGACCATGCCCGCCTACCGTTCCCGCACCACTACCCACGGCCGCAACATGGCCGGTGCCCGCGCCCTGTGGCGTGCCACCGGCATGCAGGATGGCGACTTCGGCAAGCCGATCATCGCGATCGCCAACTCCTTCACCCAGTTCGTTCCGGGCCATGTCCACCTGAAGGATCTCGGCCAGCTGGTGGCGCGCGAGGTCGAGCAGGCCGGCGGTGTGGCCAAGGAGTTCAATACCATTGCGGTGGATGATGGCATCGCGATGGGTCATGGCGGGATGCTCTACTCGCTGCCCTCGCGCGAGATCATTGCCGACTCGGTCGAATACATGGTCAACGCGCACTGCGCCGATGCCCTGGTGTGCATTTCCAACTGCGACAAGATCACCCCCGGCATGCTGATGGCCGCGATGCGCCTGAACATCCCGGTGGTGTTCGTATCCGGCGGCCCGATGGAGGCCGGTAAGGTGAAGCAGCCGGGCACCGACAAGGTGATTCACCTGGACCTGGTGGACGCGATGGTCAAGGCGGCCGACTCCAGCGCCTCGGACGAAGAGGTGGAGGCCATCGAGCGTTCCGCCTGCCCGACCTGCGGCTCTTGCTCCGGTATGTTCACCGCCAATTCGATGAACTGCCTGACCGAGGCCCTGGGCCTGTCGCTGCCGGGCAACGGCTCGCTGCTGGCCACCCATGCCGGGCGCAAGTCGCTGTTCGAGCAGGCCGGGCGGCGCGTGGTCGAGCTGGCCAAGCGCTACTACGAGCAGGACGATGCCTCGGTGCTGCCGCGTTCCATCGCCACCTTCGAGGCGTTCGAGAATGCGATGAGCCTGGACATCGCGATGGGCGGCTCCACCAATACCGTGCTGCACCTGCTGGCGGCTGCGCGCGAGGGCGAGGTCGAGTTCACCATGGCTGACATCGACCGCCTTTCGCGCAAGGTCCCGAACCTGTGCAAGGTGGCCCCGGCTACCCAGCTCTACCACATGGAAGACGTTCACCGCGCCGGCGGGGTGGTGGGCATCCTCGCCGAGCTCGACCGCGGTGGGTTGATCCATCGCGACATTCCTACCGTGTACGCCGACACCATGGGCCAGGCCCTGGAACAGTGGGACGTGATGCGGCATGCCGCCGAGTCCGAGACCCTGTACAAGGCGGCGCCGGGCGGCGTGCCCACACAGGTCGCGTTCAGCCAGGACAAGACCTGGGACAGCCTGGACATCGATCGCGAGAACGGCTGCATCCGCGATATCGAACACGCCTACTCCAAGGACGGCGGCCTCGCTGTGCTCTACGGCAACATGGCCCCCGACGGTTGCATCGTGAAGACTGCGGGCGTCGACGAGAGCATCCTGAAATTCTCCGGCCCCGCCCGCGTCTTCGAGAGCCAGGACGCCACGGTGGAGGCCATCCTGGGTGATCAGATCCGGCCAGGTGACGTGGTAATCATTCGCTACGAGGGCCCGAAGGGCGGCCCGGGCATGCAGGAGATGCTCTACCCGACCTCGTACCTGAAGTCGAAGGGGCTGGGCAAGGAATGCGCATTGATCACCGACGGGCGCTTCTCTGGTGGCACCTCCGGGTTGTCCATCGGCCACGTCTCGCCGGAGGCGGCGCAGGGCGGCGCGATTGCTCTGGTCGAGGAGGGTGACACCATCGTGATCGACATCCCCGGCCGCGAGGTCCGCATCGACGTCGACGACGCCACCCTGGCGGCGCGCCGCGCGGCCATGGAGGCCCGCGGGCCGAAGGCCTGGAAGCCGGAAGCGCGCAACCGCCCGGTCACCCAGGCCCTGCGCGCCTACGCCCTGATGACGACCTCCGCCGCCTTCGGTGCGGTGCGCGACATCTCGCCCTACGAGGACTAGCCTTAGCAGGGGCAAGGCGCGATTTGGGTGACGCTTTGCGGCGTGGGTACGTGGGTTGATTGCACCACAGAGTGCGCAGAGGACCCGGAGAAAATCGAAGGAGGTTTCACGTCGGTTTCGATCGATTTTCTCTGTGCTCTCCGTGTCCTCGGTGGCTAGAAGCGGACCCCTAAAGACTGGCCCTTGCGCCTCATTGGTCGAAACGGTATCAAGGGAAACGCTGATTAATGTACACACTCGCGTTGGTACCCCAGGTTTTCCGAGACAAGGCGCGTCGCGTAGCGTGTAGTGGTTCTACCCGCCCGTTTCTGATGGATTCGGGGCGCAACGCAGGATCGGGGAACCTGGGGTGCCAACCCCACAAACCATTGAAAGCAGGGGCTCGGCCGCTTTTGCGCGCGCACAGCGTTGCGGCTCCTTTGTGCAGAATGACTGCACGGCAGTCACCGCGCCTTGTTCGCACGCAAAAGCGACTCGAGCGCGAGCGTGTACATTAATCAGTGTTTCCCTAAGTCCAGCACCCTAAAACGCGATACGACTGAACCACAGGGAGGTGGTGATGGCGATTACTGACTGGCCCGCGGCCGAGCGTCCGCGGGAAAAGCTGTTGGAGCGCGGGGCGGACGCCTTGTCCGATGCGGAGTTGCTGGCGATCTTTCTGCGCACGGGCGTGGCGGGCAAGAGCGCGGTGGACGTGGCGCGGGACCTGCTCAGCCGTTTCGGTGGGTTGCGGCCCCTGTTGCAGGCCGACCAGGCCGGGTTCTGTGCGGCGCCGGGGCTGGGCGCGGCCAAGTATGCCCAGCTGCAGGCGGTGCTGGAGATGGGGCGCCGCCACCTGGCGGCTGATCTGGAACACGGTGATGCACTCACGTCGCCAGCCGCGACCCGGAAGTTCCTCGCGGCGCGTCTGCGCGACTATCCCTTCGAGGTCTTTGGTGTCCTGTTCCTGGACAATCGCCACCGGGTGATCGCCTTCGAGGAGTTGTTTCGTGGAACGATCGACGGGGCCAGCGTGCACCCGCGCGAGGTGGTGCGCCGCGCCCTGCATCACAACGCAGCGGCCGTAATCCTGTCTCACAATCACCCTTCGGGCGTCGCCGAGCCTTCGCGTTCGGATGTCTCCATCACTCGTCGGCTGACCGATGCATTGGGGCTGATCGACGTGCGCGTGCTGGATCATCTGATCGTGGCCGACGAGGTCGTGTCCCTGGCCGAGCGCGGCGAGTTGTAGGATCCCTCGATTACCCGGGTCTTGCCGTTGATCCGTGGCGACTCCGGAGATTGGGATCGCTAGCCGCGGATCTCCCAGTGGCCGGGCTCGGTCGGGCAGGCGGTGCCGGTGTGGTGCTGGCCGTCGATGGTCATCTCGAAGTCGCGGCAACCACCATCGCGATTCCTTCTCGGCGTGAGGTGTACCGGCTGGCCGTGGGCGTTTTCCCAATGCACCGTGTGGCCCGTATCGGCTAGCTCCAGCGCGTGCCCTACGCAGGCCTGGTCGTTGCGATCCATCTGGCGGCCGATCAGCCCACCGAGCACCGCCCCGCCAGCGGCACCGATCAGGACCGCCACTGGATCGCCATCACCGACACGGTGCCCAATGACCGCGCCGGTGCCTCCACCGATGGCGGCGCCGATGGCATCGCGGTTGCAGCGGCCGTCCATCACGCCGTAGTCGTGTCCCCAGCGATCGTGGCTGTAACCCTGGTAGCCGTGATACCCGGGGTCGTTCTGCGCGCGCCAACCATGGGCCGGGGCCCAGGGGGTGGCGAGGCCAGGGTTTCGGCGGTGAAGCCGAACAGCAGGGCGGCGGCCAGTATCTTCAGATGGGTGGGCAGTCCACTGCGGGATGGGGTGCGATTCCGTGCCATGGTCCGTCTCCTCTCGATCGGATCTGGCGCAAGCCTCGCCTGGATCGGCTGAACAGATCTTTAACCGGTGGTGGATCTTGCGAGAAACGTGAACGGCATCAAGCCGGCAATGCGCATCGTGTCACGTCGGGGTCTGATCAAGGGCCCGCTCCAGCGCGCGCAGAAGGGCGCCAACCTGGGCCTCGGTATGAGCAGCAGACAGGGTGATGCGCAGGCGGGCCTGCCCTTCGGGAACGGTAGGCGGGCGGATGGCTGGCACCAGAAAGCCGGCATCCAGGAGGCGTTCGGCCACGGCACTGGCGCGCCGGGCGTCACCAATATGCACGGGCTGGATCGGTGTCAGGGGTGGCGGGTGGCTCAGGCCGAGTTCGTCCAGGCCCTTCCCCAGCTGCAGCAACAGGCGCTGAAGGTGTTCGCGGCGGTCGTTCGCGCCTTCGGCGATCTGCACCGAGGCGAGGGTCGCGGCGGCCAGGGCGGCGGGCATCGCGGTGGTGTAGATGTATGGGCGAGCGGTCTGGATAAGGGTCTCAATCAGGGCCTCGGAGCCCGCCACGAAGGCCCCGGCGGTACCGAAGCCCTTGCCTAGCGTCCCCATCAGGATCGGGACCGCATCGTGACCGAGGCCGAAATGCTGACAACTGCCGCCGCCGGTTTTTCCCAGAACCGACAGGCCATGGGCGTCGTCCACCATCAGCCCGGCGTCGAATTCGCGCGCCAGATCGGCCAATTCCGAGAGGGGGGCGATGTCGCCGTCCATGGAGAACACGCCGTCGGTGACAATCAGGCGATGCCCAGTGGCCCCGGCCTTCTCCATTCGCTCGCGCAGGTGATCCGGGTCGGCATGGCGGTAGCGCTGGCTGCGAGCGCCGGACAGGCGGACCGCATCAATGAGCGAGGCATGGTTCCAGCGGTCCTCGAAGACCGTGTCGTGGCGCCCGACCAGGGTCTGCACCAGGGCCAGGTTGGCCATGTAGCCGGTGGAGAATAAAAGGGCGCGCTCGCGCCCGGTGAAGCGGGCCAGCGCCTCTTCCAGCTCGTCGTGGGCGCGGGTGTGGCCGTTGATCAGGTGGGCCGCGCCCGCGCCCACGCCGTAGTGGTCGATGGCTTCGCGGGCCGCGGCGGCGACGGCGGGGTCGCCGGCCAGACCCAGATAGTCGTTCGAGCAGAAGGCCACCACGGGGCGGCCATCGATCACCTGCTCCGGTCGTTGTGGGCCGTCCAGGGTTCGTGTGTGCCGCCATCGCCCGGCATCGCGCCGGGCTTGCAGTCGCTCTTGCAGATACCGATCCAGCGAGTCGCTCATGGCCGCCGCCCCGCGCGCAGGAAGATGGGCCAGTGCACGCGGGCGGTGATGTCCGCATTGGGCCACAGCGCGCGCAGGGCCGGCTCCAGTGCGGCCAGCGGATCCTGGCCGGCGGCCTGCGCGCGGCGGATGGCCGACCAGGTGCCGAGATAGCCGAGCAGGGTGTCGCGGTCCCATTCGCGGTCGATCCGAAACTCGGGCGTCTCGATCTCCGGCCAGGGGAAGGGCAGGTCGCGGTAGTGGCTGCGGATGTGGTTGCGCTCTTCCGGCCACCAGGGGGCCAGGGTGGTGTCGTGGAAGTCGGTCAGCAGGCGGTCCAGCGCCGGGTCCTCGGCGCGCAGGATGCCGTAGCCCCAGATCGCCAGCAGGCCGCCCGGACGCAGGATGCGTGCGACCTCGTCATGGAACTCGGTGTGGCGGAACCAGTGTGCGGCCTGGGCGACACAGGCCAGATCCACCGAGGCATCGGCCAGTGCGCAGGCCTCGGCGGCGCAGGCGATGCGGTCGACCCCGGTGGTTGCCGGCAGGGCGGCTAGCAGGGCCGGGGCGGCATCCGTCGCGACAACCTGCGGGAAGTGCGGCTTCAGGCCCTGTGCGGCCTGGCCGTTGCCGCTGGCGCAGTCCCAGGCGCGTTCGTGGTGCGGGGTGTGCGCGGCCAGCCAGTCAAACAGCTCGGCGGGGTAGTCCGGGCGGTGGCGGGCATACGCCACCGACACCGCCGAAAAATGATCGGGAAAGGCGCCCGCCACCGGCCGGTTAGCTCAGGCCGATGCGGAGGCGGGCCAGTCCGATTCCGCAGGGCTTTCCGGACCAGTCTCCGGGCGCAGGCCGAGGCGTTCGAACAGCGCGAGGTCGTGGTTCTCGCCGGGGTTCGGCGTGGTCAGCAGGGTGTCGCCGTAGAACAGCGAGTTGGCGCCGGCGAGGAAGCACAGGGCCTGCATCTCGTCGGACATCTCGGTGCGCCCGGCGGACAGGCGCACGTAGGAGGCCGGCATCAGGATGCGGGTCGCGGCGATGGTGCGCACGAACTCCAGTGGATCG
Source organism: Thioalkalivibrio sp. ALJ7 (assembly GCF_000376865.1). Taxonomy (GTDB): domain Bacteria; phylum Pseudomonadota; class Gammaproteobacteria; order Ectothiorhodospirales; family Ectothiorhodospiraceae; genus Thioalkalivibrio. The sequence goes on along the minus strand of NZ_AQXQ01000012.1, from coordinate 726,238 downwards.
AGATGTTCGATCCCGTGCAGTGGGGTGCCCTCGACCTGGATCAGCTGGTTGATCGGCACCGACTCCGGGTGCTTCGGCAGGTTGGCCATCTGCTGCAGCAGACGCGCACGGTCACGGCGCGATTCGCCCATGCCGAGGATGCCGCCGCAGCAGACGTTCATGCCCGCTTCGCGTACGTGTTCCAGGGTTTCCAGGCGGTCTTCGTAGGTGCGCGTCGAGATGATGTGCCCGTAGAACTCCGGCGAGGTGTCGAGGTTGTGGTTGTAGTAGTCCAGCCCCGCCTCGGACAGGCGTCGGGCCTGCTCGGCCTTCAGCATGCCCAGAGTCATGCAGGTCTCCAGGCCTTCTTCCTTGACCGCACGGACCATCTCGATTACGCGTTCAAGATTCTTGTCGGTCGGGTTCCGCCAGGCGGCCCCCATGCAGAAGCGGGTCGCGCCCTGGGCGCGGGCGTTGCGTGCCGCCTCCAGCACTTCGTCCAGTGGCAGCAGGCGCTCGCGTTCGATCTCCACTTCGTGGTGCGCGCTCTGCGGGCAGTAGGCGCAGTCCTCGGGGCAGGCCCCGGTCTTGATCGACAGCAACGTGCTGACCTGTACCGCGTTCGGGTCGAAGTGCTCGCGGTGTACCGTCTGCGCGCGAAAGATCAAGTCGTTCAGCGGCAGGTCGAGCAGGGTCTCGACCTCGTCGGTGTTCCAGTCGTGGCGGGGCGTGCTCATAGATGATGGTCCTTGTCGGCTTCGGCTGGGATCTCGACGTCGGCCCAGGGTTCGCGGTAGATCGTGTACAGGGCGTAAACCGTCCAGGGCAGCAGGATGGCGGCCGAGACCGCCCAATAGGCGCGGTAGTAGTTGAGATCCGGCGGGAAAAAGGTGGCGACCCCGATCAGTGCGCCCATCAGGGCGTAGTAGCGATAGGCGGCCCACTGGGTATGGTGGCCGACCCGCGGATCGGGGTGGTGCTTGTTCAGGGCATAGACCAGCATGGAGCCGCCAAACCACAGCACGAGTGGGACGATGCCCATGATCGCGGCGATAATGAAGCCGACCCCGACCCCCTCGCTGCTGACCACGAATAGCGGAATGCCGGCGATGGATACGCTGATCAGGTTGCCGATATCGAACATCGATGCGGCGCGCCGCGAACTGCGCCCGGAGACGGTCCTGGTGGCCATGGTCTACCCTGCATGCAAAAGGCGAAGCATAGCATTATGGCCCGGGACCCTTCATCGAACCCCTTCTTCATGCCCGCCGCGGGCCTGCGTTGGCCGGCGCGGGCGGTGGCGTGGACCGAGTGGCTGGGTGAGGTTCTGTATCCGACCCATTGCGGTCTTTGCCTGGCGCCCGGCCAGGCGATCTGCGCCGGGTGCCGCGCGGACCTGCCGCCGCTGGAGCATCCCTGCCCAACCTGTGCGTTGCCCCTGCCCATCGCCGGGGTTTGTCCGTCCTGTGTCCGCAAGACCCCGGTTCTGGACGCGCTGCATGCCGGCTGGGTCTATGCCTGGCCCCTGGATCAGTTGATTCTTGCCTACAAGAACGGCGCGAACGCACGTGCCGAGCGAATATTGGCGGCACTGGCGGAGCAGATGGCACAGCGCCTGGTGCAGCAAGGTCACGGTCTGCCCGATCTCGTCCTGCCGGTGCCGCTGCATAGTAAGCGGTTGCGCGAGCGGGGCTTCAATCAGGCGGATTACCTGGCGCGGCAGGTGGCGGCGTGTATGGAGGTGCCGCTGGAGGCGCGCGGGTTGCGGCGAATCCGGGCGACCGATTCGCAGCAGACACTGGGGCGCAAGGCGCGCCGGAATAACGTGAAGGGGGCGTTCGCCTGGGAAGGCGATGATCTCGCGGGACGGCATGTGCTGGTGGTGGACGATGTGGCGACCACCGGTGCGACGCTGTCTGCGCTGTCCGGTGTGCTGCGCCGGGCCGGTGCCGTGCGCGTTGAGGGCCTGGTCCTCGCGCGTGCCTGAGGGACGTGCGATTCAATCAGCGTTTCCCTGGGGATCAGGCGCCCAGGTGGTGGTCGGCAATCATCGCCAGCAGAACCACGACCCCCAGGTAGTGATTGTTCTTGAAGGCACGCAGGCAGTCGGATGGCTCGCGTTCGAAGATCAGGAACTGCTGGTAGAACATCAGGATCGCGACGATGACCAGGCCGGCGGTGTAATACCCGCCGAATCCGGCGTGTTCGCCAACGAGGTAAAGCCCCAGCCAGACCAGCACTTGCAGCCCGCCGGTGATCAGTCGATCGAGTTCGCCGAAGGCGATGGCCGTCGATTTCACCCCGATCTTCAAGTCGTCTTCGCGGTCCACCATGCCGTAAAAGGTGTCGTAGACCACGGTCCAGGCCAGTACGGTGACGAACAGCAGCCAGGCCACGGGTGGCGGGTGTTCTCCGGTGACGGCGGTGAAGGCCATAGGCACGGCCCAGGCAAAGGCCGCACCCAGGTGGACCTGCGGGAAGTGGTGGAAACGTTTGGAGAAGGGGTAGGTGCCCGCCAGCGCCACCGCCACCAGGGAATACAGAATGGTCAGGACATTGGTAAACAGCACCAGCACAAAGGCGACCACACTGAGCGCTACGAAGGTGCCCAGCGCCTCGCGCGGGGTGATGGTGCCGATTGCCAGCGGCCGGTCGCGGGTGCGCGCCACATGGCCGTCGAAGTCGCGGTCGGCGTAGTCATTGATGGCGCAGCCAGCCGAACGCATCAGGATCACGCCAGCGGCGAAGATGAAGATCAGGTAGCCGGGCGGCCAGCCCTCGGCCGCCACCCACAGGGCCCAGAAGGCCGGCCACAGCAACAGGTAGATGCCCACCGGGCGATCCAGTCGGATCAGGCGGGCAAGTTCCCAAAGGCGTTCGCGTTCGGTCATGGCGGCTTAGGGAGACACTGATTGGATCAGCGTCTCCCTACAGGTGAGCGTCCAGCCAGGCGTCCAGGTCTTCCGGTTCGACCTCGCCGCGATGGGTGTCGAGGATGGTCCCGTCGCGGGCGATCAGGACGGTGTAGGGCAAGGCGCCGATGCGGTTGCCGTATTCGCGTCCAACTGCGACGGCCTCGTCCTGGCCGATCAGGATCGGGAACTCGATCCCGAAGTCGTCGACAAAGTGCTGGGTTGCCGTCTGTTCGTCCACCGCGACCGCGACGATGGTGAAGCCGTCTTCCTTGTGTGCTTCAAAGGTGTCCTGGAACAGCGGCATCTCCTTCTTGCAGGGCGGACACCAGGTCGCCCAAAAATTCAGGACGATCAAATCGCCATCCCACTCGCTGAGCTGGCGGTCGTTCCCCTCGAGATCCGGCAGCGTAAAGTCGATCCGCTGGGCCCCTTGGGCCTCCTCCGCGGCGACCTCGGTGGCCCCATTGTTATTGGCTGCGGTCTCGGCTCCGGTATCCATTTCGGGTTCGGGGTCGCCACAGGCCGCCAGGGCGAAGGCGCTGGCCGCGGCGATGGCCAAGCCAGCGGCTCGGTTCCAGCGATGTTTCATGGGGTCACCCCGATGGCGCTTTCGACGTGGGCCAGGAAGCGGTCGGCGTTCAGGTAGCCGACATTGCGGTAGTTACGCAGCTCGTTGCCGTCGGTATCCCAGAAGATCATCGCTGGCGGCCCGAACAGGTTGAAGTGACGCATCAGGTTGCGATGCTCGGAGGTGTTGTCCGTGACATCGGCCTTGATCAGATGCACGTTGGCCATGGCGTTGATTACGCGTTGATCCTGAAAGGTCGTGCGGTCCAGGCGCACGCAGTCCACGCACCAGTCGGCGTAGAAGTCGAGGAACACCGGCTGTCCGTTCTCGCCGGCTCGGGCGACCTCGCGCTCTACATCCTCCAGGCTGTCGACGTAGGTGAACTCCATCTCCGTCGGACCCGCCTGTTCGCCAGTGGCCGAGACGCTCGGCTGATTGAACGTGGCCAGTGGGCGGAAGACGTCCTTGCCGCCGGTGGCCGCGCCCAGCATCAGCAGCACGCCGTAGATCAGGATCACCACGCCCAACCCCTTCCACAGGCTGTACCAGCCGGAACTGCCCTCCGGCAGGGTGCGCAGTGCGCCCATGTAGACGGCGGTCACGATCAGGAGGATGGCCCAAAGGAACATGGCCACCTCGCCCGGGATGACCCGTTCGAGCAGCCAGATGCCAATACCCAGCAGGCCGACCCCGAACACCGCCTTGATGGTATCCATCCACGGTCCGGCCTTTGGCAGCAGGCGTCCGGCCGAGGTGCCGATCGCCAGCAGCGGGGCGCCCATGCCCATGCTCAGGGCAAACAGCGCGATCCCGCCCAGCACGGCATCACCGGTATGGCTGATGTAGAGCAGCGCCCCGATCAACGGTGCCGTCACACAGGGGCCGACGATCAGGGCAGAGAGGAAGCCCATGATCCCGGCGCCGACGTAGGTGCCGCCTTCCTGGCGGTTGCTGATCTGCGACAGCTTGCTCTGCACGCTCGCCGGCATCTGTAGCTCGTAGAAGCCGAACATCGACATCGCGAGCGCGATGAAGATCGCCACGAAGGTGCCGATGATCCAGGGGTTCTGGAACGCCGCCTGCAAGTTGGCGCCCGCCAGGCCGGCGAACACGCCGGCGATGGTGTAGGTCAGCGCCATCGCGAGCACAAACACCAGCGAGATCAGGAACGCCTTGCGCGTGGTCAGGTTCTTCTGCCCGATGATGATATTCGACAGGATCGGGATCATCGGGAACACGCAGGGGGTAAAGGTCAGCAGCAACCCGAAGCCGAAGAAGGCCAGGGCCACGAGCCAGATTTGGCCGTCCGCCAGCTGGGCCGCGATGCGATCCTGCTGCGTGACCGGGGCCGCGGCGTCGTCGTCCTCCTCGGTGGGGGCCGCGGTGGTCTCGATTTCGTCCAGCGATTCGTCGCCGGTCTCCGGCAGGGCGTCCTCGTCGACTTCGGTCGCCAGGTCGGAGTCGAAGCTGACCGAGACCTCCTGGGTCAGCGGCGGATAGCACACACCTCCGTCCCAGCAGCCCTGGTAATCGATCGCCAGGGTGATTTCGGAGACGTCATCCTCGTCGCGCAGCACCGGCACCAGGATCTCGACCTGGTCGCGGTAGATTGCGGTTTCGCCGAAGAACTCGTCTTCATGAAGCTCGCCTTCCGGCGGATTCACCGGCCCCAACTCAATGCCGTCGCCTTCGGCGATGCGGACATCCAGCTGGTCGCGATAGAGGTAGTAGTCCTCCGCGATGTCGAAGCGCAGGATCACTGCGTTCTGGCTGATCGCCTCCAACGAGGCGGCGAACGCCTGTTCCGGCTCCAGCAGGTCGTCGGTCGCGCCGAGATCGCCGGAAAGGCCGCCGAGTTCGTCCAGAGCGCTGCCTTCCTCGGTTTCATCGTCTTCGTCCCGGGCCTCGTCCTCTTCGGCGGCCTCGCCATTGCCACCCGGCAGGCCCGGCAGCTCAATGGAGACGGTCTGGAAGTGCGGGGGATAGCAAACCCCGAGATCTGCGCAGCCCTGGGAGCGGGCCGTCAGCTCAATCGTGGTGCTCTCGGCCGCCTTGATCGGCAGTTCAACCTGCACCTGTCCTCGATAGGTCTCGACGCGCCCGAAGAACTCGTCCTCCTTGATCTCGCCGTCCGGGATCCGGGCTTCGCCCAGCTCCAGGCCGTCGCTCTCGGGCTCGAACTCGAACTGTTCGCGGTACATGTAGTACTCATCCGCGATGTCCCAGGTGAGTCGGACGGTATCGGCATCGATGGCCTCGGCGCTCAGGGCGAAGGCGTCATCCGGATCCAGCAGGTCATCCTCGAAGATGGCCTGGGCCAGAGTCGGGAGCAGCATCAGGGCGAGTAGCAGACTCGCCAGCCAGGTGCGCGGGTTCATGAGGTGCATTGCGTTATCCAGTCCAGGTAATCAGGGAGTCCGTGCTCAATCGGCAGCGCGATGATCTCGGGCGTCTCGTAGGGGTGTTGGTCCGCCAGCCGCGTCTGGAGTTCGTCCAGGCGCGCTGGCGAGGTCTTGATTAACAGTGTGACCTCGGAATCGATCTCGATATTCCCTTTCCAGGCGTAGACCGAGCGGCCCGGCGGCAGGATGTGCACGCAGGCGGCCAGGCCTTGCTCGACCAGGGTGCCCGCCAGGGCGTCTGCCGCGGCGGGCTCGTCCAGGGTGGTGATCACCAGCCAGGCGCTGGCGCTGGCCTCGGAAGAAGGCGTACTCATGGGTTTAGCGCTGCCGTTCGATCTGTGCATTCTGACCCGGGCGCAGGGCCGTGTCTTCCGGCGAGAACTCCACCTCGACGCGGTAGCCGCGTTCCGGCTCTTCACCGGTTGGCTCCCAGCCCACGGCCGCGATCGTACCGGAGAGGCGCTGATCGCCGACTACGACCGTGACGGTCTCCCCGGGTTCCAGTGTGGCCGCGGTGGCGGCTGGCACGATCCCAATGGCGCGCATCGGATCGGTGGTGCCCAGGGTCGCCAGCACCGGCGGGAACATCGCCGGATTCACATACTGCCCGGCATTGGCCTCGACCCGGACCACGCGCCCGCTCGCCGGGGCGCGGATGGTGGCATCTTCGAGGTCGGCGCGGATGCGGTCGCGCTGCGCGCGGGCCTCCGCCAGACGGGCGGCGGATGTCGCGTAGTCGATCCGCGCCAATTCCAGCTCGCGGGCGGCGATCAGGGTTTGGTCGTAGAGATCCTGTGCCTTGTCGCGCTCGCGTTCGGCTTCGTCCAGCTCCATTTGCAGGCGCTCGATGTTGGCTCGGGCCGCGCGCAGATCGGCATCGGTGCGGCGGGTATCCAGCCGGAACAGGACGTCCTCGGCGGCGACCGGGTCGCCGGGACGGATCTCCACCGCCTCAATGCGCCCGGCAACCGGGGCCGTGATGCGGTAGCGCTCACCCCAGTCGAGCTGGGCGGCGAAGCCTTCCTCCGCCAGCACGGGCGTGGGTGCCAGAGCCAGCAGGGCCAGCAGGCCACCGGTGGTCAGCAGGGAAAGCGTGTGAAAGGCGCGGGGCATGGGCAGGTCTCCCGTTTGGTCGCCGGAGGGCCGGCGGCTCAAGGGTTCTCGTCGTTGGCGCGGAACGGGCTCAGCTCGTCACGACCGGTCAGCAGGGCGAGGCGTTCGTAGGCCAGGGCTAGTTGGAATTCGGTACTCGCATTGAAATGCGCGGCCGCGCTTTGCTGGACCATCGAGTCACCCAGGTCGGCCTGGTCTTCGATGTCGTACAGGTAGCGGGCGCGGTCAATGTACAACTCGCGGTAATCCATGCGCCAGGTGGCCTCGTCGCGCTGGATGCGCAGTGCGCGGATCTCGTCGTGAAGTTCGCGCAGGCGGTTGCGGGCTTCAATGCGCGCCTGGCCCAGTTCGGCCTCGGCCCGGTGCCGTGCGGCAACCGCCTGGCCGACCCGGCCGTCTTGGCGCCGTCCTTCGTACAGCGGGATTTCGAGGACCAGGCCCGCGGCGAAAGGGTTGCGATCACTGCCGCCGAGGTCGCGGCTCCACCAGCCGGATTCGGCCTCGGCGTACAGACGTGGGCGGCGCTGCGCGCGGGAGGCGGCGACTTCGCGGGTAGCCGCCTCGACGTGCCGCCGTTCGGCCATCAGCCGCGGGCTGGTGTTGTCGAGCTCGGCGATCAGGGCGTCCAGCCCGGGAAGCTCGGGCAGCTCCAGGGGTAGCGCGGGCGCCAGTACGGTTCGCACGCGTCGATCCGGGCGGTTAAGGGCCTCGGCCAGTGCGGCTCGGGTGCGTTCCTGGTTTTGCAGGGCGCGGGTGCGCTGAACGCGCAGGGTCTGATACTCGGATTCCAGGCGGAAGACCTCGATATCCGAGACCTGGCCGCGTTGATTGCGTTCCTCGGCGCGTTCCTTGGAGACGTAGGCCGCGGCCATTGCCTCGGTGTCGCGGGCGAAGGCCAGATCGGCGAGCAGGACGTCGAAATAGCGCTCAAGGACGTGGATGCGGTGGCGCGCATGGGCCAGTTCTTCTTGCCGCAGCGCCGCCTCGAGACGCTGTTCGCTGGCGGATTCGCGGGCATGGGACTGGCCGAAATCGCTCAGCAGCTTGCGCGCGACGATGGAGGCGCGGGAATCATCTCGGCTGCGATCCGCAACCAGATCGTTGGGCTCGATCCAGCGTGCCTCCAGCCGGGCATTCACGGTGACGTCGCGCTCGGCGCGGGTGGCCTCGAGCGCGGCGCGGGCCTGTTCGCGTTCGGCCCGCGCCCGACGTACGGTGGGGTGCAGGGCGTCGACGCGTTCGAGGGCATCGCCCACGCGCATCGGGTTGGGCAATGGCCCGAGTTCAGAGGTCGAATCCTGCGCACTTGCCGGCCCGGCCAGGGGCCACAAGATCAGTCCCGCGAGCAGCAGGCAGCCAAGAGGCCCGCGGCGGGCGCGAGACGAGCGAAAGTGCATCGGCGGCATGGAGCGTCGATCCTCGGGGGGGTGGAGAGGGGCTAACGCCCGTCTTGCTCGCGCTTGAAGCGGGTGAAATTCTGATCCTTATAGTGCCCGTCGGCTACGAACTCCCCCAACTGCAGGAATTCCCGGGTGTCGCGGGTCGCGCCGGTGAAGCGCGCAATGGGTTCGCCGTCCAGGTCGAAGAACTGGAACACGGGCGTGGCGCGTACCCGGTAGTCACGAGTGGCCCACTCCCTCTGGGTCTTGGTTTCGCCGTCGAAGGTCACGATCTCAATGGAGCCTTCGACGTCAACGCTGAATACCAGGAAGTGTTCGCTAAAGTATTCCTGGACCTCGGGCTGGTTCAACACCTGGTTCTTCATGCGGTGGCAAAAGGGGCAGTCGGCCATTTCGAAGAAGATCAGGATGCCCTTCTTGCCGGCCGCGCGGGCTTCTTCCAGTTCTTCCGGGAACTCGCCGAAGGTCGGGTCAAAGAAGTGGTGTTCCGGGTCGCGGGGATCTTCCACCGCGGCGGTGGCCAGGGCGGGAACAAGTAAAGCCAGCAGGGCCAATAGCAGGATCGGGTTGCGCAGCATGGTTGATCACTCTCCGGAATATGTCGATAGCCGTATGCACCAATGACGGGCAGGAGGTTGGCTTAATTCCCTTTGGGCCGCAAGGAAAACTGGGTGAGCCTTTCCTGCGTTTCCTAATGGTCGCAATGTTGGAGTGCTATTGCATCATTAGGGTTCCAATCGACACCACTCGAGGTGCATGTTCCAATGAATGGGCCTGATCTCCGGAACCCCCTTGATGCGTAACCCTCTCTTTCCTCTCTTCGTCTTTCTTGGCCTGGTGCTGCTTGAGATCTTCGGTTTCGCCTGGGTGGGCGACGCCGTCGGGGCCCTGATGACGGTGGCACTGGTCATCATCACGGCCGCGACCGGGTTGTTGCTGTTCCGGCTTCAGGGTTTCTACCACTGGCGGCGGCTGCAGCAAAGTCTGGCCCGCGGCGAGGTTCCGGCGCGAGGGCTGGTCGAAGGTTGGCTGTTGATGTCGGCCGCCGTGTTGCTGCTGTTACCGGGGTTCTTCACCGATGCCGCCGGCTTCGTGTTGCTGGTACCGCCGCTGCGGCGCTGGGCCGCGAACGGCATCCTGCGTCGCGGCATGGTGCGGGCACGGACTGGAGGTCCCGGTGGCGGGCAGCACAGTGACACGATTGAGGGCGAGTTCCGGCACCACGATGAAGGCCGCGAGTCGCCAGACGACCGGTTGGATCACGATGACCGCCGCTGATTCCGTCCCGATCGGCCCCTTCCTCGACACCACCGAGAGCCCGCGCCGCAAATATTTGTAACGCACGCCCTTGACTCGCCTTTGCGCGCCCCTATTATTAGCACTCGTCAGGGGTGGGTGCTAACAGGGCATCTGCCCGACAAACCAATTTTCCTGTTGAAGACACTTTAATAAGGAGTTCGCACCATGAACCTGCGGCCTTTGCACGATCGAGTCATCGTGAAGCGTATGGAAGAAGAGCGCACCACCCCCGGCGGCATCGTGATCCCGGATTCAGCGGCCGAGAAGCCGGTCCGTGGCGAGGTGGTCGCTGTAGGCAACGGCAAGATTCTGGACAACGGCGAGGCCCGTCCTCTGGACGTGAAGGCCGGCGACAAGGTCCTGTTCGGCAAGTATTCCGGCACCGAGGTCAAGGTCGATGGCGACGAAGTCCTGGTGATGCGCGAAGACGACATCATGGCCGTCATCGAGGGCTGAAGCCCCGAACGCGTCCGTTTAACACGAATTTTCAGGAGTAGAACGAATCATGAGCGCTAAAGAAGTACGCTTTGGTACCGATGCCCGTACCCGCATGGCCAAGGGTGTGAACACCCTGGCCAACGCCGTGAAGGTCACCCTGGGTCCGAAGGGCCGCAATGTGGTCCTGGACAAGGCCTTCGGCGCCCCGACCGTGACCAAGGACGGTGTGTCCGTGGCCAAGGAAATCGAACTGGAAGACAAGTTCGAGAACATGGGCGCGCAGCTGGTCAAGGAAGTCTCCTCGCAGACCTCCGACGCGGCCGGTGACGGCACCACCACCGCGACCGTGCTGGCCCAGTCCATCGTCCGCGAAGGCATGAAGGCCGTGACCGCCGGCATGAACCCGATGGATCTCAAGCGCGGGATCGACAAGGCCGTGAAGTCGGCGACCGAAGAGCTGAAGAAGCTCTCCAAGCCGTGCACCGAGCACAAGGCGATCGCCCAGGTGGGCTCGATCTCCGCCAACTCCGACACCGCGATTGGCGAGATCATTGCCGATGCGATGGACAAGGTCGGCAAGGAAGGCGTGATCACCGTCGAGGAAGGCTCCTCGCTGGAAAATGAGCTGGATGTCGTGGAAGGCATGCAGTTCGATCGCGGCTACCTCTCGCCTTACTTCATCAACAACCAGCAGAACATGAGTGCCGAGCTGGAGGATGCCTACATCCTGCTGTTCGACAAGAAGATCGCGAACATCCGCGACCTGCTGCCGATCCTGGAAGGCGTGGCCAAGGCCAACAAGCCGCTGCTGATCATCGCCGAAGACATTGAGGGCGAAGCCCTGGCGACTCTGGTGGTCAACTCCATGCGTGGCATCGTCAAGGTTGCCGCCGTGAAGGCTCCAGGCTTCGGTGACCGCCGCAAGGCCATGCTGCAGGACATCGCTGTGCTGACCGGTGGTCAGGTGATCTCCGAAGAAGTCGGCCTGTCGCTCGAGAAGACCACGGTGGAAGACCTGGGCCGCGCCAAGAAGGTGCAGGTGACCAAGGAAAACACCACCATCATCGACGGCATGGGTACCAACAAGGACATCAAGGGCCGTGTTGACCAGATCCGTGCGCAGATCGAGGAAGCGACCTCCGACTACGACAAGGAAAAGCTGCAGGAGCGCGTGGCCAAGCTGGCCGGCGGTGTTGCGGTGATCAAGGTTGGCGCCGCGACCGAAGTCGAAATGAAAGAGAAGAAGGCCCGCGTCGAAGACGCCCTGCACGCCACGCGTGCGGCGGTGGAAGAAGGTGTGGTCCCCGGTGGTGGCGTGGCCCTGCTGCGTGCCTGCGCCGCGATCACCAAGCTCAAGGGCGAAAACGAAGAGCAGACTGCCGGCATCAACATCTGCCGTCGTGCGATGGAAGAGCCGCTGCGCCAGATCGTCTACAACTCCGGTGACGAGCCGTCCGTGGTCCTGAACCAGGTCCTGGAAGGCAAGGGCAACTACGGCTACAACGCCGCCAGTGGCGAGTTTGGCGACATGATCGACATGGGCATCCTGGATCCGACCAAGGTGACCCGTTCCGCGCTGCAGAACGCCGCATCGGTCGCGGCCCTGCTGATCACCACCGAAGCCATGATCGCCGACATCCCGAAGAAGGATGACGGTGGCGGCGCCGGTGGCGACGACATGGGTGGCATGGGTGGCATGGGCGGTATGGGAGGCATGGGCGGCATGATGTAAGCCGTCGTACCCCGTACATCCCTGATGTACCCCGGGACCCCGCTACGGCGGGGTCTTTTTGTTCGGAACCCGTTTTGTCGCGTAGCGGGGCGATGCCGCCCGGCACCGGTGGGTGGAACCCTCGCTCATCGTGTGTGTCTTCCAGTGGACACTTTTTTGGGGCGCACCGTGCGGATCGCGGGCTCGGCTGTTGCAATCTGGGGACAGCCAATCCGAAGTGCCTGGATCTGCGATGGTTTGCGGCATGTGACAGCGTTGTGATGCTGACACAAAAATTGCACTCTATTGCGTGCAAAACCCGAAAGTGTGTGCCACTATCAGTGGTACTGTAGAGGGCTTGGAGCATGGAGCTCGCTGCTTTGGTTTTCGGTCGTTGTGCGAAATACCATCCCGCGCGGCGGAATCCCGGGTCCGATGTCGATTGTCATTTCAAGGAGGCTATGCAATGAATCATAAGCTGGTTAAGAATCTTCTGGCCGCGTCCGTGGCCTCGCTGGTGCTGGGTGCTGCCGGTCAGGTAGTCGCGCAGGAACCGCCGGCGGCGAACGTCACCGACCGCAGTGGCAAGGTGGTTGTGGATCGCTCTGGCGAGTGCGTACGTACCCGCTCCTGGACCCCGGAAAACGTGAAGTTCCCGCATTGCGCGGGCTACGTGGAAACCGCCGAGGCCCCTGCGCCCGAGCCGGCTGCAGAGCCGGAGCCGGAGCCGGAGCCGGAATTCACCACCACCACGCTGAGCGCCCAGGCCCTGTTCGACTTCGACAGCGCTGAACTGCGCTCCGAAGGCCGTTCCGCCCTGCGTGACCTGGCCCGCAGCCTGACCGCCGACGATGCCGAGTACAGCTCGGTGCTGGTCGAAGGTCACACCTGCACCATCGGCCCGGCCGACTACAACCAGGGCCTGTCCGAGCGTCGTGCCCAGGCTGTCTCCGACTTCCTGGCCAGCGAAGGCGTGCGTGAAAGCGACATCCGCACCGTCGGCTACGGCGAAGACCGCCCGACCGCCGACAACTCCACCCAGGAAGGCCGTGAGGCCAACCGTCGCGTGGAAGTGACCTCCGACGTGCGCAAGCGCGCCGACTAAGGTCCACTCGTCGGTAGCCGGCCATCGGTCTTGTACCGGCGGTCCGGAACCCAGGGCCCCGCTTCGGCGGGGCCTTTTTTGTGCGTGCGTAGCCTCTGGGAAGCGGTTAAGCAGCGGTTAATGTATGCCCCCTAGACTGGTTCCAAATTCTGGAGAAACCGTCATGCGAATGATTCCGAACGCTCAACCGTCGCGCAACGCTCTGGCCACGGCCCTGGGATGGGTTGTGGGAGGCGTGGTGGGCATGATCTTCGCCGCCACCGCAGCGGCCGGCCAGGTTGAACGGGTCACGGATCTCCAGTCCTTGGCCGCCAATGGTGATGGCAAAGCGACGGTGATCATGTTCGCTTCGCGCAGCTGCCCGTACTGCGATCGCGCCGAGCAGCGCTTCCTCGGGCCGATGGCCGAGGATCCGGACTTCGAGGGCGTGAATATTCGCAAGGTGATGCTGGATCGCGATGAAGTACGCGACTTCGATGGTGAAACCATGCGGGGGAACGAACTGGGCCGGGCCTACGGCGTGCGAGTGGTGCCGACCATCATGGCCTTCGACGCCGAAGGCCAGCCGGTGGGGCGCCCGCTAGTGGGGATCCCCAACGAACAGCTCTACCGCAGCCAGATTCGCGTACGCATCGACGCGGCGCGTAACGGCAGCCGCGATACTCCCAGCTAATTGCTGAATCCGATCGAGGTTTGATTCTCGGAAAGGGCCGCCACGACTGCCGGGCCTAGTCCCTGCACACAGCTTGGGGCGCATCGGGAGATCGCCACGTCGCTTCGCTCCTCGCGATGACGGTTCTTTTAAGCGGGGAAGCAACCGGCACGCGGTTGTCCCACAGGACTTCCCCTCAATCTCCCTGTCCTCTGTTCCCTCCCTGGTGCAATCCGTTTTGCACTCGCCATACTTCGTGGCTTCGTGGCTTCGTGGCTTCGTGGCTTCGTGGCTTCGTGTGCTTCGTGGTGAAAAGTGCCTTTGCCTTTCTTCCGGCTCTCAGCGCTCGATGCGGTAGATCAGATCCACCGCCTGTTCGGTGGTGCCCGATGAGGTCTCCACGCTGAGGTTGCGGGTCAGCTCGTAGCGCAGCAGGACCTTCGAGGTGTTGTCGAATAGCCCGATGGAGTAGCGCAGCAGCAGGCGCGGCGAGAGGTAGAGTCCGAGCGTCAGGGCGCTCTCGTCCAGTCCGCCCTCGGTATCCAGTTCCACCTCGTCCAGGCCCAGTTCGCGACCGATGCGTTCGGTAATGACCGCGCCCTGTTCCAGCCCGTAGGCCGCCGCCGCGGCGGCAATCATGTTGCCGTCGGATTGCGAGGCACCGGACAGAGGGCGCCCGGTCAGCAGGTAAGACATCGCTTCGGTCTCGTCCATGGGCGGATCGGAGATGACCCGCGAGCGCAGGTTGTCCGGCGTGCCGCGGATCTCCAGGCCGACCGTCACGTTGTACTCGCGTACGGTGCGTACGGCCCGCAGGTCGAGTTCCGGGGTCTCCGCCGGACCCTGGAAGGCCAGGCTGCCGCGCTCTACCCGCAGGTCCTGGCCGTAGTCGCTGTACTGGCCCTCGGGGATCGTGATCTCGCCGAAGAGTTGCGTGGGCTGCCCGGTGATTTCCTGCACATCCACTTCGCCGGCGAAGCGGGCGGTCAGGCCGAAGCCATCGAAGCGCACGTCATCACCGAGGCGGATGCGGATGCGGATATCGGTCTTCAGGCCCTGTGCCTCCTCGAGCTCCTCCCCCAGAATGATCTCGTCACCGGAGACGCGGATGGCGCCGGGTGGCAAATCCGGTGGTCGTATGCGGGCCCAGGGCAGGAATACCTCGCCGCGCACTCGAATGCCGTCGGACGGGGTGAAGGCCAGTTGCAGGTCGGGCGTGATGCGTGCTTCGGCGTCCACCCGGTTCACGATGAGGAAGTCCTCGCCGATCAGGTTCATCTCGGCGCGCGGCTCGTCGCCACTCAGGTCCACCTGGCCGGACAAGTCGATACCCCCATCCCCGGACTCCAGTCGCCCCGACAGATCGAGGCGCTCGGCGGAGATCACGTCCGCGGTGATCTCCGGGATCACCACATCAATCCCCGCTTCGGGGATCAGAACCCCGCCGTCACGGAACCGGACCGCACCCTCCACCAGCGGGGCGTCGACGCGGCCGCCAAACACCAGGCGCGCATCCAGCTCGCCGCGCAGGCGCTCGATTTCCGGGCTCAGGGCGGCCAGCCAGGCGAGGTTGTCGAGTCGGGCGACGAAGTCGCCGTCCAGACGCAGGTCGTCTCCTTCGGGCCGCAGCTGGATATCACTGCGGGCCGTCCCGCCGTCGAGAAAGTCCAGACGCAGGGCGGCATCTACATCACGATCCCGCACCTGGGCGGTCAGGCGGACATCCCGATAGGGGAACTCTTCCAGATCGCCCTCCTCGTCGCGTAGCACCAGATGGCCATCACTGGGGCGGATGTCGAGATCCGCCGTCAGGATCCCTTCGGCATCCAGGCGGCCGCTGACCTCCGCATTCAGTTGGCCCGCGATGGACAGTTCCGGGGGCAGGAAGGGTTCTAGCCAAGCGAGATCCACGGCATCCAGGTCCGCCGAGAACTGTGCACCCTCCGCCGCGCTCCAGCGTCCTTGCGCGCACAGGCGGCCGTCGTCGCGTGTCAGGCACAGGCGTTCCAGGCGAGCGGACTCTGGTCCCCCTTCCAATGCCACGGGCGCGGCCAGCTTCCAGGGCCCGGCGGCGGGCTGATCCAGCTCCAGTCGGGTCAGGCGACCGCTCCAGTGCAAGGCGTCGGCGTCCAGCCCGCCTTGTATCCCAAGGTCCACCGACCCCAGATCCGCGGCGTCGACCTCCAGCGACAGGCGGTGGTCCTCCATCACCCCGGAGGCGTCCAGGCGCAGGCGTTCCACCCGTGCCCCATCGGCCAGATCCAGGCCCGTCAGGCGCACATCGACCTCGGCCGGGGCGGTGGCGTCTAGTCCCGCGTTTGCCTCCAGCTCCAGTCGTTCCAGGGCCAGATCCGCGAACCGTAGGCCCGCCCCATCGCCGCGGGCGGCCAGGCGCGGGCGCTCGGGCTCGCCCGTTACATGGGCCTCGAGTTCCAGGCGCCCGGCGAGATCCGGCCAGGCTTGATCGAGCGCTGGGGCCTCCAGTCGCAGATTGAAGTCCAGGGTGTCGGTCCAGTCGCCACTGGCGGACAGGGTGTTTTGGCCAAGTGCGAGTTGCAGGTCGTTCAGGGTCAGGTGCGCGCCTTCCAGATGCACCTGACCCTGTCCGGATACGGCTTGGTCCCTCAGGGTTCCTTCCAGCCGTCGCAGGTGCGCCTCGAGCCGGGGCGTGCCGTCGGCATCCACTTGGCCGCGACTGTCCAGCGCCAGGGCGAGATTGCCGGGGGCTTCGGCGACGAACAACGACGGGTCCAGGCCCTCGGCCTCCAGTACCAGATCCCAGCCGAGCCCTTTCGCCCAGTCGAGATCGCCGCTCAGGGAAAGCCGGGCACCCGCATCGGTTGTCAGGCGAAACCGTTCGATGCGGCCGTCGCGTTCGTTGATGGCGACTTGTGCAACACCGGTGATGCCGATTCCGCGCAGGTCGGCTCGCAGCGGGTCCAGGTTCGCCTGCGCGGTCAGGGCTCCGCTAGCGGGCGTGTAATCCCCCTCCAGTGCGAGTCGGAGTTCGTCCAGGGCGCCGTCCAGCTCCGGGTTCAAGCGTGCCAGGTCGGGTACCTGAAGCGCCAGTCCAACATCGAAAGCCAGGCGGTGGTCCGGGTTCGTCAGGTCCCCGTCGAGGCCCGTGGCCCAACCGGTGAGCTCCAGCTGCGCAAGGTCGCCGATCGCCAGGCGGGTGTCTTCCAGATGGGCTTCGCCATCGGCCAAGCGAGCGCTCAAGCCGCCCGTGATGGGGTGGTCCTCGAAGTGCCCCGCCAGCTCGTCGATGATGGCACGGGCCTCCAGGGCGGCCAGGGGAGGGGTGTCGTCGGTCAGGGGTAGCGTGCCTTGTAGCTGAGCCTGCAGGCGTTCGATACCCGCATCCAGTTCCATGCCCAGCGCGTTCGGGTCCAGGCCCTCGGCCGCCAGCGTCAGGTCCCACTCGAGCGTTTCAGCGAAGCGCACCGGCCCTGCGAGCGCGATCCGGCCGGCCTCGGAGTCGAGGTCCAGGGTCTCGAGTTCCAGGGCCTCCAGGCTGCCGCGTGCTCGGGTCGCCAGCGTGACGCGGGGCCAGGGTTCCAGCTGCGCCGCCGTCTCCAGGGTCAGGGCCCAGTCGTCCGGTGTGCCCTGCAGGTCAAGGTGCCCGCCCTCCGCCGCGAGTGCCTGCTCCGGGTCCAGGTGGTAGGTGAACGGCTCCCAGCGCGCCACCAGATCCAGCTCCGGGGCGGTGAACAATTCGCGGGCGCCGGCTTGCAGATGCAGCCGGATGCCGGCGTCCAGGTCGTGTTCCAGCGCGACCCGCTCCAGCAGCGCGCCGGTAATGGCCAGCGTGCCCCGGGCCGTATCGACGCCCAGGCCCTCGGCGACGTCCGCGGGCAGGGGCGCCTGCCATTGACCGTGCAGGTTTAGAGGGTAGTCGTCGTCGGCTTCGATCTTGCCCGCCAGCTGCGCCTGGATCTCCGGCATGTCCAGCTCGAAGGCCTGGAGCTCAATCTGTGTGCCGCTGGCGCGCGCGCTGGCCGTCAGTCGCGTGATCGACGTGAGAGGTTCACCGGCCATCAAGATCTCGACGTTTTCCACCTCGAGCTGGCCAAGCCGCACGGCCAGAGGCAGGCGAACCGATTCGGGCAGGGCGAAAGGCTCTTCGGCGGGCGGCTCGTCCGGGTCCGCTGGGGGCAGGTCTACGCGCAGTCCCGAGGCGGCCAGAAGCTGCACATTCAGTTCGCCGCGAAGGAGGCTGCGGGCGCGGACGCCGATCCGGCCTTGCTCCAGATCGATGACTGGGCCATCGGGCAGGGCCACCAGGTGCAGCCCGCGCAGCTCGAGCTCGGTGAACAGCGTGCCCTCCACATGGTCGATGCGTAATTCCAAGGGTGCGATGCGCTCGCCCTGTTCGACCAGCCAGCGGGTCCCGGATTCGGTCGTCAGCAAGCCCCCGATGGTGCCCAGCAGGATGATCACCAGGGTCAGGACCGTGGAGAGTCCCCACAGCGTCATGCGCAGCAGGTGTTTCACAGGTCCGGACCCATGGAAAAGTGGATGCGGAAGTCATCGTCCGAATCCGGACCGTGGGCCAGGTCCACGCGGATCGGGCCCACCGGGGAACGCCAGCGAACGCCGAAGCCGACGCCGTAGACCGGATCGAACTCGTCCCACTCGTTGACGACATTGCCGGCGTCGACGAAGGCGGCGGCACTCCAGTTGCCGACGACGGGGTAGTCATATTCGAGGCTGCCCACTACCTTGTGGCGCCCCCCGATCACGTCGCCGTCCTCGTTGCGCGGTCCCACCCTTTGGTAGCCGTAGCCACGAATGCTGGCGTCGCCCCCGGCATAAAAGCGCAGGGAAGTGGGTAGATCATGGACCGAATCCACCTCGGTGAATCCGGCCTCCAGGCGGGCCAGCACCCGACCGGTTCCGATGCCGCGGACGACCTTGCCGCTCGCCAGGATCTGGGCGAAGGAGGTGCTGGACAGTATCGCTTCCTGTGCCCCCTGCACGGTGGTCTCGAAGCGGTAGCCACGGCGCGGGGTCATCGGGTCGTCCGCGTCCATCCGGCTGATGCGGTAGGACGGGATCAGCAGGCGGCTACGGCCGCTGTCGTCGCCTGCGGTGTAGTTCTCGTATTCGTAGCGCAGGCCTTCCGTGGTCTGCCAGCCGCCGCTGCGTTGGAGGACACGGTTGGCCCCGATCTGGAAGCGGTCGGACTCCTGCGTGTCGGTCGTTTCCGTGCGGTAGGTGGTGAACAGGTTCAGGCGTTCGCGCAGCGGATCACGCAGCGGGATTTCGTAGTTGTACCCGACGCCGGAGCGTACCGGAGAGGCCTCGATTTCGGCCTGGTAGCGGTGGCCAAGTTGGTTCGCATAGCGATGCTCGTAACGAAGTCGGACGCGGGGGCCGATATCGGTGGAGTAGCCGATACCCGCCTCGTAGCTATGGCGTTTGCGCGGTTCCAGTTCGGCGCGGATCGGGACGTTGAGCCCGTCGGCGGCCTCGCGCTCCGGCCGCACGCGCACACCGCCGAAGTAGCCGCTGTCGTTCAGATTGCGCTGCAGGGCGATGATTTGTGCGGAACTGTAGGGATCGCCTTCCTCGAACGGGATCATGCGCTGCACGAAGGCGTCGGAGAGGAACTCCTGTTCGATGTGGACGCGCCCCATGCGGTAGCGTTCGCCCGTCTCCATGTGCAGGCGGATGGTAGCGGTGCGGGCATCGCGATCCACTTCCATACGGCGGGTGTGGAGATCAGCATCGAAATAGCCCCGATCGGCCGCGATCCGCGTCATCCGGTTGCGTAGGGCCTCGTAGTGATCGTGGCGCAGGGTGTCGCCTTCGCGGATGGTGGTCTGGCTCAGTACTGCCTCGAAGCCCAGATCGCCGATCCCCGCGCCGGTGATTTGAATGTCCACCTGCTCGACGGTGGTTGGTGGCCCCGGCTCCAGCGTGATGTGGATGGACCAGCAGTCCTCGTCGCGCTCGAAGTCCAGCGCCAACTCGGGGTCGTAGTAGCCGATTGCGCGCAGGGCATTGGCCGCCCGTTGCTCGGTATCACGCAACACTCGGCGCTCGCGAAACGGGGGGAGGTCGCAGGGCTGGCGCGCCAGATTGATGCTGTTACGGATGTTGTCGCGCTGGGTGGAGGTCCCGCCCTCGATCTGCAGGCCGGGGCTGGCGCCGTTGTCCGCACTGGCGGTGCCGATTCCCGCCAGTGCCAGACACAAAGCCATGGCGAACGCGCCTAGCGCTTCCCGCAGGCTCTGATAAGTGGCAAGGGCGCGACGCTGGGCCATGAAACGATGATAACGGTTAGGGAAGCACTGGTTAATGTACACGCTCGCGCTCGGGTCGCTTATGCGTACGAACAAGGCACGGTGACCGCCGTGCAGTCACCGCGCACAAGGGAGCCGCGACGCCGAGCGACCGCCCGTTTTTGTCAAATACGGGTGGGCAAGCCCCTTCGTTAATTGGATTTTGGGGTTGGCACCCCAGGTTCCCCGATCCTGCGTTGCGCCCCGAATTCATCCGAAACGGGCGGGTACAACCACTACCCGCTGCACGTCGCGCCTTGTTTCGGAAAACCTGGGGTGCCAACGCGAGCGGGTACATTGATCCGTGTTTCCCTGAGGGGCGGGTGTGGGTATCGGAACACGTCAACTCACGGGAGTTCCGGGCGCTGCCGGATGGGGTAGCGGCTCAGGCGCTGGGACAGTCGACGCCACTGCCGCGAGAGAACACCACCAGGTGGGTAAAATCCAGGCGCAGGCGCACGTGCTCGCCGATCACGAAGTTGTCGTGGCTGGGGGCCAGGCACAGTACGCTGATCCCGTCCGGCAGGCGCAGGGTGTAGAGGAAGTCAGCCCCGCGGAAGGCCTTGTCGAGGATCTCGGTGCGGATCGTGCCCTCTTCGTTGTCGATGGCGATGTCGTCCGGGCGTACCAGGACATCCACGGCCGTGCCCGGCGGTAGCTGCTCCGACAGGGCACCTTCGATCTGTCCGAAGGCGGTATCGACCACGTGCTCGGCGCAGACCATTCCGGGGATCAAGGTCCCCTCGCCGACAAAGTCCGCAACAAAGCGATCCGCCGGACGGTGATAGAGATTGTAGGCGGTATCCCACTGCGCCACGCGGCCCTGGTGGATGACCGCGATGCGATCGGCAAAGGCGAAGGCCTCGTGCTGGTCGTGCGTCACCAGGATGGCTGTGGTGTGTTCCGCGCGCAGGATGCGGCGCACTTCGCGTGCGAGTTCGCTCCGGAGCTCCACATCCATGCTTGAAAACGGCTCGTCCAGCAGCAGTAGCTTGGGACGCGGCGCGAGGGCGCGGGCCAGGGCGATACGCTGCTGTTGGCCGCCGGATAGAGCGTGAGGGAAAGACTCGCCATACCCGGACAGCCCCACCAGCTTGAGCAGCGCGAGGATGCGCTCCTCGCGGTCCGTCCGACTCCAGTGGCGGATGCCGAACGCGATGTTGTCCTTCACGCTGAGGTGCGGGAACAAGGCAAAGTCCTGGAACACCATGCCGACGCCGCGTTTCTCCGGTGGGATCGTGCGTTGGGCATCCGAGACGGTACGTCCGTCGAGCTGAATGGCCCCGGACATTAGGGGTTCGAATCCCGCGATGGCGCGTAGAAGCGTGGTTTTGCCGCAACCGGATGGTCCGAGCAGGCAGCCGATCTGCCCCTTGGGCAAGGCCAGGGACACCTGATGGACCACAGCCGTTCCGTCGTAGCCGATGTCGACCTCGTCGAGAGCGATCAGCGGTGTGTGCGGGACTTGCAGGGCGTCTTCAGTTGGCTGAGTCATGGCGTATTCGTCGTGCCTGCGGGCATGGCGAGGGGTTTGGACGGCGGTTCTTCCTCCGTCGCACGGGGTTGGCCCTGCTGGCCAGGACGGGAGCGACCGATGGTCATCGACAGCAGGATAACGGGAACCAGTCCGACCAGCACGATGGCAAGTGCCGCACTCGAGGATTCGGCCAGGCGTTCGTCGCCGGCGAGTTCAAAGGCGCGCACGGCAAGGGTGTTGAAATCGAATGGGCGCAGGATCAAGGTCGCCGGCAGCTCCTTGAGGACGTCGACGAAGACCAGCAACAACGCGGTCAGCAGGGTCCCGCGCATGATCGGCAGGTGCACCCGGGTCAGCGTCTGCAGCGGGCGCATCCCGAGCGAGCGTGCGGCATCGTCCATGCTGGGCTGGATCTTGCCTAGCCCGGCCTCCACCGTCTGCAGCGAGACCGCGAGGAAGCGCACGGCGTAGGCAAACAGCAGGGCGAATACCGTCCCGGACAGCAGCAGGCCGGTGCTCAAGCCGAAGGTGTCGCGCATGAAGCTGTCCAGGGCATTGTCAAAGGCGGCGAACGGGATCATGACCCCGATGGCGATGACGGTCCCCGGGACGGCGTAGCCCATGCCGGCCACGCGCACCGCGACCGTGGTGAAACGGCCACCCTCCATGCGTCGGGCATAGGCCAGGATCAGTGCCAGGACCACCGCGATCACGGCTGCCGCGATCGCCAGCCAGAAACTGTTAAAGACCAGCCGCGCGAAGCTCGCATTCATCCACAGGTCGGTGGTCTGCAGGGTCCACAGTGTGAGCTGGAAGGCGGGCAGCAGGAAGCCCAGCAGTACCGGCAGCAGGCACGCAAGGAAGGCGGCGGTGGCCTTCCAGCCGCGCAGTTGGTAGCGGGGCAGGGTGGAGTAGCGCCGGCTGGTGTGATGGAAGCGCGCCTTGGCCCTTGACCAGCGCTCGAGCACGATCAGCACGAACACGAAGGTGAGCAGTACCGCCGAGAGCTGGGCGGCGGCGGCTGGATCGCCCAGCCCATACCAGGTCCGGAATACCCCGGTGGTGAAGGTGCTGACGCCGAAGTAGGCCACCGTGCCGTAGTCCGCCAGCACCTCCATCAGAGCCAGGGTCAGACCCGCGATGATCGCCGGCCGCGCCAGCGGCAGAGCGACCCGGCGAAAGCCCCCGAACGGGCCGGCGCCCAGGGTGCGGGAGACCTCCAGCACGCAGACCGATTGTTCCAGGAAGGCGGCTCGGCTTAGCAGGTACACGTAGGGGTACAGCACCAGGGTGAGCATGGCCATCGCGCCGCCGAGGGAGCGGATCTCGGGGAAGTAGTATTCGCCGTATCCCAAATCCGTGAGGTCGCGGATCAGACTCTGGACCGGGCCGCTGAAATCCAGCATGCCGGTGTAGGTGTAGGCGATGATGTAGGCCGGCATTGCCAGCGGGAGCATGAGCGCCCACTGGAAGATGCCGCGCCCGGGGAATTCGCAAACGCTGACGAGCCAGGCGACCGGCACGCCGATCAGCAGCACCCCGATGCCCACACCGACCAGAAGCGCCAGGGAATTGGTCACGTAGTCCGCCAGGACCGTCTCGCGCAGGTGCTGCCAGACTTCGCCAGCCGGAATAAACACGTGGCCGAAGATCACCAGAATCGGCAGAGCCAGCGTGAGCGCTACCAGAATGGCGACGGCCGACCAGGGACTGAATGGCAGGCGTCGCCGATCCGGGTGGGCCGTTGCGGCAGCGGGAATGGAGGGCTGGGCACTCATGGAGTGCGAATAATAAAGGTTCTTTTTTCGAATACCACTATGGCCGCTCTCCGGTTGGCGGATTGCCTGTGCCCTTGGTTTTTTCACCACAGAGCAAGGAGGGCTCAGAGAACGTCAGAAAAGGTTTCGCGGGGGGTGTCGATGCCGACGTGCGATTCAATCAGCGTCTCCTTAAGGAGACGCTGATTGAATCGCACGTCCGCGCTCGAGTCGCTTTTGCGTGCGAACAAGGCGCGGTGACTGCCGTGCAGTCACTCTGCACAAGGAAACCGCAACGCTGTGCGCGCGCAAAAGCGGCCGAGCCCCTGCTTTCAATGGCTTGTGGGGTTGGTGCCCCCTGTTCCCCGATCCTGCGTTGCGCCGCTTACGGGTAGAACCACTACCCGCTGCACGACGCGCCTTGTCTCGGGAAACAGGGGGCGCCAACGCGGACGTGCGATTCAATCAGCGTCTCCTTAACTCTCGCTTCGTGTCCTGCGAGCGCTTCGTGGTGAAAAACAATACGCCCCCGGGAGGACCGGGGGCGTCAGGCATTGCACTTGAATTAGAGCGTTAGCGCCAGCGCGCGCGGTCCATGATGCGGACTGCCTCCGCGTTGTTGTCGCCCAGACGATAGAGCTCGATGTCATCGGACTTGAACTCGCCGAACCCTTGCAGGATTTCACTGGCGGGCACGTCGTCGCGGATGGGGTATTCCTGGTTGACCTCGGCGTACCACTCCTGGGCCTCGCTGGAGGTCATGAACTCGAGCAGGCGGATCGCATTCTCGCGGTTCGGGGCATGGGCAGTGACGCCGGCACCGCTGATGTTGACATGGGTTCCGCGGTCATCCTGGTTGGGCCAGAACACACCAATCTGTTCGGCAACCTCGCGGTCACGCCCTTCGCCGTCGAGCATCAGGCCCAAGTAGTAGGTGTTGGCCACTGCAATATCACAGACCCCGTCCGCCACTGCGCGGATCTGGTCGCGATCCCCACCCTGCGGCGGGCGCGCCATGTTGGTCACGATCCCGTTGGCCCATTCCTGGGCGTGTTCGGCGCCCTCGGTGGCGATCATCGCGGCGACCAGCGACTGGTTGTAGACATTGTCGGAGGAGCGGATGCAGATCCGGCCTTCCCACTTCTCGTCGGTCAGGGCCTCGTAGGTGGAGAGGTCATCCGGATCAACCCGGTCCTTGTGGTAAAGGATGGGTCGGGCACGGGACGAGAGGCCAAACCACAGCCCGTCCGGGTCGCGATAGCGTTCCGGGATGTTCTCGCTGAGCAGATCTGATTCGGTGCTCTGCAAAACGCCGGCTTCGCGGGCATGATGCAGGCGCGCGGCATCGACGGTGATGAAGACGTCTGCCGGTGAATTGCGTCCTTCCTGGCGCAGGCGTTGCAGCAGGCTGTCCGCTCCGCCGGTCACCAGGTTCACCTTGATGCCGGTTTGGTCGGTGAAATCATCGAGCAAGGGCTTGATCAGGTTTTCCTGCCGTGCGGAGTAGAGGTTGACCTCATCCTCGTCGGCCGGGCTGCAGCCGACCAGGGGCATGCTGACGGCGATGGCGGCGGCGGTTGCGATTAGCCAGGCAAAGGGGCGAAAGGTCATAACACGGTCCTTGATGGGTGAATAAACGCACTGCGGCTTTATTGGACGAGAACGATTGTTATTTGTGTTTTCATCCAAGTCAATACCCCATGACCGAGTTTGGGGTTGCGGCTGGCCTCCCCAGGGCGTAACGCTGATAGGCTTGGCATATGGACAAACCATTGCCCGATGTACCCACCCGTCTGCCGCCAACGCTGCAGCAGGAGGTGGGCGACCTGTTGGCCGAGCTCGGCGACAAGCTTGTCTGGCCAGAGGCCTTCCTGGCGTCGGCGGCCACCCCGTTCGCCTTCAGTCACTATCTGGTCCAGACGGTGCGCCAGCATCCGGATTACCTGCTGGAGGCGCTGGACGCGGATGGCCGGGTGGCGGCCTGTGGTGATGAGGAATTTGACCGCCTGCTGCAGTCGCGTCTTGAACGTGCCACGGACGATGCCGGCTTGCGCCGCGCCCTGCGCGAGACGCGGCATCGCGAGATGATCCGTGTTGCGTGGCGCGACCTTTCCGGGCAAGCGGGTCTTGATGAGGTCATGCACGACCTGAGTCGGCTGGCTCGTTCCCTCATCGAAGGCGGTCTGCAATGGATTGATCGCCATCTGCAGACGCGTTATGGGCAGCCACGCGGTCCACAGGGCGAGCCCCAGTCCATGGTGGTTCTGGGGCTGGGCAAGTTGGGTGGCGGTGAACTCAATTTTTCGTCCGATATCGATCTGATCTTTGCCTTCGAGGAGGCGGGGGAGACCGATGGCGAACGTACGATCGAGAACCAGGAGTTCTTCCAGCGTCTGGGGCGCCAGTTGATCGCGGCCCTGTCGGACGTGACGGCCGATGGCTTTTGTTACCGCGTGGACATGCGCCTGCGACCGTTCGGTGATTCCGGGCCCCTGGTCATGCACTTCGATGCGATGGAGGACTACTACCAGGCTCACGGCCGCGAGTGGGAGCGTTATGCCCTGATCAAGGCGAGCCCGTTGGCGGGGGACCCCGAGGCCGGGGCGCGGCTGATGCGCCGGCTCCGTCCGTTCATCTATCGGCGCTACCTGGACTACGGCACGCTCGCGAATCTGCGTGAGCTGAAGCAGATGATCAACGATGAATCGGCGCGTCGCGGCCGCTTCGAGGACGTCAAGCACGGCGAGGGCGGGATCCGCGAGATCGAGTTCATTGCCCAGTCGTTCCAGTTGATTCGCGGCGGTCGTGATCAAGCCCTGCAGCGGCGCGACCTGTTGGGCGTCATGGCCGTCTTGCGGGAGCGCGACCTCTTGCCCGGCTATGCCGTGGAGCAGCTGGAGCGTTCCTACCGTTTTCTGCGACGCGTCGAGAATCGCCTGCAGATGCTGCATGACCAGCAGACCCACCGGCTGCCATCCAATGGCGACGACCGTCATCGCTTGGCGTTGTCGCTTGGGTTCGATGACGAGGCCTCCTTTGAAATGGCCTTGCTGCGCGAGCAGCGGCGGGTGCATGCGCACTTCGACCAGGTCTTCACAGCGCCACAGCGGGCGGACGGGGAGGCGATGGAAGCCTCGCCGGAGACCGATCGCGAGCAGCAGCTCAACCGTTTGTGGCAGGGCGCGCTGGCGGAGCCGGCTGCCCGCGCGGTGCTGGAGGCCATGGAGTTCCAGAATGTGGAGGCGGCCCTGAGCGGGATCGCCGATCTGCGCGAGAGCCCGGGTGTGCGCGCGATGAGCGTGACCGGTCGCCAGCGTCTGGATCGCCTGATGCCGTTGCTGATCGGGGCGATCGCCGAAATGGATACGCCGGATGCGGTGTTGCCACGGGCGCTGCAGATGGTGCGCACCATCGCCCGACGCTCGGTGTACCTGTCGCTCCTGGTGGAAAACCCGCTGGCGTTGTCGCAGTTGGTCAAGCTGGTGGCGGCCAGCCCGTGGATCAACGAGCAGCTCACCCGGCACCCGGTGCTGCTAGACGAGCTGCTGGACCCGCGTGCGCTGTACGCACCCCCGGATCGTGACGGGCTGCGCGAGGAGCTGGAGGCCGAGCTGGCGCAGTTTCCCGAGCAGGACCACGAGCAGATGCTGGATCGGTTGCGGCAGTTCAAGCAGGTGCAGACGTTGCGGGTGGCGGCCGCCGACATCATGGGCTTTCTGCCCCTGATGAAGGTATCCGACCACCTGACCTGGCTGGCCGAAGTCTTGCTGGAGCGGGTGCTGCAACTGGCATGGGAGAAGATGATCGAGCGCCATGGAGAGCCGCAGTGCGGCTCTCCGGATGGTCGGCGCGCGGCGCGTTTCGCGGTGATCGGCTACGGCAAGCTCGGGGGATTCGAGCTGGGCTACGGCTCGGACCTGGACGTGGTCTTCCTGCACGACAGCGAGGGCGACGAGGCCCAGACCGAAGGCCCCAAGGTGATCGACAACGGTGAGTTCTTCGCCCGCGTGGCCCAGCGCGTGGTCCACCTGTTGGGGGCCTTCACCCCGGCGGGTCGCTTGTACGAGGTGGATACGCGGCTGCGCCCCAGTGGCACGGCCGGCCTTCTGGTCAGTGGCTTGCAGGCGTTTCGGCGTTACCAGGACGAATCCGCCTGGACCTGGGAACACCAGGCGCTGGTCCGCGCGCGGTTTGTTGCCGGGGATGCGGAGCTGGGCGAACGGTTCGATACCCTGCGCCGCGAGGTCCTGACCCGCGAACGTGACGTTGCGGCTCTGCGTGCCGAGGTCGTGGAAATGCGCGATCGCATGCTCTCCGAGCACGCCTCGAAAAAGGGTCGTGGCTTCCATCTCAAGCGCGATCGTGGCGGTATCACTGATATCGAATTCATGGTTCAATACTGGGTTTTGGTGTCGGCTCACGATCATCCCGCCGTCTGTGACTGGCCGGACAAGATCCGCACGCTGGAAATGCTGGGGCGCGAAGGGGTGATCGACACGGCGCTCAGCGAGGCGCTGGCGGATGCCTATCGGGATCTGCGCAATCGTATTCACCGTCTGACACTGGCGGGGAGCGACGCCCGGGTCGAGGAACCCGACGACGAGCTTTGTGCCGTGCGCGATCGTGTGATCGAAGCTTGGGTTGACGTGTTCGGCGAGCCGCAGACGGCCGCGAACCAGAACGCATAGAGGAACAAGACGATGTCGATGGCCGACCGCGACGGGGTGATCTGGCTGGACGGGCAGATGGTGCCCTGGCGCGAGGCGAAGACCCACGTGCTTACCCATACCTTGCACTACGGGATGGGTGTGTTCGAGGGCGTCCGCGCCTACAAGACCGAACGTGGGCCCGCGATCTTCCGCTTGCAGGACCATACCCGGCGCCTGTTCAACTCGGCCAAGATCCTGGGTATGACCATCCCCTATACCGCCGAGGCGCTGAACGACGCGCAGATCGCATCCGTCCGTGACAATGGCCTGGAGAGCGCCTATCTGCGTCCGATGTGTTTTCTGGGCGATGAGGGCATGGGCCTGCGCGCCGACAACCTTCAGGTGCACGCGATGGTCGCGGCCTGGCACTGGGGCGCCTATCTAGGCGACGAGGGCATGGAGAAGGGCATCCGCATCCGTACCTCGTCTTACAGCCGTCACCACGTGAACGTGACCATGTGCAAGGCCAAAGCCAACGGCAACTACATGAACTCGATGATGGCCCTGCAGGAAGCGACCCGCTGCGGCTACGACGAGGCCATGCTGCTGGATACCGAGGGCTACGTGGCCGAGGGCAGTGGCGAAAACATCTTCATCGTGAATGATGGCGTGCTGTTCACGCCGGACCTGACCTCTGCGCTGGACGGCATTACCCGCCGCACGGTCATTGCCCTGGCCGAGGAAGAAGGCCTGAAGGTGGTGGAGAAGCGCATTACTCGCGACGAGGTCTACATCGCCGACGAGGCCTTCTTTACCGGCACCGCCGCCGAGGTGACCCCGATTCGCGAAGTGGACGACCGCCCGATCGGTTCCGGTACGCGCGGGCCGATTACCGAACGCCTTCAATCGCGCTATTTTGATGTCGTACAGGGCCGCGACAGCCGTCACGATAGCTGGCTGACCTACGTCTAAGCTCGGACCAACACGCGAGAACATCACCATGGCCAACCCCGATACCGCTCATCACCAGGAACAGTACGAGACCGCTAACGCGCAGACGGAAATCACGGTTACCCAAAAGGATCTTCCGCTGCACTGCCCCATGCCGAAGATGGCGCTGTGGGCCTCGCATCCGCGGGTCTTCCTGCCAATCGACGAGACGGACGACGGCCGCTATCTATGCCCCTATTGCGGCACGCAGTACGTCCTCAAGGACGACGCCTGATCCCGTTGGACTTTGACAGCGTACCCTCCGGGGGGCTTCCGGCCGCCCCCGGTGGCAGTCATTCCCAATGAAACTCTCCCTCCCCCCATTTGACCAGGCACGCGTACTCGTCGCGGGTGACCTGATGCTCGATCGTTACTGGCATGGCGGTACGGACCGTATCTCGCCGGAGGCCCCGGTGCCCGTCGTCCACGTGCGCGAGATTGAGCAGCGCCCCGGTGGTGCCGGCAACGTGGCATTGAACCTGGCGGCCCTCGGTGGTCATGCCGACCTGGTCGGTATGACAGGCGATGACGCGGCGGCCGAAGAACTGGCGGGCCTGTTGGAAGGTTCGGGGGTGAGCTGTCATTTTCATTGCAAGCCGGGGGCGGCCACGATCACCAAGCTGCGCGTGATCAGCCGACATCAGCAGCTGATTCGTCTCGACTTCGAGGACGGCTTCCCCGGTGCCATCGCCCACGATCTGCTGTCGCAGATCGAACCCTTGCTGCCTAACTGTGGCGTGGTCGTTCTGTCCGACTACGCCAAGGGCGCGCTGCGCGACCCCCAGCCGTTGATTCAGGCCGCCCGCGCGGCCGGTGTGCCGGTGCTGGTGGATCCCAAGGGCCGCGATTTTTCGGCCTACCGTGGCGCCGACCTGGTAACCCCGAACCTAACCGAACTGGAGGGGGTGGCGGGCCCCTGCCCGGATGACGCCAGCCTGGAACAGGCTGCCCACCAAATCCTGGACGAGTGTGGGATCAAGGCCCTGCTGGTTACGCGCGGCGCGGCGGGGATGACTCTCTTTCGGCAGGGGCAGGCCACCGTGCATCAGCCGGCCCGGGCGCGCGAAGTCTTCGACGTGACCGGCGCTGGTGACACGGTTATTGCCACCCTTGCCGGGGCCCTTGCAGCGGGGGCCCCGCTGGAGGAGGCGATGCACCTGTCCAACCTGGCCGCCGGTATCGTAGTGGGGAAGCTGGGTACGGCCACGGTGTCGCTGGTCGAACTCCAGCGCATGCTGTACGCGCCGGAGTCCGCCGGACAGGGTGTGCTGGACTATCCCGAATTGCAGCAGGTATTACGGGAGGCGCGGGCTGCGGGCGAACGCATCGTAGTGACCAATGGCTGCTTCGACATCCTGCATGCGGGACACGTCGCCTACCTCTCACAGGCCCGGTCTCTGGGCGATCGCTTGCTGGTGGCCGTCAACGACGATGACTCGGTACGGCGCCTGAAGGGCGAAGGGCGCCCGGTCAACCCGGTGGATCAGCGCATGGCCGTGCTGGCGGCGCTGGGTGCGGTGGACTGGGTGGTCCCGTTTTCCGACGACACCCCGGCCGACCTGATTGCCGAGATCTTGCCGGACGTACTGGTCAAGGGTGGCGACTATCGGCCCGAGGCCATCGCCGGACACGATGCGGTGGTGGCGAACGGAGGCGAGGTGCGAGTGCTGGAATTCCTGGATGGCTGCTCGACCAGCGCGGTCATGGGCCGGATTCAGGCACGTTCGGATTCAGGCGCGCCCGAAGCGCCCTGACTGCCCGCTCGACGCTCTGCCTGAGTTGGGGCGAATCCGGGCGTCCGAAGTTCAGCCCCTGTGGATCCATGAACCACACGCGTTCCCCGTCCCATCCGAGCGTTTCCGGTGAATCGAGTGACAGCGCCAGGCCCGCCTTGGCAAGCTCGCCCCAGGAGCGGTCCGCTTGCTCCAGGATGGTCCCTCCGTCCTGAGCTTCGTGCGGTTGCTCGGTTCGGGCGCTCAGCGGTCGGAGCCCGGGCGGATTTCGCTGGATCAGCCAGCCGAGCCCGTCGTTGGACCATGTGATCGCGAGAGGCCGTAGGACAGGCATGCCCAGGCGCTGCAGGATCAGCGCATGCCGCCAGGTGCGCAATGCCAACTGTCGTGTGACCCAGGGACGCAGCAGGGAGGGCATGGGGCCTGCGGGCAGATCGATGCGGCACGCCCGGATCGTGTCAGGATCCGGGTAGCCATCCGTGGTCCCTTTAGCGTGGAGCGCCTTTGCCAGGCATTCGACAGTATCGGCTTCCAGGTGGCGTCGGTCCCGTATCGTCCGGATGTGTCCGTATCGCTTGCGGGGGTAGTGCTTCCAGCCTTGGCTGGCGCGTGCCGCGACCTTTTTCGCTTGCCGCAGGCGAGCGATCCGCACGGCCTGCACAAAGGCCTGTATGTCGTCTTCCGTGCACGGCCATTCACGTAAACGGCAGTAGTACGCGTAGCCCCCTGCGACCTCGGATTCCGGCAGGCGGGATTTCGAGGCATACAGGCGCAGCAGGTGGGCGCGTGCCTTGCGGCGGTTCAGTGCCCGCCGCTGCCAATGGACCCGGTCTCCGTCGATCGCGTACAGCTTCCGGTCGTGCGGGATGAAGTTCAGCCAGTTCAAGTCGTGCTGGCGAAGGCCAGCCTGGTGGTGTTCGGCCAGTGTGCGTAGCAGGAGGTGATGCAGCTGTTCGGGCAGGGCTTCGGGCGGCCACGGCTCGTCGGCCTCGATCCAGTCCAGCACGCACAGCCAGGCGCGATACCGCTTCGCGAATCCCGCATGCCGTAGCGCCGGGGCTGCGATCCCGGCCGACTGGAGTCGGAGAGCTCCACGCACGCCCCGGCGCCATTCGGGCCACTGTTGTATCGAGCCCAGGTAGAACTTGGCCACAACCGGGTCGCTACCGTTCAGCGTGGCGCGAAAAATCCTCCGCTTCCCGGGGTACTCGTGGATCAGGCATTCGAGGACGAGATCCCCAATGCCCGCGAGCGGGATGCGGTCAGCCGGTTCCGGTAGTGGACGCATCGGCTGGTTCAGGCGGGTCAAAGGTGTAGCCGAGCACCTCGAGATCGCGCCGGTAGTGCTGCGCGACTATCTCCGCCAGGGCGTCGTCGTAGTACCGGCGGTAGTCCTCGCGCTTGTGCGCGCGGCGCAGATGCGGCAGTTGTGGCGTGGGAATGCCGATGCGCTGGCAGATGGTGTCGAAGTCCTGCTGCAGACGTTCGTAACGGCCAATGAAGTCGATAATCACACGGCCCTGCAGGTCCACGATGTATTCGTGCTGCAGCTCGGCCGAGGTGTCCAGCATGTAGTCGTAGGGCCGTTCGGGATCGAATTTCAGCCGCAGGAAGTCGCCGAAGTCCCGCACGCCCTCCAGTATCGCCGGCTTCTCGCGCCGTATGTGGTGGTAGGAGCTGACCTGCAAGTCCCAGGGATTACGCACAATCGCGCACTTGAACAGGTCACGGTAGACGGGCTCCGGCAGCATCTCCTTGGCTGCAATGGCCTTGGCGTGGCGCGGAAACTTCAGCCCCAGTTTGTGCCGGGGGCGCGTCAACTGGCTGACCTGGCTGGCCGCCCACAGCGGAATGCTGTACCAGCCTCCCCAGCGATACGGCCGCAGTGCGGCCCGGATGCTGGTGCCGCCTGTCTTGGCGATGTGGATGAACAGGAAATTCTTGCGATACGAGATCAGCATGCGGCTAGGTTTCTCCGGTTCGCCGGGGTTCGATACCCAAGACATCCAGGTATCGCTGCGTGCTGGCTTCGATAGTGTACTCAGAGACGGCTTGGCGGAGTTGCCGGGCCCGCACCGGGGTCTCCAGAGCCTGAAGGATACCTGCTGCCAGTGCCTCCGGATCGGCCATCGGTACCAGTGGGCCATGGAGCCCGTCCTCGAGGATGGTGCTGGGCCCGCTCGGGCAGTTGGTAGCGACCACCGGCGTGCCGAGCGCCATGGCCTCCACCAACACGTTCGGTGCGCCCTCGAAGCGCGACGACAGCACGAAGACGGTTGCTCGACGCATGAACGCATAGGGATTGTCGAGAAACCCGGGCAGGTCGATTTGCGCCTCGACGCTGAGTTCGCGTGCCAGTTGTTCCAGATGCGTGCGTTCTGGGCCTTCACCCAGGATGATCAGACGCGCCTCGCGGTTCTCGCGCACACCAGCGAAGGCCCGGATCAGCGTGGCGAAATCCTTCTGCGGTCGCAGTCGACCCGCGGCGACGATGACGGGCATGGAGAGTGTTTCGGCATCGTCGAGCCAAGGGTGCCCTGATGCCGCTTCGGCTTGCTGATACAGGGCCGGGCTGATGCTCGGATTGGCAATGACCTCGAATCGGTCCCGGGGGAGCCGGGCGATGGAGGCCAGATCGTCCGCCACGGCCGGGGCCACCGTGACGATTCTATACGCCCAAGGGTACAGCCAGCGCACGGGCAGGTAGCGCGCGCTCCTTTGCAGCCAGGACCTTTCGGCCAGCGAGCCACTCAGGTGCATGCCCATGCGCAGCACGATGCGGGTGGGCACGCGCGCAAACCGCCGCGCCAGCAGAGCGACGCGGCCGGCGCGGTCCTTGGCGGCGAGCAACGCGTGGGGCTGCACCTTGCGCAGGTATCGGTATACCGCAGGCAGTGCCTGCAGGGAGGTACGTACATCCAGACGAATCACGTTGACGCCCTCGGGGATCTCCTGCACGTGCCCGCCCTGGGCCTTCAGCAACAGCAGGTCCACGGCCACGCCGGCATCCACGAAGCCGCGGAGCAGGTTGTTCATCATCTTTTCGACCCCGCCATCCCCGGTGTAGGCAATCAGCACGGCCAGCCGTTTAGTCGCCATCGCCGCCCCTCGCGCTGCGGTAGCCGGAGAGCAGCTCGGACCATCCCGTGCGTCCTCGTTCCCGGATCTCGGGCCACTTTTCCAGCGATCGCCGCAAGCGCTCCAGATTGCCTTGCAGTCCGCGTTGTACGCTGAGGCGGCCCCGGTCCCAGTCAATGAGCCAGACCTTCCCGGATGGCTGGACCAAGATGTTGCGAACGTTGAGATCGGCGTGCCAGGCACCGAACTGGTGAAACCTCGCCAGTGTCGCGCCGACCTCGTGCCACAGGGTTGGAGTGTCCTCTTGCTGCTGTATCCATTCATCCAGCGGCGTCGCATCCGACACTGTTGCAGTGACCAGGTCCCCCGAATACACCAGTCCGTGGCGCATGACCCGGGCTGCGACGGGGCGTGGAACCGGCAGTCCCTGTTCGTACAGGATCCGGGTTAGGTTCCATTCCCGCACAGGGCGCGTGCGCGTACGCCCGGTCCACAGGTACCGGTCCTCCGATAGCCTGGCGACCCAGCCACCCCGCCAGTAGTGGCGCAGCACGAGGTCCAACCCATCGTAGTTTAGAAAATGTGTCGCGCGGCGCCCGATACGGGTTTCTGTGATGGAACCCTGTTGTTGCAGTCGATGTGGCTGAAACAGTTCTTCCGCTGCTTCAGGGAGTAGCGACGTATCGTGAAGAATCCATCGGTTTCGCGCCGGGTGCGCCAGACGCTCGGCCACTGGTGTAAGGTCGCCGTCCTTCGCGGGCGATGCCGATGAGCCGGCGTCCGGGCGATGGTTCGGAATGTGAACGCGGTTATCGTCTGGCATTAAGCATTGCAACAGGCGCCTCGCACCGGTTTCCCTGGTTGTGATCCGGACCCTTGAGCAGGGACGTAGTGCTGGACGCTGGCGGGGTGGACCCCCGGTGGGCACCCATTATACTGACGACCGTTTTTGAGGAGCCATGCTGTGGTACGCCCTTTGGTTGTGGCTCGATTGGATAATGCGCGTTAAACGGGATCTACATGACAACAATCGACGGACGTGCAGCGTCCCTGAACTCCACCGTGCCGCCACCCTGTTGGCTGAGTTATACGGCCATAGCGTTCGTGTATGCATTCGCCTTTCTGTCGCCGCTCAGCATTACGCTGGGGCAGCTTGCACAGTTCGGAATGCTGATCATCACTCTCATTGTTGTGGCACGCCATTGGCAAGGGGTGATTCGTACCCCGGTCTTCTGGATTGCCCTGGCGTTTATCGTTTACGTGCTCATGCGGGGGCTGGCTGCTGCTTTCGTTGAACAGCCGGAGCTTGCCAGCGAACACCTGGAAGGTACCGGGACCTGGATCCGTATCCTCGCTTTACCTGTGCTGATCCTGGCCATGACCTTGGTGGCTACTGGAGATTGGTTGCGTCATGCCCTAGGCGCACTGGGCGCCATGGCACTGGGGTTCGTTCTGTTCGAAATTGTGCCGACCTGGTCATGGGCAGACTTCAATCAGGCGCTGACGGGTACCTCTCGCTATATCTTCGGTATGGGGCACTCGCGGTCCGCCCTGGCAATGGGTTCCATATTGATCGTTCTACTGATGCTGGCACCCGCGCTGCTGCTGGGCGGTCAGGCTCGGTCCCGTATGCCCGTCTCCTGGTTGATTGCGCTGCGGACGGGTGGCGTATTACTGCTTGCGATTGCGTTACTGGTGGCCGTTTTCGTAACCAAGTCGCGCACGGGATGGTTGTCGCTGACGGTGGCTCTGGCGGTGCTGGCCGTCGTTTTGGTTTGGCATTTTCGTCGCGAACTTCTTCGTCCTTACGTCATCGCTGCGTTGCTCATTGTGGCGGCGTTGTTCGCTTCTGTGCTCTACCTTGCTTGGGATGAGATCGAGCGCCGCGCAATGGACCGTGTGGACGCTATCGGTGAAATACTGGCCATGGAAAAGCTGGACGATGCCTGGGAATTCGAAGATGGCAATGTGGGGGCAAGAGGGGCGTACAAGGTGTTCGCCATCCAGCTGTGGCTTGATCGCCCGTTGACGGGGTGGGGCCCTGCGGATCCTTACCACATGATGGAGGAGCGGCCCTTGCCACCCATCCTCCAGGGCCGCTCGGGACATTTCCACGATGCCCATGCCGAGTTGATCGCGCGTCTGGGGGGTATTGGATATACCCTGATGATCGCACTCTTCGCGGCCATCATCTGGGAAGCGATTCGACAGGTGCGTGAGCGACCCCGTTCGGATCGTCTCGGGCTGGGCCTGGCGTTCACAACCATCGGCTTCGTGCCCTTTATGCTGGTGGCGATGTTGGGCACGTACTTCCTGGATTCATTCGGGCAGATCCATCTGTACACGATGTTCCTGGCCCCGATGATTGCCGCGGCCCTTGCCCGGCATGTAACCGTCTCCCGTACAAGCGGCTGAATCGACGTGCCGGATATCGTCCTGTTCGGCATGTTTCGCCCCTGGGGTGGGACGTATCGTCGGCTGATGAACCAGATCCACGTCTGGACCCGCGACGGCTGGTCGGTGGAACTGGTGACCTTTCGTGATGGCGAGATGTTCTACCCCGACGAAATGCCTTCCTCGGTTGCATGTGTGCATCTTGGAACCCGCGGCAAGCTTGCCACGACCTGGGCCTTGTGGCGTTACCTGCGACGGCGCCAACCTCAGATTATCCTGTCGGTTAACCACATTACCAACATGATCCTGGCCCAGGTCGGGATGCTCCCGGAAACTGGTGCCAGGCGATTTCTGAGTGTGCCCAATACCTTTGGCGAATCGGAAAAGCTCGCCGCTGAACCCCGGCGGCGAGAGCAGAAGTTTCGCCAAATTCGCCGGTGGTATCCGCGTTCGGACGGCGTGATTGCGGTCTCCGACGGGGTGCGCGACGACCTGGTGGATACGGTGGGTCTGAAGGGCGTGACCGTGCAGCGCATCTATAGCGGATCGGTGGCCCAGGGAACGCTTGATCGGGCCAGCGAACCGGTGGACCACCCCTGGTTAACGGACAAGACTTGCCCCGTCATCCTGTCGGCCGGCCGTCTGGTGCCACAAAAGGATTACCCGACCCTGTTGCGCGCGTTTGCGCGTCTGCGGGAACGCCGCGAGGCGCGATTGATCATTGTGGGCAAGGGACGCGAGGAAGGGGCTCTGCGCGCGTTGG
The DNA here is from genome assembly GCF_000376865.1 of Thioalkalivibrio sp. ALJ7. Taxonomy (GTDB): domain Bacteria; phylum Pseudomonadota; class Gammaproteobacteria; order Ectothiorhodospirales; family Ectothiorhodospiraceae; genus Thioalkalivibrio. The sequence continues at coordinate 689,528 of NZ_AQXQ01000012.1, read as the reverse complement.
CGAAAGAGCTGGGTATTGAAAACGACATGGACTTGCCGGGGTTCGTCTCAAACCCCTATGCGTGGATGGCGCGTTCGGACGTCTTTGCCCTGTCCTCGCGATGGGAGGGGCTGGTGAATGTGGTCATGGAGGCCCTGGGGCTCGGTGTTCCCGTGGTCTCGACGGACTGCCCCAGTGGCCCGCGCGAGATCCTTGCCCACGGCCGCTACGGCCTCCTGGTGCCGATGCAGGACCCGCAGGCCCTGGCCTGTGCCATCGATCAGACGCTACGGGGCGAAGCCCCTGTGTTCGAGCAGGAGGAGGCCGTACGCCCCTTCCTAGTGGAAACGGCATCGCGCGCGTATCTGGACTTCTTTGGTTTGGAATCCCAAAAAAGGGGGGTGTCGCGTTGATGGGAGTCTTTGCGCGCTGGAAGCAGGGTCGACAGACGCGGCAACAGTTGCACTGGGCCGAGCGCGAACTGGTTCAGGGGGAATGGCGGATATCGGGTGGTGTGGCCTACTCCCCAGCCGCTGGGGCCCATCCGGATGCTTACCAGAAGCGTCTGCTTCGGACTTCCGGAGGGGCGCGCGAAGTCCGGTGCGGCGAGTCGATGGGATTGGATTCGGCCTCTTGCGACACCCTGATCGCTCGTAGCGACTGGACCTTGCTGGTGGATCGAGGTCGGCGCTGGATGTTGCGGGTGACGAATCGCCCGGGACAGACCGACAAGCTGCTTCGCCATGCGCAGTGGCTGGCGCAATCCTATACTTGCCCCGAAATCAATCCGGCCACCGTGGCGATTTTCGGGGCGTTCGCCGTTCGAGAATCCTTTGTCGACGGCGTGCCCATTCGCGACGCGGATGCCGATCAGTGGGATCCGGCCTTTCGCCAGCTCCTCGCCAGTTGCGAGCACCACGTACAGTATTGCGATGGGCACTTTGATCTGGGCCGGGTATGGAGCGAGGTTCGGCAGTGGCGCCTTCCTGGCTGGTTGCACAGGGCGTTGAGTCAGCACGAAATGGGGATCGAGCAGTGCCTGCGTGGAGCGCCCGTTCTTGAATGCCATGGGGACTGCCATAACGGAAATGTGTTTGTGCGCGCCGATGGTCGTGTCGTGTTGATCGATCTGGAGCGGGTGCAATCGCTGCCCTTCTTCTATGACGCACTTTCGCTCCTGCGCGGGACGGCCCCGGTGAACGAGACCCTGCGTTCGGACTATCTGCGCGGCAAATACGATACGGAGCTGTCCTCGTTGTGGCGTTCGGCCGGCCGCGAATGGTATCCCGATCACCGTGTCGCGGCACTGCTTTCGATGGCCCTCGCGCATGCCTTCCGCCCCCAGTTCGCGAGCGCGGACTCGGACAAGCGCCGGGAAAAACTGGTGGGTGCCAGCGAGAAACTGCGACATGCTTGCGAGGTGGGGTAACCGATGCGGCGACTGGAGCTGATGGGGCCTCCGGGGGTGGGCAAGACCACATTGCTCGGACCGCTTCAGGCGGAATGGAAGCGCCGGGGTGTCCTGAGTGCATCGCCGCGCTGGCTTCCGCTATGGGCGGCCCATGAACGCCAGGCTACCGGTGCGTTGCGGCGCCGTATTGAGACGGCCCTGTATGCCCGCAAGGGTCTGCAGCGCTGGATGCGCGCCAAGCTCGAAAAGGAGATGGTGCGCCACGAATTCAGGTCCCTGCGGGAGGCCGACGCACCTTGGCCGGAGTTCCTGCGCCTGGCGCTCACCCGGGGCGGTGAGCCGAGTGAAAGCGAAGCGCTGACGCTGGAGCGGATGCAAAGCTTTATCGGCAGCGTGGCACTAGCGAGCGCGACGGATCGGCTACCGGGGAACGCCTGGATTCCGTTCGACGAAGGGTTGGCGCAGCGCGCGATCAGTCTGGGACTGGGGGCGCCACGGGAGCAGGTGCAGGCCTATCTGGAATGCATGCCGGCCCCCCAGGCGCTTGTTCTGTTGACGGCCCCGCCCGAGGCCATCAATGAGCGCCTGCGCCAGCGCAACCCGAATGTGACTCGCTTCCACGAGATGGTCGAGCCGGCGATCGAGATGACCGAGACGGCGGCGAGCATCTGCGCTGGCCGGGGTATCCCGATTGTGCAGCTGGATGCCCGTGAGCCGCCTGAAAAGTCAGCCCGCGATCTCGTGGACAACCTGATGAAGCTGCGACAGTAGCCCATGGGACGGGCAGTTCCTATGGCCAAGGACGGACGCCATGAGGGCACGCCTCGGGCGCGGCCGAATGACGACCAGAATTGAGAACATTACTCGCCATGGCAAAGAACGCGCCGAGTTTTCGAAAACAGTTGACCCGTTCCCGAGTTGCGTTGCTGACGGGCACACAGGGATTGCGCGCCGTCACCATGGATCGGGCTCATGTCTACCCCGATCTGCGGTTGATCTACAACCGGATCAAGAAATCGGGCAACTCCAGTATTTCGCTCTACCTGAACGAACTGGTGTTTGGTGGTGGCGATAGTGACGCTGGAGCGGTTTCGACGATGACGCGGGCGGACTATCGGTCGGAATTGAAGAATGCGCGGTCTGCAGGCAAGCGACTGGATGAGCTGTCGCTGCGAGAGCTCTTTGCGGCACGTCACTACTATCGCTTCACCGTCTTCCGAAACCCTTACGCTCGCTGCCTTTCAGCATTTCTGGACAAGGTGGCGTCCGCGAAGCGGCGATATTCTCATTTCCCCGGGGCCGGGCAGCAGGATATGGCCGGATTTTCGGATTTTGTCCGATTTCTCGAGTCGGGCGGGCTGAGGGCGAACAAGCATTTCTGGCCGCAGTGCCATCTGTTGATGGCGCCTCCGGATCAGTTTGACCAGATCGGTCAGCTGGAGAATCTGCGGGACGACTTGAGTCGGGTGTGCGCGGAGATTGGTGTGTCCCTGCCTGCTTCACTGGATTTGAGCAAGCCTCATGCCCTGGAGCGTCGCTACCAAGGGAAGGTCCAGGGCGCGACCCGTCGGCTCGAGTCGTTCTACGACGAATCGCTTTACTCGCGGGTGGCGACCCTTTACCGGGAGGACTTTGCGGTGGGCAGGTACGATCCGGACTGGCGGCCCTGAGACCTGCTGCGCATTAGTCGCTCGGATCCAGCGAATAGCCGAAGGCGTCGAAATCCTCGCGATAGAGTGAGCGGACGCGGTCGACCGCGGCTCCATCGTAGTACTCCGCCAGCTTGCTGGCGGATCCAGTACGGTGAGGATCCCAGTTGTGTATCTCCACGAGCGATCCGTCTCCGAAAAGTCTTTGCACCAGCGCCGGGAGGTCCCGATCGATGTGCTCGAGATGGCCGGTGAAATCCAGGCGGCCGCGGTCACGGGGTAGCAGACTGACCTGTGGGGCCCAGTGAGGGCCGCGGTAAAGCGCCTCGTTTTCCAGTCGTTCCAAGAAGTCAAAAAAACTCGGGGTCGAGCCGTCCTGCGCCGGCGATGCACCGAGATTCTTGGCAGCGGGTGGCCGGTCACGCATGATCTTGTCGAGATAGGCCGACAGCGTGCGCTGGAACGGGTTACGCACGAAGGTGAACAGGAAGTAATTACGCCAGGCCTCGCGGCTGCGGCGCAGGCCGATCTCGCGGGGGTGGCGGTAAACGCCGATCTTGTCCCCGGAGGCCTGAACTGCTTCTCGCTGCTCGTCCGTGATCGACGGGTCATAGCGCAGAAGGGTGTTCCCGACGGTCGAGTGCCCAGCCTTGGGGATCCGGTAGAACACGAAGCGTTGCGACGTGGATACCAGGATGCGGGGATTGACGCGATGCTTCTGGACCCGCCCGTCCAGGTGGGACAGCAACGGGTTGAACCACTCGCTGAATAACCGTGTGGCATGCATAGCGCGCGAATATAGCACGCCTTTGTTCGGAACCATCTTGGAGGTGCCCGACGAGTTCGCCGCGCCTGAAGCCCTGCCGACGTCTGCGCTATCATCGGGCGCGTCGAATGGAGGGCAGGTGGTGGGAAAACCCCGGGTCGCAATCCTCTCGCCCTTCAAGGCGTGGGGCGGTATCGAGCGCAAGGTGCTGATCCTGTGCCGGGAGTTTCTGGCGCAGGGTGTGCAGCCGCAGATCATCCTGACGCGAGGTGGCGTCGTCCCGTATCCGGACGAACTCCCACCCGAAGTTGAGGTGATCGATCTGGCCAGCGGTGGCAAGCTGGACAGCGTGCGCAAGCTGACGCGCCTGCTGCGGGAAGATCCTCCCGCAGCCCTGCTGACCGCCAAGGATCATGCCGCCAAGGTCGCCGTGATCGCACGCCGAATATCGGGATGCCCGGTCCCGATATTCGTGAAGATTACCAATACCCCAAGTCAGACACTGCGGCGGCGCTTCAAGCGCTGGACGGCGCGCCTGCTGTATCGCCAGGCTGATTGTGTCATCGCGATCTCCGAGGGGGTGCGGGACGATCTGATCGCAAATTTTGGTATGGACCCGGGCAAGATCCGGGTGATCTACAACCCGACCGTGACGCCTTGTATTCCGGGGCGTGCCGCGCAGCCCGTCGACCATCCCTGGTTTCAGGGAGGGGGGCCACCCGTGATTGTGGGCGCGGGGCGGCTGACCGGGCAGAAGGACTTTGCCACGTTGATCGAGGCCTTTGCTCGGCTGCGGATGCGACAATCGGCGCGCCTGGTCATCCTGGGGGATGGCCCGCTGCGGGATTCGCTGCAACAGCGGGCCCAGGCGTTCGGCGTGGCGGAAGACGTGGATTTGACCGGCTATGTTCCCGACCCCATCCCGTACTTTGCCCGTGCGGCGTTGTTCGTGTTGTCGTCCCGCTACGAGGGTTTGGGCAACGTGATCGTCGAGGCATTGGCGGCGGGCGCCCCGGTGGTAGCTACGGACTGCCCGTCCGGCCCGCGGGAGATCCTTCAGGATGGGCGCGTGGGGCGTCTGGTGCCAGTGGGTGATCCTGGGGCATTGAGTGAAGCGATGGAGGCGACCCTCGGTGCCCCACCGGCGGACGCGGCGTTGCGTGATGGCATGGAGCGGTTTCGCAGCGATCGGGTCGCGCTGCAGTACCTGCAGGTAATGGGGCTCAAGACGGCATGAAGTCAGCGGACCCGTGCGCGCTGAGCCAGGCCGTTCACATGGAGGAAGACAGAAATGATCATTAGTCATCAGCATCGTTTCATCTTTATCCATTGCCGTAAGGTCGCCGGCAGTTCGATGAAGGTGGCGCTCTCGCCCCATATGGGACGGGGCGATGTGATGCTGGGCAGTGTCCATGAAAGCCTGCAGGCGGGAGGCCCCATGCAACCCTGGGCGCGGCGTCAGCTGTTGACGCCACTGGGGGTCTCCGAACTCTGGAGTGCAATGCTCAAGCGCCGGGGGTGGGCGTCTGCGCTGAACAAGGCAGTGAAGAAGCGTTTCAAGCGGGAGTTCGGACTGTCTTCCTCCGCGCATCCTCCCGCAGTCGAGGTGCGCGATGCCATGCCGGGTGCCTGGCATGAGTACTTCAAGTTTTGTTTTGTGCGCAATCCCTATGAGCGGGCTGTATCGGACTATCTCTACCGCACACGCAAGGAGGATGCGCCTCCCAGTTTCGACGGATTTCTCGACGAGCTCCTTGCGGAGGCCCGGTCGGGTCGGCAAAAGCATGACAACTGGCCGATGTACACCATTGATGACGAAGTCGCTGTCGATTTTGTCGGGCGCTTCGAGAACCTCGAGGCCGATTTCCAGCGTGCGTTGTCTCTAGCCGGCGTCGAAGGCGTGGATGCCCTGGCATCGGAGAAGCGCCGTGCCTATCCCAAGCCGTGGCAGGAGTATTACGGGGAGGAGGAGGAGAAGGAGAAAGTCCAGCAACTGTTCGGTCGGGAGATCGAGTACTTCAAGTATTCGTTCACGGACTGAGCGGCGCCGGAATCGGGCTCGTCGGCGGGTGAGCGTCATATCCCTGGGCTTGCAGTGTTTTGTGGTGCCGTTCGGCGAATGCACGCAGTTCCGGGTCCCGGTGCCAGGCATGGGCCCGGTCCGGGCGAAACGTTGCGGCGGTCATGGCCAGTCGTTCGGTATCCAGGGGGCAGTCGCAAAACTGCAAGGCCTGATCGAGGGTGTCCTTTGGTGCGGCGAGCAGTGACTCGTAGGAAATCTCCAGAGCTCGTTCGTCCAGGGCCCGCACATGCTGCCGTGCCCTTGCGACGTATTGGGCCCACAACTCCAGCCCACCCTCCAGTGTGCCGCAACGAACCTGGGGAGCGAAGCCCCGGCGCCGGGGAGCGAAAGGGTCCAGTCGGTGTGCCGGTCGGTATTTCCGATAACGCGCGCGGCGCTGGTCGAACACTTCGCTACGGCGGCTGCGCAGGCTCGCGGCGACATCCGCGCCATGGCGCACGATATGGAGGACCCGGGCGTCGGGAAAGAGCTCCAGCCACAAGGGCAGCGTGAACGTGTTGCGAGGGTCCTTCCAGCCCCAGGGGGTCGATTGTTTGGCGAGCCCCCAGCCGCGCAAACCCCGCCGAATACCCAGGAAGCGCAGGCTGGCAGGGCCCTCGATCATGTCGCGCATGTAGTCCAGCAGCCAGGGTCTCAGGGCCTCGTCCGCGAGTAGCCAATCCACGGATTCCGGCCGATCCCAGGTGGCGGAGGCCTCGCGGAATAGCCATGCGTTGACCGCATTGGTGAAGGCCGCCTCTTCGTTGCGGCTGGCGCCTGTTCCCATGAAGAACCCGGCCTGTTGCAGCACCCGTGTCAGCAGGCTGGTGCCCGAGCGGTGCATGCCGATGATGATTACCGGAGGACGCGACATTGCGATCTCCTTGCCGGGCAGGGGCCGCTGGCGCGGAGCATCATGCGCGGTCCTCGTGTGCGGGCTTGATATAGTTCGCGAAGAGAGGGTCCAGGCGTGTCCGGATGATCGCGTTGACGTGTTCCAGGGCCTCGCCGTGCAGATGTTCGTGGTAGCCGCCGACTTCGCCACGCCGGGTCTTGAAGCTGTCCTGGTCGTCCTGGTCGCGTGCTGACAGTGCGCTGGTGCCCAGGGCATTTCTTGATTCCAGCTTGCGCATGTTGTCGAAACGGCAGAAATCCACGGCCTCCTGGAGGGTGGGGTCGGCGATCGCGTCCAGCCCAATGAAATCGAGTACGCGCCGCAACTCGCCTGGGGTATCCGCATGTAGGTCTTCATAGCGGATGATCAGGAAGTCACGCGGCACTTCGCGATTGCGCGCCCAGATGTTGTAGAACGTCACGATGGTTTCGATGCTGCCACGCCGTTCGTGCACGTATTGGTCCATGCTGCCTTCGTAGTTCCGGTTGCGTCGGGTCTTCTGAAAGTAGGAGGAAACCAGCACATCGCGCGGGTCGCGGACCATGAACACGACCTTGCGGCCACGATAGGCGGACTTGTCCGTCTTGAGTTCCTCGGGAAGCAGGAACTCGGGACCTCCATCATGGTGCTGCAGGATGTACGGGATGTCCCGCCAGGGCCGGGTAAAGGCGCGCAACTTGAGCAGGTTGCGGTTTTTCAGGCCGTAGTGCAGTTGCAGGGACTTGCCGATCAGCAGCACGAGCCAGGTCCTTCCGCACTTGGGGTAGGAGACCAGGTGGACGTCTGCCCGGCGGCGGCGCCATTGGCGGCGTATGCGCTGGACGAGTCGCCGTACCAGGCCCCGCTGGCGCGAGATTGCGGCCACGTTCAGGTGACCTCGAAACGGTAGCCGAGGGCGGCGATCTCGTGGTCGCAGACGCGCTCGATGATCGTCCGGTCCTCGGGGCCCAGGATGTCGCTGTAATGGCGGCCATCCTTCCGAAAACCGCCCTTCGCGCGATAGGTCGGCAGTGAGATGTCGCCGTCGATGCCCATTTCCGACCGCAGTGCTTCCAGGTCTTCGCTGAGCGTTTCGTAGCGCAATACCTTGTGAACGGCGAGCTCGTCGTCGATGGTGTAGTGCCCCCAGTTGCTCAGCCAGTGCGGCTTGTGCTGCTCCATCCAGGCCAGGTATTCGCTCAGGCTGGGGAACTCGGTGCGTCCCTTGCTCTCCCAGCGATGCTTTTGCCACCAGTAGCGCGACAGGGCGCGATCCCAGGGGTTGCGTTCGACGGTGAAACGGTAATATCGGTTCCACTTGTCTTCCCCGAGTAGCTCGCGGATCTCGGGGGCCCGGGTGTGCTGGCCATAGGTCGCCCGCTGGCCTCGCGTCAACAGTCGCCGCCACTCCTTGAATCCGCGATGCCGGGCGACCGGCTTTTGATGGTTGGCCGGCCCAAACCCGCCTTCCTGACGTCGGAACTCTTCCTCCCCTCGTTCCTCGCTGAGCGGGGTTACGATGTCCTGAGGGCCGCAGACGCGCGACAGACCGATCTCGAGGCTGCTGCCTGCGGTCTTGCGGGTCTTGATGAAGACGAACTGGTGGCGGTGCGAAATAATCACGCGAATTGAGGCCCTTGCTACCGGTGCATACGGGAGGCGAGATTAGAGCACAGGCCTTCCGCACCGGACAATTCAGGCGGCCCCGTCATACCTCCAGGCGCAGGGCTCTCAGGTAGGCCTGGGCGGAGACCTGGGCCGCAAAAGGCCGCGCCGCCTCCCGGAGGGCATTGGCGCCCGGTGGTGTTGTTAACAGGGCATTCAGGGCCTGGGTCAGCGCGGTGGCATCGCCGACGGTAATGAGAGGTCCCAGGGCGCCCTGCCCAAGTATTTCAGCCGGGCCGGATGGGCAGTCGGTCGCGACGCAGGGAGTGCCGCAGGCCAGGGCCTCGACCAGCACGGCGCCCGAGCCTTCGCGGCGCGAGGTGAGCGCGAACACGTTGGCGCGTGCCATCCAGGCGTAGGGATTGGCCTGAAAGCCCGGCAGGCGCAGGTCCTGCAACACCCCTAGATCTTCTGCCAAGCATTCCAGGCTAGCGCGTTCGCGGCCTTCGCCGAGAATGATCAGCCGCGCGGGGCGTTGCTGGCGCAGCGCAGCGAACGCGCGAATGAGGGTGGCAAAGTCCTTGCGCGGCTCTAGGGAGCCAGCTGCCAGGATCACGGGGACCTCCTGCGCGTGGCCGTCCAGCAGCCAGGCGTCATCAAGGGGAGCAGCGGCCTGTTCGAGCAGGCCGGGGGTAACGATCGGGTTGGGGATGACATGGACCCGATCCTCAGGCATCCCCGCGAGGATGCGAAGGTCGTGGCCGACTCCCTCGGAGGGGGCGATTGCCGCGTCTGCGCGCGGGTACCAGCGCCGCATGGAACGTGCCAGTCGGCGGGCGCCCGCGGGCTTGAGCTCAGCGAGGGTGGCTGCAATAGACATACCCATGCGGATCGCCACTGGCATGCTGGGCCTTGCGAGCTGCCGTGCTAGCAGTGCTGTGCGGTTTAGCCTATGACTCGCGGTGTAGAGCGCTTGTGGGCGGTGGCGTAGCAGATAGGCGATCAGGGTGGGCAGGGCGGTATTGCGGTGTGCGGCCCGTAGTGGGAACCGGCGAACGTTGGAGGGTAGGTCCTCGATATAGGGCCCGTGCCCGCGGAGGGTCAGCAGGTCGAATTGCATTGGATAGTGGGCAAACTCCCGGACCAGGTTTGTCACCACACGGTCGACGCCGCTGTGCCCCGAGGTGGCGAAAAACAGGGCGATCCGAGGTGGCGTGGCCTCAGGCATCGGTCACCTTCGGTTGCATCAGCGTGTCCAGCTTTGCGGTGACATCGGCGACCGTGATGCGATCCATCACGTCCGGCTCCCGTATCCGTTGCCCCCAGCGCAGGGCCTCCGGTGGCTTGCCAAAGGCGGCCTGGCAGGCCTCGGGGTATGCGTTGATGACCCACTGGCGGCTGCAGTACGGGCCGGTGCGGTCGGGATTGGATCCGGCGTAGAGCCCGATCACCGGGGTGCCCACCGCGTTGGCCATGTGCGCTGGACCGGAGTCCGGGGAGATCACGACATGAGCTTGATCGAATACGGCCAGTAGTTGTTTGAGGTCGGTCGACCCGATCAGGTTGATCAGCGGGTATCGGCATCTGGAGGTAATGGCGTCTCCATATTCCCGCTCCAGTTGGCTGGGGCCGCCGATCAGCACGACGGCCATGCTGTGTTGCTCTATGGCGTGCTCGGCCGTGGCCGCGTAGCGCTTGGCGTTCCAGTTGCGAAAGTTGCGAAAACGAGCACTGGAGCACGGGTTGATGGCGAGCAGGGGCTGGCTGGTGGGCAGGTGCCGATGGGCCCATTCACGGGCGGTATCGGGAATCGGGATGTCCCAGCGCAGGTCACGGCTGTGCACCCCCAGTGCCTCGGCAAAGCCGAAGAAACCGTCCAGGACATGCTGGCGGGGGCGGGCGGCGATGCGTTCACGCGTGAAAAGCCACTGAAAGTCGCGCGCCCGATCCCGATCGAATCCGATCTTGCGGTGGGCGGGGACCTGCATTCCCAGAAGGCTGGCTCGCAGGGAGACCTGCATCTGCAGGAGAACGTCGAATCGGCGGCCCCGTAATGATCGCCGGAGGTCCGTGTAGGCTCGCCAGCCTCGGTTCTTGTCGACCACGACGAACTCAATACCCGGCAAGTCCCCTAGAAGCTGGTGTTCCAGGCGCCCGATGACCCAGGTGATGCGGGTATCGGGCCAGACCGCTTGCAACGTGCGGACCACGGGTACCACATGGGTGGCGTCGCCGAGTGCCGAGAGGCGCAACAGCGCAATTTCATCTGGAGGACCGGAGGCCGATGACGTCACGGGTTTGTGTTCAGGAGCCGTCATCGGACTTCTTCCGTTTGCGCTTTTTGTGGGCCTTTTTTAGCTTGTTTTTCTGCCAGGGCATGCGCCCAATGTGGGTGTGTTGCAGTTCCGGATATGGATCAGGCGCGCCAACCGGCTGGGTCTTGAAGCGACGGTGCGCCCAGAAGTACTGCTCAGGGGCATGGCGTACGGCGTCCTCCAGGACCTCGTTCATGCGCGCGGCGTCGTGCGCGCGGTCGTCGCTGGGGAATTCTTCCAGCGGCGGACCGACCACGAATTCGTAGCCGTCGCCAGTGGCGTTCACGTAGTAAAACATGGGCAGCACCCGGGCCTTGCCCATGCGTGCCAGCCGTGACAGTCCGGTGGTGGTGGAAGCCTGCATGCCGAAGAATGGGGCAAAGACCTGCTCCGTGCGCCGCATGTTCTGGTCTCCGGCGTACCAGATGGTGCCGCCCTTCTTGAGTGTGCGCAGGATGCCGCGGATGTCGTCCTTGGAGATCACCCGTTCCAGTTTTTTCTCGCGCCCATACCGCAGGGCGCGCTCCAGAACCGGCTTCTTGTCCATCGGCTTGTAAATGGCGGCCATGTCCACTTGCTGCCCGAACAGGCGCCCGGCCAGCTCAATACAGGAGAAGTGTCCGGATAGCAGGATCACCGGGTCGCCGGCCTCTTTTGCCGCGTTCAGGTGTTCCAACCCCAGGACGCGAAAGGGCACGCGATCCACGGCCGGTCCTCCGAACCAGCCCAGTGCCACTTCAGCGATACCACGCCCGGTGTAGCCGAAGTTCGCGTGCACCCAGCGTTCGCGTTCCTCGGTACTCAGGTCCGGAAAGCAGAGCTCGAGGTTGCGTCGCACCACATAGCGCCGGTCCCGCGCCAGGTGGTAGAGCAGGTGACCCAGTCCAGTCCCCAGTCTTGTAGCCAAGCGCCAGGGTAGGCGGGCGATCAGCCACAACACAGCGATCGCGGCGGCTTGGCCCCAGTTGGAGGGGTGCAGCGTGTTGTTGCTACGCGGACCTTTCATCGCGCGAGGGATGTCCTTTCAGCAAACAGGAAAAGGCGGCGGAATTGTATATTCCGCGATCACCATTATAGGGGCGGGTCTTCGTCGTCCTGAGTCTCCGATGTTTCCGGAGGCTCTTCAAACTGCGTTTTTTGCAGCGCGGCGTAGTGCCCATTATGTTCGAGCAGTTGGGCATGCGAGCCCGCTTCGACAATCCGGCCGCGGTCAAGGACCACAATGTGGTCGGCGCTCTCGATGGTGGACAGTCGGTGAGCGATCACGAGGGTCGTTCGATTCTCCATCAGCCTTTCCAGCGCGTCCTGGATCTTTTGCTCGGATTCCGAATCCAGTGCCGAGGTGGCCTCGTCCAGAATCAGGATCGGGGCATCTTTCAGGAGCGCGCGGGCGATGGCGACGCGCTGGCGCTGGCCTCCGGAGAGCATGATCCCGTTCTCTCCCACCACGGTGTCGAAGCCTTCAGGCAGCTCGTCGATGAACTCGAGGGCGTTGGCTGCATCGGCCGCTTCGCGCAGTTGTTCGAGGCTGGGTTTGTGGTCCATGCCGTAGCACAGGTTATGCGCCAGCGTGTCGTTGAACAGCACGACATGCTGGCTGACCATGGCCAGTTGTGCCCGCAAGTCCCTGAGGCGGTATTCCTGGATCGGATGACCGTCCAGTCGGATCTCGCCCTCTTCGATTTCATAGAAGCGCGGAAGCAGGCGTGCCAGGGTGGTTTTCCCGCTGCCGGATCGGCCGACCAGGGCCACGGTCTGGCCTGGCTTGACGGTCAGACTGATGTCTTCAAGAACACGTTTGTGGCTGGTGGCATAGCGGAAGCCGACGTGATCGAACTCGATATCGCCAAGGGCGCGTTCGAGGTGACGCTGGCCATCGTCGCGTTCGGCCGGCAGGTCGAGCACTTCGAAGACACTCTCGCCCCCGGCCAGGGCCTTCTGGATAGCGGCATTGACGCCCACGATGCGCTTAAGAGAAGGCAGCATCAGCAGCATCGCTGTGATAAAGGAGATCATGCCGCCGGGGGTGATGGTTTCCAGAACCAGGTCCATCGTGGCCAGGTACACGATTACGGCCAGGGCGATGACCGCGCCCAGCTGGGAGAGGGGTTGGGCGGCCGCCTGAACGGCCTTGTGCCGCATGGCTTGGCGATGAAAGCGCTCGTTGGTCTTTTCAAATCGCAGCGCCTCGTAATCGGTTGCGCCGAAGATCTTGACCTCTGCCTGGCCGCGAATACCGTCCTCGGCAATCTGGGCATAGTCCCCGGTGGAGCGCTGCATTCGGCGGCTGATCTTGCGGAATTGCCGGTTGGCGCCAGTTATCACAAGCCCGACGATTGGCGCGATTGTAAACACGATCAGGACCAGCCACCCGCTCAGGTAGGCCATGTAAGCCAGCAGGAAGATGACGGTGAAGGTGTCGCGAATCAGTACGACGACTGCCTTGGAGGCGGCCGAGCTGATCTGGGTGACGTTGTAGGTCAGTTTGGCCAGCAGGGTCCCGGGGGAGTGCCGGTCGAAGAATGCCGAAGGCAGGTGTAGATACTTCTCGAACACGGCTTGGCGTATGTCCTTGACGACCTTGCGGCCGATCCAGGCCACGCTGTAATCCGAAGCAAAGATCGTGATCCCATAGAACAGAAAGATGCCGACGAGGGCCGCGGGCACCCACAGGCGGGCGTTCGGGTCCTGTTCGATGAAGGTGCCGTCAACCAGTGGCTGCATGATCCACGCGAACGCCGTCTGTCCCGCGGCTGCCAGGATCATCGCAATGATGGCCAGTACGCCCAGGCGCCAATACGGCTTGACGAATTTGAAAATGCGCTTGTACAGCACCCAGGATTCGCCGGCCGACGGTTGGGTCGGTTTGACGTGTTTGAGTTTGGCGCTCATCCGGGGTCCTTCGTGGCGTCGGGGTCGATCTGATGGTGCGGTGTCGTGCTGGACACACGGGATTCCGATTGGGTGCGAAGCGTCATGCTACCAGAGGGCTGCCCTGGTTGGCCGCTGCGGCCAGGGTCGCCGCCCATCGAGAACGTTATACTGCCGAGCACGTCGCGACGGGGAACCAGAGTGCAGCACTGGATTGAACAGGAACTGGGTGCCGCCAGCCGGCTGTTCGGCCGGCTGGCGGAGGATCGGGCGTTTGTGGCCGAGGTGGAGACCGTTGGCCAGTTGTGGCTGCGCAGTATCCGCAATGGGGGCAAGGTGCTGCTTGCGGGTAATGGCGGCAGTGCGGCGGACGCCCAGCACTTTGCAGCGGAGATCGTCTGTCGTTATCGGGCGGTGCGTCCCGGTGCGGCCGCGATTGCGCTAACCACTGATACCTCAGTGCTGACTGCGATCGGTAACGATTTTGGTTATGAGCAGATCTTCTCGCGCCAGGTCGAGGCACTGGGCCAGCCGGGCGATGTGTTCGTCGGGATCAGCACGTCCGGGCATTCGCCCAATGTGCTCGAGGCCTTCAAGGTGGCGCGTCAGCGTGAACTGATCACCGTGGCCCTGACCGGCGAGAAGGGGTTGCCGGAGACGCATACCGCGGATCATGTGCTGCGGGTGCCGGACGCCGCCACCGCCCGCGTGCAAGAGGTCCACGGGCTGATCGGGCATCTCTTGTGCGGGATCGTCGAAGATGCCCTCGTGGCGGATCAGGGACACGTGGGCTCGGAGTGAGTGCACGCGCCCTGTTCCTGGACCGTGATGGGGTGATCAATATTGATCACGGCTATGTGCATCGCCCCGAGGAGGTCGAGTTCGTACCCGGTATCTTCGAGTTGGTGAGGGAGGCTGTAGATCAGGGATGGCAGGTGGTGGTGGTCACCAATCAATCCGGGATCGGTCGTGGTTATTACGACGTGTCTGACTTTCGCCACCTGACGGACTGGATGCGCGCGCGCTTTGTTGAACAGGGGGGGCGCATCGATGCTGTCTACCATTGCCCTCATCATCCGCATGACGCACTACCCGAATACCGCCTGGCATGCCCGGATCGAAAGCCGGAGCCAGGGATGCTTCTGCGAGCCCGTGATGACCTTGGGCTGGATCTTGCTCAGTCGGTAATGCTGGGCGATCGCCCCTCGGATCTCGAGGCCGCCCACCGGGCCGGAGTAGGGATAGGCCTGTTGTTCGACCCGGATGGTGACCAAGTACTGCCCGAATGGGACGGCGTGGCCCGTATCCGTTCTCTCTCCGAAGCCGTGACTTGGCTCGGCTGAGCCGTCAGCACCTCATGCGTCCAGCCCTGTACACCCTGATGATGCGCCTCGCCGCCCCCTGGCTTTTGGCACGGTTGATCCGGCGAGCGCGTTCTAATCAGGTTCCGTTGCGGCGCTGGCGGGAATGGCTGGGCGGTGGTGAGGGTATATCGCCGGGCGCGATCTGGATGCATGCGGCTTCGGTAGGCGAGGTCGAGGCGGCTCTGCCGTTGGCGCGTGCCCTGCGGGATCAGTATCCCGACCGAGCATTCCTCGTGACCACGACCACACCGGAGGGCGCCACTCGGCTGGACGCCGCGTTGGGCGATGCCGTCGCGCACCAGTTTCTGCCGCTGGACCTTCCCGGGTCGGTACGCCGGTTTCTCGTGCGGATCCGGCCTGTGGTGGCGGTGGTGGTGGAGACCGAATTGTGGCCCAACTTGTACCGCGCCTGTGAGCGGTACGGGATTCCGCTGTTGCTGGTCAGTGCGCGGTTGTCACCGCGCTCATTGCCGCGGTATCGGCGCCTGCAGCCTTTGGTGGCCGATACCTTGGCCCGAGTCCGGGTGATCCTGGCGCAGGATGAGGCTGCCGCAGAGGGCTTCCGGACACTTGGGGGCCCCGATGTTCGGGTGCAGGTAGGAGGCAATCTCAAATTCGATAGACTCCTGCCGCCCGGGCATGAGCAAGGGGCCGATATGCGGTGCCAGATCGCACCGGCGGGGGTGCCGGTATGGGCCGCGGTGAGCACGCGCGAGGGCGAGGATGAGGCCGTCCTGGCGGCGCATCGGAGTGTTCGTGAGCGCTACCCGGATGCGGTCCTGTTATGGGTGCCCCGCCATCGAGAGCGGTTCGGACCGGCATTCCAGGCTGCCCGGGCAGCCGGATTCCGTGTCGCATTGCGTAGTAGCGGCCCGTTGCAAGAGCCGCTGGATGTCCTCGTGGGTGACACCCTGGGAGAGATCGGTGTCTATCTGGCGGCGGCGGATGTGGCCTTTGTTGGGGGGAGCCTTGTCCCGCTGGGTGGGCAGAATGTTCTGGAGCCCGCTGCATTGGGGCGGCCGGTTCTGGTTGGCCCGAATACCGCGCATTTCGCGTTTGCGGTCGAGCGTCTGTTGGTAGCCGGCGCGTTGTGGGAAGTCGCCGACGCACCGGAGTTGGGGAAGGCCCTTACCCAGTTACTGGGAGATGCGAACCAAAGGGAACGCATGGGGCAGTCGGGCCAGTCGGTTGTTGAATCGGGGCGTGGTGCGGTCGCACGGGTGTTGCAGGAGGTCGGCTCGATTCTTGAGAAGCCCTGATGGGGGCCTTTTTGGCGGAAGTGCGACGGCTTTCGCGTTGGTAAAGCGCGTTATTCGGGCGTCTTTATTTTCAGGATCCGGCCGCATTCTCGGCAGTGATACCGATAACGCTTGCGCTGGATGAGGGAGTGCCGCCGTGCGCTGAGGCTGTGACCCTGGCAGGCGCAGACATATTCATAGGTTTTCATCGTACGCCCGCGTAGTGGCGTTCGATGGGTGACGCGGGGCTCGCACCCGAATGACCGCATTTGGGCTTTCCACTCGGGCCCATGTGGGCGCGGCCTGCGTCGGCCTTGCCGTCGGTAAACCAGCGAATGGGCGACCTCGTGGGCAATGGTGTTGGGGAAATGGGCATCCCAATCAAGCACGAACGCCTGAGCATTGAAGCGCAGTTGTTCCCGCCCGCAGGTCATTCGCCATTGTCCGGCGGCTTTTCCTTTCAGGTCGAACAAAATTTCCGGGAGATCGGTATGAATTCCGCATTGAAGATAAAATGCGTAGGCCTGTTCGCGGATCCGCTCTTTCTGTTGAGGCGTTAGAGATTCAGGTGGTACTTGTAATTGTTGGCCCGAATTATCATATTCTGTGGCCTGATCACGGCCGCAGGTTTCCGATTTATGGGGCCCGGTGATTTTCATTGAGATCATTGTAAACCAGAGTACAAAGTGGGAGTCACGCATGAGTATGGATAACAAGAAGGCCTCCGATCTGTCGGCCGAAGAACTGTACGCCCTGGCGCGCCAGCGGGAAAAGGAAGAGGCCGAGCGCAAGGAAGCCGAGCGTCGCCAGAAGCGCGAGAAGCTGATGGAAAAACGCAAGGAGATGGTGGCGCGGCATCGCAAGGAACTGGCCGATCTCGAGCGTAAAATCCGCGAGTTGGGCGGCCGGGTTGGTCGTACGGGTAGCGCCGGTGGTCGTCGCGGGCGTCGTGCGGGTGGCGCATCCATCAGCCAGAAGCTCTGCGAGATCGTCGGAACCCAGCCGGAGATGGCGATTCAGGACATCAAGGCGCAGGCCGAAAAGGCCGGCCTGGATACCAAGAACATCAGCCAGACTCTGGCTTACCTGAAGCGCCAGGGCCGGCTCACCTCGCCGCGCCGCGGTGTCTACAAGACCGCCTGAGGTCCACAGCGAAACGGTCGGCCCCTGAAAGCTCAGGTTCCGATCTGCAGGCCCTCGGTCGAACAGGTCAGCCCCCCATCGCCCGCGAACCAGCGGGCGATGGTCTTTCCGGCGATCTCGTGTCGCCAGCCGCTGCCCAGGCGGCCAGTGGTGCCGTCTCCCTTCATGAGCTCGATCACATCCTTGCGCTGCGCGATGGCGCTGGCGGTGATCTGGTTGCGTCGGGCGCATTCGCGCAGCAGGGCCATGCCGATATCGGCCAGAACCTCTTCCGCTTCGTTCAACTTTGCCTTCTCGGGGAGTTGCGGCCATTCCTCGCGGGGCAGGTCGAGGCCGGCCTGGATCGCTTCCAGGAGCTCCTGCTGGCGCGGTGGTTTCATGCCATCCGGGAAGCCTCGCAGCTCACGCAGGGCGTTGATGTCCTGCGGGGTGCGGCGGGCGATATCGATCAATACGTCGTCCGCCAGGATCCAGCGTCGCGGCCGGTCGCTTTCCATCGCGGCGCGTTCTCGCCAGGCCGCCACGGTCTTGAGTACACCGCGTTCGCGGGGCTTGAGCCGCTTCACTCCGGAGACCCGCTGCCAGGCCCCGTCGGGGTTGGGCTCGTACAGGCCGGGGTTGCTTAGGGCCTCCATCTCCGGGCGCAGCCAGTGCATGCGGTCGTGGCTCTCCAGGTCCCGTAGCAGGCGCATGAACACGTTGGTCAGGAAGCGCACGTCATCGGCCGCGTAGCGGATCTGCTGCTCGCTCAGGGGGCGGCGGGACCAGTCGGTACGGGTCTGGCTCTTGTCCAGGTCGCGATCAAGGATGGCCTTGACCAGATTGGCGTAACCGACCTGATCGCCGTAGCCCAGCATGGAGGCGGCGATCTGGGTATCGAATATCGGAGCGGGTACGCGCCCGAGCTCACGGTAGAGGACCTCCATATCCTGTGAGGCCGAGTGGAAGACCTTGGTGACGCCGGCATCGAACAAGAGCGGTTCCAGCAGTTTGAGATCCAGCTGGAACGGATCGACGCAGGCGATCTGATCCAGGGTCGCCAGCTGGATCAGGCACAGGCGCGGATAGTAGGTCTTCTCGCGCATGAACTCGGTGTCCAGCGCGATCCAGTCGGTCCCGGCGATGGTGTCGAGGAAGCCCTGCAGCGCTTCCGGTGTCTCGATCAGCCCGTGATCATGCATTGTGTTTCTTCTGACTGGCCTCGAAGGCCGCCTTCTGATCCGGCGTCGCTTCCTGCTGGTAGCGCTCTTTCCACTCGCTGTAGGGCATGCCGTAGACGATCTCGCGCGCGCCTTCGTAGTCGACGGACTCGCCGCGTTCCTCGGCAGCGGCTGCATACCATTTGGACAGACAGTTGCGGCAGAAACCGGCGAGGTTCATTAGGTCGATGTTCTGCACGTCCTTGCGCTCATCCAGGTGTTGCAGCAGGCGGCGAAACACAGCGGCTTCGATTTCGGTTTGCTTGTTCGGGTCCATGGATCGCTCCTTGTGGATTCGGGGCACAGTATGCGCGACCGCGGGGGTTCGCTTCGAGCGGGTTGGCACGCGGTCAGGTCAGGTGCAGTAGCCAGCGTCTGCGCATGTCGCGCAAGAGGAAATACATCAGGGGCCAGGCCAGGGTGCTGGTCACCACTGGTAACCAGTACAGGATGCTGCCCGGTGGAAACCCCGTGATGCCCTGCGGCCACAGCGCGAGCAGCTTGAACAGGGCCATCAATAGAGCCACCACGATCATCTGTTGCCAGACGGGGTAGACCCTTAGGCGAGGATGGATCTGCAGCACGATGTAGGTCACCACCGCCAGGGCGATGGCGTTCTGGCCCAGGAGCTGTCCGAGCAGGGTGTCCAGCATGAGCCCGGCGACGAAGGCCGTCAGGATGCCGATGCGTGATGGGAAGGCCATGGCCCAGTAGATGAGTACCAGGGCCAGCCATTCCGGGCGTGCCGGGCGCAGGGCATCGGGGATGGGGATGATGGCCAGGGCCAGAGCCGCCAGCAGGGTCAGTAGCACCGGCCAGGGGATCCCGATTGCTCGGGTCACGGGGTGTCGGGCGCCGCTTCAGCGCCTTCCTGGGGCGGAACGTCCAATGTGTCGCCGGCGTCGATGGGGGCGATAGGGGTGTCTGCGTCGGTCCACAGCAGAAGAACCTCGCGCGAGCGGTCCAGGGCCGCCAGCGGTTCCGCCTCGATGCTCAGGAATGGCTGGCCCTGGGGGCGTTCTACCGAAGTGACGCGGGCCACCGGGTAGTCCGCCGGGAAGCGCCCGCCGAGCCCGGAGGTCAGCAGCAGGTCCCCGGGTTCCACGTCCTCCTGCAGGGGCACGTGGCGCATCTCGAGGCGTTGCGGGTTGCCGGTGCCTACCACCAGGCCGCGCAGACCCGTGCGCGCGCTCAGGACGGGCAGCGCATGGCTGGGATCGGAGATCAGCAGGGCGACCGAGCTGGTCAGGCGGGTGGACAGGATCTGGCCGATGACGCCGTCGGCATTGATCACCGGCTGCCCGACGTAGACGTCTTCGTTGCGCCCCTTGTTGAGCACGATCTGTTGCCGGAAGGGATCGA
Organism: Thioalkalivibrio sp. ALJ7; assembly: GCF_000376865.1. Lineage (GTDB taxonomy): Bacteria > Pseudomonadota > Gammaproteobacteria > Ectothiorhodospirales > Ectothiorhodospiraceae > Thioalkalivibrio. Next base: position 669,690 of record NZ_AQXQ01000012.1, on the reverse strand, counting down.
GATCCACGGCGAGCAATTTGGCGATCTCCACGCGCTCTTCCGCCCGTTGTGCGGTGTTCAGCAGGGCCCGCAGGCGGTCATTTTCCAACTGCAGGGCCTCGAACCGCAGCTGGCGGGCACGCAGTTCCGCATTCTCGCTACGCAGGATGCGGTTCTCGGTGATCAGGTCTTCGCGACTGGTGAACGACTCGAACACTCGGCTGACGGCCCGCACGGGGGCATCGACAGCCACCTGGAGCGGATAGGTGATGCTGGCAAGGGCACCACGAACGGCCTGTAGCTCATTGACACGGTGGTCCAGCGCCATCAGCGCCAGGCCCAGCAGGATGGCCGCGAGCAGGCGCAGAGTGGGCGAGACACCCAGTCTGAACAGCGGTTTGCTGATGGCGTGACCTCCGGTTGCGGATCGCTTCGATGAGGCAAGGCGGTCGCGTCAGGGCATCGCCCTGCGGCGTTTTGCTGGCCTTTTCGGCCCGGAGTGTAACCCGAACCTGTCGTTCGGGGAGACCCGCGCCGGGGAGGCACGGGCGGGATGGCTCCGTATTACTCCATCGCGAGGAAGTCGACCCGCTTTTCGTCCAGCATCTCTAGGACCCGGCCGCCGCCACGGGCGACGCAGGTCAGCGGGTCGTCGGCGATCACGACCGGGATACCGGTCTCTTCCATGATCAGCCGGTCCAGCTGCTGCAGCAGGGCGGAGCCGCCGGTCAGCACGATGCCGCGCTCGGCGACGTCCGCGCCCAGTTCCGGCGGGGTCTGTTCCAGGGCGGTGCGCACGGCGGAGACGATGCCGTACAGCGGGTCCTGCAGCGCTTCAAGGATCTCGTTGGAGTTCAGAGTGAACGACCGCGGCACGCCCTCGGCCAGGTTGCGGCCCTTCACCTCGATCTCCAGCAGTTCCTTGCCCGGGTAGGCCGAGCCCACCGTGTGCTTGATGCGCTCGGCTGTGGCCTCGCCAATCAGCACGCCGTAGTTGCGGCGCACATAGGCCATGATCGCCTCGTCGAAGGTGTCGCCGCCGATGCGCACGGACTCGGAGTAGACGATGCCGTTCATCGACAGCACCGCGACCTCGGAGGTCCCGCCGCCGATGTCCAGCACCATGGAACCGACCGCCTCGTCCAGCGGGATGCCGGCGCCGATCGCCGCCGCCACCGGTTCCTGCAGCAGGTAGACCTTGCGCGCCCCGGCGCCGAAGGCGGATTCGCGGATCGCGCGGCGTTCCACCTGGGTGGCGCCACACGGCACGCAGACCAGCACGCGCGGACTGGGCCGGAAGATCCGCCGCTCGTGCACCTTCTTGATGAAGTACTGCAGCATCTTCTCGGTGGTGGTGAAGTCGGCAATCACGCCGTCCTTCATCGGACGCACCGTCACCACGTGCTCGGGCGTGCGGCCGAGCATCTTCTTCGCCTCGATCCCCACGGCCTCGATAGAGCGTGGGCCGCCGGGGCCTCGATCCTGGCGAATGGCCACGACCGAAGGCTCGTTCAGGACGATGCCCTGGCCGCGCATGTAGATCAGGGTGTTGGCGGTGCCGAGGTCGATGGAGATGTCGTTGGAGAACAACCCCAGGAGGCGTTTGAACATGAAGAAGAAACCTGCTTGAGTGGGCGGGCGGGAAAGCCGTCGACTCTAGCAAGTGCCCGGGGTTTGGGCAACAACGGCTTTGTGGTAAGTTTGCGCTCCGTTTCACCCATTGCATCCGACCGCTACAGGACCTTCCCCGCCATGTCCGTCGATACCTCTGAAGTCCGGCGCATCGCCCATCTCTCCCGTCTGGCCATGAATGACGACCAGGCCCGGGATTTTGCGGGGGGGCTGAGCGATATCTTTGCTTTTGTCGAACAACTGGATGGCGCGGCCATCGACGGCGTGGAGCCGATGGCCCACCCGTTGGATGCCGAGCAGCGCCTGCGCCCGGATGCGGTCACCGAGTCGGATCGCCGCGAAACCTTCCAGGCGATCGCGCCGGCAGTCGAGGGCGGCCTGTATCTGGTCCCGCGCGTAATCGAGTGATCCGCGCCTTCGCCATTCTGTTGAATCCGTCACGCTTCTAGCCAGCAAGAGTCCCCGAAATCATGGCCCAGGAAACCCTGTCCGGCTGGGTGCGCAAGCTCCAGGCCCGCGAGGTCAGCTCGCGCGAGCTGACCCAGCTGTATCTGGACCGGATCGAACGTCTTGATCCGCAGCTCAACAGCTTCATCACCGTGACCGCCGAGCAGGCGCTTGCCCAGGCGGATGCGGCCGATGCGCGCCTGGCGAAAGGCGAGCAGAGCCCGCTTCTGGGCGTGCCGATCGCGCAGAAGGACATCTTCTGCACCGAGGGTGTGCGCACCTCCTGCGGCTCGCGGATGCTCGATCCGTTCGTCTCGCCCTATAACGCCACCGTGGTCGAGCGCATGAGCGCGGACGGCGCGGTGATGCTGGGCAAGACCAACATGGACGAGTTTGCGATGGGCTCGTCCAACGAGACCAGTTTTTTCGGCCCGGTGCGCAACCCCTGGGATACCGAACGTGTCCCCGGCGGCTCCTCCGGAGGCTCGGCGGCCGCGGTGGGAGCACGCCTGGTGCCGGGCGCGACCGGTACCGATACCGGTGGCTCGATCCGCCAGCCGGCGGCGTTCTGCGGCATTACCGGGCTCAAGCCGACCTACGGGCGTGTCTCGCGCTACGGGATGATCGCGTTTGCCTCCAGTCTCGACCAGGGTGGCCCTATGGCCGCGACCGCCGAGGACTGCGGCCTGATGCTGAACAGCATGGCTGGATTCGACGAGCGTGATTCCACGAGCGTCGAGCGCCCCGCCGAGGACTTCACCGCCGGCCTGAACCAGGAGCTGAAGGGCCTGCGTATTGGCCTGCCGACGGAGTTTTTTGGCGAGGCGGGGCTGGACGAGCGGGTGCGTGGCGTGATCGATGCAGCCATCGAGGTCCTTAAGGGCCGCGGCGCCGAGGTGCGCGAGGTCGCCCTGCCGAACAGCCACCTGTCGGTCCCGGCCTATTACGTGGTCGCCCCGGCCGAATGCTCCTCCAACCTCGCGCGTTTCGACGGCGTGCGCTACGGCTATCGCTGCGAGAACCCCGAGGACCTGATGGATCTCTACACCCGCTCGCGCGGGGAGGGCTTCGGCGACGAGGTGAAGCGCCGCATCATGGTCGGTACCTACGTGCTGTCCGCTGGCTACTACGACGCCTACTATCTGAAGGCGCAGAAGGTCCGCCGCATCATCGCGGACGACTTCCGTTGCGCCTTCGAGGATGTGGACGTCCTCCTTGCGCCGACCACGCCGGAGCTGCCGTTCGCGCTGGGCGCCAAGGCCGATCCGGTGAGCATGTACCTGTCGGATATCTACACCATCGCGGCCAACCTGGCCGGCCTGCCGGCAATGTCGCTGCCGGCTGGCGAGATCGACGGCCTGCCGGTCGGGCTGCAGCTGATCGGCAACTACTTCGACGAGGCGCGCCTGCTGGGCGTCGCCCACCAGTATCAGCAAGAGACCGACTGGCACGCTCGCGTGCCGGCGGCCTTCGCCTGAGGGCCCTGAACATGGAATGGGAAACCGTCATCGGGCTGGAGATTCACGCCCAGCTCAATACCGTCTCCAAGATCTTTTCCGGGGCGCCCACCGCCTACGGCGCCGAGCCCAACCGCCAGGCCTGCCCGGTGGACCTGGGCATGCCCGGCGTGCTGCCGGTGCTGAACAAGGGCGCGGTGGAACGCGCGGTGATGCTAGGGCTGGCGATCAACGCCGAGATCACCCCGCGTTCGGTGTTCGCGCGCAAGAACTACTTCTATCCGGATCTCCCCAAGGGCTACCAGATCTCGCAGTTCGAGCTGCCGATCGTGGGCCTGGGGCACCTGGATATCGAGCTGGAAGACGGCTCGATCAAGCGTATCGGCGTGACCCGTGCGCACCTGGAAGAGGACGCGGGCAAGAGCCTGCACGAGGGCTTCGAGGCGATGACCGGTATCGACCTCAACCGTGCCGGTACCCCGCTGATCGAGATCGTTTCCGAGCCGGAGCTGCGCTCCGCGAAGGAAGCCGTCGCCTACATGAAGAAGCTGCACTCGCTGGTGCGCTATCTCGATATCTGCGACGGCAACATGCAGGAAGGCAGTTTTCGCTGTGATGCCAATGTCTCGGTTCGGCCCAAGGATCAGGCCGAGTTCGGCACCCGCGCCGAGTTGAAGAACCTGAACTCCTTCCGCTTCGTCGAGCGCGCGATCAACTTCGAGGTGGAGCGCCAGATCGACCTGATCGAGGGCGGTGGCTCGGTGGTGCAGGAGACGCGCCTGTACGACCCGGACCGTGACGAGACTCGCTCCATGCGCAGCAAGGAAGAGGCCAACGACTACCGCTATTTCCCCGATCCGGATCTGCTGCCGCTGGTCGTGGACAGCGCCTTCATCGAGACCGTGCGCGAAAAGCTCCCGGAGTTGCCGGACGCCAAGCGCGCGCGCTTCGTCGAACAGTATGGCCTGTCGGACTACGACGCCGGCGTGCTGACCGCGACCCGCGAAATGGGCGACTTCTACGAGGCCGTGGCCGCCGGGTGCGATGCACCCAAGCTGGCCGCCAACTGGGTGATGGGCGAGTTCTCCGCCGCACTCAACCGCTCCGAGGTGGAACTGGGGGAGGCTCCGGTCAACGCCGAGGGCCTGGCCGGACTGATCGCGCGCATCCAGGACGAGACCATCTCCGGCAAGATCGCCAAGGAGGTCTTCGAGGCGATGTGGAACGGCGAGGGCGACGCCGACGTGGTGATCGAGGCCAAGGGGCTCAAGCAGATTACCGACACTGGCGCGATCGACACCATCATCGACGAGGTGATGGCCAACAACCCGCAGCAGCTTGAGCAGTACCGCAGCGGCAAGGACAAGCTGTTTGGCTTCTTTGTCGGCCAGGTGATGAAGGCCACGCAGGGCAAGGCCAACCCGGCCCAGGTCAACGAGCGCCTCAAGGCGAAGCTCGACTCTTGAGTCTGGCGGGGTTGTGCTGTCATGCGTGAGACCGACACGCTGCACCGGTTCATGCTCGAGGAGGCCGGGGTGCGCGGCGAATGGGTGCACCTCGATGCCGCCTGGCAGGCCCTGCTGGAGCGCCACGAATATCCCCCCGTGGTGCGCGACCTGCTGGGGCAGGCCTATGCGGCCGTGGCCCTGACGGCCGCGACGCTCAAGTTCGATGGTTCCCTGATCCTGCAGGTCACCGGCCCCGGCCCCGTCCACATGATCGTCGCCCAGGCCGATGGCCAGGGACGGTTGCGCGGCCTGGCACGCTTTCGCGAGACCCCGCCGGAGGGCGCGACGCTGAGCGAATGTACCGGTGAAGACGCACGATTGATGCTGACGCTGGACCCGGGCGATGGCCGTGATCGTTACCAGGGTGTGGTCGAGCTGGAAGGCGACTCGCTGGCGGAGGCGATGAACGTCTACTTCGAACGTTCAGAGCAGTTGCCGACCCGCCTGTGGCTGGCGAGTGGTGAACAGTCGGCCGCCGGGATGCTGCTGCAGGCATTGCCGGGAGAGGGCGGCGATGCGGTGACACGGGATTCGGAAGAGTGGAACCGCGCGACCCTCCTGGCCGAGACGACCACGGCCGACGAACTGCTGGAATTGGATGCCGGTGCCCTGCTGGGCCGGCTGTTCGCCGAGGAGCGCGTGCGGCTGTTTGACGGCGCGCCGGTTAGCTTTCACTGCCCGTGTTCGCGCGAGCGTGTAGGCGAGACGCTGCGCGGCCTGGGGCGGGACGAAATCCGCAGCATCATTGAGGAGCAGGGCGCGGTGGACGTGACCTGCGAGTTTTGTAACGCCCAGTATCACTTTGACCCCGTCGACGCCGGAGCCATCTGTGCCCCCGAGGGCACCCAGCCGCCGGCTCCGGATACCCGCCAGTAGTCCTGTTGATGACCGTGCTCGTTAGCCGGTCGTGACGTCCCGTACCCTGGAAACCGGAGTGACCTCATCGGATCGCCCCAGGTCTTTGCTATAGATGCAGGCTGACCTTGCAGCGTTTTTCGTCACGGGGGCGCAATGTATTCCCGGCATACCGAAATCCCGACTCTGGATGTTCGCCCCGGCTGGCTGGTGGAGGCGCGCTATTTCAACCAGGTTCGCCGCGCCCTGGCGCGTCTGGGGCCCGAGCTCCGTTTGTCACCCCCGGGCCTCAAACACCTGGATCTTATTCTGCAGCGCGATGCCTGGGTCGTGGTGGATCGGGTCTTGAACGATATGCCGGTGGTCGCCTGGACTGCTTTTCATGCCCGTGGACGGCGCAGCCTGCACCGTCCGATTGCCTGCGAGCTGCTGCTTTTTCACGCCATGGCCAGCATGGTGATGAACCGTACCCTGGCGGCGATGGAGCCGGAGCTGACGACAGCCCTTGCCATCACGGCGCCTGCCCAGACCTCGGGCAAGATCCTGCCGTTTCAGCCGCGTTCCTGCGCCTGATTTGGGGCCGCCCGCATCAGGCGGGCGTGGAGCGAGGGCCGCAGACCGGGCAGGCCGGATCGCGGCGCAGACGGATCTCGCGAAACTGCATGGCCAGGCCGTCGAGGATGAGCAGACGCCCCTGGAGGGTCGGCAACCCCATGAGGAGTTTGAGCGCCTCGGTGGCCTGCAGGCTGCCGACCACGCCGGGCAGACTGGCCAGGACCCCGTTAGCCGCGCAGGTGTCCTCGTCGCCGCCATCCTCGCCGTATAGGCAGTGGTAGCAGCCCGCCTCCGGGTCGCGGTAGTCGAACGTGGTGAGCTGACCCTCGAAACGGATCACGGCCCCGGAGACCAGCGGTGTGCGCGCCGCCAGCGCCGCGCGACTGATCGCGCCGCGGGCGCTGAAGTTGTCGGTCCCGTCCAGCACCACGTCGGCTGTGCCGAAGAGTCGGGTCATGGCCTCGACGTCCAGGTATGCGGCACGGGTCTCTACCTGGCACTGGGGATTCATCGCCGCCACTCGCGCGGCGGCCGAGGCGACCTTGTCGCGGCCGATGTCCGCTTCGGTGTGCAGGATCTGGCGCTGCAGGTTGGTGACCTCGACGTGGTCCGGATCCACGAGCGTCAACCGGCCCACGCCGGCGGCGGCCAGATAGGCGGCGACCGGTGAGCCCAGGCCCCCGAGTCCCATGATGACCGCATGCGCCCGCTGCAGGGCGTCCTGCCCTTCGACACCCACGCCGGGCAGCAGGACCTGGCGGCTATAGCGCAGAAGCTGGTCGTCATCCATGGGATCAATCTCCAGTAAGACCAAAAGTGTAACCGGCGTCACGCTCATTGGCCGGTCTGGTTGGGAACCGTTCAGGAACGTTGCCTAAGCTGGACTCTGGCAATCCTGCCACAACCGCGGGCTGTTCAAGGTCTTCCGGACGGGCCCGCATGGAAGGAAGAATCGACCATGAAACGAACCGCTATTCTGGCACCGGCGGCGATCCTGGCGCTCGCCCTGTCCTTCCCGGCCCACGCGGCTCAGCCGGTGGCGGGTCCGATGCAGGCGGCCGGTGCGGCGACTTTCGATCCCGGTGCCCTGCAGCATGTTCGGCACGGCCATTCTCGCGGCCACCACCACTACCGGAGTCACCCCGGCGCGCGCGGGCACAAGCAGGCCAAGCGTGCGAAGCAGCGCGGGCGCGGCCATCACAAGCACTCGCGCAGCCATGCGCATCACCACCACTACCACTATTACGACCACAATCGTTCGACCCGGTACCGTCATCGGTCGTCGCCCAGTGGCTCGATGAATCTGCACCTGCATCTGCCGTTCTGAGGCGACCGGATTTAAAGCATCACAGGGTTGGCCCTGGCGAGATCGCCGGGGCCTTTTTTCTTCTTCTGGAGGTAGCCCCAGGCGCGGGCGTTCAGATCTTACCCAGGCTGGTGCGCTCGTGACCGGCGGTGTCCCGCAGGGTGCGGACCGCCTGATATCCCGTGGTCCGCAGCCGTTGGCGCACCGGCTCGCCCTGGTCGAAGCCGTGCTCCAGCAGCAGCCAGCCGCCCGGGTTCAGGTGTTCGCGGGCGCTGTCGATCACCCGGTGCAGGTCGGCGAGGCCCTGCTCCTCTGCGGCAAGGGCGGTGCGCGGCTCGAAACGCAGATCGCCGCGCGTCAGGTGCGGGTCGTCGGGGTCGATGTAGGGTGGATTGCAGGCGATCAGGTCGAAGCCACGCTGCCGGGTTACTGCACCGAGCCAGTCCCCCTGCCATAGGTGAACCGACAGCCCCAGTTCGTGGGCGTTGGCTTTGGCTTGCAGGAGCGCCTCGTGGCTGTGATCGCTGGCGAAGGCCTGCAGGCCTGGCCGTTCGCTTAACAGTGCCAGGATGATGGTGCCCGGACCGGTTCCCAGATCCAGCACCCTCGGGGCCTCGGTATCGCAAGTGGCGAGTATGGCAAGGGCCTGCCCCACCAGGAGCTCGGTTTCGGGTCGCGGGATCAGGCAGGCGGGGGAAACGCCCAGGTCCAGCGTCCAGAAGGCGCGCCGACCGAGGATGTGGGCCATGGGCTCGCCGGCGCAGCGGCGCTGGCTGAGCGTGTCGGCTCGGGCGGCCTGCTCGGCCGTGGCGGGGTCGGTGCCGTGGGCGATCAGTTGCGCGGTGTCCAGACCAGTGGCGGCGCCCAGCAGCATGCGGGCCTCCAGTCCGGGCGTTTCGATCCCGGCGGCCTGCAGCCGGGCACGCAGTTCCTGCAGCAACGCGTCCAGGGTCGAAGTCGCGGGCATCAGGCTTCGGCGAGGGTAGCGAGCTGCTCGGCCTGGTATTCGTGGATCAGCGGGTCGATTACCGGGTCGAGGTCGCCGGTCATCACCTGTTCCAGCTTGTACAGGGTCAGGTTGATGCGGTGGTCGGTCACGCGGCCCTGCGGGAAGTTGTAGGTGCGAATGCGCTCGGAGCGGTCGCCGCTGCCGACCAGGCTCTTGCGTTCGGCGCTTTGCGCGGCGGCCTGGGCCTCGCGCTCGGCCTCGAACAGGCGGGCGGCGAGGTAGGTCATCGCCTTGGCGCGATTCTTGTGCTGCGAGCGTTCTTCCTGGCACTCGACCACGATGCCGGTGGGCAGGTGGGTCAGGCGGATCGCGGAGTCGGTCTTGTTAACGTGCTGGCCGCCGGCCCCGGAGGCGCGGAAGGTGTCCACGCGCAGGTCGGCCGGGTTGATATCCGGCATCTCGACCTCGTCCAGCTCTGGCAGGATGGCGACCGTGGCCGCGGAGGTGTGGATGCGGCCCTGGGATTCGGTCTCCGGGACGCGCTGCACGCGGTGGGCGCCGGATTCGAACTTGAGTCGCGAGAAGGCGCCCTGGCCGGCCAGGCGCCCGATTACCTCGCGGTAGCCGCCGTGCTCGCCCTCGCTGGCGCTGAGGATCTCCAGCTTCCAGCCCTGCTGTTCGGCGTAGCGGGTGTACATGCGCAGCAGGTCGCCGGCGAAGATGGCGGCCTCGTCGCCGCCGGTGCCGGCGCGGATCTCGAGGAACACGTTGGCGTTGTCGTGCGGGTCCTTCGGGATCAGGTGACGGTAGAGTTCGGCCTCCAGGGCCTCGGTCTGCTCGTTCAGGGTGTCGATCTCGGCCTCGGCCATCGCGCGCAGGTCGGGGTCGTCCTCCGCGAGCATCGCGCGCGCCTCGTCCAGTGCGGCGTGGTTGTCGTGCCAGGCCTTCCAGGCCGCGGCGACCGGCTCCAGCTGGCTGTATTCCTGGGACAGGCGGCGCAGCTGGTCGGGGTCCTCGGCGGCGTCCGGGGTCGACAGCAGTTGCGCGATCTCGGCATGGCGTTCGGCCAGGCCTTCGAGCTTGGTCTGGAACGAGGCCTTCACGAGTGGGGGCCGGGGTCGGAATCGTCGCCGGGGTCGTCTTCCGGTGCGGGCAGCTGGAACAGCTGGTGAGCGGCCTCCAGCAACCGTGCGTTGCCTTCGTGAGCGGCGGCGTTCAGTGACTTGCAGGGGGCATGCATCAGCTTGTTGGTCAGGTTGTGCGCGAGCAGTTGCAGTGCTTCCTCGGGGGATTTGCCGGCGCGCAGCATCGCCTCGGCTTTGGCCAGCGACTCGGCCTTCACGCTGTCGGCGCGCTGACGTAGCTGGCGGATGCTGTCCACGGAATCGCGGGCGCGCAGCCAGCGCATGAACTCGCCGGCGCGCTGAGCAATGATCTCCTCGGCCTGTTCGGCGGCGGCGTGGCGCGAGGCCATGTTCTCGTCGATCACTTCCTGCAGGTCGTCGACGGTGTAGAGGTAGACGTCCTCGAGCTGCCCGACCTCGGGTTCGATGTCGCGCGGCACGGCAATGTCGACCATGAACATCGGTTTGTGGCGGCGCTTGCGCAAGGCGCGCTCGACCGCACCCTTGCCCAGGATCGGTAGCGGGGCAGCGGTGGAGGAGATGACGATGTCGGCCTCCGCCAGGCGCTCGGGGAGCTGATCCAGGCTGACCGCCTCGGCGTCGAAACGCCCGGCCACGGCGCGGGCACGCTCGGCCGTTCGGTTGGCGACGATCACGTTGCCGATCCCGCCGCCGGAGAGGTGCTGCAGGGCCAGTTCGATGGTCTCGCCGGCACCGATGACCAGCGCGGTGAGCGGTTTCAGGTCACCGAAAATCTGGCGCGCCAGTGAGACCGCCGCAAAGGCCACCGAGACCGCGCTCTGACCGATAGCGGTCTGGGTGCGTACGTCCTTGGCGGTGGCGAAGGCGTGCTGGAACAGGCGTTCCAGCGAGCGTCCCAGCGTGCCGGCATCGTGGGCGTACTGGTAGGCCGTCTTCATCTGCCCGAGGATCTGCGGCTCGCCCAGGACCATGGAGTCCAGTCCGCTCGCTACGCGCAAGGCATGGCGCACTGCGGAGCCGTCGTGGTGCAGGTAGAGATAAGGCTTGAGTTCGTCGCGGTCGATGCCGTGGTAGCCGCCGATCCAGTCGAGCACGCGCTGGTCGCTGTGCTGACCACCCTCACGGAAGTACACCTCGGTGCGGTTGCAGGTGGACAGGATCGCGGTTTCCGGCAATAGCACGCCGGAGCGTAGCGAGTGTAGGGCCTCGCCAAGCTCGTTCTGGTTAACGGACAGTCGTTCGCGGATCGCGACCGGCGCCGTTTTGTGATTGATCCCAAGAGTGAACAGCATGCTGGCGCGTATTGTGCCGGAAAACCGGGGCGCGTGGCCCAATTTCCCGATAGTGTACTGTGCTGTAGGGTTGGCTACAGTCTCTTTCTCTGCCATGGAACCCCGAGGGTGGATGCCCCGTCCCATCCGATATGCCTGTACTGATTCCGACTGGATACAACATGATTCGAAGCCTGCTCGCGCTCATCGCCATGCTCTCCCTGGCCGGTTGCGCGCATAGCCCACTGGACGCCTCCGAAGCCCCGGAGTCGGATCGCCCCGAGGTCCGGGCCTTGACTCAGGTCGAGGACCCGGAGGCCGCGCTAATGTTCAGCGTGCTGATCGCGGAGATCGCGGTGCGTTCCGGGCAGGAGGCCGAGGCGGCGCGGTACTACGGGGCGGCCGCTCTGTTGAGTGACGATCCGGCGATCGCCGAGCGAGCGACCCGGATTGCACTTTTCGCACGCGATTTCGCCCAGGCACAACAATCGGCGGACCGCTGGCTGCGCCTGGCACCCGACAGTCTGGACGCCAGCCAGGTCTCTACCGTGTTGCGCATCAACACCGGGGATGCCGAGCAGGCCGCCGAGCAACTGGATTCCCTAATGGATCGTCTACTGGCGGAGGGTTCGGATCCCTATCCCACGCTGGGTGGTGTGATCGGCCAGGTGCAGGACCGTGCGGCGGCGCTGGAAACCATGCGCCTGCTGAGCGAGCGCCGTAGCGACGATGTGGGTGTTCATCGGGTACATGCCGAGGCCGCGCTGCGTTTCGCCGATCCGGGCGCGGATGTGTTGACGGTGACGGAGCGCGCTACCGAGCGATTCCCGGAATCGGTGCCCTTGCAGTTGCTGCACGCACGGGCGCTGCGAGAGGCGGGCGAAGTCGAGGCCGCGATGGAGATCCTGCGCGCCACGGTGGAGGCGCATCCGGACAGCCGTGAGGCCCGTATGGGGTATGCGCGCGTCCTCGCGGAACATGACGATGGTGACTTCGCCCGTCAGGAGATGGACCGCCTGGTTGAGGCGGCCCCGGAGGATACCCAGTTGCTGCTGGCCCTGGCGCTGATGAATCTCGAGGCGGAACAGTTGGAGCCGGCGCGGGATTATCTTGAACGGCTGGACGCCCGGGGCGAGCGTGAACACGAGGTGGCCTACTACCTCGGTCGCTTGCACGAGATGGCCGACGAGCCGGAGGCCGCGCTGGCGGCCTACGCCCGGGTCGAGACCGGGGACTACGTCGACGATGCGCGTTTGCGCACGGCCCGCCTGACCCTTGAGCGCGATGGGTCCGAGGTTGCCCGTGCCCTGTTTGACCCGATGCAGCAGGGGGTGGACGAGGATCTGGCCCGGCGTGCCTATCTGGCGGAGGCGAACATCCTGCGCGAGATGGGTGACTATGCCGAGGCCCGCGGCCGTCTGAATCGAGGGCTGGTGCAATTCCCGGGTGATACCCGGCTGCTCTATCTGCGCGGCCTGGTGCACGAGCGGGAGGACGACATCGATGCGGCCGAGGCAGACTTCCGTGCCATCCTTGAATCCGACCCGGAAAACGTCGCGGCGTTGAATGCGCTTGGTTACACCCTGGCGGACCGGACCGAACGCTTCGAGGAGGCCTACGAACTGATCCTGCGGGCCTACGAGCAAGAGCCGGATGACGCCGCGATTGTCGACAGTTATGGCTGGGTGCTTTATCGGCTGGGTCGGCTGGAAGAAGCCGAGACCCAGCTGCGGCGCGCCTACGAGCTGATGCCGGATGGCGAGATTGCCAGCAATCTGGCGGTGGTGCTGTGGGAGCGGGGCGACCGCGAGGAGGCGCGTGCAATCCTGGAGGCGGCACTGGAGCGCGAGCCGGACCATGAACGTCTCCAGCGTGTGCGTGACGAGCTGGCTGAATGAGCCAAAGGGGAATGGCGACCGGGCAGGGGCGGCCCTCGACACTGGCGGGGCCGGCGGGGCTCCTGATCGCGGGCGTCTTGCTGCTTGCCGGGTGTGCCGCGCCCATGCCCGACGTGGACACTTCGCCCGCGGCGGAGGCGGCCTTCGAGGAGCGTGCCCAGTATCTGGAGGCGCTGGATAGTTGGCGGTTGGTGGCGCGTCTGGGGCTGGCCTCCGGGGAGGAGTACTGGTCGGCGCAGCTCAACTGGCGGGTGCAGGAGGGGCAGCAGGTGCTGGACCTGTCTGGCCCGATGGGGCGTGGCGGTGGTCGCCTGACATTGTCGGACAGCGGTCGCGCGTTGCTGGTGACCCGCAGTGGCGAACGCTTTCAGGCGCGTGACCCCGATGCGTTGGTGGCCCAGGTTCTAGGCGAGTCGATCCCGGTCAGCGGGATGCAGTACTGGGTGCGCGGCCTGCTGCACCCGGAGGCCTCCTATCAGCTGGATGTCGATGCGGATGGGCGCCCGCTGCAGATTCAGCAGTCCGGCTGGAGCATCGAATACAACGAGTTTGAAGAGATCGATGGGGTGCCCATGCCAGTGGCTATGGTGCTGACGCGCGACGATGTTGAGCTGCGTGCGCGCATCGGGCGGTGGCAGTTCGGGACCGACGAAGCGTTTTAGCCGGGGCACCTGTGGCAGATCCATTCGATACGAATTTTCCGGCCTCGGCCAAGATCAATCGTTTCTTGCATATCACCGCCCGCCGTCCGGACGGGTACCATGAACTGCAGACGGTGTTTCAATTTCTTGGGTTGGCCGACACCCTGCGCTTTGAGCCGTTGTCCGCTGGGCGATTCGAAATGGCCGGCGAGCCCATCGATGGGGTCGATAATCTCTGCTTGCGGGCCGCCCGCGATCTGGCTGCGGAGACCGGGAATCCCTTCGGAGTGCGTATCCACCTCGACAAGCGGATCCCGGTAGGCGGTGGCCTGGGGGGCGGCAGTTCGGACGCGGCCACGACCTTGGTGGCGCTGAATTTTCTTTTCGACCAGGGGTGTTCGGTCGAACGGCTTGCCGCGATTGGATTGGGGCTGGGGGCCGATGTTCCCGTGTTTGTCGCGGGGCATGCCGCCTGGGCTGAAGGGGTGGGTGAGCGTCTGGCGCCCGTAGACCCGGATACGGGCTGGGTCCTGCTGATTGACCCAGGCGTTTCGGTTTCCACTGGTGCGATGTTCGGGTGTGCGGAATTGACACGGGACTGCCCCACCGAGACAATTTCGTCCGCGCTCGAAGCGGAGCGATTCGTGAACGTGTTTGAACCGGTCGTTCGATCACGTTATCCGGAGGTCGACCGGGCCCTGACCTGGCTGGCGGATCAGACGCCGCGCGCGCACCTGAGCGGGAGTGGTGGATGCATCTTCGGGATATTCCCCGACGAAGGGGCAGCCCGAAACGCACAAGCCACGCAACCCGCCCCGTGGCGGAGCTGGGTGACGCCGCTGATGAACGCGTCGCCTTTACAGGCCTGGCTGCCGCAGCGCGGCGCCAGCCCTGACAGTACAATTTGAGAGTTCAGCGAGATATTGGGCCGTAGCCAAGCGGTAAGGCAGCGGGTTTTGATCCCGCCATGCGCAGGTTCGAATCCTGCCGGCCCAGCCAACAACCGCTTCGCGCCAGAAAGGCGCGAGGCCAACCATCAAGACCCCGGCCCAGCACCGGGGTCTATAATTTGGAGCCTGCGCGACAAAGCCGTCCGCTCCATATCCATCCAGACCGGGAAAAACCGTGGTCGACAAGAGTCGTATGATGATCTTCGCGGGGAACGCCAACCCGCGTCTGGCGCAGGGTGTCGCGGAACACCTCGGCCTGCCGATGGGCAAGGCGACCGTGGGCCGCTTCAGCGATGGCGAAGTTCAGGTCGAGATCCTGGAGAACGTTCGCGGACGCGACGTGTTCCTGATTCAGCCGACCGGTCAGCCGACCAACGAAAACATCATGGAGTTGGTGATCATGGTGGACGCGCTTCGCCGCGCCTCCGCCGGCCGCATCACCACGGTGATCCCGTACTTCGGCTACGCCCGGCAGGACCGCCGGGTGCGTTCGGCGCGGGTGCCGATCTCGGCCAAGGTGGTCGCCAATATGATCGAGGCAGTGGGCGCGGATCGCGTGCTGACCATCGACGTGCACGCCGACCAGGTCCAGGGCTTTTTCAACGTTCCGGTAGACAACATCTATGCCTCTCCGGTGCTATTGGGCGATGTCTGGCGCCATGTTTCGGGTGATCTGACCGTGGTGTCGCCGGATGTTGGCGGGGTGGTGCGTGCGCGGGCGATCGCCAAACGCCTGGACGACGCGGACCTGGCGATTATCGACAAGCGCCGTCCGCGCGCCAACGAGTCCGAAGTGATGCATATCATCGGCGACGTGCGTGGCAAGTCCTGCATCATCATCGATGATCTGGTGGATACGGCCGGTACGCTGTGTCAGGCGGCGAAGGCCCTGAAGGAGCATGGCGCGCACTCGGTGATGGCCTATGCCACTCATCCCGTGCTTTCCGGCGCAGCAATTGATAACATAAACGGTTCGGCGCTTGACGAGCTGGTGGTGACGGACACGCTGGCCTTGCGGCCCAACGCGCAGAGCTGCGAGAAGATCCGCCAGTTGTCGGTCGCGGAGATGCTGGCGGAGACCATCCGCCGCATCAATCGCGAAGAATCCGTCAGTTCGCTGTTTATGGACTAGCGAACAAGAATTCGGGAGGGTCGCCTCCCATTTAGCGCCCCGCCTGGTCGCGGGCGGGGTGTGTTCAGGGCGCTTCGGGTGAAGCGCCTTTCATTTTGGAGACTGTAGCAATGAGCATGAGTTTTACGATTGAAGCCGAGAAGCGGGACGAACAGGGTTCGCGTGCGAGCCGCCGCCTGCGTCGCGCCGGCAAGCTGCCCGCCATTCTGTACGGGGCAGATAAGGACGCGGTGTCCATCACGCTGGATCACAACGCGATGGTCCATAACCTGAAGGAAGATGCGTTCTACTCGCACATCCTGAGTGTGAAGCTGGATGGCAAGACCGAGAAGGCGATTCTGCGTGATGTGCAGCGCCATCCGTTCAAACCGACCATCTACCACGTCGATCTGATGCGCGTGAGCGCGAACCAGCCGATCCGCGTCAGCGTGCCGCTGCACTTCCACAACGAGGAAGAGTGCAAGGGTGTGAAGCTGAGCGGTGGCATGGTGAGCCGGATGATCAACGAGCTTGAGGTCGAGTGTCTGCCGGGTGATCTGCCCGAGTCCATCGATATCGACGTGATCGAGATGGACGTCGGTGACACCCTGCACGTCTCCGAGCTGAAGCTGCCGGAAGGTGTGCAGAGCGTGGCCCTGATGCATGGCGAGGACTACGACTACGCTGTGGTCAGCGTGGTACTGCCGCGTGCTGCCAAGGCCGATGAGGAAGAGGGCGAAGAAGGCGAAGCCGAGGCCGCGGAATCTGAAGGTGGTGAGGAAGCCGCCGATGGCGAAGAGGCCTCCGGCGACGACGAGTCGGAGTCCGAGGGCAAGGAGTAAGCCTTGCGGCTTTCCGTCTGACCGATGTCGATCCGACCCGAGCCGATCCGCCTGCTGGTCGGGCTGGGCAATCCAGGCCCGCGTTACGCCGAGACCCGGCATAACGCGGGCTTCTGGTTTGTGGATGCCCTGGCCCGACGGTATGCCGCGGACTTTCGCCCCGAGAGCCGTTTCGATGGCGAGGCGGCCCGCCTCAATCTGCCCGCGGGCGACTGCTGGCTGCTCAAACCCATGAGCTTCATGAACAAGAGTGGCCTGCCGGTGCGCAAGTGTGCCGATTTCTACCGTATACCCCCCGAGGCTATCCTGATCGTCCATGACGAACTGGACCTCGATCCGGGTGTGGTGCGGCTGAAGATGGGTGGCGGGCATGGCGGCCACAATGGCCTGCGGGATCTGCATCGACACCTGGGCGGCCCGAACTACGCCCGGCTGCGGGTTGGCATCGGCCACCCGGGGCATCGCGATGATGTGGTGCCCTTCGTGCTGGACCGTCCCGGCAAGGCCGATACGCAGGTGATCGAGGAGGCCATCGACAAGGCCCTGGATCAGGTGCCTGCGCTGGTGGCCGGGCGCTGGGACGAGGCGGTGCGCAATCTGCATGGCGGCAGCCCGAAGCCGGCCACGAATTCCGAGGAAACACGATGAGTCTTAAATGCGGGATCGTGGGCCTGCCGAATGTCGGCAAGTCCACCCTGTTCAATGCCCTCACGCGTGCGGAGATCGCCGCGGAGAACTACCCCTTCTGCACCATCGATCCCAACGTGGGTGTGGTGGAGGTCCCGGACCCGCGGTTGACGCGGCTGACCGAGATCGTGAAGCCGCAGCGCACACTGCCGACGACGGTCGAGTTTGTGGACATCGCGGGCCTGGTCGCCGGGGCCGCGCAAGGCGAGGGGCTGGGCAACCAGTTCCTCGCGCACATCCGCGAGACCGATGCGATCGCTCAGGTGGTGCGTTGTTTCGAGGACGACGACATCGTGCACGTCGCCGGCAAGGTGGATCCGATCTCCGATATCGAGACCATCAGCACCGAACTGATGCTGGCGGACCTGGAAACCGCCAACAAAGCGCTCAATCGTCTGGCGCGTGCGGCCAAGTCGCAGGACAAAACGGCCATCGCTCAGCTGAAGGCTGCCGAGAAAGTGGCGGCAGGCCTCGATCAGGGGATTCCCGCGCGGGCCCAGGATCTCGACGAGGACGAGCGGCGGTTGCTGTATGACCTGCATCTGTTGACGATCAAGCCGATGATGTACATCGCCAACGTGGACGAGGCCTCCCTGGTTGACGGTAATACGATGGTCGAAGTGGTGCAGGCGAAGGCGGCCGAGGAGGGCGCCGAAGTGGTGAGTGTCTGTGCCGCCATTGAGGCCGAAATCGCCGTGCTCGATCCGGACGAGCGGGCGGAGTTCATCGCCGATCTGGGGCTGGCCGAGCCGGGCCTGGACCGTGTGATCCGTACCGCCTATCGCCTGCTTGAACTGCAGACCTTCTTCACCGCCGGCGAGAAGGAAGTGCGGGCCTGGACCGTGCGCCAGGGCTCCACCGCGCCGCAAGGAGCGGGCGTGATCCACACGGATTTCGAGCGCGGTTTTATCCGCGCCGAGGTCGTCGGGTATGAGGACTTCGTCGAGCACAACGGCGAACAGGGCGCAAAGGACGCGGGGAAATGGCGCCTCGAAGGCAAGGAATACTTGTTGAAAGAGGGTGACGTGGTACATTTCCGCTTCAATGTCTGAGCGTCACACTAGGTCACTCGCCTCGACCGCTTTCGGGTGATCGGGCACCAATCTTGGCACCAAATTTCGGGAGTACAGTAATGGATGTAATGGATCGGATTCGCCAGCAGGTGGAAGACAATCCGGTGGTGATCTTCATGAAAGGCACGCCGCAGTTCCCCATGTGCGGCTTCTCCAGCCGTGCGGTCGAGGCGCTCAAGCGTTGTGACCAGGAGTTCGGCTATGTGAACGTGATCGCCGACCAGGAAGTGATGCAGAATCTGCCCCGGTTTGCCGACTGGCCGACCTTCCCGCAGGTCTATATCGACGGTGAGCTGGTCGGTGGTTGCGACATCACGCTGGAGATGTTCGAGAGCGGCGACCTGAAGAAGATGGTTGACGCGGCCCACGCCAAGCGCGCCGCGAGCTAAGGCATGTCGTGCCGCGGCTACTCGGCTGCGGCACACCCCAGCATCGTCATCGCGAGGCCCCGTCTGGGGCCGTGGCGATCTCCTAACGTGACCACCTGATCCCGCTTCGTGCCCGCGCCGGGAGATTGCTTCACCCCTGCGGGGTTCGCAATGACGGGGTTGCGGTTGTGTCATCGCGAGGCCCCGTCCGGGGCCGTGGCGATCTGCGTGATGTTGCCCCGAGTCGCGGTCAGCTTCCGGGCGGTAGCTCTTCCGGCTCGGGCAGGCGCAGCGCCGGTTGCGGCACTCCGATGCCGTCCTGCCAGCGGTTGGCGATCTGGCAGAAGATATCCGCCGTCTTTTCTGCATCGAAGGCAGCGCTGTGGGCGGATTCGGTGTCCCAGCCGATTCCCGCTGCATCAGCCGCCCGTGCCAGCACGGTCTGGCCAAACGCGAGTGCGGACAGCGACACCGTGTCCAGGCTGCTGAACGGATGGAAGGGGTTGCGTTTGATCCCGCAGCGCTCGGCGGCGGTATGCACAAAGCCGAGATCGAAGTGGGCATTGTGCCCGACCAGGATCGCGCGCTTGCAGTGGTTTACCTTCACTTCGCGGCGGACTTCGCTGAACAGCTTGCCCATCGCCTGATCTTCGGGCCAGGCCGCCCGTAGCGGGTGATACGGGTCAATGCCATTCACTTCCAGGGACTTCGGGTCCATCTCCGAGCCTTCGTAGGGGCGCACATGCAGGCTGACGGTGCGGTCGCGCACCAGGTGGTCCTGTTCGTCGCGACGCAAGAACACGGCGGCTACTTGCAGGAGCGCATGGCGGTGGCAGTCGAAGCCCCCGGTTTCCACGTCCACCACGACGGGCAAAAAGCCGCGGAAACGGTTCGCCATCGGGCGGTGCTGCGGGTCCAGCTGGACGGGTTCGGCCATGGTTTTGCTCGGTCTCGATGAGGGGTGTTTCGCGGGTTGTTCGGTCGCGGCGAACGAGTGGGCCAGCTTTCTGGGTGTTTGCGGATTTTGCCGCATATTTTACCGACGTTCGGCGCCATAAGGGGCTTTCGCTTGACCTATTGGCGGCGCAGTCGGGATACTTGCGCCTTTTATGCCCGCCCGACACCGGCGCATGGTAGCAAATGCCCGAAGGCCCGGTGGCATGGCCTCGTAGTGGCAATCCGATTCCCAACCCGTTTTCAGGGGTAGAGCATGGACCCGAACGCGACCGAACACGATATCGACCCGCAGGAGACTCAGGAGTGGATTGACGCCCTGGCCTCCGTGCTGGAGACGGATGGCCCGGAACGGGCCCACGCCCTCCTTGAGCGACTGGTCGACAAGGCGCGCCGCAGCGGGGCCTATCTCCCGTATTCCGCCAACACCGCCTACGTGAATACGATTCCCACGCACCTGGAGCCGGAATATCCGGGTGACAGTGCGGTGGAACATCGCATCCGCTCCTATATTCGCTGGAACGCGATGGCGATGGTGGTCAAGGCCAATCGAGCCTCTTCCGAGCTGGGCGGACACATCGCGACCTTCGCCTCGGCCGCGACTTTGTACGACGTGGGCTTCAACCACTTCTGGCATGCCCCAGCGCATGACCACGGCGGCGACCTGCTTTTTGCCCAAGGGCATTCCTCGCCGGGCATCTATGCCCGCGCGTTCATGGAAGGCCGCCTGACCGAGGAACAGCTGGACCACTTCCGTCGCGAGGTGGACGGCAAGGGCCTGTCCTCCTACCCGCACCCATGGCTGATGCCGGACTTCTGGCAGTTCCCGACCGTGTCCATGGGGCTCGGGCCGATCATGAGCATCTACCAGGCGCGCTTCATGCGCTATCTGCAGGATCGGGGCCTCGCGCAGACCGAGAACCGCCGCGTGTGGAGCTTTGTCGGCGACGGTGAGGTGGACGAGCCGGAGACCCTGGGTGCGATCACCCTGGCCTCGCGCGAGAAGCTGGACAACCTGACCTGGGTGGTGAACTGCAACCTGCAGCGCCTGGATGGCCCGGTGCGTGGCAATGGCAAGATCATCCAGGAGCTGGAGGCGATCTTCCGCGGCGCCGGCTGGAACGTGGTCAAGGTCCTGTGGGGTCGTTACTGGGATCCGCTGCTGGCCAGGGATACCGACGGTCTGCTGCAGAAACGCATGATGGAAGCGGTCGACGGCGACTACCAGAACTACAAGTCGCGCGACGGCGCCTACGTGCGCGAGCACTTCTTCGGCAAGTATCCCGAACTCAAGCGCATGGTCGCCAACATGTCCGACGAGGACATCTGGCGTCTGAATCGCGGTGGCCATGACCCGGTCAAGGTCTATGCAGCCTACAAGGCGGCGGCCGAGCACAAGGGTCAGCCGACCGTGATCCTCGCGCACACCGTGAAGGGCTACGGCATGGGCGCGGCGGGCGAGGCCCAGAACCGCACTCACAGCCAGAAGAAGATGGACGCGGAGGACATGAGGCAGTTCCGCGACCGCTTCAACATCCCGCTGTCCGACGAGCAGGTGGAGAAAGCCGAATACATCAAGCCGGATCCCGATTCGGAAGAGATGAAGTACATGAACGCGCGGCGCAACGACCTGGGCGGTCACCTGCCCGTGCGCCGCCCGCTGGCGACACCGCTCGAGATCCCCGGGCTGGACGCCTTCAACGGTCTGCTGGAGGCCTCCGGCGAGCGCGAGATGTCCACCACCATGGCTTTCGTTCGCCTGCTGACGCTGCTCGCCCGCGACAAGAAGATCGGCAAGAACATCGTCCCGATCGTGCCCGACGAGGCGCGTACCTTCGGCATGGAAGGGCTGTTCCGCCAGCTGGGGATCTACTCCTCGGTCGGCCAGCTCTACGAGCCGCAGGACAAGGACCAGGTGATGTATTACAAGGAGGACAAGAAGGGCCAGATCCTGGAAGAGGGGATCAACGAGGCCGGTTCCATGTCCTCCTGGATCGCGGCGGCCACGTCCTACTCCACGCATGGCGTGGCGATGGTGCCGTTCTACATCTTCTATTCGATGTTCGGCTTCCAGCGTATCGGCGACCTGATCTGGGCCGCCGGCGACATGCGTGCCCGCGGCTTCCTGATGGGGGCGACTGCCGGGCGCACCACGCTGGCCGGCGAGGGCCTGCAGCACGACGACGGCCACAGCCTGATGATGGCCGCCAACGTGCCCAACTGCATCGCCTACGACCCGACCTTCGCCTATGAACTGGCGGTGATCGTGCAGGACGGCATGCGCCGCATGTACGCGGAGCAGGAAAGCGTCTTCTACTACATCACCGTGATGAACGAGAACTACCCGCAGCCGGCCATGCCGAAGGGTGCCGAGGAGGGCATCCGTCGTGGCCTGTACCGGCTGCAGGCGGGTGGGCGCAAGAAAAAGAAGGTGCGCCTGCTGGGCTCCGGGACCATCCTGCGCGAGGCCATCGCCGCCGCCGAACTTCTGGACAAGGACTTTGGCGTGGCCGCGGAGGTCTGGAGTGCGACCAGCTTCAACGAGCTGGCACGCGATGGCCGCGATGTCGATCGCCATGCACGGTTGAACCCCGAAGCCAAGCCGCGCAAGGCTTGGGTGGAAGAGTGCCTGGGTGGCTCGGAGGACCCGGTCATTGCCGCCACGGACTATGTACAGGCCTACGCGGACCAGATCCGCGCCTGGGTGCCGGCAGATTACCGCGTGCTGGGGACGGATGGCTTTAGCCGATCGGATACCCGGGCCGCGCTGCGCCGTCACTTCGAGGTGGATCGCTACCACATCGCGGTGGCGGCGCTGAAGGCCCTGGCCGATGCCGGGACCGTTGAGATCAAGACCGTCTCCGACGCGATCAAGAAGTACAAGATCGACGTCGAACGGCCCAATCCGTTGAAGGCTTGAGGCCGTCGGACCCGAGGCAGGAGCAGACATGAGCAACACGACTACTGTGCACGTCCCGGATATCGGCGACTTCAAGGACGTTGAGATCATTGAGGTCATCGTGAGCCCCGGTGACAGCGTGGCCCCCGAGGATCCGCTGATTACGCTGGAGTCCGACAAGGCCTCCATCGAGATCCCGGCGCCCCAGGGCGGCACCGTGAAGGCGCTGAAAGTGAAAGCGGGCGATCGGGTCAACCAGGGCGATCCGATCCTGGAGCTGGAACCCGCCGAGGAGGGCGCGGCCGAGGCCGATTCCGCGAAGAAGGAAGAAGCCTCGAAGGACGAGGCCTCCGCTAAGCAGCCAGCGGCCGAGAAGGCCGCAGCGGACAAATCCGATAAGGCCGCACCACCGAAATCCGCGGCTGCCAAGGCCGCCGACCGGGCTGACGGACCGCGCCCGTCCCCCACCGAGCACATCCGCGACGAATCGGCCTTCCGCAAGGCCCATGCCTCGCCGGTGGTGCGCCGGTTTGCGCGTGAGCTGGGTGTCGACCTGACCAAGGTCGAGGGCTCCGGGCGCAAGGGCCGCATCCTGCGCGAGGACGTGCAGGGCTTTGTGAAGCGCGCGCTGAGCCAGGGCGCCGGCGGCGGCCTGGGCGTCGAGCCGATGCCGGAGATCGACTTCTCCGAGTTCGGCCCGATCGAGACCCAGGCGCTGTCGAAGATCAACAAGCTCACCGGCAAGAACCTGCATCGCAATTGGGTCACCGTCCCGCATGTCACTCAGTTCGACGAGGCCGACATCACTGAGCTCGAGGACTTCCGCAAGTCGCTGAAGGCCGAGTACGAGAAGAAGGGCGTGAAGGTCACCTTCCTGCCGTTCCTGATGAAGGCGGTGGTCTCCGCGCTCAAGCAGTATCCGCGCTTCAATGCCTCGCTGGATGCGACCGGCGAGAATCTGATCCTGAAGCAGTACTACAACCTCGGCATCGCGGTGGACACGCCGGACGGCCTGGTCGTCCCGGTGGTGCGCGATGTGGATCGCAAGAGCCTGGTCGACATCGCCGCCGAGCTGATGGACCTGTCCCAGCGTGCCCGCGACAAGAAGCTCAAGCCCGCGGACATGCAGGGTGGCTGCCTGACCATCTCCAGCCTCGGCGGGATCGGTGGCACCCAGTTCACCCCGATCGTGAATGCCCCCGAGGTCGCGATCCTCGGTGTGTCGCGCTCCAGCATGAAGCCTGTGTGGAATGGCAAGGACTTCGAGCCGCGCCTGATCTTGCCGCTGGCGCTGTCCTACGATCACCGAGTGATCGATGGCGCGCTGGGCGCCCGTTTTGCCACCACGCTGAGCGCATTGCTGTCCGACATGCGCCGCATGCTGCTGTAACGACCGGAGCTTTGTCATGAGCCAGACC
Source organism: Thioalkalivibrio sp. ALJ7 (assembly GCF_000376865.1). Classification (GTDB taxonomy): domain Bacteria; phylum Pseudomonadota; class Gammaproteobacteria; order Ectothiorhodospirales; family Ectothiorhodospiraceae; genus Thioalkalivibrio. The sequence continues at coordinate 645,784 of NZ_AQXQ01000012.1, read as the reverse complement.
AAGACCATCGAGGTCCCGGATATCGGGGATTTCAAGGACGTCGAGATCATCGAGGTCCTGGTACAGCCGGGCAGCGAGATCGCGCCGGAGGATCCGCTGATTACCCTGGAATCCGACAAGGCGACCATCGACGTGCCCGCCCCCGAGGCGGGCACGGTCAAGAAGATGCACGTGAAGGTCGGGGACAAGGTATCCAAGGGCAGCAAGCTCCTGGACCTCGAAGCCAGTGGCGATTCTGCGGGTGGCGAGGATGCGGGGGCGGCCGGCGGTGGCGCCAAGGCCGGATCCGCGCAACCGGAATCGGCCGCCGCGAGCGAGTCGAACAAGGCGGCGCCCAAGGCCGCCGCCGATCCGAATACCGACAGCCAGTGCCAGGTGCTGGTGCTGGGTTCCGGCCCCGGTGGTTACACCGCGGCGTTCCGCGCGGCCGACCTCGGTCTGGATGTGGTGATGGTCGAACGTTACCCGCAGATCGGCGGGGTCTGCCTGAACGTCGGTTGCATCCCGTCCAAGGCGCTGCTGCACGCCGGCGAGGTGCTGCACGAGGCCGAGCGCTTTGCTGCTCTGGGCATCAAGTTCGGCGCGCCGGAGATCGATCTCGACGGGCTGCGTGGCTACAAGGGCAACGCGGTCAAGAAGCTGACCGGCGGGCTCAAGCAGCTGTGCAAGCAGCGCAAGGTACGTGTAGTACAGGGTGTGGGCGAGTTCGTCGGCGCCAACAGCATTGCCGTCGAAGGGGACGAGGGCCGCGAGGTGATCGGCTTCGAGCACGCGATCCTCGCGGTCGGTTCACAGGCGATCAAGCTGCCCGGCTTCCCCTGGGACGACGAGCGGGTGATGGACTCCACCGATGCCCTGGACCTCGCGGAGATCCCCGAGCGTATGCTGGTCGTCGGCGGCGGCATCATTGGGCTGGAGATGGCCTGCGTGTACGAGGCTCTGGGCAGCAAGGTCACAGTGGTCGAGCTGTCCGACACCCTGATGCCGGGCGCGGACCGCGACATCGTGCGCCCGTTCGAGAAGCGCGCGAAGAAGCGCTTCGAGAACATCTTCCTCAAGAGCAAGGTGAACGGGGCCAAGGCCACCAAGGCCGGGATCGTCTGCCAGTTCGAGGGCGAGGCCAAGGGCCTGCCGGAAGAGGACACCTTCGACCGTGTGCTGGTCGCCGTGGGACGCAGCCCGAACGGCGCGCAGATCAAGGCCGAGGCGGCGGGCGTGCAGGTGACCGAGCGCGGCTTCATCGAGGTCGACAGCCAGCAGCGCACCAACGTCGAGCACATCTTCGCCATCGGCGACGTGGTCGGCCAGCCGATGCTGGCGCACAAGGCCACCCACGAGGGCAAGGTCGCGGCCGAGGTGATCGCCGGGCACAAGGTGCACTTCGACGCCCGCGCGATCCCGTCGGTGGCCTATACCCATCCCGAGGTCGCCTGGATGGGCGTGACCGAGGAGCAGGCCAAGGCCGACGGCATCGAATACACCAAGGGCGTGTTCCCCTGGGCCGCCTCCGGCCGCGCGATCGCCCTGGGTGCCGAGGATGGCATGACCAAGCTGCTGTTCGACGCCGAAGGTCGCGTGATCGGGGCCGGCATTGTGGGCCCGTCCGCCGGCGATTTGATCGGCGAGGCCATGCTGGCGCTGGAGATGGGCGCCGAGATGGAAGACATCGGCCTGACCGTGCACCCGCATCCGACGCTCAGCGAGACCGTAGCCTTTGCCGCCGAGGTTGCGCACGGGTCGATTACCGACATCCTGCCGCCGAAGAAGCGCTAGCGCTTCATGACCGGCCTGCGCCAGTGGCTGCGTCTCATGCTCCCCTGCGTGCTTCTGGGGGCTGGCATCGTCACGGCCGGTGCCGCGCCGTACAGCGAGCCGCTGGAGCGCAGCACCTGGCAGCTGACCGAGGACGACGACATCTGTCGTATCGAGCAGTCGGTCCGCCATGGCGGGACGCTCGGTTTCGAGACCCGGCCAGGACTGGTGACTGGGGCCTACTGGGAGGCGCCGTACCCCATGCCCGAGGGGCATTCGCCACGGCTGCGCACCGGTGCACCGGAGTGGTTGCGACCCGCCTCAATGGCGCCGCTGGACCTGCAGCTAGAGGCCCGCGACGACCGGATCTTTCGTGTCCCGCAGTCCCTGGTTCAGCCCCTGAAGGCGCGTCTGTTGGCGGGTCACGATATTCGTATCGATTTCCCGGATGGTGATGATTGGGTGCATTTCCGGGGGATTCGCTTTGCGCTTCGTGCACAGGACTTCCGTGCTTGCTACGGGAGTCATACTCGGCCCGCGGCCGCCCCGGAGGCGGGGGCCCTGGAGCGCTGGAGCGTCTATTTCGATACCGGCCTCCACCGGCTTGATCGCGAGGCGAGGGAGACCCTGGAGGCGGCGGTTCAGGCCCTGGCCAGCGTTGCGGCCCCACGGGTCCGAGTCGTGGGCTGGACCGATGCGGAAGGCCCGCTAGGGATCAACGAGGCCCTAAGCCGCGACCGTGCCCGAGTGGTCCGGGAGGCCTTGGTGGAGGCAGGGGTTGCGGCCGAACATATCGAGATCGAGGCACCGGGCGTGGACCCGGCCGCCGAGGGCGCTCGAGCGGCTTCGCGTCGAAGCGATATCTGGTGGCTGAAGGGCGATCGGGAGGCAGGCGAAGCCCCGGCCGAGGCGGTTTCAGACCCTCGGACTGAACCGCCTGCAGGCCCAGTTCCCATCCCGCCCGAACCCTCCGGCACCCCGGCGTGGTAGTGACGGAAGTCGCTATAACGACTATATCTTCATGTTAAGACAAGGACTGGCATTCTTATGAGCTCCTCGATCAAACGCGTCGTCCTCGCCTACTCCGGTGGCCTGGATACTTCGGTCATTCTTAAATGGCTGGAAGATACCTATGGCTGCGAGGTCATCACCTTTACCGCCGATCTCGGTCAGGGCGAGGAAGTCGAACCGGCCCGTGCCAAGGCCGAGGCCCTGGGCGTAAAGCAGATCTATATCGAGGACCTGCGCGAAGTCTTCGTGCGCGACTACGTATTCCCGATGTTTCGGGCCAACACGATCTACGAGGGCGAGTACCTGCTGGGTACTTCCATCGCCCGCCCGCTGATCGCGCGTCGCCTGGTGGAGATCGCCGAAGAGACCGGGGCTGATGCCGTCGCCCACGGTGCCACCGGCAAGGGCAATGATCAGGTGCGCTTCGAGCTGGGCGCCTATGCGCTCAAGCCCGGTATTCAGGTGATTGCCCCCTGGCGCGAGTGGGACCTGAATTCGCGCGAGCGCCTGATGGCCTACGCCGAGCAACACAACATCCCGGTGGACTACAAGAAGCAGGGTACGAAGTCGCCGTATTCGATGGATGCGAATCTTCTGCACATCTCCTATGAGGGCGGCCCGCTGGAGGACCCGTGGACCGAGGCCGAGGAGGACATGTGGCGTTGGTCGGTCTCGCCCGAAGCCGCGCCGGACGAGTCCGAGACCCTGACCATCGGTTTCGAGAAGGGCGACCCGGTCTCGATCAACGGTGAGCGCATGAGCGCGGCCGATCTGCTCGCGAAGCTCAACGAGCGAGGTGGTGCTCACGGCGTTGGTCGTCTGGATATCGTCGAGAACCGCTATGTCGGCATGAAATCCCGTGGCTGCTACGAGACCCCGGGCGGCACCATCCTGTTGCGAGCCCGTCGCGCGCTGGAATCCATCACCCTGGATCGCGAGGCGGCGCACCTGAAGGACGAGCTGATGCCGCGTTACGCCAGCATTATCTACAACGGCTACTGGTGGAGCCCGGAACGGCGCATGTTGCAGGCCGCAATCGACGATACCCAGGCCGTGGTCAACGGCGAGGTGCGCCTGCGTCTGTACAAGGGCAACGTGATCGTGGCGGGCCGGCGTTCCGAGGACACCCTGTTTGACGACGCCATCGCGACCTTCGAAGACGATGCCGGCGCCTATGACCAGAAAGACGCCGAGGGCTTCATCCGTTTGAACGCCCTGCGTCTGCGTATCGCCGCGAGCCGTAATCGGAAGCCCACATGACATGAAGGAGCGTGGCCGCAGACGTCCATCGTTCAGGGCGCCAGAGGCTCGGCGCCTCCCGCGATGGATGTTCGGTGGCCTGGCTCTGTTGCTGACCTTGATCGGACTGACTTCGGTGTCGCCGTTGTTGGCCGACGAGCCGCAAGCCGATGAGCAGCGGCTCATTCTGGGGGTGCTGGCACACCGTGGCGAGGACGTGGCGCGCCAGAACTGGACGCCCTTTGTCGAGTATCTGAGTGAGCAGATCGAGGGTGCCCGCTTCGAACTGGAGCCGGTGGATAACGACGAACTGCAGGCCGCTGTGGCCGCCGACCGGTTTGACCTGATCCTGACCAACAGTGGTTCCTACGTGATGCTGGAGCAGCGTCACGGGATCTCGCGGATTGCGACCATGCAGCCGCGGCAGATGGGGCGTGACGAGGATCGCTTCGGGGCGGTCGTGATCGCGCGCGCCGACCGCGAGGACCTGGTGGAGCTGGAGGATCTGCGTGGCCAACGTCTGTCCGCTGTCCACCCGGATGCCTTTGGCGGCTGGTGGATGACCTGGCGCGAACTGCAGGCGGCTGGGCTGGATGTCGAACGCGACCTGGCGGCCATTGTGTTCACCGGATTCCCGGTTGGGCGCGGCCTTGATTGGGTGCTGCGCGGCGAGGTGGATGCGGCGACCTTCCGTACCGGAATTCTCGAGGACCTGGAGGCCCGTGACGATCCGCGGCTGGAACAGGTCCGGGTGGTCGGCGAGCGCGCCTTCCCCGCGTTCGACCATCGTTCCAGTACGCGGTTGTATCCCGAATGGCCGCTGGCGATGCGAGGCGACCTGGATGCCTCGCTGGCGCACTCGATCCTGCAAGCTACGTTGGCGCTGGATGCCGAACACCCGGCCAGCCAGGCAGCGGAGATCACCGGTTGGTCCGCGCCACGCTCCTACGAGGATGTCCATGGCCTGATGTTCGAGCTGGGTGTCGGGTTGTATGCCCCGCAACCGTTCAACGCACTGGAATGGCTGCGCAGCAACCTCGTCTGGCTGGCTTCCGGGCTGGCGGTTCTTGCGTTTTTTGCGCTGTTGTATGTCTCCCGCGTGCATGCCCGGATGCGCCGATCCGGCCGCAATCTCGAACGCAGTATGGATGCGATGCCCGATGCCGTGATCACCCTGGATGCGCATGGCGGGATCTCCTATATAAACCCCGCGGCTCGTGAACTGACCGGTCTCAGCCGGGACCAGGTCCTGGGCTGTTCACTCGATCAACTTCTCGATCTGCGCGAGCTGGGCACCGGGCGCCCCCTGCTACCGGAGCGGGCTCGGGGTGAAAGGCTGAACCAGGCCCTTGGTGATCGCTCTGATGCCCGATTGGTCCGCCGTGACGGCCACGAACTGATCGTGCGGATCGCGCGCACGGCGCTGGATCCGGTAGCCGGGAGTTCGGTGCGTACCCTGCTGGTCCTGACCGATGTCTCCGAAGAGCGCCGGCTGGTGGACCGACTGGTGCACGAGGCTAGTCATGACAGTCTGACCGGGTTATTGAATCGGCGGGCCTTCGAGCGTGAACTGGAGATCGCCCTGCATGCCGCCCGAGAAAACCACGTCGTTGCCAGTCTTCTGCTGGTGGATCTGGATTACTTCAAGGACGTCAACGATCGTCATGGTCACCGCGTGGGTGATGAATTGTTGCGACAGGTGGCGCGTGTCCTGCACGACCTGACCCGCAATCACGATGCCGTGGCACGGATCGGGGGCGACGAGTTTGCCATTATCGCCCGCGACACCAACGCCGAGTATTCACGCATACTGGGGCAGCGCATCTGCTCGGCCTTGGCCGACCGCCCGTTGCAGGTCGAAGCGCGGGACGTCACCATTGGGGCTTCGGTTGGCGTGGTCGAATTGGGGCCGGATGTGCCGGGTGTGGACGAGGCCTTCGTCGCGGCGGATCGCGCCTGTTATCAGGCCAAGGACCAGGGGCGCGGCCAGGTGACGGTCGCCCGCAAGGCGGACATTCACGCTATACCTGGGGTTTGACCAAGGCACGCCCCTCCCGGATCACGGTTCCACCACCTGGCATGCCGCCGTCCTGGCCGCCCGGTGACCCGCTCAGAAAAAGGAATCACATGTCTGTTGTCTCCCGCTTGCGAATGGGCCTTCTGGCCCTGGTGGTCCTGGGCCTGACCGGCTGTGCGACGGTACCCAGCGAGGACCGTCATCCCGACGACCCATGGGAGTCCTACAACCGAGCGGTCTTTGAGTTCAATCAGGATTTTGACGAGTCCTTGTTGCGCCCCGCCGCCGTGCAGTACCAGCGTTTGCCGCAGCCGGTGCAGACCGGTGTCGGGAATTTCTTCTCCAACCTGAATGACGTGGTGGTGCTGTTCAACAACCTGCTGCAGGGCAATCTGGAGAACGCGGCGTCCGACACCGGTCGCCTGCTTTTCAACACCACTTTCGGGGTGTTCGGGTTGATTGATGTCGCCTCGCCGATGGGCCTCGACAAGAACAACGAGGACTTCGGGCAGACCCTCGGGGCCTGGGGTGTTGCCCGTGGGCCCTACCTCCAGCTCCCGTTCCTGGGCCCGAGCACGGCCCGTGATGCGCCCGCTCGCTTGGTGGACGGGTACGTGAGTCCGCTATACCACACCAATTTGCGCGACGATCACTCGGGCTGGTGGGCCGGCCTGATCGCGCTGGATGTGATCGACATGCGGGCCGGTCTGATCCCCACCGAGCGCATGTTGGCTCAGCTGTCCGATGACCCCTACATCGCGATGCGCCAGGGCTATCTGCAGCGCCGCGACTTCCTCGTGCGCGATGGCATGTCGGACGAAGAGGCCGATGCCATGCTGGACGAGCTGGAGGAACTCGAGGCCCTGGAGGCGATGGAGGCCGAGGAGGGAGGGCTTTGAACGGCGTCTTCACGATATTCAACATCTTGCGACTGCGTGCCGGCCCGCAGGACCTTCCGGCGGATAGCGGGACGCTGATCTTCTGGGTCGGCATTGCCCTGATTGCCGGCATGGTGGTCGGGATACCCCTGTATGGCTTTGGCCAGGCCCTCGCGCTGAACGTGATGGACCTGGTGGTCCTGTACGCTTTTGTTGCCATCGTGCTGACCATCCGGGGTGTGCCCGATCGTCTGCGCCAGACCTTTACCGCGATGGCCGGGACCGGGGCGATTTTGGGCCTGTTGATGGCGTTGTTGATGCTGTTGATGGGCGGCCCGGATCCTGGGCGGGAGCCCGAAGACATCGCGACCGGCGTCGTGCTGGGGATGCTGACCCTGCTCGCCTGGCTGTTGCTGGTGTTCGGTCATATCCTGCAGCAGGCGCTGGGGCTCGGCCTGCGCTTGGTCGGGATGCTGCTTGCGCTGGGCTACGTGGTGATCTCCAGCGTGCTGACCCAGACCGCGATCGGGCTGTTTCAGTGAGCACCCGGCGCCTGCATGTTCTCGGTATCGGCGGTACCTTCATGGGCGGTCTTGCCCAACTGGCACGGGCGCAAGGTTACGCGGTCACCGGCTCGGACCAGAAGCTGTATCCGCCCATGAGCGATCAGCTCGAGCAGGTGGGGATTCCCTATCACGAGGGGCATGACCCGGGGACGCTGCCCGCGCAGTGTCCGGTCGTGGTCGGCAACGTGATGCGTCGCGGCATGCCGATTGTCGAAGCGGTGCTGGATCGCGGGCTGGACTACACCTCGGGCCCGCAGTGGCTGTCCGAACACCTCCTGCGCGATCGCTGGGTCCTGGCCGTTGCCGGTACCCACGGCAAGACCACCACCGCCAGCCTGCTCGCCTGGATCCTGGAGTACGCGGGCATGAGTCCCGGCTTCCTGATCGGCGGCGTGCCGGGCAATTTCGGGGTTAGCGCACGCTTGGGCGAGAGCCCCTTCTTTGTGATCGAGGCTGACGAGTACGACAGTGCTTTTTTCGACAAGCGCGCCAAGTTCGTGCACTACCGACCGCGCACCCTGGTTCTGAATAATCTCGAATTTGACCATGCCGACATCTACCCCGATCTGGCCGCTATCGAGCGTCAGTTTCACCACTTGGTGCGCACGGTGCCAGGGCAGGGGCGCATTCTGATGCCATCCGCCGACGCGGCGCTGGAACGGGTGTTGGAGATGGGCTGCTGGACGCCGGTGGAGCGTCTGAGTACCGATCCGGATCCCGGCGCACCCACCGCGCTGGCCGCGCGTGCCCTGAACCCCGAGGCCTCGGCCTTTGAGGTCCTGGCCGATGGCGTGGTGCAGGGCCGGGTGGACTGGTCGTTGACCGGGCAGCACAACCTGTCGAATGCCCTGGCCGCGCTGGCCGCGGCGCGTCACGCCGGTGTACCGCTGACGACCGGGATTGCGGCGCTGCCCGGCTTTCTGGGTGTGCGTCGACGCCAGGAACTGCGCGCCGAGATCGATGGTGTCCGGGTGATCGACGACTTCGCCCATCACCCCACCGCGATCCGCCTGACGCTGGAGGGGCTGCGCGGCCAGGTCGCAGTCGGTGGCCGCCTGGTGGCGATCCTGGAGCCGCGTTCCAACACCATGCGCATGGGGGTGCATGCCGATGCGCTGGGCGCGGCTCTGGCCCAGGCCGATGCCGTACACCTTTACCATGCCCCCGAGATCGACTGGTCGACTGATGTCTTGCAGCAGCAACTGGGTGAAAACCTGGTTGTGGCGCACGATATCGAGTCCTTGTTGCAAGGGATTCTTGCCACGGTGCGCTCCGGCGATACGCTGGTGATCATGAGCAACGGAGGCTTCGATGGGCTGCATGTGCGCCTGATTGATGCCCTGCAGGGAACCCCCGTATGAACGAACGCCCGCGCAGCATCTCTCTGGCCCTGACCGGGGCCTCCGGTGCGCCCTATGGCCTGCGTCTGTTGCAGTGTTTGGTCGAGGCCGGGATCCAGGTGCACTTGATGCTGTCGAAGCCGGCCCAAGTGGTGCTGGGTCTGGAGACCGATCTCGAGGTTCCAGGACGCCCAGTGGAGATCGCGCGCTACTTCAGCGAGCGCTATCAGGCAGCCCCCGAGCAGATCCACTGCTATGGCGCCGAACAGTGGACTGCGCCGGTGGCCAGTGGCTCGGCCGTTCCGGAGGCGATGGTGGTGTGCCCTTGTACGACCGCAACCGTGTCGGCGATCGCGACCGGCGCCTCGCGCGGGTTGATCGAGCGCGCCGCCGACGTCGTCCTGAAGGAGCGCCGCAAGCTCCTGCTGGTGGTGCGCGAGACGCCCTTCTCCGAGATCCACCTGGAGAACATGCTGCGCCTGGCGCGCATGGGTGCGGTGGTGATGCCGGCGAACCCGGCGTTCTACCATCGGCCGCAGTCCATCGACGACCTGGTCGATTTCATGGTGGCGCGAGTGCTGGATCACCTTGACGTCGAGCACGCCCTGGTGCCGCGCTGGGGCACGGCACCGATGCCGGGAGAGGATGCATGACGACGTTGCCGCTGTTTCCGCTGAACACGGTGCTGTTCCCCGAGGGCTTGCTGCCCCTGCGGATCTTCGAGACCCGCTACCTGGACATGGTCCGGCGCTGCCTGCGTGACGATGGCCGCTTTGTCATCGTCGCCACCGAACCGCAACCCGAGTCCGGCGGACCCCCGTCCGAAACCGATCCCTCCGTGGGCTTCCACGGCGTGGGTACCGAGGCAGTCATCGTGGACTGGGACCAACGTCCCGATGGCTTGCTGGGCATCCTGGTCAAGGGTGAGGGGCGCCGCGTGATCGAGAACGCCCGGCGCGCCGACGACGGCCTGTGGCTGGGCGATGTGGAGCCCCTGCAGGAGTATCCCGAGGTGAGTCTTCCGGTCGATTACGCCTCGCTGGCGGATCTCCTGGAGCGGTTGCTGGACCAGCTGGGCACGCCCTGGTCGCATCTCGAGCGCCGTTTCGACGACTCCACGTGGGTAGCGGCGCGTCTGACCGAACTGCTCCCCATCGATCTCGAGGTCAAGCAGCAACTGCTGGAAGCAGACGACCCGATCGAGCGCCTGGAGCGCCTGCGAGCGGCCATGCTCGCAGCATCGAAATCCTGAAACCCTGAGACGGGGCTGTTAAGGTTTCGGATCAAATTCTTAACCGGAGCCTCTACCATGGCCGTTCAGGAACTCACGCAGGACAATTTCGAATCCACCATTACCGGGAATGACATCGTCATCATGGACTTCTGGGCCCCCTGGTGCGGGCCGTGCCAGCAGTTCGCCCCGACCTTCGAAGAGGCCTCGGAAAAGCACTCCGACGTGGTCTTCGCCAAGATCAACACGGATGAGGAGCAGGGCATCGCGGGTGCGTTCCAGATTCGTTCCATCCCGACCCTGATGATCTTCCGCGAACAGATCATCGTGTTCTCGCAGCCTGGCGTGCTCTCTGCCGGTCAGCTGGACGAGGTGCTGGGCAAGGTGCGCGAGCTGGACATGGAGCAGGTCCGCGCCGATGTCGCTCGCCAGCAGCAGGAACAGGAGCAGGCCGGCGGCGCCGCGTAAGCGAACCCGCACCGCTGCACTCCCGCGCAGGGCGACTTTCCCTGCGCCACCAAACCCGGTCGAGCCTCGCGCTCGCCGGGTTTTTGCGTGTGGGGTGCGGGCTACCCTCGTAGAATGACGCCTTGCGTGACGGATATCCCCTTCGTACCCCAACGGAACCCGCCACCCTGTCTCAGCCGCGAAAGGACGCACGCCGATCATGCTGACCGTGATGACCCAGATGGGGGCCTTGATTGTCGCTGGCGTGGTCTGGCGGGCCCTGCAGCCCGGTGGTCTGGATGCCGATACCACCCGGCGGGTCCTGACCACTCTGGTCTACTATCTCCTGCTACCCGCACTGGTCCTGCAGGTGCTTTGGGTCGCGCCACTGGGGCTCGATTCCCTGCGTATCGCTCTGGTCGCCGGCCTCACGGTGCTGGCCATGGTGGGCGTTACCCTGCTCGCTTGTCGCGTCTGCATGGCCGAGCGGGCGGCGATCGGGGCGATGTTGCTGGCGGCGGCCTGGCCCAATGCCACCTATCTCGGACTCCCGGTGTTGGACAGCCTGTTTGGCGAGGCCGGTCGCGCCGTCGCAATTCAGTACGACCTGTTTGCCTGCCTGCCACTGGTACTGACGCTGGGTGTGCTCCTGGCGCGGCGCTACGGTGATCCCGAAGCGGTGCGCCTTTATGGTGGCGGGAGTCCGTTGCGCGGGCTGGCGGCGGTCCCGTCGATCTGGGCGGCGGTGGTGGGCGTGTCCCTGAATCTGGCCGGCGTCCCGTTGCTGGATTGGCTGGATGTCTTTCTCGGATTCCTCGCCGATAGCGTGGCGCCCTTGATGTTGTTCTCGCTGGGTCTGGCGCTGGTCTTCAACCGCTTTCGGGGTCGGGATGCCCGCCCGCTGGCGGTCGTGGCGGTCGTGCAGTTGATCCTGGCCCCCGTCTTCGCGCTGGGGTTGGTGCTGTGGACCGGCCTTGAGGGGGTGCCCGGTGTCGGGTCGGTGCTGGAGGCGGCGATGCCGGCGATGGTCCTGGGGCTGGTCTTTTGCGATCGCTTCCGGCTGGATACCGGGCTCTATGCGGCGGCCGTCACGCTGACGACGGCGCTGTCGCTGATCACCCTGCCGCTGTGGTTCGCCCTCGCCACCCATCTAATCGCCTGACCTTTGGGGGGATCCCCCGCCGTCTGTTTGTGGCTGGTCCTGGTTCGGCATCCGGTGTTTGCGGTGCCTCCGGTCCGCCGCCTGCCTCGTGGTGGCTGGTCCTGGATTGGGCTCCGTGTTTACGGTGCTTTCGGTCCGCATACTGCCTGGCGCTGACTCGCCAGCGCGCCGCGAGGTACTTCTTTGCTCGTGCAAAGAAGTACCCAAGAAACACGCCCGACTGCCGCGACCCCGGCCCGCTGTGCGGGCCGGGGTTTCCCTCGCTCCGAGGGTTTTCGCGGGCGGCGCTGAACTCGCTGCGCCTTCGGCTCCGCTCAGACATCCAGCGCCTTGAATCCCGCGAAAACCCTCTCCACTCGGCGCGACGACAACGGGGGTCAAGGTCAAGACAACGGCGGTCCACAGGTTCGTGGTAATGGATGAAGGCAAGGTCTTCGAGCATCTTGGGCACGCTCGGCCTTTGGCCATGGCGTGCCGCGCCCGCTAGCGGGCGCCGGGGGCTTTCGGGCGGCAATGCCCGTTGTGGTGTCGTGGGGCCGGAATACCTTCTGTCTTGACCTTCGCCTCCCGTATGGAGCCCCTCGTGGAGGGCGTGATGGGCCGGAAGGAGGCGCTGGATGTCTGAGCGGAGCGCATCGCAGCGAGTTCAGCGCCGCCGGCCCGAGGGCCCTGGAGCAAGGTTCCTGGGCGAAATCCGGGTGCCCTTCTTTGGGTCCTTTCTTGGGCAAGCAAGAAAGCCCGTTGTTGATCAAAAACGGGCGCGGCGCGCTGGCGAGTCAGCGCTCGGCAGTATGCGGACCGAAGGCACATAAACACCCGAGGCCGAACCATGCCTAGCCACAACAAGGCAGGCGACCGGCACAAAACCACGGTAAACACTGAGTTGCGAGATAGGTGCAGCTACCGCCATGCCACAACCGCCCGTTCACGCACGGCGGAGCGCTGAGCCGTGCGGGCTAGCGCAGGAGCATCAGGATGCCGGCGAGGATTAGCACGCCGGCGAAGCCACGGCGGAGGATGGCCACGGGCAGGTGATGAGTGACCCAGACACCTGCACGCACGCTGATGGCGGTCCCGATCACCACGCCGAGGATGGCGGGGAGATAGAGGTAACCCAGCGCCCACTCCGGCGCCTGGTAGGCCGGGTCGGTCCACTGCGGCAGGGCGAACACCAGGCTCGCGCCGATGGAGATCGGCACGCCGAGGGCCGCGGCGGAGCCGATCGCCCGGCGCAGTTCCAGCCCCTGGCTGACCAGAAACGGCGTGGTCAGCGTGCCGCCGCCGATGCCGATCAGCGCGGAGATGGCCCCGATGACGGTGCCGCCGCCCAGCCAGATGCTGCGTCTCGGCGCGGGTGCCTTCGGCGGCTGAACGTTCAGCAGCATCCATATCCCGATCGCGACCTCGAAGGCGCCGAAGATGCGCCCCAGGTGGTCGGAGTCGATGCGCGTGGCCAGCCAGGCCCCGAGCAGGGCCCCGACGATGATCCCCGGCAGCAGGCGCCGCACGGCCGTGCCGTCCACCCCGCCGCGGCGGTGGTGGGCGCGGGCCGACAGGATCGCGGTGGGGATGATCGCGCCCAGCGAGGAGCCGACCGCGAGCTGCACCAGGCTGGCCGAGTCGAAGGCCAGCAGGCTGAAGATCGCGACGAACACCGGCACCAGGATCAGCCCGCCGCCAATGCCGAACATCCCGGCCGGGATACCGGCGACCAGCCCCAGAAGCACAAATAGCAGCCCCAGCGCCAACGGTGACTGGATGAGCGTGTCGATCATTCGTGCGTGGTGCCGGGTCGTGAGTCAGGACACAGTGGGCCGGCAAGCCGCTGGGGTTGCCGGCCCACTGTTCAGGGGGGAGAAAGCGCGCTCAGAGCGCCTTGAAGCACTTGCGGGCGGCCTCGATGGTGGCGTCGAGGTCCGCGTCCGAGTGGGCGTTGGACATGAAGCCGGCCTCGAAGGCGCTAGGGGCCAGGTAGATGCCCTCGCCCAGCATCGCGTGGAAGAAGCGGCCGAAGGCGGCGGTGTCGCAGGCGGTGGCCCCGGCGAAGTCGGTGACCTTCTGGTCCGAGAAGAACAGGCCGAACATGCCCGGCACCTGGTTGGTGGTCAGGGCGAGCCCGGCCTCGCGCGCGGCGTCCTCGAAGCCCGCGACGACCTTCTTGGTGCGCTGCTCCAGTTCGTCGTGGAAGCCCGGACGGGTCAGGATCTCCAGGGTCTTGAGCCCGGCGGTCATCGCGATCGGGTTCCCGGACAGGGTGCCGGCCTGGTAGACCGGGCCCAGCGGCGAGAGGTGTTCCATGATCGCGCGCTTGCCACCGAAGGCCCCCACCGGCATGCCGCCGCCGATGATCTTGCCCAGCGTGGTCAGGTCCGGGGTGACGCCGAGATAGCCCTGGGCGCAGTTCTTCGAGACGCGGAAGCCGGTCATCACCTCGTCGAAGATCAGTACCGCGCCGTGCTGGTCGCAGACCTCGCGCAGGGTTTCGAGAAAGCCGGGTTCCGGTGGGATGCAGTTCATGTTGCCGGCGATCGGCTCGACGATGATGCAGGCGACCTCGTCGCCCTTCTCCGCAAAGAAGGCACGCACGCCGTCCGGGTCGTTGTAGGTGAGGGTGCTGGTCAGGGCGGCCAGTTCCTTCGGCACCCCCGGGGAGCTCGGCTGGCCGAGGGTCAGGGCGCCGGAGCCGGCCTTCACCAGCAGAGAGTCGCCATGGCCGTGGTAGTTGCCCTCGAACTTCACGATGCGGTCGCGCCCGGTGTAGCCGCGCGCCAGCCGGATCGCGCTCATCGTGGCCTCGGAGCCCGAGTTGGTCATGCGCACCAGGTCCATCGACGGCACCAGTTCGCAGACCTTCGCGGCCATGTCGTTCTCCAGCCGGGTCGGGCAGCCGAAGGACAGGCCGTTGTTGCAGGCCTCGCGCACCGCCTCGATCACTTCGGGGTGGGCGTGGCCGGCGACCATCGGGCCCCAGGAGCCGATGTAGTCGATGTAGCGCTGGCCGTCGGCGTCCCACATGTAGGCGCCGTTGGCGCGGTCCATGAAGATCGGGGTGCCGCCCACGCCCTTGAACGCGCGGACCGGGGAGTTCACGCCCCCGGGGATGTGCTCTTTGGCGGCCTCGAACAGACGCTCGGTTTCCTGCATGACGGTGTTCCTGTTTTCGCTGGGTTCGTGATCGGTGGAATTGGTAAGCCCGGCAACCTTAGCGGTGGCCGCGATCGGGTGCAAAGGATCAGTCGAATAGCGCACTTATCCGTCGCGCGGCCGCCTCCGGATCGGGCGCGGCGCTGACGCCCTGGATGACCGCGACAAGATCCGCTCCGGCTGCGACGGCCTCGCCCGCATTTTCCGGGGTGATCCCGCCGATCGCGCAGATCGGTAGAGCTAGCTTGGAGTGGGCCTGTCGGATCAGGTCCGGCCCGGCGTGTGCGGCCTCAGGCTTAGTCGGGGACGGGAACATCGTCCCGAAGGCGACATAGCTGGCGCCGGCGGCCTGCGCGGCCCGTGCGCGCTCCAGTTCGTTGTAGCAGGACACGCCGATCACCGCGTCGGGACCGAGGCGGTGGCGCGCGGCCACCGGGTCCGGGTCGTCGCGCCCCAGGTGAACACCGTCGGCCTGGACGCGGGCGGCCAGCTCGGTGTCGTCGTTGATGATGCAACGCGCGTCATGCGCGTGGGCGAGGGCGACCAGTGCGCGGGCAATCGCCTCGCGTTCATCGCCCACCAGGGTTTTGTCGCGGAACTGGATCAGGGATGCACCGCCGCGTAGCGCGGCACCGGCATGTCCAAGGTGGGCGGTGGGCGCGTCCATGCCCTCGGGCACCGCCGGGGTGATGAAGTAGAGCCCGCGCAGGGGGAAGTGGGTCTTAGTCGCCATTGGGACACAGCCGGTTGGGGACGTGCTGGCCACGACCCGGGGCGTAGCCACGGGCGACTGCGTCGTTCATGAACGCCTGGGCTTCGATCACCGCGGGTTCCAGGTCGCGGCCACGCGCCAGGAACGCTGCGATCGCCGCGGCCAGGGTGCAGCCGGAACCATGGTAGCCCGCTGGCTGGCGTGGCAGTTCGAAGGGACGCATGTGCCCGTCCTCGCGATACAGGTGGTTGATGATGGGGTCATCCTCGCTTCCCTCGTGGCCGCCAGTGACCAGCACGTTAAGGGCGCCCAGCTGACGCAGTCGTTCTCCCCATTGCGCGGCGTCCTCGGTGCGGGCGAGGCGGGCTGCCTCCGGGCCGTTCGGGGTGATCAGGGTCGCGCGCGGCAGAAGGGTCTCGCGGGTGGCGTCGACCACGGCCTCGGTGGCCAGGGCCCCGCCGCCGCCGGCGACCATGACCGGGTCCAGCACCACCGGGATATGCGGGTGCGCGGCGAGCAAGGCGGACACCGACGAGACGTTATCGACCGAACCCAGCATACCGATCTTGATCGCCGCCACCTTGAGGTCGGCCAGGGTGACTTCGATTTGGGCGCGCAGTTGCTCCGGCGGCAGCACGGTGAAGTCCACCACGTTGCGGGTGTCCTGCACGGTGATCGCGGTCACTGCCGTGGCCCCGTGGACGCCCAGCCGGGTGAAGGTGGTCAGGTCGGCCTGCAGGCCCGCGCCACCGCCGGGATCGGAGCCGGCAATGGTCAGCGCGATCGGGGGATGATTCATGAATGGGGGCTCCCGTGCTAAGGTTGCGCGCGCCCCGGCA
Organism: Thioalkalivibrio sp. ALJ7; assembly: GCF_000376865.1. Lineage (GTDB taxonomy): Bacteria > Pseudomonadota > Gammaproteobacteria > Ectothiorhodospirales > Ectothiorhodospiraceae > Thioalkalivibrio. The sequence continues at coordinate 629,446 of NZ_AQXQ01000012.1, read as the reverse complement.
CCCCGGGGCGTTCCTGTTCCGAATCCCGGGAGTGTACGCAGCATGAGCCACGAGTTCGAAGTCGAGTCCCTCCGTCCCCTGGCCGCCGCCGCCAAGTCCGGCGGTACGTTGAACGCGGAGGTGGACCGGGCCCTGACCGCCCTGGAGCAGGAGATCAACCGGATCGCTGCCGAGCTGCAGGTGGAGCACGTGGGCCCCGGGGTGGGTATGGCGGACATGAATGCCGAGCATGTCTATCGCCTGGTGATCCGCCAGCACGAGATCGACGTGACGCGGCACGAATGGAGCCTGTGGGTCTGCGATGCGCTGGATAACTGCGACTTCCGCGCGACCTGGCCGGTCACCGGCGCTGGCCGCCTGCGCCGCAAGCAGGTGACGGCCGTGGTGCCGGAACTGGTGACCGGCTACCGCGATGCGGTCGTGGCCGCCGGCAAGGGGGATACCCCGGCCGGCCAGCGCCTGGCGCAGATCGCGGCGGTCTTTGAGTAACGCGGATCGCCTTGCGCGCCAGGCTGCATCAGCACTGTAAAGGTCAAGTGCGGTTGCACCACGAAGCGCACGAAGACACGAAGAAAGGGCGCAGGGTGTCTGCTCCACAGAGCGCACCGAGGACGCGGAGAAGATTGAGCGTTTTCGCTGGGGACTGGCGGCTGATGGTTTCTGGGGGTGTGTGCAGGTAACGCGGCCGAGGGCGCGGCTTGTACCCTTCGCTCGGTCCAATTAATTCGATCCCCCGAACCTTCTTTGATTTTCTTCGTGTCTTCGTGTCTTCGTGTCTTCGTGTCTTCGTGTGCTTCGTGGTGAAATCGGCTCACCTTGCCAAGGGCGCGAAGCGTCCGGTGTCGCCTTATGCCGTGCTGTCGGGGTCGCGCAGCGAGATGACCGGCCAGCCCTTGTTGCGGGCATGTTCCGCGAGGGTGGGGTCCGGATCCACGGCCACCGGGCGGCCGACCTGTTCCAGTAGGGGGATATCGTTGCGCGAGTCGCTGTAGAAGCTGGCCTGCGCGATGTGGACTTCGGGATCGGAATGATCCGCGAGGTGCTGGCGCAGGCGCTCGATCTTGCCTTCCTGAAAGCAGGGCACGCCGGTGAGCTCGCCGGTGAACTGTCCGTTCTCGTCCTCGTCCGCCAGCGTAGCGATCAGGTGGTCGACCCCCAGGATGTCGGCGATCGGTTGGGTAACGAACTGGTTCGTGGCGGTGATAATGACCAGCTCGTCTCCAGCCTCGCGATGTCGTTCCAGCAGGCCGGCGGCACCGGGGGCGATCATCGGCCGAATCAGGGTGTCGATGAAACGTTCTCGCCAGTGCTCCAGCTGAGCGCGCGGGTGCTCTGCCAGCGGACTGAACGCGAAGCGACAGAACTCGTGGATGTCGAGGGTGCCGGCCACATACTCCTGGTAGAAGCGGTCGTTGGTCTCGGCATGACAGGTTGGATGGACGGCGCCGACCTCTGCCAGGAACTGGTTCCAGGCGTGATCGCTGTCACCGGCGAGCAGGGTGTTGTCGAGATCGAAAAGGGCCAGGGCCATGACGGTGCTCTCGAATTGGCTTGGGACGTGCTGGAGTGTACCGGTGGGCGTTGCGGGCTGCAGCCGTGTGCCCATGGATCGGTGTCTTGCCGGGCGGGCACCGGAGGCGCGGTAGGGGCTTTGCCGCCGATACTGTTGCTGTGGAACAATGCCAGTAATAGAAAAGCGTCTGGCTGATGCAAGTGATTGATTGTGACGGGTATCGCGCAAACGTAGGCATCATCCTGTGCAACGCGGAAAAACAGCTGTTCTGGGGCAAGCGGGTCGGTCAGGAGGCCTGGCAGTTCCCCCAGGGGGGCGTGAACGCGGAAGAAACGCCGGAAGAGGCGATGTTCCGCGAGTTGCGCGAGGAGACCGGCCTGTTACCCCGGCACGTCGAGGTGCTCGGGAGCACCCGCCATTGGCTGCGCTACCGGCTTCCGGAACGGATGGTTCGGCGGCACCGGCGGCCCGTCTGCATCGGCCAGAAGCAGCGCTGGTTCTTGCTGCGCATGGTCGGAGAAGAGGACGACGTGGTGCTGGATGCAATGGAAACCCCAGAATTCGATGACTGGCGCTGGATCGACTACTGGCGCCCGGCGCGCGAGGTGGTGCACTTCAAGCGCCAGGTCTATCGCCGTGCCCTTTGCGAACTGGTACCGCTGATGTTCCCCGAGCTGGATCAGGGGCGCGCAAGCCGCTCCGGTAATCGCGGTCCGGCACCTTCGCTGAACCGCTCGTCGGTGTCGTCGCGTTGACGGTCCCGAAGCAGCCGTCGATGCTCGAGGTCCTGCGCCGCGTGGTGCAGGAGGTGAATGGCGCGGCGGATTTCTTCGAAGCGCTGCATATCATCGTGACGCGGGTGAAGGCGGCGCTGGAGATCGACGTCTGCTCGATCTATCTGAAGTCGCCGCAGTCCGGGCGTCTGGTGCTGATGGCTTCCGAGGGGCTGCGCTCGGAGTCGGTCGGACAGGTCGAGATGGACCCGTCAGAGGGTCTTGTGGGGCTAGTGGCCTCACGCGCCGAGCCGGTAAACCTGGATAGCGCCCAGGATCACCCGCGCTTTCGCTATTTCCCGGAGACTGGCGAGGAACATTTTCTGGCGTTTCTGGGTGTGCCGATCATCCATCAGCGCAGCCTGCTCGGCGTGCTCGTGGTGCAACAGCATCAGGCGCGCAAATTCGATGACGAGCATGTCTCTTTCCTGATTACGCTGGCCGCTCAGCTGGCCGGGGCGATTGCCTATGCCGAGTTCAATGACGAGATCTCTTCCGAGACCCCGTTGATTGGGCACGTGAACGTCGAGGCGACCGGGATTGCCGGTTCGCCGGGTGTGGCGATCGGCAAGGCCGTGGTGGCGTATCGCCTGGCGGATCTCGATTCCATCCCCGATCGCGAAGGCTCCGGGGTGGAAGAGGAGCTGGAGCATTTCAAGCAGGCGGTCGTGGAGACGCGCACCGAGATCGAGGATCTGAAGCAGCGCATGGGCGAGGCGCTGGGGCCGGACGAGCAGGTGCTGTTCGATGCCTATCTATTGCTGTTGGGATCGGACTCGTTGGTGCACAAGACCGAGGCACGCATCCACAACGGCCAGTGGGCGCCAGCGGCATTGCGCGACACGGTGCGCGAGAGCGTGCGGGTATTCGAGGACATGGAGGACCCGTACCTGCGCGAGCGTGCGGCGGATGTGCGCGACCTTGGCCGCCGCGTGCTGTCGCACTTGCTGCCAGCGGATCGTAGTCAGGACGAGTTTCCCGATGGCGGCATCCTGGTGGGCGACGATCTCACGGCCTCGCATCTGGCGGAGGTGCCGATCGAACGACTGGGCGCGATGGTCTCGGCTAAGGGGACTGGTTCCTCGCATATCGCGATCCTGGCGCGGGCCTTGAATATCCCGGCCGTGATGGGCGTGTCCGAGTTGCCGGTCGGCCGTCTGGAGGGTCGCGAGATCCTGGTGGACGGTTATCGCGGTCGCCTGTTCGTGAATCCCAATGCCGAGCTTCGGGTGGAGTTCGAACGCCTGGTGCGCGAGGAGCGCGAGCTGGCAGAAGACCTGCGCGCGCTGGCCAAGGATCCGGCCGAGACCCGGGACGGCGTGGCCGTTCCGGTGCTGGCCAACTCCGGCCTGCTGGCGGACATCAAGCCCTCACTGGAGTCGGGTGCCGAGGGGGTCGGGCTGTACCGCACCGAGGTCCCGTTCATGATTCGCGACCGCTTCCCCGGCGAGGAGGAGCAGGTCCAGTTGTACGATCAGGTGCTGGCGTCCTTCGATCCCATGCCGGTGACACTGCGCACTCTGGATATCGGCGGCGACAAAGCCCTGCCGTACTTCCCGGTCAAGGAAGACAACCCGTTCCTCGGCTGGCGTGGTATCCGTATCTCGCTGGACCATCCGGAGATCTTCTTGACCCAGCTGCGGGCGATGCTCAAGGCGAGCCGCGCCCACGACAACCTGCAGATTCTGTTCCCGATGATCTCGGCGCTGGATGAGCTGAAGGGTGCGATGACCCTGCTCAACCGGGCGCGCGAAGAGCTGCTGGACGAGGGCTTCCGCATCCCGATGCCGAAAGTCGGCGTGATGGTGGAAGTGCCCGCAGCGGTCTACATGTCGGAGATGTTGGCGCGGCGGGTGGATTTTCTCTCCGTTGGCACCAACGACCTGGTGCAATACCTGCTCGCGGTGGATCGCAACAACGCCCGTGTGGCGCATCTCTACGACACCCTGCACCCGGCCTGCATCCATGCGCTGGAGACCATCACCGACGGGTCGCACCGGGCGGGCAAGCCGGTCAGCGTCTGCGGGGAGATGGCGGCCGATCCGGCCGCGGTGATCCTGCTGCTGGGGATGGGGATCGATAGCCTGAGTGTTAGCGTCTCCGCCATCCCGAGGGTGAAGTGGGTGATCCGCAGTTTCTCGACGGACCGCGCCGAGGCTCTTCTGGCCCAATGCCGGCTGCTGGAGAACGCGGATCAGATCCGCTCGCTGCTGAACAATGCCTTGGTCCAGGCAGGCCTGGGCGGACTGGTGCGCGCCGGCAAGACCTGAAATCGCCGACGATTGAGTCGCCGTGCATGGATTCCGGGCCTCATCGTGGGGCGCGTTGATTGTGTTGACTGGGGGCCGTCATTGCGGGCGCCGCTTGGCAATCGACTGTGAGCGCAGGGCACGCCAGGCCCTGGGGGGTGTCGCGGCGCGCCTCGCGATGACCAAGGATCCCTATCCTCAGGTTCGGCGTGCCCGAAATAGACCGATCAGGGCGCTCAGCAGGAAGATGCCGAGCACCACGCCGAGGGCAATCAGCGCATCCGGGATGGAGCGGTTGATCACCAATACGACTGCGCCCACCAGGATCGGGACCGGGATCTCGTTGAACCAGCGATACCAGGTGTGATCGCGCCGGTTCAGGTCATCCCGGAAGTCGCGCACGATCTTGCCGCACCAGACGTGGTAGGCCACCAGGATGGCGATCAGCGTCAGCTTGAAGTGCATCCACGGTTCGGCCAGGTAAAACGAACGGTCCACCAGCATGGCCACCCCGAAGGCGATGGTGATCAATGCCCCGGGGGTCATGATCCCGTAGAACAGCTTGCGCTCCATGACCTTGAAGCGTTCGTGGCCCAGGGCATCTTCCGTCATGGCGTGGTAGACGAACAGCCGTGGAAGATAGAACAGCCCGGCGAACCACGTAACCATGAAGATGACGTGCAGGCTGAGGAGCCAGTTATAGGCTTGCATGGAGGTCCTTCTCTTCAGGCCGCGCGAGGCATTGCGCGGGGTGGTTTACGACAGCCAGCGTTCCAGGTGGCGTTCGATCTGCCCGAAGTCGGGATCGCCCAGCTTTTGATAGACGATGCGCCCGCTTGGCGAGATCAGGAAGGTCGTCGGCGTCAGGCGAACCCCGCCGTAGGCCTGAGAGAAGCCTTCGTCGCTGTCGTGGATCACCTTGTAGGGCATTTCCCGGTCTTCGCGCATCGACTCCACGCGGTTGATCGGGTCATAGGACATCGCCACCGCCAGTAGCTCGAAACCCTTTTCGGAGTAGGTCTCGTGCAGGTGAACAAGTTTCGGGATCTCGCGTACGCAGGACGGACAGTTCGTGGCCCAGAACGAGATCATCACCGGGCGGCCTTCGTAGTCCTCCAGGGCAACCCGCTCGCCATCGAGTGTGGTTGCTTCGAACGCAGGCGCTGGGCGCATGCCGTCGTCGGTGAGCCAGATGCTGGCAGCAATGGCAACCAGCGCCAGAATGAAGATGCCTCCGAAGATGGCTTTGCGGTCGATCCTGCCTTTGCTCATGGTGTGATCCGTTCGTCGAATAGGCTGCAGTTATGGACTGGCCGAACGCCCCTGCGTTCCGTGGCATCAGCCAAGCCGGTATCATGCCGCAGCATGACACATGCAACCAACAGCAAACCTATCCGCATCGGGGTTGTCGGTGCGACCGGATACACCGGCGTAGAGCTGCTGCGCCTGTTGGCGCGCCATCCAGCCGCGGACCTGCAGGTGGTGACCTCGCGCGGCGAAGCCGGTACGGCGGTGGCGGAACTCTTCCCCAGCCTCCGCGGGGCGGTCGATGCAGTTTTCCAGGTCCCGGATGAAGACGTCCTCGGCGGCTGTGACGTCGTCTTTTTTGCCACGCCTCACGGGGTGGCGCACGGGCTGGCGGCGCCTCTGTTGGAGCGCGGCGTTCGCATCATCGACCTGTCGGCCGATTTCCGAATCCGGGACCCTGATCTATGGGCCCGGTGGTACGGTCAGGCGCACGGGGCCCCACAATATCTGGACGAGGCGGTGTACGGCCTTCCCGAGCTGAACCGGGCGAAGATCCGCGATGCGCGGCTGATTGCGGTCCCCGGGTGTTACCCCACTGCGGTGACCCTGGCCGTGCTGCCACTGCTGGAGGCGGGCCTGATTGACCCTGACGACGTGATTGCGGACGCCAAGAGCGGTGTCAGCGGGGCCGGGCGAAAGGCGCAGATTGGCGGGTTGTTTGCCGAGGTGCAGGAGGATTTTCGTGCCTATGCTAGTGGCGGACACCGCCATTGGCCGGAGATCCACCAGACGCTCGCCGGAGTGGCCGGCCAGGACGTAGGGCTGATCTTCCAGCCGCATCTGGTGCCGATGACCCGCGGTATCCATGCCACGGTCTATTTGCGTCCGCGCGCCGACGCCGACTGGCAGGCCTGTCTTGAGGCCCGCTACCGGGAGGAACCCTTTGTGGATGTCCTTCCAGCGGGCGCGCATCCGCAGACGTCCAGCGTGCGCGGCACCAATCTTTGCCGTATCGCGTTGGTGCAGCCGCCACATTCCGGGCGTCTGATGGTGCTATCGGTGATCGACAACCTGGTGAAGGGTGCCGCCGGGCAGGCGGTTCAGAATATGAACCTGATGTTTGGCCAGGCCGAGACCGCCGGCCTGGATGGGCTGCCGGTCTTCCCTTGATGTACGGATCGGCCATATGAGCTCCCGTATCCCGCGTCTGCCGCGCCGGCCACGGATTCCGACCCGTCGGCGGACGTCCGGGCGCCGCGGGTCCGGATGGTTGTTGGCACTGCTGGGTGGCGTGCTGGTTGCGGTACTGATAGCCGGTGTTGTCTGGTTCGCGCTCGGACCTCCGGACGATACCGTGGAGATGGATCCGCAACAGGGTATCGACGCCCTGCGCGACGACCTGGAGGCGGAGATTGCGGCGCGGCAGGCGGCCGAAGAGGCCTTGCGCCGTGCCGAGCAGCAATTGGAAATCAAGACCGCCGAGGTGGCGGCTTTCTCCGGTGATATCGAGCGCCAGGAAGCCGAGCTCCTGGAATTGCGTGATGACTTGGCGTTTTATCAGCGGTTGGCCGAGGGCTCGGGCGAGGACGGTCTCGGTATCCGGTCACTGCAGTTGCAGCGCACGGGCCAATCCGGGGTCTTTGACGTGCTGTTTCAGCTCTACCGCCCGGGGTTGAACCGCTCGGTGGATGTGGAATGGACCCTCGAGGTAGAGGGTTACCGAGAGGGTGAGGAAGAGACCACGACGCTGGATGCCGAGGCCCTGGAACTGGATGGCGATCGTACCGTGCAGGGGTTGCGGTTGCTGCGCAACCATCGGGTGCGCATCCAGTTGCCGGAAGGTTTCGAGCCACGGCGCCTGACGCTGAGTGTAAGTGCCGAAGACGACGATGATCTTGAGCCGGTTTCCGAAGGGGCCGGCTGGGATCGCCTGCTGGAGGGAGTGCAATGATTGGACGAAAACGAGGTCGCCGCGCAAGCAAGGTGGATACCCTGGTCGGCCGCAACACGGTGATCCATGGCGACGTCGAGTTCGGGGGCGGGTTGCACGTCGAGGGCCGGATCGTCGGGGATATCCGCGCGGCTACGGATCCCGCCGCGGTGTTGATCGTGGCGGAGGGGGGCATGGTCGAGGGTCACGTCGCTGTGCCGCACCTGCTGATGAACGGAGAGTTGCATGGTGATGTCCATGTGGGTGAGCACGTGGAGTTGGGCGAGACGGCCCGGCTGGCGGGTAATCTCTACTACGCCGTGCTGCAGATGGCGGAAGGTGCGCAGATTGACGGCCTGCTCAAGCGGGTCGATCATCCGCTTGAGGGCGAGCTTGAGGGTCCGGGTGAGACGCAGGCCCTGTCCAACGCCTCAAATCCTACGGAAGATGAGCATTCTTGACTCCGGGGCTCAGTCTTCCGTAGCGTGAATGAAAATGATTATTACAGGAGGCCCCGAATGTCCGAGCCCATGACGTCCGAAGCGGAAATGGACATCGAAATGCCCAGCCCGCTGATCTTTACCGATGCGGCGGCCACCAAGGTGAAGGGGCTGATCGAGGAAGAAAACAATGACAACCTGAAGCTGCGTGTCTTTGTGAGCGGCGGTGGTTGTTCCGGGTTCCAGTACGGCTTCACCTTCGACGAAACCGTCGGTGATGGTGACACCGTGGTCGAGAATGGCGGGGTGACGCTGCTGATCGACCCGATGAGCTTCCAGTATCTGGCCGGTGCCGAGATCGACTACTCCGAAGGGCTGGAGGGGGCGCAGTTCGTGATTCGCAATCCGAATGCCACCACCACCTGCGGTTGCGGCTCTAGCTTCTCCGTCTAGCGCCACCGTTGCAGTTCTAGTTAAAGGCCCGACCCGGTTTGTGCCGGGTCGGGCCTTTTTTATGTAGAGGTGTCAGCCTTGGTTTGTTGGCGTGGACCACTGCCTGCCGGGGATGATGCAACCAAGGATTCGCGGGCCGCGGGCGCCGGTGACCTCCGGCAGGTTGCCGGGCTCACCGGCCAGGGTGCGGGCCGCCAGCCAGGCGAACGCGGCGCCCTCCACCTGTTGCGGGGGAATGCCGTAGCGCTCGGTCGTTTCTACGCGGGTGTCTGGCAATGCTCGGGCCAGGCGTTTCATCAGGTACTCGTTGTGAGCGCCGCCGCCACACACCAGAAGTCGGTCGGGTGGCGCGGCGCTGACGGCTGCAAGGGCGCGCCGCACGCCCTCAACCGTCAGTTCTGCCAGAGTGGCTTGAATATCTTCGGGCCGGGCCGTGTCCAGTGCGTCGCCGGCATACGTCCGCAGCCAGGCGGGCGAGAAATATTCCGGGCCGGTGCTCTTGGGTGGCGGGCGGTGGAAGAAGGGGTCTTCCAGCAGTCGTTCCAGCAGCTTCGAATCCGGGGTGCCGCTGCGCGCCCAGGCCCCGTCTCGATCAAAAGGGGTGCGATGGTGGCGTCGATTCCATTCGTCCATCAGGGTGTTGGCCGGGCCGCAGTCGAAGCCGACCACGGGATGGCCCGATTGCAGCCAGGTCACGTTTGCGATGCCCCCCAGGTTGAGGATGGCTCGTGACTCGTCCGGGGTGCCGAACTGGGCGGAGTGAAAGCCGCAGGCCAGCGGTGCGCCCTCGCCCCCGGCCGCGATATCGCGTGGACGGAACTGGGCGACGGTGTCGATGCC
>NZ_AQXQ01000012.1:0-615000 GCF_000376865.1 Thioalkalivibrio sp. ALJ7 | reverse complement strand
ACACCTACTGGAGGCCCGAACCCACTAATGTTGAAAAATTAGGGGATGAGCTGTGGATCGGAGTGAAAGGCTAATCAAGCTCGGAGATAGCTGGTTCTCCTCGAAAGCTATTTAGGTAGCGCCTCATGTATCACTCTCGGGGGTAGAGCACTGTTATGGCTAGGGGGTCATCCCGACTTACCAAACCATTGCAAACTCCGAATACCGAGAAGTGCGAGCATGGGAGACACACGGCGGGTGCTAACGTCCGTCGTGGAAAGGGAAACAACCCAGACCGCCAGCTAAGGTCCCAAAATCATGGCTCAGTGGGAAACGATGTGGGAAGGCAGAGACAGCCAGGAGGTTGGCTTAGAAGCAGCCATCCTTTAAAGAAAGCGTAATAGCTCACTGGTCGAGTCGGCCTGCGCGGAAGATTTAACGGGGCTAAAGCCATGTACCGAAGCTGCGGACCTGCTTTGCAGGTGGTAGAGGAGCGTTCTGTAAGCCTGTGAAGGTGTGCCGAGAGGCATGCTGGAGGTATCAGAAGTGCGAATGCTGACATGAGTAACGATAAGATGGGTGAAAAACCCATCCGCCGAAAGCCCAAGGTTTCCTGCGCAACGCTAATCGGCGCAGGGTTAGTCGGCCCCTAAGGCGAGGCAGAAATGCGTAGTCGATGGGAAACAGGTTAATATTCCTGTACCGACTGTTAATGCGATGGGGGGACGGAGAAGGCTAAGTGATCCGGCAGTTGGTGCCCGGTTCAAGTATGTAGGGAGTGTCCTTAGGCAAATCCGGGGACACAATCCTGAGGTACGATGACGAGCCTCCACGGAGGCGAAGTCACTGATGCCCTGCTTCCAGGAAAAGCCTCTAAGCTTCAGTTAACAGTTGACCGTACTCCAAACCGACACAGGTGGGCAGGGTGAGAATCCCAAGGCGCTTGAGAGAACTCGGGTGAAGGAACTAGGCAAAATGGTACCGTAACTTCGGGAGAAGGTACGCCTCGGCTGGTGATGGGACTTGCTCCCTGAGCTGGCTGAGGTCGCAGAGACCAGGCCGCTGCGACTGTTTATTAAAAACACAGCACTCTGCAAACTCGTAAGAGGACGTATAGGGTGTGACGCCTGCCCGGTGCCGGAAGGTTAATTGATGGGGTTAGCTTCGGCGAAGCTCTTGATCGAAGCCCCGGTAAACGGCGGCCGTAACTATAACGGTCCTAAGGTAGCGAAATTCCTTGTCGGGTAAGTTCCGACCTGCACGAATGGCGTAACGATGGCGGCGCTGTCTCCACCCGAGACTCAGTGAAATTGAAATCGCAGTGAAGATGCTGTGTACCCGCGGCTAGACGGAAAGACCCCGTGAACCTTTACTACAGCTTCACACTGAACTTTGAACTTGTTTGTGTAGGATAGGTGGGAGGCTTTGAAGCCGGGACGCCAGTCTCGGTGGAGCCAACCTTGAAATACCACCCTGGCAAGTTTGGAGTTCTAACCCAGGCCTGTAATCCAGGTCGGGGACCGTGTGTGGTGGGTAGTTTGACTGGGGCGGTCTCCTCCCAAAGAGTAACGGAGGAGTGCGAAGGTACCCTCAGCGCGGTCGGAAATCGCGCGACGAGTGCAAAGGCATAAGGGTGCTTAACTGCGAGACAGACACGTCGAGCAGGTGCGAAAGCAGGTCTTAGTGATCCGGTGGTTCTGTATGGAAGGGCCATCGCTCAACGGATAAAAGGTACTCCGGGGATAACAGGCTGATACTGCCCAAGAGTCCATATCGACGGCAGTGTTTGGCACCTCGATGTCGGCTCATCACATCCTGGGGCTGAAGCAGGTCCCAAGGGTATGGCTGTTCGCCATTTAAAGTGGTACGCGAGCTGGGTTTAGAACGTCGTGAGACAGTTCGGTCCCTATCTGCCGTGGGCGTCGGAGATTTGACAGGATCTGTCCTTAGTACGAGAGGACCGGGATGGACGCACCTCTGGTGTTCCGGTTGTCACGCCAGTGGCACTGCCGGGTAGCTAAGTGCGGAAGGGATAACCGCTGAAAGCATCTAAGCGGGAAACCCACCTGAAGATGAGATCTCCCTGGACCCTTGAGGTCCCTGTAGGGCCGTTGAAGACTACAACGTTGATAGGCTGGGTGTGGAAGCGCGGTAACGCGTGTAGCTAACCAGTACTAATTGCCCGTGCGGCTTGACCATATAACACCCAAAGTGTTGGTGGTCTCGTCTGACACATCACGAAGTACACAAGCCTAGAATGCATTCCGAATTCAGATGATGCGGCAGCAGCCGTGTGATCTGGCCAGTTTGTCTGGCGGCAATAGCGAGTAGGAACCACCCGATCCCATCCCGAACTCGGAAGTGAAACTGCTCTGCGCCGATGGTAGTGTGGGGTCTCCCCATGTGAGAGTAGGTCACCGCCAGGCATTAATCCGAAGGCCCGGTCCCCTTTTAGGGGGCCGGGCTTTTTTTATGCGCGAAATTCTGCAGGCAGACTTTAGACCGGTGGGTTTCACACATGAGGATGCAAGCGCAGGCGGTTGGACGAGATCCGGGGATAGAGGAGGGATGCATGGCGCGAAAACGAACCGATGGGGGGCTGGTACTGGTAGGGCTGGTCCTGCTGGGAGTTGGCCTCTATGCGATCTTCGGGGGCGAAGTGGCATTCACCCCGATTGCGCCGCGGGAAGGGGCAGGTTTTGGCGGTTTCTGGGCGATGTTGATTGGGGTCGCGTTCGTACTGGGTGGGCTGTATTTCCTGCGCGAGTCCAGACGGTAACGGCGCCGCGTGGAGCGGACGTACAACCGTTCAGATGGCGGCGGTGGTGCGCCAAGAAAACCCGTCGTCCTGAGTCGCGATGTCGATGTCGTCCCTTAGGCACCCGAGGCCTGCTGCGAGTGCATCGCGGGCGAGTGACTCACGATTGTTGTCGCTCGACAGGTGCATGCCGACCACGTGCCTCAGTCGTGAGCGATCCATGCGCTGAAGAAGCTCGGTGGCCGCGTGATTCGGGAGGTGGCCGTAGCCCCCGCCGATGCGTCGCTTCAGGGACGGCGGATAACGCCCGGCCTGAAGGAGTTCAGGGTCGTGGTTGCATTCGAGTAACAGGGCGTGGGCACCGTTCGCCATTTCGACCATGTGGGGTGAGATGTGTCCGGCATCGGTCATCAGGACCAGGCGGTGGTCGCCATTCGAAATGGCGAATTGCGTGGGCTCACGACAGTCGTGGGGGACGGTGAATGGGTGCACCCACGCCTCCTCGATTTCCACGGGGGTATCCGCCTGGACCTCCTGGACGCTGGCGAAGCGGTCGTCGCGGGCTGCGAGCTGCGTCCCGGGGCTGGTGTACACCGTCAGACCATAGCGCCGCGATAGGGGCGCGGCGGCTCCGATGTGGTCGGTGTGTTCGTGGGTAACGAGTACGGCGGTGAGGTCGTTCGGACTGAGGTCGATGCGAGCCAGGCGCCGCTCCAGTTCCTGGACCGAGAAGCCGCAGTCCACCAACAGCCGGGTTTCCCCGATCTCGACGACCAGGGCATTGCCCGAGCTGCCGCTGCCGAGGGAGCAGAAGCGGATCATCTAGCCTGGTACTCTGCCGTCGGTTTAGCGCAGAATCTGTTGTTCAATGCGTTCCAGGACGAATTCGGCGTCGCGACGGCTGAGTGATTCGCCGTCAATATCGCGGGCTTCGATGCGCAGGTCGCCGTCACCGGTCTCGCTTAGGCGGATCTGGTAGCGTTCGTTCTCGCGGCGATCACCGCCGCGGCCGAAGATTCGGCTGAAGAAGCCGCCGCGCTCGCCTTCGCCAACCATGTCGGGTCGGTAGGTAACCTCGAACGTACGCGTATTGCGATCCTGTTCATCGACCAGGAGTCCGGCGCGGTCGAGGTAGGTGCCCATTTGTGACCACAGGCGGTCCATTTCGCCAGCGGTCACCAGTACCGGTTGGCCTTCGTGTTCGGCTTGATGCAGCTCGGTGGGGCGGTCCGCGATCGTTTCGGCGACCCGGATCCCGCCTTCTGGGATCTCGCCGGTCGTCAGGAACACCCGCAAACGGTTCAGCATCTGGGCTTCGAGCTCGGGATCCGCAGGGCGCAGGGCCCAGCGCCAGGTTTCACCCTCGGGCTCTTCGGAAGCGCCCCGGTGAGCGATGTAGATCGCCGACCGACCGTTGTCGCGTTCCAGGCGCAGGCGGTACTTGTCCCGCGTGTTGGCGTCGTAGACGTTGCCGAGCGCGCGCGCGAAGATATTCTGGCTCCCACGGAGCGGGATGCCCGCGCGGTCTTCGGCCCACTCGGTCTCCATGATGCCGACCTGTGGTTCGTTGCGCTCCAGGCGGAGGTTCTGGCTGTCCCAGAATGCGGTCAGCTGGTCCCACAGTTCTTCCGGAGGCGTTTCAACGCTGAGCCAGCGGACGCTCCCTTCGCGCCGCATCTCGACCTCGGTGGATTCCGGGAGAACGCGTGCATCACCGCGCACGGCGGGCGCGGTATCCGTTGGCTGGCGCTGTTGCTGCCGCGCCGCGGAATCCTGCTGCATTTCGCGGGCGCTCACGCGCTTGCCCGGCGCATCCGGGATGCGATAAGCACGTTCGCTGTCGGGGGCAATGAGGTCGGGCGGGACCTCAAGATTCTCCATCTGCCGGCTCATTTCATATTCGGGGCCGCTCTGGCGGTCGCCCGAAGTAGAGCACCCGGCGATTGCCAGGCCCGTGGCCAGGGCAAGGGCAGTGTGCGTCGCGCGGCGATGAAGCTTGGCAGACTGTTTCATGTCAGGGATCAGACCTCTATGCCAGCCTGGCGCATGGCGTCCAGGACCGGCGCATGGAAGGGTTCGGACAACGGTGTCAGCGGCAGGCGAATACCTGCCTCCATGAGCCCCATGCGATGCAGGGCCCATTTGACGGGGATCGGGTTCGCCTCAAGGAACAGGGACGAGTGCAGGCCATCCAGATGGCGATTGATCTCGCGCGCCTCGTCGGCGCGCCCTTCACGTACGGCACGACACATGGCTGCCATCATCCGCGGCGCGACGTTGGCCGTCACGGAGATGATCCCGTGGCCGCCGGCGAGCAGGAAAGCCAGCCCGTTGCCGTCATCCCCGCTGTAGAGATCCATGCGGTTGCCGACCCGCGCGACCAGCTCGGCGGTACGCTCGTTGCTGGCGGTGGCCTCCTTGATTCCGATGATGTTCGGGATGTCGGCCAGCCGTTCCACTGTTTCCGGCAGCAGGTCAACCGCCGTGCGGCCGGGTACGTTGTACAGGATCTGCGGGATGTCCACCGCCTCGGCAATGGCCTTGTGGTGCAAATACAGGCCTTCCTGAGTCGGTTTGTTGTAGTAGGGCGATACCAACAGGCAGGCGTCCGCGCCGGCTTCTTTGGCGCAACGGGTCAGCGCGATGGCCTCGCGCGTGGAATTCGCACCGGTACCCGCGATCACCGGCAGGCGCCCGTTGACGGTCTTCACCGTATGGGCGATGGCTTCGCAGTGTTCGTCGAAATCGAGGGTCGCGGATTCGCCGGTGGTGCCGACGGCGACGATGGCATCAGTGCCGGCCTCGATGTGGAATTCCAGGAGCCGATCCAGGGCCGGCCAGTCCAGGCTGCCGTCCGCGTGCATCGGGGTCGCCAGTGCGACCATGCTGCCTTGAAACATCGACTCCTCCAACAACGGGAATGGTGCAGTCTAACGGGCGGGTGACAAGGCATTCAAGATTCCCTTGGCCGGGGTGCCATGGACCTCGCATGAAGGATGGGTCAGGTGGGCCCCGTTGCCTCGCTTTCGCCGTTGGCGCCACCGGGGCAAGGTGGTATGTTGCGAACCATCATGCCTGTTGCCGCTTTCACGCAGAGAACCCCCGAGTGGTCCCCCGTTCCTGGCCCCGGGTGGAGCCGGCAGGTGCCGCATGGCTGAAGTCGCCGGCGCCGGAGCGCACACCCACCTGATCCTCAACCTGATCGGGCCGGATCAGCCCGGCCTGGTATCCAGCGTGACCCGCGTGATCGTCGATACTGGCTGCAACCTCGAGTCCAGCCGCATTACGGTTGTCGGTGGCTACTGTTGCATGGCCCTTAGCACCAGTGGCAACTGGAAGACCCTGGGCACCCTGGAGTCCCGTCTGGAACGCCTCGAGGCCGAGATGGAGCTGGTGGTGGTGGCGCGGCGCGGTCCACTGGACGAGCGGGCCGAGGCCGCCATGCCCTATGCCGTAGACGCAGTGGCGCTGGATGCGCCCGGGCTGCTGAATGCGCTTGCGGATTTTTTTACCAGTCGCGGCGTGAACCTGCGCGATGTCCAAACCCGCGTCTACATTGCCCAGCAGACCGGTGCCCGCATGTTCGCGGCCAACATGATCGTAGATATCCCCGCAGGGCAGCACCTGGCCAGCCTGCGAGGCGAATTCATGGACTTTTGTGACGAACTGAACGTGGACGGCGTGCTGGATCCGATCAAGGCCTGACGAGCTTAGGGCGTACGCCGTTCAAGGCATTCGAATGCAACGGAGAAACGCGTGATGAGTATCGCAATCGACCAGCCCGTACCCGAAGACCTGCGTGTACCGGCCACTGGTGACCAGACGCTGGGCCCGGCCGATTTCCGCGGCAAGATCGTGGTCCTGTACTTCTATCCCAAGGACAGCACCCCGGGCTGCACCAATGAAAGTCGTGACTTTGCGGCCAACAAGGCTGCCTTCGATGCCGCCGGTGCCGTGATCCTGGGGGTCTCGCGCGACAGTGTGAAAAGCCACGAGAATTTCCGCACCAAGCAGGAGCTCCCGTTCGACTTGTTGAGCGATGCTGATGAGCAGCTGTGTGAAGCGTTCGACGTGATCAAGATGAAAAACATGTATGGCAAGCAGGTGCGCGGCATCGAGCGTTCCACCTTTCTGATTGATGCCGACGGGGTCCTGCGCAAGGAATGGCGCAAGGTGAAGGTCCCGGGGCATGTCGACGAGGTGCTGGAGGCGGTGCGCGAAATGGCAGGCAGTTAGACCCGCAGTCTTCGATTCATCCCGGCCCAGGAGGCGCCATGAGCGCAGCACCCGCAGACCCGAAACGCCTGTTCGTGCTGGATACCAACGTGCTGATGCACGACCCGACTGCGCTGTTCCGTTTCAAGGAACACGACATCTTCCTGCCCATGGTTGTGCTCGAGGAACTCGACCGTGGCAAGAAAGGGGTCTCCGAGGTGGCCCGCAACGTGCGGCAGGTGTCGCGTTTCATCGACGAGCTGATGAGCGACGCAACCCACGAGCAGATCGCCGCCGGGTTGCCGTTGCAGGCCGAGTCGCTGAGCGAGTCCACCTTTGCCCCCTCTGGGCGGTTGTTCTTTCAGACCCGCAACCTCGCCTCAAGCCTGCCGGATTCGCTGCCGGGCACGACACCTGACAACGACATCCTGGCCACCGCCCAGGCTCTGAAGACCGAATGGCCGGGTATTCCGGTCACCCTGGTCTCCAAAGACATCAACCTGCGCATCAAGGCCGCGGTCATCGGTCTGCATGCGGAGGACTACTACAACGACCAGGTGCTGGACGACGTCAGCCTGTTGTTCTCCGGCATGACCGAGCTGCCCGCGGACTTCTGGGACACCCACGGCCAGACGATGGATTCCTGGCAGGAGTCCGGCCGTACCTACTACCGCGTGACCGGGCCTTTGGTCTCCGAGTGGCAGCCCAACCAGTTCGTCTACCGCGAGGGCGAGAACCCGCTGTCCGCGATCGTGCTGGAGATCGACCAGCCGAACGAGTCGGCGGTCATCGAGCTGGTGGACGACTACATGACCCCGCGCCACAGCGTCTGGGGCATCAACGCCCGTAACCGCGAGCAGAACTACGCCTTGAACCTGCTGATGGACCCGGAGGTGGACTTCGTCTCCCTGCTGGGCGCCGCGGGTACCGGCAAGACCCTGTTGGCCCTGGCCGCGGGGTTGGCACAGACGCTGGAGGACAACACCTACAAGGAAATCATCATGACCCGGGTCACGGTCCCGGTGGGCGAAGACATCGGCTTCCTGCCCGGGACCGAGGAAGAGAAGATGACGCCGTGGATGGGCGCGCTGATGGACAACCTGGAGGTGCTGGCCAAGTCCGAGGGCGCGGGCGACTGGGGTCGGGCGGCCACCAACGACGTCCTGACCAGCCGTATCAAGATCCGCTCGCTGAACTTCATGCGTGGGCGTACCTTCCTCAGCCGCTACATCATCCTGGACGAGGCGCAGAACCTGACCTCCAAGCAGATGAAGACGCTGATTACCCGCGCGGGTCCGGGGACCAAAGTCGTCGCGCTGGGCAACATCGCGCAGATCGATACCCCATATCTGACCGAGACCTCATCCGGGCTGACCTACGTGGTGGATCGTTTCCGCAACTGGACCCACAGCGGCCATATCACGCTCACCCGCGGTGAGCGTTCGCGCCTGGCGGACTACGCCTCGAATCACCTGTAGACGGCGGGAAGAAAGCCTGGGGGCGGCAATGGAGCGGGAAACGGGCACCGTCATTGCGAGGCCCCGCAAGGGCCGCGGCAACCTCCGGAAGCTGGTGCTGAGCCAGCTATGGAAGCAGATGGTTTCGGACGCAGTTCGCCACGTCGCTTCGCTCCTCGCGAAGACGATACGAGTCCGTGTCGTTGCGAGGCCGAGACAGGGGCTGCGGCAATCTCTGGTGGATGGCGCGGTGACGGGATCTGCTGGTTTCGGACGGAGGTTGCCGCCTTCGGCTCCTCGCAATGACGGTGCCTGTGCTGGCGCCAATGGGTCGGCTCAGCCGTCCTCGCTGTAGCGGACGCAGGCGCGTTCGGTCTCCCACAGGGTCAGTGCGTGCATGCGCAGGCCCGGACGGTTCAGACGTTCGGCCATCTGGCGATAGAACCACTGTGCGATGTTCTCGGCCGTTGGGTTGACCGTGTCGAACGGGGGGACGTCGTTCAGGTAGCGGTGGTCCAGCTGCCCGGCGATCTCGCGGGCGGCGCTCTTGACCACCTTGAAATCCACCGCCATGCCAGCGTTGTCCAGGGTCTCGGCCTCGACCTCGGCTTCCACCTTCCAGTTGTGACCATGCATATTCGCGCACTGCCCCGGGTAGTCGCGCAGGGTGTGCGCGGAGGCGAAGTCGGTCAGGACGCGGAGGGTGTAACGGGCACTCATGGATCGATTCCGGCTAGCGCGACATTCGGGTCGCGGGGATACTCAGCCAGCGAAGCCTAGCCGGCCGCTGCCGTCCGCGCAATTCTCCTGCCCGAAGGCGTGGCGAATCGCGGCCAGTACGCCCTCGGTATCGAGGCCGCAATCCGCCAGGATCTGTTCGCGCGAGCCGTGTTCGGTGAAGTGGTCTGGGATGCCCAGTACCAGGCAGGGCCGGTTCAGGCCCTCGGCGGAGAGCCACTCCAGGACCGCGCTGCCGGCGCCGCCGGCGCGCGCGTGATCCTCCAGTGTGACGAAGCCCTGGTAACTGGCGGCCAGTTGACCAAGGAGATCCGTATCCAGCGGCTTGATGAAGCGCATGTTGACCACCGTCGCGTCCAGCGCCTCGCCGGCCGCCAGGGCCATGTCCAGTAGTACACCAAAGCTGAGGATCGCCAGTCCCTGCCCCTTGCGCACGACCTCGGCGCGTCCGATTGGCAGGGTCTCCAGATGGGTGCTGCCGCCTTCCGGCAGTTCACCGGGCCCGCCGCCACGCGGATAGCGCACCGCCGCCGGGCCGTCGTGGGCGTAACCGGTGGACAGCATCTGGCGGCATTCGCGCTCGTTGGCGGGCGCCATCAGCAGCATATTGGGGACGGCGCGCAGCAAGGCGGTATCGAAGGTGCCGGCGTGGGTGGGGCCATCGGCACCGACGATCCCGGCGCGATCCACCGCAAACAGCACCGGCAGGTTCTGCAGGGCGACATCGTGGATCACCTGGTCCATTGCCCGCTGCAGGAAGGTCGAGTAGATCGCGACCACCGGCTTTTGCCCCTCGCAGGCCATGCCCGCCGCAAGGGTTACCGCGTGCTGTTCGGCAATGCCGACATCGAAGTATCGCTGCGGGAACTGTTCCGAGAATGCCACCAGTCCCGAGCCCTCGCGCATCGCTGGGGTGATCCCGAGCAGACGCTCATCCGCCGTGGCCTGGTCGCACAGCCACTGGCTGAAGATATCGGTATAGCTGGGGGCCTTGGGGCCAGACGGGGCCAGGCCGTTTTCCGGCTCGAACTTGGATACCCCGTGATAGCGGCAGGGGTCTTCCTCCGCCGGCGCGTAGCCCTGGCCCTTGCGTGTGACCACGTGTAGCAATTGCGGCCCCTGGGTCCCGCGCAGGTTCTTCAGGATGGAGACCAGGCCGTTCACGTCGTGGCCGTCCACCGGTCCGAAGTAGCGAAAGCCGAGCTCCTCGAACAGGGTGCCGGGCACGAACATGCCCTTCATGTGTTCCTCGGCACGCTGGGCGAAGGCCTTCATCGGTGGCACGAACTCCAGCATGCGCTTGGAGCCCTCGCGTACCGAGCTGTACAGCGGGCCGGACAGCAGGCGGGTGAAATACTGGTTGAGCGCGCCGACATTGGGCGAGATCGACATGTCGTTGTCGTTCAGGATGACCAGCAGGTTGCAGTCGAGATCGCCAATGTGGTTCAGCGCCTCGAAGGCCATGCCCGCGGTCATCGCGCCATCGCCAATCACCGCCACGTGCCGGCGATCGAGACCGGCGTGCTTCGCCGCCAGGGCCATACCGGCCGCGGCGCTGATCGAGGTGCTGGAGTGCCCGGCGCCAAAGGCGTCGTACTCACTCTCCGCACGTTTGGGGAAGCCGGCCAGGCCGCCATACTGGCGCAGGCTGGCCATGCCCGCGCGGCGCCCGGTCAGGATCTTGTGCGCATAGGCCTGATGCCCGACATCCCACACGATACGGTCATCGGGCGTGTTAAAGGCGTAGTGCAGTGCGATCGCGAGCTCGACCGTGCCGAGGTTGGCTGCCAGGTGCCCGCCAGTGCGGGAGACGCTCTCGATCAGGAACTGGCGCAACTCGTCGGCGACCCCGGAAAGATCCGAGGTCGGGTGTTCCCGCAGGTCGGCGGGCCATTCGATTGCATCCAGCAGAGGGGTAGGCGTCATCGAGGCGACCGTGTTCAGTTCATGCGGTCGACGATGTAGCGCGCGAGGAAGCGAAGCAAGTCCGCCTCCTGACCGAAGGGTTGCAGTTCGTCCAGGGCCTCGTCGACGAGTGCGACCGCACGCTCGCGCGACGCCTCCAGCCCCTGCAGCGAGGGGAAGGTCGGTTTCTGCAGGCGCGCATCGGCGCCACAGGCCTTGCCCAGGACCTCGGGATCGCCCTCCACGTCGAGGACATCGTCGCGGATCTGGAAGGCCAGACCGATGCACTCGGCGTAGCGTGTCAGCCGCTCCAGCGTATCGGGTTCGGGGCTGCCGGCCAGCGCGCCCAGGCGCACCGAGGCGCGGATCAGGGCGCCGGTCTTCAACCGATGCATGCGCTCCAGTTCCGGCAGGTCGATCGGTTGTCCGCAGGCCCCCAGATCGATCGCCTGGCCACCGGCCATGCCGTGCAGCCCAGCCGCCGTGGCCAGCTCGCGCACCGCGTGCAGGCCGCTTGCGCCCGGCAGGTCGGAGACGCCACCGGTGAGGACGTCGAAGGCCAGGGCCTGGAGGGCGTCGCCAGCGAGAATGGCGGTCGCCTCGTCGAAGGCCTTGTGACAGGTCGGACGGCCGCGGCGCAATTCATCATCGTCCATTGCCGGCAGGTCGTCGTGGATCAGTGAGTAGACGTGGATCATTTCCACCGCGGCGGCCATGGCGTCCAGCGCGGCTTCCGGGGCGCCCGTGGTGCGCCCGGCGGCGTAGACCAGCACCGGCCGCAGGCGCTTGCCACCGGACAGCGTCGCGTAGCGCATCGCGTCGATCAGGCGCGCGTCGGGGGCCCCATCCGCGCTCAGATGGCGGTCGAGGACAGACTCGATGCGGTGCTGGTAGTCGGTCAGGGCCTGGGTGGGGTCGGCGGAGATCAACGGCGACTCGCTAGAACGGGACATCGGGGTCCGTGGTGCCGGACGCGGCCGGCGAGCGGGGAACGTTCGCGGTGGCGTCGTGGTCACTCTCGGCAGAGGCGCCGGGTGAGGTCTCCGCAGTGAGGGCCTCCATCCGGCGCTGGGCATCGTCCAGGGCTTGCTGGCAGCGATTGACCAGTTCCATGCCGCGCTGGAATTCGCCCAGGGACTGCTCCAGGCCCAGTTCGCCGGACTCCATCCGCGCGACCAGGGCCTCCAGGGCCTCCAGGCTGGCTTCGAATTCCGCCGGGCTGTCGGCGCTGGGTGAGTCGGTCATGATGGATTACCGGGTCGAAAAGGTGAGAAAGTATCCGATCCGCCGCGGCGAGGAAAGACGTACCGCCGGTCCGCCCTTGATTATGGGGGCGACACCCCCATGATGGGCAGGGCTTCCGGTTGACACTGAATCGGGCGCGGACTAGAGTTTCCAAACGGTTTAGACCGAGTCTAAACAGCCGTCTGCACAGGCATTCCTGTGGTTGTGTAGCACCCATAAGAGAGAAGGAGAGCACCATGGATCTGAAAGGCAGCAAGACCGAAGAAGCCCTGAAAGAGGCCTTTGCCGGCGAATCAATGGCCAACCGTCGCTACCTGTACTTCGCTTCCAAGGCGGACGTCGAAGGCTACAACGACGTGGCCACCGTGTTCCGTTCCACCGCGGAAGGTGAAACCGGTCACGCCCACGGCCACCTCGAGTACCTCGAGAGCTGCGGCGACCCGGCCACCGGCCTGGAGTTTGGCTCCACCTCGGCGAACCTGAAGACCGCCGTCGCGGGCGAGACCCACGAGTACACCGACATGTACCCGGGCATGGCCAAGACCGCCCGTGACGAAGGCTTCGACGAAGTCGCCGACTGGTTCGAAACTCTGGCCAAGGCGGAGCGTTCCCACGCCAACCGTTTCCAGAAGGCGCTGGATCAGCTGGACGACTAAACGTCCCGCATTGCTGGAAGTACGCGGGACCGGTACGCCGGTCCCGTTTCCGGGAAACACGGAACAGCCTGTGAAACGGGCCCTCAAGGCTTGCCCGCATGCTGTTCCGTGTTTCCCCCCCGAAGCATCGAACTGATACGGATACCGGAGGGATGCATGTCTGCGCCGACGCACCAACGTGAAGGAAGTCTCGAAGCCCCGACCCGTCATCCGCTGGACTGGAAGAACCCCGAGTTCTACAACGAGGAATCGCTGTTCGGCGAACTCGAGCGGGTCTTCGATATCTGTCACGGCTGCCGTCGCTGCGTGAGCCTGTGCAACTCCTTCCCAACCCTGTTCGACTTGGTCGACGAGTCCGAGACCATGGAAGTCGATGGGGTCGACAAGAAGGATTACTGGCAGGTGGTCGATCACTGCTACCTGTGTGATCTGTGCTACTTGACCAAGTGCCCCTACGTGCCCCCGCACGAATGGAATGTGGACTTCCCACACCTGATGCTCCGGGCCAAGGCCTTCCGCTACCAGAACGAAGGTGCGAAGGCCTCCCACAAGTTTATGTCCAGCACCGACACCGTAGGCAAGCTGGCGGGTATCCCGGTGGTGGCCGGCGCAGTCAATGCCGCCAACAAGAACGGTGCCGTGCGCAAGATGCTGGACAAGACCATGGGCGTGCACCCGGATGCCCCGGTCCCCGAATACCATTCCAACAAGGGCCGCTCGCGCCTGAGCAAGGTGGCGCAGGGCGTCTCCAACCCCGAGCCGTCCGGTGCGACTCAGGGCAAGGTCGCGCTGTACGCGACCTGCTACGGCAACTACAACGAGCCGCACCTGGTCGAGGACCTGGTCAAGGTCTTCGAGCACAACGGCATCGAGGTGACCCTGGTCGAGAAGGAACAGTGCTGCGGCATGCCCAAGCTGGAGCTGGGCGACCTGAAGTCGGTGGAGGCGTCGAAGGACGCCAACATCCCGGCGATGAAGCGCATGATCGACCAGGGCTACGACATCGTTGCCCCGGTGCCCTCTTGCGTGTTGATGTTCAAGCAGGAACTGCCGCTGATGTTCCCGGATGATGCCGACGTGATCGCGGTTCGCGATCGCATCTTCGACCCGTTCGAATACCTGATGGAGCGGCACAAGGACGGCAAGCTGAACACCGACTTCCCCGAGAAGCTCGGCAAGATCGCCTACCACGCCGCCTGCCACCTGCGGGTGCAGAACATGGGGCTGAAGACCCGCGACCTGCTGAAGCTGGTCCCGGACACCGAGATCGACGTGATCGAGCGCTGCTCCGGGCACGACGGTACCTACGGGGTGAAGAGCGAGTTCTACGAGACCGCCAGCAAGATCTGTCGCCCGGTGGTCAGTCGCGTACAGAAGGCCGAGTCGGACCACTATTCGAGCGACTGCCCGATGGCCGGCCACATGATCGAGAACGGGTTACAGGGCAAGGGCGAGGACAAGGCGCCCGAGCATCCGCTGACCCTGCTACGCCAGGCCTACGGGCTGTAACGGCACCTCACAAGGAACCACTCGCGCCGTAGACGGCGCGGGCGAACGGAGAGAGAGCATGGCAAGTGACAGCTACCACGAACCGGTCGAGGAACTGAGCGACGAGTCGCGCGAGATGCATCGCGCGATCGTCTCGCTGATGGAAGAGCTTGAGGCGGTGGACTGGTATCAGCAGCGCATCGACGGCTGCAAGGACGAAGAACTCAAGGCGATCCTCGCGCACAACCGCGACGAAGAGATCGAGCACGCCGCGATGGTGCTGGAGTGGATCCGGCGCCATAACCCGGTGTTTGACCACGAACTGAAAGACAACCTCTGGTCCGACAAGGACTACACGAAGACGGGGCACCACCACGATCACTGAGGGGTGCCGGTCCTGGCGGGCCAGTCCGACGAGACGGAGGTATCGAGATGCAGATGGAGGCAAGTGTGGACAAGCTGAGTCGTGAAGACCTGTTTTCGCTGGAGAAGTATCACGAGGTGCGGCCACAGTTCCGCAACGAGGTGATGCAGCACAAGCGCAATCGCGTGGTGCAGGTGGGGCCGGCGGTCACGCTGCATTTCGAGGATCGCAAGACGATGCAGTATCAGATCCAGGAGATGCTGCGGGTGGAGAAGATCTTCGACGCCGAGGGGATCCAGGACGAGCTGGATGCCTACAACCCGTTGATCCCGGATGGTTCCAACTGGAAGGCGACGATGATGGTCGAGTATCCGGACATCGACGAGCGCAAGGTGCAGCTCTCGAAGCTGATCGGGATCGAGCGCAAGACCTATGTGCAGGTCGAGGGCCATGACAAGGTCTACCCGATCGCCAACGAGGATCTGGACCGCGAGACCGACGACAAGACCTCCTCGGTGCATTTCCTGCGCTTCGAGCTGACGCCGGAGATGGTCTCCGCGGCCAAGTCCGGGGCGGCCATTGCCATGGGGGTGGAGCACGAGAACTACAACCACCGGCTGGACGCCGTCGCCGAGGGCTCCCGTGAGTCGCTGGCGGCCGACCTCGACGCCGTCAACTGACGCAGTCCCTATGCCCGCTTCACGAAAGGCGCCTCCGGGCGCCTTTTTTGTGTCCAGACACGGTGGATCCGGCTCGCGGCGGGTTCCGGTTCCTCCTCAGGCGCTTGCCTCCCTTCGGCCGTCGCGCTCACTCGAAGGCGCGTGCAGCTGAGCGGCGGGAGCCGCGTTGCACCGGCCCCTTGGGCCTAATCGTCCGACGAAACCGCCGCAAACGCCCGGCCATGGTGGCATGCTGCGCCTCAAGCGCGCGTGCCAAAGCCCGCCAGCACTTCGAGCCGGACGGTGCAATCCATTCTGGCTTCACGGCGTTAAACAGAATCCGTATAGCATCGCCGGCCTGCCAGCACTGCCAACCCTGTACCGACGATTTCTGTCCCGCGCTGATCCGGTGCTGAGCCATGATCTCTGCCCCGAGTTCCGCCACGCAACGCCCTGGGAACGCAGCGATAAACCATTCCGCCCGGTCGCTTACCGACGAGCAATCTCTCGCTGAACTCCCTGAAAAAAACGAACGATCCGGTCCCACTCTCGGAATCAGCGTCCCTTTCCGGCACCTCTTCCTGTCGCCATCAGTTTCCGTACCTGTTTAGCCATGATCCGATCATGGCTAAACTGTCCGAGCAGAAGTCACCAGAGAAAGGGACGGCGCCACGAGGATCAGGTGATATACAGATTCTGTCTATCGCCAATATGACAGATTCTGTCTAATCTACTGTTAGAAGTCGCCAAGGAACAATTGTGGAAATATTCGTGAGCCGACCAACGTGGGTAGCGCCAGAATTTGAATCTGGCCTATCTACGTTTCTCACGCAGCTAGATAATCTAGATCTAGTTCCTAGGACTTTAGGCGTAAGTGATTACCCAAGCAAAGCACCTCTTGATGAAGTGATCGAGATTATGGCCACCTGTCAAGGTGCTATTGTCCTTGGTTACCCTCAACTGGAAGTAGAGGCGGGTTTCCTGAAGGGTGGCGAAATAAACTGGCCCATGTCTCTTGGTACCGAATGGAATCATTTAGAAGCAGGCCTTGCTTATGCAGCCGGGCTCCCTTTGCTTGTAATTCATCACACAACTGTTTCTCGCGGCATATTTGATCGGGGCGTTCTTAATGCGTTCCTGCACTCTGTAGACCTTTCTGAGCCTAATTGGTCAATGCAGGAATCGATGAATGGCGCCATTAAGAGATGGAAGAAGGCATGTATTGACGGCGAATCCAATTACCGTACCCCAAATAAGCAAGCTGTAGCTAAAAAAGACAAACCAATATGCCCAAACTGCTCAAACAACCAAAAGCAAATGTATATGAAGCCGATTCCGCCGCCATTTTCCGAGCTCGCGGGAGGTGAATGGGAATGCCCTCAATGCAGTTATGTAGAGTGACTTCTAACACGGCGCGCAACCCGGACGGCTTCGCCGTCGGTTCGCTTGGCCGTTAGCGTTCATTTATAGGACTTTGCGCCAGTGTCGAACCGAACTTTCCACTTTCCCGTACTATTCTGGCGTCCCGCGGAAGAGTTCGATTGCGTCGTAGCCCCTCCATTTGCCCTAACCCGTAGAAAGTGGGGGACAAGTGTTTTTGACTTGGCCACGCTAGCCTCACGGCACCGCTTACATCTTCCATATCAGTTGATGGATGTTCTGCTTTCGCACTGCAACCTTGAGCTTAGCGTGGAAGCTGAAGAACTGTCCCAGGCCTTGGAATATATCAATTCTCTGTTCTTGGGCGCCTACCTAGCGGATGCCTCCCCAAGCCTTGCGCCTTTTGCTACCAGCCATTCCATAAACGACTACTCGGGCATCAACAGCCGCGACTCGGGTAGTTTGCGAAAGGACTTGCCGCCCGACCTGCAGATAGGTCCGTCGAGCGATGACATAGCGCTTGAGGCTTGGCCGGTTCAGCTTTCCCTGCACTGCAGGACGCTTCCTAATGCGCTCGGAATCACCGTCAACCAATTCAAATTAGCGGGCGAAAAGGCAAAGCAGTGGATGGCACTAGAGGCAAGGCAGCCTGCACTGAATGTTGTTCGCGATGCGGCGCTCGCCGCACCGCTGCTCCCGTCCCTGGACCAGTCCCTCCTCCACCTGTGGTGTGCACTTGAGGCATTATTTCCGGAGGTCAACTCGGAAGTGAGCTTCCGTTTGGCGCTTCACTTGGCTCAACTCATTGGTCCGCCTGATGAGCGAGAAGCTGTTTTCCAGCGCGCACGGAAGGAGTACAAAATTCGAAGTAAGGTCGCACATGGCTCCCGCCGAGGGATCGTTCAAGGGGACTGGGAAAGAGCCTGGCAACTTCTTCTCGATGCCGGAAACGCCATAGTCGATCGAGGTGATCTTCCGGCTGAGGATGACCTACTGAGCGAGCTTCTCAGATCGGAGGGCGGCCAAATGTTCGCTAACAAAGCCATAGAGTCGACGCGCTGACGCGCGCGACTCATGCCCGGCGTTAGCTGCTCATGAACCGGCATCGCTGGACACAACAGTCACATGATCGGGCCCAGGTCCCAACCTGCATAGAGTGGTGAGCTCTAGATATCGGATGAGGTTGGAAGTGGGGGCTTACGACGCCACAAGGGCCACCAGCGGTAGGGCTGGTGGAAGTCTTTGCACGGCAGGCGGCCGGGGCTCGGCTACAGTGCGTCAAGGACCTCGCCCAGGCGCGAGACGGCGACTACCTCCATGCCCTTGATCGGCTTGCGCGGGGCGTTGGCGGCGGGGGCGATGGCGCGCGTGTAGCCATGCTTGGCCGCCTCGCGCAGGCGTTCCTCGCCATTCGGCACCGGCCGGATCTCGCCGGCCAGCCCGACCTCGCCAAAGGCGAGCATCTCCTGCGGCAGCGGCCGGTCGCGAAAGCTCGACAGCGCGGCCGCGAGCATCGGTAGGTCGGCGGCCGTCTCGGTCACGCGCACGCCGCCGACCACATTGATGAAGACATCCTGGTCGAACAGGGCTACGCCCCCGTGCCGGTGAAGCACGGCGAGCAGCATGGTCAGGCGGTTCTGCTCTAGGCCCACGGTGATGCGCCGCGGTTGCGAGGCATGGCTCTCTGCGACCAGGGCCTGAACCTCGACCAGCAGGGGCCGCGTGCCCTCCCGGGTGACCATGACCACACTGCCGGGCACCGGCCCCTGGTGGCGCGAGAGGAAGATCGCGGAGGGGTTGGAGACCGCCTTCAGGCCGTTCTCCAACATGGCGAACACACCCAGTTCGTTGACGGCGCCGAAGCGGTTCTTGACCGCGCGGAGCATACGGTAGCGCCCGTCCGGGTCGCCCTCGAAATACAGCACGGTGTCGACCATGTGTTCCAGCACGCGCGGGCCGGCGAGCTGGCCGTCCTTGGTCACGTGGCCGACCAGGATCACGGTAATGCCGCGTTGCTTGGCCATGCGCACCAGTGCTGCGGCACTCTCGCGCACCTGGCCGACGGAGCCGGGCGCGGACTGCAGGGCGGCGGTGTAGAGGGTCTGAATGGAGTCGATCACCAGGACCCGCGGGCGTTCGCGCTCGCAGGTGGCGATCACGTTCTCCACCTGGGTCTCGGTCAACAGGCGCAGGCCATCGACCTCCAGGCCCAGGCGTTGCGCGCGCATGCCGATCTGTTGGGCCGATTCCTCGCCGGTGACGTAGAGTGTTTCACCGACCGGGAGCATGGCCAGCGTCTGCAGCAGCAGGGTGGATTTTCCGATCCCTGGATCGCCACCCAGGAGGACGACCGAACCGTGGACCAACCCCCCGCCCAGCGCCCGGTCCAGTTCGGACAGGCCGGTGCCGGTCCGCGGCACTTCGGTCATCTCGACCTCGCCCAGGCGGGTGATGCCCGCAACCTCGCCCGCGTACCCGCCGCGCGGCCCGGCGCTGGCGGTGGGGGTGGCGGCCTCCAGGGTGTTCCAGGCGCCGCAGTCGCCACATTGGCCGGCCCACTTGGGGCTGATTGCGCCGCAGGACTGGCATACGTACTGGGTCTTGCTCTTCGCCATCAGGGGGCCTTCTGTTCCGGGTTTTCCGGCAGATCGGGGGCGACCACGCGCACGGTGCGGATGGTGTTGTTCTTGATCTGGGCGATGTCCATCACCACGCCGTTGATCTTCACGCTCACGGGTGCCTCGGGGATGCTCTCCAGATGTTCGACGATCAGGCCGCTCAGGGTCTTGGGGCCGTCCTGTGGCAGGTCCAGCCCAAGGGCGCGGTTCAGCTCGCGTAGGTGGATGCCGCCGTCAACCATTGCCGAGCCGTCTTCCTGACGCAGGACGTCGTCGCTCATCGCCGGGGAATCGGTGGTGAACTCGCCGACGATCTCCTCCAGCAGGTCTTCCAGCGTGATCAGGCCCTCGATGTCGCCGTACTCGTCCACCACCAGGCCAATGCGCTTCTTTTGTTGCTGGAAGTTGATCAACTGGCGGTTGAGTGCGGTCCCTTCGGGGATAAAGTAGGGCGGCGTCAGCACCTGGCGCAGGTCGTCGGCGTCGAATTCATCGCGCTCCACCAGTGGCAGGACATCGCGGCGGTGGACGAAGCCGACGATGTGGTCCAGCTCGCCCTCGACGACCGGCAGTCGCGTGAAGCTGCCGTGGATCAACTGGTCCTCGACCTCGTTCCAGGGGTCGTTAAGGTCGATCACCACGATCTCGCTGCGGGGGATCATGATGTCCTCGACCGTGGTGCGTTCGAGATCGAGCAGGTTCAGCAGCATGCGCTGGTGATTGGCCGGGATCAGTGCGCCGGCCTCGGAAACCACGCTGCGCAGTTCGTCGGTGTTCAGTGCGGCGCGCTGGCCAGCATTCATGTGCACGCCGAACAGGCGCAGCACGCCATTGGCCATCACGTTGATCATCCAGACCACGGGCCACATCACCTTGATCAGTCCCGAGTAGACCCAGGCGGCGGGGTAGGCCACCCGCTCGCTGTGCAGGGCGGCGAGGGTTTTGGGTGCCGTCTCGGCGAAGATCAGCAGGGTGAGGGTCAGTACACCTGTGGCGATCGCTACGCCGGTGTCACCGAACAGGCGCCAGCCGATGAAGGTGGCGATCTGTGCGATCAGGATGTTGACGAAGTTGTTGCCCAGCAGGATCAGTCCGATCAGGCGGTCCGGCTTGTCCAGCAAGCGAGCGGCGAGCTGGGCACCGCGGTGACCGGTCTGTGCGCGATGGCGCATGCGGTAGCGGTTCAGCGCCATCAATGCCGTTTCCGAGCCGGAGAAGAACGCCGACAGCAGGAACAGCACCACCAGGGCGCCGAACAGGAAAGACAGCGGGATCTCTTGCAACGAGGTGGCCTGCGGTCAGGGGTGGGCGGGCTGGCGGGGTGGCATGGTCGGGATCATTTCAGGCAAGGCGCGTGGGGGTGTCAAGCCGCCCCACTACGCTCAAACACGCCCGAGGATGATCTCCAGTACCAGCTTGGAGCCGAAATAGGCCAGCACCAGCACCACGAAACCACCGGTAGTCCAGGCCAGGGCGCGTGTTCCACGCCAGCCCAGGCGCCAGCGCCCGACCAGCAGAATCGAGAAGATCAGCCAGGCCAGGATCGACAGCGTGGTCTTGTGGACCAGGTGCTGGGCGAACAGGTTGTCCACGAACACCAGGCCGGACAGCAGGCTGAGTCCGAGGAACAGCCAGCCGATGAAGATCATCCGGAACAGCCAGACCTCCATGGAGAACAGGGGTGGCAGGGCGCGCACGAAACCGGATGCGTGGTGGTTATGCAGCGCACGGTGCTGGGCGGCCATGACCGCGGCCTGGGCGGTGGACAGCGCGAGAAAGGCCCAGCCCAGCGCCGAGAACAGGATGTGCAGATCGATCCCGGCCGAGGTGGTATAGCGCGTATCGCCGTCGCACAGCAGGGCGGTCAGAACGGCCAGGGCCGTCAGTGGCAGGATGACCACCCCGAGGATGGCCAGGGGATGCCGCCAGCTGGTGGCCCAAAGCAGGGCGGCGACTAGCCAAAGCGAGGCCGAAAGGGCATTGCCCAGGCACAGGTTGAGCCCGGCATCGGTCAGGACCATCGGCAGCAGAGCACCCAGGTGGGTGATCAGGGCAAGCCCCCACAGGGCCAGCGCCAAGCGCGGCTGGCCGGGTGTCAGCGGCTGTTGGCGCGCTGTAACGATCAGGTAGCCCGCAGTGGCCAGATACAGGGCGACGGCGAGGAGTCCGGTGGCAATGATCATGACGCCGGATTATCGCTGCAACGCTTGCGGATTGCACATGCGAGCGTTGCTGCGGGGCGATTCCCGGTGTCGGAGGGACGCCTCTGCATTCAGGAAGGTGAGAGCGGTATACTATGCGGTCCCGTGATCGGCCAAGATCCGCCGATCATCGACGATTGCTACGAGGACGCGCGATGTTCGACGGCCTTTCCAGCCGCCTGCAGGAGACGATGAAGCGCCTGAAGGGTCAGGCGCGGCTCACCGAGGACAATATCCAGGACGCCCTGCGCGAGGTGCGCATGGCGCTGCTGGAGGCCGACGTGGCGCTCCCGGTGGTGCGCGAGTTCATCAAGGACGTCAAGGAAAAGGCGCTGGGCAAGGAGGTCATCGGCAGCCTGACGCCGGGCCAGGCCCTGATCAAGGTCGTCCATGACGAGCTGGTCGCGACTATGGGTGGCGAAAACGCCACGCTGAACCTGGCTCATCAGCCACCGGCTGTGGTGCTGGTGGCGGGCTTGCAGGGTGCCGGTAAGACCACCAGCATCGGCAAGCTCGCCCGCCTGTTGCGCGAGCGCGAGAAGAAAAAGGTCGCGGTGGTGAGCTGTGACGTCTATCGTCCCGCCGCGATCCAGCAGCTGGAGACCCTGGCCGGCCAGGTCGAGGTCACGTTCTACCCCAGTGATACCAGCCAGAAGCCCGAGGCGATCGCCAGCGACGCGGTGGCGCGCGCGCGCCGCGAGGGGGTCGAGGTCCTGCTGGTCGACACCGCGGGGCGCCTGCATGTCGACGCGGACATGATGGCCGAGGTCAAGGCGCTGCATCAGGCTATTGACCCGATCGAGACGCTGTTCGTGGTTGACTCCATGACCGGTCAGGATGCGGCGAACACCGCCCGCGCCTTTGGTGAGGCGTTGCCTCTGACCGGCGTGGTGCTCACCAAGGCGGATGGCGATGCCCGCGGTGGTGCGGCGTTGTCGGTGCGCCAGATTACCGGCGTTCCGATCAAGTTCATCGGCATGGGCGAGCGCCCGGATGCGCTGGAGCCGTTCCATCCGGAACGCATCGCCTCGCGCATTCTCGGCAAGGGCGATGTGCTGTCGCTGGTGGAAGAGGCCAGCCGGCAGGTTGACCAGGATCAGGCCGAAAAGCTGACCCGCAAGCTGAAGAAGGGTCGCGGGTTCAACCTGAACGACCTGCGTGACCAGCTAACGCAGATGCAAAAAATGGGGGGCATGAGCTCCATGCTCGAGAAGCTCCCCGGCGGCGGCAAGCTCCCGGATGCGGTGAAGAACCAGGCCAATGACAAGGAGATCGGTCGCATGATGGCGGTGATCTCGTCGATGACGGAGCACGAGCGTCGCCACCCGGATGTGATCAAGGGATCGCGCAAGCGGCGCATCGCGGCGGGTTCCGGTACCCAGATTCAGGATGTGAATCGTCTGCTCAAGCAACACACCCAAATGAGCAAGGCGATGAAGAAGTTCTCCAAGGGCGGTGCATCGAAGATGATGCGGGCCCTGGGGAGCAAGATGGGCGGCATGGGGGGGATGGGTGGCCCCGGCGGCGGGATGCCATTCCGCTAGGCCGCCACATAATCAATGCGCGGGCGAACGTTGGCCGGACACGCGCGGGAGACCTGGCTTCTCCCTTGTGTTGTCGGCCGAATTCGTTATAATCGCGCGTTTTCTCGAGAAAACGGACTCACGGGGTTCAACACTACATGGTTACGATTCGCCTGTTACGCCGCGGTGCCAAGAAGCGCCCGTTCTACTCGATCGTGGTTACCGATTCGCGCAAGCGTCGGGACAGCGGTTACAAAGAGCAGATCGGTTTCTTCAACCCGGTCGCCCGCGGTCAGGAAGAACCGCTGCGCATTGACCTGGAGCGCGTGGATTACTGGCTGGGTCACGGCGCCGGCATGTCCGAGCGCGTGAACCACCTGGTCAAGGGTTACCGCAAGCAGCAGTCTGCGGCGGCCTAAGGTCGTCGGGCGACTGTACTGACACTTGGCTGCGGTCATGAACGAGGCGGGTGAGCGCATCCGTGTCGGGCGTGTCTCCGGGGTCTATGGTGTCAAGGGCTGGGTCCGGGTCTTTTCCGAGACCGAGCCGCGCGCGGCGATAGCCGAGTTTCCGCAGCTGTGGATGCACTGCGGGAATGAATGGCGCCTGGTCGATATCGAGGGCGGACGTGCCCACGGGCCGGGTGTGGTGATGAAATTTCGCGAGGCCGTGGACCGCGATGCGGCCTACGGGCTGATCGGGTCCGAGCTCGCGATCGAGCGCGACTGGCTGCCGCCGGCCGGGGATGGTGCCTACTACTGGGCCGACCTGCTGGGGATGGCCGTCGAGACGCACGATGGCACCACGCTGGGTACGATCTCGGGTTTCATCGAGACCGGTGCCAACGACGTACTGGTCGTCAAGGGGGACAGGGAACGCCTGATCCCCTGGGTGCGTGAACAGTACGTGCTGGACGTGGACCTGGAGGCTCGCCGCGTGCGGGTCGACTGGGACCCGGATTTCTGAAGCGGCGCGGATGCGTTTCGACGTCATCTCGCTGTTCCCGGAACTGGTTGCGGCGGTTTGCGAATCCGGCGTAACCGGACGGGCCGTGGAGCGTGGCCAGCTGGAACTGGAATACTGGAATCCGCGCGCCTGGGGCGTCGGCTTCCACCAGGCTGTGGACGACCGGCCGTATGGCGGGGGTCCGGGCATGGTGATGCAGTACGCGCCGCTGGCGTCCGCGCTGGATGCGGCGCGGGCGGATGCCGAAGCACCGCCGTATGTGATCGCGCTGACCCCTCAGGGCCGGCCGATCCGGCAGGCGATGTTGCAGGAGCTGGCCGGACGGCCGCGTGTGGCGCTGGTCTGTGGCCGTTACGAGGGCATCGACGAGCGTTTCATCGAGGCGCAGGTCGATGCGGAGTGGTCGCTGGGCGACTTCGTATTGTCTGGCGGCGAACTCGCGGCCATGGCGGTGATTGACGGTTGTGCCCGTTTGCTGCCCGGCGTGCTGGGGCATGCGGACTCCGCCGAGCAGGACTCGTTTAGTGCTGGGCTGCTGGATTGCCCGCACTACACGCGCCCGGAGACGGTCGCCGGGCGGTCCGTGCCCCCGGTTCTGTTGGGAGGCGACCATGGCGCGATTCGGCGCTGGCGCCGCCGCGAGGCGCTGGGCCGGACCTGGAAACGGCGGCCGGACCTGCTGGCCCGGCTGGAACTCGGGGCCGAAGATGCGGCCCTGTTGGACGAATACCGCGTGAGTGGCCATGCCGGCGGCTCGCGCACCGAAAGCGATGATTGAGGTCGAGCAATGAATAACGTCATTCAGGAACTGGAAGCCGCGCAGATGAAGTCGGATGTGCCCGACTTCGGGCCCGGCGATACCTTGGTGGTTCAGGTCAAGGTCCGCGAGGGCGACCGTGAGCGTCTGCAGGCCTTCGAGGGTGCGGTAATCGCCGTGCGCAATCGCGGCCTCAACTCCGCCTTCACCCTGCGCAAAGTCTCCTACGGCAATGGCGTGGAGCGGACCTTCCAGACCCACAGCCCGCAGATCGCCGAGATCAAGGTGAAGCGTCGCGGTAAGGTGCGTCGCTCCAAGCTGTACTACCTGCGTGATCGTACCGGCAAGGCGGCCCGCATCAAGGAAGATATCAAGGCCGCGAAATAATGCGACAGGGCGGGGCGCGGTCGATGGCCGGGTCCCCGTCGCCCCTCGCATTTCGCTACCTGATGTCGGCTGGATCGACGCCTCAGAGCCAGCGCTGTCTCCTCCCCGGAGTCGCGCTGGCTTTTGTGTGGCTGGAGTCCGTCAGGGGCGAGCTACTGGCTTGTGAATGGCAGGACCCGGACGAGCCTGATGAGCTGACCATGCTGGTGGATATCCCGGGCGCCGACTTGCAGGCCCCCCGGTTCGAGCCGAGCGCTTACGGCCGCGATGCGTCCGCCTGGCGACCGACATCCGCGGTCCCGCCCGGCAGTGCCCATTCCCGGCGGGTCTGGGCGGCGTTGTCGAAGATCCCGGTTGGGGAGGTGCGCACCTACGCCGAGATTGCGGCCCAGGTCGGCTCCGCCCCGCGTGCGGTGGGGCAGGCCTGCCGAGCCAATCCCTGGCCGTTGTTTATTCCCTGCCATCGTGTGGTGTCCTCGCGCTTTCGCGTCTCGCGTGATGTGGGTGGTTATGCCGGCGACCAGGTGGGCGAGTTGGCGCAGGTGAAACGCCTGCTGCTCGTGCATGAGGGCGTCCTCAG
The DNA here is from genome assembly GCF_000376865.1 of Thioalkalivibrio sp. ALJ7. GTDB lineage: Bacteria > Pseudomonadota > Gammaproteobacteria > Ectothiorhodospirales > Ectothiorhodospiraceae > Thioalkalivibrio. Next base: position 589,124 of record NZ_AQXQ01000012.1, on the reverse strand, counting down.
CCGCGACTGAGCGCAACTTTCTAACGGCTAGTACCAGACCGTTATTTTCCCTCTCCTTGATTCTTTGCGACCGCCGGGCGAGGTCGATCTTGGGGCACCCAATTTTCAAAGTGCCGACATGGCTGGACGTGTCTCTGGGCAATTCCCTCACCGCATCAGCCAGTTGCTCCCGCATTCCACGCTTTTCGACACCTGAATGAAACCTGAAAAAAAGTTCGAAAAACCGGGAATAGAATTAGGGCTACCTCCGTCTGCCTCCCGGTGTTGAAGCCCAAGAACCTTTGAAAAACAGACTTTTAGGAAACGCTAATATAGTCTTTTGTGTTGACAGCACGGACTCGGGTTCAGCACTCTGCTACACAGGTCCGGGCCAGATCAGTCCCGGGCTCAATCGAAAAAAACCCGTGTGATGGAGGTTTCCATGTTCAAGAAAGCATTGCTTGCGTTGCCCGTAGCAATGGCTGTTGGGGCTGCGGCTCAGGCCGGTGAATGGCAGGACCCCAACGATGTCCTGCAGGGACTGCTGGAGGCGCAGCCTGACTCCAGGTACCTGCACCAGAGTGAAATGAACATCATGATGATGCCGGATAACCCCGCCCTCTGGCTGATCGACGAAGGCGAAGAACTGTTCTACGCCGAGCGCGGCCCGAACAACGTCTCGCTGGAAGGCTGCGACTTTGGTAAGGGCCCGGGCGTGCTGGAAGGCGCCTACGTAGAATTGCCGCGCTACTTCGAAGACACCGGAAAGGTGATGGACTTCGAACACCGCCTGGTGCACTGCATGAAGGAACTGCAGGGCTTCACCAGCGATGACTCCGAAGTCGGCCAGCGTCATGGCAGCGGTTCGGACATCATGCGTCTGACCACTTACATTGCGCACCAGTCTTCCGGCTATGCCTGGAACCCGCCGCTGGACCACCCGCAAGAGCAGGCCATGCGTGACGCGGGCGAGAAGCTGTTCTTCCGTCGTGGTGGTGCGATGGACTTTAACTGCGCCTCCTGCCATGGCGATACCGGTAAGCAGATCCGTGCCTCTGTGCTCCCCGAGATGCGCAATTCGCAGGAATGGACCAAGGCTGTCTCCTGGCCCGCCCACCGCGCTGGACAGGACAACGTGCGTAGCCAGAACCACCGTATTCGCGGTTGCGTATGGCAGATGCGTCACGCCGGTATCCTGCCGGATTCCCCGGTGAACACCGCCCTGATTTCCTACTGGAATGACGCGGCGCGTGGCGAACCGGCCATCCTGCCCGACCTGAAGCGGTAACCTACGGACGCAATAGGAGACACCAAGTATGTTTAAAAAGAATGCTGTTGCGGCCGGTATGGCCGCGTTCGCATCCGTCGCCCTGGCCGCAGGCTGTGCCGTCGCCGACGGAAGCAAAGGTTCGGACGTCGACATCACCGCGATGAGCGCCGAGGAGCTTGCCGAGCACCTCATCTTCGAAACGAATAGTTTCCGTGATCAGGAGATGCAGGAAGGCGGCAACTGGGCCGATCGCATGACCCAGGACGAGCTGCAGAAGGCCTGTTCCTTCGATAACACCCGCGAAGACCTCGATGGCGAAACCGCCGGTCAGGTCGTGGCCATGGCGCGTGCGGGCTACGAAGCCCCGGAGAGCATCGAGCTGGGTGACTGGCGCAAGGGTGCCGAGCTGGCGGATTCCGGCTTCGGCTATCGCATGGGCCACAACAACGATGACCACGGTCAGCGCGAGCAGGGTGGCAATTGCTACAACTGCCACGTGTTTGATCCGCGCGTATCCACCCAGGGTACGATCGGGCCGAGCCTGGAGAACTATGGCGCCCAGCGTGGCACCAGCGAAGCCGTTCTGCGGTACGTGCACGAGGTGATTTCCAATCCTCATCAGTACTTCCCGTGCACCCAGATGCCGCGGTTCAACTCCGACCGTCACCAGCTCCTGACCGACGAGCAGATCAGCCATATCATGGCTTACCTGCTGGATCCGGAGTCCCCGGTGAACAACCAGTAAGCAGTTAGCTGGTTTAGAGGCAGCCTTCCTGGGCTGCCTTTTTTTTGAAGCCCCGCAGGATGGCCTGCGGGGCCTCTTTCCACCGACCCTTCCCAGGGGTCCCCTGCGATAAGAGTCGCGGGTTGTCCGCCGGGGTCCCGCGCTCCATTGGGCTTGGAGAACCACAGGCCACGGTTGATGAATGTCCGGGCGACATGTTCGGAAAGAAGCGGCAGCAGCCGACGCAAGAGGAGATTTCAGGGATGCTCAACAAGACGAGACTTGGGGCAGGCTTGGCCATTCTGGCTTCCGCCGTTCTAGTTACGGGTTGCGACGGACTGGGCGATGGATGGGACCGATTGACCGGCTGGATGGGTGATTCCGACCGTGAGGTCGACATAACGGCGATGAGCGCCGAAGAATTAGCAGACTACCTCGTGCTTGAGACGAATAGTTACCGTTTCGAGCAGGAGGCACAGGAAGGTGGGACGGCACGCGACCGCATGACGCAAGACGGCATTCAGGCCGCTTGCTCGTTCGAGGGCGCACCGGATTCCGATACCGCGGGCGAGGTAATCGCCATGGCCCGCGAAAGCTATCAGGAACCCCCAGGTGGCCCGCGACTAGGTAACTGGCGCCGCGGCGCCGAGCTGGCACGGTCTGGATTTGGGTACCGACTCGGCCACAACAACGATGACCACAGTCAGCGCGAGGTGGGCGGCAACTGTTATGCCTGTCACCAGATGGATCCGTCCGAAGAGCTCTACGGCACGCTGGGCCCAAGTCTCGCGGGCTATGGTTCGACGCGAGGTTCGGATAGTGCGGTGGTGAATTACGTACACCAGGTGGTGTCGAACCCGCACCAGTATTTCCCGTGCACGATCATGCCCCGGTTCGGGCGCAATAACTTCCTGGACGAGGAACAGATCGCGCACATCATGGCGTATCTGCTGGACCCGGAATCGCCGGTTAACCAGTAAACCAGTCACACGGTCGAGGGCGGTCCAGATGGGCTACCCTTCTTCAGCCACCACGGGTCCGTTCGTGGTGGCTTTTTGTTTCTGAGGGCCCATGTCCACCAGATATCAACACGACGTTCACGCCGGCAACTTTGCCGACGTACACAAGCACTTGCTGCTGTGGCAGGTCCTGGACTCGTTGCGGGGTCGCGACAAACCCTTTGTCGCGATCGATTTGCATGCTGGCGCCGGGGGCTACAGCCTGAGCAGTGCACGGGCCCGGCAGACGGACGAGGCCGCATCGGGGATTGGCCGGTTGTGGTCATGCGCCGGATCGTTGCCGCCCATCGTTGAGGATTATTTGTCGGCCCTGCGGGATTTGCAGCCGAATCCGCCGCAGCTGGCCGAATACTTCGGTTCACCGTTGTTGATTCAGGCACGTCTACGGGAGCGGGATCAGCTCATTGCCTGCGAGCAGAATCCGGAAACGCAGGCGCGTCTAAAGGGCCGATTGACCGAGGACGCTCGCTGCCACGTGCACCGACGCGATGCCCGCGAGGCCGCGACTGCGCTCTTCCCTCCGGAGCCACGGCGCGGCCTCGTTCTGCTGGATCCACCCTACCAGCGCAAGACGGAATATCGCGAGGTGGTGGCGATGGTCCAGTCCATTCGCCAGCGCTGGAATACCGGAACGATCCTCATCTGGTACCCCGTCGTCGCCGGGCGTCCGGATCACGCGATGCGCGAACAGCTGCGCGCCGAGCTGGACGACCCGTGGTTAGTCAGCGAACTGCGTATCGCCCCGGACCCGGAACGCCATCGCGGGCTGGCTGGCTCGGGGATGCTCGTGCTGCGGCCACCGTGGCAACTGGAGACCCTCCTTGCGGAGACGCTATTGCCGGTCTGGCGGCTGCTCGACCCCGAGGGAGCGGGTGGGCTGTATCAGGCGAGCGCCCTTGAAAACGGAGCGGGTGACCCTACCTTGCGTCGTGTCGAGACCATTTTAGGGAAGAGCAGGCCATGAGCGAGACCCAGACCGACCCGAAAACCGAGACCCGCCGCTTCGAGACCGAGGTCAGCCAGCTCCTGCAGCTGATGATTCACTCGCTGTACTCGAATCGCGAGATCTTTCTGCGCGAGCTGATCTCCAACGGCGCCGATGCCTGCGACAAGCTGCGCTTCGAGGCCCTGGCCCAGCCCGACGCGATTCCGCAGCCGGCCGAGCTGGCGATCGATGTCGAGGTCGACACGGACGCACGCAGCGTAACCGTGCGCGACAACGGGATCGGCATGTCGCGTGACGAAGTCGTTGAACACATCGGCACCATCGCGCGTTCCGGCACCAAGGCATTCCTCGAAAAATTGACGGGCGATCAGAAAAAGGACTCGCAGCTCATCGGCCAGTTCGGGGTTGGCTTCTACTCGTCGTTTATCGTCGCGGACCATGTGCGCCTGGAGACACGTCGCGCCGGTAGCGAAGCCGACGCAGGCACGCGCTGGGAATCGCGCGGTGATGGCGAATACACCATTACGCCGTGCGAGCGTGCCGCGCCCGGTACCGAGATCACCCTGACGTTGAAGGAAGACGCCGACGAGTTCCTGGAGGCGGTCCGTCTGCGCCACATCATCGGTCGCTATTCCGATCATGTGGCCTTCCCCATCCGCATGCGCAAGCAGGATGACGAGGGTAACCCCACGGATGACTGGGAGACGGTGAACCGCGCCAGCGCCCTGTGGACGCGGTCGAAGAGCGAGGTCAGCGACGAGGAATACCGCGAGTTCTACAAGCATGTCGCACACGACTTCGATGACCCGACTGCCTGGACCCACAACCACGTGGAAGGGCGGCAGGAATACACCACACTTTTTTATATCCCGAAGCGCGCGCCGTTCGACCTGTGGGATCGCGATGCCCGCCACGGGGTAAAGCTCTACGTGAAGCGTGTGTTCATCATGGATGATGCGGAGAAGCTCCTGCCCAACTACCTGCGTTTCGTGCGCGGGGTGGTGGACTCGGCCGACCTGCCACTGAACGTCTCCCGTGAGATCCTGCAGGACAACCGCCTGGTCGACTCGATCCGCTCGGGCTCGGTGAAAAAGATCCTCGGCCTGATGCAGTCGATTGCCGACAATGAGCCGGAGAAATACGCCGAGATCTGGCAGAACTTCGGGCGCGTGCTGAAGGAGGGCCCCGGGGAGGACTACGCCAACCAGGAGGCGATCGCCAAGTTGCTGCGCTTCGCCAGCACCCATAACAGCGATGACACCCAGAATGTCGCCCTGGCGGATTACATCGCGCGCATGAAGGAGGGGCAGGAGGCGATCTATCTGATCACCGCCGACAATGCCTCTGCCGCACGCAACAGCCCGCACCTGGAGATCTTCCGCAAGCACGGGATCGAGGTCCTGCTGCTATCGGATCGGGTGGACGAGTGGTTGCTCTCCCACCTGCGCGAGTTCGACGGCAAGCCGTTGAAGAACGTCGCCAAGGGTGACCTGGACCTCGACAAGATCATCGGCGAGGACGCCGAGCAGAAGAACGAGACCGGGGAATCGGCTGCTGACGAGGACCTGGGCGATCTGCCCGAGCGCCTGCAGCAGGCCCTGGGCGATCGTGTCGACAGCGTGCGCGCGTCGCGGCGGCTGGTGGAATCCCCGGCCTGCATTGTGCTCGGCGAGCACGAGATGGCGCTGTACCTGCAGGAGTTGCTCAAGCAGGCTGGCCAGGACACCTTCTCAAGCAAGCCCGTCCTGGAGGTCAACCCGGGGCATCCGCTGGTGGAGCGCCTGAAAGTGGCCGAGGGCGATGATTTCAACGACCTTGCCTCGTTGCTGTTCGATCAGTCCCTGCTGGCTGAGGGTGGGCAGCTGGAAGATCCGAGCGGCTTCGTGGCCCGCCTGAACCGGCTTTTGCTGCAAAAGGCCGCCTGACAAGCGACATCCCTCCGTCGGTGCGCGGTTGAAACCGCGTGCGCGGCGGGGCAGACCTGACGTGGGGTCACGTTCCGCGTTACCCTTGTATGTTCATGTATTAAGAGGGCGAAGCCCATGCAAGTCGCGCAAAACGCCGTGGTGGCCATCCACTACACCCTGACCAACGACGCTGGCGAGAAGATCGACAGCTCCGAAGGCCGCGAGCCGTTGGCCTACCTGCACGGGAATGGTCAGCTCGTCCCGGGTCTGGAGCGAGAGCTCGAAGGCAAGGCCGCGGGTGACAAGGTCCAGGCCAAGGTTGCCCCGGCAGAAGGCTATGGCGAGAAGATCGATGCCATGGTCCAGGAAATCCCGATGGATGCGTTCCAGGGGGTCGAATCCGTGGAGCCGGGGATGCAGTTCCAGGCGCAGACCGAGAATGGCCCGCTGACTGTCACCGTGACCAAGGTTGAGGGCGACACCGCGACGGTGGATGGCAACCATCCGCTGGCGGGCGAGACCCTGAACTTCGACGTCGAGATCGTCGAAGTCCGCGAGGCCTCCGCCGAAGAGCTGGAGCACGGCCACGCCCATGGCGAAGGCGGTCACCAGCACTAGGACGGGTTGTGGGCGGGCATGCCGCCTGCCACGCCGTTCTTCCAGGCCCCGCTTCTGCGGGGCCTTTTTATTGTCGGTACGAGAGTTCGTACAGGCCTAAGAGTGCTAATGGTGTTGCAAACCATTCTCAATCACCGTATCGTCCTTTCCCAACATACGAGTCAGGTTGAGGAAGGCGATGATCGTCTGCATCTGCAAGTCTGTACGCGAACGGGACATCCGGGAACTGGTCGATTCCAGTCAGGAAGGTCTCCGCATGCGGGATCTACGTGAGCGCTTGGGCGTGAGCTCGGAATGCGGCAAGTGCGCCCGGCGTGCGCATTGCCTGTTGCAGGGGTGCGCGAACGAAGCGGCTCGGCACACTCGAGAGGATGCCCCTGGTGGTAATCTCGCGGTCAGTCTTGACCCTGCGTCACTGCCCGAGTCGGCGGTGGGGTTGTAAGCTACGGCGCTTGCGCACGGGTTACGTGCGGCGGGTGGGGCCGCTTGTTTGCGGGCGTCAGTTGCCCAATCCATCGAGAAACTCGTAAAGACTATCCAGCTACTGCGCTGCTCTCCACGTGAGCGCGTGGATGTCCGCTCTGGCGCGACACTGGGTGCAATTGTTGAGTGCTTTCGGAGTTAATACATGAATTTCGAAGAATGGGTCCCATCGGAGCGTCTGGCAGGGTTTCTGGACGCCGGCGGGCCTGTCGTCCTGATTTTGTTGGGCGCGTCCGTGGTCGCGTTGGCCTTCGTGTTGGTCAAGGTCTGGCAGCTATGGCGATTGCAAGTAACCAACGTGCGCCCGGCCGAGGAAGCGCTGGAGCGCTTTCACCAGGGCGATATCGAAGGCGCGATTCAGTGCGCGGACGCCTCGCCGAATCCGGCCGCGGGAGCCGTGTCCCTAGGCATCCGAGGGCTCCACAACGGGGTGCCAGAGGCCGTCGTGCGCGAGGAAGTCGTGCGTTATGGCAATGGCATGATCCAGTCTCTGCGCCAGGGTTTGCGACCCCTCGAGGTGATCGGCGCACTGGCGCCTCTGCTGGGTCTTCTGGGGACAGTTATGGGCATGATTCGGGCATTTCAGGCATTGGAAGAGGCCGGCAGCCAGGTGGATCCCGCAGTGCTTTCCGGGGGTATATGGGAGGCGTTGCTGACCACGGCGGTTGGACTTGCGGTGGCGATCCCGGTGGTCGCGGCCCTCAACTGGCTGGAGACCCGCGTCGAGCGCGTGGCCCATCGCATGGATGATGCGGTCACCCGGCTGTTCACGGGCGGGCTTTATCCCTCGGTCGGCTCGTCCGCGTCGGCTCGCAAACCCTCGGCCAAGGATGCCGGAGAGGGCAGCCAGCCCCGAACGGCCGATGCTGGACACTAATCGTCCCCGCCGGCGTAACTTGATCAGCCTGACTCCGCTGATCGACGTCGTCTTCATCCTGCTCATCTTCTTCATGCTGGCCTCGAGCTTTCTGGATTGGCGTGCAGTGCAGCTTGAGGCCCCCGCCGAGGCTGGGGGGGCTGGCTCGATGGAGGGCGCGATGCTGGTCGAGATCCGCCCGGAAGGCTTGCGGATGGGTGGCCAGGTGATCGCGGAGGGTGAGCTAGGTGACCAGATTCGAGCGCGCGTGCGGGAAGACGCCGATACGCGTGTGCTGGTAATGCCTGCAGCCGGCGTGAGCATGCAGGACACGGTCAATGTGCTGGAAGGACTCTCCGCCGTTGGTGCGCGCAATCTCTCCGTGATTCGGGATGGGCGCCCATGATCGGACAACGCCGCCACTTTCATGTCGCGCATCGCCCGCGCAACGATGACGAGAGCATCCTGCCGCTGATCAACATCGTCTTCCTGCTGTTGATTTTTTTCATGGTGGCCGGTCAGTTGAGCGCGATCGATCCGTTCGAGGTCGAGCCGGTGGAATCGGCGGTTGATGGTCAGCCTGGGCCGGATCAGTTCATGGTCATTGTCGGTACCGATGGCCGTCTTGCGGTTAATCAGGACGAGACCGACATCGACGGCATGATGGCCCTGGTGCGCGAACATCTGGAACGTCATGGCGAATCGGCGCGCGTGAGGGTCAAGGCGGATGGGCGTGCGGAGGCGGTTGAGGTGGTGGGCGTACTGGAGCGCCTGCGCGAGGTCGGGGTCGAGCGGATTGACCTGCTGACGGTGCCGGAGGCCTGATGCAGCCCACGTTCCGACATTGGGTGGCCGCCCTCGTGCTGGCCGTCGCGCTGCACATGCTGGTTGCTGCGGCATTGCTGCTGCGCGAGCCACCCGCGGGCGCCGAGGATGCCGGTGTAGGCGGCCTGGAGATCTCCATGGCTGCGGCTGGGGGTGCTCCCGAGGTCATGCCCGCAGAGGCGGCGGAAACCGCTGAAGAAGCCGAACCGGTGGAGCCGGAGGTGCCCGAGGCGGTGGAGGCCGAGCCCGTGGAACCGGAAACGGCCGAGCCGGTAGAGCCGGAACAACAGCCGGTGGAAGAGGCCGAGGTCGTCGAACCCGAACCCGAACCCGAACCCGAACCCGAACCCGAACCCGAACCCGAACCCGAACCCGAACCCGAACCCGAACCCGAACCCGAACCCGAGCCCGAACCCGAACCCGAACCCGAACCCGAACCCGAACCCGAACCCGAACCCGAACCCGAACCCGAGCCTGAGCCTGAGCCTGAGCCGGAACCGGAACCGGAACCGGAACCGGAACCGGAACCGGAACCGGAACCGGAGGTGGCCGAGTCCGAAGCCGATCCTTCCGACGAGACGGATGAGGCTGCGGAGCCCGGCGACAGCGCCGACGTCGAGACACCGGCCGATGAACAAGGCGCCGCCGATGCCGAAGCCGGCGACAGCCCATCCGACGCAGCGGGTGGTGGGGCGCCAGGCGCGGATCCGGACTATCTGGCCGAATTGCAGGCGTGGATCGAACGCCACAAGAGTTATCCGCGGCAGGCCCAGCGGCGGCGACTGGAGGGAACGGCCTCGGTCTGGCTGCATCTGGACCGCGACGGGAACGTAATCGAATATCGGATCGACGACAGTTCCGGCAGCCGCATTCTCGACCGCGCGGTCGAGGACATGGTCGAGCGGGCAGATCCGTTCCCGGCCCCGAGTACGATCGGCCGTGATGAGTTCGAGCTCGTGGTGCCGGTTACATTTTCCGTGCGTTAAGGATGTATTGAAGGAGGTCTCATGCGTATGCGGGACAAAGCTCTCGGCACTTTGACAGTGCTTCTGCTGATGCTCGGTCTACCAGGCGCAGCCGGTGCGGACGACCCCGCTCCCGACGATTCTGTCGCGATCGGCGTGCAACTGAACAAGCTCGAAACCGACGGGGACGACTGCCGCGCAAACCTGGTGCTGGAGAACGGTCTGGATGATGCCCTGGAGTCGTTCCAGCTGGACCTGGTGGTGTTCGACGAGGACGGGATTATTCATCGACGCACCGTGGTCGAGATGGCCCCGTTGCGGGCGGGAAGTACCGCGGTTCGGGCCTTTCGCATGACGGACACGGCCTGCGATCGTGTCGGACGCATCCTGGTCAACGACATCGCCGCCTGCGAGGGGCCGGAGGGCGCGATCGAGGGCTGCGCCGATCAGGTCCAGGTCGAGAGCCTGGCGGATGTGCCGCTGATCCGATAGTGCCTACCCCGCCCGACTGCCCGGCCGGTTCGGCGTTCGCCGCTAATTTTATGGCAAACGGGGTTGCAAATCGTTCGCATTACCGATATCGTTTGGATCGCGTTGAGGGCGTTCTTGCATCCCGGCGGAGTCGGGCGGGATAGTGGGGTGGTCCCCTGGGTGCGGCGGGGGGCCACCGTCAATCAACCCGTTGATCCAAAAAAAGATCAAGGACTTATTCCAGGAGAGTCGAGATGCAAGGCGATAAGGACGTAATCCGTTTCCTCAACCAGGCCCTCAAGGGCGAACTGACCGCGATCAACCAGTACTTCCTCCACTCCCGCATGTTCAAGGACTGGGGGTTGGAGAAGCTGGCCGCGGCCGAATACGAAGAATCGATCGACGAGATGAAGCACGCGGACGAACTGATCAACCGCATCCTGTTTCTCGAAGGTCTGCCCAATTTGCAGGATCTGGGCACCCTGAATATTGGGGAGAACACTCGCGAGATTCTCGAGGCCGACCTGGCGCTCGAGCATGAGGGGGCCCCTGTTTATCGCGAGGCGATCGCTCATTGCGAGAAGGTCCGGGACTACGTGACCCGGGATCTGCTCCAGAAAATCCTCGACAGCGAGGAAAGCCATATCGACTGGCTGGAGACCCAGTTGCAGCTTATCGATCGTATCGGTTTGCAGAACTACGAACAGAGCCAGGCGAGCTCCGCGTCGTAATCGTTTCGAGTGCGACCGCCCCTCGGGGCGGTCGGGGAGGCAAGCATGAATTCCAGCGAAGGCGGGCGCATCCCGGCATCTACCGAGTCTTCTTCGGTGCGCCCGGGGCGGCATGACTGTCCTGTCGGCACGCCGCGGGAGGTTGCCTCGAGTGAGTTGCTACGCGATGCCGACCGCCTGTTCATCCGCCATGAAGGGCAGTGCTACACCCTTCGGGTGACCTCCAGCAAGAAGTTGATCCTTACCAAGTAAGACCAGCATCACATCGGCCGTGGTCAACGCCACGGCGCTCGCCAGCCAGGGGAGCCGCTCCCTCAGCCAGCCATTTTGTTGTCATTCGAACTACGGCATCTCACCGGTCGTAACGGTGTGTTTGTCGTGCAAACTGAGGGGAGATAGTAATGGCTCGAAAGAACGCAGTGGGGCGCAGCGGCGCGGTTTCACAAGGATCCGCAAGCGGTGCGGGTGTATGGCAACGGCGGGCGATTGTGCTGGCGATACTGGGCATGGCCGGCGCGCCCGTCGCCCATGCCGATGAGCCAGAAGAAACCGGCGCCGCGGAACTGGATCCGGTGCTGATCGATTTTCGTGGCGAGCGGATGAGCAGCCCGAAATACAGCCGGGATCTGCAGGATACCCCCCGGATTATTACGATCCTCTCCAGCGATCTGCTGGAAGAACAGAACGTGACCGAGCTGCGTGATGCCATGCGCAACGTGTCCGGAATCAGTCTGCAGGCCGGGGAGGGGAACCCGCCGGGTGGGGATCAGTTGAAGATCCGTGGCTTCAATGCGCGTGACGACATCAACGTCGACGGGTTCCGGGATCTGGGCAATTACTTCCGCGATCCGTTCTATGTCGACCAGATCGAGGTTATCAAGGGGCCGAACTCGGCCTTTTCCGGGCGTGGCTCCGCGGGTGGGACAATCAATTTCGTCACCAAGAAACCCATGCTGGAGGACCGAAATCGCATCGAGACCTCGGTGGGGACCGACTCCTACTTCCGTTCCACCGGCGATTTCAACAAGGTCATCGACGACAACAGCGCCTTTCGTATCAACCTGATGACGCACTCCCAGGATGTCCCGGGACGCGATGTCGTGGACCAGCGTCGTCACGGATTCTTCGGTGCCTACACCTGGGGCTTCCAGAGCGACACCATGGTGGAGGTCAACTATCTGCATACGCGACAGAACAACACCCCGGACCAGGGGATTCCCCTGGACCGCGAAGGTTTTTCGGGTGATACATCCGAGCTGACCGAGAACAACAATTCGCGGACGCCGGGCGGCCAGCGCGCGGGTGATGGCTATTACACCGGCAAGTTGCCCCCGGGGCTGGACTATTCCAACTACTACGGCCACACGGACGACCACCAGAAGATCGACGTCGATCAGATTGGCGTGGTGGTCGACCATATGTTCAGCGACCAGGTCAGCTGGCGTAACCAAGTCCGCTACAGCCGGGTCTCCAACGATTCCATTACGTCCTCGCCGCGCATCAAGATCCCGGAAGATGTCTGGGGCAGTGGAGATTGGGACGCGGCCGAGGTTCAGGGCGATTTGAAACCCCGTGACCAAAGGGATGAATCCATCTTCGTGCAGTCGGACCTGCTGCTGAATTTCGATACGGGCCCGCTGACGCATGACCTGGTGCTGGGGACCGAGTTTGGCTACGTAGATATCGAGAACCGGCGCCGACCGGACGTCAGCGGGCCGCGCACGGATCTGTACAACCCGAGCCGACGGACGCGCCCGAACGTGCCGTACGACGGTACGCGCCATCGCCTGGAATCCGAGCAGGCCGCGGTGTATGCGCTCAACACCATTGCGCTTTCGCCGCAATGGGATCTGCACGGTGGGTTGCGTTACGACCACGTAAAATCCACGGCCACCGACTACGGCTGGGATGACCCGATTGGCCCGATCTCGCGGACCGATCGCGAGTGGAGCTACAACCTCGGGGTGGTCTACAAGCCGGTCCCGGAGGGTTCGATCTACGCGTCCTACGGCAACTCGTTCGACGTGACCGGGACCTTCGATCGTGGTCTGGTCCAGTTGGCGGGGGGTGGCACCGGTCAGCCGCGCGGCGAGGACATCGTCGATCTCGATGCCTTCGACACCGATCCCGAAGAGACCCGTGCCTTCGAGATCGGCACCAAGTGGCAGGTGCTGGACGGCCTGAGTGTGAATGCGGCGGTCTTCCAGACGGAAAAGACCAACGCGCGTACCCCGGCCCAGGGCGGAGGGGATCTGCTGGATGTCCTGGAAGGCCGGCAGCGGATCCGCGGGTTCGAGCTCAACGCGGTGGGCCGTCTCACCCCGGAATGGAACCTGTACGGCAGCTACACTTACCTGGGTGAAGCCAAGGTCCTGCGTTCCAACAACCCCTGGGAAGAGGGTGAACGTCTGGGTGGTACGCCGAAGAACTCGTTGGCGCTCTACACGACCTATGACATTACGCCTCGCTGGACCGTTGGCGGGGGGCTGGAGTACGTCTCAGGTCAGGTCAACAATGTGCCCAACGAGCCGGGTTCGCGCAGGCGCCAGGTCGAGATCGACTCGTACACGATCTTTAACGCTTCGGCGTCCTATCGCATCACCAACAACGCCCAGATCCGCATGAACGTGTACAACCTGACCGACGAGGACTACATCTCGCAGCTGGCCGAGGGTGGTGCACAGGGGATCCCCGGCGCCGGCCGCCAGGCCATCGCGACCTTCCGCTACGACTTCTAGTGGCGCAGGGTCCGGAGGCAGGGGCCATGATCGGGGTTTGCCTGGTATGGCCACTGCTTCGGGATTGTCATCAGGCCGCTCGATTCGGAAGCGGCCAGCAAGCCGGCGCCATCAATGCGCCGGCGTTTTTGTCGTTCGAGGGGAGGGACTAATGTGCTGGTGACCATCGACAACGTGCTGCAGCAAGATGAACTGGATGCGCTACGCGAGGGCCTGCGTCAGGCGGACTGGGCCACGGGGGTCAGTGCCGGGCCCCAGGCACGAATGGTGAAGAAAAACTTGCAGATCCCCGAGGGTGACCCGCGTTTGCAGGATATGCGGACCACGGTGATGCGTGCCCTGAACCGCAGCGACACGCTGCTGAGTGCCGCGCTTCCATTCAAGATCCTGCCGCCCAATTTCAATCGTTACACAGGGGAGACCAACCGTTACGGCCTGCACACGGACAGCACACTGCGCCCGCTGCCGGATGGCAGTTACCTGCGCACCGACATCTCGGCCACGCTGTTCCTGTCGGATCCCGACGAGTACGAAGGCGGCGAGCTGACGATCGAGGACCTCTACGGCGTTCACCAGGTCAAGCTGGCTGCAGGCAGCCTGGTCGTCTATCCCTCCGGTTCCATTCACGAAGTGCGACCGGTCACCCGCGGCGAGCGCCTGGCCTGTTACATGTTTATGCAGAGCCTGGTGAAGGATACGGAGCAGCGTCGGCACCTGTACGAGATGGACACTGCGTTGCGGGGTTTGCGCGGGCGTCATGGGGAGGAAGACACGGATCTGGTTCGATTGACCGGGCTGTACAACAACCTCCTGCGCCGCTGGTCCGAATGCTGACCGAACACCGAAGCCATTGAGTAGGCCTACTCGTGATTGCGGGATTCAAAATACGTCACAAAACCGGGGCCCGGTCGCCGATTAGCGTGATCGTTCGGGGCCGTTGCCGGTCCAAGTGCCCGAGTCCAGTAAGCGGCGGTCCTCGACAGAGGTCGCCGAATGGGCTATTTGCGAGAAGGATCCATTTTCCGGTAAAGGAGCGAACCGATGCTCAATAAATCTCGACTGACGATCTTCCTGATGGCGTTGTTGTTGGCGCTGGGTGGTGCAAGCCTCGCTGGCTGCGACAACCAAGGCCCGGCCGAAGAGGCGGGCGAAGATATCGATGACGCCATGGACGATGCGGGTGATTCGATGGAAGATGCGGGTGAAGAGATGGAAGACACCTTCAGCGACTGATAGGTCTCTCCCAGGAAAGCCCCGGCACGCAACGCGTGTCGGGGCTTTTTTTTACGCGTCTGGGCGGGGCTCAGAGGTTATCGTCACCCTCGGGTTCCAGGGAGCCGCCCTGTTCGTCCATGCCGTCGTCTGTTGGGGGTTGTTGCTGCATCCCGCCTTCTTCCGGCGGCTGTTGCATGTCACCTTCCGGAGGCGGGGTGCTCTGCATGCCGCCTTCACCACCCTCGGGCTGTTCCTGCATCTGTTGTTCCTCGAACTCTTCCATGCCCATGTCGCCATCGGAACAGCCCATCAGGAATACGAAGGGGGCAATGGCCATGGCGGCCAGGATCTTGGTGGAATGCTTCATGGAAACTCCTGTCCATTTGGGTAAAGGTGAACGGTATAGAGGCGTTCACTCCTCGGGACAGAACTAACGGCGCCAGAGTTTCCGGTACTTCGTCACAGTTTTTTCGGAGACGCCCGCTGTTCGTGCGACGCATCACGCCTCGGCGTGCGGTTTGTCGACGCCCTTGGGATGCCTCGCTAAAGTGAAGCCGGACAATCTCGGACCGGACATGATGGCGCAACCTTCCTCAATCGATTCCTTGCTTGATCAGGCGCGAGATGCCTGGAACCAGGGTCAACATGACACCGCGATGACGCTTTGGCGTCAGGGCGCAGAGGGCGGTGACCCCCAGTGCGCCTATAACCTGGGGGTGCTGCTGGACGAGGGCCAGTTTCTCCCGCGCGATCCGGTGGAGGCTGCTCAGTGGTACCAGCGCGCGGCCGAGGAAGGCTTTCCGGATGCGGCCTTCAACCTGGCCGTGTTGTTCGAGCAGGGCGATGGTGTACCGGCGAATCCCAACGAGGCCGCGCGTTGGTTCCATATCGCGGCGGAACGCGGCAATGCCCAGGCGATGTTCAACCTCGGTGTCAAATACGACGAAGGACAAGGCCTGCCTCAGGACTCCGAACAGGCCGCGCAGTGGTACCTGGTCGCGGCCGAGGCGGGTGAAGGCCGGGGCGCGGCCAACCTCGGGCGTTTGTTCGCGATGGGCGAGGGCGTCGAGCGTTCCGATGTCTCGGCGTTCAAGTGGTATGCCATTGCCGCCGAGATGGGCGTGGCCAGCGCCGCCCGCCACCGCGAGCGCGTCGCCCGCGAATTGAGCCCTGATGAACGTCTGCATGCGGGCGAGCGCGCCCAGGAATGGCTGCAAAACCAGGCACAGGCAAAGCCGCCCGCACCGCGTCTGCAGTAGCCGCCACTCAAGCCAGATGGTCAAACGCCTCGGACGCGGCTACAAGGGCTATGCTCCGATACGGAAACACTCAAGGTTTTCGCGCAGATCGCCGCGGCGCGCCTCGCGATGACGGGGTTGTTCGGCGCCGAGGGGTGTTCGGCATTGCGGCGACGGGGATGTGGCCCGGGCCCCCGGGATTCAGGGCGATGCGCCACACACCTCCCAATGCCCTTCTTCTAATCTCTCCGCCTTCCTGTAATCCGCTCTTTCTTGCCCTTCTTCGTGCCTTCGTGAGCTTCGTGGTGAACAAGCCCTTGACCTTGATCAGCCGAGGGCTAGATCACCACGTTCAGTTCGCGGCGGGGCTCTTCCGTGGGGCCGGCCAGGCTGACGGCTAGCTCGACACGGCGGCGCAGGGCTTCGACCCCGCCGCCGCCCAGCACCCCACCATCGGAGGGTGCGGCCGGCTCGTCGCCGTTGCGGAAGGCTTCGATCTGGGCCGCGACGCGGGCGCGCGAGGCCATTTCTTGTTCCGAGCGGGGCGGGAAACTCAGGCCCTGGTCTTGTTCGGCATCCCCGCCGCGGTTTTCTTCCTGTTCGGCGCGATCCTCGATCGGCCGCCGGGCCTCGCCGGCCTCGGGGTCGTTCAGTGGGCGCTCGAATTCTGCCGGGGTGGACAGCTGCCCCAGGCCCAGCCGATCGCTGCCGGTCGGGCGCGTGCCGATCGGTACCGCAGCTGAGGGGTTGCTAACCGGGACTTCCATCGTATGCCTCGACGAGCCTCCTGGTGGGGGGTTAGGCGCGCACGTCCAAAAGCGAGCCGATCATGCGGTCTTCGGCCTGCAGGGTCTTCACCGAGGCCTCGACCTGGTTTTGGCTCGCGATCATGCCAACCTGGGCGCCTGTGCTTTCCCGGCTGCCGGCCTGTTCGGTCGCAACCGTATGGGCCTGTTGGCGCAGGCTGGTCACACCATTCTGGATGCCCTTCAGGGCGGCGCTGCCGTCGATCATGGATCCATACTCGCTTGTGCGTCGCTCGAATCGTATGACCCGATTATAGATCAATTAGTTGCATTTCACCTGCGGCGAAGGGCGGGGCGCCTCAGGTGCGTCGGAGGCAGGACTCCAGGTGCTCGCGAACGGCTGCGCGCGCATGCGCCTGGCGAGCCTGCCATTCGTCGAGGCGTTGGCGGCGGGCCTCATGGTCGATGCCTTCGTCCAGGCGCGCCAGCACTTCGGCGGCCACCGCCTCGGGGTCTTCGCCGCGCGCCACCAGCCCAGTGTGCTCGGCGGCCATACGCAGGCGAGTGGCTGCATCCGGATGCCGCTCATGGGCCGCCGGGCCACAGATTACGGCGCTGCCGCAGGCGAGTGGAAGACCCAGGTCTGGCGGCGTCTCGCTGGCGGCCAGGGTCCCGCCGGGCAGCGTGATATCGGCGCAGGTGTAGGCTGCACGCAGGGTCTCGGGGTCTTCGATGTAGTACACCCGGTTCTTGCGCGGGACGAAGGAGGTCATGAAGCGGTTGTGACGGATGATCGGCAGTGAGTACTTGATTGCATCGCGATACACCGGTTCGTGCCGTTCGGGGTCGGCGGGAGCGAGCAACAGGATGGCCGCCGTCTTGCGCAGCACCGCGAACAGCACGGCGAAGGCGAATGCCTCCTCACCCGGCCCGGTGTTCGGGGCCAGCAGGATGGGATGGCCCTTCTCGTGGTATTCGCGGAAGCGTTCGCAAAAGGCGTCATCTCCCCCCGGGGCTGCGGGAAGGTCCACGGCGCCGGCAATTGGGTCCCCAATCACCTGGGCGATGTCAGTGGGCGTTGCACCCGCACGCGTCGTGAACACCGCGCTCCATTCGGCGCCCTCGGGGCCCGGCCCCTCGGCGTTGATCCAGATGCAGGGTGCCTGGATCGACATCAGGACGTGCCCCAGGGCGGCGATGTCCTGACTCCCCAGGACCAGCACGGCGCGGGGGCTCAGTCGTGCGAGGCGGGAGGCTGCCAGGTCTGGGGTCATGGCCAAGGCCGGGAGACTGGCCACCAGGCCCTCGACCTCGCGGTCATGGCCGCAATCGGTGGCGCCCAGGGCCACGGGGCCGACCTGGTTTGCCAGCTCGTGCAGCCAGTCGGTGGCTGCTTGCAGGGTGGCCCCTGGCGCCAGGATCAGAATGCGCCCACGGCTGTCGTCGGGGACGGAGCGGGCGGTGATCCAGGCTGACAAACGTGCGAACATGGCGGGCTGTTATCCGGTGGGCAGTAAGCGGCGCATTATACGAGCCGGTGTGCCGCGCCCGCCATGTCCGGGCTTTACGTCTTCAAGGGGAATCGCGCGATGCACTTACGCTGGATCATCGGGTTGGTGGCGATGGCGGTCATTATGGCTCTTGCGATGTGGGTCTATTCCAATCCGGGCGGGACGCGCACCCAGCAGTTCTCCGATCTGCCCTGGCAGATCGAGGTCGGTGATCGCCAGCGCACGCGGGTCATGGGGATCGTCCTTGGCGAGACCACGATGGCCGATATGATGGGCCGTCTGCCGGTGCCGGATATCCGCCTGTTCGTGGATGCCGACGGCTCGCGCTCGGTGGAGGCCTACTACTCGAACGCGCGTATCCCGCCGTTCGAGGCCAACCTGATCCTGCGCCCAGACCTGGACGAGGCGGCGCTGGACCGGATCGAGTCGGAGACGACCTCCGTGCGTCCGATGCCCAGCGGCGCCCGTCGCTACGGCCTCAGTGATGATGCCCTGACGTCGCTCGGCAATGTGCCGGTCGTCGAGATGAGCTACATCCCGCGAGCGCATTGGACTGAGGATGTGATCACCCAGCGTTTCGGCGAGCCGCGCGAACGCATGCGTATCGATTCCGATCACAGCTACTGGCTTTACCCCGAGTACGGGCTGGCCATTCTGGTCCCGCGGCGCGGCCGTGTGTTGATGCATTACGTCACCCAGGCACGCTGGGGGCAGACGGTAGAGCGCCTGCACGATGAGGGCCGTCGCCGTCTGGGCGAGGATCACGGGGATCATGAGTGAGCAACGCGCCCCGGGCCCGGACCGGCCATTCTGGGAGCGTCCCCTCGACACGCTGACGCATGTCGAGTGGGAGGCGCTCTGCGATGGTTGCGGGCGTTGTTGCCTGCATAAGTTGGAGGACGAGGACTCGGGCGAGCTGGCCTTCACCTGGCTGGCCTGTGATCTGCTGGATTGCGAAAGTGGCTACTGCTCGAACTACGAAAACCGCCGTGAGTTCGTACCGGATTGCATCCAGCTCACCCTCGAAGACCTGTCGCAGTACAACTGGCTACCGCCGACCTGCGCCTACCGGCTGCGCTTCGAGGGCAAGCCACTGCCCGCATGGCATCCCCTTCTCAGCGGCGATCCGGACAGCGTGCGCGCGGCGAGGGTCTCGGTGGCCGGTCGCGTGATCGGCGAGAGCGTGGCGCCCGATTTGCCGCTGATCGACTACGTGGTGGACTGGCCGGGACAGGAGCCGGAATCGGCTCGTCGCTGGACCCCAATGGTTCGCCAGCCGCAGGAGTAGCCGTGTCGCGGGTGGTGGACCTGTTCGTTTACGGCACGCTCAAGCGTGGCTTGGCGAATCACCGCGCGTTCTGCGCCGAGGCCGTGCGCATCCAGCCCGCGACGATCATCGGGCGGTTGTATCACCTGCCTGTGGGCTATCCGGCCGTGCAGATCCCGCCAAGCCAGGTCCTGCTGGAAGCTAGCCCCGACCCGGCGCGCGACGCGGGCCGACAGCACCGACCCCCTAAGCCTGCGTCTCCCGAGGCTCCGGAGGCCCACTGGGGTGCCATCCACGGCGAGTGGATTCGCCTGCCCGATCCTGCGCGGACCCTGCCGCCGGTGGACACCCTTGAAGGCGTGCGCCCCGATGGCCGCGGGGAGTACCGCCGGGCGCTGGTGTCGGCTCGAACCGAGGGTGGCCCGAGAGCCTTGTGGGTGTACTGGATGCCGCAGTTGCCATCTGGCGCGCGTTACCTTCCCGAAGGGACATGGCCGCCAAACGCCTGACCCGGTCGTGGCGCTTACCGCGTTCCCTCTTGATCCCGGCCGCCGGTGAACGGTGCGTCTCGCTTCCCTCGACCGCACCCTGAAACGCCGAAACAGGGCCTTCCTACCCGGCGG
Source organism: Thioalkalivibrio sp. ALJ7 (assembly GCF_000376865.1). Taxonomy (GTDB): domain Bacteria; phylum Pseudomonadota; class Gammaproteobacteria; order Ectothiorhodospirales; family Ectothiorhodospiraceae; genus Thioalkalivibrio. Next base: position 568,992 of record NZ_AQXQ01000012.1, on the reverse strand, counting down.
CGGCGAGGAGTTCGCGGGCGTGGGTCCGGGTGGTCTCGGTGAGCTGACTCCCACCGATCAGGCGCGCCAGGGCCTCCACACGGTGCTCGTCGTCCAGGGGCTGGATCGCGGTGCGGGTCCCGTTCTCGGCGTGGGTCTTTTGCACCTCCAACTGGTGATGCGCCTGCGCGGCGACCTGGGCCAGGTGGGTGACGCAGAGGACCTGATGGCGCTCGCCGAGGGTCCGCAGTTTGCGCCCAACCACCTCGGCCACCGCGCCGCTGATGCCGCTGTCCACCTCGTCAAAGATCAGGGTGGGCACGGTCTGTTGCTGACTGGCCAGAACCTGAAGGGCCAGGCCGATGCGCGAGAGCTCGCCGCCGGAGGCGACCTTGGCCATCGGCTGCGGTGCGCTGCCCGGGTTCGCGGCCACGCGGAACTCGATCTGGTCGAGACCGTGCGCCTGCGGCTTGTCGGCGGGTTCGATGCCGATCTCGAAGTGGCCGCCGGCCATGCCCAGTTCCTGCATGGTGTCGGTGACTGCCTGGCCGATGTGCTCTGCCGCGTGCTGGCGGGCTTGGGTAAGTGCCGTAGCGGCGGTGTCGAAGGCGCTGCGGGTCTCCTGTTCGCGCGCCTCCAGCGCCTCTACGGTCTGGCCGCCGTTCTCGAGGGCGTCCAACTCCGCCTGGAGTTCGTCGTACAGGCCTGGCAGGGTCTCGGGGTCTACGTGGTGCTTGCGCGCCAGGCGCAGGTATTCGCTGACCCGGGTGTCCAGCTCGGCCAGGCGCTCCGGGTCCAGCTCGACGCTGTCCGCGAGGCGTCGCAGGGTGTCGCCGGCCTCGTCGATCTGGATGCGGGCGGACTCCAATAGTTCGACTGCCGGCTGGATCCGTTCGTCATGTTGCACGGCATCCTGCAGGGCATGCAGGACCTGACTGAGCTGGGTGTCCAGCCCGCTGTCGTCCTCGATCTGCTGGCTGGCCGTTTGCAGGGCGGTCAGGACTTCGGTGCCGTGGGCGAGCTGGTTTTGCTCGCTCAGGAGCCGTGGGTACTCGTCGGCGACCGGCGCCAGTTCGGCCAGCTCGCCGGTCTGGAAGCGCAGCAGGTCGAGACGGTCGGAGGTGTCGGCCTGGGCCTCGCGTGCCTGTTCCAGCGCCCGGGCGGCCTCGCGCCAGGCGCGGTAGGCATCGCGCACGGTCGCGACCGGGTGGCCCTCGAGAAAGCCGTCCAGCCAGTGGCGTTGGGTGTCGCGCTGCAACAACTGCTGGTGGGCATGCTGGCCATGGATGTCCACCAGCCATTCGCCCAAGGTGCGTAACTGGCCAACGGCGACCGGGCGTCCGTTGATCCAGGCGCGGCTCTTGCCCTGGCGGGTGAGGACCCGGCGCAGAAGCACGTGGTCGTCCTCGTCGGCGCCCAGCTCCTGTTCGGCCAGCCAGGCGGTGGCCGGGCCCTCGTCGGGCAGGGCGAATTCCGCGGAGAGATCGGCCTGCTCGGCGCCCTCGCGCACCATGCCGGCGTCCGCGCGGTCGCCCAGCAGCTGCCCGATCACGTCGATCAGGATGGACTTGCCGGCCCCGGTCTCGCCGGTCAGGGCGCTCAGGCCCGTGTCCAGCTCCAGTTCCAGCTGGTCGATGATCGCGAAGTCGTGGATGCTGATCAGGCGCAGCATGAGATCAGGGTTGCTCGCCCCAGCGCAGCTTGGTGCGAAGCACGCGCAGGAAGTGATGTTCGCGGGGATGGATCAGCGTCAGCGCTTGCTCGCGGCGGTGGATGCGGAGCAGGTCGCCGGGGGCAAAATCCACGTTCTCCTGGCCGTCCAGTGCGATCTGGGCCGGCGAGCGGCTGCCACTGGACAGTCGGATCTCGATGGTGGAGCGACCGCTGACGACCAGCGGGCGATGGTTCAGGCTGTGCGGGCAGACCGGTACGAGCACCATCGCGTCCAGCTGTGGGGTCAGGATCGGCCCTCCGGCGGACAGGGCGTAGGCGGTGGAGCCGGTTGGGGTGGCCACCACCAGACCGTCGGCGCGCAGACGGCCGACATCCATGCCGTCGATGGCGGTGTCGAATTCGATGATGCGCACCACGCTCAGCACGTGCAGGACCACATCGTTCAGGGCGATGCCGCGGTGGATGGTGACACCGTCGCGGATTAGTTCCGCCTCCAGCATCGCGCGCGGTTCGCGCTCGAAGGCCCCATCGAGGACCTCGCCCAGCTCCTCGGGGGCCGTGTCGGGGGAGACGTCCACCAGGAAACCCAGTCGACCCAGGTTGATCCCCAGCAGCGGCGTGTCGGCGTCGGCCACCTCGCGGGCGGTGGCCAGCAAGGTCCCGTCGCCACCAATCACGATCAGCAGATCGACCGCCTGGGCCAGCTCTTCCAGGGGCAGCAGGTCGACGTGGCCCGGGCGCTCGAAGCCGTCGATCTCCTGTTCCATGAAGACCTGGCGTCCGCGTTCCTGCAGCAGGCCCACCAGCGTCGCGACCAGCGGCGCGGTGCGCGAATCGCTGGTCTTGCCGACCAGTCCGACCTTGTTGAAGTCTGGCATCATGCCGGCATTATCCGGAAAAGGGCCCGCGACTGCATCCGGGGTTTACAGGGACACATTAATCGGTGTTTCCCTTGACGTACTTCCGGCACCATCCAAGACTGTACCTTTGTAGCACTCGACCGAGTGGAGCGCTGACGATCCATGGAAAACGCAACGATCAATCTGGACGCCAGGGCCCGCACCCTGCTGCGGACCCTGATCGAGAGCTATATCCGGGATGGTCAGCCCGTCGGATCGCGCACCCTGGCCCGAACCTCCGGGCTGAGCGTGAGTGCCGCCACTGTGCGCAACGTGATGGCGGATCTCGAGGATATGGGGTTGATCCACTCGCCACACACCTCGGCCGGTCGTATTCCCACACCGGCCGGTTACCGGTTGTTCGTCGACAGCCTGCTGGAGGTGCGTAACCCGTCGCCGGAGGACATCCGTGCGATCCAGTCCGGGTTCGACCCGAATGCCAGCACCCAGGACCTGATGGATGCCACCAGTAACCTGCTCTCGAGGGTCACCCGCATGGCCGGGATGGTGCGTCTGCCTCGGCATCGCAACGTGGCGCTCAGTCAGATCGAGTTTCTGCGTCTCGGCGAGGGCCGCGTCCTCGCGATCCTGGTGATTGATGGTAAAGAGGTGCAAAACCGGGTCCTGGAGCTGGAGCGTGACTTCGACCAGGACGAGTTGCAGCGCATGGCGAACTACCTGAACGCCCATCTGGCCGGGAAGAGCCTGCATACGGTGCGGGCTGAACTCCTGCGCGAAATGCGCGAAGTGCGCGACGACCTCGACGCGATGATGCTGGCCGCGATCGACCTGGGCGAGAAGGCGGTCGGCGACGAAGATCCGGACGACGTGGTCGTGGCCGGCCAGACGCATCTGCTCGGCTACGAGGAGCTGGCGGATATGGCACGCCTGCGCCAGTTGCTGGAGGCCTTCAACGAGAAACAGGAGATCCTTGGCATCCTCGACCAGTGCATCCGCAGCGACCGAGTGCAGATCTTTATCGGTCGCGAATCAGGGCTCGACTGGTTCGAGAACTGTTCGGTGGTAACCGCTCCCTACAGCGTGGATGGTGAAGTGGTCGGCGTGCTGGGGGTCATTGGGCCCACGCGCATGTCCTATGACCGGGTGATCCCGATTGTGGATGTGACCGCCCGGTTGCTCGGTTCGGCGCTGGGCGATCCGGCCAACGATGCGAAGAAGTAGTTCCGCGCCCTTGAAACCACTACGCGTGCCCCCAAACTTCCGCTAGACAACCCGAATTCACCCTGCCTGCCGGTCGTACACCGGGCGGGCGGTCCCATTTTTTTCGATTCGCGAGGCCATCATGTCCGAACAGCGGGAACCCCAGGAACAGCCGGAAGAGCTCGAGAGCCGACACGAAGAGTCGCCCAGTGCCGATAGTAAGGGCGACGGCGGCACGGACGATCGGCTGCAGGAGCTTGAGGCCCTGGCCGAAGAGCGCCGCGATCAGGCCCTGCGCGCGCAGGCGGAACTGGAGAATCAGCGCCGGCGTTTCGAGCGAGAGCTGGAGAACGCGCACAAGTACGCGATGGAGAAGTTTGCCTCCGAGATGCTGGAGGTGTGCGACTCGCTGGAGATGGGCCTGCAGGCCGCGCGCGAGTCCAAGGATGTCGAGCGCATCATCGAGGGCGCCGAGCTGACCCTGAAGAATCTGACCCGCGTGTTCGAGAAGTTCGGCATCCAGTCCGAAGACCCGACCGGCCAGCGTTTCGACCCGGAACGCCACCAGGCGATGTCCATGCAGGAAGATCCGGAAAACCCGCCGAATACCGTGGTCGCCACCATGCAGAAGGGCTTCCTGCTGCAGGGCCGTGTATTGCGCCCGGCCATGGTGGTGGTCTCCAAGGCGCCGACCTCTCCGAATATTGACGAGAGCGCCTGACGCCGTGTTTCCGGGACGGGTTTCGGGGATATCGACACGGTCCCCTTGAAAACCCGGCCCGAGGCCCCAGATTCCCGTACAAGTTGGCAGACGAACACGTGCTGCCGGAAAAAATTTTTCGCATCAGGAGATTTCAGTCATGGGCAAGATCATTGGTATTGACCTCGGTACCACCAATTCCTGTGTCGCCGTCATGGAAGGCGATCAGGCCAAGGTGATCGAAAACGCCGAAGGCACCCGCACCACTCCGTCCATCGTCGCGTTTAGTGACGACGGCGAGGTGCTGGTCGGCCAGTCCGCTAAGCGTCAGGCGGTCACCAACCCACAGAACACCGTGTTCGCGGCCAAGCGCCTGATCGGGCGCAAGTTCGAGGAAGACGAGGTCCAGAAGGACATCAAGCTCGTCTCTTACAACATCGTGAAGGCCGACAACGGCGACGCGTGGATCGAGGTGCAGGGCAAGAAGATGGCCCCGCCGGAGATCTCCGCGCGCGTGCTGCAGAAGATGAAGAAGACCGCCGAGGACTACCTGGGCGAGACCGTGACCGAGGCGGTGATCACCGTCCCGGCCTACTTCAACGACTCCCAGCGCCAGGCGACCAAGGACGCCGGCAAGATCGCCGGGCTCGAGGTCAAGCGCATCATCAACGAGCCGACCGCGGCCGCACTGGCCTACGGTATGGACAAGCAGCGCGGGGATCGCAAGATCGCCGTGTATGACCTGGGTGGCGGCACCTTCGACGTCTCGATCATCGAGATCGCCGAGGTGGATGGCGAGCACCAGTTCGAGGTGCTGGCGACCAACGGTGACACCTTCCTGGGTGGCGAAGACTTCGACAACCGCCTGATCGACTACCTGGTCGAGGAATTCAAGAAGGATCAGGGCATCGACATCAAGGGCGACCCGCTGGCGATGCAGCGCGTTAAGGAGGCCGCCGAGAAGGCCAAGATCGAGCTGTCCTCCAGCCAGCAGACCGAGGTCAACCTGCCGTACATCACGGCCGACAACACCGGGCCCAAGCACCTGGCGCTGAAGATCACCCGCGCCAAGCTGGAGAGCCTGGTCGAGGACCTGGTCAAGCGCTCCATCGAGCCGTGCAAGGTCGCGCTGAAGGATGCCGGCCTGTCCGCCTCCGAGGTGGACGACGTGATCCTGGTCGGCGGTCAGACCCGTATGCCCAAGGTGCAGGAGGCGGTGCAGGCGTTCTTCGGCAAGGAGCCGCGCAAGGACGTGAACCCGGACGAGGCCGTCGCCGTGGGTGCCGCGGTCCAGGCCGGCGTGTTGGGCGGCGACGTCAAGGACGTGCTGCTGCTGGACGTGACCCCGCTGTCGCTCGGTATCGAAACGATGGGCGGTGTAATGACCAAGCTGATCGAGAAGAACACCACCATCCCGACCCGGGCCAACCAGGTGTTCTCCACCGCCGACGACAACCAGACCGCGGTGACCGTGCACGTGTTGCAGGGCGAGCGCGACATGGCCAGCGCCAACAAGTCGCTGGGCCGCTTTGACCTGCAGGACATCCCGGCCGCGCCGCGCGGTGTGCCGCAGATCGAGGTCACCTTCGACATCGACTCCAACGGCATCCTGAACGTCTCGGCCAAGGACAAGGCCACCGGCAAGGAGAACAAGATCGTGATCAAGGCCTCCTCCGGCCTGTCCGACGAAGAAGTCGAACAGATGGTCAAGGATGCCGAGGCCCATGCCGAGGAAGACAAGAAGTTCCAGCAGCTGGTCGGTGCGCGCAACCAGGCCGATGCCCTGGTGCACTCGGCCGAGAAGTCGCTGAAGGATTTGGCAGACCAGGTTTCCGACGAGGAGCGCACGGCGATCGAGTCGGCCGTGGCCGAGGTCAGGACCGCGATGGAAGGGGACGATCCCGATGCCATCGAACAGGCCACCCAGAAGCTGGCGGAGGCCTCCGGCGAGCTGGCCGAGAAGGCCTATGCCCAGGGTGCGGATGCCGCGGGCGAGGCGGGGGCCGAGCAGGCCGATAGCGGCCAGCAGACCGACGACGTCGTGGACGCCGAGTTCGAGGAAGTCGACGACGACCAGAAAAAGCAGGGCTGATGCCGCAGCCGGTGGGGCGCCGCGTCCCGCCGGTACTGCTCGGACGCCGCGCCCGGGGTACCAGGGAAACACTGATTAATGTACACACTCGCGTTGGCACCCCAGGTTTTCCGAGACAAGGCGCGTCGCGCAGCGGGTAGTGGTTCTACCCGCAAGCGGCGCAACGCAGGATCGGGGAACCTGGGGTGCCAACCCCACAAATCATCCAATGCAGGGGCTCGGCCGCTTTTGCGCGCGCACGGCGTTGCGGTTCCCTTGTGCAGAATGACTGCACGGCAGTCACCGCGCCTTGTTCGCACGCAAAAGCGACTCGAGCGCGAGCGTGTACATTAATCAGTGTTTCCCTCATGACCCCGGGCGTTTGCGTGAAGGCGTTGTGCGTTCGCGCAAACGATTTAGCAGGGAATGACCATGTCTCAACGCGACTACTACGAAGTGCTGGGTGTCTCCAAGGACGCCTCGGCCGCCGATATCAAGAAGGCCTTCCGTCGCCTGGCGATGAAGTACCACCCGGACCGCAACCCGGGGGACGAGGAGGCCGAGGCCAAGTTCAAGGAGGCGCGCTCCGCCTATGACGTCCTCAGCGACGATCAGAAGCGCGCGGCGTACGACCGCTACGGCCACGCTGGGGTGGATGGCAGTGCCGGCGGCTTCGGCGGCGGGGCTGGGGCCTCCAACTTCAGCGATATCTTTGAGGATATCTTTGGGGACATCTTCGGGGGTGGCGGGGGCGGCCGCGGCCAACGGGCCTACCGGGGCTCCGATCTGCAGTACAACCTGGATCTGAACCTGGAAGAGGCCGTATTCGGCACCGAGGTGAAGATCCGCATCCCGACCACGGTGAGCTGCGAGGCCTGCGACGGATCCGGCGCCGAACCGGGGACCTCGCCGGAGACCTGTCCGACCTGTAATGGTGTGGGGCAGGTGCGCATTCAGCAGGGTTTCTTCTCGGTGCAGCAGACCTGCCCGCGTTGTGAGGGCTCGGGCAAGATCGTCTCCAGCCCCTGCAAGTCCTGCCACGGCAAGGGCCGGGTGCAGGAGCAGAACACTCTGGATGTGAAGATCCCGGCCGGAGTGGACAATGGCGACCGGATCCGCCTGGCCGGCCAGGGCGAGGCGGGCATGAACGGGGGCCCGCCCGGCGATCTCTACGTGCAGGTGCGGGTTAAGCCGCACAAGCTGTTCCGACGCGACGGTTCGGACCTGCATTGCGAGGTCCCGGTCTCGTTCGCGACGGCCGCGCTAGGGGGTGATCTTGAGGTCCCGTCGCTGGATGGACGGGTCAAGCTCAAGGTTCCGGCGGAGACCCAGACCGGCAAGCAGTTCCGGGTTGAGGGCAAGGGCGTGAAGTCCGTGCATGGCGGCGGGGTCGGTGACCTGATCTGCCGCGTGGTGGTGGAAACGCCGATCAACCTGACCAAGGAGCAAAAGCAGCTCCTGCGCCAGTTTGATGAATCGACCCAGGCCGGTGGCACCAAGCACAGCCCGCAGGAGCAATCCTGGCTGGACGGCGTGAAAGGCTTCTTCGAAGACCTGAACTTCTGGTCGAAATAGCCCCTTCCCGAAATGCTCTCGCTGTTCCGCACGGGCCCCGGTTTCCGCCGGGGCCTGTTGCGTTGGGGTGCCTTCCAGGGCGGGGGCTCGTGGATACTAGGTCAAGGGCGGTTGGTTGACCACGAAGCGCACGAAGACACGAAGGAAGGGCTGAGGGCGAACTCACTATGGAGGACACGGAGTTCACGCAGAATGGCCGGGCTTGTAGTGGGGTGCTGGAGGTCAGTGCGAAGTCGGATACGAGAACCGTGACCGGCAAACGAGGTTCTTCGTGCCTTCGTGCGCTTCGTGTTGAACAGTCCTTTGCCCTTCTCCGTGTTCTCTGTGCGCTCTGTGGTGGAAAGTGGAGTGCGTGCGCGCGGGGCTCAGGTCGAGGAGAAGTCGAAGGTCGGTGCCGTCATGGGGGCCTGCAGGAAGTAGCCCTGGACGAGGTTCACGTTCAGGCTGTAGAGCACGGCCAGTACGCTGGCGTCCTCGACATAAGGGACGATGACCTGCTTGCCTTTGGCGTGCGCCGCCTCGGTGTATTCGCGGATGACCTGCTGGTTCTCGTCGCTTTCCGCCAGGTTCTTCACATAGGACGGGTCCAGTTTGATGTGGTCCGCCTCCAGGTGCTGCAGCAGCTGGAATGGGTTCAGGCCGTTACCGAAGTCGTCGATGCACAGGTGGCCGTGCATTTCCTGGAGCCCGCGAGCGACGTGCATGGACGGTTTGAGGTGGGTGACGACGGTTGGCTCTTTCAGCTCGACAACCACGTTGTCGGCCGGGACGCGCAGGGTATGCAGATCGTCGTGTAGCCAGCTGACGACCGAGGGGTCGCCCAGTGAGCCGGTGGTCAGCTTCAGGAAGAACTGAGTACCCGGATCCTGCTTGAGCTGTTCCGCCAGGACCTGCAGCGCCGTCTTCAGGATCCAGCGATCGATGGGGGTGGCCATGTCGGTACGTTCGGCGCTGGGCAGGAAGGCGTCCGGTTCGTGGACATGCCCTTCGGCATCACGCAGACGCACGAAGACGGAGTAACGCGGTCGATCGGCCCCGTGAAGGTTTACGATCGGCTGGTACAGCAGTTCCAGGCGGTTGTGATCCAGGGCATCCTGGATGCGCAGCTTCCACTGCTGGTCGGCCTGGGCCTGATTCATCTCGCCTTCCGCTGGGCGGAAGAAGCGGTGGGCTCCGCCGCCGACCTCCACGGCCTTCTGCAGCGCGCGGTCTGCCTGAGCGAGCAGTTCCTCGGCGTTCGCTGCGGCCTCGTCGGCGATCACGACCCCGGCCGACAGGGTGCAATTGGTGGAGGCATTGCTGAGTTCGAAGACGCGCCCGGTGACGGCCTCCATCAGTCCATGAATGCGGGATTCGACCTCGTTGCGGCGGGTGTCGGGAATCAGGATGCCGAAGTGCTCGCCATCCAGGCGGGCCGCGATCGCGGGTTCGGCGAAGTGGTCCTCGATCAGCTTGCCGATATCGGCCAGTAGTAGGTCACTGGCGGACATCCCGACGTTGGCCCGGATATCGGTGAATCGGTCCACCGCCAGGGTCACCAGGGCAAATGGTTTCTCCGACTGGGCGGCCTGGGTCTGAGCGGCCTCGATCATCCCGGTGAAGTGCTGACGGTTGTACAGCCCGGTGACCAGATCGCGTTGCGACAGGTAGTCGATCTTTTCCGCCAGCTCCGGATCTTCCTGGGCCGAGTCCAGCAGGACCTGAGTGCAGGCCTCGCCCTCGACGCTGGCGGTGGACAGGCGCAGGTTGGCCTCGAACGGGGTGCCGTCAAACGACTGCAGCTGGAAGGCCTGGTGCGCCTGCTCGCCCTCCTCGCCATTCTGGAAGCGTCGCAGCAGGGCCTTCAGTTCGTCCCGGCTTTCCGGGGCGATCAGGTCCATCAGGGGGAGGCCGTCAATCTCTTCGGGATCGGCAATCCCGAACCGCTCGCGCCAGGAGGCATTCGCGTAGATGTGCATGCCCTCATGCACGTAGGCGATCGCGTCGCGCGAGTTATCCAGCAAAAGCTGACAGCGGCGCTCCGATTCCTGCAACGAGGTGTCGATACGCGCCATCTGCTGGCGCAGCTGGAATTGCTCGGCGGCGCGAACGGTAAGGATACTGGCGAGCTCGTTCAGTTCGTGGTCCACAACGGCATAGGCACCCGCCTCGTAATCATCCAGCCGCTCCGCCTCAGCGCGTTCAGTCAAAACGATGACGGGCGTGCGGCGGCCGGAGGCCAGCAGGGCCTCGTCGATGTGTTCCCGGGTCAGGCCGAGGCCAGGTTCGATGAGTACGAGTACATCGAAGCGCCGGTTTTCCAGCGCCTCGGCCAGGGCGTCCGTAGTAGAGACCTGTTCCGGGCGAATCGCGTTACCGCGAGTGCGTATGTTGCTGATGACCTCTTCCGCCCGATTGGGGTTGCTGGTGACGAAGAGGGTGCGAATGGTCTCGTTCATGGGGCTTGATCGTCGCGGTTGCGGGTCGTGAATGGCGGTCCGTCGTCATTCTCGAGGGCGGGTCCGTTGTTGACCCCAAAATCCTCGTCGGGCGGCTTGGTGACCTCCAGGGCGGTCATACGGCAGCCCACTTCGGTGAACAGCGTAGTGCCTGTGCGCTCATTGTCCAGCTCGAGGACACGTGCGCGGCCGTTCAGCCAGCAGACGACGTGTTTCTCATGGTCGAACACCTGCGCCGGGAGGAACAACGCGGCCCCTTCGGCATCGGTGCGTTGTGGGGCAAAAAGGCCGGGGTGCGGTACCCCGGCGGCAATGCCATTGCGGTAGTCCTGAATCTGCATCGGCAGGCAACGGTTGGCCAGGTGCTCCACGCCGATGCTGATACGGGCACCACTGTCGTTGTCGGGGGCGTCGTCGTAACGGATCCAGCGCAGCACGCCCACCGTCCAACGGTGCCCGTCTACCGCGCGCAGTCCGACCAGGTCGCCGATTAGCAGGGGTTGCTGGGGCGCGTCCAGGTTCAGGCGAACACCGCCGGCACCGACGTCGTCGACCCGCCAATGTTCCGGGGGGTGGCGCTTGGTGATCGGACCCTGTGGATCGTTCCGCGAAGAGATCTCGAGCCCCCGACTGACGTCTTCCCAGGCCGTGGCGCTGCCGCTTGGGGTGTCGTCCATCAGGGGGCGAAGGTCCTGGGTACGACCGGTTGACTGCGGGCTGTCGGCCAGCGCGAGATCCGAGCCGCGCAAGGCCGCCTGGGACATCGCAAAGACGCTGACCCCGCGGTCGCGTTGTTGCAGAGATTGTGGTCGACCCTCATCCGGATCGCCTTCTGTGGGCGCTTCCCGTTCCTGGCGCTGGGTCTCCATGTCGGCCAGCAGGAAACCGTGGATCCGCTCCAGCCCGAGGACACAAACCCGTTGCTGATCCTGGGTGCGTTCACGGCTGTGACGGCGGGTGGGCAGATGCGACCACAGTCGAAGGAGGTGCTCAGCCAGGGGGCTTGCGTCCTGGTGGGTACCGGGTTCCAGGCGATCCGGATGTTCGCGCAGCTCTTCCAGAACCGGCGCCAGTTCGACGAAACAGGCGGAGTCGGTCGGGGGGCTGCTGCGCAGGACCAGGCCTGGGGCATGGTCGCGATCGAGATCGCAGCGCAGAACCGGGAGTTCCGGATGCTGAGTGGGGTCAGGGGCGGCGCGGCACTGCATCGGGAGCTTGTCGATCCAGTGGGCCAGGATGTCGATCTCACCCATCTTTAGGGCGTTCGTGTCCGTGTTGCTCAATACCATCAGGCGTGCCACCACGCTCTCGATGGTGTCGACCGACAGGGGGCCAAGACGTTTCTGCGTGGCGGCCGCTTCGTTGGCCAGACCCTGGGATCGGGCCAGCCGCAGCAGGTCGAAGAGTTGTTGCCAATGCCCCGAAGGCATTGGCTGGTACAGTCGCCAATAGTGCACGCTCAAGGCGGCGAGCAGGGTGACGGCCGCTTGCAGGTGGGGCGCCACCCGCTCGCGATGGCGAGCGTCGACGGTGTCGATGCGTTCGCGTACGACCAGCAGCTCGGCCTGGACCAGGGCATGGAGCACGGTACTGTGGCTTTCGGCGCGCTCCCGGCTGCGGTCGCCTAGCGGGAGTGGACGCTGGCGCAGCAGGCGCTCCAGCGCCGGCAGCAGGGGCAGTAGATGGTCTTCCAGGATCTCCAGCAGCGAGGCCCGCAGACCGGGGCGCAGGGCGGTGGCGTTGAGTGTGTTCACCGCGTCCCCCAGCTGTCGGATGCCGAGCTCGGGCTCGCTGCCGGGTAGCGCTTCGCACCAGGCCCTCAGCGCCTGCGGGGTCTGGTGAGGAAAGCTGCCAGGACCGGCCGGTTGGGCGGGCAGCTCGGGCAGGGCTTGCAGCATGGGCATATCCAGTGGTTGCTGGGAAGATGCTGGCCTTAAGGTCTTCGCGGGCATGAGAGACGATAAAGCTGGCGCTACTTTAGCAGCAAACCGTGCAAACGGTGTGGTCGCTGATGAGCTTCATTCACGACCGGGAAACGGTGCCAGGAGCGTCTTTCCGGGGGCGCCGGAGATCTCGCGCGCCAACCGAGGAACCAGGTAGCCTGGCAGGCGGGCGTGCAGTGCCTGGTACAGCGCGTGGGCGCGCGCGTCCGGGACCTCGAAGTGCGCGGTGCCGCGGGTGCGATCGAGCTGGTGCAGGTAGTAGGGAAGCACGCCGAGGCGAAAACCGGCCTCCTGGAGTTCGACCAGGGTCTCGACATCGTCGTTGACCCCCGCGAGCAGGACGGCCTGGTTGAGCAGGGTGATCCCGGCCGCCTGCAGTCGCCGCAGGGCCGCATCCGCCGGTGCGGCGAATTCGCGCGGGTGGTTCGCGTGCAGCACCAGGATGTGCTGCAGGCGCCCCTGCCCGAGCCAGGTCAGCAGGGCGTCGTCTACTCGCTCCGGCAGGACCACGGGCAGACGGGTGTGAATGCGCAGACGCTGGAGGTGGGGGATGGCGGCCAGGCGTTCGGCAAGGCGCTTTAGCCGGACGTCACTAAGCGCTAGCGGGTCTCCGCCGCTGAGGATGATTTCGTGGAGTTCCGGATGGCCCGCGATATAGTCCAGCGCGGGCTCCCAGTCGTCCTGGGCAGGATTGTGTTCGGCGTAATCGAACTCGCGGCGGAAGCAGTAGCGGCAGTGGATGGCGCAGGCCCCAGTGGTTAGCAGTAGGGCCCGGCCATGATATTTGTGCACCACGCCCGGCGCCGCCAGGGCATCGTGATCCCCCACCGGGTCGCTGACGAAGCCGGGAAGCTCATGGGTCTCTTCGTTGCGCGGCATGGCCTGCCGCAGCAGCGGGTCATCCGGATCGCCCGGACGCATGCGCGCCAGGTAACTCTCCGGGATGCGGGTGCGGAACAATCGATGCCCCGCCTGCGCGCCCGGCAGCGACGTGGAGGGTAGCCCGAGCCTTTGCAGAAGCGTCTCCGGGTCCTTGATCGCGCGTGCCAGCGCCTGTTGCCAGAGCGGTGTGGTGCGCGGCCCGGTCGTTGTGGATGACTGGGTTCCGCGCGGCGCGCGCGTTATCATGACGGGCTTTGTGGGCATGGATCGTTTCCGGACGGGGCGGCGTGTCCGCGCCACGCATCTTTGAGGACAGCGCGCAATGGCAACCTACAGTACCAACGAATTCAAGGCCGGTCTCAAACTCCTGTTGGATGGCGATCCGCAGTCCATTGTCGAGAACGAATTCGTCAAGCCTGGCAAAGGGCAGGCCTTCAACCGGGTGAAGCTGCGCAATCTGCGCACCGGCCGGGTACTGGAGAAGACCTTCAAGTCCGGTGAGTCGGTTGAGGCCGCCGACGTAATGGATACCGAGATGCAGTATCTCTACAACGATGGCGAGTTCTGGCACTTCATGGTGCCGGACACCTTCGAGCAGTACGCCGTTGGCGAGGCCGCGCTGGGGGATTCCGGCCAGTGGCTGAAGGAGCAGGACACCTGCACGGTGACCCTGTGGAACGGCGAACCGCTCTCGGTGGTGCCGCCGGCCTTTACCGAGATGAAGATTACCCAGTGCGATCCGGGTTTGCGTGGGGATACCGCGCAGGGCGGCACCAAGCCGGCCACGCTGGAGAGCGGGGCAGTGGTCAAGGTCCCGTTGTTCGTGGAAGAAGGCGAGACGATCAAGGTCGATACCCGCAACGGCGAATACGTCTCGCGCGCCTGACGTCGCCGGCCCCAACGGTATGCGCGACTGGCGTCCGGGTGCGGCCGAGGCCCGCACGGCCCGCGCCCGCCTGCTGGCCGGGCTGCGGGCATTCTTCGCGGAGCGCGAGGTGCTTGAGGTGGAGACCCCGATCCTGAGCCGAGGGGCGCCCCTGGACCCGATGCTGGAGAGCTGGGAGGCACAGGCCCCTGGCGGTGAGCGGGGCTATCTGCAGACCTCGCCAGAGTTCCCGATGAAGCGCCTGCTCGCGGGCGGGGCCCCGGATATTTACCAAATCGCTCGGGTCTTCCGCGGCGGCGAAACGGGTCCCCGCCACAACCCCGAGTTCACCCTGCTGGAGTGGTACCGCCGAGACCTGGACCACCATGCACTGGCTCGCGAGGTGGTCGCGCTGATCGTGGACCAGGCGTCCCGGTCACCCGACTGGCGGGCACCCAGCGGCTGCGAAGAGATCGCCTACGCGGACCTGTTTCGTACCACCCTGAATGTGGACCCCGTGCGCGCGGATGCCGCGGAACTGGAACGGGTGGCGGTGGATCACGGGCTCAGCATTCATGGTGGCCTGGACCGGGATGGCTGGCTGGATGCCCTGATCAGTCTGGTCATCGCACCACGATTCCCGCCGGACCGGCTGACGATCTTGTTCGACTACCCCGAGAGCCAGGCCGTGCTCGCACGCCCCTGCGTCGACCGGCCGGACTACGCCGCCCGTTTCGAGCTCTACTGGGGCGACCTGGAATTGGCCAACGGCTATTTCGAACTGACAGATCCCGAGGTGTTTCGCCTTCGCCGGGAGCGGGATATGGCGATCCGGCGCGAGCGCGGCCAGACGCTCCCGCCACCTGATCGGCACCTGGAGGCGGCCCTGGATGCCGGTCTTCCAGACTGTGCCGGCGTGGCCCTGGGTGTGGATCGCCTGCTGATGTGTCTGCTGGGTGTTTCCCGCATTGACGAGGTGCTCGATTTCCCCTGGTCACGGATGTAAACGGGGCTTGTCGGGGAGGGCGCTTGAGACCAGTATAGGAAGCTGTTCATCACGCCTTCTCAGGATGGTTCGCCGCATGTCTCCGTATCGCTCTTTGTGTCGCCAGGGCCGCCCTTGGGGGCGCTGGTTTTTGGGTGGTGGTTATCTGTGGTGGGTTGCGCTGTTTTGGTTGGCAGCGCCGGTTGCACAGGCCCAGTTCGAACATCTGCCCGGTCCGTTGCAACAGGCGATCGAAAGCCAGCGGCTGCCGCCGGAGAATGTCGGGTTGTGGGTCCAGCGGATGTCCGATGGTGCGGTGCTGGCGCGCCTGAACGTCGATCAGTCTTACAACCCCGCCTCCACCATGAAGCTGGCGACTTCGCTGGCCGCCCTGCACGAACTGGGCCCGGATTACACCTGGACCACCGAGGTATGGGCGACGCGTCCGGTGCGCGACGGTGTGCTGGGGGGCGATCTGGTGATTCGAGGGACCGGCGATCCCGGCATGGTCAGCGAGGAACACTGGCGCATGCTGGGACAGCTGCGCCAGACCGGGCTCCGGCGCATCGAGGGCAATGTCATCCTCGACGCCTCGCATTTCGAGCTAGCCCCCGAGGATCCGGCGGCGTTCAATGACCAGCCGCTGCGCGCCTACAATCAGTTGCCCTACGCCCTGCATGTGAATGCCAACGCCCAGCGCTTTCGGGTTCGCCCCGAACGTCGCGGGGACGGCATCGACGTGACCGTCGATCCGCCCCTGCCCGGGCTGGAGATCGTGAACCGCTTGCAACCAACCCGTGGCAGCTGTGGGGCCTGGCAAAGGGGGATCCGCTTCAACGCCAACCCAGAGGCGCAGCGGGTCACCCTCGCTGGCGAGTATCCGGTCAACTGTGGCGACTACGAAATGCTGCGCTCGGTGCTGTCGCCGGAGGCCAATCACGCCGAGATGTTCCGCCTGCACTGGGAACAATGGGGCGGTGAGTTGACCGGCGAGATTCGCCCTGGTGTCCTGCCCGTCTTGTATGACGAGCCGATCCTGCGCCATACCTCGCGGCCGCTGGCGGATCTGATTCGGGTCTCCAACAAGTGGAGTTCCAACGTGATGACCCGCCACCTGCTCCTGACCCTGGGGGCTCGCCATTTCACCCCGCCCGCGACCCTCGAGAAGGGGCGTGAAGCGTTGCTGGAATCGCTGCGAGGCATGGGGGTTGATGTGGGGGGTATGGTGGTCGACAACGGTTCCGGCCTGAGTCGGAACACCCGGATGACGGCACGCCAGTTGGGCGGCATCCTGGAGGCGGGCTGGAAGCACCCCCACCGTCCAGAGTTTCAGTCCTCATTGGCGCTGGCGGGGCTGGACGGGACGCTTCGCAACCGTTTCCGTAATGGCAGCCAGCGCGACTTACGCGGGCAGATGCACCTGAAGACCGGGCATCTGAACGAGGTCTCGACGGTCGCCGGCTATGTGCGCACTCAAGGCGGAGATGACCTGGCCGTGGTCGTGCTGGTCAACGATCCACGTGCCCATCTCGGCATGGGCCGAAACCTCCAGGATGCGGTCCTCGAATGGGCCCACCGCCTCTGACCCACCCGCGGGCCTCCATGGCAAGGACCTTTAAGGAGACGCTGGTTTAATCGCACGTCCGCGTTGGTGCCCCCTGTTTTCCGAGACAAGGCGCGTCGTGCAGCGGGTGGTGGTTCTACCCGCCCGTTTCTGATGGATTCGGGGCGCAACGCAGGATCGGGGAACAGGGGGCGCCAACCCCACAAACCATTGGAAGCAGGGGCTTGGCCGCCCGTTGTCGATCAAAAACGGGCGCGCGCACAGCGTTGCGGTTCCCTTGTGCAGAATGACTGCACGGCAGTCACCGCGCCTTGTTTGCACGCAAAAGCGACTCGAGCGCGGACGCGCGATTAAACCAGCGCCTCCTTAAAGCAAAAAGCATCGACAGGAAGGCAAGAAGATTGGGAGAGGGGTAGTGATTTAGTAGCGGAACCCATCGCTGCCGCCCTCGTTGCATTCCTTCCGGTCTTCGAGCCTGCCTGTAAATGAATTTCAGGTTTTAGGGAGGCTCTACGTGCCAGTTGGAGAGGATTGGGGGGCGCGAGACGTCGATCTCCAGCGCCTGTAGCCAGCGGGCGACCATGCGGTTGGAATTGTTGAGTAGTGTGTAGGACTCCGGGTGTTCGACGAAGGCCATGTCCCACTCGGTGGACTGCGCCCGGTCGTCGTTGCCGGTCTCCCAAATGGCCTCCAGTTCCTCCCGCAGCCGTGTGACCCGTTCCCGAGTGACGATTAGCGGATAGAGCTCTTCCAGTGGCACCCGAAGTTGATGCTCCACCGCGCCCGCCAGTTCGGGCCCGGTGAGCGTCTGGCGTCCCAGTCCGCCACGTGTCGGCAGGAAGAGCCCGGCCAGGCCGACCAGGGGGCCTGTGCGCCGTTCAACGTAAAAGGCCCAGTCACCATAGGAATAGCGGCGCCAGATGTCGGCATTCTCGGTTGGCAGGACCAGGCTGGAATGACGGCCATGGTCCAGAAGCGCGACGGTCACGGGGTCGTCCGGTTCCGGTGGCGCCTGCACCGTGACGGCGGCGCAGCCCTGGATCAGCGACAGAGTCAGTGTAACCAGTGCCAGGCGGAGGGCCAGCGCTCCGCGAGGGGCGGGGAGGCGCTGATGAGCGGGTGGCCGCATGGGCGGATCAGTGCTGCTCGAGCTTGCCAAGCTCTGCAAGGATAGAGAGGACCAGTGATTCGCCCTGGGCGCCCATACCCCGGCACAGCGTCTCGGGGTCGCGCTCGCCGTCCACCAGGCGCTTGGTAATGCCACCGAGGAGAGCCATGTCACCGCCAGCGCGGCTCATCTGCTCGGCCATCTGCGACAGCCAGTGCAGGGACTGGACATCGCCGCGGGCCGCACCGTGAATCATCTGTGCGAGGCCGGGCGCCGCCTGCGCGGGGTCGCCGCTTTGCTCGGGGTCGGGCAAGGTAGACGGGTCCTGCAGTCCGGACAGGATTGCTGTCAGGATCACAGTGTCTTCATCGTCCAGGCCGTGCAGCAGGGCCGGGTCGCGTTCGCCTTCAAGCACGCGGCGGATGCGCAGGATCAGGTCGCCCCATCCGGCCTCGTGCGCCTGGTTCAGTACCGGCTCCAGTTCACGGCGCGTCTCGGGGTTCTGCGTGGCCTGTACAACCAGGTTGATCAGGCCGGCCTGCGCCTGACGGATTTGTTGCGCGTGTTGCGGGTCAATCATGTTGGGACGGGCTCGCTCATGCTGGGACGAATGGTTCGAATGCAGGACATTGCTGCGACGTCCGGCTTCGTTCTTGAGGCGAGGTTAGCATGCCCGGAAGTGCGTTCGACCAGGGGCTGCGGCACAATGGCCCTTACATTTTCAGAGGATGTCGTGGTGGAAGAGCAGACAGCAGTCGGACTGTGGGTGGCCCTCGGGATTCTGGCAATCGTGGTGGCCGGCCTGGTGGGGTTCTGGGTCGGTCGCGTGACCAGTGACGAGCGCAAGCTGATCCGCGAACTGGAAGAAGAGCTGGATAGGCGCATGCAGGAGCTGACCCGCTACCGCAGCCAGGTCAACGACCATTTCGATCGCACCGCCACGCTTTTCGCCACCATGGCGGGGTCCTACCGGGACCTCTACCACCACCTCGCACAGAGTGCGGAGGAGCTGGCGGACAAGCCGACCCGGGACCGCCTGGAGGACCGCGCGGGTCAGTTGTTATCCCACATGACGCGTAGCGACTATGGCACCGGCCCCGGCGAGGCCGCCGGTGGCGCCAACGAGTCGGACGCCCAGGACGACGAGCCGGCGGGCAAGGGTTCTGGAGACGCGCCCCGCAAGCCGGACGATCGCCCGCGCGCCGACTGACCGCCGCTACTGAAAAAATCTGTCATCACCACGAAGCCCACGAAGGCACGAAGAAAACCCGCTCTGAAGGGCCTCTACAGGAAGGGGAGAAGACCGGAAGACCGCAGGGGCACGCAACCCATGTGGCGTACGTTGCCTTGCAAGCCATCTTCCAGTCTTCGCATCTTCCTGTGAGCGCTTTTCGGGTTTTCTTCGTGCCTTCGTGGGCTTCGTGGTGAAAAGGCCCTTGCCCCTGGAGCCCTCCGCGCCGGGGTGTGCCCGACGCGGGGCGGGATCAGAGGGCGGAGAGCTGGGCGCGGATCTGGTTGTCCAGGTTCTGGATCCAGTTGTTGTAGTTCGGGTGAATGTTGCCGTCCGCGTAGTCCAGGTTGGAACTGTCCTTGTAGCGGATGCTGTATTCGCCCGCGGCGTACGGGATCTCTACCACGGCCACGTGGTCACGCAGGCTGAGTCGGCCCTCCAGCAAGCCGTCTTGGGTCTCTTCCATGCGCCAGCCCAGCGAGGCACCGGCGGTGCGGATGGCGCGTTCCATCTGTTCGGCACTGGGGCGCTCGCCGTCGACGTCGGTGACCGATGTGTCGCTGATGTTCTGAACTGGCACGGTCCCGCGGCAGCCTGCCAGGGCGACGAGTGCCACCATCAGAATGACCAGCAAGGTCTTGGTGTGCATGGTGTTTTCCTCCTCTGGGTATTGGCGTGTGGGAGTGTAGACAGGTCCGCTCGCGCTTTCCACGCCGGTTGGTATCAAGGTCTACGCAGGGATCGCCACAGCCCTGCGGGCCGCATCCCGCGGCGCAGCAGGTGGCTGGCCACCATCGCGATAATCCGCAGGGTGTCGGCAGTGGGTCGGTAGTGGCTGGGGCGGCAGTCCTCCGGATAGATGCAGCGCACCGGGACGACCCGCACGGGAAACCCGAGGCGTTCGGCGACGATCAGTGCCTCGGATCCGAACACGAAGCCACGGGACCGGTGGTGGCGCAAATCCAGGCGTTGCAACAACGCGGACGGATAGAGGCGGAAGCCCGATTGCGAGTCCTGCAATGGCTGTCCGGATGCCCAGGCGATCCAGAAGTCCGCCATTCGATTACCAAACAGGCGCAGCGGAGGCGTGTGTTCGCGGCCCTTCAGGCGCGCGCCCAGGATTAGCCGGTTCGGGGTCTCTTGCCAGGCGGCGATCAGTGCGGGGATCTCGCGGGTGTCGTGCTGTCCATCGGCATCCAGGGTTACGACCGCATCCGCACCAGTGGCCAGGGCGTGCTGCATGCCGGCCCACAGGGCGGCGGCCTTGCCGCCGTTTGTGTTCTGTCGCAGGACCTCGGCCTGTCCCTCGGCCCGCTTGGCCGTATCGTCGTCGGAGCCGTCGTCGACCACGATCACGCGGTCGACATGGGCGCGGGCACCGGCCACCACCGCCTCGATGGTGGCGGACTCGTTGTGGGCCGGGATCAGGGCGACGACGGCGGTCATGGCGCGATCAGGCGAGGGCGCCGTTGACGCCGATCACCTGGCCGGAGACATAGCTGGCCGCCTCGCTGGCGAGGAAGCCGACCACGTTCGCGACTTCCGCGGGTTGGCCGGCGCGGCGCATCGGGACCATGCTGCGGACGGTGTCGGCATCAAAGCTGGATTCGCTCATCGGGCTCTCGATGATCCCGGGCGCGACCGCATTGGCGGTGATCCCGCGTGAGGCCACTTCCTGGGCGAGGGAGCGGATCGCGCCGTGGAGCCCGGCCTTGGCCGCGGCGTAGTTGGTCTGGCCGCGGTTGCCGATCTGCCCGGCGACCGACGAGATCGCAATCACCCGCCCCCAACGAGTTGTAATCATCGGCAGTAGCAGCGGTTGGGTAACGTTGTAGAAGCCATTCAGCCCAACATTGATTGGGCGATCCCATTGTTCCCGGCTCATCCCGGCCAGCGGGGCGTCATCGTGGATTCCCGCGTTGTGGACCAGGATCTGAATGGGCTGTTCGGCCGCCAGAGGCTCCAGGGTTGCGCGGCAGGCAGCCTCGTCGGTGATGTCGAATACCTGCACCTGGGCTTGCCCTCCGGCCGCCCTGATGGCCTGCGCCGTTGCCTCGGCCGTTGTGGCATTGCGATGGGCGTGCAGGATGACCTCATGCCCGGATACGGCCAGGGCCTCGGCAATCGCGGCGCCGATCGCGCCGCTGGCACCGGTGATCAGGGCGCGGATGGTCATGACGTTGGTTCCTCGTCGGCGGGTTGCAGGATGACCGTCGCGCGGGCGCTTAGCACGGCCTGCGTGCCCGCGGTGACCCGCAAGTCGTATATGGAGCTGTTGGCATCCGACAGGATGCGCTCGGCCTCGATCGTCAGCGGGGCCTCCAGGTCGTCGAGTCGTTGAACCGGCAACTTCAGGTCGCGGACGGCGGCCAGGTAGCCGGCGCGGGGCGGCCCGGCGTCGGCCAGCAGCGCGCCGTGCACGGCCATACCCTGAGCTCCGTATTCCAGCGCGGCCAGGGCGTGTAGCCCGGCCTCCCCGCGCAGCGGGTTGGTCGGGTCGCGGTGGTGATCGGCACGACAATGGATAATGGTGTCGGACCAGTCTTCCACGGAATCCAGCAGACACATGGCCCCGGCATGCGGCAGCAGCCGGCAAATGGCCTCGTGATCCAGGCTTTCGGGTCGGGGTGGCATACGCGGGATCTTCCTGATCCGGGCGGACAAATCAGGGCTCGATCTGGATGCTCAGGGATCGGCCCAGTGGAGCCTGCAGCGTAACATGGCCGGGGGTCCCCCGAGCCAGCTGTTCCAGCAGGGGCAAGGCCCGCGCGGCGGGGTTGCTATCGCGCAGGGCCTCCAGCTCGTCGACACGGCAGCGATCGGCCGGGACATCCCCCCCGAACGCTAGTTGCAATCGCCACGGCGCCCCTTCGGGCGGCCCCAGACGCAGGGCCACTGCAAAGGGATGGTGGATGGGCCGCACGTGGGCGAAGGTCTCCATCGACGGCACGTCGTAGCAGGCCAGAAGTACCTCGCCGCCCTCGGTCAGTTGCAGGGTGGCGGCCTCCAGCAGGCCGGTCGCAAGGCTCGCGGTGTAGCCCGAAAGCGCGGTGGCCGGGGCCGGGTTGCGGGTGGCGATGGACCAGTTGCCGGCCGGGGCGTTGTGTACTGAGTTGTGGAACTGCACCGGCGAGACCACGGGTTCCGGATGGGTCAGGGCGTCGCAGATGCGATCGATGATGTCCATGTCGCCGGAGGACGAGGCAAACACGCTGCGCAGCTGGCTGCGATCCGCACCTTCGGTGGCCTCTTCCGCGACCTTCAATGCCAGACGGATAGTCGCCGTAGTACGGCGACGCTCGTTGGCCGGCAGCAGCCCCGGCGGCGGGATCTGCACATCCCGGCTCGTCAGCGGCGCCTCGCCGGCCAACACCGGCCGGGCACTCTCGAAGTCCTCCAGGCCCGGGCCCAGCAGGCCCACGGCGTACAGGCCGATCGGGTTCATGGGGCCGCCTCCAGGAGCAGGCTGCAGTTGTTGCC
This sequence comes from Thioalkalivibrio sp. ALJ7, assembly GCF_000376865.1. Taxonomy (GTDB): domain Bacteria; phylum Pseudomonadota; class Gammaproteobacteria; order Ectothiorhodospirales; family Ectothiorhodospiraceae; genus Thioalkalivibrio. The sequence continues at coordinate 546,437 of NZ_AQXQ01000012.1, read as the reverse complement.
ACCGAAGCCGAAGGCATTCACCAGGACCCGCTGCACCGGTCGCTGTTCGACGTCGGCGCGGGCATCCAGGTCCAGTTCCGGGTCCAGGGTCTGCAGCCCGGCGGTGGGCGGGATGAATCCCCCGGCAAGGCTGGCCAGGGCCTGTGCGACGCCGACCGCGCCGGCGGCCCCCAGGGTGTGCCCGGTCAGGCCCTTGCTGCCGACGGCGCGGCACCCCGTTCCCAGGCTGTGCGTCAGGGCACGGGCCTCGGAGCGGTCGTTGGCCGGGGTGGCCGTGGCGTGCATCAGCACGTAATCGACCGCTTCGCCATGGCAACCCGCGCGCCCCAGGGCTTGTTGCATGGCCGTCGCGGCCCCCAGGCCTTCAGGGTGGGGCGCGGACATGTGATGGGCATCCGAGGATTCGCCGTGACCGATCAGGCGCGGGCCGGGGATGTCGGCGGTGGCGCGTTCCAGCAGGAAGTAGCCGGCGGCCTCGCCGATGGAGATCCCGTTACGGTCGCGGTCCAGCGGATTGCACGGCTGGGCGGCCACCAACTGCAGGGCATTGAAGCCGTACAGCGTCATGCCGCACAAGCTGTCCACGCCACCGACCACGGCCGCGTCGCACAGCCCTGCCGCGATGAAGCGCTGGGCGTCGGCAAAGACCTTGGCACTGGAGGAGCATGCGGTGGAGATCACCATGGCCGGGCCGGACAGGCCAAAGCGGGTGGCGACAAAATCCGCCAGCGAGAACATGTTCTGGGTGTGCTGGTAGTCGTAGTACGGCGGTAGTACCCCGGTCTGCGGATCGCGCCGGTGGTAGGCGGCCTCGGTGGCGGCGATCCCGGAGGTGCTGGTCCCCAGCAGGACCGCGACCCGGTCCGGGCCATGGCGTTGTGCCGCGGCGGTCACCGCCTCGGCAAAGCCATCCTGGCGCAGCCCCAGCTCGGCGAGCTGGTTGTTCCGGCACTGGAACGGAGCCAGGCGCCCCTCCAGGGTGATGGCCTCCACGCCGGGCACGCGACCGATGTAGGTCTCCAGGGTGACGGCATCCAGGTCACTGGGGCGCAGTCCACTGGTCCCGTGTTTCAGGGCCTCGGTATTCGCGGCGATGCCGGTGCCGGCAGCGCTTGTCAGGGTATGGGCAGTGATGACCAGGGGGTCCATGGAGCGGCGTGTCTGCGGGTTGTAGCCGGAGGGATCCCCGGGTGAGTGGTGTCCGTGTCGTGTCAGGCGGCCGCTTGTTGTCCCGTCTCGGGGGCCAGCAGCGCTGCAGCGAAGAAGGAAAATACCACGCCGAGCACCACGGTGAGACCCATGGCCTGCAAGACCGGAAGACTGGAAAGGGATAACAGGCCGAAGACCACCAGGGTGGACAGGGCACAGACGCTGACCGAACGCAGATTGCGCAGGCGTGCGGCGGCCTCGCGCAGCGGACGGCTGAAGAACACCGCGTAGTCCAGGCACAGACCGGTGATCAGCAGCAGCGCGATCAGGTGGAATAGCGACAGCTGCACGCCCATCAGCACCAGCGTCGCCACCGTCAGCAAGAGCCCGGTACCCACCGCGGTCAGGATGCGCAGGCTGCGACCCGGCGCCCCGGTCACGGCCAGCAGCAAGAGTGCGACTGCGAGGATGCCCAGGGCCAGGCGTTCCAGGGCCTCGTTGCGGAAACCGATGACCAGCTCCTCCGAGGCGCGGAAGAAGTCGATGTACTGGAGCGCGGTGTCGTTGCCGGTGGATATATCGTCGGCCCATTGGGCCAGGGCGTCTGGGTCGTGGACCCCTTGCAGGCGGACCCAGGCGATCCAGCCCGTACCGTCTTCACGCGCCTGCAGGAGCGGCTCCAGAGCATTGCGCAGGGGACCCTCGGGCAGCGCTTCTGGGGTCAACAGGCTCTGCTGGCGGGCGTTCTCGATGTCGGCCACGAACGGATCAAACGCCCCGTCACGAAAGCCCAGTCCGGTGCTGGCGGCGCCCAGGCGTTCGCGCAGGGTATCGGGTGTTGGCAGGGCGACCTGACGTTCTTTCTGCCGCGCCTGGCTCGGCAGCACATCGGCGGCATGGTCGTAGTCCCCCAGGGTGCCCGCGGTCTGCAGGGCTGCCAAGCTGATTTCCAGGGCCTCGCTGGCTTGCAGGACCTGCTCGGGGGTCTCGCCGGTGATCAGCAACGCATGCCGGACATCCGGTAGACCCAGGGCTTCGCGCAGCTCCTGGTCCAGCGCGACCTGGTCGTCCGGCACCGGATGCAACGCGGACAGCCGGTCCTCCCACGGGAAGGGCTCCGTGGTCACGATCACGACGACGGCCGCCAGGGTCAGCCCGGCCATCCCCCAGCGCGCCCAGACTGGGGGATGGGCGAGGCCGGAGGGTAGTGGCAGGCGCAGGGGCGGAAGCCCCTCATTGCGCAGTCGGGCGGGGAACAGTGTAGGCAGGATCCAGCGCGTTACCAGGGCCGCCACCGCCACCCCCGTGAGTACGAACAGTCCCAGCTGCGCCATGCCCGAGAAGCCGGTCATCGCCATCAGGGCGTAGACCAGCACGGTACTCCCGGCCCCGAGGGCGATGGCCGGCCACAGCTCGCGCGCGATGTCCGGGATGCTGGCGCTGCGCGGTCGCTGGGCATGGGCGAACAGGTGCAGCGGATAGTCCAGGGCAATCCCCAGCACCGTAATGCCGAACGCCAACGCGATGCCGTGCAGGTGGCCGAATACCAGGGTGACGGTCGCCGCGGCGACCAGGATGCCGCTGGCCAGCGGGACGGCCGCCAGCCAGACCGGGTGGGGATGGCGGAACACGGCCAGTAGCAACGCGGCAAGGGCCAGACTCGCACCGGCGGTGATCCAGGTCACCTCGCCGCGGATGGTGGCGCGGGATTCCACGGCCATCACCGCCGGTCCCGCGATCCGTAGATGCAGATCCGGCGTATCCAGCTCGGCGAAGGTTGCCTGCGTGCGCTCGATCAATGTCGCCTGGGCGTCCAGGTCCATGCCGTCGGCGCCGCCGCGGAGTACCAGCAGGGCCCGCTCCCGATCCGGGTCGATCCAGATACCCTGGGGCCCGGTGGTGGCACGCCCCCCGCCGGCGGCAAGCTGTTCCAGCACAGCGGGGATCTCGGCAGTGGGGTCGCGCGGGATCAATTCCCGCGGCAGTTCCGGGACGCTGCTGGAGAGGTCGTCGCGACGGGCCTCCAGGTGCTCTGCAAGACGAGCCTCCTCGAAGTGTTCGGCGTTGACCCTTGGGCTAAGCAGATAGCGATGTTCGAGCAGGAAATCCAGCGCCGGGTCGTCAGGGTTCAGGCGCCCGTTGTGGATGCCGGCCACATCGGTTTGGTCCTCCAGGGCGGCGACCAGGGCATCGCTTGCGTTCGCTCGCGCACGGGCGTCGCCGCCCTCGATGGCCAGTAGCAGGATCCGCCCGGCCGGGCCGGCGCCCGGGTCCAGGGGGACCCCGCCCTCGCTGATGGGGTCCGGGGCGAAGCCCTGCAGATCGGTGACCAGCTCGCCGCGCAGGGTGAGCGTTAGCGCGGCCAGCAGCAGGGCAATCAGCCAGAGGCCCAGGGCAATGCGGGAGGTGAGGCCGTGCAAGTGTCAGTCTGCGTACTGGGATGGTTCGAAGCGCATGCGGCTTTGGTGGCCGCCCGACTCAATGGTGACCAACTCGCGCAGCTCTCCATCCGTGCCGCTCAGGGTCAGTTCCGGGACCATGCGGCGCAGGGCACGGTCGCGCGGGACCAGCTCCAGGGTCCAGGCGTCGGCATCCCCCGAGAGATCGATCTCGAAATCGCCCTCCAGCGTCTCGCGATCATCGGTCAGCAGGGCCCGGAACAGTCCGGCCAGGGTTGCCAGCGCAGGCTGTTCGCTGAGGTCGATCTCGCGGCTGGAGCCGCGCCGCTCCAGGGTCAGGGTGTCGCCCTCGATGTGGACCTTCTCGCCGCGTGGGCCGTCGACCTGGCGGATCAGGGTATCGGGGGGCTCGAAGGACAGACTGCCCGAGCGGGTCTCGGGAAACTCCAGCATCGGGTCGTCGCGGCGCTCTTCGAATGCGAGCGTCGCGTCACGATCGGTGGCCAGCCCCGCCAGGATGCGGTCCAGCGTGTCGCCAGCGGTGGCATCGGCCGGAACCAGCAGCGCGATCATCAGCAGTATCAGGGCCGGGAGGGGGGTTCGCCCGATACCGCTAGCGCGATGTGTCGTCCCAGAAGTCATAGAAGTTGAACCAGTTGTAGGGGGCCTCGCGTACCCGTGCCTCGAGGCGGCTGGCGTAGCGTTGTACCCACTGTGCCAGGGCTTCGTCGCGCTGGCCGCGCGGGGCGTCGATGGTCTCGGCGAAGGGTTCGAAGACAATATCGTAGCGGTTGCCGCCGCGATAGAGCCCGAAACACAGGATAACCGGAACCTTGAGCACCGCGGCCAGCAGGAGCGGACCCTGCGGGAATAGCGCGGTGTCGCCAAGGAAGTCGCAGGCGACCATCTTGTCGCTCTCGGCCACACGATCGCCCAGGGTCGCAATCAGTTCGCCCCGGTCCAGGCACTCACGGGCCTGGATCAGGGTCTCGGTGCGCCCCAGCGGGATGACCGACGCGGCAACTTCAGGGTTCAGGGCCTCCAGAAACTGGGTGATGCTCTGGTTGTGGTCGTTGTACATAAGGACCCGCACCGGGAAGTCGTACTTGCCGACCGCCAGTGCCCGCAGGGCCTCGAAGCTGCCGAGGTGGGCGCCCAGTAGGATCGCGCCCTGACCGCTGTCGACGTGTTCGAGGAAGACCTCGCGGTTGTGCACCTGGATATCCAGGCGGTCGTCCTGACCGGCCAGCAGGAAGACTCGGTCCAGGATGACCGCCGCGAAGCAGTGCAGGTGTCGGGCCTGGTCCATCAGGCGTGGCTCGCGCCCCAGCACGCGCCGCAGGTAGTTGCGGCTGTGGCGCCGCGATTGCGGCGCGAACAGCAGGAAATAGGCGGTGATCGGGTAGAGCAGGGCGCGGCTGGCGCGGCGGCCGACATTCAGCGCCACCCAAAGGATGATGCGCAGGGCCAGTGGCGAGCCCCGCTCCTTCTGCTGGAACCAGGCGCGGCTCATGCGGCCGGAGTGTCGTGGGTCGTGCGCAGTTGCCCGGAACAGAAGGTCACCGGGGCGTCGGCGGTGTCGGCGACCACGCGGAAGGCCTGGCGACCGCCGCGTCCCGGTGGGTCGATCTCCACGCGAAAGTCGACATCCGGCTTCAGCGGGGCCAGGAACTTGACCTGGGGCAGGGCCTCGATCGGGCCCAGGCCATGCGCTTGGGCAACGGCGGCGACCTGGTCGAGGATGACCACGCCGGGCACGACCGGGTGCCCTGGGAAATGCCCCGGCAGCGACGGATGATCGGCCGCGATACGGCGCACGCTGGACTGGACGGGGGAAAACATGGGCAGGGCGCGCGTCAGGCGCACTCGCCGTGGCGTGCGAGGAGATCCAGCAGGACCTGACGCGGCAGCTTGCCGGTTGCCGAGCGCGGCAGGTGGTCGACGTGGACCAGTGGGCGCGGCAGAAACAGGGGGTCCAGGCATTCGGCCAGCGTGGCCTGGATCTCGGCCTCGCTGCGCCCAGGTGCTACCACCAGCGCGGCCAGGCGTGTTACGCCGCGGGCGTCGGTGCTCGGCTCCGGCGGGATGAAGACCCCATCGAGGACGCCGGGGATCGCGTTCAGGCGCCGGTTCAGGTCGGCCAGGGAGGCCCGCTTGCCGGCAATGTTCAATTGGTCGGCCAGACGTCCCTCCATGCGGAAATGGTGGGCGTCGCGGGCTTCGATATGGTCCGGCAGCGGGACCGCTGCGGGATGCTGCGGCCCCTGGACCTGGACGATGCCGTCATCTTTGGCGTGGATCTCCACCCCGGGGTAGGTGGTCCAGTCGCTCTCGCGGGTGGTGCGCCGGGTCGCGATGGCCCCGGCCTCGGTGCAGCCGTAGATCTCGTCCAGGCGGCAACCGAATACACGCTCGGCCGCGCCCGCTGTCTCCGGGTCCAGTGGTGCAGTTGCGCAGAGGATGCGTTCTGGTTGCGGCCATTCCAGTCCCGCGCGCAGGCAGGCATTCAGGTGAAAGGGTGTGGTGACCAGTACGGCCGGGGCGCAGGCCGCCAGCGCGGCGCGCACGTCCTCGGGATAGAACGGCCGCTGGCTCAGCAAGGTCGCATGGCCCAGCAGGGCATACAGGATGGTCGATTCCAGGCCGTACATGTGCTGCGGCGGGACTGTCCCCACCAGGGTCGGACCGGCCCCGTCCTGCAGGCCGAAGCATTCCAGCGCCTGATGGGTGACCGCATGCAGGGCGCCCCAGCTCCGCGCATGGACCGTGGGCGTGCCGGTGCTGCCCGAAGAAAAGGCGAGGATGGCGGTCTGGTCGCTGGGGATTGTCGGGATTGGCTCCGCGCTCTCCCCGGCCTCGCCGCAGGCGGATACCCGCAGGACCGGGATCGCGATCTCGGCATCCGGTCCGTCGACCAGGGCGGGGGCGTCCGGGTACTGGCCGGCGATCTCCGCCAGGGTGGTGCGCCCGCGGTTCGGCGGCAGCAGGTTGATCTGGCGGCGCAGCAGGATCGCGGCGAAGGCGACTGCAAAGTGGTAGCGGTCCTGGCACAGGTTGAAGGCGGCCCGGGCTTGCGGCAGGCGCGCGGCCAGGGCCTGCACATCGGCCAGGAATGCAGCGCGCGAGACCGTCCGCTCGCCGATACGGGCCAGGGGCGCGGGCGTGTCGGCCAGCAGCGGCAGGATGTCCTGCGGGTGGTCTTGGGTCCCGGTCATGGTTGTTTCAGCATCCGCTGATGATCCACGTGGGCGAGTTCGACGAGGTAGGCAAGAAAGCCGCGCCGGGGCTCGTTATGCAACAGCCAGCGCCGTAGTGGGTACTCCAGCAGGAACAGAGCGGTCAGTAGCAGATAGTTCACGCCGTTGGCGAACAAGGCCCAGGTGGTCGCGGAGGCGAACACGGCCAGCAGGCCGGAGGCGACCGCCAGGGTGCCGCACAGAAGCGCCCAGGCCAGGGTGAGGTTGCGCGTGTAGCGGTGTACCGGGGGGGTGTCGGAGGCGCCCATCGCCAGAGCGTAGCGGGTGATTAGCGGTGTGGAGCCGCGGCGCAGCGAGCGCGCGAACAGCCACGCCAGCAGCCCCATGATCAGTACCGGCATCGCGTACAGCAACCAGGTTCCGGCGCCGAGCGTCAGTACGAGCGCGATGGCGGCAACCAGCGCCGCGACCAGCGCGGTCCGGCCCGCGGAGCCCAGGGAGGCCCAGCTTGCCACCAGGATGAGGGTAGCCAGGATCGCCAGCGGCAACAGAGGGACATCGAAGGTCACGCCGAGTACAACCGCGACGGGATAGCTCAGGGCCACGCTGGCGGCGAGGGGGGTGTTCACGACGCGGCTCGGTTCGCCTCGATGTGGGCGCTCAGGGCACGCAGGGACTGAAAGATCTGGCGGTTGTTCTCGTCGTCGGAACGGATTTGAACGCCGTAGGCGCGCGAGATCGCAAGGGCCAGTTCCAGGGCATCGATGGAGTCCAGCCCCAGCCCCTCGCGGAACAGGGCATCTTCGGGTTCGATCTCTTCCGCGGCTACGTCCTCCAGATTGAGGCTGTCGACGATCAATTGGGCGACTTCCTGCTCGAACGTTGTTTGCGATGCCACGTGTTCCCCCGGGATGTGGTGATGTGCGGTTTTGTGACCCCCCGCGAACTTCCGGTTCGCGTGACGGTCACCCTGCTGGGCGCCGATGATACCCACACCTTGGGGGTCGTGGTACCCTCGCGACCAGTTCGGGTCGCCGTTTTGGGTTCCCGGATGGCAAGCGGAGACTGCATTTGAGACACGCGGGAGAGAAGGCGGTAACGGACGGCCGCTGCCAGGTGCTGGTCATTGGCGGCGGTCCGGCCGGTTCCACGGTCGCTTCCCGACTGGCGCAAAAGGGTCGCGACGTGGTGCTGTTGGAGAAGGCTCGGCACCCTCGCTTCCATATCGGCGAATCCCTGCTACCGATGAACATGCCGCTGTTCGATGAGCTGGGCATTAGCGACGCCGTGGCGACCATTGGCATCCCCAAACACGGGGCCGAGTTCACCATCCCCGAGGCCCCCGATGAGCCGCGCACTTATTACTTCGAGCGTGCCCTGAACGAAGACACCCCGGCCTCGGCCTACGAGGTTCGGCGTTCGGAGTTCGATCACCTGCTCCTGGAGAACAGCGCGCGCCTGGGGGTTCGGGTCCTGGAAGAGGTTACGGTCTCTGATGTGGCTCTGACCGATCCCGCCAAGGGCGGTACCCAGCAGGTCACGGCTCGCGATGCGGCGGGCCACTCGCTGGAGTTCGAGGCGGACTTCGTGGTCGACGCCTCCGGCCGCGACACCTTTCTGGCCCGGCGCCTGGATCTGAAGGCGCGCAACCCCGAGCACAACAGCGCCGCGATCTTCGGCCACTTTAATGATGTGCCGCGTCGCGCGGGGCGGGATGCGGGCAACATCAGCATCTACTGGTTCCAGCACGGCTGGATCTGGATGATCCCGCTGCGCGACGGGGCGATGAGCGTAGGTGCTGTCTGTTTCCCGGAATACCTGAAGACCCGCAAGAGCAAGCCGGAGGTGTTCCTCTGGGACACGCTGAAGCTATGCCCGCCCGCCTTCGAGCGCATGCAGGGCGCGACCCTGGCCGGTCCCGTCAATGCGACCGGCAATTTTTCTTACCGCTCCAGTCAGGCCTACGGGCCGGGCTATCTGCTGGTCGGTGATGCCTTCACCTTTGTCGACCCGGTGTTCTCCAGCGGGGTGTACATCGCGATGTCCGGCGCCTTCCGGGCAGCCGACGCAGTGGATCAGTGCCTGGATCGGCCGGCGCGAGCCGGTCGTTACCTGCGCGCCTTTGAACGCGATGTCCGCCGCGGGGTCCGCCGCTTCTCCTGGCTGATCTACCGCTTCAACAGCCCGGTGATGCGCAAGCTGTTCATGGGGCCGCGCAACACGCTCGGCATGGAACAGGCGGTGATCTCGCTGCTGGCCGGGGATGTCTATCGCAATACCCGCGTGCAGTGGTCCTTGCGGGCCTTCAAGGCGGTCTATTACACCCAAATGGCGCTGAATCTGCCCCGCGCGCTGCATTTCTGGTCCCGCCGTCGCCGCAATGCCCGGTTGCGCTTCACCGGCGGCACCACCCCGGAAGACGAGGCCTGACGGGGTCGCCATGGGTACGCCGCGGGTTGGACTTCGGCGCATCGGCCCGGACGGCCTGGCCACCTTCGCGCTTTCCAATCTCCTGATCCTGGCGACCGGTGGCCTGTCCTGGCTGCTGCTGTGGGGCTACACCCTGCGCTGGTCGCGGGGCCTCCGCTGCCCGGGTCGTGGCCATTGCATTCTGGTGTTGGGGCAGCAATTGGTGGCTGGGGTGCCGGGGCCGGGCTATCGCCTGCGTCTGCTCCGCGCAGTGCGGCTGGCGCGGCGTAATCCGCAGGCCCGAATCCTGGTGCTGGGTGGACAGACCTCGGAACAGGGGCCGACCGAGGCCGCTGCGGGCGCCGAGTTCTTGCAGCAGTACGGCATCGCCCGCGAACGCATCCAGACCGAGGATGCCTCGCTGCATACCCTGGAGAACCTGCGCAACGCGCGCGACTTGCTGGTGGGGCAGCAGGATGCGGACGAGCCCCTGGTCCTGGTAACCAGCCGCTTTCATCTGGCACGTGCGGTCGCCATCGCGCGGGGCGTGGGGTTACAAGTATGTCCCTGTCCGGCGGAGCCGGGCGCGCAGGTATCCGCGGCCCGCCTGGCCCGCGAGGCCTGGATGCTGCACTGGTATCACGTGGGCCGCGGCTTCGCCCGCCTCATCCGCCACCGCGGCATGCTCGAACGCATCAGCTGAGTTGTTCACCACGAAGCGCACGAAGGCACGAAGAGGGGCAAGGTCAAGAGCTTATTACCACAGAGGACACGGGGTTCACGGAGAAAATCGAAAGGTCCCCAGCGGGATAGATGCGTTCCGCGGTATTCAGGCCCGCTCCAGGATGGGGCAACGCCCCCGCGACTTCCCGGCCCGAACCGTCCTTCCTCCGTGTCCTCTGTGTGCTCCGTGGTGAAAAAGGTTTTTCGCCCCTGACCTTCTTCGTGTCTTCGTGCGCTTCGTGGTGAATACAGGCCCTTACATCGCGCGGATGCGTTCGCGCTGGGCGGCGAGTTGGTCGCGGGTGGCGTGCATTTCGGCGACGCGATCGCGTTCTTTTTGCACCACGTCGGCTGGGGCGCGGTCGACGAAGCTCGCGTTGGACAGGCGCTTTTCGCTTTGCTCCAGGTTCTTGTCGAGCTTGCCGATTTCCTTGTCCAGACGGGCCAGCTCGGCATCCTTGTCGATCAGCCCGGCCAGCGGGATCAGCAGCTGCATCTCGTCGACCAGGGCCATCGCCGATTCCGGCGCCTCGTCGGCGGCGTCGAGCCAGGTGACGCTTTCCGGCTTGGCCAGGAATTCCAGCAGGCCGCGGTGGCGGGTGTAGCGTTCCTGATCGGTGTCGGTCCAGTTCTTCACCAGCACCGGCAGTGGCTTGCCCGGGGCGATATCCATCTCCGCGCGGATGCGGCGCAGCCCGGTGATGAAGTCCTTCACCCAGTCGAGTTCGGCCGTTGCGGTCTCGTCGCGCGGGAAGCCGTCCTGGGTGGGCCACGGGCGCTGCACCAGGAACTCGATGTCGTCGCTGATGCCGGCGTGTGGCTTCACGTTGGTCCAGATCGCCTCGGTGATGAACGGGGTGACCGGATGCAGCAGGCGCAGCAGGGCCTCCAGCACGGTGACCAGGGTGTTGCGGGTGGCACGTTTGACTGCCTCCGGGGTGGCCTCGTCGTTCAGGACCGGCTTGGTCAGCTCCAGGTACCAGTCGCAGTAGTCGTGCCAGGTGAACTCGTACAGCGTTTGCGCGGCTAGGTCGAAGCGGTAGGCATCGAGCTGCTGCGTGGCGGTCGCGGCGGTGGCGGCCAGGCGGTCGAGGATCCAGCGATCGGCCAGGGTGCGGTGTTCCGCCGTGTCGGTGGCCGCCGAGCAGTCGTGGCCCTCGACGTTCATCAGCACGAAGCGCGAGGCGTTCCACAGCTTGTTGCAGAAGTTGCGGTAGCCCTCGATGCGGCCGAGGTCGAACTTGATGTCGCGCCCGGTGGTGGCGAGCGCCGCGAGGGTGAAGCGCAGGGCATCGGTGCCGAACGCGGGGAAGCCGTCGGGGAAGGCCTTGCGCGTGGTCTTCTCGATCTTCGCGGCCATCTGCGGCTGCATCAGGCCCTGGGTGCGCTTGGCCACCAGGTCGTCGGCGCTGATGCCGTCGATCAGGTCAATCGGGTCGATCACGTTGCCCTTGGACTTGGACATCTTCTGGCCTTCCGAGTCGCGGATCAGGCCGGTGACGTACACCTCGCGGAAGGGCACGTCGCCCATGAAGTGCTCGCCCATCATGATCATGCGGGCGACCCAGAAGAAGATGATGTCGAAGCCGGTGACCAGCACGCTGGTCGGGTAGAAGTCGCGCAGCTCCGGCGTCTGTTCCGGCCAGCCGAGGGTGGAGAACGGCCATAGCGCGGAGGAGAACCAGGTGTCGAGCACGTCCTCGTCCTGGGTCAGCACCACATCGGCCGCCAGGCCGTGCTTGTCGCGCACCTCGTCCTCGGAACGGCCCACAAAGACGTTGCCATCGCGGTCGTACCAGGCCGGGATGCGGTGGCCCCACCAGATCTGGCGCGAGATGCACCAGTCTTCGATGTTGCGCATCCATTCGAAGTAGGTCTTCGACCAGTTCTCCGGCACGAAGCGGATGCGCCCGTCCTCCACCGCCTGGATCGCCGGCGCGGCCAGCGGGCCGGCCTTCACGTACCACTGGTCGGTCAGATAGGGCTCGACCACGGTGCCGGAGCGGTCGCCGCGCGGGACCATCAGCTTGTGGTCGTCGATCTTCTCCAGCAGCCCCAGGGCGTCCAGGTCGTCGACGACCTTCTGCCGCGCCTCATAGCGGTCCAGGCCCTGGTAGGCCTCCGGCACGTTGTCGTTCAGGCAGGCGTCGATGGTCAGGATGTTGATCACCGGCAGGTCGTGACGCTGGCCCATCGCGTAGTCGTTGAAATCGTGCGCCGGGGTGATCTTTACGCAGCCGGAACCGAACTCGGCCTCGACATAGTCGTCGGCGATGATCGGGATCTCGCGCCCGATCAGCGGCAGCTTGATCGTCTGGCCGATCAGGTGCCGGTAGCGCTCGTCTTCCGGGTGCACGGCGACGGCGGTATCGCCCAGCATCGTCTCCGGGCGCGTGGTCGCAACGGTCAGGTGCCCGGAGCCGTCGGCCAGCGGGTAGCGGAAGTGCCACAGGTGGCCGTTTTCCTCCTCCGACAGCACCTCCAGGTCGGACAGCGCGGTGTGCAGCACCGGGTCCCAGTTGACCAGGCGCTTGCCGCGGTAGATCAAGCCCTCCTCATGCAAGCGCACGAAGACCTCGCGCACCGCGGCGGACAGGCCCTCGTCCATGGTGAAGCGCTCGCGCGACCAGTCCACCGAGTCGCCCAGGCGCCGCATCTGGCGGGTGATGGTGCCGCCGGACTGGCCCTTCCAGTCCCAGACCGCCTCGAGGAACTTCTCGCGCCCGAGGTCGTGGCGGCTCTTGCCGTCGGCGGCGAGCTGGCGTTCGACCACCATCTGCGTGGCGATCCCGGCATGGTCGGTGCCGCCCTGCCACAGGGTGCGATCGCCGTGCATCCGCCGGTAGCGGATCAGGGTGTCCATCAGGGTGTGCTGGAACGCATGCCCCATGTGCAGCGTGCCGGTCACGTTCGGCGGCGGCAGCAGGATGCAGTAACTGGCCTCGCCCGACTCCGGCGGCGCGAAGATGTTCGCGGCCTCCCAGCGTTCGTACTGGGTCTGCTCGATGCTCTTGGGGTCGAAGCTCTTGTCCATGATCGCGGGCGCGCTCGGGTCAGAATGGGGAAAGCCGCGCATTATAACGGCGTGGCCCGCTCGCCGCCCGGCGGTTTTCAGCCAGCTACCCCTGGGGCATGGGGTGGGAGTGGGGCCTTGAAATTACTATTGGGCAAGGGGGCATTGTGGTGGAAGCGGTTGGATTGCTTTAGCTGACAATCCGATAACAAGGCTCGTAGGCCGCGCCGCCGGGGAGTTTCATGCGGTTCTGGGCGACGAATCGGCGCAGGAGCTGGTCGAGGGCTTCCATGATGTCGGGTTCGCCGTGAATCTCGAAAGGGCCGTGCTCACGGATGGCGCGCACGCCCTGAGGTTTGACGTTGCCGGAGACGATGCCGGAGAAGGCCCGGCGCAGGTTGGCCGCGAGATGGTGCGGCTGCAGCTCGCGCGAGATTTCCAGCGACCGCATGGCCGCATGGCTGGGCTCGAAGGGCTGCTGGAAATCCGGGTGGATGTCGAGCAGCCAGTTGAAATAAAAGGCGTCGTTGACATGCACACGCCACTCCCGGACTTGATCGATGCCGCGGGTCATCTCTCGAGCCACGGCGACCGGATCATCGATGACGATGCGGTAGATCTCGCGTGCCCGGTCGCCCAGGGTCAGGCCGATGAATCGATCGATCTCCTCGAAGTAGTCGCGCGAGGACTCCGGGCCGCTGAAGATCAGCGGAAACGGTGCTTCGCGGTTGGCCGGATTCAGCAAGATGCCGAGTATGAACAGGATCTCTTCGGCCGTGCCCACGCCGCCAGGGAACACAACGATCCCGTGGCCCAGGCGGACAAAGGCCTCGAGGCGCTTTTCGATGTCGGGCAGAATGACCAGCTCGTTGACGATCGGGTTGGGCGCTTCGGCGGCGATGATCCCCGGCTCGGAGACGCCGACATAGTGGCCCGGCAGGGTGCGCTGCTTGGCGTGGCCGATGGTCGCTCCTTTCATCGGGCCCTTCATGGCTCCGGGGCCGCAGCCGGTGCAGATGTCGCGGCCGCGCAGGCCCAGCTGGTAGCCGACTTCCTTGGTGTAGTCGTACTCCTCACCGCTGATCGAGTGCCCGCCCCAGCAGACCACCACGTTGGGTTCGCGCTGGGCGTCGAGCAGACGGGCGTTGCGCAGGATTTCGAAAACGGTGTTGGTGATGCCTTCCGGTTCGGCCAGATCAAAATTGGGGTTGGACCCGATCTCGGTGTGGAAGTAGACGATGTCGCGGACCACGGCCGACAGCAGTTCGCGAATCCCGCGAATCATCTTGCCGTCGACAAAGGCGCAGGCCGGTGCGTTTTCCAGGTCGATGCGCATGCCTCGATTGACCTGGTGGACCTGGATGCGGAAATCCTCGTAGGCGCGCAGCATGGATTCGACATCATCGCCCTGCTCGCCCGAGTTGAGCACGGCCAACGCGCACTGGCGCAGAACTTCGCCAACTTCTTCAGTGGCATCTGACAAGCGCGCGACTTCCTCGCGCGAGAGCATGTTTAACGTCCCGGCCGGATAGACCCGGGTCGATATCTTGGTACCGCCGAAGGGCGTGCCTGCATTGGTATGATCATCCATAGGCGGCATTATCTTCGATCCGTTGCGAGGGTACGAGACTCCGAGCGAAGGCACTGGGAGAGAAACACAAACGGCCAGCCGATGCGGGCTTGTTGCCGGTGTCCAGCGAAGGCCCGTCCCCGGCTGGTTCCAGTCCAACCGCGCGCCAGTCGTCCCGCCCCGCCCAGGCACGGTCTCCCTCGTGATGCGAGGACGCTCCGCCGGGCGGTATCAACCCTGAGTAGCGGGCGCGAGTGTCCCGCTTTTCCCGCATTCGTCCCTGGCAACTGGGGCGCCGCTGACTCAGGTTGTGGTGGGCTGGTCGAGGAGGGCTCGGTAGCCTGTTTGGTAGTCGGGGTACTGGAGGTGGTAGCCGCTGGCGTGCAGGCGTGCGTTTCCGCAGCGCTTGCCGTGGACTGCGCCCTCCGGCATGGGGGGTGTGGTGCCGGGCGTGTCGAGGCCCATCTCCTGGGCCAGCCAGGCGAGCAGTTCGTGACGTAGGACCGGAGCGTCGTCGACGCCGAGATAGATCGAGTCCGGGTGATCCAGGTGGAATAGATGGGTCAGTAGGCCGACGCAGTCGTCGCGGTGGATGCGGTTGGTCCAGACCGGGGGTTCGTGTAGGCCTCGGATGCCTTCGCGCACCTTGCGCAGGTGGTAGTCGCGTCCTGGGCCGTAGATGCCGCCGAATCGTACGACGACGCCGGGGACCGGGCTATCGGACAGTAACTGTTCGGCTTCGCGCAGGCAGCGGCCGGAGAAGCGGGTGGGTTCGGTGGGGCTGGTCTCGTCCACCCAGCGTCCGTCGTCGGCACCGTAGACGGAAGTACTGGACACGAACACGATCCGGCGCGGTTGTTGCTGTGCACGTTCCAGGTTGGTCAGGGTGTTGCGCAGGCCGTCGACATAGGCGCGGCGATAGGCGGCCTCGGTGAACTCGCCCGGGGTTGCGATGAAGTAGACGGTGTCGAGTGTCGGGGGCAACTCCGGTAACCCGTCGGCCCGGGCGAAGTCGCCAGCCAGAGGGCGGATCGGCTCCGGGATCGCTTGCGGCTGGCGACGCAGGCCCCAGACGGTGTGGCCGGCGTGGGCGAGTCGCGCGCCGATGGCACAGCCGAGGTCGCCGCAGCCCATGATCAGGATGTTGGCCATTGTTCCCTCCACGCGGTGCATTCGAACGCTACCGTTTCCTTGCGTGAAAGACCAGCCCCCAAGTGGGGGTTCGACGGGGGCGATCGCCTGCGGCATGCTCGGTCTCGGGAACGGAAAGGAGAGCTCGATTGGGCAAGTCCCGTCGTAAACAGGGAGACGTCTGCGCTTGCGGTTCAGGTCACAACCGCGCGGCCTGCTGCGGGCCGTATCTGGATGGCGGGGCTTCGGCGCCGACGGCGGAGGCCCTGATGCGCTCGCGTTACACCGCGTTCGTGGAAGGGCGCGAGGGCTATCTGCGGGCGACCTGGGCGGCGGAAACGCGCCCGGAATCGCTCACGCTGGATCCCGATCAGCGCTGGCTGGGACTGGATATCCGCGCGACGGAGGCGGGTGGGGCGGAGGACGCCGAAGGCTGGGTGGAGTTTGTTGCGCGTTCCCGTGTGCAAGGTCAGGGCGTGCGGCTGCACGAGCGGAGCCGCTTTCGCCGCGAGGCTGGGCGCTGGGTCTATGTCGACGGGGTGTTTCCGGGGGTATGACGCATGGGCCGGACAGCGTCGACTCGCCGGTGGATGCGGCGCTGTTGGAGCGGGTGCTGGAGTGCCTGCGGGTGCAGCCGTCCGGGCTGACCGAACACGCCCTGATCGGGCAGTTGCGCGCCGCGGGTGTGGAGCCGTTTGCGGGGGCGCGGCTACAGGAGCCCTTGAGTCTGTTCCAGACCCACTTCCTGCTGTTCCACTGCCTGTACCGGCTGCGCGATCACCTGCTGGGGCAGGGCGAGTGGGTGAGCATCCACTGCCTGGATATCGGGATCGAACGGGCAAGTGGCGGGCCGGGGGCTGGTGCGGCGGGTTTGCCGGCGCACCGCGATCCGCTGCGGACCTATTACCTCGACCTGACGCAACTGGAGCGGATGGATACGGCGGCGGTGGAGGCACTTCTGGGCGAGTTCTGGCTGCGGCTGGGCCGCGATCAGCGGCGTGAGCAGGCCCTGGCGGTGCTGGATCTTGCGGATCCGGTGGATGCGGATACCGTGCAGCGTCAGTACCGCAGGATGGCACAGCGCCATCACCCCGACCGGGGTGGTGACACGGCCACCCTGCAGCAGATCAATGCGGCTCGATGGGTACTGCTCGCCGACCGCTGAGGCGTTTTTTAGGGCTCAGTCGTCCGAGTCGGACATCGTGGTCACGAAGGCCTGTTCCACGGTGAAGGTGCCCACGCCCTTGTAGTTGGTCTGGACCCAGCCGTGTTCGGTCAGCCACTCACTCATCTCGCGGTTCATCGCGGGGTTGCCGCAGAGCATCACGCGGTCATGTTCCGGATCCGGGGTCGGTAGCTCCAGCACCCGGCTCAGTTCGCCGGAACGGAACATGTCTGCGCCGCGCTGGTTGTTGTCATACGGCTGTTGCGCGATTGGGCAGGCGAAGTCGTGGTTCTCGCGGGTCACCGTGGGCACGTAGCGCAGGCGGTTACTGATGCGCGATTCGATTTCCTCGCGGTAGGCCAACTCTTCGACCGTACGGACGCTGTGCACCAGCACCGCGTTGTCGAAGTGTTCGAGCAGCTCCGGGCTGCGGATCAGCGAGATGAACGGAGCCAGCCCGGTGCCGGTGGCAATCATGTACAGGGTGCGACCCGGCTGCACGTAGTCGAAGGTGAGCGAGCCGGTGACCTTGGTGTTGATCCAGATCGAGTCGCCCGGTCCGGCCTCGGCGAGTCGGCTGGTCAGCGCGCCGTCCGGTACGTGGATGCTCAGGAACTCCAGTTCCTCGGCCTCGGGTTCGGAGACGATCGAGTACGCGCGCGGGACCAGCTTGCCCTCGGGGCGCAGCCCCAGGGTGACAAACTGCCCGTTCTTGAACTCCAGGCCCTCCGGTCGCGTGGTGGTGAAGCTGAAGGTCTTGTTCGACCAGCGTCGCGTGGAGGTGATGCGTTCTTCCGAATACGGCATGGGTGCGAGGCTTCCCTGTTTTTGTTCGCCGTTACGCTATCAAGTCCCTACCCCGACCGCGAAAGCGCAGGCAAAAACCAAGGAAAACACTCAGAAAATGGCGCGCCTGAGAGGGCGGCGCGAAGGACAAGCTTCAGGTGATCGTTGTGGCCATCAGATCTCCCTAGCGGGCGGCAGGAGCTGTTCCAGCGGCGCCGGTTCGGACAGGTAGAACCCCTGCACGAAGTCCAGCCCGATCCCGCGCAGGTGTTCCATGGTGGCCTCCGACTCTACACACTCCGCGACGGTCCGCAGGCCCAGCACGTGGCCCACGCGGTGGATGGCCGTGACCATCGCCGAATCCACCGCGTTGTGGGCGATATCGCGCACAAAACTGCCATCGATCTTGATCAGGTCCACGGGCAGGTTTTTCAGGTAGCCGAAGGACGACAATCCGGTGCCGAAGTCGTCCAGCGAGAAGCGGCAGCCCATGTAGCGCAGGGTGCGGATCAGGCTTTGCGCGCGGTCGTGGTGGCTGATGGCCGCGGTCTCGGTGATCTCGAACACGATGCAGTGTGCCGGGATCGCGTAGTGCTGCAGGCGCTCGGTGATGAACCCCAGCATGCTCTCCTGGGCCAGGGACTGACCGGAGAGGTTGATCGCGATGCTGGGTTCGCCGGAGGCATCTTCCCGAGTCCCGCGGTGCCGGGCCAGCACGGCCAAGGCATGGTCGATGATATGGCGATCGATCTCCGGCATCAGGTGATAGCGCTCGGCGGCGGGGATGAAGGCGCCTGGGGAAACCATGTTTCCGTCTTCGTCCAGCAGGCGCATCAGGACCTCGATGTGCGCCAGGCCTGGGTCGGTGGGGCCGAGTGGGTGCACGGCCTGTCCGAACAGGGTAAAGCGTTGTTGTTCCAGCGCGGTCCGGATGCGGCCCACCCATTCCATCTCCCCGCGCCGGCGACGCAGGGCCTGGTCCGTGGGTTTCCATACATAGAGGCGGTTGCGGCCTTCCTCTTTTGCGGCGTAACAGGCGGAGTCGGCCTGGCTGAGGATTTCGGGGAGGGTAGGCGCGGGGCTGGCGACTGGCACCAGGCCTATGCTGACGCCGACATCGAAGCGGCGTCCTTCCCACTCGAAGCGCAGGGCCTGTACCGTATTCAGGATCTTCCCGGCAATCGCCTCGGCGCGCTCTGGAGGGCAGTGGCACAGCAATAGCCCGAATTCGTCACCACCCAGTCGTGCCAGGGTGTCGTTCTCGCGGATCAGGTGTCCCAAGTGCTCGGAGAGTTCGCGCAACAGCTCATCGCCCGCCTGGTGGCCACAGGTGTCGTTGATGATCTTGAACTGGTCCAGATCCATGTAGAGCAGCGTATGTGGGGTCTGGCCCTCCTCCAACGTGTGCAGGGCCTCCTGGAGGCGGCGTTCGAATTCGCGGCGGTTGCACAGCCCGGTCAGGTCGTCGTGCGTCGCCTGGTGGTTGAGCTGCTGGGTCATTCGCCACAACTCGGTATGGTCGTGCAGCACGATCACGACGCCCTGGGTCTCGCTGCCGGGCCGTTGCAGGGGCGAGGCCAGCAGTCGCACCACGCGCGTGCCGCCGTCGGCTCGATGCAGCACGCGCTCGGGTGATTCCACCGTGCCCCCCAGGCTCAGGCACTGCTCGACCGGGCGGTGTACGTTACTTCCGGTGCGCGTGTCTTCGAGTTCCAGCAACTCGTCCACCAGGCAGCCCTGCGCCTGGGTGGAGTCCATCCCCAGAAGCGCCTGAGCAGCCGGATTGAGATAGGTCAGGCGCCCGCGGATGTCGGTGGTAATGACGCCGTCATTGATCGATTGCAGCGTGGTTAGCAGTCGGTCGCGTTCCGCGCCGGTGGCCGCCTCGGCGACGCGCAGGGAGGTGACATCCCAGGCGACGCCCAGCACCCCGGCGTCCTGGGCTTTGAGGTCCATCCAGCTGACCCGGAGATGGTTGCCCTGTATGCGGACCTCGTCCTCGAAGGTCTGCCCGGCCAGCGCTCGGTCCAGGGCTGCGAGGATCTCCGGGTGGTCCGCGTAGACCTCGCGTGCGCTACGACCGACGACCTCGCCGGGCTCCAGTCCCAGAACCTTCAGTCCAGCGCCCTCGGACAAGGTGAAGCGGCCGTTGGAGTCGAGCGCGAACAGGATCAGCGGGGCATTGCGGATGGTCGCGCCCAGGCGCGTCTCGAGGGTCCTGAGGGCCTGTTCCGACTGGTGTTCACGGGTAATGTCGCGCACGGTCGTGAAGACTTCCAGCTCCCCGTCGGTGCGGATGGCATTGATGAACACCTCTGCCGGAAATTCGCTGCCGTCGCGGCGTCGGTAACGGCTCTCGAAGTGGGCCGGGAGGCGACGCTCGGGGTCGGAGTGGGCCTGTTCGACGTCGGCCTGGGTCGCCTGCAGGTCGAGATCAGTGATATGGACCCCGGCGGTCAGCTCGGCCTCGGTGTAACCCAGCAGGTCGCAGGCGGCGTGGTTGGCCGCGACGATGCCACCACTGCGGCTGAGGACCAGGTGGGCCTCGGGCGCCTGTTCGAAGATCCTTTGATAGCGCGTGGCGTCCGGGTAGTCGGGCATGGCGGCTGGCTCGGATCCATTGGGTGACGGGCGGCAAGCCGCGCGAGGTCACCTGATCATGGTTGTACGACTCGCGCGAACAAGCATGGAGTGTCGCCGGTCACAAAGTCCCTGGCAAGCTCAGGCCGGGGCTTGGGTGAGCCGGGCAAACGTTGCAGCCGGTTCCTGCCGCTCGGGTTCCCGCAGCCGCGCGCGGGCCCAGGCCACGTGCTCGCGCACCCGTTCCGAGTCATGCTCGGCGCGCGTCGCGAGGGCCGCCTCGGCCGCTGGTGTGGCCGGGCCGTTGCCCAGGGCAACGGCGATGTTGCGCAGCCACTGGATGTGCCCGATGCGTCGGATGGCCATGCCTTCGGTCCGAGCCAGGAAGGTGGCTTCGTCCCAGGCGAACAGCTCCGCCAGACTGGCGGCATCCAGCCCGTGACGGGCGATGAAATCCGGTTCCGCGCTGACCTCGGCGAAGCGATTCCACGGGCAGACCAGCTGGCAGTCGTCGCAGCCGTAGATGCGGTTGCCGATCAGCGGGCGCAGGTCCTCGGGGATGGAGCCCTTCAGTTCAATGGTCAGGTAGGAGATGCAGCGCCGGGCATCGAGGTCGTAGGGTCCGCGAAAGGCCTGCGTGGGGCAGATGTCCAGGCAGGCGGTGCACTGGCCGCAGTGTTCCCCAACCGGCTCGTCCAATGGCAGCGGGAGGTCGGTGAAGAGTTCCCCGAGGAAGAACCAGGAGCCACTCTCGCGCGCCAGCAGGTTGGTGTTCTTGCCAATCCAGCCGAGCCCTGCGCGGGCGGCCAGGGCCTTCTCCAGGATGGGGGCGCTGTCGGTGAAGGCGCGGTAGCCGAACGGGCCGATCTCGGCCTCGATCCAGCGCCCCAGCGTGGTCAGGCGTTTGCGCACCAGCTTGTGGTAGTCGCGGCCCAGGGCGTAACGGGAGATGTAGGCGCGCTCGCCCGCGGCGAGCTGGATGGCCGGGCGGCGGGTGGCCGGCGGGAAGTAATCCATGCGTACACTGATGATGCGTTGTACGCCGGGAACCAGCGCATCCGGGTCATGGCGAAGGGGGGCGCGTTCGGCCATCCAGTCCATGTCGCCATGCGAGCCTTGGGCCAGCCAGTCATCCAGATGCTGGCGATCCGCCGCCGGGACTTCGGCCGGGGCGATGCCGACCGCCTGAAAGCCCAGGTGCTGGGCCCAGCGGCGGATGCGCTCGGCCAATTCGGCGCATTGGCGTGGATCGAGGCGCTCAGGCACGATTTCGGCTTCCGCGAAGGAGATTGATGGCGTGAATCATGAACCCGACCCCCAAGCCTTGACCAGCGCACTGTTCGACAATGCGGGCATGCGTGCCCTGGATGCCGCCGGTCTGGCCCTGCCCGGCATGGCGCCGGGCGAGCTGATGGAGCGCGCCGGCCAGGCCCTGCTGGAGGCCTTGCAACGCCACTGGCCGCTGGCCCGGCGAATCGGGATCCTCTGCGGGCCCGGCAATAACGGTGGTGATGGCTATGTGCTCGCGCGTCTGGCCTCCGCGGCGGGACTGGAGGTGGTGGTGCATGGTGGCCCGTCGCGGGCGCGCCCCGAGTCCGATGGTCGGCGGACCCATCGCCGCTGGCAGGAAGGCGGCGGCGCCGTGCATGCACTGGAGGGTTTTGATCCGGCCGCCGCCGAGGTCTGGGTGGATTGCCTGTTCGGGATCGGGCTGGAGCGTCCGCTTACCGATGCCTATGGGGCGTTGATCAAACAGCTGAATGCAAGTGACCGGCCGGTACTCGCGGCGGATGTGCCCTCGGGCGTGGATACCGATACCGGCCGGGTGCTGGGTGTGGCCGTGCGTGCCGAGCACACCCTGACCATGATCGCCGACAAGCTGGGGCTGCATACCGGCGCGGCGGTGGACTGTGTCGGACAGGTGGAAGTGGCCCCCCTGGATCTCCCCACGACCGTAGCGGCGGGCATCGCCCCGGTCGCCCGCCGGGTAGGTCCGGACGACTGGCGCCACCGCCTGCCGATCCGGCGCAAGGGGGCGCACAAAGGCGACTTCGGTCACGTGCTGGTTGTGGGCGGGGCACCCGGTTATTCGGGGGCGGCTCGGCTGGCGGCAACGGCGGCCCTGCGCGCCGGCGCCGGGCGCGTGACCCTGGCCACGCATCCCGATCATGCGGCCTCGGCCAACCTGGAACGCCCGGAGCTGATGGTGCGCGGAGTATCCAGTTCCGGGGAGCTGCAGGCCTTGATGCGTCAGGTGGATGTGGTGGCTGTGGGGCCGGGCCTGGGGCAGGACGCCTGGGGCCGGGGCCTGTGGCTGGCGGCCGCCGATGCCGGTCTGCCTCGCGTCGTTGACGCCGATGCGCTGAACCTGCTGGCCGAGGCCCCGCGCCGGGGCGAAGACTGGGTGCTGACCCCGCATCCTGGCGAAGCGGCTCGCCTGCAGGGTGTGGAGGCGGCGGCCATCGAGGCCGACCGTCCGGCCCACGCCCGCGCCCTGGCCGAACGCCTGGGGGGTGTGGTGCTGCTCAAGGGAGCGGGCACGCTGGTCGCCGGCTCGGAGTCGGGTCCGCTCGCCTGTGTCACCGGCGGGCACCCCGGTATGGCAACTGCCGGCAGCGGCGACGTACTGACCGGTATCATTGCGGCCCTGCGTGGGCAGGGGGCCGATGCCCGCACCGCGGCCGAGGTCGGAGCCGCCTGGCACTGCGCGGCGGCTGGTATCGCTCGCGATTGGCTGGGCGGTGGGCGCGGCATGCTGGCCGGCGACCTTGCCGCAGCGCTTCCGGCGGCCGCTGGAGCCCAGCCATGACGGGTCCTGGATCCGCGCTGCTGTTGCCGCGTCTGGAGGCGACCGAGGCGGCCGGGGCGCTGCTGGCGGAGATGAAGGCGCCCCGGATCGTCTACCTGGAGGGCGATTTGGGCGTCGGCAAGACGACCTGGGTCCGCGGCCTGCTGCGCCGACTGGGACACGAGGGCGCCGTGCGCAGCCCCACCTATACCCTGGTCGAGCCCTATGTGCTTGGGGGCCGCGAGGTCCTGCATTTCGATCTCTACCGCCTGGGAGACCCTGAAGAGCTGGAGTATCTCGGTGTGCGCGAGGACTTTGGCGGGGAGGTCCTGTGGCTGGTGGAGTGGCCCGAACGCGGGCAGGGCTGGCTGCCTACGGCAGATTTGGTGGTGCGTCTGGGCCATCGTGCGGATACGGCCGAGGGCCGCGAATTGAATCTGGAAGGTCCGCTGGCCGCGGCCTATCGCGAGGCGTTGCTTGAGCGCGGTGTCGTGGCGGACGCGTAAAAGTTGCCCTTCCACGCGCAAAAACCGCGATATCTCGCTCATAAGGAACGAAAATCACTATTGCTTTTCCAGAAAAAGCGTCCACAATGTAATCAGAACCCCTGATTACAAAGGGAATCACCGTGGGCCGACCAACACCTCCGAATCTGCGCCGCCGTCAGTTGCTGTGCGCCATGACTGCCCTGGGGCTGGTCGGGATGCCTTTGCCGGCCCTGGCCCGGACCGGGGTGCAGCGCGTGCGCATGTCGGTGGACGGCGATACGACCCGTCTGGTGTTCGACATGGACGGCGAGGCGGAGTACTCGATGTTCCACCTGCAGTCTCCGGACCGCCTGGTCGTGGATATCGAGAACGCCAGGGCGGTGGAAGACCTCAAGATTAGCGACAACCCGCGCTCGGCGATCAAGGCCGTGCGCCATGCGGCACGCAATGGCTCGGATCTGCGGGTGGTCTTCGATCTGCGCAAGCCGGTGGAGCCGCGCAGTTTTGTGTTGATGCCGGCACAGGGTTCGCCACATCGTCTGGTTCTTGACCTGACGAGCGGGGATGCGCCGGCGGCGCCGCGCTCGGCCGAGGACAACGGGTCGCGCCGTGGGCGTTCGCAGGAGAACCTGCGCGATGTCGTGGTGGCGATCGACCCCGGCCATGGTGGACACGATCCGGGTGCGATTGGCCCCGCGGGCACGCGCGAAAAGGATGTGGTCCTGCAGATCGCCAAGCGTCTGGCCGAACGGGTAGACAACGAACGCGGCATGAAGGCCGTGATGACCCGCACCGGCGACTACTTCCTGCCGCTGCGCGAGCGCATCGAGCGGGCGCGTAAGGCGGATGCGGACATCTTTGTGTCGATCCATGCCGATGCCATTGCCAACCGCAACGTGCAGGGGTCCTCGGTGTACATGCTTTCCGAGCGCGGGGCTTCCAGTGAGGCCGCGCGGTTCCTGGCCCAGCGCGAGAATCAGGCCGACCTGAGCCTGGGTGGCGTGCCGATCAACGGCAAGGATGACTCCCTCACCAACGTACTGCTGGACCTGGCGCAGAGCGGGAGTCTGGAGGCCAGCAATACCCTGGCCGAGCGGATGATTTCGGAGCTGCACCGGGTGGGCAAGGTGCGCAAGCCGGAGGTGGAGCGGGCCAACTTCGCGGTGCTGCGCGCGCCGGATGTCCCGTCGATCCTGGTCGAGGCGGCATTTATCTCCAACCCCTCCGAGGAGCGCAAGCTTCGCAGCACCAGTTTCCAGGAGTCGCTGGCGGACGCCATGCTGACCGGTTTGCGGTCGTACTTCTCCACCCACGCTCGGCCCGGAACGCTGATCGCCGACGGGCAGCCGGACCAGCACATCATCCGCCCGGGCGAGACCCTCTCCGGGATTGCTGATCGCTACAGCCTGTCCGTGGCGGACCTGCGCTCGGCCAACGACGTGAGTGACGACCGCATCTTTGCAGGCCAGGTCCTGCGCATCCCGCGCGACGGCTGAAGGCGCCGATACGCGGGCAGCCCGTCACGCCTTGCGTCAACCGTCCACCCTTCGGCTAGGCACTCCGGCACCGCCCCGGTTAGGCTAGGGATCCCGTTTTTCCCAGGTCCTGCCCGTGGCGATCGCAAAGCTCTCCGAACAACTGATCAACCAGATCGCGGCCGGCGAGGTGATCGAGCGCCCGGCCTCGGTGGTCAAGGAACTGCTGGAGAACGCCCTCGACGCGGGCGCGACGCGGGTGGACGTGCGCCTGGAGCAGGGCGGCATCCGGCTGATCCAGATCAGCGACAACGGCGGCGGAATCTTCCGCGACGAGATGCCGCTGGCCTTGTCGCGCCACGCCACGAGCAAGATCGCCTGCATGGATGACCTCGAGGCTCTGCATACACTGGGCTTTCGTGGCGAGGCGCTGCCATCCATTGCCTCGGTCTCGCGGCTGTCGCTGACCTCCATGGTCGAAGGCGAGCGCAATGGCTGGCGTTTGACCGGGGACGGCTCCGATATCTTCCGCGAGGCCGCCCCGGCCGCGCACCCGGTGGGTACGACGGTCGAAGTCCGCGACCTGTTCTTTAATGTCCCGGCGCGGCGCAAGTTCGTGCGCACCGAGCGTACCGAGTACAACCATTGCGAAAACGTGATCCGCACCCAGGCCGCTTGCTGCCCCGAGGTGGCCTTCAGCCTGCGCCACAACGACCGCGTCACCCTGGACCTGCCGGCCGCAGGTGATCCGGGCGAGCGGGTTCGCGCGCTGCTGGGCGATGCCTTCATGGAGCATGCGACCCCGGTGGACGAGCAACGGGCCGGCCTGACTCTGTCCGGCTGGCTGGGTTCGCCGACCCAGTCGCGGGCCCAGCCCGACCAGCAGTTCTTCTTTGTGAACGGACGGGCGATCCGCGACCGCGTGCTGGCGGCGGCGGTGCGCAAGGCCTACCAGGATGTGCTCTACCACGGGCGGCATCCGATGTTCGTTCTGGAGCTGGAGCTGGATCCGACCCAGGTGGACGTGAACGCGCATCCGACCAAGCAGGAGGTGCGTTTCCGCGAGTCGCGCATGGTCCACGATTTCATCTTCCATGCCCTGCACAAGGCCCTGGCGGCATTGCGCCCCGGAGATGCCGGGCATGCCGCGGCGGTTCCCGGCATGGGCGCATCGGCTCCCCGCGAGCGCGGCGGCGCCTGGCCGGAACAGCAGGATCGCCCGTTGTCGGGGTTAGACGGGCCGAGCGCGGGTGGTTACGCCCCGGCACGTGAACCACGCCCAGCGTCCGGTAGCCGCGACCCTGGGTTTGGCGCCGCCTGGGCGGAGTTTCGCGGAGGCGCGTCCGTCGCCGAAGCCCGGCCCGCCGGTTATGCAGCCACAGCGTACGAGGCCGCGGCCGTTACGGCGGCCTCCACCGCCCCCGAGCCCCCGGCCGATGCCGACGGCATGCCGCCCCTGGGGTTCGCGCTGGGCCAGGTGGCCGAGACCTTTATCCTGGCTGAGAGCGCCCAGGGCCTGATCGTGGTCGACATGCACGCGGCCCACGAGCGCATTACCTACGAGCGCCTCAAGCGTGAGTGGGAGGGGGCGCGGGTGACCTCGCAGCCGCTGTTGGTGCCGGAGACGCTGGAGGTCACCCCGGCCGAGGCCGAGCTGGCCGAGGAGCATGCGGGTCTGCTGGGCGAGTTCGGCTTCGAGCTGGACCGCGCCGGCCCCGAGACCCTGACCCTGCGGGCGGCCCCGGCCCTGCTGCGCGATCAGGATGTCGCCCAGCTGGTGCGTGACGTGCTCGCCGACCTGGCGAGCGTTGGCTATAGCCACCGTGCCGAGGGGGCGATGAACGCGGTGCTCGGCACCATTGCCTGTCACGGCTCGGTGCGTTCCGGGCGCCGGCTGACCCTGCCCGAGATGAACCAGCTGCTGCGCGACATGGAGGCCACCGAGCGCAGTGGCCAGTGCAATCACGGGCGCCCGACCTGGGTGGAGCTGGACCACCAGGCACTCGATCGGTTGTTCCTTCGGGGGCGTTGATGGGCGCATTCGGACCCGGCCGGCCGCCGGTGGTGATGCTGGCCGGTCCGACCGCCACGGGCAAGACCGCGCTTTCGCTGGAACTGGCCGAGGCCCTGGACGCGGAGATCGTCAGCGTGGACTCGGCGCTGGTTTATCGTGGCATGGATATTGGCACCGCCAAGCCGGATGCCGCGGAGCGCGCCCGGGTCCCGCACCACCTGCTGGACATCCGCGACCCGGAGGACACCTACAACGCCTCCGACTTCGCCCGCGATGCGCAGGCCGCGATCGATGCCATCCACGCGCGTGGTCGGGTGGCCCTGCTGGCGGGCGGTACTCTGCTCTACCTGCGGGCCTTGCTGGATGGCTTCGACCCGATCCCGCCGGTACCGGATGCGGTGCGCGAATCCGTGCGTGCCCGTCTGGAGCAGGAGGGGGCCGGGGCCCTGCACGCCGAGCTCGCGACGGTGGATCCGGAGGCCGCCGCGCGCATCCACCCGAACGACCCGCAGCGCATCCTGCGGGCCCTGGAGGTCTTTGCCGCCAGTGGCCAGCCGCTGTCGGTGTTTCAGCGGGGTGCGGGAGCCACCGTTCCCGCAGGCTGGGTGTCGCTGGCGTTATGGCCGGAGGATCGTGAGCGGTTGCGGGCGCGGATTGCACAGCGCTTCGACGCGATGCTGGAGGCCGGTTTCGTCGATGAATTGATGGCCCTGACCCGGCGCGCGGGCCTGACCGCGGAGCACCCCTCGCAGCGTGCGGTCGGGTATCGCCAGGGCTGGCAGTGGCTGGCCGGCGAATATGATCTGGCTACCTTCCGCGAGCGGGCGATCGCCGCGACTCGCCAGCTGGCCAAGCGCCAGCTGACCGGCCTGCGCCGCTTCCCGTTGCATGCCCGGCTGAACGCCGAGAACGCGGATCTGTCGCAGGCCCTCGAAGCGATTCATGCGGCGTCCATCGCACCCACCGAACGTAAGACGTCACCGAATAACGCCGACCTTGCACCTTGAGCGGCAATGTCGAGCCGGTATGCTACGCTTCAAGAAGGCCCGCCCAACCGCTGGATCGGCATATGCCGAGCGGGCGTCGAGCCAATAATAACGATCAAGGAACGCACTGATGGCCAAAGGGCAAATGTTGCAGGAACCCTTCCTGAATGCGCTGCGTCGGGACCGGATCCCGGTCTCCATTTATCTGGTGAACGGGATCAAGCTGCAGGGGCAAATCGAGTCGTTCGACCAGTTCGTGGTGCTGCTTCGCAGCACGGTCTCGCAGATGGTCTACAAGCATGCGATCTCCACAATCGTCCCGGCTCGCCAGGTGAACATGAACCTCGAGGGCGAGGCCGCCGCCTCTGCGGAGGCCGAGTCTTGATGACGACGGGTCCCCGGCTTGTTTGAGCGTCCGGAGAGTGGCGGCGAGGCCGCCGTTGGCAATGGCGCGATCCTGGTCGCGCTGAACATTGGGGACAACCCCGATATCGAGGCCCAGGTTCAGGAGTTCGATGAGCTCGTGCGCTCGGCCGGCGCCGAGGTCCTGGCGGTGGTGCGCGGCTCGCGCGATCGGCCGCATCCCAAGCTGTTCGTCGGTGCCGGCAAGGCCGATGAGATCCGCGACGCGGTGGAGGCCTCCGCGGCAGACGTCGTGATCTTCAATCACGCCCTGTCGCCCAGCCAGGAGCGCAATCTCGAGACCCACCTGAAATGCCGGGTGCTGGACCGCTCCGGCCTGATTCTCGATATCTTCGCCCAGCGGGCCCGTTCCCACGAGGGCAAGCTGCAGGTAGAGCTGGCCCAGTTGCGCCATATGTCCACGCGCCTGGTGCGCGGCTGGACTCACCTGGAGCGGCAGAAGGGCGGGATTGGCCTGCGCGGTCCGGGGGAGACCCAGCTGGAGACCGACCGCCGCCTGCTGGCGGGGCGTATCAAGCACATCGAGCGGCGCCTGGAAAAGGTCGAGCGTACCCGCGAGCAGGGCCGCCAGGCGCGTCTGCGTAACGAGATCCCTACGGTGTCGCTGGTCGGCTACACCAACGCCGGCAAGTCGACCCTGTTCAACCGCCTCACGCACTCGGATGTCTACCAGGCGGACCAGCTGTTCGCGACCCTGGACCCGACCCTGCGCCGTCTGGATCTGGCGCCACACCAATCGCTGATCCTGGCGGACACCGTCGGCTTCGTGCGCGACCTACCACACGAACTGGTCGCGGCGTTCAAGGCCACGCTCACCGAGACCCGCGAGGCGGCCCTGCTGCTGCACGTGATCGACGCCGCAGACCCCGAGCGCGAGGCGCGCATCCGCCAGGTCGAGGAAGTCCTGGAGGAAATCGGCGCCGAGGACGTCCCCTGCTGGCGGGTTTACAACAAGATCGACCAGTTGGAAAACCCTGCCGAAGACCCGGACGACCGCTTCGGGCTGGCGGACGATGCCTTCTGGCTGTCGGCACACACGGGTGAGGGCGTTGAGCGCCTGGAGCAGCGCCTGGCCGAGACTTTTACCGAATCCATGGTCCAGGGCTGGGTCGAGCTTCCGCCTTCCGCTGGCCGGCTGCGCGCGCGCCTCTACGAGGAAAAGGCTGTGGAGTCCGAACAGACCACGTCGAATGGCTCGATCCAGCTCCGCGTACAGTTGCCGCAGCGGCGCTTCGAGCAGCTCTTCCGCGCGGCTGGGCTGGATCCCGAGACGAGCCTTCTGCAGCCGGAAGATTTGGGGGCAGTCGCCGCCGGACGCTGAGAGGGCCGCAGCCGCGCGCCCCCGCGCGAATCGAGGACGGCGGCTTCAGGGTTTGGATCAGGTTTCGCCGGTGGCGACGGAGTCGAGGTCGGCGCTGGCGAGATACAGGGTCAGGGTCTCGCCAGCGCGAATGCCATCTCCATTGAGGCTGTTCCAGCGCCTCAGGTCGCCGATGCTGACCTGGTGGCGGCGGGCGATTCCGGACAGCGAATCACCCGGCTGAACCTCGTATTCGACGCGCTGCCCATCGGGCCCGCGGTCGGGGTCGCTCTGCACCACCTTGAGCGTGTCGCCCGGACGCAGGATGGCATCTGCCTCAAGGTCGTTCGCGGCGCGTAGCTCGCGAATCGTCATGCCGGTGTGCTGGCTGATGTGCCATAGGCTGTCGCCAGGCTGGATCTCGTAGTCTTCGGTGATCGCACCATTGTCGCTGGCGACCGGCAGCGAGTCGTCATGGTCGGGTGCGCTGGCGGGGAGGCGCAAGGTCTGTCCGGCGCGGATCATGTCACCGCTCAGGTCATTCATGTCACGCAGTACCGCAACCTGGGTACCGGCGCGTTCGGCGATCTGGCCCAGGTTGTCTCCACCGCGTACGGTGTACTCGCGAAAGCGAATTAGAGGCTCGTCGTCACGGTCTTCCAGCGCTGTTTCGAGCACTGGTACGACCTCCCGGGGGACGAACAGGTGTTGCGCCCCACCGGGGTGGGTGGCATGGCGGCGGTAGCCGGGGTTGAGCGCCTTCAGGGTTTCGGGATCCAGCTCGACCAGTTCCGCGATCAACGCGAAATCCGCCTGGCGGCCCGGTTCGATCATCTCCAGGGCCGGTTCGTTGGCAATCGGCGTAAGGGCAACGCCGTGGGCGTCGGGATCCATGAAAAGGTGGCGCAGGGCCAGCAGGCGCGGAATATAGGCGGTCGGTTCTGCCGGGAGGTCCAGGCTCCAGTAGTCGGTGGGCTCACCACGTGCCGCGTTGTGGTTGATCGCGCGCTGGATGTTCCCCTGGCCGTAGTTGTAGGCGGCCAGAGCCAGATACCAGTCGTCGAAGCGTCGGTGCAGTGCCTGCAGATAGTCCAGGGCTGCCAGCGTCGACTTGTAGACATCGCGGCGCCCGTCGTACCAGTCGTCGCGTGACAGGTCGAAATGGTCCCCGGTCGCCGGCATGAATTGCCAGATCCCGGCGGCGCGGCTGCGCGACGTCGCATGCGCGACAAACCCGCTCTCCACAATCGGCAGCAGCAGGAGCTCGGCGGGCATGTCGCGCGCTTCAATCTCGGACAGAATGAAGTAGGCGAAAGGCTCCGCGCGGCGCGTGGCATGCTCGATGATGCGGGGGTGGTCGCTGTAGTGCTTGATGTAGCGTTCGACGCGCTCGTGGTCCAGCGCGTCATTGAAGCCGAAGCCCAGGCGTGCACGCTCCCACAGGTCGTCGGTCTCGGCGGCGCGCTGCGAGGCCTCTCGGTCTTGCCGTTCCATCGCGGCCTGCACGTCCTCCGTGGTGCGCGGTTCGACGATCGGCTGACCCGCCGCCGAGGTATCCAGTGTGCGCTCGGAGTCGTGTAGGCTACAGGCAGAGGCGAACAGGGCCGTCAGGCCGAGGGTCAGGGCGGTCGTGAGCCGCGATTGGAGGCGTGGTTTCATGGCGCTGGAGGATAAACCAGAGATGGAGGATTACCAAGACCCGTTTCTGAACTGGTTGGCGCAGTGGTATGCCCAACCGCAGGGGCGACAGGTCCGAGAGCGCTTTCTGGAACGCATTCGGCGCTATGGCGAACCAGGCCCCGGCGACCTCGCGGTGGAGCTGGCCCCGATCCCCATACTGGAGGATTGCGATGCGCTGCAGGCCCCGCTGATCCGGATTGCCTCCCCGAACCCGATGCTGCGTATGGATCCGGAGGCTTGGCCGCTGGAATCCGCCTGCGCGCAGCGCGTCGTGCTGGCCCATCCCGGTGCCCAGAGCCCGCACCCGGCCGCGGTCGTGGCCGAAGCGGCGCGAGTGCTGGAACCGGAAGGGCGTATCTTCCTGTTGGAGGGGAATCGCCTGCAACGGGCGGGGCGCAACGGGGTGCGGGCATCCGCGCTTCCTGAAGGTCTGCGCCGGCGCCAGTACCGCGAGCTCCTGGAAGGGGCGGACCTGGAGGTGCTGGATCAGTGGAGCCTCAGCCTGTTGCCGCCGGGGTTGCCGGCGGCCTGGCAGAAGCGCCTGGCGGCCATGGATGCCTGGACCCTGCGCGGCCTGCCGCCGCTGGCTAGCATGATCCTGACCGTGGCGCACAAGCGAGTGGATATGCCCTTGCGTCCGGCGCAGCGCTTCCGCTTTGCGACCCCCAACCCCGCGATGCGACCGGGGCTGGTATCCTCGCGCTCCTCCCATTCCCATTTCCATTCCCAATCCCGAGCGCGCTGAACCGATGGCTGACGAACGCGTGTACATCTATACCGACGGGGCCTGCCGCGGGAATCCCGGGCCGGGTGGCTGGGGCGCGATCCTGCGCTTCGCCGGACGCGAGCGCGAGCTCTACGGGGCCGAGGCGGAGACCACCAACAACCGGATGGAGATGACCGCCGCGATTCGTGCGCTGGAGACCCTGAAGCGGCCCTGCAAGGTGGAGCTGGTGACGGATTCCAAGTACGTGAAACAGGGCGTGACCGAGTGGCTGCCCGGCTGGAAACGGCACAACTGGAAATCCGCCAGTGGCTCGCCGGTAAAGAATCGCGATCTGTGGGAAGAGCTGGATGCGCAGGCCCAGCGCCACGACATTGAGTGGTACTGGGTGCGCGGTCATAGCGGCCATCCGGAGAACGAACGCGCCGACGAACTCGCCAACGCGGGCATCGATGCCCTGTTGGCCGGCGAACCGATCGAGAACTGAAGGAAGCCGCGATGCGCCAGATCGTGTTGGATACCGAGACCACGGGCCTTGAACCCTCCGATGGCCACCGCATCATCGAGATCGGTTGCCTGGAGCTGGATAACCGCCGGCCGACCGGGCGCAAGCTGCATGAATACCTGCAGCCGGATCGCGAGATCGATGCCGGTGCGATCGAGGTGCACGGTATTACCAATGAGTTTCTGGCAGACAAGCCGCGGTTTGCGGACGTCGTAGGCGAGTTCATCGAGTTCATCCGTGGCGCCGAGTTGATCATCCACAACGCACCGTTCGATGTGGGCTTCATCAACCATGAACTGGTCCTACTCGGTGACGCCGCCCCGGCGTCCGAAGTAGCGGAGGTCTCCACGGTGCTGGATTCGCTGGTGATGGCGCGGCGTATGCACCCAGGGGCGCGCAACTCGCTGGATGCGCTCTGCAAACGCTACGAGGTCGATGGCTCCGGGCGCACCCTGCACGGGGCGTTGCTGGATGCCGAGCTGCTGGCGGATGTCTATCTGGCGATGACCGGTGGGCAGGTAGCCCTGACCCTGGATGCCGGAGGCGATGGCGGGGCCGCGGCGGGTCCCGTCAAGGCGCGGCGCTCGGGCAAGCCACTGCCCGTCATCGAGCCGACTCCCGAAGAGCAGGCCGCCCACGAGATACTCCTGCGGACCCTCGACGAAGCGGCCGGCGGTCCCTGCCGCTGGCGCTCTCCTCAAGGCAGCTGAAGTGCGCAGCAGTGCCCGTGAACTCGGTTGCATTTCCTTCCAGGCCGGGTGATCGGGGTCACAGTTACTGCCCGAGATCCGGATAGCGATCCCGGATGAGGGCCGGTATGGGGCTAGGGTAGAAGGAGATCTATACCCGAGGCCTTTGTGGATCCAAATCAACCGCTTCGTTTGACAACCCTTGAGCGCGCGCTGTTGCGCTATTCCATCGTGCTCACATCGGCCGTGGTGCTGGTGGGGCTGGTGGGGCTGATTGTGTGGGCCCTGGGGCAGGTCGTTTCCTTTTTCTATGCCCTGTTGCTGCCGCTGTTGGTGGCCGGTGTGCTCGCCCTGATCCTTTATCCCGTGGTGTGCTGGATCCAGCGCGTGACGCGTTGGCCCCGGGTGACCGTGGTGAGTGTCCTGTTTGCGGCAGTGTTGACGGTCCTTGCGATGGTGGTGGTTGTGGTGGCGCCGGCCGCGAGTGATCAGATTCGGGATTTTGTTGATACCGCGCCCGAGTTGGCCGAGAACGCCTACGACTCGCTCTCGTGGCGTTTTCCGAAGGCGACCGAGTTTATGGCCGATACGATCTCCGAGATGGATTTGGAAAGCCTGCTCCCCAACGTGGAAGGTATCGGCAGCCGGCTGCTGACCTATGCCGGGGTTGTGGTGGGGCTGGGCTTTGTGCCCCTGTATTTGTTCTTTGCATTGCTGTCGGGGGAACGGCTGAAAGATGGCGCGCGCGAGTTGCTGTCGATCTTCAGCCCCCAAGTTCAGACCGACGCGATGTACCTGATGCGGCTGTTCATCGGTTATATCACCGCGTTTTTCCAGGGGCAGGTCGTGATCGCGCTGATCATGGGCGTGTTGCTGGCCATCGGGTTCACCATCGCGGGGCTGGAGGCTGCGATTCTGTTCGGCTTGTTGTTGGGAATGCTGAACATCGTTCCATACCTGGGCACGATCGTGGGACTGCTTCTCGCCCTTCCGGTTGCGTACCTTCAGCCGGGTGGTGGGTTGCTGCTGGTGGCGCTCGTGTTGTCAGTATTTGTGGTGGTTCAGCTCATCGAGAGCTGGTTGCTGACCCCCAAGATCATGGCCGATCGATCCGGTCTGCATCCCGCTATTGTCGTGATCTCGATCTTCTTCTGGGGTACGGCCTTGGGCGGCATCATTGGAATGATTCTCGCCGTCCCGTTGTCTGCATTTTTAGTAAGCCTGTGGAAACACGCCAAGGAGAAATGGGCCTCGGCGGTGGTGGATACCCCTGATCTGCAGCATTCGGAACTGGATATGTCGACCGACTGGCGTGACGCCAACTTGCATCAGGGCCGCGACCACCGTTCCGATTGATGTCCCGCGACGGCAGCCAGCGGGAGCCAAATGGCTGCCATCGGGTAATGGAGACAGTGCAATGGCAACGAAAAGCAGCTCGCAAAAGACGTCGGAGAAGGCGAGCACCGAGAAAGAAGCCGATAGCGCGCCGAATACGACACAGCGCGTTGCCGAGCAGGCCCACGAGGCCGTGGACTGGGCGGCCGAGCATGCCGGACAGGCAGAGGAACGAATCCGCGAGGGCATGAACTCGGCGGATGAGGAGGTCCGTGAACGGGCCGCCAAGGCACGCCAGGGATCGGAGGACGTTCTGCGTGCGGTGGGAAACTATATTCGGGAGAATCCTCTTACGGCAGTGGGTCTGGCATTTGTCGCCGGCTCGCTGTTTTCGTCGCTTACGCGGCGCCGCTAGTCGTTTCCCATGAGTAGTGGTGAAGGCCGCGAGGCGCCGAATCCCCCCAACGAGGATGCGGCGGAGCCGACGGCCGACCCGCAAGCCCTGGCGGATGATGTCGGGCGCATGCTGGCGGATTCGGGTCGTCTGTTCGGGATCGAGACCCGCCGCTTGATCCGAAACACAATCGGTGTGTTGGTGCTGGCCGTTGGGCTGGGTGTCCTGCTCGTGTCGACCTGGTTGGTGGCATTGGCTGCCGGGGTTTTTTGGCTGCACGCACAGTTCACCCTGTCGATGATGCAGGCGTTGCTGCTAACGGCGCTGGGCACCCTGGTGTCCGCGGCGATCGCGATCTGGGGGCTGCGGCAGTTGCTGCGTGGGATGACCTATCCTGAGACTCGGGCGCTCATGCGCGATTTTTTGGCGGCGGTTGGCGCCCGCGGGGAGGCGTAGGTCATGTGGCGTGACTGGATGGGACTGGACCGGCGCGCACGCGGCCTGCGCCGTCAGGTCAAGCAGGACGCTCGTCAAGCGGCGGGTCGGCTGCAGGCGTCCGGTTGGTGGCGGGCCGGACAACGCGTGGCCTCTCCGGAAATGATCCCGAAGGCCTTTCTGGCCGGCTATGCCATGGATCAACTCCGGGCATTGCTGGGCCCACGGCCCGTGCGGGCTGTGGGCGCTGGATTGCTACTGACCGGGAAGCTGATCTGGGTCGCGCGGCACTGGTTACGATAGTGGTGCTGTCCTCAGGGAGACGCTGATTGAATCGCGCGTTCGCGTTAGCCGTGTTTTAGAATACGCGCGCGTTCGCGCTCCCAGTCTTTGTCCTTCTTGTCGGCACGCTTGTCGTATTCCTTCTTCCCCTTGGCCAGCCCGATCTCGAGCTTGGCGCGACCGCGCTTCCAGTACAGCGCCATCGGAACCAGGGTGTAGCCCTTGCGCTCCACGGCGCCGACCAGACGGTTGATCTCGGAGCGGTGCAGCAGCAGCTTGCGCGTGCGGCTGGGATCCGGATTGATATGGGTGGAGGCGGTGGGGAGCGGCGTGATGTGGGATCCGAACAGGAACGCCTCGCCGTTGCGCAGCAAGACGTAAGCCTCGCTGAGCTGCGCGCGCCCGGCCCGCATGGATTTGACCTCCCACCCCTCGAGCTCAAGCCCCGCCTCCAGCCGATCCTCGATAAAAAACTCGTGGCGCGCCTTGCGATTGAGGGCGATGGTGCTGGAGTTGTCTCCGCCTTGTTTCTTCTTCTTTCCCATAGCCCGCGCAGTGTACTGCACGCAGCCGGCAGAAGCAGTTTGCGTCGGTGCCTGCCAGAAACACGCTCGTTGATGTGCACGTTGATCAGCTGCTCTGCAGGGGGAAAGTTGAGCCTGGCGACCCGCTGCCCCACAATTCCCGCGGACTCGGCGATGCGTGTGTGCGGCCAGCCCCGGAGGATTGCGGGCGTGGCGGCGGCATGCGCGCCTTCCGTCTCCGCTCAAAGAGGAGCCACAGATGCCTGCCACGACCTCGATCCACGGGCAATGGACGACCCGCCTGGCCTTCATCCTAGCGGCTACTGGTTCGGCCGTTGGCCTGGGCAATATCTGGCGTTTTCCCTACATCGCGGGCGAGAACGGCGGCGGGGCCTTCGTGCTGGTGTACCTCGGCTGCATCCTGCTGATTGGCCTGCCGGTCATGATGGCGGAGATCCTGCTGGGCAGGCGTGGCCGCCAGAGCCCGATCAACACCATGTCGGCCTTGGCGCGCGAGGAAGGATTGACGCGCTCCTGGGGCATGATCGGCTGGATCGGGGTGTTGGCGGGGTTCCTGATCCTGTCGTTCTACAGCGTCGTCGCCGGCTGGTCGCTGTCCTACGTCTTCAAGTCGGGGACCGGCGGGTTCATGGGGCTGGACTCGGATGGTTCGGAGTCCATGTTCAGCAACATGCTGGCGGACCCGGAAGCTCTCCTGGCCTGGCACACCATCTTCATGGTGATGACCGCGATGGTGGTGGCACGTGGGGTCCAGTCCGGCCTGGAAAAGGCGGTGACCATCCTGATGCCGCTGCTGTTTGTGATGCTGGTCGTGATGGTCGGCTATGCGATGGTGCAGGGGCAGTTCCTCGCCGGATTGCAGTTCCTGTTGTATCCCGACTTCAGTTCGCTCTCTGCGAATGCGGTGCTGCTGGCCATGGGGCAGGCCTTCTTTACGTTGAGCCTCGGCATGGGCGCGATCATGATCTACGGCAGTTACTTGCAGAGCGAGGCGTCCATCGCGCGTACCTCCGCAGCTGTGGTCGGGGCGGATACTCTCGTTGCGATCATGGCCGGGCTGGCGATCTTCCCGATCGTGCTGGGGGCGGGGCTTTCCGCCGAGCAGGGGCCGGGGCTGATCTTCGTGAGCTTGCCACTGGCGTTTTCGGACATGCCGGGGGGGCTGTACTTCGGCACGATGTTCTTTGTGCTGCTGGTATTCGCGGCCTGGACCTCGGCGATCTCCATCATTGAGCCAGCGGTCGCCTTCCTGGTCGAGAACATGGGCTTGAGCCGTGTGATGGCCACTTCGTGGATTGCCATCGCCGCCTGGCTGCTCGGTATCGCGGCGTTGCTGTCGCTGAACGTGTGGTCCGGCTACACCCTGTTCGACATGGGGGTCCTGGACCTGATGGACTACGTCACGGCCAACATCCTGCTTCCGCTCGGCGGGTTCCTGATCGCGATCTTTGTCGGCTGGCGCATGACCGAGCGATCGGTGCAGTCCGAACTGCGCATGAAAAATCCCGTCCTCTACCAGGTCTGGTATTTCCTGGTGCGCTTCGTGGCCCCAGTCGCGATCCTGTTTGTGTTCCTGCGTGCGGTGGAGCTGATTTGATGGCCTCGAAGATTCGCCGCTACGCGGATGTGCCCTACACCCGTGAGCAGATGTTCAACCTGGTCAACGACGTTGACTCCTACCCGGAGTTCCTTCCCGGCTGCCGCAGTGCATCGGCGCGCCCGCGCGGTGAGCACGAGGTCGAGGGGACGATCGAGCTGGCCAAGGGCGCGCTGCACAAATCGTTCACCACCCGTAATACCCTCAAGCGCCCGGAGAGCATCGACATGCGTCTGGTCTCGGGGCCGTTCCGGCGCCTGCACGGCACCTGGACATTCAGCCAGGTCGAGGGGGGCAAGACCCGTATCGCCCTGGAGCTGGAATTCGAGTTTGCCAACCGCATCATGGCCTTTGCGATTGGACCGGTGTTCAACCAGATCGCCAACTCGCTGGTCGATGCGTTTGTTCAGCGTGCGCGTGAGGTTCATGGTGGCGGATAGTCGGGAGGCCCCAGCCGCCGAGGGTGGCATGATCCGGGTAGAGGTCGCGTATGCGTGTCCTGATCGTCAGGTGATCCTGCCATTGGTGGTGCCCGAGGGGACGACGGTGGACACCGCGCTGCGCCAGTCCGAGATCGAAACGCAGTTTCCCGAGATCGATCTGGAGAACGTGAAGGTCGGGATCTTCGGCAAGATCACCCGGCGCGATACCGTGCTCCGCCCGCGTGACCGAATCGAGATCTACCGTCCGCTGATTGCAGATCCGAAAGAGGTGCGCCGCCAGCGCGCCGGCAAGGGGCGCAAGAAGAAGCCGGGCAAGGGCGGTACAGAGACGGACGGCGAGAACACGAAGGACGCGACGGGGGAGTCCGCCGAGGAATAGGCAAAGGCGGCTTAGCCGCCGAAGCTAGTCGTCCATGTCCACCGGGTGTTCGTCCAGCGCGACCGGCTGCGGGATGTCGGCATCCACGTGGCTGACCACGCCGTGGTCGAAATGCACCGTGACCCGCTGGCGCTCGGTCGAGCCGAAGCCCGGGCGGCGGTAGTAGACGTAGTCCCAGCGGTCGTCGGCCCGGAAGGCGGGCTCCAGCTGGGGCGATCCCATCAGGAAGCGGACCTGCTGTGGGGTCATGCCGGGCTGGATCTGCGCGACCTGTACGGGATCGATCACGTTGCCCTGCTGTACGTCCAGACGGAACTGGTTCAGGCCGCCACAGGCGCTCAGCAGGCTTGCGGCCACGGCGATAGAAATGAGAATCTTGATCATCTGAGCGGGCGGTCCTCGGCGTCTGGTGGGCCGTGAACGCGCATGGTACACCAAAGCGTCCTGTAGCTCTCAAG
This sequence comes from Thioalkalivibrio sp. ALJ7, assembly GCF_000376865.1. Classification (GTDB taxonomy): domain Bacteria; phylum Pseudomonadota; class Gammaproteobacteria; order Ectothiorhodospirales; family Ectothiorhodospiraceae; genus Thioalkalivibrio. The sequence continues at coordinate 507,375 of NZ_AQXQ01000012.1, read as the reverse complement.
CCAAACGGACCGGGGAATCGAGTGATGGAAACCAGCAATCTCAAGAAGGCGGGGCTCAAGGTCACGCTGCCGCGGATGAAGATTCTCGAGATCCTCGAGAATTCGGAAACGCGGCACCTGACGGCCGAGGCGATCTACCGCGAGCTGCTCGATTCCGGCGAGGAGATCGGCCTTGCGACGGTGTACCGTGTGCTGACCCAGTTTGAGGCGGCGGGGCTGGTTTGCCGTTTGCATCTGGAGGGGAATCAGGCGGTATTCGAGCTAGAGCGCGGTGGGCATCACGACCATATCGTCTGCAACCAGTGTGGCCGGGTCGAGGAGTTTTTCGACGAGACCATCGAACGGCGCCAGCGTGAAGTCGCACAGCATCACGGCTTTGCCATCAAGGACCACGCCCTGGTCCTGTACGGCGATTGCACCGACAACGCCTGTCCGCATCGCCCGGCCTGACTACGCGTCCTCTGCATTCGCGGCGGATCTCCACCGCCATCGCCTGACGTTTCCGGTGGCCTCATCCGGCCGCCAGCCACGGTTGGCTGGTCCTGGTTCATCGCCCGGTGTTTGCGGTGCTTCCGGTCCACATACTGCCCGGCGCTGACTCGCCAGCGCGCCCCGAGTGACTTCTTTGCTCGTGCAAAGAAGTACCCAAGAAACACGCCCGACTGCCGCGACCCCGGCCCGCTGCGCGGGCCGGGGTTTCCCTCGCTCCGAGGCTTTTCGCGGGCGGCGCTGAACTCGCTACGCCTTCGGCTCCGCTCAGACATCCAGCACCTTGAATCCCGCGAAAACCCTCTCCACTCGGCGCGACGACAACGGGGGTTCAAGGTCAAGACAACGGCGGTCCTGACATTCGCGCTATTGGTTGGAGGCTAGGCTTTCCAGCATCTGGGCACGCGCGGCCTTTGGCCGTTGCGTGCCGCGCCCGCACGCGGGCGCCGGGGGCTTTCAGGCGGCAGGGCCCATTGTTGTTTCGTAGAGCCGGAATACCTTCTGTCTTGACCTTCCCCTCCCGTATGGAGCCCCTCGTGGAGGGCGTGATGGGCCGGGAGAAGGCGCTGGATGTTTGAGCGGAGCGCAGCGCAGCGAGTTCAGCGCCGCCGGCCCAGCGCGTCCGGAGCGAGGTTCCCGGGCGAAATCCGGGTGCCCTTCTTTGGGTCCTTTCTTGGGCAAGCAAGAAAGGACCTCGCGGCGCGCTGGCGAGTCAGCGCCGGGCAGTATGCGGACCGGAGCCACCGTAAACACCCGATGCAGAACCAGGACCAGCCTCAACCCGGCAGGCGACCGGCCGGAGGCAGTGCAAACACCCGATGCCGAACGGGGCACGACCCAAGGGGTGAGTGGCCGGTGAAAACCCGGGTCAGGCGGAGGCGTCGAGCTTCGCCGCGAAATGCGCCGGCGCGAAGCCTTCCTGGGCGCGGAGGTAATCCACCAGCTGCGCCGTGAAGTCGGCGGGTACCGAGTCCCGCACGGCCGGCATCTGGCGCAGCTCGTCCCAGCGCGCGGCCAGGCGCGGGAAGGCATCGGCCTCCCAGGGACTGTCCGGATCGGTCAGCAGCGCATAGCGCATCAGGATCGGCGCCAGGGCCGCGTCGATCAGCGAGAATGCGGACCTTCCCAGGCGATCGTCCTGGATCATTTGCTGCTCCAGGCGCTCCAGACCGCGCGCGGCATTGTGGCGCGCCAGCTCGAAGGCATCCTCGGTGGCTGCCGTCATCCAGTGGTACTGGGCGAAGGTCTGCTCGGATAGATACTCGATCCACGCCCGGGTGCGCGCCTGCTCCAGCGGGTCTGCGGGCATCAGTGCGGGCGGGGTGATCGCGTCAATGTACTCATTGATGACCGCCGACTCGAACAGCGCGGTGTCCTGGTCAACGATGAGCACAGGCACTTTTCCCAGCGGCGAGCGCCCGCGGAACCAGTCCGGCGGGTCGGCCAGGTCGATCAGGGTCAAATCGAATGGCGTCTGCTTGTATTTCAGCGTGATCACGCTACGCTGGACGAACGGACAGATGGCGAAACTGATCAGGTGCAGATGCGGCAGATTCATCTTGATTCAAAGCGCCCGCTGGCGGAGACAAACCCACTGGGGATCTCTCCGGGGCGTCAGCTCCTTGTCTCGAAAAGTTGCGCATTGTCCTCCCTCGTGACGACCTGGGAAAGCCTTGGGGCCCGGGACCGCCTTGGGTAAGGGCGGCGGCCACCAGGAACCGCCCAGCCCGGGGCTGCGGGTCGACAAGTGGCTGTGGGCCGCGCGCTTCTACAAAACGCGAGCCCTGGCCAGCGAGGCGGTTGGCGGTGGCAAGGTCCATGTGAACGGCGAGCGCTGCAAGCCCGCGCGACGGGTGCACCCCGGTGATCGTCTGACCGTGCACCGCGGCACGCAGGTCTGGGAGCTGGACGTCGTCGACCTCAACGAACAGCGCCGCCCGGCCCGGGAGGCGCAGGCCCTGTACGAGGAAACCCCGGAGAGCCAGGCTCGGCGCGAGGCCGAAAGTGAACGTCGGCGCGCCGAACGTGCGGTGGCCGACAGCGCGCCCAGCCATCGACCGGACAAGCGCGAGCGGCGCAAGATTCGTCGCTTTATTCGCCAGGAAGACCACGACAGGAGTGGATCCGAGTGACATCTCCCGAAGGCAGTGGCGGCCCACCGGTAACGCCCCTTCTGGCGGTGGATCTGGTGATCCATCATCCGGCCCATCCGGGGCAGGTGCTGGTCATCGAACGGCGTAATCCCCCGCACGGCTGGGCGCTGCCCGGCGGCTTCGTCGACGTCGGCGAGACCACCGAGCATGCAGCGGTGCGCGAGGCGTACGAGGAGACCGGGCTGGAGGTTGAGCTGGAGACCTTGCTGGGCGTCTACTCCGATCCGGAACGCGATCCGCGCGGACACACGGTCAGTGCGGTATACGTCGCCAAAGGTCGGGGTCAGGCACAGGCGGCCGACGATGCCGCCGTCTGCGCCTGGCTGGCCCCGGACGATCCGGGGCAGTCCCTGGCATTTGATCACCGGCGCATCCTCGACGACTACCTGCGCTGGCGCCTGACCGGGGAGACCGCGGCCCTGCACGGCGGGTCAAAGGCAGGATGAAGCCGTTGAAGCTGTTACCATACGGCGCTTTCGACCACCGATACGGTTTCGTGTGACTCAGGCTGACCCCGCAACCCGATCCCGGCCCGACAGCGACCTGCCGGAACCGCGCGTCTATGACCGTGCGGAGCACGGCATCTCGCGCGCTGCGATTGACGACAACGCCCTGAAGGTGCTCTATCGCCTGCGCGATGCGGGGTATCGCGCCTGTCTGGTGGGCGGGGGTGTGCGTGACCTGCTACTGGGGCGCGAGCCCAAGGACTTCGACGTGGCGACGAATGCCACGCCGGAGCAGGTGCGCGGGTTATTCCGCAACTGCCGCCTGATCGGACGACGCTTCCGCCTCGCGCATGTGCTGTTCGGGCGCGAGATGATCGAGGTCGCCACCTTCCGCGCCCCGCACGACGACGAGTCCGAGGACGAAGGCCAGGTCGCGTTGAGCGAGGAGGGCCGCATCCTGCGCGACAACCGCTACGGGACGATCGAGCAGGATGCGATTCGCCGCGATTTCAGCGTCAACGCGCTGTACTACGACATCGAGGACTTCTCGGTGCTGGACTACACCGGCGGGGTCGAAGACCTGCGCAAGGGCGTGCTGCGCCTGATCGGCGACGACGTCGAGACCCGGCTGCGCGAGGATCCGGTGCGTATGCTGCGCGCGGTGCGTTTTTCCGCCAAGCTGGGGCTGAGCATCGCACCGGAGGTCGAGGCCGGCATCCACGAACTCGCCACACTGATGCAGACGGTGGCGCCCGCGCGGCTGTTCGACGAGGTGATCAAGCTGTTCCACAGCGGTGCGGCGGTCACCTGTCTGGACGAGCTGGAACGCTTCGGCCTGTTCGAGCCGATGTTCCCGGAGGCTGCGACCTGCTTCGCCGACCCGGATGCCGGCGCCGAGCGCCGCCAGTTCCTGGTCGAGTCGTTGCTCAATACCGACAAGCGCATCAACGAGGGGTTGGGTGTGAACCCGGCGTTCCTCTATGCCGCGATACTCTGGGCCCCGGTGCAGATCGCCGCGGCTCGACGTATCGAGGACGGCGAGCAGGAGATCCCGGCCTGGCAGCAGGCGATGGCCGAGGTGCTGGAGCGCCAGGTGAAGACCGTCTCCATTCCCAAGCGTTTCAGCCTGATCGTGCGCGAGATCTGGGAGCTGCAGGCACGCCTCGAACGTCACCGGGGGGCACGCGCGCTGCGCCTGTTGTCACACCCGCGCTTTCGAGCTGGCTACGACTTCCTCTGCCTGCGGGCCCGTGCCGGCGATGCCGACTCGGAGCTGTGCCGCTGGTGGACCGAGATCCAGGAACAGGACGAGGCTGGGCAGAAGGCCCTCGCGGGGGCTGCGCCTGGCAAGGGCGCCAAGGGCAAATCCCGCCGCGGCGGGCGTCGCCGCCGACGCGGTCGCAAGGGTGGCGCGGACGGCGCGGGCGATACCCAGGGCAAAGGTTCCGGGGGCGAGAAGGGAGAAGGCGCATGACGGTGGCCAGTGGTGTGCAGGCCTATGTCGGCATTGGCGCGAATCTCGGCGATCCCGAGGCGCAGGTTCGTGAATCCTTCTCCCGTCTGGCCTGCGAACTGCCGCAGACGCGCCTGACCGGGCGCTCGCGGCTGTTTCGCAACCCGCCGATGGGTCCGCAGGACCAGCCGGACTACGTCAATGCGGTCGCCCGCCTGCATACCCGCCTGGAGCCCCTGGCGCTGCTGGAGGGCTTGCAGGCGATCGAGTGCGCCTGCGGGCGCGAGCGCGACGGTACCCGCTGGGGACCGCGCCTGCTGGATCTCGATCTGTTGCTGTTTGCGGATCAGGTGCTGGATCTGCCCGGGTTGCAGGTTCCGCACCCAGGGATCGCCGAGCGCGACTTCGTGATCCTGCCGCTACTGGAGCTGGCGTCGGGGTTGCAGGTGCCGGGTGTGGGCGCGCTGGAGCAACTGGCCGAACGTTTTGATGGGGCGAGCCTGGTCCCGATCGTGGAACCGGGGGAGGCCGTGGCGACCGCGGAGGGGCGCGGATGAGCCTGACCGATTTCGACTTCATCGCGGTGGAGGGCCCCATCGGGGTTGGCAAGTCGAGCCTGGCTCGGCGGTTGGCCGAGCACCTGCAGGCCGAGGGGATCTTCGAGCAGCCGGACGAGAACCCCTTCCTTGATCGTTTTTATCAAGAACCACAGAAACACGCGCTGGCGACCCAGCTGCATTTCCTGGTGCAGCGTGTGCGGCAGCTGACCCCGGTGGCGCAGAAGGGGTTGTTCGAGCAGCGTCATGTGTCTGACTACCTGATGGACAAGGATCCGCTGTTCGCCGAGTTGAACCTGCACCCGGACGAGCTGGAGATCTATCGCGAGATGTTCCGCCACCTGCGAGGCGGGCTGCCGCAGCCGGACCTGGTGATCTACCTGCAGGCGCCGGTGGATATACTGCAAGAGCGCATCCGCCGGCGGGCGCGACCGTACGAACGTCACATCGAGGCCGGTTACCTGGAGCGATTGAACGCCGCCTACGCGGAATTCTTCTATCATTTTGAAGGACCGGCGCTCGTGATTGTGAACGCCACCGAGATCGACTGGGTGAACAACCCCGCCGACTTCGACCAGCTGGTGCAGTTCCTGGAGCCGATTCAGGGTGGGCGGCACTACTTCAACCCGTTGCCGATCACGCTCTGATGGCGGCAAGCCGGACTGCCCGGGAGGCATGACCATGCGGCCGATTACCGTGAACACCCTGGCCAAGCGCAAGCAGGCGGGCGAGCCGATTGCCTGCCTCACGGCCTATGATGCCGCTTTCGCCGGGCTGCTGGACCGCTGCGGGATCGACGTGATCCTGGTGGGCGATTCGCTGGGTATGGTGGTCCAGGGCCATTCGACGACGTTGCCGGTCACGCTGGAGGACATGGTCTACCACGTGACCAGCGTAGCGCGTGGCAGCGAGAACGCCATGATCATGGCCGACATCCCGTTCCTGGGCGACGTCGATCCACCCACTGCGCTGGCTCAGTCTGGGGCATTGCTGCGGGCTGGTGCGCATATGGTCAAGGTCGAATGTGGGGCGGTCGAGGTGCCCATCGTGGAGCGCCTGGTCTCCGCCGGGATCCCGGTCTGTGCGCACTTGGGACTAACGCCGCAGGCCGTGCATCGCCTGGGCGGCCACCGGGTGCAGGGGCGTGACCCGCAGGCCGCGGCCGAGATGGAATCCCTGGCTGCGCGGCTCGAAAATGCCGGCGCGCAGGCCCTGTTGCTGGAGGGCATCCCCGAGAACCTGGCCGATGCCATCGTTCGCAGTGCCGGCATCCCGGTGATTGGCATCGGTGCCAGCCCGCGCTGCGATGGACAGGTGCTGGTGCTGTCGGATGTGCTGGGGTTGACCCCGAACCCGCCGCGCTTTGCCCGCGATTTTCTTGCCGATGGCGGCTCTCTGGAAGGGGCTGTCCGCGGCTATTGCGAGGCCGTCCGCGCCCGCAGTTTTCCTGAATCCGGCGTGCATACGTTCAGTTGATGCTCGCCTTGCAGAGGATGGACCCTGACCCATGAGAATCCTGCGCGATCGGCCGCAATTGGTGGCCATGCACCGAGAATGGTCCCGCAAGGGGCGTGGCACCGTGGCCCTTGTCCCGACCATGGGCAATCTCCACGAAGGGCACATGACGCTCATCCGTCATGCCCGTGCACGCGCCCAGCGCGTCGTCGTGTCGATCTTTGTGAATCCCCTTCAGTTCGATCGTGCCGAGGACCTGGAGCGTTATCCGCGCACCCTGGAAGAGGACGCTCGTCTGGCCACCGATGCTGGAGTGGACGCCCTGTTTTGTCCGACGGATGACGACATGTATCCCGCCGATGGCATGCCGCCGGTCAAGGTCGTCGTCCCGGGGCTGTCCGAGATTCTGGAAGGGGATTATCGTCCCGGGCATTTCGATGGCGTGGCCACCGTGGTCACCAAGCTGTTCAATCTGGTGCGCCCGGATCTCGCGCTATTTGGCGAGAAGGATTTACAGCAGTTCAAGCTGATCGAGCGCATGGTCCAGGGGCTGGATATCCCGACCCGGGTGGAGGCGATCCCCACCGTGCGCGAGCCGGACGGGTTGGCCTTTAGCTCCCGCAACCGCCAGCTATCGGAGACCTCCCGCGCCACCGCGCCGGAGCTCAAGCGGGTATTGGACGAGGTCGCTACGGTCTGCCGCACGGCCACCGTGTTCGATGCCGACCGCATCCCCGAGGTCCAGGCCCGCGCCTGTGATCGCCTGCGCGAGGCCGGGTTCGATCCGGAATACCTGTCCATCCGCCGAGCGGACGATCTTATGGACCCAGAGACCGGTGTGCCGCTGGCCGAACAGGACCTGGTGGTTCTCGCTGCCGCCTGGCTGGAGGGCGTGCGGCTGATCGACAACGTCCGCACCCGCACCGACTGATTCCGTTATTGGATTCACCACGAAGCGCACGAAACCACGAAGAAGGTCAACTTCAAGGGCGGTTTGAACCACAGAGTGCACGGAGGACACGGAGACGATCAGGGTTGAAGGGCAAGACCCATCGAATTCCGCATTCCCCCTCCAGGCATCAGCAATTCGTTTTTTCTCTGTGCCCTCCGTGCCCTCCGTGCCCTCCGCGCCCTCTGTGGTGAAAAATCCTTTGACCTGCTTCGTCTCTTCGTGTGCTTCGTGGTGGAAAATCCATCGGTTCACAGTGGCCGGTTTGCCGTGGCGATCGGGATCGCGGATAATTTTCCGCCCCTCCGCGGTTAAGTCGGGATTGCGCCGTATGTACGTCACCATGCTCAAGGGCAAGCTCCACCAAGGCCGGGTCACGCATTGTGAGCTGGAATACGAGGGCTCGTGCGCCATCGACACCCGCTTGCTGGAGGCGGCCGGGATCCTGCCGTTCGAGCAGATCCAGATCTACAACATCGACAACGGCGAGCGATTTACCACCTACGCGATCGAGGGCGAGGCCGGTTCCGGGATTATTTCGGTGAACGGTGCGGCCGCGCACAAGGCCGCGGTGGGGCACCGCGTGATCATCTGCGCGTACGGCCAGATGGATGCGGCGGAAGCGCGCGAATTTTCCCCCGAGCTGGTTTATCTCGACGCCAACAATCGCATCTTGCGTACCGGCCACGGCATCCCGGTCCAGGCCGCCTGAAGCAAGCTGCAAACCGCGTTTGCAGCGCCGCGCGCGCTGAGATAGCCAAGAGGGCTTTATTCAGTGCTTCCCCAGGAATTCAGAATCCCCATCTTCGCGTGCGCCCCGCAGTTGTAGGCGCGGGGTCGCACCGCTATCCTCGACGCCCATGAATCTCCATGAATTTCAGGCCAAGGCGCGCTTTCGCGACGCCGGCATCCCCGTTCCCGATGGCCGGGTAATCGAATCTGCTGACCAGGTGACTTCCGCCTGGCAGGGCCTGGGCGCCGAGCGTGTCCTGGTCAAGGCGCAGGTGCACTCCGGCGGGCGCGGCAAGGCCGGCGGAGTGGTGATGGCGGACTCCGCGGAGGCCACGCGCGAGGCGGCGGACAAGCTGCTGGGCTCGCGTCTGGTGACCGGTCAGAGCGGCCCCGAAGGCCTGCCGGTGGACCAGCTGCTGCTGGAACCGGCGGCCGAAATTGCCCGCGAGTTCTACTTCGCCATGCTGGTGGATCGCTCGCGCGAGCGCCTGGCCCTGGTGGTCTCGGCCGAGGGGGGTATGGACATCGAAACCCTGGCGGCCGAGCGCCCGGAGGCGGTGGTGACGCTTCCGATCCACCCAGCCACCGGCGTGATGCCGTTCCACGGGCGGCGCGTGGCATCGACTCTCGGGCTGTCCGGCGAGGCGGCCAAGGCGATGGCGCAACTGGTGACCAATGCCCATGCCCTGTTCCAGCAAATCGATGCGCAGCTCCTGGAGATCAACCCGCTGGTGCTGACCCATGAGGATCAGCTGCTGGCGATCGACGCCAAGCTGACCATCGACGACTCGGCCGCCTATCGCCAGAAGACCCTCTTCGCCGAGCGCGACGCGCGCCAGCGCGACCCGGCCGAGGAGCAGGCGCATGAGCATGACCTTAACTACATCCGCCTGGACGGCTCCATCGGCTGCATGGTCAATGGTGCCGGCCTGGCCATGGCGACGATGGACCTGATTCAGCACCACGGTGGCGAACCCGCCAATTTCCTGGATGTCGGCGGCGGCACGACGGTGGAGCGGGTGACCGCGGCGTTCAAGCTGATTCTGTCGGATGCGTCGGTGAAGGCCGTGTTGGTCAATATCTTTGGGGGCATCGTGCGCTGCGACCTGATCGCCGAGGGCATCATCGCCGCCATTCGCGAGGTGCAGGTCCAGGTGCCGGTGGTGGTGCGGCTCGAGGGCACCAACGCCGAACAGGGCCGCAATGCGCTGGCCAACTCCGGTCTCGACGTGATCCCGGCCGCCGATCTGGATGCGGCGGCCCGCGCCGTGGTGGAGGCGGTGGCATGAGTATACTCGTCGACCGCGACACCAAGGTGATCTGCCAGGGCTTTACCGGCAAACAGGGCAGTTTTCACTCCGAACAGGCGATCGCCTATGGCACGCGCCTGGTGGGTGGCGTGACCCCGGGCAAGGGCGGCCAGTCGCATCTGGACCGGCCGGTGTTCGATACCGTCGCCGATGCGGCGGGCCAGACCGGCGCCACGGTCAGCATGATCTACGTCCCGGCACCGTTTGCGGCGGACGCGATTTGCGAGGCGGCCGACGCCGGGATCGAGCTCGCGGTGTGCATCACCGAGGGCATTCCGGTACAGGACATGGTGCGGGTCAAGCAGGTGCTGGCGGGCAGCCCCACGCGCCTGATCGGGCCGAACTGCCCCGGCATCATCACCCCGGATGCCTGCAAGGTCGGGATCATGCCCGGCTATATCCATACGCGCGGCCGCATCGGGATCATTTCGCGCTCGGGCACGCTGACCTACGAGGCCGTCAAGCAGACCTCGGATCTCGGGCTGGGTCAGAGCACCTGCGTGGGTATTGGGGGCGATCCGATTCAGGGGCTGGATTTCGTCGAGTGCCTGCGCCTGTTCCGCGACGACCCGGAGACCGAGGGCGTGCTGATGGTCGGCGAGATCGGCGGTGACGCCGAGGAACGCGCGGCGCGCTTTATCGCGGATGAATTCGACAAGCCGGTGGCCGCCTATATCGCCGGGGCCACCGCACCGCCGGGGCGGCGCATGGGCCATGCCGGCGCAATTATCGCTGGCGGACAGGGTACGGCGGAGCAAAAGATGACGGCCCTCCGCGAGGCCGGCGCGACCGTGGCGGAGAGCCCGGCGGAGCTGGGCTCCGCGATGCAGTCTGCCCTTGCCAGCGCTTGAACCCTCGATGACCTCTGACCAGCCGCTGCGTCTGGCCCTGGCCCAGATCAATCCCGTTGTGGGCGGACTGGATGGTAATCGCCACCTGATCCTCGAGGCCATCGAACAGGCACGCGCGAGTGGGGCCCGGGCGGTCGTCTTCCCCGAACTCGCCGTGACCGGCTACCCCCCCGAAGACCTGTTGCTGCGTCCGGCCTTCCGGCTGGGCGTGGAGCGGGCGGTGGCCGCGATTACCGAGGCGGCACGGGGGATCGACGTAATCCTGGGCGCGCCCGTACGCGCGGGTGGCGACCTGACCAATGCGGCCTTGTGGCTGCGCGACGGCGCCTGCATTGCGCAGTACGCAAAGCAGGTCCTGCCCAACTACTCGGTGTTCGACGAGGAACGCTATTTCGTGGCGGGCGATACCCCCTGCGTGGTCGAGCTGGATGGCTGGCGGATCGGACTCACCGTCTGTGAAGACATCTGGCAACCCGGCCCGGCCGCGAGTGCTCAGGCGGCAGGGGCCGAATTGCTGCTGAACCTGAATGCCTCGCCCTACCACCGCGGCAAGGCTGAGGAGCGCCTGGCGGTGGTGGGCGCGCGGGTCGCCGAGACCGGGTGTCCGGTGGTCTACGTGAATCAGGTGGGTGGGCAGGACGAACTGGTTTTCGATGGCCGCTCCTTCGTGCACGACACGGTGCACGGTGCACGGGCCGTGCTGCCGGCCTGGGCTACCGGTCAGGGACAGGTAGAGGTGCGCCGCACAGCCGCGGGCATCGACCTGAAGCCGCATGAGGAGCACATGCACCTGTCCGCCTGTGGGTTGCGGCCGACGCTGACCGATCCTGGCCCGGAACCGGACGAGGCCGATGCCCGCGATCTTTACCAGGCGCTGATGATCGGCATCCGCGACTACGTATCCAAGAACGGCTTCCCGGGTGTCCTGCTGGGCCTGTCCGGCGGGATCGACTCCGGGTTGACCGCGGCGCTCGCGGTGGATGCCCTGGGCCCGGCGGCGGTGACCGCAGTGATGATGCCGTATCGCTATACCGCGTCCATGAGCATCGAGGATGCCGAGGCCCAGGCCCGGTTGCTGGGCGTGGAGTATCACGAGATCGCGATCGAGCCGATGGTCGAGAGTTTCATGGCCGGGCTGGAGGATGCGCTGGCGGCCTATCCCGCCGGGGCCGGTGACGTGACCGAACAGAACCTGCAGGCGCGCGCCCGGGGCGTGCTGCTAATGGCGCTGTCCAACCGCAGCGGCAAGCTGCTGCTGGCGACCGGCAACAAGTCGGAGATGGCGGTGGGGTACTCCACGCTGTATGGCGACATGAACGGTGGCTTTGCCCCGTTGAAGGACGTCTCCAAGCAGTGGGTCTATCGCCTGGCCCGCTGGCGCAACACCCGTGGCGCGGCAATCCCCGAGCGGGTGATCGAGCGCCCGCCGAGTGCCGAACTGGCACCGGACCAGCAGGATGCCGACTCGCTGCCGCCCTACGAGGTGCTGGATGCGATCCTCGAGGCCTTCGTTGAACAGGAACAGTCGGTGGAGGAGATCGTGGCCCAGGGCTTCGATCAGGCCACCGTGGAGCGCATCGCGCGCATGGTATTCATCGCCGAGTACAAGCGCCGTCAGGCGGCCCCAGGCGTGCGCGTCAGCCCACGCGCCTTCGGCCGCGATCGCCGCTACCCCATCACCTCCGGCTACCGCCCGGACTGATCCGCGCTGCCGCGCGTAGGGTTCACCACGAAGCGCACGAAGGCACGAAGAAGGGCAAGGTCAAGGGCGTTTGCACCACAGAGGGCACGGAGGACACGGAGAAAATCTAGGTTGAAGGGCAAGGCGCATCGAGTTTTCCCTCGCCTCCGGAGATCACAAATATCCGTTCTTTTCTCTGTGCCCTCCGTGCCCTCTGTGGTGACAAGGTTTCTGCCCTTCTTCGTGCCTTCGTGGTCAATCCAGAGCAGCGTCGAACGTCGCGAGTAGGCGAGGATCGCAGCGCGGGGCCGGGGGTTTGATACACTTCAGGTGTTGAGACAAGCGCCCGCGGAGCGGGTACAACCAAAGGGATTCGCATGAAGAAGATCGAGGCGATCATCAAGCCGTTCAAGCTGGAAGATGTCCGCGAGGCCCTGACCGAGATGGGCATCGCCGGGATGACCGCGACCGAGGTCCAGGGCTTCGGTCGCCAGAAGGGCCACACCGAGCTTTATCGGGGCGCAGAATACGTGGTGGACTTTCTGCCCAAGGTGAAGCTGGAACTGGTAGTGGACGACGATCGCGTAGACGCCTGCATTGATGCCATCGTGAAGGCCTCCCGCACCGGCAAGATCGGGGACGGCAAGATCTTCGTGTCCGACATGTCGCGCGTGGTCCGCATCCGCACCGGCGAAGAGGGCAGCGAAGCCCTCTGAACGACCTGCCTTTCGGCGCCGCTTGGATTCACCACGAAGCGCACGAACGCACGAAGGAGGTTAAAAGCCTTTGCACCACAGAGGACACGGAGCACACAGAGAAAGGCCTAAATTGGTGATGTTCGATGACCCAGGAGGAGCTCGATGCGCCTTGCCCTGCAGCCCTGATTTTCTCCGTGTCCTCCGTGCACTCTGTGGTGCAAACGCCCTTGACCTTGCCCTTCTTCGTGTCAGCGTGCGCTTTTCGTGGTGAGTCCAGACAGCGTCGGGAGAGGCTTAGTTGGTGAGGAAGGGGATGCGGTCCATGACGCGCCACAGGCCGCGGCGTTCTTCGCCTTCCAGTTCCACCGGTTCGCCGGCGCGCACGGCCACGGCGGCATCCGGATAGTTCAGTTCCAGCACCGTCATGGTGTTGGTGGCGTGATCTTCCAGGCCCAGCTCGGTGTAGGCGCGGTGCAGTACGGCCAGGGCCTTTGGCGTCACCTCGGCTCCGGGGTAGGTGGAGATCACGTTGCGGGCGCGCTGGGCCGCGGCGACCCAGGCGGTGCGTTCCATGTAGAACTCGGCCACGCGCAGTTCGTAGGCGGCCAGCGCGTTGCGGATGTAGATCATGCGCTGGTAGGAGTCCGGGGCGTAGCGACTGTCCGGGAACTCGCGGATCAGGCGGTCAAAGTCCTGGAAGGCCTGGTCGAAGGGCTCCGGGTCCATCTCGGCGGGGTCGCGCGGGAACAGGTTGGCGAGGAAGCCTTGCTGGCGGTTGAAGTTGATCAGCCCGCGCAGGTAGTACGCATAGTCCAGGTTCGGGTGGCGCGGGTTGAGCTGCACGAAGCGGTCTACCGCGGCCAGGGCGGGTTCCGGCTCGCCGGCCTTGTAGTAAGCGTAGGGGATCTCGATCTGCGCCTGCTGGGCGTAGCGCCCGAACGGGTAGCGGGCCTCGAGTTTCTCGTAGTATTCGACGGCCTGGCTGTAGTTGCCCTCGTTCAGGGCGTTCTTGGCCTCGCCGTAGAGCTGACTGGCCGACCACCCCAGCGTTGGGTCTTCGCGCCCAGCGCAGCCGGCGACCACGAGCGCCACGATCAGAACGACAAGCAGGCGCGACAGGTGCGGGACAGAAATCACGGCGAGGCCTCACAGATGAAACGAAGTGCAGGGATTCTACAACATCAAGCCCCGGTGGCGACGAGCGGGGGTGTGCGCAATGTCCGAACCGCGTGAGGCCATTCTGCCGGACGAGGCCGCTGGACAACGCTTGGATGCGGCTCTGGCGCGGTTGTTCCCGGAATACTCGCGCAGCCAGCTAACCCTTTGGTTAAAGGAGGGGGCGCTGCGGGTGGATGGTGCCCAGCCGCGCCCGCGTACGCCCGTTCAGGGGGGCGAGCGGGTGGAGCTGATCCCGCCGGATGCCCCGGTACTGGAAGCACAGGCGGAGCCGATTGCGCTGGACGTGGTGTACGAAGACGCGGCAGTGCTGGTAATCAACAAGCCGGCTGGGCTGGTGGTGCATCCGGCCGCCGGTCACCGCGACGGGACGCTGGTCAATGCCTTGCTGCATCGGGCGCCGGAACTGGCCCAGCTGCCACGGGCGGGGGTCGTCCATCGCCTGGACAAGGACACCACCGGGCTGATGGTGGTGGCCCGGACGCCGGAGGCCCAGACCGCCCTGGTGCGTCAGTTGCAGGCGCGCAGCGTGCACCGCGAGTACCGCGCGCTGGTCCAGGGGCAGATCATTAGCGGGTCGACCATCGACGAACCCATCGGGCGCCATCCGGTCGATCGCAAGCGCCAGGCGGTAACCGGCGGTGGCAAGCCCGCGGTTACGCATTATCGTGTGGGCGAGCGGTTCCCCGCTCATACCCTGTTAAACGTGCGTCTGGAGACGGGGCGCACCCACCAGATCCGCGTGCACATGGCACATATTCGCCATCCGATTGTCGGCGACCTGACCTACGGGGGGCGTCCGCGCCCGGTCAAGGGTATGGGCGAGGCGGCCAAGGCCGCGATTGCGGCATTCAAGCGCCAGGCCCTGCATGCCGCCCACCTGGAATTCGAACATCCGCAGACCGGCGAGCCCCATGCCTTCGATGCCCCGCTGCCGGCGGATTTCGAGGCGCTTCTGGATGCACTGCGCAAGGACCGGGAGATGCATGATGAGGCATGAACCCCTGCCCATGCTGGGACCGGATCGCGGCGAGCTTCCGCCTGGCGTCTGGGCCCTGCAGACGACCCGCGACGGGGGCGTGAGTACCGGCCCCTGGCGTTCGCTCAACCTCGCGCTGCACACCGGGGACGACCCGGAGGCGGTGGCTGAGAACCGGTATCGCCTGCAGATCGAGCTGGGCTTGATCGAGCCGGTGGCCTGGCCGACCCAGGTGCATGGCACACGAGTGATCACGGCTCAAGACCTGCAGGCTGCGCTGGAGCAGGATCGCACCCCGGAGGCGGACGCTGTCGTCACCGATCAGCCCGGCTACGTCTGCGCGGTGCAGACGGCGGACTGCCTGCCGGTCGTGCTGGCGACCGAGGATGGCGAGGCCGTGGGTGTCGCGCACGCCGGCTGGCGTGGTCTGGCCGACGGTGTGCTGGAGGCCGGGGTCGAGGCACTGCGGCTGATGCGCCCCGGCGTCGGCATTCGCGCCTGGATGGGCGCGGCGATCGGTCCGGAGGCCTTCGAGGTCGGGCGAGAGGTGCGCGATGCCTTCCTCGATCATGATGTGGGGGCAGCTGGGGCCTTCCGCCCCGGGCGCGACGGGCGCCTGCTGGCGGACCTCTATGCGCTCGCTCGGCACCGTCTCGAACGTGTGGGGGTCCTTGATGTATCCGGTGGCGGCCGCTGCACCTTCACCGAGGAACACCGCTTCTTCTCCTACCGCCGTGACGGCGAGACCGGCCGCATGGGCACCCTCGTGTGGATTGCACCGCGCGACGAGGATTAACGTTGTTATGGCGACGCCCCGCAGGGGCCGTGGCTAGCGCCGGGAATGACACCCAGGCCTCGCCCCAGAGGTGTTTTCGGACATCTATCCTTGAACCAGCGGGGATTGTCCCCATCATTCGTGTCAGTTCACACCGATTTGACCGAGGGGTTTCCCAATGCGAATGGATCGCCTGACAACCAAGTTCCAGTCCGCGATTGCCGACGCGCAATCACTCGCGGTTGGCCGCGACCACCAATTCATCGAACCGTCCCACCTGCTATTGGCGCTGCTGGACCAGGATGGCGGGACCGTACGCCATGTGCTCGACCGGGCCGGCGTCAATGTCCGCCAGTTGCGCTCCGCATTGGGCGAGGCGCTGGACCGCATGCCCAAGATCGAGGGGGCGGCCGGCGATGTGCATGTTTCCAATGATCTGGGTCGCCTGCTGAACGTCTGCGACAAGCTGGCTCAGCAGAACAAGGACCAGTACATCTCCAGTGAGCTATTCCTGCTCGCCGCCATCGATGAAAAGGGCGGCGTGGGTGAGATGCTGCGCAATGCTGGCGCCAACAAGGATGCGCTGGACAAGGCGACCCAAGACATCCGGGGTGGTAACCAGGTAGACAACCCGGACGCCGAGGAGAGCCGGCAGGCGCTGGAGAAGTACACGATCGACCTGACCGAGCGCGCCGAGCAGGGCAAGCTTGATCCAGTAATTGGGCGCGATGAAGAGATCCGGCGCTCCATCCAGGTGCTGCAGCGCCGCACCAAGAACAACCCCGTGCTGATCGGCGAGCCCGGTGTCGGCAAGACCGCGATTGTTGAAGGCCTGGCCCAGCGCATCATCAATGGCGAAGTGCCCGAGGGCCTGAAGGACAAGCGCGTGCTCTCGCTGGATCTGGGCGCGCTGCTGGCCGGGGCGAAGTACCGCGGCGATTTCGAAGAGCGGCTGAAGTCCGTGCTGAAGGAACTCTCGCAGGAAGAGGGCCGGGTGATCCTGTTCATCGACGAGATCCATACGCTGGTCGGCGCCGGCAAGGCCGAGGGCGCGATGGATGCTGGCAACATGCTCAAGCCCGCGTTGGCGCGTGGCGAGCTGCACTGCATCGGCGCCACCACGCTGGATGAGTACCGCCAGAACATCGAAAAGGATGCCGCGCTAGAGCGCCGCTTCCAGAAGGTGGTCGTGGACGAGCCGACCATGGAAGACACCATCGCCATCCTGCGCGGCCTGAAGGAGCGCTACGAGGTGCACCACGGCATCGAGATCACCGATCCGGCGATCGTTGCGGCCGCGCAGCTCTCGCAGCGCTACATCACGGACCGCCAGTTGCCGGACAAGGCGATCGACCTGATCGATGAGGCTTCCTCGCGCATCCGCATGGAGATCGACTCCAAGCCGGAGGTGATGGATCGCCTGGAGCGCCGCCTGATCCAGCTGAAGATCGAGCGCGAGGCGCTGAAGAAGGAATCCGACGAGGCCTCGAAGAAACGCCTGGGCACGCTGGAGGAGGAGATCGACCGCCTGGGTCGGGAGTACTCCGACCTGGAAGAGGTCTGGAAGTCCGAGAAGGCCTCGGTCTCCGGCGCCGCGCAGTTGAAGGAAGAACTTGAACGCGCCCGCCTTGAACTGGAGACGGCTCGCCGCGCCGGTGATCTGTCACGCATGTCCGAATTGCAATACGGCCGTATCCCGGACCTGGAGAAGTCCCTGGCCATGGCCCACGAGATGGAGAGCCAGGAAACCCAGCTGCTGCGCACCAAGGTGACCGACGAAGAGGTCGCCGAGGTCGTCTCGCGCTGGACCGGTATCCCGGTGTCCAAGATGCTGGAGGGCGAGAAGGACAAGCTGCTGCGCATGGAAGAGGCTGTCGGAGAACGTGTGATCGGTCAGACTGAGGCGGTGACCGCGGTGGCTAATGCCATCCGTCGTTCGCGCGCCGGGCTTTCGGACCCGAACCGGCCCAATGGCTCGTTCCTGTTCCTCGGCCCGACTGGGGTCGGCAAGACCGAGTTGACCAAGGCGCTCGCCAGTTTCCTGTTCGACACCGAGGAGGCCATGGTCCGCATCGACATGTCCGAGTTCATGGAGAAGCACTCCGTGGCGCGCCTGATCGGCGCGCCTCCGGGCTATGTCGGCTATGAAGAAGGCGGCTACCTGACCGAGGCCGTGCGCCGTAAGCCGTACAGCGTGATCCTGCTGGACGAGGTCGAGAAGGCGCACCCGGATGTGTTCAACGTGTTGCTGCAGGTGCTGGATGACGGCCGCCTGACCGATGGGCACGGCCGCACCGTGGACTTCCGCAACACGGTGATCGTGATGACCTCCAACCTGGGCTCGCAGCAGATCCAGGAGATGGCCGGCGAGGCCAACTACGACGTCATGAAGGCCTCGGTGATGGAGATCGTCGGGCAGCACTTCCGGCCCGAGTTCATCAACCGCGTCGACGACGTGGTGGTGTTCCATCCGTTGGAGCGCGAGCAAATCCGTGCGATCACCGACATACAGCTCCAGTACCTGCGCAACCGCCTGGCGGAACGCGACCTGGGGCTCACGATCTCGGCCGCCGCGCTGGATCATCTGGGCGAGGCAGGCTTCGACCCGGTCTATGGTGCCCGTCCGCTCAAGCGTGCGATCCAGACGCAGCTGGAGAATCCGTTGGCGCAGTCCCTGCTTTCTGGCGAGTTCCTGCCGGGCGATACCATCGAGATCGACATGGACGGCGAGCACCTGCACTTCGGCAAGACTCGCGCCGCCGCTTGATGCACGTCTGCCTCAACCCACCGTGAATGCAAGGCCCGCCGCGTGCGGGCCTTTTTTGTATGGATCAGATGTGCCCCATGGCCTCCATGGCGCGGGCGACCTTGACGAAGCCGGCGATGTTGGCACCGGTGGTGTAGTTGCCGGGCGCCCCGTATTCCTCCGCGGTTTCGAAGCAGGTGCGGTGGATGTTGCACATGATCTCCTGCAGTCGACCCTCGGTGTATTCGAAGCTCCAGGAGTCGCGGCTGGCGTTTTGCTGCATCTCCAGCGCGCTGGTCGCCACGCCACCGGCGTTGGCGGCCTTGCCCGGTCCGAAGGCGATCCCGGCTTCGCGGAAGGCCTGAATGCCTTCCGGGGTCACCGGCATGTTGGCCCCTTCGGCTACGGCAACGCAGCCATTTTCGATCAGCGTCTTGGCGTCTTTTGCGGTCAGCTCGTTCTGGGTGGCGCAGGGCAGGGCGATGTCGCAGGGGATCTCCCAGATACAGCCATCTTCGTTGTATTGCGCGCCCTTGCGGCGTTCGGCATAGGCACTGATCGGGCCGCGTTCGCGCACTTTGATCTGACGTATCAGGTCCAGGTCCAGGCCGCCCTCGTCGAGGATGACGCCGCGGGAATCGGAGCAGGCGATGACCCGGGCGCCCAACAGCTGGGCCTTCTGGATGGCATGGATCGCCACGTTTCCGGCCCCGGAGACCACCACACGCTTGCCGTCCAGCGACTCCTTGCGTGCGTCCAGCATCGCCTCGGTGAAGAACACGACGCCGTAGCCGGTGGCTTCCGTGCGCACGCAGCTGCCGCCCCAGTCCAGGCCCTTGCCGGTGAACACGCCGGACTCGAAGCGGTTGGTCAGGCGTTTGTACTGGCCGAACAGGTAGCCGATTTCCCGTTGGCCAACGCCAATGTCACCGGCGGGCACGTCGGTGTACTCACCAATGTGGCGGTACATCTCGGTCATCATGCTCTGGCAAAAGCGCATGATTTCAGCGTCCGAGCGACCTCTCGGGTCAAAGTCGCTACCACCCTTGCCGCCGCCGATCGGCAGGCCCGTTAGGGCGTTTTTGAACACCTGCGAGAAGCCAAGGAACTTGATGATGCCGAGATATACCGACGGGTGGAACCGCATGCCACCCTTGTAAGGACCCAGCGCGCTGTTGAACTGCACCCGGAAGCCCCGATTGATCTGCAGCTCGCCCTTGTCGTCCTGCCAGGGCACCCGGAAGATGATCTGGCGTTCGGGTTCGCAGATGCGCTGGATGATCTTGAGCTCGGCAAACTCCGGGTACTTCACCAATACGGGCCCCAGTGATTCCAGCACGCCGTGGACGGACTGATGAAACTCGGTTTCTCCGGGATTGCGATGCAGCACTTCCCGGTAGATCGGTTCGAGTTTCTCGTCGAGGCCTTCGCTCATGGATCCGCTCCTTGTCGCCAGAGTGACCTCGCATTAGGACATACCGGTGTGGCCGGAACAATCGTGCCGAGCACTCGTTGAGGGACATCACAAGTCAGCGCGGCGCATCGCTTTACGGTAGGGGTATGGGCTGCACAAGTCGGCCATCATCGATTGCTGGCTGAGCGCCTGCGCGATTTACTCGCTATAAGGCGATGAACAGCCAGTGGACGATTTGCGTGATCCGCGCAATGGATCAAGGAGACGAAAAATGAGTGACTTGAAAGGCAAAGTGATCGCTATTACCGGTGGTGCCGGGGGCATCGGCGAGACCACGGCGCGTCTGGCGTATGCGCAGGGTGCCAGCGTGGTGATCACCGATCGCGAGGCGGGCGCGGTGGAGGCGATCGCCGACTCGCTGGGCGAGCGGGCCGTCGGTGTGGCGGTGGACGTGACCCGGCGCGAGGACAACGAGCGCATGGTGGCGGCCGCACTGGAGCGGTTTGGCCGTCTGGATGGGGTGTTTCTGAACGCCGGGATTGAGGGCGAGGTTGGCCCGTTCGACAGTCGTTCCGATATGGCCTGGGAGAAGGTGTTTGCGGTCAATGTCCACGGTGTACGCTTGGGCGCCGAGGCGGCGCTGCCGGCCCTGCGCAAGAGCGGTGGTGGCAGTATCGTGATCACTTCCAGCGTGGCCGGGCTCAGGGGTGCAGCCGGACTTTCCCCCTACGTGTCGAGCAAGCATGCGGTGGTGGGCATGATGAAGTGCCTGGCCGCGGAGCTCGGCCCAGAAGGCATCCGGGTCAACACCCTTAACCCCGGCCCGGTCGCCAACCGCATGATGCAGTCCATCGAGGAGCAGGCGAACCCTGCTCACCCTGAAGACGTGCACCAATCCTTCGAGGCCCGTATCCCGCTCGGGCGCTATGTCAGCAACGAAGAATGTGCCGGGCTGGCTCTGTTCCTGCTCTCCGACGCGGCATGCGGGTGTACCGGCAATACCTACGTCGTCGACGGTGGCCTCTGCTCGCAGTGAGATCGGGCGTCTTGGTATGCGGCTGGACATGCTCGTGGCTCATTCGGGTCAAAGGTGGTTATGTTTCGAGGTGTGATTTACGACAAGCTGATCCTGGGGATGACCTCACAGTGGTACGGCGAGGTACTGGAGCGGGTGCCCGAGGGGGCCGTGTTGCTGGACGTGGGGGTCGGGACCGCCGGTGCGCTGCTGGCGAACGCGGGCGCGCTCGAGCGCAAGGGCCTGCGTGTCGTCGGTATCGATATTGACTCGGACTATATCGAGCGGGCGAATCAACGCTTGCGGCACGCGGGGATGGACACTCGTGTGGAGGCCCGGCTCGAGTCGGTATATGCGCATCGGGATGGGCCGTATGACGTCGTGTATTTCTCGGCGAGCTTCATGCTGTTGCCCGACCCCGAAGGGGCGTTGCGCCACTGCGCAGGCTTGCTGAAACCGGGCGGGCGCATCTTTTTCACCCAGACGATCCAGGAGCAGCCCTCTCGCTGGATGGAGCGGCTCAAGCCCGTCCTCAAGCGGGTCACGAGCATCGACTTCGGGCGGGTGACCTACCGGGAAGATTTCGAGGCCCAGATCCGCAGTGCCGGGCTGGAGCTGGAGGAATTCACGGTTCTGGGGCGGCACGGCCATCGGGCTTCGTGCCTGGCCGTGGCCACAATCAAGAGAAGCGTTGCCGATGCCCCATCTGATCCTTGAATATGCCGCCGATCGCGAGGCGGCAGTTCCAGCCGCGGCGTTGGTGGATGCGGTGCATCGGGCGGTGCGGGAAAGCGGGCTGTTCCCGGAGTCGCACATCAAGGTTCGGGCGCGCCCGGTATTGGAATATCGGGTTGGCGGTCAGGCCGCTCCCGTTGTGCGTGCCGAGGTGCGGATCCAGTCGGGGCGTGCATTGGAGGAACGGAAGGCCCCTGGCCGAGGGTGAGCTGTAGCGGCTTTTCGAGGTCGCTACACTCAGGGGTTGGAAGGACGCGGAACGGGATGTTCGGAATGGGCGGGTTGCGGGTGGTCGTGGTGCTGGGGCTGGTGATCGGGCTGGCGGGCTGTGCGTTGCTGGATGCGCGCTCGCAGCTGGCACGCATGGGCGGTGCCTGCGTGATCAGTGGCACGGTCGGGCCCGACTCGGAGGCGGTGGAACCAGAGACGCCCGGCGTATACGTGGTGGCGGTGTTCCGTGAGCCGGCCCGCGGTGGCGCGGTACCGGAATTGGTCGATCATGTGGTGCGGGCCCGCGGCGGGAACTGGTTTTTCGCGTTGGAGCCCGGTCGCTACAGCGTCCTGGCATTTCGGGACGAGGACGGCGATCGTGCCCACCCGGCCGGGGCGCCAGTCCAGTACGTGGCCGGTGGCGAGGGCATGGACTGCGGGCCGGGTGGGCGCCTGACCGGGATTGATATTCGTGTGAGGGGCGACGACCGCTTGACCCATGCGATCTACCTGCCGGATTCACGTACCCGGCAGGACGCAGCGGACGATGATGGGCCCATGAGTCTCGGGCGGGTCACGGCCTATGGTGAGGTTGTCCATTTGGACGATCCGCGCTTCGATGCCGAGGTGGCGCGGGGCAGTCAATGGCGGCCTCTGGATTTTGTCATGGACGGCTACGCCGGGGTGTATTTCCTGGAGCCCTATGACCCTGCGCGCACACCGGTGTTATTCGTACACGGGATGAATGGTTCCCCGCGCGATTTCGCGGGGTTGCTGGAGGTGCTGGATCGCGAGCGTTACCAGCCGTGGTTCTACTACTATGCCTCGGGGCTTCCGTTGCAATCCTCGGCGGCGCATCTGGTGCAGATTATCGAGGAGCTGGAAGTGCGCCATGAAATGACTCAGCTGCCAGTGGTGGCCCACAGTATGGGCGGGCTGATCGCCCGCGGGTTCCTGCGGGAGCGGGAGCGTACCGGGGTGGGA
Organism: Thioalkalivibrio sp. ALJ7; assembly: GCF_000376865.1. Taxonomy (GTDB): domain Bacteria; phylum Pseudomonadota; class Gammaproteobacteria; order Ectothiorhodospirales; family Ectothiorhodospiraceae; genus Thioalkalivibrio. Next base: position 484,567 of record NZ_AQXQ01000012.1, on the reverse strand, counting down.
GCGGAGATCCCTTTGATGATTGCGCTGTCGACCCCCTGGGCCGGACACGAACGGGCGCAGCAGGGGGTTGATCGCTCGCCGGTGGTGATACCCGTGTGGCGTGACATGGCCCTTGGCAGCGAATACCTCGGCGGCCTGTTCGCGGACTCCAAGCTGGAGGCCACGGAGTTGCACTTGTTGTTCAGCTACCAGCGAGGAGAGACCGGTGCGCGTTCCACGGCGGATGGGGTGGTCTCGCTCGCGAGCATGCTGCACCCGCCCGCCCAGCGAGAGGCGGCCTCGATCTACGGTGTACCGACTACGCATAGCGGAATCCTCTCTCACCCGCTGGCTTTGGATCGGGTGGAGGGGTTGCTTGCGGAACCGGTTGCACCGTGATGACGCGACGCCGTCGAGGGATCGGCGTAGTCTGAACGGATGTCTGCCCCCCGGCCCCCGGGAACGGGTCGGCAAGATCAGCAGTGGGGAAGGTCATGCAGTTATTCGAGTGCGAGGTTTGCCACGCCGCGGTGTACTTCGACAACACCGTTTGCACCAGTTGCGGGCACCGGCTGGGTTTCAGGCCCGATCGGTTGGAGGTGTCGGCGCTGGAGATGGCGGGGGATGGAAACGACAGTCGAGGCCGCCCGATCCCAGGCGGGCTGTGGCGGGTCGCGGACGAGCCCGATGGACGGTTGTATCGCCAGTGCCGGCACTACGCGGTCGATGCGGTTTGCAACTGGATGGTGCCGCATGATGACCCTGACCGCTTCTGCCGGGCCTGCCGCCTGAACCGAACCATCCCGGATCTGAGCGTCCCGGGAAATGCGCGGTTGTGGGAGCGCCTGGAGACGGAGAAGCGGCGGCTGGTCTACGGCCTCCTGCGGCTGGGGCTTCCGGTGGTGCCGAAGAAGAGCGATTCCGCGGGGCTGGCGTTCGACTTTCTAGCCGACCCGGCCCCGGAGTTTCGCGAGGGTGGGGGCGTTGTGACCGGCCATGCCGAGGGGCTCATTACCCTGAACATCGCAGAGGCCGACCCGGCTGTGCGCGAACGTATGCGCGAGGCCATGGCCGAGCCCTATCGAACGATTCTGGGCCACTTCCGGCATGAATCCGCGCACTATTATTGGGACCGCCTGATCCGCGGGACTGACTGGCACGTTACCTTCCGCGATCGTTTCGGCGATGAACGCGAGAACTACGACGAGGCCTTGCGACGGCACTACACCGACGGTCCGCCGAGCGACTGGCAGGCCTCGTATGTCTCCGCCTATGCCAGCTCCCACCCTTGGGAGGACTGGGCGGAGACCTGGGCGCACTACATGCACATCGTGGACACCCTGGATACGGCTGCGGCCTATGGCATGGATATCGTGCCGCAGGCAGGACCGTCGGCGCGGCTGCGAGCGGAGGGTGGGCATCCGGCATTCAATGCCTATGCCACTGATGATTTCGATGTGCTGATCGATCACTGGCTGCCTCTGGCCGGGGCCCTGAACAGTCTTAATCGCAGCATGGGGCATCCTCATGTGTATCCGTTTGTGCTAACGGCCACAGCGATCGACAAGCTGGCCTTCGTGCACCATGTGATTCAGGATTTCCGCACCGGGACGCGCACCGATCATCAGGAAGCCGCGACGGCAAGAGTTTCGAACCTCTGATCGAACCGCGCCAAACGCCATGCCCGGGGCCGGTGCGGATCTTCGTCATTCAATCGAACAGGAAAGGGATACGGGATGTATAACGTCGCCACCCGAGGCCCGTTCAAGGGACTGAATCCAAGGGTCGCGCCGCTGGCGTTGATCTTCGTGGTCATCATTGCGCTGCTGGGGGTGTATCGCACCGAGCAGCTGGGCACGGCGGTGGGCGACGCGCGTGCCTTCGTCACTCCATTACTGGAGTGGTACTACGTGGTGGTCATGGCCTTCTTCCTGGTCATGGTGATCTGGCTCGGGGTCGGGCGGTACAAGAACGTACGCCTGGGCCGGGACGACGAAGTGCCGGAGTTCACTACGCTCTCCTGGCTGTCGATGTTGTTTGCAGCCGGCATGGGGGTGGGCCTGTTGTTCTGGGCGGTGGCCGAGCCCCTTTCGCATCATGGTGGCAACCCATTCTTGCTCGAGAATGGCGATGAGGCCGCTGCAGCCGACATGTCGATGGTCCTGACCTATTTCCACTGGGGCCTGAATGCCTGGGGCGTGTTCGCATTGCTGGCACTGATCCTGGCTTATTTCGGTTTTCGCAAGGGCCAGCCCTTGGCCTTGCGTTCAGCCCTGCATCCGCTGATCGGCAAGTACAGCCACACTTGGCCGGGTGACCTGGTGGACCTGCTGGCGATTCTTGCCACGGTATTCGGTATTGCGACGACGCTGGGTCTGGGCATCCAGCAATTGGAGGCCGGGTTGGGGCATACCGTCGGGTTGTCCTTCAGTGGTGATGTCGGTGTGCTGGTGTTGACGGCCTTGCTGACCGCCATCGCTATCCTATCGGTGGTGGCCGGGATACAGGCCGGCGTACAGCGCGTCAGCCAGCTCAACCTGTGGCTGAGTGTCGCCTTGCTGGGGCTGTTGCTGATCTGGGGGCCGACCCAGTACCTGCTGGCGTTGGTGGTGCAGTCCTCGGGCAGTTACATGCAGAACCTGCTTGGCCTCTCGCTGTACACCCATGCCCACCACATGGACGAGTGGCACTCCGACTGGACGATTTTTTACTGGGGCTGGTGGTTGGCCTGGGCGCCGTTCGTGGGGCTGTTCATCGCGCGTATCTCGCGTGGACGCACGCTGCGCGAGTTCGTTACGGGTGTGCTGCTGGTGCCGACCCTGATCACCTTCTTCTGGTTGGCGTTGCTGGGCGGGACGGCGCTACATGCCGAGGTCGAGGGCATTGCGCCCATCGCGGATCGCGTCGCCGAAGACCTGACCATGGCGACCTTCGCGACCATGGAAACTCTCGAGCCCTGGCTGATCGCGAAGACCGGGGCGGTGCTGATCACGGTGTTGATCGCCACCTACCTGTTGACCTCGGCGAATGCCGGGATCGTGGTAATCAACACCTTGCTGGCGCACGGCTCCACGCAACACCGGGCGATCCATCTGGTGTTGTGGGGTGCGATGATCGGGCTGGTGACCGGAGTGCTCTTGCTGGCGGGCGGCCTGGAGGTGCTGCAGAACGCGGTCATCCTCGCGGCCCTGCCATTCTCGCTGGTGATGCTGATGATGGTGGTGGGCCTGATGCGCGCACTGGAAAGCGAGCGCTTCGCCCCGCGGCCCGGCGAACACACCATCGCACCCAGTGAGCCCTGGACCATCCCACCCGATCGGGTCCAGGAAGACTTTGACCAGGACGACGACGCCCCCGAAGCCCGCGACGACGACACCGACCCCCGTCGCCCCTGACCTGCGCCCAGAATTTTCACCACGAAGCCCACGAAGGCACGAAGAAGGGCAAGACCTTTACACCACAGAGGACACAGAGAAAACACGCGGTACGAGGGCCGCGCATGACGAGGGACTACGTCGATCACCACCGGCCGATCGACACGCCATTCCGTCCAGCCCTGACCTTCTCCGTGTCCTCTGTGCCCTCTGTGGTTCAAACCGCTTTTGAAGTTGCCCTTCTTCGTGCCTTCGTGGTGAACATAAAAGTCGCGAGCGGCAGGGAAAGGCCCGTGCATCCTGCGCCCACTTTCGGGCGAGCGGGGCTTGCCGTAGCCTGTGGGCAACCTTTATTCGAACCGCGAGAGGAACCCCATGAGCGATACCCTGCAGTTGTCCGGCGAGTTGATCCAGAAGGTTCAGGATGTGTTGACCGAAGTCGATCCGAAGGCGCAGCAGCCGATCGTCGCGGTGCAGTACCTGAGTGCTATTACCGGGTTCATGGTCGCGCAGATGCCGGAGTCGGTGAATGAGCGCAAGGAGTACCTGCAGCAGCTCTCTCAATTCACCGAATCCGTGTTTGTGGATGTGGAGAGCCGCAAGCAGGCCGCCCCGCCGCCGCAGGAGGCCAGTGGCGTCTGGCGCCCCGGCGACAGCTGATCTCACCCGGCCGAACGGCCCCTGGGGCGAGGGGCCGTTCAGTCGTTTTTGGTGTCGTCGTTCTTCCCGCTGCGCATCTGGCGCAGCATGGCCTCCTGCTCGTTGAAGCTGGGCATGCGTTGCTTGCCACCCACATCGCGGTTGCGATCATTGCTTCCTGCAATACCGGACTGGCCGGGTTTCTCGCTTTCCTTGATCTTCTGGTACTCGGTCAGCTCCCGCTGTGCGTCCTCGTCGCTGGTGTAGCGACCACGGTAATCCTGTGGTGGCTTGTTGCCCTTGCGCAGGAAGACCTGCTTGCGCAGTTCCTTGTTGTAATCCGTCACGCGGCGGTCGATCCACCACAGATCCACACCGGCCCACAGTAAGCCGGCGACCATGGGGGCTAGCCACCACCCGGTGGGTGCGAGGAAGGCCAGGACCAGCGTGGCGACGCTGAGTATGAGGAAGCCCGCAGCCCCCAGGGGTTCGCGCAGGTAGAAGCGGTGCAGCCCGAGCGGGAACAGGGCCCAGGCCGCGTAGGCCGTCGGGCGGGTGCGCATCTCGCGGGCCAGCCGGGCATTGACGCTCTGCAGTCCCCCGCCTTCCAGATCCAGTTCCTTCCAGGCCTTGCTCATGCCCGCCTCCATTATTTTGGCGTGGATGCACACGGTAGCCGTATCCGGCGCTACCGGGCGATTGTGCGGGTGCCGCGCGGGGTTTTGCGCCTAGGTGTGGAGTCAGCCCGCTTCGCGGGCGGGGTCGCGTTCCAGCAGGCGGCGCACGGTGTCGTGTACCGGGCGGCCCTGATAGAGCACGGCATGCACCTCGGCGCAGATCGGCATCTCCACGTCCAGGGCCTGGGCGCGTGCCACTGCGACCCGGGCGGTCTCTACGCCCTCGACCGACTGCCCGACCTCGGCGCGCGCGCGGGCGAGATCCAGGCCCTGGCCGAGCAGTCGGCCCAGGCGCCGGTTGCGCGACTGGTTATCGGTGCAAGTCAGGATCATGTCGCCCAACCCCGAGAGGCCCGTGAGGGTCTCCGGGCGGGCGCCGACTGCCTCGCCGAAACGCTGGATTTCCGCCAGGCCGCGGGTCATCAGGGCGGCGCGGGCGTTGGCGCCGAAGCCGGCACCATCGGCGATGCCGGTGGCGACGGCCAGGACATTTTTCAGCGCCCCGCCCAGTTCCACACCGATTACGTCCGGGTTGCGGTACAGGCGCAGGGAGCGCCCGTGCAGTGCCTCCACCAGGCAGTCCATGTGCCCCTCGTCGCTGGAGGCGACTGACAGGGCGGTGGGCTGCTCCTGTGCGACCTCGGCCGCGAAGGAAGGCCCGGAGACCAGCGCTGGCGGGTGCTCGGGACCGAGTTCCTGTTCCGCGATCTCGTGCAGCCAGGCTCCGGTGGCCGTCTCCAGGCCCTTGGTGGCCCAGGCGACCACCTGATCGGATGCGATCTGCGGAGAGACCCAACGCAGTGTCTCGCGGAAGGCGCCCGAAGGGACTGCGACCAGGATCAGGTCACGTCCCTCGATGATTTCGGGAGCGGCACTGACGCGCAGGTCTTCGGGGAAGGCTAGACCTGGCAGGTAGCGGGCGTTCTCGCGCTCCGCTTCCAGTTGCTGGGCCTTGTCCTCTCCACGTACCCACAGGGCGACATCGTCGTGCAGGCGTGCGGCGTGAATGGCAAGTGCCGTGCCCCAGGAGCCCCCACCAAGGACTGCGATGCGCATGCGCGCCGTCTCGCGTCAGGCCTGCTGGGTCGGGGCTTCCTGCCCGCCGGCGGCCTGGCCCTGCTGCTGTTCCTTCAGATGCTGGGCGTAGAGCGATTCAAAGTTGACCGGCTGCAGCAGGAGCTGTGGGAATCCGCCCTTGAGCACCAGGTCCGCCACCGTTTCGCGTGCGAACGGGAACAGCACGTTGGGGCAGTAGGCGCCCAGCAGGTGGTTGCGTTGGTCCTCGGGGAAGTTGCGCACGATGAACACGCCGGCCTGCTTGATCTCGACCAGGTAGGCGGTCTTGCCTTCGGATTCCGTGGTCACGGTGAGACCCAGCTCGACTTCGAAGGCCCCGGCCGCTTCATCAATGGGGCGCGCGCCCGTGTTCAGCTGGATGTTGGTCTCGCCCTTCCATTCGTGCATGAACACCTCGGGGGAGTTCGGTGCCTCGAAGGACAGGTCCTTGATGAATACCTTCTGGATGGAGAAGTCCGGGCGCTCGGTCTGTTCGCCCTGGGCCGCGCCATTGCCGCTGTTCGGGGTGTTCTCTTCAGCCATCGTGTTGTCTCGCAGTTGTTTGGGTCGTTGTCTGGAATGGGGGCATTGTAAGGGAGCGGGGCGGGGTCATGTGGGCGCGTGGCCCCTGAGCGTTATCCACCGTGCGCTATCGAGGGCGCAGACTTATCCGGCGGCGCTGTCGGCGGGCGTTTGCAGGCCCGCCTCTGTAGCCAGGCGTGCCAGTTCGCCGCGGCTGTCCATTGCCTGCAGTTCGTCGAAGCCGCCGATATGGGTCTCGCCGAGAAAGATCTGAGGGACCGAGGTGCGCCCCCCGGCGCGTTGTTCCATCTCGGCACGCAGACCAGGCTCGCGGTCGACGGGGTATTCCGTGAACGGATAGCCACGCTGATTGAGCAGGCGGCGTGCCAGCAGGCAGAACGGGCAGCGTCCGCCGGAGTAGACCTCGAACTGCATTACTTCTTCTTGATGGGCATGTTGGCCGATTGCCAGGCCTGGATGCCGCCTTGCAGGTTGACCACGTCCTGAAATCCGGCCGCGGTGAGCTGTTGGGCGGCGCTGGCCGAGCGATTGCCACTGCGGCAATACACCACCACCGGCTTTTCCTTGTACTTCTCGATATCGCCGATGCGCTTTTGCAGGCTGCCGAGCGGGATGTGCTTGGCGCCCCCAATGCGGCCGGAGGCGACTTCGTTGTCCTCGCGCACGTCGAGTACCAGGGCATCATCCTGGTTGATGACGCGGACCGCCTCGACCGGTGACAGCGAGCGGTACTTCCGGTTGAGTCGTCGCAGTTCGACGAACAGGATCATCCCGATCACTGCCAGCAGGGCGCCGGTCAGGATGGGATGATTGGCGAGGAATTCGGGCAGGCGTTCAAGCATTCGGGAGACCGGATCGGAGGGGTGATTGTCAGGAGCTGCAGAAAACGTCCTGCATCATACCGATCAGGCGGAGCGTCCGGGAGTCCCCTACGCGGTAGTAGACCCGGTTGGCGTCCTTGCGCGTGGCGAGAATGCCCTTGTCGCGCAGGATGCCAAGATGTTGCGAGATGTTGCTCTGGGAGGTCCCGACCTGATCCACAATTTCCTGTACGCTGATTTCGCGATCACCGAGAATGCAGAGGATCTTCAGGCGCAGCGGATGGGACATGGCCTTGAGCGAGCGGGAAGCCCGCTCGATATCTTCGTCCTGGGACATCAGACCGTCTTCGACGGACACTTCGTCTTCAACCATTTCGTTGCTCACGACATGCCTCTTGTTCTCGCGAGGAGAGGGCCTACTCGCGTGGGTCAGAATATAAGTACCTAAACGTACCCCGATATGCGAATTTGCGCAATCTTGAATCTTCGAGGCGGCTTCCCTGCCCTGTTCTGGTGCGGGTGGCTGGTCGTTTTTCTGTGGCCTGGCCTGGCGCTGGCGCTGGAGCCGGAGGCCGAGCTGCGCGAGACGCGCGAGGCCATCCAGGACCTGGAGCGTAGCCAGGAGGAGCGTTCTGCTGCGTTGCAGAGGCTGGAAGAACTGTTGGCGGATGCCGCCCGCGGAACCGAGGATTCGCGTCGAGAACTGCGTGAATTGGCCCGTGCACGCTCGCAGCAGGAAGAGGCGGTGGCGGAACAGGAGCAGCGGGTGGACGAGGCCCGGGAGCAGCTGGAAGCCGAGCGCCAGGCTGCCGCACGACTGGTGCGCGATCAGTGGCAGCGCGAGCGTCATCCGGGCCGGTCGCTTGATCAGTCCGGGGAGGGGCGGCACCAAACGGCGTTCGCTAAACGCATCCGTGATGCTCGGGAGGAGGCGCTGGCGCGATTGAACGAGCGCCTGGAGGCCCTGGAAGAGGCGCGTGAGGCACTGGCGCACGAGCGTGCCGTGCTGGCGGAGCAGGAAGAACAGGCACGGGAAGCCGTAGCCGGTCTGGAGCAGGAAGAGGCCCGCCAGCGTCAGGCGATGGCCGAGCTGGAGGCCGCCATCGAGGACGAGGCCCTGGAGTTGGAGCGTCTGCAGCGTAATGCGGAGACCCTGGAGACGGTGATTGAAGAGGTCGAGGCACGGAGTGCGGCTCGGACTCAGGCTCCACGCGATGATTCGGCTCCCACGCGCCCGGACGTCGCCTTCTCTGAACTGGAAGGGGAACTGCCGCGTCCGTCCGAAGGGCGGGTGATCCGCAGCTTCAACGACTCGCGTGGCAATCGTCTGCAATCGCGCTGGCGGGGCGCCGTGCTGGAGGTGGAGAACGGCGCGGCGGTTCGCGCGGTCCATTACGGGCGAGTGGTCTATGCGGACTGGATGCAGGGGTATGGCTTTCTGGTGATCGTGGATCACGGGGAACGCTATTTGACGCTCTACAGTAACGTCGAGGAGATCCTGGTGGCCGAGGGTGACACGGTGGGCGCCGGCGAGCAGCTGGCCGTGGCCGGCGCAGGCAGCGAGGCGATTGCGCCCGGCTTGTACTTCGAAATTCGCCGTAGTGGCGGACCATTGAACCCTGAAGGCTGGTGGCCCTCTCAGTAGTGGATGGTCGTGCCGTCGAGAACGGGCAAAAAAGCCGGTGGGTGGCGTGCATTCAGGCGCCGGTCACATGGCTGGTGCTACCATCGTCACACTAATCACCTCAAGTACGAGGACAGGTAATGAGCAAGTCTTGTCGCACCGGATACGCCCTGATCGTTGGATTGGTGGTCGGGGTCATGCTGAGTGTCTCGGTGGCCGTCTACGCCGACCGCGAGAATGGCGCGCAATCCGCCCTGCCGGTGGAGGACCTGCAGCGCTTTACTGACGTGTATATGCGTATCAAGCGCAATTACGTCACCGAAGTCGAGGACAAGGACCTCCTGGATAACGCGATCCAGGGCATGCTGTCCGGGCTCGACGAGCACTCGTCCTACCTGGACGAGCAGGACTTCGAGGACATGCAGGTCGGGACCTCCGGCGAGTTCGGCGGTCTCGGGATCGAGGTCGGGATGGAAGATGGCTTCGTGAAGGTCATTGCGCCGATCGACGATACCCCGGCCAGCCGGGCGGGGATCGAGGCCGGTGACCTGATCATCCGCCTGGATGGCGAGTCGGTACGAGGGATGTCCCTGTCCGACGCGGTGGCCAAGATGCGCGGCGAGAAGGGCTCGGATATCACGCTGACCGTGATGCGCGATGGCGAAGACCAGCCGAAGGAAATCACCATTACCCGCGACGTGATCCAGGTGCAGAGCGTGCGTTCGGAGATCCTGGAAGACGGCTATGGCTACGTGCGTATCAGCAACTTCCAGCAGCGCACCGCCCGCGATCTGGTGCGAGCAGTAGAGGACCTGCAGGAAAAGGGTGAGCTCAATGGCCTGATCCTGGACCTGCGTAACAACCCTGGCGGTATTCTGAATGGCGCGGTGGGCGTCTCGGATGCCTTCCTCGAAGAGGGCCTGATTGTCTACACCGAGGGCCGTCTGGAGGATTCGCAGTTCCGCTACCAGGCGTCCCCGGGTGACGTGCTGAAAGGTGCGCCGATGGTGGTCCTGGTCAACCGGGGCTCCGCCTCCGCTTCCGAGATCGTCGCCGGTGCACTGCAGGATCACAAGCGCGCCGTGGTCATGGGCCAGAACACCTTCGGCAAGGGCTCGGTGCAGACCATCCTGCCGCTAACTCAGAATACCGGCATCAAGCTGACGACCGCGCGTTACTTCACGCCCGATGGCCGTTCGATCCAGGAGGACGGGATCGAGCCGGACATCCGCCTGCAGGACCTGGTGGTCCAGCGTTCCGGCGATGACAACGGCGGTGCCCGCATGGGCCGTGATGGCCTGCCGGAGGCTGAAAGTGAAGAGGATGACAACGGTGAGACTCTGGCCGAGCGCGATTACGGTATGAACGAGGCGCTGAATCTGCTCAAGGGTCTGACCTTCTACGGCCGTCGTTGAGATCGCGACGTATCGGGAGGATCGATGCCGAACGTACTGGTGCCCCTGGCCGCCGGTTCCGAGGAACTGGAGGCGGTCACGATCATCGACCTGCTGCGCCGCGCGCAATTCGAGGTCACCGTGGCCGGGCTGGAGCCTGGCCCGGTGACCTGCTCGCGGGGCACGGTGATTCAACCGGATACCACCATCGACGCGGTTCTGGATAGCGCCTTTGACCTGATCGTGCTGCCTGGGGGTCTGCCCGGGGCCAACCACCTGCGTGACGACGCTCGGGTACAGGGATTGTTGCGCGCGCAGGCCGAGCGCGACGGCTATCTGGCCGCTGTGTGTGCCGGGCCCAAGGCGCTGGCCGAAGCGGGTCTTCTGGAAGGCCGCACCGTGACTTCGTTCACCGGCGCGCTGGACGAGGCTGGGGTCCCGTCCACCGGGGCTCCGGTGGAGGTCGATGGTCGCCTGATCACCGGCCGCGGCCCCGGCGCCGCGATGGACTTCGCCCTGACCCTGATCGAACAGCTCGCCGGCCGCGAGGCCCGCGACGCCGTCGAAGGCCCGTTGCTACGCCCCTGAGGGATGTTTCGACCACGAAGCGCACGAAGGCACGAAGAAAGTCAAAGGCTTAGCACCACGGAGAGCACGGAGGACACGGAGAAAAGAAGATCATTCAAGGATGCCCCGGGGTCGCCGGGACCTGCATTCCTGCCGATACGCCGATCAATGGCAGTTCTCCGCAATCCTGATTCTTCTCTGTGTCCTCTGTGCTCTCTGTGGTTCAAACCGCTCTTGAAGTTGACCTCCTTCGTGTCTTCGTGCGCTTCGTGGTGAATTCCTAACCCACGGTGGCGTAGCGGGTGGCGGTGCCGAGCCAGCGTTCGATGAGGGCGCCGGTGCGTGATGGGTCGTTTTCGAGACGTGCGGCGAGGGTCGTGGCCTCGTCCAGCAGGTCCTGGTCGCGGGCCCAGTCGGCAACGCGGAAGCTGCGGTCGCCGGTCTGGCGTGTACCCAACAGCTCGCCAGGGCCGCGTAATTTGAGGTCCACTTCCGCAATCTCGAAGCCGTCGTCCGTGCGCCGCATCGCCTCTAGGCGCTCGCGTGCGGTCTCCCCCAGCGGTGGACGATAAAGCAGTACACAGGCCGACGCAGTGTTTCCGCGTCCGACCCGGCCGCGCAGCTGATGCAGCTGTGACAGCCCCATGCGCTCGGCATTCTCGATGATCATCAAGCTGGCGTTGGGGACGTCTACCCCGACCTCGATCACGGTGGTCGCGACGAGCAGGTCGATCGCTCCGGCGCGAAAGCGCTCCATGACCGAGTCGCGCTCCGGCCCCTTCATGCGCCCGTGTGCCAGTCCGATGGTCAGCTCCGGCAGTGCCTCGCGCAGGCGCTCGGCGGTGGCCTCGGCGGATTCCGCTTCCAGTTGTTCCGACTCTTCCACCAGCGGACAGACCCAATAGGCCTGGGTGCCGGAACCGCAGGCGGCGCGGATGCGGTCAATCACCTCGTCGCGGCGTTCGTGGCTGATCAGCGCGGTGCGCACCGGCGTGCGCCCGGGCGGGCGTTCGTCAATCACCGAGCTGGCCAGCTCGGCGTACAGCGCCATCGCCAGGGTGCGCGGGATCGGGGTGGCGGTCATGATCAACTGGTGCGGCATTCGGCCGTTGCCCTTGTCGCGCAGGGCCATGCGTTGATGCACCCCAAAACGGTGCTGCTCGTCGATGATCGCAAGCCCCAGTCGCTGGAACCGCACCTCCTCCTGGAACAGGGCATGGGTGCCGATTGCGACCTGGCGCTGACCCGTGGCCAGTTCCGCGAGTAGCTGCCCACGTTCACCGGCGGTCTGGCGGCCACCCAGCCAGGCGATGGACACGCCCAGCGGCTCCAGCCATTGGGCCAGGTTGCGCCCGTGCTGGCGGGCCAGCAGCTCGGTTGGGGCCATGAAGGCGACCTGATAGCCGGCCTCCACCGCCGCCAGCGTGGCGGCCACCGCGACCAGTGTTTTGCCCGAGCCGACATCGCCCTGGACCAGCCGGTTCATCGGCTGCGTGCGTGCGAGATCGGCCAGGATCTCCTCGGTCACGCGTTCCTGTGCGCCGGTGGGTTCGAAGGGGAGCTGGTCGCGTAGTTGTTGCCACAGGGTGCCGGGGGGCTGAATGACTGGCGCCTTGCGTGTGTCCTGCGGCGTGCGGCTTTGCTGGATGCGAGCGAGTTGATGGGCACACAACTCCTCCAGGGCCAGGCGCGTGCGCGCTGGACTACGGTTCTCCGGTGTATCCAGGGCAACCAGTGCATCGGCCTGAGCCGGCGGGTGGTGCAGTTGTCCCAAAGCGGCGTGTAGACCGGGCAGGCCCTGGTGGGTCAGTTCCGGCAACAGGTCGGGTAGGGCCCGCACCCCCGGCAGGGCATGCGCGACCAGCTGGCGTAGCAGTTTTTGCGAGACGCCCTCGGTGGTCGGGTAGATCGGAGTCAGGTGCGACTCCAGTGCCGGCGGGGTATCGCCCACGGTCTGAAGCTCCGGGTGTACGCATTCCAGTGCGCCGGGGATGCCCCGCGGCTCACCGAAGGCGCGGATGCGCGTGCCGACGCTCAGACGCCGTTGCTGGTTGGCGCCAAAGTGAAAAAATCGCAGCAGAATCTGCGCCTGGTCGTCACTGAGAGTGACTACCAGCATCCGCCGGCGGCGGTGGACGACCTCGGCATGCGCGACGCGACCCTCGAATAGTGCCGCCAACCCCGGTCGCAGCGCCGCGATCGGCGTCAGCCGCGTGCGGTCCTCGAAGCGCAGGGGTAGATGGAACAGCAGGTCCCCGGCCTGTTCCAGCCCGAGGCGTTCCAGTCGTTCCGCCACCGCTGGACCGACACCCTTCAGCGTTGTGAGCGGGGCCTGCAGCTCCACCAGGACGGCCTGCGCGGCGCGATCAGCTGCGCGGGCAGAAGGCGATGGCGTCCATCTCGACCTGGGCGCCCTTGGGCAAGGCGGCCACGCCAATCGCAGCGCGTGCCGGATAGGGTTCGTTGAACACCTCGCTCATGATCTCGTTGACCAGCGGGAAGTGCGTCAGATCGATCAGGAAGATATTCAGCTTGGCGATGTCCGCAGTGCTGGCGCCAGCCGCCTCCAGGACCGCCTGGAGGTTGGCGAACACCTGGCGGATCTGGTTCTCGATGCCGCCGCCCACCAGTTCCATGGTCGCGGGGTCCAGTGGAATCTGCCCGGAGAGATAAAGGGTCTCGCCCGCGCGCACGGCCTGTGAATAGGGGCCAATGGCGGCCGGGGCATTCTCGGTCTGGATGATTTCGCGCGACATGCGGGCTCCTCGTGCTGGCTGGGTAGACGGTTGCAGGGGCGGCGAAAGGCCGCGTACAGGACACCATTCTAAATCATGTGCGCGCTCCTGCTGGCAGGGGTGGGGTCGGCAGCGCTGCCCAAGTGCGGCTACACTGCGAGCCACATTTGGGAACGCGACTAAGGAATCCGACAATGACGGGATACGCACTGGCGAACGTGCTGCATGTGCTGGCGGTGGTGATTTGGGTGGGCGGCATGTTTTTCGCCTACATGTTCCTGCGGCCGGTGGCCGGGCAGCAGCTGGAGGGGATGGCGCGGCTGAAGCTGTGGGAGGCGGTCTTCGGCCGTTTCTTCCCCTGGGTCTGGGCCTCGGTTGTGGTGATCCTGGCGACCGGTTTCTACATGATCTTCGGGGTGTTCGGCGGCATGGGTGACGTGCACCCCAGCGTCCACACGATGCTGTTGCTGGGTCTGATTATGATGGCGATCTTCGCCCACGTGTTCTTTGCCCCGTTCCGCCGCATGCGTCAGGCGATTGCCGCAGACGACGCCTCGGAAGGCCTGCGCCGGCTGGGCCAGATCCGCATCCTGGTGGGAATCAATACCGTGATTGGACTGGTCACGATCCTGGTGGCATCCGGCGGCCGTCTGCCGCTTTAAGCACTGTCCCGGCCCGACACGGCCGGATGCCACACGAGTCGTGGTGCGGCCGGCGGCTCCAGTAGCACGGCCGCATTCTGGTCAAAGTGTTCCAGCCAATCCACCAGTACGGAATCGGATAGATCTGCGATCGCCAGGCCGGGTTCGTCCGGCCAGTGGCCCAGAGGGTCGCGATTGCAGGCTGGCCAGGCGCGTAGGCCGTGGTTGGCTACGGCTTGTTCCAGTCGGCGTTGACGCTGTTGATTGTCCCTGGCGGTCGCGGGCCGGCTTCCAGGGTTGCAGGCGGTGAACAACACGATCCGGCGCAGGCCGTGCGCCTTCATCCAGGATGTGACCTCGGGTGCCGGGGCGCCGATATGCAGGGTGCGGGTTCCGCTTTCGGTCTCCACGTCGTATTCCGCGCTGCGATAAACCGGCTCCAGTTCGGCCCGTTTCGCGACCGTTCGCACAGCCCGATGCCCCTCATCGCTTGAGTTTGTGGCCATCTCGCGGCACCCTCCCGCCTGGATCGTGTAGATGCGATCGATCAAACAGGGGGAAGGGGATGCGCGTCAAGGATGTGGCGGCGGTTCGAAATGCCTGGAGTGGCAGGCGTTCCCGCGCGTTCCTGAAGCCGCCCTGCGCCCTTGTGGGGTGGTGAGCTGCGATGGCTCCGCGTCCCTTTGTCTCCGGTCTGACCAGCGCCTTTGTGGTGGTGATGCTGCTGGTTGTTGCGGTCGCCGTGGCCAGCTGGCTGCGCGTGCAACAGCTGCAGAACGACGTCCAGGCCCTGACCGAGGAATACGTGAACAAGGTGGACCGCGTCCACCGCATGCGCTCATTGGTGCGCGAACGCATGTTGCGCGCATCGCTGGTTATCAGCGCCGAGGACCCGGCGTTGCAGGACCGCTATCAGCGCGAATTCCGGGATCTGGCGGAGCGTTTCCTGGAGGCCCGCGAGGGTGCGGAGCTGTTGGCCCAGACGCCACGTGATGCGGCCCTGCTGGCCGAGCTGCGTGAGCTGACTGCGACCGGCGCCCCCATCCTCTCGGAACTCGTGGACGTAGCCCTGGCCGGTGGGCGCAACGAGGCGCTGGCAATTCTGTATGCCGATGCGATGCCGGTACAGGAAGACGTACTGGATCAGATGGAGGCGATCCTCGCGGCCTTCGAGCAGGACAACGAAGAGGCGGTCGCAGCGATGGCCCAGCGTCACGAGCAGGCGCAGAAGGTGACGCTGGTCGCCACGGGTCTGATCATGATTATGATCACGCTGATGTGGCTGCGGGTGCGGCGGCGGATCTGGCGCGACCATGCCGCCTTGCGCAAGGAGCTGGAGGAACGCCAGCGCATCGAGGTGCGCTTGCGCGAGACGCAATCCGGGCTGGAGGCAGCCGTGGCCCGGCGCACCGCGGCCCTGCAAGAGACGACCGAACGCCTGGAGGAGGCACAGCGCATTGCCGGCGCCGGTTACTGGGACTGGGATATCCGCGGGCAGCGGATGAACTGGTCCTCGCATGTCTTCGAACTGTTTGGCCTGAACGCGCAGACCGATGGGGCCGGGTTCGAGGCCTATATGCGCGCCGTACACCCGGATGACCGCACCCGTGTGCGGCGTGCGACGAACGAGGCCCTGGACCGCGAAAACTTCTATCGCGTGGATCATCGGGTGGTGCGCGGAGACGGGGGCGTCCGCCATGTCCGCGTGGAGGGCGAGATCGACCGCGCTCCCGACGGGCGCCCGGTACAGGTGCTGGGCATGGTGCGCGACATTACCCGCGACAAGGATTCCGAGGAGCGCTTGTGGCATCAGGCGCATCACGACTCCCTGACGGGGCTGCCCAACCGCAGTCTGTTGCAGGAGCATATTCAGCAGGCGTTGCGTCGGGCTCAGCGCGCGGGTACCGGCGTGGCCTTGATGGTCTGTGACCTCGACGGTTTTAAGCCGATCAATGACCGTCTGGGCCACGATGTGGGGGACGTTGTCCTGGTGACCGTGGCTCACCGGCTGCGCGAAGGGATGCGTGGCAGCGACATCGTGGCGCGCGTGGGTGGCGACGAGTTCGTCTTGTTGCTGGAGAACGTGCGCGACCCGGACGCCGTGGCCGGCATCGGACTCAAGCTGATCGAACGCTTCGAGGAACCCGTGGAGGTGAATCGCGAGTCGCTGCGGGTCGGGCTTAGCCTGGGTGGCGCGTTGTTTCCGCAGGATGGGGGCGACGTCGATACGCTCCTGCAGCGGGCAGACCGCGCCATGTACGCCGCCAAGGCCGATGGTGGCAGTCAGGTAGTGCTGTACCAGGATCTGGCGGGCCTGGACCGACCGGTATCGGATCAGGCGCGGCGCCGACGCGGGGCATTGGGATGCGGGTTGGACGAGGCTCCCTGACGACGCGGTACGGGACGGCGGTCCAGGGTGTGGACTCTCACGAGGTTGTGCTCGGTCTACCTGAGGACAACCTCGTGAGACCCCACGCCTAGTTCGACTCGGAGCGCGATGGTTGCAGGAATTGCAGGCTGAAGTCCCCGGACGGGAGCGCTGGGCTGAACAGGAAGCCCTGGAAATGGCTGCAGCCCAGCGCCAGGAGTTGTTCGCGTTGTTCGGCCTGGGCCACGCCCTCGGCGATCACGTCCAGCTCCATGTTGCGCGCGATATCCACGATGTTTTCGATCAGTGTCCGGTCGCCGCCGGCCATCAGTTCGTCGACGAAGGACTTGTCGATCTTCAGTTCGTCCACCGGCAAGTCGCGCAGATAGGCGAGCGAGGAATAGCCCGTGCCGAAGTCATCCAGGGCGATGCGCACCCCGAGCCGGCGCAGGGCGCCGAGCTTGGCAATCGCATCCGGGAGATCGCGCAGCAGTCCGGATTCGGTGACCTCCAGGGTCAGGGCGTCGGCGTCCACCCGGTGCTGGCGCAGCAGGGCCTCGAAGCGGTCCACAAAGTCCGGCCGGGCGAGCTGCCAGGGGGACAGGTTCAGCGCCAGGCGCGGAGGCTGCAGGCCATCGCTCTGCCATCGCGCCAGCTGTACCAACGTCTGCTCCAGCACCCAATTTCCGATGCCGTGGATCAGGCCGGTTTCCTCTGCGATGGGGATGAACAGGGCGGGTGGGACCGCGCCCATCTCCGGGTGCTGCCAGCGCAGTAACACCTCGGCGCCGATCAGGCGGCCGGCCGCGTCGACCTGCGGTTGAAAGTGCAGGGCTAGCTCTCCGCGTTCGACGGCCTGGCGCAGACCTTCCTCGATCTGCAGGCGAGCATGGGCCTCGTCCTGCAGGGCATGGCGGTAGAACTGCACGCCCCCGCGCCCCGCGCGTTTGGCTTGATATAACGCGATGTCGGCATGACGCAGGGCATCGGCCGAGGTCTGGCCGGCATCCGGATACAGTACGCAGCCTAGGCTGGCCCCGACCCCGAAGGTGCGTTCTCCCAGGATGATGGGGCGCTGTAGCGCCTCCAGGATGCGCTCGGCGATGGCGCGGACTTCGGGCTCCAGCGCCTCGCGTCCGGTTGGGCTCGGCGGCAGCACCACCGCAAACTCGTCGCCGCCCAGGCGCACGATGAGTGCGTCCTTCGGGGCGTGACTGCGCAGGCGGTCCGCGACTGCGCCCAGTACGGTATCGCCCACCGCATGGCCGAGGGCGTCGTTGATGGTCTTGAAGTGATCCAGGTCGATCAGGATCAGCCCGCCATGCAGGTCTTCGACGTGGGCTTCCTCGATGTGCCGAGTTAGATCGTCGTGCAGCCGGGTGCGGTTGGCCAGCCCGGTCAAGGAGTCGTGGTAGGCCAGGGCGTGGATGTGCGCCTCGGTATGCAGGCGCTCTAGTTCCGCTGCGGCGCGGTCCGCCATGATCTCGAGGATCTCCATCGCCTTGTCGACATCTTCCACAGGGTGTCGATTGACCATCGCAATGTGCCCGAGCAGGGTCCCCTGGCTGTCCAGCATGGGCGCCCCCAGGTAGCTCTGCGCGTCCATCTCGACCAGCATCTCGTCCTTCGGGAAGCGTTGCTGCACGTCGCAGGGGTAGATGCAGGAGCCGATCTCGATTACCCGTTCGCAGGGGGTCTCGGCCAGGTCATAGCGCAAATTCTCCACGATGCGGCCCTGGGCGCACAGGGCGGCGGTCTCCACCACGCCGGACTGGTCAGAGGCCTCAAGGCCGACCAGGGCGTAGTCGGCGTTAAACAGGTTGCTTAATTTGAGTACAAGCTGCTGGAAGAACTCCTCGCGTGAGCGCGCCTGCAGGCCTTCGGCAATCAATCGCAGGGCGCTCTCGCTGCGATGCTCGGCGGTGATGTCCTCTTGCATCACGATCACGTCTTGCACCTCGCCCCGAGCATCCTGCAGGGGATAGATGCAGCCCCGCAGCCAGCGCTCAGTACCTCCTGTTGCGGCGCCAGAGACGTTGTCCCCGGGGATGTCGGGTGGGGTGTAGGCCAGAGGAGGGATCTCCTGGTACTGACCGCGCATCGCGGCCCGCAGGGGGGCTAGAACTTTCCGGTCGATGGCGTCCGGCCGCGTCAGAACGTTGCCGCCCGGAGCCGACGCCTGTGGACCGTGCAGGCGTTCCCAGGCCGGGTTGGTCTGGCGGATCTCGCCGGTGGGCGTCAGCACCTGGATCCCGATCGGCGATTGCTCGACCAGCGCGCGAAAACGGGCCTCCGAGTCGCGCAGACGCTCCCCGGTCTCGCGGTTCAGAACCACACTCATCATGACCACCATGACCACATAGCCAAATGGCGCGAGCTGGGGCATCTCGATGACACCCGAGCGGGCGAGTACGCCCTGCAGGGTGAACAGCACAAAGATCCCGATCCCGCCCAGCAGGAGCAGGGTGGTGCCCTGGTGATGCCGGCGGTAGTGCCGGGTTAGGTTGGTCAGGGCAAACCCGAAGACGAGAAGGACGGCGGCCACGCCAAAGACGAACCACGGACTGATAGCGCCCTCGGCCAGGGCCACGGTTTCGCCCCAGGGGAGCTCCAGTACGTGGATCGCATCGATGCTGTGGTACTGCATGCTGTAGGGCTGCAGGGCGTTGACCACCCAGGTAATGACCAGAAGTACCAGGAGGCCACTGATGATCGGGGTCGCGCGGGTGCGGGTATGGGCCGCGACAAACGCGGCGAAGAGGACGTAGAACGGAGCGAGCAGAAAAATATTGAGGGTCAAGGCCCGGGCGTAGGCGTCGACACTGGTGGCTTGATAGGTCTGGGCCGAGCTCACGGCGACCACCGCCATTAACGCGCCCATCGCGGCGAACAGGCGGTGTTCCATGCGTCGGGCGCTCTGCCGGCTATACAGCAGGTGGCTGATGGTTGCGTACACGGCGAGGCCCGCCGCGACGTAGAGAGATGGCACCAGAATCCCGTTCATGACCTTCCTGGCCGAATCTTCGACTTTCGTAACATCCCTTTACGCCCCCTGGGAAGAAACGGGTTGATGCATGTACCCGTGCACGAGTATCCCTGGTACCTACAGTACAAAAGACATCGTTGGGGTGTCCCGGTTCATCAGGGTTTACGGATGGGGACGACTAACGCCGTGTCTACGCGCGATGCAATCAGCGTTTCCCTGGGTGTGATCTCTCAATAGGTTGTCCATCGGACGACTCCACACCTAGGGAGACGCTGATTGTCACTCGGGGGTTACAGGTAGGGCGTGAGCAGGCGAGCCGCACCGTCGCGCAGCTGGGTGGCGAGTGGGCGAGTGCGGACTTCCGCGAGCGTCAGGGGGTGCGACTGTTCGCGCAGGTGGTCGGCCCACTCGGCCAGTTCCGACCCCAGTCCGCGGTCCAGACATTCCAGATTGAACTCGAAGTTAAGGCGCAGGCTGCGCGGGTCCCAGTTGGCGGAACCGACCAGGGCCCATTCGCGATCCACCAGCATCAGCTTGGCGTGGTTGAAGGGGGGAGGCGTGAGCCACAGGCGGCAGCCACGTTCCAGTAGCTCGGCCTGTTGGGGTCGGCTGGCCCATTCCACCAGGCGCAGATTGTTGAGGGCGGGAATCAGGATGTTGACCTGCACGCCCCGCAGGGCCGCGGCCTTGAGTGCCCCGGCCAGTGCGACCCCCGGCAGAAAATAAGGGGTGATGATCGTCACCTCTTCGCGGGCCTCGGCCAGAGCCGCCTGCAAGGTGAAATTCAGTACCTCGAAGTCTTCGTCCGGCCCATCGGGAAGCCCGCGACAGGCGCGTGCACCGGCGGTCTCGATGGGATCGGGGAACCAGACCGGTCCGTCCAGGCGTTCCCCCGTGGCGAACTGCCAGTCCTCCCCGAAAACCCGCTGGACCTGGGCGCAGGCGGGCCCGCGCAACTCGAAGTGAAGGTCCTGAATCGGGTGCGATCCGGGATCGATATGGCTGTGCCCCCGGCGGATATTCATGCCGCCGGTGAAGGCGCGGCGGCCATCGATTACCAACATCTTTCGGTGGTTTCGCAGGTTGAAAGCGGCCAGGCTTCGGGGCAGGTGCACCGGCATGAAGGCTGCGGCCGGGATGCCCGCACGCCGAAGCCGGCGCAGGGTATTGCGGCGGCTGTAGCGGGCCCCGACGGCGTCGATCAGTACGCGCACCTGCACGCCGCGGTCGTGGGCCTGCTGGAGGTGGGCGACGAAGCGTTCGCCGACGCGGTCGTAATCGAAGATGTAGGTCGCAAGCGTGATGCTGGCGCGGGCCTGGTCGATGGCGTCCAGCATGCGCGCATAGGTGCGATCGCCATCGAACAGCGGTTCGATGGCATTGCCCCGGACCAACCGAAACGGACTCAGTCGATCTCCGGAATGCAACAGGCGCTCCCAGCGGGCCGGGTGTTCGACCAGGGTATCGTCGTGTGCGCTGGGGTCGGTAATCAGGTAGCCCTCGCGCAGGGCGTGGGCGCGCCGACGGATGCGGTTGACCCCAAACAGCCAGTACAACGCCGAGCCGGCCAGGGGCAGGAGCACAATCAGCCCAACCCAGGCGATGATGGTGCCTGTGTCGCGGCGTTGCAGCAGCGCATGCACTACGCTGACTGCGGCGAAGCCGAAGACGGCCACCGCGACGATACTGGCAACCCAGCCTGTATCCGGCACGAAGTCCTCCTCTGACGCAGTGGTTTTCGGCGGGCCCGTGGAACGGCGGGCGCGTGCCCGCTACAGTACGCGGGCCCGGCCCGGTGTAAAACCCCGGCCCATCCACGTCCGCGAGACCGCCGATGACCGATATCGAGACCCCCAGCCTGTTCGCCAACAGCGGCGAGCAGCTGCCGTTGAAGGACTTCACCGAGAAGGCGTACCTGGACTACTCCATGTACGTGATCCTGGATCGCGCACTGCCGCACATCGGCGATGGCCTGAAGCCCGTGCAGCGGCGGATTATCTACGCGATGAGCGAGCTGGGTCTGTCCGCCACCGCCAAGTACAAGAAGTCCGCGCGCACCGTGGGCGACGTGCTTGGCAAGTTCCATCCGCACGGCGACTCGGCCTGCTACGAGGCGATGGTGCTGATGGCGCAGCCGTTCTCCTATCGCTATCCGTTTGTGGACGGGCAGGGCAATTGGGGCTCACCGGATGATCCCAAGTCCTTCGCCGCGATGCGGTACACCGAGTCGAGACTGTCGCGCTATGCCCAGTTGCTGTTGTCCGAGCTCGGGCAGGGCACGGTGGACTGGGTGCCGAACTTTGACGGTGCGCTGGAGGAGCCGAAGATGCTCCCAGCGCGGTTGCCGAACGTGTTGCTCAATGGCGGTTCCGGAATCGCGGTGGGCATGGCGACTGACATCCCTCCGCATAACCTGCGCGAGGTGGCCGCCGCCTGCGTGCATCTGCTGGAACACCCGAAGGCCACGGTGGCGGAGCTGTGCGAGCACCTTCCGGCGCCGGACTACCCCACCGAGGCCGAGATCATCTCCCCACCGGCGGAGCTCAAGAAGGTCTACGAGACCGGGCAGGGCTCGATCCGTGCGCGTGCCCGCTATGAACGGGAAGGCGACGACATCGTGGTCACAGCACTCCCGCACCAGGTCTCTGGCGCCAAGCTGTTGGAGCAGATTGCCAGCCAGATCCGGGCGAAGAAGCTGCCGATGGTCGAAGACCTGCGCGACGAGTCTGACCACGAGCACCCGACCCGCCTGGTGATCACGCCACGCTCGAATCGTGTGGATGTCGAGGCGCTGATGGCGCACTTGTTCGCGACCACCGACCTCGAGAAGACCTACCGCGTGAACATGAACGTGATCGGCCTGGATGGGCGCCCGCAGGTGCGCGACCTCGCCGGACTGCTGTCGGAGTGGCTGACCTTCCGTATCGAGACCGTGCGGCGTCGTCTGCAGTGGCGCCTGGAGAAGGTGCAGGCGCGCCTGCATGTGCTGGAAGGCCTGCTGATCGCCTTCCTGAACATCGACGAGGTGATTGCGATCATCCGCGAGTACGACGAGCCGAAGCCGGAGTTGATGAGCCGCTTTGGCCTCAGCGATATCCAGGCCGAGGCGATCCTGGAGCTCAAGCTGCGCCACCTGGCCAAGCTCGAGGAGATCAAGATCCGCGGCGAGCAGGACGAGCTCAGCAAGGAACGCGACCAGCTGGAAAAGACCCTAGGGTCCGAGCGCCGTCTGCGCACTCTGGTGCGTCAGGAGATCGAGAATGACGCCGCGGCGTACGGTGACGAGCGCCGCTCGCCGCTGGTCCAGCGGGCGGCGGCACAGGCTCTGGACGAGTCCGCACTGGTGCCCACCGAGCCGTTGACGATCGTGCTCTCGGAGAAGGGCTGGGTGCGGGCGGCCAAGGGTCACGACGTTGAGGCGAGCGGGCTGAGCTACAAGGCTGGCGACGCCTTTCAGGCCGCCGTGACCGGCCGCAGCAATCAGCCAGTGGCATTTATTGATTCCACCGGCCGCACCTACACCATCCCCGCCCATACGCTACCCTCGGCGCGCGGCCAGGGAGAGCCGTTGTCCGGGCGGGTCAACGCACCGGAGGGTGCGTACTTCGTCGGGATCGCCACTGGGGGCGAAGAGGACCGCTGGTTTCTGGGCAGCGACTACGGCTATGGGTTCATTGCCAGACTGGGTGATCTGCTCGGCCGGCAAAAGGCCGGCAAGAACGTGTTAACCGTGCCGCCTGGGGCGACGGTGCTGCAGCCCGCACTGGTACGCAATCCGCACGAGGATCACATTGCGGTGGTGACCGCGCGCGGCTACCTGCTCCTGTTCGCGGCAACGGATCTGCCCGAGTTGGCGCGAGGCAAGGGCAACAAGCTAATGGGGATTCCGGCCGCGGCGCTCAAGGATGGGTCCGAGCGAGTGCTCGGTGTCACCGTGCTGGGACCACAGGACACGCTGGTGGTACACGCCGGAAAACGTTTCAAGGCGCTGGCTCCGGCGGAGTGGGCCGAGTACGTGGGCGAACGCGCCCGACGGGGTCGCCAATTGCCGCGCGGCTACCAGAATGCGGATCGCCTGGAGGTACGTCCGAGTTGAACCCCGGCCGGCGTGGGCGGTCTTCAGATCGCCGGTTTGCGGCTGGGGTTGGCCTTGAATCTTCCGGGTTCGCCCCGATGTTTCCGATATCCTTAACCGATCCTTGCTGGAGTACAGGAAAGCTTCATGAAACGTATTGCGCTGTTTCTGGCGACCAACTTCGCCATCATCATTGTGCTCAGCATTACGCTGCGCATCCTTGGGGTGGAACGCATCCTCGACGAAGAAGGTGTCGGGCTTAACTTTAATGCCCTGCTGATCTTCGCCGCGGTGTTCGGCTTCGGCGGTTCCTTTATCTCGCTGGCCATCTCCAAGTGGATGGCAAAAAAGACGATGAAGGTCCACGTGATCGACAAGCCGCGTAACGCGACCGAGCAGTGGCTGCTGGAGACGGTGACCCGCCAGGCCCGCGAAGCCGGGATCGGGATGCCGGAGGTCGGAATCTACGACTCGCCGGACCCCAACGCCTTTGCCACCGGCATGAGCAAGAACAACGCCCTGGTCGCAGTCAGCACGGGCCTGATGCAGAACATGGGGCAGGGCGAGGTCGAGGCCGTGCTGGGCCACGAGGTTGGCCACGTCGCCAACGGCGACATGGTGACCCTGGCGCTGATCCAGGGGGTGGTGAACACCTTTGTGATCTTCCTCGCCCGCGTGATCGGCCACTTTGTCGATCGCGTGGTGTTCAAGAACGAGGCGGGGCATGGCCCGGCCTTCTGGATCACCACCATCGTGGCCGAGATCATCCTCGCGATCCTCGCTTCGATCATCGTGATGTGGTTCTCGCGCCAGCGCGAGTTTCGCGCCGACGAGGCGGGTGCCCGATTTGCCGGGCGCGAGAAGATGATCGGCGCCCTGGAGTCCCTGGCGCGCGCCTCTGGGCGCAAGGTGGATATGCCGGATCAGATGGCGGCGTTTGGTATCCGGGGTGGCGTGGCTCAGGGGCTGAAAAAGCTGTTCATGAGCCATCCGCCGATCGAAGAGCGGATTGCGGCGCTGCGCGCCAAAGGCTGAACGCGCGGTTTTATCTCTGACCCGCCTGGACCGGCGCTTGCCGGGGCCGGGCGGCAGGGGGATATCGAATCAACCCGCGCGGAGAACCCAACCCCTGTAGCAGCTTGCTCGCAGGCGAAGCAACGCCGGCTCATCGTCGGTGTTGTTCTCTCCCAGAGCGTTTTCAGTACAGCGGTCCTTCGTAGCGTCAATAGTAGCGACCCCGTCCCGTTTCGCCGCTTCCAGTCGCCAGCACGTGGTCGGCAACAAACGGGTTGCTGCGCCGCTCCTCGCCGAACGTCGACTCGGGACCGTGGCCGGGTACGAAGCGGGTGTCGTCGCCCAAGGGCCAGAGCTTGCCGGTGATGGCGCCGATCAGCTCGCGGCCATTGCCGCGCGGAAAGTCACTACGGCCGATCGCGCCGTGGAACAGGACATCACCCACCAGGGCCAGGTGGGTCTCCGGATCGTGAAAGACCACATGGCCGGGTGTGTGGCCGGGGCAGTGCAGGACCTGCAGCGTGGTCTGCCCGAGCGTAATGGTGTCTCCGTCGTCCAGCCACTGGTCTGGGACCAGCGGCGGGATCTCGGGGAAGCCGAAGACCTGGGCCTGCGCCGGGAGCTGATCCAGCCAGAAGGCATCGTCTCGGTGCGGACCGATGACTGGAACGCCCGTGCGCGCGGCGAGTTCGGCGGTTGCACCGACGTGGTCCAGGTGGCCGTGGGTCAGGAGGATCTTTTCCAGGTGGACGCCCTGTTTTTGCGCGATCCGTTCCAGATCCGCGGCGTCCGCGCCTGGATCCACCCAGGCCGCGGCCCCGGTAGCATCACACCAGATCAAGGTCGCGTTCTGTGCCAGGGGCGTAACGGGGTGGCTCAAGTGACGAAGCATGGTGGTCAATCCGTGATGGAAATCGGGTTTTCGTGGATTTTTCGTTTGATTGGCAAGTACCCGGGAATAGATCGGAAAGGTGTGCGTCTTAAAGGGTATGCAGGTCTTCAAGGGTACGTGATATGACGGAACGGTGAAGTGCGACCCCCTGCGCATAAGCCGGTTGACAATAACATCGCCATATTAGAAGATTTGCATACGCTAATCGCTGTCCCCCCTGTCAGTGGTTAGTGGACTCCTCCATCCTCCTTTGGTGGTTTTCTTGGCGCGGGCTCGACCCGCGCTTTTTTTTTTGCCCGTAATTCGCGTCCCGCCGCCTCCCATGGCTACCATGGCTACTCCCTGACCACGCTGCGGATCACTCCCCCTGTCTATGACTCGACGCCTGAACAGCCTGCGTACCGCGGTGTTGTCGTTCGTGCTGCTGCCGCTGTTGTTGCTGATGGCGGCGGTCGTGGCATTGGGGCTGCATGAGTTTCAGACACAGATGGAAAACCGCATGCAGGAGGACATCGAGCTGGTGGCACGTTCGATCCGTTTGCCCGTTGCCAGCGCGATGCTGCAGGAGGACGCGGCAGCGGTGCAGCAGTCGCTGGATTCGCTGTTTCAGATCGAAGAGGTCTTCGGGGTGTATGTCTACGATGCCGAGGGTCGCATGGTGGCGGCCAGTGGGCCGCCGAGTCCGACTCTGCAGCGCCGCGGGGAGGCGCGGGTGATCAGCGAGACCGGTAGTCTCGGGGCCTTCGGGGAGCACCGAGGGCGTGAGATCTTCTCTTTCTTTCTGCCGCTGTCCGACTCGGCAGGACGGATCGTCGGCCTGTTGCAGGTGACGCGAGATGTCACGCCCTTTCGCGCCTACGTGACCCAGCTTCAGTGGCAGGGTCTGCTACTGCTCATGGGCATTGCTGCGTTGTTCCTGTTGGTGGTTCTGTTGGGTTATCACCGGGCGGTAGGGCGGCACGTGTCGCGCCTGATGGGGGCGATGCGCGCCATCGGCGACGGGCAGCGCGGGCTGCGCGCTCCGGAAGATGGGCCGGCCGAGTTGCGCGGCCTGGCGGTGTCGATGAATCGCATGATGGAACGGCGTGAGGCCTCGGAAGCCGAGCTGGAGGCGCAGCGTCGCGAGCAGGTGCGGCTGGAAGAGAAGCTGCGGCACTCGGAAAAGCTGGCGGCCATCGGACAGCTGGCGGCGGGCGTGGCCCACGAGCTGGG
Organism: Thioalkalivibrio sp. ALJ7; assembly: GCF_000376865.1. GTDB lineage: Bacteria > Pseudomonadota > Gammaproteobacteria > Ectothiorhodospirales > Ectothiorhodospiraceae > Thioalkalivibrio. Next base: position 457,970 of record NZ_AQXQ01000012.1, on the reverse strand, counting down.
TACGCCACTGGGGATTATCGCGGGGCGCGTGCAGCGCGCGATTCGTCATCTGCCCGAGGAGGATCCGGCACGCAAAGAGATGCAGGCCCTGAAGTCCGAGTTGGAGCGGGTGGAGGCCATTGTGCGGCAATTGCTGGATTTTGCCCGGCGCAATCCGTTGCAGGAGCGTTCAATAGCGCTGGGGCCGTTCATGAACGATCTGGTCGACCGCGTCCGCGCGCAACATCCATCGGGCGCGATCGAGTTCCAGGTGGAAGGTGATGCGTTATCGGTCGCGGCGGATCCGCTGCGACTGGGGCAGGCGTTGGAGAATCTGCTGGAGAATGCCGCCCAGGCGGCTGCAAGCCAGGTCCGGGTGGCCTGGCGCGCGGTGCCGGAAGGGGTTGAGCTGGTGGTCGCCGATGATGGTCCTGTCGCCGGAGGCGGGATCGAGGATGAGCAGGCCGAGCGGCTGTTCGAGCCCTTCTTTACGACCAAGCCGACCGGACAGGGAACGGGGCTCGGTCTGGCCGTGGTGCAGGTGGCGCTGGAAGATCATGGGGGGCGGGTCGACCTTGACCGGAGCAAGGCCGGCGAGACTCGGTTCGTCGTGCATTTGCCAAGGGGTTCCGGATCGCCCCCAGCGAACGGCGGAGGCATCGCCGGATGAATACGCAAGCGCAAGCACAAACCTCGTCGCCGGTGCAGGAGGCGGTCCTGGTCGTCGAGGATGATCGCGGTCATCGCCAACTACTACAGGAAGAACTGACCGATGCCGGATATGCCGTCACGACGGTGGAGAGTGCCGAGGATGCCGAGCAGGTCCTGGCACAACACGCCTTCAGTCTGGTGGTCAGCGACCTGCGGCTGCCGGGTGCCGATGGTTTCCATGTGCTGGAAGTGACGCGAGCCCGGGCCCCGGCGCCTGGATTCATCATGTTGACCGGGTTCGGAACCATCGATCAGGCCGTCGCCGCACTCAAAGCCGGCGCCGATGACTTCCTGACCAAGCCGGTGGACCTGGACCACCTGCGTCTGGCGGCCGATCGGGTCACCGAGGCGCGCCGGCTGAAGGACGAGGTGCGCCAGTACCGCGAGATCCTTGCGCAGGCCGATGGCTTCCATGGCATGCAGGGACGCAGCCCTGCGATGCTGCATCTGTTTGACCTGATCCGGCGCATCGCGGTGGCGGACGGTAGCGTCCTGATCACTGGCGAGTCCGGTACCGGCAAGGAACTGGTCGCTCGGGCCCTGCATGCCGAGAGCGAGCGGGCTGCTGGCCCGTTCGTCGCGATCAACTGCGCGGGTATCCCCGAGGCGTTGCTCGAATCCGAGTTGCTCGGTCATGTGGCGGGTGCCTTCAGTGGCGCCAAGGGGGCTCGCCGAGGACTGTTCACCGAGGCGGATGGCGGCACGCTGTTTCTGGACGAGATCGCCGAGATGCCGGTGGCGATGCAGAGCAAGCTGCTGCGCCTGCTGCAGGATGGTCGCGTGCGCCCGGTGGGGGCCAACGAGGAGATCGCGACGGATGTGCGCATCGTCGCGGCCACCCACCAGGATCTGCAGGCTCACATCGCCGATGGCCGTTTTCGCGAGGATCTCTACTATCGCCTCGAAACCTTCCGTATCGAGATTCCGCCCCTGCGTGCGCGCGGCGACGATATCGAGCGCCTGGCCTTGCAGTTCCTGCGCGAGCAGGCGCTGACACGCGGGCTCCCCGAGCGTCGCCTGAGTCCGGAAGCCCTGCGTGCCCTGGTGCGATATTCCTTCCCGGGTAACGTCCGTGAACTGGCGAGCTTGATGGAGCGCGCGGCCACGCTGGCCGCGGGTGAAGTGATCGAAACCCGCGATCTGCCCGAGCGCGTCCTGCAGGGGGCTGCCCACGGCGTCCCCGATGACGCTCCCGACGGGCGCCCCGACTCCATGCCCGTGCCAGGTGTTGAAGACGATCCCCAGTGGCCGACCCTGGAGGAACGTGAGCGTGACTATATCCGCCGCGTCCTGGAGCACGTGGATGGCAACAAGCAACGGGCAGCCCGGATCCTTGGGATCGGGCGCAAGACGCTGTACCGAAAGCTCGGGGAGTCCGACCCGACGTGACATCCTGACACGGGTCGGCCTGACTCATGTGTCATTGTGACCCGCTTTTTGTGCTTTGCATCGCCCGATCCTGGGTAGAAGAAAAACATTAAGATACTGATATTATTATAGATTCGTATTTTGTTCGGTTTTGGCACGGCATCTGCTAACTCCTTCCAGTAGCAATCGAGGGATCAAGGCCTCAAGGCCTGACCACCCTCCTCACACGGTTGCAACGAAATCGGGTCACAGGCGTAAACGCCCGTATGGCCCCGAGATCCGAACGATCATGAAAGGAAGAAGGAGCAAAATGATGAATATGCGCAAGACGATGCTCGCGATGGCCCTGACCTCCCTGTTTGCCGTTGGTGGTGCCGCTTCGGCCCAGACCGGTGGCGCCGAAGGTGGTGCTGGCGGTGACATGGGCGGTGCCCAGGGCGGACAGCCGCCGGCCCAGGAAGGCGGTGCCCAAGGTGGTCAGCCGCCGCAGGGCGGTGCTGAAGGTGGCGCGGCCCAGGGCGGCGCCCCGATGCAGGAAGCCCCCGAGGTTGACCTGAGCGAAGAAGATATCGACACCTTCGTCTCCGCGTTCGTCGCGGTTCAGGAAGTGCGCGAGGACTTCGCCGACCGTCTGCAGGGTGCCGAGGATGAAACCGAGGCCCAGTCCATGCAGCAGGAAGCGCAGGATGAAATGGTTAGCGCCGTCGAAGATGCGGGCATGAGCGTCGAGGAATACAACGAAGTCGCCATGGCTCTGCAGAACGACCCTGAGCTGATGCAGGAAGTGCAGGAACGCGCCGAAGCCCAGCTGTAACCGTTGGTGCCAAGCGCACCCGGGCACGAGCCCGGGGTTTGCTGGGGCCGGCCTTTCGGGGTCGGCCCCTTTCTTTTGCGCCGTAGCGCCATATCCAGACCCCCATACCCAGACCTGATGGGTCCGCCCAGGCGGGGCCCAGTTGTCTATCTAGGGGGCACTGATTGAGTCGCGCCCACGGCGTTGTGGCTCTACCTGTACGCAAAAGCGACCTGAGCGCGGACGCACGATTAAATCTACGTCCGCCTAGCTTGAATCGGGCGCAGGGAAGCGTTATTCTTGCGCGCTTTCTGAATCGCCCCGACCTCGGAGCATCGAACATCATGAGTACCATCAGCGCCAAGCCGGCCGAAGTCGAACGCGACTGGTTTCTCGTCGACGCCGACGGCAAGACCCTCGGTCGACTCGCCACGGAGATCGCAAGCCGCCTGCGCGGGAAGCACAAGCCCGTGTACACGCCGCATGTCGATACCGGCGACTACATCGTCGTGATCAACGCGGAGAAGATCCGCGTCTCCGGCAACAAGGCCATGGACAAGAAGTACTTCCACCACTCCGGTTACCCGGGTGGCATCAAGGAAGCCAACTTCACCCAGATGATCGAGCGTCATCCGGAGAAGGTGCTGGAGCTTGCCGTGAAGGGCATGCTGCCGCGCAACCCGCTTGGCCGGGCCATGTTCAAGAAGCTCAAGGTCTATGCCGGCACCGAACACCGGCACACGGCCCAGCAGCCGCAGCCGCTCGAAATCTGAGCCGCCAGAACCAGCAAGGGAATCGATCCGAATGGCTAGCAATCAATATTACGGCACCGGTCGCCGCAAGACCGCCTCGGCGCGCGTCTTCCTGCGCCCCGGCACGGGCAATATCACGGTCAACGAGAAGCCGCTGGACGACTTCTTCGGTCGCCAGACTTCTCGCATGGTCGTGCGTCAGCCGCTGGAGGCGACCGAGTCGACCGGCAACTTTGACGTGATCGCGACCGTCGAGGGCGGTGGTGGTAACGGCCAGGCCGGCGCGATCCGCCTTGGCATTGCCCGCGCCCTGGTGCAGTACAACGAAGAACTGCGCTCGCCGCTGCGTCGCGGTGGTCATCTCACCCGCGATGCCCGTGAGGTAGAGCGGAAGAAGATCGGCCTGCGCAAGGCCCGTCGTGCGACCCAGTACTCGAAGCGCTAATATCCGCGTCGAGTGGTAACGGGAAGCACGCGACCCGGTTTACTGGGGGATCGTCTAGCGGTAGGACTGCGGACTCTGACTCCGCCAACCCAGGTTCGAATCCTGGTCCCCCAGCCATCCATAGAAAAGGGCCCCCTCGTGGGGCCCTTTTCTATGGATATTTGAGCGAGTCTAGGGTTCGAACCTGGAAGGTTCGGCGTAGCGCAGCGGAGCACTGCACGCGCGAAGCGTGTGCAGCCCGAAGGGTGAGGCGGCGCAGCCGCCGAATCATCCTGGTCCCCCAGCCATGGCAACTCGTCCCTCGAAGGGGCGTGTCGTCATGGCTGGGCCTTGTAGCGATCGAGGACGCGGCGTCCAGGGCGTTTGCGGATGTTTCTCGTGCAGGGGCCCGTATCCTCAATCGCTCCTCGCATCCGGCCTCGGACCTGGCTCAGGCCCATGCCCTGATCGTCGGGTCACGCACCAAACCTGCAACCCCCTCAACTTCTCCCTCGCTCCACTACAATCCCCTGGCAGTAATCGGGAAATGCAGGGAATTCTCCAGGCTTTTTCCCGTCAAAGTCCGCAGAGCCTGGATTGACCGGGCCGAATGGACACCAAAATGGAATGAGGAGAAGAGCACCATGTCGGTACCCGATAACCCCTACGAGCCTGTATCCGTAGACACGACGGCCCATGAAGTGGAGGGCGCGGACACCTGGTACATGATCGGGAAGTCCGGTGTCCCCGACCCGGACAACGAGGGCCATACCTCGAATGCCGGCTTCGTGGTGACCGATGAGGGCGTGGTGGTGTACGACGCTCTGGGGACGCCGCCGCTTGGTTTTGAGATGATCCGTCGCATTCGCGAAGTGACCGACCAGCCGATCAAGTACGTGATCGCGGGGCACTATCACGCGGATCACATCTATGGCCTGCAGGCCTTTGCCGACCATACCGACGCCAAGATCATTGGCCAGTCGCGCGCGCGGGATTACCTGGATAGCCGTGGCGCGGTTTCGCGACTGGAACAGCGCCGAGGTGTGCTTGCCCCGTGGGTCGACGAGGATACTCAGATCATCCCCCCGGACGAGTTCTTCGACGATGAATACACCATCCGCTTGGGTGGCAAGACCTTTCGTTGCGTCCATGCCGGCCCCGCACATTCCCCGGACGACATCATGATGGTGGTGGAAGAGACCGGCGTGGTCTTTGCCGGCGATATCGTGTTCGATGGCCGCATCCCCTTCATGGGGGACGATGCGCTGGACTCGGAGAACTGGGTCAATCGCCTTGAGGAACTAATGGAGATGGACCTGAAGTTTTTGGTCCCCGGACACGGTGATGGTACCGACCAGGCGGCGCGGGCGGTGAAGTTTACCCACGACTACATCGTGTACCTGCGTGAGCACATGGCCACGGCGGTGGAAAACATGGACTCCTTTGACGAGGTATACGCGGCCATGGACTGGTCCGACTACGAAGACCTTCCGGCGTTCGAGGAGACCAATCGCAGCAACGCCAATGCCGTCTATCTGGAGATGGAAGAGAAACTGTTCTGAGATCGCTGAGCCGGTCGCCTGGCGTCTGTAAAGGCGCCGGTGCGATATTGTGCCCGACACGCCACCCCTGACGTACGTGCGAAAGGAGTTATCGCCCATGACGTTACAAGTTGATCCAAGCCTGCTGATGGCCATTCTGTCCCTGGTGGCTGGCATCCTGATCCTGATTCGTCCCCGGTTGTTGAACTACATCGTCGCTATCTATCTGATCGTGATTGGCGTTCTGGGTCTGATCGCCCACTTGTAGGCAGGACCGGTTCTTAGGAGAGGGCGGTCCAAGTGCGCTGACCCTTGAACGGCGCAGACCGGCTCCTCGGGGCCGTTCGCCATCGGCCGATGCCGTGGCGGATGATAGTTTGGTGCCCAAAAGCATGGACCAACAGTGCGAGTTCATGCGCAGGGCGTTCGGACCCGTTACTCTTTGGCCTCATTCTGATCGGGGGGCCACGCCTCAATGACCGCCGAACGCGTTCGAGAAATACCCTATAACTACACGTCCTTCTCCGACCGCGAAATTGTTATCCGTTTCCTGGGATCCGATACCTGGGACCTCCTCAACGAGCTGCGCGGGGAGCGTCGGACCGGTGTGTCCGCGCGCATGCTGTTCGAGGTCCTGGGGGATATGTGGGTGGTTACCCGCAACCCGTATATCCAGGATGACCTGCTGGAGCACAAGAAGCGTCGCAAGGCGCTGATTGATGCCATGCAGCATCGCCTGGACCAGATCACGGCCCGGGCCGACGGCAACGAAAAGGCATTGAAGCTCGCCCAACGCGCGCAGGCGGCGGTGTCCGCGTTTGCCAAGGAATTCACGGATACCGCGGCGTTGCGCGATCAGGTGCGCAAGCGCATAAAGGGCCTGACGCACAAGGACAACATCCAGTTCGGCGGTCTGGCGCGGGTCTCCCATGTAACGGATGCCACGGACTGGCGCGTTGAACTGCCGTTCGTGGTGCTCACACCCGATTCCGAAGAAGAGATGGGCCCGCTGGTTGCGGCCTGCATTGAGCTCGGTTTGACGGTGATTCCGCGCGGCGGAGGTACTGGGTACACCGGCAGTGCGGTCCCGCTGTCCAAGCGCTCGGCGGTCATCAACACTGAAAAACTGGAAGGGATTGGCGAGGTCAAGCGCCGGCCTTTGCCGGGTGTGGATCAGGATGTGCCGGTGGTGCGCGTAGAGGCTGGCGTGGTCACCAAGCGGGTCTCCGAGCTGGCCGGTCGCAATGGCCTGGTGTTCGCGGTGGACCCGACCTCCCAGGATGCCTCCACGATCGGTGGCAATGTGGCCATGAACGCCGGGGGCAAGAAGGCCGTGCTGTGGGGCACCGCGCTGGACAACCTCGCCGCGTGGACCATGGTGACCCCCGAGGCCGAGTGGCTGTATGTCGAGCGGCTGGACCACAACCTCGGCAAGATCCACGACGCCGAGACGGTGCGCTTTCGCGTGAACCGCTACCAGCCGGATGGCAAGACCCCGAAGGGCGACCCCGAGATCCTCGAGATGCCGGGCCAGAACTTCCGCAAGCTGGGGCTGGGCAAGGACGTCACCGACAAGACCCTGATGGGTGTGCCGGGCATCCAGAAAGAGGGCTGCGACGGCCTGATCACCTCCGCCGAGTTCATCCTGCACCGGATGCCGGACAACATCCGTACCGTGTGCCTCGAGTTCTACGGGACCGACCTGCATCAGGCGGTCCCGGCGATCGTCGAGATCAAGGACGCGGTGGATGCCGAGGAAGACGTTCTACTGGCGGGCCTCGAGCACCTGGACGAGCGTTACGTGCGCGCGGTGAAGTACACCCCGAAGGGGGCCCGTGGCGACCTGCCGAAGATGGTCCTGATCGCCGATATCGTGTCGGATAGCGAGGATGCGCTGGGTACGCTGGCGGCCAAAATGGTGCGCGCGGCCAACGCCCGCAACGGCGAAGGCTTTATTGCGGTGAGCCCCGAGGCCCGCAAGCGTTTCTGGGCGGATCGTGCCCGTACGGCCGCCATCGCGCACCATACCAACGCGTTCAAGATCAACGAAGACGTGGTCATCCCGCTGGAACGCCTGGCGGAGTACACCGAGGGCATCGAATCCCTGAACGTGCGCGAGTCGCTGAAGAACAAGCTGACCATGGTCGACGAGGTGCTGGAGTGCATGCGCGGCGACCACCCGGAACTGCGCGAACTGCTGGAGGACACCGGCGGCGAGGGCCAGCAGTGGTTCGAGTCCAAGCGCGAGCGGGCGGTGGAAGTGCTGGAGGCGGTGAAGAAACGCTGGGAGGCGATCTCGGAGAACTTCTTCACCCTCGCATCGGAATGTGACGAGCTGCTGGACGAGCCCGCCCGTGCCGATCGCCGAGACCACGACAAGCTGATGAACCTGCTGCTGCGGCGCAGCCTGCGGATCTCCTATCGCGCCGAGGTCGAACGCCCGCTGTTCGAGATCTTTGGCGGGCACCAGCTGGAGCCGGTGCGCAAGCGCCTGGCCGGAATCCACGACCGCGTGCTGACCAGCCGGCTGTTCATCGCCCTGCACATGCATGCGGGCGACGGCAATGTGCACACCAACATCCCGGTGAACTCCAACGACTATCAGATGATGCATCGGGCCGAAGGCCTGGTGGACGACGTGATGCGTCTGGCGCGGGAGCTGAATGGGGTGATCTCCGGCGAGCACGGGATCGGTCTGACCAAGATGCAGTACCTGGAACCCGAGCGCATCGAGTCGTTCGCGAAGTACAAGAAGCAGGTCGACCCGAACGGTGTGTTCAACGCCGGCAAGCTGCTGGAGGGTTCCGGGCTGTCCAATGCCTACACGCCATCCCTGCGACTGGTGAAGCAGGAGGCGCTGATCCTGGAGCAGAGCGAGCTGGGCGATCTCAACGACGAGATCAAGGACTGCCTGCGCTGCGGCAAGTGCAAGCCGGAATGCAACACGCATGTCCCGCGCGCCAATCTGCTCTACTCGCCGCGCAACAAGATCCTGGCCACCGGGCTGATCGTCGAGGCCTTCCTCTACGAGGAACAGACCCGGCGCGGGCTGTCGATGAATCACTTCGAGGAGATGAACGACGTCGCGGATCACTGCACGATCTGCCACAAGTGCCTGAATCCGTGCCCGGTCGACATCGATTTCGGCGATGTGACCATGCACATGCGCTCGATCCTCAACAAGAAAGGCAAGCGCAAGGCATCACCGGCGACTATGGTCTCCATGGCCTTCCTGAATACGAAGGATCCGGCCACCATCAAGGGCCTCCGCAAGGGCGCGATCCAGATGGGCTACGCCGCTCAGCGCCTGGGGCACTGGTCGTTCAAGACACTCGGGCTGACCGGCGAGGGCAAGACTCCGCGTTCGACGACCGGCAAGGCGCCGGTGCACGAGCAGGTGGTGCACTTCGTGAAGAAGCCGATGCCGGCAGGTCTCCCAAGCCAGACTACGCGCCAGATGTTGGGGCTGGAGGACTCGCGCTATGTGCCCATCCTGCGTGATCCGGTGAAGACGGATCTGGATTCGGATGCGGTGTTCTACTTCCCGGGCTGTGGCTCTGAGCGCCTGTTCAGTCAGGTCGGGCTGGCGACGCTGGCGATGCTCTACGACGTCGGCGCGCAAACCGTGTTGCCGCCAGGCTACCTGTGCTGCGGGTATCCGCAGAATGCGGGTGGCGACTTCGAGAAAGGCCAGCAGATCAGTACCGAGAACCGGGTGTTGTTCCACCGCCTGGCGACCACGCTGAACTACCTCGATATCAAGACCGTGGTGGTGTCCTGCGGGACCTGCATGGATCAGTTGCTGAAGTACGAGTTCGAGCGGATCTTCCCGGGGTGCCGGCTGCTCGACATCCACGAGTACCTGATGGAGAAGGGCGTCCATCTCGAGGGGCTGAAGGGTGTGCAGTACATGTACCACGATCCTTGCCACTCGCCGATGAAGTCGCACAAGCCGACGGACGTCGCCTCCAAGTTGATGGGGCAGGAAGTCCTGAAGTCGGATCGCTGTTGCGGCGAGGCGGGAACCTTCGCCATTAGCCGTCCGGACATTGCCACCCAGGTGCGCTTCCGCAAGCAGGAAGAGCTCCACAAGGGCATCAAGGAACTGACCGGTGAGGAAAAGGCCGAGAACGGCAACGTGAAGATGCTGACTTCCTGCCCGGCCTGCCAGCAGGGGCTTTCGCGCTATCGCGAGGACACCGGGCTGGACACCGACTACATCGTGGTCGAGATGGCCAATCGTCTGATGGGCGATGGGTGGCAGAAGGCCTTTATCGATCGGGCCCGCGAGGGCGGCATCGAGAAGGTCCTGCTGTAGTCCCACGGATGGGGCCCGCCCGGGCGTTCAACACGAGGCGCCCGGGTTGGCTACAATCGGGTGAGCCGGGCGGCCGGGGCGGAATAAAGCACCACTACCCCGCGTCGCTCCAACGGGCGACCAGTACGTCCGACACGGCCGCGGCAGCGTGAGCGGCATGACCACCCGTCCATGCAAGGGAGATCGCATGACATTTCGCTCTTTGAGTCCCCGTCTTGCCGCCATGGCCCTTTGTGTCGGGTTGGCGGGCGCCCCGATCGCGGCCAGTGCTCAGGCCTTTGTCGAATTCCCGGGTCGTAGCCTGTACGAACGATTCGGCGTGGATGCCGTGGATCTGTTCGACCTGCGCGGCCAGTTGTCCCGTTCCACGGTGATCGATGTCCGGCCGCGCCTGGAGTACGACATCCTGCACATTGAGGGGGCCCACCACGTACCCCTGGGCGCGCCGGACTTTGAAGACCAAGTGCGCGCACTGGAAGAAGAGCATGGCGGACCGCTGGTGTTCTACTGCAACGGTCGCGAGAGCTACATGTCGTATCGCGCGGCGGCGCGGGCCAACTCGGCCGGGCTTGGCCCGACTCAGGCCTACGATGCTGGGGTAAGGGATTGGGCGGAACGCTATCCCGGCCTGGCGATGTTGCGTGGCGAGCCGATTGAGGACCCCGAGACCCAGTTGATCGGCGATGAGGCCTTCGAGGCCCGTCTGCTGGATGCGGATACGTTCGCCCAGCGGGTGCGCGGCGATTCCGAGGCGGTGGTAGTCGATGTGCGAGGCAATGATGAACGCGACGAGATCTCGCTGTTCGCGGGCCGCGAGATCTCGTCCCCGATGGAGAACATCGACACGCTGAACCGGGTCCTGGATCGGGCCGATCGCGAGGGTCACGACCTGTTGATTTTCGACCAGAATGGCCAGCAGGTTCGGTGGTTGCAGTACCACCTGGAGGAGCGTGGCATCGAGAATTACCACTTCCTGGAAGGCGGTCTGCAGCGTTTCTACGATGAGGTGATGTCTCGCTGAGCGAGGGAACGCACTCGATTCAGGATGCGAAACGGAAAAGGGGCCGGGATGACAAATCCCGGCCCCTTTTTGCGTGTACAGCTTCAGCGCCGGAAGAGTGCGAGGACGATCGAGACCACGACGCTGATAATGATCATGGTGGTGATCGGAAAGTAGAAGCGCGCGTTCTCGCGTTCGATCACGATGTCACCCGGCAGGCGCCCCCAGGGGATCTTGCCGAGCCACGGCCAGAGCAGGCCGATCAGCACGATCAGCCCGCCGATGATGATCAGCCATTTGCCAGTGTCGGTCATGGCGATCGTCCGGGCCGATTATTTTGCGGTCATCTCCTCGACACCAGAGGACGAACCCACCAGCATTACGTCCGCCGGCCGGCGGGCGAATAGCCCGTTGGTCACCACGCCGGCGATGTGGTCCAGCTCGGATTCCAGCTCCACCGGGTTCATGATGCGCAGGTTATGCACGTCCAGGATCACGTTGCCGTTGTCGGTATTGAAGCCTTCGCGCAGCTCCGGGTTGCCGCCCAATTTCGATAGGGCGCGCGCCACATGGCTGCGCGCCATGGGGATGACCTCAACGGGCAGGGGGAATGCACCCAGATAGTCGACGACCTTGGTCTCGTCTACGACGCACACAAAGGTCTTCGAGGCGGCCGCCACGATCTTCTCGCGGGTCAGCGCGCCGCCGCCACCTTTAGTCAGGTGCAGGTGGCGAGTGGCCTCGTCGGCGCCATCGACATAGATCGGCAGCGGGCCAGCCGAGTTGAGATCCAGCACCTCGATCCCATGGCCCCGCAGACGTTCGGCACTGGCCTCGCTGGAGGCCACGGCGCCGTCGATCTTGCCCTTGATCCCGGCCAGGGCGTCGATGAAGTAATTCGCGGTGGAGCCGGTGCCCACGCCCACGATCCAGCCGCTTTCGATTCGTTCCAGGGCCGCCTCGGCAACGGCCTTCTTCATTTCGTCCTGATTCATCAACGTCTCTCGCATATACGGTCCATAACCCACTGAGGATACCGACTGCTCCGTCCCTGGGACAAGCGGGCCCGTTTCGGCGAGACGCATTGACCTCTCCGGTGCCGTTCCCGTTCATTCGAGCCACTGGCACGGACTGGTGGCGAAGCGGCGACTGCGTCGTTGCACTGGCTTCAATGGCCAAAAAGGGTGCAACCGGCCTCATAAACGTGCCTCTCCGAGCAGATTCGCATGCTATCGTTCGGGCCATGAAAGTCCCCTACCTTGAGAAAATCCTGACGGCGCGTGTGTACGACGTGGCGCGCGAGACCCCACTGGATTTGATGCCGAGCCTGTCGCAGCGTCTGGGTTCTACTGTGTGGCTCAAGCGTGAGGATCTGCAGCCAGTCTTCTCATTCAAGCTGCGAGGGGCGTACAACAAGATCGCCCAGCTGACCCCGGAGCAGCGCGCCAAGGGCGTGGTGGCGGCATCGGCCGGCAACCATGCCCAGGGGGTCGCGCTGGGTGCAAACCATCTTGGCATCAAGGCCGTGATCGTGATGCCGGTGACCACGCCGTCGATCAAGATCGATGCGGTACGGCGTTTCGGCGGCAAGGCCGTTCTGCATGGGGATTCCTTCGATGAAGCGGCGGCCCATGCGCGCGAGCTGGAAGCGACCCATGGCTACACCTTTATCCACCCGTTCGACGATCCCGACGTGATCGCGGGTCAGGGGACCGTGGCAATGGAACTGCTGCGCCAACATCCGGGCCCCTTGGATGCGGTATTCGTTTGCATTGGTGGTGGCGGGCTGGCGGCTGGTATGGCGGCCTACATCAAGCGCCTGCGCCCGGAGATCAAGGTCATCGGGGTGGAGCCGGACGATGCGCCCTCAATGTACAAGGCGTTACGCCAGAATCGCCGGGTCATCCTCAACCAAGTCGGCATCTTTGCCGATGGCGCGGCCGTTCGACAGGTCGGCAAGGAGACCTTCCGTATGGTGCGCGAGCTGGTCGACGAGGTCCTCCTGGTGGATACCGACTCGATCTGCGCAGCCATCAAGGATGTCTTCGACGATACCCGCGTGGTGGCTGAACCGGCGGGTGCGCTAGCGGTCGCGGGTATGAAGCAATACATCCAGCGTGAGGGTCTGCAAGGCGCGAATCTGGCGGCGGTGCTTAGTGGAGCCAATATCAACTTCGATCGACTGCGTCATGTGGCGGAGCGCGCCGAGATTGGTGAGCACCGGGAGGCCCTGTTTGCGGTCACAATTCCGGAACGTCCGGGAAGTTTTCGTCAGTTCTGCCAGGCGATCGGCAAGCGGGGCATTACCGAGTTCAACTATCGCTATGCCGATGACGAACGCGCCCAGGTATTCGCTGGCATCAAGCTGGAGCGTGGTGATGCCGAGCGTCAGGAGATTCTGGCGGCGCTGGGAGGGGCCGGGTACGAGGTCCTGGACATGACCGAGAACGAGGTGGCCAAGCTTCACCTGCGACATATGGTCGGGGGCCACGGCGGCGAGGTCCGCAACGAGCGGATCTATCGCTTCGAATTTCCGGAGCGTCCGGGGGCGCTGCTGAATTTCCTGACCCACATGGGGCAGACCTGGAATATCAGCCTGTTTCACTATCGCAACCATGGCGCGGCCTACGGACGGGTGCTGGTGGGAATGCAAATCCCCACCGAGGATCGTGCTCGGTTCCGCTCCTTCCTGAAGGAAGTCGGCTATCCCTGGCACGAGGAGACGGCCAACCCGGCCTACTCGCTGTTCCTGCGCTGAGCGTGTTTCGCTTGCGCTAGGGTGCAGTGGCTCGGTGCTGTTCGGCCCGGATGTTTCCGGTGGCTGCGGTCAGCCGCCAGCCAACTAGGGCAGGCGGCGGATTGACGCACTTCAACATTGGAGCCCGCACTTCACGTGGCGGGGCGGCCGATGAGGGAGCGCGCTGGACCGCGGGATTTGCGAGACTGATGGTATGGCGATGAAGAAGCGAATCACGGTTGGGCTGGTGGTGCTGGCGGGAGTGGTCGCGCTGGTCTGGGCATTGCGCCCGCAGCCAGTGCCGGTCTCGATCACCGAGGTACACGTCGGCGCCTTCGAAGAGACGGTGCGTGAGGAAGGCCGAACACGGCTGCGCGAGACATACACCGTGTCCGCGCCCATCGCCGGCTATCTGCATCGGGTGCAACTGGAAGAAGGCGATGCTGTGGGCCTGGGCGACACGCTATTCCGCCTGGAGCCCTTGCCGACGCCAGCGCTGGATGCGCGTTCGCGCGAGCAGGCGCGCGAGAATCTGGCCGCCGCGCGCTCGCGGCTGCAAAGTGCCGAAGCGAACCTCGAGAACCTGCGAGCCGAGGCGCGGTTTTCCGAGTCCGAGCATCGCCGCCACCAGGAACTGTTCGAGCGCGGCGCGGTCTCGGCGACCGAGGTGGAGCGCATGGAGACCATGCGCGATCGGGCCCGCTCGGCCGTGCGCTCGGGCGAGGCCGCAGTGGAGGTCGCTCGCAGCGAAGTTGAGAGTGCCCGTCTGGTGCTGGACATCGCCAGCGGCCAGATGCCGGAGTCCGAGGCGGGTACTTTGGCCGTACGCTCGCCCGCCGACGGGGTCGTGCTCGAACGCTATCGCTGTTGCGAGGGAACGATCGGCGCGGGCGAGCCCGTTCTGGTGGTGGGCGACCTGGACGACCTGGAGGTGCAGGTGGACCTGCTGTCGATGGACGCTGTGCGGGTCGTGCCCGGTATGCATGTGCGCCTGACCGACTGGGGCCGTGACGCGCCACTGGAGGCCACGGTGCGTCGGGTGCAGCCGTTCGGGTTCACCAAGATCTCCGCGCTGGGGGTAGACGAGCAGCGTGTGCCGGTGATTTTGGACCTGGATTCGGTAGAGGCACGCCTGGCTGGATTGGCTGTTGGTTACCGCGTGGAGGCCGAGTTCGTCCTGTGGGGGGGCGACGACGTGCTGCAGGTGCCGACCAGCGCGCTGTTTCGTGATCGCGGCGAATGGTCTGTGTTTGTAGTCGAGGAGGGTCGGGCGCAGCCGCGTCCGGTTGATGTCGGTCGCCGGGCCGGCTTTGCGACCCAGATCCTGGAAGGCCTGGAGGCGGGCGAGCGCGTGGTGACGCGCCCCGGCGATCGCGTGCAGGCCGGAACCCGCGTGACCGAGAACTAAGCCTCGATGCCCCAGGCCCCCGATGCTGCGCCGGCCGCGCAGGCGCTGGAGGATTTGCTAAGCCCCCTGGATGCCGCGCTGGCTGCCCACGGGGCGGCCGTGCTGGTGGCCGAACCGGGGGCCGGAAAGACCACACGCGTGCCGCTGCATCTGGCCGCGGGCCCGTCCGAGGGGTGGGTGATCTGTCTCCAGCCGCGGCGTATGGCGGCACGCATGGCGGCTACCTTCATGGCCGATCAGTGTGGCGAGATGGTCGGAGAGACGGTTGGCTACCGTGTGCGTGACGAGCAAAAGGTCTCGGGGCGCACGCGCGTGGAGCTGGTCACAGATGGCCTGTTCCTGCGTCGCATCCAGGCCGATCCGTTGCTGGAGGGTATCGGTGCAGTCGTGTTTGACGAATTCCACCTGCGCCGGCCCGAGGCCGAACTGGCGTTGGCCTTTGCCCTGCAGGTGCGCCGGTTGTTGCGTCCGGAACTGCGCATCGTGGTGATGTCTGCGACGCTTGATGATGAGGCGGTCGCGCGCCTGCTGGCGCTGCCGGAGGCTGATCCGGTTCCGGTGTTGCGGGCCCGGGGACGCCAGTTTCCGGTGGATGTGCGTTTCCTGCCGCCGGAGAGTGAGGCGCCGCTGTCGCACACCGTGGCTTCTGCGGTGCAGGATGCGCTGGTCGCGGAGCCAGGTTCGTTGCTGGTGTTTCTGCCCGGTGAGCGCGAGATCCGCGAGGCGACCGCGCGCCTGGGCGAGGTTGTCGATACCCCGTCTGGTCCTGCTCGGGTCACGCCATTGTTCGGGCGGCTATCTGCGCAGGAACAGAACCGGGCGGTGCGCCCGCCACCCACGGGCGAACGCAAGGTCGTCCTGGCCACCGATATCGCCGAGACCAGTCTGACCATCGAGGGCGTGCGCGTGGTGATCGACGCGGGACTGTCGCGCGAGCCGCGTTTCGATGCGGCGACCGGGCTCTCGCGGCTGGTGACGGTGTCGGCCTCAAAGGCGTCCGCCGAACAACGTGCCGGTCGTGCTGGACGCACCGAGTCCGGTGTGGCCATCCGGCTGTGGGCGCGGGGTGAGGAGGTACAGCGCCCGGACTACGCCACACCCGGCCTGCAGCAGGTCGATCTGCTGCCATTGGCCCTCGAACTGGCTGGCTGGGGCGAGGCGGTAGCCGAACTCGACTGGCTGGAGCCACCCCCTGCGCATGGCCTGGCCGCCGCGCGGGGAATCCTCACGGAGTTGGGGGCGGTGGATACTGACGGGCGGATTACCGAACACGGGCACGCCCTGTTGCGCCTGCCGACCCACCCGCGCCTCGCGCATATGCTGCTGCGTGCCCGCGAGCGGGGGCTTGCGACTCTGGCTTGCGAACTGGCGGTGGTGGTCGAAGAGCCGGGTCTGGTCGGGCCAGGAGCGCCACTGGAATTGGGGGCCCGCCTCGAGGGGGCACGACGCAGCGGCGGGCGGCCCTGGAAGAGTGGGCTGCGGCGATTGGGGCAGGCGCTGGATCGCCTGAATGGGGCTTCCGCAGAAACGACCGCTCTGCTGGATGAGCCCGTCGCGCTGGGGGTGCTGGCGGCGCTGGCCTGGCCCGAGCGCATCGCGCGACATCGGGGCCACCAGGCCGGGCGCTTCGTGATGGGCAATGGCCGAGGCGCCTTGATGCCGGAGCGCGAGCGCCTGGCCCATGCTGATTACCTGGTTGCGGTGGACTGCGTAGATGCCGAGCGCGAGGCGCGCATCCGCTGCGCGGTGGCACTGGACCTGGTTGCGCTGGAGCGTGAGGCCCCGGAGCTGTTCCACCAGGAGACACGCTGCGACTGGGTGGAGGACGGCGCGCGGCTGGAGAATGCACGCATCCGGCGTATCGGTACGCTGGTGGTGGAGCGGCAGATGGTGGCGCTGGACGACCCGTCTGCCACCATCCCGCTCTGGTGCGAGCGGCTGCGCCGCGAGGGGCTGGGGCGGCTGGCCTGGGACGATGCGGCGACCCAGTTGCGCGCCCGGGTCCAGCTACTGCATACCGCGATGCCAGAGGCCGGGTTCCCGGATCTTTGTGATGCCACGCTGCTAAGTGGCCTGGAGGACTGGTTGGGGCCGTACCTGGCGGGGGTCACGCGGATGCGCGATCTGGAGCGACTGGACCTGACGGCGATCCTGCGCGGGCGGCTTGACTGGGCGCGCCAGCAGCAATTGGACCGCGAGGCGCCATCCCGGATCGAGGTGCCCTCCGGTTCCGCGCACCGGATTGACTACACCCAGGAACCTCCGGTGCTGGCAGTCAAGCTGCAGGAGCTGTTCGGGCTGGCCGAGACGCCCGCTGTGGCCGGTGGACGTGTACCCCTCGTGCTGCACCTGCTGTCGCCAGCGCGGCGTCCGGTGCAGGTGACGCAGGATCTGGAAAGTTTCTGGGAGAAGGGTTACCCGGAGGTGCGGCGTGAACTGAAGGGGCGTTATCCGAAACATCCGTGGCCGGAAGACCCCTGGAATGCGCCCGCGACGGGGCGTTCGAAGCGACGGGGATGACCCGACTCAAACAAGGCGCGGGGGCTTCACCTGCGAATAGCCCCCCTACGGGGGCGACAGACGATGCGGCGCGTGGCGTTCTCGGGTAGTGTCGCGTTCAGTGCCGCCCGAGACCCCATGCGAGGACACAACCCCCGATGCTGAAGTTTCTGACCGTGATCCTGATCCTGCTGTTCGTCTGGTGGCGGGTGTCGCGCTGGATGGATGTGCGGCGACGCCGGGCACGCGGGGAGGATGTGTCCTACCAGGTGGACGTGAAGGGGTTTCGTCCGATTACGGTGCTCAGCATCATCTTCCTGATCCTTTATGGCGGCTACGTGATCTGGTTTGCCCTGACCGAATGGGCGGACCTGCTCTAACCGAGTGCCGGCGGATTGCCGACTATTCGATCCCAAGTTTCTTCAGGCGGTAGCGCAGCTGGCGAAAGCTGAGGCCCAGCAGGCGCGCGGCCGCGGTCCGATTGCCGCCGGTCTGTTGCAGGGCGGTGGCAATCGCCTGGCGTTCCTGGGCCGCGAGCTGTTCATCCAGCGCGGGGTCGGTGCCACTGGTCGCGGTCTCCGCGTCGGAGGTATCGTCCAGTGGAGCCTGGCTCGATGGGTGCGTTGCCGCAAAGCCATTGGCGGGTAGGTCGATGTTGTCAGCGTCGATCCGCGGGCCTTCGCATAGCGTGGCGGCCCGCTCCAGGATGTTCTCCAGTTCGCGCACGTTGCCGGGGAAGGAATGCCGTTGCAGAGCCTCCCGCGCCCCAGGTGCGAGTTCGAGTGCCTCCATTCCCCATTGCTCGCTGATGCGCTGGAGGATGTGGGTGGCCAAATGGCCAATATCGCTGTGGCGTTCGCGTAGCGGCGGTACCTTCAATTCGATGACGTTCAGGCGGTAGTACAGGTCCTGGCGGAAACGGCCTTCGCGCACCGCCTTTTCCAGGTCGTGGTGGGTCGCGCTCAGGATGCGCACGTCGACCGGGAGCTCGCGCGTGCCGCCGACTGGCTTGATGGCGCGTTCCTGGATGGCCCTCAGCAGCTTGACCTGCATCGGCAGTGGCAGATCGGCCACTTCGTCCAGAAACAGCGTCCCGCCATCCGCCGACTGGAAGAGACCGGTGTGATCCTGGTTGGCGCCGGTAAAGGCGCCCTTGCGGTGGCCGAAGAACTCGCTCTCCATTAACTCGCCCGGGATAGCACCGCAATTGACCGGTACAAATGGGCGCTCCGCGCGGGCGCCCAGACGGTGAATCTCGCGCGCGACCAGTTCCTTGCCGGACCCCGATTCGCCAGAGATGAATACTGGCGCCTGGCTGCGGGCCAATTTGTGAATCGTGGCGCGCAGCCCCTGCATGGGCTTGGACGCCCCCAGCAGGGGGCTGGTGTCGGTACCAGCGGGTACGCTCAGCGATTGGGCATCCTCGGTGGTCGGGGCCACGGGCTCCAGACGGAGGGCGGCGTCGATCAGCTCGCGGAGTTGCTTCAGGTCTACCGGCTTGCTGACAAAATCGAAGGCTCCCAGCTTCAGGGCTTGAACAGCCGTGTCTACACTGCCGTGGGCGGTGATGACCGCAACCGGCAGCTCGGGACATTGGTGCTGGATATGGCGGACCAGGTCCAGGCCATCCCCATCCGGCAAACGCATATCGGTCAGGCACAGGTCGAAGTCGCGTTCGGCCAGGAGTGCGCGCGCGGGTTGCAAACGATTGGCCGTCGTGGCCTCTAGCCCCATGCGGGCCAGGGTGATCTCGAGTAGTTCGCAGATGTCGGGCTCGTCGTCGACGACCAGCACGTGACGGATACTCATGCGCTTCCTTCCTTGTGCAGCGCTGGCATATCAGCTTCCAGGGGAGCAAACAGGACCCGGAAGCAGCCGCCGGTGGGTGTCCGGACGTACTCCAGCGATGCCCCGTTGTTTTCGCACAGCATGCGCGAGATGTACAGGCCGAGCCCGGTGCCCCCGGCACGCCCGGAGACAAACGGCTCGAACAGATCCTTTTCCTGCTCGGAGGAAATGCCTGGGCCGGCGTCGATCACATCCAGGCTGACCACCCGTGCAACCTGGCCGGCGCCGCCGCGCAGCACGATGGGCGGGGTGCCGGGTTGGTCATGGCCGCCGTGGATGCGGGCGTTGGTGCAAAGGTTCCACAGGGTCTGGTTGAGCTGGGAGGGGTCGAACTGGATCTCGGAGTCCACCGGTTCGACCCGCGCATGCAGTGTCTCCCGGGGTAGTTGCAGTGCACCGCAGAACTCTTCGGCGAAGCGGTCCAGGGCCTCCTGCAGGTTCAGGCGTTCGCGCTCTCCGGTATCCCGGCGCGACAGGCTGAGGACGTTGGAGATCAGCTCGTTCACCCGCTTGCTCTGGTTGTTGATGATGTCGAGCAGCCGCTGGTCATGGGGCTTCAGGTCCGGCGATTCGCCCAACAACTGGGCGCTGTGGCTGATGGCGCCCAGTGGGTTGCGGATCTCGTGGGCGATGCTGGCGGTGAGCCGGCCCAGCGCCTGTAGTTTGCTGGCCTGGGCCTGGCGCTGGAGCTCCGCGGCGTCTTCCAGGATCAGGAGGGTTCCCTGATCCCCTTGATCGCCGAGGGGAGCGAGGCGGATACGCAGGGCGGGCTGGTCGCGGTCCCCGGGCAAATGCTGACTGGTGTTCGGCATGCCATTGCGCTGCCAGTCACGCACCGTGCGGGCGACCGAGGGGGACAGGGACGACAGGTGTCGCCCCGGACGCGGCGGCAGCAGCCGGCGGGCGGCCTCATTGATGGAGCGGATGTAGCCGTTCGGGTCGACGGCGACGACGCCAGCGCTCATGCGCGCGATGATCTGGGCGTTGAGCTCAGCCAGGTTGGCCAGGTCTGCCTCCTGGCGTTCTACCTGGGCGCGGGTTTCACCTGCACGGCGGGCGAAATGGCGGGCCAGCAGGCCGGCCGCGAACAGGGTGGCCCCGAGCAGGCCCGCCTGGGTGATCGCGGTGTCCGTCGGGTGAAGGAACAGGGCGGTAACTCCCTCGGCCAACAACAGCGCAAGGGTCGCGATCGCCGCCAGGGTCAGAGCGAAGCGCGCGCTGGAAAGCAGCACGGTGGCCACCAGGGCGGGGACGAGCAGCAGACCGATGCCGGAGCCGACTCCGCCGGAGACCATCAGTAGCACAATCAGGCCGATGCCATCACCGGCGCCGCCGATCAGGGCGATCCGGCTGAGGCTAGCTGTGTCCGGGTTCTGCGTGCAGCGCCAGGCGAACCCGGCCGCTACCACGGCGAAGGCGAGATAGGCCGTCGCAAAGACGACGTAGAGCGGGGGGGTGAGGACCTGCAGTCCCAGCGGCGTGTCGGGGAACAGGCCGAGCAGCAGCAGGACCGCTGCGACGAACACACGGTACAGCGCGAACAACCAGGCGGAGCGCCGGGTATCGGCATCCAGCGGCGCGTTTCCCTCGGCCTCGGCGCCCATGGGTTCGGGTCAGTCGTCTTCGGTTCGGGAGTCGGCGTCCGACCGGTTGCGGTCGACCTCGGCATGCTGGGGCGAACAGTAAAGACGGTCGCCGTCCCGGTAGGCTTCGGCCTCGGGCACGTGTACGCCGCAAAAGGCGCAGCGGATGACCGCGCCGCCTTCTTTCAGGCGTTCGGGCCGTTCACCCTGATGGACTTGCTTGCGTTGGCTGGTGGAACGCACGAGCGTTCGCACCGCGAGAAATACGGCAACAATGACGACGATCAGCAGGAGCAGGCGCATGTCGGGATTCTATGGAAACACGGCTTGATGTGCACGCGCGAGCGGGTGCCGTCCCTTGCGCGAGGGCATTGCAATAAGGACTGCCGCTGGTTGCAGTCCCTATTTCGGGGGGCGTTAGCCGGTGTTACGCATACCCGCGGCGATCGCGTTGATAGAACGCAGCATGGGTGAGATCCAGGGGTTTTCGGCGTCGTCTTCGGCCTCGGCGTCAAACTGACGCGATTCGCGCAACAGGTGGATCTGGATGCTGTTGAGCGGGTCCAGGTACGGGTTGCGGCGTTGCAGCGAGCGTGCCAGCAGCGGGGTCTCGTCCATCAGGGCGTCCAGCTGTGCGACCCGCAGGACCTCGGTCACGGTGCGGCTGTGTTCTTCGCGTACGCGGGTGTAGATGCGGTCGGCCAGGTCCGGGTCGCTGCACAGGCGGGCGTACTCCGCCGCGGTGCGCATGTCGGCCTTGGTCAGCGCCATCTGGCAGTTGGATAGCAACGAACGGAAGAACGGCCACTCCTGGTACATACGCTGCAGCTGGGCGAGGCGTTCCGGGTCTTCGCCGCGCCAGCGCTCGAGCGCGGTGCCGATCCCGTACCAGGCGGGCAGCGTGTGGCGTGCCTGGGCCCAGCCAAAGACCCAGGGGATCGCGCGGATCGAGCTCTTGGAGCGGTCGGTCTTGCGCCGGTGCGAAGGGCGCGAGCCGATGTTCAGGAAGCCGATCTCCTGGACCGGGGTGACCTCATAGAAGTAGTCGAGCACGCCGTCGGTGCGGTCGATCAGTCCGCGGTAGGCATCCTCGCCGCTTTCCGCGAGCTCGTGCATGGTGGCGCGGTAGTCATCGCGGTCCTGGCGCGGTGGCCGGACCAGGCTGCGCGAGGCGAGCATCACGCCAGTCGCGCCCATACCCAACTCGTACACCGCGGTTTCCACGTTGGAGTACTTGTACGACAGCACCTCACCCTGTTCGGTGAATTTGATGCGTCCCTGCACGGTGGCCGGGGGCTGGGCGAGGATGGACTCGTGGGTCGGGCCACCGCCGCGGCCGACGGTGCCGCCACGGCCGTGGAACAACTGGCAGCGCACGCTGAAGCGGTCGGTGATGCCGACGATCTTCTTCTGCGCCTCGTAGAGGTTCCAGCTGGAGGCGAGAATGCCGCCGTCCTTGCAGGAATCCGAGTAGCCGAGCATGACGTCCTGGATGTTGCCGGAGGCGGCCAGCAGGCGGGCGTACACCGGGTTGGACAGCAGGCCCTCGAGCACGTCTTCCACGTGCAGCAGGTCTTCGATGGTCTCGAACAAGGGCGAGATGCGCAGGCAACAGAAGGGGTTGCCTTGCTCGTCGTTGCCCGCGAGTCCGGCCAGGCGTCCCAGCAGCAGGACCTCGAGCACATGCGAGGCCGCGTGGGTCATGGAGATCACGTAGGTCCCGATGCCGTCCGGTCCGACCTCGCGGCGCATGGCCTGGATCACCTCGAATACGCGCAGGGTCTCGCGGGTGCTCTCGCCGAGGGCTTCGCGGTCCAGCTCGGGGAGCGTATCGGCGGCGATCAGCTCGCTCAGGGCCTTCTGGCGACCGTTCTCGTCCAGTGCGGCGTAGTCGGTATCCGGTGCCAGTTGGCCCAGCAGTTCCGCGATCGCGTCGGAGTGGACGGTGGATTCCTGGCGCACGTCCAGGTGATGGAGGTGAAAGCCAAAGGTCTCGACCAGACGGATCAGGTCGGTTAGCGCGCCGCTGGCGATGTTGCGGTCGCCGTGGCTGATCAGCGAGTCGCGGATCAGCTTCAGGTCCTGCAGGAAGGCCTGGGCATCGGCGTAGGCGCTGTTGGTGGGGAGTACGGCGGCCTCGCCGTGGACTCGGCGCACCACGGTGTCCAGGGTCTCGCGCAGGCGGTAGCGCATGATGTAGAGCTTGCGCCGGTAGGGCTCGCTCTCGAAGCGATCCGAAGCGCCCTGAAACACCGCGTTGGCGATGTTGCCGTCGGATTCCAGGCTGTCGAGGAAGGCCTGCGACGGCTGGCACATGAAGGCCGAGTGCGTGAGCACGTTGCGCAGGTGATTCACCCGCTTGATGTACTCGCGCAACACCTGTTCCATGGCTAGACGACAGGCCAGTTCGGTGACCTCCGGGGTGACATTGGGGTTGCCATCGCGGTCGCCGCCGATCCAGGAGCCGAAATGCAGGAAGGCCGGGATACGCACGGGAAGGCTGCCGTCGGCGTTCACGCCGTAGATGCGGCGGATGGCCTTTTCCAGGAAGCGGTAGGACTGCGGGATGGCCTCGAACAGGCTCTCCTCGAAGTAGAACAGACCGTACTTGATCTCGTCCTGGACCTGGGGCTTCTTCACCCGCACCTCGTTGGTACGCCACAGCAGCTGGATCTGGGTTTCCAGTTCCTCGGTGATCAGGCGGCGTTCTTCTTCGCCCAGGCCCGGCTGGTTCAGCCGGTCGGCGGTCTCGAAGACCCGTCGCTGATTCTCCATCGTGGTCCGGCGTCGGGCCTCGGTGGGATGCGCGGTGAACACCGGCTGGTAGTGCATCTCGTTCAGCAGCCGTTCCAGCTCCTCGGCGGTGATGCCCTCGTCATGCAGTTCACGCAGGGTCTGGTCGAAGGAACCGGTCCATAGCGGTTCGCCGCTGGAGACCTGGGCACGGCGCCAGCGGTAGAACAGATCTTCCTCGGCGATGTTCACCAGACTGAAGTAGATGCTGAAGGCGCGGATCACACGCTCGGTCAGCGCGGCGTCGAAGTGCGTGATGTCGGCCATCAGCTGGCGGCGCAGCTCGGCATCTTCCTCCTTGCGCAGGCTGACGAAGCCGCGTCGCAGCTTCTCCACCGCGTTGAACACGGCCTGGCCTTCCAGCTTGTAGATCACGTTGCCCAGCAGTTCCCCGAACAGGCGCACGCGGGCGCGCAGTTCCTTGTCCTTGGGCAGGAATCGGTCGTGTTGATCGCTTCGAGTCATATCGGGCCTGTACACACAGGACGACTTCCGCCGCGGCCTGTGCTTGCCGGTTGATTGCCGTGAGAGGGTCGGGACGTCGGGAAAAGGACGAGATTATAGCGCAGATGGCGCTTTCGCACGCCGGGTGCGGCGCGGGACCTGCTGGCGGTATAACGCCAGGTAGGCGTCGGCGCTGGCGGTCCAGCCAAAGTCCTGGTTCATTCCGTTGCGTATGAGCTGTTCCCAGCGACCATCAGCGCGCGCTGTGTAAAGCCCCAGCGCTCGTTCCAGTGCCTGTCCGAGGGCGCTGACGCTGTCCGGGGTGAAGCTGAAGCCGGTGGCACTGCCATCGTCCAGGTGCTCTGGGGTTGCATCCACCACGGTGTCGGCCAGGCCGCCAGTCGCGTGTACCACGGGCGGGGTGCCGTAGCGCAGGCTGTAGAGCTGGTTCAGGCCGCAGGGCTCGAAGCGTGACGGCATCAGAAACAGATCGGCGCCCGCCTCGATCTGGTGCGCCAGCGGCTCGTCGTAGCCAATGTGCACGCCCACGCGGCCGGGGTAGGCGCGCGCCAGGGCGCCGGTGGCATGTTCCAGGTCTTTCTGCCCCGAGCCGACCAGCGCCAACTGGATGTGCCCGGCCTCCAGCAGCGGCGTGCAGGCGGCGTGCAGCAGGTCGACGCCTTTCTGCTCCACCATGCGGCCGACATGCCCCAACAGTGGGATATCTGGATTCACGTCCAGCCCCAGACGGGTTTGCAGCGCGGCCTTGTTCGCGGCCTTGCCGGCGAGGTCATCGGCGCTGTAGCGCACGGCGATGTGGCGGTCGCGGCTAGGGTCCCAGTCACGGTAGTCGACCCCGTTCAGGATGCCGTGCAGGTCCGCGCTCCGGGCGCGCAGTACGCCATCCAGTCCCATGCCGGAGGCCGGTTCCTGGATCTCTTGGGCATAGGTAGGGGAGACGGTGGTGACCACATCGGCGAACACCAGACCTGCCTTCATGAAGGAGAGCTGGTCGTGAAATTCCAGTGCCTCCGGGTGCCAGAGATCGGCGGGCAGGTTGAGCTCGTTCAGGGTGCTCGCGGGGAACAGCCCCTGGTAGGCCAGGTTGTGGATGGTGAAGATGGTGTGTGGTCGCTCGACCCCGGTGCGTTCGGGGTCCAGTAGCAGCGGGACCAGACCGGTCTGCCAGTCGTTCAGGTGCACCAGTTCCGGCGTCCAGTCCAGGCCGGCCTCGTCACGCGCCAGCGCCACGATGGCGCGGGCGAAGCCGGCAAAGCGCTGGGCGTTGTCCGGCCAGTCCATGCCGTTGCTTGCGCTGTAGGGGTTGCCGGCGCGCTGGAAGTATTCCGGCCAGTCGATCAGGTAGACCGTCAGGCGGGTCCCGGGCAGCTGTCCCTCGATAATCTGCCACGGGGCGTCCTCCGGGCCTGGGCGCACCGAGGCGTTGACCAGGTTGCGGCAGGCCTCGGGGTACGCGGGCACCACCAAGCGCACATCCTGGCGCCGCCGGCGCAGGGCGGCGGGCAGGCTGGCACTGACATCGGCCAGGCCCCCGGTCTTGACCAGACCGTAGGCCTCGCTGCTGGCGAACAGGATGCGCATGCAACAATCCCCGAATATGGAACCGGCGGGACCGGTTGGGTTTCTATCGATTGTAACGCAGGGGCCGGGGCGGCACTCTGGGCACAGGACAAGGGAGACAGGATGACAGCGGGAGCGGATGTGTCGATGGAGAGTGCCTTGCAGGTAGAGGCCCGCCGACTGGAACAGGAGACGCTGCGCGAGCTGTTTGCGCGCGATCCTGACCGTGTGCAGCGGGATGTTCAGGAGATTGCCGGGCTGCGTCTGGACTGGACGCGTCAGCGTCTGGATGCCCCGGCCTGGGAGGCGCTGTTCGAGCGCGCCGCGGCCAGCGAGGTACCGGAGGCCCTGCGGGCCCTGTTCGCGGGGGAACGGGTCAACACCACCGAAGGTCGGGCGGCCCTGCATACGGCCCTGCGTCTGCCGCGGGAGGCCCGCTGCGAGGTGGGTGGCGAGGATGTAGTGCCGCAGGTGCATGCGGAGCTCGATCGGGTGTCGGACTTTGTACAGCGTATCCATGACGGCACGCACCGCGGGTACAGCGGTCGTCCGATCCGGCGGGTGGTGAATATCGGCATCGGGGGCTCCGACCTGGGCCCGCGCATGGTCTGTCGGGCGCTCGCGCCACACGCGCAGGCCACGGCCGAGGGTGCGCCATTGGCCGTGCAGTTTGTCTCCAACGTGGACGGCGCCGCCCTCTCTGCCGTGCTGCGCGAGGCCGACCCCGAGACGACCCTCTTTATCGTCGCCTCCAAGACCTTCGGCACCCTCGAAACCCTGACCAATGCTCGCGCCGCCCGCGCCTGGCTGCTGCGGCATGCGCCCGACCAACAGGCCATCGCGCAGCATTTTGTGGCGGTGTCCACCGCACGCGATCGGGTGGTCGACTTCGGCATCGACCCCGACAACATGTTCGGTTTCTGGGACTGGGTCGGTGGCCGCTATTCGGTGTGGTCCACCATCGGACTGTCGGTGGCCTTGCTGCTGGGGATGGACGGCTTTCGTGCCTTCCTCGGCGGCGCGCACGCCATGGACGAGCACGTGCGTCACGCCCCCGTGGCCACCAATGCCGCGGTACGCATGGCCCTCGTGGACCTGTGGAACCAGAATCTGCTGGGTGCCCAGTCGCGGGCCGTGCTGCCTTATGACGAACGCCTGTCGTTGCTGCCGCCGTACCTGCAACAGGCGGAGATGGAGAGCTTGGGTAAACGCGTGGGGCTCGGTGGCGATGTGGTGCCCGATGACACCGGGGCGGTGGTCTGGGGCGCGGTGGGCACCGACGGTCAGCATGCCTTCTTCCAGCTGCTGCACCAGGGCACGCGCTTTATCCCTGCCGAGTTCATCGGGGTCGCCCGCCCGGCGCATGACCTGCCGGACCAGCACCCGTTGCTGATCGCGAACCTGATTGCGCAGACCGAGGCGCTGGCCCTGGGCCGGACCGAGGCGGAGGTGCGCGCGGAGATGGCCGCCGCCGGTCAGCCACCCGAGGTGATCGAGGCGCTGGCGCCGCATCGAACCTTCCCCGGTAACCGGCCCAGCACTTTGATCCTGTTGGAGCAGCTCGACCCGGCGACGCTGGGCGCACTGATTGCGCTGTTCGAGCACAAGATCTACGTGCTGGCGACCCTGTGGGGCATCAATGCCTTTGACCAGTGGGGCGTCGAGCTGGGCAAGCAGCTCGCCGGACAGGTCCTCGAAGACCTGCAACCGGGTACGCCACCCGCCGCCCACGATCCGGCAACCACTGCTACCCTCGACTGGCTGCGCCCACGGCTTCCGGCCCGCAGCTGATGTTCGATTGAGACAATCTCAGACGCTCAGGGCGTCGTCCGATTCCTCAATCGTGGGGACATCGGTGGGCAGGGTGATGGTCCGCGTTTCTCCGTCCAGCCAGTAGCGGATCGTGGCTTCTTCGCCTTCCGGCGTTGCCGACACCGCTTCCAGGAAGTCCATCGGGGTCTCCGGCGTCCGGTCGTTGACCTCCAGTATCAGCGCCCCTTGGGTGATCCCCGCCGTGGCGGCGCGGCCCACCGCGCGGCTGACCAGCACACCGGGCTCATCCGGAAGTTGCAGGGCTTCGCGCAAATCGTCGCGGGCCTCCACGACGGTGATGCCCAGAGCGGTTACGACCTCGTCATCGCCCGGTGGGGTGTAGTCGAACGGCACATCGGCCTCGAGGATCTCCGGGGCAACGTGGATCGACGCCCCACTGCGCACGGCCAGCGCCAATGCGTCACTGGGCCGGGTATCAATCCGCCGCGGTTCCTCTTCCCCGGCGACCCGAATCTCCAGCCATCCGAGGTAGGTCCCGTTTTCCAGGCCGTCCACGATTACTCGTTCTAGACGGGCATCCAGTTGCTCGATCAGGTCGATCATCAAGTCGTGCGTCTGTGGCCGGGACAACGGGACCTCATGCATGGCCAGCAGGATCGCACGGGCCTGATCCGTACCGATCACGATGGGCACAACCTCGCCGGAGGCGGGTTGGCGCAGCAGGGCAATCGCGGCGCCACTCCCGGCGTCGATCCCGACGGTGGCCAGCTCCACCGGCAGCAAGCGCTCTGGATCGGTTGCCATGTCGCGGGCCAGAACCTCGCTGCCGACGGCCAGCAAGAGGGTGAACAGTGCGGACAGAAACAGTCGGGGGCGAGGGGTCATGGAGTTGGCCTGAACCAAGGATGTCTCTCGATCATGGCAGCCGTATTCCGGAGCGTCCAGAATTGGGCCCTTCTTGCCCTGACGGATTCTTGCGATGGCCTCCGAAAAGCCCTATGCCCCAGCCGCGGAACAGAACCGCGCACCCATCCTCGCCGTGTTGCGGGAACAGTTTCTCGCCCATGGCCGGGTGCTCGAGATCGGTGCTGGCACCGGGCAGCATGCGGTGCACTTTGCCGCGGCGCTGCCGCACCTTGATTGGTGCCCCAGCGATGTCGCGGACAACCTGCCGGGCGTGGAGGCCTGGCGCCGCGATGCCGCGCTGCCCAACCTGCGCGCTCCGATACCGCTGGACGTGCGGCTGGATACCTGGCCGGAGGGGCCGTTCGAGTATGTGTACAGCGCGAATACCGTGCACATCATGCACTGGCCCGCAGTGGAGGTGATGTTTGCCGGTGTGGCGCGGATATTGGCGCCGGGCGGCCTATTTGCCCTGTACGGGCCCTTTGCCCACGATGGGGTGCATACCGCGGAATCCAACGCCCGCTTCGATCACGCCCTGCGAACGCAGGACCCCGGCATGGGCGTACGCGATCGTGCCGACCTGGACACCCTCGCATCGTCCCACGGCCTTCAGCGCGAGGCCATCATCGATCTCCCGGTCAATAACCAGATCCTCCTCTGGCGCAGGATGTAAACCTTCAGGGCGTGACTACCACGAAGCGCACGAAGGCACGAAGAAATTCAAAGTCGGATCGACCACGGAGTGCACAGAGATCACGGAGAAACCCGAAAGACTTTCAGAGGGGACCAATGGAGTGTTTCCTTAAGATCAGATCGGGACCAGGAACTGCTTACCGCTTGCTCTGGAACAGCCTGCGATCCCGTTAAGCTGAAACAGGGCGAGCGGCGATCAGGATAATCCGCCAGCCCTTTGTCTCTGTGTCCTCCGTGACCTCTGTGGTGGATATGCTTTTGACCTGGCCCTTCTTCGTGTCTTCGTGTGCTTCGTGGTGAATACAGGGGGAATCAGCAGTCGCCGATGCGTTCGCCGCGCATTTCCATGCGGACGTTCACCGTGCCCATGGGCGTATCCATCTCGCTGGTCATTTCGCCCTCGGCGCGATCGCCCATGAAACGCATGCGGCCCTCCATCTGCATTTGCCCGCCCTGTGGGTCGGTGCAGACCATGGTGTAGTCCATGCGGTCGGCGCTCATGTCCATCTGGTCCATGGAGCAGCCCTCGGGGGGCTCGATGATGCTCTCGCCCTGGTCGATGTCTTCCTGAGTGACGCACTCGGTGGTGGTCTCGGTCTGGTCGGGCATGTTGCCCATGCCTTCCATAATCATGGTGTTCTGGTTCTCCCACAGGCCGGGCTGGATGTTCGGGGTCTCGGCCTGGGCGGCGAAGGGCAATGCAATGAGCGGCAGGGCCGCGAAAAGGGCGCGCATCATGAGGGTCTCCTGATTGAGGCGTGTCGTGAGCCGTGCCTCAATGGTGCCTCGCGCGCCAAGAAGGGGCAAACACTGGTTCTCGCGGCAGCTGGGTGGCACCTTGTGGATAACAATTGAGGACGTGTGATGGCACTACCGTTGTGGCTGGTGGGAGGCGTGGGTGCCTTGGCGCTGGGAGTCCTGGTCTGGCAGGAGGCTGATTGGCCGGGCGGTGTTGCCGGGTACATGGTGGCTTCCGAGTGTCAGGTGCCACTGACCCTGCATCTTGAGGCGGTCGATCCCCGCTTTCGGCTGGAACCGGAGGTGGTTCAGGCCGCCCTGGACGCAGCGGTCACGATGTGGGATTCGCAGACGGATGCCGAGCTTTTCCGGCAGCGTGATAGCGAGGGGATGCCGGTGCGTCTGGTTTTTGACCAGCGCCAGGCGACGGCCGAAACGCGGGATCGAACCCGCCAGGAACTGGACAGCCTGCAGGCCGGTATCGCGGCGCGAGAGGAGCGCCTGGACCAGTGGCGCTCGGCGTTGGAAAGCGATTCTGCGAGCTATCAGCGGCGATTGGAGGCCTATCAGGCGCGTCAGCGCGAACACGAACGGGCGGTAGCGGCCTGGAACGCGGGGCGCATGGAGCACAGCGCGGCTAATCGTGATCGACTGGAGCGCGAGCGCGCCGCGCTGGACGCGGATCGGGACGGCTTGGAGCAGCGCCGCGAGGCCCTGGAACGTCGCCGCGGCGAATTGAACCGCGAGATCCGAGAACTGGGGCGCGCGATCGAGGAGTTTAACGAGCAGGTCGCGATGTTGAACCGCGAGGTCAGTGCGACTGGAAGCTTCGATATGGCGGTTTATGAGCAACAGGGGGCACGGCGGTCGATCACCGTGTTCAAGGCCAGTGACGCGGACGAGTTGCGCCTTACGCTGGCGCACGAACTGGGGCACGCACTGGGGATTGGCCACGTCGATGATCCGGCGGCCGTGATGCATTCGATGCTGGGTCCGGCCAATGCGGGGCGCCGGGATTTAAGCGCGGCGGATCGCCGGGCGTTGATGACGGTCTGCGGAGTGGCGTTACGGGACGAATAGGCCGGGGCGAGATTTCCCCGGCCTATGGGGTTCTAGAAGTGATAGCGCATAGCGGCCGAGAGGACGTGCACGTGGCCCTTGGTCGTGCCCTGCATGTTGATGTCGGTCCCATTGAAGCTGCGCGTGATGTCCAGGTCCTCGCTTTCGATGTGGATGTAGCTGTAGCCGAGGTCGAAGGTCAGGCGGTCGCTGCTGGCATAGCTGGCGCCGAAGGAGAACCAGGTGCGGTCACCATCCGGGGTGCGTGTGCTGCGCCCGTCGGTCTGGGTCGGGGTCTGGTCATACTGGATGCCGCCGCGCAGGGTCCAGCGCGGGTTCATCTCGTACTCGGCTCCGACCGCCAGGGCGTAGCTGTTGCGGTAGTTCTGTTCCAGCACCTGGTCGCCGGTTGCGAGCTCAATGCGGATTTCGTCGAAGTTCGACCAGTTGAACCAGGTGTATTGCGCGAGCCCGGTCCAGCGGTCGTTGAAGCGATGGCGGATACCGATCGAGGCAATGTCGGGAAGCTTCAGCTCTGCTTGTCCACCTTGCACGACCGTGTCGCCAACGACTGCTCGGTTGGGGTCGTTCGTAGAGAGTGTTGCGGTAGCAGTGCCCTGAAGCGTGTGCGAGATTCCATCGCGGTAATGAATCCCGAGGCGGGTGTTGTCCGTCAGGTCAAATAGCATCCCGATATTGAAGCCGACATCCCAGTTGTCGCCTTCGAGCTCGAATTCGCCATCGGTGTCTGGATTGGGTCCGGTCGGGTCCGGCGTGGCGCTGCGCAGGGTGGCATCGGCGTACTGGAGGTCGAGGCCGCCGCCGATGGAGATCCGGTCGGTCAGATCGAAGGCGATGCTGGGCTGCAGGTTCAGCACGCGCAGATCGGATTCCAGCGAGTCGTAGCGGGCGAAGAAGTCATCGTTGTATTCGTTCTTCAGGCCGAACGGGGCGCTCAGGCCAAAGCCCAGCCAGACGCGGTCGGAGTACTGTTCCGCCCAGTACAGGTTGGGCACCGGGGTCGGGTCGTAGGGGTTTCCGCTGTCGCGGCCGGGGATCTGGGTGTTGCGCTGGTTGACCTCGGCGTTGGGGATCAGCAGATGCACCCCCGCCTGCACCTCGTTGCGTTCCAGGCGGGTCATGCCGGCCGGATTGAAGTAGATGGTGCTGGCGTCGGAGGCGATGGCGGCCTCCCCGGCATAGGCACGGCCGAGGCCGGAGACGCCCTGTTCCTGGATGTAGAAACCGGCGGCCAGCAGGGTCGTAGGTGCGGCGAACAGGACGGTGCTGACGGCGGCGGTGAGTGCCAGGCGGCGCGATGGTTTCATGGTCATGCGGTCTCCCCCTATTTATTGTTTTTAGGGGCAGCCGTGGAACCATTGGCTGGCCTGTGCCGCCCCGAGCCGGACACTACCGGTTCGAGTGGCTTACGCCAACCACGTCACAGATTTTTCAGGTCAGCAGGATAAGCCCGACCACGGCGGCGAGGCCTCCGCCAATTAGTAATGCAAGCGTGCGTTGCGTAAACCGCCCGAGGAACATTCGGGCGGCGCGTTCGCGCATGCCAAAGGCATCCTGGGCGCCGACGACGACGGCGATCAGGCCGCCCACCAGCAGGATGATGCCGAGGATCTGGATCATGGTGTCTCCCTGGGAAGGTGGATGGATTAGGCTCTTTTGATCAGTCGCAACAGGCCGAGCAGCAGCACGGCCCCGAGTGTCGCAGCGGCAAGGCTGCCGATCAGCCCGCCGGCCTGGACCCCGAGCTGGGTGAACAGCCAGCCGCCGAGGAAGGCCCCGATCACGCCGACCACGATGTTGAGCAGGATGCCCTGCCCGGAGCCGTGCACCAGCAGTCCGGCGAGCCAGCCGGCGATGCCGCCGATGAGCAGGAGGAGGAGAAGGGATTCGACGGCCATGATGTCGCGCTCCTTGCGGGTGACGGAGTATTGGAGTGTGCCGAGGTCGCTGCGTTCCCCGAATCGCACGGTGACGGAGGCTTCGACTGTACAGGGCACGCGGCTGGGCCGCCCATCAGCGGTGGCCTCCGCAAGGGATGGCAACCCCTTCGTCGTGGGTATTTTTGAGAACCATTCCGCAAAACCCTAGTCTCTGTATCGGACATTCATGGATCCGTCATGGACGGGGTCAGCCAATCCGCGCGGCCTGTCGACGGGAAGGAAACCGGAATGCATGAACCGAATCGTCGCTGCGCCGCGGGCCGGCGCCCGTCATCCTGCGGACAGGGCCGCGCGCTGTTGCCTGCCGCGCTGCTGGTGCTGCTCGCGGGTTGTGGCGCCGAGGAGGGGCAATCCGACTCGATGGTCTCGAACGCCAGCGCCAGCGAGCGGCTGGCGCCGGTGGAGGAGACAGGCACGCTGCGCGTGGTGACCCGCAATGCGCCCACCACCTGGTACTTTGACCAGCATCTGGAAGCGGCGGGCACGGAGCATGACCTGGTCGAGGGCTTTGCCCAGGCGCATGGCTGGCAGGTGGAGTGGGTCATGGCCGAATCGGTCTCCGGTGTGCTCGAGGCGCTGGCCTCCGGCGAGGCGCATATGGCCGCGGCGGGGCTGACCCATCTCACCTCGCGCGACGAGCGCTTCCGGCGCGGCCCTGAGTACATGGAGATCACCGAGCAGGTGGTCTGCCATCGCGACTTCGATGCCATGCCCGAATCGGCGGACGACCTGGGGTCGGTCGACCTGGTGGTCTCGGCCGGCAGCAGCTACGTGGAGACCCTTGAGCAGGCGCTTCCGGATTCGGCCGGGTTCGAGGTCCGCGAGATCGGTACCGAGCGGCTGATGGCGCAGGTCGCCCGGCAGGAGATCGACTGCACCGTGGCCGATTCGCATATCGTGCGCTACAACCGTCGCTCCTTCCCGCATCTCGACATCGCCTTCGACCTGTCCGACCCGCGCACCCTGGGCTGGTACGTACAGCCGGACCAGGTGGCGCTGGCTGAACTGGCGGGCGACTGGATGCAGGGTGATGGCGGCCGGGAACTGCGCGAACTCGTGGATGAGCGTTACTACGCCTACATCGATCAGTTCGATTTTGTCGACCTGCGGGCGCTCAACCGCCGCATCGAGGACCGCCTGCCGCAGTTCCAGTCGTATTTCGAGGAAGCGGCCGAAAGCACCGATCTGCCGGCCGATCTGCTGGCGGCCCTGGCCTACCAGGAGTCGCACTGGGATCCGGAGGCGCGCAGCCCCACCGGTGTGCGCGGCATGATGATGCTGACGCAGCGCACGGCCGAGTCCCTGGGAGTGGATCGCCTGGACCCGGTGCAGAGCATCGACGGCGGGGCGCGCTACCTGCAGCGCCAGCACGAACTGTTGCCCGACGACATTGACGAGCCCGACCGCACCTACCTGGCGCTGGCCGCCTACAACATCGGTCGCGGGCACCTGCTGGATGCGCGCCGGCTGGCGCGCGAGCTGGGGCGTGATCCGGATCGCTGGGCCGACATGCGCGAGACCCTGCCGCTGCTGACCGAAGAGCGCTACTACCAGAACCTGCGCTTCGGCTACGCCCGCGGCTACCAGCCGGTGTACTACGTGCAGCGCATTCGCAACTACCGCGACGTGATCCGCCCGGTCTTCGTGGCCGAGGACGAGGTCCCGTCCGACCGGATCGTGGTCAGGCGCGACTGATCCCGGGCCGGCGGGCGTCGCCCGCGACCAGTGCATCCAGCGCCTGCTGCCAGCGCGGTTCCAGCCGAGCCGGCAGCCAGGCGCGCACGTCCGGTGCCGGCGGCGTGCCCTGTTGCAGCCAATGCCGCAGGCGCTCGGTCAGGGCCGCGCCATCGCCGGCGGGATAGCGGCAGGTGTCGGGATACTGCTCGCGGTAGGCCAGGGCGTCCGGGACCAGCGGCGTGGCACCGGCGGCCGTGGCCTCCAGTACGGCCAGTCCCTGGAACTCGTGCAAGGCAGTGCTGACGACAATGCCCGCGCGGCCCAGCAGGTCTTCGTATTCCCGCCGAGGCAGCTTGCCATCCGCCACGATGCGGTCACCGAGGGTGGCGCGCAGCCGCTGCAGGGCCTCGGGGGGCTGGGCGGGCCGCGCCCCCAGCAGGGCGAGCCGGAAGTCCACGCCGGTCTCCCGCAGCCGTAGCAGCGCCTCCGCGAACACCTCCGGCGCCTTGTCGTACTCCCAGCGGTGGTTCCAGAGGATCAGTCCCGGGTCGCGGACGCTGCCCGTCAGGACGGGTGGCGCGACGGGGACGGGCAGGATCTCGCTGCGTGCCTGGAGCCGGGTCCGCAGGCCGTCAGGGACATGATCCGGCATCCGGGCGAGCAGGGCGTCTATGCCGTCCAGGAACGAGTCGCGGTTGAAGGCGGAGTTGAAGGCCACGCGGTCCGCGGCCAACGCCGCGTACAGCTGCACCATCTGGGGGTCCACCGAATCCACCTGGTCGCGTCCGACCGGGTAGGCGAACTGGTTCTCGTGCACGTAGTACAGCGTGGGTGGCCTGGCAAGCGGTGGATGCAGGCCGCGCAAGGTGGCCAGGTCCACCATCGAGGTGGCGATGACCGCATCGGCCTCCACCCCCGCGAGCCGGTCCAGCCAGGAGATCGGGTTGCCGCGGATGCGCCAGCGGAAGTGCCGCCCGGGCAGTTCCAGCACCTCCCAGTCGAATTGACCGAAGGTCGTGGTCAGCCAGTCGACCCAGGCGGCGTGACTGTCGGCCCGGTAGGCGGAGAGCAGGAGGATGCGCGAGCGTGGCGGCATGCAGGCGGGCTGGCGGTCGGGAGCGAGGCCCTACCTTGCCGCTGCGCGGTGCATCCCGCAATCGCATCATCGGCTACGGCCTGCGCGGTCAACGCGCGGTTGCGCTCCAGCGTTCGCTGGCCATGGGCGCGTCGACCGGGGTGCCGGCGATGTGGTTGGTGTAGTTGGACAGCGTCTTCAGGCCGATCGCGAGGATGACCTCCAGCATCTGCGCGGCGGTATGGCCGGCGTCCAGGAAGGCCTGCTGGGTGGGTTCGTCGACCCAGCCGCGCTGTTCGAGCAGGGCGCGGGCGAACTGGCGCAGGGCCTCCAGCTGAGGGTCGTCGATCAGGCGGTCTTCGCGCAGCGCGGCGATGACGTCGTCGGGTACGCCGGTCATGCTGTGGGTGGCCATGCAGTAGTCGCATTCGTGGTAGCGGCTGACGGTCAGCACCAGGACGCCCTGTTCGGTGGGGCTCAGGGAGGTCTTCTGCAGCAGGTCGTTGAGCGCCAGGTAGGCCTCGGCCAGGGCCGGCGCGCTGGCCATCTTGCGAATCAGGTTGGGGACCATGCCGAAGGTCTGTTCGGCTCGGTCAAATACGGCTTGCGCCTCCGGGGCGCTGGCGGCGTCGTGCAGGGGGAAGCGTTCATCGTTCATGGGGTACCTCCGGGGGCGAGTGGGTCAGGAGTGTGACCAGCGCCGGGCCCAGGCGCAGGACCGTCGCCGGGTCCTGGTCGGCCTTGGCCATCACCAGGATCCCTTCCATCAGGGCCAGCCACTGTTCGGCCAGCGCTTCGGTGTTGGTATCGCCGGGCAGTTCGCCGTCCTGCACGGCCTCGTCCAGTACGGAACGGAAATGGGCGGTGACGGCGTCCAGGTGCCCCCGTATCGCCCGGCGCAGGGTCGGGTTGTGGGTCCCCATCTCCACGGCCAGGTTGCCGAAGGGACAGCCGGGCAACTGGCCGGATTCCGCCTGCATGCGAGCCTCGAAGGCGTGGATCGCATGGACGAACGCCTCGATCCGGGCGTGCAGGCCGTTGGCGCCGGCGAGCCCCGGGATCAGCACCTCGCGCTCGAAGTCCGCGTAGAGGGCGTCCAGCATCGCCAGGGTGAGCGCCTCCTTGCCGGGGAAGAAGTGGTACAGGCTGCCCTTGCGCACGCCGGCATGGGCACAGATCTCGGCGATGCCGACGGCGCTGTAGCTGCGACCGACGATCAGTTCGCGCGCAGCCGTCAGGAGTGCGTCGCGGCTGTCGCCGCGGGCCCGGTGGGTCGGGGTTGGGGCTGGGGGCGATGTCATGTCTTTGCACACTAGTTGACCGGTCGGTACAGTGCAAGGAGCAATCGTCCAGGAGGGCACAAGCCGATGTCCTGAATTCCCGACATGCATGAAGCCACTGACGCCGCCGGCGTATCCATTCCCGCGGAGTACGCGGATGCCTGGGAGGATGGCTTTGGGGTGCGTGGCTGGAAGCTGGATCTGCCGGGGCGTGGCGCGGACGTGATCGCGGCGACCCCGTATACCGGCGAGCGTATCCCGACCTCGGTGTTCGTGCATGACATCGTGGACCATCACCTGTGCGGCTTCGCCCTGTCCGGTTATACCGACGAGGCGGGGGCGCTGATTCAGCTGGCGGAACGTACCGGCTCCGATCCGGTGCCGGACTTCGTGCAGATCATCGACGAGGACCTGCTGCCGGGGGCCTTCGAAAGCGGCGACTGGCGCGAACTGCTGCCCGTGTCCCTGGTGACGGCGGTGGAAGCGGCCCCGGGCACGCGGGCCGGCATGGCCCAACTGCGCGCACAGTGGGGTGACGGCGTCCTGCGCGCGCTGTGGCTTGCCGGGTTCGTGGCGACGGGCTGGGGACGGGCCGCGGCTGCGCGCGCGGCCTGGGAACGACACGGTCTGGCGTATGCCAAGCGCGCCGCGACCGCGCGGGCGCTGCAGCGCTTGTTCGAACAGGTCGATGCGCGGGTGCGCGAACAGGGCTGGAGCCGGGCCAGCGGCGTGTTCCGGGTTACCCCGAAGGCGGTGGGCTTCCGCTTCGAGGGGCCGGCGGCCGGCCGCGAAGAGTGGCAGCCGATTACGGACTGAAGGAGACGGTCTGCCGGTTCAGGAAACGATCGCGGGGAGCTCCGGTGACGGGCGGTGCAGGTGATAGCCCTGGGCCATGTCTACGCCCAGTTCGGCCAGCATCTCGAGGGTGGCTGCATCTTCCACGCATTCGGCGATGGTGAGTTTGTCCAGCCCGCGGGCGACATCGACCATCGCACGGATAAAGGCCTGGTTGTCGCGGTTATTGGGCAGGTCGCGCACGAACATGCCGTCGATCTTGAGGACCTGAACGCCGAGGTACTTGAGGTAGGCGAAGGTGGAGAAGCCGGAGCCAAAATCGTCGAGGCAAACCGTGCAGCCGGTGTGTTGCAACGCCTCAATGAAGCGCTGGGCATCCTGCATCTCGGAGACCGCGGCGGTTTCGGTTAGCTCGATGATCAGCCGTCTCGGTTCGATGGCATGCTGTTCCAGTTGCTGGGCGATGTACTG
This sequence comes from Thioalkalivibrio sp. ALJ7, assembly GCF_000376865.1. GTDB lineage: Bacteria > Pseudomonadota > Gammaproteobacteria > Ectothiorhodospirales > Ectothiorhodospiraceae > Thioalkalivibrio. Next base: position 419,763 of record NZ_AQXQ01000012.1, on the reverse strand, counting down.
CGGGAGGCTGGGCTCGTCGAAGCTGCGCCCGGAGATGTTGATGGCGATGCCGGCGATCGCCGGGTCGGTGGCCAGCTGGGCGATGCTCTCGCGGATCACCCAGCGGTCGATATCCAGGATCTGGCCGGTCTTCTCGGCGACCGGGATGAACTGGCCTGGCATGGCAATCGCGTCGGGTTCGCGCGGGTCACGCAAGCGCACCAGCGCCTCGAGGTGGTGCAGGCCCCCGTCATTGATGCTGTAGATCCCCTGGTAATGCAGCTCGAAATGATCCTGTTCCAGGGCGGTGCCGATGCGCTGGCTCCAGGACATTCGCTCCAGCATGTGTTCGGCCGTGTTGCGGCTGCGGTCGAACACCGCCCAGGTGTTCTTGCCCAGGTCCTTGGCCTGGTACATCGCGGTGTCGGCATGCGCGACCAGGTCTTCCACGTTGTCGCCGTGTTCGGGGTAATGGGCAATACCGATACTGGCGGTCAGGCGGTAGTTCTGGCCCCGGAAGCGGAACGGGATCGCGGAGATCGCGCGGCCGACGCGTTGCGCCAGTTCGACGGGCTCATGTTCCGACTCGCGGTCGACCAGGATGGCGAATTCGTCGCCGCCCAGGCGGGCGAAGATATCCTGGCTGCGTACCAGCGCGGCGATCTCGCCGGCGGCGCGCACGAGTACGGTGTCCCCGGCACGATGGCCGAAGGTGTCGTTGATGGTCTTGAACTCGTCGAGGTCGAAGTAGAGGAGAGCGAAACGCCCGTCGCGCCGGCGCTCGCTATGGATCACTTTCTCCAGGTGCTTCTGGAAGTGATGGCGGTTGTACAGCCCAGTCAGCGCGTCGTGCTCGGCCAGGTAGACCAGTTGCTGAGCGGTCTGACGCTCGTGCGTTACATCCTCGTACATCCATAGCCGGCCGATGGCCCGCTCGTCGGTATCCTGAACCGGGTAGGAGACCTGGGTCAGGATGCGCCCGTCGTACAGATCCACCTCGAAGCGTTCGCTGATCTCGTGGGTATCGAGTACATGGAGCACGTGACGGGAGGCATGGTCCGGTCGGGCGAATCGGTGTGTAGAGTGTTCCAGCACGTCGCGCGAAGGGCGTCCCACCAGATCCAGATCGTTCCCGATGGCCCACATTCGGCGGAAGGCCGGGTTTACGTACTCCACGCGGCCGTCGCGGTCCTCGAACAGGATCCCAATGCTCATGGCCGATAGCAGGGCAGACATGCGCCCCTGTTCGCGCTGGGTCAGTTCCAGCAGTCGGGTTTGTTCGTCGCGGGAGGATTCCAGCTCGGACAGGGCCTGCAGGAGGGCGTTTTCGTTGCGCTTGCGCTGGCTTATGTCGTGCGAGATGGCGACGTAACGGGCCGTTTCGCCGCGGGGCGCGACCAGCTGCAGGGAGATTTCGACCGGCACATCAAAGCCATCTCGGTGGCGATGCGTGGTCTCGAAGCGGAACTGGTCGCGTTCGCCGCGGCGCAGCGGCTCGATCATCTGGCGGAATTTCGGTTCTGGAAAGTCCGGCTTGATGTCGAAGGGGTGCAGGGTCAAGAGCTCGTCCCGCGGGATGCCGGTCTGATCCACCGCGCCCTGGTTCACGTAGATGAACTGTAGGGTCTCCACGTCGAACAGAAAGACCCCGTCCAGGGTCAGGTCCAGTGTGGAGTGGAAGGCCTCCAGCTCGTTCGTTCGGGCCTGCAGGCGTTCGCTGGTGGTGACCAGGTCGTCGGCGTCGACCACATGCCCTTGCAGATACTGGAGCTGACCCCGGTGGTCGTAGATGCCGACGCCGCGTTCGTACACCCAGCGTGATCCGCCGTTGCGGTGCACCAGGCGCCACTGGATCTGGTACTGTCCTTCGCGCTGCAGCCCCTCGGAGACTTCGTGCCAAACTCGGTCGCGATCATCAGGATGGACCAGGTCGTTAAACGTGAGATTCTCTTCAATAAACGCCTCGCGCGAGTAGCCGGCAAGCTCTTCCGGCGAGCCTTCGATATTGATGACCTCCCAGTTCGGCGTGTTGCGGGAACGATAGACAAAGCCGTTAAGGGTATCGAGGATGCGCAGCAGGTCGTCGCTCTGCTGGGTTCCGAGTGAGCGGGTCAGGGACACGAGCGCGATCACGGCGAGGATGGCCGCAAACATGCGCAGCATTTGCACCGGCAGCCCGATCGTCTCCAGCACATCGCCATGGGTCGGCAGCCAGCCCGGGAGGGCGGAGTCGATCGTGCCCGGAAATGGTGTGACCAGGGCGTAGCCGAGGAAGGCCAGGGCCAGTGTTGCCAGGGCGGGGTAATGGTGGGCGTGATCGTCGCTGGGTCCCTCGGTGCTCCGCAGAGCGGGGAGGCGCAGCAGGGACCAGAAGGCCAGGCCGGTCAGCAGCGCGCCGGGGACGCCCACCAGGTAGCGCCCTCCGTTGGCGAGGCCATGCGAGGGGGCTTCCGCCACCCCAAGCATCAGGATGAGCCCGACGACGATGACCGGGTACAACCACAAAGCATCCAGTTGAATACGCCGCTGCCCTATGTTCAGGGCGCGCCGCCCGAACTCGAGAAGGGGTAGGAACGAGACGAGCTTCCAGGTGGCATTAAGCCAGGGCGCGCGCGCCCACGAATAGTGGAAGCCCGCTGCCTGCAGGAACTCGTAGCTGCCATGGATGAGCCCGAACAGGGCCAGCAGCCAGAAATGTTGGGCAAACGGCAGGGTGCCATCGCCTCGCGGCAGTACCAGCGCAACGACGCCCAGCGAAAAGAACGCCAGACCGTAGACCAGATACAGGACGGTGAAGCCAGTCGTCGACAGGTCCATCAGTGACCGGCTCTCGCGTTAGCGGAAGCGCTGCAGGGCGGTCGAGGTAGGCGGTCAGACACGCAGCTCCCTTTCGGCCATTCTCGGCACTAGCCGAAGCCGTATTACGAGATCAAAGGCGTAGCTTGCGGGGTGGGGTGACGGGGATGCAAGTTGCAGTGCGGTTCAGGGGCGGGAGGTAAAGTATCCGGCCCGGAGGAAGCCGGGCCGGACGGGAGCGTCGGACTTAGGACGATACGTACTCGTCACACCAACCTTCGGCGTTGACCTGCACGCCCTGGAAGTCGGCGTGGAAGCACTGGCCCCATTCGGAGTCACCGCCACCCCAGAAGGCGCAGTTCTTGCATTTTTCGCCATCCGAGTAATCGGCATGGTCGGCGTCGGCGGCGTTGTTCACGTAGCTGTGCGCATGACCATCTTCGGCCCGTTCCTCCGCCTTGGCGTTGGACATGCCAACGAGGCTGACGACCGGGATGGCGGCTACGGCAGCGGACGCCTGACGCAGGAATTTTCGACGGTTCGCATTCGGTTTGTCGGACATGAGTCCTCCGTTTGCAGGTTGGATTTTTGATTTGTGGTCTTCTGAGTACTACGTAGAGTCACCCGGCGGATTCGGCGGGATCATCATTTTCGAGGCCTTGGAGCACCGAGGGTTCCCTCGAATTTCCAATTTTTTTCAAGGGAATGTCGGGGTAGCCCTGCGCGGAGTGATGCAGACGACCGGAAAAAAATTCCATGCCAGGTTCACGAAACGCTGGTGGATGTGATGAACATCACGCCGCTCTGATCTATCATCAGGGTTCGCTTATAGATGACCAAACGGAGGTGCGCAATGGTGTACAAGAAGACGCTGTCGACGCTGGCCCTGGGCGCTTTGGCGCTGGCGCCGTTCGTGCAGGCGAGTGCTGTGGAGCGCGGCATGGAACCCAGTGTCGCGCTACTGGGCGGTGTGGTTTCGCCGGATCTCTCCGATGCCAGCTCCGACGCGGCCTACGGGGTCGAGATCGGGGCGAATTGCCAGCTGTTCCAGCCGGCCACCGGCGTGCTGCGTCATCACCTCAGCGTGAGCCGCTACAGTGATGACCCGCTGAAGATGACCAGCGCCGAGGTGAACAGCCACTGGATGTTCGAACCGAATGAACGCCTGTCGCTGGGCTTTGGTCCGGGTATCGGTTACGTGCGTGCGAAGCTGGACGACGATACCAATGGCCTTTGGGCGGCCCAGGTGGGGGGTAGCCTGAAGTACCAGCTGGATCGTCAGTGGTTTCTGGGGCTGGAGGCGCGTTACCAGTTCACCGAGAGCGATCGCTTCGATGGTCGCCGCGCCGATGCCGACAATATGCGCGTGATGGGCAAGGTCGGAATGCAATTCTGATCCTTCGGCACGCCCGGCACCGGGGGGCTTGCCGCCCCCCCGGTGCCGGGTGACGATAGGGCGACGTTGACACAGCAGGGCGTTGCCCATGGCCGAGACCTCCGAACCCACCGACTCGGATGAAACCCGTGAAGCTCCCGCATGGCACAGCCGGACTGCGGAGGAGGCGCTCGAGCACTGGGATTCTGCGCGTTCAGGCCTGACGGCCGCCACGGCCGAAGAGCGGCTGGCGCACTATGGGCCCAACCAGTTGCGCCCGCCCGAACGGGCCGGTGTCCTGCGGCGCTTCCTGCGCCATTTCCACAATATCCTGATCTACATCCTGCTGGTGGCCGCGCTGGGGACGGCGTTGCTGGGCCACTGGGTGGATACCGGCGTGATCCTCGCCGTGGTGCTCATCAACACGCTGATCGGTTTTGTCCAGGAGGGCAAGGCCGAGAAGGCCCTGGATGCCATTCGACGCATGCTGTCGCCGCGGGCCCTGGTGACTCGGGGTGGCGAACGCCGCGAGATTCCCGCCGAGCAGCTGGTGCCTGGGGATGTCGTGCATCTCCAGGCAGGCGACCGGGTACCGGCCGATCTGCGGTTGTTCGAGACCAAGAACCTGCGTCTGGAAGAGGCGGTGCTGACGGGTGAGTCGGTGGCCGTGGAGAAGGATACGGCTGAGGTCGCGCTGGAGGCCGATCTCGGGGATCGCCGCGGGATGGCGTTCTCCGGGACGCTGGTGGCCTTCGGCCGCGGCACGGGCGTGGTGGTGGCGACTGGCGAGTACACCGAGATCGGCCGCATCTCCACCATGCTGGGGGCAGTCGAAGGTTTGGAGACGCCGCTGGTCCGGCAAATGGAGCAGTTCGGTCGCTGGCTGGCCGCGGTGATTGTGGTGATCGCGATGGCCACCTTCGCCTTCGGCTACTGGGTACGTAGCTATCCGTTGGACGAGATGTTCCTTGCGGCCGCGAGTCTCGCGGTGTCCTCCATCCCCGAGGGGTTGCCCGCGATCATGACGATCGCGCTGGCGATCGGGGTGCAGAAAATGGCGCGGCGCAATGCCATCATCCGCCGCCTCCCGGCGGTCGAGACCCTGGGTTCGGTCTCCACGATCTGTTCCGACAAGACCGGTACGCTGACCCGTAACGAGATGACCGCCCAAACCCTGCGCACGGCAAGCCGCGAGATCTTTGTCAGTGGGGTGGGGTATGCCCCTCAGGGTGGGTTCGTCGAGGACGAGCGGGACATCGATCCGGACGAGGACCCCTTCCTGATCGAGGTGCTGCGTGCGGGGTTGTTGTGCAACGACGCGCAGCTCTATCACAAGGGCGATGACTGGGTCATGGAGGGCGACCCTACCGAGGGCGCGCTGATCACCCTGGCCCGCAAGGCGGGTCTGGACCCCCATCTGGAAGAGGAGCGCCTGCCCCGCACGGACGTGATTCCGTTTGAGTCGGATCACCGCTATATGGCGACCTTGCATCATGACCACGAGGGTCATGCACGTGTGTTCCTGAAGGGTGCGCCAGAGCGGGTGCTCGAGCTGTGTGACCAGCAGCAGGTTGGTGCCGAACGCCGCGAGGCCCTCGATGCGAATCACTGGCACGCCGCGATGGAGGCGGTCGCGGCGCGCGGCCAACGGCTACTGGCCGTCGCGGTGCGTGACACCGACACCGAACGGCGCGAGCTGAACTTCGACGATGTCGAGGCCGGCGGGTTCACTCTGTTGGCCCTGCTGGGGATTATCGACCCGCCGCGCGAAGAGGCTATCCGCGCCGTGGCCGACTGTCAGGCGGCGGGCATCGATGTGAAGATGATCACCGGCGATCACCTGGCGACCGCCCGCGCGATCGGCGTGCAATTGGGCTTGGGGCGTGATGCCGAGGCGCGTTCGGGCCACGAGCTGGAGGGCCTGGAGGAGAGCGAACTGGCGGCGCTGGCAGAGCGCACGGACGTCTTCGCGCGGACCTCGCCGGAGCACAAGCTGCGGCTCGTTCAAGCGTTGCAGAAGAACGGCCGGGTGGTCGCGATGACGGGCGACGGGGTGAACGATGCTCCGGCGCTGAAGCGCGCGGACGTGGGCGTGGCGATGGGTGGCAAGGGGACCGAGGCGGCCAAGGAAGCCTCGGAGATGGTGCTGGCGGACGACAACTTCGCCTCCATCGCCCATGCGGTTGAGGAGGGCCGCACGGTTTACGACAACATTCGCAAGGCCATCCTGCACATGCTGCCGACCAATGCTGGGCAGTCATTGACCATCATGATGGCGATATTGATGGGCCTGGCTCTGCCGCTGACCCCGGTACAGGTCCTGTGGGTCAATATGGTGACCTCGGTAACGTTGGCCATGGCGCTCGCCTTCGAGCGCGCCGAGCCGGGCGTGATGCAGCGCCCGCCCCGGGCGCCGAATACGCCGCTTCTCTCCGGCTTCCTGCTCTGGCGCATCCCCTTCGTGGCCTTGCTGTTGTGGGCCGGCACCTTCGGACATTTCGTGTACATGGGGATGCTCCCAGGCGTGTCCGAAGAGGTGGCGCGCACGGTGGCAATCAACACGCTGGTGGCGGGGCAGGCCTTCTACTTGCTGAACCTGCGGCTGATTCATCAGCCCGTGTTGCCGGGTGGGGAACTGTTTCGCTCGCGCGCGATGTGGCTGGCCATCGGATTGTTGATCCTGCTGCAGCTGGCCTTCACCTACGTGCCGGTGATGCACACGTTGTTCGGCACCACGGCCATTCGTCTCGACGACTGGATTCGCATCCTGGCGTTCGGGATGCTGGTGTTCGTGATTGTGGAGCTGGAGAAACTGGTGGTGCGCCAGGTACTGGCCCGCCGTCGCGGGATATCGCCTCAGGCCGTTTGATTCATCAGCGTCTCCTTAACACCGCATCAGGAGAAGCTGTTGGCGAGCAGGGCGGTTGCGCGGGCGGCGTCTACCGGCGGGGAGTAGTGATACCCCTGGGCGCGGGTGCAGCCGAGCGCTCGCAGGGTGGCAGCGTGGGTATTGCTTTCCACGCCCTCGGCGACCGCCTCCAGTCCCAGGTTGTGGGCCATGTGGATCACGGTCTGGACAAGGCGCTGACTGTATTCGTCGTGGTCCAGGCCGGAGACGAAGCTGCGGTCGATCTTGAGGATGTCCAGCGGTAGCCGGTGGAGGTAGCTGAGCGAGGAGTAGCCGGTGCCGAAATCATCCAGGGCCAGACTGATGCCCAGGCCCTTGAGACGTTGCAGCGTCTCGATCAGCTCGTCCAGATTGCCCAGCGTGGCGGTCTCGGTGATTTCCAGACGTACCTGGGCGGGTGGGACGCCGGTGCCTTCCAGGATCGTCTGGACCTCGTCGACCAGGTCCGGGCGGGTAAGCTGGCGGGCCGACAGGTTGGTGCTGATGGTCAGCGGCTTGTCCGGATAGTCGGTGTTCCATTGCACCAGCTGGCGGCAGGCGGTGTAGAGCACCAGCATGTCGATCAGGTGGATCTGGCCGGTGTCCTCGGCGATCGGGATAAAGTCGTCGGGTGGGACCAGCTCGCCGTTGCGTATCCAGCGCACCAGCCCCTCGAAGCCGGCGATGCAATTGTCGCTCAGTGACATGATGGGCTGGAAGTGGACTTCGAAATCCCCCCGCTCCACCGCCTGGCGCAGATCGGTTTCCAGCGCCAGGCTCAGCCGGGCACGCGTCTGCATACCCGGATCGCAGAATTCGCAGCGGGCCTTGCCCAGCGACTTCGCGCGGTACATGGCCATGTCTGCCTCGCGCATCAGGTCATCCGGGGTGGCCCGGCTTTCGGACTGTCCGGGCGAGTGCCCCGAGAACTCTTGCTGGACCGGGCAGGCCTGGCCGTAGGGACGGGTCGCAATGCCGATGCTGACGGTGACGTAGACATCCTGCCCGGCGATGGAAAACGGTTCGTGCAGCACAGCCTGCAGGCGTTCGGCGACGCGCAGGGCGTCCACCGGTTCATGCAGTCCTTCCAGCAGGATGGTGAACTCGTCACCCCCTAGACGGGCGAGGGTGTCGTCCGGGCGATTGGCCGCGGCGCCCTGTGGCCGTGAGACGGTGTCGTTCTGGCGCAAAGCACTTAGCAGGCGCTGGCCGACGCGCACCAGCAACTCGTCCCCCGCCGGGTGCCCCAGGCTGTCGTTGACGGTCTTGAAGCGGTCGATATCGACGAACAGGACCGCGAACAGGTTGAAGGACTCGCGGGTCGCTCGGGCGATGGCATGGGCCAGGCGGTCGTGAAACAGCCGGCGATTGGGCAGCCCGGTCAACTGGTCGTGCGAGGCGTTGTGGAGCAGGCGTTCCTCGTGGCGGTTGCGCTCGATCACGCGGCCAAGCTGCACCCCGATTTGCCACATCAGCCAGAGCAGGTCAGGGTCGGTGGGCTGATGCTCGGTGGCAAAGAACTCAAGGACACAGGCGACCTCGTCCCCGACCATCACCGGGAAGGCAAACCCGGAACACAGATCGCTGGCGGCTGCCTGTGGTGAACGCGGGAAATTGCCGTCGGTGTTCAGGTCCTCGATCCAGGCGGGCTCGCCGTTGGCCAGCACACGACCGGGCAGGCCCTCCCCAACCTGGAACACGCGGTCCTCGGTGCTTTCGCGAAATGCGGTGAACGGTTTTGCGCTGGCGAGGTGCCAGATGCCGGTGGGATTGAGTTCGCTAGTGCCGCTGTATGCATCATGCCGGGCGAGGTAGGCGTGGCCTACCGGCCAATCGAGGAAACGCCCGATCGCGGAGAGCGCGGTGCGCAGGACATGAGCGATCGAGTCGGACTGGTTGGCGGTCGAGGCGATGGTGTTGAGCAGCTCGATCTGCTGCTGCTTGGCGTAGACGTCCTGCAGCCTGCTCTCGGCCAGGGTCTCCGCATGGCGCCTTGCCTCGCGCTCTTGTTCGGCGAGCGCTTGCAGGCGGAGCAGTTCACCATCCGCGCGGTCTTCGGCGCGTCGATTCACGCATACCCCCGCGAACCGGGAACATCGTCGTGCTGGCAGACATCAAGCATGGGCCACTCCCGGCCGTTCCCCCGAGGGGTGCGTTCCCTGTCGGTATCGACAGGACGCAGATGAGCCGCCTGTCATTCCGGGCGCATTGTACGGTTGGTGCGGGCCCGACGCATCAATGGGCGTGTTCGCCGTGTGTAACCCAGGGTTCGCCCATCGCCTCTTCCCAGTCTTCCTGGGTGGGGTGATTGCGGTCGTAGCGCTGCCAGGCCTCGAAGATCTCGTCCGGCCAGTGCGATTGCAGCCAGGCGATGATGGCTTCGACGTCGTCTTCCGACAGGGTGTCCTCGAAGCTGGGCATTGCGCCGCCGCGCGCCTCGGCCCCATAGCGGATCATGTCCTTTAGCTGCCAGTACGGGTGATGCCAGGTGTGGGCAGTGCCGTCTAGCGGAGGCGGCGGGAGTGTGCCGTCGGGATTTCGCTGACGCCAGTTCTCGGCCCCCTCACGCTGTTCCCCGTGACAGGCGATGCAGTGCTGCTGGTAGAGCCGTTCCCCGCGCTGCAGGATCTCCGGATCGGTCGTGCGCTGGAGATGTTCCGGCTCCCCCGTTGTCGCACCGAAGCCGTCACAGCCCATCAGCCCGGAGGATGCCAGGGCTACGACGATGGCGGCCCCCAGCCAGTGAGTGGGGCGCCGCATCAGTCCTGGAGGTCCGGTTCCTCGGCCTGTCCGGCCGGTTCGTCACTGCCACGGAACGAGTCGCGTACCGAGCCCCACGCCTTGCGCGAGCCGTCGCGGATGCCGCCCCAGGCGTCGCGGGCCCCTTCGCGTACGCCACCCCAGGCACTGGAGGAACGGTCGCGCATGTCGCTTGACCATTCGGCTAGGTTGTTGCGTTCCTCGACCAGGCCATCGTAGGCGCGTTCGCGGCGCTCGCGAGTGGCGTCACTCAGATCATCCCAGCCCTCGCGGATGTTGGTGCCCAGGCGATCCAGTTCGCGATCCATCGCGTCCAGGGTTTCGCGGGTACGCGACCGGGTGGCCTCGTCGGCCTCGGCACCATCTTCCTGGAGTTCCTCGCGGGTCTCGGCCCAGGATTCGCGCAACTCCTCCATCTCGCTGGCGGTGGCATCGTCGTCCATCGCTGCATCCGCGTCGTCGCTGGCCGTGGGTTCGTCCCCCGCGTGCGTATCGTGGTCGGCGCCATACAGGGGGCTTGCGGCCAGCATCAGACCACACAGCCCGGCGAGCAGGATGGGGCGCAGTTCGAGCAGGTTCATGTCGGTTCCTCCGAGGTGCCGCGGGTCGGCAGACCAATGATGTGGATCTCTCATGGTAGGACGTTTCGCGCTCCGGTATGTTTCCTGGGAGAGGATGATTTGCGAGGCAGTCCACGTGATGTACTGGAGAAGGCAGGTTGCAGGGGGTGTGCTGGCGCTGATTCTGGCGGGTTGCGCTACGTCGACCCCGGATCCGGATGATGACGGCGCGTCCGCGGGGCTGCCCGAAGGATGGGAACCCGCGCCGACAGCCTTCGAGGCCCAGGCGGTGCCGTCGCTTGAGCCGATGGTGATGCCGGGTGCCGCGGTGATGGAGTGGTTCGCGGCCAGTGGCTGGAAATCCGGCCTGGCCGTCGACTACGCGGGGCTGGAGATCGACCAGCCGAGGCCGGAATGCGCGGAGGTCCGCCTGACCGGGCTGCGTGATGATGCCGTCGAGGCCTACGAATTCCGCCTGGAACTGGAGGAGAAGGAAGCGGGCTGGGTGGTGCGCGCGGTGGAGCGTCGTGCCATCTGCCGCCGCGGCCTCGGCGACAGCGGCCTCTGCCTGTAAGGCTTCGTTGAGGATATGCGCAGGGAAAAGAATGGGTTCACCACGAAGTGCACGAAGGCACGAAGAAGGGCAAGGTCAACAGCGGTTCACCACAGAGGGCACAGAGATCACGGAGAAGGACAGGGGGGCAGGATGATTGTTCAGGCTGACCCGCAGGCTGGAACAAAGCCGTTCGCCACCAGGAACGCTTACAACAAAAGGATTTTCTTCGTGCCTTCGTGCGCTTCGTGGTGAATCAGCAGACCCTTGAATTTTGAGCCTTGAAGCTCTTCTCTGAGTCCTCCGTGTTCTCTGTGGTGAATCGAGGCTTACGGCCGGATCAGCGGCGGCGGGCGAGGGTCAGGCCGTCGCCGATGGGGGTGAGCGAGAGGTCGATGCGATCGTCATGGTGCAGGGCCTCGTTGAAGGCGCGGATCGCGAGTGTGTCGGTGCGGGTGTCGTCGGGGTCGGCGACCGTGCCGTACCACAGGGTGTTGTCGACCAGGATCAGGCCGCCTGGGCGCACCAGGCGCAGGCAGTGTTCGAAATACCCCGAATAGCCGGTTTTGTCCGCGTCGATGAAGGCCAGGTCGAAGGTGCCGGCCTCGCCGGCGGCCTCCAGCGCCTGTAACGAGTCCCGGGCTTCGCCTTGTTCGAGTCGGATGCGCCCCGCGACACCCGCGCGTTCCCAGTAGCGGCGTGCGGTGGCGGTCCATTCCGCGCTCTTGTCCAGGGTCACGATCTCGCCGTCCTCCGGCAGGGCGAGGGCAATCGCCAGGGCGCTGTAGCCGGTGAAGGTGCCGATCTCCAGGTAGCGTCGCGCACCCATCAGCTTTGCCAGTAAGGCCATAAATTGCCCCTGTTCCGGGGCGATCTGCATGTTTGCCTCGGGCAGAGCCGCGGTCTCACTGCGCAGCTCAGCCAGCAAAGCCGGTTCGCGCAGCGAGTTCTCCAGCAGGTATTGGTAAAGCGTTTCGTCGAGGCCGATGGAGCGATTGGACATTTTCTTCAGCCGCGCTGGCGGGAGATGCGGAGAACGTCGGGCAGGCGTCGCAGGCCGCGCATAATCTGCGCCAGGTGCTGACGGTCGCTTACGGTCAGCAGGAAGGTCATCGCGGTGGAGTGGCCGTCCTGCTCGTTGAACGAGATGTGTTCGATGTTGGAGCCGTGGTCGGCGATGACCGCGGCCATGTCGGCCAGCGCGCCGCGGCGGTTGGCGGTGCGGGTGCGGACCGCGGCGGTGAACTGGAGCTGCGGCTCGTGCGACCACTCCAGCGCGATGGTTCGATCGCTGCGCTCGCGGCTCTCGTGCAGCACATTGCGGCAATTCTCGCGATGTACCACCAGCCCGCGTCCGGCGCTTAGCTGGCCGATGATGGGATCACCGGGGATGGGGTGGCAGCAGCGCGCGTAACTCAGCACTAGACCTTCCGTGCCCTTGACTGCAAGGGTGGTCGTGGCCGCCGTGGTATCCGGTTCCGGACTGTCCTTGCCGACCATCTGGCGGGCAACCAGCGTCGCCATGCGGTTCCCCAGGCCGATATCGATCAGCAGTGCATCCAGATCCTCCAGCTGCATCGCGTCCAGCATCTGGTCCAGCCGCGCCGGCGAGATATGCGACAGGTGGCTGTCCAGGGTCTCCAGGGCCTTCTCCAGCAGACGCTCGCCGAGCGTGCGCGCCTCCTCCGATTGCATGGATTTCAGGCAATGGCGGATGCCGGTGCGGGCCTTTCCGGTGACCACGAACGACAGCCAGGCCGGATTGGGGCGGGCTCCGGGGGAAGTGACGATCTCGACGGTCTGGCCGCTTTGAAGGCGTACGGACAGTGGGGCGAGCTGGCGGTCGATCTTGGCGGCCACGCAGCGGTTGCCGACGTCCGAGTGCACGGCATAGGCGAAGTCGATCGGGGTCGCGTCGCGCGGAAGGACCAGAATGTCGCCGCCGGGGGTAAAGGTGTAGACCTCGTCGGGGAACAGGTCGACCTTCACGTTCTCCAGGAATTCGATGGAGTTGCCGACGCTGTTCTGGATCTCCAGTACGTCCTTCAGCCAGTCGCGTGCGCGGCTCTGCGCGGTACGCGAGGACTCACTGCCGGCCTTGTACTGCCAGTGTGCGGCGATGCCGCTTTCGGCCACGCGGTCCATCTCGGTGGAGCGGATCTGGATCTCGATGGGAATGCCCTGTGGCCCGAACAGGATGGTATGCAGGGACTGGTAGCCGTTGGACTTGGGGATCGCAATGTAGTCCTTGAAACGTCCCGGGACCGGTTTGTAGAGGTTGTGCACCAGCCCCAGGGAGCGGTAGCAGGTGTCGATGTCGTCCACGATGATGCGAATGGCGAAGACGTCGAACACCTCTTCGAAGGAGTGGCGCTTGTCGCGCATCTTGCGGTAGATGCTGTACAGGCTCTTCTCGCGGCCCGAGATGCGCCCGACGATCCCGGCGGTCTCCATCCGCGAGCAGATCGCCTGCTCGATATTGCGCATGGGTTCGCGGCGGTTGCCCCCGGCGCGGTGGACCGCGCGTTCCAGCACCGCGGCGCGCCACGGATGTTTGGCCGAAAAGCCGAGCTCTTCCAGCTCGCGGCGCATGGCATTCATGCCCAGACGCTGGGCAATCGGGGCGTAGATCTCCAGCGTTTCCTTCGCGATGCGGCGGCGCTTGTCCGGCCGCATCACGCCCAGGGTGCGCATGTTGTGGAGGCGATCGGCGAGCTTGATCAGGATCACCCGGATATCGCGGGTGATCGCCAGCATCATCTTGCGGAAGTTTTCGGCCTGGGCTTCGGCCTTGGACTGGAACTGCAGGTGGGTCAGTTTGGAGACGCCATCGACCAGCTCCGCGACCTCTTCGCCAAACTCGGCGTGGATGCGGTCCTTGCTGGTGGCTGTGTCCTCCATTACGTCGTGCAGGATGGCGGCGCTGATCGCCTGATGGTCCATCCGCATCTCGGCCATGGTGCGGGCCACGGCAAGCGGGTGATAGATGTAGGGTTCCCCGGTCTTGCGGGTCTGGCCTTCGTGGGATTCCGCACCCAGGAGGTAGGCGCGATAAACCTCCTCGACCTCGCCCGGCTCGAGGTAGGCCTCGAGCTCGGAGCACAAATCGCTAATCAGGAATCGGGTCGAGTCCCCCGGGGGCGTACTGGTGGCCCCGGGAGCAACTGGCTCGCCAGCGGCCATAAAGGAGAGCTCCTACCGTTCGTCGGCTTCCAGCTGTTCCAGATGGCGGATCGTGCTGAAGTCCAGCATCTGGTTCTGGGGCCGTTCGTCGTGTTCGTCGAACACTTCGGTACCGACCACGCCGGCGGCGATTTCGCGCAGGGCGATCACCGTGGGCTTGTCATTGTCCTCGGGGACGCGAGCTTCCTTCCCGTGGGCGATGTGACGGGCCCGACGGGCAGCCATCAGCACCAGTTGGAAACGGTTTTCGACATTTTCGAGGCAGTCCTCGACGGTGACGCGTGCCATCGGATACTCCGGTCAGTAAATCGTTGAAACTCGTGTAGGGAAAGCACCCCACATCTGCATGTTACGCCGACCCCGGCGCCCCCGCCAACAGATTCCCTATCGTGGATGCGGATCGGATCTCCTGTTCCACGGTGCGCAGGCGGTTGGCGCGAAAGATACTGGCGAGATCGCGCACGGCCTGGTCGAAATCCTCGTTGACCACGGTGTAGTCGTACTCGCGAAAGTGCGTGCAGTCGGATTCGGCGTCGCGCAGGCGGCGCTGGATCACATCTTCCGCATCCTGTCCGCGGCCGCGCAGGCGGCGCTCCAGCTCGTCGCGCGAGGGTGGCAGGATGAAGATGGAGTGGGCATCCGGCACGGCGGCGCGCACCTGGCGCGCGCCCTGCCAGTCGATCTCCAGGATCACGTCGACACCGGCCTCCAGGCGTTCTTCGACGCTGCCGCGAGAGGTGCCGTAGAAATTGTCGAAGACCTTGGCGTGCTCCAGGAGCTGGCCGTCCTCGATCATTCCAAGGAAGGTCTCTGCGCTGACGAAGTGGTAGTGCTCTCCGTCGACCTCGCTGTCTCGCGGCTTGCGCGTGGTGTGCGAGACCGAGACTTCGACCGCCCGCTCGGATTCCAGCAAGGCCGCTACCAGGCTCGTCTTGCCGGCGCCCGACGGCGCGGAAATGATGTAGAGAGTGCCGCGAACGGCCTGGGAATTGGCGGTCATGGACGTGTCCGCAGGACCTGAGCGTGATCGGGACCTGGCCGTCTCCGGGGCGGGCTTTTCAAGCCGGGCCACAGGCCGGAACACCAGGGTCAAGAAGAAGATTGGTCGGAGTGAAAGGATTCGAACCTTCGACCCCTGCCTCCCGAAGGCAGTGCTCTACCAAGCTGAGCTACACTCCGAACCGAGCCCGCTATTATGCCGAGCCTCCGAGGGCGTGTCCATGCCTCGGGCGGCCAAAAATTTGGAATGCGAGCCCTCGTCGTCAAGGGAGGCGCTGGCTAAATCGCGGGTCCCCTCCCTAATGGTTGCGTCCGACTGCGAAGCGGGCCAGATCGATCAGTGCCTGTCGGTGGGGCGAGTCGGACAGGGTGCGGATGGCCTCGATCGCCGCCTCGGTCTCGGCCTCGGCGCGGGAGCGAGTGTAGTTCAGGCTGTCGGTGTCGTGCACCACCTGCAGGACCGGCTCGACCTGTTCGCGGCCGCCATTCTCGATCGCCTGCCGCACGATTCTCTGCTGATCGGGTGTGCCCATGCGCAGTGCATGGATCAGGGGCAGGGTCGGTTTACCCTCAGCCAGGTCGTCGCCCATGCGCTTGCCGGTCACCTCGTCGTCGGAGGAGTAGTCGAGGACATCATCGATCAGTTGGAAAGCGGTGCCCAGGTGCATGCCGTAGCGGGCCAGCGCCTGTTCGTCGGCCTCCGGGCGCTCACCCATGATGGCCCCCAGCTGGCAGGCAGCCTCGAACAGCTTGGCGGTCTTCGACTGGATGACGTGCATGTAGCGCTGTTCGTCCACGTCGGCGTCGTGGCAGTTCATCAGCTGCATCACTTCGCCTTCGGCGATCACGTTGGTCGCGTGGGAGAGGATTTCCATCACGCGCATGGAGCCGACTTCGACCATCATCTCGAAGGCGCGCGAGTAGAGGAAGTCACCCACCAGCACCGCGGCCTCGTTCCCGAAGATGTGGTTGGCGGTCTCGTTCCCGCGACGCAGCTCGGAGGCATCCACGACGTCGTCGTGCAGCAAGGTTGCGGTATGGATGAATTCCACCACCGCCGCAAGCGTTACCGGGTCCTGGCCCTGCACATGGCAGGCCCGCGCCGACAATGTGGCCAGAAGGGGGCGCAGGCGCTTGCCGCCGGAATGGATGATGTAATGCCCGAGCTGATTGATCAGCACTACCGGCGAGCTCAGCCGTTCGCGTATGCACTGGTCGACGGCCTGCATGTCGTCGGCCGCCAGTTCTCGGATCGAATCAATGGGCATGGGGTCAGGCAAGCAGGCTCGTGAGGTCGTCGGGAGTGGCTCTGTAGGCACCCGGTGGGGCGGCGCACTACACTAGGGAAAGGTCGGTCAGTGTACAAGTTCGCGCGTCGGGGCGGAGCGCCCGTATCCCGTGCAGGTCCGCTTTGCCGCCCCGAGGGCGCCAGGGCATCCCGTTTGGGTTGCGTGTAAAGATTGACCCGAGAGGGAAGCGCTGCTAGCATTTCCGCCCTTTCGCGAGACCAGCTCCCAGTCGGCTGGTCCACACAAGGTATCGCAACGGAGTCCCAGGGAAATGTACGCGATCATCGCAACAGGTGGTAAACAATATCGCGTCGCCGAAGGCGACGTGCTTCGCATCGAAAAGCTCGACGCCGAGGCCGGCTCCGAGGTCGAATTCGACCAGGTGCTGATGGTCGGTGCGGGTGATGATGTCCGCGTCGGGGCCCCGCTGGTGGACGGTGGCAAGGTCACCGCCAAGGTCGAAGACCATGGCCGCGCGAAGAAGATTCACATCATGAAATTTCGGCGGCGCAAGCATTCCCAGAAGCAGATGGGACACCGCCAGCATTACACCACCGTGCGCATCACCGGCATCGCCGGCTGATCGCCCGCAGGCATTCAGGAGAGCTGAACCATGGCACATAAAAAGGCAGGCGGTAGTACCCGCAACGGGCGCGATTCCGAGAGCAAACGCCTTGGCGTGAAGCGCTTCGGCGGTCAGGTCGTGCGCGCCGGCAATATCCTCGTTCGTCAGCGCGGGACGCAGTATCATCCCGGCGAGGGCGTGGGTTGTGGCAAGGACCATACGCTGTTCGCCAAGGTCGACGGCCAGGTCGTCTTCAAGGTGGGCGGTCGTCACAACCGCCGTTTCGTGAGTATCCAGCCGCAGCAGTAAGCCGGCCGGTCAGCGAAGCGTTCGCGAAAAGCCCCGTTCGACGGGGCTTTTTTTGTTCTGTACTGCGGGAAACAAGCAATGAAGTTCATCGACGAAGCCACCATTACGGTAAAGGCCGGCGACGGCGGCAATGGCTGTGTCAGCTTCCGCCGCGAGAAGTACATCCCGTTTGGCGGGCCCGATGGGGGTGACGGCGGCGATGGCGGCTCCGTGTGGCTGGTGGGCGACGAAGGCCTGAACACCCTGGCGGATTTTCGTTACCAGCGTCGGTTTGACGCCGAGCGCGGCGAGAACGGCATGGGCCGTCAGCGCACCGGGGCCTCGGGCGAGGATCTGGAGATTGCGGTGCCGGTCGGTACCCAGGTACGCGATGCCGAGACCGACGAGATCCTCGGGGACGTGACCCACGAGGGGCAGCGTCTGCTGGTCGCGCAGGGGGGCTTCCACGGGCTCGGCAACACGCGCTACAAGTCCTCCACCAACCAGGCGCCGCGTCAGAGCAAGCCGGGTACGCCGGGCGAGCTGCGCAAGTTGTCCCTGGAACTGATGGTGCTGGCCGATGTGGGTCTGCTGGGTTTGCCGAATGCCGGTAAGTCCACGTTGCTGGCGCGTGCCTCCGCGGCGCGCCCGAAGATCGCCGATTACCCGTTTACGACCTTGATCCCGCAGCTGGGCGTGGTGCGCATCGGGATTAATCAGAGCTTTGTGATTGCTGATATCCCTGGGTTGATCGAGGGCGCGGCCGAAGGAGCGGGCCTGGGCACGCGCTTCCTCAAGCATCTGGCGCGCACCCGCTTGCTGCTGCACGTGGTAGATGTGGCCCCGCCGGACCCCGAGGCGGATCCGCTGGTGGATCTGCGCACCGCGATCACCGAGCTGGAACGCCACAGTGACGACCTGGCCGCGCTCCCGCGATGGGTGGTGTTGAACAAGCAGGAATTGCTGGACGCCGAGGATCTCGCCGCCCTGGTCGAGCGTGTGCGCGCGGATCAGGGCGAGGAGCACCCGGTGTTCACCATCTCGGCCGCGACCGGCGAGGGTGTCGATGCCCTGCTGCAAGCCGTGATGCGCCACATCGAAGAGACGGCGCAAGCCGCGGCCGAGGCCTCTCGCCGCAATGCGGCCGCCAAGCCGGAGGATACGTCGTGGTAGACGCGGCCGCTACGGCGCGTGCGCTGCCGGCCATCCGGCGGGTCGTGATCAAGATCGGCAGTGCGTTGATCACGGCCGACGGGGCTGGGCTGGATCGTCCGGCCCTGGAGTCCTGGGCGCACCAGATTGCGGCCCTGCGCCGCCGTGGGCTGGAGGTGATCCTGGTCTCCAGCGGCGCGGTGGCCGAAGGGATGCGGCGGCTGGGTATGACCGAGCGGCCGCATCAGCTCCATCGCGTGCAGGCCGCGGCGGCCGTCGGTCAGATGGGTCTGATCCAGGCCTACGAGCGCGAGTTTGCCAGCCACGACCTGCACGCCGCCCAGGTCCTGCTGACCCACGATGATTTGGCCGATCGGTCCCGCTACCTGAATGCCCGGAGCACCATCCAGGCCTTGTTGGAGATGGGCACGATTCCGGTAGTCAACGAGAACGACACGGTTGCCTACGAGGAAATCCGTCTCGGCGACAACGACACCCTGGCGGCCTTGGTCGCCAACCTGGTAGTGGCCGATCTGCTCCTCATCCTGACCGACCAGGATGGCCTGTTCGATCGCGATCCCCGCAAACACGCCGATGCCCAGCTGATCCAGGAGGGGCGCGCCTCGGATGCGGAGCTGCACCGCTACGTCGCCGCCGATTTTGGCCGTCTGGGTCGGGGTGGGATGGCGACCAAGCTATTGGCGGCCGAGCGGGCGGCACGCTCCGGCACGCATACCGTGATTGCCTCCGGCCGCGAGGCGCAAGTGATGGGGCGGGTGCTCAAGGGTGCACCGCTGGGCACCTGGCTGAAGCCGGACCGTGAACCCCTGGCGGCGCGCAAACGCTGGTTGGCGGATCAGTTGCACTCGCGCGGCCAGCTGCAGCTGGATGCCGGCGCCGTCCGTGTGCTGCGCGAATCGGGCAGCAGCCTGCTGCCGGTGGGGGTGGTCGGTGTCGAGGGTGATTTCCGCCGTGGCGAGATGGTCACCTGCGTGGACCCGGAGGGTGTGGCCGTTGCGCGCGGGCTGACGAATTACGCGGCTAGCGAGGTTCAGCGCATCCGTGGACAGCGCGCCGATCGCATCGAGGCCGAACTCGGTTACTTGCTGGAGCCGGAGCTGATCCACCGCGACAACCTCGTCCTGCTCCCCTGATTCGCCTGCGGGCGCGTACGCGTTCGTATCCAGTTGCCCTCGGCGGGACTCCATGCCCCCCTGTGGGAGCGTGCTTGCACGCGAAGCCCCTGCCAGAGTCGGACGCGGGCAGGGGCTTCGCGTGCAAGCACGCTCCTACGGCGTTTGGGGGTGCTGAACAGATATCCGGATTCCCGGCGGGGCTGGCCTTGTAGCGGCCGACCCTGCGCCGCTCCTCCTGATCCCTTCGCGCGCTTCCCGTCTTCCTGTTACACGCGATTTTCTCGGCGCCCTTTGTGCTTAAAGATCAGGAGGTCGAGCGCTTCAGTCGTCGGAGTAGGTGGCGGTCACGTCGAGGTCCAGGCGGCCGCGGGCAAGGCGGGCGCGCAGGTGCTCGCCGCTGGCGGTTTGTTCCGCGCGGCGCAGGACGTCGCCCTGTGTGGTCTGCAGGATCGCGTAGCCCCGCTCCAGTACCGCTTCCGGGTCCAGTGAACGCAACTGGCGGGCGCTGGCGTCCAGTTGTCTCTGGCGGGTGGCCAGGGCCTGGCGGGTGGCCGTTTCGAGCTGGCGATGCAGGCGGGCCAGGGTGTCGCGGCGTTGTGCGATGTCGTGGTCGGGGCGCACGCGGGCAAGGCGTTGGCGCAGGTGGTCCAGGCGCATGCGGGCGGAGGCCAGGCGGTTGCCGGGCGAGGCCCCGGCCAGGCGCAACTGGGCGCGTTGCAGCCGTGCCTGGGCGCGTTCGTACATGCGCGACCAGGCGCGGTTCATGCGTTCGCGCTGGTCGTCCAGACGTTGTGCGTCGCGTTCCAGGAGCTGACGCGGGTGGCGGCGCTCCAGGCGGGTGTGTAATGCGGTCAGGGTCTGCTGGTGACGCGCGATGTGCTGGCCCAGCAGGCCGGTCAGGCGTTCCCGGGCCCGCGCCAGTTGGTGGCGCAGGGTTGCGGCATCCGGACTGACGGCCTCCGCCGCGGCGGTGGGCGTGGAGGCGCGCAGATCGGCGACGAAGTCGGCGATGGTGGTGTCGGTCTCGTGCCCGACGCCGGTCACGACCGGGATCGGGCAGGCGGCGATGGCGCGCGCGACACTTTCCTCGTTGAAGGCCTGCAGGTCCTCCAGCGAGCCACCGCCACGGGCGAGGATGACCACGTCGACCCGGCCCTCGGCCGCCGCCTGTTCTAGCGCCGCGACGATTTGACCGGCGGCCTGCTGGCCCTGGACGGCGGTGGGATAGAGCGTGACCGGCAGCAACAGCGGGAAACGCCTGGCCAGGGTGCGCTCGATGTCGTGGCGCACGTCGCCCTGGGTGGAGGTGATCACGCCCAGACGGTGGGTCCAGGCGGGCAGCGGCTGCTTGCGCTCGGCGTCGAACAGGCCCTCGGCGGCGAGTTTCTCCTTGAGCCGCTGGAAGGCCGCCAGCAGGCGCCCCTCGCCGGCCGGTTGCAGGGCTTCGACGATGATCTGGAACTGTCCGCGCGCGCCATAGATCCCGGCACGTCCCCGGATCTGTACTGCGTCGCCGTCGGCGAAGCGTGCGGCCTGGCGGGCCTTGCCACGGAACAGCACGCAGTTCACCGAGGCGTTCTCGTCCTTCAGCGAGAAGTACTGGTGCCCGGAGGCGTACTGGCGCAGGTTGGAGACCTCGCCTTCCACGCGCACCAGACCGAGACCATCACGCAGCAGCCCATCCGCACACTGGTTGAGTTCGGTAACCGAAAAGACTGGGGGGCTATCGCTATCGCTCATGCGGGCCTCGCGGTTACAAGCGGCTGAAGACGCGCTGGAAGACGTCGGTGCCACGTCCGAACGGGTCGACGCGCAGGCGCGCCTCTTCTTCCGAGAGGGCGTGGAACAGCCCGTCCATGGTGTGTTCCAGGACGTGGCCGACCAGATCCAGACGGACATTGGCCAGGAATGGAATGTCACGCATCTGGGACTCGATCTCGCCGTAGGTGCTCAGGGCGTCGACGGTGCCCAGACTGTTCTCCACCGCCGGGCGCATGGCCTCGGTCAGGCGGGGGCGCATCTCCTGTTCGAGGTACCGGGTGGCTGCGTCCTCGGGGCCGAGCAGGATGCTGCGGGCATCCTCAAGATCCAGCGCGAAGATGGCCCGGATGAAGGGCTCCCGCGCCTCCCAGGCGGCATCTTCGGCCGCGCGGTTCATGCGTTCCTCCAGGGCGCCCAGCGGGGCGGCCATCCCCAGGCGTCCGAGCGATCGCCGCGTCGTTGCCAGCACCTCGGGCAGGGGGATACGGACATCCGGGTTGCCATAGAAGCCGTTGCGCCGGCTCAGCGTCTCGGAGGCCGCATGGGTCGCGATGACCAGGGCCTCGTGCACAGCTTCAATCAACTCCGCGGTGGAGAGCCCAGACAGGTCGGGTCGCCGGGTGATCAAGGACATGAACATGTCCTGGCCGAAGCGCCACCAGTCGGCACGCGCGCTGGCGGGGCTGACCAGCCCCAGACCAGGGGCCAGCAACAGGGCCAGCATACGGCGACGGGTGATGCGGGCCGGGGGCACGCGCTCGGGCATGGATAC
The DNA here is from genome assembly GCF_000376865.1 of Thioalkalivibrio sp. ALJ7. Lineage (GTDB taxonomy): Bacteria > Pseudomonadota > Gammaproteobacteria > Ectothiorhodospirales > Ectothiorhodospiraceae > Thioalkalivibrio. Next base: position 397,708 of record NZ_AQXQ01000012.1, on the reverse strand, counting down.
TCGCCTGGCGAAGGGCTCGGGGTGGATCTGCATCGTATCAGGGTACCGTGCGGGCGTCTGTGTTTGACCCGCGCCGGCGCGATTGTGCTTGTCCCGGAAGGGCCCAAATTCTATACTGAAGGGCTATTTATCTGCCCCCGGGTCTCCTCCCTCTATCGGTCCCGGTGGGCCTGGCCTGGAGTGGTGCATGCGGATACTCGGTGAAGCCCTTACGTTCGATGATGTGCTGCTGATCCCGGGACATTCGAATGTCGTTCCGCGTGATGTTGATCTGACCACGAAGATCACCCGCGAGATCACGCTTTCCGCTCCGGTGGTGTCCGCGGCGATGGACACGGTCACTGAAGCCAATCTGGCGATCGCGATGGCCCAGGAGGGTGGGCTTGGCATCGTCCACAAGAACATGTCGGTCGAGGCCCAGGCCGCCGAGGTCCGACAGGTCAAGAAATACGAAAGCGGTGTGATCAGCGAGCCGATCACCATCGGCCCCGAGGCCAGTATTGGTGAGGTGGTCGCGCTGACCGAGGCCAATCATATCTCCGGCGTGCCGATCGTCTCTGGTAACGATCTGATGGGCATCGTCACCTCGCGCGATCTGCGCTTCGAGACCCGCATGAACGCCCCGGTCTCCGAGATCATGACCCCGCGCGAGCGCCTGGTCACCGTGCCCGAGGGCGCCGACCGCCAGCATGTGCTGGAGCTGCTGCATAAGCACCGCATCGAGAAGGTGCTGGTGGTGAACGATGACTTCCAGCTGCGCGGCATGATTACCGTCAAGGATATCCAGAAGTCCACCGAGCACCCGAACGCCTCCAAGGACGAACGTGGTCGCCTGCGTGTGGGCGCCGCGGTAGGCGTGGGTGATGGCACGGACGAACGGGTGGCCGCGCTGGTCGAGGCTGGCGTGGACGTGCTGGTGGTGGATACCGCGCACGGACATTCCCAGGGCGTGCTGGATCGCGTGGCCTGGGTGAAAAAACACTATCCGGACGTGCAGGTGATCGGTGGCAATATCGCCACGGCGGCTGCCGCGAAGGCACTGGTCGCGGCCGGGGCCGATGGGGTAAAGGTCGGGATCGGGCCGGGTTCAATCTGCACCACCCGCATCGTGGCCGGGGTTGGAGTGCCGCAGATCACTGCCATCTCCGATGTCTCCGCGGCGCTTGAGGGGACCGGCGTGCCGATGATCGCCGACGGCGGTGTGCGTTTCTCGGGTGATCTGGCCAAGGCCATCGCCGCGGGTGCCAACTGCGTGATGCTGGGCTCGATGTTTGCCGGCACCGAGGAAGCTCCGGGCGAGGTCGAGTTGTACCAGGGCCGTTCCTACAAGATCTACCGCGGCATGGGTTCGCTGGGTGCGATGCAGCAGGGCTCGTCGGATCGCTATTTCCAGGACCCGAACAGCTCGGCCGACAAGTTCGTGCCTGAGGGCATCGAGGGACGTGTGCCGTACAAGGGCTCGATCGTCGCGATTATTTATCAGCTGATGGGCGGGCTGCGTTCGTCCATGGGCTATGTCGGCGCGCATAACATCGAGGAGATGCGGACCAAGCCGCACTTTGTGCGAGTGACTGCGGCCGGGATGCGCGAGAGCCACGTGCACGACGTCTCGATCACCAAGGAAGCCCCGAACTACCGCATGGACTGACCGGGCCTCGCCCAGTCCTCGTAAGCACCCCGGCCATCCCTGGCCGGGAAACCGGATGACCTCATGACCCAGGATCTTCACGCCCACCGTATTCTGGTGCTGGACTTTGGTTCCCAGTACACCCAGCTGATTGCCCGTCGCGTGCGCGAGGCCGGGGTGTACTCCGAGGTGCATCCCTGGGACATGCCAGCGGACGATATCCGCGCCTTCGATCCCACTGCGATCATCCTCTCCGGAGGTCCCGAGTCGGTGAATATCGACAACCCGCCGCGCGCCGAGGACGCCGTCTTCGAACGAGGCGTACCGGTACTGGGTATCTGCTACGGGATGCAGACCATGGCCGCGCAACTGGGCGGGCGGGTCGAGCCCTCAGAGCGCCGCGAGTTCGGTTATGCTCAGGTCCGCGCCCGCGGCCACACGCCGCTGCTGCGCGATATCGAGGATCACACCACGCCGGAAGGTTTTGGGCTGCTCGACGTGTGGATGTCGCACGGCGACCACGTGACCGAGCTGCCGGAGGGTTTTCGCCTGATGGCCTCCACTGATTCCGCGCCGATCGCCGGCATGGCCGACCCGGAGCGCGGCTTCTACGGCGTGCAGTTCCATCCCGAGGTCACGCACACGACCCAGGGCCAGCGCATCCTGGAGCGCTTCCTGCACGAGATCTGCGGCTGCGAGTCGCTGTGGACCGCGGACAACATCATCGACGACATGGCCGCGCGGGTGCGCGAACAGGTCGGGGACGACCACGTGGTGCTGGGCCTGTCCGGCGGCGTGGACTCCTCGGTGGTCGGGGCGCTGCTGCACAAGGCGATCGGTGACCAGCTGACCTGCGTGTTCGTGGATACCGGGCTGCTGCGCGAGGGCGAGGGTGACCAGGTGATGGCGACCTTCGCCCGCCACATGGGCGTGAACGTGATCCGTGTGGATGCCGAGGAGCGCTTCATGAGTGCGCTGGCCGGGGTCGAGGACCCGGAGGCCAAGCGCAAGGTCATCGGCGGGCTGTTCATCGACGTGTTCGACGAGGAGGCCGCGAAGCTGAACAACGTGCAGTGGCTGGCCCAGGGCACGATCTACCCGGACGTGATCGAGTCGGCCGACTCGAAGACCGGCAAGGCGCATGTGATCAAGTCGCATCACAACGTGGGCGGGCTGCCGGAGAACATGAAGCTGGGACTGGTGGAGCCGCTGCGCGAGCTGTTCAAGGACGAGGTGCGCAAGATCGGCGTGGAGCTGGGCCTGCCCACCGAGATGGTCTACCGCCACCCGTTCCCGGGACCGGGGTTGGGTGTTCGCATCCTCGGTGCGGTGAAGAAGGAATACGCCGATCTGCTGCGCCGCGCCGATGCGATCTTCATCGAGGAACTGCGCAAGGCCGATCTGTACGACAAGACCTCGCAGGCGTTTGCGGTGTTCCTGCCGGTGAAGTCGGTCGGGGTGATGGGCGACGGCCGGCGCTACGACTACGTGGTCGCGCTGCGCGCGGTGGAGACCATCGACTTCATGACCGCCCGCTGGGCCCACCTGCCGTACGACTTCCTCGACCACGTCTCGCGCCGGATCATCAACGAGATCCCCGGCATCTCGCGCGTGACCTACGACATCTCCGGCAAGCCCCCCGCCACCATCGAGTGGGAATAGTCCTCCTGGACGGCGTCTCCCTGGTTGGGGCAGAAAGCTGGACGTGGCAATATCGGGTATCCCCGAATCGTGCGTGGTCCAATTCCGTTGAAAACGCCTCCCTGTCCCGGCAACGAAAAAGAGCGGCTGCGAGCGCTGCGGGCTCGAGGGCTGCTGGATACCGCGGCTGAGGAGCGGTTCGACCGACTGACGCGTCTGGCGCGGCGGATGTTCGGGGTGCCCATCGCGCTGGTTTCGCTGGTGGACGAGGACCGGCAGTGGTTCAAGTCGCGGCAGGGTCTCGAGGTGGCGGAGACCGGGCGTGATATCTCCTTTTGCGGGCATACGATTCTCGGGGGCGATATCTTCGAGATTCCCGATGCGCGCGCGGACGCCCGGTTTGCCGACAACCCGCTGGTGACCGGGGAGCCGCAGATCCGGTTCTACGCCGGTGCGCCACTGACAACCGCCGACGGTTACCGGATCGGGACGCTTTGCCTGATCGACGGCCAGCCGCGGCAGTTGAGCGAGGACGAGCGACGCTCCCTGCGTGACCTCGCCGATGCGGTCGAGGCGGAAATCGACTCCACCGAGCAACGGGCGCTTGGCAATGCGCTGGGCGATCTGCGGCAGCTTGGCGAGGTGATTACCCGTGCGCAGTCGGCGTTTATTCGCGATGCCGATCAGGACCGTGGGCAGGTCTTTGACGGACTGCTTGCGGATACCCTCGAGCTGACCCACAGCGAATACGGCTTTATCGGAGAGGTACTGCACACGCCTGAAGGTTCGCCTTACCTCAAGACCAGTGCCATCACCAATATCGCCTGGGATGACGCGACCCGCGCCTTCTATGCGGCCAACGCACCCCAGGGGTTGGAGTTTCACAACCTGGAGACCCTGTTCGGCGCGGCCCTGACCGGCGCGGGGCCGGTGATTGCCAATGACCCCGCCGGAGACCCGCGCAGCGGCGGGTTGCCCGAAGGACATCCGCCGCTCAAGGCCTTTCTGGGGATACCCATCGAGCACGGGGGCGAGCGGATCGCCGTGCTGGGGATCGCCAACCGTCCGGGTGGCTACGACCCGGAACTGGTGGAGTTTCTGCAGCCGCTGCTCGCCACGCTGGGGCAGTTGGTGGATGCGGCTCGCACTCGTCGTCGTTACCGGGCGGGCCAGTTGGAGCGGGCGCGGCTGTCCCGGGTGGCGAGCGAGACGACCAATGGCGTGATCATTACCGACGCCGACGGCCGGGTCGAGTGGATCAACGACGGCTTTACCCGCTTGAGTGGCTACACCCTGGACGCAATGCTTGGCCGTCAGCCGGGTGAACTGTTGCAGGGTGCCGGGACCGATCCGGAGACGGTAGCCCGGATCGGTGGGGCGCTGGCGCGAGGCGAACCATTCGTTGAAGAGCTGTTGAACTACCACATCGACGGCCACCCGTACTGGGTGCGGATCCACTGCACCCCATTGCGCGACGAGCAGGGGGTGTTGCAGGGGTTCATCGCGATCGAGTCCGATGTGACCCGGGAACGCGAGGATGCCGAACGGATCCGCGAGAGCGAGCAACAGTTCCGCTCGCTGGTCGACAATATCCCCGGAATCACCTATCGCTGCCTGCCGGATTCGGACTGGACCATGCTCTACATGAGCGACCAGGTGGATCCGCTGTCGGGCTATCCTGCCAGCGACTTCATCGACAATGCCGTGCGCAGTTACGCCAGCGTGATCCACGAGGATGATCAGGCACGAGTCCAGGATGCGGTGGAACAGGCCTTGAGCGCCGGCAACGACTGGTCCGTTGAATACCGTATTTGGCATCGTGACGGCAGTATCCGCTGGGCCCAGGAACGGGGCTCCGCCATTCGTGATCCGGATGGCCGAGTACGCTACCTCGACGGCTTCATCCTCGATGCGACCCGGGAACGGGAACATCGTGAACAGCATCAGCGCCAGCTGGACGCGTTCGCGGCGCTCAACGAGATTGCATCCCTGGTGGCGCTGGACCTCGATGACCAGCTCGAGCGCGCGCTACAGATGGGGGCCAACTTTCTGGGGCTGGAACTGGGCATCGTCAGCCGGATCCGCGGCGACGACTATACGGTGCGGGTGTTCGTCGCGCCGGCTGGCGCCCCCCTCGAGCGTGGTCAGCGCTTTGCGCTCGGGCGTACCTACTGTGCGCTGACCCTTGCGCACAACGACCTGCTGACGATCGAGCACATGGGCGCGTCCGAGCACCAGGGCCACCCGTGTTACGCGGACTTCGGCCTGGAAGCCTACATCGGTGTCGTGCTGGAGGTTGAGGGACAGCGCTTTGGCACCCTGAACTTTTCGTCGGCGCACCCCAGACCGGCCGCGTTCAGCGAGGGTGAACGCATGTTCGTGCGTCTGTTGGGGCGCTGGGTGGCCGCGAGCCTGGAGCGGGAACAGTCGCACGAGCAGTTGAAGAAGCTGACCTCACTGGTCCCGGGTATGGTGTATCAGTATCGGCAGTGGCCGGACGGCCGCGTGGCCTTCCCGTACAGCAGCCCCGGCATCCGGGACATCTACGGCATCAGCGCAGAGGCGGCACGCGAGGATGCCAGCGCGGTGTTCCGCAGTCTGCACCCGAAGGACCGGGATCGGGTGGCGCAGTCCATCGAACGGTCGCGGCGGGAACTGAGTAACTGGCATTGCGAGTATCGCACCCTGCGGGATGATGGTCGCGTGGGGTGGGTGCAGGGTCACGCCTCGCCCGAGCCCCTCGACGACGGCAGTACGCTGTGGCACGGATATATTCGGGATATCACGGATGAAAAGGAGGCCGAGCTGGCCGTCGCGGACAGCGAGGCCCGCCTGCGGGGGCTGTTCGAGCTCTCACCGGTGGGGATTGCGCTGAACGATTACGAGACCGGGGCGTTTGTGGATCTCAACGCGGCCCTGTTGCGCCCGACCGGTTATACCCGCGAGGAGTTCGTTGCACTCAGCTACTGGGATGTCACGCCCCGGGAGTACGCAGCGCAGGAAGCGCAGCAACTGGAGAGCATGGAACAGACGGGCCGTTACGGCCCCTACGAGAAGGAATACATCCGCAAGGACGGCACCCGGTATCCCGTACTGCTCAACGGCATGGTCGTGCACGACAAGTCCGGTCGCAAACTGATCTGGTCCATCATCGAGGATATCTCCGAGCGCAAGCGCATCGAGCGCATGAAAAACGAGTTCATCTCCACCGTCAGCCACGAGCTGCGCACGCCGCTCACGTCGATCTCCGGGGCCCTGGGCCTGTTGACGGGCGGGGCGGCAGGAGCGTTGCCGGAGCGGATGCAGGAGATGCTGGAGATTGCCCACAAGAACAGCCAGCGCCTGGGGCTTCTGATCAACGACCTGCTGGACATGGAAAAGCTGGTGGCCGGCAAGATGCGCTTCGAGCTGCAAGAGCAGCCGCTGTTCCCGTTGCTGGAGCAGGCTGTGCGTAGCAACCAGAGCTATGCCGACCAGTACGGGGTGCACCTGATGCTGGATGCGGAGGACGACGGGGTCCGGGTCGAAGTGGATGCCGACCGCCTGCAGCAGGTGCTGGCCAATCTGCTCTCCAACGCAGCCAAGTTCTCGCCGGAGGGTGAGGAGGTGCGGGTGGCAGTGGAGCGTGACGGCGCCCGGGTGCGCGTCTCGGTGATCGATCATGGCCCCGGGATCCCGGAGGCGTTCCGCGAACGCATCTTCCAGAAGTTTTCCCAGGCCGATGCCTCCGACACCCGCCAGAAGGGTGGTAGCGGCCTGGGGCTGGCGATCACCCGGGAGCTGGTGGAGCGCATGGGCGGTGAGGTCGGGTTCGACTCCGTGCCGGACGCGGGGGCGACTTTCTGGTTTGAACTGGGATGCCACCGTGAGGGGGCCCGCGGATGAGGCAGCAGTGGTCAGGCTCGGTGGAGCGCGGGCTTGCGACGTTGGCGCTGGCCCTGCTGGCGGTGGCCGGCAATTTCTTCCATCTGCCGCTGCTGTTCGGTCTGGACTTCATCTTCGGATCGATCGCGGTGATGCTCGCGGTGCTGCTGTTGGGGACGCTGCCCGCGGTGATTGTCGCGATCGCCGGGGGACTCTACACCTTGGTCCTGTGGGGCGTTCCGTATCCGATGGTGGTGTTCGTGATCGAGGCACTGGTAGTGGGCCTCGTTTACCGGCGCTGGCTGTACAACGTGGTGGTGGCCGACCTGCTGTACTGGCTGGTGATCGGGGTTCCGCTGGTGTTGCTGTTCTATCGCGGCTTGATCGGGATGGACTGGGAACCCACCACCATGATCGCCCTGAAGCAGGCGGTGAACGCGCTGTTCAACACGCTGATCGCCAGCCTGTTGGTGATGTTTTGGCGGTTGTTGCGGCGCGGCGAGCAGGCCTCCCGACTGGGCAGGCCTTCGCTGGCGAGCCTGTTGTTCCACGCGATGCTCCCGGTCACCCTGCTGGCCGGGCTGGCCCCGATCCTGCACCAGAGCTATCAGCAGCGCGACGAGCAGGAGGCCTTCATGGTCGAGCGCCTGCAGGAACGCGCCGAGAGTCTGTCCGAACGGCTCGCGAGCGATTACCGCGAGGGCCGGGTCCGGTATGACTACCATCTGCGGCGGGTGCAGACGCGCGAGGATCTGGGGCTTGCGATTGTGTCCCCGGAAGGTCGGGTGCTGGCCAGTCGGGGCGACGTCCGCAGCGTGCTGGAGGCGTCGGATGGCCAGGTGGAGACCCTGGATCGCGAGCTTTCGATCTGGTTGCCGGACGGTTCAATGTCGGCTGTGGGTCGCTGGGGGCAGGGGGCCTACTTCGTTGCAGCGCCGGTGGGCCTCGTGCCGGATATCGAGCAGGTGTATGCGGAGATGCCGGCGGCACCGGTGGTCCGGGCGCTGGAGCAGCAGCGCGTGGAGTTGTTTGCCCTCCTGACGGTGATCGTGGCCCTGGCCATCCTGGTCTCGGCCGCCTTGAGTTATGCCATCAGCCGTCCCTTGCGCAAGCTGGATGCGGTCAGTGCAGGGCTGAGTTCGGACATTGCCGCGGGGCGTTCGCCGGAACTGCCGGAAAGCCGGATTCTCGAATACGACGGCCTGGCCAGGACCCTGCGCGAGATGTCGCGGCAGCTGGTGGCCAGTTTCCGCCAGCAGGCGCAGGCGCGCAGCGAACTCGAGTCCGAGGTGCAGACGCGCACTGCGGAGCTTGCGCAGACCGCCGATCAGTTACAGGCGGTTCTGGCGGCGGCGTCGGAATTCGCAATTGTGGTGACCGACCGCGATGGTCTGATCACCCTGTTCAATCCGGGTGCGGAAAAGATGACGGGCTATGCTGCCGACGAAATGGTGGGCCAGCAGTCACCCGTCCTGTTCCATGTGCCGGAGGAGATCGCAGCGCGCGCGGCGCAATTGAGCGCTGCCAGTGAACGAACGATCGATGGCTTTCGGGCCTTCGTCGAGATCGCGGATCGCGAGGGAGCGGAAACCCGGGAATGGACCTTTGTGCGCAAGGACGGCATGCGCATTCCCGTTTCCCTGACGGTGACCCCCCAGACCGACAAACAGGGAAATATCAGCGGCTACCTGGGTATCGCCGAGGACATCACCGAGCGCAAGGCCGCCGAACAGGCCCTGCGCGAGAGCGAAAAACGCTTCCGGGATGCCACCCAGCAGTTGACGCTGGCCACCGAGGCGGCGCAGCTGGGTGTATGGGATTTGAACCTGACCAGTGGGCGGCTTGACTGGGATTCCGGGATGTTCCGTCTTTACGGCGTGTTACCCCGCGATTTTGGTCACCATGCCGATGACTGGAGGCGCGCCTTGCTGCCCGAAGACGTGGAGCACGCAGAAGCCAGCCTCGAAACGATCCTTGAACGTCCCGGGACACCCCGCGAGTTCACGTTCCGAATTCTCCGGGGCGATGGGGCGACACGTCATATTCGCGCTATGGCACAGGCGATAACCGATGCGGCAGGTGTGGTCGTGCGGGCGATTGGCGTGAACGAAGACGTAACCGAGCGTATAGAGGCGGAGCGAGCCCTGGCGGAGCAGGCGCTTCGCACGCAGACGATCATCGATAACATCGTAGACGGGATCATTACGATCGATCGCGATGGGTTGATCCAGTCGTTCAATCCGGGTGCAAGTCGCATCTTCGGGTATACGCCCCGTGAGGTTGCCGGTCGCAATGTAAGCGTGTTGATGACCGGGCCTGATCGTGAGAGCCATGACGTATACCTGCGTAATTATCAGGCCACTGGCAACCGGCGGGTGATTGGCACCAGCAGGGAACTGCAGGGGCGTCGCAAGGATGGAACCGTGTTCCCGATGGAAGTTTCTGTATCGGAGGTCAGGCAACACGGCGAACCCCTCTATGTGGGGGTTGTGCGGGACATCACCGAACGCAAGCGGGTGGAGCGCATGAAGAACGAGTTCGTCTCCACGGTGAGCCACGAACTGCGTACGCCACTGACGTCGATCTCGGGGGCCCTTGGGATGGTGGCCAGCGGGGCGCTTGGTGTATTGCCGGAGAAGGTCGGCGAAATGGTCACGATTGCCCAGCGCAACAGCGAGCGGCTGACGCTCTTGATCAACGATCTGCTCGATATGGAGAAGATCGCGGCGGGCAAGCTGCACTTTAATATGCGTGCGGAGCCGCTCGAGCCGCTACTCGCACAGGCGCTCGAGAGCTATCGGGGTTATGCCGAACAGCACCAGGTCCAGCTGGTGCTCGATAGTGGCGTGCCCGGGGTTGCGGTTCGGGTCGATGACCAGCGCCTGTTGCAGGTGCTCGCCAATCTTCTGTCGAACGCAGTGAAATTCTCGCCCCCGGGCGGCAGCGTGCGGGTTTCGGTGCAGGCGTTGAATGAACCGACTGAAGGCGTCCGGGTCAGTGTGGCGGATGACGGGCCGGGTGTTCCGGACAACTTCCGCGAGCAGATCTTCGGGAAATTCGCACAGGCGGATGGCTCCGACAGCCGAACGAAGGGCGGGACCGGGCTCGGCCTCGCGATTAGCCGGGAACTGGTAGAACATATGGGCGGGCGTATAGGCTTTGACTCCGTAGAGGGTGTGGGCGCGACATTCTGGTTCGAGTTGCCGCTTGCCCGCGACACGGATGGTCATCCATCCAGTTCGGAACCAGGGTCCGGCTGCGGCCGGCACGCCACGGACCTGTAGCGGTCCACCCCAGGGGAGTCGAAAATGTCCGAGTTGCAGCGCATTCTCTATGTCGAAGACGAGCCGGATATTCAGGCGATTGCCTCGCTGGCCTTGGAGACGGTGGGTGGCTATACCGTGAAGACCTGTGCCTCGGGTGAGGAGGCGGTACGCGAGGCCGAGGCCTTTGCGCCGGACCTGATCCTGCTGGATGTGATGATGCCGGGGATGGACGGCCCAACGACCCTGGAGGCCCTGCGTGGCATTCCGGCACTGGTCGAGGTGCCGGTGGCCTTCATGACCGCCAAGGTGCAGCCCTCCGAGATCGCACACTACAAGTCGCTGGGGGCGCGTGACGTGATTGCCAAACCGTTCGATCCCATGACGCTTTCCGACGAGGTACGGCGGATCTGGAAGGCTGCGGCATGACGGACGCCACCGCCGAGCAGGCCCTGAAAGACCGCCTGGAGCAACTGCGTGCCCGATACCTGGAACGCCTCCCGGAGGAGCTGACCGGGCTGAACACGCTTCAGGACAGCCTTACCGGACAGGAGCAGGATCGCGAGGTGCTCGACGAGCTGCAGCAGCGTCTGCACAAGCTGGCGGGCAGCGGTGGCAGTTTCGGCTGTGCGGAGTTGAGTGCCGCCGCGCGTTTGCTGGAGCAGCGGATCAGCAGTTGGCTTGGGGCGGAGGCGCTGGCACTGGATGCTGCGAGTCGTCAGTGGCTGGCGGACGAGATCGCAGGACTCTCCCGCACCGTACCCGCCCAATCGATGGAGCCCTCGGAACAACCGGATGTGGGTGTGCTCCCCGAGACTCGACACGCTGTGGACCGCGTCCTGAAGGTATGGCTGGTCGAAGACGATGCGGAACTGGCTGGGCAACTCGGGCAGCAACTCCAGTCTTTCAATTATGCGGTTCGAGTGTTCGACGGCATTGATGCGCTCAAGCGCGCGGTGAAGGGTGAGCAGCCGGATCTGCTGCTGATCGACGTGATGCTGGACGAAGGCCGTGAAAATGCAACCACCAGGCTGGTGGACTGCCCCGAGTTGAAAGCGCTGGGGTGCCCGTTGATCTTTCTCTCCGACAAGGATGATTTTCCGTCGCGTGTGCGCGCGGTTCAGCTGGGCGCGCAGGGGTATTTCCTCAAACCGCTGGATGTACCCCGGCTCGTGAGCCGCATCTCGCAGATCTTCGAGGAGCGCCGTGCGCCGGCGCAACGGGTGCTGGTCGTGGACGACGACGCCGATCTTGCCGAGCATATGCGGCTGGTCCTGACGGCCGCCGGGATGGAAGCCCGGGTGCTGGACGCGCCGCGCAACATCATGGATACGATCGCCGCGTTCCGGCCGGAACTGGTGCTGATGGATCTGTACATGCCCGAATACGCGGGCACCGACCTGGCGGGGCTGATTCGCCAGCACGAGGCCTACATCCATCTGCCGATTGTGTATCTGTCCGTGGAAACCGATATCGAGCGCCAGATCGAGGCCATGGGTCGGGGTGCGGACGACTTTCTGACCAAGCCGATTTCCGACGTGCAACTGGTGGCCGCCGCTCGCTCGCGGATCGCGCGCGCACGCCAGCCGGAGGAGCGGATCAGCAAGGACAGTCTGACTGGACTGCTCAAGCACGCCAGCATCAAGGAGGCCGCCAGTCGGGAGGTGTTGCGCGCTCGCCGGATCGGGCGACCCGTCACGTTGGCGATGCTCGACATCGACCACTTCAAGAGGGTCAACGATGCTTACGGGCATGCCGTGGGAGATGTGGTGATTATGTCGATCGCGACCCTGCTGCGGCAGCGCCTGCGTCAGTCCGACGTCATCGGCCGCTATGGCGGGGAGGAGTTCGTCGCGGTGCTGCCGGAATGCGACGCGGAGAATGCCCGGCGGGTGCTCGAGGATATCCGCCGTAACTTTGCTGCTCTGAATTTCAACCATCGGGATGAGCGCTTCGGCTGCACTATCTCGATCGGCATGGTGTGTTCGGCTGACTATCCCGAGGAGGATGGTCCTGATCTACTGGTCGCTGCCGACGAGGCGCTCTACCGGGCCAAGCGGGGTGGGCGCGACCAAATCCAGCGGGCGTTCCCGGCGCCCGCGCTGCCGGAATGTTCCGAGGCCTCTACGACGTGACGAGCAGGTAGGTCGCGGCTCCGATCACGCCGAGCAAGATCGCCACCGCGACCAGGCCGATCCCGAACAGCGCACGGTTGCTGCCCCGCATGGCATCTGCCGCCTTGCCGCCCGTCGACCCCGCTCCCTCGGCAGGTGCGTTGTCCCGGCCCTGACGCAGCAGGTCCAGCATTGCGTCGATACGGTCATCGTCGAAGGCGAAGGGGTCGAACTGGCGCTGGCCAAAGCGCTGTAGCAGCTGACGGACGTCCCCCGCTGCCGGGACGTATTTCATCGACCATTCGCCAAATCCCGGGCTGTCCAGTGACTGCTCGCGCAGCACTCGGACCTCCTCGTGGCGATCGTCACGCCGGATCCGCTCCAGGGTGTCGCGTACGGCCCGGGGCTCGCCCTCCAGACACTGGAAGAAGTGGCCATCCCCGTAATAGAGCGCGCCGACAATCCCGCTGCGCGGGTTGTTCTGGCGGGACTGCATCAGGATGCGGCCGACTTCGGGCTCGATGCCCTGGCTGGAGGTGTTCTCGCGGAAGGTGGCGCGAGAGGCGTAGACGAGCTGGAGAATGGCGGGCATGCGGGCGTCCGTTCCGGGGCGATATGAAGAAGACCGCCCGCGCCCCGCGGGGTTCATTCGATCATCTGGTTGACGTGTTCCAGGCCGATTGCGTCGTCTTCCCAGTTCAGGCGGGTAGTGCCGGGCTTGGCCGCCAGACGGCGGATGGAGGCGACCGAGCTGCGGTCGATATGGGCCAGGCGATGCCGGGTGGCGTTGTGGCTCTCGATGTTGGCGGCCTGCAGGATGTCGCTGTAATTGACCGGTTCGCCTTCCTCCGGCTCGCGCTTGAGGTTTTCGTGTTCGGCGACGGCACGGATGATCTCCGGCTCGAAGTTCCAGCTCTTCAGCATCGCGCGGCCGATGGCGACGTGCGCGGCATCGGCCGCGGCCTGCAGGGCGCGTGGATCCTCATAAATCTCCTGGGTCTTCTCTGCGCGGCGCAGGATCGGGATCATGCCGATGTCGTGAACGAGTCCGGCGAGCAGAGCGGTGTCCGGGTCCAGATGGGGATGGCGGCGGGCCAGCAGGTAGCTGATGATCGCCACCTCCAGGCTGTGGTTCCACAGCTCTTCCATCCGGATGCGGATGGCCTCGTTCCCGCTCTGGAAGACCTCCTTCATGGACAGCGCGGTGATGGTCTGGCGGGCGCGCTCCATGCCCAGACGGGTGACCGCGGAGCGGATGGTCGCGCAGCGGGTCAGCCCCCGGTAGGCCGGGCTGTTGGCATGGCGCACCAGGCGCGAAGCCAGGGCCGTGTCGCGCGAGATCAGGTTGACCAGATCGGCGATGGAGCTGGATTCGTCCTGGGTGATGAACAGCGCCTGTACTGAGACATCGGGCAGGGTCGGGATCTCGATCTGGTGACGTTCGAGGTCCTCGCGCAGGCGCTCCAGGAATTTTTCGACTTCCGCTCGGGTGGCCAAGGGCAATCCGTGTCCGGCTGGGTAAAGACGCGCCGATTATGCCACAGGCGTTGGCGCGGGCGGGGTGTCGCGGGCCGGTTGACGGGCTGCCGGCCCCTGCCGATGATGAAGGGAGCCGACAGGAGGTCGTGATGCGCCGATTCGTGCTGGATACCAGCGTCTTTACCAACCCGCATGTGGCCGGACAGTTCGGCGAGGATCCGGAGGATATTCTGCGGACCTTCCTCACCCTGGCGCGCCATTGCCCCGCCGAGTTCTATATGCCGCTGTCGGTGTACGAGGAATTTCGTGGGATGCGCGATCTCGAGGCCATGGCGGCCGATTTCGAGACCGTCGTCTGGGTGCGTTCGCCACGGCGGTTCGCGCTTACGCTACCAAGCGACATCCTTTACGAGTTCATCGACGAGGTGCGCACCCGAATCGACCGCGGCCTGCGTATTGCCGAGGAGCACACGCGCCAGGCGGGTGCGGCTGAATCTCTCAAGCCGGAACTCATTACCCAGCTGCGCGAGCGCTTCCGCGAGGCGATGCGCAAGGGTCTGGTGGATTCGCGCGAAGATGTGGATGCCGTGTTGCTGGCAATGGAGCTGGATGCCGAACTGGCCAGTGCCGACGAGGGCATGCGCAAGCTGGGCAATCGCATGGGCATCAAGCTGGTGACGGCCGACTATCTCCGGCAGGTGATGGAGAACCTCTCCGAGTCGGGTCGGGGTGGAAACGCCACTTGAGACCGCGAGTCGGGGCCTTTTCCGAGTTCGCCTGCAAGCAGGCGAAGGGCCTCAGTCGTACTGACGATCGCCGGCCAAGGCCGAGGCCAGGGTACCGGTGATGCGATCGAACAGGCGTTCGAATTCCAGCACCCAGTAGCCGCCTTCCTGGTACGGGGTCCCCTCGACGAAGCGCACATGGCGCCCGCCAGTGGTCTGCATATGGTGGATGAAGCGCCGCGCGCCGGCCTCCTCACGGAAGCGGCAGCGATAGGTATGCGAGACGCGTCCCACGGTTCGGCTCTTGCCAATGGCCCCGTCCAGTCCCGCCAGCAATGCGACCCCCAGTTCCCATTCCAGGGATGCCCGATCCTCGGGCGGGTGTTCAGCCAGGTAGATCGCGAGCCGCGTCAGACGGTTGGTGAAATATTCCGGCGGCAAGTCGAGCAGCTGCTCGGCGCACACCCGGATGTCGTTGATGCAGGACTCGCCGGTCACGTATTTCGCGCGGTGGATGCCGTCGGCGGTCTTCAGCACCAGGCCCTCCGCACCCTCGGCGTCCAGTTTCCGGATCAGTTGGCCCAGGGCTTCGGTGTCCTGCGGAGTGAACTGTCCGTGCAGCGGGGCGGGCGGCAGGTGGTGGCGTTCGATCAGAGCGAACTTTTCGTCCTGGGGTAGAAAGCCGGGCTGGCCCAGGCGCATCAGGTCGAACACGAACAGTTGGACGTCCTCGCTGACCCGAGGTGTGGAACCCTCCAGGTACGGCGTGTCCGGGCCGGCGATCTCCGCACACAGCACCAGGTCCGGTTCGGCATCGAACACCGCCGGGTCGACGAAATCCGGGACCCGGTCGGTACTGAAAGCGCACACGAAACCGCCACGGCTGAAGGCGTAGAGGGCGCCGTCGAGGCGCAGCATGCGTACATTAAAACCGTCGATCTTCTCTTCCGCCCAGAACGGCTGGTCGAACTGGCGCGGGAGCCCCGCCTCCAGTGACTGGATACGGCCAATGGAGGGATACCCGGGTACCACGGCGCCCTGGGGAAGCACGACGCTACCGCGTGGGTAGTGATTGACGGGTTCCAGCAGCCGGGCGTACTCGAGGCCCTCGAATTTCAGGACCTCGGCGCGATGATGTTCGATGGCCTGTTGCAGCGTGTCGAGATCGATCATGCGTTTTCCGGTTCCAGGGTCTTGCGCAGGCCGCGGATCTGGCTTTCCAGGGCCTCGGTGTGGCGGCGCGCCTTGTCGGCCTGGGTGACCAGTCGGCGGGCCGTGCTGATGATGCGCAACTGACGTTCCATCTCGCTCATCGCCAGGGATCCAAAAGTGCCCTCGCGCAGGAGGGCGGCCTTGAGTTCGGCGTACGCGGCCTCGACGGTGCTGACGGCTTCGGTGGCCGCCAGAGCGTGCCCATCGTCACCATCGTCGGATTCCAGATTGCACAGGTCCAGGGCGCGTATGGCCTGCTCCTGCCAAGCTCGGCGCTGCTCGCTGACGATCGGGCGAGCCTCGCCACTGGCTTCGCGCCGCAGGTCGGCGATCTGATCGGCCAGCGCTGCGACTTCGCGGTGGTAGCGGGCGATGCGCACCGTCTCTGCAATACCGTTGCCCACCGCCTCGGGCATGGGGTGGTTGGCCGTGCGAATGGCGAACTCGTTGATCGCCTGCGTGAGCTGCTCGACCGCTTGGCTTCGGCGGTCGAGGGTGTCGGCCGCGGGCGGATTGGGTTGCAGGGCCTCGCGCGCGATCGAATGGCTGATGTCGGCCAGCCGACCGGTTTCCTGCAGCATAGACTGCAGGGCCAGATCCGGGATGCCGGCGCTGTTCTTGTCGAGGTACTGCGGGCGCGCGATGTCTTCCTCGGCGGTGCGGAATCGGCGTTGCAGATAGCGGATCATCGGTCCCGCAAGAGGGACCATCAGCGCCACGCCGAGCAAGTTGAAGGCGGTGTGGAACAACGCCAGCAGCATCGCAGGTGCCGGTGCCTCACCCGTGCTACCCCAGATCCAGGCGATCGCGGCCAGGAACCACGGCAGGATCAGCAGCGCGACGATCGCGGTCAGGCCGTTGAAGATGACATGTGCCGCCGCGACGCGCTTGGCGTTAGGGGTGGCGCCGATGACCACCAGCAGGGCCTTCACCGTGGTCCCGAGGTTGGCACCGATCACTGCGGCAGCCGCAGCCTCCAGCGGTACCGCGCCGCTCATCGCGGCGGTCAGAGCCATGGCCATGGAGGCCGACGAGCTCTGCATCAGTACCGTGAGCAGGGCCCCGATGCCGACCATGATCAGCAGCCCGGCAAAGCCTGGTCGCGTTAGCGCGCCGAGGTCGACGGTAGTGCTCAGGCCCTCGAAGGCCTCGCGCAGCACATCGATGCCCAGAAACAGCAGGCCGAAGCCCGCCAGCGCCAGACCCAGGTGGCGGGGACGGGCGGCCTTCATGAACAGATAGAGCAGGGCGCCGATGCCGATGGCCGGCAGGGCGAAGGCCTCGATCCGGATGTTGAAGCCGATCAGGGCGACCAGCCAGCCGGTCATGGTGGTGCCGACGTTGGAGCCGAAGATTACCCAGACCGACTGGCCCAGCGTCAGCAGGCCGGCGTTGGCGAAGCCGATGGTGGCGACCGTGACCGCGCTGGAGGACTGCACCAGCGCGGTCACGCCCATGCCCGAGGCGAGGGCGCGCGGCCGGGTGCGGGTCCACTGCCCGAGGATATGTTGCAGGGCCTTGCCGCCGGCGGTCTTCAGGCCGTCGGTCAGCAGGGTCATCCCGAGCAGGAACAGCCCGAGACCGCCGAGGAAGCCGGCGATCAGGGCATAGGTGCTGACGGCTTCGGTCTCCGGCATCGGTGCTGTGGGGGTGCCGCGCTACAGGGTGATGGTCTCGCCGAAGGCGGGTACATGCGTCTCGGCCCCCAGCTCGTCGCGCAGGCCGGCGGCCAGGGCCTCGCGCGCTTCCGGCTCGCCGTGGACCAGATGGAACACCGGCTGGTCCTGAAAACCGCGTGCCCAGTCGAGCAGCTGGCTGCGCCCGGCGTGGGCGGAAAAGCCGCCCAGGGTGTGGACCTTCGCGTTCACTGCGACCTCGTCGCCCAGCAGCTTGACTCGCTCGGCGCCGTCCACCAGCCGCCGTCCCAACGTACCCGCCGCCTGGAAGCCGACGATCACCAGGTGCGCCTCGCGCCGCCACAGGTTGTACTTCATGTGGTGGCGGATGCGCCCGCCATTGCACATGCCGGAGCCGGCGATGATGATCGCGCCGCCGGTGATGCGGTTGATTGCCATGGATTCCTCGACCGTGCGGCAAACCTGCAGCCCGGGCAGATAGCCGTTCGGGTCGCCGTTCGCGGCCTCGTGCAGCCGTTCCATGTCGTCAGGATCCAGGTTCCTGCGCAGACGCGCATAGAGCTCGGTGACCTTGATCGCCATCGGGCTGTCGAGGAAGACCTTCTGCTGCGGCAGGCGCCCGGCGTGGTGCAGCATGCTCAGGTGGTAGAGGATCTCCTGGGTGCGGCCGACCGCGAAGGCCGGGATCAGCACGTTGCCGCCGCTCTTGTCGGCCTCGGCCAGGACCTGCGCGAACTCCTCGACTGTCTCCTCCATCGGGCGGTGGTCGCGGTCGCCGTAGGTACTTTCCAGCAGCACGTGGTCGGCGTGTTCCGGGCGCGCGGGCTCGTGCATCAGCACGGCGTCGTCATTGCCGAGATCGCCCGAGAACACCAGGTGCCGGTCACGCCCGCCGGAGGGCACGATCAGATCCACGATCGCGGAACCGAGGATGTGCCCGGCATCGCGGAAGGTCAGGCCGATCCCGCCCGCGATCTTGCGCGCCTGGCCGTAGGGCACGGCCTCGCACAGCCCGAGGGTGGTGGCGACATCATCGATGTCGTAGACCGGCTCCACCAGCGGCTTGTCCGCCCGCCGGCGCCACTTGTTTTCCCACTCGATGTCCTTGCTCATCACGAACGCGGCATCCTCGAGCATGATCTCGAGCAGTTCCTCGGTGCCCGGCGTGCAGTAGATCGGACCGCGGTACCCGTCGCGCACCAGCTTCGGCAACAGCCCCGAGTGGTCGAGGTGGCCGTGCGACAGCACCACCGCGTCGAGGCTTTCCGCCAGCTCGGCGAGCGGGGCGCGGTTCGCCTCGTTCGCATCGCTGTTGCCCTGGTGCATGCCGCATTCCAGCAGGATGCGGGTGTCGTCGGTCTCGAGGAGATAACGCGATCCGGTGACCTCGCCGGTCGCCCCCTGAAAGGTCAGTTGTGCCATACGGTGAAGTGTACGCGCGACGCGGGTGCGATGGGCAAGCAACGGCCGGGGACTTGATCCCGATCAACCCGGGTCCGGATTGCCGTGTGCCCGGGTTGACCCGTATCCCGGCGCGGGCGAGCCTGTAACCGGGTCATGGAGGAGGATGCGGGCCATGCGATTGAGCAGTCCTGCCTTTGCCGATGGAGAACGGATGCCGATCGAGGTCTCGGCGCGGGATGCCAACCAGCTGCCGCAGCTGGAGATCCGCGAGGTGCCGGCGGGCGCGCGCAGCCTCGCGCTGATCCTGGAGGACCTGGACTCGCCGCTGGGGGAGGTCACCCACTGGCTGGTCTGGAACCTGCCGCCGGATACGCATTGCGTGGATGCCCTGCACCTGCCCCGCGAGGGGCGCGTGGGGATGGATGCCTTCGGCAAGGTCGGCTACCTCGGCCCGGTGCCGCCGGAGGGCTGTCACCACTACCGCTTCCGCCTGCTGGCGCTGGATGCCGAGCTGGAGCTGGAGGCGGGGGCGACCCGCAGCCAGTTCGATGCCGCGGCCGAGGGACACGTGCTGGACGAGGCGGATCTCACCGGGGCGCTGTGCTCCGCCGACGAGGGCGCGGATCCCGATGCGCCGGCCTGATCCGGCCCGCGGGGAGGC
Organism: Thioalkalivibrio sp. ALJ7; assembly: GCF_000376865.1. Lineage (GTDB taxonomy): Bacteria > Pseudomonadota > Gammaproteobacteria > Ectothiorhodospirales > Ectothiorhodospiraceae > Thioalkalivibrio. Next base: position 378,081 of record NZ_AQXQ01000012.1, on the reverse strand, counting down.
CGCGGCATGAGTGACTACCGCCCGGAGGCCTTCTTTGCCACGGTGAACCCGACGGTGTTCACCGCCTCCGCGATCATGGTCGTGGTGTTCGTCGCCTTCGGGGTGATCTTCCCCGCCACGGCCAGCGAGGTGTTCGCCAGCATCCACGGCTTCATCACCGAGTATCTCGGCTGGGGCTACCTGCTGGTGGTGACCTTCTTCCTCGGCTTTCTGATCTGGCTGGGCTTCAGCCGCTACGGCGTGATCCGGCTGGGGCAGCCGGATGACCGGCCGGAGTTCGGCTTTGCCGCCTGGTTCGCGATGCTGTTCTCCGCCGGCATGGGGATCGGCCTCGTGTTCTGGAGCGTGGCCGAGCCGATCCTGCACTATCAGCATCCGCCGACCGGCGATGGCGAGACCGACGCGGCCGCGCGCCAGGCGATGGTCTACACCTTCTTCCACTGGGGCCTGCACGCCTGGGCGGTGTACGTGGTTCTGGGACTGTCGGTCGCCTATTTCAGCTTTCGCCACCGTCTGCCGCTGACCATTCGCTCGATCTTCTACCCGCTGCTGGGGGACCGCATCTACGGCCCGATCGGGCATGTGATCGACATCCTCGCAGTGTTCGGCACCCTGTTTGGCCTGGCGACCTCGCTGGGATTCGGCGCGATGCAGCTCAATACCGGGCTCAACGTGCTGGTCGACATGCCGGTCTCACACTGGTGGCAGGTGGGCATCATCACCGCGATCACCGCGGTGGCGGTGCTGTCGGTGATCTCCGGGCTCGATCGCGGGCTGAAGTGGGTCAGCGTGTTCAACCTGGTACTGGCGATCAGCTTCATGCTGTTCGTCTTGGTGGCCGGGCCCACGCTGTTCATCCTGCGCTTCTTCCTCGACTCCACCGGCGGCTATCTGCAGCAGATCGTCCAGCTCAGCCTGCATACCGACGCCATCGGCGGCTCGCAGTGGCAGAAGGACTGGACCATGTTCTACTGGGCGTGGTGGATCGCCTGGTCGCCTTTCGTCGGCATCTTCATCGCGCGCATCTCGCGCGGGCGCACCATCCGCGAGTTCATCGTCGGCGTGCTCGCCCTGCCCAGCCTGTTCGTGTTCGCCTGGATGGCAATCTTCGGCGGCACCGCGCTGCATATGGAGCTGTTCGACGACGGCGCGGGCATCGCTGCGGCGGTCGCCGAGGACACCACCGTGGCCCTGTACGCAACCCTGGCCCAGCTACCCTGGACCACGATTGCCTCCGGCGTGGCGACCCTGCTGATCGCGACCTACTTCATTACCTCGTCGGCCTCCGGCACCTACGTGGTGGATGCGCTGATCTCGCGCGGTTCGAAGCACTCGCCGAAGCGCCAGCGGGTGATCTGGGGGATTACCGAGGGGGCGGTGGCGGCGACGCTGCTGATCGTCGGTGGCGAGCGCGCGCTGGACAGCCTGCAGACCGGATCGCTGACCGCCGGGCTGCCGGTGGCGATCATCCTGGTCTTCTGCTGCTTCAGCCTGATGCGGGCCCTGGGCCGCGAGTACCGCGTCGAGGGCGTGGACCCGCCCTGGCGTTGAGCCGGCGCCCAGGGCTCTCGGCCGCCCGCCCATGGTGTGCCATGCCCGCTCGGAAAGCCGTGCACTGAAGTTATGCTCTCGGCGTGGCGTCTCCGTCGGACGGACTCTGCTCCAGGGTCTTGCGCAGCTGCTCGATCTGTTCCGGCTTGATGCCGGCGATGTCCTTGATCGGCAGGGTCACAGCAAACCCGTGGCCCTGCCGGCTCAGTTCCAGTTCCGCGTCCAGGTGTTCCAGCATGCGGCGGGCCAGATCGGCCTCCAGCACCATTAACAGCACCTTGCGAACGGAGGTGTCCTTCAGGTCCATGACCGGGTTGCGCCGTAGCTGGGCGATGCTTTGGGCATCCAGTAGGGTCAGGCCGGCAGCCCCGTCGCGCTGAACGATCTCGATCGCGCGTTCGGCCAGGCTGCGCGGGATGATGGCGGCGAGCAGAACGAATTGCATGGCAGAGTCTCCGTATCCGGGCGCGTCAGGGCATGGTGGTCAGGTGGCCGACGAACTCCATGCCCTGAAGGGCGCTCACGTCCAGGGTGAAGGCAAGCCCGTTGTAGGGCTGGAGCAGGTCGAGTTCTAGGTTCAGGCGCTGCGCAATGCGTTCGGCCTGCCCGGTCTCCAGCTGCCAGATGCAGACCGATTCGTTGCCCTGGTAGGTCACCCCGAGAAAGATCATGTGCTCGGGGAAACCGAGCCCCGAACCCTGGATCACGGCACCGTCCGCGCCGCCTTCCTCGGCGGCGATGGCCAGGGCCTGCTCCTCACGGTCCTGGTCGACGATCGCGATCAGAAAGGTCTCCTCCATGATGCTGCCCCCCCGTGACGGGCTCCGTCAGTTGCCGAGATAGCGGCGCAGCACGCGCTGCCATTCGTCGGATTCCAGAATCTCGAGGATAGCGACGTTCATCGGGGCGCGCAGTGGCGACCCCTGGGGCAGTGCCAGGGCATAGTCCTGGCGCAGGAACTCGACCGGCAGGACCTCCAGTTGCCCCGCAAAGTGCTCGCGGACCTGATAGCGCAGCAGCGGAGCGTCGTAGACCATAGCGTCGGCGCGGCCCTCGGCGACTGCGCCCAGTGCGGTGGCGAGGTCCACATGGTCGCGGTAGGCAAAGCCCTGGTCGTCCAGCCAGGCGGCGGCACTGGAGCCGCCAATCGTGGCGATGCGCTGGCCCTCCAGGTCGGAGACATTCTGGATGCCGGTATCCAGCGAGCTGACGGTCAGCGTGGTCGCGATCGCGGCGGTGAAGGTGGAGACCAGGATCAGCGCCGCGAACATCCAGACCAGCGCGATCGCGCGGCCGGGCAGGGTGCGCGGAGCCTTGTCGCCATAGCCCACCGTGGTCATGGTCACGGCGGCCCACCAGAATGCGGAGCCGAGCCCTTGTGCGGCACTGCCGCCGAACTCGTCGGCGTTACGCCGGCGTTCGAACAGCCACAGCAGCGCACCCACTAGCAGGAGCAGTCCGGAGAGCGCGAGGATGACCATCAGGAAGGGTACGGAGATGAACGCGCGCAGGGCCCCGGCGATTGGATTGCCTTGTTGGGGCACGGCAATCGACAGCCCGGTGCTGTAGTACGGATGGGTGAAGTCGACCCGTTCGGCGCGTTCGGCGGTTGCGGTGAGGGCCGCGACCGAGATATCGATACGGTCGTCGCCCAGGCCCTCGATGAGTCCCTCGAGGCTGGTCTCCCGGTAGTCGGAGTCCAGTTCCATGCGTTCCGCGACCCGCTCCCACAGTTCGATGGCAATGCCGGAAGGAGCGGCGCCCGGCTCCTCCGGCGCAATCACGAACGGTGGCACGAAGCGCGTCCCCACGCGCAGGGTCGAGTCGGCGCCGATGCCGCTGGCTCCATTTTCCTCGGCCTGAGCGGACGGCAGGGTAAGCAACGTGGCGAACACGAGCACTGCGCCGGCCAGCAGCGACATAAACGGGAGCGAGCAGAGGGTGCGGGGCATGCGGACATCCGGTGGGGGCTTGCCCGTACCATAACCGGAAGATCGTCAACGAGGCAGTCTAGGGAAATACAGCGGGAGGGTGTTCATGCGGAATCCATTCGCCGATCCGAGCAACAGTGAAGCGCGCCCGACGCAGGGAATGGCGGTGGATGTCGGCTTCACGCTGGACTGGGCGAGTGCCGAGGCCCGTCACCGGGAGTGTCTGTTCCTGCCGTGGCTGGAGCCGGAACGGGACCGCTGGCCGGGCGATCTCGGGGCTGCCCTGCGCGGGTGGGGCGCGGGGGCGGCGCACGAGGCCTCCCGCGAAACCGCCGCGGCCCTGGTTCCGCAAGAGGAGCCCGACCGCGTGCTGGAGCTCCCGGCGTCGGCATTCAACCGGGACCTGCGCCGGCATCGCCGGGTGGAGCCCCATGCGGGGCGTTTCTACCCGCGTGCGTTCCTTGCCGGTCATGCGGGGATCGAGGCCGGGGATCGCGAGCTGTTCCGGATCGGGGCGCTGGAGGGTGATCACCTGGTGGCGGATCTGAATCATCCGCTGGCGGGGCACGACCTGCGGCTGCAGGCGCGGGTTATGGCGCGCCACGAGGTTGGGCGTGACGATGAGCGGACGGTGGATGTTGCCCGGCTGCTGACGGCCAGCGGGCCGGGCATGCAGGCCCGCTGGCGTGGACGACCGACCGACTTCTGGGTCGACGGGGCGCTGGGGCGCGAGGACCCGGAGTCCGATGCGGTGTTCTATGCCGCACCGCGCCGGGTGCACCACCTGGACGCGACCGCGCGGGCCGAGATCGCCGCGCTGTATTCCGCCTGCATTCCGGTGGGTGCGCGGGTGCTCGACTTGATGAGCAGCTGGGAGTCCCACCTGGACCGAGTCGAGTCGCCGGAAGCCGTGATCGGGCTGGGCATGAACGCCGAGGAGCTGGCGGACAACCCCCGGCTGACGTCATCCCTGGTGCACGACCTGAACCTCCGTCCGGAACTGCCATATGCGACGGCGAGCTTCGATGCCGTGGTCTGTACCGCGTCGGTCGAGTACCTGACGCAGCCCGAGGCGGTGTTCCGCGCGGTACGCGAGGTGCTGCGCCCGGACGGGGTGTTCATGGTCACGTTCTCCGATCGCTGCTTTCCGACCAAGGCGATTGCGGTGTGGGGGCGGTTGTACGACTTCGAACGCATGGGATTGGTATTGGATCTGTTCCTGCGGTCGGGCTTTAAGGATCTTGCGACCTGGTCCTTGCGCGGCTTGCCGCGTCCGGCGGACGACCCCTACGCCGGGCGCCTGGATCACGCCGATCCGGTGTTCGCCGTTTGGGGGGCGCTGCCCGTGAGCCGGGAGGTCTGCATCATCGGTGTGGATTGCGCGACCCAGCCGCGCAAGACCGGGCTGGCGCGGGCCTCCTGGTCCGGTGACCAGATTCGCCTTGAGGAGGCGCGCCGCGCCCATCCGTCGGAGCCGGTCGCCGACGTACTGTGCGCCTGGATGAGCACGCCGAATCCGGTCCTGCTGTGCCTGGATGCCCCGCTTGGCTGGCCGGCGGCACTGGGCCAGGCGCTGTCGGGCCACCGCGCCGGGGAGGGCATCGCGGAAGCCGCGGATGCGATGTTTCATCGCCATACCGACCGCGTCATTCGGGCGCGGCTGGGCAAGCGCCCGCTGGAGGTCGGCGCGAACTTCATCGCGCGAATGGCGCTGGCGGCTGTCCAGTTGCTCCAGGAGCTGCGTGCACGAAGCGGCCTCGCGTTCGCGCTGCCGCAAAGCGCGGGGCCGATCAACGAGTCCGCCGCGATCGAGGTATATCCGGCGGCCCTGCGTCGCCTGCGGGGCTGGGACGACCGCGCGGCGGTGCACTCGGGATTGGTCGCCACGTTCGCGGACCCGATGCCGAATCTCGCGGATGTCACCGACGATGTTCAGGATGCGGTGCTTTGCGTCCTTGCCGGGGCCGATTTTCTCCGCGGACGAGCGGTGGGGCCTTCCACCGACGAGTTGGTGTTGGCCGAGCGCGAGGGCTGGATCTGGTCGGCCGATCCGGACCCGCTTCTCAGCTCCGAGTCCGGGGCCCCACGCAGGGCGTCTTAACCGGTAAACTGCAAGCTGTTTCGAGATGCCCGCAACCGCGGGCTGGACCAATGGGGAGCACATGGCCGCAAGCAAGGCCAAAACCGGGGGCAAGGGCAAGAAGACCATCGAGCCGGCCGCAGCGCCCAGTCTGAGCGGCCAGTTGCTGCGTGGGCTGCGCGAGGGCGCGCTGCTGATCTTCGGCATGCTGGCGTTGTATCTGTTGGTGGCCCTGGTGAGCTACCACCCGGGGGATGCCGCCTGGTCCACCACCGGCGATGGTGAAGGGCTGCGTAATCTGGGTGGCACCACCGGTGCCTGGTTCGCCGATATCGTCTTCCATCTGCTGGGCTATCTCGCCTACCTGATCCCGCTGGCGGTCGCCGGCATCGGCTGGTGGCTGTTCCGCCACCGCCGCGAGGCGCAGATTGCGAGCCCGATGGAGCTGACGGTGCGTGGCGTTGCCCTGATCGTCGCGCTGATCTCCGGCTCCGCGCTGGCGGCGCTGCACTTGTTGCCGGGCGGAATGCCGGTGCATGCCGGCGGCATCCTGGGAGACCTCTTCGGCGGCTGGGCGGTGGCCGGGTTGAGCCTGGTCGGCGGTACGCTGGTGCTGCTCGCGCTGTTCCTTGCCGGGGTGACGCTTTTCACCGGGCTCTCCTGGTTCCTGCTGATGGACCGTCTCGGTCAGCTGGCCGTGCGCGCCTGGGAACGCACCCGCGCGGCGATCGATTCCGCGCGCGACCGGCGCATTGGCGCCCGCGAACGCGCCGAACGCGAGACCCGCGTGGAGAAGGAGCGCAAGCGCACCGAGAAGCGTGCGCCGTCGCGGGTGGAGCCGCGCATCGAGACGCCGCCCCCCAGCCCGCGGGTACAGAAGGAGAAACAGGTCCCGCTGTTCACCGAGGGCAGCGGGGCCGATCCGCATCCTCCGCTGTCGCTGTTGGACGAGCCGCCTCCACCGCCCGAGGGTTTCTCCGAGGAGTCTCTGCAGGCGTTGTCGCGGCTGGTGGAGCTCAAGCTCAAGGACTTCGGCGTGGAGGTCGAGGTCGTGGCCGTGCAGCCGGGCCCGGTGATTACGCGCTTCGAACTGCAGCCGGCGGCTGGGGTGAAGGCCTCGCGGATTTCCGGGCTGTCCACGGATCTGGCGCGCTCGCTGTCGGTGATGGCGGTGCGCATCGTCGAGGTGATCCCGGGCAAGTCGACCGTGGGTCTGGAGATCCCGAACGAGAATCGCGAGATCGTGGCCCTGTCCGAGATCCTGCGCTCGGATCTGTTCGACTCGAACAAGTCACCGCTGACGATGGCGCTGGGCAAGGATATCGGGGGTGCCCCGGTGATGGCGGATCTGGCAAAGATGCCGCACCTGCTGGTGGCCGGGACTACCGGGTCCGGGAAGTCGGTGGGCGTGAATGCCATGCTGCTGTCGCTGCTGTACAAGGCGACCCCGGACGAGGTTCGGCTGATCCTGATCGACCCGAAGATGCTGGAGCTTTCGGTCTACGAGGGCATCCCGCACCTGCTGTGCGAGGTCGTCACTGACATGAAGGATGCCTCCAACGCCCTGCGCTGGGCAGTGGCGGAGATGGAACGGCGTTACAAGCTGATGTCGGCGATGGGCGTGCGCAACATCGGTGGCTTCAACAAGAAGGTGCGGGATGCCGAGGCGGCCGGAGAGCCGCTGAAGGACCCGCTGTTCAAGCCGGAAGAGGCGATCACCGAGACCGAGGCGCCGGAGCTGGAGACGCTGCCGTTCATCGTGATCGTGGTCGACGAGTTTGCCGACATGATCATGGTGGTCGGCAAGAAGGTAGAGGAGCTGATCGCACGGCTGGCGCAGAAGGCTCGCGCCGCCGGCATCCATCTGATCCTGGCGACCCAGCGGCCTTCGGTGGATGTGATCACCGGCTTGATCAAGGCCAACATCCCTACACGTATTGCGTTCCAGGTCTCCTCGCGGGTGGATTCACGCACCATCCTGGATCAGATGGGGGCGGAGCATCTGCTGGGGCATGGCGACATGCTCTACCTGCCACCGGGCAAGGCGATGCCCGAACGCGTCCACGGGGCCTTCGTCGGCGACAACGAGGTGCATCAGGTGGTCGAGTACCTGAAGTCCACCGGCGAGCCGGACTACAACGAGGCCATCCTCGACGAGCCGGAGGCCGGCGCGGCGAGTATTCCCGGGCTGGAGTCCCCGGGCCAGGGCGAAAGCGAGAGCGACCCCTTGTACGACCAGGCGGTGCAGATCGTGATCGAGTCGCGCAAGGCCTCGATCTCGTTCGTCCAGCGCCGGCTGAAGATCGGCTACAACCGCGCCGCGCGCATGGTCGAGGACATGGAGGCCGCCGGTCTGGTCAGCCCGGTGCAGTCCAATGGCAACCGCGAGGTGCTGGTGCCGGGGTCGAAAGACTGAGGCCTCCGACTCGAACCAAGGGCCCCAAGCGAGGTCCATGTCTCGGGTCGTGTGACACCGTTCGTCATTACCTCCAACGCTATTCACGCCGGGTTAAGCGACCGGGCGCAGCATGATTGAAACGCTTTAACCGGAGTTCGCATGAAGTCTCGTTCTTCTTCGCGCCTGTTGCTGGCCCTGGTGGCCATGGCCTCCCTGATCGTCGGCGCCGCATCGGCGGCCGAGCCGGCGGCGGATGCGCGCGCCGCGCTGGACCGCTTTGTTGATGGGCTGGAGACCTTCTCGGCCGAATTCACGCAAACGGTGCGCGATGAGACCGGCTACGTGTTGCAAGAGTCCGACGGGCAGATGCAGCTCGGCATGCCCAATCGCCTGCATTGGCAGGTGACCGAACCCTTCCCGCAGACCATCGTCTCCGACGGTCAGGACCTGTGGATGTACGACCCGGACCTGTCGCAGGCTACGGTGCGCCCGCTGGGCGATGCGTTTGACGCGACCCCGATCGCCGCGATCACCCAGCCGGAACGCCTCGACGAGCACTTCCGTATGTCGCTTCGTCCGGTGCCGGATGGCGCGGCCTTGCGGTTGGTGCTGATCCCGCGGAACGAGCAGGCGGACTTCACCAGCCTCGACCTCGATCTGACCCCCGATGGGGACCTGACCCGCATGGCCTTCCGCGACATCTTCGGGCAGACGACCGAGATCCGTTTCCATGCAACCGAACGCAACGCCGATCTCGACCCCGCGATCTTCACCTTCGAACCGCCGTCCGGCACCGACATCTACCGTCCGTAACCAAGCCCGCGCCCTGGTTATTCTCCACGAAGCTCACCAAGGCACGAAGAAGGTCAAGGGCGTTTACAGGAAGGTGGGGAGACTGCAAGGAGGGCGCTGGAAGTGTGGCGCTTTGGTCTGAATCCCGACGGCCCGGGCCACGTAACGACGTTGGTGTAACCCCGAACTCCCCACAACGCCGGACCATCCGTCTTGGTGTGTCTGGACGGACGCCCTGCACGCTGTCATTCCGGCCGGAGCATTCGTACATCCTTTTTGTTGTGGAGTTCCCAACGCCAACACCAGCTCTTCTCCGTGTTCTCTGTGCCCTCCGTGGTGCAATCCGGCCTTGACCTTCTTCGTGCCTTCGTGCGCTTCGTGGTGAAAAAAGGGTTTTCGCCCGAAGGGTTACAATCTCCGTTATGAGCGATTCCCTCGATGGCGATCTGTTCGGCCCGGATCCGGACATGGCATCGCCCGAACCCGAACCGGAGCCGTCCCCCGCGGGCCCCGACCCGTCCGCGCCGCTGGCCGAGCGCATGCGTCCGGCGCGGCTGGACGAGATGCTCGGCCAGGACCACCTGGTCGGCCCCGACGCTGCGCTGCGTCAGGCGATCGAGCAGGGCCAGACGCCGTCGATGATCCTCTGGGGTCCGCCTGGGTGCGGCAAGACCACGCTGGCGCGGTTGGTCGCGGCCGCCGGGGCGCAGCGGCTGGTTACGCTGTCCGCGGTGCTCGCCGGGGTCAAGGATGTGCGCGCCGTGGTGGAGGCCGCCAAGGCGCGGCGGCGCAATGGTGTCGGGACGCTGTTGTTCATTGACGAGATCCATCGCTTCAACAAGGGCCAGCAGGATGCCCTGCTGCCGCATATCGAGGACGGGACGCTGACCTTTGTTGGCGCGACCACCGAGAACCCCTCGTTCGCTCTGAATAGTGCGTTGCTGTCGCGGGCACGGGTCTATCGCATGGGCGGGGTTGGTCCTGAGGCCATCGAGGCCTTGATCGAACGCGCGATGAATGACCCGGAGCGCGGCCTGGGTGGGCGCGGCCTGACCCTGGACCCGGAAGAACGTCAGCGTTTGGCACGGGCCGCCGACGGTGATGCCCGGCGCGCCCTGAACTGGCTGGAGACCGCCTCCGACTTGGCGCGTGAAGGCGCCATTACGGGCGACGCCCTGCGCGCGGTGATGGGGGCGCAGTCTCTGGCCTTCGATCGCCAGGGCGACGCCTTCTACGATCAGATCTCGGCCCTGCACAAATCGGTGCGCGGCTCCGATCCGAACGCAGCCGTGTACTGGCTGACCCGTATGCTGGATGCCGGCTGCGACCCGGATTACCTGGGCCGGCGCCTGCTGCGTATGGCCTACGAGGACATCGGACTGGCCGCCGTGGGCCTGGGGGCGCGGGTGCTGGCGGCCTGGCAGACCATGGAGCGCCTGGGCCGGCCGGAGGGCGATCTGGCCCTGGTGCAGGCGGTGATCGAACTGGCCGCCGCACCCAAGAGCAATAGCGCCTATTCCGCCTTGAACGGCGCGCGCGCGGCGATCCGCGACAGCGGTAGCGCGGACGTCCCGCTGCACCTGCGTAACGCCCCGACTGAACTAATGCGCGAGGAGGGCTTTGGCGCCGGCTACCGCTACGATCACGACGAACCCGACGGCTTTGCGCGCGGGCAGGTGTATCTGCCGGAGGGGCTGGAGTCGGAACGTTTCTATACCCCGCGCCACGAGGGTACTGAACGCGCACTGGCGGAACGCCTGGACCGCCTGCGCGGGGACGATGCCCCGCCCGGGAGCGCCGCGTCGGGTGGAGCCTCATGAGGATGCGCCATCACAAGCGCTGGCTGGCGGTCGCCGCGGTCCTTTCCGTGATCTCGGTGGGCTGGATTCTGCTGACCACGGAGTGGCCCAGCCTCGGGTTCCCGCTGGGCGAGGTGGAGGCCTGGCTGCGCGGTTGGGGTGCAGCTGCCTATCTGGTGTTTGTGCTGGCGTTTATGGTGCTAGCGCTGTTTCCACTGCCCAGTACCTTCTGGATTCTGTTGGGCGGGGCCTTGTTCGGGCCTTTCACCGGCGGCGCTTTGAGCCTGCTGGCGGCCACCCTGGCGGCGATCATCGCCTTCATGCTGGCCCGCACCTGGCTGCAGCCGTGGCTGGTCCCGCGCATGGGCGCGCGCAGCCACCGCCTGCGCGCGGATGTAGAGGCCGAAGGCTGGCGGGTAGTGGCCTTGACCCGGCTGGTGCCGGTGTTTCCGTTCGCGCCCACCAACTACGCCCTGGGCCTGGTGCGTCTGCCGCTGCCGGTGTTTGCGCTGACCACCGTGCTGGCACTGATGCCCAGCCTGTTCGCCTATGCCTGGCTGGGGCATGCCACGCGCGAGATGGCCGCCGGCGCCGATAGCGGCGTGCAGCTGGGGTTGGCCGTGTTGGCGGTGCTGGCCCTGCTGCTGTTGCTGCCGCGCCTGGTGCGGCGTATCTGGCTGGGTCAGAAGACGCTGCACGCCGAGGCTCCGCTGACTTCAGTGTCGCCCTCAGACCCAGGTGAGCAGGATCCCGAGACCCAGGGCGAAGAACAGCAGGGCGGCGAGCGCGCGTAGCAGTCGCAGCGGCAGGTGGCAGGCGAAGCGCTGGCCCAGCCAGACGACCGGGGCATTCGCGAGGACCATGCCGATGGTCGAACCGATCACGACGAGGACCAGGCTGTCGAAGGTCGCGGCCAGGGCGGCGGTCGCCACCTGGGTCTTGTCACCCATCTCCACCAGGAAGAACAGCACAGTGGTGGTCCAGAACACGCCGTGCTTCGAGGCGGCGGGTAGTTCGTCTTCGCCATCCGGGATCAGCACCCATGCGGCCATGATGATGAAACCGATACCCAGCCCCCAGCGCAGCCAGTCGTCCGGAACGCTGGTGCCAATCCAGATCCCGGCCAATGCCGCGAGGAAGTGATTGGCTAGGGTCGCTACCACGATGCCCCAGATAATGGGCCAGGTCTGCTGGTAGCGGCAGATCAGGAGCAGGGCCAGGAGTTGAGTCTTGTCGCCCATCTCGGCGATGGCGACGATCACGGTGGAGACGAGCAGGGCTTCCATGGCGTTCTTCCGGGCCGGGTGGGTTTGCAAGACACGTGACATCGCGTCCCCACCCGGCCAAGGATGTTGACGCAACGCCACGGGTCTCGCGGGGCCCGGTGCCGCATCGGCGGCGGGGCTGTCTGCACCACGGTCGACCAGGCGGCCGACCAAATCTGTTGATGCAGACCCCGGTGAGGTCAGGTACTCCCTGAACACCCGGGTCGCTACTCCCCTGAAGCAGGGCGAATTCTAGGTCGGCGCGGGGGTAGTCGCAAGTCGAGAGGCGCTTCAGGTAGGATGCGCGCCATGAAAGCCTTCGTAGCCTGGGTCGATCGGACGCCGTTGTGGCTGTTCGCTGTGTTCGTGGCGACCCTTGGGTTGTCACCCTATGTTCCCGAACCACACATCGTCGAGAAGATTCGCTGGCTCTTCCAGGGCGAGCTGACACGCCCGCTGGACATCTTCGACTTGATCATGCACGCCGTTCCTTGGTTGTTGATGGCTTTCAAGCTCTACCGCATGAGTATCGAGCCGAAAGACGCGCCCTGACTGGAGCGGCGCGCAGACCCGATAGAGTGACGCACTGCGCTAGTGGGAACTCGACGACACGGTTGCAGGTCGCTACGGTTCCTGTGACTTTGAGACGTGACCAAGGAGAGTCCCATGCGCTTTATTGTTGCTGTCACCGCCGGTACCGACGATCCCACCCGCGCGACCCTCGGCATGATCGCCGCGAACGTCGCCAAGCAGCAGGGCCACGACGTGACCGTCTGGCTGCAGGGCGAGGCCGTGAACATCGCCAACCGCAACGTGTACGACAAGATCGTCGGCCACAACATGCCGGCGATGAAGGACATCGTGGATTCGCTGGTGAGTGAAGGCGTCCCGTTCTGGGCCTGCGAGGCCTGCGCCAAGGGTCGCGACGTCGGCGAGCACAACTTCCTGCCGAACGCCGAGATGGCCGGCATGGGCCACTACGTCCAGGCCGTCGCCGAGTTTGATCGCTCCATGAGCTTCTGACCCGGTCGAATTCCGACCCGGGCGGGGTGTGACGCCCCGCCCGTTTGCTGTACCCACCCGGTGCCAGTCATTCGACCTGGCACATTGCATGCTTGCTGGTTCCTGTGAACCTGTCACGGAACACGCGCATGACTTCGAATACCCCCCTGGACGAGACCATCGGCGATTTCCTGGTGGCTTCGCGCAAGTGCGAGGTTGTGAGCCTGGAGCGCCTGCTGGAAGCCGTGCAGTTGGTTGGACTGATCCGCGCCCTGGTGCACCAGCTGCAGCGTGAACGGGGCGCCTCAAGTCTGTGGATCGGCTCGGGCGGGCAACATTACGCGGACGAGCTCGCGCAGTACCGGGAAGATTCTGACGTGGCGGCGGCGGGCTTTAATGGCCAACTGGGTGGCTGGCTCAAGCCGGGTGCCTGCGCCCATGCTCGCAGCCGTCTTCTGGGGCGTATGGCGTTGGCCCTGCACGGCCTTTCGGGGCTGCCAAGTCTGCGCGAGGAGGTATTCGAGGGGACCCTGACCCCGATGGAGGCTATGCGCAGCTTCAGCGAACTGATCCGTACCTTGCTCGCGGTGGTCTTCGAGGCAGCGGATTCGGCCACCGATCCGGAGGTCTCGCGGGCCCTGGTTGCGCTTTTGAATTTCATGCAGGGCAAGGAGTTGGCGGGCCAGGAACGTGCGATCGGTGCCGCCGGGTTTGGTCAAGGGGGATTCGCCGGAGAGCTTCGCCAGGCCCTGTTGCATCGTATTGATGCCCAGGAGCGTTCGTTTCGCATCTTCTCCGAGTTCGCGCCGGAGCCGGCCTGTGCCGCCTGGCGCGAGCTGCAGGGTGCGGGCTTCGCGCCCGAGGTCGAACGCCTGCGCCGCCAGGCCTGCACCCAGGCCGATGGAACGCCGGATCCAGCCCGGGCCGAGGCCTGGTTTGCCTGTACCACCGCACGCATCGACACCATGAAGGAGATCGAGGACCTGCTGGAGATGCATCTGAACGAGTGTTGTGCCGCCCGGATCGAGGCGGACCGGGCCGATCTGGGTGCGGTGCGCGACCGCATCGCGCAGCTCGCCGAATCGGAACTGCGTGACAGCGTGCCCTATGCCGTGTTCTTCGGCGCCCCGGAAGGGCTGGAGCCCCAGGGCGACGGGGATGACGGCGTGCTCGACGTACCGATCGTCGGCCATTCGGTGATGGACCTGGTGCAACGCCAGGCTAGCCGCCTGCAATCCGTGGAGGATGAACTGCAGGCGGCGCGCCAGGCCCTGGCCGAGCGCAAGACCATCGAACGTGCCAAGGCGCTTCTGATCCAACACCGCGGCCTCAGCGAGGACCAGGCCTACAAGCTTCTGCGCCAGACGGCGATGAACCAGAACCGGCGACTGGCCGAGGTCGCCGAGGCGACCGTCGCAATGTCCGACCTGCTGGGCAAGGGCGGCCTGTAGCCCATTCCCCGGGAAAGAGATGCCGCTGGGCGGCGCCTCTGTGGGAGCGGGCTTGCCCGCGAAGCCCCTGCCAGTGTCCACAGTGTCCACCTCTGGCAGGGGCTTCGCCGCCAAGGCGGCTCCTACGGGGATTATCTCACTGACGCACTATTTCAGGTCATCTGCACCGCTGGCGCGCCCCACGCTGGTGCCTCCGGGGTCGGCTTCTGGACTTCGGGCTTCCCGCAAGCGTTCGGCCCGATGTTCGAAACCATCCGATTTTTCCGCGCCATGGCGCGATTGTTTCTGTCGGGGGCGATTAGAAACGGCTAATTGGCACACCTCCTGCAGGAGTATCGGCAAGGCGAGCCAATGGCGGTTCGCCGCCTGACAACAGGGGGTCCCGATGCCCGGGACTCCCGTGGGACTGGACAAAGGCGTCCATCACTCGGCTGCGAAAGCGGTCGGGCTGATGCGACGCCTTTTTTCGTTTTTGGCCATGGGGAGCAACAAGACAATGAAATCGAACGATCGCAGTAACGGAATCTCACGCCGCCGCTTTCTGGGGGGTCTTGCCGCCGGTATCGGGGCGACCACGCTGGGCATGGCCGGCGCCGCGCCCTGGGGCTACGTCCGAGCCGGCAACGGCAAGCCGGAGACCACCGAGGCCAAGCTGGGCTTTATTGCCCTGACCGATGCCGCGCCCTTGTTCGTCGCGCTGGAGAAGGGCTTCTTCGCCGCCCATGGCATGCCCGACGTGCAGGTGTTGAAGCAGTCCTCCTGGGGCACGGTGCGCGACAACCTGGAACTGGGCTCGCGCCGCGGCGGCATCGACGGCTCGCACATTCTGACCCCGATGCCCTACCTGATCCATCGTCGCGGTACGCCGATGAGCATCCTCGCGCGGCTGAACCTGGCCGGGCAGTGCATCTCGGTGGGCGATGAGTACTCCGATCTGAAGGTCGGCCTGGATACCGGGGAGTTCAAGGAGGCGCTGGCGGAGAAGCGCGCCGGCGGCGACGAGGTCCGCGCGGCGATGACCTTCCCCGGCGGCACCCATGACCTGTGGATTCGCTACTGGATGGCGTCCGGCGGGATCGACCCGAACCGCGACATCTCCACCATCGTCGTGCCGCCGGCGCAGATGGTCGCCAACATGCGGGTCGGCTCGATGGACACTTTCTGTGTCTGCGAGCCCTGGAACATGCAGCTGATCAACCAGGGCATCGGCTACACCGCGAACACCACCGGCGAGCTTTGGCACAACCATCCGGAGAAGGCGCTGGGCATGCGCGCGGACTGGGTGGAGGCGAACCCGAACGCGGCCCGCGCCCTGGTCATGGCGGTGATGGAGGCGCAGATGTACTGCGAGGACCCGGCGAACATCGAGGAGGTCGCCGAGATCTGCTCGCGCCGGCGCTACATCCATGCCCCGTACGGCGACATCATCGACCGCATGCAGGGGCACTTTGACTACGGCACCGGCCGCGTGGTCGAGGACCACCCCGATCGCATGCGCTACTGGAACGATCAGGCCTCCTATCCCTTCAAGAGCCACGACCTGTGGTTCCTCACCGAGGACATCCGCTGGGGCTACCTGCCGCCGGACCTCGACATGCAGGCCCTGGTGGACGAGGTCAACCGCGAGGACATCTGGCGCGAGGCGGCCGACACGCTTGGCATCGATTCGGCCGACATCCCCGACTCCACCTCGCGCGGCAAGGAGGAATTCTTCGACGGCAAGATCTTCGACCCGGAAGACCCGCAGGCCTACCTCGACAGCCTGGAGATCAAGGCGCTCGCGTCCTGACGCGAAGGCCCGACGCCCCCTGCACAGACGATTCAAGAGGATTCGATGATGAGTGCCATTCTCGATCGCAATATGACCTTCGGCGCCGGGCGCGAACGCCCGGCGGCAGCGGCGACCCCCACAGACCCAGTGGCCCGCCCCGCCCCGCCGTCGGACCGGTCCGGCGGTGCCCCGCCGCCCGACCCCGGGCTCTGGGGCCGGCGTATGCGCCACGCCGCCACCGTGGTCCTGCCCCCGGTGATAGTGACCGCGATTTTTTTGTTTCTGTGGGAAATGATGACGTCCTCCCAGGGAGCCGTACTGCCCGGCCCGAGTCAGGTGATCACCGACACCTGGGAACTGATCATCGATCCGTTCTATGACTACGGCGGCAACGACGTGGGCATGGCCTGGCAGCTGCTCGCCAGTCTGGAACGTGTGGCCTACGGCTACGCCCTGGCGGTAGTCGCCGGGATCGGTCTCGGGGTGCTGGTCGGCCAGTCCACCTGGGCGATGCGCGGGCTGGATCCGCTGTTCCAGGTGCTGCGCACCGTGCCGCCGCTGGCCTGGCTGCCGATCTCCCTGGCCGCGTTCCAGGCCAGCAACCCGTCGGCCATCTTCGTGATCTTTATCACCGCGATCTGGCCGATCATCATCAACACCTCGGTCGGCATCCGGAACATCTCGCAGGACTACGTGAACGTGGCCCGCGTGCTGCGCCTGAACGGCTTCGAGTACTTCACCAAGATCATGCTCCCGGCCGCCGCGCCGTATGTCTTCTCCGGTCTGCGCATCGGCATCGGCCTCGCCTGGCTGGCGATCGTCGCCGCCGAGATGCTGATCGGCGGGGTCGGCATCGGCTTCTTCATCTGGGATGCCTGGAACGCCTCCATGCTCAGCGACATCGTGCTGGCCCTGGTCTACGTCGGCCTGGTCGGGTTCTTCCTCGACCGTCTGGTCGCGATCGTCGGCAAATGGGTCACCCGCGGCACGCAGGCCGGCTGATCCGGCCCCTCACAGGAGAATCATCATGACCAGCTATCTCTCCATCGAACATATCCACAAGACCTTTGGCGAGGGCCCGACGGCCAGCGAGGTACTGCGCGACGTCGACCTGCACGTGGACCGCGGCGAGTTCATCTCCATCATCGGCCACTCCGGCTGCGGCAAGTCGACGGTGCTCAACATCGTCGCCGGGCTGCTGGAGACCAGCACCGGCGCGGTGATCCTGGACGGCAAGGAGGTCAGCAAGCCGGGCCCGGACCGCAGCGTCGTGTTCCAGAACCACTCCCTGCTGCCCTGGCTGACCGTGCGCGACAACGTGGCGCTGGCGGTGGACAAGACCTTCAAGGGCACCAAGTCCGCCGCCGAGCGCCGCGAATGGGTGCTGCAGACTCTGGACATGGTCGGCATGAGCCACGCGCTGGACAAGCGCCCGGACGAGATCTCCGGCGGCATGAAGCAGCGCGTAGGCATCGCCCGGGCGCTGGCGATGGAGCCCAAGGTCCTGCTGATGGATGAACCCTTCGGCGCGCTGGATGCGCTGACCCGGGCGCACCTGCAGGACGAGGTGATGCGCATCCAGTCGGAGCTGGGCAACACCGTGCTGATGGTCACCCACGACGTGGACGAGGCGGTGCTGCTGTCCGATCGCATCGTGATGATGACCAACGGCCCGGCCGCGACCATCGGCGAGATCCTGGAGATCGACCTGCCGAAGCCGCGCGAGCGCCTGGCGATGGCCGACAACGCGCAATACAACCACTACCGGGCCGAGGTGCTGCGCTTTCTCCACGAGCGCCACAAGAACCCCGAGTCGGAGGCCGCGTGATGGATACCGCGAACGAGAAGCCGCGGCTGGTCCTGATCGGCAACGGCATGGCCGGCATGCGCACGGTCGAGGAGCTGCTGAAGCTCAAGCCGGACATGTACGACATCACCGTGTTCGGCGCCGAGCCCTGGGGCAACTACAACCGCATCATGCTCTCGCCGGTGCTGGCCTCGGAGAAGACCGTCGACGAGATCATGCTGAACGATGATGCCTGGTATGCCGAACGCGGCATCACCCTGCACAAGGGCAAGCGCATCGAACGGATCGACCGCGTGAACCGGCGGGTGATCGCCGAGGACGGCACCGAGGCGCCCTATGACCGCCTGCTGCTGGCGACCGGTTCCGATCCGGTGATGATCCCGGTGCCGGGGCACGAACTGGAGGGCGTGGTCGCTTTCCGCGACATCCACGACGTGGACGCGATGCTCGGGGCCAGCCGCGCACACCAGCATGCGGTGGTGATCGGCGGCGGCCTGCTGGGCCTGGAGGCCGCCAACGGCCTGATGCGCCAGGGCATGGAGGTCACCGTGGTGCACCTGATGGATCACCTGATGGAGCGCCAGCTGGATGCCGAGGCCGCCGGGATGCTGCGCGGCTCGCTGGAGGAGCGCGGCATGCGTTTTCGCATGGCGCACCAGACCGAGGCGATCCTGGGCGAGGACCGTGTCACCGGCGTGCGCTTCACCGACGGCAGCGAGGTCGCGGCGGATCTGGTGGTGATGGCCGTCGGCATCCGCCCGAACACCGCGCTGGCCGCGTCCGCCGGGCTGCACTGCGAGCGCGGCGTGGTGGTGAATGACACGATGCAGACCTATGACCCGTCGATCTACGCGGTGGGCGAGTGTGTGCAGCACCGCGGCGCCACCTATGGCCTGGTCGCGCCCCTGTGGGAGCAGGCGAAGGTCTGCGCCAACCACCTGGCCGAGTACGGCATCGGCCGTTACGAGGGCTCGATGACCTCCACCAAGCTGAAGGTGACCGGGATCGACTTGTTCTCCGCCGGCGACTTCACCGGCGACGAGACCACCGAGGACCTGGTGTTCAAGGACGCCGCGCGCGGCGTCTACAAACGCCTGGTGCTGAAGGACAACCGCATCCAGGCGGCCGTGCTGTACGGCGATACCCTGGACGGCTCCTGGTACTTCCAGCTGATGCGGGACGGAACGCCAGTGGCGGACATCCGCGAGAACCTGCTGTTCGGCCAGGCGCATATCGGCGACTCCGGCCACGGCGACGAGGCCTCGCGGGTCGCGGCCATCCCCGACGAGGCCGAGATCTGCGGCTGCAACGGCGTGTGCAAGGGCGAGATCGTCCAGGCGATCAGCGAGCACAAGCTGTTCACGCTGGAGGACGTGCGCGCCCACACCAAGGCGTCGAACTCCTGTGGCTCCTGCACCGGGCTGGTGGAGTCCGTGCTCGCGACCACGCTGGGCGGCGACTACTCCGACGCCCCGGCGAAAAAGCCGGTCTGTGCCTGCACCGACCACAGCCACGACGAGGTGCGCGCGGCCATTGCCCGCGACGGGCTCAAGACCATGGACGCGGTGTTCGAGGCCCTCGACTGGAAGACCCCGAACGGCTGCCATGTCTGCCGTCCGGCACTCAACTACTACCTGCTGGCGGCCTGGCCGAAGGACTACCAGGACGACGCCCAGTCGCGCTTCATCAACGAGCGCGCCCACGGCAACATCCAGAAGGACGGTACCTATTCCGTCGTGCCGCGCATCTGGGGCGGGGTGACCACCCCGGCCGAGCTGCGCGCGATCGCCGAGGTGGCCGAGCGCTACCAGGTGCCCACGGTCAAGTTCACCGGTGGCCAGCGCATCGACCTGCTGGGGGTCCAAAAGACCGACCTGCCGGCGATGTGGCGCGATCTCGGCGACGCCGGGTTTGTCTCCGGCCATGCCTACGGCAAGGCCCTGCGCACGGTGAAGACCTGTGTCGGCTCCGAGTGGTGCCGCTTCGGGACCCAGGACTCGACCGGGCTCGGCATCCAGCTGGAGCGGATGACCTGGGGCTCCTGGACGCCGCACAAGTTCAAGATGGCGGTCTCCGGCTGTCCGCGTAACTGCGCCGAGGCCACGATCAAGGACCTGGGCGTGGTCTGCGTGGACTCGGGCTACGAGCTGCACGTGGGCGGCAACGGCGGGGTGAAGGTCCGTGCCACCGACTTCCTCTGCAAGGTGGAGACCGAGACCGAGGTGCTCGAATACGCAGGGGCCTTCATGCAGTTCTATCGCGAAGACGCGCGCTACCTGGAGCGCACCGCCCCGTGGATCGAGCGCGTCGGGCTGACCCGGGTGAAGGAACGCCTGGTGGACGACGCCGAGAACCGCGCCGCGCTGTACGCGCGCTTCCTGGAGTCACAGGAGGTGGCGCAGGTGGACCCCTGGGCCGAGCGGGCCGCCGGGCATGCGGCGCACGAGTTCATCCCGATCACGCCGGTGGACGCGGCCCCGCGCCAGGGGGTGTCGGCATGAGCTGGCTCGCGATCTGTCCGCTCGAGGACATCCCGTCGCTGGGCGCGCGGGTGGTGGCGGGCCCGAACGGCGACATCGCCGTGTTCCGTACCGCCGATGACCGCGTCTTTGCCCTGCGCGACCAGTGCCCGCACAAGGGCGGGCCGCTGTCGCAGGGCATCGTCCATGGCGAGCGCGTGACCTGCCCGCTGCACAACTGGGTGATCGACCTTCAGTCCGGCGAGGCCACCGGGGCGGATAGCGGCTGCACCCATGCCTTCCCGATCCGGGTGACCGACGGTCAGGTGTGGCTGGACCTCTCCGGCGCCACGGCCAATTCCGCGGACGATCCCGCGGCGGTGCCGGTCGCCTGCCGCGAGGCGGGCTGAGATGGCCACGGCCGAGCCGGTGACCCGCACCACCTGCCCCTATTGCGGGGTGGGCTGCGGCGTGGAGGTGACCGCGACGCCGGAAGGCGAGTTTCCGGTCGCGGTGCGCGGCGACCCCGCCCATCCGGCGAATGCCGGGCGCCTGTGCTCCAAGGGCGCGGCGCTGGCCGAGACCCTCGGCGACGAGGGCCGGCTGCTGCACCCGGAGATCGGCGGGCGGCGTGTCGACTGGGAGACCGCGCTCGATCATGTGGCGGACGGCTTTCGCGAGACCATCGCGGCGCACGGGCCGGATGCGGTCGCCCTGTACGTCTCCGGGCAGATCCTGACCGAGGACTACTATGTGGCCAACAAGCTGATGAAGGGCTTCATCGGCTCGGCCAATATCGACACCAACTCCCGGCTCTGCATGTCCACGGCCGTGGCCGCCCACACCCGCGCCTTCGGGGTGGATGGCGTGCCGGGAAGCTATACCGACCTCGAGCAGGCCGATCTGGTCGTGGTCACGGGCTCCAACATGGCCTGGGCCCACCCGGTCCTGTTCCAGCGCCTGCAGGCCGCCCGCGCGGCGCGCCCGGAGATGAAGCTGGTGGTGATCGACCCGCGGCGCACGGCCACTGCCCAGGCGGCTGACCTGCACCTGCCGCTGGCGCCGGGCACGGATGCCTGGCTGTTCAACGGCCTGCTGGACCATCTGCGCCGGGAGGATGCGCTGGACCCCGGCTTCCTGGAGCGGCATGTCGACGGCTTTGCCGACGCCCTGGCGGCCGCGCGGTCCTCCAGCCCGTCGATCGCCGCGACCGCCGAGGCCTGCGAACTGGAGCCGGAGTTGGTGGCGACGTTCTTCCAGTGGTTTGCCCGCACCGAACGCACCGTGACCGCCTTTTGCCAGGGCATCAACCAGTCCGACAGCGGCGTGGACAAGGCCGGGACGATCCTCAACGTACACCTGGCCACCGGCCGCATCGGGCGCCCGGGCATGGGACCGTTCTCACTGACGGGCCAGCCGAACGCGATGGGCGGGCGCGAGGTCGGCGGACTGGCCAGCCAGCTGGCCGCGCACATGGGCTTCGACGAGGCGGACCTGGACCGGGTCGGGCGTTTCTGGGGCGCACCCAACCTTGCTCGCCAGCCGGGCCTGAAGGCGCTGGACCTGTTCCGCGCGGTCGAGTCGGGGCAGGTGAAGGCGGTCTGGATCATCGGCACCAATCCGCTGTTCAGTCTGCCCGAAGCCGCGCGCTTCGAGCAGGCCCTGGCCGCATGCCCGCTGGTCGTGGTCTCCGACTGCGTGCGCGAGACCGAGACCACGCGGGTGGCCGACGTACTGCTGCCGGCGACCACCTGGGGCGAGAAGGACGGCACGGTGACCAACTCCGAGCGCCGCATCTCGCGCCAGCGCCCGTTCCGGGCGCCCCCGGGCGAGGCCCGTCACGACTGGTGGGCGCCGGCCCGGGTCGCGCAGCGGCTGGGGTTCGCCGCGGCCTTTCCCTATACCCGCCCGAGCGAGATCTTCCGCGAACATGCGGCGCTGTCCGCCTTCGAGAACCACGGCACGCGCGACTTCGACATCGGCGCGCTGGCCGGGCTTTCCGACGCGGAGTACGACGCCCTGGAGCCGGTGCAGTGGCCGCTGCCGGCGGGGAGCCGGATCGGTGCCGAACACCTTTATGCCGATGGCCGATTCTTTACCGCCAATGGTCGGGCGCGGCTCGCGGCCGTGGCCCCGCAGGCCCCGACCGACCCGGTCGCTGCCGATTATCCGCTGCGCCTGAACACCGGCCGCATCCGCGACCAGTGGCACAGCATGACCCGCACCGCCAGCACCCCGCGCCTGAGTGCGCATCAGCCGGAGCCGTTCGTCGAGATCCATCCGGTGGATGCCGGGCTGTTCCGGCTCCAGCCCGGCGACCTCGCCGAGGTGACCAGTCGTCACGGACGCCTGCTGGCGCGGGTACAGACTAGCCGCGAGCAGCGCCCGGGCAGCGTGTTCGTGCCCATGCACTGGAGCCGGCCGATCGCGCGGCTCGCCCGGGTCGATGCGCTGGTGCCCGCGCATGTCGACCCGGTCTCCGGCCAGCCGGCGTTCAAGCACACGGCCGTGGCCGTGCGCCCGGCGGCGCTGGACTGGCACGGCTTCGTGCTGAGCCGCGAGCCGATCACCACGCCCGAGTCGGACTACGCAGTCACCGCCCGCGGTCCCCGACACCTGCGCACCGAGCTCGCCGGCCGGGGCACACCGCCCACGATGGATGCGTGGCGCGAACGCCTGGACGGGCCGGGGGAATGGCTGGAGTTCGCCGACCCCGCCGGGGGGCGCTACCGCGCCGCGCGGATCCACGAGGGGCGGCTCGCCTGCGTGCTGTTCGCGGGCCCCGACCGGGGCTTGCCCGAGCGCGAGTGGCTGGCCGGCCTGTTCGCGGCCGAGACGATCAGCGATACCGAGCGCATGGCGCTCCTGACCGGGCGTCCACCGAACGGCCAGGCCGCGCGCGGGCGCATGGTCTGCGCCTGCTTCGGCGTGGACGAGATGCGTATCCGCACCGCGATCCGCGAGCAGGGGCTGGCCACCTGCGAGGCCGTGGGTTCGGCCCTTGAGGCGGGGACCAACTGCGGCTCCTGCCGACCCGAGATCCAGACCCTGTTGAATGAAGAAGCCGAGACGCCCACGGACCCCGTGGCGCGGGAGGGATAAGCATGGAACACCTGCCGATCTATATGCAGTTGCACGGCCGCGAGGCCCTGGTGGTCGGGGCTGGACCGGTCGCCACGCGCAAGGCGGCGCTGCTGCTGGAGGCCGGGGCGCGGGTGCGCCTGCGGGCCCCCGAGTACAGCGACGCCTCCGAGCGCCTGCTGCGCGAGCAACCGGAGTCGATCAGCCGCGATCCGGGGGTCTATGACACCGAATGCCTAGATCGTGTGGCGATCGTGATCGCTGCCACCGACGATGCGGCGGTGAACCGCCAGGTCTCGGAGGATTGCGTTGCGCGCTCGATCCCGGTGAACGTCGCCGACCAGCCCGAGCTGTGCAGCTTCATCCTGCCGGCGATCGTGGAGCGCGGGCCGCTGACCATCGCGATCGGCTCGGGTGGCCGCGCCCCGGTGCTGGTGCGCCTGCTGCGCGCGAAGATCGAGAGCCTGATCCCGACCGGCTATGGTCGGCTAGCCGATCTCGCCGGGCGGCTGCGCGACCGGGTGCGCGCCCGTTTCGACCATGTGAACGCCCGCCGCGCCTTCTGGGAGCGGGCTTTTGCCGGGCCGGCCACCGAGCTCGCCCTGGCCGGGCGCATGGACGCGGCCGAGGCGCGCCTGGAGCAGGAACTGGCGGACGCCGCAACCAGCACGCCCGGCGAGGTCTACCTGATCGGCGCCGGGCCGGGCGATCCCGACCTGCTGACCTTTCGCGCGCTGCGCCTGCTGCAGCAGGCGGATGTGGTCGTCTACGACCGGCTGGTGTCCTCCGAGGTGGTGAACCTGGCCCGGCGCGAGGCCGAGCGCTTCTATGTCGGCAAGGAGCGCGACCACCACTGCGTGCCGCAGGAGGAGATCAGCGCGCTGCTCTCCCGCCTGGCGCGCGAGGGCAAGCGGGTGGCACGGCTGAAGGGCGGCGACCCGTTCGTGTTCGGCCGGGGCGGCGAGGAGCTGGACGTGCTGGCGCGCCACGGCGTGGCCTACCAGGTTGTCCCCGGCATTACCGCGGCCAGTGGCTGCTCCGCCTATGCGGGCATACCGCTGACCCACCGCGACCATGCCCAGTCGGTGCGGTTCATCACCGGTCATACCCGCGAAGGGCGGCTGGATGTGGACTGGTCACAGCTGACCAGTACCCGCGAGACCCTGGTGTTCTACATGGGCCGCAAGGGCGTGGGCGAGATCTGCCGGGGGCTGAAGGGTGCCGGCCGCGCCGGGCAGACCCCGGCGGCGATCATCGAAAACGGCACCACTGCCCGCCAGCGCGTCGTGACCGGCACGCTGGATACGCTGGCCGCACGTGCCGAGCGCGAGCAGGTGGGCTCGCCCAGCCTGATCGTGATCGGCGAGGTGGCGGCCTGCCACGCGCGCCTGGCCTGGTTTCAGCCGGATGCCGGGGCCACGACGGTGTTCCCGCAGCCGATGCCGATGTCGAGGGCAGGGTCGCGGGCCGCCGCGGCGAGCGCGGCGTGACGGACGCATCCGTCCTGTCGGAGGCGACGGCCAGTGGCCTCGCGGGTCGCCGCGTGGCCCTGCCGGAGAGCCGGGCGCTGGAGGTCTTCGCCGGCCTGCTGGAGCGGCGCGGGGCCGAGGTCTGGCGCTGCCCGCTGATCGCGATCCACGACAGCCCCGACCGCACGGCGATCGAGGCCTGGCTGCACCGGGCGATCGAGGCGCCGTTCGACCGCCTGATTTTTCTGACCGGCGAGGGCTTCACCCGCCTGACCGGCTTTGCGCAGTGCGCCGGACGCGAGGACACCTGGCTGGCGGCCGTGGCGCGGACGCCGACCCTGGTGCGCGGCCCCAAGCCGGGGCGGGCGATGAAGCCCTTCGGCGTGCGGCCGGATGCGGTCGCGGCCGCGCCGACGACCGAGGGCATCATCGAGACCCTTTCCGGACAGGATCGGGCCGGGCAGCATCTGGCCGGGCAGCGTATCGGGGTGCAGCTCTACGGCGCCGAACCCAACCGCCGCCTGCTCGGGTTCCTGGAGCAGGCGGGTGCCGATGTTTTTCCCGTCTGGCCCTACCGCTATGCGGACGCCGCCGAGACCGGGCGCGTGACCGGGCTGATCGCAGCCCTGATCACGGGGGAGGTGGATGCGATCGCCTTCACCAGCCAGGCCCAGGTGCGGCGACTGCTGCGCGTCGCCCGTGATGCGGGGCACGAGGATGCGCTGCTGTCAGCGCTCGGCCGAACCGTCGTCGCCGCGATCGGCCCGGTGGTGGCCGAGGAGCTGTGCACCCACGGTATTTCCCCCGCGGTGGTCCCCGAGGGCCGCTACTTCATGAAGCCGCTGGTCTCGGCGCTCACCCGGCATCTGCGGGGTACCGCGTAAGGAAGTCTGGCCGCAAATTCTGCTCTATCTTATCGTTTCGCACCCGGACGTGACCTGCACGCTCCCGGCGAAACTTGTCGACTTCCCCGGATTAGGTCCACGCATACCTGGAGGTTTCGGGCTGGTGTAGCTGCCGGTATTCGACCGGCGCCAGGTCCCCCAGGCAATAGGCCGCGATCAGACCCAGTGTTGCCCCTCAATTTCCTTCGCAACTAGTGGCTTGGCAGTGATGAAGCCCTGGTACTGGTCGCATTGAAGCTGATGCAGAAGGTCGAGTTCCTCACGCTCTTCGATGCCTTCGGCAATCACTGTCATGTTCATTGTGTGGCCTAGTTGAACCATGGCCTGCAAGAGGCGCGAATCCCCGGTGTGTGACCAATGCTGCAGGAAACTGCGATCGATCTTGAGTTTTCCCGCCTGTATGCGGTGTAGGTAACTGAGCGAACTGTAGCCGGTGCCAAAATCATCCAGAGCCAGGCAAACGCCGAGATTTCTAAGTGCCTTAATGACCACGCTGGCTTGCTCCCAGTCAGACAGAAGCAGTGACTCGGTGATTTCGATTACCACTGACTCGGGAGGCAATTTATGCTCTGCGAGCAACGCCTCAAGGTGCGCTAGAAATGTCGGCTGCTGGATGTCTATGGCGGACAGGTTCACTGACATATACAGCCCAGGTTGACGACTCTGCCAGCAAGCCAGTTGTGCCAGAGCTTGTGCGAGCATTTGGTGGGTCAGCTCCTTTATTAGGTCCTGTTCTTCCATAAGAGAGATGAATGCGCCCGGCCCAAGTACACCCTCGTCCGGATGCTGCCAGCGGGCAAGGGCTTCAAAACCGACAACGGTTGTGTCATCGATGCTCAGTATGGGCTGATAGGCCGGAGTGAATTGTCCGTCACTCAACGCCTGCCTGATACACTGCGCCCGATTGAATCGACGTTTTTCGTCATCAAGCATGGACTCATCAAAAAAACAAACACTTGCGCCAGCGGATTTCTTGGCCCGAAACAGGGCCGTGTCAGCATGATCAAGCAGCTGGGCAGCGCTTTTAATGTTCGTTGAGGCGATGGCAATGCCCATATCCACGGAAACTGCAATGATGCTTCGATCGGCGTCTACCTTGATGGTTTCCAGTGTCTGGATCATCTGCTTGGCGAAACGGCTGACAGAGTCCCGGCTGTCGTGTCCGTGGCTGAGAACTAAAAATTCATCGCCATTTTCCCGGCTCAGCACATCCGTGCTATTCAGACACCGGGATAGTTCCCAGGCCAGCTGTTGCAGGACCCGATCGCCAAAGAAATTCCCATGCACGTTGTTGATGGTGTGAAAGTCTCTGACGTCGAGTTTCATGACGGCAGAAAAGCGATCCTGAGTGGTATGTTGCAGGGCTTTTTCGGCGGCAATCCGGAATCTTGACAAAGTAGGTAAGCTAGTCAGGGGATCGTGATGAGTTGCGGCCTCAGAGGCTGTCAAAGCACCTCCCTGGGCGCGAAGCAGTCGGCCTCTCGAGACTCTGGATTTGACCACCATTAGCAACCTCCAGGGCTCAATGGGCTTGGAGACGAACTCATCGTTCGCCAGCCGGGCACAGGCCAATTGCACATCGGTGTCGGCTGCGGCAGACATAAACAGCAGCGGAATGGTTGCGTGATCCTCGTGCTGGCGAATAATTTTGCCGAGATCGAGACCACTGCAGTCCGGCATGTAGACGTCGATGATGATCAGTTCTGGCTGCTTGTATTCAAGCATCGACAACGCCTGTTTCGCACTGGTGGCGGTGGAGACGTTGTAGCCCGCCTGGGAAAGGAGCGAACCGTACAGATTGAGTAGATCATCGTCATCATCTACCAGCATGATGCGGTATGGTTCACTGGGTGCCAGATCAAGCTCAGAATGGAGCAGGGATATCAGATTGGGTATGTCCAGTGGCTTGCTTAGGAAATGGTTGCCGCCAGCCCGTGCTGCCGCGAGGCGCAGTTCGAAGGAGTCGAACGCGGATACAAAGAAGACCGGCAAGGGTGTGCCGTCAGTTCGGCGCCAGGAAAATACATGGGCTGACCCGGCAAATTGGTCGCCGTAAAAATCCATGTCCACGATCAGTGCTAGCGGTTGATGCCGCGCAATGGCCTGCTCAAGGCCTGTGATATCTTCCAGGCAATGCACCTGATAGCCACGCTCATTCAGAACTTGGCTGACTTGTGCCGAGAAGTCCGGGTCATCATCTACCAACAGGAGGTTGATGCTTTCCGCGGAGGGAGCGAGTGAATTGATGCTGGCAGGCTCGTCGGTTTCGTCGACATCCTCATCCATGCCTGTGCTGCGTTCAATGCAGCTTAGAAGATCTTGCAGTCGTTCGAATATGGTCGCGTTATATTCAGGCGGAGCGCTTTTTATGGCTTGCTCGCAGGCCCATTCTAGCTCGCTCGCCCTTTGTGATAGCTCGGCAAAACCAAAAGCTGCGCCCGAGCCACTGAGACGGTGGGCAATATTTCTGATGAGGTGCAGCGACTCTGGGATGTTCTGTGTTTCTGCCCACGCCTCCTGAAGCTGTGTTTTGTAACCCAGCAGGTTTTTTTTGTAATGGGCAGTGAGGCTGTCCATCTTTTTTTGGTTCTCTGGCTTTTCCATGCGCTAAACCCAGCCCCTTCTCTGAGATCAGGCAAACACTGATCAATGGCTCTGCATCCGCCTCAATGCCCCCCAGTGCGTTATTTGGGGGGCGGTTGGGCCATCAAGGGTCTCTTGGGGCCCTCTGTAACCGTTTGGGGCGGTCACAGGCGCGTTTTACGGCCATAAGGACACACTACCTGAATCGTACCGCCTTTTCCTGAGGCTCTGACCTGAACCGGACCGACGGTTCCGGAGGCTCTGATCCTTGGGAGGATAGATGTCTGGTAATTGTTGGGTAAAGGATGATTCTATACTGCACAAGAAGGTACTCCCGTTTCGTTGCCGGGAGTGGCTGAGTATGGTGTAGGGCGGGCCCACGCAGGATCGAGAGTATGGCGAGTACGATCCATTCGGACGCGTGCACTGCACCCCAGATCCGACGAGCGCTGCGGGAAGTGCCGCCCAGCGTGATCGATCCCGAGCTGGCCCGGGGCTACGGCATTACGCGCATGACCGTGCGCGAGTGGCGCTATGGCCGGGACGTGGAAGTCCGGGCCCAGCGCCCTAAGCGGCCGCATACCACGCGGATACCGGAGCAGGAAGCGCATCGTGGTCCAGGTCCAAGTCCGAGAATGGGCTCTGCGGTCGCTGGCTGACCTGCTGACCTTCCGCGCGTTGCGCCTGCTGCTGCAGGCGGATGTGGTGGTTTATGACCGCCTGGTCTCCTCGGAGGTGGTGAACCTGGCGCGGCGCGAGGCCGAGCGCTTCTATGTCGGCAAGGAGCGCGATCGCCACTGTGTGCCGCAGGAGGAGATCAGCGCGCTGCTCTCCCGACTGGCGCGCGAGGGCAAGCGCGTGGCACGGCTGAAGGGCGGCGACCCGTTCGTGTTCGGCCGGGGCGGCGAGGAGCTGGACGTGCTGGCGCGCGACGGCGTGGCCTACCAGGTCGTCCCCGGCATCACCGCGGCCAGCGGCTGTGCCGCCTATGCGGGCATACCGCTGACCCACCGCGACCATGCCCAGTCGGTGCGGTTCATCACCGGCCATACCCGCGAAGGGCGGCTGGATGTGGACTGGTCGCAGCTGACCAGTACCCGCGAGACCCTGGTGTTCTACATGGGCCGCAAGGGGGTGGGCGAGATCTGCCGGGGGCTGAAGGGTGCCGGCCGCGCCGGGCAGACCCCGGCGGCGATCATCGAGAACGGCACCACCGCCCGCCAGCGCGTGGTCAGCGGCACGCTGGATACGCTGGCCGCGCGTGCCGAGCGCGAGCAGGTGGGTTCGCCCAGCCTGATCGTGATCGGCGAGGTGGCGGCCTGCCACGCGCGCCTGGCCTGGTTTCAGCCGGATGCCGGGGCCACCACAGTGTTCCCGCAGCCGATGCCGATGTCGGGGGCAGGGTCGCGGGCCGCGGCGGCGAGCGCGGCGTGACGTCCGCATCCGTCCTGACGGAGGCGGCGGCCGGCGCCCTCGCGGGTCGCCGGGTGGCCTTGCCGGAGAGCCGGGCGCTGGAGGTCTTCGCCGGCCTGCTGGAGCGGCGCGGGGCGGAGGTCTGGCGCTGTCCACTGATCGCGATCCACGACAGCCCCGACCGCACGGCGATCGAGACCTGGCTGCACCGGGCGATCGAGGCGCCGTTCGACCGCCTGATTTTTCTGACCGGCGAGGGCTTCACCCGCCTGACCGGCTTTGCGCAGTGCGCCGGACGCGAGGACGCCTGGCTGGCGGCCGTGGCGCGGACGCAGACCCTGGTGCGGGGCCCCAAGCCGGGGCGGGTGATGAAGCCCTTCGGCGTGCGCCCGGATGCGGTCGCCGCGGCACCGACCACCGAGGGCATCATCGAAACCCTTTCTGGGCAGGATCTGGTGGGGCAGCGTATCGGGGTGCAGCTCTACGGCGCCGAACCCAACCGCCGCCTGCTCGAGTTCCTGGAGCAGGCGGGCGCCGAGGTCTTCCCCGTCTGGCCCTACCGCTATGCCGACGCCGCCGAGACCGGGCGCGTGACCGGGCTGATCGAGGCCCTGATCGCGGGGGAGGTGGATGCGATCGCCTTCACCAGCCAGGCCCAGGTGCGGCGACTGCTGGCGGTCGCCCGGGCCGATGATCGTCACGACATGTTGCGGGCAGCGCTGGAGCGAACCGTCGTCGCCGCGATCGGCCCGGTGGTGGCCGACGAGTTGCGCGCCCACGGTATTTCCCCCGCAGTGGTCCCCGAGGCCCGCTACTTCATGAAGCCGCTGGTCTCGGCGCTCACTCGGCATCTGCGGGCAGCTGCGTAGGGAACTTGTGGCGCGGGCGAATGGCCCACGGATTGAATCCCCTGCGGTGATCCGGGCCATGAAACCAACGTCCACACGGCATTCGCGCCGATCCTTCCTGCGGTGCATGGCCGGCGCCACCCTGGCGGCCGGGGCAGGCTGGCCGGTCGTCGCGGGCGCTTCCGAAGGCCGTGAACCGCAGCGCAAGCCGATCCCGTCGTCCGGGGAACGCATCCCGGTGATCGGCATGGGGACCTGGATCACCTTCAACGTGCCGGAGGACCCGGATGCGCTGGCGGTGCGCACGCGCATCCTCGACACCTTCATCCGTCGCGGCGGCGGGATGATCGACTCCTCGCCGATGTACGGCCGCGCCGAGGCGGTGGTCGGGCACGGGCTGCGCGAGCTGGGGCACCCGGAGGGGCTGTTCGCGGCCACCAAGGTCTGGACGCGCAGCACCGCCACCGGGCGCGAGCAGCACAAGAAATCCCGGGAACTGTGGGGCGTCGACACGCTCGACCTGCAGCAGGTGCACAACCTGCAGAACTGGGAGGCCCACCTGGAGACGCTGCGCGAGCGTCGCGCGGCGGGCGAGCTGCGCTATATCGGCGTGACCACCTCGCACGGGCGCCGCCACGACGAGCTGGAGCGCATCCTGCAGCGCGAGGACCTGGATTTCGTGCAGCTCACCTACAACATCCTCGACCGCGAGGCGGAGCAGCGCCTGCTGCCGCTGGCGCGCGAACACGGGGTGGCGGTGATCGCGAACCGGCCGTTCCGGCGCAAGGCGCTGATCAACCAGTTCCAGGGGCATCCGCTGCCGGACTGGGCGGCCGAGATCGAATGCGCGAACTGGCCGCAGTTCCTGCTCAAGTTCATCGTCTCCCACCCGGACGTGACCTGCGCGATCCCCGCGACCTCCGTGGTCGCGCACATGGAGGAGAACATGGGCGCGCTGTACGGCCCGCTTCCGGATGCCGAGATGCGCAGCCGCATGGTCGCCTACGTGCAGGACCTGTAGGGTTGGCCCCTGAATCCGAGCGACCGGGGAGGCGGGATGCTGCCGTTCGATAGCGCCACCTGGCTGGCGATCCTGGGCCAGTACAACACCGCCATCTGGCCGCTGCACGCGGTCGGCGCCCTGCTCGCGCTGGTGGCCGTCGCGCTTGCGTTCACGGGCTGGCGCGGGGCGGCCCGCGTCACGGGCCTGATGCTGGGCGTGCTGTGGATCTGGACCGGAGTGGTCTTCTTCGGCGGTTCGCTGGCACCCTTCCACTTCGCCTCTGAATGGCTGGCCGGGGTCTTCGTCGCCCAGGGCCTGATGCTGCTGTTCGCGCTGACCCTGATGGGCCAGGCCCGCTTCGACTCGCCCGGCTGGCCCGGCGGGCTCGCGGGCAGCGGCGCGGCCTTGATGATCGTCTACGCGCTGGCCGGCTATCCATTGCTCGATCTCGCGCTGACCGGCACGCCCTGGACCCAGTTGCAGTACGTCGGCGTCGCGCCCGGACCGACCATGCTGCTGACGCTCGGACTCCTGCTGCTCGCCCGCCCGCGGCCTCCGCTGGTGCTGGCCATCATCCCGCTCCTGTGGGCACTGGTCACCGGATACATCGCCTGGGAGCTGGACCTCTGGCTGGAATATCCGCCGGCTGCGCTGGGTGTGACCGCCTTCGGGTTGCTGCTGGTGCGCTGGCTGCGTTCGGGTGATCGGGCTCGTTAAGATGACCGCTGATCCCGACAAGGAGACCGTCATGTCCATCGAAGTGATCCATCGGCCGGAGCAGGACCATCTGGAACGCCTGGGGGTGTTCGACTGGCCGGTGTGGGAGAAGGAAGTCTCGACCTTCCCCTGGCACTACGACGAGCGCGAGGTCTGCTACATCCTGGAGGGCCAGGTGACGGTGACGCCGGATGACGGTGGCGAGCCCGTCACCGTGGGCGAGGGCGACCTGGTGACCTTTCCCGAGGGCATGGACTGCACCTGGGAGATTCACCGCGATATCCGCAAGCACTACCGCTTCGGCTGAGTTTCCTTACCGGGCGAGCCACTGGGTGTCGAGCGGGGTATTGAAGGTCTCCTCGACGCGGCGCAGGTAGTAGAGCATGTCGACCGGCAGGTTGATGCCGTCGTGCATCTGCAGGGGATAGAGGTCGGCGGCGATCACGCAGTCGGCGATCGACGGGTGGCCGAGGTAGTAGCGGCTGGCAGCCAGGTGTTTCGCCAGTTCCGGCAGCCGGCTGAGCCTGGCGAGCTGGTTGTAGCCGTCGTAGCGGTCGTTGGCGAGTTCTTCCAGCGACAGGCCGAAGCGGTGCTGCACCTGGGCCTTGTAGTCGGCCAGGGCCTCGGCGCTATCGCCGATGCCGTGGAAGCCCGGCGCCAGCGGCACGTACAGTCGCTCCAGTACCAGGTCGACCTTTGCGCGCCAGTCGAGCAGGGCCTGCCAGGCGTCCTCGGGGATCACGCCGTCGGACAGCGGCTCGCCGCTCGGGAGCAGGCGGTCGATGTCGTGCAGCGCGGCGAGCGTGTCGGTGACCAGGGTGCCGTCTGCCAGCTGCAGGATCGGCGACTGGCGCGCCACGCCCAGCTCGAAGAAGGTCTCGTCGTCGAACCAGTCCAGCGTGCGGGTCTCCAGCGCGACACCCTTGTAGCCACAGGCCAGGCGCAGACGGTCGGCCTTCGCGTCGTGCGGGAAGTGGTAGAGCGTGGCCACGGGTCTATTTACCGCGCTGGGCATGGCTCAGGATGAAGTCCCACTGGTCCTGGGTGATCGGCATCACCGACAGGCGGTTGCCGCGACGCACCAGCGGGCAGTCCTCGAGTTGCGGCTGCTGCTTCAGCCAGTCGAGGGTGATGATGTCGCCGAACTTCTCCTCGAAGGCGACGTCCACGCGCAGCCAGCGCGGGTTGTCCGGGTCGCTCTTCGGGTCGTAGTGCGGGTCTTCGGGGTCGAAGGCGCAGGAGTCCGGGTAGGCCTCCTTCTCGATGCGCAGGATGCCGACGATGCCCGGTGGCTTGGCGTTGGAGTGGTAGAAGAAGGCCAGATCCCCCTTCTTCATCTCGTCGCGCATCATGTTGCGAACCTGGTAGTTGCGGATGCCGTCCCAGGGCTCCACGCCGATGCGTTCCAGGTCGTCGATGCTGAACTCGTCGGGCTCGGACTTCATCAGCCAGTAGGCCATGCGGGCTCCTCGTGCCAAGTGAGCGGTGTGGTCAGGTGTGCGTATTGTGCCGCGCGCGGTCCGGCAGCGCATGCCAGCCCTGTTCGGTGACGACACCATCCAGCGGGACATCCCAGGGCTGGGTGGGAAGTGCCGGCACCCCCTGCAGCGCGTGGGCCACGCCGATCAGTTTCGGCCGCCGGGTGCCGAAGCGGCGCCGGGCGAAATAGCGGTCGTAGTAGCCCGCGCCCATGCCCATGCGGTTGCCGGCATGGTCGAAGGCGACCAGCGGCATCAGTACCACCTGCATCTCGCGGCGCCAGATGCGCGGGGCGTCGGGACAGGGCTCGGCGATGCCGAAGCCGTTGTGGCACAGCGGCGCGTCCGGCGCCCAGACGTGGAAGTGCATGCGGCCGGGGCGTTTGGCGTCCATCACCGGCAGGGCGATGCGGGTCCCGCGTCGGGCCAGGGCCACGGTCAGCGGGGTCAGGTCCACCTCGCCGCGCAGGCCCCGGTAGGCGCCGACGCAGTGTGGCTGCCAGCGCTGGAACCAGCGCAGCAGGTGCGCGCTGATCGCGGCGGAATGCCGGTCGAGCTGGTCGTTCGACAGCGCGGCGCGCTCGCGGCGCAGGCGCAGGCGCAGGGCGCGCAGATCGTCGGGCGACAGCGAATCAGGTGCGTTTTGCGCTGGCATGGGGATTCGGGATCGAAAAGAAGTGGACGCGCCCCGCAGGCGCCGGCGTGACCTTTGACCTTGAACCTGAGGTTCAGGTGGGAGAAGTCTCCGAATCTTTAGGCTTTCCGCTCGAAGACGGACCTGCACAGCGAAACGGAAGTACTCGGTCCCGTGGTGAAGAATTAAGGCTCAAGGGTACCACCGGGCCACAGTCGAACGCCGCAGCGACGCGTCCGGGTTCATTATGGACCAAACCCCCGGGGGCGCGCGCAACCCCCGTCGCAGTAGGGGATAGACAGGCTGGCGGTCAGCACTGCTCCCAGGGCAGGCCGTGGTAGCGCCAGCCGCCGCGGGTGGAACGCTGGTGGTGCTCGTCCAGCGGGCCTTCGAAGCCTTCCTCCACCGAAAAGACATGTTCGATGCCGGCATCGACCAGCGCCTGCCCGGCGGCCAGGGTGCGCTTGCCGCTGCGGCAGATCAGGTACAGCGCGGGCGCATCCGCACCGTGGTCGGCGGCGCCCCCGAGCAGCAGCTTGCGTACCTGGGGGACGAACTGGGGGTTCTCGGTCCAGTCCGGCTCGTCGATCCACGGGATGTGGATCGCGCCGACCGGATGCCCGACGAACAGGAATTCCATGGTCGAGCGGATGTCGATCAGCAGGTCGCGCGGACGCTGCTGCAGCCGCGCGTGCGCCTCCTGCGGGCTGACACGGTGCACGCCGGGAGCGGCGACGGTGGTCTGGTTGGCCAGTGGATCTTCCATAGTGTCTCCGTGGTGGCGCGGGCCGTCCTTGGCCACAAGCCCCCGGTTACATCGCGAAGTCGAGGCGTTCCTGTACGCGGTCGATCCCGGCCTGGGCGCATTCCTCGTCGAGGTCGCCACCCGGGGCGCCGGATACTCCGACCGCACCCACCATGCTGCCGGCCGCCTCGATCGGCAGACCACCGGCCAGCATGATGATGCCGTCCACGTGGTTCATCTCCATGCGGATGTCTTCGCGGTTGTCGCGGAAGTTGGCGGAGCTGGTGCCGGACATGGTCACGGCGCGGGCCTTGTCGCCGGCGATCTGGATGGTCTGCACCGCGGCCATGCGGTCACGCAGCACCACCTGGTTGTTGCCGGTTCGGTCCACGACCACCACCGCGGTCTGGTGGCCCATCTCGCGGCAGGCCTCGACGGCGCCCATGGCGATGTCGTTGGCCAGTTCCAGGGTCATGAAACGCTGGGTGTAGACATCCGCCTGGGCGCTGCTGGCCAGCCCCAGGCAGAGTGCGGCCGCAGTGCCCGTGACGAGGCGGGTCAGGGATTTGGTCATGGTGTCCTCCTTATTTTGGTTTTGGGTGCTGCATCCCGATCATGGCAGACAGGAGACGGTGTTGCCGAGCGGGCCATTCCGTTACCGTTCGACCGGCTGCAGGGTGGGGGAACAGGCGACAGCCGGGCCGGCCGCGGCTACACTACGCGCATGTCGGGAAACAGCTTTGGGCGACTGTTCGTCGTCAGTACCTTTGGTGAGAGTCACGGGCCGGCCCTGGGCGCGGTGGTGGACGGGTGTCCGCCCGGTCTGGAGCTGTGCGAGGCGGATCTGCAGTTCGATCTTGATCGCCGCCGGCCGGGGCAGTCGCGTCACACCACCCAGCGCCGCGAGCCGGACCAGGTGCGCATCCTCTCGGGCGTTTTCGAGGGGCGCACCACCGGCACGCCGATCGGGCTGCTGATCGAGAACGTCGATCAGCGCTCCAAGGACTACAGCGAGATCATGGATCGCTTCCGTCCCGGGCATGCGGACTACACCTATCACCAGAAATACGGCGTGCGCGACTATCGCGGCGGCGGGCGCAGCTCCGCGCGCGAGACCGCGCTGCGGGTCGCGGCCGGCGGCATCGCGCGGCGCTATCTGGAACAGCGCTACGGCATCACCATCCGCGGCTGGCTGGCCCAGCTGGGCCCGATCGCGCTGGAGGCGAAGCAGCCGGAGATCGCCAACGACAACCCGTTCTTCTCCCCGGACCCGGACAAGGTGCCGGAGCT
Source organism: Thioalkalivibrio sp. ALJ7 (assembly GCF_000376865.1). GTDB lineage: Bacteria > Pseudomonadota > Gammaproteobacteria > Ectothiorhodospirales > Ectothiorhodospiraceae > Thioalkalivibrio. Next base: position 341,609 of record NZ_AQXQ01000012.1, on the reverse strand, counting down.
GGAGGAATACATGGACGCCCTGCGCAAGTCGGGCGACTCCATCGGCGCGCGGGTCACCGTCGAGGCCATCGGCGTGCCGGCCGGCTGGGGCGAGCCGGTATTCGACCGCCTGGATGCCGAGCTGGCGCACGCGCTGATGAGTATCAACGCGGTGAAGGGCGTGGAGATCGGCGCGGGCTTCGAGTCCGTGACCCAGCGCGGCACCGAGCACCGCGACGAGATCACCCCCGAGGGCTTCCTCTCCAACCACGCGGGCGGCGTGCTGGGCGGGATCAGCACCGGCCAGGCGGTGCGCGCCAGCATCGCGCTGAAGCCGACCTCCAGCATCCGCCTGCCCGGGCGCAGCATCAACACCGCGGGCGAGTCGGTCGAGGTGGTGACCAAGGGGCGGCACGACCCCTGCGTGGGCATCCGCGCCACCCCGATCGCCGAGGCGATGATGGCCCTGGTGCTGATGGATCACGCCCTGCGCCATCGCGGGCAGAATGCCGACGTGGCGGATACGGGCCTCGCACTGCGCGATCATCCCGGCGAATGACGCGGCCGTTCGGCCGTAGTCTCCTGAACCGGTAGGGCCCTGCAATGGCCGTGACGCAGAACGCGCGCCTGTCCGGGGTCTATTTCTTCTACTTCGCCAGCCTCGGCGCCTTCATGCCGTTCTGGGGGCCGTATCTCTCCGAGGAGGGGTTCAGCGGCGCCCAGATCGGCGAGCTGATGGCGATCGTGCTGGCGACCAAGATCATCGCCCCGAACGTCTGGGGCTGGCTGGCGGATCGCGCCGGTGCGCACATGCCCATCGCGCGCTGGGGCGCGCTGGGCGGGGCCGTGGCGTTCACCGGGGTGCTGCTGTACACCGGCTACTGGTGGCTGGCGGTGGTGATGGCCGCCTACAGCTTCTTCTGGAATGCGATCCTGCCGCAGTTCGAGGCGACCACCATGCGCTCGCTGGGGCAGGATGCGCACCGCTATGCCCTGGTGCGGCTATGGGGTTCGGTGGGCTTTATCGTCGCGGTGGCGCTGCTGGGCTGGGCCTTCGACCACATCGACGTGGCCTGGCTGCCGTGGATCGTGCTGGCGATCCTGATCGCGGTGGTGGCGGCCGCGCAGTTCGTGCGCGAACCGGCGCGCAACCACGAGGAAGACAACAACGCCCCGCCGCTGTTGACCGTCCTGCGCCGTCCCGAGGTGATCGCGCTGTTCGTGGCCTGCTTTTTCATGCAGGCCAGCCATGGGCCCTACTACGCCTTCTTCACTCTGTACCTGGAACAGGCCGGGTTCTCGCGCGCGGTGGCCGGGCAGCTGTGGGCGCTGGGGGTCGCGGCCGAGGTGGTGCTGTTCCTGCTGATGCCGCGGCTGATCCTGCGCTTCGGGGCCTGGTTGCTGGTGTCGGCGGCGCTGGTGCTGACCACGCTGCGCTGGGGGCTGCTGGCGGCGGTGCCGGACTCGTTGCCGATGCTGCTGTTCATCCAGGTGCTGCATGCGGCCAGCTACGGGGTGTATCACGCGGCGGCGATCTCGCTGATCCACTATTTCTTCCCGGGCCGGCTGCAGGGGCGCGGGCAGGCGCTGTACTCCTCGCTGGCCTTCGGGCTGGGCGGGGCGATGGGCTCGCTGGTGGCAGGCTATCTGTGGGACGGCATCAGCCCCGCCTCGGTGTACGTGTTCGCGGCATTCCTGGCCGCGGCCGGGGTGATCGCCTCGGTGTACGGCGAATGGCGTTTCCGCACCCCGGTGCGAACCCTGTAACTGGCACGTTGCGGCAAAGCTTCGTAGGGTGCGCATACCCCGATGGAACGACAGAACCGGATGGAACAAACGATGATTCGAATTGCGATTGCGGGCGCCGGCGGGCGCATGGGCCAGAACCTGGTGCAGGCGGTGGACGAACACCCCGAGGCGCGGCTGGGCGCGGCCAGCGAACGCCCGGGTAGCGAGGCGATTGGCGCGCCCGTCGGTCAGGAGGGCCAGGTGCGCCTGGTCGAGGATCTGGCAACCGTGACCGACGACTTCGACGTGCTGATCGACTTCACCGCGCCGCAGGCCACCATGCAGCACCTGGATCTGTGCGCGCGCGCCGGCAAGGCCCTGGTGATCGGGACCACCGGTCTCGACGCGGATCAGGAGCAGCGTCTGCGCGACGCGGCGGCCACCATGCCGATCGTGTACGCGCCGAACATGAGTGTCGGGGTCAACCTGACCTTCAAGCTGGTGGAGCTCGCGGCGCGGGCGCTGGGCGACAGCGTGGATGTCGAGATCCTGGAGGCGCATCACCGCCACAAGGTCGATGCGCCCTCCGGTACCGCGTTGAAGCTGGGGCGCGTGGTTGCTGAGACTCTGGGGCGGGACCTGGAGCACGATGCCGTGTACGGCCGCGAGGGCCAGACCGGTGCCCGTGACCGGCGCACCATTGGCTTCGCCACGGTACGCGGTGGCGACATCGTGGGGGAACACACCACGCTGTTCGCCGGCGACGGCGAGCGTGTGGAGATCACCCACAAGGCCTCCAGCCGGACCGTGTTTGCTTCCGGTGCGGTGCGGGCCGCCGTCTGGCTTGCCGGTGCCGGGAATGGGCTGTTCGATATGCAGGATGTGCTGGGCCTGCGCGATCTCTAACCGGCGGCGCCTCGTGGCGTTTTACGGGGTGCAGCATTCCTTGTTATTCGGGTTTCGGTCCGCATACTGCCAGGCGCTGACTCGCGAGCGCGCCGCGAGGCACGTAAACACCGGATGCCGAACCGGGACCAGCCACCAGCAGGCAGGCGGCGGGCCGAACGCACGTAGAGACCGGAGGCTGAACCAGGGCCAGCTAAAATCGCCGGACAGCGAGCTCTCGCCAACCATGAATGAAGAGGCGGGTGACGTCGGAAAAGGAGCGTTCGTTGGACGTCGCGCGCGGCGCTCGCGTACACTTGAGGCCATATCCGTACCCGCTCTCGCCTGCATCGAACCGTTGCCGAAACGGGGGTTGTTCCCCGCCGAAACGGTGTGGACGAGGCCGGGTCCATGGTCCCAAACGAAACGCGTTATCGCCGCCGGCACAGGGCCGGGCGGCGGTGTCCAGACCACCCGGAGGTCCCCGTGTCCGCGCCCGCTCTGCTCGTCCTGGAAGATGGCACTGTGTTTCATGGTCAGGCGATTGGCGCCCAGGGCCAGACGGTCGGCGAGGTGGTATTCAACACCGCGATGACCGGGTATCAGGAGATCCTGACGGATCCCTCCTACCACCGGCAGATGGTCACGCTGACCTATCCGCATATCGGCAACACCGGGACCAATCCGGAGGATGACGAGTCCGCGCGTGCCCATGCCGCCGGGCTGATCATTCGCGACCTGCCGCCGCTGGTGTCGAACTGGCGTTCGCGCGAGTCGCTGCCGGATTACCTGCTGCGCCACGGTATTGTGGCGATCAGCGGGATCGATACCCGCAAGCTGACCCGCATCCTGCGCGAGAAGGGCGCGCTGAACGGCTGCATCCAGGCTGGCGAGGTGGACGAGCAAGCGGCCCTGGCGGCGGCGCGCGGGTTCCCCGGCATCAAGGGTATGGACCTGGCGCGCGAGGTCACCACGCGCAGCCGCTACGAATGGCTGGAGGGCACCTGGCAGCTCGGCGAAGAGCCAGCCCGGGTGGACCCGGAGCAGGCCGAATTTCACGTGGTCGCCTACGACTTCGGCATGAAGCAGAACATCCTGCGCATGCTGGCGGATCGTGGCTGCCGCGTGACCGTGGTGCCGGCCGAGACGCCGGTGGACGAGGTGATGGAGCTGAAGCCCGACGGCGTGTTCCTGTCCAACGGCCCGGGCGACCCCGAGCCCTGCACCTATGCGATCGAGGCGATCCGCGACCTCTGCGAGCGGAAGGTCCCGCTGTTCGGTATCTGCCTCGGGCATCAGCTGCTGGGCATCGCCAGCGGTGGCAAGAGCGTGAAGATGAAGTTCGGCCACCACGGGGCGAACCACCCGATCCGGCACGAGGAGAGCGGGCGGGTGATGATCTCGTCGCAGAACCACGGTTTTGCGATCGACGAGGACAACCTGCCCGATACGCTGACGCCGACCTACCGGTCGCTGTTCGACGGCACGCTGCAGGGCATTGCCCGCACCGACTGCCCGGCGTTCAGCCTGCAGGGACACCCCGAAGCCAGCCCGGGCCCGCACGACGTGTCCCCGGCGTTCGACGACTTCGTCGAGATGATGCGCGCCGCGCGCAGTTAGGGAAACATTTGTTTCCCTAGAGACCGTCTTTCCCGATTTCCGATTTCGACAGCCTGCGAGAGCCGTCACATGCCCAAGCGTACCGACATCCAGAGCATCCTGATCCTCGGGGCCGGCCCGATCGTGATCGGTCAGGCCTGCGAGTTCGACTACTCCGGCGCCCAGGCCTGCAAGGCCCTGCGCGAGGAGGGTTACCGGGTGATCCTGGTGAACTCCAACCCGGCGACCATCATGACCGACCCGGAGACGGCGGACGCCACCTACATCGAGCCGGTGGAGTGGGAGACGGTCGCCAAGATCATCGAGAAGGAGCGCCCGGATGCGGTGCTGCCGACCATGGGCGGTCAGACCGCGCTGAACTGCGCGCTGGACCTGTCGCGGGAAGGTGTGCTCGAGAAGTTCGGGGTGGAGATGATCGGCGCCAACGAGGCGGCGATCGACATGGCCGAGGACCGCGATCACTTCAAGGCGGCGATGGCCGATATCGGCCTGGACACCCCGACCGCGATGCTCGCGCATTCCTGGGAGGAGGCGCAGGAGGTCCAGCCGCAGATCGGCTTCCCCGTGATCATCCGGCCGTCGTTCACCCTCGGTGGTTCGGGCGGCGGCATCGCCTACAACCGCGAGGAGTTCGAGTACATCGTCAAGAACGGGCTCGACCTCTCGCCGGTCAACCAGGTGCTGCTGGAAGAGTCGGCGCTTGGCTGGAAGGAGTTCGAGATGGAGGTGGTCCGTGACAAGGCGGACAACTGCATCATCATCTGCTCCATCGAGAACCTGGACCCGATGGGCATCCACACCGGGGACTCGATCACCGTGGCCCCGGCGCAGACGCTGACCGACAAGGAATACCAGATCATGCGTGACGCCTCGCTGGCGGTGCTGCGCAAGATCGGCGTGGAGACCGGTGGCTCCAACGTGCAGTTCGCGATCAACCCGGAGAACGGGCGCATGATCGTGATCGAGATGAACCCGCGGGTGTCGCGCTCCTCCGCGCTGGCCTCCAAGGCGACCGGTTTCCCGATCGCCAAGGTCGCGGCCAAGCTGGCGGTCGGATATACCCTCGATGAGCTGAAGAACGACATTACCGGCGGGCTGACCCCGGCCTCGTTCGAGCCGTCCATCGACTACGTGGTCACCAAGATCCCGCGCTTTACCTTCGAGAAATTCCCGCAGGCGGACGAGCGTCTGACCACACAGATGAAGGCGGTGGGTGAGGCGATGGCCATTGGCCGCACCTTCCAGGAGTCGTTCCAGAAGGCGCTGCGCAGCATGGAGACCGGCATGGACGGGCTCGACGAGCGCATCGACCTGACCGCTGACGACGTAACCGACCAGTTGCGTACGAAGCTCGCGAACCCGACGCCCGAGCAGGTCCTGTATGTGGCCGATGCCTTCCGTGCTGGGTTCTCGATCAAGGACATCTTTGATCTGACGGCCATCGACCCCTGGTTCCTGGCGCAGATCCAGGAACTGGTGGATATCGAAAAGGGCCTGCGCGATCGCATCCTGGGCGAGATTGGTGCCGAGGAGATGTTCCGCCTGAAGCAGCGCGGCTTCTCCGACCTGCGTCTGGCGAAGCTGCTGAACGAGACCGAGAAGGCCGTGCGCAAGCACCGCCACGGCTTGGGCGTACGCCCGGTCTACAAGCGGGTGGATACCTGTGCGGCCGAGTTTGCGACGACCACCGCCTACATGTACTCCTCGTACGAAGAGGAGAACGAGGCGGAGCCGACCGACAAGCAGAAGATTATGGTCCTGGGCGGCGGGCCCAACCGCATCGGCCAGGGGATCGAGTTCGACTACTGCTGTGTGCATGCCGCGCTGGCGATGCGCGAGGACGGCTACGAGACCATCATGGTCAACTGCAACCCGGAGACCGTCTCCACCGACTATGACACCTCTGACCGGCTGTACTTCGAGCCGCTGACCCTGGAAGACGTGCTGGAGGTCGTGGCGACCGAGCAGCCGGCCGGCGTGATCGTGCAGTACGGCGGGCAGACCCCGCTGAAGCTGGCGCGGGATCTCGAGGCGGCCGGCGTGCCGATCATCGGCACCAGCCCGGACTCGATCGACCTGGCCGAGGACCGCGAGCGCTTCCAGGCCCTGCTGAACAAGCTGGGGCTCAAGCAGCCGCCGAACCGCACCGCGCGCAGCGAGGAAGAGGCGGAGAAGCTGGCCGAAGAGATCGGCTACCCGCTGGTGGTGCGCCCGTCCTACGTGCTGGGCGGCCGCGCGATGGAGATCGTGCGTGACCGTGAGGATCTGCGCAGTTACATGAAAAATGCGGTGTCCGTCTCCAATGACGCACCGGTGTTGCTGGACCGCTTCCTGGACGACGCCATCGAGGTCGACGTCGACGCGATCTCGGATGGCGAGAACGTGATCATCGGCGGGATCATGGAGCACATCGAGCAGGCCGGCGTGCACTCGGGCGACTCCGCCTGCTCGCTGCCGCCGTTCTCGCTGTCGATGGCGCTGCAGGACGAGATGGTCGAGCAGGTGCGCAAGATGGCGCTGGGACTGAAGGTCGTGGGCCTGATGAACACCCAGTTCGCGATCAAGGGCGACGATATCTACGTGCTGGAGGTGAACCCGCGCGCTTCGCGTACCGTTCCGTATGTCTCCAAGAGCGTCGGGCGGCCGCTGGCGAAGATCGCGGCGCGTTGCATGGCCGGTCAGACCCTGCCGGAACAGGGCGTGGGTGACGCGGTGTATCCGGACTACTATTCGGTGAAGGAGTCGGTCTTCCCGTTCGCCAAATTCCAGGGTGTGGACCCGATCTTGGGGCCGGAGATGAAGTCCACCGGCGAGGTGATGGGGGTCGGCCGCAGTTTCGCCGAGGCCTTCGCCAAGAGCCAGCTGGGGGCGGGCGTCCTGTTGCCGTCCACCGGCAAGGCCTTCGTGTCGGTGCGCGAGATCGACAAGCCGCATGTGGCCGAGGTCGCCCGGCGCCTGGTCGAGCTGGGCTTCGAGGTCCTGGCGACCCGCGGTACTGCCAAGATCCTGGAGGAGGCTGACATCGCGGTCACGCGCGTGAACAAGGTGACCGAGGGCCGCCCGCATATTGTCGACATGATCAAGAACGACGAGATCAGCTTCATTATCAATACCGTGGAGGGCAAGCAGTCGACCTCCGACTCCTACACCATTCGACGCGAGGCGTTGATGCACAAGGTGGGTTATACGACCACCATCGCCGGGGCCAAGGCCACCGTGCAGGCCCTGGATCATCTGGGGGCGAATGACGTCTTCCGGCTGCAGGACCTCCACCAGGAAAATCTCGGAGGGAAAAGCGCATGAACAAGACGCCCTTGACCGTGACCGGCGCGGAAAAGATGAAGGAAGAGCTGAAAAAGCTGAAGGGTGAGGATCGCCCGCGCGTCGTAAATGCGATTTCCGAGGCGCGCGAGCATGGTGACCTGAAGGAGAATGCGGAGTATCACGCTGCGCGCGAGCAGCAGAGCTTTATTGAAGGCCGTATCCGCGAGCTGGAGTCCAAGCTTTCCAACGCCCAGATCATCGACGTGACGACCCTGCCGCAGACCGGCAAGGTCGTGTTCGGCACGACCGTAGTGTTAGAGGCGACCGAGGACGGGCGTCAGGTGACCTACAAGATCGTGGGCGAGGACGAAGCCGACATCAAGAACAACATGATCTCGGTGTCTTCGCCCATCGCAAGGGCGCTGATCGGGAAGGAAGAGGGTGATGTCGTGACCGTCCAGGCCCCGGGCGGGGAGACGGAATACGAGATCCTGGAGGTTCGTTACGTCAACTGACGCAGCCTGGGCTCGCGTCAGGCCGGGGCCAGGGCGACCTTCGGGTCGTCCGGGTTGCGACGGAACAAGGTGGCGATGTACCCAATGCGTTGCACCCGCTCGGCGCCGGTGCGTTCGCACAGTTCGTCCACGGCCCCGTTGCGGGCATCGCGGTCGCCGATGTTCACCTTGATCTTTACCAGTTCGTGGTGGGTCAGCGCCTGATCCAGCTCCGCGAGCACGGCATCGGTCAGCCCATTGCGGCCGATGGTCACGATGGGCTTGCGCGGATGGGCGAGGCTGCGCAGATGGCGGCGTTGCGCGTCGGTCAGATTCACAGGAGGCCGTTTTTCGGTGTTGAAGCGACGGAATGATAGCACGCCGCTAACCAGTGAAAGGAGCGGGCATGCCCAAGCGTAGCCGCTCCAGCCAACGCTGGTTGAAGGAGCATTTCGACGACCCCTATGTGCAACGTGCGCAGCAGGAGGGGTACCGTGGGCGTGCGGTTTACAAGTTGCAGGAGATTGACGAACGCGATCGGCTGTTGAAGCCCGGGATGCGGGTGGTCGATCTCGGTGCCGCCCCTGGGGGGTGGAGCCAGTACGCCGCCCAGAAGATCGGGCGCAAGGGCGTGTTGGTGGCCACTGACATCCTGCCGATGGATCCGATCCCCGGTGCCGAGCTTGTGATCGGCGACTTTCGCGAGGATGCGGTGCTGCAGGAGATCCTGGCCCGGCTGGGTGATGAGCCGGCCGATCTTGTGCTTTCCGATATGGCCCCCAACCTTACGGGTACGGATGCCGTGGACCAGCCGCGGTCCATCCATCTTTGTGAGCTGGCACTGGAGTTAGCGACCGAGATTCTGAACCCCCGGGGGGCGTTTCTGGTCAAGCTGTTTCAGGGTGAAGGATCCGATGCCTACCTGGCCGCGGTCCGGGCAAGGTTCGGATCGGTCAAGGTGCGCAAGCCGAAGGCTTCGCGCCCACGGTCACGTGAAGTGTATGTATTGGCGCGCGAGCCCAGGGATGTGTAAAGCTCCCTGTAATTGACGATTGATGTTTTTCGAGGTGTCGTTTTGAACGGTCTGGCCAAGAATTTGATCATCTGGGCGGTGATTGCCGTCGTCCTGATGTCGGTTTTCAACAACTTCGGCCCGCAGCAGCAGACGCAGGATGTGCGGAGTATTACCTACTCTGAATTCATCCGCGACGTGCAGGGCGGTCGTGTCGACAACGTGACCATCAAGGGCGACAAGATCGAGGGCACCTCTCTGGAGGGGCAGAAGTTCACTACGGTGAACCCCAATGATCCGGGCCTGATCGGTGACCTGTTGCAGAACAATGTAGAGGTCAATGCCCACGAGGAGGCCGAGCGTTCTCTGCTCATGAGCATCCTCATCAGCTGGTTCCCGATCCTGCTGCTGATTGCCGTGTGGATTTACTTCATGCGTCAGATGCAAGGTGGCGGCGCCGGTGGCAAGGGCGCGATGTCTTTCGGCAAGTCCAAGGCCAAGCTGATGTCCGAGGACCAGGTCAAGGTCGGCTTTGGCGACGTGGCCGGCTGTGACGAGGCCAAGGAGGAGGTCACCGAACTGGTGGACTTCCTGCGCGACCCCTCCAAGTTCCAGAAACTCGGCGGTCAGATCCCGCGCGGGGTGCTGATGGTGGGTTCTCCGGGTACTGGTAAGACGCTGCTGGCCAAGGCGATCGCCGGCGAGGCCAAGGTACCGTTCTTCAGTATTTCGGGTTCCGACTTCGTCGAGATGTTCGTCGGTGTGGGCGCCTCGCGCGTCCGCGACATGTTCTCCGAGGCCAAGAAGCATGCCCCCTGCATTATCTTTATTGACGAGATCGACGCGGTCGGTCGTCAGCGCGGCGCCGGTATGGGCGGTGGTCACGATGAACGCGAGCAGACCCTTAACCAGCTGCTGGTCGAGATGGACGGCTTCGAGGGCACCGAAGGGATCATCGTGATTGCCGCGACCAACCGTCCCGACGTGCTCGACCCGGCGTTGCTGCGTCCAGGTCGCTTCGACCGCCAGGTCGTGGTGCCGCCGCCGGATGTACGTGGCCGCGAGCAGATCCTCAAGGTCCATATGAAGAAGACGCCGATCGCCGACGACGTGCGCCCGGACTTGATTGCGCGCGGCACGCCCGGTTTTTCCGGTGCGGATTTGGCAAACCTGGTCAACGAAGCGGCGTTGTTCGCGGCGCGCTCCAACAAGCGCCTGGTGGACATGTCCGACTTCGAGCGCGCCAAGGACAAGATCATGATGGGCGCCGAGCGCAAGTCCATGGTGATGTCCGAGGACGAGAAAAAGCTGACCGCCTATCACGAGGCTGGGCACGCGATCGTCGGCCTGACCGTGCCCGAGCATGACCCGGTCTACAAGGTCAGCATCATCCCGCGTGGTCGTGCCTTGGGTGTGACCATGTTCCTGCCTGAGGAAGACCGGTACAGCCACTCCAGGACCCGTCTGGAAAGCCAGTTGGCGAGCCTGTTCGGTGGGCGCCTGGCCGAGGAAATTATCTTCGGTAGCGAGAAGGTGACCACCGGCGCCTCCAATGACATCGAGCGCGCGACCCAGATCGCTCGCAACATGGTCACCAAATGGGGCCTGTCGGAGAAGTTGGGTCCGCTGGATTATGGTGAGGAAGAGGGCCATCCGTTCCTCGGCGGGCAGATGGGCAAGTCCAAGCCGATGTCCGACGACACCGCGCGTCAGATCGACGCCGAGGTGCGGCAGGTCATTGACGTGAACTACCAGAACGCGAAGCAGATTCTTGTCGATAACATCGACAAGCTGCACGCGATGGCGCGGGCGTTGATGAAGTACGAGACTATCGACGACAAGCAGATCGAGGACATCATGGCCGGGCGTGAACCCCGCGAACCGGCCGACTGGGATAGCAATAGCGGTTCCGGTGGCTCGGCTCAGGCATCGGATGATGCCGTGGACGGCGAAGGGGCCGACGACGGCCATAAGGGCCAGGATGACGACGACAAGGGCGTTGTTGGCGGCCCTGCGCCGCAGTCCTGATCGTTTGCTGACCGGATCGACCGGGGCCCCGGCCCCGGTCTTGGCCAAAGGCCGCCAGGCCCGGTTCCTGGCGGCTTTTTTGTTTTCATCTGGGGGATCCCGCCGTGCCCGTCGATTCGCTAGCGCTCCAATGTGGACGGCATACCCTTGATCTAGGTCGTGCCCGGATCATGGGGGTCCTCAATGTGACCCCCGACTCGTTCTCCGATGGTGGCCAGTACGACCGTGTCGAGGCCGCCCTGGTGCGTGCCCGCACCATGGTGGCGGAGGGTGCCGAGATCCTTGATATCGGCGGCGAATCCACCCGCCCAGGCGCCGAGCCGGTCCCCCTGGCGGAGGAACGCCGGCGGGTTCTCCCGGTGATTGAGGCCCTGCGCGCGGAGCTCGACGTACCGATCTCGGTGGATACGATGAAGCCGGAGTTGATGCGTGAGGCGGTCGCGGCGGGTGCCGGGCTGCTGAACGATGTGAATGGTTTCCGCGCGGATGGGGCGCTGGCGGTGGCAACGGAGGCGGCGCGTGAGTATGGAGTCGCGCTGTGCGCGATGCATATGCAGGGTGAGCCGCAGTCCATGCAGCACGCACCCCGGTATGCCGATGTGATCGCCGAGGTCCGTGACTTCCTCGATCGGCGGGTCGCCGAACTAACGCGGGCCGGCGTGCCCCGTGGGCAGATCCTGCTAGATCCCGGGTTTGGTTTTGGCAAGACGCTGGAACACAACGTCACGCTGTTCCGGGGTTTGCCACAGCTGACGACGGCCGGCTTGCCGCTGCTGGTGGGGGTGTCGCGCAAGTCGATGATCGGTCAGTTGTTGGGCGATCGTCCGGTCGCTGAAAGGGGACCCGGAAGCGCCATCGCCGCCCTTTTGGCGACGCAGGCCGGGGCGCGTGTCCTGCGTGTGCACGACGTCGCGGCGACGCGCGATGCCCTGACGCTATACTTGGAGCTTGGAGCCGCCGTAGACGATCGCCAGGGAGCACGAGGGAGCTGATGGGCAAATATTTCGGAACCGACGGGATTCGCGGGCGTACCGGCGAGTGGCCGATGACCCCCGAGTTTGCATTGCGCCTGGGCTATGCCGTGGGCGAGGTATTGGGTGAAAACGGCCAGCGTCAGGGGCCGGTCCTGGTGGGCAAGGACACGCGCGTGTCCGGTTATATGTTCGAGTCGGCGCTAGAGGCCGGCCTGTCCGCCGCCGGTCTGGATGTCGCCCTGCTGGGGCCGATGCCGACCCCGGCCATTGCCTACCTCACGCATACCTTCCGCGCGACGGCGGGTGTGGTGATCAGTGCCTCGCATAACCCGTTTCACGACAACGGCTTCAAGTTTTTCACGCCCGAAGGCGACAAGCTCCCGGATGCCACCGAGGCCGCCATCGAGGCCCGCTTGGAGCAGCCGGCACAGGCAATCGATGGCGCCCGTCTTGGCAAGGCCGTGCGTATCGCCGATGCCGCGGGGCGCTACATCGAGTTCTGCAAGAGCGCGATCCCGTCCCGCTCCGAGCTGCGGGGCATGAAGATTGTGATCGATTGTGCCCACGGCGCGACCTATAACGTCTCGCCGCATGTGTTTGAGGAGCTGGGGGCGCGTGTCGAGATCCTTGGCGCGCGTCCGGATGGCTACAACATCAATGCCGGTGTGGGGGCGTTGCACCCGGAGAATGTTGCCGAGCAGGTGCGCGCCACGGGTGCGGATCTGGGGATTGCGCTCGACGGCGATGGTGATCGCGTCATTCTGGCCGATGCCGACGGGAACGTTGTCGACGGCGACCAGATTCTGGGCATCCTTGCGCTGGCGCACCAGGCGAATGGGGGCTTTGACGGTGGCGTGGTCGGAACCCTGATGACCAACCTCGGGCTCGAGCAGGCGCTGTCTGGTGTTGGCATCCCATTTGTCCGCGCCAAGGTGGGCGATCGCTATGTGCTGGAAGAGCTCCGCCGCCGCGAGTGGACGCTGGGGGGGGAAGGTTCGGGCCATATCGTCTGCCTGGAGCACACCACGACTGGGGACGGCACCGTGGCCGCACTGCAGGTGGCCCATCTGATGCACCGCACCGGGCAACCCCTGTCGGCGCTCGCCGCGGCCATCCCCAAACTACCGCAATGCCTCATCAACGTTCCCGTCACAGGGGGTGCCGCCGGTTGTCTGGAAGCCGATCCGGTGCGCGCCGAGGTTGCCGCGATCGAACGTCAGCTCGGCCGGCGGGGGCGTGTCCTGCTGCGGCCCTCCGGCACCGAGCCGTTGGTGCGGGTGATGGTCGAGGGCGAGGATGCCGACGAGACCCGTACGGCCGCCGAGCGCATTGCGGACAGTATCCGCGCCGCGATCTGACCTACCGCGTCGCGCTCAGCCGTCCGCCGCGGGTCGGCTTGGTTGATTTGCTCTCGGTGCGCCGGTAACATCCCGCCGCTCTAACCATCATGATCGGACCCCGTGTATCTGCGTCGGGTCCGACCGCTCGCAGGAGGAAGATCCGCATGCGCACGCCGCTGGTCGCCGGTAACTGGAAGATGAACGGTTCGCGAGACGCGAACCGCGCGCTCCTGTCCTCCCTGAAGGACCGTCTGGGTGCGATCCAGGGCGTGGACGTGGCGGTATGCCCGCCTGCGGTCTATCTGCCCGAGATTGCCGAGTCGCTTTCGGGTTCGGCGATTGCCGTGGGCGCGCAGGACTGCTCCGATGAGGCCTCCGGTGCCTTCACCGGTGAGCTTGCGGGCAGCATGCTGGCCGAGGTCGGCTGCCGCTACGTGATTGTTGGCCATTCCGAGCGCCGCGAGCGCCAGAACGAATCCAGCGCCTGGGTGGCCGCGAAGTTTGTCGCCGCCCAGGCCGCCGGCCTGACCCCGATCCTCTGTGTGGGTGAACAGAAGGTCGACCGCGAGTCCGGGCGTACCGAGTCGGTGGTGTCCGAGCAGCTGGACGCGGTGCTCGATGCGGCGGGTGTTGAAGCATTTGACCGCGCCGTGATCGCCTACGAGCCGGTCTGGGCGATTGGTACCGGTTTGACCGCCACGCCGGAGCAGGCCCAGGAAGTGCACGCCTTTATCCGTAATCGGGTCGCCGGGCGTGATCCGCGGGTGGCGGCCGAGCTGCGAATTCTGTACGGCGGCAGCATGAAGGCTGATAATGCGGCCGGGTTGCTGGCGTTGGACGATATCGACGGCGGTCTGATCGGTGGAGCCTCGTTGGACGCCGAGGCGTTTACCGCGATCGTCCGCGCCGCGGGCGAGCGGGTCGGGGCATGATTTACGGCCTGCTATTGGTCGTCCAGGTGGCGGTGTCGATCGGTTTGATCGCACTGATCCTGATGCAGCACGGCAAGGGTGCCGATGCTGGTGCAGCCTTTGGTAGCGGTGCCTCGGCCACAGTCTTCGGAGCCGCGGGTTCGGCCAACTTCCTGAGCCGTTCGACGGCGTTCCTGGCCGTGGTGTTCTTCCTCAACAGCCTGACCCTAGCCTATCTGGCCGCCTCCAGTCCGGAGGCCGCAAGCCTGATGGATCAGATGGAAGAGGCGATGGAGGAAGAAGGCGATGGCCCGCCGGATCTCCCGGCCGAGGTGGTCCCGGGGCAGGAACCGGCGGACCAGGGCGCGCCGTCGGGCCGTCCGGACGACGTGCCTGACTGAGTACCGACATCCGTACGAATCGGCAGATGTGGTGGAATTGGTAGACACGCTATCTTGAGGGGGTAGTGGCGAAAGCCGTGTGGGTTCGAGTCCCACCATCTGCACCAAATTTCCGTAGGCCCCGGTGTTAGGTATTCCTCTCGCATCGGGCTAAATAATAATAAAATCATTAAGTTACGAAATTACCAATACTTGACACCGTTTTTGGGCATCACCTAGACTCCGTGCCCGGTGTACGGTCCTGCCTCGCCTCGGCGAGATCGACCTGTACCCGCGCTTTCAACCAGCAACGCTGAACGGCTCGCCGGCGCGCTCGATCCACGCGACGCCTCGCGAACCTGCCCGCCCGAGGCGGCGTACGGGAGAGAGAAATGCTGGAAGGTTATCTACCCATCCTGCTGTTCATTGCAGTGGGCATCGTGATCGGCATCGTGCCGTTGGTTGTCGGTATGGCGGTGGGGCCGCGCAAGCCGGATGCCGCGAAGAATTCCCCGTACGAGTGCGGCTTCGAGGCCTTTGAGGATTCGCGCCTGAAGTTCGACGTGCGCTTCTATCTGGTCGCGATCCTGTTCATCATCTTCGATCTTGAGATTGCATTTCTCTTCCCGTGGGCGGTGTCGCTAGACACCATTGGCCTGTTCGGGCTTCTTGCGATGGCCCTGTTTCTTGTCATTCTGGTCGTCGGATTCATTTACGAGTGGAAGAAGGGGGCGCTGGAATGGGAATAGAAGGCGTTCTTGAGAAGGGCTTCGTCACCACCTCGGCGGACAAGCTCATCAACTGGGCCCGCACCGGCTCCCTGTGGCCGATGACCTTTGGTCTCGCCTGCTGCGCGGTCGAGATGATGCACGCGGGCGCGGCCCGCTATGACCTGGACCGTTTCGGGATCATCTTCCGACCCAGCCCGCGCCAGTCCGACGTGATGATTGTGGCCGGTACGCTGGTCAACAAGATGGCGCCGGCCCTGCGCAAGGTCTACGACCAGATGCCCGAGCCGCGCTGGGTGATCTCCATGGGGTCCTGCGCCAATGGTGGGGGCTACTACCACTACTCCTACGCCGTTGTACGAGGCTGTGACCGCATCGTGCCGGTCGATGTCTACGTGCCGGGCTGCCCGCCGACGGCGGAGGCGCTGCTCTACGGCATCATCCAGCTGCAGAACAAGATCCGGCGCACGAACACCATCGCGCGCTGACGCACCCGGGATTTCAGATGGCTGAACAAGACAACTGGATCGACGCCCTGCGGGCGGAACTGGGCGACGCCCTGGAGAGCCTGCACAAGGCGAACGACGAGATTACCGTCGATATCGTGCCTGGATCCTGGCGCGAGGCCGGCGAGAAGCTCCGGGATGCGCTCGGCTTCGAGATCCTGATCGACCTGTGCGGGGTGGACTACCTCGAGTACGGGCAGGATGAATGGGGCACAGACTCGGCGACGAATACCGGTTTCTCACGTGGTGTCGAGGCGGCGACGTCGGGCCGCTTCACGTTTGACGACGCACCGGGTGAGTCCAACTGGGACGGTCCGCGCTTCACTGTGGTGGCGCACCTGCTGTCGGTCGAGCACAACCGCCGAGTGCGCATGCGCGCATGGTTGGATGACGAGGAATTTCCCGAGGTCGAATCGCTGGTGGAGGTCTGGGCCTCGGCCAACTGGTTCGAGCGCGAGGCATTCGACCTGTTCGGGATCCTGTTCTCTGGCCACCCGGACCTGCGCCGTATCCTGACCGACTACGGGTTTGTCGGGCACCCGTTCCGCAAGGACTTCCCGCTGATCGGCCACGTCGAGATGCGCTACGACGCCGAGCAGGCCCGCGTGGTGTACCAGCCGGTGTCCATCGAGCCGCGTGTGCTGGTGCCCAAGGTGATCCGCGAGGACCATCGCTACAGCGATGGCGAGAAGCCGGGCGAAGGAGCCGAGAATGCCTGAGATTCGCAACTTCACCCTGAACTTCGGGCCGCAGCATCCGGCCGCCCACGGCGTGCTGCGCCTGGTGCTGGAGATGGACGGCGAGGTCGTGCAGCGCGCCGACCCGCATATCGGGCTGTTGCATCGCGGTACCGAGAAGCTCGCCGAGAGCAAGCCGTACAACCAGTCCATCGGCTACATGGACCGCCTCGACTACGTGTCGATGATGGCCAACGAGCACGGCTACGTGCTCGCCATGGAAAAGCTGCTGGGTATCGAGGCCCCGCTGCGGGCGCAGTATATCCGGGTGATGTTCGACGAGATCACACGGATCCTGAATCACCTGATGTGGTTGGGCGCTCACGCACTGGATATCGGCGCGATGGCGGTGTTCCTGTACGCCTTCCGCGAGCGCGAGGATCTGATGGACTGCTACGAGGCGGTCTCGGGTGCGCGCATGCATGCGACTTACTACCGCCCAGGTGGTGTGGCGCGCGATCTGCCGGGCACCATGCCCAAGTATCAGCCGTCCTCCTGGAAATCCCAGGAAGTGGTGGATGACCTGAATAAGATCCGCCAGGGCTCGCTGCTGGACTTCATCGAGGCCTTCACCGAGCGCTTCCCGGGGTGCGTGGACGAATATGAGACCCTGCTGACCGACAACCGGATCTGGAAGCAGCGGACCGTCGGCATTGGCGTGGTCGATCCCGATCGGGCCAAGCAGCTGGGCTTTACCGGCCCGATGCTGCGCGGCTCCGGCATCGAGTGGGACCTGCGCAAGAAGCAGCCCTACGAGGTCTACGACCGTCTCGACTTCGATATCCCGGTGGGCGTCAACGGCGACTGCTACGACCGCTACCTGGTGCGCATCGAGGAGATGCGCCAGTCCAACCGCATCATCCGTCAGTGCGTGGACTGGCTGCGCCAGAACCCGGGCCCGGTGCTGCTGGAGGATCACAAGATCACCCCGCCGAAGCGCGAGGAGATGAAGGCCGACATGGAGGCCCTGATCCACCACTTCAAGCTGTTCACCGAGGGCATGTGCCTGCCGGAAGGTGAGGCCTACGCCGCGGTGGAGCATCCGAAGGGCGAGTTCGGGGTGTATCTGGTCTCGGATGGTTCCAACAAGCCCTATCGCCTGAAGGTCCGTCCGCCGGGCTTTGTGCACCTGTCCGCGCTGGACGAGATGGCGCGTGGCCACATGCTGGCCGATGTGGTCGCCATTATCGGGACCCAGGACATCGTATTCGGGGAGATCGACCGCTGATGGCTGCCGAACAGAAAACCGTCGCCTTCCACAAGCCCGCCGGCAAGAAGGTGGAGCTCAGCGACCACGAGCGCGAAGAGATCGACGCCTGGCTGGCGCGCTATCCCGACGACCAGAAGCGCTCTGCGGTGCTTGGCGCCCTGCGCGCGGTGCAGCACGAGGACGGCTATCTCTCTACCGCGAAGATGGATGCCGTCGCCGAATACCTCGGCCTGCCGGCGATCGCGGTGTACGAGGTGGGCTCGTTCTATTCGATGTACGAGCTGGAGCCGGTCGGCAAGCACACCATCATGGTGTGCAACAACATCTCCTGCATGCTGCGCGGCTCGGAACAGATCATCGAGCACCTGGAGAACCGTCTCGGCATCAAGCTCGGCGAGAGCACGCCGGACGGCAAGTTCTACCTGAAGATGGAAGAGGAGTGCCTGGCGGCTTGCTGTGGCGCCCCGATGATGCAGGTGGATCACGTCTACTACGAGAATCTCACCCCCGAGAAGGTGGACGAGATTCTCGACGGTCTGGAGAAGTAGCATGGCCAACCAGATCTGCTTTGCGACCCGCTACCTGGACGATCCTGCCTCGCTCGAGACCTACAAGAGCGTCGGCGGCTACCAGGCGCTGGAGAAGGTCTACAAGGGCAAGATGGCCCCCGAGGACTTGATCGAGGAGGTCAAGACCTCGAATCTGCGCGGCCGCGGCGGGGCCGGTTTCCCGACTGGGCTCAAGTGGTCCTTCATGCCGCGCAACAGCCCCGGGCAGAAGTACATCGTGTGCAACTCGGACGAGTCCGAGCCGGGCACCTGCAAGGACCGCGAGATCCTGATGTACAACCCGCATGCGCTGATTGAGGGCATGGCGATCGCCGGCTACGCGATCGGTGCGACGGTGGGCTACAACTACATGCGCGGCGAGTTCATGGACGAGGTGAACACGCGTTTCACCACTGCGCTGCAGGAGGCCTACGACGCGGGCTACCTGGGCAAGGACATCTTCGGTTCCGGGGTGGATTTTGACCTGCACCCTTCGCTGGGGGCCGGTGCCTATATCTGTGGCGAAGAGACGGCTTTGCTGGAGTCGCTGGAGGGCAAGAAGGGCCAGCCGCGCTTCAAGCCGCCGTTCCCGGCGAACTATGGCCTGTACGGCAAACCGACCACCATCAACAACACCGAGTCCCTGGCCTCGATCCCGACGATCATCCGCAATGGTGGCCAGTGGTTCGCGGATCTGGGTGTACCCAAGTCCGGCGGCGAAAAGCTGTTCTCGGTATCCGGGCACGTGAACAAGCCCGGCAACTTCGAAATCCCGCTGGGTACGCCGTTCAAGGATCTGCTGGACATGGCCGGTGGCGTGTTGAACGGCCGCAAGCTCAAGGCGGTGATCCCGGGTGGCTCCTCGGTGCCGGTGGTGCCGGGCGACGTCATGCTGAAGGCCAACATGGACTTCGACTCCATCGCCCACGCCGGGTCCATGCTGGGCTCCGGCGCGGTGATCGTGATGGACGAGACCGCCGACATGGTGAAGGCCCTGCAGCGTATCTCGCGCTTCTATTTCTCCGAGTCCTGCGGCCAGTGCACGCCCTGCCGCGAGGGAACCGGCTGGCTCTACCGCATGCTGACCCGCATCGTGGAAGGCCAGGGCCGTCCCGAGGACCTGGAACGCCTGGACGACGTGGCGAGCAAGATCGAGGGGCACACCATCTGCGCCCTGGGCGACGCTGCGGCCATGCCGGTGCGCAGCTTCGTGAAGCACTTCCGCCACGAATTCGAATACTACATCCAGCACGGCCGGAGCCCGGTGGCTAACGCCGCCTGACGCTTCGCCGCGCCATCGCATCAGGAATCGAGCATGAGTCAGGATCAGAAACAGGATCTGGTCAGCATCGAGATTGACGGCCGTACGGTGGAGGCGCCCAAGGGGGCGATGCTCATCGATGTTGCCGATGATGCCGATATCCGCATCCCGCGCTTTTGCTACCACAAGAAGCTGTCGGTGGCGGCGAACTGCCGTATGTGCCTGGTCGAGGTCGAGAAGGCGCCCAAGCCGCTCCCCGCCTGCGCGACCCCGGTCATGGAAGGCATGAAGGTCTATACCCAGTCTCCGCTGGCGCTGCGCGCGCAGAAGGGGACCATGGAGTTCCTGCTGATCAACCACCCGCTGGACTGCCCGATCTGCGACCAGGGTGGCGAGTGCGAGCTGCAGGACGTGGCGATGGGGTACGGCGAGAGCGTGTCGGCCTACACCGAGGCCAAGCGCGTGGTGAAGGACAAGGATATCGGTCCGCTGATCGAGACCGAGATGACACGCTGCATCCACTGCACCCGCTGTGTGCGCTTTGGCGAGGAGATTGCCGGCGTGCGCGAGTTGGGTGCGACTGGACGTGGCGAGCATATGCGCATCGGGACCTACGTCGAGAAGACCGTGGCCCACGAGCTGTCCGGCAATGTCATCGACCTGTGCCCGGTGGGTGCGCTGACGGCGAAGCCCTCGCGCTATGGTGCCCGGGCCTGGGAATATGCCCAGGCGGCGACCATTGCCCCTCACGACGCGGTGGGTTCGAACCTGTTCCTGCACACCGACAATGGCCAAGCCATGCGCGTCGTCCCGCGCGAGAACGAGGCCGTCAACGAGACCTGGATCTCCGATCGCGATCGTTTCAGCTACACCGGGTTATATGCCGAAGATCGCCTGACCCGCCCGCGGATCAAGGTGGATGGTCAGTGGCAGGAGGTCTCCTGGGAGACGGCTCTCAGCTATGCCGTCGAAGGTCTGAAGGAGGTCGCTCCGGAACGTGTGGGCGCGCTGCTGTCGCCCTCGCTTTCGCTGGAAGAGCACTACCTCGCGCAAAAGGTGCTGCGTGGCATGGGGGTGACCGACATTGATCACCGCGTGAACCAGCGTGATTTCCGTGACGAGGCGGCCGCTCCGTTGTTCCCCTATCTGGGGGCTGCCATCGGCGACCTGGAGAACGCGGACGCCGTACTGCTCGTTGGCAGTAATCCGCGCCGCGAACAGCCGCTACTGGCGCACCGCCTGCGCAAGGCCGCCTCGCGCGGTGCGCAGGTCTGCCTGATCAACGACATGCTGCTGGACCTGACCTACCCGGTGCAGGCGCAGCTGGTCGGGAGCGAGCGCGACCAGACCCTGGCGCTTGCCGGAATCGCAGGGAAGATCGTCGCGGCCGGCAAGGCCCTGCCGAAAAAACTGGAGAAGGTCGTCAAGACGGCCGAGACCGATGACGCCGCTACTCAGGAAGCCTTTGAGCGCGCGGCGCGCGCCCTCCTGGACGGCAAGCAGCCGCACGTGTTGCTGGGTGCCGCCGCGATGAACGGGCCGGCGTTTGCCACCCTGCGGGCGCTGGCCGGCTGGATCGCCAAGCACACTGGCGCCAGCCTAGGCTATCTGCCGCAGGGCGCCAACGCCGCGGGTGCCTGGCTCGCCGGGACGCTGCCGCATCGTGGGCCGGGTGGCACCGACCTGGATACCAGCGGGGCGAATGCCGCCGAGATGATCGAGCAGGGGCGCGACGCCTTCGTGATTGCGGGGCTTGAGCCGGGGCGCGATGGTGCTGACCCTGTGGCCCTCCGCTCGGCGCTGGAACGTGCCGGTCTTGTGGTCGCCCTGAGCAGTTTCGCCAACTCGGAGCTGGAGGCGGTGGCGGACGTTCTACTGCCCATCACCACCAGCTTCGAGCATTCCGGGACCTTCGTTAATGCTGAAGGGCGGTGGCAGAGCTTCCGCGCCGCCGCCCGTGCGCCAGAGGATGCCCGTCCGGGCTGGAAGGTCTGGCGCGTGCTGGGCAATTTGCTGGAGCAGCGTGGATTCGACTACCTGGATTCGCCCGCTGTGCGGGACGAACTGAAGGGGCAGCTGGCCGATGCCAGCTTTGATACCAGTGTGAACCTGAACAAGGTGCACGTGGATCTGCCCGAGGCCGATTCAGGTGACGACGGGCTTTATCGTGTGCAGGCCACAGCGCTGTATACCGGTGACGCGCTCCTGCGCCGAGCCGAGCCGTTGCAGGTCAGCCCCGAAGGGCAGTTGGCCGAGAGTGTGTTGGTGCACCCCGAGTCCGCCGGCGGGTATGCCCACGGTAGCCGGGTGCGCCTGCGTCAGGGCAAGGCCGAGACGGAACTGACCCTGCTGCTGGATGACTCGGTGCCGCCGGGGTTGGCCGTGACCTTTGCGGGTTCCGCGGCCATGGGGGCCCTGGGGCTGCCGAACACGACGGTCGCGCTGGCGCGGGCCTGAGGGACTTAAGACATGTTCGACTGGATGATGAACCTGTACCAAGGCTTGCCGACGATCATGCAGATCCTGATCGGTATTCAGCTGATCGTGATTCCGCTGATGCTGGCCGTGGCCTATACCACCTTCGCGGAGCGCAAGGTCATCGGCTACGCCCACGTGCGTGTGGGGCCGAACCGCGTGGGACCGCGTGGCTGGCTGCAGCCGATCGCGGATGCGCTCAAGCTGTTGACCAAGGAGGTCATCCTCCCGACCAATGCCAACCGTTTCCTGTTCCTGAGTGCCCCGGTGTTGACGATCGCCCCGGCGCTGGCGGCCTGGGCGGTGGTGCCGTTTTTCGACGGTGGTGCGCTGGCGGATGTGAATGCTGGGCTGCTGTATCTGCTCGCCCTGACGTCCCTCGGGGTATACGGCATCATCATCGCCGGCTGGGCGTCGAACTCGAAGTACGCGCTGCTGGGCTCACTGCGCTCGGCCGCGCAGCTGGTGTCCTACGAGATCGCGATGGGCTTTGCCCTGGTGGGTGTGCTGATGGCGGCTGGCACCCTGAATGTCGGCGGCATTATTGAGGCGCAGTCGGGCAGCATCTATCACTGGTTCCTGCTGCCGCTGCTGCCGTTGTTCTTTGTCTATTTCATCTCCGGGATCGCGGAGACCAACCGCGCGCCGTTCGACGTGGCCGAGGGCGAGTCGGAGATCGTGGCCGGTTTCCATGTGGAATACTCGGGCATGGCGTTCGCGGTGTTCTTCCTCGCGGAATACGCCAACATGATCCTCATCTCGGCGCTGACCGCGATCCTGTTCCTCGGCGGCTGGCTGTCGCCGTTCCAGGGGATCCTGCCGGCCGGTGCCTTCGAGCTGCCGGTGATCGGTGCGCTGCTGGATCACGGCATCCACTGGTTCCTGTTCAAGACCGCCATCTTCCTGTTCGCCTTCCTGTGGTTCCGCGCCACCTTCCCCCGTTATCGCTATGACCAGATCATGCGCCTGGGCTGGAAGGTCCTGATCCCGGTGACCATCGTCTGGTTGTTCGTCGAGGGCGTGCTGGTCGCCTTCAACGTTGGCCCGTGGTTCGCGTGAGGAGTTCGAGATGAAAGCCGTGCGCCGTTTCTTCAAGAGTTTCCTGTTCTTCGAGTTGCTGCTGGGGCTGCGCCTGACCGGGCGCTACCTGCTGAGCCGCAAGTTCACGGTCCAGTATCCGGACGAGAAGACCCCGATGTCCCCGCGCTTCCGCGGGCTGCATGCACTGCGCCGTTACCCCAACGGCGAGGAGCGCTGCATTGCCTGCAAGCTGTGCGAGGCGGTCTGCCCGGCGCTGGCGATCACGATTGATTCCGAAGAACGCGCCGATGGCACGCGTCGAACCACGCGCTACGACATCGACTTGTTCAAGTGCATCTTTTGCGGCTTCTGTGAGGAGGCCTGTCCGGTGGACTCCATCGTCGAGACGCACATCTTCGAGTACCACTTCGAGAACCGGGGTGAGCAGATCATGACCAAGGACAAGCTCCTGGCCATTGGTGACCGCTTCGAGAAAGAGATCGCGCAGGCACGTGCGGTCGACGCCCCCTACCGGTAACGCAGGGAACGCCTCATGACCTTCGAGCTTGTCCTTTTCTACCTGTTCGGCGCGATCCTGCTGGGAGGTGCGCTGGCCATGATCAGCGTGCGCAACCCGGTGCACGCCGCATTGTTCCTGGTGTTGTGCTTCGTCGCAGCCGCGGCATTGTGGTTGCTGGCCGAGGCCGAATTCCTGGGCATCGTGTTGGTGCTGGTCTACGTCGGCGCGGTCATGGTCCTGTTCCTGTTCGTTGTGATGATGCTGGACATCAACCTGGCCACGTTGCGCGAGGGTTTCACCGAATATCTGCCGGTAGGCATCGTGGTCGCGCTGGCCATGGCGACGGTCCTGGTGCTGGTCATCACCCGCTACATCACCATGGATGTCCCCGAGCGCGCCGGACCCGAGTACGCGAATACCGAGGCGCTGGGTGCGATCCTCTACACCGAATACGTCTATCCGTTCGAGATTGCCGCGGTGATTCTGCTGGTCGCGATCATCGCCGCGATCTCGCTGACCATGCGCAAGCGTCCGGACAACAAGTCGATTGACCCGGGCAAGCAGATGGCGGTGTCCCGCGAAGGCCGGGTCCGCATGGTCTCCATGCCATCGGAAAAGAAAAAGGCCCCGCGTCGGGGTGAGGGGTCCGGTACGCGGTCTCCGGACGGCGACGACGAATCCAAGTAAACGAACCGAGTAACTAGGCATCCCGGCGGCTCGTCGGGACCCGGACACCGGGGGCGGACAACGCCCCCGAATGAACTCAGGGCTAGAACATGATTACGCTAGAGCACTACCTGGTGCTGGCCGCGCTGCTGTTTTCCATCAGCGTGGCCGGGATCTTCCTGAATCGGAAAAACGTGATCGTGCTGTTGATGTGCATCGAACTGATGATGCTCGCGGTCAACATCAACTTCATTGCCTTCTCGTTCTTCCTGCAGGACCTCGCGGGCCAGGTATTCGTGTTCTTCATCCTGACCGTCGCCGCGGCCGAGGCGGCCATCGGCCTCGCCATCCTGGTGTTGCTGTTCCGTAATCGCGGAACCATCAACGTCCAGGACATGGATGCAATGAAGGGATAACGGGCCATGGATACGATTTATCTACTCATCGTTCTGGCGCCACTGTTCGGCGCGATCGCCGCCGGCCTGTTCGGCCGCCAGATCGGCCGTACCGGGGCGCATACGGTCACCATCCTTGGGGTGGCGGTGTCCTTCATCCTGTCCGTGGTGGTGTTCTGGGCCCACGTCTTCGGTGATGCCGGGGTCTACAACGAGACCCTCTACACGTGGATGGTCTCCGACGGCATCCATTTCGAAGTCGGGTTCCTGGTCGACAACCTGACCGCGATGATGATGCTGGTGGTCACCTTCGTCTCGCTGATGGTGCACATCTACACCATCGGCTACATGAAGGACGATCCGGGCTACCAGCGCTTCTTCGCCTACATCTCGCTGTTCACCTTCTCGATGCTGATGCTGGTGATGGCGAACAACTTCATGCAGCTGTTCTTCGGCTGGGAGGCCGTGGGTCTGGTCTCCTATCTGCTGATCGGCTTCTGGTACAAGCGCCCGACCGCGACCTACGCCAACATGAAGGCATTCATCGTGAACCGGGTGGGGGACTTCGGGTTCCTGATCGGGATCGCCGCGCTGGTGTTCTACGCCGGCAGCCTGAACTACACCGAGGTCTTCGCCGAAGCGGAGTCCATGCGTGATGCGACCATCACCATCTGGCCGGGCTGGACCTTCGGCCTGCTGGACTTGGCGTTGATCTTCCTGTTCATCGGTGCGATGGGTAAATCCGCCCAGGTGCCGCTGCACGTCTGGCTGCCGGACTCCATGGAGGGCCCGACCCCGATCTCCGCGCTGATCCACGCGGCGACCATGGTGACCGCGGGTATCTTCATGGTGGCGCGCATGTCGCCGCTGTACGAGTTCTCCGTGGCGGCGCTGTCGTTCATCCTGATCATCGGGGCGATCACGGCCTTCTTCATGGGCCTGATCGGCCTGGTGCAGAACGACATCAAGCGAGTGGTCGCGTATTCGACGCTGTCGCAGCTCGGCTACATGACCGTCGCACTGGGCGCCTCGGCCTATGCCGCCGGCCTGTTCCATCTGATGACCCACGCCTTCTTCAAGGCGCTGCTGTTCCTCGCGGCGGGTTCGGTGATCATCGCCATGCATCACCTGCAGGACATGCGCGCGATGGGCGGGCTGCGCCGCCATATGCCGATCACCTATGTGACCGCACTGATCGGCTCGCTGGCGCTCATCGGGTTCCCATTCTTCTCCGGGTTCTTCTCCAAGGACGCGATCATCGAGGCGGTGGGCTACTCCCAGATCCCGGGGGCGACGTTTGCCTACTGGCTGGTGCTGGCCGGGGTGTTCGTCACCGCGCTGTACACCTTCCGCATGTTCTTCATGGTGTTTCACGGCGAAGAGCGCTATGACCAGGCGTACAAGTACATGCCGGATCATGGGGATGATCATGACCACGATGACGACCATCATGATCATGGTCCGCTGCAGCCGAAGGAATCCCCCTGGGTGGTCACCGTGCCGCTGATTCTGCTGGCGATCCCGTCGGTGGTGGCCGGCTACTTTATCGGCCCGATGCTGTTTGGTGACTTCTTCGCCAACAGCCTGTTCGTGTTGCCGGAGCAGGATGTGCTGGCGACCAAGGGCGAGACCTACACCGGGGTCATCGGCTTCGTGCTGCACGGCCTGATGCTGCCAGCGTTCTGGCTGGCCATGGCCGGTCTTGCGACGGCCTGGTACCTGTACATGAAGCGCCCGGAATTGCCGGCGGTGATCGCGGAGCGTCTGAAGCTGGGCGTGCGCATCCTCGAGGACAAGTACGGCTTCGACCGCTTCAACGACTGGTTCTTCGCCGGTGGCACCGTGCGTCTCGGCCGTGCGCTGTGGCGCTATGGCGATGCGCTGATCATCGACGGGCTGTTGGTCAACGGGACCGCGCGTTCGATCGGCTGGATCTCGACGCGCATCCGCCACATGCAGTCCGGTTTCCTCTACCACTACGCGTTCGTGATGATCATCGGCCTGCTGGTCCTGATGTTCGCCTTCGTGATCTGAGCGGCTTCGACACCCATGCGCTCGAAGCCCACCGCTGTTTCAAGGAACGACCATGTTTGCTGACTGGCCTATCTTGAGTCTGTTGATCTGGCTGCCCATTCTCGGCGGCTTCCTGGTGCTCGCGGCCGGGCGCGACGCGCCCCACGTGGCACGGCGCCTCGGACTCGCGGTGGCTGTGGCGACCTTCGTGGCCAGCCTGCCGCTGTGGTTCACCTTCGAACGCGGCACGGCGGACATGCAATTCCAGGAGCTGGCGTCCTGGATCCCGGCGTTCAACGTGAACTACCACCTGGGCGTGGACGGCATCTCCATGCCGCTGATCCTGTTGACGACGCTGATTACGGTCGTCGTCATCGTGGCCGCCTGGGAGTCGGTGAAGGACCGTATCGCCTACTACATGGCCGCGATGCTGGTGATGGAAGGCCTGATGATCGGCATGTTCGCGGCGATGGACGCGGTGCTGTTCTACGTGTTCTTCGAGGCGATGCTGATCCCGATGTTCCTGGTGATCGGGATCTGGGGTGGGCCGCGGCGCGTCTACGCGACGCTGAAGTTCTTCCTCTATACCTTCCTCGGCTCGGTGTTCATGCTGGTGGCGCTGATCTGGATGTACATCCAGTCCGGCAGCTTCCTGATCCAGGACTTCCACGCCCTGCAGATCGGGCTCACCGCCCAGATACTGATTTTCCTCGCGTTCTTCATGGCGTTTGCGGTGAAGATCCCGATGTTTCCGGTGCATACCTGGCTGCCGGACGCCCACGTGGAGGCACCCACCGGTGGCTCGGTGATCCTGGCGGCGATCATGCTGAAGATTGGGGGCTACGGCTTCCTGCGCTTTTCGCTGCCGATCACCCCGGATGCCAGTGCGGTGCTGGATACGATGATGATCGTCCTGTCGCTGATCGCGATCGTGTACATCGGGGTGGTCGCGCTGATCCAGAGCGACATGAAGAAGCTGATCGCCTACTCGTCCATCGCCCACATGGGCTTTGTGACCCTGGGCTTCTTCCTCGCCTTCTACATCTACTCCAACACCGGTGACTGGGAAGGCGCGTCGCTGGGTATCGCTGGCGGCATGGTGCAGATGATCTCGCACGGCTTTATCTCCGCGGCGATGTTCCTCGCGGTGGGCGTGCTCTATGACCGCCTGCACAGTCGCCAGATCGCGGACTACGGTGGTGTGGTCAACACCATGCCATGGTTTGCTGCGTTCTTTGTCCTGTTCGCGATGGCGAATACCGGTCTGCCGGGCACCTCGGGGTTCGTCGGTGAGTTCATGGTCATCCTGGCTGCGTTCAAGGCGGACTTCTGGATTGCCTTCCTGGCCGCGACCACGCTGATCCTGGCGGCGGGCTACACCCTGTGGCTGGTCAAGCGGGTGATCTTCGGGGCGGTGGCCAACGAGAACGTGGCCGGTCTCTCCGACATGAACCGCCGCGAGTTCTTCCTGATGGGCGTGCTGGCCTTCTTCACGCTGCTGCTGGGCGTGTGGCCGGCCCCGCTTCTGGATGTGATGAACGCGACCATCGATCACCTCGTGGCGCATATCGCGCAGTCGAAGCTCTGAAGGGACGCCTGACATGAATTTCGAGATCCCCAATTTCCTCCCCGCCGTGCCCGAGATGTTCGTGCTCGGGATGGCGTGCCTGATCCTGGTGATCGACGCGTTCCTGCCGGATTCGCGGCGCGATGTCACCTATGGCCTGGTGCAGGCGACCCTGGTCGGCGCCGCCGGCCTGACCCTGTGGTTGATGGGCCCGGAGACCATCCTCACCTTCAGCGATACCTTCGTGAAGGACCCGATGGCGGACATCCTGAAGCTGGCGGTCTACGTGACCAGCTTCCTGGTGTTCCTGTATTCCCGGCCGTACCTGATGGAGCGCGGCATCCACAAGGGCGAGTTCTACATCCTGGGTCTGTTTGCCGTGCTCGGGATGATGATCATGATCTCCGGGCACAACCTGCTGACCCTGTACCTGGGTCTCGAGCTGTTGTCGCTGTCGTCCTATGCCCTGGTCGCGTTCTGGCGCGACAACAGCCGGGCGACCGAGGCCGCGATGAAGTACTTCGTGCTGGGTGCGCTGGCATCGGGCCTGCTGCTGTACGGCATGTCCATGATCTATGGCATGACCGGCTCGCTGGACATCGCCGTGATTGCCGCCGAGCTCGTGGCCGCAGACGAGAGCCTGAATATCCCGCTGGTCTTTGGGCTGGTGTTCCTGGTGGTCGCTGTCGCCTTCAAGCTAGGTGCGGTGCCCTTCCATATGTGGGTCCCGGATGTATACGACGGGGCTCCCACGGCGGTCACGCTGTTCATTGCCACCGCCCCGAAGATTGCCGCGTTCGCCTTCCTGATGAGGTTGCTCGTGGAGGGCATGGGCCCGATGCACGCGGACTGGCAGGGTATGCTGATCATCCTGGCCGTTCTGTCGCTGGCGGTCGGCAACGTGATCGCGATCGCCCAGACCAGCATCAAGCGCATGCTGGCCTACTCGACCATTGCCCATATCGGTTTCCTGTTCATGGGCATCCTGGCGGGCACCGACAGTGGCTACGCCTCGGCGATGTTCTACGTGATCGTCTACGCGATTACCGCGGCCGGTGGCTTCGGCATGATCGTGTTCTTGTCGCGCAAGGGCTTTGAGGCCGACCAGATCGACGACTTCAAGGGCCTTGCCAAGCGCAACCCCTGGTTCGCCTTCATCATGCTCCTGCTGTTGTTCTCGATGGCCGGCGTGCCGCCGACCGTTGGGTTCTACGCCAAGCTGGCGGTGATCCAGGCGGCCGTGGGTGCGGATTTGGTGTGGCTGGCGATTGTTGCGGTGATCTTCTCGATCATCGGCGCTTTCTACTACCTGCGCGTGGTCAAGATGATGTTCTTCGATGACCCGCAGGAAGGGGCCGAGGAGCCGGTGCAGCCGAGCGGCGCCCTGGCCACGGCGCTCAGCATCAATGGGCTTGCGGTACTGCTGTTGGGAATTTTCCCGGGGCTGCTGCTGTCTCTCACCCACTACGCAATTATCGGGTAACTCGTGACACAGTGGATTCCATTTGAAGTATTGGTATGGGGCTTTGTGGTTGTCGCTTTCATCAGCGCAAATCTGCCCTGGCTCAGCGAACGCATCGGCCTGATGGTCCTGCCGGAAGAGACCAAGGGTCCGTGGACCCGCATCGGCGAATGGCTGGTGCTGTACTTCCTGATCGGGCTGATCGGCAAGGGTCTGGAGTATCAGGCCACGGGTGGTATTCACACCCAGGGTTGGGAGTTCTACGTGATCACCCTGTCGCTATTCGCGATGTTTGCCCTGCCGGGTTACATCTGGCGCTATGACCTGCGCCCGCATCTGCGCTCCGGCCAGCGCCGGACCCGGTAAAATATCGACAATAATCCTTGCGGGGGCGGTGCCCGCTTTGCTATAGTTCTGCGTCTCGGATGCGGGGTGGAGCAGTCTGGCAGCTCGTCGGGCTCATAACCCGAAGGTCGCAGGTTCAAATCCTGCCCCCGCTACCAATTGTCAGAGAGGCCCCATACGGGGCCTTTTTGTTAAGGACCGACAGGGTCTTTGGCCGCAACTTCTCGCGGCCGGCTCGCAGTCCTTAAGGCCGCGCTCCCGCGCGCCTCGCAGTGGAAGGTTCACTGCTGTCATCGTGAGAGGTGTACGAGGGGCGTTCGGCGCCCTTTTTTTGTTTCCGGGTCCCGGCCAATCGGGACGGAGTCGATCGAGACGCCCTTGTCGCAAAAGGCTGAACAACTGAAAACGCTGTTAACCCCCGTGGTTGAGGGGGAGGGCATGCAACTGTGGGGACTGGAGTATCACGCCGGTTCCAAGCCGCCCGTTGTGCGTATCTATATCGATGGCCCGAATGGCGTCACGGTGGACGATTGCGCGCGGGTCAGTGATCAGGTCGGCGCCGTCATCGAGGTCGAGCAGACCCTGAAAGGCAATTACACCCTGGAAGTATCCAGCCCGGGGGTGGAACGCCCCCTGTTTACCCCCAAGCAATTCCGGCAGTACATCGGGCATGCGGTGAAGGTGCGCCTGACCTGGCCGGAGCACGACCGGCGCAATTTCCGGGGTGTGCTGCTGACGGTGGACGAATCCATGATCGAGGTGGAAGTGGACGGCATGGCCTACGAGCTGCCGCTGGCCGCGATCCACAACGCGCGTGTCCTGGAACAACTGTAGACCCGGTTGTCGTCGAGGGCGCGGCTACGCTTTTGTTGAATCGGCAGGCGACTGTCGAGTGCGGAGAGGCAAGACATGAACAAGGAGATCCTGCTGGTCGCGGATGCCGTGGCGAACGAGAAGGGCGTTGAGAAGGACATTATCTTCGACGCCCTGGAATCGGCCCTGGCAATGGCGACCCGCAAGTACCACGGCGGCAAGATGGACGTCCGCGTAAGCATCGATCGCGAGGAGGGCGACTACGAAGCCTTCCGTCGCTGGACCGTGGTGGACGACGAGGACCCGGAGTTCGAGTCCCCGGAGTACCAGATCCTGCTGTCCTATGCCCAGCAGAAGAATCCGGATGCCCAGATCGGCGACGTGATCGAAGAATCGGTCGAGGCCGTGGACTTCGGTCGCATCGCGGCGCAGACCGCGAAGCAGGTCATCGTGCAGAAGGTGCGCGAGGCCGAGCGCGCGAAGGTGGTCGCGGAATACCAGGATCGCGTGGGTACGCTGGTGATGGGAATCGTCAAGCGCACCGACCGTAATGGGACCTACGTGGATCTCGGGAGCAACGCCGAGGCCTTGATTCCGCGGGAACACATGATCCCGCGCGAGACCGTGCGCACTAATGACCGCCTGCGCGGTTTCCTGAAGGAGATCCGCCCCGAGGCCCGTGGCCCGCAACTGATCCTCAGCCGGACCGCTCCGGAGTTCCTGATGGAGCTGTTCAAGCTCGAGGTGCCGGAGGTCGGACAGAACATCATCGATATCATGGGTGCGGCCCGTGACCCGGGCATGCGCGCCAAGATCGCGGTGCGGTCCAACGATCCGCGACTGGACCCGGTGGGCGCCTGTGTCGGCATGCGCGGTTCCCGCGTGCAGTCAGTCTCCAACGAGTTGGCTGGTGAGCGTATCGACATCATCGTCTGGGACGAGAACCCGGCCCAGTTTGTGATCAACGCGATGTCGCCTGCGGAAGTCCTGTCGATCGTGGTCGATGAGGACAAGCAGTCGATGGACATCGCGGTCGAGGAAGACAAGCTTTCCCTGGCCATCGGTCGTGGTGGTCAGAACATCCGTCTGGCCTCCCAGCTGACTGGGTGGGAGCTGAACGTGATGACCGAGGAACAGGCGGCCGAGAAGAGCGAGGCCGAGGCCCAGCAGTTGGTCACGTTCTTCATGGGGGCCCTGGACGTCGACGAGGAAGTCGCGAGCATCCTGGTGCAGGAAGGCTTTACCACCCTGGATGAGGTGGCCTACGTAGAAGAGGCCGAGCTGCTGGCGATTGAAGAATTCGACGAGGATATGGTCGCGGAGCTGCGTAACCGCGCGAGCGACGCACTCCTGACCAAGGCGATCGCGGCCGAGGATGGTCGCGAGGGTTTCGAGCCCGCCGAGGATCTTCTGGGCATGGATGGCATGACCGAGGCGCTGGCGAACACGCTGGCGTCGCATGGTGTTTGCACCATGGAAGATTTGGCGGAGCAGGCATCCGACGATGTGGTCGAGATGACCGGGCTGGATACGGAGCAGGCGTCGGCGCTGATCATGACGGCACGCGCCCCGTGGTTCGAGACCGGGGACTGATCCCCGGACGTTCGAAGCACGATCCCGTATTACAGGCTGTCGGTTGGCCTGAAAAGAATCTGGAATGGAGGTAGGCGCCATGGCGCAAATGACAGTGCAGCAATTCGCGGAATCGGTGGGGACGCCGGTTGACCGCCTCATGGTTCAGCTCAAGGAGGCGGGTGTCGACGTCGATGGCCCGGAGGCCGCGATCACCGATGCCGAAAAGCGCAAGCTGCTCGATCACCTCCGTCAGTCGCATGGCGAGGGGGGCGACGCCGGGCGCGTCACCCTGAAACGCCGCACGCAAGCGCAGACCCTCAAGGTCAGCTCCGGGCAGGGACGCTCGAAGACGGTCAATGTCGAGGTGCGCAAGAAGCGTACCGTGAAGCGCAAGCCTGCCGAGGCCCCGCCCGAGGCGCCGGTAGAGGAGGCCCCAGCTACCGAGGAACAGACTCCGGCCGTCGCGGAAGAGCCGCGCGCCGCCACTCCGGAACCGGTGGCAGAGCCAACCCCCGAGACCCCGGTCGAGGACACCCCGGTGGCCGAAGAGGCCCCCGTGGAGGAGCCGGCCGCCGAGACTCCGGCGGAGCCGGAAGTCGAGGAAGTCGCGGCCGAGGCCGAGGAACCAGCGCCCGAGCCTGAGCCAGAGCCGGCGAAGCCGAAACGCCCGCTTAGCCGCACGGAACAGCTCGCCCTGCAGGTCGAGGCCGAACGCGAGGCCCAGCGCAAGGCCTCGGAGGCGCGCAAGCAGGAAGCCAGCGAGCGCGAGGAGCGCCAGAAGAAGCGCCAGAAGGAACTGGAGGCCCAGGAGGCCAAGCGCGAGAAGGAAGAACAGGCGCGCCTGGAGCGCGAGGCCGCTGCACGCCAGGCCGCCCCGGCGGCTCCGGCCGCCGATGCCAAGGCCGGCAAGGGCGCCCGCAAGGGCGGCGCGCGCAAGGACGAGCGTAAGGAACTGCACGTGGCGGGTGATCGCCGTGGGCGCCGCAAGAAGGGCGAAAGCCGCAAGGCGCAGACCGCAGCCGCTCAGGCAGTTACCAGCAAGCACGGCTTCGCCAAGCCGACCGCACCGGTTGTGCGCGAGGTCGAGGTGCCGGAGACCATCACCGTCGCCGATCTGGCGCAGGCGATGGCCATCAAGGCCCCGCAGCTGATCAAGTCCCTGATGGGCATGGGTGTGATGGCCACCATCAACCAGTCCATCGATCAGGACACCGCGATGCTCGTGGTCGAGGAGATGGGGCACACGCCGATCGCCGCGAAGGAGACCTCGGTCGAGGACGAGATCGACACCGGTCTGGAGCAGACCGCCGAGGCCAAGCCGCGTCCGCCGGTGGTGACCGTGATGGGGCATGTCGACCACGGCAAGACCTCGCTGCTGGACTACATCCGCAAGGAGAAGGTCGCCTCTGGCGAGGCCGGCGGGATTACCCAGCACATCGGCGCCTACCACGTGAAGAACAATCACGACGGTGTGACCTTCCTGGACACCCCGGGGCACGCCGCGTTTACCGCGATGCGTGCGCGTGGCGCCCAGTCCACCGACATCGTCATTCTGGTGGTGGCGGCGGACGATGGCGTGATGCCGCAGACCATGGAGGCCATCCAGCACGCGAAGGCGGCGGGTGTACCGATGGTTGTCGCCGTGAACAAGGTCGACAAGCCGGAAGCCGAGCCGGATCGGGTCATGAACGACCTGGCCCAGCACGAGGTCATCCCCGAGGCCTGGGGTGGTGACACCCAGTTCATTCATGTCTCCGCCCATACCGGGCAGGGCATTGACGAGCTGCTGGAGGCCCTGGGCCTCCAGGCCGAAGTGATGGAATTGAAGGCCCCGGACGAAGGTCCGGCCCGTGGCGTAGTGATCGAGTCGCGCCTGGAGAAGGGGCGTGGTCCCGTGGCCACCATTCTGGTGCAGTCCGGCCAGTTGAAGCACGGCGATATCCTGCTTTCGGGCAAGGAATACGGTCGTGTGCGGGCGATGTTCGACGATACCGGTGCGCCCGTGAAGGCCGCCGGTCCGTCCATGCCGGTCGAGGTCCTGGGCCTGTCCGGTGTCCCGGAGGCTGGCGACGAAGTGCTGGTGGTTGCGGACGACAAGACCGCCCGCGAGGTCGCCGAGCACCGTGATACCAAGCAGCGTGAGCGCAAGTTGGCCGCGCAGCAGGCCGCCAAGCTGGAAAACATCTTCAACCAGATGCAGGACGGCGAGATCGCCACCGTGAACATCCTGATCAAGGCGGATGTCCAGGGTTCGGCCGAGGCCCTGCGCGAGTCGCTGATCAAGCTGTCGACCGACGAGGTCCGTGTGAAGGTGGTCTCCGCCGGTGTGGGTGGGATCTCCGAGTCCGATATGAACCTGGCGATGGCCTCCGAGGCGATTGTCATTGCGTTCAACGTGCGTGCGGATGCGGGGGCCAAGCGCCTGGCCGCGGAAAACGAGATCGACGTGCGCTACTACTCGGTGATCTACGAGGCCATCGACGATGTCAAACAGGCGCTGTCCGGTCTGCTGTCCGCCGAGATTCGCGAAGAGATCATCGGTCTCGCGCAGGTGCGTGACGTCTTCAAGGCCTCCGGTTTTGGTCAGGTCGCCGGCTGCCTGGTAATGGAGGGTGCGGTCAAGCGGGGCAACCCGATCCGCGTGCTGCGCGACAATGTCGTGATCTACGAGGGCGAGCTGGAAAGCCTGCGTCGCTTCAAGGACGACGTGAACGAGGTCAAGGCCGGTACCGAATGCGGTATCGCGGTGAAGAACTACAACGACGTCAAGGCCGGTGACCAGATCGAGGTCTTCCAGCGCGTCGAGGTGGCCCGGACGCTCTGATGCCCGGCAACCGTGACTTCCACCGCTCGGACCGAGTGGGCGAGCAGATCCAGCGCGAGCTGGCCGAGCTGATCCGCGTAGAACTCAAGGACCCGCGCGTGGGGATGATCACCCTGGCCGGGGTCGAGGTGTCCCGCGACCTGGCTTATGCCAAGGTGTTCTTCACCCAGCTCGGTGGCGAAGAGAATGGCCGCGAGGCGCAAAAGGGGCTCAACAGCGCCGCAGGTTTCCTGCGCCGTGCCCTGGGCCAGCGCATGCGCCTGCGCAGCGTGCCGCAACTGCGCTTTGTCTACGACGACACCCCGGAGCGTGGGGCACATCTGTCGTCCCTGATTGACCAGGCCCTGGCCGAGGATCGCGCCCACCACGTGGACGACGACCCCGAGGCCACCGATGAGGACGCGGGCGACGACGGCCGCAACCCGGACTCGGGGCCGGAACGCGGGGCCTGAGCCCAGGCGGGTCGTTCTCCCCATGGCGAGCAGCAAGCGGCGCGAGGTCGACGGCATTCTGTTGCTGGACAAGCCCCGTGGGCGCAGCTCCAACCAGGCCCTGGGGCGGGTCAAATATCTGTTGCAGGCGAAAAAGGCCGGTCACACCGGGGCATTGGACCCGCGGGCGACTGGCCTTTTGCCGCTGTGCTTCGGGCAGGCCACCAAGGTGTCCGGCTGGTTGCTCGATGCCGACAAGCGCTACATCGCCGAGGCGCAACTGGGAGTCGAGACCGACAGTGCGGATCTCGATGGTGCGGTGATTCGCGAGGCGCCGATCCCGACGATCGACGAAGCCATGCTGCGCGACCTGGAGCGTCGGTTTAGCGGGGCACAGAAACAGGTTCCCCCCATGGTGTCGGCGCTCAAGCATCAGGGCAAGCGTCTGTACGAGTTGGCGCGTCAGGGCGTCGAGGTCGACCGCCCGCCGCGTCCGGTCCAGATTCATTCCCTGAAGATCGAGGCCGTGGGCCCGGATCGGCTGCGTCTGGAGGTCCACTGTTCCAAGGGGACCTATATCCGTTCGCTGGTCGCAGATATCGGGCATGCCCTCGGTTGTGGTGCGGCAGTGGATACCCTGCACCGGGTCGGCCATGGGCATTTCGATGCGGATGCGATGGTCTCGCTGGATGCCATCGAAGCGGCCTTCGAGGCGGGTGGGGCGGCGGCGATCGAGGCCATGCTGCAGCCGGCAGAGGCGGCCTTGGCTCACTGGCCGTCGGTCACGCTGGATGCGGCTGCCAGCGCCGCCATGCGGCATGGCAATCCCGCGTCGGGTACCGCCGTGATCGCCGCGGCGCCGGGCGCTGCCGATGCCCCGGCCGAAGAGGATACAGGGTGGCCCCTGGTACGTGTGTTCGCGGCCGATGGCGGGTTTCTCGCGGTGGGCGTTCAGGATGGCGAGGGTCAGGTGCTGGCCCGGCGGCTGTTTGTGCCCGCAGCATAGGCGATGCTCGTCGGGGCGCCTGCGCGCCCGGGGTCGTGATGCCCAGCGAAGACTCTGATTCGCACCGTTGGTTCCTGTTCACTCGCTCCCGCCTCGTGATACCATTCCCCGCCTATCGCCAGCGCCACTGGTCGGTTAACGGTTCAGAAATTTCAGGAGTCAGGTTTTAATGTCGCTCACTACCGAAGAAAAATCGGCCATTGTCGAGAAGCACAAGCGGGATCCCAACGACACCGGTTCGCCGGAAGTCCAGGTCGCGCTGCTGACGGCCCGCATCCAGCATCTGATGGGCCATTTCGAAAAGCACAAGCAGGATCATCACTCGCGTCGCGGGTTGCTGAAAATGGTGAGTCAGCGCCGCAAGCTGCTGACCTACCTCAAGCGCCATGACCAGGACCGCTATCAGGCCCTGGTTAAGGAACTTGGCCTGCGCCGCTAAGGCCGGCATAACGGGCCCGCGCCATTGGTGCGGGCCCGTTCAGTTTCGGGGCCGGGCACACAGGGGTGTTGCCGGGCCCATCGCACGTAAGAAAGACGCACGCACTACGGGAAACGGGATATAACGTGGCATATAAGAAGTCGTTCCAGTACGGAAACCATACCGTCACCTTCGAGACCGGTGACATCGCTCGCCAGGCCAGTGGCGCCGTCCTCGTCAACATGGCCGAGACCGTGGTCCTGGTCACCGTGGTGGCCCGCAAGGAGGCCGAACCGGGCCGCGACTTCTTCCCGCTGACCGTGAACTATCAGGAACGCACCTACGCCGCGGGCAAGATTCCGGGCGGGTTTTTCAAGCGCGAAGGACGGCCGAGCGAGAAGGAAACTCTGACTTCGCGCCTGATTGATCGCCCCATCCGTCCGCTGTTCCCCGAAGGCTTCAAAAACGAGACGCAGGTGGTTGCGACCGTCATGTCGATCAACCCCGAGGTGGATCCCGATATCCCCGCGATGCTCGGTACCTCGGCCGCGTTGGCCCTGTCCGGTGTCCCGTTTGCCGGCCCCATTGGTGCCGCGCGAGTGGGTTATCGTGCCGGTGAGTACCTGCTGAACCCGACCTATAGCGCCCTGGCGGAATCCGACCTTGATCTCGTGGTGGCAGGTACCGAGAACGCCGTGCTGATGGTGGAATCCGAGGCCAAGCAGCTCTCCGAAGAGGCGATGCTGGGTGCGGTGATGTTCGGGCACGAACAGATGCAGGCCGCCATCCAGGCGATCAAGGAACTAGCCGCCGAGGCCGGCAAGCCGGCCTGGGAATGGGAAGCCCCGGCCACCATCGAATCGCTGGAAGATCAGGTGAAGGGCGTAGTGGGCGACGACCTGATCGCGGCCTACCAGATTGCCGAGAAACAGGCGCGTACCCAACGTATCAGTGAGCTGCGTTCGAAGTCGGTCGAGGCGCTTGCCCGCGACGATGAGTCGGGTCCGAGCGCCGATGACGTGAAGACGGCGTTCCACGATCTCGAATACCGCCTGGTGCGTGACCGCATTCTGGATGGCAATCCGCGTATCGACGGCCGCGACACGAAGACCGTGCGCCCGATCACCATTACTACCGGGGTGCTGCCGCGCGCCCACGGGACCGCCGTGTTCACCCGCGGCGAGACGCAGGCACTGGTGGTCGCGACCCTCGGGACCGACCGTGACGCCCAGGTGATTGATGCGATCGAGGGCGAACGCCGCGATCGCTTCATGCTGCATTACAACTTCCCGCCCTACTGCACTGGTGAAACCGGTTTCGTCGGTTCGCCCAAGCGCCGCGAAATCGGCCACGGGCGCCTCGCCAAGCGGGGTGTCGCAGCCGTGATGCCGAATGACGAGGACTTTCCCTACGTGATCCGCGTGGTCTCCGAGATCACCGAATCCAACGGCTCCAGCTCCATGGCCTCGGTCTGCGGGACCTCCCTGGCGCTGATGGACGCCGGGGTGCCACTGAAGGCGCCGGTGGCCGGGATCGCGATGGGCCTGATCAAGGAAGGCGACCGCTTTGCCGTGCTCTCCGATATCCTCGGTGACGAGGACCATCTGGGCGACATGGACTTCAAGGTGGCGGGGACCACCAACGGCGTCACCGCGTTGCAGATGGACATTAAGATCGACGGGATCACCCGCGAGATCATGGAGCGGGCGCTGGCCCAGGCGCGCGAAGGCCGCATGCACATCCTCGGTTGCATGAACGAGGTGCTGCCAAGCCATCGCGAAGAGATGTCCTCGCATGCGCCGCGCTTTATCACCATGAAGATCAACCCGGACAAGATCCGCGATGTGATCGGCAAGGGCGGCGCCACCATCCGCGCCCTGACCGAAGAGACCGGTGCAAACATCGACATCCAGGACGATGGCACGGTGAAGGTATCCTCCACCGATCAGGCCGCCGGGCTCGAAGCCAAGCGCCGTATCGAAGAGCTGACCGCCGACATCGAAGTGGGTCGTCAGTACACCGGCAAGGTCGCCAAGATCATGGACTTTGGCGCCTTCGTCTCGATCCTGCCCGGACGCGATGGTCTGGTGCATATCTCGCAGATTTCCGACGAGCGCGTCGAAAACGTGAGTGATTTCCTCTCCGAGGGTGATTCCGTCACCGTGCGCGTCCTGGAAGTGGACAAGCAGGGGCGCATTCGCCTGAGCATGAAGGCGGTCGAACCCGAGTCCTGATCGGACTCGGTTCGCTTGCGGTCGCCGGAATCCCGGCGTCCGGCCATTCAGATTCAGGACGCTTCGGCATGGATCTCGTCAGTATTCGTAAGAGCTACCGGCGCTACGCCCGGCATTACGACTCGACCTTTGGGCGGGTCTTTGCTACCGGGCGGGCGAGTGCGCAGGAGACATTGGCGCCGCTGTCCGGCAAGCGCATCCTCGAGGTTGGGGTGGGCACGGGGATCTCGTTGCCGGACTACCCGGATGACTGTGAGGTGGTCGGTATCGATGTCTCGCGGGAGATGCTGGAAGTGGCCCGTGGGCGCCTGAACGGGGGGCTTCCGGCGGTGTCCGGTCTGTGCGAGATGGATGCCGAGCGCCTCGGTTTTGCCGATGACAGCTTCGATGCGGTGGTGGCGATGTATGTCGCCACCGTTGTGCCCAATCCGGATGCCCTGTTCTCCGAGATGTGGCGCGTCTGCCGTCCCGGTGGGCGGCTCCTCGTGGTTAATCACTTTGCCTCACAGCAATGGCTGTTGCGCGGCTTCGAGCGCTGCCTGCGTCCGCTCTCCAAGGCCGTCGGTTTCCGTCCGGACATGGAGTACGAGGACTTCGTGCGGGTGACCGGCCAGGAGCCCTGCATGGTCGCCCCGGCGAGCCTGTTCGGCTACTGGAAGCAGGTCGAATTCCGCAAGCCGGCCTGAGTCCGGCGCCGGGGTTGGCCCCGGAGATCGCCCCTTCACTTCGCTCCTCGCGATAACAGTGCTTCTTCCTGCCCCCCGTCATTCCGGGGCCCCGCACGGGCCGTGGCACAAAAGTGCGAAGCGCGTTGAACGGCCGCAGGCCGGCCCAAAGGGCGAGCGCAGCGAGTAACCTCCGGCCGAAACCCCCGACGTTCGTCCCGGCCGGCGCCGGGGGTTCCCACGGAGGTCGCCACGTCGCTGCGCTCCTCGCGATGACGGTGTTCCGGGTCATCGCGCCGGCAGGGCAGTCAGCGGCGGGTAAACAACGGTAACTCGTGGCGGCGTGCGTTGGCCGCGATGAAGTGACCTCTCCCTTCCTGTTCCTGGTCCAGCGCCGCCCGTTCGCTGGAGGGCTCGCCGATGATGGTCGCCAGGAACACCTCCAGCTCACGTCCGTCCACCCGCAGCGGGCCGAACGCGCTGCCGTCCGCGGCCGGATGCCAAAAAAGCCTCGGTTGCCAGTTGCAGCCCTGAATGCGGGGATGCTGGAAGAGTTCGATCAGGCGTTGGTCGAGTGTCGACGACATCGGGAACCTCGGACGGATGGCAGGGGACGAAAGTACGAGCGCCAGGCGCTCTCCGACGGTTGCACCAGCAGGGTGCGCGGCAAAGGCGTTACTGTAGAGCAACACCATCTCCACGTCAGAGGATCCGACGAATGGCCATCGACTGGAAGCGTTACGACCCCGCCCCGTTCTATGACGAACTGATCAAGAAGCCCGGTAAGCCACGTGCCCCGGGAAAGGCCCTGGCGGAGTACCTGGCCTCGCTGGACGAGGGTGAGATTCAAAGTCGCAAGCAGGCCGCTGACAGCGCCATTCTGGAAATGGGGATCAGTTTTACGGTGTACACCGAAGGCGAGAACATCGACCGCGCGTGGCCGTTCGACATCATCCCCCGCGTGATTGCCCGCAAGGAATGGGATCAGGTCTCGGCCGGCCTCGAGCAGCGTTTGAATGCGCTGAACCTGTTCATCGACGATATCTACAACGAGCAGCGGATCTTCAAGGACAAGGTGATCCCGCGCTACGTGCTGAACCAGTCCAAGAATTTCCGCGAGCAGTGCGTCGGTATCAAGCCTCCCCAGGGCGTCTGGGCGCACATCTGCGGCTCGGACCTGGTGCGTGACGGCAAGGGCCAGTTCTACGTGCTGGAGGACAACCTGCGCGTACCGTCCGGGGTCTCCTACATGCTGGAGAACCGGCAGGTCACCAAGAGGGTGTTCCCGGAATTGTTCGAAAACTCCAGCATCCTCCCGGTGGATGAGTACCCCACACAGCTCTTCGACATGCTGGCGTCGCTCTCGCCACGGCCGCAGGATTACCCCGAGATTGCGGTACTGACCCCGGGGATCTATAACTCGGCGTACTTCGAGCACTCCTTCCTTGCCCAGCGCATGGGTGCCGAGCTGGTCGAGGGTGCGGACTTGGTGGTCGGCGACGATGACTGCGTCTACATGCGCACCATTGATGGTCTGGAACGGGTGGATGTCATCTATCGGCGCATTGATGACGAATTCCTCGACCCCGAGGTCTTCAATCCGGATTCCATGCTCGGCGTGCCCGGGCTGATGCGCGCCTGGCGCCAGGGTAACGTGGGCCTGGCGAATGCGCCGGGCGCGGGGGTCGCGGACGACAAGGTGATGTACGCCTTTGTGCCGGACATTATCCGCTACTACCTGGACCAGGAGCCGATCATCCCCAATGTGCCGACCTATCTCTGCGTGAATGAGAAAGACCGGGCGTATG
This sequence comes from Thioalkalivibrio sp. ALJ7, assembly GCF_000376865.1. Classification (GTDB taxonomy): domain Bacteria; phylum Pseudomonadota; class Gammaproteobacteria; order Ectothiorhodospirales; family Ectothiorhodospiraceae; genus Thioalkalivibrio. The sequence continues at coordinate 299,767 of NZ_AQXQ01000012.1, read as the reverse complement.
TGCTGGATCACCTCGACGAGCTGGTCGTGAAGCCGGCCAACGAATCCGGGGGCTACGGCATGTTGGTCGGTCCGCACGCGACCAAGAAGCAGCGCGCCGAGTTTGCCCAGCTGATCAAGAAGGACCCGCGCAACTACATTGCCCAGCCGACCCTGGATCTTTCGGTTGCACCGACCCTTTGCGGCGACGACATCGAGCCGCGCCACCTGGACCTGCGGCCCTTCATCCTGCAGGGCGTGCGCACGGACGTGACGGCGGGTGGCCTGACCCGCGTGGCGATGCGCAAGGGCTCCCTGGTGGTGAATTCCTCCCAGGGTGGCGGCAGCAAGGACACCTGGATCGTGGACGAGGAGAACTGAGATGCTCTCGAGAGTCGCAGAACGTGTGTACTGGATGGCGCGCTACGTCGAGCGCGCCGAGAATACGGCGCGCATGGTCATGGCCTTCAATCTTCTGGCGCTGGACATGCCGAAATCGGTACAGCTGTCCTGGAAGGGACTGGTCGACGTGACCGGGAACGAAGATCTGTTCGATAACCACTACCAGCGGGATGATGAACGCAACTGTGTGAAGTTCCTGCTGGCGGATTCCGACAACCCGAGTTCGGTGCTCAATTCGTTGCGCGCGGCGCGCGAGAATGTGCGGACCACGCGCGACCTGGTGCCTTCCGAGGCGTGGGAGGTGATGAACGAGCTCTATCTGTTTGCCCGCGACCATATCGATCAGGGCATCGGCAAGCGCGGCCGTTTCGAGTTCCTCTCCGCGGTGGTGCAGCGTTGCCAGACCCTGACCGGGCTGCTGGCCGGCACCATGAGCCATGACGCCGCCTACGACTTCATCCGTCTGGGCCGCAACCTGGAACGTGCCGACATGTCCACGCGGCATGTCGACGTCGGTGCGCTGAAGCTACTTAAGAAGGATGGCGAGGATCCCGAGCCCTATGAGGGGCTGCTGTGGACCAGCATCCTGCGCTCGGGGAGCGGCTTCCAGATGTACCGCCAGCACGTGAAGCGCCGGATCAACGGCGTGGACGTGGTGCGGTTCCTGTTGCAGGACACGGCCTTCCCGCGCTCGGTGACCCACGCGCTGACCCAGGTGCAGGACGCGCTGGAGAAACTGCCCAACAACGAACTGCCCCTACGTCTGGTGATTCAGGCACGCCGCCACGCCGCCAGCGCGCATGTGGACGAGCTGATCAACGAAGACGGTCTACACGCCTTTATGGATGTGTTGCAGCGGGATATCGGGGATATTCACGGCGCCAACGTCGAGACCTGGTTCCGGATCGCGCCAGCGCAGACGCAGACCCAGGCCGCATAGACCGGCATTGAAAGGCTTGCAGGCGCACCTGCGAGCCTTTCAGCGGCGGGTTTTCTTTTCCTTGCCCGCAGTGGCCGCGGACTTGCCGGAGCCGCGGCTGACCCGCGTTCCGCGCTGCTTGCGCGTGTGAGCGGACTCCCAGTCGAAGCGCGGCAGGTCGGTAAAGGCCTTCTTGATGTTTGCGTCCCAGGCCTGGGTAAGCGAGCGCAGATAGTCGTCGTCCGTCTCCAGGCACAGGTAATGGTCGAAGGTCAGGGTGCCGCGCTCGTACACCATGACCTCGATCGGCGGGCCCACGGTCAGGTTGGAACGAATGGTCGAGTCGATCGAGACCAGGGCGCAGCGAGCCGCGTCTCCCAGCGGGGTGGTCGGCTCGATGATGCGATCGAGGATCGGCTTGCCGTATTTGCTCTCGCCAATCTGCAGGAACCGCGTCTGCTGCGAGGTGGTGATGTAGTTGCCCTGCGGGTAGACCATATAGATGGCTGGCGTGTCGTCCCCGATCTGGCCACCGATAATCAGGGTGGCCTCGGCCTTGATACCGGAACGGGAGAGCGCCTCGGAGTGTTTCTCGGCCTCTTCGCGATTGAGTCGCCCCAGGTAGTCCGCCGCATCCGACATGCGCTCCACGGTCGCCAGGCTTTCCTCCGCCCCTTCCTCCATATCGCGCTTGAGCTGCTGCACCACCGATTGCGTGGTCGCCAGGTTGCCGGCGGCCAGGACCACGAAGACCCGCTGACCCTCGATCTCGAAGGTGTGCATCTTGCTGTACGTACTGACCTGGTCGACTCCCGCATTGGTACGGGAGTCGGAGGCGAAGACGAGGCCGTCGTCCAGATCAATGGCGACACAATAGGTCATGAGGGCTCGGGGTTCCGGGCAAGGCAGTGACGGCATACTAGGGCTGGTCTCGGGGGGCGTCAACGCGAGCTCCGCTGAACCGGGGCGGCTCGGCGGCGGTCCATTACCCTGCTCGATACCACTTTTTCGGAGGTTCTCATGCTGCGTCGCGGTTTGCTGTGCCTGATCCTGCTGGTCTTCCCGTTGGCGATCGTGTCCGCTGATTCCCTTGAACCAGAGGCGTTGCTGGAACGCATGCAGGAAGGTGGTTTGGTGATCTATTGGCGCCATGCCGCCACGGATCGGAGTCAGCGTGATACCGACCTGTCCGACATGAGTCGCTGCGAGGTGCAACGCAATCTGAATGACCATGGGCGGGATCAGGCGCGCAAGGTAGGTAAAGGCTTCGACGATCACGCCATCCCGGTCGAGCGCATCCTGACTTCGCCATTCTGCCGCAATATCGATAGCGCAAGGATCGCCTTCGGCGAAGAGTCCTGGGAGGTTCGCGAGGACCTCTTCAACGTGCCGCCGGTGCGTGATCGCCAGCGCCAGCAGGACCTGGTCACGGCGTTGCAGCGCTATCTGGTGACCGCCCCGGAGGATGCCGAGAAGAACGTGGTCATCGTTGGGCACAACATCAATCTGCAACGCGCCGCCCGCGTCCAGATTGACGAGGGCGAGATCGCCGTCTTCGAGCCGGGCGGTGACACACCCCGTGTGATCGGAATCCTGACGCCGGACGATTTCCGCTGACGTCGGAGTGGACAGTCACTACGCGGATCGTCTACTCATTGGGATATGCAATGCGGGAAGATCCGAAGGAGTAGACCGGTGCGACGATTGATGACTGCCAGCATGACGGGGCTGTTCATGATGCTGGCTAGCGCCGCCAGTGCCGAATCCCTGGAACCCCCGGTGTTGATCGAGCGCCTCCAGGCCGGCGGGTTGGTGGTGTTCTGGCGCCACGCGGCCACGGATCGTTCGCATGACGACTACGACCTTTCGGATATGGACGACTGCGCGGGACAACGCAACCTGAGTACCCAGGGTCGCGAACAGGCGCGGCAGGTGGGAGAGGGCTTCGAGCGCCACTCTATTGCGGTTGAACAGATCCTGAGCAGCGAGTTTTGTCGTAACTGGGAGACGGCCCACTACGCCTTTGGCGAGTACGACATCCGCTTCGAGCTTTACAATTTGCCGATCATTCGGGATGAGGAACGCCGCGACGACCTTATCGAGGGCCTGCGGCGGCATCTGAACACGCCGCCCGAGGATCTCCAAAAAAACATCGTGGTGGTGGGGCACGACCTGAACCTGCGCCATGCGGTGGATGTGGAGATTGAGGAGGCGGAGATGGCCATATTCGAGTCGCACCCGGACGGGCCGCGTCTGCTCGGTACGTTGAAGCCGGACGATCTGGGAGATTGATGAACCGATCGGGGCCGCGCCATGCCGCGGCCCCGATCGGGTTTGTTAGTACAGGAAGTCGGGCAGATGTTTGCGCAGGGTCGCCGCGTCCGTGGACTTGGTGACGTTCTTCGCCACCTCGGCGGTTACGCTCTGGGCGACGGTCGGGTCGAGCATGTCGCGCAGGGCCCCAAGGAACGAGGGCGCGGCGACAATCACGAGGCGTTTGAAGGTGCCGTCGTGGTAGGCCGACTTCAGGCGCTCGGCGACCTCGCGGGCAAAGCGGTTGCGTTCGTTGGCGGCGGGGTCGGTGCTGTCCTGCATGGCGTGGCGGGCATCCCCGCTGGCACTGCTCCAGCTGCGCCCTGGGCGATCCGAGACGAGATCCTGGTTATGGGCGCGGGACTCGCTGTGCGAGAGCGTTTCGCTCTCGTGCATTCCCTGGCAGGCGCGACCCTCGCAAGCGAAGATGCGGGCGCGTGCGGCGTCGGCGACAACGATCCAGACAGTATCCATGCAGATCCTCCTGTAGCGAAGACGGTGGCCCCTGCGGCCGATCGCCATACTGGCGTTGCCAACCGGTGGGGCCGCTAGGGGGTCGGCCCGGTTGGTGCCGGCCCCGTCTCCGAGTGTAGATGTTCTTCCGGGTGTCGAGAGAGGGTTGGGGGTGGTCGATTCGGAGTTCCGTGCGGATGCGCACAATGCGGTACGCGCTACCCTGAGCCTGTAAACCCTGTGTCCATCATCTGCGCGGAGAGTGAAACCATGAGCCTCCTGACATGGCTGGGCATCCTCGTCTGCCTGTCCCAATCGGCCATCCTGTCCGGGTTGAATCTGGGGCTGTTCTCGCGCAGCAAGCTGGAGCTGGAGGTCGAGGCGCAGAAGGGGGATGCGCGCGCCGAGCGCCTGTTGGCCCTGCGGGGTGATGCCAACTTTGCGCTGGTGACCATCCTTTGGGGCAATGTGGCGGTCAACGTGATGCTGGCACTGCTCTCGGGGTCGGTGATGGGTGGCGTGGCGGCCTTCCTGTTCTCCACCGTGGTGATCACGATCTTTGCCGAGATTCTTCCGCAGTCGTATTTCTCGCGGCATGCCCTGCGGGTGGCGGGCGCCTTGTATCCGGTACTGCGCTTCTATCAAGTCCTGATGTATCCCGTTGCGCGACCGACGGCATGGGTGCTGGACCGCTGGTTGGGGGGCGAGGAAGTCCGCTTCCTTCCCGAGCGCGATCTGCACCACCTGATCGACCTGCATATCCAGGCGCGCGACAGCGAGATCACGCGGGTCGAGGGGCGTGGCGCCCGCAATTTTCTGGAGCTGGACGACATCCTGGTCCAGCATGAGGGCGAGGCCTTGGACCCGGACAGTGTGTTGGAGCTGGAGTTTATGGAGAATCGCCCGGTGTTCCCGGCGATCCAGCCGCGTATCGACGATCCGTTCCTGCACCGGATCAATCGTGCGGGGCGGGGTTGGGTCGTCATTACCGATCGCGAGGGCGAGCCACGGGTGGTGTTACGCGCCGCGGACCTGACCCGCGAGGCCCTTTTTGCGCCGGAGGGGTTCGATCCGCAAGACCATTGTCATCGACCGCTGGTGGTGCGTGACGCCAGTCGCCGTCTGGGCAGCCTGGTGCCCTATTTTCAGGTGCGACCGGCCAGCAGCGGCGACACCGTGGTGGGTAATGATGTGATTCTGCTCTGGACTGAGGGCCAGCGCCGTCTGATCAGCGGGGCGGATATCCTCGGGCGGCTGCTGCGTGGGGTGGGGCGGTTGGCCCCCGAGGCCGAACCGGGGGATTGAGCGTATGGGACGATCGCATCAGAGCGAGCGCATGAGCTGAGGGGAGTCGATGCAGTTCAGGACCGTAGGAGGGGCCGGGATCGCGGCCTATCTGGAAGACGTGGCGCGCCTGCGCATTGCGGTGTTCCGCGAGTGGCCCTATCTCTACGAGGGCACGCCGGAGTACGAAGAGGCCTATCTGCAGGAGTATGTCGACTGCCCCGACAGCACCTTGGTGCTGGCGTTGGACGGGGAGCGCGTCGTTGGGGCCTCCACCGCGCTTCCGCTGGCTGCGGCCGAGGCGGAGTTCCAGGCCCCTTTCGTCGAGCGCGGGCTGGAACCTGCGGCGTATTACTATCTGGCGGAATCGGTGCTGGAGCCCGCCTTTCGTGGCCAGGGGGCTGGGCATCGCTTTTTCGACGAGCGCGAGGCGGCCGCCCGCAGGTTGAGTTTTGCCCATGCCGTCTTCTGTTCGGTGATTCGTCCGGACGATCACCCACGGCGCCCGGCAAACTACCGGCCGCTGGACGGCTTCTGGGCCAAACGCGGTTACGAGAAGGCCGGGGGCCTGGTCTGTGAATTCCCCTGGCCGGACATCGGCATGACCGAGGAGACCTTCAAGCCGCTGCAGTTCTGGTGGCGCCGGTTGTGAACCGAACGCGGTGGGTACGCTATTTCGAGTGGTCGTCTCGATTCAGCAGATCGGCTAGCCCGGCAAACGGGTTGTGCGTGGCCGAAGGACCTGCGGCACTGCCCCCGGTACCAGGGGTGGCATCGGTATAGCGCTGGTGCTCATTATCGTGACAGTACAGGCACAGCAGTTCCCAGTTGCTACCGTCCGACGGGTTGTTGTCATGGTTGTGGTCGCGATGGTGAACCGTCAGTTCGCGCAGGTTCGTGCGGGTGAACTCGCGGCCGCAGCGCCCGCAAACCCAGGAGTACATCTTCAGCGCCTGTTCGCGATAGCCGCGTTCGCGCTCGGCTTGGTCCTGACGGCTGCGTGCGACCAGGTCATCAAGGCGGCTGGATTTCGAATCGGTCATTGCATTGGCTCTTCCGGGGTTGCGTCTCAACCGTAACGCCGATGGCGGGCGGCGGCCAGTGTCGTGCGGTCCCTATTGCTCGCGGAGGTACTCTGCCAGACCGGTCGGGGTGCGTTCGTGCCCGGAGGGGATACGGCCCTCCGGGTCCTTGAGCCATGCGGCGATGTCCTCGAACGTGGTCGCGGCACGGGTGTAGCGGGTGAGCATGTGGTAGCCCTCGGGATACAGGACTGCGCGATGGCCCTCTACCCCTTGCCCGGTCAGCGCATCCAGCAGGCGCGCCAGGGGTTCTGGTGGCACCAGGTCATCGCGGGCCCCGTAGAGCGTCAGGCTGGGCGGGGGCAGGTCGGGTCCCGCCTCCAGGGCATGGGTCATCAGGGTGGTCAGGCCGTCCAGGGCGTCGATGCGGGCATCGCGCAGCACCAGGGGATCGTCGCGCATCTGCTCCAGCACCGCGGGGTCATCCGTGGGGTGGATGTCCAGGTCGGCGGCCATTTCTCCGTCCAGGCGCCAGCCGGGCGCTAGACGCGCCCCCAGCCAGAGGCCGAAGCGCTGATACCAGGGCATGTCGCCGCGGCTCCAGACCGCGGGGGCAATCAGCACCGTACCCGCGATGACGGGTGGTGACCCGACGCTGTCGGTGCGCGTCGCCGCCAGGAGGGCCACACCACCGCCCATGCTCTTGCCGATCAGGTAGGGCGGCTGGTCGGGATAGCGCTCGTGCAGGAGATCAAGGACGGTGCGCGCGTCCTCGGCCATTAGACGGTGGCCGGACCAGTAGCCGGCGTTGCGCGTGGCACCAAAGCCGCGTTGGTCATAGGCGTAGACCGCGATACCGTGTTCGGCCAGGGCCTCGCCCAGGGGCTGCATGCTGCCACCGTGGTCGTTGAACCCGTGCAGGGCGAGCACGATCTGCTCGGGCTGTTCCGGTCCCCAGCGGTGCAGCGGCAGACGGTCGCCGTCGGCCGCGTAGACCGCATCGGGAGCCATCGATGGTGTCCGGAACTCGCTTCCGCCGGCACTGGGGACCGTCCCGGCGCAGCCGGTGAGCATCAGGATCAGACACCCGGCAAGGAGGGACGTGCTAGCGCGCATCGGTCTCGTCGCCCGGCCCCCCATCAGAGGTGGGCGCCGTTCGGGGTGGGAACAGGAACTCGCGAGGGCGCTTCCGCAGATGACGACCGTAGGCGCGGAAGACCCGCCCGAAGGCGCCCATGCGCACCCCACGCGCACGCAGTGCAACATACAGCGCAAGACCGAAGCTGACCCACAGGTTGACCGCCCCAATCAGTAGCACGAACACCAGGAACAGCCCGAACAGGAGCAGTCCCGGGGCCTCGCTGGCGGTGACATAGCCGAGGTTGGCCGAGGCGAAGGCGACGTGCTGGATATCCAGCGGCAGGTTTAGCAGGTAGCCGACGAAGCCGGTCACCCCCAGCAGGACGCCGAACAGGAAGTTGCCGATCAGCGCGCCGTAATTGTAGCCAATCCAGTCGGCCAGGCGATGGCGGCTGGCTTCCGGCAGCAGCCGTCGCAGCAGCGGGTGCTCGCGTAGACGTCCGGGCAGGTCGAGATAGGCGCAGCGGTTGTCGAAAAAGCCGGCAATCAGCCCGGAGACGAACAGCCAGACACCCGCAATGGCGGCGAAAAACAATGCCAGTCCCATGATCGGACGCAGGCTGTCCATCAGATAGTCGATCTCGTGGCTGGACAAGACCGGGGCACTGAACAGGCTGGATGCGAACAGCCCGATCAGGATGGCGGTCGGCAACGCCACGCCGACGTTGCCCAGTACCGCGGCGAACTGCGAGCGCCCCACCCGCATGAGCAGGTCGGCCAGTTTGGAAGGATCCGCGGTTCCGCGCTCGGTTTCCTCGATGGCGGCGGCTAGGCGCGCCGCCGTCATCGCCGGCTGCTTGGTGGCCACGGTGAAGTGCAGGATATGGATCAGTACGAAGCCAAGGCCATAATTCAGGCTGACCCATAGGGTGTTCCAGCCTTCGGACAGCCCCAGGGCCTCGACCTGAATCTTGATCAACGCCATCACCGCAATGATCAGGCCAGCCCCGGCCCCGGAGCGCAGCATCTGGAAGTATTCGCTGCGGTCGCGAGTGATGTAGTGCTCGCCGGTGTCGCTGACATGCTGGGTCACGCTGCGCGAGACCAGGCGGATGTTGTCCTGCCATAGGGCGCGAACGCCGTGGCTGCGGGCACTGATCGTCACCAGATCGCGGAACACGCCGACTGCCGCCTGGCGCGGTTCGTCACCGCTGTTCGGCTCGAGCAGGTCCAGCAGTTTGTGGATACGGGCCAGGGTCTGATCCAGACGTTCCATCAGGTGGGTCAGCGACAGGCTGTTGCCATGGGTGATCGCGCGCCGTCGCAGGCGGTCGATCTGCTCTTTGCACTGCTCCAGCAGGACACGCGCATGGCGATCGTCTACCCGTTCGTAATCAGGGTCTTCCAGCCAGAGCCGGTAGTCGCGTACGTAGGCGGAGATTTCGCGTTCCTGGGCCACAAACGCAGAGTTGCGTTCGGCGATTGAAGGGTCGAGACGCAGCAGCTCCGGTTCCAGCTCCTCCGCCGCGATCCAGATCGAGAGCATCTCCAGCGCGTATAGGGCCTCTTCGCGGGCCCGCTGCAGCACCCCGGGGTGCTCACCGGACAGGCATCCCAGCGCCTGCAGCAGCCGCGACCAGGCATCGTCCGGAAGTCGTGCCACCCAGATCGCGTCTTTCGGATCGTGGAATACGTGGTAGAGCACGTCACGCAGGTCCGCGCGGTCCATCGGCCGCGGATTGATCCGCTCGTACAACAGCTCCGCCGCCTCGCGGAAAAAGCCCTTGCGTGAGAACAGCCCGATCCCGGTATACAGGGTCAGATGGCGGGCATCTTCCAGCCCCTGCTCCAGGCGGTCGCGGAGGTGTTCGCGCAGCTCTGGCCGGTCGCCAAGGGCCAGGACCAGATCCTCGATCCGCGCGATGACTGGCGCGATATTGTCAGGGTCCGGCGGACGCAACCAGCCAATGATGGCGCGCAGGGTCTCGGCGAGATCGTATTGTGGATCGTTCGCCAGCCGGTCGAGCAGCTGAGTGGCATCCTCTTGGCGGGGCATGGCCGTCCCTTGCGTTTACGTGCGTCCATTATACGGGCCTTGCCCAGGCCTGAATCAGCGTTGGCGCAGGTGGTCCAGGCGGCGGATGAGGTCCTCCAGGATGCGCTGGTAAAGCCGCTCGCCCAGTACGGCATCCTCAATCCCGGCATCCAGATTCGGGTTGTCGTTTACTTCGATGACCACCACCCCATGTGCCGTCTGTTTCAGGTCCACGCCGTACAGACCGTCGCCGATCCGGTTAGCGGCGCGCAGCGCGGTCTTGATCACGGTGGGCGGGGCCTCCTCGATGGGCAGGGTACGAAAGCCGCCTTCACGGGCACTGCCCTTGGCCGCGTGGTTCACGATCTGCCAATGCTTGCGCGACATGAAGTACTGGCAGGCGTACAGCGGCTGGCGGTTCAGGATGCCGATGCGCCAGTCGAACTCGGTGTAGGTGAATTCCTGCGCCAGGATCAGGTCGGATTCGCGGAACAGGCCCCGTGCGGTGGATTCCAGCTCGTCACGATTTTCGACCTTGAACACCCCGCGCGAGAACGAGCCGTCCGGGATCTTCAGGACGATCGGGTAGCCGATCGTCTCCTCGGCGGCGAGCAGGTTGTCGCGACTGACGATCAAGGTTCGTGGCGTGGCAATCCGGTGCGCGGTCAGCAGCTCCGCCAGGTAGACCTTGTTGGTGCAGCGCAGGATGGAGTCGGGATCGTCGATCACCACCATGCCTTCGGCCTCGGCCTTGCGGGCGAAACGGTAGGTGTAGTGATCGATGCGCGTGGTTTCGCGGATGAACAGGGCGTCGTACTCCGCCAGCCGCGTGAGGTCGCGGCGTTGGATCAGTTCCACCTCCAGGCCGAGGGCGCGGCCGTGGCGAATGAACTGCTTGAGCGCGCCACGGTTGGACGGCGGCAGTGCTTCCTCCGGGTTTTGCAGGATCGCCAGGTCATAGCGCGCGCCGCGCGCCCCGCGACGCTTGCGCCAGCGGCGCGCCAGATACCCGTCCAGGGCGGCGAAGAAGGCCTCCTCCTGTTCGCTGGTCAGGTCTTGCAGGGACAGTGGGCGCAGGGCCTCGATCCGCCATTGCCCGGCCAGCCGGAACTCGACCCGGAACATTGGGGCGGGGAAGATGGCGAACAACTGCTGGGCGATCTCCTGCATCGCTTCGGGGATGCAGTGACCGAAGAACACGATCATCTCGAAGGCGGTCGCCTGCAGGCTGGCGCGCCGGCCGAGCACTCGGGCCACCTTGCGGTCGATATCGCCGGTGTCCAGGCTGTAGATGGATTTGCGCGACAGGTCCTGCAGGGTGCGTACCGTGGGCACCACCCGGTGGTGACGGGCCTCGGCCAGCAGCGAGCAGTAGTATCCGACACTCAGGTATCGGTGCCCGCGGCACAGGTTGATGACCCGCAGGGGCGGCCCCTCGGTGGCCGGCGGGTGGGCCAGGTAGTCGCGTGCGAGCATGACCGGGTAGTCCGGAAAATGCGGCTTCCAGTCCTCGGGTTGTTCGATCAGCAGCAGGTGGTTGGCCATGTTCAGGGCAGCGTGTCGGGTCGCGGGTAGAGGATCAGGACGGCTCTGAGGCCGGCCTTGCCGTAACGCGCCATGCGGTTAAAGTCCCGGCGTGGAATCGGCATGTTGATGGAGTCCAGGGGGATTTCGTCGTTGTTGTGGTCCACATACGGGTCGTGCATGTAGACGTAGTGCTCGTCGAAGCCGGTGATTACCACCCAGTGTGGAAATTTCTCGCCATAGATACGCCAGGAGCTGATCAGCACCACGGGCACGCCGCCATCGTCGAAGCGGGCCTTCAGGTCGTCTACCGACAAGGTCCCGTAGGTCAGGGGCAGGCCCAGAGTCTGGATCTCCTCCAGCATGTCCTCCTGCACCAGGCGCATCACTTCCTTCTTCTCGGGGCTGCGCACGGAATCCAGTAAAGGCATGCGCTCGTCGTTGATGACCAGCTCCACGCCGAAGCCACGGTGGGCGGCGGCCAGCGCCAGTCCGTACGGGCCGCAGCCGCCATGGCCGGAGGTCATGTAGATGGTTGTGGCCTCGCGCCACAGGCGCAGTTCCAGCTTCCGGTCCAGCTCCAGGTTGGGGGCCAGGGCCTTCATCGCCATCATGATTGCAGCCGGCCCACAGGTGAAGTCCTGGGTCTGCTCGTAGAACGGCACGCGGACCATTTCCTGATCCAGATGCGGCGCGAGCGATTTCTCGTAGCGCCAGGCATCCATGTGGTCCGCGTAGTAGTCGCCGTACTCCCCGATACGGCGGTAGCCGAGTGCCTCGAAGAGGCCATTGGAAGCGGGGTTGTCCTTGCGCACCTCCAGTCGCAACCAGGCACACTCGTGTTCGCGCGCGGCCTCCTCCGCCGCGGCAACAAGTGCCCTGGCTAGGCCTTGTCCGCGTGCCTCGGGGCGTACGGCGATCGAGTACAGCCGTGCCATCGAGGTGCCGCGGCTGAACAGCAGCAGGACATAACCCACCAGGGCCGCGTTCTGTTCGGCCACCAGGAGCCGGGCGTTGGCCCGTGTCAGCATGTAGCGAAACTGGCGCCGCGAGAGCCGGTCGCTGGCAAAGGCTTGCTCCTCCAGCGCCACCAGGGCGGGCAGGTCGTCAAGCAGCGCGGTGCGGATCATAGTCGAAGTATGGCAGTCGGGCGGGGGTATACAAGTGATTTCGTGGGGGGTGCCTAACGGGCCCGAGGCGCCCGTTTCTGAAGGTCACAGCATGGTGGGTGTGGCCTGTCAACGTTGAGCTTCGGGGCTGGGGCGTCCACAATAGCGCCCGTTGTCACGGCCGGGCCGCATCCCGCGGGTGCTGCTCCTGGCCGTTTTCGTTTGCGCCCGGTACGGGCTGCCCTCCCGTTGGCGGGGGGCGGCCTGGTTCGACGGGCCCGAGGAAGCGCCGAACCATCGGTGCCTCCCCATTGGCGGATTCATGATCAAGCTGCGCACCTACGTCTACATGGATTCCCTCCAGCCACAGCTGGCGGAATACATGGCTACGGTCTCCCAGGGCTTTCTGCCCGTGCCGGGGGACTCGTGCCTGTGGGTGGAGGTGTCGCCGGGGATGGCGGTCCACCGTCTGACCGACGTGGCGCTGAAGGCGACCAATGTGCACCTTGCGCAGCAGGTGGTGGAACGCGAGTTCGGCTCCATGGTGATCCATCACCGCGACCAGAGCGAAGTACAGGAAGCGGGGCGGGTGCTTTTGCAACGCCTGGGTGCGAGCCAGGAGGACCGTCAGCCCTGCCGCATCCCCTGGCAGGAGACCATCCGGGGGATGACCCCTGATCACACGGTGCTGATCAACCGCCAGAACCGCCGCGGCAACATGATTCTGCCGGAGCAGAGCATGTTCATCCTTGAGGCGGAGCCGGCCGGGTACATCATCTACGCCGCGAACCAGGCGCTCAAGGCCGCCCATGTCTCGCTCATCGATGTGCGCGCGGTCGGGGCCTTTGGCCGTCTGACCCTGGCTGGCACCGAGGGCAACGTGGACGAGGCCGCGCGCGCGGCGATCCACGCGCTGCACAACCCCGCGGGTACCTGAGATGCATCGCGCCCAGCTACTGGATCTGCTCGCGCGTCACCAGACGCGGTTCATTGAGGAGACCGGCTTCGTGCGTCGGGCGCTGGAGTTCGTCAGCGAGCAACCGGACTGCTTTCATTGCGATCTGCTACCGGCCCATGTGACCGGATCGGCGTGGGTGGTCAGCCCGGATCGCGAGCAGGCGCTGCTCCTGCTGCACGGCAAGCATCACCGCTGGTTCCAGCCGGGTGGTCACGCCGATGGCCAGGCGGACATCCTGCAGGTGGCCCTGCGCGAGACTCACGAGGAGACTGGACTGGCCCCCGAGCAGATTCGGCTGGTGGCGGAGGACATCTTCGATCTCGATATCCACACCATCCCGGCCCGCCCGGATTTTCCGATGCACGAGCACATCGACGTGCGCTTCCTGCTGGAGATCGATAACCACCTGCCGGTGCCCGGCAGCCACGAGTCGCACGACATCCTGTGGGTCCCGTTGCAGCACGTATCGCGCTACAACAACAGCCGTTCGCTGTGGCGCATGGTGGAGAAGACCCGCCAGCTACGAACCTGGCAGCATATCCATCCGAGCCGGCGCTAACCCGGCATTCCGGACGGGCGCTGTCACGCGCTATAGTCGGGTTCCCCTCCCCGAGCTGCTGGTCTCTACCGCATGAAAACCGCCTTGTCCCTGGCCCTTGGGCTGTGGTTGCTCCTGAGCGCCGGGCTGCCGGCTGCCGCGGTCGAGCCGCGCACCCAAAGTTTCACCGACCCGGAAGGGGTCGAACTGGAGGTCACGGTGTTCCCCGCATCGGGCGAACGCCTGTATCTATGGCTATTGCCGCAGGCCGGCGAGCACCCCAATCATCGGGTCCTGGGCCAGACCCTGGCGGCGGCCGGCGTCGAGGTGTGGCAGGTGGACCTGCTGGATGCGCACTTTCTCCCGCGTACGAACGAGAGCATGCGCAGCCTGGACGGTGTCTCCGTGGCCGCGTTGTTGCGCGAGGCACACGCCCATACTGGTAAGGAAGTGATGCTGGTGGCGTCCGGGCGGCCTGCCCTGATCGCGCTTCGGGGCATGCGCCAATGGCAGGAGGACGCGCCAGAGGGTGATTACGTACTGGGCGCTGCGCTGGCGTTTCCCAATCTGATAACCGATACCCCGGTGGCGGGCGCGCCAGCGGTGCGCGAGGACGTGGTGCGAGCCACTAGCCTGCCGGTCTTCTTGCTGCAACCCACGCAGGGCGTGTACCGATGGCACCTGAACGACATCCTGGCCGACCTGCGCCAGGGCGGGAGCCCGGTGTTCGTGCAGATGGTGCCTCAGGTGCGGGATTTCTATTATCTGCGCCGTTCCGATCCCGCGCCCGAGGAACAGGTGGCGACCGACCAGCTACCCTCGCAGTTGCTGCAGGCCGGGCGCCTCCTGGCGAGTGTTCCGCGTGCCCGGACTGCGGCGCCTTTGCCGGAGGATACGCCTCGGGTCGAGGCCGGACGTGGCCTGGTGGAGCGCGATCGCGCGGCGCCCATGGCGGACTTCACGCTGACCGACCACCTGGGCGATGAGCAGTCGCTGTCCGATTACGCCGGGGACGTTGTGCTGTTGAACTTCTGGGCGAGTTGGTGCCCGCCCTGTGTCCACGAGATCCCGTCGATGAACCGCATGGCCGAGACCCTGGGCGAGGGGTTCTCGATTGTCTCGGTCAACTACCAGGAGAGCGCGGAACACATCGCGACGTTCATGGACGAGGTACAGGTGGATTTCCCGGTATTGATGGATTTCGATGGCCGCGTGGCGGCGGGCTGGCGAGTATTCGCCTTCCCCAGCTCGTTCATCCTCGACCGTGAAGGGCGCATCCGGTATTCGGTCAACAGCGCGATCGAATGGGATGAACCGGACGTGTTGGCCGATATCCAGGAGCTGATGGACGAGTAGTCCTAAGCCAGAGTTCCGGCGCGCGTTGCGAGCGCGCTAGGGAGACGCTGATTGAATCGCACGTCCGCGTTGGCGCCCCCTGTTTTCCGAGACAAGGCGCGTCGTGCAGCGGGTAGTGGTTCTACCCGCAAGCGTCGCAACGCAGTATCGGGCCATATTCATTCAGAATCGGGGGGCGCCAACCCGACAAGTGATTGAAAGAGCGGGCTCGGCCGCCCGTTGTTGATCAATAACGGGCGCGCGCACGGCGTTGCGGTTCCCTTGTGCAGAGTGACTGCACGGCAGTCACCGCGCCTTGTTTGCACGTAAAAGCGACTCGAGCGCGGACGTGCGATTCAATCAGCGTCTCCCTAGTCATCCGTCACGCCCTCTACCGTGGTCAGGCCGAAGGCATGCCATAGCTGCATGCCGCCGCGGTACCACTTGATGCGTTCCGCCGGATAGCCAAGGTTGGTCAGGGTGCGGATGTTGGTGGGGGACTGGCCGCACCAGGGTCCGTTGCAGAACAGCACCAGTGTCTTGGCCTGGCTGAAGTCGTAGAAGTCGCCGTCGAAGACCACGCCAAAATCGTCGGTCAGCACGTTTCGTACATCCTCCGGATCGGCGCCCGACGCGAAGTGCAGCCGGTCCCAGGGGATGTTGATGGCGCCGGGGATCGTACCGCGGTGGTATTCGCGCGGGGTGCGTGAATCGATGATCAGAAGATCGTCGCGCTGCGTGGTTTGCTGGAGATAGTCGATGAACTCCAGTTCGCCCAGGGTCTCGACCCCGCGCCCGAGGTTCATCGGCTGGATGCAGAAGGGCGGACAGGGGCGTGCAATCTGCGCATAGTCGAGATCGATGGTCGCGAAGGTGTCCTGATCGCGGGTGACCGTCATGCGCTCATCGCCGTGGCGCACTTCGAACTCGGCCATGTCGGTGGTGATACCGACCTCGGGTTCGGCCGGCACTGGGCCTGCGAGCCCCAGAGCCGCGGCGAGCAACAGGCCCTGGCTAGCGTGTCGGATTGTGATGGGCGAGTTCATGGTGTCCTCCCGGGCAAACGTGCCTTCTTCAAGCGTAGTCGGGCCGGGCCGCTTGCGTGTAATAGTCCGGTATTCGGGTAGGGATCGATTGGCTGCCGGGATGGAGCGGCCGGGTGCTATTGAGGATCGTTTCCGGGGATTCGACCCGGGCCACGGGGCCATGCCAGGCGGGCCCACAGCTCGTCGGCAGGCATCGCGCGGCCATAGTGGTAGCCCTGGCCGTAGGTGCAGCCGAGCGCGGCGATCAGGCGCGCGATCTCGGGGGTCTCGATGCCTTCGGCCGTTACCGCCAGCTCCAGCGCCTCGGCAATCCCGATGATGGAGCGCACCAGGTTCAGGTGGTGCTTTTGGTCGGCGACTCCGAAGACAAAACTCTTGTCGATCTTGAGGGTGTCCAGCGACAGCCACTGCAAGTAGCCCAGCGAGCTGTAGCCGGTACCGAAGTCGTCCAGTGCAATCGCAATGCCGCGTGCGCGCAGTGCGGCCATGCGCGTGCGGATGTGTTCGTCGCCTTCCAGATAGACATTCTCGGTGATTTCGAGACAGACCCGATCGGCGGGCAGGCCGGTTTCCGCCAGGATCTGATCGAGCGTGTCGAGGATGCGGTCATCCTGTAGCTGGACGGGGGACACGTTGACCGAG
This sequence comes from Thioalkalivibrio sp. ALJ7, assembly GCF_000376865.1. Classification (GTDB taxonomy): domain Bacteria; phylum Pseudomonadota; class Gammaproteobacteria; order Ectothiorhodospirales; family Ectothiorhodospiraceae; genus Thioalkalivibrio. The sequence continues at coordinate 283,129 of NZ_AQXQ01000012.1, read as the reverse complement.
ATCCGTTGCAGGTCACGGCCTTCATTCAACCACTGGGAGGCATGTTGCAGGGCGGTGCGTAGTACCTGGGTCCCCACCTCGTGCATCAGCCCCAGGCGTTCAAGGATGGGAATGAAGACATCGGGCCCCGGCGCGTCCGCCATCTGCCAGCGTAGCAGGGCCTCGGCTCCGATCACGCGCTCGGAAGGCAGCTCCACCAGGGGTTGGTAATACGGGGCAAATGCGCCTTGTTCCGCAGCGGCACGCACCTGTTGTTCCAGTTGCCGGCGCTGTTCGTTGCGCTGCGCGAGCGCCGGGTCGTAGGCCACCAGGCGGTCGCCACCCTCGGCCTTGGCCCGCTGCATGGCCGTCTCCGCGCAATGGGCAAGACCTTCGGCGTCGCGGGCATCGTCCGGGTAGATCGCGACACCGGCGCTTTGCGTCGGCGTCGGCGTCTGCGTGGCCCTCTTCGCGTTCAGCGCCTCCGGGGTGAGATTGCGCAACAGGCGCTGGCCCAGCGTGGTGATGTCTTCGGAATCGCCCAGGCCATCGAACACGATCATGAATTCGTCGCCCCCCAGCCGGGCGACGGTGTCGATATCGCGTATGGACGACTGGATGCGTTGTGCCAGTTCCACCAGAAAGGCGTCACCGGCGCGTGTACCCGCACTGTCGTTGATGTCACGGAAGCGGTCGACGTTGATCGCCATGACGGCGACCTTGTGCTGCTCGCGCCGTGCGCGGCGGATCGCCAGATCCAAGTGGTCGAATAGCTGGGCACGGTTGCCGAGCCCCGTCAGGGGGTCGTGATAGGCCATGTGTTCGATCATGCGGCGATCGTGTTCGCGCTTGTATACATAGCCCAAGGTCTGGGCGATGCCTTCGAAGAATTCGCGGCTGAGTGCCTGATCGCGATCCGGGACGTTGGAAAAGGCCTCGATAAGTCCGAAACAGCGACCGTGCACGCTGATGCTGCAGATGCAGCAATGCTGGAGACCGTGGCCGCTAGCCGAGGCGCCAGCGGCAAAAGGAGGTTCGTCGAAGAACTCGCAGCGCACACCGTTGGCCTGATTCAGGAGTTCCTGGCCGCAGGTCGTCCAGGGGGCTTCACGGGATGTATCCGAGCCGGCCAGATGATCCACCCACGCCACGGCCGACAGCCGGTCTGATGGGTCGCGATAGAAGATGTGGGCGCACTTCCACACCGTATGCTCGGTGAGGCTGGCCAGCCCCTGGCGAGTGGTCTCTTCGATATCGTTGCTTTCATTCGCGCGCGTGGCGACCTGGAGTATGGCCTCCAGCTTGATCTGCTCGCGGTAGAGCCGGCGGGTGGCGTCTTCGGCGATCGTTTCGGCCTCGCTGCGGGCCGTGCGTTCACGCGCGAAGCGCCGCTCCAGGCGACGCCAGGCGAGGGAATCGCCGGGGGTGGCCGGATCAGCCAATGGACCCCTCGGCGCGGATATCGAACAGGCAGCGGGCATCGCCCCGGTGCACGCATTCGTGGTGTTCGACGCGCAGCGTCTGGCCGTAGCGGTCCCCGGCACCGAGCATCAGTCCGTGTGCCAGGGAACACAGTTGGCGCTGGGAGTCGTATTCCATCATCAGTTGGTCTTCGGCGACCTTGTGATAATGGAATATGGGCACGATGGCCCCTGGATACAGCTTGGTCACCTCTGGATGGATCACGTCGTTCAGGGCACGCAACAGGGCAATGGTGTCCGGGTAGTCCTCGAATACGCCGGGGTAGATGCTTTCGAAGCGCGGCAGCATCTCGCGGCCGATCCAGCGCAGGCAGGTGGCTTCGTCCATGCCGGTTGTGGCACTGGCGGCCTCTACCAGCTTGAGCATGTCGGTGTCGTCGTAGTTGCCAAGCGAGGTGTAGGCCCCGCTGAGCTTGGCATGATCGAGCAGGTCCTCCCAGGTGTCCGTGCCGTAGTGCTCGGTCACGATCTCCTCGAGGACATTAAACACAACTCCCTTCATGCGTGGGCTTCCCTGTGGTTTGGCAGCACAATGCTGTGTGCAGAGTAAAGCATTGACCCGGTGGGCAAACAGGTGCGAATCGCAGGGGCTTTGCGCGGTATGGTTCAGGCCCCCTCGTCCAGCAGTTCGCGGATTTGTTCGATGACGCCGGTCTCCATCCACTCGATGGCGCCAAACAGGTAGTAGCGCAGCCGGCCCTGGCGGTCGATCACGTAGCTGGTGGGAAAGGCCATTGCACGCCAGTCGTCGAGCGAGTCTTGTTCCGGGTCGAGCAGGATCGCGAAATCGGTTTGAACTTCGTCTTCGATGAAACGCTGGATGGTGTCCTCGTCCTCGCCCAGGTTGACGGCGAGGATGCGGAATCCGTCTTCCCGCAGTTCATCTTCGAGGCGTTGCATGGACGGCATTTCGTGTACGCAAGGGGGGCACCAGCTGGCCCAGAAGTTCACCAGGATCACCTCGCCGTGGTAGTCCTCCAGACGTTGCAGGTCGCCCGCCAGATCGGGGTGCTCCAATGGCGGGGCATCCACCGGTTCGTCCAGCGTACTCAGCTGTGCATCACTGCCGCTGGGTGTCCGCACGGTCAGGTCGGTGCCCGCCGCGGCCACGGCGGGAACGCGCTGGTGGGGCAGGCGGGTGAGCAGGTCCATGCCGAACACGATTTCTCGATGAAAGGTCTCGCTGGCGAGCCGCTCCTCGGGGGTGGCGTCGGGCCGGAAAAAGAAGCGGTCGCGGATCTCGGGCAGCAGTCGTGCGCCTACGCTGCTGCCGCCGGCGGACAGTCCCGCCTGGATGCGTCCAAGATGCTGGCGTTGGGGCGACAGGGCAGGCTGCAGGATATACACGGGCAGGTTGGTGAGCTCGACGATGGCCTGCAGTTCGGCTGCGTCGGTGTCCGCTCCGGTGTGCAGATAGGGGCTGGCCATCAGGAGCCCGGCGAGGTGTCCGGCTTCCGGATGGGCTTGTTGCCATTGGTAGAGGCCGGTCAGCAGCCAGGGCATGGCGCGGTCGTGGCCAAAGACGAAAAGGGGTCGGTCGGTGTCGTCGTGGGCCGCCTCGATCAGGTCGGGGACAGTGGCCAGCGGCATCTCGTTGAAGCTGGATGCCGCCTCCGGCAGGAAGTGCCCGGTGAACGGGTCGACCAGCCAGACCTCGATCCCGGCAGCCTGCAGGGCCAGGGCCTGATCGCGGTGACCGTCCTGCACGCCGTGCTCGGACGGGAACCAGAGCAGCACGGCATCGCCGTCCGCGCGGTAACGTTCAACCGGGATGTCGCCATCCCCCGCCGCGATGGTGGTGGCCGACTCGACGGCGCCCGTGGGGGTGTCGGCATCCTGCGCCGTGGCGAAAGGGGTGATCGCGAGAGAGGAAAGGGTTAGCAGGAGCGAGGTGGTCATCCAATGGGGCATGCAACAGGCCTTCTGGTCGTCAGGTCTCCGGAGTAGACGCGCGAATGCCGGGATTTGCTCCTTGGGGTATGTAATCCATTCTCCTAGTTCGAGGAAGGCGCGGCGTGGTCGTCGGCGATCACGTTACGGGCACGTCCGCTGCTCTTCGCCGCATAAAGCGCCCGGTCGGCTCGACCCAGCAGGTCATCCGGCGTATCGCCTGCGTGGAAGCTGGCGATACCGGCGGAAAAGGTCTGACCATAGGGGACGACCGCCCGCAAGCGTTGCAGCAGTTGGTCGCACTGCTGGGTGTCGATGTGGGGAGAGATCAGTACAAACTCCTCGCCCCCAAAGCGGGTCAGCACATCGGTGGGGCGCAGGTTGGGACGCCAGGCATGCACCATCTCATGCAGCAGGGCATCCCCGGCGGAATGGCCGTGGGTATCATTGAAACGTTTGAAATGGTCGAGATCGAGCAGCGCCACATTGAGTGGGCCCTGGGTGCGCTCGGCGCGGGCGATCTCTCGACTCAGTTGCTCTTCCAGCTGGCGGCGATTGCCGGCCCCGGTCAGTGGATCGGTGCGCGAGAGGTGCTCCAGGCGGTGGGCCTGCCGATGGCTCTCGCGGAGCATTCCAGCCATGCGGTACAGGACCAGCACGAACATCACGATGGAGGCAATCGCGGCGCCGCGGATGGTCTCCATATCGTCACCAGCCGTGAACAGGATGATCATTGGCACCAGGACCACGGCCGCACCCAGCACGAGCAGCCGCCGGCCGGAGACATCGGCCGCCGATGTACGCGCCTGGGGTTCTATCTGCGCCGAGGGATGCCATACGGCCGCCACGATCAGGGTGTAGGCGACTAGCCAGCCGGCGTCCGTCAACCCGCCCGGGGCGTACCAGCCGGAGGCGTTGCCATGGGCATACAGCAGATCGGCGGTCAGGTAGGCGAGCATGCCCAGGAGCAAGAAAACGTGGGCGGTGAGATGGGCGCGGTGCAGGAACAGCAGACGCAGGACCAGGGGTAGCAGGATCAGGTCCGCCACCGGGTAACCGGCGGATACCAGGAGTTGCAGCCAGCTCAGACTTGGGTCGTAAGCGTACGGGGCGATCAGTACGGCCCACGCCAGCACCGCCGCCGAGATTCCGATAATCAGGGCATCCACGAAGGCGCCGTCCGCCCGAACGTTCCGGTCACCCAGGCGCCAGAGGGCGACGGCGAACAGGGGATAGACCAGCAGGTAGAAGATGTCTGCGGCGGAAGGGAAGGGTTCCAGTCCCTGCAGGTCCAGCCAGTACCAGATGCCGTGGCCGATGGCGGCCAGGGCCAGGGCCGTGGCGATCAGGCCCCAGGCGCCCGTGGCGAAGGGGCGCGGATGGCGCAGTGCGGCGACGCCTACCGCGGTGGCCGCGCCGGCCGTCAGGAGTACGTAGAGGGTGCTAGTCCACAGCCCGTGGGGTAGTACCACATAGCTGGCGGTCAGGATCAGACCAATGGGCAGCAGCAATCGCCAGGCGAGTGCCCTTGCGACAAGGTCGCTACCCCAGGAGGCCGTGCTTGCCGAGCGCGCAGGGCCGTGATCCATGCCAGCCTGTTTCCCCATTCCGATAATGGTGACAGACCAGGGCAGCATTGTCCCGCCAGGCGGCGGGAATTCTGGGTGGGGGCGGCTACAAGCCGATCAGTTCGGCATGCACTCCGGAGGCCGTGACCGTGTCCAGCAGCTTGCGGCTGTTGATGCGTTGTGGGTCGTACTCCACCACCATCAGGTGCGGACGTTCATCGTGGCTGGAGGCGGCCATTACGCCCGGGAGCTCGCGCAGGGCGTCCTGGATGCGCTCACGCGCGGAGTGATCGGTGTCTTCGTCGATATGGATGGTGACATCCGCCATGTGGTTGCTCATTGGGGGCTCCTTCGACCGACGGGCCGTGTGCCTTTCCCTGAATATAGACCTTGCAAGCGGCGGCTCAACCAGTGGGCTATGGTGAGGGGATAGAACGACCGAAGGAGAGAGACGATGCGAGCGATCTGGCTGGGGCTGGCCCTGGTCGCGGTGACAGGCACCGCGCAGGCCGAAGAGTTGACCGGGGAGCGGCTGATCGAGGCGGCCAATGCCGAGATCACCAACATCGACAAGGAAGGGCTGCAGGACCTGATCGCCAACGAGCCCGATCACGTGGTGATCGACGTGCGCACGCGTACCGAGATCGAGCACACCGGTGGGCAGATCCGCTCCAGCGAGACGCTGAACATTCCGCGCGGCTGGATCGAGTTCGAGGTCCGCGGCGAGATCCCGGACAAAGACACCCCGATTGTCGTCTATTGTGGCCAGAACCTGCGCAGCGTCGCCGCCGCGCAGACCCTGCAGCAGATGGGCTACACCAACGTGCACAACTACCCCGGTGGCTTCTTCGAGTGGAAGGACGCTGGCCTGCCGCTGTACGTGCTGGACAAGGCACGGGACTCGTTCCTCTACGACCGGCCGCGGAAGGTCACCGAAGGGGTCTGGTCCGCGATCGGCGCCACCCAGCCCTCCACCTACGAGAACTCCGGCCATAACAACAACCTGTCATTCATCATCACCGATGATGGCGTGGTGGTGATGAATGCCGGCGACAACTACCTGCTGGCCAAGTCGCTGCACCACGAGATCAAGCAAATCACCGATCAGCCGGTGGAATACGTGGTGCTGGAGAATGCCCAGGGCCACGCCATGCTGGGCATGACCTACTGGCAGGAGCAGGGCGCCCGGGTGATCGCCCATAATGATGCCTGGCGCGAGATCGAGGCCAACGGCCAGGCCAGTCTGGAAGGGGCGGCCAATCGCACCCGCGAGAAGGCCTTCATGACCGAACTGGGCATCCCGGACATCACCTTTGCCTCGCGTCTGGATCTGGAGATGGGTGGCGAGACCATTCAGATCCTGTACCTGGGTCCGGGCCACGCGCCGGGCGATATCGCGGTCTTCGTACCCGGTCGCAGCACCCTGATCACTGGGGACCTGGCCTTCCATCAGCGCATGCTGCCGATCTTCGACTACACCGATACCGCCGGCTGGGTCGACACCTGGCACAAGCTCGAGGCCCTGGGCGCGGACTACATCATCCCCGGCCACGGCGAGCCGGTGAATGACTTCGAGGCCCTGCGCCGCTACACCCATGACTACCTGGTGTATCTGCGCGAAGAGGTCCAGCGCATCCTCGACGAGGGCGGCACGCTGAACGATGCCTACAACATCGACCAGACCGCCTACCGACACCTGGACACCTACGGTGAACTGCACCGCCAGAACGCCGGCCGCGTGTTCCGCGCCATGGAGTTCGAGGACTTCTGATCGCAATCCGGTTGCGCTGACCCCGTCATTGCGAGCGCAGCGAAGCAATCTCCATCCGGAACCCGGGCCGCCAATCCCTGGCCTGGCTCTTCTCCCGCGTATCGGTCGGGCCTGAGTAACGCGCGGGCTCGGCCGTTTCTCTGCCATGCCACGCGGCCAACGTATGGCATTTCCCATATCGTCGCGCTAAATTAGAACGAACGTTCGGTTCGGTATTGACGATGACGAAAAACCCCAAGCCCTCGGTACGCGGTGCAGCCCTGCGCAAGCTGGTGCTGGACACCGCGTTGGAGCGCTTCAGCCGTGATGGCTATTTCAATACCTCGATCCACGACATCCGTCGCCAGGCGGATGTCTCCATTGGCTCGATCTACCACCACTTCGGCAACAAGGAGGCGCTGGCCAAGGCCCTGTACGACGACCTGCTGCAGCGCATGGACGCTGGTCTGGCCGATGTCATGCAACACGAGAGCGACTGCCGTGCGCGCTGTGACGGGATCATCGCCTTCATGTTCGATGCCTCCACCGAGGCCCCTCAGACCATGCGCTTCGTGCTGGAGGCGCGGCACCGCGAGTTTCTTCCCAACGAGCCGCCAGTGTGCTCCTCGCAGCCCTTTCTGCGCATGCGCGAATGCATCGAGCAGGGCATCGAGAACGGCGAGGTGCGCCCGATGGAAGTGCCGGTAGCCGCCACCGCTGCGTTCGGGGGGGCGATTCGCCTGCTGCACCTCCACCTGGACCGCGTTCTGGAACACCCGCTGGAGCACTACCTGCACGAGACGCAGGAAGCCGCCTGGCGTGCGATCGCCATGACCCCGGCAGACCCACTGTAAGTCCACTTATCCCCTGGAGAACCCCTGATGAAGATCGTTAGCTCGCTGTTCCTGCTGCTCGCGCTGTCGTTGACCACGCTGAGTGTTCAGGCCGATGCCCCCACCGATGCCCGAGCCCTGGAGGGCGTGGATCAGGGCCGTGTGGTCTTTGATCTCAACAATAATGACCCGGAGCTCATGGCGCTGTACCTGATGGTGATCCGCGAGACGTTCGAAGACCTGACCGATCAGGGCGTGGAGCCGGACATGATCCTCACCTTCCGTGGCCGGGCCGTGACCATGGTCAGCGAGGATCGCGAGCGCTTCGAGTTGACCGAGTTCGACCATCTGGACGCCATCGAGGACCACATCGCGGCGTTGCAGGAGAAGGGTGTGCATATGGAGTCCTGCTCCGTCGCCACGCGGTTGTTCGGTGTGGATCACGGCGAGCTGCTGCCCGGCATCGAGCCGGTGCGCAATACCTTTGTCTCGCTAACCGGGTATCAAGCCCAGGGCTATGCGGTGATCCCGATCTACTGACCGACCCGGTCCGACAACAAAACAAACGGACCACCACCCCAATAGGAGGAATCTCACCATGCGAAATCCAATACTGATCCTGTTGCTGGCCGTTCTGCTGCCGTTCGGACTGGTCTCGAAGGCGAGCGCCGAAGGCCTGGATAACCGCGAGGCTACCCAGGACATCGAGACCATGCGGGCCGTCTACGACATGCGCAAATCCGATCCGAACGTGATGCTCGCCTACCTGCGCGGCATCGCCACCAACCACGAGAACCTGGTCAAGGAAGGCGTGGAGCCCGACCTGCGCATGGTGTTCATCGCCGATGCGGTCAAGTTCATCACCACCGATCCGGAGCCCGAGGTCGCGATCGATCACGGTGACACCCTGGAAGAGATCGCCAAGGCGGTTGAGCGACTGGATGAGCTGGGCGTGAAGATGGAGGTCTGCGCCGCCGCGACCCGCGCCTACGGCGTGGACAACGACAAGGTGCTGGACTCGATCAAGCCGGTGCGCAGCGGTTTCATCGCCATCATGGGCTACCAGAATCAGGGCTATGCCCTGGTACCGGTCTACTAAGTACGACCGGACCCCGCACACGGGGTGTGTCTTGTCGTCGCAGGGATGCGGCGACTCTTTTGCCTGCAACGGTTCGCTGAAGGGTTCGCCAACCCGCGTGAGATTCCACACCTGGGGGCTTGGGGCAGGGCTTCCCTGTGGCGCTCGTATGCCGTAGTGGTTTGAATGGCAGGACGTCCCCCGACTTGGCGCTCTATTTTTGCGGTAACATACTGCGCGAAAGGTGGTTCCGGCCCGCCATGACCTAGCCGGGTTGTGCCACCACCCATGCGCAATGCCACACACGGTGTCGTGCACCCAATTGATTTCGCACCGTTGGCGCGGCGAATGATCGATTCTGGACGCCGGCGGTCTCCTCCGACCCGACGAGATCAGCGCCATGACCAGCGGTCGCGATTTGCTTGAGGGCCTGGCCCACCTTACGGGCATCCGCAATGCCCAGCGTCTGGAATGCAGTCTTCTCAAGACGCTGGACGGCATCTACGAGTCTGCCCATATCTGGGCGATTGCGCTGGATGCCGAAGGCCGGCCCAAGAGCTTGCACTCCTTTGACCGCAAGCACGATGCCGTAACCACGGTCCCGTTCGATCGGAGCCATCAGCCCCTGCCCGACGGGCTGCTGGAGCAGGCGTTGCGGACCGGCGAGGCGGTTGCGGATATCGACGACGCGGGCCGCCGCGTGTCGGTCTTTCCGATGTCCGGGCTCAACGAGTTCAGTATCTGTCTGGCATTTGCGTTCGAGGGTGAGGAAGCCAGCGAGTCGCTCGATGGTTTGCTGGTGCAGAGCTTCCTCTCCGTGTATCGCAATTTCGTGCGCCTGATTGACGATGCCCAGACGGATGAGCTGACCGGCCTGCTCAACCGCAAGACCTTCGACGACAATTTCCGCGAACTGGCCACGCTGGAGCGCAGTGTCCATCGGCCGGGTCTGGTCGAAGATCGCCGCCAGGAGCCCAACCCCGACGAGACTCAGATCTGGCTCGGCGTGATCGACATCGACGACTTCAAGAAGATCAACGACAGCTTCGGCCATGTGTACGGTGACGAGGTATTGATTCTGCTGGCGCGGTTGTTGCAGCAGAGTTTCCGCGAGCATGACTTGATCTACCGCTTTGGCGGGGAGGAGTTCGTGGTGCTGGCCGAAATGGCGGGTGCCGACATGGCCGCCGCGACTTTCGAGCGTTTGCAGCGCGCCGTCGCCGACTACACGTTGCCGCGGGTCGGCCGGGTCACGACCAGCATCGGGGTCACTCAACTGCGTCCTTACAAGACCGCCAGTGCCGTGCTGGACGAGGCGGATCAGGCCCTGTACTACGCCAAGGCCAACGGCAAGAACCAGGTCTGCCTGTACGACCGCCTGGTCGCCGCCGGCGCGATCCAGCGGTCCACGATCCAGCCGGGTGAGATTGAGCTGTTTTGAATAGGCCGCGGCGGGGAGCAGCAGGCCATGGTCGGAGGATGGATTGTGCTACCCGCGCGCCAGACGGCGGTTCAGGGCATAGACCGACAGGGGTGCGAACACCAGTGCGATCCCTAAGGCCCAGGCCAACGACCAAAGGGCGGGCTCCAGCGCGGGGCCGTCGGCGTTCATCAGGCCGCGGGCGGCATCGGCCAGTAGCGACACCGGGTTCGCCTGCACAAAGCCCTGCAACCATCCGGGCATCGTATCCACCGGCACGAAGGCGGAACTGACAAAGGTGATCGGGAACAGCGCGGTAAAGCCGAACAGCTGCACATGCTCAGGGTCGCGTGCGAGCACGCCGACCAGCACCATCACCCAGGAAAACGCCACCGCGAAGCTCAAGACCAGCGCGACCATCGCCAGCAGATGGGCCCAGGATGTCTCCAGACGAAAGCCCAGCAGAAAGCCGACGATCAATAGCAGCGCGATACACAGTACTTGCTTGACCACGTCGGCGAGGATGCGTCCGGCCAATGGCGCCCAGCGCGGGATGGGCAGGGCGCGAAAGCGATCGAACACGCCGCGGGTCAGGTCCGTATTCAGGCCGTGGCCGACATAGACCGTCACGAACAGCATGTTCATCACGATAACGCCCGGTAGCACGAACGCCAGGTAGTTCTCCGGCGAGCCGGCGATGGCCCCGCCGAACACGAACAGGAATAGCACCAGAAACAGGATCGGCTGGATGCTGTAGTCGCCCAGTTCCCACGGGTTGCGGCGCACCTGAACCAGGCTGCGCCAGGCGAGCGCCAGGGTCTGATCGATCGCGTTCATGCCGCGTCCTCCGCGCCCTAGGGCTGTTCGCGGCTGGCGCCGCTGCGTCCGGTCAGGGACAGGAATACATCATCCAGGCTGGCGCCGCGCAGACCCAGCTCCGCCACCTCGATATTCTGGGTATCCAGGTCGCGCAGGACGGCGGGCAGCAGGCCCGGATCCGACACCGGGACGCTGATCGTTTCGCCCTCCACGACCGGCATGCCGCCCGTGACCGTGGCCACTCGTTCGGCGGCCATCGCCGCCTGCTCTGGTTGGGCCACCATCAGGAACAGCGTGCGCCCGCCAACCCGCGCCTTCAGCTCGGCGGCCGTGCCCTCGGCGATGACGCGGCCGTGGTCCAGCACCACGATGGAGTCGGCCAGGGCATCGGCCTCCTCCAGATACTGGGTGGTCAAAAGCACCGTGGTGCCGTCGGTCTGAAGCTGGCGGACGCGATCCCACAGGTCGCGCCGGGCCCGAGGGTCCAGGCCGGTGGAAGGCTCATCCAGAAACAGGATGCGCGGGTGCCCGACCAGGCTTGCGGCCAGGTCGAGCCGCCGCCGCATCCCGCCGGAATAGGTCTGCGCCGGGCGTTGCCCCGCCTCGCGGAGGTCGAAATCGGCTAGCAGCTCATCGGCGCGGGCCCGCGCATCGCGGCGCTTCAGGCCCAGCAGGCGTCCGATCAGGATCAGATTCTCGCGCCCGGTCAGCTTTTCGTCCACCGAGGCGTACTGGCCGGTCAGGCCGATGATCTCGCGCACCCGTGCGCCCTCGCGGGCCACGTCGAAGCCGCCCACCCGAGCCGCCCCGGCGGTGGGCGTCAGCAGCGTGGCGAGCATCCGCACCACGGTCGTCTTGCCGGCCCCGTTGGGGCCCAGAAGGCCCAGCACGCGCCCCGTTGGCACCCGCAGGTCGACACCGTCCACGGCCCGTGTACCGCCAAAATCGCGTACCAGGCCTTCTACTTCGATGGCATTGCCCAAACGTTCCTCCTGAGCCGCTATTGCATCGGGATCCATCTGGCCGTCCGGGCGCCTGCCGCGTTACCGTGTCTTTAGCAGGTCACGGATCTCGGCCAGTAGTCTTTCCTCGTTACTGGGGGCGGCGGGTTCCGCGGCCTTCGGTTCTTCCTTGTGCTGCAATCGGGTGATCATCTTAATGGCCGCAAACACTACGGCCGCGATGATCAGGAAATCCACCACGCGCTTGATGAAGATCCCGTAATTGACGGTCACCGCGGCCATACCGTTCTCCGCCTCACGCAGCACGAACGCCAGCTCCGAGAAATCGACCCCGCCGATCAGCAGGCCGATCGGTGGCATCAGTACATCCCCCACCAGTGAAGCCACGACCTGACCGAAGGCGATACCCACGATCACGCCCACGGCCATATCCATCACATTGCCGCGCGCTACAAACTGCTTGAACTCGTTCACCATGCCCATGTCCATCTCCCTCGCATCGTCAAAGCAAAAGCTATAGTCCAGCGCAGGGGCTGGTGCGCAGGGCGACGGTCGCAGGGGTTAGGCGCCGTGGGCGTTGCGTGAGTCGCCCGGCGCCTGCTCGCGGTCGTGGAGGCCGTAATCCCGCACGACCTCGGCCACGCGCAGCCGATAGTTGGCGAAGATTCCGCTGCGCCCGGCCGCCTGCACCTGACGATGCTCTTCCAGATTGCGCCACTGGCTTACGGCATCCTCGTCGCGCCAGAACGACAGCGACAGGACCTTGCCGGGCTGGCTCAGGCTTTCAAAACGCTCGATGGAAATGAAGCCCTCCACTTCCTTCAGATGCTCGCGCAGCTGGGCGGCTGCATCGAGGTAGTCCTGTTTGTGCTCGGCGTGCGGTTCCACTTCAAAGATCACGGCAATCATGGCGGTTTCGCTTTCAGAAAGACGAGGAGCCGATTAAAGCACGCGCGCAGGCGCAAGGTGTGGCCACGCCCGCCTGCGGATGCTCGGGCGCAAAGCCTCTCATCGATCAGTGTTTCCTAGGTCTCCTTGGGTGAGGATGCCTCGAGGGTGTGCGGGTCCGGCCGGGTGCGGATGCCAGCGCTGCACGGCCTCTGGCCGTGATCTATGTCGGGACACCCGGCAGGAACCTGCTAATTCCCTTGTGGTCGTAGGGAGTTCAAAATATCTTCAAATCCATATATAGGAAGAGCCACATGAAAAAATCACTGATGGCCCTTGCGGTCGCCGCCGCCTGCCCGGCTCTGGCGCTGGCCGAACCCCGTCTCGTGGACACCGATCGCAATGTCTTTATTCCCGCCGAAGAGGATGCCCGCGCGGTTCTGCGGGTCGCCGCGGTCTATAACGACGAAGACTTCCGCATCCACTACGAGTACGAGACCGATACCCCCAGCTGGTATCACCAGGTCTGGCGCTACGAAGATGGTGAGTGGGTGCGCTACGGCTCCGGCGGCCCGGGGCCGGACGAGCACGGCCTGTACGAGGACCGGATCTCCATGATGCTGGACGACGGCAAGGTGGAAGGTTTCGACCGCATGGGCGGGTGGATGACCGCGCATGACGGTATGCGCAGCCTGACCTCCGAGGTGGACGCGGATGCCGTTCGCGAGCACCCCAAACTGGGTGGCGACCTCGGGCGCAGTGACGTCCGCAAATACCTCCCGCAGACTCGCGTCACGGACGATCCGGAAGAGACCTCCTGGGATCAAGTTGCCGATGATGACGCCTTGGATCAGTTGCAGTCCGATGGCGTTTTCCTCGACCTGTGGCAGTGGCGGTCGCACCGCAGCCATCCGATGGGCTATGCGGACAACAATTACGTGCTGCACTACCGCCTGTCGTCCGAGGGCACCAGCATGTTCACGACCAACTGGGACAATGACGCCGATCAGCCCGCCTGGATGTTCGATCCGGAGAAGGTCGGAGCCCCCGCCCTGGAGTGGGAGGCCCTGATCGCCCGCGAGTACCGGCAGGACGACGCCTATTACATCCACGAGGGCAACGCGGTCGCCTTTGATCCGGACCACGACTGGCAGGAAGGCGACGTGATCCCGCAACGGTTCCTGCAAGAGCCGAGCGGCAGCCGTGGCGCGATCCGTGCCGATGGTGGCTACGAAGACGGCGCCTGGCGGATTGCACTGACCCGTTCGCTCGAGGCACCCAATGACCGTGACAGCAAGACCCTGGAACCTGGCGAGTCCTACAACGTCGCCTTCGCGGTTCACAGTGCCGTGGGCGCGCGCTGGCACCTGGTCTCGTTGCCGATGACCCTGGGGCTGGAACACGGGGAGGCCGACATCGTGGCCCGGCGCGTCGATGGGGATCTGGACGACGCTGATCTGGAATGGACCGAGGTCGAGGTGTTCTACCCCGGGCAGATCACCTATCAGTTCCTGCACAGCGACAACCATCCTGGCCGCGAGCTGGTGCGTGAGGGCGAGCAGGGTGTGCGTGATCAGCACGATCTCGACACCCTGCCGGACTTCATTGTCGATATGGAGCAGCAGCTCCTGCACGACGCGGACTGAGCCGAACCGGCGCGGATCGGCGCCGTGTGTGCTCAGAACAGGCGCGCTCAGAACAGGGGCGCGTCCGACGCCCTCGCGCCACCCGGCGCGCAGGGTAAGGCACACGGTCTGACGTCGGGTCTCCCGTCCTTCGGCGTCCCGGACACCGCGCAGCGGTGATCCGGGGTCTCGGCCGCAGGGATAGGCCTGGTCGCCGGGCAATGCCGGCGCGGGAGGTCCCGGCTCTGCGCTTTGCTGCGGCCGGGGTGATGACGGGTGTCAGGCTGTTTCGGCCTTGCCGCTGGGGGCGGTTTCGCGCCGGATCAGGTAGTCCACGTAGAGAAAGCCGAAGGGCACCACGCCGAGGAACAGCACCAGCAGCCATTTCCAAACCGGCCAGCCGCTCAGGTGGCTGGCCATCACCGACGCCGCGCCGTAGACGATGAACAGGATGCCGTGGACCCAGCCGACATAGGTCACGGCCAGAGGCATGTCCGCGTAGGTGCGCAGCGGCATCGCGATAAACAGCAGGGTAATGAGCGACAAACCCTCGAGAACGCTGATCAGGCGGAAGAATTTCATGGGCGGGACCGGTGGATCGGGAAACGCGGCGGAGGGTAGCACGAAGTGCGAAAGGCGCCACGAAATGGACCCGGCAGTGTGGTTGGGTTAGTCCTTGCGCTGGTTGCGCGCGGATTGTGCGTAGCCCTTGGCCCGGGTGCGGATCTCCTCGAAGAACAGCGCCTCCCAGCGGGTGTTGCGCTCGTCCGGGGATAGCGAGCCGTCGGCCTGCTCGTCTTTCAGGCGGGTATCGGCCGCCGCCTCCGCATCGTCCAGGATCTGGCGAAAGGCCTCCTTGGCAGCCGCCGCCCTGGGATCGACACCGTTACGCTTGAGCACGTCGGCCAGTAGCGTGCCGCCCTTTTTCCACTTCGACCAGAGTCTCATGCGACCTCCCGGGTAAACGCCGGACGACTATACCGCCATGGTCGTTGTGCCCGGAAGCCCGGTCCGATGGCCGCCGCGGCGCGGGCCGGGCCTGGGCCGCCTGCGTGGGGATCAGGCGATGCGGTAGGCGGAGGCCAGGTCGCGCACGCGCGACGCGATATCCGCGACCTCCTGGCTGGCAGTCGCGGTCTGGCGCGAGCCATTGGCGGTGTCGCCGGTGATGTCGTTGATCGCGTAGATGTTGTGGTTGATCTCCTCGGCCACGGCGTTCTGTTCTTCCGCGGCGCTGGCGATCTGGGTGGTCATGTCGCTGATTCGGCCGATGGCCTGGACGATGGATTCCAGCGCCTGGCCGGCGCGCTCGGCATCGTTGCTGGTGGCCTCGGCCATCTCGCGTCCCCGACCCATCGCGGTGACCGCGTTGCGGGTGCCCGCCTGCAGGGCCTCGATCATCGCCTGGATGTCGGCGGTGGAGTCCTGGGTGCGCGAGGCAAGGGTGCGGACCTCGTCGGCGACCATGGCAAAGCCACGACCCTGTTCGCCGGCCCGGGCGGCCTCGATCGCCGCGTTCAGGGCGAGCAGGTTGGTTTGTTCGGCAATGCCGCGAATGACGTCCAGCACCGAGCCGATCTGGTGGCCCTTCTCGTCCAGGTTGCGCACGGTCTCTTCGATGGTGGCGACTTCACCGGACAGGCGACCGATGTCGCTGACCACCGTGCGCACGACCTCGCCGCCGGTGCGGGACTCCTGGTCGGCCCCTTGGCTGGAGGAGGCGGCATCGGAGGCGTTGCGCGCGACCTCCTGAACCGTCGCCGCCATCTCGTTCATTGGGGTCGAGACCTGTTCGGTCTGCGAACGCTGCTGGTCGATGTTGCCGTCGGTCTGCGCGCCGACCGCGGACAAGGTTCTCCCCTGTGGATGGGTCACGTCAGGTCTTCTTTCTCAGCAAGTCGGCGAAGCCGTGATTGACGTCCCGATGGCCGGCCTCGTCGTTGCGCACGGCGCGGATGACGTCGGACAAGCGGGCGTCTTCCGCAAGCTGCCAGTACTGGATGGCGCGGTCCGGCGCGGGGAGGTCCTCGATCGCGCCGGATTCCACCTCCTCCAGGTACTCGGTGTAACTGACGACGGCTTCCTCTTCGAAGTAACCGACGATCCTGTGGGCTGTGCGTGAGGAGACCACGTAAATCATAAAGTACAACGTATAGAAGAAGCCCTGAGCCAGGATGATCAGGAGGCGTTCTAGCCAGTTGGGTGAGGCGATTTCGACGAAGGTCAGCAGGTGCATGCGCTCGTTCTCGGCCTCGTCCATCAATTTGGCAATCCAGCCATGGTCGTCTTCCATGCGTCGCAGTGAACGCAGATGCTGTAGCGTCGCACCCACCATGCCGGGGACGCCGGCCACCGTCTCCAGCACCACGGCGCGGTGTCCGTAGCGACCGGCAAAGAACGTATCGGCGAAGAATCGCATGAGCGAGGTGAAACCCCTGGCGGCGCGATCGGAGAAATCGCGGGGTTCGTGGTGACGGCTTAGATCGATGTCTTGGTCGTTCATCAGGATGCCCCTCGGGCCGTGCATCGTTACTGGTGGCGGTTATCCAACGAGCGTAGAACCCGCAATCTGGAATGTCGTGGGGCCGCTTCACAAAGTACAAAGTATGAGCGCCCTGTGTGTCCGCGACTCATGGACAATCGCAGCCGCGAGAGTGGCCTTGGCGCAATACGCAACGTAAAGGAGAAGGCATGGTAGACGAGACAGATAAGCCGCACCTGGAGATTAGTGCGGCGGCGTCGCGCGAACTGGTCGATATTGGGCTGGCTGTCCTGTTGGACATTCGCCAGCCGTTCGAACTGGAACTGGAGGGCGCCGTGGACGGCGCGGTTCCGGTCCCCCTGTTCCGGTTGAAACAGCTGTTGGGGAGGGAGATCACGGAGGAAGAGCAGGAACTGCTCGACGCGGACGAGCCGGACGATCGGGATTTTCAGCACTTCATCGCGTTGATCAACAAGTACCACGTGACTCAGGACCAGATCCTGCTGTGCCTGTGCAACAGCGGGCGACGCAGCCTGAGGGCTGCGGAACTGCTGCGGGATCTGGGGTACGCCCGCAGTTTGTCGGTGCGGGAGGGTTTTCGCGGCTGGCAGGACTAGCAGGCCTTTATCCAGGCGCGTTGACCGGGCCC
The DNA here is from genome assembly GCF_000376865.1 of Thioalkalivibrio sp. ALJ7. Lineage (GTDB taxonomy): Bacteria > Pseudomonadota > Gammaproteobacteria > Ectothiorhodospirales > Ectothiorhodospiraceae > Thioalkalivibrio. Next base: position 265,705 of record NZ_AQXQ01000012.1, on the reverse strand, counting down.
GTTGAGTATCCACTCGGGGAACCCACGGACCGGCGTGACTGTCGCTGGTGCAGACATATCGGGAGGGAAGGCATGCAGCTCACGGGGAACGGTTCGGCGGATGATTCGGAGCAACGGGGCCGGCTCCGCCATGCGGCGGTCGGGTGGATGGGTCTGCCCCTCGCGGTAGCGCTGGGGTCGCTGGTCGTCGGCGTCCCCGCCGCGAGTGCGACGGAACGCGGGGTCGAGGCCAAGGCCGTGGAGGTCGATCAGGGCCCATGGGCTCGTGGCGACGCGCCGCCGCTGCTCGAGCTGGAGCAATTCTTTCGTGATCCGCAGCATGCCGCCGGCCGTATTTCGCCGGATGGCGACTACGTGGCACTGCTCAGTGCCCACGAGGGTGCGATGAACCTGCACCTGATGGAGCGCGGCGCGCCATTGGAGTCGGCACGCCCGCTGACAGCCGAGGAGCGTTCGATCATGGGCTTTTTCTGGTCACGTGATGGGCGCTACCTGATCTTTGCGCGCGATCGCGATGGCGACGAGAACCTGGAGTTGCGTGCGATTGCACTGGAGGACGCGACTGACGCTGACGATCTACCCGAGTCGCGCAAGCTGGCTGGAGGTGACGGCGTGCAGGCGCGGGTGCTTCACGTGCCGCGTGCGACCCCGGACACCATCTTCGTCGGTCTGAACGAACGCGACCCGCGTCTGCACGATGTCTATCGCGTCTCGCTGGAAACCGGCGACAAGACCCGGGTGGCGAAGAATACCCACGAGATCGAGGGCTGGCGGTTCCACGAAGGCGAGCTGCGCAAGGCCGTGCGCACCACCGACGCGGCCGGCACCGAGATCCTGCGTGTGAAGTCCTAGGATGAGTTCGAGCCTGTGTACACCTGTGCCTTTGGCGAGACCTGTTCGGTGGCGAACTTCCATGCCGACGGAGCGCGTTTCTACCTGCGTACCAATGCAGGTGATGAGCGCGACCGAGTGGAACTGGTGTTGTTCGATCCCGCCACGGGCGAAGAGGAATTCATCCACCGCGACCCCGAAGGTGAAGTGGATCTGGGGAGTGCGATGTTCTCGGAGCGGGATCATCGCCTGCTGGCCACCGTGTACACCGGGGATCGCCAGCGTATCTACGCGCATGACGAGGCATTCGAGGCACATCTGGACTGGCTGCGCGAAGAACTGGGCGAGGGCGAGCTGGAGCTCACCTCGCGCACCCGTGACGAGTCCCTGTGGACCGTCGCGGCCATCCGCGATACCGATCCGGGCAGTGTGTACCTCGCGAACGTCGAGGCACGCGAGATCGAGCGACTGTACGAGGGGCGCCCGGATTTGCCGCGTGAGCACCTCGCGCCGATGGAACCGATCCGCTATACGGCACGAGACGGCCAGGAGATCCCCGGTTATCTCACGCTTCCGCACGGTGTGGAGGCCGAAGGTCTGCCGCTCGTAGTGATGCCGCATGGTGGCCCTTGGATCCGCGATACCTGGGGTTACAGTGGGACGGTCCAGTTCCTCGCCAACCGTGGCTATGCCGTGTTTCAACCCAACTTCCGCGGCTCCTCGGGGTTTGGGAAGGCCTTTCTCAACGCCGGCAACCAGGAATGGGGCACCGGCGTGATGCAGCACGACGTGACCGACGGCGTGCAGTATCTGATCGACGAAGGCATTGCCGATCCGGATCGGGTCGCGATCTTCGGCGCCTCCTATGGCGGCTACGCGACCCTGGCCGGTCTCACCTGGACGCCGGATCTCTACGCGGCCGGCGTCTCCATGGTTGGCCCCTCCAGCCTGATCACGCTGATGGAATCCATCCCGCCGTACTGGGAGGCGGGCATCCGTCGCATGCACGGCCGGGTCGGGGATCCGGAGGACCCGGAAGATCGCGAACGGCTCAAGGCCCAGTCGCCGCTGTTCCATGTCGAGAAGATCGAGGCGCCGTTAATGGTCGTGCAGGGCGCCAACGACCCACGCGTCAAGCAGGCCGAGTCCGATCAGATCGTCTCGGCCCTGCATGCGGCGGGCCACCCGGTCGAATACCTGCTGGCCCCGGACGAGGGCCATGGCTTCGTCGGCCAGACCAATCGTCTCGCCTTCTTCGCGGGGCTGGAGGCCTTCTTCGCCGAACATCTGGGCGGACGCCAACAGGCCGACTACCCCGAGCCCATCCAAGAGCGCCTGGACTTTCTGCGCCAGGACGTCGAGGCGGTAGAGGCGCCCTGAGCGTCGGGAGGGCCATTGGAAGGGGGGCTTCACCCGTTCGCCAGAACGTATTCCAGGTCCGAGACTCGGTGATACCCCCTGCCGTGGCCACACCCACGGGATGAGTGGCACGGCAGTCACCATCACTAGCAGCGACAGCCCCATACGCCAGTAGTCGTGGAATCCGTAGCCATCCGGCGCCATGGCGGGACAGGTAGTGAGTTGGCTGGCCTCTGCTTGCTGCGCTTAGGGTGCCCGCGCTGGTGGACTAGCGGGAGCTCTCGGTCTTGCGCGCCTCGGCCTCGCGGCGTTGTTCCGGGGTGAGCTGCTGGTGGACGTAGTCGCGGGCCTCCGCGGCCGGCTTGTGGCCCTGATCGGCGGCGCGCGCGAACCAGGCCCAGGCGCCGGGCAGGTCGGCCTCCACGCCACGGCCCTCGGCGAGCACGATGCCCATGTTGTACTGCGCCGGGGCCAGCCCCTGCCGCGCCGAGGCCAGGTACCAGGCGGCCGCGGCCGACTCGTCTTGCGTCACCCCAAGCCCCCGTTCCAGGAGGACGCCCAGATTCGCCTGAGCCTGGGGATGGCCGGCTTCGGCCGCGGCGCGATACCAGTGGGCCGCCGCCGTCAGGTCTTCCTGCGTGCCGTTGCCGTCGCGGCAGAGGTTGCCCAGGCGGGCGGCGGCGTCCGGGTCCCCGGCCTCGGCGGCTTGCCGATACCAGTGGGCGGCCCCGGTCATGTCCGTTGCTACGCCGTCGCCCTGTTCCAGGGCCAGGGCGAGGTTGAAGGCCGCATCGCGGTGTCCCGCTTCGGCGGCACGGGCGTAGTACTCGGCGGCGGCGGTCCGATCGCGGGCGCACCCACTGCCTTGCTGGTGCGCGACACCGAGACTGTTCAGGGCGTCGGGGTCGTCGTGCTCCGCGGCGCGTTTCCACCACTGGACGGCTTCGGTGGCGGCAGCCTCGTCGCCCGTGTTCTGCAGCAGCACGGCCAGGTTGTTCTGCGCCACGATGTGACCCGTCTCGGCCGCATGGCGGTACCAGTGTCGGGCCGCCTCGGTATCGGCGGGGTCGGCCTTCTCCGCCATCACGCCCAGGTTAAAGCTGGCATCGCTCAGTCCCTGCGCCGCGGCCTGCTCCCAGTACCCGCGCGCACGCTCGGCATCGACATCCAGCCCGAGGCCATCGGCATACAGAATCCCCATACCCAACTGGGCCCAGGCGGAGCCCGCCTCGGCACTGGCCGCCCACAGTTCCCCCGCTGTCCGATAGTCGCCCCGTTCGAACGCGGCAAAGCCGTCCTGATCGGCTTGGCTCGGGCCTTCGGGCTGTTCCAGGTCCGGGGAGTTGTCAGGCGTACCCATGGTGGTGGTTCTCGCTGGCAGTGTTTGCGGAGCGCCCGAGCATACAGTCTGGACACTTGGCCGCAAGCAACCCCGGGCGCTGACCGAACGTTGCGGAACGGAAACGATAGGGGTCCTCGCCTTCGTCGCCCCTGCGAGGTTTCATCACGACGGAGAAGCAAACACCGTCATCGCGAGGCGCGCAGCGTCGTGGCGATCTCTGTGGATGTCCTCGGCGCTGACAGAGGCGGACGTTTGGGGTCGCGTTCGGAGATGGCCACGGCCCCTGCGGGGCCTCGCCATGACGGGGCGGAGAACGTGGGTGCCTTCGTCTTCGTCTTCGTCGCCCCTGCGAGGTTTCATCACGACGGAGAAGCAAACACCGTCATCGCGAGGCGCGCAGCGCCGTGGCGATCTCTGTGGATGTCCCCGGCGCTGACAGAGGCGGACGTTTGGGGTTGCATTCGGAGATGGCCACGGCCCCTGCGGGGCCTCGCCATGACGGGGGCGGAGAACGTGGGTGTCTTCGTCTTCGTCGCACCATGCCACGTCTTGACCCGCAAGGGCCTATTCGAAACGCCCGAGCCTCGGCCCGTTACTGATGGTTCTCCACCGCCCGCTGCAGCATCCCCGAGAAATCGGGCAGACCGAGATCGGGCATCCAGCCGCCGGCCTCGGCCCAGGTCCACAGCCCCACCAGCAGGAACAGGCCGGAGGCCACGAAGCGCAGGGGGGCGGCCGGGATGCTGTTGGCAAAGCGCTTGCCCAGGATCAGCGCCGGGGTCGTGATCAGCAGAATCCCGACCGTGGCGCCTAGCACCACCGGCAGTAGCGCACCGGAGGCCCCGGCCAGGGTGACCACCGCGAGCTGGGTCTTGTCCAGCATCTCGAACACGAAGAAGGCCACCGCCGCGGCGAAAAAGGCGCTGCGGGCGCGGGTGTCCTTGTCGAAATCCTCGTCGTCCTCCGGGATCAGCACCCAGACCGCCATCGCCAGGAATGCGGCCCCGACCACCCACAGATGCCAGTCGGTCGCGATCACCGCGAACAGCCAGATCCCGGCCACCGCGGACAGCAGTTGATTGAGAAAAAGACCCGTGGCCATGCCCCAGAACACCGCCCAGGCGCTGCGACAGCGCATCCCGAACAGGGCGGCCAGAAACATCGAGCGGTCGCCGATCTCCGCGATCGCAACAGCCACAATGGAAAGCAGGAAGAGTTCCATGAAGATCATCCGGGGCGAGCGGCACGACAAAACCGGTGACACCGACATCGCCGCCCGCCCACGGGCCGGGCCTGCCACAAGGCAGGCCGGATATCGGTGCCACAGGTCTTGTCAGGCCCGGTGCGGAACCGGCGCCATAGCGCCTTCGCACGGGCTGCACACGCCACGGCCATGCGGCCAAGTATGTTGACGTGTGCCTCCGGCCAGGGCGGCCGGAGCGACTACTCCCCTGAGGGTGCGCGCATCTTAGCGAAGCCTTCCGGCCCCGTCCACACGTAAGTCGGTCAGGAGCTGACTTCGGATTCAGAAGGCCGGCCTCAAGAGGGTGGGTGTCCTCGTCTTCGCCCTCGTCTTCGTCGCCCCTGTGAGGTTTCACCACGGCGGAGAGGCAAACACCGTCATCGCGAGGCGCGCAGCGCCGTGGCGATCTCTGTGGATGTCCCCGGCGCTGACAGAGGCGGACGTTTGGGGTTGCGTTTGGAGATGGCCACGGCCCCTGTGGGGCCTCGCCATGACGGGGCGGAGAACGTGGGTGTCTTCGTCTTCGTCGCTCTATGCCACGCCTTGACCTGTGGGGGGCCTATTCGAAACGCCCGAGCCTCGGCGCATTACTGATGGTTCTCCACCGCCCGCTGCAGCATCCCCGAGAAATCGGGCAGACCGAGATCGGGCATCCAGCCGCCGGCCTCGGCCCAGGTCCACAGCCCCACCAGCAGGAACAGGCCGGAGGCCACGAAGCGCAGGGGGGCGGCCGGGATGCTGTTGGCAAAGCGCTTGCCCAGGATCAGCGCCGGGGTCGTGATCAGCAGAATCCCGACCGTGGCGCCTAGCACCACCGGCAGTAGCGCACCGGAGGCCCCGGCCAGGGTGACCACCGCGAGCTGGGTCTTGTCCAGCATCTCGAACACGGAGAAGGCCACCGCCGCGGCAAAAAGGCCGCTGCGGGCGCGGGTGTCCTTGTCGAAATCCTCGCGGAGCAAGTCCCGGAGAAAGGAGGCAAGACATCCGCCACTCGGGCGCGGCAATCGTAATGGCGTTCAGCTAGAAGAGTTTGTGTTGTTTGGTGCCTGGATCCCAATTTTCTGGTCCGTGCTACACCGTTTCTGCTCCCCTTCGATGCAATGGCGCGCCTAATGAGTGCGCCCCTTCGGGCTTTAGCCCTGTATGAGTGCGTTCCGCATCGAAACAGTGCAAAAAGACGAGAAAAAGTGATCTGAGGGACGTGCTGTCCGTTAAGTAGTCTTGGCACGCCTGTATGGCCCGTTAGGTCCTTAAGGCTGAGCGCGAGGCGCATTACCTCGCTCCGCTCGTGCTCACATGATGGAGTTGGTGCCAAATTTGCTTCGGTGGTGGGTATGGCGATTGTCCGCACTGAACTCAGGCCGGCTGCATGCAGTTGACGCAAGTCGATGTCGTCTGGCTGCTGGTCAGCGCGACACTCGTGTTGTTGATGCAGTTGGGTTTCCTCTCCCTTGAGGCGGGCGTGACTCGAAGCAAAAACGCGATCAACGTCGCGATGAAGAACGCGACGGATCTCGTGCTGACCCTGCTGGCTTTCTGGGCCGTGGGCTTTGGCCTGATGTTCGGGCCCAGCTCCATGGGCCTGATCGGCAGTGGATTCTGGCTGCCGGACCTGGGCGAACTGGGCGTTGAGAAGACCGCGTTCTTCATCTTCCAGGCGATGTTTGCGGCAACCGCCGCGACTATCGTATCCGGGGCGGTCTCGGAGCGGATGTCCTATGTCAGCTACGGCCTGGTGACGCTGGTCGTGGTTGTATTGATCTATCCACTCAGTGGCCATTGGGCTTGGGGCGGCGTCATCGCTCCAGGGGATGGTTGGCTGGCCGCGATGGGCTTCGTCGACTTTGCCGGCTCGACGGTGGTGCATAGCGTGGGCGGCTGGGTTGCGCTGGCGGCCGTGATCGTGATCGGCCCGCGAATCGGGCGCTTCACCGAGGACGGCGTGCAGCGAATTCCCGCCAGCAACCTGCCTATGGCCGCGCTCGGTGGGCTGTTCTTCATGCTCGGCTGGATCGGATTCAATGGTGGCAGCGAGCTGGGCCTCACTGAACGGGTGCCGGCGATCATCGGCAATACCCTTCTGGCAGCGGCGGCAGGGGCGGTCACGGCCTTTTTCCTGAGCCGGCGCATTGGGGGTGGGCATTCCGACAACCTGCTGGTGCCGCTGAATGGCCTGATTGCCGGTCTGGTGGCCATTACAGCCGGGGCGCACGCTGTTTCCACCAGTATGGCGGTGCTCATCGGTGCGATCGGCGGAGCGGTCATGCTGGCCGCCGACCTTTGGATGATCCGGCGCCGTCTGGACGACAGTGTCGGGGCGATACCGGTTCATCTGGCAGCCGGCATCTGGGGCACGCTGGCGGTAGGTCTCTTCGGGCAGCCGGAGCATCTGGCCACTGGTCTGGGGCGTCTGGAACAGGTGGGCGTGCAGGTGCTGGGCATCGTTGCAATTGGCGCGACTACCTTTGTCCTGGCCTGGTTGATCTTGCGCGGGATCGACCGTTGGCGGCCGCTGCGTGTCAGCGCGGAAGATGAAAGGGTTGGTCTCAACGTTAGCGAGCACGGTGCTCGCACCGACCTGATCGATCTCCTGAGCGCGATGGAGCGGCAGGCCAGCGATACAGATCTCGCCCGGCGCGTGCCGGTCGAGCCATTTACGGAGGTCGGACTGATCGCACGCCGGTATAACGAAGTGATGGCTGCACTGGAGAGCGCAGTAAACCGGACGCGAACGATGTTTCGCGACATGAGCGAGGGCATCGTGACCTTCGATCCGGCCGGTCAGGTGATCAGCCTGAATCCCGGCGCGGAAAAACTGCTGGCAATCGACGAGAAGGGTGTCAGTGGCCGTCCTTTGGACGAGTTATTGCAGCCCCTGCTTGGCACGCGTTTCGCTCGAGGGATCCAGCAGCGTCTCCAGTCCGGTGGTGTCGAGGAAGTCCAGGGTCAGATCGGCGATCGGAAACGCTATCTTGAGCTGCACGCCTCGCCAAGCACTGATGGGGGCCAGTCTTTCTACACGGCAGTGATTCGGGACGTCACCGAGCGGCGGATGGTGCAGAACCAGCTGGATCGCGAGCGGGAACTGGCTCAGGTAACCCTCGAGTCGATTGTGGATGCGGTTGTCGCCACGGACGAAACGGGACGGGTTCGATTCATCAATGCCAGCGCCGCAAGCCTCAGTTGCCAGCTGGCTGACAAGGCAGAAGGGCTCCCACTGTGCCGATTGTTCCGTTTCGAGGATCAGTCAATGTTGGCAGATTGCGACAACGTGATCGCCTCACTGCTGCGCGAGAGGAACGTTCAGAACAGTTCCACGACCTGGAGTCTGGTCGATGCATCCGGTGAGAAGCGGGTGGTGCGATATACCGCCGCGCCAATTCTGGATCGGGAGGACAGCGTAGCGGGCGGCATTCTGGTTTTGCACGATGTGACCGAAGCGCAGGCGATGGAGCGCCAGTTGTCCTGGGAGGCCACGCACGACGCCCTGACCGGCCTGTTTAACCGCAGGGAGTTCGAGGCGCGACTGGGCGAGTTGCTGGCGGGGGCCCGCGACCCGCACCGGCGCCATGTGCTTTGCTATATCGACCTGGATCAGTTCAAGGTCGTCAACGATACCTGCGGCCACCTTGCAGGAGACGAACTGCTCCGCCAGATCAGCCGCGTGATTGGAGACTGCCTGCGCGAGAGCGATATCTTTGCTCGCCTTGGCGGGGACGAATTCGGCGTGATCCTGCGCGACTGTCCGGTTAGCGGAGGGCAGAGTGTCGCCGAAAAAATCCGCGAAAGAGTTCATCGATTCCGGTTTCCCTGGAAGGGCCGTCAATTTGCTCTCGGTAGCAGTATCGGTCTGGTCGCCCTGGAAGCGGGCGGCAGTGATCTGGCTGAAGTGCTCGGACAGGCCGATGCTGCCTGCTATGTGGCCAAGGAGCACGGGCGCAACCGCGTGCACCTGTTCGAACCCGACGACAAGGACCTCGCCGAGCGGCAGGGCCAGATGCAGTGGGCCGCCCGCATCCGCAGCGCGCTCGACCGCGACCGGCTGCGGCTGTACTTCCAACCCATCGTTCCGGCGGCGGACCCGGACGCCCCGGCGGTCCACTACGAGATCCTCGTTCGCCTCCTTGATGACGAGGACAATCTGGTTCCGCCCAGCGCCTTCATACCGGCCGCGGAGCGTTACGGGATGATGCCCGAGGTCGACCGCTGGGTGCTGCGCAATACGCTCGCATGGATGGGAGATCTGCAACGCTCGGACCCCGGACATTCCATCATCTGCGCAATCAATCTCTCTGGTGCGAGCCTTGGGGATTCGGCCCTGCTCGCCGAGATACAAGCGTTGCTGGAGCAGCACCAGGTACCTGGCGAGTCCGTCTGTTTCGAGATCACCGAGACCAGTGCCATCGGGAGTTTCGATGCCGCACAGCAATTCATTGAGGCGCTGTCCACCAACGGTTGCCGGTTTTCGCTGGACGACTTTGGCTCGGGGTTGTCCTCTTTTGGGTACCTGCGCAACCTGCCGGTGCATTACGTGAAGATCGACGGCGTGTTCGTGCGCGAGATCGCGAACAACCCGACCGACGAGGCCATGGTCCGATCGATCCACGCCATCGCCCACACCATGGGCCTGCAGACCATTGCCGAATTTGTCGAGGACGCGGCATCCGTCGAGTGCCTGGCCGCCATCGGCATCGACTACGTGCAGGGCTACTACATCGACCGCCCGCGACCACTGGAGCAATTGGGTGGGGTGAAATGTATGCCGCGGTAACGCCTGCAACAGGCCCGTGGTCTCGGCAGCGTGGTTCTACCGGTTACTGGCCTGGTGTTCCCCTTGGCGGGGGCTGTCGAGTTCGAGCAGTTCCAGGCGGTGGTTGCCGGTCGGGTTGGGCCCCGAGGGGCCCTGGATGAGGAGGGCGAGGCCCTCATTGATGTCGTTCTCGGCGAGCCATGCCCGGGCGAAGTCGTTCCAGTCGCTGCGGTCCTCGCTGACCTCCACCGGCTCGACGCCGTAGGAGTAGGGTTAAAGGTGGGCGTCCCCTTCACGGGTGGACACCGTCATCGCGAGGCGCGCAGCGCCGTGGCGATCTCTGTGGATGTCCCCGGCGCTGATCGAGGCGGGCGTCTGGGGTCGCGTACGGAGATGGCCACGGCCCCTGCGGGGCCTCGCCATGACGGGGCAGGGAAGAAGGGTGTGTTCTTGTTGACCGTTTCTCAGGTATGCCCTGGTGCGTCCCCCTGGCGGGGGCTGTCGAGTTCGAGCAGTTCCAGTCGGTGGTTGCCGGTTGGGTTGGGGCCCGAGGGGCCCTGGATGAGGAGGGCGAGGCCGTCGTTGATGTCGTTCTCGGCGAGCCACGCCCGGGCGAAGTCGTTCCAGTCGCTGCGGTCCTCGCTGACCTCCACCGGCTCGACGCCGTAGGAGAACTGCAGGCCCTGGGCGGTTGCGGCGTTCGGGGTAAAAGCGACCGTCCAGCAGGGCAGGCGCAGGCAGGCGATACGCCGGGCGGTGGTGCCGCTGAGCGTGGGCGCCAGGGTCACCTGTGGCAGGCGCCGCTGCGCGGTGTGGAATACGCTGCGCACGATCAGATCGACGGCGCGGTCGCGCCCGGCCTCGTCATGGTCGTTCGGGCCATCAGGCATCATGCCTCGGTCGCGTTCCGGTTCGATCGAGCGGGCAATAGCCGCGAGCATCGCCACGGATTCCACCGGATAGCGTCCCATGGCCGATTCGCCGGAGAGCATCACGCAGTCGGTGCCGCCGAGGATGGCATTCGCCACATCGGTCGCCTCGGCCCGGGTCGGGCGGCGCGAGATGACCATGGACTCCAGCATCTGGGTGGCGGTGATCACCGGGCGGTGGTACTGGTTGGCGCGCCGGGTGATGCGGCGCTGGGCGAGGGCGATGCTCGCGATCGGGATCTCTACCCCCAGATCCCCGCGCGCCACCATGATGCCGTCCGCCGCCTCCAGGATGCTGTCGAGCTGCTCCAGTGCCGCGGCCCGCTCGATCTTGGCGATGATGAAGGGGCTGTAGCCCAGCGCCTCCGCCGCCTTGCGCACGGCCAGGATGTCGTCGCCGTCGACCACGAAGCTCTGGCTGACGGCATCCACGCCGTGTTCCGCCGCGAACCGCAGCCAGTCGTGATCGTCCAGCGTAAAGGCGCGGATGCCCAGATCGATGCCCGGCAGGTTCAGGCCCTTGCGCGAGCGCAATTCCCCGCCGGTCTGCACGCGGCAGGTGACGTCGTGGCCCTCGACTGACACCACCTCCAGCTCGATGTAGCCATCGTTCAGAAACAGCGCATCACCCGGCTGCACCGCCTCCGGCAGCTCGGAGAACGACACGCTCACGCGCGAGGCATCGCCGCTGCAGTCCTCCGTAGTCAGGGTAAGGCTCTCGCCGGGCTCCAGCTCGATCGGTTCCTCGGCCAGCTCACCGATACGCATCTTCGGCCCCGGCAGGTCGCCGAGGATCGCAACGCGGGTGCCGGTATCCTGCGCCGCCTCTCGGATACGGCCGATCACCTCGGCGTGGTAGGCAGGATCACCATGCGAGAAGTTCAGCCGCACCACATTGAGCCCGGCGTGCATCATTCGGCGCAGCGTGTCCGGGGAGTCGGACGCCGGCCCGATCGTGGCCACGATCTTCGTCTTCTGCGCGGGAAACGGCATGGGCAGGCCCTTACTCGATTAATCCTTACGAGGGTAAACCGTCCGTGCCAGCCTGTCGCCGCCGGTTCGCGCATGCGGCCTCATGCGGAACAAGCCGGGTGTCCTCTTCCTCCGTTCCTGTGCTGACAAAGCGGCCAAACCGGGCGCTTTGGCCGACAAAGTGCTGAATTGTCCGTTGGATACGCCGCCGGTTCTGGCCTGTATGCGGCGAAAACGGCTGTAGCAAGGGGCGGCGGGGCTGTTGGCGCGCTTTCTGCAGTGGTGATGAGTGGGCCGGCTGAATGCCGGGGAACCATAAACCCCAACCGTCAGGAGTTCGCTCGCATGAAGCACTCACGCTTGTTCGCAGCGGGGCTTGTCGCCTCGCTGGCGATGGCCGGCACCGCATCCCAGGCTATCGCCGACAATGACGAAATTACCCGTGGCCAGTTGATGGCCGCTTCCTGCAAAGCCTGTCATAACGCGGCCGCGGCCGAAAAAGGTGTTCCGGATCTCAGCCGTGTCTCGGCGGGAGTCATCCAGAGCCAGATGCGCGCATTCCGCGATGGCGAGCGTGACGCGACCATCATGGATCGTCACGCCAAGGGCTACACCGACGAGGAGATCGAAGCCATGTCGGTCTACTTCGCGCGCTTCTGATCACGGGGGATAACAACAATGCATAACTTTACGCGACGTCACTTCCTCAAGGCCTTCGGGATCACTAGCGCGGCTGCCCTGACCGGTATCGGTTTAACCCCTCATGCTGCACATAGCGCTGGCAAGGCCCACGTAGTCGTGGTCGGTGGCGGCACCGGCGGTGCCACCGCGGCGCGCTACCTGAAACAACTCTCGCCAAGCATGGCGGTCACGCTGATCGAGCCCAACGCCACCTACGTCACCTGCTACGGCAGTAACTGGGTGCTTGGCGGCTTCGAGAGCATCGAGGCGATCACGCACGGCTACGACAATCTGCGCGACCGCGACGGTGTCGATGTCATCCAGGACAAGGTCATTGGCGTAGACGCCGACAGCCGCACCGTGCGCCTGGAAAGCGGCGACAGCCAGCAGTACGACAAGCTGGTCATGTCCCCGGGTATCGACTTCAAGTACGACGACATGCCCGGCATCGAAGAGGCCGATGCAGAGACGATCCCGCACGCCTGGAAGGCCGGCTCGCAGACCGAACTGCTGCGCGCGCAGCTACAGGCCATGCCCAACGGCGGCGTCTACGTCATGGTCGCCCCGCCCAACCCATATCGCTGCCCGCCGGGGCCGTACGAGCGCGTCTCGATGGTGGCGTACTACCTCAAGACCCACAAACCACGCTCCAAGGTCATCGTCCTCGATCCCAAGGAGGGCTTTGCCAAACAGGGCCTGTTCGAGGAGGGATGGGCCGAGCACTACGGCGACATGATCGAATGGCGTGGCGGCTCCAACGGTGGGCGCGTCGAGGAGATCGACGTCAGCGGGAAGACCGCCCATGCGGACGGTGGCCAGGAGCGTGTCCGCGCGGACGTGATGAACTTTGTCCCTGCACAGCGCGCCGGCCAGATTGCCCACGATGCAGGCCTCACCAACGAACAAGGCTGGGCTTCGGTCGATCAGCGGACCTTCAAGTCCGTCATGGACGACAACATCTATGTGATCGGCGATGCCAGCGTGGCGGGTGCGATGCCCAAGTCCGGTCATGCGGCCAACAACCAGGGCAAGATCGTCGCGGCGGCCATCTTGCGCGAGCTATCGGGCCAAGAGCCGCTGGACCCGTCGTCGGCCAGCACCTGCTACGGCCTGATCACCCCGGACTATGGCGTCAGTATTGCCGCCGTGTACCAGTACCAAAACGGCGCCCAGGCGGCAGTAGAAGGCTCCGGTGGCGTCAGTCCCCTCGGCCAGTCTTCAACCTTCCGCCGCCAGGAGGCCGAACACACCCGCGCCTGGTACGCCGGCATCACCCAGGACATCTGGGGCTAGGCCCCAGCGTTCTCCCAATCACTTCGATCGGCGCCTCCGGGCGCCGAGTCCTTTTGGGCGGGCCGGCAAAAGATGGGTTTCCTCTTCTTCGCAGCCCGGGGCTAGAAAATAAATCTATCCCCAATATCCAAAAAACCGTCATCGCGAGGCGCGCAGCGCCGTGGCGATCTCTGAGGGGCTCCCCGGCGCTGGCCCCGGCCCGCGAGCAACCGGCGTCCTTTGCTTTCTCAGATTTTTGTCGGCTGCTTTCCCGATTGAATGGCTCCGTTAAGTGCTAAAGTCCGGTCCTTCGGATCCGGAAAACCTTTACTGTCATAGAGTTGTCGAGGTCCGACCCCGCGTTCGGTCAGACGAGGCACCTACTCCTTGTGTTCAGAGGCTTGTCGAGATTCGACCACGTTCTGTCGCTCTCCGTGATCCGTGTGGCCCCATGAGATGGCGCTCTTCTTTATGCGATACAGCAGTGTGTTACGGGTAAGCCCAAGCAGGCGTGCGGCACGGGAACGGTTGCCACCGGTGCGTTCCAGGGCCTGACGAATCAGGTCGATCTCAAGACGCTCCAGACACAGGCCATCGGGTGGGATGACCCACGACCCCTGTCTTTCGTCGCGCGGGGACTGGAGCCAGGCATCGGGTAGATCCTGCGGCCGGACCGTCTGGGCAGACATGAATATCACGCAGCGCTCGACGAGATTCTTCAGCTCGCGCACATTACCGGGCCATGGCCAGCGTTCGAGCCAGCGCACGAGCTCCGGTGAGAAGTGCGGCGGCTCGAGCCCGTGGGCCGAGGCGAGCTCCTTGCGGAAATGTTCCACTAGACGGCGCACATCGCCTTGCCGCTGTCGCAGGGGCGGCATTTCCAGCGGTACCACGAACAGCCGGTAGAAGAGGTCCGCTCGAAAGCGACGCTCGGCAACATGCTGGTTCAGGTCTTGGTGGGTCGCGGCGATCACTCGGACATCGACCTTTTCGGGTCGGGCCGCGCCCAGCGGCTGGCATTCGCCGCTTTCCAGAAAGCGGAGCAGTTTGGCCTGTGCCCCGGGCGGCAGTTCGGCGATCTCATCCAGCAGCAGGGTGCCGCCATCTGCCTGACGAATCAGTCCCTGCTGGGCCTCGTGCGCCCCAGTGAACGCCCCGCGCCGGTGGCCGAAGAGTTCCGACTCGATCAGATCAGCCGGCAGGGCCGCACAGTTCACGGTGATCAGAGGTGCCGCATTACGGCGGCTGTGCGCATGGATCCTGCGTGCCAGTCGTTCCTTGCCGGTACCGCTTTCGCCCTGGATTAGAACCGTCGCGTCGGTACGTGCCACAAGGTTGGCCTGCCGCAGCAGGGCCTGCAACTCCGGGGAATCACCAATCAGTTCGCGGGAGGCGTCCATGAAACTACTCAGCGCCTGGGTTATGACCGAGAAGCCTGCCCGGACCCAGCCCGTTTGACAAGGTGCGCGGTCCCTTCGAGGGGAGCGCAGTGAGCCATTTGCCGTATCGGGTGCGTCATTTCACGCACTCTGGCTCAGGCCCCGAGCCGCTCCCTGCGCCCAGGCCGCGTCGGAGCGCGAATTGTCGTGACAGAGGGGTTGGCCCCCAACTTGCTTACGTTCGGGCACCCAACGGACCAAGGAGAAATTACCATGAATACCCGACTCACCCCGCCATCGATCCGCTTGACGGTCGCGTGCCTTGCGCTTGCCGGTTTGTTTGCCGTGACGACCAATACCCATGCCCATCATGTGGATGGCCACGATGAGCCGGGATTCTGTGACTGCATGGAGGGAGTCGAGATCGACGATCGGCCCTGGGTACGTCTGATGCCTTCGGGCATGCCCAGCACTGCGGCCTACATGACCCTGCGCAACACGACGGACGAAGACATCGAGATCGTTTCCGGTTCGTCGCCGGTCGCAGCGGTGACCGAGTTGCACGATCACGAGGAAGACGAAGCGGGGGTAATGCGCATGCGCGAGGTGGAGGCCATCATCATTCCTGCCAAGGGATCGGTGTCGCTTGAGCCTGGCGGTCTCCACGTGATGTTGATCGACCTTAAAGAACCTCTCGCAGACGGGCAGGAAGTCCGAGTGGAGCTGCACACGCGCACGGGTGAACTATTCACTGTAAAAGCCGAGGTGAAGCGTTCGGATGAGCATGAACCGGGCGGACATCACCACCACGAAGGAGATCATCACCAACACTGACTCTCGGTGAAACTCTGATAATGGCCTTGGACCGAGCCCCACTTCCCCTCGGTTTACACACCCAATGGTCGTCCGGCCCAATAATGCATGCCGCCCTACCGTCGGACGTCAGAAAATAAATCTGTCCCCTTTTTTCCCTGTCCCCTTTTTTCCCTCCACTTCGCTTGGGCTTTTCGGCCCGAAAATTGGACGTTTAAGCGCCTATGGAGCCTCAAGCGAGGAAGCGCAGCCTTTGCTTTCAGCGGCTTATCGAGGTTCGCCCCCGAATTCTTTGTCCATTCTTTCCTCGAATGTTGTGACGAGGAAGAGCGACACAGTTCCCGCGAGATTGACGGCCAGTTCGGCATGTCTTGGTGCTGGCTTCACTGGGCGTTTGCCCTGCCCGTGGGCGTCGCCCAAGGAGTTCCGCAGGGAGCCGAGTCCGGTCACGATCCCGGAGCAGCCACCAAGAATCTGCTTGAAGATCTTTTCGCTGTGCTGGTCTGGGGACAGATTGAGTTCCCTTGCAGTGAGTGAGTAGAGTTGGTGCAACTCGACGTTCTTCGGGTACGCAATCAGGCGCCTATCCAGGATGTGCTTGCAGACCGACTCTAGCAGCGTCCGTGCTGCGGTGATTGCACCCTCAGGATCACGGTTCTTGCGCTCAATTGCTCGGGACCAGACACGATGAACGTTGTCTTGATCGAACTGCTGGAGAGCATCCGAAATTGGCTTGTCGGCCGGTCCACTTGTCCCTGACTCCAAGTGGTCCAGAAGTGGGCCGAATTCCTTCCAGAGGAACTCACGTCGCTGAGCGTAGTGTGCGAACTTCCCCTTGATGAATTGCCAGAACTGGGACAGGTCGCGGCTTGTTCGAACGAAACGGGGTACGAGTGCCCTCGTGTCTGGATTGTCGAGGAAGTGCCTTCGAAGAATCTGGTAGTCGCCCTGGTCGCCAGAACCTCCGGTTGCCTCGGCAACAAGTAGGTTCTGAAGGTACTCCCCGCGCTCGAATTCCGTCTCGAAATCTTCCAGCGGCATCCTGGCTCCCCTTTTTCCAGCGTCCTAATCCCGGCACACGAGCCCGACTAAAGCACTACAACGTTGGAAGACCCCTGGCTGTGGAGCCCCCTGATAGGCAAATGGTATCACTCGGGCCCAAAGCGGCGCGGGACTTACCTTTCTGGCCCTGCTGTCGCGCAGTCGGACGGGGGGGCAAACAAGATCGGGCCAAAAAGCAAGCTCTGACCCCTATGACCCTCGCTCTCGCCTCTCTTCTATGACAATTTCGATTGTCCTTCGGTGCTCTGCGGATGTTATATTGTCCATGTGGGGCACTGCAACGCGGTTCAAGAAGTCCGATACGTCGTAGTCTGTAATGATCCCGCCGAACTGGTTGTTTGCAACAGCTGCATCGAGAATTCTGATTACCTCCTTGGCAGAGAAGTACCGATAGTTTTCGAGTTTTGCAACAATGTTGTGCGTTTGTGCAAAGGAACCGGAATCGAACAACTCTTCAATTAAGGCTTCCTTGTCTTTGTCGAATGAGAACGCGACGCCGTCAAAGTGCTCGGACATAAACCCTGATAACGTGCGATAGACAAACAATCGTGCGCCCTTGACTCTCTCCCATTCTTCCGTTAGAAAAGGGTGTGCCCTCTGATCGTCCAAAGTTGCATAAAAATCCCCATCTTCGCTGATGATGTGAACGTCTTGGCCATCTGGCACTGATCCTAACAGAAGGGCCCAATTGATGGCGTCACCGATCGAGTCGTTCTTCCCCGGTGGGTTCCCAAGGGCAGATCGCATCGACCCCTCCCTGTACACCCGTGTTGTAACGGGAACAATTTCTGAGGATTCGAAGATTTGATCGATCAATCGGTCAGCCACCAAGTCTTTGACAGATATATCGGCCTCAACTTTCGTAAGAATGGACTTTTGAAGATTCCGCAAGTGGTTGCAAAGTTTCCGAATCTCCCCGTACTCGTCGTAACCCTTCATGAATGATGGGAACTGTGGCGAGAACTTCGTTTCCTTGAACTTAGTTAGAGCGTCTTTAATTTTTGACTCACGATTTCTTCGAAACTCATTACAGACCTGTTCCGTAAGATGGACCGTTGCTGATCCATGCTCGTGCGATGCGAACACGTCATTCAGTGAGTCAAGCTCGTCCTTCGTGAAGTGAAAGAAATTGAGCAAGATGTTGGTGTCGATAAAAACGTGCATTGTGATTCCTAACGCTTGCATTAAGGAGTCAATTTGTCCGCAGGGCACATGTGCCGAATGGAACCCATTGTTATATTGTGCTCAAATCGGAGGGCGGTTCGAATTCCGAGTCAACGAAGGGGTCCAACGAATGGGTCAGACGCCCCTGTCATCGTACTGAGGCAAAAGGCAAGGTCTGACCCTCCACTGACCGAGCGGCCCGCGGTCGTCTGATACACCCGCAGAAACAGCGCCGCTTTTGCGGGTCGCTTGGAGCCGATTGTTAGGTATTACGTTCTGCGACTTGAAAGCGGCCACCTTCTGTATCCATTTTTTCGAGATGGGCGTGAACGAAGAGAATCTCATCAGCCACAGGCTCTATCAAGAACTCCTCATCTAGTAACCGGAACTCACCCGTATCTACGAAGAACGCGCGAAAGAAATGCCCAGGGACGCCATCCTCTTCGGGTTTGGGGCCAACATACTCAGGAAAAAAGTAACGCACCGAAGGGGTCAGGTCTTGCCTTTTGCCTATTCCGCGCCTTATCGAGGCCCGACCCCATGATGGCTGGGTCATGTCTTGCCTTTCGCCGCTGTCGTGGCAGGGAGGCAAAAGGCAAGACCTGACCCCCATGGTGCTCGCGAAGATGGATCCTGGATATGTTGCGGCGTGGACAGGTTGCGGGAGGCGGTAGGCTGGGGCTGCGCCGTCTTGCATGACAGTTAGCTGGATTCTGGCACGGGCGTTGTGGTTTTGCGAGCTGGTCGGTGCATGGTGCGATTCGCGGCGGACGCGAGGGCCATTCAGTCGAGAAAGGCGACAGCCTTGACGAGTGCGTGTGCGCGAGTGCCGGGCTGGAGACCAAGCCGTTCGGTAGATAACTGCGTCAACTCCGCCATCAAAGTCTGCCCATCATCCTGCCGACACACGGCAAGCACGCGGGCGGGCCCGTGGTGCCCAGGCGCCTCATCCAGCGACTCGATGGTTACGGGGATGATGTTGAGGATAGAGACGTCCTGGGGCGGCGACAGGGCGATGGAGACGTCGCGGGCGTCGATGCGCAGACGTGCCTGTCTCCCGGCGCCGTTGGTGGCGCCGGGGGTGGACGGTACGCGGTAACGGGCCTCGGGAGGGCCGAAGGGGTGCAGTCCGTGTTCGTCGGCCGGTCCCAGTTCGCCTTGCAGGACGGAGACGGCGCCTTCGTCGCGGAACAGGGGGGAGTCGGCGCGGGCCAGCGCGTCGCGCAGGGGTTCCAGGCGTTCAAGCTGGCCGTCGTGCATGAAGGCAACGCGGGTGGCGAGGCGTTCGACCTCGTCGGGGGCGTGGGTGACGAGCAGGCTGGGGATGCCGGTCTCCTCGGACAGGCGGGCGAGGAAGGGCATGATCTCGCGCTTGGTCTGGGTGTCCAGGGCGTTTAGAGGTTCGTCGAGCAGCAGCAGGTCGGGGCTGGTGAGCAGGGCGCGGCCGAGGGCGACGCGCTGGCGCTGGCCGCCGGAGAGCTGGTCGGCGCGGCGCTCCAGCAGGTCGTCGATGCCGAGCAGGCGGGCGACCTCGTCCAGGTGCAGGCGGCGCAGGGGCTCCGGCGTGCGCTTGTAGCCGTAGAGCAGGTTGCCGCGCACGGACAGGTGCGGGAGCAGGGTGGATTCCTGGAACACGAGGCCGACGCGGCGGCGGTGCAGCGGGACGAAGGTCTTGCCGGACTGCCAGGCGGTATCGCGAAAGTGCACCTCGCCGCCGGGCGGGTGTTCCAGCCCGGCGATGATGCGCAACAGCGTGGTCTTGCCGCAGCCGGAGCGGCCGAACAGGGCGGTCACGCCCTCCAGCGGGAAGGCGGTGTCGACGTCCAGTGCGAAGCCGGGGCGTTCCAGCCGGGCCTGGATACGCAGTGTGTCGGGCTGGGGCCGGGTCACAGGCGCACCGTGTCGAAGCGGCGGTTGATTGCGTAGACGATGAACAGCACGGCGAAGGCGAACACCAGCAGCCCGAAGGACAGGCGGTGGGCGGAGTCGAAGTCCATCGCCTCGGCGTGGTCGTAGATCAGGATGGACAGCACCTGGGTCTCGCCGGGGATCGCGCCGCCCAGCATCAGGATCACGCCGAACTCGCCGAGGGTGTGGGCGAAGGCGAGCGTGGCGGCGACGATGAAGCCGCCGCGGGTCATCGGCAGGATCACGGTCACGAAGCGGTCGATGCGCCCGGCGCCCAGCGAGCCGGCGATCTCCACCGGGCGGCGGCCGAGGTTGGCGAAGGCCTGCTGCAGCGGCTGCACGGCGAACGGCAGGGAGTAGATCACCGAGCCGATCAGGATGCCCTGAAAGGTAAAGGCCAGGTGGTTCAGACCCCAGCTCTCCAGCGTGCTGCCGACCGGCCCGGCCGGGCCGAGCAGCACCAGCAGGTAGAAGCCGAGCACGGTGGGCGGCAGCACCAGCGGCAGGGCGACGAGGGCCTGCACCGCGGTGCGCACGCCGGGCGAGCCGCGCCCGTTGGCCAACCACCAGGCGATCGGCGTGGCGATCACCAGCAGGATCAGCGTGGTGTAGAGCGCGAGCTTGAGGGTGACCTCGATCGCCATCCAGTCCGTGGGGCTCAGGTCGAACATACAGCTCTACATAGCCTCGCGGTCGGCGCCTTTGGAGGCGTTCTCGGCGGCTTCATCGTCGGGCATGACAAAGCCGTAGCGGCGCATGATGTCCCGTGCGGTGTCGCGATTCATGTACTCGGCGAAGCGGTGGGCCGAGTCCTTGTCCTTGCCGCGGCGGGTAATCACGAAGCCCTGGGTCAGTGGTTCGTGCAGGGCGTCGTCTATCAGGTGGTGCGGGTGCTCGGCCAGATCGGGGAACTTGGCGAGCGACAAGGCGATGATCCCGATGTCCGCGCCGCCGGCCTGCACCATGCGCGCGGTCTGGGCGATGTTGTCGCCATTGACGATCTTCGGCTGCAGGTCGTCCCAGACGCCAACGGACTTGAGTGCCTCCATCGCGCGCACGCCGTAGGGCGCGTGGCTGGGCGATGCGATGGCGACGCGGCGGATGTCGTCGCCTAGCAGGTCTTCCAGCATCATCTCTGAGGTGTCCATGCGGTTACTCCACAGCACGATGCGGCCGATCGCATAGACGGACGGCTCGGTGACGGCGGCACCCTCCGCGTAGAGCCGCTCCGGGTAGGCGATATCGGCGGAGAAGAAGATGTCGTAAGGCGCGCCGTTCAGGATCTGCGTCGTCATGCGGCCGGAGGAGCCGTAGGTGACGCGTACCGCGTCTTCCGGATGGGCCTCGCGGTAGGCGTCCAGGATCTCGTCCAGGGCGAAGCGCAGGTCGGAGGCGGCGGCGATGGTGAGCGGCCCGTTGGCGCTGGAAAGGCCCGGTAGCAGGAGGAGCAGCGTCAGGAGGAGGGCGCGCAGGTGCATGCTGTGGGTTTGTTCCCTGTGGGTGCGGGTTGTAGAGGGTTCGGGTGGTTCCGTTGGGAGACTGCTTCGTCGCGTGGTTCCTCGCAGTGACGGCCTTCTGGTCAGGATGGGTGCCCGGTTCGTTATATTTCAGTTTGCATATCGATTGGGGCAATGATGCGGGGCGGGGGGAGGGCCGTCAAGGCTGGGGTCGGGGTTACGGCTTGTGGTCGTCGGCGAGGAAGTCGGCGAAGGCGTGCAGCTCGTCGCGCAGTGCCTCGCAGGCTTGGCGTTCCATGTCGCGATAGCGCCCAAGCACCGTCTCGCCAAAGTCGGTGACCTGAGCCCCGCCACCCCCAGCGCCGCCCTTGGCGGTGGCCACGACGGGCTCCCGGAAGCTCTGGTTCATGGTCTCGACCAGGTCCCAGGCGCGGCGGTAGGACATGCCCACACTGCGCGCGGCGGCGGAGATCGAGCCCTTGTCGCGGATCGCCTCCAGCAGCATCGCCTTGCCTGGGCCCATTGCCGTGACCTCGCCCAGCAGCACACGCAGGCGCGGGGCTTGGGGGTGGTCCTTGTGGTCGTCGGAGTGGTGGGTGCTCATGCGGGGGCTGGCCTGGGGTTTGCCGATACGGGTACGGGAAGGGCGTATTAACAAATGATACCCCTCCTTCCTGTCATTGCGAGGAGGCGGAACCCTCCTCCCCGTCATTGCGAGCAGCGCAGCGACGAAGCAACCTCTGAACGCTGGCACGGCGGCATTTTCACCCCCGGTGGTTTCGGGTGAAGATTGCCACGTCGGCTTCGCCTCCTCGCAATGACGGGGAGGGGGTGGTTGCCGTGTCGCGGCGCTCCCTGCAATGACGGGGAGGGGGGCTCATGGGTAGGGCGGCCTGGGGTGTGTCGATATGGGTAAGGGCTTGTGATGACGAATGATACCCCGGAATGGTAGGAGGCCAGCCCTCTGGCCGATTGAGGGCCGATCCGGCGCTCTATCGGCCAGAGGGCTGGCCTCCTACGGGAACAACAGGGCCGGGGCGTGGGGCCCCGGCCCGAGGCTCAGGCCTTGCCCTGGAGCTGCGGGATGACGGCCTCGTTTTCGAGCGTCGAGGTGTCGGAGGTGATTTCCTCGCCCTTTGCGATGGAACGCAGCAGCCGGCGCATGATCTTGCCCGAGCGGGTCTTGGGCAGGCCGTCGGCAAAGCGGATGTCGTCCGGCTTGGCGATCGGGCCGATCTGGTCGGAAACCCAGTTGCGCAGTTCCTTGACCATCTCCTCGGCCTCGTTACCGGTCAGGCGATCGCCCTGCAGGATCACGAAGGCGACGATGGCCTCGCCCTTCACGTCGTGCGGGCGGCCGACCACGGCGGCCTCAGCGACCTCCTTGTGCGCGACCAGGGCGGATTCGACCTCCATGGTGCCCATGCGGTGGCCGGAGACGTTCAGCACGTCGTCGATGCGGCCCATGATCCAGAAGTTGCCTTCCGCGTCGCGGCGGGCGGAGTCGCCGGCCAGGTAGTACTTGCCGCCGAACTTCGGGTAGTAGGTGTCCTTGTAGCGCTGGTCGTCGCCCCAGATGGTGCGCAGCATGTGCGGCCACGGCTTCTTGATGACGAGGTAGCCGCCCTGGTCCGCCGGCAGGCTGTTGCCGTTCTCGTCGACCACGTCGGCCTCGACACCCGGCAGTGGCTGGGTGCAGGAGCCGGGGACCAGCGTGGTCGCGCCGGGGATCGGGGCGATCATGTTGGCGCCGGTTTCGGTCTGCCACCAGGTATCGACGATCGGGCAGCGCTCCTGGCCGACAGCGGTGTAGTACCACATCCAGGCCTCGGGGTTGATCGGTTCGCCGACCGTGCCCAGCAGGCGCAGCTTGGACAGGTCGTACTGTTTCGGCAGGTCCGGGCCGGCCTTCATCAGCGCGCGGATCGCGGTGGGGGCGGTGTAGAACACGGTGACGCCGTGGTCCTGGCACATCTTCCACCAGCGCCCCGCGTCGGGGACGGTCGGCGTGCCTTCGTAGACGACCTGGGTGGCGCCCACGGCCAGCGGACCATAGGCGACGTACGTGTGGCCGGTGATCCAGCCGACATCCGCGGTGCACCAGTAGACATCGTCGCCCTGCAGGTCGAATACCCACTGGTTGGTGATGATGGCCCCCAGCAGGTAGCCGGCGCTGGAGTGCTGAATGCCCTTGGGTTTGCCGGTGGAACCGGAGGTGTAGAGCAGGAACAGCGGGTGCTCGGATTCGACCCACTCCGGCTCGCAGTCGACGGACTCGCCGTCCACCGCGTCCTCCCACCAGACGTCACGCTCGTCCCGCATGGAGACGTCGTTGCCGGCGCGCTTGCAGACCACGACCTTTTCCACATCGCCAGGGTTGGAGTCCAGGGCCTTGTCGACATTCGCTTTGAGCCCTACGACCTTGCCGCCGCGCTCGCCGCCGTCGGCGGTGATCACCAGCTTGGCGCCGGAGTCCACAATCCGGTCGCGCAGCGCATCCGCGGAGAAGCCGCCAAACACCACCGAGTGGATCGCACCGATGCGGGCGCAGGCCTGCATCGCGATCACCGCCTCGGCGTTCATCGGCATGTAGATGACGACCCGGTCGCCTTTCTCCATGCCCATGGTCTTGAGTGCGTTGGCGAGCTTGCCGACCTCGTTGTAGAGGTCGCGGTAGGTCAGTTTGCGGGTCTGGCCGTTCTCCGCCTCGAAGATGATCGCGGTCTTGTCCCCGCGCACCTCCAGGTGACGGTCGATGCAGTTGTAGGACACGTTCATGCGCCCGTCGGCGAACCACTTGTAACGCGGCGCGTTCGACTCGTCGAGGCCCTCGGTAAACTCGGTCTGCCAGTCGATCTTCTCGCGCGCGAGGTCGCACCAGAAGCCCTCGTAGTCGGCGGCGGCCTTTTTGTGCAGGGCCTCGAGGTCCTCCGGCTTCAGGCGGGCGTTTTCGGTGAACTCCGCCGGCGGCGCAAAGTGGCGCGTCTCGGTGAGGGTGGACTCGATGTTGTCACTCATCAGGGCCTCCAGAACGGTTTTTTGTATTCGTTGGCGGGATGCCGGATGGGCACCTCCGTTGGTGGGTGCGAGGATAGCATGCGAGCGGGCGATTGGCCGCGCTCACCAGAGCCACGCAGGACGGAACAGGACGCGCCCGAGTGGCAGGTCTCCGTCCGGTGATTGGCGACTCAGCAGCGCGGCGAATAGCTCGCCCGCAGCGATCGCGTCGAACAGCGCGTCGTGGGCCCGGTAGGCCGGAAGGTTGTAGCGTGCCCGCAGGGTGTGCAGCCGCAGCCCGTGCGCCGGGATGGGCTGTCCGGCGCGACGCAGGGCCGTCTCTGCCAGGCGCAGCGTATCCACGATGGCGAGCGGCGGGCGCACGCCGTACAGACGCTGGCAGGCCTGTTCCAGGAAGCCGATTTCCAGGGCCGCGTGATGCGCCACCATGATGCGGCCCGCGAGCGCCTGGAACAGGGCCTCCAGGGCCTCGTCCAGTGCCACGCCCCCGGCCGCCTGTTGATCAGTGATGCGGTGGATGACCGCGCTGGCCTCGGGTACCAGGCCCTCGGCGCGCACCAGCCGCTGGTCGGCGGTCGCCAGATCAATGCGTGGGCCCTCCAGCGCCACCCAGCCGAGGCTGAGGATGCGGTCGCGCTCTGGATCCAGACCGGTCGTTTCCAGGTCCACCGCCAGGAAGCGCGCGGTCGCGACCGGCTGCCGGGCATTGGGTAGCGGGGTCTCCATGCAATCGCGCAGTGCGCCGGGTGGCGTTTGGCGGGCCGCTTGGCGGCGCTTGTGGCAGAAGCGCCAGTGACCGGGTGGACGCAGCCAGTCGTTGTTGTGCAGGTGGCATTCCATCAGATGGGCGGATGCATTAGCCGTGGACCCGTTCGGCGTTGGCCAGCGTCGTCTTGCGCGCATCGCTTACCAGACGGAAGGCGGTCTTTAGATGGCTGCGTTCCAGGGAGGACAGTTGTGTCGGGTCCAGCGCGTTGTCCGGTGCCATGCCGCTGCGGATCTGGGCGGCCTGGTGGCGCGCCCGCAGCCCCGCGATGTAGTGCCAGGCGTCGATCAGGTTGTCGGTGGTGGCCTCGCCGATGACCCCGGCGCGGGTCGCTGCGCGCAGGCGATCCACCGTGCCGTGCGCCCGGCTGCCGGCGTTCAGGGCGAATACCCGGGCCATGGCGACGATCGGAAGCAGGCCACGCATCTTCAGGTCCAGGGTGTCGGCGTGTTCGCCGCTGTCTTCCAGTACGAACTGGCGGAAGAAGCCAAGTGGGGTGGGGAGGTCGCGGGCCTGATCGGCCAGGGCGGTCAGCAGGGCTTCGTGACGTTGACCTGCCTCCAGGGCGCGCCGACGCAGGGGTTCGTACAGGTCCGTCTCGCCGTGGATTACGCGCATATCAAGGTAATGGGTCGCGAGCATGGCGTCGCGTGGAGCCGGGTGGTGCAGGACGCGCTCCATCTCCCGCGCCCAGTCGGCGGCCGGGCGGCGCCAGTCCGGGTGAGTCGGGTCGACATCACCGGGGCAGGCCCGAATGCCGCAGGCGTCCAGACCCGAGGTGACGTGCCCGGCGAGCTGGGCGAACCAGTTGTCGGCCCCAGAGGGCGCATCGTCGGCGATGATGAGAGCGGTGTCCTGGTCGGTGAAAACCGTCTGTTCCAGACGCCCCTGGCTGCCGCTGGCGAGCCAGGCGTAGCCGCAGGGGGCAGAGCCGTGATCGCGCTCAAACAGCTCAATCAGGCGCTGAGTCAGGGTGTCGATCACCGTGGTGATGGTCTGGGTGATCTGGGTGGCATCCGCACCGGCCTCTACGAGCTGGACCTGGAGCTGGGGCAGGGCCTGCATGACGTTCTTGAGGGCGGCAAGGTTATCGGCCCGGCGCAGGTCGCGGACCAGGTAGACGGCACTGGTGCCCTGGTGGCGGATCAGGTCCGTACTGGAGAGGATGCCGGCCAGTGCCGAGCCCTGGTCGTCGACCACCGGTAGATGGTGGATGTCATGCCGGGCCATCAGCAGCAAGGCCTCGAACGCCGGGGTGCCGCGAGTCACGGTGGTCAGCGGAGAGGCCATGCATTCGCCCGCGGGCCGTTGCGGATCTTCGCCTCGGGCGAGTGCGCGGCGCAGGTCGGTGTCCGTGAGGATGCCGCAAGGCTCGCGCGGGCGGTCCGGGGTGTGCAGCAGCAGGGCCGAGATGTCGGCGCGGTCCATCAGGCGCGCGGCGTCGCGCAGGCTAAGGGTGGTGACACCCAGTACCGGATCCGCGCTCATCAGCGCACGCACTGGAGTGGTGAGCAGGCTGCGGTCGCCGGCGGTCCCTGCCGTATCGCGGCGCGCGTTGAGGGGGCGTGGCGCATCGTCGGCGAGATATTCCGCGATGGCACCATCCTGCGCGGCCAGTTCACGAGCGCGATCACGCGGCAGGTGATAGATCAGTGCGTCCTCGGTGACCGTGCCCACGGCGTTGTTCGGGGCATCGGGGATGTGGGCGGCATCGCCCTCGCCGAGGCGGTCGCGCAGGGTGTCGCGCTCGTCACGGATCTCCACCGTGCCGGTGCGTACGATCCACAGCCCCGGCTCGGCCTCCGGCGGAAAGTCGCTGCCTTGGCGCAGGTAGCGCAGGACGAGCCGACGCACCAGTGCGCCCCGGCTGGCCTCCGGCAAGGTGGCCAGGTCCGGGCAGCGATCGAGAAACTCGCGGATCTCTTCGAGTTCACCGTTCATGCGAGGTCCGTATGGGAGGGTTGAGGGTCGGGACAACCGGCAACCGACCATAGCGTGATCGATTGCCGGTTGTCCCCGAGACGGTTAGAAGCCTCGGAGACAAAAAGGGTCGGCTAGGAAATCCCGAGCCGACCCCGTCGTTAGTACAACTGAATGTCCATCCAGTCATGGTGGTGGGGACCCCTTCATGCCGTTGAAGCCTGGCATGAAGGGGTCGTCCATCAGCTCTCGGTACGCGGTACGCGCACGCTTTCCACCAGATCCTGGATGTCCTGCGGCGGCTCCTTGGTCAGCTTCATCACAATGTAGGCCGTGACGAAGTTAAACACCGCGCCGATGGCGCCGAAGCCGGTCGGGTTCACACCCAGCAGCCAGCCGTCCGGGTTATCCGGGAGCATGGCGGTGCCGGAGAAGAAGAACCAACCCTTGTACGTGAAGATGTACAGCAGGGTGGTACCCAGACCGACCAGCATGCCGGCGATCGCGCCTTCCTTGTTCATCTTCTTCATGAAGATGCCCATCATCAGGGTCGGGAAGAGCGACGCCGCGGCGAGACCGAAGGCGAGTGCAACCACCTCCGCTGCGAAGCCTGGTGGATTCAACCCCAGGTAGCCAGCGAACAGGATGGCGCCTGCCATCGATATACGTCCCGCCAGCAACTCGTTTTTCTCACTGATTCGGGGCATGAAGACCCCCTTCAGCAAGTCATGCGAGATGGATGACGAGATCGCCAACAACAACCCGGCCGCGGTCGACAGGGCCGCCGCGATACCACCGGCTGCAACCAGCGCGATCACCCAGCCCGGAAGCCCGGCGATCTCGGGGTTGGCCAGCACCATGATGTCGCGGTCGAGGGTCACGATCTCGGAACCGGCCCAGCCGTATTCCTCTTCCGCCATCGCGGCGAACTCTTCGTTGGCGTCGTTGTAGTACTGGATGACACCGTCTTCGTTCTTGTCCTCGAACGCGAGCAGACCGGTCTGTTCCCAGCGCTCCATCCAGGCCGGCTTGTCCTCGTAGGCCAGGTGGCCTTCCTCGGTGCCGATCTCGCCCGGATGCACGGTGTTCACCAGGTTCCAGATCGCCATCGCACCGACCGCCGGGGCGGTGGTGTAGAGGATGCCGATGAAGACCAGCGCCCAGCCGGCGGACTTACGCGCATCGCGCACACGCGGCACGGTAAAGAACCGGATGATCACGTGCGGCAGACCGGCGGTACCGATCATCAGCGCCATCGTCAGCAGGAACATGTTGAGCATGCTCATGCCGCCCTCGGTGGCCGAGTACATGGTGAAGCCAAGATCCACCATGGTCTGGTCCAGGGCCTCCAGCAGGTAGGTGTCCTGACCCTGCAGGGTGGAACCCAGGCCGATCTGCGGGAACACCTGGCCGGTGAGCGTCAGCGAGATGAAGACCGCCGGCACCGTGTAGGCGAAGATCATGATCACGTACTGCGCGATCTGGGTGTAGGTAATCCCCTTCATCCCGCCGAGCACCGCGTAGATGAACACCACCGCCATACCCGACATCAGACCGATGGCCAGCGGCACTTC
Source organism: Thioalkalivibrio sp. ALJ7 (assembly GCF_000376865.1). Classification (GTDB taxonomy): domain Bacteria; phylum Pseudomonadota; class Gammaproteobacteria; order Ectothiorhodospirales; family Ectothiorhodospiraceae; genus Thioalkalivibrio. The sequence goes on along the minus strand of NZ_AQXQ01000012.1, from coordinate 237,265 downwards.
GAGGATGTTGGAGAACGCGATCCCCACACCGCGCATCTGCCCGATCACGTACGTGATGGACATGGCCAGCAGCGAGATCACCGCGACCACACGCGCGACCTTCGAGTAGAACCGATCACCGATAAACTCCGGCACCGTGAACTTCCCGAACTTGCGCAGGTACGGCGCCAGCAGCAGGGCCATCAGCACGTAACCGCCAGTCCAGCCCATCAGGTAGGCACCCCCGGTGAAACCGAGGAAGGCGATCAGGCCGGCCATGGAAATGAACGAAGCAGCGGACATCCAGTCCGCGGCCGTGGCCATGCCGTTTGCGACTGGGTTGATGCCGCGTCCGGCAACGTAGAACTCGCTCGTCGATCCGGCCCGCGCCCAGATGGCGATGCCGATGTACAGGGCGAATGTCGCCCCGACCACGAGCAGACTTAGAAGCTGTTGATCCATGACAGTCTTACTCCTCGTGGACGTTGAACTTGCGATCCAGGACGTTCATGCGCCAGGCATAAACGAAGATCACGGCGATGAAGGTGTAGATCGCGCCCTGCTGAGCGAACCAGAAGCCCAGTGGGTAGCCGCCGATTGAGAATGCGTTCAGCGGCGCGGCCAGAATGATCCCCAGCCCAAAGGACACGAGAAACCAGACGGCGAGGCAGATTGCCAACAGGCGCAGGTGCGCGCGCCAGTAGGCCTGCCGGCTCAGGTCTTCTTGTGACATGACGTTGCTCCTCTCATAGGTTTTATTGTTCGCCGTGACTCGTCTATGCGATTCGTCACAGCTGGTACTGCACTTCAAGCTGGCCTTGCAGCTTGCGAGCCTGCCGGAAGGACTCCTTGAGGATGCGTCCCTCAAGAGTGCCCAGTTCCTCCGGCCGGATTCGGTTGTCGTCGTCGCGCCCTTCGCGCATGGCCTTCTGCTGGGCCCGCAGGCGCAACATCTGCAGATAGCGCAGGGCGGCGTGGTAGTCGCGTGCGTCGCCCTCGCGCATGACCTCGGCAGTGACTGCCTGGTCCAGGCGGTCGTGGGTGCGGGTGGCCGGCAGCTCGGCGGCCAGTGCGATGACCCGCGCACCATCCACGAACGGCGTCAGGCCCTGTTTCTTGATGTCGATACCCTTGGCGCCGCTCTTGATCTCTCCGAACAGCCCCAGGGGTGGGCGGAACATCTGTTGATTGGCCGCCATCTGGCGGCGGAAGCGACTGTTGAAGGCAGTCTTTTGCAGCAGGCGGGTGCGCAGGGCCTCGACCGGTCCCGTGTTGCCGTCTACCGCGCGCAGATCGAAGAAGATGCTGCTCTTCAGCAGATGCTCCGGGGTGCCTTGCTCGATCCAGCGGGTGAAGCGCTGGTCCCACTCCTCGCCGCTCAGGCAACATTCCGGGTTGCCCGCCATGATGTTGCCCGGGCATCGCGTGAAGCCGCATTCGGCCAGCGCCTGATTCACCGCCTTGGCGTAGGGCAGCAGCCGCTCGCGGATGGCGTCGGCGTCATCGGCTTCGGCGTCGAACAGGATGCCGTTGTCCTGGTCGGTCACCAGGGCCTGTTCCTCACGGGCCTGAGAGCCGAAGGCCAGCCAGGTGAACTCGATGCCTTCGATGGCCTCATGCTCGGGGCGCAGCAGGGCCAGCACGCGGCGAGTCGCGTGCTCGTTCAGACGCGTGATCAGACGCAGGACCTGATCGGCCTCGGCCCCCTGCCCGACGATGGATTCGATCAGCCGTGGCACTTGGCGCAGGCGTTCGGCAATCGCGGCGACGCTGTCCGCTCGGCGGATCTCGCGCACCAGCCCGTCCAGCGTCAGTGGTTGGCTGGTCAACAGGTCGCGTTCGCCCAGCACGCCGACCAACCGCCCGTCGCGCACTACGCACAGGTGCGTCATCCCGTGTTCGGTCATCGCCTCGATGCCTTCGAAGCCGGGTGTGCTTTCCTCCAGTGCCACCGGGTCGGGGGTCATGACCGCCTGCACGGGCGTATCCAGGTCGACATCGGCCAGTGCGACCCGAGAGAGCAGGTCGTGCAGGGTGAAGATGCCGACCGGACGTTGCTGGTCGTCGGTTGCGACCACGGAGCCGACGCGCTCGTCGCGCATCTGCGTCAGAACATCCCGCAGATGGGTGTCCGGGCGGCAGACCACGGGGCCTCGCGCAATGCGCAACGCGAGCGGTGTGTTCAGCTGGCCGGCACCGCTGTCGCGAGCCGACAGTGTGTCCATGCCCTGTTGCAGGCGATCCAGCAGGTTCGCGAGGCGTCGGGTGCAGAAGTCATTGAACACCCGGGAACGCCCGCGCAGACGGTCGAAATCCTCCAGGCTCAGCTCCAGGCAGACGGTGTCTTCCGCCGCCCGATGAACGGTGTGTACCGCCCGGCGGCCCAGCAGAGCGCCGATCGGGAAGCACTCGCCAGGGATCAACTCCCAGGCCTTGCCGGAAAGCTGTTCGTCCTCACTGGGCGATTCGCCCCGGATGCGGCCCTGGCGAATGATATGGAAGCGTTGGGCCGGACCGCCCTCGGGATCGGTAATACGTGCGCCGCGCGCGTAAAAGCGGCTCTCCAGGCGTGGGAGCAGGAACTCCAGCGCGTCCGCTTCGAGCTGGTCGAACGGAGCATGAGCGCCGAGGAATTCCCGGGTGCTGTCGAGCGCGTCGGCCATGGCGGTGCGGCATCCCAAGGTGAACGGGTTCAAGAAACTTGTTCGCCCGATGCAAAAAGCACGCCATCAATCTTCAAGTTTGGGAATCAGTCGCTTGCCTGAGAGACCTTCCTGATAGACGTTACGTACCGTAACACCCAGTGTTTCGATGCGTGACACGTCTCCCTAGCGTAACCCGAACTCAAGGAGATCCTGGTACCAACACCGGACCGTTGCATCCTCGGGCGGGTTGATCAATGCGCTCGCCTGGCGCACTTCCTCCTCGAGATCCGGGCGCGGTTGCAGCATCCATCCGATGAGCTGCATTTCCCTACGAATCAACCTGTGCTTGGGGTGCACTCCGGATCTCCGCCGTGCGTGTGAGCCGTTCCTTCAGTCCATAGCGCAAGCGGGCCTGGCCCATTGGAAAGATGGAACGATCCAGATCGATGACATGGATCGTTTGATTGTTTGATGTTGGGCACGGTTTTAGGCGTGCAGCGTGTTTCAGTTCTCAGTTCTGTCCTTTTTAACGGCGCATTGAGTCCCGGCTGAAGTCTATCTCCAGTAGGCCGCAGGATGGAAATTTATAAATTCTTTAATGCATTTGAATACGAAAGGAATGAAAAATGAACAAAGATCAGATCAAGGGTCGGAGCCAGCGTCTCCAGGCCAGGCTGAAGCAGGAATGGGCGCGTCTGAATGATGATGAGTTGATGGAGGCCGAAGGGAATATCGACGAGTTGGCAGCCCGAATTCGCGAGAAGTACGGGGAAAGCCGAGAGAAGGTGGCATCCAGGATCAACGAACTAATGGAAGAGGTTCGCCATGAAGAAAAGTCCTAAGACCTACGGAGCGCGAGCGGTGGTGGCGTGTGTTGCCGCAGTGGGTCTCGTGGTGATGGTGGGTTGTTCCGATACGGATACGGGCGAACAGGCGGATGATGCGTTCGAAGAGGCTGTCGATGCAGTGGACGAGTCAGGCGATGAGGCGCGCGGATGGATCGAGGATCTCCGTGAGGAGGACGAGATCCAACGCGAAGAGGAAGAGAACGAGGAGCAGTACGAGGAGGAAGCTTACGACGAGTATCGGGATGGAAACCCGGTTCGTATGGATTAATCGGTAGTCAGGGTTTGCCTGAGGGCTGAAGGACAAGGCTGGGGCGCGGGTGGCCATGAGCGGATGGTGACTTGCGCCTCAGCCTTTTTGTTTTAGCGAAATACTGATCGATGTGTTGAGCTACCTCTATGGGCGGGGGTCTCCAGAACAACTTAGGTTAAGGGCGATGTGCGCCTGATCAACAATTGAAATTCATGTCGTAAGGGCCATGAAGTTTTATGATTCGGTTCAATAATTAGGTCTTCCCCATTATGGGTTATTCGTGAAGAATAACCGTGCGCGTGGTTGCTCCATTCATTTTATTAAACCGCCCGTTTTTCAGGAGACATAAATGAAGCGAAATATGTTTGCCAGTGTTGCGGTGTCGACACTTTTTCTTTTCGGATCTCAGGCTGTTCTGGCTCAGCAGGATCGGGATCGAGCTCAGCAAGATCGGGATCGGACGTCCGGTTTTTATATGGGCTTGGGTACAGGTTTTGGATCGTTGGAGAATGACCGTGACGAGGTGTCTGATTTTATTGGCTCAGGCGCGTCGGACTTCAGTATTGATGATGACGACAATGTCTGGCGTGGTTTTGTGGGCTACAACTTCAATCAGTACTTGGCGGTCGAGGGGTTCTATTCGGATCTAGGTGAGGTGACGCTGCGAGGGAATGAAGATGGAGCGAACTCGAGTATTCGTTCCAGCGCCTATGGTGCCAGTGTGCTGGGTAAGTTGCCGATCGGGCCTTACGTAGAGGCCTTCGCGAAGGTCGGGGCCGCGAAATGGGACGCGGACGTACGTGGGAACCTCGGAGATGAGGGCCGTACATTGCGTAGCCAGGACGGCTTCGATCCGGTCTACGGGGTTGGGATGCAGGTGAACTTGAATGCGTTCCTGATCCGTGCCGAATACGAACGCTACGATTTCGACAGTGACTACAAGATCGATGCCTTCACGGCGTCAGTCGGCTGGAGATTCTAGCGATCCATGATGCCGAAGGGGGAAACCTGCGTGTTGCCCCCAGGCTCATCGGGTGCGTCGCCCCGGCACTTTGCTTGGGCGGCGTGTTTTTTGTGTTCAAGTTTGGGCCTTCACAGTGGGCGCAGATCAATCGGTCGGGCTGCGTTGGTATTCCCGATTGCTCCGAAACCAGTACGTAATTGGGGGTAGGTCTACGGGCAAGGCCGCAACGCGGGATCAGAGACGATGGGGAGCGAAGCTCCGAGCGGTGGGATGCAGGGGCGGTGGTGCTCCTGCATATAGTGAGCGGCCGCCCGCATGGGGCGGTTCCGTAGTGCAACGTCCATGTTCGGCGGTTGGCGCGCGCAAAAGCACATTGAGCAAGAGCGTGCGATTGCGTGCGCGGTCGCCTGGCCTGTCTGGGGGTCGGCTACAGCGGGGGGCGCCTGCCGGTGATGAAGAAGACGACCGCCAGGATCAGCCCTACGATGAACAGGATCCACGCGATTTGCGTCGCGGCCCCGGCAATACCGCTCAGTCCGAGGGCGCCTGCGACAATCGCGACGATCAGAAATAGTAGTGCCCATCCCAGCATGCTTTCTCTCCTTGCGGATTGTTTGAATCTGCAAGTGTAGGCCAGATTTATGGGTAAGGACCTGATCGACCGCACAAAACGACGCCGCCCCGGTCGTTGCACCGGGGCGGCGTTTTGTTTCAGGGGTGGTGGTGTGGGCCTCAGGCGGCCTTCGACAGCCCTTTCTGGCGGCCTGGACGGCCTTCCTTGAGGGTGACCAGTTCCTCGGCGCTGGTGGGGTGCAGCGGGATGGTCAGGTCCAGGTCGCGCTTGGTGGCGCCCATGCGCACCGCCACCGCGAAGCCTTGCAGCATCTCGTCGACGTTCGCGCCGATCATGTGGATGCCGACCACCTTTTCGTCGTCTCCGGCGCAGACCAGCTTCATCGCGACCGGCGGTACCTCGCCCTCCGCGAAGGCGCGGTTGAGGCCGCCGAACTGCGTTTCGTAGATGCGCACGCTGTCCCCGTGCTTGTCCACGGCCTGCGGTTCGGTCAGTCCGACCATGCCCGCGGTCGGGTGGGTAAAGGTGACCGTCGGGATCTGATCGTAGTCGACCGGCACCGGGTTGGACTCCGGCGCGTACCAGTGGTCGGCCAGACGGCGGCCGGCCGCGATTGCCACCGGCGTTAGCGGGCCCTTGCCGATGATGTCGCCAAGGGCATAGATGCCCTCGACATTGGTCGCCTGCCACTCGTCGACCGGGATGATGCCCCCGCGGGCGATCTCGACGCCGACCTCTTCCAGGCCCATGTTGGCGGTGGCCGGCTTGCGGCCGACGGCCCACAGGACCTTCTCATAGGGGCCCAGCTCCTGGCCGCCTTCGAGCTTGATGGTCACGGCGCCGGGCTTGCCGCCAAGGCCGGCGACTTTCACGCCCAGATGGCGGTCGATGCCCTGGTATTCCATGTGCTGGTCCAGCGCCTGCGAGATCATCGGGTCGAACATCTCCAGAACACGGTCTTCCATTGCGACTACGTCGGTCTTCACACCCAAGGAGCGCAGCATTCCGGCCATCTCCAGGCCGATATAGCCGGCACCGATCACGGCGATGGACCCCGGCAGTTCGGTCCACTCAAAGAAGTCGTCGGAGGTGGCGCCCAGCTCGGCGCCTTCCAGAGGCGGTACGATCGGCGCGCCGCCCATGGCCAGCACGATGCGTTCGGCGGTGTATTCGGTGCCGCTCTCGCTGACGACCTTGTTCTTGTCCGTCAGACGCGCACGTTCCGGGATGTGCGTGACGTCCAGCTTTTCCAGGTGCCCGGACCAGAACTGGTTCAGATCCTTCAGCATGGACTGGCGCTTGTTGGCCAGGTCGGCGTAGCGGATGCCCTTGATCTCGACATCCACGCCGAACTCGCCCGCCTCGCGGGCATGTGACATGTGCTCGGCGGAGTACCAGGTGAGTTTCTTGGGCACGCAACCCTCGTTCACACAGGTGCCGCCCAGCGGCTTGGGATCGAACACGGCGACGCGGGCGCCGTGCGGGGCGGCACGTTCCGCCACGGCCAGGCCGCCGCTGCCGCCGCCAATCACGATGATGTCGTAGTGTTCCATGTCGGTTCCTCGAAGGGTTCGGTGAAAGTGTTGCATAGCGAACGCACTCGTTGCGGTCGCCGGGGTCTGCCATCCGTGTCCGGACGTCCGATTTGCGGGATCCGGACACGGATGGCCACCCATCCGGGTGACCACCGGGGACGGGTCACGAGGACCCGTCCCGGCAGGCAGGGTTTACGCCGCCTTCTTCTCGCGGGAGATCCACTCCTGCAGATCGTCCGAGCCGCCGATGCGGTGGCCGCCCACGAACACCTGTGGGACGGTCATCGCGCCGGTGGCGGCGCGCAGGCTGCGCAGGCTGGCGTCGCGGCCCAGCACGATCTCCTCGTAGTCGAGACCGGCGTTCTCCAGCATCTCCTTGGCGCTGGCGCAGTACGGGCAGCCCGGCTTGGTGAAGACGACGACGTCTTCAGGGCAGGCCGCATCCGGCGCGACGTGGGCGAGCATGGTGTCGGCGTCGGAGACCACGAAGGGGTCGCCCGGTTCGTCCGGTTCGATGAACTGCTTCTCGATCACGCCGTCGCGCACCAGCATGGAATAGCGCCAGGAGCGGTGGCCGAAGCCGAGGTCGCTCTTGTCGACCAGCATGCCCATCTGCTCGGTGAACTCGCCATTGCCATCGGCGATGAAGGTCACACGCTCGGCCTGCTGGTCGGCCTGCCAGGCCTCCATCACGAATCCGTCATTGACCGAGATGCAGACGATCTCGTCGATGCCGTGCTTCTTGAACACCGGGGCCAGCTCGTTGTAGCGCGGCACGTGGGCCGAGGAGCAGGTCGGGGTGAACGCGCCCGGCAGGGCGAAAACGACCACGTTGCGACCCTTGAACAGGTCGTTGCTGTGCACGTCGTTCCAGTCGTTGTCCTTGCGGCAGCGGAAGGTGACGTCCGGGATGCGCTGACCTTCGCGATTTTCGAGTTCCATTTGTCGTACTCCTTAGTCGAGTGTTGATTGCAGTAAACCAGAGAGAAGATTGTTGTTCAGCCAGGCCGATGCCCGACTACGAGACTCAAGATAAGGGTTGGCTTATGATTGATCCAGTTTTTGTTTTCTATTCTCTTGTTAGGCTACGGCTATCACGGTGGTGGCCGCCTTCATCGTCGCGATTGTCCTTCAATGCAGGCCTCCAAGGTTGACGCGTTCGCCGGAAATGCGGAAGCTTGCCGCCCGGATTCGGAAACTCCGAATCGTGGACCGCGTTATGGTGGTCCGTATCAGTCCCCTCGCGACGACAGGCTGTGAACCCCGCCAGGCCCGGAAGGGAGCAACGGTAGCAGCTGCGTCGGGCGCCGGGGTGTGGCGGGTGCGGGCCACCACCTTATTCCTAGCGGATCGGATTCCTGCGGTGATGGCCCCGCTTCCCGGTTCGCGACAGACTCCACTGACGGGGGAGGCATGAGTCACCAGGTTCTGGCCCGCAAGTGGCGTCCCTCGCGCTTCGAGGACCTGGTCGGGCAGCCGCACGTGGTGCGCGCCCTGGCCAATGCCCTGAGCGGCGATCGCCTGCATCACGCCTACCTGTTTGCCGGTACTCGTGGCGTGGGCAAGACCACTATTGCCCGTATCCTTGCCCGCTGCCTCAACTGCGAGACGGGTGTGACCGCTACACCCTGCGGGGAGTGCCGTTCCTGCATCGAGATTGCCGAGGGTCGCCACCTGGACCTGATCGAGGTGGATGCTGCCTCGCGCACCCGGGTGGATGACACCCGCGAACTCCTGGACAACGTCTCCTACGCCCCGACGACCGGGCGCTTCAAGGTGTACCTGATCGACGAGGTGCACATGTTGTCGGAGAAGAGCTTCAACGCCTTGTTGAAGACGCTGGAGGAGCCGCCGGAACACGTGAAGTTCCTGCTGGCGACTACCGACCCGCAAAAGCTGCCGGTCACCGTCTTGTCGCGCTGTCTGCAGTTCAACCTGAAGCCGATGCCGCCGGCGATGATCGCCGAACACCTGACCCAGATCCTCGCCGCCGAAGGCGTAGAGGCGGAGCCGGGTGCACTGCTGCGTCTGGGCGAGGCGGCCGAGGGCTCGATGCGTGATGCGCTGAGCCTGACTGACCAGGCCATTGCCTACGGCGGCGATCGCCTGAGCGAGTCCGACGCCTGCGACATGCTCGGGTTACTACCGCGCACGCGCCTGGCGGGGCTACTCGATGCGGTGTTTGCTGGGGATGGATCGGCGCTGCTGGCGGGGCTAGCCGAGTTGGATACGCTGGGACCCGACTGGTCGCGTCTACTGGACGAGTTGGCCGCGCTGGCGCATCAGGTCGCAGTGCAGCAGGTTGCAGGAGCCCCACCAGCGGCGGGCGAGGAGGCGCAGGTCTGGGCGCATGAGGCCGCCGGCCGGGTGGATCCGGAGACGATTCAGCTGGCCTATCAGATCCTGATCCACGGCGTCCGCGATCTGCCCTATGCGCCGGATGCGCGCATGGGTGTTGAGATGACGCTGCTGCGCTTGCTGGCGTTCCGCCCGGAGCCTGCCCCGGCCGCAGGGGAAGGCGGCCACCAGACGGGTCGGGATCCGGCGGCGGCTGGTAGGGCCGCATCGAGCCCGAGTCATGCCGCGTCCTCGGCTGCACCCTCGAATGAGGCTGCCGCGCCGCCACCCCGTGAGCAGGTCAGAGAGCCCGAGCCAGAGACTTCTCCATCGAAGCCGCGCCCCAACGCGACCCGGCCCGAGGATGGCGCTCAGGCCCAAGCGGCGCCGGTCGCTCCTGTGGCGAAAGCGCCCGATGCACCGGCGCCGGAAATGGCGGCGGACGGCATGTTCGACTGGCATCGGTTTGCCGAGGCTCTGCCCATGGGCACGGTGCGCGAACTCGCCCTGCACGCCGAGCTCCGCAAGCATGACAACGAGCGTGTCGTGATCGCGGTGGCTCCGGGCACGCTCTGTACGGACCGTGCCAAGACGCGGCTGAAGGATGCACTGGAAAAGGCCCTGGGCCAGTCCCTGCGCCTGGAGATTGTCAGTCAGTCCGAGCCCCTGGATACGACCCCGGCGGCGCGGCTTGCGGCCGCCTCGGCAGAACGTCAGGCTAGCGCCGAGACGACGATGCGCGAGGACCCAGTGGTGCAGGCCTTGGGTCAGGAGTTCGGTGCGGAACTGGGCACCGTTCGTATTCGCGATCACCATTCGGGAACCACGGTGGACGACGCATCGTCGACACCGCGTTAAGGAAACACTGATTAATGTACACACTCGCGTTGGTACCCCAGGTTTTCCGAGACAAGGCGCGTCGCGTAGCGGGTAGTGGTTCTACCCGCCCGTTTCTGATGGATTTGGGGCGCAACGCAGGATCGGGGAACCTGGGGTGCCAACCCCACAAGCGATTGAATGCAGGGGCTCGGCCGCCCGTTTTTGATAACAACGGGCGCGGGAACCGCGTTGCGGCTCCCTTGTGCAGAATGACTGCACGGCAGTCACCGCCCCTTGTTCGCACGCAAAAGCAACTCGAGCGCGAGCGTGTACATTAATCAGTGTTTCCTTAAACGTTACATAGTGAGATCTCGCGCGACGCGCGGGACAGGAGATCGAAATTATGATGAAAGGTGGCATGGGTGGCCTGATGAAGCAGGCCCAGAAGATGCAGGAAGACATGCAGAAGGTGCAGGCCGAACTGGCCGAGATGGAGATCGAGGGCCAGGCCGGCGGTGGGCTGGTCAGCGTGGTCATGACCGGCAAGCACGCCGTGCGCCGCGTGAAGATTGACCCGAGCCTGTTCGATGACGACCGCGACATGATCGAGGACCTGGTCGCTGCGGCCGTCAACGATGCCGTGCAAAAGGTCGAATCCACGACCCAGGAACGCATGGGCAGCCTGACCGAAGGTATGGGCCTGCCGGCGGGCATGAAGCTGCCGTTCTGACGCAGCGGATCGGGCGCGCCTGATGGATGCGGAACTGGACGAGCTGGTCCAGGCGCTACGTTGCCTCCCCGGTGTCGGGGCCAAATCGGCACGGCGCATGGCGCTGCACCTGCTGGAGCGTGACCGCGAGGGTGCGCGGCGCCTCTCGCGGGCAATGGACGAAGCCGTGGCCCGTATTGGCCACTGTTCGGTCTGCCGGACGCTGACCGCGGCCGAGACCTGCAGCCGTTGCGCGGACCCGGAGCGGGATTCGCGGGTGGTCTGTGTGGTGGAAAGCCCCGGCGATGTGATGGCCATCGAGTCGGCGACCGACTTTGGGGGGCGCTTTCATGTGCTGCTGGGTCGTCTGTCACCGCTGGATGGCATCGGTCCAGAGGAGTTGGGGCTGGACCGTCTGGAGGCGCGGCTGCAATCCGAGGGCGTCGAGGAATTGATCCTGGCCACCAACACCTCCGTCGAAGGCGAGGTGACCGCCCATTACCTGGCGGAGATGGCGGCGCGTCACGGGGTCCGCACCACGCGCATCGCTCAAGGCATCCCCAGTGGCGGGGAGCTGGAATACATCGATGCGGGGACCCTGGCGCACGCGTTATCGGGTCGTCGGGACTATTGAGCGGCCTGCGCCAGTGGCGCATTGAATCCATTACCGTTCCCTGATATAAATCCGCTCCGTTCATGCGGGAGACGACAATGGCCGACTGCATCTTTTGCAAGATCGTCGCGGGCGAGATCCCGGCGCAGGTGGTGTTCGAGGACGAGGCCGTGCTGGCCTTTGAAGACCTCAACCCGCAGGCCCCGGAGCATGTGCTGGTCATCCCGAAAAAGCACATCGCCACGTTGAACGATTTGTCGGCCGAAGATGCCCCGGTGATCGGCGCGATGACCCGCGCGGCGGCCCGGATCGCACACGATCGCGGTTTTGCTGAAATCGGTTATCGAACCGTGATGAATTGCAACGAACACGGTGGGCAAACGGTCTACCATATACATATGCATGTCCTTGCCGGACGTGCACTGAGCTGGCCACCAGGCTAGCCAGGACCGACAACACGGATTATCGGTGTGACGCGACACGGATTGAACGGTGCAGCCTTGAAGCGGCCGCAGGCGCAAAGCCCGCGGTCTCTGCCTGTTTGTGCCTCACGTTCGTCGCTGATGTTTGTTGTCCTGGCGGTGGCTGGGCTTGCGCTGGGCGCGGGCACGGCCAGTGCCGATGACCGTTTCTCGCTGCTTGAGGCGTCCTCGTCAGGCGTGATGCCGCAAGAGAATCCGGATGCGGCCCGCGATGCCGAGTCTCGCTACCGCTTGTCGGTGCGCAGCACTGGAGATGCCGCGGCCCTTGATGAAGCGGACAATGCGTTCAGTGGAGCGCGCCTGTTCGAGGCGGTGGGTGCCTATCACCAAGACCTGGGTGCTGGCTTCGGTTACGGCCTGAATCTAGGCCTGGGCATGGAAACCCGTCCGGACTGGAACGATCTCGGGCCGGCGAGTGAAACCACCGCCTACTTTACCGACTTCAGCTTTGGGCCGACCTTCGCCTCTGGCCGATTTGATAGCCAGTTCCGCGTGGGGGTGCGTCAGCCCCTGTCCAGCGACGATCGCGGCCTCGGCTTCGGTTATGGCGACCGCTATCGCGATACGGGCCGTACCGCGGGTTACCTGAGCCTGGACGGGCGTATGCGTCTGCAGAACCAGTCCGAGCTGTCCCTGAGCTTGTATTACGACGACTATTCGCTGAACTCTGCCGACAACTGGCTGGCCGACCGCCTCGAATTCGAAGGCGCAAGCCGCGAGCCGACCTCCTCGGTCATCGGCCTCGAAATGGGCCTGACCTTCTGATCCCGGCCCCCACCGCTATTCCCCCCACCGCGGTGCCCGCCAGCCATTCCCTTGTGACTCTCACTGCACGCTATCCACGGTGCGGCCTCCCTGCGCGCGTCTGATTTTCACCACGAAGCGCACGAACTATTGTCACCACGAAGCGCACGAAGGCACGAAGAAGATCGAAACCGTGTGACCACAGAGATCACAGAGGACACGGAGAATGGCCAGACAATTGCCGGAATGCTCGAAGCGCGGGTGAAACGCCCCAGAAACCTGGACATCAGGTTTTCGCTGTTACCGTCCCCAAGGCCCACTCTGTGCCCTCCGTGGTAGAACGCCCTTGCCCTTGCCCTTGCCCTTGCCCTTGCCCTTCTTCGTGCCTTCGTGCGCTTCGTGGTGAAAACAAACGGCCCTTACCCGCGGGCGCGGGTTTGGGCGGGGATTTCGGCAGCAAGGTCATGCCAGGCCTGGAGGCGGGCTGCGGGCAGTTCGCCTGAGTCGATTGCGGCCAGTACCGCGCAGCCGGGCTCGCGTTGATGGCGGCAATCGCGGAAACGGCAGTGATCGGCGCATTCCGCGATATCGGGAAAGCCCCGTTCCAGCGTGTCCAGTGACGGGATTTCGGGTGTGAAATCGCGTACCCCCGGGGAGTCGATCCAGGCGCCGCCATTGGCCAGCGGGAACCACTGGGCCGTGACCGTGGTATGACGGCCTTCCCCAGAAGCGGCAAGCTCGCCGGTGGCGGGTGCGGTGGCGTCCGTCAACCCGTACTGATCCAGCAGCGCGGCGACCAGCGAAGATTTCCCGACACCGGATTGCCCCACCAGGATATTGGTCTGGCCGGCGGCTGCCGTTGCCAGGTCATCGAGCCCATAGCCCGTCTTGGCACTGACGTACAGCGGCTCCAGGTCCAGCTGGCGGTAGGCATTCAGCCATTCGGGTGGGGCCGCGGGGCCCGTATCCTGTTTGTTGATGAGCAGGCGGGGTCGAGCTGGTAGGTTTAGCACTGCCACGAGGAAGCGGTCGATCAGGTTGCGCGAAGGCGCCGGTTCCGGGGCAATCACGATCCACACGCAATCGATATTGGCCGCGATCACTTTGCGCCGCCCGAAGCCGTCCCGGCGCACCAGTACATTGTCGCGCTCAAGCAGGAGGTCCACCTGCTCGCCGGTGGTGTCCAGCTCAACGCGGTCGCCGCAGGCGAGATCGCGGAAGCGCCTGTGCAGGCGCAAGCGGCGCGGGGGTTCATCGTCCCGCGCGATGTCGGCCATCTGGTTGTGGCGAGCGAAGACCCGGGCGAATGGGGTCAAGCCCGAGCCTCCGTCCGTCCAGGTCGATTATTCGAAAAGGGCATCAATACGCGCGGCACAAATGAAGTCGTTTTCGCTCAGGCCGCCGATGGCATGGGTGGAGAACTCCACCGCGCAGCGATTGAACCCGACCGCCATGTCGGGATGATGATCCTCGACGTGCGCGATCCAGGCGACTGCATTCACGAAGGCCATGGTTTCGTGATAATTCTTGAATTTGAAACTTCGTTGGATGCTCTTTCCGGCTTTGTCGATGCCCCAGGCTTCTTGCAGTTGTCCCAGCGCCCCCTCCGCGTCCGCGCGGGGCATCGGGGCGGTCATGCCCTCGCAGGATTGGCAATGCCGGGTCTTCAGATCACTCATCGAACTGGTAGTACTCCGCGTTGAGGTAGGCGACTACGGCATCAACCTCGTCGTCGAACCAGTTGGTGCCGAGGTTCGCGTTGCAGTTGTTGACCTGGGCCACCAAGTCGTCGTGCGAGCCGACCATGCGGTTCTCACGGGTGTACAGCTCAGAACCATCACCTCCGACCATGTCGGCGTGACAGCTAATGCAATTATCGCTGTGCAGTTCCTGCCCCTTGCGGATGTCGTCGGCCAGCGCGGTGCTTGCGCCACCCAGGCTCAGGGCCAGCACCGCGGTGCCGGCGGCAATGTGTGCGTTGTTGAATCGCATGAATCCCTCCTGTCATCGGGAGTTGTAGCGGGGCCACAGACCCCGCAACCATGATGATAGACTCCTGCGCCAGATGAAAGGGTCCCGGCCGTGACCGATGGCCTGCCCGCGAAGGAGTACGCAATATGGCCGTGAACGCCGAAAACCTGATCTGGATCGATCTCGAGATGACCGGTCTCGAGCCGCAGACAGATCGTATCCTGGAGGTGGCGACGATCGTCACCGACAAGGAACTGAATGTGCTTGCCGAAGGACCCGTAATTGCGGTCTATCAGCCGTCCGAGGTGCTGGGGGCGATGGATGAGTGGAACCAGCGTACCCACGGAAATTCGGGGCTCATCGAACGGGTTCGCACCAGCTCGTCGGATGCGGCGGATGCCGAGCAGGTCACGCTGGAGTTTCTGGCGCAGTATGTGCCGAAGGGGGCCTCGCCGATGTGCGGGAATTCCATCTGCCAGGACCGGCGGTTCATGGCGCGCCTGATGCCGGAGCTGGAGCAGTATTTCCACTACCGCAACCTTGACGTCTCCACGCTGAAAGAACTGGCGCGGCGCTGGGCGCCGGATGTGATCGCGCAGTTGCGCAAGAATGCGTCGCACCAGGCCCTGCAGGATATCCGGGACTCGATCGACGAGCTACGCCTGTACCGCGAGAAGTTCATCAAGCTGCCGCCTGCGGCATCGCACGACTAGGGAGACGCTGATTGAATCGCACGTCCGCGCTCGAGTTGCTTTTGCGTGCGAACAAGGCGCGGTGACTGCCGTGCAGTCACTCTGCACAAGGGAACCGCAACGCCGTTCCCGCGCCCGTTTTTGATCAACAACGGGCGGCCGAGCCCGCTCTTTCAATCACGTGTCGGGTTGGTGCCCCCTGTTCCCCGATCCTGCGTTGCGCCCCGAACCCATCAGAAACGGGCGGGTAGAACCACTACCTGCTGCACGACGCGCCTTGTCTCGGAACGCTTTGACTCGAAAAACTGGGGGGCGCCAACGCGGTCGTGCGATTCAATCAGCGTCTCCCTAACCGCAGCGATCGTTTGGTTCTCGGAGTGTCCGGCGCCTTCCTCAGGTCGCCCGCCAATCAGGTCTAGACAATGGTGGCAGGTGGGATACCGGGCGATGTAATGGTGGCCGGCCTCGGGGCGGTTGGGTGTGCCCGGAGACTGAGGCAAGGACTGAAGAGCGGAGGGCGTGCGGCCGCCAAACGCGTTAGCGCGGTGAGCCGAGGCCTTTTTCGATGCGGTCGGCCAGATCGATCAGGCGCGCCGAGCTGGCGCCGGACTTCTGCTGCTGGCACTCCAGCATCTCGTGCGCCAGGTTGAGCGCGACCATCACCGCGATGCGCTCCGCGCCCACGATGCGGCCTCCATCGCGCAACTCGCGCATGCGTTCGTCCACCAGGGTTGCCGAAGCAAACAGATCGGCGCGTTCCTCCGGTGGGCAGGCAATCTGGTACTCCTTGCCCATGATGGAGATGCGAACGGGTTCGGACTGGCTCATTCGCTGTGCTCCATCGATCTCAGGCGCGCGATCATGTTCTCGACCCGGTGGCGGGCTTGTTCGTTGCGTTCCTTGAAGGAGGCGCGTTCGCTTTTGAGCTGACGGACCTGTTCCTGCAGCAAATGATGCTCCTCACGCAGGGCCGCATGCTCTTCCAGGAGGCGCGTGATCGCGGCCTCAAGGCGCTCGGTCGGGTCAGGTGCGGAATCGTCGTTTGGCTGCATGGCCTTGAGTCCCGGTTGGCAAGGGCGGCGTCCGCCGCAGGTCATTCACTACTGGAGTCTAGGAGCCGTCCGCGCAAAGCGTCAACTTGCGTGATCTTCTTGCGGGAACACCTTCACTGTATGGGCCGGTAGCAAACCCTCGCAGCGGGGTTTGTTGCGGCCTGCGGCTCAGGCTGGCCACAATAGGTCGATTTCCCCTGATTGAGTATCTGCCGCCCATGACCCAGCCGCCCGAACCCGGCCCCGAGGCCACCGTAATCGAGGGTACGGCCCATAATGGAAAGCCGTGCCGGATTGTCGACAATACGGGCACCGTGCCGCACCCGGAATTGGAGCGGTTGTTGAACGCCTTGATCGAGGACAAGCGCTTCGGTCTCAACATGCTGTCCTCCACGGGTTCCAGCGCGATCAAACTGGGCGAGCCGCAGTTCACGCACCTGCAGGTGGGGGACGAGCTTTACCGCTTTCTGCTGTTCCCCTATGAAGCCCGCCTGGAGTCGTTTTGATGGCGCGGGAATCACATGCCGGCAATACGAAATCGCTGGACGGTCTGGAGCGCGACCCCGACGCTCTGCGAGAGCAGCTGGAGCATGGCCTGCGCAGCATGGGGTATGCGCAGACGCCGGCGTCGGCACATGGTTTGTTTACCGGCTGCCTGGTGGCGGACCCGGGCGCCAATGTCGACGCCCTGGAGCGCAGCCTGGGTGATGCGTTCCCGCTAACTGAAGGGGCGGGCGATGCGTTCGGCAAGACGGTCGAGGCGATTCGCCGGGCGTTGCTGGCCCAGTTATACGACGTGGAGCTGGGGTTTGGCCCGCTGTTGCCGGACGACGAGGCCATCGAGGCCCAGGCCCAGGCGCTGTCCGAATGGGTGGACGGCTTCATCGCCGGGCTGGGGCAGACACCGCGGGTGGGCCAGCTCAAGCCCTCGGCCGAGGCCAGCGAGATCCTGCGCGATTTCGCCGAGATTGCCCGCATCGAGCTGGAACCCGACGACGACGAGGAAAACCTGGCGGCCTTCGAAGAGCTGAACGAATACGTGCGCGTGGGCGTGCTGCTGATCGCCGACGAGTTGGCCCCGGACGACCCGAAACGGATCCCAATGCAATGACGCGAACGCGACAAGCCCCCCGGCCGGGCCGGATGCCCGAGATCCCCCAGGGCGAGTTCGCCCGGCGCCGCCAGCGACTGATGCGGGCGCTTGGCCAGGACTCGATAATCGTCGTCCCCGCTGCGCATGAGCGCACCCGCAACCGGGACGTCGAATACCCGTTCCGCCAGGACAGCGACTTCCTCTACCTGACCGGGTTCCCGGAGCCGGATGCGGTCGCCGTGCTGGTGCCGGGGCGACCGGCGGGTGAATACATCCTGTTCTGCCGTGATCGCGATCCCACCCTGGAAACCTGGCAGGGCCGCCGCGCCGGGCCGGATGGCGCGATGGAGACCTATGGCGCCGAGTGTGCCTTCCCCATCGAGGACATCGACGAGATCCTGCCGGGGCTGATGGAGAACCGCGGTGTGATGGCCGCGCCGTTCGGGCGCGACGAGCCGCTGGACCAGCGCCTGTTCGGCTGGGTCAACCAGGTGCGGGCCAAGGCGCGTAACGGCGTGCGTGCGCCGCACGAATTCGTCGCGGTCGAGCATCACCTGCATGAACAACGGCTGTTCAAGAAGGCGCCGGAGCTGAAACTGATGCGCCACGCCGCAGCCATCTCCACCCAGGCGCATGTGCGCGCGATGCAGGCCTGCCGTCCGGGCCTGACCGAGTTCGCGGTGGAGGCCGAGCTGCTGCACGAGTTTCACCGCTTTGGCACCGAGACCGCGTACCCCTCCATTGTCGGTGGCGGCGAAAACGGTTGCATCCTGCACTACATCGAGAACCAGGCTGAGTTGAACGACGGCGACCTGCTGCTGATCGACGCCGGCTGCGAGGTGCAGGGTTATGCCTCCGACATTACCCGAACCTTCCCGGTCTCCGGGCGCTTTGGCGAGCGTCAGCGCGAGGTCTACGAATGCGTACTGGCCGCGCAGCTCGCGGCGATCAAAGAGGTGCGCCCCGGCAATGACTGGGATACGCCACATAGCACAGCCGTGCGCGAACTGACCCGTGGGCTCAAGGACATGGGCGTGCTCAAGGGCCGTCTCGACAAGCTGATCCGCGATCAGGCCTTTCGACCGTTCTATATGCACCGCACTGGCCACTGGCTGGGGCTGGATGTGCATGACGTTGGCGACTACCGCGTCGGCGACGCCTGGCGCCAGCTCGAGTCGGGCATGGTGATGACCGTGGAGCCGGGTCTGTACTTCGGGCCCTACAGCGAGGCACCCAAGGAGTTGCGGGGTATCGGCATCCGCATCGAGGACGACGTGGCCGTCACCCGCGACGGCCACGAGGTCCTGAGCGCCGATTGTCCCAAGAGCGTCGCCGACATCGAGGCCTGCATGGCCGGTGACCTTCCGGGTTGGGACTAACCATGCCCGCCCGCCGCGCTGTCCATTGCGATCAAAGGCCGAGGATTCGGTTCGGCGCCTTTTGCGTGCAAGCAGCCTCTTGTAGTGGGCAGCATGCACGATCCTCCGTGGGAGCCTGCTTGCAGGCGAATGGGGGAGCGACAATCCCGCTCCGCCCGTCAGGAACCGCAGGGTGCGTTGAGCTCCGCGAAACGTACCGCTCACCCCGGAGCCACGCGCCCCGTGCTGCCATTCGCTGCGCTCATCCGCATCCTGCTCAGCGGTATTTTGCCAACGGTCCATCAGGAGCCTGCGTGTTTTGGGGTCGGCATGGCCATGGCTACCAATGGACGGGAACCCACCACTCCCGTCATCGCGAGGCGCACAGCGCCGTGGCGATCGCCTGCCGTTACCATCCGGTCCCGCCAATGTACAGGCATCCAGAGGTTGCCACGGCCCCTGCGGGGCCTCGCAACGACGGGATATCTGGCTGACATGACCGAACAGCGATCCGACATCGCCATCGTCGGCGGCGGGCCGGTAGGTGGCCTCGCCGCTTGCACTCTGGCGCGGGCGGGCTACGCGGTCACGCTGTTCGAGCGGGGTGTATCCCCGGTGCCGAATGCACACGCCAACGACACCCGTGGCTATGCCCTGGCCGCTGGCACTGTGCAGTTTCTGGACGACCTCGGGTACTGGGCGCCGCTGGCGGAACGGGCCACCGCGATCCGCTCCATCGTCGTCAGCCGCCGCGGGGGCCTCGGGCGCGTCCACTTGAACGCGGCCGATCACGGGCGCCACGCGCTCGGGCAGGTGGTGCCGGCCGTCGCGCTGGAACCGATGCTGGACGCCGCCTGCCGCGAAGCCGGCGTGGACGTGCGCTACGAATCGACGCTGGCGGGGGTTGGCGAGGTCACGGACGGCCGCCGCGAACTCTGTATCCACGGCACGGAAGGCGAAGGTGCCTGGTCGGCACGCCTTATTCTGGCCGCCGATGGCATCGGCTCGCCCACGCGCAAGGCCCTGGGGCTTCCGGTCAACCGGCATCGCTACGCGGCGGATGCCCTGGTGTTCGATGTCCAGCCCGCCCGGCCGCACAATGGCCAGGCCTTCGAGCGTTTCACCGATGAGGGCCCGCTGGCGCTTCTGCCGCAGGCGGATGGACGCATGAACGTCGTATGGGTTGCGCCACCGGAGGCCTGCGAGCGGCGATTGGAACTGAACGGAGCGGAACGACTGCAGGAGTTGCAGGCCCGCTTTGGCTGGACCCTGGGGCGGCTGCAGCCGGCGGGTCGCGTGGTGCGCTTCCCACTGGAGCGTGTGCATGCCCCGGAGCCGGTTGCGGAACGCGCGCTGCTTCTCGGCAACGCCGCGCACTCGGTGCACCCGGTGGCGGGGCAGGGGCTTAACCTGTCTCTGCGCGACGTGGCGACATTGCTGGGTGCACTCCGTGAACGTCACGGGCAGGGCGGGGCGCCGCGTTTTGTGGCCGATCCCGGCGCGTCCGATACCCTCGCGGCCTATGCCCAGGCCCGACGCAATGACGTTAACGGCGTCGTTGCGGCCACCGACTTCCTTGCGCGCGGCATGCTGCATGCCGCTGGGCTTCGCGGGCATGCCCTGGGCAGCGGGATGATGGCCGTAGACCGCCTGCGCCCCGCGCGCGATCGTCTGGCGCGCGCGGCGATGGGGCTGGGGGCATTGCCGCGACATACCGCGCGGCAGCTCACGCGCCCGGATGTCGGGAGCAAAGCATGAGCCAACACCCATCCAAAGACGTGCTGGACGTCCTGGTCGTCGGGGCCGGTGCCGTGGGCGGAGCGATTGCCCTGGGTGCGGCCCGTCAGGGCCTGCGTGTCGGCCTGCTGGAACGCAACACGGCTCCCACCTTCCATGAGGTCATGCCGGTTACCCGCGTCGCGACGCTCAATATCGCCTCCATGGAGTTTTTCGCCAGGCTTGGAGTGCAAGACGCCCTGGAGGCCCGCCGTGCTCACGCCTTCTCCGGCATGAGCGTCTGGGATGCCCATGGCCCCGGCCATATCCGTTTCGATGCCGACGAACTGGGTGTTCCGGCCCTGGGCTGGACCGTCGAGCACGCCGCACTGGAGGCGGTTCTGTGGGACGAGATGGAGGCTGCGGGGGTCGCCCTGTGGCCCGAGACCGAGTGGAAGACCGTAGACACCGGCCCGGATCGGGTCGACGTCTATGGCAACGGCCATGCGTTGCTTGCTTCTGCACGGCTGGTAGTCGCGGCCGACGGGGCGCAGTCCTCATTGCGCACCCGTATGGGCATTCCGGTGCACGAGCAGGACTACCACGCCCGCGGCGTAGTCGCGACCGTGACCACCGAGCGCCCGCACGAGGACACCGCCTGGCAGCGTTTCGTCGACGACCAGATCATCGCCTTCCTGCCGCTGGCGGACGGGCGCAGCTCCATTGTCTGGTCGCAGCCTGAACTGCAGGCCGAGGACACGCTGGCGCTGGACGATGCCGCGTTCTGCGAGGCGCTGGGTACCGTGATCGACCATCGACTTGGGGCGATCACCGCCACATCCAGGCGCGCGAGCTTCCCGCTGGTGGCCCGCCATGCCCAGTACTACCACGCTGGCCGCGTCGCCCTCGCGGGCGATGCCGCCCACACCATCCACCCACTGGCCGGCCAGGGCCTGAACCTCGGCCTGGCCGACGCCCGCGCCCTGGTGGAACGCCTGTACGGCCCCGCCCGCCGCGACCCCGGCGCCGAGACGGTTCTGCGCGCCTACACCCGCGACCGCCGCGCCGAAAACGCCTTCATGCAACGCGCGATGGATGGCTTCCGCCTGATCTTCGCCACCCATGCCGCCGGCCTCCCCGAGCTACGCGGCCTCGGCATCCGCCTGGTCGACCAGGTTGCCCCCATCAAACGCCGCCTCGCCCTACGCGCCTTCGGCCTCGACTAACCACCCACCGAACCCCCCTGTAGGAGCCTGCTTGCAGGCGAAGCCCCTGCCCGCATCCACTCCTGGCGCGGCTTCCCCGCCGAAGCGGCTCCTGCAGCAGGCCCCTTGCTGTTCGGGCGCCGGCAGACGCTTCGCCTGCAAGCAGGATCCCACGGGGGCATGCGTCGCCTTTTCGCAACATCTCGCGTGCGGGATCGGTCCAGATCGCCCTTCGTTGCAAAAACGCAACGCCCGTGTGCGGCGATCATCACGTCTCATGGAGCCCGAGAACCGATAATTTTTCCCAACGCAGAAAAAATAAGTGAAATCTGATGAATTCCTCGATTTCAATGGGCACGAGCACATCAGAGAAATCTTATTGGCCCATATTTTCAGTGAGTTGAAGGTTTATTCGGGCATTCCTCGAGCGTCTGCACGCAAGTGCTTGATCCTTCAAACGGGGGTATTGGGGCCAGAACCGGGGCGACTGTGGCAAATTTTTCCCGCTTGGGGGTTGAAACGCGACACCGTGGTGTATATAAAACACCTGTCATTCGCGGCATCGACCGTGGATGCTGGCGTAGAAACATCCAAAACACCTCTCCTGGGAGACACGCAACATGAAAAAACAGATTCTCGCAGTCGCCGTTGCCGGCGCCTTCGCAATCCCGGCCTTTGCCGCCGCCGACTCCAGCGTCACCCTGTTCGGTCAGCTGCAGACGCAGATCGTCCACCACAGCGCCTCCGGCGATGATGGTGAGTTCGACAGCGGTTTCCGTCAGCACGACGCCGGTCAGGCCGGTAGCCCGACCGACGGTCAGGGCCCGAACCGCATCGGCGTGATGGTCAACCACGACCTGGGCAACGGCATGACCGCGCTGGCCAAGTTTGAAAATGACTTCACCACCGGTTCTGACGGCAGCGCCGCCTCTGGCTTCAACGGCCCGCAGCGCGACATCTACGTCGGTCTGCGTGGCGACTTCGGCCAGATCATCGCCGGTCGCATGACCTCCTCCTACAACACCGCCGGCAAGGACCCGCTGAACGGCACCTTCATGCAGGCGCGTGTCCAGGGCGGTCGCCAGGGCGGCCTGGGTGGCTTCGGTAACGGCGGCTACGTCGACCGTGGTGTTCGTTACAGCAACAGCTTCGGCATCGTGAGCATGGACGTCGGCATGTTCCTCGACAACAGCCAGGATGGCCGTGCGGCCTGGTCCGGCCGCTTGAACTTCGACCTGGATCCGGTCGAAGTCTACGTGGCTCATGTAGATGCTCGCCGTTACGAGAATAGCGACGCTGACACCTGGCGCACCACCAAGATCGGTGCCGACTGGTCTGCCGGTCCGTTCCGCCTGAATGCTGAAATCGAAGACTTCAAGCGCGACGCCGGAATTGCCGGTCCTGAGGCTGAAGGCAACACCTACTGGGCCGCCGGTACCTACTCCATGGGCCGCAACGACTTCGTGCTGAGCCTGGGTCACACCCGTCTTGACGATGCCAACAACAGCGACTTCGCCGCGCTGGCCATCAAGCACAGCTTCAGCAACCGTGTGATGGCCTATGCTGGCGTTGCCTACAACAGCACCGATGATGCTGGCGGCAACTTCGATGGAGAGTCCTACGACGGTAGCAGCGACCTGCGCTTCACCGGCGTCGGTGCCGGCATGCGGGTGTCCTTCTAAGCTCGAACGCTTATTGCAAGCGGTATAACAACAAGCATCAAGCTTGTTTTGCGGGGCCCCCAGGGGCCCCGTTTTTTGTTTGTGGGGGGGCCCGTTTTGGGGCCTTTTTGCGTTTGGGGGACCGTTAGGGCGAGTACTGGTTGCCGAACCGGTACGGCATCGCGTCGGTGGCGAGTCCGGCAAGCACTAATTACGTCCGCACTCTTATTTCGAGCGCAACGCGCCAATCTACGGCCGGGTTGTAGGCCCTGGAGATCGCTACGGCGCCGTGCGTCTCGCGCTGGCGACGATTGCGGTGTTTGGGGGCAAGGGGCTGGTAATCAACGCCGGCGGATTAGTCGAGGGCTTCTACGCGGATTTGGAGGGTCATGGCGTCGCGGTCTCGGGTGCTGCGGCGGGAAGCGAGACCACGTTCGTCGTGGGTGGTGGTCTGTGCGCTGCCGGCTAGATCGTGCCACTGGTCGGGTTCGAGGGTGAGGGCGGTCGTCACCGTCTCGCGGTGGATGTGGCCGCGGTAGGCGCCGGCGGGCTGTTCGTGCAGGTGTTCGATGGCGACGCGGATGCGTCCGTCCGGCTGGACTTGCGGGCGTACGCGGAAACCGCGGGCGGTGTCGCGGAAGATGGGTTCGGTGCCGAAACCCGCCGGCCCGACGAAGACGCGCAGGCCCTGGGCCTCGGTCTCGCCGACAAGAATCGTGGCTTCGGTGCCTTCGCGCAGACGTACCTGCTGGGTGCGGTCGTCGCGGCGGGTGGTGGTGCGGCGGGTCACGGTGCCGCGCCCGCGGGTGCCGTCCGGGCCGGTTTCGAAGTCGATGCCGGCGCCGCGCTCGCTGCGCGGTGCGTCAGCGGCGCGACGTACGTAGAGCGTCAACTCACGGGCGGGTTGGTCGAGTTCGGCGACGACTTCGCGAATCTGTTGCAGGGTGCGGGCGTCGGCGCGCACCAGCAGCCGGAAGCCATCGGCGCGCAGGGTGGCGGCCTCGCCGAACAGGCCCTGGAGTTCGGACAGGACCTCGCGGGCGGGCCGGTTGTTGAGTGGGAGCACGGCCACTTCGTCGTGGGCGTCGCGCGCGGACGTTGCGCCGGCGGGTAGTAGCAGCCCACAAGCCAGGCCTCCGATCGTGCGGAGCAACCGGCGGCGTTCAGACGTGGAGGCGGCGGATTTCGACGGCTTCATCGCTGAGGCTCCAGTTGGCTTCGAAGTCCTGGGCGGCGCGATGGGTGCCGGGGCGATCGTCCGGATCGCCGCGCAGGACGCGGCGCGCACCGGCCTGGGTCAGCTGCATCCAGCCACTGTGGTCGGCGATGACCGTCAGGGTCAGGGGGCTTTCCTCGGAGGCGTCCAGGCGCCGGACCGTTACCGCCGTGGGCAGGCGCTTGATGCTCTCGACCAGTCCGGGCAGGCGCTCCTTGAGGGCGAGGTCATCATCTACCAGGAGGCGGATATCGGTATGCCGATGCCGTCGCGCGATATTGGCCAAGAGCGAGCCGAGGTCGTCCCCGACGATCTCGGCCAGGAGGGCCACCCGCGCATGCAGCCAGAAACGTCTGCGGGTGGCGTCGACAAGATCGGCCATCAGGGCCTCGGCATCAATGAGGGTGGGATCCCTCTCGGGAGCGGTCATGGGCATGCGACCTTTGTTCGGGGGCCTGTTCCCAGCATAGGGCAAGGGCGTCGCGCCCGCACCCTGCGCCGTTCTGCGGCGGGAAGATGGTGCGAACCCGTGATTCAATCAGTGTTTCCCTATGGCGCCGGGATTCCCTGATGAGCTTTAGTTGCGATGCATGACGGGCGATAGGCAGGGCCTGGATGATGGATCCGGTGGAGCATGCGGCGATGGGGTATGCCGGCGTCCTCAAAGGTGTCCGAGATCACAAAGAAATCATGGCGGGCGTAGAAGCCAATGCGGGTGTCCTGTGCGTTCAGCCAGACTTCCCGCCAGCCGTGGCGCCGGGCGGCCTCCATGGCGCAGTCCAGCAGGCGGGAGCCGATGCCGTGGCCGCGCCAGGGTTTGCGCACGGCCATGCGACCGATCTGGCCGGAGGGAAGCATGCGCAGGGTTGCGATCGGTTCGCGGTCGGGCCCGGTAGCCAGCCAGTGCAGGGCGGCCGGGTCCAGACCATCGAATTCCAGTGGCTCGGGTACCCCTTGCTCCTCGATGAAGACCTCGCGGCGGATCAGGGACAGCGCGGTGGCATCGGCGGGCCAGGTGGCCTCCCGAAAGGTAATACGACGTTGCATGAGTGGCCTCCTCCGGAACGCGCTTAAGCTGTCCTGGCTTCGGCCCCGGACGATTAAGTCTAGCCCAGGTTGGGGCATTCTTCCTGTGCGGCGTTTCGCGGATCGGGCGACTCGAGTGTCCCGGTTCGGAAGGGTCTTCCGTCATTGCGAGCGCAGCGCGGCAGTCCATGGGCGAGCGGAGGGGGTAGGCCCTTGGCGATCGCCACGGCGCTGCGGGCCTCGCGATGACGGTTTAGGCTAGGCTATGAGGCGTCTCCGGCGCTCGCCTCGGTGCAGCCGTGTCAGCGAGTTATGCGCGGAGGCGTTAGCTAGCGCCGATCAGGGCGTCACGGACGCGGGTGGACAGCGGGTTGTCGGGGTGCAGCCAGATGCCGAAGTAGGCCTCGGCAAAGTCCGCGCCGGGGACTTCCACCAGTTCGGTGCCATTTTGCAGCAGGCGCGTGCCACGTCCAGGACGATACTCCAGGGCGTAGCGATCACCCGCCTCCATATCGCGGTAGGCGGCGTTGAAGGTCTCCAGGCGATCGGCCAGGGCCGCGAGCGTGTCGCCGCTTTGCTGATCCTCGAGCAAGGTATTGCCGCTCTTGCGGAAGTCCTCGGCGCTGATGGAGCGCAGGTATTCCAGCTCAAGCCGCTTGGGGACGTCCGCGGTCAGCACATCCTGGGGCGCGACGTCTTCTGGGACATATAGCGCGCCGACATAGACGCGGAACACGGTGTAGCGATAAAGCCGCCCGCCGCGCAGCGGCACCGGGGTCTCGTCGATCGTGATGGTGTCGGCAAAGCGCACGCCGTTGATCTCGGTATCGGCTTGCGCCGGCATCAGGGCGGCGAATAGTGCCAGTACGAATGCGAACGTGGCAGCGGAACGTGACGAAGGGATCAAACGGCTCATGATGCAGGACCTCCGGGGGCCGGTGAGGGGCGGGCATGCTCGCGCGCTTGGATGCGCTCGCGCAGGTGGTGTTGTGTGGCGGCGTCGATCGGGAAGCGCCAGACCAGGGCCATCGCGGCCAGCTTGAACAGCACCGGGAGACCGGCGTAAGCCAGGCCCAGGGCGAGCAGAGCGGTCGAACCGTTGCCGCCGTCGGTGGAAAACCCGGCCAGGCCCAGTAGCGGGAAGCTGATCCCGACGGCCAGGGCGAGCGCCAGTTTCGTCGCCATTCCCCATAGCCCGAAGAACAGTCCGGCGCGTTCGCCGCCGCCGTCGGCCGTGTCCTGGTCGATCACGTCGGCCTGCATCGCAGCGGGCAGCGCGAGATCGACCCCGAGGCTGAGGCCGGTCAGCACGGTGATGGCATAGAAGGCCAGGATGTCGCCGGCGCCCAGGAACGGCACCCAGATGAAGAACGCCGAGGCCAGTAGCATGGACAGCGTCCAAACGCGGTGCTTCGGCAGATGGCGGGCCAGCCGCAGCCAAAGAGGCAAAGCCAGGATGCCGGTAGCGAAGTACACCAGCAGCAGCGGACCGGCGTGTTCCGGCGCTTCCAGCACATGGGTGATGAACAGCAGGAACAGGGTCGCGGGGATCGCATTCGCGGTCCCGTTGAACACCCAGGCGAGGACCAGACGACGGAACGGTCGGTTGTTTGCCAGCAGCGCCCAGCCGGCGCGCCAGGGCACCGGGGCCAGGCGGCCCGCCCGCTCGGGGACGCGCCAGAGCAGAACGAACAGTGCCGGTGGCATCAACACCCACAGCAGTACGGCGAGGGCGGCCAGGGCTGCGCCGGCGTCGTCCTCCAGCCCCAGTACCGCTGGCAATGCGGCGGCGATTACGGTGCCCAGCACCACGAAGCCTTCGCGGGCGGCGGTGACGCGGGACCGCTGGTGGTAGTCGCCGGAGAGTTCGGCCCCCCAGGCGGTATAGGGCAGCGTGAACAACGTCCAGCCGAGGTAGACCAGGCTGGCAAAGCCGAGCAGGTAGAGGGCACCGGCCTCCGCGGGCGGGCGGAACAGGAGGGGCGCCGAGACGAGCAGGACCGGCACCCCTGCCAGTAGCACGGCGCGTCGACGCCAGGCCCCGGGGATGCGGTCGGACAAATACCCGACCAGTGGGTCGGTGATCACGTCCAGCAGCCGAGCCAGCAGCAGGAGAACGCCCACCAGGGTGACACTCAGACCGGTGTGCTCGGCATAGTGCGCGGGCAGGAAGACGTACAGCGGCAGGCCGAGAATGGCCAGCGGGAGGCCCAGCCCGCCGTAGGCGAACAGCTGCGTGCGCGGGAGGGCGATCACCTCATAGAGACTCGTGCGTATGGGCGGGGGCATCGGCCGCGCCCAGCCCTTCTGCAGGTTGCGGGCTTTGCAGTACGGCCTGCATCAGGTTGACCCGCGCGGTATCGAAGCCGACCTCGCAGTAGGCGAGGTAGTAGCGCCACATGCGCAGGAAGGATTGCGAGTAGCCCAGGGCCTCGATCACAGGCTCTGCCTGGCGGACCTCGCGGTGCCAGTGGCGCAGGGTGCGGGCGTAGTCCTCGCCGAAGAAGGCCTGGTCCTCGATCGCCAACCCGGCGCGTTCGGCCTCTTTGTTGAAGCGCGGCACCGAGGGCAGCATGCCGCCGGGGAAGATGTAGAGCTGGATGAAGTCGGCATTGCGACGGTAGTAGTCGAAGGCCTGCTCGGCGATGGTGATGACCTGCAGCGCCGCCCGGCCGCCCGGGCGCAAGCAGTCGCGTACCTTGTCGAAAAAGGTCGGCCACCAGTGTTCGCCGACTGCTTCGAACATCTCGATGGAGACCACGTGGTCGTAGGTCCCCTGCAGGTCGCGGTAGTCCTGCAGGCGTAGCTCGACGCGGTCGGACAGGCCGGCGCGTTCAATGCGCGCGCGGGCGTAGTCGAGCTGCTCCTGGGACAGTGTCACGCCGGTGACGCGGTAGCCTCGTTGGGCGGCCATCTCCGCGAAGCCGCCCCAGCCGCAGCCGATCTCCAGGATGTGTGCGCCGGGTTCGGGGTTCAGTTGATCCAGCAGGCGCGCATATTTCTGCGCCTGGGCCTGCTCCAGGGCCTCGTCGCCTCGGGTAAACAGCGCCGACGAGTAGCTCATGGTGTGGTCCAGCCACAGGTCGTAGAAGTCGTTGCCCAGATCGTAGTGGAAGCGGATGTTGGCGCGGCTGCCGCGTCGGCTGTTGCGATGCATCCAGTGGCGCATGCGATCGACTGCGCGCTGCCAGGCCGGACGTTGCGCCAGGGCAGTGAGGGCCTGCTCGTTATCGGTGGCCAGGCGCAGCAGGGCCTGCAGGTCGGGGGTATTCCAGTCGCCGCTGATGAAGCCCTCGGCGAAGCCGATATCGCCATGGCGCAACAGGCGCAGGATGGCTCGCCACGGGCGGCGGAAGTGCCATATAGCCTCCACGCCGGGCTGGCGGCCCGCAACGACCACGCGTTGGCCGGAGGGTCCAATCAGCGTGATCTGCCCGTATTCGATGTCCTTCAGGGCACGGGCGATCAGGCGCAGGGCCCAGTCCGGTCGCGCGGTGCTTTCCTGTGGGGTGTCGAGGTGGTCGAGGGCCATTAGTCGATCTCCTGTGCCGGTGGCGCCGGGCGGGGGTGGTAACGCCCGCCACGCCACCAGATCTTCACGGCCTGCCAGTGGATCAGGGGCAGGACCTTGAGGGTCATCCAGGGCTGGCGCAGGAAGGCGCCCAGCAGCGTGCGGTCGGTGAAGGCCTGGAGGCGGCCGTGTTGCGTGGCCACCAGCATCGGGTCCTGGTCCTGGTATTCGTTGATCGCGATGCGCAGAGTCGCGCCGGGTTCCAGACGCGGCGGCGTCAGGGTGAAGGCGTAGCGCGCGTCCATGTCGATGAAGGGTGAGACGTGGAAGGCCTTGTCTTTCTCCTGGCGGACCGGCAGCTCCATGCGAGCGCCACCCTGGTGTAGCAGGTAGTGGTGGTGCTCGCCGAAGGTGTTGCGCACCTCCAGCAGGATCGCGCGCAGTTCGCCATCGGCATGCCAGGCGTACCAGATGCTGAGCGGGTTGAAAGCGTGTCCCAGAATGCGGGGCATGGCCAGCAGGTGGATGGCACCACCGGCCAGGTCAACGCCATGCTCGGCCAGGTGCGTCTCGATCCACGGGCGCCAGGGACGGCCGTCGCGAGGGCCATGGTCACGGGTGCGCAGGCTGAACAGGTTGAAGCGATCCAGCGAGAACAGTCGGCAGCGCCGCGCCGTTTCGGCCAGGCTGTCGATGTCGAACAGAGCGCTGATGACCGGGTAGCGAAAGCGGTATTGCTGCGGGAAGAACCGCTGGTGCATTACCTGGCTATGGACCAGTGCGGCGTCCATTAAGCGCTCCGGGACTGCGCGGCGGGCGCGCTGACCGGCGTGCGGCCCCCGCCGTGGATGCCCGGTTCCGGAATGCGTTCGGGATGGGCCGGGGTGTGTGCCGGGTGCGACCAGGGGGGTTCGATGCCCATGGATTGCCCGACGGCCACCGCCGAGCGCAGCCCGTCTTCGTGAAACCCGTAGCCCATCCAGGCGCCGGCAAAGTAGAGGTTGTTTTCGCCCTGAGTGGTGACCAGGCGCTGGCGGGCGCGCTCGGCGGCGGCGTCCATGACCGGGTGCTTCCAGTGCTGTTCGCCGAGCACGGTGGTCGGGCGTGGTTCGCGCCAGGGATTCAGGCTGATGATGTAGTCCTGGCGTCGATCCAGGCGATGCAGGCGGTTCATCCAGTAGGACACGGACACGCGGTCTTCGGCCTGGGTGGTGCGACCGCTAAGATAGTTCCACGAGGACCATACGCGGCGCGAGCGGGGCATCAGTTGGGGGTCGGTGTGCAGGACGGCGTGGTTGGGCTGGAAGCGGCAGTCGCCGAGTAGCCGGTCGCGCTGGGCATCGGCCCCGTTGAGCAGCCAGCGGGCCGTGTCGGCGTGGCAGGCAAAGACCACGGCATCGAACCCGGCCGCCTGTTCATCGGTTAGCACACGCCATTGCCCTTCTTCCGGCAGCACGGCTCGCACCGGTTGATGAGCCACCGTATCCGGCTCAAGTCGGCGCGCCAGGCGCCGCACGTATTCGCGGCTGCCACCGACCACGGTGCGCCATTGCGGGCGGTCGCGCAGGTCCAGCAGGCCGTGGTTCTGGAAGAACTGCAGGAAGCTTGCGGCCGGAAATTCGCGAATCTCTTCGGGTGGGCAGGACCAGATCGCGGCCGCCATGGGCAGGAGGTAGTCCTCGGAGAAGCGCCGCCCCAGACGGTGTCGATCGAGGAAGGCGCCCAGGGTGCCGTCCGGGGTTTCGCCACGTTCGAACAGACCTTTGCCCAGCCGGTTGAAGCGCAGGATGTCGCCGGCCATGCGCAGGAAGCTTGGGCGCACCAGATTGCGGCGCTGGGCAAACAGGGTGTTCAGGTCGGAACCCGCGTACTCCACGCCTTGCGGCTGGCGTGAGTAGGCGAAGGACATGTCCGTGTCCTGGGTGTCGACGCCAAGCTCTGCGAACAGGCGGGTTAGCAGCGGATAGTTACGCTCGTTGTACACGACGAAACCGGTGTCAATGGCGACCGGGCCCTGCGGGTCCGTAACCTCGACGGTGTGGGCGTGGCCACCGAGTTCGGGTTCCGATTCAAACAGCTGGACCTGGTGTCGGGATTGGAGGATCCAGGCGGCGGATAGACCAGAAATACCTCCGCCAATAATGGCGATACGCGAGCGATTCATGGCGGTGGTTCTCCGAACCTAAGAGGCGATGTACATCTTATACAATAGCTGTACAATATTTGTAAATGCTGGCGGCGAAAAGTTCCGTGCCCGGCAATGGGCAAAGTCCAGTGACAATGGCAGGTAACCGACGAAGATAGGGGCGATGAGTAATGGAACGTTCCAGTACAGGAGGGCCGGGAATGGAATGGCCGGAAGAAGTACGCGCGGCACTGGAGAACCACGATATCGTTGGCATTACCTCCGGACTGTCGGACTTTCGTGATGCCGAGGCGTTGCTGGAGGCCACGAGCCGGGGCCGATGGGTCCGGCTGGAGTGGGGGATGGGTTCGGCCCACAATCGCGAGCAGTTCCATGCCCTGCAGCAGGCCACCGGCGCCTCGGTGCTGCCGTTCTTCATCGCGCGTGACGGGGTGATCGGGGGGCTTCCGGAGTTGCGCGAGTACCTTGGTGGTCAGGCGCTCAAGGCGCGCGGTGAACGTCTGCGGCCGGATGCGCCGGCATCCGTTTTACAGGTGCTCGGATACGGGGGCCTGATACCCTTCGCCTTCTTCGGCGCAGGCGTCTGGATGGCCCAGCCGGAATGGCAGGCTTTCGCGCTGGAGGCCCTGGCGCTCTATGGTGCGGTGATCCTGTCGTTCCTGGGGGCGATCCACTGGGGGATCTACCTGGCGGATCGGCAGCACCGGGTAGGCCCGCTGGCCGCCCCGGTCTGGGCGGTGGTGCCGTCGATTCTGGCGTGGCTGGCAGTGCTGCAGCCGTTGCCGGAGGCCCTGATGACCCTGGCGGCGTTATTCCTCGGGGTACTTTGGGTCGACCGGCTGAGTCTGTCGCGCCTGGCACTGCCGTGGGGATATCTAGGCCTGCGCCTGGTGCTGACCGTGGGGGCGATTCTGGCCCTGGCCTCCGGGCTTGCGGTTACGCTGGTAGCTTCACGATGACGAGCGCAAGAATGAGTGAACACAAAGACCTGACCATGGATGTAGACGCCCGTACGGCTGATGAGCCGACGACACGGGACGCCGCGGACCCGCCGCTGGCCGCGCCGGAACAGCTCGCCGAGCACTACCGCGCCGTTCTCGCGGGACTGGGTGAGAATCCGCAACGCGAGGGTTTGCTGGATACGCCGATGCGCGCCGCCAAGGCGATGCAGTACCTGACGCGCGGCTACCACCAGGACCTCGATTCGATCGTGAACGGGGCGTTGTTCTCCTCCGACAACGACGAGATGGTGCTGCTTCGCGATATTGAGTTGTATTCCCTGTGCGAGCACCACCTGTTGCCGATTATTGGCAAGGTGCATGTCGCCTACCTGCCGGATGGCAAGGTAATCGGCCTGTCGAAGATCGCCCGTATCGTGGACATGTTCGCCGCACGCCTGCAGATCCAGGAAAGCCTGACCCGCGAGATCGCCGAGGCCCTGATGCAGGTGACCCACGCCAAGGGCGTTGGTGTGGTGGTGGATGCCAAGCACATGTGCATGACCATGCGCGGGGTGGAGAAGCAGCATTCGTCCATGGCGACCTCGGTGATGCTGGGCGCCTTCCGCGAGGATGGCCGCACCCGCCGCGAGTTCCTGAACCTCATCCGCGGTAGCCGCGACTGAACCCCGACCGGGCGGCGTCGGGGGTGTTCAGCGCAGCGGGATGCTGAACGAGATGTAGTTGACCCCGGCCATGCGCATGTGGCGAACGTCCTGCGCCAGGCTGTTCAGCAGGTAAAGGCCCAGCTCGCGCAGCGATTGTTCGTCGCTGGCCGTCCACTGGCGTGCCTCGCGCAGTGCGGCCTCGTCGACCTCGGCCGCGGCGGTGCGATCGATCAATTCCACCGCCAGCGTCTCGCCCTCGCGTTCCAGACGTACATCGACCGGCCGGCTGCGTCCCGGCTCGCGGGCTGCCTGCTCGGACAGATGCATGAAGACCTCTTCCAGGGCGATCTGCAGTTTGACCGATTGCTTTTCCGGCAGGCTCAGGCTTTCGCCGAATTCCTGCGCCATGGCATGGACCTGTGGCAGGGAATCCGCCTCGGGCTCGAAGGTCGCGCGTCGATGCGGGCGAGGCCGCAGGTTGAAGATCATGCTGAGTGCCACCGCCACCGTGCCGCCGGTGGAGACGCCGTTATTCAGAAACGGGCTCAGCGCCTCCGGGATCAGGTGGTGGAAAAACAGTTCGTTCTGGAAGATGAAACCCGTCGAGAAGGCGACACCGATGATCAGGCCGCTCTGGTAGTTGAGGCCGTCCTGGGCGCACAGGCGTATCCCCGCGACGAACAACAGGGCCAGCAAAATGAGTAGGAACGCGCCGAAGACGGGGCCCGGCAGCGAGATCATCAGCATGTTGAGCTTGGGAATCAGCGCGATCAGCGCGAGAAAGGCGGCGAAGTAGTAGCCGACCCGGCGGGCGGCCATGCCGGTCAGTTCGATCGAGGAGACGCCAATGCCATAGGTCGTGTTGGGCAGTGTGCCCAGGCTGCCGGCGATCATGTTGCCCAGGCCGTCCGCATACAGCCCGCCGCGCACGCGGTCGTGGTCGATCTTGCGCGGGGTGCGGTAGGAGTTGCGCTGCGCGACCTGGGTATCGCCAATGGACTCTACCGCTCCGACCAGGGTCACGATCGCGAAGGTCAGAAGCAGCGTGAACCAGGTGGGTGAGAACTCGAAATAAAAGCCGGGCCATTCCAGCGGCGGCAGGCCAAACCAGGCGGCCTCGGTGACCTCCGAGAAATCCGTGACGCCGAAGATCATCGCGACCACGATGCCCGAGCCCAGTCCCATGATGGGCGCCCACAGCCGCAGCAGGCGGCCGCCGAAGACCGCAACGAGAATGGTGAACCCGAGGGTGAACAGGGCCACCACCAGCGCCCGCCAGGTCCCCTCGTAGTCTCCTTCACCCTGCATCATGTCGGCTGTGGTGGGGATCACGCCGAGCACCACCAGCATGATCACCACCCCACTGACCGTGGGCGTGATGATGCGGCGGAATAACCCGAGATAGCGCGCGAACAGAAATTGTACCGGGGCCGATAGCACGGCAAGTGTGCCGACCAGCGCCATGCCGCCGACCAGGGCGGCCTCGATGCCCACGGCCAGGTAGGCGGTCGAAGTCCCCATGAAGATCAGGTAGCCCGATCCGATCGGGCCGACGCGGCGGACCTGAATCAGTGTGGCAAGTGCGCTGCCGATCAGGGCGGCGAATACGGTCCACTGGGTCGCGGCCAGATCGAGACCGATGGCGCGGGCCAGGATCAGGGGGGCGATGATGATGGTCGGTGCGACCAACAACAGGCTCTGCAGCGCACTGATGGTGCATTTGACCGGAGGCGGGTGATCGTCCACCTCATAGAGGATCTTCGACTGGGAAGCTTCGGCCACGGTGCCCCTGTGCGCGGTTGGCGAAAGCGCGCAATCATAACAGCCACGTGCTGTCGGGAGCCCAGGACGTGTTGGTTGGGCGCTGCCCGTGAGTCGTTGGGGACGGACAACCAGGCAAAAAAAGACCCGGTTCAATGACCGGGTCGAAGATCGTCCAGACACCCGTGTGATGGAGGGTTGTGATCTGAACGGCGGGTCACCGGCTGCCGTTGCCACGAGCCGATGATTTCCGCAACTTGTATAAGTGGACAGGCGGTGTGGAAACAGGTTCCTGCCAGTGGCTGAAAGAGTGTGGTGGTGGTCACATTTTCAGATGAGCACGGCGATCCCGCCGAGGTTTATTTATTTTTCGGGTTCCTTGTGGAGGCGTGATGCGCGGTCTTGAACAGATCCCCTGGTTATACGACGCCCTGATGGCCAGTGCGGAGTGGCTGGGCTTTCGCCGCTGGCGGCGCCGCCTGGTTGCGGGCGCGACGGGCCGGGTGTTGGAGGTGGGTTGTGGGACGGGACGCGACTTGCCCCTGTATGACGACGCTTCCAGGGTGATCGGCATGGACCCCGACCTAGCGGCGTTGCGCCGCGCTCGCCAGCGGGCTCCGGGGGTGCCCCTGGTGGTTGCGCGGGCCGAGGCGCTTCCGTTTGCCGACAATGCCTTCGATACCGTGGTTTCCGGGCTGGTGTTCTGCAGCGTGCAGGATCCGCCGCGGGCCCTGGGCGAAGTGCGCCGGGTGCTGGAAACCGGCGGCCAGCTGCGAATGCTGGAGCATGTGCGTCACGCGCGGCCAGTCTTCGCCTACCTGCAGGATCGTGTGCAGCCGGCCTGGACCTGTGTGACCGGGGGCTGTCATCCGAATCGCGATACCGAGGCCGAGGTGGAACAGGCCGGGTTCTGCATCGAGCCGGACGATCGCGTGTCGCGCGGTGTGATGCGACGCTTTGCGGCGCGGGTCTGTGATGCAGCAGAGAGGCCTCGGGGCGCTGAAGGTCAAGGGCGTGATTGACCACGATGCGCACGAAGGGCACGAAGAAGGGCCAGGGCGGATTGCACTAAGGAGGACACAGAGCAGGAAATGTGGATTTGGAGGGGTCGTGGGAGTTTTGATCGGCGTGTGCAGCGTTTTGTGAAGGCAATCCGGGCAAAGTGAAAAAAGTTTTGTTCGAGGGCTCAAGTCTTGTCGGTAGAAGCCGTCAGCGGGGACAGGCCCGTTTGCGCGTTGAACGTCCACGGGCCTGAACATTCAGCGTTCGAGGAGTACCGTGATGGATGCAAGCGCGATTGCCGCAATGGCCACGCAGAACAGCCAGCAGCAGCTGGCGATGCAAAAGGATGTGGCCGTTCAGAAGAAGGCGATGGAATCGCAGGAAATGGCCGCCCAGTCCCTGCTGCAGGCGATGCCCGACATCGGCGAGATGCAGGCCGCCACACAGGGTCTGCCGGAAAACGTGGGTACCAACATCAACACCACGGCCTGATGTCCACAGCCTTTAGCCCCACAAGGCCCCGGCGCGCGAACGCACCGGGGCCTTTTCGTTTCCCGCCGCCCACAGCGGCCGTGGAAAACCCCTACCCATGTCACCCCAGCTCTCCGCGCCGCTATGGCCCGGATGACGACGGAGTCGCGATGCGCTCAGGATGGCACGTACCGGGCCCTGTCCCAGGCCATTCCATCAAGAGCCTTCACGCCCTTCCATCTTCCGGTGACCCGCCCCTTCCTTCCTCTGTGTCCTCCGTGCTCTCTGTGGTAACAAGCCCTTTGACCTTCTTCGTGCCTTCGTGCGCTTCGTGGTGAATCCTGCTATTGCCGCTGGGCCTCGAACTCGATGATCAGTTCAACCTCGTCCCCCACGATGTCGCGGGTCAGCCCGTAGGTCATGCCGAAGTCCGAGCGATTGAAGCTGCCGCGCATGGAGGCGCCCAGCACGTAGGGACGTCCAAACAGCCCGCCGAGCGGGAACGGGTAGCGCCCGACCTTGTTGATGGTCACGTCGAGATGGATGGTGCGGGTCTCGCCCAGCAGCTCCAGGCCACCACTCAGGCGCCCGGTGTTTTCCCCGGTGGGCTCGTAGCGGGTGGCGGTAAAGCGCATCTCCGGGTACTCCTCCACGTTCAGGAAGTCCTCGTTACGCAGGTGATCGTCGCGTTCCTCGTGGTTGGTGAACACACTGTCGGTCTGGATGACGAAATAGCCGTCGCCCAACTCGCCGGATTCCGGGTCGAACTGGAACTCGCCCTCGGCCTCCAGGAACATCCCCATGACCTTGGCGTAGCCGGCGTGATCGACCAGGAAGCCGACCGCGAAATGGTCGGGGTCGATCACCCAGCGATCGGCGTTGGCTTGGGCGGCGGTGCCCGACAAGGCGAGGGCGCCTGCGAGCAGAAAGGCCAGAAACGCCTGGTGCAGGTAAATGGTGGGGCGGGTGTAGCGGGCGTCAGTCATGACACACCTCCGGTCGGTGGCGATAAAGCCAGTGGATATCCACGGCAAAGGAAAGACTCAGGGCCAGCAGTCCGGCCAGGGCGATGGTGATTGCGGCGAACGCGGGCAGGCCGGGTATCAGCACCAGCAGCAGGACGACGGTCTGTACTACGCAGACGGTCTGGCGCCGCCGGCTGGGCGGCAGGTCGCCGGCCAGCCAGGCCCAGGGGCACGCGGCGAGCATGAAGGCATAGCGCATCAGCCCGATCAGGATCACCCAGGGGCCGACTACGGTCATCTGCCAGGTCAGCACCGACAGGGCGAGGATCATGGCCGCGTCCAGCTCCATGTCGAACCGGGCACCAAAGGCGGTCGTGTTGCCGGTGCTTCGAGCGATGGCACCGTCGACACCGTCCAGCAACAGCGCCAGGCCCGCAAGGCCGATCACCCAGAACGCCAGCAGCGGCTCGCCGGTGCCGGGGGCTACGAATGCCAGTGAGCCCAGCGGGGCAGTGAACGCAGCGCGCAACAGGGTGACTCGGTTGGCCGGACCGGGACCGCGGTGTCCGGGGGCGAGGGCCTCGGGGCGCGTCGTGATAACAAGTGCTGCGCCCAATGCGGCCCAGATCGCGGCATAGCCGATGAGTAGCAAGGCTCCCAGCCCGGCGTGCAGCATCAGCGCCACCGTGACGCCGATGCCGATCAGGCCCGACAGCAGCCAGTCGCCGCCCCAGACACGGGTTGCCCGCAGGACCTCTGGAGGTTGGCACGATTTGGCGGAGGAGGACTCCATGTTGCGATTGTAGCCTTCTGGTGTTGGCATCTCGGGTTTGCGACCGCGCCGCCCGGCTAGAGTTGCCGCCGATTGTGCGCTTCGCCCACACTGCGCGGATGATGATCTCGCTCTGTCCCGCCACGCTGGAGCGTTTCCGGTGAGCCGGCCCGATGCCGAACAGGCCTTCTGGGTCACGGGTCCAGGTCGTGGCGAACTGCGTTCGGAGCCGCTCGCGGAACCGAGGGATGGCGAGTTGCGGGTGCGCACCCACTTCTCGGCGATTAGCCGCGGGACTGAGTCTTTGGTGTTCCGCGGTCGCGTGCCCGAGAGCCAGTATCAGGCGATGCGGGCACCCTTCCAGGCGGGTGATTTCCCCTGGCCGGTGAAGTACGGCTATATCAGCGTAGGCGAGGTCGAGGCGGGGGGCGCGCCGGATCGGGTACCTGGGCAGCGGGTCTTCTGCCTGCATCCGCATCAAAGTACCTATGTCGTTCCGGTCACGGCGGCCGTTCCGATCCCGGAGTCGGTCCCCTCGGAACGCGCGGTGCTCGCGGCGAACATGGAGACCGCGATCAATGCGGTCTGGGATGCCCAGCCGGGCCCCGGGGACCGGATCGCGGTGGTCGGAGCCGGGGTGGTGGGTCTCTTGGCCGCGTGGCTTCTCCGTTCGATTCCCGGAACCGAAGTGGTGGTCATCGACCCGAATCCCGAGCGTGAGGCCGTGGCGGGTGCGCTTGGGCTCGCATGGGTCACGCCCGAAGCGGCCGCTGTCGAGCCGGCCCGGCAAGACCTGGATATCGTGCTGCATGCCAGCGGCCATCCGGACGGGCTCGTCCAGGCCCTGGCCCTGGCCGGGGTCGAGGCACGCGTGGTGGAGATGAGCTGGTATGGCGATCAGCAGGTACCCGCGCCACTGGGGGAAGCCTTCCACTCGCGCCGCCTCACCCTGCGCAGTGCGCAGGTGGGTCGCATCCCGCCGGAACGCGCCCCGCGTTGGGACTATCGCCGCCGCCTGACGCTGGCCCTCTCGCTGTTATCGGACCCGGCCCTGGATGCCCTGATCACCGGGGACGATGCGTTTACCGATCTGCCCGAGGTGATGGCCCGCGTCTCTGGTCCTGAGGCCGCGCGTACACTGTGCCATCGCATCCGTTACTGACGTCCGTCGCTCCACCCCTTCCACAGCAACCCTCAAGGACACCCGATGTACAGCCTGAATGTTCGCGACCACTTCATGATTGCCCACAGCTTTCAGGGCGAGACCTTCGGCCCGGCGCAGAAGCTGCACGGCGCGACCTATGTCGTCGATGTGACCTTCCGCCGCCAGGCCCTGGACGCCGACGGGCTGGTGGTGGATATCGGCC
The DNA here is from genome assembly GCF_000376865.1 of Thioalkalivibrio sp. ALJ7. GTDB lineage: Bacteria > Pseudomonadota > Gammaproteobacteria > Ectothiorhodospirales > Ectothiorhodospiraceae > Thioalkalivibrio. Next base: position 198,175 of record NZ_AQXQ01000012.1, on the reverse strand, counting down.
GCGCCAGCGAGGTGGTCAAGGCGATCCTGGCCGACCTGAACTACCAGAACCTGGACGAGCGCGATGAATTCCGCGGCCAGAACACGACCACCGAGTTCTTGGCCCACGAACTGCACCAGCGGGTGTCGCGGTCTATTCATGCCGGTGAGCTGGGCGATTCGGCCCGTGATCTGGACGCCGTGTGCGTGACCCTCAATGAGTCGCATGTCGCCTGGGCCAGCTACGATGCGGCCCCGTAGTCGCGATGCGCGAACTGTTCCTGGTAGTGCCGGGTTCGCTGGAGCAACGCACCGGCGGGTATCGCTACGATGCGCGTATGGTCGCGGGCCTGCGGAACCGCGGCTGGGTGGTGCAGGTTTGCGAGCTCGATGGCGATTTTCCGGGCCCCAACGCCGCCGCCGAACGGGTGCTGGAGGCCGCGCTGGCGGGAATTCTCGACGGTCGTACAGTCCTGTTGGATGGCCTGGCTGCAGGGGGCTTCCCGGACGTTCTGGCCCGTCATGCATCGCGCCTGCGCCTGATCTATCTGTTGCATCACCCTTTAGGGTTGGAGACCGGGCTGGAACCTGCGCGGGCGGCGGAGCTGATCGAGAGCGAGCGCCGGGCGGTGCAGGAGGTCCTCGGGGTTGTGGCCACCAGCACCTTTACCGCCGGACAGTTGGTGGACTGGGGTGTTTCAGCTGAGCGGCGGCGAGCGGTGCCGCCCGGGGTGGAGTCACGGCCGCCGGCCAAGGGCCCCGACCCGGACGAACCCCCGCGGATCCTTTGCGTCGGCTCCGTCGTGCCCCGCAAGGGTCAGCTGGAACTGGTGCAGGCACTCGCCCAGCTACAGGCGGACGACTGGCGCGCGGTCCTGGTGGGGTCGCGCAGCCGCGATCCGGGTTATGTACAACGCGTGGAGGATGCGGTCCTCGGGGCCGGGTTGGGAGATCGTATCGAGTGGGGCGGCGAGTGCGACGATGCCACGCTGGATGGATGGTATGAGCGGGCCTCGCTATTTGTGCTGGCCAGCGCCTACGAAGGTTTTGGGATCGCCTATACCGAGGCCATGGCGCGTGGTCTCCCGGTGATCGGTACCCACGGTGGAGCCATCCCGACGACCGTGCCGGAGCAAGCCGGCGTGCTGGTGCCACCGGGCGATGTCCAGGCCCTGGCCGCGGCTATCTCGCAGTTGCTGGCAGACCCGGATGCCCGGTGCCGTATGGGCCAGGCCGGCCGCGCATCGATGGCCGCCTGTCCGGACTGGCAGCAGGCGGTAGCGAGTCTGGAGCAGGCATTGCTCGGCTGGCGACCATGACGGAATCCTTCGATCGCGACTGGCTGGATCTGCGCGAACCGGCCGATCACGCCGCCCGTCCGCAGGCCTTGGTGGCGGACCTGTGTGAGGTGTTTGCCGGGCAGCGTCTGGACGCGCCACTGAGGATCACGGACCTCGGCAGCGGCACCGGCTCGAACTTACGCTATCTGGCCCTGAGGCTCGCAAATGTCCAGCACTGGCGCCTGCTGGATCATGATGCGGCATTGCTCGAACGGGCACAGGCGCCGCGCCCCGATGTGGTGGTCGAAACCTGCACGGTCGATTTTGGGGACAAGCCAGCGCGGATGCTGGATGGCACCGAAGCGTTGGTAACCGGTTCGGCGCTGCTGGACCTGGTATCGGAGGCGTGGCTCAGGCCATTACTCGAGTCCTGTGTCCAGCAGGGCGCCGCGGTGCTTTTTGCCCTTAGCTACGACGGCCGTATCCGCTGGTCGAAAACTGACCCGCTGGATGAAGAAGTCGAACAGCTAGTGAATCGGCATCAGCAATCCGACAAGGGGTTTGGCCGTGCCCTGGGACCTGCGGCGGCGACCTGCTGTGCGGTACGGCTCGAGGCCCTTGGGTACCGGGTTCGTCAGTGTGCGAGTGACTGGCACGTTGGTTCGACCCAGGCGTCACTCGGTCGTGCCTTGATTGAGGGCTGGGTGGTGGCCGCCACGGAGATGGCCCCGAAACGCGCGCAGGCCCTGCGCGAGTGGGGCGCAAGGCGCACGGTCGCGCTGACCGCCGGGGATGTCGAGCTGACCGTCGGGCACCAGGATGTGTTGGGGTATCCGTGAAGCTGTAATTGCATTGGCGCTTCGCAAGAGCGACGAATCGGTGCACGATAGCATTCGAGGATGAAGGCAAAGGAGGCGACGGGCCACGGTAAGGGATGTACCGGTGGTAGCTCTGGGGCCGGTCGCAGAACCAACAAAAAGGGGGAGTCATGGCACAGTCAGATAGCCGGCAGAGAAGCTTTGTGAGTCGTTACTGGATCTTGATCGTCATCGTGCTCTGGCTGGTCGCGTGGTCCGCGCGCGATCTCCTGCAACCCGGTGTCGATGAGGCGCCGCAGGAAGAGCAGGCCGATGCGGCGGCGGTTAAGGACGAGACCCCGGAGACGGCTGAGGGTCGCTTGTCGGAAGGTGATATGGACCCAATGACCGGCGAGGCCTACGAGCGTGATGACGAGACTGGAATGCACCGCGCGACCCCAGACTCGCAGGAGCCGGCCGACGCTCGTGCGCCCGAAGAACGGTCGAGCGAAGAACAGGTCGCGGGGCAGGTGCAGGAGGCGCTTGATGCCGGGCGGACCACGTACTGGCGTGATGGGCCGGGGGCCGCCGTGGAGGTCCTGCGCAAGGCGCTGGACGAGATCGATGCGACCTCGGCGCAACAGGCGGATCTCTACGGCGAACTGGGGAATGCCCTGTACGCCACGGGTGACGCCGAGGGTGCGATGCAGGCCTGGGATAGCGCTCTGGGGCTGCTGCCGTCGAGTGAACGGCGCAGGATGATCGAGCGCCTGACGCCGTTGTATGAACGTCATCATGCCGAGGGCGCGGGGCATCTGCGGCAGTACCGCTAGGACGCCACGGTTACGGTCCGGTCGAGCGGTATGAGGCGGGTCGTGTGAAGCCGCACAACAAAGGCCCCGGAGGTGAGTAACCTCCGGGGCCTTTGTCTTGGTGGGACGTAGGCTGCGCTACACCAGCTGGAAGCGATGCAGCTTGCGCCACAGCGTGGTGCGGTCCATTCCAAGAGCCCGTGCGGTTTGCGAGCGGTTGCCGGCGTTCTCGATCAGTGCCTGCCGCAGACGCCGGGCCTCGGGGTGCTCGCCAGGCGACCCATTAGTACCCGAGTCATGCCCGTTGGGCTCCCCCGACTGGATATGGTCAGCGGCCTCGGTATCCACCCGGATTGGCTGGGGCAGAGGGAAGTCGTCTACCTGGCCATTGCGAGCATGAAGCGTCAGGCATTCGAAGACGTTCTCCAGCTCACGGAAGTTACCCGGCCAGGGATGGTCCTGAAGGCGTTGTTTCAGGTGCGGGGCAATGCGGATGCCATGGCGCACCTCATAGCTTTGCAGCGTGGCGGAGAGATCCCGAGGACGCTCGCGCAGTGGCGGGATCTCGACCGTCGCGACCGCAAGCCGATAGAACAGGTCGGCCCGGAATTCACCGGCCTCCACACGGCTGCGCAGATCCTGGTTGGAGGCCGCAAGCACCCGGACATCGACCTGCCGGGTGGTGTTCTCCCCGACACGCTCGAAGGCACCATCCTGCACCGCGCGCAGCAGTTTGGCCTGCAGGCGCTGGCTCATCTCGCCAATCTCGTCCAGAAACAGCGTGCCGCCGTCGGCCGATTCGAAACGCCCCACGCGATCGCTAACCGCGCCGGAGAAGGCTCCTCGCGTGTGGCCGAAGAGTTCGGATTCGAGGAGTTCTTCGGGGATTGCGGCGCAGTTGATCTCGACAAACGGGGCACTGGCCCGCCGGCTGGACTGGTGGATGGCCCGTGCCAGGCGGGTCTTGCCGGTGCCGGACTCGCCCAGAAGCATCACGCGGACTTCGCTGGTGGCGACGCGCCGGGCGAACTGCAGCGTGGTCCTGCAGGGGGCATCGTGGGAATGGAAGTGGCTGTCGTCGAGGCCGTCGCGTCCATCTTCGCTGATGGTCTCCACCGCGGCAATGCGACGGCGCTGTGGCTGCAGGGTGATCAGGCGCAGGCCCCGGTCGTCGTCTTTCAGACGCAGCGGTTGGCTGATGACCTCCAGTGGCAGCGTTTCGTCCTCCAGCTCCGCCATCAGCGAAAAGTGCAGGGCGTGTCGGGTGTTGCCGGCATCGGCGTCGTCTTCGCCGGCCGCGATCGCGGCCTCGCGCAGGTGCTCCGCCAGGTTCAGCGGCCCGAGTCGCGCCAGGGTGAGGTGGGTTTCCGGGGGGATCTGCAGGGTTTGGTGTAAGGCCGGGTTGGCAAACAGGACGCGGCCCTGGGTGTCGCTGATGAGGTGTGGGTCCCGACTGTGTCGGATGCAGATCTCGGCCAGCTCGGTCGTGGTCATCCTGCCTCCTCGTGGTGATCTGGAGGGCAGCGAAGGCGGTGTGGTGTTGCAACGCCGCGCTCATCTGCAACACCTCGGAATTGCCCGTTTCGCCAACCCTTGTCTTGGTTATAGCGCGAAACGGGGGTGTTGCAACAGTCATCTATTAAATATCAGTACATCACAATTAAATGATTGAAAAATAAGAATGTCACAATACTGGCATATACGTTGCTTGTAGTTCGGCATGAGTTCTTCTACAAATGGGGTAATGAATACCCATCTCGGTTGTCACCCGGCATCTGTCCCCTGCCGAAAGGGTTTCAGCGCCGTACACCCCGGTCCCGGGATGTGTGCGGTCCGGTCGCTGCTGGCGGGTTCGTCCCGTCTCGCGCAGCGACCCGAATGTATGTGTGGGATCACCTCTCTCATCGCGGCTTTCGACGCGAGGTGCTGACGATCATGGTTAAGCGATTCTCTCGACTCTTCCTGAGTGCCTTGCTCACCCTGCCGCTGATCAGTCTGGGTTCAGGGGGGGTGGGGATGGCCCATGCCTCCGGGCCCGTCCTCACGGTGGAGCCGGACAAGGCCGCGACCCGCACCGTAAGCGGGACCGTGGTGCCCTACCGCGAGGTGACCCTGACCGCCCAGTCTGCCGGGCGGGTGGTGCAGGTAGCTGGCGCCGAGGGTGATCGCTTCGAGCAAGACTCGGTGCTGGTCTCGATCAGTGATGACCGGTTGCGGGCTCAGCGCCAGGCCGCCCAGGCCGAGATGCGCACTACCGAGGCTGCGATTCGCGAGGCGCAGATGCAGTACGGCCGCGAGGTGGTCTCACCGCAGTCGCGGAGCATTGGCCAAATGCCGGGCATGGGGATTCCGTCGATGTTCGACCAGATGTTCACCCAGCCGGCGGGACAGATGATGGGCATGGGCGACCCCGCACTGGACCGGCGTACGGACCTCTATTCCCGCTACATCGGCGTGGACCAGGCCCAGGCGCGTTGGGAGCAGGCGCGCGCCCGGGTGGCTGAACTCGATGCCGCGATCCGCGATACCCGCTCCGAGGCCCCGTTCGACGGGCTGGTGATGCACAAGCATGTGGAAGAGGGCGATACGGTCCAGCCGGGCCAGCCCCTGTTGACCTTCGGTCATGTCGAATACCTCCGCGTCGAGGCCCAGGTGCCGGTGAGGCTGGTCGCCGGCCTGCAGGAAGACGACTACGTGCACGTGCGCCTGGATACCGGTGATGAGGTTGAGGCCCGGGTTGCCCAGATCTTTCCGCTGGCCGATCCGCAACGTCATACCGTGACGGTCAAGTTTGATCTACCCCAGGGTGTGCGAGGCGGTCCGGGTATGCATGCGGCCGTACATCTGCCGCAGGGCGAGGCCTCGGGCAACCGGGTGGTGATTCCGCGCTCGGCCTTGATCCCCGGTGGGGCGCTGCCACGCGTGGCCGTGCTCGACGGCGAGGGCCACGTGCGTGTGCGCATGGTCCGTCTGGGCGGGTCTCGCGGAGATCAGGTGGTGGTGACCTCCGGTCTGGAGCCCGGGATGCAGATCCTGGCGCGGCCAGGTGCAGGTGTGCGCTCCGGGCAACCGGTCGGGAGCCGAGCGCCGGATTCGGGGGGTAGCGCCGACCCCTGGAGTCGCATGTAGGACATCACACCCGGCGGTGCGCCGGGGATAAAGGCCCCGGCCACGCCCCTGGCAGGCGAGCCGGTGCTCCACGCCGGAAACCCGGCGTTTGGGACGCCAGACTAACAACAGGACTGTTCAAGCTCGATGGCCGAAGACGACAGACAATCCAATACCGGTTTCCGGGAGAAGCACGGCGATCCTGGCATCGCCGGGCGTATGGCGGCGGCCTTCATCCACTCGCCGCTGTCGCCGTTGCTGCTCCTTGCCAGTATCGCGATTGGCATCCTTGGGCTGATGGTCACTCCGCGCCAGGAGGACCCGCAGATCTCTGTGCCCATGGTGGACATCATGGTGTCCTATCCGGGTGTTCCCTCGGAGCAGGTGGCCAGTCTTGCCGCGCGACCACTGGAGCGCTTGATGAGCGAGCTCTCCGGGGTGGACAACGTCTACTCCGTGTCGCATCGCGGCGAGGCGATGGTGACCGTGCAGTTCGACGTCGGCGAGGAGATGGAGTCCTCCATAGTCAAGGTGCACGACAAGCTGTTCGCCAATCGTGACTTGATGCCACCGGGCGTCAGCGAGCCCCTGGTCAAGGCCAAGGGCGCCGACGACGTGCCGGTGGTCAACCTGACGTTCTGGTCGCATGAGGTGGACGATGCCCTTCTCCGGCAGATCGCACTTGATGCTCAGCAGCAACTGAACGAGGTCCCGGATACCAACCAGAGCTTCGTGGTCAGCGGGCGCGAGGAGCGCCTTCGCATTGAAGTGTTGCCCGAACGGCTCGCGGGGTATGACGTCAGCCTGGATCAGATCGCCCAGGCCGTGCAGTCCGCAAATGTCGAGGGGTCTGCCGGGCGCATCGAAAGCGATGGACTGAGTACCGCTGTGTACACCGGGCGCTTCTTCACCGGGGCGACGGACCTCGAGCAGCTATTGATTTCCGTCAGTGACGGGCAACCGGTCTATCTGCGCGATGTGGCCGAGGTCACCTATGGCCCGGGCGAGCTGGAACGCTTCGTGCGGCATTATTCCGGTCCCGCGGCCGTCGATGCGGACGCAGCGCCGGAGGGTGCGGCGGCGGTCACGTTGGCCATCGCCAAGAAGCCCGGCAGTAACGGCGTGACGGTTGCGAACGACATTCTCGATCGGCTGGAACGCCTGAAAGGGAGCGTCATCCCGGATAACGTCGAGGTAGCGGTTTCACGGGACTATGGCAAGACCGCCAACGAGAAGGTCAACGAGTTGATCTTCAAGCTGTTCATCGCCACCTTCGCGGTGACCATCCTGGTTGGACTGTTCCTGGGGATTCGCGCCGCGCTGGTGGTGCTCATCGTGATCCCGGTGGTGATCCTGTTCACGGTGTTCAGTGCCTGGGTGCTGGGCTATACCATTGATCGCGTCAGCTTGTTCGCGTTGATCTTCTCCATCGGCATTCTGGTCGACGACGCCATCGTGGTGGTCGAGAACATCTACCGACGCTGGTTAATGAAGCGCGGTATTGATACCGAGACCTCGGTGGATGCGGTGCGCGAGGTCGGTAACCCGACCATCCTCGCCACGTTTACGGTCATCGCAGCCCTGCTGCCGATGGGCTTTGTCTCCGGGATGATGGGTCCGTACATGCAGCCGATTCCGGTGCTCGGGTCGGTCGCCATGTTGTTCTCGCTGGTCGCGGCCTTCGTGTTCACCCCGTGGCTGACCCAGCGCCTGCGCCCGAGCATGGCGTATCTGGAAAAGGCCACGGACAAGGAGCACCGTCAGGCCGAGAAGCTCGGCCGTTTTTACCGCACGGTGATCCCGGGGCTGGCGGACAACAAGGTTCGGGGCTACGCCTTTCTGATCGGAGTCATCGTCGTCTTCTTCCTGACGGCCAGCCTGTTCATGACGACCGATGTCCGCGTGAAGATGTTGCCGCTGGACAACAAGCCCGAATTTCAGGTGATGGTGAATTTCCCCGAAGGCACGGCCCTGACCGAGACCGCGACCCTGAGCCATGACATGGCCAGCGTCCTGCGCGAGATGGACGAGGTCGTGGGGCTGCAGTCCTATGTCGGCACCGCTTCGCCGTTCAATTTCAACGGCCTGGTGCGCCACTACTACCTGCGCGACAAGCCCTGGCAGGGCGATATCCAGGTGCAGCTGGTGGACAAGGGTGACCGCCGCCGAACCTCGCACGAGATTGCTACCGAGGCGCGCAAGCTGCTCACACCGATGGCGCAGGCTGCTGGTGCCCGCATTCAGGTGGTCGAGATGCCGCCGGGCCCGCCGGTTCTGCAATCGGTGGTCGCCGAGGTATACGGCCCCGATGCCCAGACCCGACGGGCTGTGGCTCGCGACCTTGAGGGCATGTTCGCCGGTGCTGAGCACGTGGCGGATGTGGACAGCTTCCTGCAAGCGCCGCACGAGGTCTGGCATTTCGACGTGGATCGCGACAAGGCCCTGCGGCGCGGTGTGACTGTAGAGACCATTAACCGCACCCTCGAGACTGCGATTGGCGGGCAGATCCTGGGTGACGTGAAGGCGCAATCCCTGGTCGAACCGCATCTGATCGAGATGCGCCTGCCAATGGCTACGCGCAATGACGTCCGGCAGCTGGAGATGCTGCCGGTGTTCACCCAACAGGGCGGATCGATCCCTCTGGCCGAATTGGGCGAATTTGTCCAGCGCCCGCAGGACGAGCCGATTTATCACAAGAATCTGCGGCCGGTGGAATATGTGACCGGCGAGGTGGTCGGTCGCCTGGCCGCACCGGTGTACGGTCAGCTCGAAATCCAGGAGCAGCTGGCGGATTACCGCTTGCCGGATGGAAGCCAGGTGCAACCCCATTGGCTGGGGCCGCCGCCCAATGATGGCTCCACTGCGTTCGAGTGGGGCGGCGAGTGGACGGTGACCTACGAGACCTTCCGCGACATGGGCATCGCCTTCGCCATCGCATTGATCCTGATCTACATGCTGGTGGTCTGGGAGTTCGGGAACTTCGTGTTGCCGGGCATCATCATGGCGCCCATCCCGCTGACCCTGATCGGCATCATTCCCGGCCACTGGCTGATGAACGCCGAGTTCACCGCGACCTCGATGATCGGCTTCATAGCCCTTGCGGGGATTATTGTCAGGAACTCGATCCTGCTGGTGGACTTCGGTCGCCAGGCGGTGGACGAGGGCCATGACGTACGCGACGCGATGATCATGGCCTGCCAGGCCCGCACCCGTCCGATCATTATCACCGCGCTGGCCCTGCTGGCCGGCTCCAGCGTGATCCTGTTTGACCCCATCTTCCAGGGCATGGCTATCTCGCTGATGTTCGGGACGGTGGTGGCCACGCTGCTGACCCTGGTGGTGATCCCGCTGGGCTGCATCTCCGGACGTCGTGCCTTCTGCCCGACCAGCCTGGATGAAAACGGCGAGGCGGCAGTGGGATGTGCGCCAGGTAATGGCAACGGTAACGGTAACGGCCATGGAGGTGCGGGCATGGCGGCCGCATCCGGCCCGGGCGCTGCAACCGAAGGCAAGGACATTTTCGGCCCCCGTGAAGGCGGCCCAGTGACTCAGGCCGTGCAATATGGCGGCTTGTACCTGAAATGCCTGGCCCTGGCCTTCCTGGAGGGACTGCGCGACCTGGCCCTGGCGGTGTGGCGCCTAATCCGTTCGTTTATCGAGCGTCGGCGCAACCGAGATGGCGGCGGCCCGCCCCCGGCCGGTCCGACGTCCACCGGAGGCCCAAGCAGTCCGGCCGGTGGTGGCAATGGTTCGCCACCCGCGGCGGGATCGGGCTCCGGCTCCGATGTGGTGGCGACCGAGCGCTCGGCAGACCCAGCACCGAAGCAGGATCCGAAACCGGCATCGCCACGTGACGCCAGCGCTGAATCCGCGAGTTCGGCCTCCGCCCAGAACCGCGCTTCGGCCCCGGCGGCTGCGGAGAGTAGTGGTGTCCGCACCGCCACCTCCGCCCCCAAACCGAAACCAAACCGTGAGTCTGGGAAGGCGCCCGCAAAGGCGAAGACGGCGACCCGGAAGAGCCCCCCCAAAAAAACGGCCGCTGCGACGAAATCGGACGCTGGCCACACGGGCTCCGGAACAGGTACCGCCTCTAGCGCTCCACCCAAGGCTACGGGTCAGGACAAGCCCTCGACTGCGAAAAAGCCCGCGGGTCGCTCCTCCGGGGCGACCGCCAGGAAGACGAGCGCTACCAACACCAAGGCGGCGGGCAAGGATGCGAGTCCGAAGTCTACGACTTCCGGTAGTGGTTCGCGGCGCGCAGCCGGCTCCAAGAGCGCGACCCAAACGAGTGCCGGGGCAGTGAACAAGCGCACTTCCACAGCATCCAACAAGAAGACCGGCGGAACCACCAAGCCCGCCACCACGAGCAGCAAGACCGACCGCAAGGACAGCGGTAGTTCCCCCAAGAGGGGAGGAAAGTCGGGGACGCCCGGCAAGGGCCGCGCCCGGCGCGGTATTCGACTTAAATGAACATGCAAGCAAGACCTCAAGGAGGTTCGTAATGAAGAAGCGATTCAATACACGAGCGATCGGTACGACGCTGGCGAGTGCCGCTGTGGTCTCGGTTCTGGCGTTGGGTGTGGCCCAGGCCGATGAACAGCAGGCTCAGGGTTACGGCCAGGGTCCGGCGATGGGCCAGCAGGGTCCGGTGCCGGGTCCGTACGGGCATGGCCCGTATGGCCAGCAGGGTATGGGTGCGCATCCCGGTGGCGGGATGATGCAGCAGCGCGAAGGCTCCGGTGACTTTAGTTTCGGCATGTCCGGGCGCGGCCATGGGCAAGGCTATGGTCGTGGCCACGGTGATGGGTACGGCCAGGGTTATGGCCGCGGTCATCAGGGCTATGGCCCCGGTCCCCAGCAGGGTGGTTTCGGTCATCCGGGGATGATGCAGCCGGGCTACGGCATGCAGCAGCGCCCGGGACCGGGTTACGGCCAGATGCCGGCGTTTGATCCGGACAACCTGCCGGAAGACATGCCGGAAGAGATGCGTGAGCGCATCAAGGCCCAGCACGCCGAGCGCCAGGAGCGCATGGAAGAGATGGAAGCCATGCGTGAGGCGCGACAGAAAGCCATGGAGGCCGGGCGCAAGGCGTACGAGGAAGAGATGGAGCGCCAGCGTGAGCAGCGCATGGAGATGATGCAGGAGCGTCGTGAGTCCATGCAGGAAGGTGGTGATTACTGATCCTGGATCGGTAATTGATTCCCGGCCGACGCGGTTGTCGGCCGGCGTGGAAACCAGATGGAGGCGGTTCGCCATGCAAGGCAGGCAGTGCGGTCAACAGGAACACCAGCGGCGCAGGATCGCCCCGATTTTCGGGGTTGTGCTGGCTGCTGGCTGCCTCTTGCCGACCGCCGACCTGATGGCGAGTGATCGCCAGAACCCCTGGGCCTCCGCAGCGCCGGAGGTTCAACGCTCGGCGCCGGAACGCTCGCATGGGCGTTTTCCCGACCGTGATTACGACCCGTCCCGACGGGCGGAATCACGCGAGGCGCCGACCGGGGGTTACCCGCCCGGCTTTGGCCCTGGGGCCTATGGGCCTTACGGGTCTCAGGGCGGGATGGGCTCTGTGCCTTTCCACGCCCCCGGCGGGATGCCGGGGGGTTATCCATACGGGTATCCGGGCCAATCCGGTTACCCGGGAATGGGCGGGCCGTTCTCGGCCTTCCCCTGGGGAATGGGCGGTTTTCCGTTTCCCTGACGGTTAAGCGTGCATTCGAGAAGCCCTCCCCGCGTGCACGCATTCAATTTGAGGGCATGACTCCTTCAGGAGGTAGCACCATGAATAAGTTCGTTAAAGCAGCAGTTCTCGCCGTTTCCCTGGGTGGCCTGGCCGCCCCGATGATGGCCTCTGGCCAGTGGGGCGGTCCCGGTTACGGTGGTCCTGGCTACTATGGCCCGGGTTACGGCTACGGCCCGAGCATGCCGTTCTTTGGCGGCCCCGGTTACGGCCGTGGTCACGGCATGGGCGACATGATGAGCGACATGATGGGCGGCGGTGATTTTGACTTCTCCGCCCGCGGTCGCGGCCATGGCCACGGCTATGGCCATGGCTATGGTGACGGCTACGGTCGCGGCTATGGCCACGGTTATGGCCATCCGGGTTACGGCTATGGTCCGGGTTACGGCTATGGTCCGCAGCAGGGCTGGGGCCCGCAGGGTCAGATGCCGCAGCAGCAACAGGGTCAGGGCAACTAAGTCCAAAACCCGTTGTAACTGGCCTGCCCGTTTTTCGGGCAGGCCCTTTTTACTGAAAGTGCTGACCAATGGATGGCTTATGAGTCCATTGGTCAGCACTCTCCCCGCAAGGAGCCGACATGCAGACCGTTGTAGCCAACCTGAAGGGCGGTACGGGCAAAAGTACAGTCGCCTTCAATCTGGCCTTATGGTTGCTGGAGGGGCGCCGTCGTGCGTTGACGGTGGATCTGGATCCGCAGGCCACCCTGAGCGATGTGTTGGCGGTGCGTCGGGAGGAAGGCTATCAGCCGGCGCTGGACGGCGTGGCCGACCTTGAAGCTGCGCGTGCGGGACAGGGCGACTATGACGAGTTGCTGATCGACGTCGGTGCGTCGGACATGGAGTCGCTACTGGAGGCCGTGAAAGGATCGGATCGGGTCCTGATTCCGGTGCCGCCCAGCCAGGCGGATGTCTGGTCCACGTATCGATTTGTGCAGCGTATTCAGAAGGCGCGAGGGTCCCGCAAGAAGCCGGAGATTCTGGTGTTCATCAACCGAGCGGATACCCACCAGGCCGTGCGCGAAACGGACGAGACCTGGGAGGCCCTGCAACAGATCGATGGAGTGCGTCTGCTGAAGCCGCGGCTGAAGCAGCGCATGGCCTTCCGCCGATCCTTTAGCGAGGGACTTTCGGTGCACGAACTGGAGCCGCGGGGCAAGGCGGCCTCGGAGCTGGATGCACTAGCGGCAGCCGTATTTGGGCGGCGCCGCCGGAAAAAACAATAGCCCATCGGTGTCCCGGCAACGACCGGGCCAGATGGGCAGGAGGGGTTTTCAATGCGCTTTATACGCAACGCACTGGTGGTGATTGGGCTGGTTTCGCTGATTGCTGTTGGGTACGCCATCTTCGCTTTTGAGCCGTATCTCAGTCAGGCGCGCTCGCTGGATTCCCAGGCGCCCAAGGTGTACGCGCAGATTGCGCGCACGGTGCTGGAGACGGGAGATGCCGCCGAGGCGATGGTCTACAAGCGCCAGGTGGATGAAGGCCTGAGTGTCGAGGAGGTCGAGGATGTCCTGCGTCTTGTGGCCAACGAGCTGAATATCCGCAACGTGGGCGAGTTGCCCATGGGCGAAGAGGTGCGCAGCGTCACGGGCGAGGATTTTCCGTTCCTCAAGATCTACATGTTCTGCGATGTCGCCATTGCTGCGCAGATGGTAGGCCACAGTCCGGCGATGGCCGCCTACCTGCCGTGCCGCATCGTTTTGCAGGAGGATGCCGACGGCAACCTGTGGCTGATGACCCTGGATCTGGACCCGATGATCCATGGAGGGCGCCCGCTGCCCGAGGAGTTGCACGAGCAGGCGGTGTTTGTGAAGGAATCACTGGAGGAGATTATTGATCGCGCCGCCGTTGGCGCCTTCTGATGGGGGTCTCGATACTGGTTTTCATGCATCTACAAAGGGCGTTCAATGAGTGACGAGAGTCGTGAAGAGTTTGAAAAGGTCCGAAGCGAGGCCGACAAGGCGGATGCCCGGTCCCACCGCTTGGAATTGATCGTTTACACCGCCCTGATCGCTTTCATTGTGTTGGCGATCTACGGCTTCTGGTTGATCACCAGCTTGACTCGGGATGTAGGACAGCTCACTCAGGAAATCACCCAGATGACCAAGGTGATGGATCGCGATATGTCGATTATCGCAGGCCACATGGCCTCGATGGATCAGCAGATGACGGACATCAACAACACTATGCGTGTGATGAACGAGGAGGTGGCCGTGATCGCCGGGAACACCCAGTCAATGGATTCCAATATCGGCTCGATGACACGCGATACCCGCGTCATGGCCGGTTCAATCACGGGTATGCAACAGGACATGTGGAGCCTGAATCGCAATGTCGGCGGTCCCATGGGTATGATGAACATGTTCAATCCATTCTCTGATCAGAGCGGTCCGGTCCGGGGTTCGCCGGGGCCGTATTACCCGCGCTGATCACGCCTTTCGTCCGACGGAGTCCCGCATGTTCAATCGACCTGGCCCCCGCGTGCGCAAGCAGCTCAAGCTGCTGAGTGATCGCCTTGCCGAAGAAAATCCGGTCCTGAAAGGGGTTGTAGATCCCTTCCGCGACCTAGATCGGGTTGGCTATGCCGCGGGTCTACTGGACCCGACCGAGGATTCGTTCGCCTTTACCATCTCCTGGTGGCCAATGATCGCCACCCTGGGCACATTCTCGGCGGGCAAGTCCACCTTCATTAACGAGTACGTCGGCACTACGGTGCAACGCAGTGGCTCTCAGGCGGTAGACGACAAATTCACCGTGATCAGCTACGGCGGCAGCGAACACGTGCAGGAACTGCCGGGGCTGGCCCTGGACGGCGACCCGCGGTTCCCGTTCTATCGTGTCTCCGACGAGATCGAGCGCATCACCGATGGTGGCGGCCGCACGGTGGACCACTTCCTGGCGATGAAGACCGCGCGCTCCGAGCGTCTGCGCGGGCGCATCCTGATCGATTCCCCGGGGTTCGACGCGGACGAACAGCGCACGACCATCCTGCAGCTGACCGATCACATCATCGATCTGTCCGACCTGGTGCTGGTGTTCTTTGACGCCCGCCACCCGGAGCCGGGCGCGATGCGCGACACGCTGGAGCATCTGGTCAATCGCGTTGCCGAACGCAACGATTTCACCAAACTGGTGTTCATCCTCAATCAGATCGATACCACCTGGCGCGAGGACAACCTGGAAGAGGTGGTCTCCGCCTGGCAGCGCGCGGTCGTGCGTCAGGGCAATGCCACCGGGCGTTTCTACTGCCTGTACAACGAGAGTGCGGCGGTGGAGATCGGTGACCCGCAGGTGCGCGAACGCTACGAGGAAAAATCCCGGCGCGACCGCCAGGAGATCCATGCCAAGATCCAGGAGATCAGCTCCTCGCGTTCCTACCGCATTCTGGGCTCGCTGCAAGCCATCGCCGAATCCATCGAGATGGACGCGTTGCCAGCGTTGAAGAAGGCGCTGGACCAATGGCGCCGCCGCGTGGTGCAGTTCGACGCCGGAATGTTTGCCGTGGTGGCGGTTATCCTGGGCCTGGTCGCGTACCAGTCCACCGGGAGCCTCGCTCCCTGGGCGGATGGCAGCGTCTGGCAGGCGATGGGCGAACGCCCGCTGATGACTACCTTCGGCCTGGTGGTGTTGGCGATCGTGCTGGGCGGGATTCACTTCTTTAACCGCCGCTGGATCGCGCGACGCATCGCGCGGACCCTGCCCACGGAGACCGCGGCCGGTAACTGGCGAGCGGCCTTCGAGAAGAACACGCGCCCCTGGCGTCCGATGCTGGGCCGTGCCCCGCTGGGGCTGGGGCGGCGCATGATCAGTCGTCTGCATCAGCTGCGCGACCGGGCCGAGTCCTACATCCAGCGCCTCAACAACCAGTTCGTCGATGCCAGCCCGGTTTCGCGCCAGGGCGGGCGGGCCTCGGCCACCGATGTCTATCACCCGCCGGAGCCGGAAGCCACGGCCCCGGATTCGACGCGAGGCACGGATGCGCCTCGCGATTACGCCGAGCCGGAGGCGCCGGAGAAGCGCTAGCCGCCCCGCACGATTGATTCCCCCAAACCCGAGCACAACAGGGGGGCGGCTATATTAGCCGTAGATGTTGTGCAGGAGGAGCACGATGACCATACTGGCGTGGCTCATGTTTGCGTTGGCCATGATTCTGGTCCCGATTTCGGTTTGGGCCAGCATGGCGGCGCTGGGGGTGTGTGCTGGTTGTGCACTGATCCGAGACTGGCGCAGGGGGCGTCAGGCATCGGGGCAGTAGGCTGGCGGATAACCCACGGGCTTTCACTAATACGAGACGGGCCGCGCAGGGGGCTGTGGCAGGTCCGAATCCTTTACCACTGGAGGAGAGAGTAGAAATGAGTGATCAGAAGAAGATGGCCATCATTGCCACTAAAGGCAGCCTGGACTGGGGGTATCCCCCGTTTATCCTGGCGTCCACGGCCGCCGCCCTGGGCTACGACTGCGAGGTGTTCTTTACCTTTTACGGCCTGCAGCTGCTGCGCAAGAAGCTGGACTTGCAGGTCACCTCGCTGGGTAACCCGGGCATGCCGATGCCGATGCCCATGCCAGTGATGCTGCAGGCCCTGCCGGGCATGCAGAAGATGATGACCGTGATGATGAAGAAGAAGATGGCGGCGAAGGGCGTCTCTGACCTGAGCGAACTGCGTGAGCTGTGCCTGGAGGCGGAGGTGCGCATGGTTGCCTGCCAGATGACGGTGGACCTGTTCGACATGGACACCAGCGAATTCATCGACGGCGTGGAATATGCCGGGGCGGCCGCGTTCTTCGAGTTCGCCGGCGAGTCCGATATCTGCCTGTTCATCTGAACCGGCCGCGCGCCTGGCGCGCCCTCAAGGCCTCGCAGCCCCGCGCTGCGGGGCCTTTTTCGTTTGTGGGGCTCGTCCGGCGAGATGAAGGGCCTTTTTCACCACGAAGCACACGAAGGCGCGAAGAAGGGCCAGGGCGATTGAACCACAGAAGACACGGAGTGCACTGAGAACGCTGCAGTTGTTCGGGTGTTCATGGCACGTTGATCACAGCGAACCGAATCGCGGCGGGTTCGCCCCATAGGATGGACGCGCTTGGATGCGATCATCGGCGTACTGCACGCCCAAGAAGGGTTTTCTCTGTGCCCTCTGTGTCCTCCGTGGTAGAAACGCTTTTGACCTTGACCTTCTTCGTGCCTTCGTGTGCTTCGTGGTGAATCACCCAGGGCTCAGTCGTGGCCGGCGTACATGGCCTCGATGGCGTTGGCGTAGTGCTGGGCGATGACCGGGCGTTTCAGTTTCATCGTCGGAGTCAGCATGCCGTTGTCGACCGACCAGGGTTCGTGCACGACGTGCACGTGGCGGATCTTGGCGTAGCCCGGGAAGTCGCGCAGCTGGTATTGAATGCGCTGGAGCAGGGCACGCTCGGCGGCGCGTGGTAGACGCCCGGCGGTGCTCGGGTCCAGACCCTGGTCCTCGGCGAAGGTCGCCCAGGCCTCGGGCTCCGGCACGACCAGGGCGGTGAGGAAGGAGTGGCCATCACCGACCACCATGACCTGATCGAACAGGGCATCCAGGGCGATGGCCATCTCCATGTCCGCCGGTGGGACCTTCTCGCCATTGGTCAGCACGAGGATATCCTTCAGGCGGCCTGTAATGAAAATGTGGCCATCATCATCAATTTGGGCTTGATCGCCGCTATGAAGCCAACGATCTTCGTCGATCGTGCTCGAAGTGGCCTCCTCGTTCTTCCAGTAGCCGAGCATGACGCAGCTGGAGCGGGTGAGGAGTTCGTCCATCTCGCCAATCTTGACCTCGATCCCGGGCAGCGTCTTGCCGATGGAGGCCGGCAGGTTGTCGTCTGGGGTGTTCACGCTGACCACGGGACTGGATTCGGTCATGCCGTAGCCGTGCAGCACGGGCAGGCCGAGCCCGATGAAGAAGCGCGCGATTGGGGGTGGTAGCGGCGCCCCGCCGCAGACGGCAAAGCGTAGCTTGCCGCCGAGGCGGTCCAGCACCTTTTTGGCCACGATGCGCTCCAGCAGCGGCCATAGCAGGAAGCCGAGGGACCAGGACGCGCGCCCCTGTTGGTACTCGAATCGGCGCCAGCCAATGCCCACGGTGGCCTTGAACAGGCCGCGGCCGATCGCGGATTTCTGTTTTAGCCCGGCCTGAATGCGGCCGTGCACGCGTTCGTAGATACGTGGAACCGAGATGAGCACGGTGGGCTGCACCGACATCAGGTCTTCGCCCAGCCCCTGGATGGAGCGGGCGAACGCGACCTCGGCGCCGATCAGCATGGGCATGTAGTAGCCGGCGGTGCGCTCCAGCATATGCGACAGCGGAAGGAAGGACAGGAAGCGGTCAGCATCCGACAGAGGGCCGGCGGTGGCGCAGGCGCAGGCATTGTCGAGGATGTTGCGGTGCGACAGCATCACGCCCTTGGGGCGCCCGGTCGTGCCAGAGGTGAACACAATGGTCGCCAGGCCATCCGGATCGAGGTCCGGGTGCTGTACGCGCTCCGGTTCGCCTCGTTCCAGCCAGGTCTCGATGCTCATGACCCGCTCGCCTTCCGGCTCGCCCTCGGTGTCGCCCAGGCAGACGATCCGCTTGAGCGACGGCATATTCCCGAAATGCTCGGAGAGGCGGCGGCTGTGTGCGCTCTCGCCCAACAGAAGCAGGCGTGCCTGGGTCTGACCAATGATGTAGGCCACATTGTCGGGCCGGTCGTCGGTGTACAGCGGTACGGTGACCAGGCCCAGCTCGGTCGCGGCCTGATCAAACGCCACCCATTCGCGGGAATTGCCGAGCATCATCGCCACACGTTCCCCAGGCTTGAAGCCCTCGTGGGCCAATGCGGCCTGCCACCGATCCACCATCGTGGCCATCTCGTTCCAGGTGGTCTGCTTCCAGGTCTCGTCGGTGGCGTCGAAATGACGATAGGCCGGTGCATCCGGGCTCATGGATACGCGGGTGCGGAACAGAGTCGGCAGGGTCGGTGCTTGGTCCGGGGTGATGGTGGTGGACGACATGAAGGCCTCGTGCGCTGGGAGCGATTGTCGGGGGTAGCGCTGCTCTGCCGGGCGCTCGAGATGAAGCGCCGTTCGCAAAACCTTTCCTGGGGACGTTAGTGGACGCCCGCGCCTGGGGCAAGCCCCGGGCCATTCGGCCGGTACGGAGACACGGATTCAATCGCACGTCCGAGCTCGAGTCGGTCTTGCGTGCGATTGAATTCGTGTCTCCCTAGCTGAGAGATCACACCTAGCGCACCCCTAGAGGATGGGCGACGGGCTGGTAGGCGATTGCGCCGAGGACCAGACTGAGCCCGATCAGGGCGATCACGCCGCCTCCGGTCAGGCCCAGAGCGGGGCCGATAAAGGTCAGGCGACCCATGTGGGAGGGGCCCAGCCAGCGGCGCGTCCAGTCGCGTGCGGAAACGGCGAGGGTTGCCAGCACCGAGACCGTCGCCGCCGTGCCGAGTGACATCGCCAGTACGGCAGCGACGCCGGCCCAGGCGAGCCCAAGGGCGGTCGAGACGGCCATGATCAGCACCGCGCCGGAGCAGGGCCGAATGCCCACCGCCAGCACGGTGGCCCACCAGGTACCTCGGTGGTTCGGATCTACGTGATGCGGGGTACCACAGCCGCAGTGCTCGTCCTGTGCATGTTCATGCCCGTGCCCGTGCCCGTGCCCGTGGTCATGGTCATGGTCATGGTCATGGTCATGGTCATGGTCATGGTCATGGTCATGGTCATGGTCATGGTCATGACCATGGTCGCGGGCGTGCGCGTCGGCGACGGCCTGCCGGTGTGCGCGATGCAGCCGCCAGGCGTGCCGCAGGGCGCGCACCATCAGCCACAACCCCAGCAGTGCGACGAGCGCAAAGCTGGCGATCTCCAGGGTTCGCACCTGGCCCAGGGTGTCGCGCGCAAGCCAGCCGAACAGGCCGATCAGCACGCCGACCAGGACGATAGCGGTCACGCCCTGGGCCAGTGCGGAGACGGTGGACAGCAGGATGCCGCGGCGCAGGTTCTGGGGCTGGGTCAGCAGGTAGGCACTGATGACTGCCTTGCCGTGGCCGGGCCCGGCCGCATGGAAGACGCCGTAGAGCAGGCTGACCAGAATCAGGGCGCCAGCGGTCTGTTTTGTAGGCCCATCGCGCAGGGCATGCAGACCCTCGGTCAGGCCGCGATGCAGTTGGCGCTGGGTTTGCAGCATCCAGCCGGTCAGGCGCTCCAGGGCGCCGGGCGGTTCAGCCAGCGGGGCGGGTGCCCTGGTGGCGGTGGGCGAGCCAAGGTCATCGCGCTCGGCCGAGGATTCTGTGGGGGCTCCCAGCGGGTGGCTGCCCTCGGCCTGCAAGGGGCCCGCACCAACGACCATAAGGAGCAGCCACAGCAACCCCTGAAGGTTCGGGCGGGAAGGGTGTTGAGACAGGCGGCCTGTGCGCATAGCGTTATAATATAACACTTGAGTCGCGGTGTGGTGTGCGCGGTGTCCGGTTGTGGAGTTGCGCCGTGATCAATCGCATTCCAGCTTGGCCGTCTCCGCGAAGTGACGTCCAAGGTTGTCGACCGGACTGCGGTCCTGACGTTCCAGGGTGGCGGCGTAGCGAATCAGTTGCGGATCCGGGCGCGCCTCGGTGATGGCCACCTTGCAGCCGGTCTGGTTCTCGACGAATACGATATCGTCGGGGTCGTGCAGGATCTCGATCCAGTATTCGGGGTCGAAAACCCGGTAGTTGAAGGGGTCGCCGGCCGCGATGCCCAGTTCGTCCAACGGCAGTTCAAAGCGCAGATGCAGCCGTTGGTCTTCCAGCGTCAGGCGGGCGTTGCGGGCCTGCGGGACCTCCAGCTGCTGACCGTCTCCACGCAGTTCGGTGAAGTAGTCGTAGGCGGCCAGATTCTCCAGCATCCGTTCGGCTGCGTGCTCCAATGCCGTGTCGATTCCGGTGCCTCCATCCAGCTCATGCGTCAGATCCTCCAGCAGCATGTGGCTGTAGGTTGGATCAATGAGCCAGGCCTGTTCCATCCGCTCAAGCTCGCCGTCGTCGCTGAAGATCAGCCCTACGCGCAGGTCGATCCAGGCGTGTGGGTGGGCAAGCGCACCCGCCGGAATGAGCAGGCCAGCCAGCAGAAGGAGACGCATGAGCGAGGGACGGAGTCGCATGGCCTTCAGGTGGCGCGCTGCCAGCGGGTGCCGTCGGGGGTGTCCTCAAGCTCGATACCGCGCGCGATCAGTTCGTCTCGGATCGCATCGGCGCTGGCGAAATCACGATTCTTGCGGGCGGCCTGGCGCGCGGCGATGCGTTCTTCCACCCAGGCGTCCAGGTCGCCATCGTCCGTCGCACCCTGGAACCAGGTCGCCGGGTCTTGTTGCAGCAGGCCCAGCAGGGCAGCGCCGGCCAGGAGTTCACCCTTGCGGCGGGCGCGCTCGGCGTCGCTGTCGGCCTTTGCCAGGGCGTCACTCATCCGGTGCAATGCGGTGATCGCCGCCGGGGTGTTGAGATCGTCCAGCAAGGCCGTGAATACCGGCGTCTCGGCGGCTACGACCGGCTCGGGTTCAATTGCCGCCGCGTCGCGCAGTGCACGATAGAGCCCGTTCAGGCTGTTTCGGGACTGCGTCAGGGTCTCGTCCGAGAAATTCAGCGGTGCGCGGTAGTGGCGCGACAGCAGCGCTAGACGCAGGACCTCGCCGGGATAGTGCTGCAGCAGATCGTGCAAGAGCTGGAAGTTGCCCAGCGACTTGGACATCTTCTCGCCGTCGATGGTCAGGTGACCGTTGTGCATCCAGTAGCGTGCGTAATGGGTGCCGTGTTCGTGGCAGCCCTCGGCCGCGCAGCCCTGGGCGATCTCATTTTCGTGATGTGGAAACACCAGATCGTGGCCGCCGCCGTGGAGGTCAATCATCGGCCCCAGGTGGCTGCGGATCATGGCGGTGCATTCCAGGTGCCAGCCGGGGCGGCCGTGGCCCCAGGGGCTGTCCCAGCCGGGCTCGTCCGCCGTGGCGGGCTTCCACAGCACGAAGTCGCCGGGATGGCGCTTGTAGTCGGCGACATCGACGCGCGCGCCGGCCTGCATGTCGGCCAGCGAGCGTCCGGACAAGGCGCCATAGTCGGGATAGGAAGTCACATCGAACAACACGTGTCCGTCGGCCGCATAGGCGTGGCCGCGTTCGATCAGCCGTTCGATCAGCTCGATCATCGGCTGGATATGCTCGGTCGCGCGCGGTTCAATGGTGGGCTCCAGTGTGCCCAGGGCCGCGATGTCTTCGTGGAAGGCCTGGGTGAAGCGCTCGGTCAGAACGCTGATTGCCTCGCCATTGTCAGCGGCCGCCTTGTTGATCTTGTCATCCACGTCCGTGATGTTGCGGGCATAGATCACGTGTTCCGGGCCGTAGAGCTCGCGCAGCACCCGAAACAGCACGTCGAATACCACGACCGGGCGGCCGTTACCGATATGCACCCGGTTGTACACGGTGGGGCCGCAGACGTAGACCGTGACGCGTTTGGGGTCCTGCGGGACGAAGGGTTCGTCGCGCCCGCCCAGGGTGTTGTGCAGGGTGAGTGTGGGCGTCTCGCTCATTGCCCGTGATCCTTGCCGTAAAGAGTCTCGGGGTCGATCTCGGGATCGCTGGTGACGACGACGGTATCGCGCTCCACTTGCAGGTAAAAGCAGCTACGCCGTCCCGTATGGCAGGCCGGGCCGGTCTGATCGACCTTCAGTAGCAAGGTGTCGCCATCGCAGTCGATGTGAAGCGAATGCAGCCGCTGGACCTGTCCGGATTGTTCGCCCTTGCGCCACAGCGCCTGGCGTGAGCGCGAGTAGTAGCAGACCTGGCCGGTCGCCAGGGTCTCGTCCAGGGCCTCACGATTCATCCACGCCAGCATCAGCACCTCGCCGGTGTCGTGCTGCTGGGCAATTGCCGGGATCAGGCCGGCATCGTTGAGTTTTAGGCGCGTCAGGACCTCGCGGGCCGGGTGGCGCTCGCCAAGGGGGTCGCTTTCGAGTTGCTTGAACATGGCCGAAATTCGCTTGCGGTGGCGGCGCAGAATAGCATCTCCGGGCCCCACGCCGAAGCCTGGCCGCGCGTGCAAACCGTGGCGGCGGGCGACGCGGTTGCGCTGGCGCTCCGAGTGGTCAATGCTCAGGATGGGGCGTTTAGCGCTGCGCGCGCGACCGCGCCCCTCCGCGACGGCCGGGGAGGCGGAATGGCGCGAGGCAACACGGAAGGCAGGCGGGCGAGTGCAGGACGCACCGCGGCGACCATCGCGATCATCTACCTGGTGTTCGGCCTGGTATGGATCGCGTTGTCCGACCGCGCCTTGCTTTGGATGGTCGACGACGTCGTACTGCTGGCCCAGATGCAGACGCTCAAGGGCTGGGCCTATGTGGCGGTGACCGCGATAGGCCTCTTTCTTCTGGTGTACTACCCGCTAAGGGCTCGGGATCGCGCGTCCCGCGAGGCGTGCCGGCTGACCGGTATTGTCGAGCGCTCTCCCGTGGTGGCCGTCGAATGGGCCGCCACCCGGGGCTGGCCGGTCACGTACGTCTCGCCGAACATCGCCCGTTGGGGACTCGATCGCAGTTCCCTGTTGCGGGGCGATTTGAACTACGCCGATTTGATCCATCCCGATGACATCGAGCGTATCGTCGGCGAGGTGGCCGCGCATATTGACCGTGGCCCGGATCGCTATACCCAGGTTTATCGGCTGCGACGCGGCCATGGCGACTGGATCTGGCTGGAAGACCGCACCTGGCTGACTCGAGACGACCAGGGGCAGGTGATTCGAATCCACGGCTTGTTGCTGGACGTCACCGAACGCCTGCGGGCCGAACAGGATCTGCGTGACTCCGAGACGCGGTTCCGGGCCATTTTCGACAATGTGCAGGAGGCGATCCTCCTGCAAGACCTCGATACCGAGGCGCTGATCGAGGTCAACGCCGCCGCCGAGCAGATGTACGGATACAGCCGTAGCGAGCTGCTGGATTGCAACGTGGACGATCTGAGCGCCGACCAGACCGGCTTCGATGTCCAGCGCCAGAAGGCGCTGATGGAGCGTGCTCGGCGCGGCGAACAGCTGGTGTTCGAGTGGCGCGCGCGCCACCGTGATGGCCACGGCTTCTGGGTGGAGGCCAATCTGAAGGCGACCGAGATTGCCGGGGAAAGACTGCTGCTGGTGACCCTGCGCAATATCGAGGCGCGCAAGCAGGCCGAGACGGCCCTGGCACGGCAGGTGGATCGCCTGAGCCAGGCGGAGCGCCACGCCGGGCTGGGCAGCTGGGAATTCATCCTGGAGACCCGCGAGATGTGGTGGTCCGACCGTCTGTACGGGCTGCTGGGCCAGGAGGCCCACTATGGCACCCCTACGCTGGAGGCCTTCGCGCGCGACTTCTTCGACCTGGATTCGGAAGACGGGGCGAGCTTTTCCACCGCGATGGAGGCCTTGCTAGCGGGCGCCGAGCTGGGTCCCAGGCGGTTGCTTCTGCGCGCTCTGCCGGTAGTACGCGAGGGCGCCTGGTTTAGCCTCACCATCGAGGCGCCGGTCGAGCGTGCCGACGGGGTGCACTATGTCCAGGGTACGGTGCTGGAGGTCAGCGAGCTCAAGCGCAACGAGATGGAGCTGCGCAATCTGAACGCGACCCTGGAGCAACGGGTAGCCGAGCGCACTGCCTCCCTGCAGGCCTTGAACCAGGAGCTGGAATCCTTCTCCTATGCGGTATCGCATGACCTGAAGGCGCCCTTGCGCGGGATTGAGGGCTACAGCCAGTTGTTGGAGGCTGACTATGCCGACCAGCTGGAAGGCGAAGGCAAGGCCTTCATCCGCAACATCCGCAACGGTGTGGCGCAGATGCACGAGCTGATCTCGGATCTGCTGGCCTATTCGCGTATGGAACGTCGGCCCCTGGAGGAGCGTGAGGTTGGTGTGCGTGCGCTGGTGGAGGAGGTGCTGGCGTCGATGGATTCGGGATTGCGTAAGCGGGCTGAGGTGAAGCTGGAAATCGATCCGGATCTGCGTTTCGTCAGCGATCCTGATGGGCTGGCGCTGATCCTGCGCAATCTCCTGGAAAATGGCCTTAAATTCAGTGCCGAACGTGATCCACCCAAAGTAACGGTGCAGGCGGAATCCCGCAGTGCTACGCTCGGTATCTCGGTACGGGACAATGGGATTGGCTTTGACATGGCGTTTCAGGATCGCATCTTCGATATCTTCCAGCGCCTGAACCGCGCCGAGGCCTATCCCGGTACTGGGGTTGGGCTCGCGCTAGTGCGGCGCGCGGTCCATCGTCTGGGTGGCGAGATTCGCGCGGAAAGCGAGCCCGGGGAGGGCGCCACGTTCCATATCGAGTTCCCGCGATGAGCCCCGCCACGCGCCAGCCTTCGATCCTGGTGGTGGAGGACAACCCGGTTGATATCGACCTGATGCGGCGCGCCTTCGAGCGGCGCAACCTCACCAATCCTCTGGAAGTTGCGCGCGACGGTGTGGAAGCCCTGGCGTTCCTCGAGCGCTGGGAGCAGGGCGAACTGGCGCCGCCGGCGGTGATCCTGTTGGACATCAAGCTGCCCAAGGTGGACGGGCTGGAGGTGCTGCGCCGTATCCGTGAACACGAGCGCTTCCGCCGCATCCCGGTGGTGATGCTGACCTCCTCCAACGAAGACCGTGACATCGCCACCGCGTACGACTCCGGCGCCAATTCCTACATCGTCAAGCCGGTCGATTTTGCGAAGTTCCTGGAGGTGGCTGAACAGGTCGAGCTCTACTGGTGCCTGCTCAATCAGGCGCCGAGTTAGCCCCTCCGCTACAACGTACGAGACCGCATGCGAATCCTGCTTGTAGAAGACAGCCTGGCGGACGCCGACCTGCAACGCCGGGTCCTCGAGCGTCAGGTGCCCGAGGCCGAGGTTGTCGTGTCCCGCACCCTGGGCGATGCACGCGCGACGCTTACGGCCGAGAAGCCGTTCGATTGCATGGTGGTGGACCTGCGCCTTCCGGACGGCAGCGGGCTTGATTTGCTCGGCGAACTGCGAGCCGCGGAGCGGGGAGAGGCGGTGCTGGTGCTGACCGGCCATGGTGAGCAGGAGACCGTGGTGGCGGCGTTCCGGGCCGGGGCCGACGACTATTTGACCAAGGCGGATGACTACCTGGAACGCTTGCCGCAACGGGTGGTGGATGCCTGTGCTCGCCGCGAGCTGCGTCTGACCGCAGGGCGCGAGCCCCTAAGGGTGCTCTATGCCGAGCACAACGAATTTGATATCGGCCTCACGCGGCGTGAGCTCGCGCGAATGGCCCCGCAGATTCATCTGGTGCCCGTACGCACGGCCGAGGAGGCGCTTGCGGCACTACCCGAGAACGCCACGGACGAGCTGGAGTTCGACCTGCTGCTGGTGGATTACCGTCTGCCCGGCATTGATGGCCTGGAGCTGGCGCGCCTCGTACGCGAGGAACGCGGGCTGGACCTGCCCACCATCCTGATCACCGGCCAGGGGACCGAGGACCTCGCGGTCCGGGCGCTGCGCATGGGGGTTGAGGACTACGCGATCAAGGCCGAAGGCTACCTGAAGACGCTGCCCACATTGCTGGACCAGGTCTATGCCCGTGCCGGTTTGCGCCGGGAGCGGGCGGCATTGGCGGAGTCCGAACGGCGCTATCGCCAGGTGATCGAGCGCGCAGGCGACATTGTCTTCGAGATCGACGCGGCGGGTTGTTGGCAGTTCCTGAACCCGGCCTGGACAGCCATTACGGGCTTCTCGGTAGACGTGGCGCTTGGCGAGGAGATGTTGGCCTTCATGCCCCTGGAGGACCGCGCGGCGGCGGCCCGTCTCCTGGTACAAGCGGCGGAGTCCGATGATGGTGCGCTGATGCAGGAGATCCGTCTGCGGACGGCGGATGGCTCGCTTTGTTGGCTGGAACTGCGCGGCCACGTGCACCTGGACCCCGCCGGGAACCCCACGGGCCTTTCCGGAAGCCTGGTGGACGTGACCCGGCGCGTGTTGGGGCAGCGGGTGCAGGAAGTGCGCGCAGATGTTCTGGCGCGTCTGGCGACGGGTGAGCGCGATCCCCGGCTATTGGAGGATGTGGTCAAGGGGCTTGAAGCGCTGGCGCCTGACCTGTATGGCTGCGTGATGCTGCTGGATGCGGACAGTCAGGAGCTCCACAGTGTCACGGCGTCGCGCATTCCCGATCCGTTGCGCAGTGCGACGCGCCGTCTTCGGGCGGACCAGGGCATGGGTTCGTGTGGCGAGGCCGCATGGAGCGGTACGCCGATGATTGTCGAGGACTGCGCCAGTCACCCGAACTGGGCAGGGTTCTGTGACCTGGCGAATAGAGCCGGTTTTCAGGCTTGCTGGTCATTTCCATTTCGTGACGCGGACGGTGGAGTCCTGGGAACCCTGGGCATCTATCTGAAGACCGCACGCGGGCCGAATCCGGGCGAACAGGTTCTGATTGACGAGTTCACCCAGATTGCCGGACTGGCAGCGCAGAAGCTGCGGACCGCACAGGCCCTGGGCGAACGCGAGCGGGCGCTGCGCACCGCGGCCGAGCTGACGGTGGAACTGCTGCGCGAGGACAATCCCGCCAGCGTAATCCATCGCCTGCTGGCGGAGCTGGGCCACGAGACGCGAGCCGACCGCGCCTATGTGCTGGTCGTGGAACTCGATCATGCCGCCCGCGAGGCGCTGGATATCCACCGCTATTACTGGGTGCGCGCGGATGCGGATCAGGCGATTCGGCCACCCCCCTTGCGCAACCTGAGCCTGGAATCGGTGCTGCCACGCTGGCATACGATCCTGCAGGGTGGGGGCGCGGTGGATGGGCTGACCCGCGAGCTGCCGGATGCCGAGCGTGAGATCCTGGAGGCCTCGCAGAGCCAGGCGGTCCTGCTGGTCCCCCTGTACGTCGAGGGGGAGTACCGTGGCTTTCTGGCACTGGACCGGGTTCTGCGGGCACAGCGCTGGACGGCCGCCGATCAAAGCCTTGCCCGCATTGTGGCGTCCAGCCTTGGGGCGGCTCTGGAACGACGTCAGGCTTTGTTGGGGCTGCGGCGCATGGCGGCGGTGTTCGAGAGTACCCGCGATGGCGTAGTCATTACGGACCTGACGCCGCGGATTGTTGCAGTCAATCCGGCCTTCGAGGAGATCACCGGCTACGCCGAGAGTGAGGCAATCGGTCGCAACCCCAGCTTCCTGCAATCTGGCCGCCACGACGCGGCCTTTTTCCAGCGCATGTGGGAGGCGTTGCAACGCGATGGACACTGGCAGGGCGAGATCTGGAATCGTCGCCGCAACGGGGAAGTGGGTCCGCAGTGGTTGAGTCTGAGTACGGTGCAGGACGAGCAGGGTCATGCGCTGCACTACGCCGGGGTGCTCACGGACATGTCCGCACTACGGCGTTCGGAGGAAGAGCTCCAGTACCTGGCGCAGCACGATGCCCTGACCGACTTGCCCAATCGTAGCCAGCTTCAAACCATGCTGGGCCAGGCGTTGGAGCGTGCACACATGCACGGGTACCGCGTCGCGGTGCTCAACCTGGACCTGGACCGGTTCAAGAACGTCAACGATTCGATGGGACACCCGGTGGGCGACCAGGTCCTGGTGGATGTCGCGCGTCGCTTGCGCGAGGCCGTGGGGCAGGCTCATGCCCTTGGGCGCCTGGGCGGCGACGAGTTCCTGGTGGTGGCGGAAAACCCGGCCAGTGATGACGCGGTTGCCCAGTGTGCTGACGATCTTTTGGCGAGTCTGGAAAAACCACTCGTCTTGGAGGATGGGCGTTCGGTCTACCTGAACGGCAGTATCGGCATCAGCTTGTTCCCGGATCATGGCGATACCGCCACCGCACTGATCCAGCACGCAGACACCGCCATGTATAAGGCCAAGGCCTCGGGCCGCCAGACCTGGAGTCTCTATACCCAGGCCCTGACGCGCGCGGCGGACGAACGTCTGGAGCTGGAAAACCGGCTGCGTCACGCCCTGGAGGCGAACAGCGGGGAGCTGCGACTGCATTTTCAGCCCCAGGTGAATTTGGTGGGTAGTCGGCCGTTCGGGATGGAGGCGTTGCTGCGCTGGCAGCCGGAAAACGGCGAGATGATTCCGCCCGACCGCTTCATCCCGGTTGCCGAAGATACCGGGCTGATCGTGGCGTTGGGTGAATGGGTACTGCGAGAGGCCTGTGATGCGGGGCGGCGGCTATTGGATCGTGGGGCTGGCAATTTCAGTATGGCGGTCAACCTCTCCCCGGTCCAGCTCCAGCGAGGTGATTTCGCGAGTCGGGTGGCCGAGATTCTTTCCCTGACCGACTTCCCGGCGGCTCAACTGGAGCTGGAGATCACCGAGACCGCGATCATGCAGCAGGGCGAACAAGGGGTGGCGCGACTGACGGCGTTGAAAGAGCTGGGGGTTCGGCTGGCCATCGATGACTTTGGTACCGGCTATTCCTCACTGGCGGCCCTGCGCACCTATCCCCTGGATGTGTTGAAGATTGACCGCAGTTTTGTCGACGGCGTGACCAACGATAACGCCGATCGCGAGATCGTGGCGACCATCATTGCGATGGGCCGCAACCTGAATATGCAGGTCATCGCGGAAGGGGTGGAGACGGCGGAACAGAGCGCCTTCCTGCTGGAGCGTGGCTGTGCCCTTGGCCAGGGTTACTACTTCAGCCGCCCGCTGGAGTATGCGGCGCTGGAAGCCTGGATGGGCGAGCACATGGACCTTTCCTCCGCGAAGCGCTGATTCAAGGTCTAGGGCTTTGTGCACCACGAAGCTCACGAAGGCACGAAGAAGGGCCAGTGCAAGGGCTAGGTCAAGAACGGGTTACAGGAAGGTAAGGAACTCGGGAAGGTTTTGGGAGCGGCGATGGGTGGCTTTCCCGGCTGCTGTGAGTTCAACGAAGATTTTGATGCTGTCTCACAATCCGGCCGATTGAGTGGAACCTCTCAGGACGACGTCGGCCACATGTACCGTGGACCGTGAAGCCCGATTTGGCATGGCTTTCGTGGGGTGGCTCGAGTAGCCTTTCTTCCGCCATTGACTGTCTGGAGTTGCCCGATGCCCGACCCGGCTCATCCCACCGCGATGCGTTCCATTACCTTCCACGGCCTGGAGCCGGGGCCGCGTCTGGTTGTGCTGGGGGCGGTGCACGGCAACGAGACCTGCGGGACCCAGGCAACCGAGCGCCTGAACGAGGAGCTGGAATCGGGTGAACGTCGTCTGCTGCGCGGGCAGCTGACGCTGGTTCCACGCACCAACCCGCTGGCCTATCGGCTCGGTCAGCGTATGGGCGAGCGCAATCTGAACCGCAACCTGCGCGTGACGGACGACCCGCAAGATTTTGAGGACCGCATCGCCAATGTTCTGTGCCCGCTGTTGGCGGCGCATGACGTGTTGCTGGATCTGCACTCGTTCCACACTGGTGGGCAGCCGTTCATTATGCTCGGCCCGCGCAATAACGCGGGCGAGCTGGAGGGCTTTGCGCACGCGCGCGAGGAAGAGGCGTTGGCTGCGTGTTTGGGGCCGCAGCGCATGGTCGAGGGGTGGTTGGACAGCTATGCTCGCGGTGTCGCGCGGCGGATGAAGAACCCGAATGCCAGTCAGCGGGCGCAGATGCTCTCCACCGACCCCAGTTACGGTATCGGCACGACCGAGTACATGCGCTCGCAGGGCGGCTATGGCGTGACGCTGGAGTGCGGTCAGCATGACGACCCCGGCGCGCCGATGGTGGCCTACAACGCGATCCTCAATACGCTGGCCCACCTGGGGATGCTGGACGCCCCGGCCACACCAGGCCAGGCGAACCCGGAGGTGCTGCGTCTGGTCGAGGTGGTCGATCGGGATCATCCGGACGACCGTTTCGCGCGGGAGTGGAAGAGCTTTGATCCGCTGGAGGCGGGCGACCTGATCGGTATCCGGGCCGATGGTGCCGAGGTGCGCGCCCCGGAGCCCGGGTTCATCGTGTTCCCCAACCCCAATTCGTTGCCGGGCAACGAGTGGTTCTATCGCGCCGAGTTCAGCGATCGCCAGGTCGTCTGATCCGGCATGGACTTTGATGTTTCCGGCCTGGCGCTGCTGCTCCTCGCCGCTGGATTCTTCGCCGGCCTGCTGAATGCCGTCGCTGGTGGCGGCAGTTTCCTGACCCTGCCGGCCTTGATGAGCGTCGGCGTGCCGCCCGTGGCCGCGAATGCCACGGGCACTGCGGCGCTTCTACCCGGCTATCTCGCCAGCGTGCTGGTGGATCGCCGGCGGTTGCGCGAAGCCTGGGTAGGCCTGGGTGGTCGATTGGCCTGGGCGCTGTTGCTGGCAGGCATGTTCGGTGGGGCCATCGGGGCCGCTATTCTGCTGCTGACCGGTGATGCCCGCTTCCGCGCACTGATCCCTTGGTTATTGTTGCTGGCGACGCTCTTGTTTGCGTTGGAGCCTTGGTTGCAGCGCCAGGCCGCGCGGGCCCAGCCCGGTCCACTGCGCGTAATGGGGGCCGGGCTGGGTTGCGCCTATGGCGGCTATTTCAACGGCGGGGTGGGCATCCTGTTGCTGGCGATCCTGCGTGGCCAGGGTGTCGTGGATCTTGCGCGGGCGAACGCGGTGAAGAATCTCCTGTCCTCCGTACTCACGCTGATGGCCGTGGTGGTGTACGTCGCGGGCGGTCAGGTCGTGGCGACCGGGTTGCTGGCGGTCGGGGCTGGCGCGATTCTGGGCGCGCGCCTCGGTATTGTCCTGGTGCGCCGTCTGCCCGAGGCGGGCTACCGCCACGCCGTGACTGCGATCGGCGCGGCGATCACGGTCCTGTTCTTCCTCGACCCCGCCTGGTTGGCACCACCTGGCTTGTAGGATGCATTGAGCGAAGCGGAATGCATCGGTCAGCGTTTGGTGTAATCGCCTTGGTGGGCGGTGTTGATGCCTTTCGCTGCGCTCAATTGCATCCTATGTTGGGTGGGTAGCGCGTTGGGCGTGCTCGAGCGTCTGCGCGAGGTGGTCCAGAGCGGCGGCATCGGACTCGGGCAGGATCGCTTCGATGCGAGGGCGCAGAGGCGTGCTGGGTGCCTTCATGGGCTCAAGGCCGCCCTGGACATCCACGCGATTGAGGCGGTGCCACCCTCGCTCGGTCTCGACGAGACCCTTCAGCCGATCGCCGGTAAAGCCGTCGACCAGGTTCGCCAAGGTCGCGTGGTCGATGGTCTGGCCTTCCGGGAGGAGCCAACTGCGGCCGATGTAGCCATCGCCGCGGGTGTCGATGGTGACCCATTCGTCCACTGTGGGCATGGCGTGGTCATGCCCGTGATCGTGCTCATGCTCATGATCGTGGGCATGGTCATGCCCGTGATCGGTCTGCTCGGTCACGGTGTCGAGAAACGCTCGGGCCTCGGGAAACAGGGCGCCACCCCGGTCCAGTCGCGGCCGGTCCAGCCACTCGCGCTCGATGCGCCCGTGGGTGGTTTCGACCACCACCGGTCGCGGCGCGGGCATGGCGGCGACAAAGGTCTGGAGTGCCTCGCGGTCGTCATCGCTGTAGAGGTCCGCCTTGTTGGCCAGCAGCACGTCCGCCAGGGCGATCTGATCCTGCCAGTTGGGGTGTTCGCGATGGCGGGGTGAGGCCAGGTGGCGTGCGTCCATCAAGGTCACGGTCGCGCGTAGGTCGAGTACACCGGCATAGGGCGGCTCGGTCAGGGTGCGGATGATCTGTGCCGGGTGGCCGAGGCCGGTGGGTTCGATCAGGATGCGGTCGGGCTTCTGGCTGCGGATCAGCCGGTTTAGCCCGACGGTGAACATCTGGGCGGAGACACAGCATAGGCAGCCGCCGGGGATCTCCTCTAGGGCGACGCCGGTATCGGCCAGCAGGCCGCCGTCCACGCCGATCTCGCCGAACTCGTTGACCAGCACGGCCCAGTGTTCGCCCTCCGGGCGCTGGGCGAGCAGGTGGCGGATGGCGGTGGTCTTGCCGACACCGAGAAACCCGGTGATCAGGTTGAGCGGGATGTCCTGGTGCCGCTGCATGCTAGGTAAACACTGATCCATGTACGCGCTCACGCTCGAGTCGCTTTTGCGTGCGAACAAGGCGCGGTGACCGCCGTGCAGTCATTCTGCACAAGGGAGCCGCAACGCCGTTCGCGCGCAAAAGAGGCCGAGCCCCTTCGTTGATTAAATTGTGGGGTTGGCACCCCAGGTTCTCCGATCCTGCGTTGCGGCCCGTTTTAGTCAAAAACGGGCCGGTAGAACCACTACCGGCTGCGCACCGCCCCTTGTCTCGGAAAACCTGGGGTACCAACGGGAGTGTGTACATGGATCAGTGTTTCCCTAGCCGGCCCCGTCGCCGGAGGGTTCCGGGCTGTCGCGGAGCGTTTCCGGGGCGGCCCCTTCGCTTTCGAGGCTGCGGTACATCGCCTCTTCCGCTTCCTGATTCAGCACAATCAGCGTGATCCGCCGGTTGATCGCGGCCTCCGGATCGTCGCGGTTGAAGGGCACGCTGGCGGCCAGGCCGACGACCCGCGCGATCTGGTCGGGTTCGGTGCCGCCGGCGATCAGGGCGCGGCGCGCGGCGTTGGCGCGGTCGGCCGAGAGCTCCCAGTTGGTGTAGTCCGGGCGCAGCAGGGGCCGGGCGTCGGTGTGGCCGGTGATCGAGACCCGATTGGGCACCTGATTAATCAGGCCGGCCAGCTCGCGCAAGATCGCGTCCGCGTGATCCAGCGGGCGCGCACTGGCGCTGTCGAACATCGGCCGGTTCTCGCGATCGATGATCTGGATGCGCAGGCCCTCGGGTGTGATGTCCAGCAGCAGCTGGTCCTTAAAGGGCTCGAGCGCCTGGCTCTGGTCCAGGGCCTCCTCCAGCGCTTCCTGCAGGGTCTCCAGGGCCTCGCGGTCGCGCGCCTCGGCCAGCTCGTCGAGGATTTCTTCATCGATGCCCGTAGGGGCCTCCATGGCCTCCGGGTCCTGAATGAGTTCCGGCATGCCCTCGAAGTCGATGATCGATGGGTCCACGCCGGTTCCGTCGCCGGGCGCCTGGCCCGGTGCGGGAGCTTCGCCCACGAAGGCGGAGGGATTCTGGAAGTACTCCGAGATCCCGGCGCGCTGGTCGTCATCCAGCGCAACGAGCAGCCACATCACCAGGAAGAAGCCCATCATCGCGAGCGTGAAGTCGGCGAAAGCGATCTTCCACGCGCCGCCGTGGTGGCCGCCCTGGACCACCTTCTTCTTGACGATGATCGGCTGGGTCTTGTCTTCGACTCCCATGGTAGTGATCCGGAGGCCGTCAGGCCCCCTTCACGTACTCTTCCAGTTCGGAGAAGCTTGGGCGCATCGCGCTTTCCATGGTCTTGCGACCGAACTCCACCGCGACCTGAGGGCTATAGCCCTGGACATTGGCGAGGATGCAGGCCTTGATGCACTGCAGGAACTTGGCTTCCTCCTGTGCGCGGGATTCGAGAGCGGTCGAGGTCGGCCCGGCAAAGCCGTAGGCCAGCAGAATCCCGAGGAACGAGCCGACCAGGGCAGCCGCCACGCTGGAGCCGATCTCCGCGATGGAGCCGTCGAGTTTGCCCATTGTCATCACGATGCCCAGAACCGCAGCCACGATACCGAAGCCGGGGAGGGCCTCCGCCACGCGGTGAACCGCGTGGGCCGGTTGGTGCGATTCCTCGTGGTGGGTCTCGAGGTCCAGGTCCATCAGGGCATCGAGTTCATGCGGGTTCATGCTGCCGGAGATAATCAGGCGCATGTAGTCGGTGATGAACTCCATCGCATGGTGATCCTGCAGGACCCGGGGGTGGGCCTTGAAGACCTCGCTTTCTTCCGGCTCCTCGATGTCGGCTTCCACCGCCATCAGGCCCTCTTTTCGGGCTTTGGTGAACAGCTTGTACATCATGGCCAGCAGGTCGAGATAGTCGTCCGACTTGTACTTGCTGCCCTTCATCAGGCTGGGGATGGACTTGAAGACGGTGATGACGACTCGGGGCGGGTTGGCGATCAGGAATGCCCCGAGCGCCGCGCCCCCGATGATCCAGTACTCGTAGGGCTGCCACATGACCCGGAGGTCGCCGCCATGAAAGTAGTATCCACCGAAGACCGATGAAAAAACGATGACGATACCAAGCAAATACTTCACGGACCCTGACCCCACGTTGCTTAAGCGCCATGTCGGACAGGCCATCCGTCCGCATGCATTGCTATAGTTGACGGGCTTTACGATAACGACTCCCCTGCGCGAGGTACAGCATGTCCCTGGACAAGGACGCGCCCTACATGGAAGAGGCCGCGCGCCTGGCGGCGCTGGAATGGCCGATTCTGGAAGCCAGCGATGCGGTGTTTGCGGACCCGGATGCCCTGGTGAATCGTTCCCTGCGCGAACTGGCGCGCTACGCCGAGCGCGATCCCGGCCTGAGCCTGCGCCTGGTGCGCCGGGCCAACGCCTCGCGTCGCGGTCTGCGCCAGGAAGTGCACTCGGTGGGCGACGCGATTTCCATGCTGGGCCTGGAGAACGTGCACCGGGAGGCGGCCGAGGCCCCGCGCGTCGAGGATGTGGTCACGAGACCCCAGGCCTATCGCGAGCTGGCGGCGCAGTCGCGGCTGGCAGCAATGATCGCAGGCGAGATTGCGCACAAGCGCCACGACACCGAGCCGGGCGAGGTGGCCCTGGCGGCCCTGCTGAACCAGCTAGGCCTTCTGGCGTTGCTGTCCGAGGGCGAGCCGCGCCTGGATCGGCTGCTCGAGATGCTGGAGCTCAGTGCCCTGCCGGACGAGGCCAGCTACGCCGCGCTGGGGTATGCGACGGACGACCTGTCGCGCGCCATGGCGGAGCAGATGGCGCTGCCGGAACTGGTTCAGGGCACGCTGCGCGCGGTCAACGCGGCCCATCACCGGGCCTATGAGGTCATGGTCGCGAGTGCCGTGGCCTGGCAGGTCTTCCGCGGCATGGACACCGGACGCGGCGATCGGGACCTTGGGCTGCTGGCCGGTCTGATGGGGCTGACGGACAAGGAGGCCGCGGACCGGGTGGGCGCGATCATCGAGCGTTTTAACGTGGATGTCGCCGTTTATCAGCGGGCGCCGCTGGACCCGCAGATCCCCGGTCGCGTCTGGCTGAGCGAGCGCTATCGCCCGCGCCTGGCCCTGATGCCACGTGCAGACCTGCTGGAGACCGGACTTCGCGCGCTCGAGCAGGAGACGAATCGCGAGGCCCGAATCCGCAGAATGCTGCGGGTGATGCAGTTCGGCGTGGGGTTGAACCGGGTGGTGTTCGCCCGTCTGTCCCGCGATGGGGAGAGTCTACGCGCCGAGCACCTGGTCGGGACCCTGCACGAACCGGAGTTCAGCCACTTTGTGATCAACCGGTCCGCGCTCGGACCGCTGGGTCGGGTCCTGGAGGAGGACGCCGCCCAGTGGTGGGATCGCCAGCGCATCCATGACGAGATGCCCGCTGCCGTCCGCCGCCTGACCGGCGGGGTGGACTGTCTGGTGGCTCGGCTGTGCGACGGCGACCGCGTGCTGGGCATGGTCTATGCCGACCGGCGTGCGCGCGAGCTGGATCTGACCCCGGCCGCCTTCGAGGATTTTCGTCGCGTGCTGGCGGCGGCCGCGCGTCCCGTTGACCCCTGAGGGATCCTTGAGCCGGGCTTTTGGCTCAAGTCCTTCGCGGGGCGGCCGATACTGATAAACAGACGCATATGGGCGATCAAAATCCGCGCCTTTGTGAAGGTTGATCACGGCGTATGGCGGATTTCGCGGGTCTCGCGCCCGCAGCTAAATCTAAAGGACGTGCGACATGCGCAAGAACCTGCCCGTTACCCAGACGGAATACTCGATTGATCAGCACGGCGACCTGATCTCTGCCACCGACGAGAAGGGGCGTATCCGTTTTGCCAATGATGACTTCGTGGATGTCAGTGGCTTCGAGTGGTCGGAGTTGGAGGGCTCAGCTCATAACATCGTCCGCCACCCGGATATGCCCGAGGCTGCCTACGCGAATATGTGGGAGACCCTGAAGGCCGACCGGGCCTGGATGGGCATCGTCAAGAACCGCCGCAAGGACGGCGACCATTACTGGGTGGACGCCTTCGTGACCCCCGCCTACGAGCACGGCCGCAAGACCGGCTACGAGTCGGTGCGCGCGATCCCCGAGCGCGAGCATGTCGCCCGAGCGGAGAAGGTGTATGCCGCGATCCTGCGGGGTCGGAGCTTCGCCCGGCGCTGGTACCACGGCCTTACCTGGCGCCTCGCCGGGACCTGGATTGTCGGCTTCCTGCTGGCGCTTGCGGCGGTGTTTCTGGTGTCCTCGCCACTCGTGCAGGCGGGCCTGCTGGTATTGATTTTTGCCGCGGGCGGCATCGCGTCGCTGGCATTCACTTCCGGAATCCGCCAGGCGGTTAATCGGGCCCGGGAGCAGTTCGACAACCCGGTGATGGAGTCGATCTACACCGGACGCCGCGACGACAGCGCCTCGCTGGAACTGGTGCAGCAGTTCGGCGAGGCGAAGCTGCGCACCGTGTTGGGCCGGGTCGCGGACAAGGCCGACGAGGTGAACGATGATGCCCAATCCATGACCAGCAGCGTGGACCAGACCGCCTCTGGCGTGGAGCGCCAGCAAAACGAGATCGACCAGGTCGCCACCGCGATGAACGAGATGACCTCGACCATCCATGAGATGGCGAGCAACTCCGCCCGCGCCGCCGAGGCTGCCAACAACGCCGAGAAGGAGACCGGCGCCGGGCAGGACGTCGTGAACGATACGGTATCCGTGATCAACCGCATGGCGGCCGAGGTGGAGGCGACAGCCGAGAAGCTGGGCAAGCTGGAGGCCAGCACCGAGGAAATCGACAAGATTCTGAGCGTGATCCGCGAGATCGCCGAGCAGACCAATCTGCTGGCGCTCAACGCCGCGATCGAGGCCGCGCGCGCCGGCGAGCACGGCCGCGGCTTTGCGGTCGTGGCGGACGAGGTGCGTTCGTTGTCGCAGCGCACCGACGAGTCCACTGTGACCATCCGCAAAATGATCGAGACCCTGCAAAGTGGCGCCCGCGAGGCAATGTCCGCGATGCGGGCCAGTCAGGAGCAGGCCGCCGACGGGGTGGAAAAGGCGCAGGCGGCAGGCGAATCGCTGGCGACGATCCGCGAGGTCGTTGCCCAGATCACCGAGATGAATACCCAGATCGCCACGGCCGTCGAGGAACAAAGCGCGGTCTCCGAGGAGATTAATCGCAACGTGACCTCGATCCGCGACGTGGCCAGCGAGACCGGTGCGGTTTCGGAGCATGCGCGCGATGCCAGCGCCCGCATGCAGGCTCAGGCCGCCGAGCTGAAGGCGCTGATACAAAGGTTTGGATAAAAGTGACGGGTAAAATTTTACTTTTCAGGGTTGCGCCATTGAATATGCGAAGTTACAATTTCGACCATCTTAGTAGCAGAGGTATGTCAATGGACTGTTGTCGATGGATGCATGAGCGTAGGGCCGGTGGTCAGTGCGAGCGTGCATATCGTTGCCAGCGGGGTCCCGCCATCCGGTAATTCGGTGGTGTATCCCCGGTGTCAGCGATATGCGTGATTCCGGGGGTGACAAGTCCTTTCCCCTACTGTCCGTTACGACGGGCGCCTCCCCAGCCTTAACTCCGTGCTGCGCCAGCCCTTGTGCGCCGCGCTCGGTTTCATGCCGTTCGATAATATTCCGCCTCTGCCCGAATCGGGGAACGCTCTGCGTGTCTCCGGTGGAGCGGGGTGCGTATTGCTGTGCGCGTGTCCGTTTTCTCTTAACCAGCCAACCAACAGGAGGCTGCCATGCCAGCACCTGAAGACGACGACCCCGGGTCTAGGCCCGAAGTAACACTGCAGGGCAGTGGAAAAAGTAAAAGTGTGTTCGTCTTGCTGACGGGGGTTTTGTAAAAGACCGCCGCCAGCGGTCACGGGATTCTTTTTTCTTTTTGTAATGCCCTGCGTGCTTTGTATGACTCTTACACGTACGAGGAGCATTACTGATGAACGACATCATCCAGAAAATGATTGACGCGGGTGAGCTGGAACGCGCCCGTTCTGAGCTGATCCACCCAGCCCCGGCCATCACGGCCGAACGTCTCGCCGAACTGGAACCGGCCGCGCGCTGGACCGTGCTGGAAGGCGTGGACTTCAATGAGCGTCGCGCCATCTTCCTGGCCATGGACGACGAAGAGCAGGCCATCCTGCTCGAGCAGATGCCGGCCCCCGCAGCGCGTGAGCTGGTCCAGCGTCTGCCGGCCTACACCCTGGCGCGTGCCCTGAATCTCGTGGGCAAAGGGCGCTCCGAGGATTTCCTGAACGCCCTCCCGGGCGCCAAGCGTGACCAGGTCCGCACCCTGTGGCGTCAGGACGAGGACACCGTGGCCCGTTTCATGCGCCGCCCGGTGTTCTGGGTGACCCCGGAGGAGACCGTTGGCGAGGTTACCGCACGGCTGCGCGACAACTCCAAGATGCCCGAGGATGTCGGGGCGGCGCTGCTGATCACAGATCGTGACCACCACTACAAGGGGCTGGTGCGCCTGGGCCGGCTATTCCGTGCCAAGCCGGAACAGCGAGTAGGTGAACTCCTTGAGATGGGAGACTTCTATACCAAGCCTGACAGCGACAAGGTGGAGGCCGCCCGGCTGCTGCAGCGCACAGACCTGCCCTGGCTACCCGTGGTGGATGGGGACGGCCTGCTGGTGGGCGTGTTGCGCATCGATGATGCGATGGACGTGCTTGAGGAAGACACCTCGGAAGACTTCTACAAGAAGGCGGGTATTGGGGATCTGCTGCATCACAAGGATGTCGTTCGCTCCGAAAAGCTGACCTCCGGGGGGATTGGCTATCCGGTCAAGGTGCGCCTGGCCTTCCTGATGGTGACCCTGGCCGGTGGTCTGGCCGTGGGTGGCGTGATCGACTTCTTTGAAGACACCTTGGCCGCGGTCGTGGCGCTGGCCATCTTTATCCCGCTGGTGATGGATATGGGCGGTAACGTCGGCACGCAGTCGACCACGATCTTTGCCCGCGGGCTTGCGCTGGGGCATATCAACCTGAACCGCTTCTTCCGCGGCCACATGGTGCGTGAGGCGGCCGTGGGTCTGGCCATGGCGGTCATTATTGCCTTGCTTGCCGGGACGATTGCCTACTTCTGGCAGGGTGCGCCGAACGACATCCCGCAGCTGGGCATCGTGGTCGGTGTTGCGCTGTTCTTCTCCGTCTTCACGGCCTCCCTCCTTGGTTTCCTGCTGCCGTGGTTGTTGCTGAAGATCGGCGTGGATCACGCGCCCGGTGCCGACCCGTTCATCACCACCATCAAGGATTTCACCGGCCTGGCCGTGTACTTCGGGATGGCCGCCTGGCTGCTGAGCGCGCACATGCCGACGGCGGGTTGAACGGAAAATCTTGATCGTGTTGTCGGGGGCGGCCCCGGCAACACCGCTGTAAACCAATCTTGATAGAAAAGGAACTGACATGACTGATCGCAAATTCCCGCGCAGCCTCCTGGCCACCGCCGTGGCGGGTGTGTTCGCCCTTGGCTTCCCGGCGGCTCAGGCGGCCGAGGCCGATTTCCACATCGGTTTGTTCACCGATTACATCGACAATGGGGAATCCAAGTCCGACAACGACCCGGTGTTGCAGGGCGGCTTCGAGTTCGACCTTGAGAGTGGCGTGTTTACCGGTGTGGAGGCCTCCACGCTGGGGAGCGGAAACGGCATCGAGGTGGTCCCGTTCATCGGCTATGCCTTCGACGCCGGGCCGGTCGGGATAGAATTCGGGTACGAGTACTTCCACTTCTCCCGCCTGGATGATGCAGACGAGGGCGAGATGTTTATCGGGGCCGATTGGGGTCCGGTCTTCGCCGAAGTCAGCTATGTGCTGCACGCCGACGATCGCGATGCCGAAGGCAGCCGCGTGTGGTTCCTGGGTGCCGAGTATGAAGTTGCCCCGCGTACCGAGCTCTTTGGCGGAGTCGGCTATGACGATCCGGCCGACGACGACAGCGCGACCTTCTGGGAACTGGGTGCGGCGTATACGTTTGATTTTGGTACGCTCTCCCTGACCTACGCATCGCGCGATGAGAGTGATGCGCAGGACCTTCTGGTTGCCGGATACACGCTGAACTTCTGAGAGGTCGTCCAACCGGACGTCAAGGAAACCGGGTTTCCTTGACCTGCGGGCCGTCTCCCGGAACTCAGCCCCGGGGTACGGCCCGTTTCTTTTTCCGGGCCTGAATCTGAACAGGCCCTGTGCTCGCCAACGCCGATTCCATAACCTGCAGTCAGGTCGCGTCAGGTTTCCGGCCGCTCGATCATGGGTCGGTTGGGCGCCAGCCGTTTGCGTGGGTGATCGGCCTGTTGTCGGATGCGCCGGGCAACCACTTTCGATGCCTGAAAGGGCACGAACCGAGTCTGAACCGTTGAGCAGGTGCCGTGATGGAAATGATCAATCTGGTGGCAGGCGTCCTGCTGATCCTGTTTGGCCTGCGCTTTCTGCGAAAAGGCTTTGCAAGGATGATGGGGGGCGACCTGATCGACTGGCTGCAGGGTTTTACCCGCACCCGTCCCCGCGCATGGGTTGGTGGCGTCGCTAGTGGGGTGGTGATGCCGTCGTCCACGGCTGCGGCACTGCTCTCGGTGCAGATGACCCGCCGCGGAAATGTCGCCTGGGAGAATGTCCTGGCAGTCCTGCTGGGGGCGCAACTGGGCACGACGGCCCTGATTCAGGTGCTGTCCTTCGATCTGCAGGCGTTTGCCGGCCTGTTCATTGCTCTGGGTGCGGTCCTGTTCCTGTATGTCGAGGCGCCGCGGCCGCGAGGTGTCGGGCAGGCGCTGCTGGCCTTCGGTTTCATGCTGCTGGGGATGGGGCTGCTGGGGGATGCCGCGCGCGCGCTCGGCAGTGATCCTGCCGTTGTGAATCTGTTTGCTGCGCTGGGGCAGCTGCCGCTGCTGTTTCTGATTGGCGCCGCGTTGCTGACACTGATGATGCAGAGTGCCACGGCGTCGATCGCGCTCGCGCTCGCCCTGGTTGCCAGCGGCCAGGTGGATCTGACCATGCTGTTGTTGTGGGTACTGGGCGCGAATATCGGCCTGGTGCTGACGGTACTGGTCGCCGGCTGGAACGATCGTCAGGGACGCAGGCTCGGTCTGGCGGGTTTGCTGGTTAAGGGCCCGCTGGCGGTGGTCCTGACCGCCGTGTTGCTGCACGTGCCACTGACATCGCTGGAAATGCTGCCCGGTACACTGCCGCAGCAGGCGGCCTGGGGGCATACGTTGTTCAACCTGGTTGCCTGCGCGGCGATCCTGTTCGCCGCCGTTCTGGGGCGCTGGGTTCGTATCCTGGTCCCCGAGCCGTCGATGACCGAGCCTTCCGGACCCACAAGCCTCGATCCGCTGCTCCTGCAGAATCCGGTGCTGGCGCTCAACGCCGTGCTGCGGGAGACATTGAAGATGTTTGACCAACTGCACCTGATTCGCGAACGGGCCATGCTCGCCCTTGCCGAGGGGCAGCTCCCTGCCGGGCTGAAGACGGAGATGGATCACCGGCGCTGGCAGATCCTGGAGGTTCGTGACGAACTGGTGGAGTTTCTGGACGGGATTCCGGACGACGCGCTGGACACAAACGATCAGATCCTGAAGGAGACCCTAGACGACTTTATGCGCGAACTGCCGGTCATCGTGCGCACGCTGGGAACGAACCTGCACGAGGATGTCGAGCGGCTGTTGCAGGCGCATCCCGATGCGCTAGCGGCCGCACGCCCGGTGTTGTCCGAGGCCGCGACGCGACTCTCGCAGCAGATGAATACAGTCGCCCGGATGCTGATGCGCGAACGCCCCGAGTTGGGGCGAAAGATCCTGGAACGCAAGCAGGAGAACAGTAGCTGGCTGATCCATGCGAAGCGCACGCAGATCGGTCTGCCGTACCCGGTCTGGGAGATCCTCGACGATTTCCAGCAACTCAATCGCCGTCTGAGCGGCGTGGCATATGTCTACTGCCGTAACGAACCGGAGGTCGAGGCGCTGGACACGTAAGCATGCTTGTTACCGAGCTGATGCGATTCAGGCACCGAGGCACTGGCCAAACAGAAAGGAGAATCCGGATGACGCCGAACAGATTGCCTCCAATTCGGACCCCTGCGGTGCCCGAGTTTCGCTCTTTTACGGATGCCGACCAGGCGGTCGCCTGTCTCGAAGAGCTCTACACGGACGCAACACAATTTCTTGTCGAAGCATTTCAAGGTGTTTCCAGAGGTGAGCCGCCGGCTGCCCGTTTCAGGGCTTGCTATCCGGAAATCCGTTTTTCCACCGCGCGCTTTGATCCAATCGATGCGCGCCTGAGCTTCGGTCACGTGACGGAACCGGGTACCTACACAACCACGGTGACCCGCCCGGATCTTTTCAGAGATTACCTGTATCAGCAGATCACGTTGCTGATGCAGAACCATGGTGTCCCGGTCAGCGTGGGTCCCTCCACCACGCCGATACCCCTGCAGTTTGCCATGGCCGGCAGGGGTGGGGTGAAGCCGCCGGAGCATGACGGGCAGGAGCGCTCGCTGCGCGACAATTTCGATGTGCCGGATCTGGCCACCATGAATGACGAAGCGGCCAACGGCGATGCCGTGGCGCGCGAGGACGGCTCCCTGCCGCTGGCCCTGTTCAGCGCGCAGCGGGTGGATTACTCGCTGGCGCGGATTGCGCATTACACGGGCACTGCGCCCGAGCATTTCCAGAACCACGTCCTGTTCACCAATTACCAGTTCTACATGGACGAGTTCGAGGCCTTCGCCCGCGCACAGCTGCGCGATCCCGACAACGGCTACAGTGCGCTGGTGGCGCCGGGGGACGTCGTAATCACCGACCCCGACGCGCCGATCCCCGCTCGGACCCGTTCGCCGCAGATGCCGGCCTTCCATCTGCAGCGACCGGGTTGCGCGGGAGTCACGCTGGTCAATATCGGCGTGGGGCCATCGAATGCGAAGACCGCCACCGACCACATCGCCGTCCTGCGTCCGCGTGCCTGGCTGATGGTCGGCCATTGCGCCGGGCTGCGCAGCTCCCAGGCACTGGGGGATTTCGTACTCGCCCATGCCTATGTGCGCGAGGACCACGTGCTGGATGCTGATCTGCCCGTATGGGTCCCGATCCCGGCGCTGGCCGAGATTCAGATTGCGCTGCAGGATGCCGTGGCGGAGATCACGCAACTCGAAGGCTATGACCTCAAGCGGATCATGCGCACCGGCACGGTCGCCAGCATCGACAACCGGAACTGGGAGTTGCGGGAGCAGTCCGGCCCGGTGAGGCGACTCAGCCAGTCCCGCGCCATCGCTCTGGATATGGAAAGCGCCACCATCGCGGCCAACGGCTTTAGGTTTCGTGTGCCCTACGGAACGCTGCTGTGCGTCTCCGACAAGCCGCTCCACGGTGAACTGAAACTGCCGGGTATGGCGTCGAGCTTTTACCGAACACAGGTGTCCCGCCACCTGCAGATCGGGATTCGCGCGATGGAGTTGCTGCGCGAAATGCCCATCGAGGAGATCCACAGCCGCAAGCTGCGTTCCTTCAACGAAACGGCTTTTCTGTAGCATCAGGAAGAGGCGTAAAGCCGTCTGCTCGGGCCATCGTTCGGTATAGCCGACGCATGGCTGCCAGGCAAATGTTGGTCCGTGTTTTCCCGTGGCACGCCGGACATGTGTGGTTTTTCTGAAATTTCGACGCACGAGGGGTTTCAGGTAAAGGCAGCCGCAGTTATAATTTTGAGTGTTCTCGGTTTGCACCGGGGGCACTTCCGAAGCATCAGAGGCCATTGCATCAATGGAAAGTGACAGTAGTCGATCTAAACACGTGAAGGCCGGTGATGGCCTGAAGCGGTTTTGTCGCCTGTCGCGTCATGAAGCACCGGGGACTCGGGTCATCTAGCCACCCGCCTTTCACTGCCTC
The DNA here is from genome assembly GCF_000376865.1 of Thioalkalivibrio sp. ALJ7. Taxonomy (GTDB): domain Bacteria; phylum Pseudomonadota; class Gammaproteobacteria; order Ectothiorhodospirales; family Ectothiorhodospiraceae; genus Thioalkalivibrio. The sequence goes on along the minus strand of NZ_AQXQ01000012.1, from coordinate 153,600 downwards.
TTGCGCGCCGCGACATCCCCGATGGCACGCAAGTGGGTACGTACCTGTATCCCTCGCCACCGTTCAACCGTTTCATTCCCGCCACCGTCCTTCACGTTTCTGTTCCGCATGTTGAGTGCGGCCGTGTTGTTGCTGCGCGTCATTTTTGACGCCAGCTCATTGGCGAGGAGAAACGCGATGAACCCGATCTACGCAGAAAACCTGAACAACAACCATTTTCCCGGGATGGATGCGGGCGCGGTGGCCCCCATCCTCTGGTGTGATGAGCGTCCGGATGCGGCGCTGGAGGTCGTAAGCCGTGCGCTGCAGGGGGGCGAGCCCGGCACTGCGCGGCTGCGCCTGATGCGGCTCACGGAGGATTCCCAGGCCCATGTGGTGCGGCAGCTGCCGGCAGAGGACGTCGACCGCCTGGCGCGAGGGTTGAGTAACTACGCGCTGGCGCGGATCTGCGAACGCCTGCCGAATGCTGACGTCCACGGGATTCTCGAGTCGCTGCCCGCGTTCAAGCGCCGGGGTGTGGAAATGATCCTGGTGCATCGACGCAATCGTTGAACGGCGTCTCGGCGGGGTGAAGGGTGCCGAGATCGGCGTCGGCCTCCGGGCGCGGGGTGGTTTTTCAACACGAAGCCCACGAAAACACGAAGAAGGTCAAGGTCAAGGGCGTTTGCACCACAGAGGGCACGGAGAAAACAGAGCAATCTAAAGAAGGTTTCGATGCGGCTGAATGCCGCTGAGCAGAGAGCAACGCTTTACCCCCATCGACCTGTCTCCGTGTTCTCTGTGTCCTCTGTGGTGCAAACGCCTTTGTTCGTGCCATCGTGGGCTTCGTGGTGAGTGTGAGTTTTTCTAGCCGTAGCGGCGTTCGATGTAGGCCTCGACGCGGGCCTGGAATTCCTCGGCGATGTGGTCGCCCTTGAGGGTTACGGTCTTCTCGCCGTCTTCGTAGACCGGGGCCACCGGCTGCTCGCCGGTGCCGGGCAGGGAGATGCCGATGTTGGCGTGCTTGCTCTCGCCGGGCCCGTTGACCACGCAGCCCATCACCGCGACGGTCATCTCTTCCACCCCCGGATACTGCTGCTTCCAGCTCGGCATCTGATGACGGATGTAGGTCTGGATGTCCTGCGCCAAATGCTGGAAGTACTCGCTGGAGGTGCGCCCGCAGCCAGGGCATGCAACGACTGACGGCAGGAAGCTGCGCAGCCCCATGCTCTGCAGGATCTCTTGGGCGACCAGGACCTCCTGGGTGCGGTCGCCGCCGGGCTCCGGCGTGAGCGAGATGCGGATGGTGTCGCCGATGCCCTGCTGCAGCAGTACGGCCAGCGCGGCGGTGGAGGCGACGATGCCCTTCGCGCCCATGCCGGCCTCGGTCAGCCCGAGGTGCAGCGGGTAGTCGCAGCGCGTGGCCAGATCCTGGTAGACGCTAATCAGTGGCTGCACGCCACTGACTTTGGCGGACAGGATGATGCGGTGGTGGGGCAGGCCGATGCGTTCGGCCTCGGCGGCGCTCTCCAGCGCCGAGGTGATCAGCGCCTCCTGCATGATTACTTCCGGCTCCAACGGCTCGGCGCGCTGGCTGTTCTCGTCCATCATGCGCGCGAGCAGGGCCTGGTCCAGGCTGCCCCAGTTCACGCCGATACGCACCGGCTTGTCGAAGCGGCAGGCGGTCTCGATCATCGCCGCGTACTGGCTGTCGCGCTTCGAGCCACGCCCGACGTTGCCCGGATTAATGCGCAGCTTGGCCAGCGCCTCGGCGCACTCCGGGTACTTGGTCAGCAGCTTGTGGCCGTTGAAGTGGAAGTCGCCCACCAGGGGTACCTCGAGGCCCATGGCTTCCAGGCGCTCGCGGATCTCCGGCACCGCCTTGGCGGCGTCTTCGGAGTTGACGGTAATGCGTACGACCTCGGAACCGGCGCGGGCCAGTTCCGCGACCTGCACCGCGGTACGCAGGGCATCAGCGGTGTCGGTATTGGTCATCGATTGCACCACGACCGGATGGTCGCCGCCGACGGTGACATGGCCGACGCGGACGGGGACGGTCTTGTGGCGAGTGGGGGTTGTCTTCATGGCGGTTCGGGGCGCGCGTCAAATCGGTGGTCGGAGTGTAACGCAGCCCCCGCTCGGTGCCGAGACGCCGCAGGCGAACCGGGGTTGGGGCTCATGGTTCCAGTTCCATTTGCCAGGGCTGGAAGGTGTTGCGGATGGACTCGCGGCTGGCCGTGTGGCGTGCCTCCACGCGGTCTTCGATGGCTTGCTGCCAGGACTTTCGGGTCTCGGCGTGCAGGGCGTCCAAGGCCTCGTGCAAGGCGGTCTCCAGGTCGTCGCGGTGACGGCTCTCGTCCAGCCGCAGCAGGGCCCAGTCGGTGGCGACGATGGTGACCCCCGCGGCGGCGATGCCACAGCCCAGGGAGAACGGCCCGCTCCAGGCGCAGATCCCGAAGCCGGCCGCCCCGGCGCGGCCGGCCCGCCCGAGGCTGCGCGCAAGCCCTGCCTGTGTGGCCCGGGTGGCCAGCCGGGCTTGCACCGCCCGTGCGATCAGCGGGGTGGCCAGGCCCGTGCCGGCCGCGGCGGTTGCGGCCAGCCCGGTGCGGCGGTCGAAGCGTTCCAGATCGATATCCAGTGCGGCGTGCAGGGTGTGACCGCGTTCGATCTCGTCCGTGACGGGTTGTCCGGCTCGTGGGGGAGGATCGGGGATGCGGGCATCCGCGAGGCGGTCGGTCAGTTCCAGGCGCCAGGCGTCGCGGATCTGGCGCTGCTGCTCGTCCAGGCCCCATTCGATCGCGCTGGCCAGCTCCTGCAACGGCTGGTCCCACAGGCTTGCGGGCAGGAGTTGCTCCCGCAACACCCGGGCCGGTGCCTCCGGGTCCGTCTGACCCAGCCACTGGGTCCCGCGCAGCCACAGGCGGTGGTACTCGGCCTCCAGCGAGAAGTAATAATCGGCGACCTCGGGGATGCGCGCGCGCAGTTCTTCGAACAGACCGTCCAGTTCATGGTCCACACGCGCCTGCCAGTGGTCCCGAGCTTCGGCATCACCGGCCTCCAGCCATTCCAGGGAGAAGCGTTCCAGTCGGGTCAGCCGCTCGCGGTCGAGCTGGTAGCGCTGCTCGCCCAATTGCAGGGTCAGCGATTCGGCAGGCGCCCAGCTTCGGGGCTCGTATTCGGTAACGAGCCACAGCAGCAGCACGCTCGCGAGCAGGGTGAGGATCAGCCACCCCCAGCGCGCATAGGCGCCTGCGCGCCGCTGGGGCGCGGTAGTGGGGGCGGAGGTGTTGGGCTGGACCATCGCGCGGCCGGCGGCGCTACTCGATCACCGGGGCGTTACGTGAATCGCCCAGGGTATCGTCCACGCGGCGCAGGGGCAGGAGCCCGTTGGTGAGCAGCAGGAAGCCGATGGCCAGGAAGGCCTGCTCCGCGAGCACCAGCAGCCAGCCGAGCAGGGCGGGCAGGGACTCGACCCCCTGGGGGAACCATTGCTGGCCCAGCCATAGGCGCAGGGCGTCCTGGGCCGCCGCCAGTTGCAGGCCGGCCTCCAGCAGGTGACTGCGTGCCGCCTCGTGCTGGACCAGGAACCACACGGATTGTTCTAGAGTCGCCCCGGTCAGGTCCGGGTAGCGCGCCTGCAGGGCCAGGATCAGCAGGGCGATGACCAGCAGCGTGGCGGTGACCAGCAGGGCGCCGCGGCGGGCCAGTTCCGGGGCGAACTGTGGGTGGGCATGGCCACGCAGATTGCGGGTGAACAGCGCCTCAACGGTCACCAGTACAAAGCCGCCGAGGAGCAATGCGGCCCAGGCCTCCTGGACCGGAATGCGGGCCAGGGCGATCAACAGCAGTCCGCCCAGAATGGCGCCGGTGATCAGGTGGCGCAGGGCCATCAGGGGGCCGCCGCGCAGGCGCCGGGGCCAGTTGCTGGTGGGCTCCAGGTAGCCGCGCAGGAAGGCCGCACGGCGAATCCGGTGACGACGAAAGCCACCGAGCGCGATCAGCAGGGTCGCACCGATCCACAGCAGGACGATGACGGCTTCGGGCAGGACCCGCAGGTACATATGCAGCAGCCAGAGCCCGATCACCAGCACGGTGACGGTGAAGGCGTGACGCAACGCGACATGGGTGGTTGGGGCGGGATTGGACGAATCGGCGGACGGTTGGCGGGACACGGCAGCTCCACGCGGATGAGAATGACCCGATGGTAGCAGGCGCAGAGAAAAGCGCCTGTCACGGGCGTTTGGGTTTCGTTCAGCCGAACCCGGTATAAACAACCCATGGCTTGTTTATCGCATTCACCGGCTTCAGTGGTCGCCGCGACTCTTCGGCGGATCGGGTTCGTCGGAGTCCTCGTTTTCTGGCTGCCGCTCGGTGCTGCTGCGGACGAACTCCGGTTACATGCGGTGTTCGGGGATCGCGCCGTGGTATCGGTCGGCGACGAGCGGGCCGTCGTGTCCGCTGGAGAGACGGGGCCCGGTGGCTTGCGAATTCTGCGCACAAGTCCCGGGGCGGCGCTGGTGGAGTATCGCGGCAAGCGACAGGAGCTGCGGGTCGAACGGTCGGGTTCTATGCGGTCGGTGGATCCGGCACAGGGCGGTGCCGAGGTTCGGGTGCACCGGGATTCCCGGGGCGATCACGCGCTGACGGCGGGTATCAACGGCACCGCCATTACGCTCGTTGTGGATCCCGAGGCGGATTCGGTCCTGCTGCGTGCCTCGGATGCCGAGCGTGCAGGTCTGGACGGCACCGATGGACGCTCGGTGCGGATTCAGCGAGCGCAGGGGATGGTGCATGGGCAGCGGGTCGGGATTGAGTCCCTGCAAGTGGGCGTCCTGCGGCGCTCAGGGGTCAGCGCGATCATCCTTCCGGATGCGGAATTGCCCCGGTCGCGTCTGGGCCAGAGTTTCCTCGAGCATTTCGCGGTTGTGGCGGACGGTGAGGCGCTGGTGATCCGCGAACGCTGAGGTGCGTTAGCATGGCGGCCGATATGCCTATCGGGAACCCTGTATGCCGCTAATTCGGCGCTACCCCGAGACCGCGCCGGCCCCAAAGCGCGAGATCTTCGGGTGGGCGATGTTCGACTTCGCCAACCAGGCCTATACGTTGCTGATCATCACGGTGATCTTCGGCGACCTGTTTACCCGGGTGATCGTCGGGGATGCCCCGGATTATCGCCTGGGCAACCTGCTGTGGAGCCTGGCGCTGGCGATCAGCTACGCCATGGTGGTGATCGCGGCCCCGTTCGCCGGGGCGGTGATGGATGCAACGGCCTCGCGCAAGCGCTTCCTGATGGCCTCGTGGATCCTGACGGTGGTGACGACGGGGCTTTTGTATTTCGTCGAGCCGGGGCTGGTGCTGTTCGGCATGGCGCTGATCATTGCGTCCAACTTCGGCTACGCGATCGGCGAATCCTTCATCGCCAGCTTCCTGCCCAGCCTCGGGCCGCCGGAGAAGCTCGGCTGGATCTCGGGGCTGGGCTGGGGCATGGGCTATATCGGCGGGCTGATCGCCACCGCCTTTGCCCTGGGCCTGCTGGGCGAGGTCAGTGCCGAGAACTTCGAGCGTATTCGCTGGGTGGGGCCGTTTGCCGCGGTGTTCTTCCTGATCTCGGCGATCCCGACCTTCCTGTTCCTGAAGGAGCGCGGCACGCGTCGGCACATGCGTCGGCGGCTGCAGCTGGGGCTGGGCTGGCGGCGGGTGCGCGAGGCGCTGGTCACGCTGGGGCAGCGCCGCGAGCTGCGCGCGTTGTATGTGTCCATCTTCTTCATGATGGCCGGGATCTACATCATCATCTCCTTCACCTTCATCTACGGCTCGCAGGTGATCCAGTGGGACGAGCCGGTGCGCATTGCGATGTTCGTGATCACCCAGGTTACCGCGATTATCGGGGCCATCGGTTTCGGCTTTCTGCAGGACCGTGCCGGGCCGGTGCGGATCTATCGGCTGACCCTGGCGCTGTGGGCGCTGGCGGTCGTGGCGATCTTCGGCACCACGACCATCGCGCAGTGGCTGAGCGCACTGCTGGGCCGGCCGGTGGAGGCGCAGATGGTGTTCCTCGGCGTGGGGATTGTCGCCGGGCTGTGCCTGGGTTCGGCACAGTCGGCTGGCCGCGCGCTGGTCGGGATGATGGTGCCGGTGCGCGAGGCCGGGCGCTGGTTCGGTTTCTGGGCCCTGTCGGCGCGCGCGGCCGCGATCTTCGGGCTGGCCGGGATCGGGCTGCTGCAGGTCTGGCTCGGGCTGGCCAATGCCATCCTGTTCTGCCTGTTCCTGTTCCTCGCCGCGCTACTCGCCTCCATCCCCGTCCACCTCGTCGATCGCCGCCGCGCCAAGCCCGCTTGATTCACCACGAAGCACACGAAGGCACGAAGAAGGGCCAGGTTAAGGGCCGTCACAGGAAGGCTGGAAGACCGGAAGGATGATTGGAATGTGAGCCTTGGGTGGCGACTCGAGCCCCCGGTGCCTGCCATACCCTCAACGCTTTAACCCAGTCCCTCTTCCATTCTTCGCGTCTTCCTGTCGAGCGCTCTTGACCTTCTTCGTGCCTTCGTGTGCTTCGTGGTGAAAATAATGGGCCGGAGGCCGGCTATTCGGTGACGTGGTGGGTGGTGGTAGCGCCGCGGTCGAACAGGCCCTCGTAGAGGCGTAGCAGGGCCGGGATCACAAACAGGACGAGGACGGTGGCGATGGCCAGGCCGAAGACGATGGAGATGGCCATCGGGATCAGGAACTGGGCCTGGACCGAGCGCTCGAACAGCAGCGGCGTCAAACCCGCAATGGTCGTTACCGATGTCAGGATCACCGCGCGCAGGCGCTGACAGGCGGCCTCGACGATCGCCTCCTGCAGCGCCAAACCGGCCGCGCGCAGGCCCTGGTAGAAGCTGACCAGGATGATGGAGTTGTTGACCACGATTCCGGTCAGGCCGAACAGGCCGAACAGCGACAGGATCGTCAGTTCTACGCCCATGATCCAGTGTCCGAGCAGGGCCCCGAGGATGCCGAAGGGGATGATCGCCATCACGATCAGCGGCCAGCCCCAGGAGGCGAACACCCAGGCGAGGGTGATGTACATCAGCCCCAGTGCCAGGATCAGGCCCGTGCGCATGTCGGCGAAGGTCTCGGCCTGGTCCGCCGCGCGACCCTCGAAGGAATATTCGATACCGTAACGTGCCGCCAGGTCATCCAGCGGACCGTCTTCGAGCGCCGCGCGGATGCGCGCGGCGTTGTTCACGCTACGGTCGACCTCGGTGGACACTTGGATCGCCAGGCGGGTGTCCGCATGGCGCAGGGTCTCGAAGCCCTGGCGCGAACGCAGGTCGACCACGCTGCCCAGTGGGGCGAATTCGCCACTGGGCAGGCGAAGGCTCAGGCGTTCCAGGCTCTCGCTGGAGTGCCGTTCGTGATCCGGTAGGCGAACGCGTACCTCCACCTCTTCCAGGCCGTCCTGGTAGAGCTGAGCCAGATGGCCGTCGTAAGCGTCGCGCAACTGGGCTCCGACCGACTCGGTGGTCAGTCCCAGGGCGCGGCCCTCCGCGTTGACCTGAAACACCAGCTGCTCGCGCCCGAACGGCGTGTCGTCGTTGGTGGCGTAGGTCCCGGCGAAATCGTCGAAAATCTCTGCCAGTTCCAGTGCCGCGTTCTTCAAGATGTGCGGGTCGTCACCGGTCAGGCGGACTTCCAGGTCGCGTCCGGGGGGTCCGGTTTGGCGCTCGTCGATACTGAAATTCTCGATCCCCGGCGCCTGGCGCACGCGGTCCTCCCAGGCCTGGATGAACTCGCGGTTGCGGACCTCACGCTGCTCCGGCGACACCAGTTCCACCTGGATGTTGCCAAACTGGTCGCCGCGTGGAGCGTTGCCGTCTCCAGGGTCGATGCCACGCCCAAGGCGGGTCACCGAGGCGCGCACCAGATTGCCTCCAAACGCCTCTTCGGTCTCGGCCAGCGCTTCTTCCGCGTGGATCAGAAAGGCCTCGACCCGTTCCGGTGGGGTGCCGGCGACAAAGTTGACGCCGGCATTCACGATGGTGCCCTCGGGGGAGGGGAAGAAGGTGAAGCCGATGCGCCCGCTGGCGGCCAGCCCAATCGCCAGGATCAGCGCCCCCACCGCCAGTGCAAGGGTGGCGCCGGAATGATTGACCGAAGTCGTGACCGCGCGGCGGAAGGGCCCGTTGCGGAAGTTTTCGAAGCCACTGTCGAAGCGCTCGCGCAGGCTGCCCGGGCGCGGCGGCTTGAGCCGGTGCATCACGCCCTTGAGGTGGGCGGGCAGGATCAGGAAGGCGATCAGCAAGGTGGCCACGATTACGCAGATCACCACCAGCGGAATATCGAACAGGATGTTTCCAATAACGCCCCCGATCAGCATCAGGGGCAGGAAGGCGGCCACCGTGGTCAGCGAGGCGGCGATTACCGGCCCGACCATACGCCGCGCCCCGTCGCGTGCCGCGCGGCTGGCCGAGAGTCCGCGCTGGTGCAGGCTGTAGGCGTGCTCGGAAACCACAATGGCGTTGTCGACGATGATCCCCAACGACATGATGAAGCCGAACAGCGAGATCATGTTGATCGAGCCGCCAACCACCCACAGCACCACGAAGGCGGCGGTAAAGGCGATCGGGATGCCCAGCGCAACGCGCAGGGCGATATGACGATTGAGGAACAGGAACAGGATGCCGAGCACCAGGAGCAATCCGCCCAGGCCGTTCTTCAGCAGCAGGGTGATGCGCTCGGACAACAGTTCCCAGAAGGCGTCGGTGACCTGCAGATCGACACCCGGCGGCAGGGTCGACCGGGTTTCTTCCAGCCACTCCTCCAGCACCTGTGCGGCTTCCAGCGAATCGCCGGTCTCCGAGCGCAGCAAACTCATCTCGATGGCGCGTTGACCGTTCGCACGGGCCCGCACCTGGCCGTCGCGATGGCGTAGGTCGATATCCGCGATATCGCCCAGGGTGAGTCGGCCTAGCTCGGCGTCGCCGCGCAAGACCAGGCGTTCGAAGGCGACGATGTCGCGGGCCTGTTCCAGGCTGCGGATCTGGCGTGCGGTGTCGTCGCGCCCCACCGAGCCGGCCGGCAGGTCCTGTGCCATCGCACGGATCTCTTCGCCGATGTCGGCCAGTGTCATGTCCAGGCGGTAGAGCGCGGAGCTGGGCACCTGGATGGCCATTTCGTCTTCGGTCAGGCCGGTAAACTCGATGCGCGCGATGCCGGCATCCAGCAGTTCGCGTTCAAATTGCCGCGCAAGGATGCGCAGTTGCTGCGGGTCATCGGGGCCCGTCAGCAACATGCGGGCCACCGGTTCGTAGCGAATGATCCGGGTCACCACCGGGGTCTCGGCGGCTTCCGGCAGGTTGCGCTGCTGGTTGACGCGGTCGTTGACCTGTTCCAGGGCCAGGGTCATGTCGGTCCCGGCCTCGAACTCCATGGTCACGACGCCAATGCCCAGCGCCGACGTGGAGGTCATGTTGCGCAGGCCATCCACCGTGCGCAGGTCCTGCTCCAGCGGATCCACGATCGCGCGTTCGACATCCTCCGCACTGGCGCCCGTCCAGGGCACCTCGACGGTCACGAAGTCGAGCTCGAAATTAGGGAAGAACTGGGTGTTCAGCTTGGTCAGGGCAAAGGCCCCGGCCAGCAACATCAGCGCGATCAGCAGGTTGGCCGCGAGGCGATGATCCAGGAATAGCTGGATCGGGCCCCGCGGTGGGCGATCGTTGTCCTGCGCACCGCCACCGGGCATGGGCCGCCCGCTGTCGGGGGCGGCACCGGAAGGCTCGGACTCGCTCATCGCTCGGAATCCGGTTCTTCGACCTCGACGCGCAGGCCGTCGACCGCGTTGGGCAGGCGGGTGGCGATCAGGGTGTCACCGGCTTCGATCTCGGGGCTTCGGATCAGGGCCAGGGTGTTGCCGTCGTCATCAATAAAGTCACCCAGGCGCTCCACTTGCAGCGATTCCAGACGCCCGTCGACTACGCGGAATACGCGGTCGCGGCCAAACAGTGATTCGAACGGGACCGCAAGGCTGTCGGGTTCCTCGGGCAGCAGCAGGCGCAGTTCGACGAAACGGTTCAGGGTCAGTCCGCGCCCACCGCTTCGAACCGTAAAGACCCCGCGCATTCCGGACTCGCCGGTGCGCGTCTCGCCCTCCAGACGTTCGAGCTCGGCCTCGACCGGGTGCCCGCCGCGCTCGGCCTTCGCTGGCAAGGCAGCGTCACTCTGTAACAGTTCTTCGATACGACCAATCAGGTGTTCGGGCAGGCTGGCACGGATCTCCAGGTCGTCGACCGCGAACAGTCGAAGCAGGGCGTCGCCGGGGCGAGCCCGTTCACCGGTCGCCACCTCGACCTCGACAATGCGGGCGTCGAAGGGGGCGCGGATCGTGGTGCGTTCCAGGTCGATGCGAGCCTGTTCCTCCGCAGCCCGGGCTCGGGTCAGGCGCGCCTCGGCCTCGGCCTGCCGCATGGGGGCATCGGCCACGGCCTGTTCCCGGCTGTCGACTGTGAGGCTGGCCTGCTGCAGGCGTTCGCGGGCGGCGTCGACATCCGATTCCGAACCGAGGTTGCGTTCACGCAAATCGCGCGCCCGCTCCAGGCCGCGTTCGGCGATCGCCATCAGATCGCGTTCGCGTTGCAGTGCCTCGCGGTCGAAGCGCGCGCGCAGGGTCTCCCGCTCGACCGCGCCCTCCATTTCGCGCCGTTCTGCTTCGCGCTGATCCAGCAGCAGCTGGGCCTCCCGCGGATCGATACGGATGAGTGCGTCGCCCTTGGCCACGCGCTGCCCGGCGCGTGCGGGAACCGCCTCGATCTCGCCTTCGACCGCTGCCCGCAGCAGAGCGTCCTGGGCGGATCGGACGCGGCCATTGAGGATGACCCCCGGGCGGTGGGTGCCGGGCTCGGCGGTCAGGCCCTGCACCGGCCAGGTGCGCTCACTGGCCTCCGGCGGTGGGGCCTCCGGGCCGGTGGCGCGCAAGATCATGAATCCCACTACAGCGATGGCGAGGATCAGGATGGGGATAATGGCTCGGCGTGGGGCGCTCGGCATGGAGGTCTCAATGTTGGCTAGTGCGGGCTTGCGTGAGCCCTCGACCCGTGGCTTGGAGCAGGGCCGGAGATAGAGGTTCCCCATTCCGGGTGGCTTATCCTACCACTGCATTTTTAGGGGAACCCACTGTGCCCTCGGGTGTCCCTCGTTGTGCCAATATTACAGTTTGCTTAACTGAGGATGAAGGCCATGAAGGGATCCCGAATGATGTTGCACGGGCTGGTGGCGGTAACCGTGCTGGCGGGCGGCTCCATGAGCCCGGTCGCGGCCGGGGAGCCGGAGCTGTGCGAATGCCGGGACGGACTCGAGATGGCCTCTGCGCCCTGGATTCGTCTGATGCCGGGTGATAGCACGGGCGGCTACTTCGAGCTGCGTAATGCAGGCGATCGCGATTACCGCATCGTGGCGGCCGAGAGCCCGATCTCGGAGGTGGTGGAACTGCATGAACATGCCCATGTCGACGGCGTGATGCGAATGCGTCAGGTGGAGAGGCTGGATGTCCCGGCAGGCGAGACGCTGGTGCTGGAGCCTGGGGGGCTGCACCTGATGTTGATCGGCTTGCATGAGCCGTTGACGGCCGGCGACTGGATTCCCGTGGTGCTGGAGTTCGCGGATGGCGAGACCATGACTATCCATGCCCGCGTGCAGCGGGGCGAGGACGCCAGGGAGGGCGCCCCGGAGTCCGGGCACGGGGGTATGCATCACGGGCACTGAGGCTGAGGCCAGCCCGTGCTCCTTTAGTGAGCCGGGCCTAGTTCGCGGGGCCTAGTTCGCTGGGCGATTCGGGATCTCGATCTCCGCGTCGGCCCGCAGGCCTTCGAGGTACTCCTGGATGGCGCGGCTTTCCAGGATCTCGATCAGTTCGGCGCGGACATCTTCCAGTTCCGGGACCTGCGTGTCCCGTGTCTCTTCAAGCCGGATGATGTGCCAGCCGAAACGGCTCTCGACTGGTTCGGCGGTGGTCTCACCCGGTTCCAGGGCTACGGTGGCATCGCTGAATGCGGGGACCATCTGCTCGGGGCTGAACCAGCCCAGTTCGCCGCCGCGGGATCCCGAACCCGGATCGATGGAATGCGTCTCGGCGAGGGCCGCGAAGTCCGCGCCGTCGCCCAGTTCCACAAGCAATTCGCGGGCGTGTTCCTCGTCCTCCAGCAGGATGTGCCGGGCGCGGTATTCGGTGCCGCGCATCATCTCCATTTGGCGCTCGTACTCCGCCTCCAGGTCTTCCTGGGTGATTTCCATCTCGGCGGTGATGCGCTCCATCAACTGTGAAGCCAGCAGGTTGGTTTCCACCATACGCAGGATGCGGCGGGTCTCGGCTTCGGTATCCAGCCCGCGGGCGACGGCTTCCTGGCGCAGTAGTTCGAGGCTGATCAGCTCCTCCAGGGTGCCCTCGCCTTCCGCCAGACCGGGGTCATCGTCCATGCCCGAGTAGGTGAACAGGTCGGCCCGGGTGATGGGCTCGCCGTTTACGGTGGCGACGGTGTCCGCATCCTGGGTGTCGGTCGCGATCCCGGCGGTGTCATCTGTGGAGGACGTGTCATTGTCCGGGCCGCAAGCGGCCAGGAGGCCGACAGCCGCCAGGGTTACGAGTGTCGTGGACCAAGTACGGGGCCGCATCAGAAGACCTGCTTGAATGGGCGCACGTCGACGGCGGTGTAGACACCGGCGGCCACGTAGGGGTCGGCATCGGCCCATTCCCGCGCGGCCTCCAGCGAAGGAAATTCCGCAACGATCAGGCTGCCGGTGAAGCCGGCCGGGCCGGGGTCATTGCTGTCGATGGCGGGGAAAGGGCCCGCAAGGATCAGCCGCCCGTCGTCGCGCAGGGTTTGCAGCCGGGCCACGTGTTCGGGCCGCGCAGCGAGGCGCGCGTCCAGCGAGTCGGGGGCATCCTGGCCCTGAATCATGTAGAGCATGGGCGATCTCCTCGGATAGACCTGTATCGTAACCGATCATCGTCGAACTCTGGTGTTCGACGGCTCGCAGTTTGACCCGTGACCCGTTACGAGGACGTTCGCCGGCGTGGGCGACCCATCCTTATGGGAGAGCTGGCTTATGGGGGAGCTGGTGGATGCGCTACACTGCGCGGCCTGTAACCGTTCCGGCTGCGACCATGCTTTCGATCCACCCCGACAATCCCCAGCCCAGGCTGATCCAGCAAGTGTTGGATCGTCTGCAGGCAGGGGCGGTGATCGCGCTGCCGACCGATGCCTGCTATGCGCTGGCGTGCCTGCCGGGGGACAAGACCGGGGCGGATCGCATCCGCCGCATCCGCCAGGTGGACGAGACCCACCACCTGACGCTCCTGTGCCGCGACCTTTCCGAACTGGGGGTGTACGCCAAGGTGGACAACACGGCGTTTCGACTGATGAAGACCCTCACGCCCGGGCCTTATACCTTCATTCTTCCCGCCACCCGCGAGGTGCCGCGCCGGTTGCAGCATCCCAAGCGGCGCACCATTGGAATGCGCGTGCCGGCGAGCCCGATCGTATCGGCGTTGCTGGACGCACTGGGCTCGCCTTTAATGTCGGCGACCCTGCAGCTGCCCGGTGATGATCTGCCGCTGAGCGAACCCTGGGAGATCGATGATCGCTTGGGCAAGGTGGTGGATCTGGTCGTCGATGGGGGAGCGGGTACGCTGGAGGCCACCAGTGTGCTGGACCTCACGGACGACGTACCCACGGTCATTCGACATGGCCTGGGCGATGTGGGATTTCTGGATGAATAGGCTCACGGGCCGGTGGGTGTGCATTGGCCATCGGCAGGACCTGGAGTGCGGCATCGCCGCAGGGAGGCGCAGTGCGTAAATGGATCATTCTGGCCGTGGTGGTGCTGGTTGTGGCCGCTGTCTGGCCGGTGGTGGTCGGCACCCAGGTCGAGGGGACCGTCAACGCCACCCACGAGGCCCAGTTGGGCGAGGTGCATCTGCGCCACGAGATGCTCGAGTACGAGCGTGGCTACCTGGGGGCCAGTGGCCGCAGTCGTCTGATCCTGGAGGACGCGGATGGCCGCCTCGAGATCCCGCTGGTACACGCTGTGCGGCATGGCCTCCTGGGCGCTCGCGGCGACTCGTTTGTCGACCTGGACACCCTGGCGGCGCCGGATGATTCGTTGATCGGCCACCTGTTGCGCTCATTGGATCTGCAGGTGCATTCCCGTGCCGGGCTGGGCGGGGGGGTGACCACCCGCGTCGCCTTCGATGAGCTGCGCGTGGATCTGACTACGGTGCCCGAAGTGGCCGAGCATACCGGGACCGATGTGCCGGTATGGCTGGAGTTGGCTGCGGGACAGGGCCGGTTCGCCTGGTCCCGGGAACAGATCCTGGTGAGTCTGGATATCCCGGATCTTCAGTTGTCCGACGACGCGTTTCTCTGGCGCGCAAGTGATCTTCGCTACGCCACCGTTTTTGAGGCCGACGACGATGGCGTCTTCGGGCGTTTGCCCGATTACGAAGGTGGACTGGCCGCCTCGCGTATCGAGTTAAACGAGGGCGAGGCCGTTCGGCTGTTGCTGGAGCGTCCGCGCCTGGATGCCTTCCAGCACACGAGCAATGACCGCATGGATTCGCGTGTGCGTTTGCAGATGGACCATGCCCGCGTGGACGATGGCGAAGGGGATGCGCTGACGCTGGAGGCGCTGGACCTGCAGCTGGGGATCCTGCGCTGGGATCGGCCCAGCCTGCTGCAATTGCTCGGAGAACTGGAGGCGCTCGAGGCGCGTGGCGTCGAGGGCGATCAGCGCAATGCGCTGATTGGCGCGGCGATGATTGACGCCCTGGGCGGAATGATCGAGCACCGTCCCGGAATCCAGCTACAGGTCTCGCTTAACGAAGAGCCTTCGCGTCAGCTTGCGTTGGATGCCGAGCTGGGCCTGCGCGGGACGCAACAGGGTTTCGCGACCCGGCCGCTGGAGGTGCTGGTGCTGGACAGTGAGCTGCGACTCGGGCTGGAATGGGTGGCCGAATTCGATGCGGCCTATCCCGATATTGACCTGGATGCCCAACTGCATGCATTGGCCGCGGACGGCTGGCTGCGACGGGATGCCGAAGCGGGTTACTGGCACGGCAACCTGGCGATGGCGGATGGTCGCGTGCACATCAACGATGTGGACCGCACTTCGATGTTGCTGGCCATGTTGTTCGCCTTCTCCGGCGGTATGTTCTGAGACGATAGACCGGGCGCGGATGCGCCCGCTTCTAAGAGGAAGGGATTGATTCCGTGAGCAGTAATCAGGGTAGCAACCAGCGTGTGCTCTCCGGCATGCGTCCCACCGGGCGCCTGCATCTGGGCCATTACCACGGTGTGTTGAAGAACTGGATCGAGTTGCAGCACAACTACGAGTGCTTCTTCTTCGTGGCCGACTGGCATGCGCTGACCACCCATTACGAAGACCCCGGTGACCTGCAGCAGCATGTGATCGAGATGGTCATCGACTGGCTGGCAGCAGGCGTAAGCCCAGGCTCCGCGACACTGTTCGTGCAGTCGCGCGTCCCGGAGCACGCCGAGCTGCACCTGCTGCTGTCGATGATCACGCCGCTCGGTTGGCTGGAACGGGTCCCAACGTACAAGGACCAGCAGGAGCAGCTGCGCGAGAAGGACCTGGCGACCTACGGCTTCCTCGGCTATCCGGTGCTGCAAAGCGCGGATGTGCTCGCCTATCGTGCCGGGATGGTTCCGGTGGGCGAGGATCAGGTGTCGCATCTGGAGGTGACGCGCGAGATCGCGCGGCGTTTCAACCATCTCTATGGCCGCGAGCCGGGCTTTGCCGAGAAGGCCGAGGCCGCCGTGGACAAGATGGGCAAGAAGGCCGCCAAGCGCTATCGCGATCTGCGCAAGCGGTACCAGGAGCAGGGCGAGGACGAGGCACTGGAAGTGGCGCGGGCGATGCTGGATTCTCAGCAGAACATCTCGCTGGGCGATCGCGAGCGGCTGTTCGGATATCTCGAGGGCGGTGGCAAGATCATCTTGCCGGAGCCGCAGGCGCGGCTGACCCCGGCCTCGAAGATGCCCGGACTGGACGGGCGCAAGATGTCCAAAAGCTATGGCAATACCATCAGTCTGCGTACCGAACCGGCCGAAGTGGAGACCTTGATCCGGACGATGCCGACGGATCCGGCACGGGTGCGTCGCACGGACCCCGGCGATCCGAACAAATGCCCGGTGTGGGAGTTGCACAAGGTCTACACCAGCGAGAGTCAGCGGGAAGAACTCTACGCCGGTTGTACCACGGCCGGGATCGGCTGCATCGACTGCAAGCGCCCACTGATCGAGGAGGTGCAGGCGGAGCTGGAGCCCATCCAGCAGCGGGCGAAGGAATACGCGGAGGACCCGGCCCTGGTGCGTTCCATTATCGTCGAGGGGTCCGAGGCCGCCCGCGAAGAGGCCCGTGAGACCCTGGAAGAGGTGCGCCGGGTGATGGGGCTGGACTACCTGCGATGAACGAGCGGCATGGACCCGCACGCTGAGGCGAGCGACGATCTCGACCTCCCCGCCACCGCCGAAACCGGGGCGGATGGGGAGGTGCTTTATCGCGTGCACGGCGAGCCAGTGGCGGAACTGCCGGCCGATCTCTATATCCCGCCGGATGCGCTGGAGGTCTTTCTTGATTCCTTCGAGGGGCCGCTGGATCTGCTGCTGTACCTGATCCGCCGGCAGAACCTCGACATCCTGGCGATCCCCATTGCCGAGATCACGCGCCAGTACATGGCCTACATCGAGGTGATGCGCGCCATGCGCCTGGAGCTGGCGGGGGAGTACCTGGTGATGGCCGCCCTGCTGGCCGAGATCAAGTCACGCATGTTGCTGCCGCGTCCGCGTGATGCCGAGGCGGACGACGACGCCGATCCGCGCATGGCGTTGATCCGGCAGTTGCAGGAGTACGAGCAGTTCAAGACCGCCGCCGAGCGCCTGGACGCGCTGCCGCGGATGGATCGGGATGTGTTTGCCGCCGTTGCCAGTGTCGAGGCGTTGGAGGGCCCGCCGCCGCCCGCGCCATCGCTGGACGAACTGATGGAGGCGCTGGCGGCCGTCATGCATCGCGCGAGCCTGATGGCGCACCATCATGTGTCCACCGAGCAGCTGTCGGTGCGTGAGCGTATGTCCAGCATTCTCGACAGTTTGCACGCCGAGCGCTTCACGGACTTTGTCTCGTTGCTGATGGCGGCGGAGGGCCGTCAGGGGGTGGTGGTATCGTTTCTCGCGGTGTTGGAGCTGACCAAGGCCGGGCTAGTCGAGTGGGGCCAGAGCGAGCCGTACAGCCCCATCCAGTTACGCCGCCGCGGTACGCCCGTGGAAGACGAGGGAGGCGATTGGGCATGAACGATCAGGCCGAGAAGACCCTGGCGGAGACGGCACCCGATTCCGATCACGACCCGCTGCGGGCGGTCGAACTGGCGGTCGAGGCCGTATTGTTCGCGGCCGCGGAACCGGTGCCGGCGCGGGATCTGAAGGCCGCCTGCGAGGAACTGGGCGAGATCGACCAGGCCCTGCTGGAACAGGCGATTGGCCACTTGCAGGAGCGCTACAGCGACCGTGCCATCGAGCTGGTGCGCACTGCGGGAGGCTACCGTTTCCGTGTGCGCGCACGCTTTTCCGCCACCGTTCAGGCGGCCCAGCCGGAACGCCCGTCCCGTCTGTCACGCGCCCTGCTCGAGACCCTCGCCATCATTGCCTATCGCCAGCCGGTCACCCGCGCCGAGATCGAATCCGTGCGCGGGGTCGCGGTCAGTTCCGGGATCATGCGCACGCTGCAAGAGCGCGAGTGGGTTCGGGTGGTCGGGCACAAGGAGGTACCGGGCCGGCCAGCACTCTATGCCACTACGCGTGGCTTTCTGGATGACCTGGGTCTGAAGCGTCTGGAAGAGCTACCGTCACTGGATCAGATCCGCGATCTGGCGGATGTTGCCTCGGATGCTGGACTGAGTCTGACGCCGCCGGACACGGAAGAAGCCGAGGCGCCGGGTACCAGCCGCCGGCTGGATTTTGATACCGACGCTGAAGGCGACTTCGTGGACCGGGAAGCCTGAAAAGGCTCTCCGATCAGGGCGTCTCGCCGCGGTAGAACGCCGCGGCATCGTCGAACAGGGCCTGGTTCGTATCCGCCCGCATGTAGAGCATGTGCCCACCGGGATAGGCGCGCGGAATGATGCGCGCGTCCGGGTCCTCGCCCGCGGCGTGCGCGATCTGGCCGAGCAGCCACTCGGTGGCGAAATACGGTGTGATCAGATCCGCCTCGCCGTGCACGCTGAAGATGCGGAAGTTTCGGTCCAGCGCGAGGGCGGTGGCCAGGTCATCCAGCGCGGAGAAGTGTCCTTCGCGGCCGGAGCCTTCCCAGTCCCAGCTGCGAAAGACCTCTCGACTGAGCAGGCGGTACTGATGCCCGTGCTCCCACTCCAGGGTGTTGCGCAGGTGATCCAGCATGGCGGTGGATAGCGGGGCGATCAGGCCTTCTAGGATCGCGTCCGATCCCTGTGGCCGGACGCGGGTGGGGACGGGGTCGGGGTTGTCGATGCCGCCGTCGTAGAGGCTCACCAGGCGCCCCTCGTCGAGCAGAAGGCCGCGCTGGGTCATGTCCAGCGGGATGCGCCCCCCGGTGGCCTTGAGGCGTTCCTGCCCCAGGCCGGTGAAGCGCGCGACTTGTGCGATCCATTCGTCATCGATTTCCCGTGGATGCATCAGGCCTTGCAGGTACGGGCCCAGGGCAAAGGACTCGGCTGCGGCCTGGTCCGGCGGGTCGTCGCCCAGGCGGTCCTGGGCTCGGGCCGCGGCGGTGATCGAGGGTAGGCCGAGCGCCCAGGCGACCGGACGCCCTGTTCCGGGCTGCAGCATTGCGTAGTCCAGGGCGGGCGAAATCAGCACCGTACCGCTGACGCTGATACCGGACTGGCGCATCAGGCGCGCCGGCAGGGCCGCAGCGCGGTAACCGCCATAGCTCTCGCCGGCCAGATAGACCGGGTCTCCGCGGCGGCCGTTGCGGTCCAGCCAGCGTTCCAGAGTCTCCTCCATCGCCTCCAGGTCGCCGTCACGGCTGAAGTAAGTGTCGGCTTCGCCTTCCATCACACGGCTGAAGCCGGTGCCCACCGGGTCGATGAACACCAGGTCCGTGAATGCCAGCCAGGTCTTCGGGTTGTCGACCAGTCGCGGAGGCGTAGTGGTCGGCAGGCCCTTCGCGTCGGTTTCGAGCACCCGCGGCCCGAGGCCGCCAACGTTGAGGTAGGCGGAGGCGGCGCCGGGTCCACCGTTGACCATGAAGCTGACCGGTCGCGGCGTGTCGTCCTCCACCGTGTAGCTGGTGGTGAAGATGCGCGCCTGCGGGTGGTCACTGTCACCTAGCGGGATGTATCCCGCGGTGGCCGAGTAGTCCAGGCGTTCACCATTGGCCAGCTCGATCTGATGCTGGGTCGTCACCGATTCCGGCAGTTCGGTGCTGGCGGTCTTGTCGGTGTCGGCCATTGCTGGCCCGGCAAGCCACAGGGCTAGCAGTGCAAGGGCCAGGAGCTGTCGCATTAAGGGCATCAGCATTGGGCCGTTTCGGCTGTCTCTGGACAGTCGTGCTGAACGATGCGGTCGTCCTCCAGCCATTCCATGATGCCGTCGGTCACGTTGTAGATGTTCTCGTAGCCGAGCCCGTCGGCCAGGGCGCGCGCCAGGGCGGCTGTGCGGTTGCCGACACGGCAAATCAGGACCACCTCTTCATCCTGGCCGACCAGTTCGGTGAACTGCCGCCCGAAATCGGGATTCAGGCTGCCATCTTCCTCGAAGGCCGTGATGCGGTGGCTGCCTTCCACTACACCGGTTTCGGCCCATTCGTCCGGACGACGAATATCCACCAGGGTGACGCCTTCATCCAGCTTCGTGGCCAGTTCCTGATTGTCGATGTTGGTGAAGGGCGCGCGGTCCGTGATCTCCATCACCTCGATCTCGAACTTCAGCGTCGCGTTGCGCGGAATGATGTTACCCGCTCCGCGTTCTCCATAGGCGAGTTCCGGAGGGATGGTGACCTCGCGTTTGCCGCCTTCGCGCATGCCGAGGATCGCGCGCTCGAAGCCGGGGATGGTCTGACCGGTGCCCGGCGTGACCGACAGCGGCTGGCCGGCGTCGCGGCTGGAATCGAACTGAGAACCGTCTTCTTCCAGGGTGCCGACATAGTGGACGAGGGCGGTGTCATGTTGGGAAATCGCCTCGCCTTCACCTGCCTCGATGTCGCGGATTTCGATTTCCTGAGCAAGGGCAAAGGCGGGCAGAAAAAACAAAGAAAAGAGGACCCAGTTGCGCATTATTATATCCTAATTTGTTGCAAAAATATGATTTTTAACTGGCGTTATTAACGACCACTAACGTCCGAGAAAAATTCCCGAAAAAATACTTTGAAATACATCTGAACTTAGTCTAAATCTCCAAGCGATCCCTACATGACAAGGACCGGCCATGGGGATCATAACTGCAAGGATTCGTGCGACGGAGGAGTATTCATGACTAAGAAGAACGATAACCAATTCTGGGACCGGCTACGTGGAAAAACGGAAGACGCTGGTGCCAGTCCTGAAACCCTGGAAGTTTTTGATGAGGCCGTTTCCCGCCGTCGTTTCATGGGCAGCATGGGCGTCGGCGGAGCGGCACTCACGCTGTTCGGCTTTGGTGCCGGTACCGATGCCGCGATGCGCGGCCTGTTCGGCCGTGGCCTGATTCCGGCGGCCTGGGCCGACGAAGCCAATGGCGTCGAAGACGATCAGGCGAAGGCCGCGATGTCGGATGCCAGCAAGGAAAGCGGCCTGATGGTGCACAACGACCGGCCGCTGAACGTGGAGACACCGCCGCACATGCTGGTGGACGAAGTCACACCGGCAAGCCGCCATTTTGTGCGTAACAACGACCTGATCCCGCAGCAGGCGCTGGACCGAGACGCCAGTGGCTGGTCATTGAAGATCGACGGTGAGGTACACGACGAACTCGAAGTCGGCCTGGACGATCTGAAGAGCATGGACAGCAAGGACCTGGTCCTCTCCATCGAGTGTGGTGGTAATGGCCGCGCCAATTTTGACCCGCAGCCGCGTGGCAATCCGTGGGATCGCGGCGCCATCGGCAACGCGCGCTGGACCGGTGTCCCGCTGAAGGATCTCCTCGAACGCGCTGGCGTCAAGGATAGCGCGGTGTACACCGCCCATGAGGGCTACGAGCCGATCCTTGGCGATCGCGGTCCGTTCTCTCGTGGCGTGCCGATCGAAAAGGCGATGGAAGAGCACACCATCGTGGCCTATCAGATGAACGGCGAGGACCTCCCGGCAGCCCATGGTTTCCCGGTGCGTCTGGTCGTTCCAGGCTGGTATGGGTCCTGTTCGCACAAGTGGCTGACGAACATCACCCTGCGCGATCAGGAACACGACGGCCGCGGCATGACGGGCTATTCTTATCGGATGCCGAAATACCCGGTCGCTCCGGGCGAACGTCCGCCGGAAGAAGACATGAAAGTCGGCGGTCCGTGGCTGATCAAGTCCGTCATTACCGGCCCCGAGAAAGATACCGGTCTGGAGCGCGGTGAGACGGTCAAGGTCACGGGTCATGCCTGGGCGGGCGAGGACGAGGTTGCGGAGGTCTGGATCTCCACCGACTTCGGTCTGAACTGGGAAAAGGCCGATCTCAAGGGCGACCCGGTCAACAAGTACGCCTGGGTGCACTTCGAGAAGGAATTGTCCTTCGAGAATCGCGGCTACTACGAGATCTGGGCGCGTGCAGTGGACGACAAGGGTAATACCCAGCCCATCGTTCAGCCGTGGAACCCGCGTGGATATGACGGCAACGTCGTGCACCGCATCCCGGTGACCGTGGCGGCGTGATCAACCTCCATGCCCAGGGCACCTGCCCCGGGCCCTGAACTGAAAAATGGAGTACGCATGAAGCGTTTTGTTTTGCCACCGTTGATGGGGGTCGCATTGCTGGCCCTGGCCGTACCCGTTTGGGGCGATGCCATCTCGGAAGAAGAGCAACAAGCTCAGGAAGAAAAGGCCGAGGAGGTATCGGCAACCAAGCAACTGTTCGAGCAGACCTGCTCGGCCTGCCACGGTATTCGTCAGGCCACCAACCAGAACCTCAATCGTGCCGATTGGCACTGGGTGATGGATGACATGGAAGACTATGGCATGACGTGGCTTACGGACGAGCAGCGCGAGGACATCGTTGACTACTTGGTGGAAAACCACGGTTACGGCGACTGAGCGGGTCCAGCAAACATCCTGTTTGCGTGGTTGTGATGTTTCCGGGCGCCCCATGGGGCGCCCTTTTTTGTGGGGGGCGTTCGCGTTCTCGAGGCCATCTATGGCCGTTGGATAACCCAGCAGCGATGAGGGGGTGGTGGGCGGCGGAAGTCTTCGTCCAGGGTCTCACGTGTGATCTCGCGGATCGCCAGTGCTTCCAGTGGGTCGGCGTTCAGTTCGAAGCGGCGACGGTTGGTGGAGAAATACAGAACACCACCCTCCGTGAGCAGACGAACGGCATCCTGAATGAGCTGGACGTGATCACGCTGCACGTCGAACTCGTCGTCGGTGCGTTTGGAATTGGAAAAGGTCGGCGGGTCGAGAAAGATCCGATCGAAGCGCAGGGCGGGGTCCTCCACTGCATCGCGCAACCAGGCAACGCAATCCGCCCGCAGAAGGGCGTGCTCATCCGGTCGGCGGCGCCCGCGGCCGTCGCGCACCTGGGCGGAAAACCCATTCGCATGCAGGTTGTCCGCAGCCCACTCGAGATAGGTATTGGAAAGATCCACCGATACCGTTTGGCTGGCACCTCCCACGGCAGCGTGGACGCTGACGGCGGCGGTGTAGCAGAACAGGTTCAGGAAGCGCAGGCCCCGGCATTCCTGCTGCAGGCGTCGACGGATCGGACGGTGATCCAGAAACAACCCGCTGTCGAGATAGGTGTCGAGCTCGACCTTGAGCCGACATCCGTGCTCCTCAACCCAGAAGGGCTGGGGTTGCGTGGTCTCGGCGCGTTGGTACTGGGCGCGCCCTTTCTGCGACCGACGTTGCTTGTAGTGCAGGTTGGCGGGTTCCACGCCGGTCACCTCCAGAGTGGCGGCCAATGCCCCACGCAGGCGTGCCTCGGCGCGGGCCGGCTCGACACTGGCGGGGGCCGCGAACTCCTGCACGTGCAGGTGGAGGGTGCCGTCCTCGGACTTGTAGCGGTCGATCTGCAGTGGGTATTCGGCCAAGTCCGCGTCGTAGAGGCGGTAGCAGGTGATCCCCTGGCGTTTGGCCCAGCGCGTCAGATGGCGCAGGTTCTTCTGCAGGCGATTGGCGAAGTCCGGTGCCGGGGCGGCCGCTGGCTCCTCACGCTGGTGGATCTCGAACTGCAGCAGGTGACAGGCGAGGGTGCCGTTGTAGAAACGGTGCTTGTGGCTGGCGCGCAGGCCCAGGCGCTGCGAGTCGGTGGTGTCCGCCACCAGCAGGGCCACATGCCAGCCGCCAAAGGCGCTGCGCAGACGCTCACCCAGCAGGCTGTAGAGTTTGATCAGTTCCGGCGTGTTGCCGATGCGCTCCCCATAGGGCGGGTTGCTGACCAGCATGCCGCGGTTAGCGGGCGCGGCCAGAGTCAGGGCATCGGCCTGGTCGAAGCGGGTACAGCCGCTCACGCCAGCGGACTTGGCGGCTTTGCGTGCCGCCGCCACCGCACCCCGGTCGTGGTCGCTGCCCAGCAGTGGCGGGCCCTCCCAGGGGCGTATCGAAGATCGGGCTTCGGCGAGGCAGTCGGCCCAGAGGTCGGCATTGTGCCCGGACCAGCCACGGGCCAGGAAGCCCTCGCGCAGCAGGCCAGGGACGGTCCGGGTAGCCATCAGGGCGGCCTCGATCACGAGCGTGCCGCTGCCGCAGAAGGGGTCCAGGAACTGGGCCTCGGGCTCGGCCTCGACCCGTTCCGGCCAGCCGGCGCGCATGAGCAGGGCCGCGGCGAGGTTCTCGCGCAGCGGGGCCTGGCCGCCGCTGCCACGGTAGCCGCGACGGTGCAGCCCACCATTGCCGATATCCAGGCTGATCTGTGCCTGGTGGCCCTGGAGCTGCAACAGGACGCGCACGTCCGGGTCTTGGGCGTCCACGTCTGGGCGTTCCCCGAGGGTGGCACGGAAGGCATCGGCGATGCCGTCCTTCACGCGGACGCCAGCGAAGTGGGTATGGCCGATATGCGAGCTCTTGCCAGTGACGTCGACTGCGAAGGTGGCATCCAGGGCGAACAGGGCGGGCCACTCCAGTGCCCGGCTGGCGGCGTGGCAGGCATCGCCGTCCGGCTCGTCAAAACGTGCCAGCGGCAACAGGATGCGGCTGGCCACGCGGCTGCCCAGCAGGCAGCGGTAGAGCGTGGTGAGGTCCGCGTGGAAGTGAATGCCGGCACGGTCCTCGCGCAGGTCCGTGGCTCCGAAGTCCTCCAGCTCCCGAGCGACCAGCGGGGCGAGTCCGCCGGCCGCGGTGGCCAGGTATTCACGGCGCTCGGCCAGCGGGTCGAAGGCGGGAATGGCATCGCCGGGAGAGGACTCGGTCATCGGGGGCTCGGGGAGGCTGGAAAGCCTTCTATTCTCTCACAGCCTGATGCGGGTACGCGGTTATCAGCGCAACAGACGGCGGCGAATCAGATACGTGGCGAGGATGATCGCGCTCAGGCCATAGGTGGCAATGACGGCCAGGTGTGGCAGCCAGGCAGTGGGCCAGGCGCCGGTCATCAGGGGGCGTACGATCTCCAGCACATGCGCCAGCGGCAGGGCGAGAGCCAGGCCCTGGACCCAACCGGGGAGCTCGGTCAGGGGGAAGAACACGCCGGAGAGCAGCAGCATGGGCGTGACCGCGAGGGTGAAGTAGTACAGGAAGAAGTCGTAGCTGCGCGCCAGGGCGGTGATGACCAGGGCCAGAGCGCCAAAGGTGAAGGCGGCCAGGAAGATCACCGGGAGCGCGAGCAATGCGCGCGCATCGCTCACCAGGCCCAGGAGGCTGGCCACCACCAGAATCGTCACAGCGCTGATCAGGCCCTTGGTCGCGGCCCAGGTGGCCTCGGCGAATACGATGTCGTCCAGGGTCAGCGGGGTCGCGAGCATCCCCAGCCACGTATTCTGCTCTGCCATGCGTGTGTAGGCGGAGTACATGCCTTCGAAGCTCGCGGTGAACATGGCCGACGAGCAGATGATGCCGGAGGCGATGAAGACCATGTAAGTCATGCCGTCGAGGTCGCCGACCAGACGGCCGAAGCCATAGCCAAAGGCCAGCAGATACAGGATCGGTTCCCCGAAATTGCCGAGCATGGAGGGCACGATCAGCTTGCGCCAGACCAGCGCGTTGCGCTTCCACACCGCGACGAAACGCAGGCTGGGGCGGGGTAGCAGAGGCATTGCGGGGTGGGCCATCAGTCGCGCAGCTCGTGTCCGGTGAGTTTCAGGAAGACATCTTCCAGATCCGCCTCGCGCAGGGTGGGTTCGTGCCCGAGCGCGCGCAGGCGTTCGCGCAGCCGGTCCGGCTCCGCGGTGTAGACCAGCCAGGTGTCGGCCACCTGGTGGGCGCGGTCCTTCGCGCCCAGCTCGCGTTGCAGGACCGCGCCGGCATCGGTGCCGCCGACGGTCAGCACCCAGGGCTCGATATGCTCCGCGATCAGGCGGCTGGGTGCGTCACAGGCGATGATTCGTCCATGGTCGATGATGGCGATACGGTCACACAGCTCCTCGGCCTCCTCCATGTAGTGCGTGGTCAGCACCAGGGTCACGCCGGAGGCGCGCAACGCGCGCAATTGGCGCCACAGGTGATGCCGCGCCTGCGGATCAAGGCCGGTGGTGGGTTCGTCCAGCACCACCACCTCGGGTTCATTGATCAACGCACGGGCCAGGGTCAGGCGGCGCTTCATGCCGCCGGAGAGGGCATCGATACGGGCGCCGCGCTTGTCGTTCAGATTGACCTGCTCCAGCAGGCGATCGATACGTGCCTGCACCTCAGCACCGGACAGGCCGAAGTAGGCGGCGTAGGTGCGCATGTTCTCGATTACGGTGAAGTCCGGGTCCAGGGTATCGAACTGCGGCACGATGCCCAGACGCTCGCGCACCGCGCGTTCGCCCTCCGGCATCGGCAGGCCCAGCACCTCGACCTGGCCACCGTCGATCGGGGTCATACCCAGGAGCATGCGCAGGGTGGTGGTCTTGCCCGCGCCATTGGGTCCCAGCAGGCCGAAGAACTCACCGGGAGCGATCTCCAGATCAATGCCGTCCACGACCGCCTTGCCGTCGTACGCCTTGTACAGCTGCTGGATGCGGATAGCGGACACGGCGGGACTCGCGGCTGCGGGGGAGTGCATACCATACCGATTCACACTCGCACCCCCAATGTCCTGACGCGGTGCCATGAAAAAGGCCCGGATCCTGCGATCCGGGCCTCCCGTGGTTGGAGTGCTTGGAACCTCAGGGCTTGCTGTAGGTATAGCCCTGGTGCTGCAGGTAGGAGATGTGCGCCACGCCGCTGGGGATCACGTCTTCCTCGGCGGCATCGAACAGTTCCTCCAGCGCGATATTGCGCCCGCGCAGGGTGTTGGCGCAGACCTGAAACTCCACGTTCTGCATCTTCAGGTTTTCGATGCGGCCACGCAGGTTCTCGTTGGTATTGGCGGTCTGGAGCAGTCCGAGGCCGTCGCCATGCATCACGACCTTGATTTCCATGTTGTCAGCGCCGACGGCATTGATATGGTTCTGGATGTTGCCCATCGCCGCCATGTAGCGCCCTTCGTCGTTGTAGTTCACGTGATAGACCACCTTGTGGTGGCCATAGTCGAAGTCCGCCGCGGCTACCAGACCGGGCAGGCTCAACAGCAGCGCGAGAAGGGTCAGCGGGATCAGTTTCATCGTCTTCATTGCACAGGTTCCTCCAGGAAAAACCCAAGCCCGGGCGGGTTTTTGGTACGCCTTGGGGCCTTGCGCCGGGGTGGCGCCCTGTAACCGGGGACTTCGGGACGAAGCCGGCGGACAGGTATGAATAAGACGTATGAGGTATGCGCCTATTCCCGTCAGTGGCCCAATAAAGAAAAGGGCCCGAGAAGTCTCGGGCCCGAAACGACGACCGGGAGATGGCGGTCGCCGGATTACAGCAAGCCGTCTTACTTACGGCTTGCTGTAGGTGAAGCCGTTGTTCTGCAGATAGGAGATGTGAGCTACGCCGCTCGGGATGACGTCATCCTCGGAGGCGTCGTAGAGGTCATCGTGCAGATCGATGTTGCGGCCGGCCAGGGTGTTGGCGCAGACCTGGAAATCGACGTCCTGCATCTTCAGGTTGTCGACGCGGGCTCGCAGGTCGTCATGCTCCTTTGCGGTCCTCAACAGATTGAGGCCGTCTCCGTGCATGACGACCTTGATGTCCATGTTGTCAGCGCCGACCGCATTGATATGGTTCTGGATGTTGCCCATCGCGGCCATGTAGCGGCCGGTGTCATCGTAGTTCACGTGGTAAACGACCTTATGTGTTCCGTAGTCGAAATCGTCGGCGGCAACGGTCCCCGGCAGAATCAGGGCCGCGGCGGCCAGGGCGAGTGGAAGGATGAAACGCTTTTTCATGATCGGTCTCCAGGATTGTTCCCGTGTGTCGCGTAGTCGAGGCGTATGTCGCGCTGAATTCAGCAGACTGGATCCGATGGCAGGCTTCCATGCTGATCATTTCCAGTTATGGGTAGGACGGGAACCGTTGGAGATTATTCCGATCAAATGTTGGTTAAGTGACTGATGTTGAGTGGAAAATTAAAATATTAGAAGGTGCGGTCCCTGTGTGGACCGGAGGCTGCATGGACACAGCCGGGGAGACGAGGACCAGCCCACCTGCCAGCAGCATGAGTGTGTCGGGGGCCTAGGACCGAAACAGCCAGACCCTGAGGGTCCCAATCGCGGCCTAGAGTACGAAAGACACGGCCACCTCGCCGGCTGGACGGAGGCGCGTGGACACGCAATCAGCGCCAGTGCCAGGGCCAGGGCCATCAGTAGGCCGCCGGCAGAAGACGATGTTCATTCCCGCCGTGTTGGCCCGGCGCACCAGCAGCCCGTCGAAACTTAGTGCCATCACGCTGGAAACGGCCAGAACCCGTGCAAGTGTTCGCGTTGCATGACCCTGTTTACCCTTCATGCGCCGTTTTTCGGGTGGGATTGCTACAGTGCCCGGATACCCTTTCAGGAGTGCCACATGTCCCAACCCATCATCCCGCCCGAGCTGCAGCCGATCGGGGCGGTCGGCCTCGGCATCATGGGTGCCCCCATGAATCGCAACCTCCTGGCTGCGGGAGCTGAGCTCCATGTGTGGGCTCGGCGGCCGGAGACCGCCCAAGCCCTGGAGGCCGATGGTGCCAAGGTGCACAACAGCCTGGCGGAACTGGTACGGGGTGTTCGTGTACTGGTTCTGAATGTCTCCGACACGCCGGATGTCGAGGCCTTGATGACGGGATCGGGCGGGATCCTGGAACATGCCCGCCCCGGTCTGATTGTGGTTGACCACAGCACCATCGACCCGATGCGCACCCGTGCCCTGGCGCGGGCGGCGGCGGAGCATGAGGTCGCGTTCGTGGATGCGCCGGTGTCGGGTGGCGAGCCGGGCGCGCGGGCCGGAACGCTCAGCCTGATGGTGGGCGGTCCGGCTGCGGCCGTTGAGTCGCTGCGACCGATTTTCGACGTGGTGGGGTCCACCCTGACGCATGTCGGGGACAGCGGGGCCGGCCAGATTGCCAAGGCCTGCAACCAGCTGGTGGTGGGCGAGACCCTGGTCGCGATTGGGGAGGCGTTTGCGTTGGCCGAACAGACCGGGGTGGACCCGGCACGCATGCGCGAGGCGTTAATGGGAGGCTTTGCCGGTTCGCGCATCCTGGAGGTACACGGCCAGCGGCTACTGGATGGCGACTTCGAGCCCGGTTTCCAGACCGGTCTCTACCACAAGGACCTGGGCATTGTGGCCGGGCTGGGCGAGGAGGTGGGGCTGAGCCTCGACGGACTCGTGCCGGTGCGGCGCGCGGTGGACGAGGCATTGGAGGCCGGCCAGGCCGATCACGATGTGGCCATCCTGGCGCGTTTTTGCCTTCACGCCCGTGACGATCAAGGGCGATAAAGGCGGTTCTTGGTGTAGCGGGTCAGCCGAACAGGCGCCAGAGGATGTAGAGCACCGAGAACACCAGGCCGAATACGATCCCGGCCCAGGACAGGGCGCGCATGCCGCGCCCTGGTCGGTGTTGCTCCGGCATGTCCGGTGACATCACCACCTTGAAGGTGATCCAGGCCAGTACCGGGGCGGACAGGAACGACAGCAGCGTGGCGAAATCGACCAGGCGGGTGAAGTGTTCCCCGGCCTGCGAGATCAGCAGCACGGCCCCGCTGGCGACCACCAGCAGCGCGATCCGGTAACCCCACCAGTCCAGGCCTCGCTCGCCCTTGCGCGAGGGATCCATGGTCTGTGGTGCGTGGCCGTCCTCGCGCAGGGTGCGGATGATCGCCACGATCACGCGGGGGTAGGCATCGGTCACGGCCAGGGTGGTTGAGAACATTGTGGTCAGGGCGGCCACGGCGATCAGGGTGCGGCTCCATTCGCCCAGACTCAGGGCGTACAGGTCTACCAGCTGAGCGGAGAAGGCGGCCGCCCCTGGGGCAAAGCCGATCCCGCTGCCATACATCAGCACCGCGCCCAGCAGCATGAACGCAAGGGCAATCACCACCGCGCCCAGGTAGCCCAGGCGGAAGTCGAAGATCGCCTCGCGTACCGTCGGGGCGTGGCCCGTCTGGCGGGCGCGCTCCTGGGTCCAGATCGAATGCCAGGCGGCCACATCGAGCGGGATGGGCATCCATCCCAGAAGGGCCAGCACGAACGCAAAGCCGGCCAGGGTCCAGAGGCTCGACCACTCTTGCGCGCCGGACAGGGTGACCAGGTCCGGAGCCTCGCGGAAGGCGAGTGCCACGGCGGCCACGGTGGAGACGCTGAGCGCCGCCATGATGATCTTCATGCCCAGATCCAGCCCGCGGTAGGCGCCGATCATCAGGAATGTAATGCATGCGGCCAGCACCAGTGCCGAGACCAGGGTGACCGACAGATCCAGGTCAAAGACCAGTGTGACCAGCCCGGCAGTGGTCAACGTGACCACTGCCTGGATGGTAAACAGGGTACCCACGGTCACCGCGATGTAGAGCCCGAGTGCCCAGTTGCCGAGCCGGTGGTAGCCGGTCAGCAGGTGATGTCCAGTGGCGGCCGCGTAGCGCGGGCCGAACTCTAGGAATGGATACTTGAACAGGCAGGCCAGAAGTACGATCGGGATGAGCAACAGCCCGTACTCGGCACCGCCTCGGGTCGCCTGGACCAGATGCGAAACGCCTACCGCAGCTCCAGCCATCAGAAGCCCGGGTCCGATGGCTGCGCGCAGGGAGGCGCGGGTGGAAGCATTCATGGGCCTGGGTCCGGCGTCTTGGATTCGGGCCGGATTATAGGGGAATTGCTCGGCCGCTCGCGCCCTTTTCTGCGCGCCGCTCTTGCAGTCAGAGCGTCAGGGGTACGCGCCGATAGGGGGCGGGCGGCGGTGGAAGTGGATCGTTGCTGTCGGGGAAGCGTTGGATCAGCTTGTCGTAGTAGCTGCGGATGTTCTGTACGTAGACCACAGGTTCCCAGCCGCGGGCGTAGCCGTAGCGCGTCTGCTCATGCCATTCGCTTTCGGCCAGGCGGGGCAGCCATTGCATCACGTCCAGCCAGCGGTCGGGGTCGTCGCCGTTGGCTTCGGCTAGGCGGCGGGCATCAAACAGGTGTCCGAGACCCACGTTGTACGCGGCCAGGGTCATCCAGGTGCGGTCGGGTTCCGGGATGCGTTCGGGCAGACGCTCGCGCAGATCCAGCAGGTAACGGGTACCCCCGTCGACACTGGCTTCCGGGTCCGTACGGTCCTGGATGCCGAGGCCGGCTGCCGTGTTCTGGGTCAGCATCATCAGGCCGCGTACGCCAGTGGGAGAGATGGCGCCGGCATCCCAATGAGATTCCTGGTAGGCGACTGCGGCGATGAAGCGCCAGTCCAGACCGTATTCCTCGCCCGCACGTTCGAACAGGTGGCGATACCGGTCCAGGCGGTTTTCGACACGGCGGGCAAAGGTCAGCGCATCCACCAGGTCATGGATTTCCAGGTGACCGAGGTAGCGATCGAGCATCTGTTCCAGCTCGCGGTTGTCGCGCAAGCGCTGGATGTAGCGTTCGGCCGCATCAATGAGGCTGCGATCAAACCCGGAGGGGAACAGCCAGGCAACCGAAGCACCGTCCTCGAATTCGTAGGCCATGCGTAGTTCGGGATGTAGACGCCGCAGGCGCCCGAATTCCAGGGAGTTCATCAGGGCATAGTCGATCTCGCCGGACTCGAGGGCTTGGCGCAATGCCTCCGCCGTCCCCTTGGGTACCAGCTCGACGGGTGGTTCGCCCGGCGCAAGGCCGACGGGTCCGAAGGCACCGGGATCTGACGGCGCGGTTTCGCCGTTGTCCTCTGTATCGACGGTGGCTTCGTCGGGATTGCTGGCGTGGGCCAGGTGCAGGCGGAGATGTTCGGGCAGGGGAGACTGTGCGGTGAACCCCAGACGGGCCCCGACCGGAAGGTCGGTGATCCTCGGCAGAACGGAGGAGCGCGCGTTATCGTTCCAGAAGACCAGAACTTGCTGGATTGAAAGGATTTCCGGGCCGCGTTCAATGGCGGGTTCTTCAGGGTCCACCAGGAACCCCGCGGCCAGATCGACGCGCTGTTCGCGCAGGCGTCGGTGGGCCTCCGCCGCTGTCTCCACTCGGGTGACCCGAATGCGGGTACCCAGTTCCTGAGCAAAGCCGTGCAGCAGGTCCAGTTCCAGCTGGTCGTGGCCGGTGGTTGTGGCGAGTTCGGAGCGCCCCAACGGGTGTTCGACCAGGACCACCTGGAACTCCTCGCGAAACGTGAGTAGTTCCAGGGCCGAGGGTGGCTGAAACCAGACCCGAAGCCCAATCATCACCAGTAGCACGATGAATACGCCCAGTTCGATCTGGCGCCAGGTAGTGCTGGGCGGGCGTAGGTGGAGGAGCGGGGACATGCGTTCGATCATACCCAATCGTCCTCACGGGGACTGCCGGGGAGGGGCGACCGATCTCTTATCGCCAGTTCAGGACCAGGCCCTGGGCACGGAGGATTTGCAGTGCGGGGTCGACGCAGGTGTCGATGAAGGCCGCCCGCCTCGGGTTGTCGCGTGCCAGGCGGCGGTAGTCCGGACCGACGGGCAGGCCCGCGAGCTGGTAGATGTCCGCCGTGGGGTAGTAGAAGGCATGCACGAACTGGCGGAACACGCGACGCATCAGGGGACGGTAGGTCGCCTTTTGCCAGGCTGGGAGCGTGTCCAGGCAGCTTTCCAGCGTGTCGCGGGCATGGGCCATATGGCGGGCCTCGTCGATCATGTGGGTGGTGACGACGTCGTGCACCGTGGGGCTGATCTGGTCGCGGCGTTGATGGATCAGGCGGTTCATCCGGTCGGGGACCTCTTCGCCGATCATCACCGCGATCCAGAAGATCGAGGACTCGAAGGGGGCGAAGCGGCCGACCAGCGTAGCGAGTTTCGGCTTCGGGAAACGCCGTTCCGGCAGTTCCAGGCCGCTGCGGCGCATGAACTCGATGAACATCAGGCTGTGACCCGCCTCTTCCCGTAGTTCGTGCAGGCGGTAATTCAATCGGTCCAGTCGGCCGGTCGAGTGCATGGAGATGCGCGAGATGCGTTCCATGAACAAGCCTTCCAGCCACAGTGCGCCACTGATGAAGTAGAGGAACTCGTATTGCGAGAGGCGCCGTTTCTGCGCGCTGGAGAGCGCCGAATACTCCGGCGTGCCGAACAGGGAGATGGCCTCTTCGGGGATCCAGTAGTCCTCCGACGACAGCGCATCCCAGCGAATCCGCGTGAGCGGATCCTGATAGGGCGAGCTGTTGCGGCTCAGATGATCGAGCAGCTCCTGGGAGGAATTCATCGTTGGCGTGCCGGACCGATGCGGATAAAGGCCGGAATCATACCGGCTCTGAAGCGTGGGACCAACGCCAACCCGTTGCAATCTGCGGTTGCTGCCCCATCATGGAGCCCATGGACAAGAACATACGTTATCGAATCAGTTTCCTGAACAATGGCAAGACCTACGAATTGTTTGCCCGCGAGGTGTATCAGGACGAGCTTTACGGCTTCGTGACCATCGAAGGCTTGCTGTTCGGCGAGCGTTCGCAAGTGGTGGTGGATACGTCCGAGGAACGTCTGCGGAACGAATTTGAGGGTGTAGAGCGCTTCCATGTGCCGATGCACGCCCTCATCCGCATCGACGAGGTCACGGCGGTCGGCACGCCGCGTATCCACGATGCGGGTGCGTCGGGCGGGAATATCCATGCCTTCCCGGGGTTGCCGGGCAAGGGTGGCAGCTGAAGCTGCAAACGCCTGTTTTCCGCCCCGTCCATTGCGCCGGTGCGGCGCCTGGTTTAGGATTTCGCGCTTCGTGACCGCCTGGCGGTTGCGGAAAACCGGAGAGGTGGCCGAGCGGTCGAAGGCGCACGCCTGGAAAGTGTGTATACGGTAACCCCGTATCGAGGGTTCGAATCCCTCCCTCTCCGCCAAGATTGAGCAAGGGGGCCCATGTGGCCCCTTTTGCATGTCTGGCCCTAGACGTTTCGGGATTCGAACCCTCGATAATTCAAAACGATGGTTCGACCGGTGGCGCTCAGCGACACCACAACAGCCCTGCCGCCTGAAAGTCCCCAGCGCCCGCGCCGCAGGCGCGGCACGCAACGGCCCAAGGCCGAGCGTGCCCCAGATGTGCGAAGACCTAGCCATCCTCCACTGGCAAGACTGTCGGGATGGCCGTTGTCTTGACCTTGATCCCCCCGTTGTCGTCGCGCCGAGCGGAGAGGGTTTTCGCGGGACGATTCTAAATAGAAACGGGGCGCTGGATGTCTGAGCGGAGCCGCAGGCGCAGCGAGTTCAGCGCCGCCCGCGAAAACCCTCGGAGCGAGGGAAACCCCGGCCCGCGCAGCGGGCCGGGGTCGCGGCAGTCGGGCGTGTTTCTTGGGTACTTCTTTGCACGAGCAAAGAAGTCACTCGGGGCGCGCTGGCGAGTCAGCGCTCGGCAGTACGTGGACCGAAGGCACGTAAACACCGGAGGATGAACCGGGACCAGCCAAAGGTGGCAGACCGAAGGCACATAAACACTGGCGACGAACCGGGGCCAACTACCGCCAGCGTAGGCGAAAGGGATCGGGGCTCGAAAAGTGGCCGTCCAGCGCCCGGGGCCTAGCCGCGTGGTTTGAAGCCGGGTGGGTGGCGGGCGATCCAGGTCGCGAAGTCGCGGATCACGGGTTCGGCGATCAGGGCCTCGCGGCTGTTCAGGCGTTCGGCCAGGGTCTGCTCGTCGAAATGCTTGTGGATGTGGTCATGGCAGGGCCGACAGACCCACAGAATGCGGCCTTCGCGCTCGGATCGACTGTAGCGGCGACGGATGCGCTTGCGTCGATGCTGCTTGCGGGGGATCAGATGATGCCGTGTCAGGTCGTCCATGACCCGTCCGCAGAGTTCGCAGGCCGGGCCTCCCTCCCGCGATTGCGGGTCGTCTGAGTTCATGGCCGTTCCGCATCGGCGCTCGGGGCAGCGGACGAGGGCCAGTCCATGCGGCAGCGCGGGGGCGGCTGCTCGATGGCGTAATCGGGTTCGGCCAGGTCCATCATGCAGGGGGCCCCTTCCGGGTCGACGATGCGCCGAACGATGGCCTGGATGGCGTCCAGACGTTCACCACGAGTGGATTCGGCGACACGCCGTGGTGTGACAGACTGCCATTCGCCATCGATTTCTTGTGCCAGTTCGAAACCGAACGGGAAATAACCGGGAGCGCCCAGTCGGATGTCGGTCGCGACCAGACGGTCGGGCTCGTCCGGGCGTTCGGCGCGGTGAAAACGCAGGAAGTCACCTGAGAACCCTTGCAGACGCTGACCATCCTCCAGTGCCAGTACGGCCTCGCGAAGCTCGCGATCACCGCGTTCGAAGCGCTCGAAGTCGGGGCGGATCGGGGTGTCGAAGATCCCGACCCAGGCCTCCAAGAACTCATCGTCGTTGATCACCGTGATCCGCCACAGCAGCAGATTGAACGGGGTCGGCTGCACGAGCCGGGGCTGTTCGTCCAGCTCCATCGCCGTCAGCACAGGCTGGATGCGGTGGTCGATCCAGGCCTTCAGGGCCAGGCCGGAACCGGCGTAGAGCGTCGACAACACCAGACCGGCGACCAGCAAGCGGGGCGCAAAGCGGTAGAACAACGCACCGATGGCCGCGACGAGCAGTGGCAGCGTGTAAAACGGATCGATCACGAAGATCGAGCCGGTCGACAACGGGCCTACCGGCAAGGGCCACAGGATCTGCGTCCCATAGGTCGTCAACAGATCATTGACGGCATGCGTCGCCAGGACCAGAAACAGAAAGAGCCACCAGCGGCCGAATCCAATCTCCCTGGTGCGCGGCAGTCGCGCCAGCAGGGCCGCAATCGCGGTCGCGAACACGAGATGGAACAGGACCGAGTGGGTGACGCCCCGGTGATAGATGAAATCGGAGAGCTCATCCCCGTAAGCTATGAAGGTATCGAGGTCCGGCAGCAGCGCAACGGCGGCACCTAACAACACGGCCTTCCGCCCGAGGCGGGAGCCGAGTACGAGGCCGCCAACGACGGCGCCCAAACTGGCGTGGGTGATGGGATCCATGCGGGACCAAATTCCTTTGTGGCGGACGCGATTGGTTCGAGCCTGCGACCGGCGGGCGCCGGGCAAGTTCGCGTGGCGAAAGGCTCACGGAGATTCATGCACCGCAATAGCCTGACAGGATGGGATTTCTGGGTCGACCGGGGCGGGACCTTTACCGACCTGGTAGCGCGCGACCCGGAAGGCCGATTGCACACTCGCAAGTTGCTATCGGAGAACCCGGAGGCGTACGCGGATGCCGCCGTACAGGGCATCCGCGATCTGCTCGGTCTGGCGGGCGACGCGGCCATCCCGACGGAGGCGATTCACGAGGTGCGCATGGGCACCACGGTGGCCACCAACGCCCTGCTGGAGCGCAAGGGCGAGCCGGCACTGCTGGTGATCAGCGAGGGGCTGGAGGACACGCTGGCCATCGGCCATCAGGCCCGGCCCGACCTGTTTGCCCGCGCGATCCGCCTGCCGCCACCGGTCTATGACCGCGTCGAGCCGGTACGGGAGCGTGTGAATGCGGCCGGGCAGGTGTTGCAAGCGCCGGACCTGGAGGCGCTGCGCCCGCGACTGCAGGCAGCGCTGGACGCTGGGATTCGCGCCGTGGCCATCGTCTGCCTGCATGGGTATCGCTATCCCGCCCACGAGCAGGCGGTCGCCGCCCTCGCTCGGGAGGTGGGGTTTGCCGAGGTGGTCACCAGCCACGCGACCAGCCCGTTAATCAAACTGGTGCCGCGCGGCGAGACCACGGTGGTCGATGCCTACCTGTCGCCGGTTCTGCGCCGCTACGTCGATCAGGTCGCCGGCGAGCTGGGAGAGGTGCCGCTGCGTTTCATGCAGTCGCATGGCGGTCTGGTCGATGCCGCGCGCTTTCGCGGTCGTGACGCAATCCTGTCCGGCCCGGCCGGGGGCATTGTCGGCGCGCTGAAGACCGCGCAGCCGCTGGGCTTCGATCGCCTGATTACCTTCGACATGGGCGGGACCTCCACCGATGTCGCGCACCTGGCGGGCGAATTGGAGCGGCGCCAGGAGAGCGAAGTCGCAGGGGCCCGGCTGCGGGTACCGATGCTGGACATCCACACCGTGGCGGCAGGGGGCGGCTCGATCTGCCGCTTCGACGGGATCCGCCTGCGCGTGGGCCCGGAATCGGCTGGCGCCCGGCCTGGCCCGGCGTGCTACGGGCAGGGAGGGCCGTTGACGGTAACCGACTGTAACCTGCTGCTGGGGCGGCTGCGCCCGGAATACTTCCCGGCCGTGTTCGGCCCGGATCGGGACCGACCCCTGGACCCCGAGCCGGTGAAGCAGCAATTCGCCGAACTGGCGGATGCGGTCGCGCAAGCCGCCGACGAGGGCCCGACCCCGGAGGCGCTGGCCGAGGGTCTGTTGCAGATCGCGGTGGAGCACATGGCGCAGGCGATCAAGACCATCTCGGTGCAGCGCGGGCACGATGTCTCGCGCTATGCCCTGGTGTGCTTTGGCGGGGCCGGCGGGCAGCATGCCTGCCGCGTCGCCGAGCAGCTGGGTATGCGGCATATCCTGTTCCATCCGCTGGGTGGCGTGCTGTCGGCCTACGGCATGGGCCTGGGCGAGCTGCGAGCATTGCGCGAGCGCAGCCTGGAACAACCCCTGGATACCGAGCACCTGCCCGCGATCAAGCAGGCGCTGGCGGCCGAGGGCGAGGCGGCGACGGCGGCGTTGGCGGAGCAGGGTGTGGCGGCCGCGTCGATGCGGGTCGAGCAGCGTCTGCACCTGCGCCTGGCCGGCTCCGATACCGCGCTGGAGGTTCCTGCTGGCGACCTCGATGCGATGATGCAGGCGTTCGCGACCGCCTACCGTGACCGCTACGGCTTTGCCCCACCGGATCGCGAGCTGGTGGTGGCGATTGCGGCGGCCGAGGCCATCGCTGCAGCCGATCCCGTGGAAGCCAAGTCAGCGGCTCGTAGGACGGCCTCGGTCGGGGCGGCGCCGGAGGCCGACTGCGTGCAGATGGTAGTCGCTGGCACGTGCCGGGATGTGCCGCTCTACCGGCGCGAGGCGTTGCAGCCGGGCATGCGCCTTGCCGGGCCGGCCATCGTGATCGAATCCACCGCGACCCTGGTGCTGGAGCCCGGCTGGGATGGGCGGATCGAGCCCGACGGGACGCTGCGCCTGGATCGTGCCGAGGCGAGTGGTCGGAGCGCCGAGCGTCCGGCCGCGGATGCGGTGCGCGATCCCGTGTTGCTGGAGGTTTTCAACAATCGCTTCATGGCGATCGCCGACCAGATGGGCTTCACCCTGCGCAACACCGCGCACTCGGTGAATATCAAGGAGCGCCTGGACTTCTCCTGTGCGCTGTTCGACGCCGACGGCCACCTGGTGGCGAATGCCCCGCACATGCCAGTGCACCTGGGCTCGATGGGGGCGAGCGTGCGTGCGGTGGCGGAGGCCTTTGCGGATGACCTGCGCCCCGGGGATGCCTATGTGCTGAATGACCCATACAACGGGGGCACCCATCTGCCGGACATCACCGTGGTCACGCCCGTGTTCGTGGATGACACCGGCGCGGCGACCGAGAATCTGCAGGACCGTTCGGCGGAGTTGGCCTTCTATGTGGCCTCGCGCGGGCATCATGCGGATGTCGGCGGGATCACCCCAGGGTCGATGCCGGCCTTCTCCAGCACGCTCGCCGAGGAGGGCGTGCTGATCCCGCCAACCCGGCTGCTGCGCGACGGGCAGTTCGCCGCGGACGCATTGCGCGCCCGGCTGACGGAGGCCGAATGGCCGGCGCGCAACCCAGAGCAGAATCGGGCCGATCTACAAGCTCAGGTGGCGGCCAACCGCAAGGGGGTGGAGGAGCTCGGGCGGCTGCTGGACGAGTACGGGCTCGGGGTGGTCACGGCCTACATGCGTCATGTCCTGGATAACGCCCGTGAAGCGGTGCAGCGGCTGATCCCCCGGCTCTCCCCCGGGTCGTTCGTCTACGCACTGGACAATGGCGCCGAGGTTCATGTGGCGGTGGAGCACACTGGTG
This sequence comes from Thioalkalivibrio sp. ALJ7, assembly GCF_000376865.1. Lineage (GTDB taxonomy): Bacteria > Pseudomonadota > Gammaproteobacteria > Ectothiorhodospirales > Ectothiorhodospiraceae > Thioalkalivibrio. The sequence continues at coordinate 114,879 of NZ_AQXQ01000012.1, read as the reverse complement.
ACCGGTTGCGCATCGACTTTACCGGCACCTCGGCGGCGCGCGGGGACAACTTCAATGCCCCGGCCTCGATCGTGCGAGCGGCGACGCTGTACGTGCTGCGCACGCTACTGGAAGACGCTATACCGCTGAATGACGGCTGCCTGGAGCCGGTGGACCTGGTGATTCCGAAGGGCTGTCTGCTGAACCCCGAGCCCCCGGCCGCAGTGGTGGCGGGCAACGTGGAGACCTCGCAGGTGGTCACCGATGCCCTGTTCGGGGCGCTGGGGATGCAGGCCGCGGCCCAGGGCACGATGAACAACCTGACCTTTGGCAATGCCGAGCACCAGTACTACGAGACCATTGCCGGGGGCGCCGGGGCGGGGCCGGATTTCGATGGCGCCAGCGCGGTGCAGACGCACATGACCAACTCGCGTCTGACTGATCCCGAGGTGCTGGAGAGCCGATTCCCGGTGCGTGTGGAGCGCTTTGCCTATCGCCGCGGCTCGGGTGGAAAGGGGCGACATCGGGGCGGAGACGGCGTGATCCGACGCCTGGGTTTTGATCAGGCGATGGAAGTCGTACTGCTGGCGAACCGGCGTCGGGTGCCGCCTTTTGGCCTGGAAGGGGGCGAATCGGGTGCGCTGGGTGAGGACGCGATCCTGCGTGCAGACGGTCGCCGCGAGCGGATGGAGGGTTGCGACCGGTGCGAGGTCGAGCCGGGCGATGCAATCGAGATTCACACGCCTGGCGGGGGTGGCTTCGGCCGGACGTGAAGGCCCCGCGGCAGCCCGCCATGGGCTTGTGGCTCTCTTCTTCAAGAGGGTTTCTCTGGAGGTCGTCACGGCGCGTTGCGCCTCGCGATGACCATCTCTCAATACAGGGGCTCGTCATTGCGAGGCCCCGCAGGGGCTGCGGCAATCGCGGGCGCGGATTCCCGGCGCACGCGAGCCTGTTTAGTCCCAGCGCTGCGGTACGCGCTGGATGGCATCGGTGTCGTAGCCGAGTTCGTCCAGGTAGGCGAGGATGGACTGGTAGTCCTCCTCGGGCATCTCCGGCTCGCGCGCCATGATCCAGACGTAGTCACGCTTGCTGCGACCGATCACGGTCTGGCTGTAGTCCTCGTCAAGATAAACGATGAGAAACTCAGCCTTGAAGGGCCAGACAAAGCGCATGCCCCATTCGGCGTTGTTGTCGCTCCGCACGAAGCCGGTGGGGTTGTACTCACGGCGAGGGCCGTCGAAGCCGCCCTTGTTGAACGAGAAGGTGGTGTCGATGGTGCCGTCGTCGTTCAGCGCGTACTGCTCCAGGGCGTTGTAGGCATCGCGCTCGAGGAAGGTCGGGATGTTCGCGATCACGTACCAATCGCCCATGTAGCGTTCGAGATCGACGTGATCGACGGTGGGCATCTTCTGCGGCGAGCTGCATCCGGTCATCAAAATCCCCAGGGCCAGGCCTGCGAGCAGGGCGGTCAATGTGCGAGGCATCGGCGTTTCCGAGAGTGGTTTCGGAAGATGGACCGCTGGCGCGGGGAAAAGGTCCGGCGATGAAGGGTTCCCGGTGGCGGGTCAGGCAAACGTTCAGCCGGTCTGGCCGAGGCGTTGATCCATCAAATGGTCGAACAGAGATTCCTCGGGGATGATCTGCGCGCGCCCACTGCGGAACTCGTGGGCCAGGCCCTGGATGCTGTGCTGTCGCTTGGAGCGGCCAGCGGCATCGGTGAACAGCAGCCGGCCGGCATGGCTGCCGCGCCAGACGAGCTTCATACGGGTGACCTTGGTGCCGGCCGGGGAGGTGAACTGGATCCAGGTGCCGGAGATCAGGTTGTCGGCATGCTCGACGTGCTCGTCGTCGTGGTCGCGCATCAGGGACGGGTCGTCATCGGCATGGCGCGGCGAGCTGCCAAAGACGGCGCCGCTGCGGCTGGCCGCCCGCTTGCGCGCCTGGTCCAGACGCTCCTCGCTCGACTCGGGGGCGCGATCTGCCGCGCCCCCGCTCTTGGACGCATCGGACTCGTTGCTTTCCGTTGGTGCCGAGCGGCGCTTCCCGGCAGCCACCAGGTGGGCGCTGACCAGGTCCTGCTTGATCCGGGCGCGCTCCTCCTTGGAAAGCGGGGCGCTATCGAGGAAGCCGCGGATTCGGGCCAGTAGCGGAGCGGACTTCTGAAAGTCGGGTTCTTGCTGCATCAACGCCAGCAGTTCGTGCAGCAAGGCCATGCCATCGTTGTCGCCCGCCGCTTCCCCGTCGCCGGCTGCGGCCGCGGGGCTCTCGTCGGAGCGGTCGTCCTCTGCCGCGGCGGTCTTCTGCGCCGTCATCAGCGGGACCCAGGCGTCCATTAGCTGCTCGCGCGCCTCGTCGGGGATGTCCTGTCCCATGGAGATCACGGTGCGTTCCACCGTGGTTTCCACGTCGTAGGTGATCTCCAGCGTGCGTTCTTCTCTTTGGGCCTCGGCCTGTTCGTTTGCTGCCTGGTGGACGATCTTTTCCTCGACCTCGGCCAGGTCGTCCTGTAGCCGGGTCAGTGCCTCTTCATAGGCCTCGCTATCGCCGAGGCCTTCGTTGCGTACGCGCTCGACGTTTTCGAAGACCAGGCGGCTAAGGGGGAGCTGGCGCGCATCGTCCAGCGGCAGGTCGGGATCAATGCGCAGCGCAATATTCAGCAGCAGCCCGGTCATCTGCCGGGCCGGGTGGCTGCGGTCGCGGAAAAAGTGCGTTTCGCGCATCGCAATGCGCACCAGCGGGATCTGGAGGTCCGACAGTGGTTCCCGCAATGCCGGATTGAGGTCGTCGCGCTTCAGGATCATGTCGAACAGACCCTGCAGCAAGTCCATCACGAAAGGTTCCAGGGTGCTGGGCGAGGCACTGTTGAGCACCGTTGCGACTGCCTCGCCGGGCGAGGCGTAACCGCCTGCCCCGGTCGGAGCGGCGCCGGTGGTGGTGATGACCTGTCCGGCGACGGGGACCTGGTAGCCGAATTGTGCCCAGTTGCCCGCGCCACCGGCGGGGCCGCTGGCGGGTCCATAGGCGCCGGTGGGTGGCGGTCCATCACCGCCCACGGGTCCCTGAGCCGCGGGTCCGGAGGGCGCCGTGGCACCTGGACGGGTGCGGGCGCTGGAACGCGCCTCGGGTACGGTGAAGCCAGCGTCGCGAAATGCCTGCAGCAGGGTCTGCATCTCCGGCTGCAGCTCGCGGATCACGTCGCGGTCGAACCAGTGCAGCAGCATCAGGCAGTCTTCCGGCGGCAGGGGCACTGCCTCCAATGCCTCGAGAAAGGCCTCGCCTAGCGCGTGTGGATGCCACGGGGCATCCTCGGGCGTGGGGGCCAGGCGGTAGTCTCGCGTGACGGTCTCCAGCGCATCGATCTCGGCCGCCATGACCGAGCGGGCGCCGGCGACCAGCTTGCGCAGGGCCACCTCGCGTTCGGTGTCGGCCGCGTCCATCAGGCTCAGCTCGGGCTCGATCTCGCCAGCGGATTCTTCGGGCGCCTCTTCAGGGGTCACGGCATTGTGAAGCCGGTCACGAAAATGCTGGAGAATGGCGCCGCCGGCCATGCGGATCTGCCGCGACAGGGCGAGATTCTGAGCGGAACGCTGGGAGTCGATTGCGCGCTCGGAGGCCTCCATCAGACGATCGTCAAGCTCGCCCAGGAAGCTTTCAAGCCGCGCCTGAACGCCCTTGGAGAAAGGCGCCCACACGCGATGCAGAGTTCGGGCCGGGATCCGGTGACGTTGTGCCATCATGGGTTTGCAGCTGGTCCAAGTCACAATCTAGCACCCCTGCGGCTGCACGTGTGACCTCTATGCCGTGCGCGTACTTCACGAGTCGGGGAACCGCTCCCGTATCCCCGGGTCAACGATCCATCGAGGCGGGGGATTCCAGCATATGCAGCATATGATCGAGTGGGCGGAACAAGGGCGCATGCCCGACCCGCTGGTACGGGCCGGGATTCGGCGGTTGCTGGCCGAGCGACTACGCGAAAGCGGGGCCCCGGCCGAGGAGGCGATGGAACGTCGTTACGCCTTGATCGAGGCGATGCGAGCGGCACCCGTGGCGCTGTCCACCGAGGTGGCCAACGAGCAGCACTACGAGGTCCCTACGGAATACTTCGAGCGCTGCCTGGGGCCCTGGCTGAAGTACTCCTGCGCCTGGTGGCCCGAGGGTGTGGACGACCTGCGAGCGGCGGAGGCCGGCATGCTGCAGCTGACCTGCGAGCGGGCCGGCCTGGAAGATGGGCAACAGGTGCTTGAGCTGGGTTGTGGCTGGGGTTCGCTGTCACTGTGGATGGCGGAGCAATACCCCGGGTCGCGCATTGTGTCGGTATCCAATTCCGCGACGCAGCGGGCCTCTATTGAGGCGCGGCGCGATGCCCGTGGGTTGGACAACCTGACGATTGTGACCGCCGACATGAATACCTTCGCACCGGATCGGACCGGCTTCGACCGGGTGGTCTCGGTGGAGATGTTCGAGCACATGCGTAACTGGCCCGAGCTGTTGCGGCGGATATCGACCTGGCTGCGCCCGGGTGGCCAGTTCTTCATGCACGTCTTTGCTCACCGCGAATTCGCGTACTTCTTCGAGAGCGAGGGTGCCCACGATTGGATGGGGCAGTACTTCTTCCGCGACGGGCTGATGCCATCGGATGACCTGGCGCGGCACTTCCAGGACGATTTGCGGGTGGCCCGCCAGTGGCGGGTGAACGGCCTGCACTACGCGCGCACCCTGAATGCCTGGTTGGAGCGCCAGGACACCGCCAAGGCCGAGCTGATGCCCCTGTTCGAACAGACCTATGGCGAGCAGGACGCGGGGTTGTGGTTCCAGCGCTGGCGCATGTTCTATATGGCCTGCGCCGAGCTGTTCGCCTATCGCGACGGCAACGAGTGGTTTGTTTCGCACATCCTGTTTCGCCGGCCCGAGGCCTAGCGAGTGGCAGGCTGGGCGGTATTTCTCGCCGGGCTGGGCGCGGCCCTGGCCCTGATGACGGGGGCCTGGGCGGCCAGTGTGGTGCGTCGCGATGCCAGCCTGGTGGACCGCTACTGGGGGCTGGGCTTCGTGCTGGTCACGTTGGTGTGGTGGGGCCTGGCCGGCTGGCCGCTACAGGGGCTGTGGATCGTGGTCCCGGTGTTCTTATGGGGTTTGCGTCTGTCTGCCTTTATTGTCTGGCGCAACTGGGGGCATGGCGAGGACGGGCGCTATACCGACATGCGGGCAGGGCGCAGTGACACGGCCTTCGCCGCACGCAGTCTGGTGACGATCTTCTGGCTGCAGGGCGCGCTGGTGGCCGTGATCGGCCTGCCCATGCTCGCCGTGATTCAGGCCGATGGCCTAAGGTGGCCGCTGGCTGTCGCCGGGCTTCTGGCCTGGGGCGTGGGGTTGTGGTTCGAGGCGGTGGCCGATGCCCAGATGGCGCGTTTTCGCCGCGACCCGGGCAACCGCGGGCAGGTGATGGATCGCGGGCTTTGGCGCTACAGCCGTCATCCCAACTACTTCGGCGAGATCGTGGTCTGGGTCGGGTTCGGTCTGCTGGCCCTGGCCGCCGGTGGCTGGTGGGCCGTGCCCTCGGCGGTCCTGATGATCCTGCTGATCCTGCGTGTGTCCGGCGTCACGTTGCTGGAAAGACGTCTGCATGAATCGCGACCCGGGTACGCCGACTACGTGCGCCGCACCAACACGCTGATTCCGGGGCCGCCCCGCGGCTGACTCGGCCACCTTGGCGGCCCCGCGTCCCTTGCTGTGCTTTCCCCCTCCGCGCTATAAAGCGCACCGGTCCGGCGTCTCTGATTCCGGACGTTATCTCTTTTGATCTATGTGCCACTGCCAGCGAGCCAGCCGATCTGATGAGTGCGACCCCGAGTTCCGTCCAGGCCATTGAACTGAAAGGGCGCATGATGCTGGTCTCGGTGCTGCGGGTGTACCAGACCGATCCCCAGACGCTCGGCAATGCCCTGGCCGCCCGTCGCGAACAGGCCCCTGAGTTGATGCGCGACATGCCCATCGTGCTCGATCTGGAGGCGGTGGCGGAGGCCCCGGAGTCCGATCTGCAGGCGACCATCGAGCGCGTGCGCGCCGAGGGTTTCAAGCTGATCGGGTTGCACGCAGGGGAGGCTGCCGAACGCCTGCAAAGTTATGCGGAGCTGTTCGATGTCCTGCCGGTATTGCAATTGGGGGGCCGTGGCGGCGCGCCCACCGGCGAGGTCCCGCTGGAAGACGAGCCCCCGGCGCCCGAGAAGGTCGCCGATCCCGAGAGCGAAAGCACGCCCGCGGCGGTGTCGGCGGTTCATAGCTCGACCCGGATCGTCGATCAGCCGGTGCGTTCCGGGCAGCAGATTTACGCCCGTGGGGGCGACCTGATCGTGACCGGCGCGGTCTCGCCGGGGGCAGAACTGCTGGCGGATGGCCATATCCATGTGTTGGGACCGTTACGTGGGCGTGCGCTGGCCGGGGTGCGCGGCCTGGTGACGGCGCGTATCTTTTGCCGGCGCCTGGATGCGGAGTTGCTGTCCATTGCCGGGCATTACCGGATCGCCGAAGACATCACGGAAGTGGAGCGCGGCGAGAATCGGCTGGTGACACTGGACGGCGAAAGCCTCAAGATCGCGGAGATCTGACCGGCCACGCGCCGATGACGAATGACAGGAACCCGTCCGCACGCCACGGTACCGACGCCGGCGTGCAAGGCGACAAGGAGCTGCAGCCAACATGGCACGTATCGTAGTGATTACCTCCGGCAAGGGTGGGGTGGGCAAGACCACCACCTCGGCCGCGATTGCCACCGGCCTGGCCCAGCGTGGCCACAAGACCGCCGTGATCGACTTTGACGTGGGTCTGCGCAACCTCGACCTGATCATGGGCTGCGAGCGTCGCGTGGTGTACGACTTCGTCAATGTGATCAACGGTGACGCCAACCTGAAGCAGGCCCTGATCCGCGACAAGCGGGTGGACAACCTGTACATCCTTCCGGCTTCGCAGACCCGCGACAAGGACGCCCTGACTCAGGACGGCGTGGAGCGTGTGCTGAACGAGTTGTCCGAGGATTTCGACTACATCGTCTGCGACAGCCCGGCCGGGATCGAGCGCGGCGCCCTGATGGCGGCCTACTTTGCCGACGAGGCGATCGTGGTGACCAACCCCGAGGTCTCCTCGGTGCGCGATTCCGACCGCATACTCGGCATTCTTGCGAGCAAAACCCGCCGGGTGGAGCAGGGGGGCGAGCCGATCGAGGGCAAGCTGCTGCTGACCCGCTACTCCGCCGAGCGTGCCGAGCGCGGCGAGATGCTGAGCATCGAGGACGTGGGCGAGATCCTCGCGATCGAACTCCTCGGTGTGATCCCGGAATCGCAGGCGGTACTGAATGCGTCCAACGCCGGCTTGCCGGTAGTGCTGGACGAGGAATCCGACGCCGGGCAGGCCTATTTGGATGCGGTTGCACGCTTCCTGGGCGAGGAACGTCCGCTGCGCTTTGTCGACGTACCGAAGAAGGGCTTCTTCGGGCGCCTGTTCAAGGGGTGATCATGGGGATCTTCGATTACTTCCGCCAGCCGCGGCAGAAGAGCGCGAGTGTCGCCAAGGAACGCCTGCAGATCATCGTGGCGCGCGAGCGCGCGGCGCGTTCCGGGCCCGACTACCTCCCGGCCATGCAGCAGGAGCTGCTGCAGGTGATCCGCAAGTACGTGCAGGTGGACGACGAGGCCGTACAAATGAACGTTGATCGCGAGGGCGACTGCGAGGTCCTCGAACTGAACATTACCCTGCCGGACGATCGGGACTAGCACGATGAAAGTACTTGTGACCGGTTCGGCCGGCTTCATTGGCAGTGCCCTGAGCCTGCGTCTGCTGGAGCGCGGCGACGAGGTGATCGGCGTCGACAACCTGAACGATTACTACGACGTCACGCTGAAAGAGGCGCGTCTGGCGCGCACCCAGGATCACGCGAACTACACCGATGTGCGCGAGGATATCGCCGACCGCGCCGCGATGGAGCGGGTCTTCCGCGAGCACCGGCCCGAGCGGGTGGTGAACCTGGCGGCGCAGGCGGGGGTGCGTTATTCGCTGGAGAACCCGGCGGCCTACGTCGATACCAACCTGGTGGGCTTCGGCAACATCCTGGAGGGTTGTCGTCACAACGGGGTGGAGCATCTGGTTTTTGCCAGTTCCAGCTCGGTCTACGGCGCCAACACCACCATGCCGTTCTCGGTGCACGACAACGTCGATCACCCGCTCTCGTTGTATGCCGCCAGCAAGAAGGCCAACGAGTTGATGGCGCATACCTACAGCCATCTCTATGACCTGCCGGTGACCGGGCTGCGCTTCTTCACCGTCTACGGTCCCTGGGGTCGTCCGGACATGGCGCTGTTCATGTTCACGAAGAAGATCCTGGCCGGCGAGCCGATCGACGTCTTCAACTACGGCCATCACCGGCGCGATTTCACCTACATCGACGACATCGTCGAAGGTGTGATCCGCACCCTGGACCATGTGGCCCCGCGCAATCCGGACTGGAACGGGGACGAGCCGGATTCTGCCACCAGTGCGGCTCCCTACCGCCTGTACAACATCGGCAACCACGAGCCGGTGGAGTTGATGCGCTACATCGAGGTGTTGGAGGACTGTCTCGGCAAGAAAGCCGAGAAGAACCTTCTTCCGCTGCAGCCAGGCGATGTGCCGGACACCTACGCCGATGTCGAGGCCCTGCGCCAGGATGTGGGCTACGCGCCCGCCACCGAAGTAGAAGATGGCATCGCCCGCTTCGTCGAGTGGTATCGCGAGTACTACCGCGCCTGATGGTCCTGGCCGGGCCGTTCGGGTCCGGCCTGCTCTATTCTCCCCCTCCCAGGTATCTCCCTGCGCTCGATGTCTCCTTATGTTCGCGAGGCATGGAGAGCAGGAACCTGTATGCATACACCGAGTCCACCGGAGACAGGATGAGCAAGGAGGTATCAGGATGAGCCGGACCATTTTGATGGTTGTGACGAGTCACGACGAAATTACGCCCGGCCAGGCGACCGGGGTGTGGTTTGACGAGTTTGCCGAACCCTACGACCGCTTCCGCAAGGCCGGCTTCGAGGTCAAGGTGGCGAGCCCGAAGGGCGGGCCGGTGCCACTGGACCCGAAAAGCCTGGAATCGAGTCATTCGGGGCCGGCGGTGGTCGCGGCCCAGGAGGCCCTGGATGACACCATTGCCCTGGATGAGGACATGAATCACGGGGCCTACGCCGCTATTTTCTTCCCGGGCGGGCACGGGACCATGTTCGACCTGCCGGACAACCCGCATGTCCAGCGCCTGGTGGCCGAGTTCATGGAGAACGACAAGATTGTGGGCGCGGTTTGTCACGGGCCTGCATGCCTGGTCGGGGCGATGCTGGCGGACGGCAGTTCCGCGGTGAAGGGGCGCAAGGTGGCGGCCTTTACGAATAGCGAGGAGAAGGCGGTGCAACTGGACACGGCGATGCCGTTCCTGTTGCAGGACAAGCTTGGGGAACTGGGCGGCGAGGTCGAGACCGCCGACGACTGGGCGGACCACGTGGTGGTCGACGGCAAGCTGGTAACCGGCCAAAACCCGCAGTCCAGCAAGAGCGTTGCCGACGCCATCGTGCGCCTCCTGCGCCAGGGTGCATAGCGCCCATCCTGTCTCTGCTGCGAGGCGCAGAAGCCGACTAAGCACGGTTGGTGGCAGGATTGGCACGAGCGTGCCATTGCGCAAAGCGGGGCAGCCACATCCTCTGCAACAGACAATCCCGGAAACGGCAAAGCCGTTATCCGGGATCTCCCGGGGTTACCACCGAGGTAGCGCCAGCCCTGGGAGATCCCGGCTCTAAGCTGCGGCCGGAATGCCCCGATGCTACCCGGTCCCCAGCCGCATCCACATCCACAACCTTCATCAACTCCCCGTCTTCCTGTGACGTGTCCTTGACCTTGCCCTAGTGCATTTTCCGGGACATTCGTGAACAGGGTTCAATAATCGGCGCAAGTTCGGTATGGTGCCGTGATGGGTACCGAGGATCGCAGGCAGCGCGAGCGCGAGGCGCGTGAGGCGCTGTTTATCGAAAAGGCCTACGAGCTGATTCGCGAGGAGGGTTTGCTGGCGTTGCAGATGTCGCGCCTGGCAGCCGCCTGCGAGTATGCGACCGGGACGTTGTATCAGCACTTCACCTCCAAAGAGGATTTGCTGGCGGCGGTCGCCACCCGCAGCACGCATCGCCGAGCCGAGGGCTTTGCCCAAGTACCGGGGCTACCGCTGGGGACGCGCTCGCGGATGCTGGCGATCGTACTGTCGGACCTCGATTTCGCGACTGCCAACCCGGACTACCACCGGCTGGTCCAGTACCTGGTGACGGAGGTGGTGTGGGCCAACGTCTCGCCCGCGCGGCGGGTCGCATTGCTGGAAGCTGGCAATCCCATTAGCGAAGCCGTCCATGCGGTGGTGGCGGAGGCCCGCGAGAGCGGCGACCTACCGCCGGCGCAGGGGATTTCCGAAGAGGAGATGGGGCTTGGACCTTGGGCGCTTAACGTCGGGATGCAGAATTTGGCCAATGCCCAGGGGTTGCTGGATGCGTACGACATCCATCGGCCCTACGAACATCTGATCCGCCACTTCCATGCGCTGATGACCGGTTGGCGCTGGGAGCCGCGCCTGGACCCGGACGAGCCCTCGGTAGTGCGCGCTGAAACCGAGCGTGTCCGGACGGCCATGCGAGTGGCCGGAATCGCGACTGAATCTGCGTAGCGCTAGCGACCCACTCGCTGGCGTTAACGCACGTAATCATGCCTGTGGGGCGATGCCCGACAGGCCAGGGAGAACTCGATGAAACGCTTCATCCTGATGCTGTTGGCGGTTGCCGTCGTGCTGGGCGGGATCTTTGGCTTCAAGGCCTTTGTGGATCAACAGATCGGCGAGTACTTCGACGAGATGGAAGAGCCGGTGGCAACCATCAACGCCGCCGAGGTCACGACCGATACCTGGACCCCCCAGGTGCGCGCGATCGGCAGCCTGGAGGCGGTGCAGGGCGCAACGCTCAGTTTTGAGGCACAGGGCATCGTGCAGTCCATTCACTTCGAGAACGGGGCGCGGGTCGAGGCCGGCGATCCGCTGGTGGATCTGGATACCACACTGGACGAGGCCGAGCTCGAAAACCTGCGCGCCGCCGAACGCCTGGCGCGGCGCGAGCTGGAACGGGCCCGTGGCCTGATCGAACGCCGCGATATCTCCGATTCCGAGTTCCAGCGCCGCGTGGCTGAGGCCGAGCAGGCCGAGGCCTCGGTGAAGGCGCAGGAGGCCCGTATCCGTCAGAAGAGCCTGCGTGCGCCGTTCGCGGGCGAGCTGGGCATTCGCGAGGTGAACGTTGGTCAGTTCGTTGGCCCAGGCGATCCGATCGTGGTACTGGAGGCCCTGCAGCCGTTGTATGTGAATTTCACCCTGCCGGAACGGCGCTTGGGAGAGGTTGCGCTGGGGCAGGAGGTGACCGTGGATGTGGACGCCTACGGCGATCGGTTCATCGGCGAAGTCACGGCCATTGAGCCTCGCGTGCGCGCCGCCTCGCGCATGTTCCGCGTGCAGGCGCGTCTGGAGAACGAGGAGGGGCGTTTGCGTCCGGGACAGTTTGCCCGCGTCACGCTGGATCGTGGCGAGGCCGAGGAGGCCGTGGTGGCCCCGCAGACGGCGGTCCGGTTTGCGCCCTGGGGGCAGTCGGTGTTCGTGATCAACGAGGACGACGATGGCCAGTTGCGAGTCGAGCAGCGTCTGATCGAGACCGGTGAACGCCGTGGCGATCTGGTGCGCATCCTTGATGGACTGGAGCCGGGCGAGCGGGTCGCCGCGGGCGGCCTGCTGAAGTTGCAGAATGATACCCCGGTGAAGATCACCGAGGACGCCCAACCCGACGCCGAGCGCGATCCGCGCCCGGCTAACCGCTAGGTCAGGGCGATGGCCATGCGTTTTACCGACATCTTCATCCAGAAGCCGGTGCTCGCCACGGTGGTGAGCCTGTTCATCCTGCTGTTTGGGGTGCGGGCCGTTTTTGACCTGAACGTGCGCCAGTTCCCCGAGGTGCAGAACGCGGTCGTCACCGTAAGCACCGCATACATCGGGGCCGATGCCGACCTGGTGCAGGGCTTTATTACCACGCCGATGGAGCGCGAGGTGGCCGAGGCCGAAGGGATCGACTACCTGGTCTCCACCAGCCGGGCCGGGATCAGTATCGTCGAGGCCCATCTGGAGCTGGATTACGACCCCAATCAGGCCCTGACCCAGATCTCCGCACAGGTGGACAAGATCCGCAGTGACTTGCCGGCCGAGGCCGAGGATCCCGTTGTGGATCTCTCCGTGGGCCAGGATGTCGCGGCGATGTACATGTCGTTCTATTCGGAACGGCTATCCAACAACCAGACCACCGACTATCTGATCCGCGAGGTGCAGCCGGAGCTGGCCACCATCAACGGGGTGCAGCGCGCGGAGATCCTGGGGGCCCAGAGCTTTGCGATGCGGGCCTGGCTGGACGCCGATCGGATGGCCTCTTTTGGCGTGACCGGACGCGATGTGCGCGAGGCACTGGAGCGCAACAATGTGCTCTCGGCCGTGGGTCAGACGCGTGGCTCGATGGTCGGACTGGACCTGACCGCGGATACCGATCTTCAGGAACCCGAGCAGTTCGAGCAGTTGATCCTGTTCGAGGCCGATGGCGACTTGGTGCGTCTGGGTGACGTCGCGGAGGTCGAGCTGGGCTCGGAGAATTACGACACCTCGGTGCGCTTCAACGGCGAGGCGGCGACCTTCGTGGGTATCGAGCTGGCGCCGGATGCGAATGCACTGGACGTGATCGCCGATGTACGCGAGGTGTTCGACGAGCGCATCAAGCCGCGCCTCCCGTCGGGGCTGGAAGGGGAGATCGTCTACGACTCAACCGACTATATCCAGAGTGCAATCGACGAGGTGCTGCTGACGATTGGCCTGGCTCTGGCGATTGTATTGGTGGTGATCTACCTGTTCCTGGGTTCGTTGCGCAGTGTGATCATCCCCGCCGTGGCGGTACCGCTGTCGCTTGTGGGCACCTTCATGCTGATGCTGCTGATGGGGTTCTCGCTGAATCTGCTGACCCTGCTGGCGATGGTGCTGGCCATCGGCATCGTGGTCGACGACGCGATCATTATGTTGGAGAACATCTCCCGCCATATCGAGGAGGGGATGTCGCGCATGGATGCAGCGATCCAGGGGGCGCGGGAATTGGCCTGGCCGATCGTGGCGATGTCGACCACGCTGGTCGCGGTGTTCCTGCCCCTGGGCTTTATCGGCGGACTGACCGGTACGCTGTTCATCGAATTTGCCTTCACGCTTGCGGCGACCGTGGTCATATCCGGCATCGTGGCGATCACGCTGTCGCCGATGATGTGTTCGAAGATCCTGCGCGACGGTTCGGTCGAGCGGCGCGGGCGCATTGAGAGCTGGCTGGATGCGCGCTTCGACAGCCTGCAGCAACGCTACCGCAAGCGCCTGCATGGGGCGCTGAACGATCGCTTCACCATTGCGGTGTTCGGTGCGATCGTGCTGGTGGCCTGCTACTTCCTGTTTGTGACGTCCCAGACCGAGCTGGAGCCGCCGGAGGATCAGGGCTTTGCCTTCTCCATAATGGAGGGTGACGCCCAGATGGGACTGGACTGGCTGGAGCGTAATACGGCGCTGACCGATCGCTTCTTCGACGAGATCCCGGAACTCGAGAACATCTTTATTGTGAATGGCTTTGGCGGCGGCCCCGGCATCGCCGGGGTGGGCAACCAGGCCTTGGGTGGCTTTGTGCTGGCGCCCTGGGATCAGCGCGAACGCGATACCGAGACCATCCTGCAGGAGGATCTGCAGCCCCGTCTGGAGCAGCTGCCGGGTCTGGAGGTCTTCGCGGTCCAGCCACCGCAGCTCCCCACCCCCGGAGGGGGTACGCCGGTCAGCGTGGTCCTGGGCTCAACTGGGTCGTTCGAGGAGTTGGACGAATTTGCCCAGGAAATCATGGAGCGGGCGATGGCGACCGGGCGGTTCATCTTCATGGACACCGATCTCGATTTTGATCGACCGCAGGTGAATCTGAAGATCGACCGCGAGCGCGCCGCGCAGCTGGGCATCGACATGGCGACGTTGAACGCGGATATCTCCACGATGCTCTCCGGCGGGTTTGCCGGGCGCTTTGCGATGGAGAATCGTAGCTATCGCGTGATCCCGCAGGTGCAGCGTGCCGAGCGACTGAATCCGGAACAGCTGGAAGAACTGTTTACCCGCACGCGGGACGGCGAGCCGATCCCATTGTCCAGTGTGGTCATGCTGGAGGAGACCGTGACGCCGCGTTCGCTGCAGCGCTTCCAGCAGCTCAATGCGGTGACGTTGTCCGGTGTGCCGCGGCCCGGCGTGACCTTGGGTGAGGCCCTGGCGATTGTCGACGAGATTGCGGCCGAGGTGCTCCCGCCGGACGTCAACGTCGATTACGCTGGACAGTCCCGTCAGCTGAAGGCGGAGGGTGGCGACCTGATCGTGACCTTCTTCTTCGCGCTGGTCGTGATCTTCCTGGTGCTGGCGGCGCAGTTCGAGTCGTTCCGTGATCCATTGATCATTCTAACGACCGTACCGATGTCGATCGCGGGGGCGCTCATCTTCATCAGCCTCGGGGTGACCTCGCTGAATATCTACACCCAGGTGGGGCTGCTGACCCTGATCGGTCTGATCGCCAAGCACGGCATCCTGATCGTGGAATTCGCCAACCAGCTTCAACGTCAGGGGCGTACCTTGCGTGAGGCAATCGAGGAGGCGGCTTCGCTGCGCCTGCGCCCAATCCTGATGACGACGACCGCCACCGTGGTCGCCATGGTGCCGCTGCTGATGGCCACCGGCGCCGGCGCGGGTTCGCGCTTCGCGATGGGCCTGGTGATCGCCAGTGGCATGGCAATCGGTACGCTGTTCACTCTGTTCGTGGTGCCCGCGATCTACCTGTACCTCGCGCGGGATCACCGTGCGGCGGGTAGCGGCGAGCCGGTGACCACGGCGGCCTCCTGACTTCGGGAGGCGGCCCACAGAAGCGTGTTTGGCGGCCCCTGAGGCGGGGCTTTGCACTCCGTCGCGCAAAAGGCATGCAAGCGCTACGGTCTTGGACTACAATCGACGTCCGCATTTTGGCGAAGCCGACGTTCTGGCGCCTGGCTGTGCCATCGCGAACCCGAACCCCTGCCGGTCAGCGGTCCTCCCGCTGTCCGGCTTTTATATAAACGATAGTCTATTGGTCGCATCTAGATTATTTATTTGTTATTAGCGATTGCCCTCCCTAATCTAGTCGACCGTCACGATTAACCAACGCGTAGGAGAAAGCCACATGGCCGCCAAGAAGTACTCCGCGGGTGTCAAGGATTACCGCGAAACATACTGGATGCCGGAATACATGCCGCTGGATACCGATCTGCTGGCATGTTTCAAGATCACCCCGCAGCCGGGCATCGACCGCGAAGAAGCGGCAGCCGCTGTGGCGGCCGAATCCTCCACCGGGACCTGGACCACGGTGTGGACCGACCTCCTGACCGACATGGATTACTACAAGGGTCGGGCGTACTCCATCGAGGACGTGCCGGGTGACGACGAGTCCTTCTACGCGTTCATCGCCTACCCGATCGACCTGTTCGAAGAAGGCTCGGTCGTGAACGTGTTCACCTCGCTGGTCGGCAACGTGTTTGGCTTTAAGGCCATCCGTGCCCTGCGTCTGGAAGACGTGCGCTTCCCGATCGCCTACGTGAAGACCTGTGGGGGTCCGCCTTCCGGTATCCAGGTCGAGCGCGACAAGCTCAACAAGTACGGCCGTCCGATGCTGGGTTGCACCATCAAGCCGAAGCTGGGTCTGTCCGCGAAGAACTACGGCCGTGCCGTGTACGAGTGCCTGCGTGGTGGTCTCGACTTCACCAAGGACGACGAGAACATCAACTCGCAGCCGTTCATGCGCTGGCGTGATCGTTTCGAGTTCGTGCAGGAAGCGACCGAAAAGGCCGAGCTCGAAACCGGCGAGCGCAAGGGCCACTACCTGAACGTGACCGCTCCGACCCCGGAAGAGATGTACAAGCGTGCCGAGTTCGCCAAGGAGATTGGCGCGCCGATCATCATGCACGACTACATCACCGGCGGCTTCTGCGCCAACACGGGTCTGGCCAACTGGTGCCGCGACAACGGTGTGCTGCTGCACATCCACCGCGCCATGCACGCCGTGCTCGACCGTCATCCGAAGCACGGTATCCACTTCCGTGTGCTCGCCAAGATCCTGCGTCTGTCCGGTGGTGACCATCTCCACACCGGTACCGTGGTCGGCAAGCTGGAAGGCGACCGTGCCGCGACTCTGGGCTGGATCGACCTGCTGCGCGAATCCTTCGTGCCGGAAGACCGCTCGCGCGGCATCTTCTTCGATCAGGACTGGGGCTCCATGCCGGGCGTGTTCGCCGTGGCCTCCGGTGGTATCCACGTCTGGCACATGCCGGCCCTGGTGGCCATCTTCGGTGACGACTCCGTGCTGCAGTTCGGCGGCGGTACGCTGGGCCACCCGTGGGGCAATGCCCCGGGCGCGGCGGCCAACCGTGTTGCGCTGGAAGCCTGTGTGCAGGCGCGTAACGAAGGTCGCGAGATCGAGAAGGAAGGCAAGGAGATCCTGACCCAGGCCGCCCAGCACAGCCCCGAGCTGAAAGTGGCGATGGAGACCTGGAAGGAGATCAAGTTCGAGTTCGATACCGTCGACAAGCTGGACACCCAGCACAAGTGATCGCCCGAGTGCGGGCGGCCTGATGGGCCGTCCGCACCCTGACAGAACAAGAGCACAGGATTACCGACATGTCTGATATTCAGAACTTCAAGCAGTCGCAGAAGTACGAAACCTTCTCCTACCTGCCGGAGATGAACGCCGACCAGGTGCGCAAGCAGATCGAATACTGCCTCGCCCAGGGCTGGAACCCGGCCATCGAGTACAGCGAGAAGGCCAACGCCATGGCCCACTACTGGTACATGTGGAAGCTGCCGTTCTTCGGTGAGCAGTCCGTGGAGTCCGTCCTCCAGGAAGTTGAAGAGTGCCGCCGTGCCAATCCGGGCATGATGGTTCGCTTTATTGCCTACGATAACTACGCCCAGAGCCAGGGCATGGCCTTCGTGGTCGACCGCGGTCGCTAAGGACCCCGGTACCTGCCGGGCCCGGCATGCGGGCCCGGTAGTTCAGTTCAGCGTTATTTACCGTTGCTGCCGCCAACTGTAAGGAAGTGCCATGAGTAATCCGACATCTGCGTCTGAAGGTCTCTCGGGTCGTGAACTCGCTCGGGAACGGCGCAAGGCCATGTCTCACAATGGCAAGGCTGCCGTGAAATCGACCGGCCAAAACAAGGCGAGCGCCCGCTCGTCCTCGGCTGCGCATGACGCGCGCCAGGCGAAATCGGCCTCTGCTCCGGCACCCCAGGCGCGGGAGCCGGAAATGCCCTCCAGTGAATCCTCGTCGCAGGTCTCCTTCGAGACCCGCGATGCCAGCCCCGAACGGCGTCCTGAGCCAGGCGCGCACGCGGGGGCCTCCAACGGTCGCCAGGCCGCCCTTGAGCGTCGCCAGAAAATGGCGCGCCAGGGCAAGAAGGCCGTTGGCCGTACCAATACCCGTGCCCAGGTTTCCGGCGGTATGGCGCGAGCCGGTGCAGACCGTTCGCGCCAGCTGGAAGCGCTGGCCCAGTCGCAGAACGTGGAAGTCGATTGCTCGAACATGAGCGGTCGCGAGATCTGCCGTCTGCGGCGCCAGGCGTTGTCGACCGATGGCAAGAAGGCCGTGGCGCCCGAGCCGCGCCGTGAAGATCGGCTTAAGGGATCGGAACCGGTCGCCGCCACGAGCGAATCGTCCAAGAAGGATTGCGGCTGCGGTTGCAAGGGCGAGAAGGGTGCATCGGCTGATGCTACCCCGACTCGCGAAGAGACTGTGGTCGAGAGCGGGCTGGATCAGCTCTGCGACAAGGTCGAGTCCGGGGGCGAAGCCGCTGGCCCGCACCCGATGATTTCCGAAGTCCGAGCGATCTGCATGGCGCGCCGCGACGCGATGGCGCAGAACGGCAAGCAGGCCCTGCGCCGTCGCTTCAAGGGCGGTCAAGCCCGCGGCACGTTGCCGCAGGAAGGTGCCTGGAAGGCGGCAAAGCGTAAGGGCATGTCCACCCGGGAGGTGGCTCGCCAGCGTCGTGAAGAGCTTTGCAAGCTGGGCCGAGGTTCTTCGGAGCCGGGGCGGCCCTGTGGTCGGCCGCGCCCCATTGAAGGTGATGCGCCGCCCAAGGTGGAAGAAGGGACGACCCTGGCGGGTAGCCATGTGAGTGGCACCCAGGTTGAACGGACCTCCAGCGTCACGGGTACCGAAGCCGGTAGCTGCTCTTCGATCACCGGGACCGAGTATCTGGGCCTGGAACACTACGAGCGGTACTGCGGTGTTCGCCCCTCCGGCAACCCGCCGAAGGTGGGTGCCTCGCACACCGCCCACGGTCAGTCCGTGAGTGGCACCGAAGTCGGCCGTTCCTCGCGCGTGACCGGCGACGAGCGGGGTTCGTGCGAGACGATTACGGGTACCGAGTACCTCAGCACTGAACAGTATGAAGGCTTTTGTGGCACCCGCCCGGAGGCCGGCCCGGCCCGCACTAGCGTGATGGTCACCCGTCACGGTGAGGGTGTTTCCGGGACCTCAGTGGGGCGCAGCCCGAAGGTGACCGGTGATGAATCGGGCTCCTGCCGCGACGTAACCGGTACCGAGTACCTGAATACGGCCGCGAGCGAGGTGCCCTGCAATTCGGGAAAGTCGAACGGAGCGCCGCTGAAGGTTGGCGTCATGCACACGCTTCGCGGTCGTGAACTGACCGGAACCGAAGTCGGGCGCTCCGTGCATGTCACCGGTGACGAGTACGGCAGCTGCAAGCCGGTCACCGGCACCGAATATCTCGGTACGGAACAGTTCCAGGGCTTCTGTGGTACCCGCCCGGAGCCGACGCCGGCCAAGGTCCAGGAGTCGCACACCATGGAAGACCAGACCGTGACGGGCGTGGCCGTTGGCCGCAGCTCCAAGGTGACCGGCAACGAGAGCGGTTCCTGCAAGTCGCTCACCGGGACGCCGTACTACAACAAGGCGGACTTTGGCGATCTGTGTGACCAGCCCGCCGCGGGTGGTGTGCCGAAGGTCGGGGTGATGCACACGTTGCGGGGTCGCGAGGTATCGGGTACGCAGGTGGATCATTCCATCCACGTGACCGGTGACGAGTACGGCGGCTGTAAGCCGATAACCGGAACCGAATACGCGGGCTCCGAGCATTACGATGCGTTCTGTGGCGGTCAACGCCCGGATGCGGCGCCGGAAAAGGTTACGGTCGGCCGCACCTGGAACCAGCAGTCGGTCTCCGGGACCGCCGTGGGCCGTTCGGCTCGGGTAACGGGCGATGAGTATGGTGCCTGCAAGCCCGTGAGCGGGACCGCCTATATCGGACCCGACCAGTATGACCAGTTCTGCGAGACCCAGGATTCGCAGGCCGCCGAGGTGCGCGTGGCCGACCGTCAGTCGACGCCAGGGCACGCGGTCTCCGGGAGTCAGCCGGGCTACGACGAGCGTGTGACCGGCACCGAACGCGGCGCCTGCCAGGACGTCTCCGGGGCCCCGTATGTGGGCGCCAACGAGTTTGCCCAGACCTGCGCCAACGTGGCTGGCAATCTGCATCCGCGTCTGCGCCCGGAAGGGATGCAGGGGGCCCCGGCCCGAGCAGCCGCCCCGGCGCCGGCCGCAGCGCGACCGATGCCGAACGCAGGCTTTAGCGTGGAGACACCTGCGCGCACAGCGGCCGAACGCCGTGAACGCGTGACGGGCACCGCCTATGGCACGAGCGGCCGTCTGACGGGCTCGATCAACAAAGCGATGGGCCTGGTGTCTGGCACCGAAGAATTCCGCTACAGCGGGGGCCAGCAGCAGGTGGCCTCGGCCCCGGTGGACGAGGGCCAGAAGATCGGCGCCGATCGTGTGACGGTGAATGGCAGCAGCAATGGTATTTCCATTACCGGCGATGATTGGGGTCGCGGCGACCGGGTGACCGGTACCGAGGGGATGTCGACCCGCCGCAACGCCACACAGAAAGGGAACCCGCGGGGCGAGGGCCGTAGTGCCTACGTCAACCGGGAGCTGGAGCGCAAGGACGTGCCCGCGAGCAAGATCACGGGTTCCTCCGGGAACAGCGATGCCGGTTCTCTGGTGACGCTGTCCGGTGGGGCACGCGGTTAAGGGTTGCACAGGTCCCCGGAAGCCATGGTGCGCGGTCGCCGCAAGAACAGCCCGTTTGGCTCACGCTTTGTGAAGCCAAGGGTGGGTGCGGCCCGGTCGACGGTGACGGAGCCGGGTCCGGTGGCCCCGGTACCCGCGCCGTCGGTGCCGCGAACCGAAGCGGTCGGTGAATTGCGCCCGGGGCATCCGCTGGCGGACGCCGCGATGAACGATCGCCTGCATGCGTTCGAGCAGGGCTTTCGTGAGCGCTTCGCCCAGTTGGTCCCGGTGTTGAAGGAAGTGCATGCGCTGCAGCACGAGCGCGATTTTCAGGAGCGGGCGCAACGGATTGTGCTCGATCGGTTGGGCTACCAGTTGCCGGAGAAGGCGCTGGAAGATGCCTGGATCAATGATCTGGACACGCGCGAACTGTACCTGCATGGCACGTTCGAGCTGTTCGATCAGGTGGTCAACGAATACTGGGCCGGACGCGATGATCTGGTCGCGGAAGCGGAAAGCGCCATTGCGTATTTCCTCGACTGTGACTTCCACGAGGTGGACATCTCGCCCTGTTCCGATGGTCGGCTGCTGGGGTTGCGGCGTTTTATCCTGCGGCTGCCGGACTTGGCGGTCCGAGTGAAGAGTTATGCGGGTGCGCAGTTCGACATCGAGGAAGATGTGCGGCACTGGACCAAGCGCGAGTTGCTGCGCTTCCGCGAGGGGCGCCCGACCACGGCGGACGTGCCGAGTCGGTACCTGAAGATTGCGGCGTACCACTACAGTGGCGCCGATCCGCTGCACCAGGGGTGTGCGGCACATGGCAATAGCGAACGCGATGCGGCGGATGGTGCGTTGCACCAGTTGCGGGCCTTCCGTCAGGCGATCGAGAACACCTACTGCTGTGGGGCCTCGGTCGACACGCTGCTGATTGGCGTGGATACGGATACGGATGCGGTGAAGATCCATATCCCCGATGGCGACACGCGCATGAGCCTGTATCGGTTTGTGGATAGTGCGGCGCTTTATCGGGAAACGCAGGGTCTGGACGAGCAATCGGCCTCCCTGCGGGTGTATCAGGCAATCCAGGATGCGATCCACCAGCAAGGCTGGGGACGCGGGAATGGGGCGCCTCATGAAGGGATGCTGCGATTGATCTCGCGGTTGCTGCTGAACAATATCTCGCAGCTTGAGTATGTGGCGCGTTACCACGGAGGCCACTACGCCGATGTCGGCCATCGGGAGCGCGTGATCATCGTCGGTCAGGAGATCGAGGAGATGCAGGTACGGAACTTCGCGTACTTCGCACACCTGGAGACGATGGAAGAAGGCTCCGATGGGATCGATGTCGGGGTGAACAAGATTTTTCGGAAGTTGAATGTTGAACGTGGCCTGCCGGTGCCGGTGGTGATTCATTACCGCTACGACCGCAAGGTGCCGGGATCGCGGGAGCGGGTCGAGGCACGGTGTCGCCGGATCCGCAGAACGATCATGGAGCGCTACCGAGACCTGGCAGAGAAGGGCCTGATTGGCTGCCACATGGTCATTCGCGACAAGCGCAGCGGCAGCCGTCTGGAACCGCTGGTCGCCTGACGCATACGGGAACAGGAATGAAGATCTGCAAGGTTGAGAAGACACTGGTTTCGACCAACCGTATCCGCGATCTCGGACACCGGCCGTTGCTGGTGGTCCAGGAGAAGGCCGGTGGTCCGCGCACCGTGGCGGTGGATGCCGTTGGCTGCGTCCCAGGTGATTGGGTGATCGTGGTCGGCTCGTCGGCCGCGCGCGAGGCCGCCGGCAGCAAGGAATACCCGAGTGACGCGACGATCGTGGGGATCATCGATTACTGGGAGGAGCAGTAGCTCCATGGAAATCATGCAGGTGCAGGACGAGTTGGTGGTGACCCGTCGAGTGGACGGTCTCCAGACCATGTCGCTGCGCGTGCTAGTGGATCAGCAGGGCGCGCTTAGCGTCGCCGTGGATCCGGTTGGTGCGCACCCGGGCAACTGGGTGTTCACGATCTCCGGGTCGGCCGCGCGCTACGCGCTTGATGATCCAAAGGTAACAACCGATCTGACGATCGGCGGCATCATCGACCACTGGGACGATGGTGGAAAGAAGACGGAAGGGTCGAAGGACGAGGCTGGACGAGACCAGACCGATGCACAGCGCTCTGCTGGGCCCCGCAAGGCGGCGTGAGCGTCATTTTTTGAAAAACTGTTAATCCAGGAGAGAAAACAATGGCAACTGAACGTTTTGGTGTGGCGCTGGGCATGATCGAGACCCGTGGTCTGGTCCCGGCTATTGAAGCAGCGGATGCGATGACCAAGGCCTCTGAAGTGCGCCTGATCGGTCGTCAGTTTGTCGGTGGCGGTTACGTGACCGTGCTGGTCCGTGGTGAGACCGGTGCCGTGAACGCTGCGGTCCGCGCCGGTGCGGATTCCTGCGAGCGTGTGGGTGACGGCCTGGTGGCTGCGCACATCATTGCCCGCGTGCATTCCGAAGTGGAAAGCATCCTGCCCGAGCAGGTTGAAAAGTAATTCATCAGTAACGCTTGATAGGAGTTGAGTAATGGCTAGCGAAAACTTTGGTGTGGCCCTCGGCATGATCGAGACCCGTGGTCTGGTGCCGGCGATTGAAGCCGCCGACGCGATGACCAAGGCCTCCGAGGTGCGCCTGATTGGTCGTCAGTTCGTCGGTGGCGGTTATGTGACCGTGCTGGTTCGTGGCGAGACCGGTGCCGTGAACGCCGCGGTGCGTGCCGGTGCGGATTCCTGCGAACGTGTGGGCGACGGCCTGGTGGCTGCGCACATCATTGCTCGCGTACATTCCGAGGTGGAAAACATCCTCCCGGAGAAGCCGTAACTCACGGTAGTTGAACGCCAGCGGGCTCGTGGATGGGCTCGCTGGCTTTATCGAGAAGAGGTAAGTGATGGCTAGGGAAATTTCTGGTGTGGCCCTCGGCATGATCGAGACCCGCGGCCTGGTGCCGGCGATTGAAGCGGCGGATGCGATGACCAAGGCCTCTGAAGTGCGCCTGATCGGTCGTCAGTTTGTCGGTGGCGGCTACGTGACCGTGCTGGTCCGTGGTGAGACCGGTGCGGTGAACGCTGCGGTTCGCGCCGGTGCGGATTCCTGCGAGCGTGTGGGTGACGGCCTGGTGGCTGCGCACATCATTGCCCGCGTGCATTCCGAGGTGGAAGGCATTCTGCCGACGGCCCCGACCGCAAGCGGTTCGGCTAGCTGAGGCGACGCCCATGTCCGATCCACGGATCGTGGGGTACCTGAACCGGGCGGTGGCGCATGAGCTGTCGGCGGTTCAGCAATATCTGGCCCAGGCGCGGCTTACCGCCATGTGGGGCATGGTCGACGTGAGTGACTGTCTGCGTCGGGACGCCCAGGAAGAGCTGGACCATGCGGATCGTTTCATGACCCGCATGTTTCACTATGGGGTGACCCCGAATGGGAGCCAGTTGGCCCCGGTGCGGCTTGGTCGTTCTATGGCCGAACTGTTGGCCCGCAACCGTGAGCTGGAGATGGAGGCCGTGCGTCTGTACGACGAGGCCGCCGTCTACTGTCGCCGGGTGGGCGCGCAGGACGATGCCGCGCTGTTCGAGCGTATCCTCGAGGATGAGCTGGAACACGTGCGCGAGATCGATGCCCAGGGCCAGCCGGCGTAGGTACGTCGGTCCAGTCATACGAATGGAGTAGCCAATGGCGGATTCCGATCTCGTCGTCCCGTCCGGGTGGGAGCCTGGCAAGGGGACTTCGGCGTCCATGAGCAAGCAGTTCACATTCGACCGCTACGGCATTACGCGGGAGTTTCTGGACCGTGTGGCCGAATTGTCCGAGCAGGATGGCTATCATCCCAATATCAGCTTCGGCACCACCTATGTGAACATCACCATTGATGCTCGCGACGGGGAAAAGCTGGGTGAAGCCGACAAGGGGTTTGCCCTTGAGGTGGACCGGCTAGCCGAGGCGACCACCGGTTGAACCGGCGGCGCTGGTGATTCGAGGGAGCCGTCCTGGCTCCCTGCTGCAGGAGGCTGTTGCGTGGGTTCGAGGGTAATCGCGGTAGTCAATCAGAAGGGTGGGACGGGCAAGACCACCCTCACCATGAACCTCGCCGCCGGTCTGGCGCGCGCAGGGCGAACCCTTGTTGTGGATGCGGATCCCCAGGGTTCGGCCGGCCAATGGGCGCGTATGGCGACGGACGAACGCCCATTCCCGGCCTCGGTGTTCTCCGTCGCAGGTCCCCTGGACCGCGAGCTGAAGGCCCTGCGCAAGGACTACGACAACATCGTCGTCGACTGCCCGCCTACCCTGGAAGGCGGCGCCGTGAACGGGGCACTTGCGGCTTCCGACGTGGTCCTGATTCCCGTGTTGCCGTCCCCTGTCGATCTGTGGGGCAGCGTCCGTATGGGTCGAGGGTTGGAAGAGGCCCGACTCAAGAACCCTAAACTGCGCCCATTCATCGTCGTCAATCAGCTCGAGGTCCGCAGTGCGCTGTCGCGTGCGATGAAACACGCACTGATGGAGATTGACATCCCCGCCCTGGAGCAGGCCTTGCGTCGGCGGGCAATTTATCGGCGTTCTGCGCTGGAAGGGTGTTCCGTCTTTGACCTCGGCAAGCCCGGGGAAGCCGCGGCCGCGGAGATCGAAGCCATCATCGAGGAGGTGTCGTAATGAGCAATCTGCAAGACAAGCTGGCAGCCGGTGTGCGCAGTGCGCGTGAGGACCAGGACAAGGACAGCACCCAGGGCAACACGGCCAAGGCCGAACCGCCGAAGGATACGAGCCAGGAACCCGCGAGCCGTTCGCCGCGTGCGGCGGCCAGCACCAAGAATGCTGCCACCAAGAAGGCAGCAACGACGACCCGCAAGGCACCTGCGCGCAAGCGTACGACGGCACGCAAGAAGCCGGCTGCTGCCCGCAAGACCGGATCGACCACCCAGGCGAAGAGCGCTGCGGCCAAGAGTACCCCGGCACAGAAGAAGCCGGCCGCCAAGAAGGCGACAAAACCGGGTCACACCGGTAGCCAGCTGCACCCGGAACGGATCTGGCCGGATTAAGGCATATCCGCGCCGGTGGCCGGGGCTTGCCCCGGCCTTTCTGATTGAGGAGTCGAAAAATGCAGGACGAATTACGCGATCACCTGATTACCCAGGAGCCGTACTATCAGCCGACCGCGGATGAGGTGGAGCTGTACGAGGCGGCCTATTCGGTTCGCATGCCGATGATGCTCAAGGGCCCGACGGGTTGCGGGAAAACGCGATTCGTCGAGCATATGGCCTGGAAGCTTGGGAAGCCGTTGATTACCGTCGCCTGCAATGAGGACATGACGGCGTCTGACCTCGTTGGGCGCTACCTGCTGGATGCCGATGGCACCCGCTGGCAGGACGGTCCCTTGACCAAGGCCGCTCGCTTCGGCGCGATCTGCTACCTCGACGAGATTGTGGAAGCGCGTCAGGACACGACGGTGGTGATTCATCCACTGACGGACAACCGCCGCGTGCTGCCGCTGGAGAAGAAGGGCGAGATGGTGGAGGCGCACCCCGATTTTCAGGTGGTGATCTCGTACAACCCGGGTTATCAAAGCCTGATGAAGGATCTGAAAGAGTCCACCAAGCAGCGCTTCGGCGCGCTCGACTTCAACTATCCCGATCATGAGACCGAGGCCCGCATCGTGGCCCATGAGGGCGGGGTGAACGAGGAGATGGCCGGTAAACTGGTCAGCGTCGCGGAACGGGCACGCAACCTAAAGGGGCACGGGCTGGATGAAGGGATCTCCACTCGGATGCTGGTCTATGCCGCCTCCCTGATCGCGAAGAACGTGGCCCCCCTGGCCGCCTGCCGTATGGCCCTGGTGCGTCCCATTACGGACGACCCGGACATGCGCGACGCGCTCGACTCCGCCGTGACGACGTTCTTCTAGGCCGACCCCGAGCCCGGCGCGATGAGCATCCATCTGGAGGACTATCAAGACCTCCTCGAAGACCTCGGGGATCACGCTGGCGGATTGCTGGAAGCGTCGTGGCAGGAAGCCACGCGGGCGTTCAGTGCGACGGGTCTCAAACGCTACTACCTGGAAGGCGCGCGCAGCCTGCATTCGCTCGGACGTGGTTCGGACATGGTCACCGCGTTCATTCAGGAGGCGCCGGACCTGGCTCAGGAGTTGGGCGAAGACGCCGTGGCCGAGTTGGTCAGTTCGGCGATCAAGATGTACTCCAAGACCAGTGCCGCAGTCATCACCCTGGTGATTGCAACGGGCCCGATCGCAGCCCGCCGCCTGGGCGATTTCAACCTCTTCTCCGGTTATCTGCGGTTGCTGGACAGCCTTCTCGCGCAGGCACCACGGGGTGTGCGTCCGATGCTGGAGCGTCTGGACGAATTGCTGTCCCACTTAACGCTGGGCGGGCTTCGGCGCTGGGCGAGTTGGGGCGCGCAGGCCCACCGCACGGACCTCGAAGCCCAGGTGGCCTATTTCGGTCTGGAATCTCCGGAATCGCGTTCGGTGTTCCAGAAGGAACGGCGGGGAACGCTGTTCGTTGATGTCCAGCGGCGGATCAATCTCTACCTGCGGTCGCTGTGGGCGCGCGATTTCTTTATGCGGCCGACCAGTGGCGACTTCGAGTCGCGCGAGGGATACAAGCCCTATATTGAGGGCTTTACGATGTTCCTCCCGGATGCCTTTGATGACTGGGAAGGCCTGACGGGGTTGGACTTGTACCGGGCTGCTGCCGCGCATGCGGCGGCGCATGTGGTCCACACCCGCGAGATGCAGCCGGACGAGGCCCCGCGCGGTGTCGTCGGTGTTCTGACCGAGCTATTCGAGGATGCGCGGGTAGAAGGCCTGGCGATCCAGGGCTTTCCCGGCTTGCGCAACCTGTGGACGCCGTTGCACATCGCGACACCGGAGGAGGGTGAAAGCCCGCAGGCACTTTTGGCGCGTACGGCGCGTGCGCTGCTGGATCCGGACTACCGTGACGAGCACCCGTTTGTGGGCAAGGCCCGATCGGCGCTGGCGGGGCGTGCAGGAAATCTTGAGGCGCCGGGGCTGGCTCGCGAGCTGGCGGAGGCGCTGGCACCGGACTTCCCCGAACAGGGCTATATGAACCCGCGCCAGGTCGCACCGGATGTGCAGTATCGCGATGACAACCGCTATATGTGGGCGTTTGGCCGCGAGGAAGACGACTTCGAGACGCTAATGGCGAGCCGCACCAACCAGGAGCGTGTCTATGTCTCGCCCATGGAGATGATCAACACCCTGGATGTGCCCGGGGCGGGCGACGATGCCCAGATGATCATGGTGCTGGCCACCGAGTGGTTCCGTGACGGGGAAGAAGAGAGCATCAATCAGCAGGAGGGCAAGGAGCCGATCTCGCTGCCCTATCACTACCATGAGTGGGACTACCAGATGCAGCTGGAACGCCCGCACTGGGTAACCCTGCTGGAGCGGCGCCCGCAGAAGGGTGATGTAAAAGAGATCGACGCGATCAACGAGAAGCACAAGCCGTTGATCTCGCGTTTGAAGTTCCTGATCGAGGCGATGCAGCCGCAGGGCGTGAAACGCATGCGAAAGCAGGCCGAAGGCGACGAACTCGACGTGAACGCCCTGGTGGAGGCGCAGATTGATCTGCGTATGCGTCGCCAGCCCGATGAACGGATCTACGTGCGTAATATCCGCCAGGTGCGGGATCTCTCTGTGTTGGTACTGCTGGATCTATCCGAGTCGACCAACGAGATGGTCCAGGGGACGGAGACCAGCGTCGTCCAGCTGGCGCGTGAGGCCACCACGTTGCTGAGCGGGGCCATCTCCAAGATCGGTGACCCCTTTGCAATTCACGGCTTTGCCTCCGACGGGCGGCACGACGTCGAGTATTACCGTTTCAAGGACTTCGACGCCCCCTACGACGAGACTGCCCGTGCCCGACTGGCCGGGATGAAGGGGCAGCTCTCGACCCGCATGGGGGCCGCCGTCCGTCACGCCGGGAATCTGTTGCATCAGCAGGGCACCCAGAAAAAGCTGTTGCTGATCATCACCGACGGAGAACCCGCGGACACGGATGTGCGTGATCCACAGTACCTGCGCCAGGACGCCAAGCGGGCGGTGGAGGAGGTCGGGAAGAACGGTGTCTATAGCTTCTGCATTAGCCTGGACCCGAATGCCGACGAATACGTTGAACGAATCTTCGGTCCGCAGCATTTCATGGTGCTCGACCAGATCGAGCGCCTGCCGGAAAAACTGCCCATGCTGTACGCGGGCCTGACCCGATAGGGGTCATGATACGAACATGGCCAGGAAAGGGACCAGCACGACCGAGCCGAAGGATCCCAGCCTTCCCCAAGTGATGCTGAAGTCCGAGCTGCCGGCCCATTTGATCCGGCATGCCACTTTGCGCCAGTTGCAGGTGTTCGAGGCGATTGTGCGCCTGGGCAGCTTCACGCGCGCGGCGGAAGAGCTCTACCTGACCCAGCCGACGGTCTCCATCCAGATCAAGAAACTCTCCGGGGCCCTGGGGCTGCCGCTGTTCGAGTATGTCGGGCGCAAGGCCTTCCCAACCGAGGTCGGGCTTCTGCTGTATGACACCTGCCGTGAGATGTTGGGCGCGCTGACCAACCTCGAGATGAAGCTGGCGGAGATGCACGGCCTGAAGCGAGGGCGCCTTCGCCTGGCGGTGATTACCACCGCGCAGTACTTTGCCCCAACCATTCTCGGGCAGTTCGCGAAGCGCTATCCGGACATCGAGCTGTCACTGGAGGTCAGCAACTTCGACCGGGTGTTGCATCGCCTGGCCAGCAACGATGACGACCTCTACATCATCGGCCATGTGCCGGAGCGGCTGACCGATATCGCGGTGTACCCGTTTGCCCCGAACCCGTTGGTCGTGATGGCCAGCCGCGATCATCCCCTTGTTGGACAGCGCAACATCCCGATCGAGCGACTGGAGCAGGAGACCTTCCTGATGCGTGAGCCCGGCTCCGGCATCCGCGAGGCGACCCTGAAACTGTTTCAGGAGCACGGCATCAATCCGACCGTGCGCATGGAGCTCGGGTCTAACGAGGCCATCAAGCAGGCGGTGATTGGCGGGCTGGGGATCGCGGTGCTGTCGTTGCATACCCTCAGTGCCGAGGGTGCGGGTGGACCGGTCGCGCTGCTGGATGTGGAGCATTTCCCGATCCATCGCCAGTGGCACATTGTCCACCCCAAGCAGAAGGTATTGTCGGTGGTTGCACAGACCTTCCTCGACTTTGCCATTCAGGACGAGGCCCGTGTGCGTGGGCAGGTCGAGGACCTGCTGGCGGCCTTCAAGGCGCAAGCGAGCTGAATGTGTCCGGATGACCCGTCAAGGCGAGCGCCGCGATGCACTGCGGCATGACAGGCCCTAGAGGGTCCCTTACAATTCACATCTTTCCCGGCCGGAGACGGCCGTATGCGGAGATCAGTCAGTGAGCACGAGCACCCGGCCGCGGATCAGCGGTACCCAGTTTATCAGCGCCGATGAGGCGCCCCGTTCGCGCCTGAGCCTGAGCGCCTCCCACCGCGACCAACACCACCCGGTGACCGGCACCGGCGGTGATCCAGGGTTCGGGGCGATCGACACTCCGGCCAACGAAAGCTGCGTGGTCTGTGCTCCGGCCACCCGCCGCCTGGCTGAAGAGCTTTTCGAAGGGTGGAATGATGCCCTTCAGACCGGTGATGCGCATAAGGTAGCCGAGCGCTATGCGGAAGACGCGGTCTTGTTGCCGACGGTGTCCAATGTTCCTCGGACCAGTCATGCCGAAATCCAGGATTACTTCGAACACTTCCTGGAGAAAAAGCCCTTTGGCACGATCAATACCCGCAACGTGAAGCTGGGCTGCAACAAGCTGACCGATGCCGGCACCTATACTTTCCGCGTCACCGATGGCGGCGAGACCAAAGAGGTCCCCGCACGCTACACCTTCGTCTACGAGAACCGAGACGGGGAGTGGAAGATCGTGCATCACCACTCTTCGATGATGCCGACTGCGTAGCCATGCACGTCGCCCGGAACTCGCTGGGCCTGTTGGTCCGGTCATGCGGTTGGCGAGACACCTGGCTGATTGTGTTCCTAACCGTTTGGTTGGCCTTTCCGTCTGGGGCCGCTGCGGGTGAATGGCAATTCTTGTTGGGGGGCTGGTCGGCCCACGAAGGCGGCACGTCACCCGCAGTGAACGGTCTTCCGGCCGGGACGTCACGTTGGGAGGATGGCTCGGGGCGATGCCCGACGGGCCGTTGCGGGTGGAATGAACGTCACGAGTCGTTCGTTGCGGGCTATCGACTCAGCGACAGTCGATGGGGCCTTGCGGGAGGGGTGATGCGCGACTCGCTTGGCTATCGTGGTCCGCTGGGGGCCGTCACTTTTGAAGTGGGGGCGTATCGGCGCGAAAACTTCCGGGTACGACTGGACGGCGTGGTCGGTGCGCATTATCGGCAAACGGCTTGGCGCGCCGAGAACGTCACGCAATTCGGCCGTACGGCGCGAGTCGATGACTGGTCGCGCGAAACCCAGTGGACACCCTTGGTGATGCCGGCCCTGACGATCGACTACCGAGGGGTGGGCGTCACCGGTTTTGCCATTCCGCCATTGCGCACGTCCGGCTGGGATGTGCCTGGCGTGGTGGGTGTGTTCCTCTCGGTCAGCTTCGACTAGGTGTGGAGTCTCACAAGGTTATCCTCGGTCTACCTGAGGACAACCTTGTGAGACTCCACACCTAGACACCTCTGTGCGGTTTGCACCATTGCGCGGGCAATAGCCAACAATGCTCGAGTACTGGCCGGGAATCACGGGTACCCGTCGCGGACAATGAAAAGGCCCGGCAATGCCGGGCCTTGTTCGGGGGTGTCTCAGGAGGCGAGACGCTTGTATTTGACCCGGTGGGGCTGGTCGGCTGCGGCGCCCAGGCGTTGGTGGCGGTCGTCTTCGTACTCCTGATAGTTCCCCTCGAAGAACACCACGTTGCCGTCTTCCTCGAAGGCGAGGATGTGCGTGGCGATGCGGTCGAGGAACCAGCGATCATGCGAGATCACGATGGCGGAGCCGGGGAAGTCCAGCAGCGCCTCTTCCAGCGCGCGCAGCGTTTCCACGTCGAGATCGTTGGTCGGTTCGTCGAGCAGCAGGAAATTGCCGCCGCTTTGCAGCAGCTTGGCCAGGTGCACGCGGTTGCGTTCCCCGCCGGACAGTTCCTTCATGCGCTTTTGCTGGTCGGTGCCCTTGAAGTTGAAGCGGCCGACATAGGCGCGTGACGGCATCTGGAAGTTGCCGACCTGGATGATGTCCTGGCCGTTGGAGATCTCTTCCCAGACGGTCTTCTCGTCCTGCAGCGCGTCCCGGTTCTGGTCGACATAGGCGAGCTGCACGGTTTCGCCCAATTCGATCGAGCCATCATCCGGCTGTTCCTGCCCCGAGATCATGCGGAACAGGGTGGTCTTGCCGACGCCGTTCGGGCCGATCACGCCGATCAGGGCCCCACGCGGAACGCTGAAGGACAGGCCCTGGTAGAGCACGCGGTCGCCGAAGTTCTTGGACAGGTTGTCCACTTCCAGCACCTTGTCGCCCAGGCGCGGGCCCGGCGGGATGTAGATTTCCTTGGTCTCCGAGCGCTTCTGGAAATCGGTGGAGGCGATCTCCTCAAAGCGTTTCAGGCGCGCCTTGCTCTTCGCGCCCCGGCCCTTGGGATTGGAGCGGACCCATTCCAGTTCGGACTCCATCGCCTTCACGCGGGCGGCCTCCGACTTCTCTTCTTGCTTCAGGCGCTTTTCCTTCTGTTCCAGCCACTGCGAGTAGTTGCCCTGGAACGGAATGCCCTGGCCGCGGTCCAGCTCGAGGATCCAGCCGGCCACGTTGTCGAGGAAGTAGCGGTCATGGGTGACCGCGACCACGGTGCCCTGGAACTCCTGCAGGAAGCGCTCGAGCCAGGCCACGGACTCGGCGTCCAGGTGGTTGGTCGGTTCGTCGAGAATCAGCATGTCCGGACTGGATAGCAGCAGACGGCAGAGCGCGACCCGGCGGCGCTCACCCCCGGAGAGGTTCTTCACATCCGCGTCCCACGGCGGCAGGCGCAGGGCGTCTGCGGCGACCTCCAGCTTGCGCTCGAGGTTGTGGCCGTCGGCCGCTTCGATCTTCGCCTCCAGCTCGCCCTGCTTGGCGGCCAGGGCATCGAAGTCCGCATCCGCTTCGGCATAGGCGGCATACACCTGATCCAGCTCGGCCAGCGCCTCCTTGATTGGGGCCACGGCCTCCTCGACGTTGCCGCGCACGTCCTTGCTCTCGTCGAGTTGCGGCTCCTGCGGCAGGTAGCCGATGTTGATGCCCGGCTGCGGGCGCGCCTCGCCGACGATGTCGGTATCCACGCCGGCCATGATGCGCAGCAGGGTGGATTTCCCCGCACCGTTGTAGCCCAGCACGCCGATCTTGGCGCCCGGGAAGAAGTTCAGGTTGATGTCCTTGAGGATGTACTTCTTCGGCGGGACGATCTTGCCCACGCCGTTCATCGTAAAGATGTACTGCGCCATGATGCTCCTGCGACCAATGCGGTTTGAATGAGGGCAGGCCCTTTACGGTCCTTGCTGGGTCCGCACTTTACCATCCCGGCAATCTGGAGGCGCATGTCCCCGGTGATCCCGGACCTTGTGAACGCCTCCTGGCCGTCAGGTCGCCGGGGCCGCATCGACAAACACGGAAAAGGGCGGGAGCCGCGATGGCCACCCGCCCTGATGGCCCATGTATCAGGCTTTGCGCGCGAAGTAGCTGGTCATCAGGTTGCGGTAGTTGGGGATGTGCTCGGAGAGGAGCGCCCCCAGGCCTTCGACGTCATTGCGCCAGTCGCGGTGCAGTTCGCAGGCCATCGCAAACCAGCCCATCAGTTGCACGCCGGCGGCCTCCATGCGGGACCAGGCGGAATCGCGGGTGGTCTTGTTGAAGGTGCCCGAGGCATCGGTCACGACGAACACGTCGTAGCCCTCTTCGATGGCGGACAGCGCCGGGAAGGCCACGCAGACCTCCGTGACGACCCCGGCGATGATCAGCTGCTTCTTGCCGGTGGCCTTCACGGCAGCCAGGAATTCCTCGTTGTCCCAGGCGTTGATGTTTCCCGGGCGCGCGATGTAGGGGGCGTCGGGGAACATCTCCGTCAGTTCCGGCACCAGTGGCCCATTGGGGCCGTCCTCGAAGCTGGTGGTCAGGATGGTGGGCAACCCGAAGTACCGGCCGCAGGCCGCTGTGGCCAGCACGTTGTTCTTGAATTCGCTGGGTTCGAAGTCCTGGACCAGCGAGATCAGACCGGACTGGTGATCGACCAGCAGCAGCGCGGCATCGTCCTTGTCGAGGCGGCGGTAGGTGTAGTCGTGATTCATGTCGTTCTCCTTGTGCATGCCTGCCGGGCAGGCATGAAATGCCGCGACGCGGGTGCGCCGCGGGGTGGGGTCAAGTGGATGGGGCGGAGTGTTGCAGGCGGCCCTCGCGATAGTCTCGGATGGCCTGGTGGATCTCGTCCGGGGTGTTCATGACGAAGGGCCCCTGGCCGACGATGGGCTCGTCGATGGGTTCGCCGGACAGGACCAGTACAGTGGCCTCGTTGTTGGATTCGACGATCACCCCATCGTGCTCCGCACTCAGCATCACGAGCTGGCCGCCGCGCGCGATCTCGCTGCCGTTCACCTGAACGGTGCCGTGCAGTACCACCAGCATGGAGTTCCAGCCGTTCGGCAGGTCCAGGCGGACCTCGCCATCGCGCTCCAGGCGCAGATCCCACACCTGCATCGGGCTGAAGGTGCGGGCCGGCCCTGGCTGCCCGGCATACTCGCCGGCAATGACTCTTAGCCGGCCGGCGGCGTCCGGCAGTGCGATCTCCGGGATGTCGGTGACGCCCAGGTGTTGATAGCGCGGTGCGGTCATCTTGTATCGGGACGGCAGGTTGACCCAGAGCTGCACCATCTCCAGCCGCCCGCCGGTGCGGGTGAAGCGCCGGGAATGGAACTCCTCGTGCAGGATGCCGGCACCGGCGGTCATCCACTGCACGTCGCCCGGTCCGATAATGCCGCCGGCCCCGGTGGAGTCGGCATGCTCCACCTCGCCATCCAGCACGATGGTGACGGTCTCGAACCCCCGGTGCGGATGTTCTCCGACGCCGCGCGGTTGGGTCGCGGGTTCGAAATCCATGGGTCCGGCATGGTCGAGCAGCAGGAACGGGCTCACGTGGCGGCCGTGAGTCTGGTAGGAAAACAGCGAACGCACGGGAAAGCCGTTGCCGACCCAGTGGCGGGGTGGGGCGCTGTAGACACCCAGGATGGTCTTCATGTCGTCCTCCTCGAAAGGCCGTGGTTGGTGACCTGACGAGAATCCTGACAGCGGGACGATGGCGCTGGTAGTACATAAAAATTACACTCACCGTTCCATCAACGGAACGATAAAGATGCAGGACCTCAACGATCTCTACTATTTCGCCCGTGTGGTCGAACACGGCGGGTTTGCCCCGGCTGCGCGGGCACTGGGCGAGCCCAAGTCCAAGCTCAGCCGCCGGATCGCGGCGCTGGAAGAACGACTGGGGGTGCGCCTGTTACAGCGTTCCACCCGGCATGTCGGCGTCACCGAGATCGGGCGCATCTACCATGGCTTCTGCAAGGCCATGCTGGTGCAGGCGGAGGCCGCGCAGGACGCCATCGACGGCCTGCGCGACGAGCCCTGTGGCACGGTCAAGCTGAGCTGTCCGGTCGCGCTGCTGGATGCCCGGGTGGCGACCATGCTGGCGGAATACCAGCGCCGTTACCCGCGGGTGCAGCTGCACCTGGACGCGACCAACCGCCGCGTGGACGTCATCGAGGAAGGTTTCGATATCGCGATCCGCGTGGAGCCGCCGCCGCTGGAGGACAGCGACCTTGTCCTGCGCGTCCTGGCCGACCGGGCCCAGCGGCTGGTGGCGAGCCCCGACCTGCTTCAGCGCGAGGGCTCGCCGCAGGTGCCCGCGGATCTCGCAGACCTCCCCAGTCTCGCACTGAGCCGGCCGCAGGCACGCTATCAGTGGCACCTTGTCGGGCCCGACGGTGGCGAGGCCTGGATTGCCCACCAGCCGCGCCTGGTCACGCGCAGCATGACGGCCCTGCGGATTGCCGCCTGCCACGGGGTCGGTATCGTGCAGTTGCCGACCATGATGATGACCACGGAGCTGGCGGATGGCCGTCTGCTGCCGGTGCTGGACGGCTGGGCCCCGCCGCGCGAGATCGTGCATGCGGTGTTCCCGTCGCGGCGCGGTCAGCTGCCGGCCGTGCGTGGCCTGATCGATCATCTGGCCGAAGGCTTTGCCGCTCTCGACGAGGATTGAGCTCTGCGGCGCGTGTGTCTGGACGTGCGCTCAGTTGCCATCGCGCCTCTGTCGACGGGGTGTTGCTTTGGTTGGCGGTTCCGGACCCGCGGCGATCGCGACGGGTGGCCCCCAGGCGTCTGCGCTGTAACGTTGTCGCGTGAAGGGTACGCGGGCGCGTTCATGAGTCAGTGTTGCTCTGACCCCGATGCTCGACAGCTTGGGCGGTGCCGCTGACAATGGGGCCATGATCGCGTGGTGGGAGGGACTGTTGCTGGTGGGAGCCGGGGGTGCGCTTGGGGGGGTGGCGCGCTTCTGGCTGTCGCAGTGGATCGACAACCGCACCGGGGGCGGCCGCTTCCCGTGGGGGACGCTGGTGGTGAATGCCTCCGGTGCGCTGCTGATCGGGCTGGCGCTGGGATGGGCCTCGGGGCCGGCGCTGGCCTCCGGGCTCTGGCTGCTGCTGGTGGTGGGTGTGCTCGGTAGCTTCACCACGGTCTCCTCGTTCAGCCTGCAGGTGGTCGGGGTCGCGGAACAGGACGGGCTGCGCCCGGCGCTCGTCTACGTCCTGCTGACCCTGGGCGGGGGGCTGGCGCTGGTGGCCATCGGACACGCGCTGGGCCGCTTGGCAGGTGGCGCGGCGTGACCGGGTATTCGCTGCGTCTCTCGCTGTTCGTGGCGCTGGGGGCCGCGCTCGGCAGCATGGCGCGCTACGGCGTCTCCTGGACCGGGTTGCACCTGGCCGGTACCGGCTTTCCGTGGGACACGCTGGCCGTGAACGTGGCCGGATCGTGGCTGATTGGGCTGTATGCGGTGATCAGCGCGCCGGGCGGCTGCCGCCCGGCCGACCCGGTGTTTCGTCATTTCATGCTGGCGGGGGTTTGCGGCGGCTTTACGACCTTCTCGGTGTTCAGCCTGGAGAGCCTGTGGCTGGTGCAGACCGGGGATCCGGCGCGTGCGGCGCTCTATGGCGCCGTCTCCCTGGTGTTGTGGATTGTCGGGGTGTGGCTGGGCAGCCGCATGGGACGGCGCCTGAACGCCGCGGCGGCGCAGGGTTGAACGTCGCGGCGGTGCCGGCCGCGTTGTAACCCAGCACGTCGATCTTGGCGCCCGGGAAGAAGTTCAGGTTGATGTCCTTGAGGATGTATTTCTTCGGCGGGACGATCTTGCCTACGCCGTTCATGGTGAAGATGTGCTGCGCCATGGTGTTCCTGAAAAACTCGATTTGGGTGGGGCGGCTTGGGAGCCTTCGCCGCGTGCCAGCGCAGTTCACTAGTAGCGCACCCCGGAGGATGCCTTCACTCCCCGCCGGCGGATGCGGGTGGCCGCCTTGCAAGGGACTGCTGGGTGCGGGCCAAGCAATCGCGCACTTGTACCGTTAATATGTGACGGACATCACAGGGATGGCCCCTTGCGGGCCGCATGACGTGATCAATAGGACCTGCCGCTTCTTATCCATTTGCATAGAGACGGCGTATCGAAATACCAAGGTATTCAATGGCGAAGCAACAGGAACGTGACATAGAAGGCGCCTCTCGGGTCGTAACCTTTTCCCGACGTCCGGGATTCTCCGACGCGCTCGGTGCGACTCTGCCAACGGATCAGTTTGCCTCGCTTGAGGAACTCCACTCCGAGGGGTTGGAAGAGGTCCTGGAACAAGCCACGTTGGCCTTTGTGGTGGATCTGGATTCGCTGTCGGGTGCGCTGGAATTGGTACGGGCGCTTCGCCGCCATCCAGTTTGGCAGTTGCGATTGATCTGGACCGAGGGGGATGCGGGCCCGGAGATTAAAGCCCTGACCGACGGGGAGTTTCGGACGGTGGACAACCCGCGCGAGCGGATCGAAAGCTGTGCCGCGCGCCTGGCGACGGCGAACGGTGGACAGCCGATGCGGAGCCAGGACCAAGTCCTGCTGTCGTTGTTGTGGAGTCACCCTTCGCTGAGTCTGCAGCCGCTGCGGGATTGGTCGGCGCCGGAACTTTATCGTTATCCGTTACTGGATGCGCTGCTGGAGGAAGACACGACCGAGTTCTGGCTGCGCGGGTTGAAGCATCGACGGCTGATCGAGGGACAGGACCTTGTCGACCGGGTGCGCCTGTGTCCGGGGTGTCGCCACGGACACCTCAGTTTTGTCGATGTGTGTCCGGAGTGTGACTCCCTGGATATCCGGACCGAGCCGGGGTTGCATTGCTTCAGTTGCGGGCATGTCGGGCCGCAACGGCTGTTCCAGGACAACGGCATGCTGAGCTGTCCGAACTGTTCGGCGGTGTTGCGCCACATTGGCGAGGATTACGACCGTCCGCTGGAAAACCATGTCTGCGGCAGCTGCCAGCATATGTTCATGGATGGGCGGGTGCTGGCTCGGTGCATGGCCTGCGGACAGGCGCATGACCCGAATGAACTTGAGGCGTTTGGGATTTACCGCTACCGCCTGTCCGAAGCCGGGCGTCTGCTGGCGCGTACCGGTGATATTGGCGATCTCTATGGGGTCTTCGATGAGATCAACTACGTTACGCCGGAGCATTTCGAGTTTTCCTGTGATTGGCTCCTGAAGCTGCGTCAACGCCACGATGAGATGCGCTTTGGCCTGATTCTGTTGCACCTCAATGGCCTGGCGCGTGTGATCGACACCTTGGGGCATAGCCGGGGGGCCGCGCTGGTGGATGCGTTTGCCGAGCGCGTCAAGGCACTGGTGCGCACCACGGATCTGGTCACTCGTACCGCCGATGACCGGATCTGGCTCTTGCTGCCGCAGACCTCCGCGGATGGGGTGGATGTGCTGGCCGGCCGTTTGGCCCAGTTGATGGAGGACAGTGTCGAAGGGACCGAACTTGATCGGCTGGGGCGGGTGTATCACGAGTCTTCGTTCGGCATGAGCGAGGCAGAAAACGCAGCGGCCGTGATGGCCCGGATGGTCTCCCTCTCGCAATGACGGCAATCCTCGAATTTTTCGCCGAGGTGGCCACTATCCTCGGCGGGCTGTTCTACGAGACGGATGCGCTGGCACTGGCGTACATGTTTATCCCGTTTGTGCTGTTTCTCGAGCTTCCTCTCAACCTGATGATCTGGCTGGGTGTGCTGCGCTACTACACGCGCCGGATCTATGCCGTTCCCACGCAATACCCCTTCACCCCGAGAGTGACCTGCGTTGTGACTTGCTACTCCGAGGGCGATGCGGTCAAGGGGACGGTGCGATCCCTTATGGAACAGATGTATCCGGGACAGATCGAGATCATCGCGGTAGTGGACGGGGCGGACCAGAATCCGAGTACGTTGCGCGCCTTGCGCGAGATGATGCCCGAGGTTGAACAGTACGCCAGTCGGCGTCTGGTGGTTGTGCCCAAGACGCCTCGAGGCGGGCGGGTTTCATCCCTCAATGCAGGATTGGCCATGGCGCGGGGTGAGATCTTGCTGGCGCTGGATGCGGATACCTCATTCGATAACACCATGGTGACCGAGGTCGCCGGGCATTTCCGCGACCCCAACGTGATTGCCGTGGCGGGTTCACTGCGAGTGCGGAACTGGCGGCGCAACCTGTTGACTCGGTTCCAGTCGCTCGAATATATGATCACGATTCACCTGGCCAAGGTGGGGCTGGGAGAGTTGCACGGGGTGAACAACATCTCCGGTGCGTTCGGTGTGTTTCGGACCGAAATGGTGCGCAAGATCGGGGGCTGGACGACCGGGTCGGCGGAGGACCTCGACCTTACCCTGAGGCTCAAGCAGTACTTCGGCCGCTACCCGGGGTTTCGTATCGTGTTTGAGCCCCGAGCCATAGGGCACACCGATTGTCCTGAAACCTGGAAGGGCTTCCTGATGCAGCGTCTGCGCTGGGACGGGGATCTTTTTTATATGTACATGCGCAAGCACCGATCGGCGTTTTCGGTGCGGCAGATGGGCTTTTGGAATGTTCTGCTGGGGGTGTGGTACGGCATGCTGTTTCAGATGGTTATGCCCGTCCTGATCGTGATGTACACGTTGTGGCTGGTCATCGCGGTGGCGCCTGCGGTTGTCGTGGCCACCTTTACGATCATCATGGGTTTGTACGCGGTACTGACCTTCCTGATGTACATCACAGCCCTCGTGTTTATCTCGGAACGTCGCAGCCGCGACGCGCGCCTGGCTTGGCTCATCCCGATCTTCCCCTTCTTCGCGATGATCATGCGGATCTGGTCACTGGTGGCCATCATCAACGAGTGGTGGCGCCACTCGAATCAGGAATCCTCCATGGCCCCCTGGTGGGTGCTCCGCAAGGGCAAGCGCTGATATGACGCTACGAATGCTTTCCATGGGTTTGTGCTGTCTGTTGGGGGTTGCCCTGGGTGGAAGCGTGGGCGCCGGGGATCGCTTGCCGGAGCTCTTGGAGGACGCCGTATATTCGCCCTCGTTGTTGGCGGAACAGGCCGAGGCCGATCGTTTGCGGGCACAACAAGATCGCCAGTATGAAAGCCACGGCTGGGAGCTGTTCGGCAGCGCAGGTGCGGGGCGTTTCGAAGAGCCTGTCGCCGCGGGTATTAACCGCCGTTACACCGGCACGAGCGCATCGGTTGGGGTGCAACGCCCCTTGCTGGGTAGCGACGAGGAGCAGCGGCGGGCATTCCTGCAGGCGCAAGGGGAGGCGGGGGCGGCCGAATACCGCTATCGGGAACAGCTCCAAGAGATCCGCCGCGATATCGCCGAGGCCTATGCCCGAGTTTGGCATGCCCGCCGTGTTCAGGCGCTTAGCCGTGCGCTGCAGTCGGTGGAGGCAGACCTCGAGAGCGCCCTGAGGGAACGCCGCGATCAGCAGTTGATGCGTGAGGACGAGATCGGACGTTTGCAGCAAACACTCGACACCGCGCGCATGGATGCTGATCAGGCCGCGATCGATGAGGAAGAAGCCCTTCTTGAACTGGAGAGTCTGCTGGGACGCCCCGTCCATTTGCGGCAAGTGCCGGCCTGGTTCGATCCTGACCGGACGACCTGTCCGCTCCAGGAGGCCCACCAGGCGCCCGAGGTCAGGGCCGTCGAGGTGGAGCTGCAAAGCGCCGTGGACCGCGAGGAACTGACACGCTTTGATGCGTTGCAGTCCAATCTGCAGTTTCGCTATTCGTCGACCTATGAAGACGACGTGAGCCGCTTGGGTGGCGGACTCGAGTTTATTTGGACCGTGTCGATCCCGTTGCGATCGTTCAGCGGCGATAGTCCCCTCCGGCGCGAGCTGCAAGCCGAACAGCGCCGCCTTGAACATCTCAAGACCGAGGCGCGCGGTTCCGTCCAGCAGCGCCAGAGTCTGGCCGAACGGCGACTCAGTGTTCACCAGCGCCGGCTAGAGAACCGGGCGGCCGAGGTCGATCGGGCTGCGCGGTCCCTTCGCGTGGCGCAGGACCGAACCGAAGAGGCCCTCGCGGTACCGTGGGAGGAGGTATTGCCCGCCCGCGCGGACTACTACCGCGCCGCCAAAGACTGGCTGGATGCCAGCCTGGAGATTTGGTTGGCGCAGGTTGGATGTGATCAGCTGGCAACGGATCAGCCGCGCAGCCTCGAGCGTGAGGCGCAGGCACGCCATCAGCTCGGAGAACCCGTGCAGACCATACGCCCACTTAGCGGGCCGGCACGCCTTTATGTCTGGCAGAGCGAGCCGGTCATTACCGGCCGTGACACGGATTTCTGGCCCATCGTGGAACGAGCCGGCGTGGACCATGTCTGGTTGTCACTCGACGGTGACCAGATCGATCGGTACGGAGAGACCCCGGCCGATCTGGAACGATTCCTGGGCGAGGCCGAAGGCAAGGGGGTCGAGGTCGGCCTTCTTCTGGGCGAGCCCACCTGGACGCTGCCGGACTACCGCGATGATCTCCTGGACATCATCCGGGACCTGGCCCATATCGGGTTCAGCGATCTGCACCTGGATATCGAGATTGATCAACTCGACACCGAAACCCACGACCGCGATTGGCTCCTGGAGGAATGGCTGGCGACCGTCGCTGCCGCAACCGGAGTCTCTCCATGGCGAGTGGGCATTAGTGCGCATCCACGGGATTTTGGGCAGGCGGATCGCTGCTTGAGTTGCGAATTCGCCGATCGTGGCGTGGATGAGATCGCGCTGATGGCCTATGTGACGCGCCCCGCGAGCCTGCGAGATCGCCTGGAGCCCATCCTCGCACGCGAACCGGGACTGGACTGGGTGCTGGCGCAAAGTGTGGAGCGGGTGTTGCCGCCGGAGAACAGCTGGTTCCAGCACGGCTGGTCGGCCATGCGCGAGGGATTGCAGGCCGCGTTGGAGCCACTGGGTCAGTCGCAGCTCCCGATCGCCATCCAGAGTTATTCGGATTTGAAGGACATGTGGGCAGATGAAGATTCGCTTTGATGGTAACGAGCGGCGGCGAGCAGGCCAGGACTCAGGGCTGCGCGTTCGCTATGGGCCCGCGCGGCGGGCGGCGTTCCGCCTGCGCTGGTATCTGATCCTGCTACTGGTGGCCAGTCCGGTCCTGTACTTCCTGTACTCGCTGATCAGTGACCAAGTATCGACCGAGGTCCCGGCGATGATCTGGTATCCGCAGCACCAACTTCTGGCGCGGGTCCCGGGGTTTGTCGACTCGGTCGAAGTCGAGCCCTGGGACCGCGTGACTCAGGGTGATCAGGTCGTGGCGCTGCGGAGTCCGGAACTGACCAGCAAACTGCTGCAGGTTGAGGTGGATCTCGTGGATTTGCGGCAACGCGTGGCGCATTCAAGACGCGAGCAACAGTCGGACCTGGAGCGACGGATCGGGCTCCTGGAGGTCAATTTGGCCGACCTTCGTGACCACGAAGAACGCCTGGGTCGCTTGATTGAACGGGGGTCGGCCAATCAGGGGGAACGGATACCGATTCGCTCCGAGCGGGGGCGGCTCGAAGAGCGCCTGGCCGAGCTAGAAGGCGAGTTGCAAAGCCTTCCGGAGGTCGATGCTGTCGCCACCTGGCCCGATACCATGCAAATTCGCCACGCCCAGCTTCAATCCGAACGGGCTGGGCTTGAGCAAGAGCGGGCCTTGCTGGTGAAAGAGGCCGAGCTGGATGGCGTGATTACGGAGCAGCTCGTCGAGCCCGGGCAGTTCGTGAACGTTGGAACCCCCTTGTTGCGTTACAGCGGCACCCGGCTGCGTATCGTGGCGTACATCGAGCCGCGCCATCTGGAGCGGCGAATCGTCCCTGGTCGGGAAGTGACGCTCATCCTCCCCGACCGCACGCAGCGGGCGGCGGTGGTGCGGGACACCTTCGGTGCGGCGAATCGTTTGCCCGCCGAGTTGCGAACGGGCATTGGGGATGGTCAGAGTGCGGTACCTGTGATCGTGGAGCCGGAAGAGGCCTTGCCCGAGATTTGGCGAGTGGATCGTCTGCCGGTTCGAGTGAAGTTCTGAATCCGACAGTTGGCGGGGCGTGGACAACCTGTTGAGGGCGATCTCCGGCAAGTGCTGTGCCGAGCGCGATATGTCTCCAGGGAATTTTCCTGCAGCCAGTGAGTCTATTTCAGGATTCCACAATCAGGAGGTCCCCATGTCTCGATGGATTGCAACAACCGCGCTGGCGGTTGCCGGCCTTTTCGCTTCTTCTGCCATGGCTGCGGAGAAGGTCACGCTAGAGCACGACGACCTGACGCTGGTCGGGCATATGAAAGAGGGCATGGGGGCCAGTCCGTCCGATGGCGTGGTGCTGATGCTTCACGGCACCCTGGCCCATGGCCGAATGGAGGTAATGGCTGCGGTGCAGGACCTCCTGGCCGACCACGGGCTGAATTCCCTGTCCATCAATCTTAGCTATGGCATCGATGCCCGCGAAGGGATGTTTGAATGCGACGCCCCAGTGGGCCACGGTATCGATGATCACATGCAGGAAGTGAGCCTGTGGCACCAGTGGCTGCAGGATGAGGGGTATGGCCCCGTGACCCTGTTCGGGCATTCCCGCGGTGCCAACCACATGGCGCGCTATCTGACCGCGCACGAACCGGAGGACATCAAGGGGCTGGTGCTGGTGGCAGCGTCCACCTTCGACGAGGAAGAGGCCGCCGCCGAGTACGAGGAGCAGGCCGGGACGCCACTGCAGGTGCTGCTGGACCGTGCCAAGGAGCTCCAGCGCATGGATCAGGAAGAGACCCTGATGGAAGACGTGCGCTTCCTCTTTTGCGAGGAACTGGACGTCACCCCGCGCGCCTTCCTGGGCTCCTACGAGCCGACCAGCGAGAACGACACTCCGACTGTCATTCGTGGCATTCAGACCCCGACATTGGTGATTGTGGGTTCCGAGGATGACGTGGTGCCGGATCTGCCGGAGAAGGTCGAGGCGGTGAAGGACTCTGGCGATATCAGCGTCATGACGGTGGACGGTGCGGATCACTTCTTCCGCGACTTCTTCGCCGATGACGTGGCCGACTTTGCGGCGGACTTCATCAACCAGCAGTGATCGCTACGCTTTGACCCTGAAGGCCGGTTCCGGGCTTGGAGCCGGCCTTTTTTGTGCGCGCCCATCCGCCTCTGATTGCTACGGCAGCAAGGTCAGGTAGAGGCCGAGCAGGGCGCTGGCGAACAAAAGGCCGATGGTCTCCCAGCGGGTTAATACGCGTTCGGCGGCCTCCAGGCGTGCGCGCCAGAGCAAGCGGATGCCACGCAGGCGTGCCGGAATGCGGCGCGGCCGTGGAGGGGGCAGGGCCAGGCTCCGGCGCTTGTGCCGGGCCGTCCTCCAGGCGGCCTCCATCAGGATCGCAAGGTCGCCTTCCGGCAGGCGTGGGGTGGCGCGGTCCCGCACACAAAGATAGGTGAGCCATCCAAGTCCGAGCCCGAGGGCGATGGGCCAGAGTAGGCTGAATCCAAACAGATCGTGGACCTCGGCAGGCAACGCGCCGGGTGCGGTCCAGACGATCCAGATCGGGATCAACAGCGCCATCAGGGCGAGACTCCCCCAGGCCCACCACCGGCTATGGTCGAGTCCCTCGATGGGCGCCTGGAGTCCGGCTCGCCAGCGCCACAGAAAGCGCAGCAGCACGAGGGTGGTTGCGGTGGCGGCCAGGGTCAGCAGCAGCTCCGTGTGGGCCAGCCAGCCCGGCAGGGCCTCGGCGTCCAGTGGTCCCTTGAGGACATTCTTGGCTACTGCGCCGCTGGTCAGAGGGGCACCGACCAAGGCCGCGGCCGGTAACAGGACGAACAACGCGAACAGACGGCTGGCCAATGGCCCGGTCGGCCGCTGATCCTGCA
The DNA here is from genome assembly GCF_000376865.1 of Thioalkalivibrio sp. ALJ7. Taxonomy (GTDB): domain Bacteria; phylum Pseudomonadota; class Gammaproteobacteria; order Ectothiorhodospirales; family Ectothiorhodospiraceae; genus Thioalkalivibrio. The sequence continues at coordinate 70,140 of NZ_AQXQ01000012.1, read as the reverse complement.
TGCCGGCCGCCAGGAACAGCGCCCCCTTGGCCAGCCCGTGGTGAACGGCGTAGAGCGTGACCGCGGCCAGCAGCCAGCCACGGACTTCCGGCAGCAGCAGGGCCAGTCCGATGCCCGTTGTCATCAGGCCCATCTGCGAGATGCTGGAGTAGGCCAGGATGGTCTTCGGACGGACCTGAAGTGCGCCGATCACTGCCCCGAGGAAGGCCGCGGTGAGGCCCAGTGCGACCAGGAGCTCGCCCAGAATCATATGACCCGTGGCGTCAAAGGGGAGCAGGCGCATCCAGCCGAGCAGGCCCGCCTTGATCATCGCCCCGGATAGTACCGCGCTGGCGGGCACCGGGGCTGCTGGGTGAGCCAGTGGTAGCCAGAAATGCAGGGGTAGCATGCCGGCCTTGATTCCGAGTCCCAGGACCAACAGTGCGAGTGCCCAGCCTTCGGGGCGCGCCGCCGCGACCGCCGCAAGCCCCGATTGCCCGGCCGCATGGACGGCCAGGACCAGGCCCGCGAACAGCAGCACCTCGCCCAGCACCGCGAGAATCAGATAGATGCGTCCGGCCCGCCAGGCCTCGGGTTTGCCCGAATGTACGACGAGCCCGTACGCGGACAGGCTCATGAGCGCGAAGAACAGATAAAAGCTCAGGGCGTCCTGCGCAAGGATCAACCCCAGGTTGCCGGTCAAGGCCAGCAGCCAGAACACGTAGAAGCGATGGCGCTGAGGGTCCTGGCCGCGATCGCCTAGCGCGAACAGGCCGGCGGCCAGCCACAGTCCGGCGGTCAGGGCAAGGAAGGCCCGGCCGGTCGGGTCGAGGGCCAGCTGCGTCCCCATCAACAGGCCATCGATCGAGGCCTCGAGACCGGGCGGCGCGAATGCGGCGAGCAACAGCCCAGGCAGTGCGACCCAGGGCACCAGATGGTTGAGGCGAGTTCGGCCCGGACGCAGCCCGATCAGTACCGCTAGCATCAGCGGTAGCAAGGGGACGGTGAGGAGCAGCGCGGCCGTCACAGGCTGAACTCCGGGAGGGAATAGTCGCGTTGCACGATCAGGCTAACCCAGCCCAGCGGGCTCAGGCCCAACCCGGAGAACAAGCCGACGGCCAGGCCCAACACGGCCGTGAAGACGACCGGGAACAACAGCATCCAGTGGGTCTCGAAGCGGGTCGGACCCGCGTGATCTCTTAGGGGTTCGTGCCAGGGTTCGCGGCGTTCACCCAGCCAGCCGCGGATGATCGGGGGCAGGAAATAGGCCGCATTCAGCAGGCTGCTCAGCACCAGGACGCCGAGTACCCAGTGGGCCTCGGCCTCCAGTGCCCCCAGCCCCAGGTGCCACTTGGTCACGAACCCGGCCAGCGGCGGCAGGCCGATCATGCCCAGCCCCCCGAGCGTAAAGGCGAGCATGGTCAACGGCATGCGCCGCCCAATCCCGTTGAGCTCGCTGATGCGGTGAATCCCCAGGGTCTCGGCGAAGTTGCCCGCGCAGAAGAACAAAGTGATCTTGGTGATGCCCTGGTGCACCAGGTGTACCAGTCCCCCGATGATCCCGAGCGGTCCCGCCAGTGCCACCCCCAGGATGATGTAGGAGACCTGGCTGACGGTGGAGAAGGCCAGGCGTTGTTTCAGGTCGTCGGCCCGTAATGCCTGGATGGACCCGTAGATAATGGTGAAGGCCGCGACGACCAGAAGTCCGGCCGTCAGCCCCAGCTCGATCGCGAGCTCCGCGCCATAGACGTCGTTGACCACGCGGATGATGCCGAAGGCCCCGGCCTTGACCACGGCCACCGCATGCAGCAGCGCACTCACCGGGGCCGGCGCCACCATGGCGATCGGCAGCCAGGAATGCAGGGGAAACAACGCAGCCTTGACCCCGAACCCGATCATCAGAAGCACGAACAGCACCTGTAGCGAGAGGGCGTGGGTCTCGCTCAGGTCACCCAGGTAGCCACCCGGCGTGAAGCCCTCGGCCCCGGCCAGGAGGGTAAGCCAGACGATGGCAGTGAACAGCACGAGCCCGCTGGTCAAGGTGTAGCCAAGATAGAGCCGGCCGGCCCGCAACGCGGCTGGGGTCCCGCGGTGGACCACCAGTGGCCAGGTCGCCAGGGTCAGCATTTCGTAGAAGATCAGGAAGGTGATCAGGTTGCCGGACAGCGCGATCCCCACCGTGGCGCTGACGCACAGCGAAAAGAATCCGAAGAAACGGCTGCGCCGAGGGGATCCCTCCAGGTAGCCGATCGCGTAGACCGTGGTCACGAACCACAGCACCGCGGACAGCGAGGCAAATAGCAGCGACAGGGCATCCGCCGCCAGCACCAGGTCGATCCCCGGCATCAGGGGCAGGCTGAATTGGTACTCGTCGCCGCGCAGGACCCCGGCCAGCAGAACGCCGACCAGGGCCAGCTTGATACCCGCACCGCCGAGGTTCAGCGTGATGCGCAGTCGGTGCCGGTGTTCCGGCAGAAAGAAGATCGCGATCCCCGGCCCGAGGGAGCTGAACAGGATCGCCAGTAGCAGCCAACCGCCATCCATTACGGGGCCCCTGGGGTCAGCGTGAGGGTGTGCAGGGTCAGGGTGCCGGCAAAGCCGGCCAGGGCGGCGACGGTTGCGAGACCCAGCGGAACCCAGTCCATCCAGGGCGAGACCGCTTCACCTGCGCGCTCAGGGCCGCGATGGAACGCCGGGGCCACCATGCGCAGCACGTAGGCGGCGGCCAACAGGCCTCCCCCGGCGATCGCCACCACCCACAGCACGCCAATCACGCTTCCCGCCAGGATCGTGCCCAGGCCGGCCTCCAGCAACAGGTACTTGGCGATGAAGCCGCCGGTAAACGGCAGTCCCATCAGGCTGACGCCGGCCAGTCCCAGGGCAAAGACCGTTCGCGGTCGGGCGCGCAGCACGCCGCCCAGTTCCGCCAGGCGGTCATGGCCAGCGGCATGTTGCAGGGTCCCAGCGGCCAGAAACACCGAGGCCTTGGCCAGGGCATGTACCACCGCGAAGAACACCACTACGCGCCACGCGTCGGGATCGACCAGCATCAGCGGAAAGGCCACGAGCAGATAGCCGAATTGAGCAACCGTGGAGTAGGCCACAATCGACTTCAGGCGCCCGGCACGCAGGGCCTGCGCGGAGCCCCAGATCAGGGCGGCAACCCCCAGCAGGCCAATCAGGATGCCGAAGGCCGGCGTCGCCAGCGGGGCGAATACGCCCATCCACAGGCGCAAAAGGAGATAGAACGATCCGGTGACCACCAGGCCCGACAGCACTGCACTGACTGGAGCGGGGGCGGAGCCATGGGCCGGCGCCAGCCATACATGCAGCGGGAATAACGCCGCCTTCAACATCAGCCCGGCCGTCATCAGCACGGCCGCCATGCGCTCGGTGGGTCCTGCCTCGCTGCGCGCCTCCAGCAGCACCAGATCGAGTACCCCGTGCTCGCCAAACAGCAACACCACGCCCATGAGGAAGCTGAGCGATCCGAGAATATTGATCAGCAGGTAGCGCACGGCGCCGGAGACGGCCGCGGCCGTCCCGGTGAAGGCGACCAGCGCGACCGCGGATAGCGAGACCACCTCCAGGGTAATGTACAGATTGAAGGCATCCCCGGAGAGGAACAGCATGTTCAGCCCGGCCCAGAGCCACAACCAGAGGGGCCAGAACTGGCGCCGTTCGATGCGGTCGTGGATATAGCCCAGGCTGTAAAGGCTGGTCGCCAGCGCCACGATGGCGGTCAGTACCAGCAGGGTCATGGAGAGTCCGTCCAGGTGCAGCATCAGACCCAGAGGCGCCTCCCATCCACCCAGTGCCACGCGGGTTGCGGCGGCCTCGGCCTCGGGCCCTGCCGCCACGAACAGCGCGCTGAGTCCGAGCACCCAGGCGAATACCGCCAGGGCCCCGAATAGCCCAATACGATGCGCCTGGCGCGGCCAGGCGGTGGCCACCACGGCGACCGCCAGCGACAGGCCGACCAGTCCGGCGATGGCCGTCGGCAACCACGTCTCAGGGGCCTCGATCACGGGTTGCGGTCCTGATCCGGGTGCGGTGCGGCAGGCCCGCCGTCGGCGTGGTGTTCCTCGCGCGAGATGTCCTCCACCGGGGCATCGTCGTCCGGTGGGCCGGGCAGCATGACCGCATGACCGGTCAGGCGGGTGAGGTGTACGACTAGGGCCAGGGCGAAGGCGGTGGCACTGACCGCGACCACGATGCCGGTCAGCGTGAGTGCCTGCGCCACCGGATCGGGCGGGCCCTCGCCGCGGGCGGCAACCCCGAGCAGGACCATGAATACACCCGAGCCCATGATGTTCAGAGCGAGGATACGCAGCACCAGGTGATGTCGTCGGATCAGTCCGTACAGCCCCATGGCAAACAGGATGGCACCGCCAGTCGGATACAGCAGGCCCGGGGCCAGCGTATGCGCGAGTTCGGCCAGTCCGTTCATGCGTCATCTCCCGCCGGGCGCCCGGCCACGAACAGGGCGACCAGGGTCAGCGCGATGGAGAGTGTCGCGGCGACCTCGATCAGGATGATCAGTGGATAGGCCCAGGCGTCGGCATAGCCCAGGAATCCGTGCCCGGCGCCGAGGCCGTACAGCCCCACGAGCAGGAACAGTGCGACCCCGGCAGTAATGCCCAGGCGCAGAGGAATGCCCGGCGCCATTGGCAACTGCCGGGGCCGCGCCAGCACCAGGAGGATACCCGCCGCGCCGAGGATCGCCCCGGCCTGAAAGGCCCCGCCGGGCGCGTGACTCCCGGCCCAGAGCACGTATACCCCGGTGACGATCGCCACCGGGACCAGAAGGCGCAGCGTGCCGGGCAGGATCGGCCCCGGTGCCGGGCGCGCCGGGATCAGGTCATGACGCCCCAGGGACCAGGCGCCCAGCAGCGCGATGAGCACGATCGCCAGTTCCAGGAAGGTGTCATAGGCACGGAAGTTCAGCAGTACCGCCGTGATCGGGTGATCGACACCGGAGACATCCATGTGGGCATCGACGACCGGTTCCAGCCCGGTGGATTGCGGCTGATGCCACAAGGCAGTCACCAGCAGGCTGCCCACTACCAGCGCAAAGATCAGCGCCGGGAAGAAGCTGTGGCGTTCGGGTGGTGGGTCATGCAGCGCGCGTAGCAGGGCATGCGGTCCGCTCGGGTCGGGCGGCGGCGTGTGGGGTCGCCCGCTATGGCGCTCCGCCATGATGCTGCGCAGGCGTTCCAGTGTGACCAGGAGCAGGGCCCCGGTGATGCCGGCGCCGATTGCGGCCTCGGCCAGCGCGATATCCGGGGCCTCCAGGCGCACCCAGGCCAGGGCCAGCAACAGCCCGAAGGTGATAAACAGCACCACCGCCCGGAACAGATCCGTGCTTGCCAGGCAGCGCCAGGCCACCCCGATGATCCCGGCCAGAAGGACCAGATCGAAGATCACCAGCAGCAAGCTCATCGGTCCGACTCGAACTCCCCGTGGGTCCAGGTGCGCTGGGCAACCATGTGCGCGGCGGTGGTCCCGGCGGCTAGAACCAGCACCCAGATCAGTATCAGTTTGAGGATGTCCGCCGGCCCGCCCGCCTGGAACATCAGTCCGAGGATGACCAGGCCCAGCCCGACGTTGTCGGCCTTGGTCAGCGCGTGCAGTCGCGAGTAGACATCCGGGAAGCGCAGCAGCCCGGCGGTTCCCGCTGCGAAGAAGACCAGCCCCGCGAGTACCAGGATGACAGTCAGGGTGTTAGCGATCATCGCGAGGGCCCCTATCTTCGGGATGCTGACGATGGACGGGTGTATCCGGCGGTTCCGGCAAGCCGTGCTGACGGACAAAGGCGACGGCCGCGACCACGGCCAGCAGCGCGAAGACCAGGGCCACATCCACCAGGGCCGATTCGCCCAGGGCCATCGACAACAGGAGCAGGATGGTCACACCGGTGGTGCCGAACAACTGTGCCGCGAGCATGCGGTCGCCGGAGCCCGGACCGCGCAGGACCCGGATCAGGCCAAGCAGGATGGTGGCGAGTAGGAATAGCGCGGCCGCCAGATAAAAAGCACTCATGCGTTCTTCTCCTCGTGACGTCCCCGTTCCTTGCGCGGGTCGCGGAAGGCCGCCCGGATGCGCCCCTCAAGGGCGATCAACGCGGATCGGGTGTCCGCATTACGGTCCAGCACATGAAGCGTCAGCAGGCGCCCCTCCAGGCGCACGCTAAGCGTACCCGGTAGCAGACTCACCACCGCCATGAACAGCGTCAGTGGCGGGCCGTGGGCCAGCTCGCTGCGGTAGGTGACAAAGGCCGGCTCGATCGGCAGACGCGGGTGCAGGGCCCGGCGAGCAACATCCAGCCCACCCACGAAAGAGCTGCGCAGGAAGAATCCCAATAGCGCAGGGATGGCTCGCGGCCGCAGCGGCAACGGGCGCCCGACTGGCAGCAACAGGCTGGCGCCGCCCGCCAGGAGCATCGCCAGCAGGGCCAGCGGCTCAAGCAGGGCTTCCGGACCGGCCAGAATCCACCACAAGATGGCCGCACCCACCACGGTCGCCACGGCTCGCCGACTGCGCGAGCGTGTGCGGCCGGCGAAGCGGGTTTTGGTGGGTCCCGAGCGGGTCGTTGGTGTCATTTTGTGCAGGTGGTGCAGCCCGCGTTGGGTGAACCCCTAGAGTTCGTTGCTCGCGTCGGTAAAGCCCATCAGCGAGATGTCGAACACAAACGGCTGTTCCTGTTGCAGTGCGCGGAAGGCCACGGTCAGCGCGCGGCCCCCGCGCAGTGCGCTCATTTGGTCGCTGCTCAGTTCACGGCCCGCCACACAACCCTGCTGCACGCAGGTCACGAATCCGGCATCCATTTCCTCGCCGGCATCATCGACCTGCATGCGGATGCCGGGGCGCAGGTCCACACCCAGCGGGACCAGTACCTCGATCACGTGCTGGTCGCCTTCACGGCGGACCGTGGCCTGCAGGAATAGCCCCTGTGCCTGTTCGTCCTGGATCTCGAGCGTCTGCTGCATACGACAGCGCTCGCCTTCCTGGGTGTCGAAACAGGCGACCTCCCAATCCTGATACACCGTGGTTTCCGGCTCCTGCTGCGCAGGCTGCTGTGCGCCGGGTTGTCCCATCTGTTGCGCCGCCCCTGGCACGGCGAGGCCCAGGAGGAAAAGGGCGAGAAGGGCGATGAAGGGCCCGCGGCGGATGCGGCGAACGCACTGGATGGCCTTATGCATGAGTCGAGGGGTCTCCGGTATTTGAATAACGTCCCCACTGTATCGCGCCGAGCAAGGTATTGCCTCGAACTGGCTTTGAGTGAGGGACCTTTCGGAGTGTTGCAGTTGCCTGCGCTCTTGTCCGGCGATACCGGTCATAAGCGCAGGCAGGGATCGCATGCTTGATTACTCCGACCAAGTCTGCGAGCGTGCCTTATGGGTGAGGGGCTGAAGCGCGGCGTGCTGCGATTCCATGCGCCGACACCATGGCTACTAGGACGAGGTAACGTGTGTCGGACAAGCGATGTAAGCGGTTTTCCTGGTTCGCGGCCTTTTGCCGAAAAGGGTTTTTTCTTGTTGGGTGTGTCCTTGCAGGAAGTCCTGTCGTCGCGGATACCCGCGACGGGATTACGTTTGCGGTAACCGACCAACATGGCGAGCCGTTGGCGGATGTTGTCGTGTACGCCTTGCCCGATGACGACATGGGTCCCGCAGCACCGGCCATTATGGACCAGGTGAATCATGCGTTTTTGCCACACGTGCTTCCCGTTCAACGCGGCGCCGCGGTCGACTTCCCAAATAGCGACGACGTTCGGCATCACGTTTACTCGTTTTCGGAGGCCAAGTCCTTCGAGTTGCCTCTCTACTCGGGTGTACCTGCAGAGCCGGTTTTTTTCGAAAAAGCCGGTGAAGTCGTACTGGGTTGCAACATCCATGACCGCATGCTGGGCTATATCTACGTCGTTGATACCTCGGTTTTTGCGCATACAGGACCCGACGGTCGCGCGCGGCTGGACCGATTGCCGACCGCTGCAACGGCTGTGTATTTCTGGCACCCACGTGCCGAGGGACCCACAGAAACGCTTGGCGTTTCGCGCCTGGAAGGCCGCGATGAATCCATTGTCGAACTGGAAATGAGCGTTACGCCGACCCCTGCCGCCCGTCACGATCACGAAAGTAGTGAGCCAGACGGCCTGCAGCAGCGGTTTCGCCGTTTTCGGTCGCCCTAGCGAATCCCTGTGCTGAACAGTTTCGCAACCCGGATTTTCCTGTCGATCGCGGTCGTTCTCCTGATGGTGGTTGCGGGGGGTACGCTGGCCGTTTTGACGGCTGCCCAGAATACGGCGATCAACCAGGGACAACGCGCACTGGAGGTGGCCGCAAGCGTTTTCGAGGAACTCTTGCTTGCGGATCTCTCGACGGCGCTGCAAAACGCGGAGATCACCGCGAGCGACTTTGGGTTCCGCCAAACGGTCGCAAGCCGTGACGCCGCGACCATGCGGTCGGCGTTGGATAATTTTGGTCAACGGATTCAGGCCGACTTCGGTTTCGTTCTGAATCCGGAGGGTCAGGTCGTGGCAACGACGGATGATGACGCCGTCCCCGCAGATGCGGATTTCTTGGCACCCGCTCTGATCGAGCAGGCACGCCACTTTAATGGTTCGGCGGGTATTTACGAATTGGCCGGTCAAGCCTACGAGACGGTGCTGGTACCCGTGCGTGCACCGCAGCAAATTGGCTGGGCGGGCTTTGCGTTCCATATCGACGATGCCTATGCCCGGCGCATCCATAGCCTGACAGGGCAACACGTCAGTATCTGGTCTGCGAACGAGAAACATTCTGAACCCCTGGCGGATTCGCGGCGGTTGCTTGGCGGAGAAATTCCGCGCACGCGGCCGGATGCGCTGGATGGCGCCCGTGGGGCTGAAGGACCCAGGCCGGATTTTTCCGATGTCTCGGACGACGGGCTGGTTCACGTGGTGAGTCTGGATCCCACCTATGCCGGTGCGCCATTGGCGATGCTCGAGAACGACTTGTCCGAAGCCATGAGCGCGTACTTCACCCTGCGTGACCAAATGTTGCTGATCGGTGGACTGGCGCTGTTACTGGCTATCCTGTCCGCCTCGTGGATGGGAAAGCTTATCTCGCGCCCGGTCTCCGATCTAGCCGGGCGGGCACGCGAGATTGCCGCCGGCTCATATCACATACCGGTCCCCACGCGTCGCCGTGACGAGATCGGACAGCTTGGACAAGCCTTTAATACGATGAGCGAGGCTGTCCGGGATCGCGAGGACAAGCTGCTCTATCGTCTTTATCACGATCCCCTGACTCAACTCCCCAATCGCACGCGTCTGACGATCGATCTCGCTGACGAGGTGGCGGCGCTTGGTGCAGATCGGAGGTTGACGGTCGCGCTGATTGACCTGCGTGACTTTGGCGAGATCAACAACCTGTTGGGACCGACTGTTGGCGACCGCCTGCTGCAGGCCGTCGCCCAGCGACTGCGTGAGCTCGAACCAATGCTGGTGGCGCGCATGGGAGGTGATGTCTTTGTCTGGATATCCGAACGCGCGGTGGTGGATTGTGGCACAGAGGGCGAGAGGCTTCTTGCACAGATCAACGGTACCTATGTGTTCGACGATGCCAGCATTGAACTCGAAGTCGTCGCCGGTCTAGTGGGTGCGCCGGAAGATGGCGACTCGGTCGAAGCCATCCTGCGTCGGGCCGAAATCGCCCTGAACCGGGCGAAGCGTGATCGACAGCCCTTTGGTATCTATGTCACGGGCGAAGAGGACCGGTATATGCGATCGTTGGAGATCGTTGCGGCCCTGCGCCAACTGGCGGATGCGGTGCGATCCCAGGCAGGCCTCAGCCCAGCGGCGACAGGGCTGGAATTGGCGTTCCAGCCCAAGCTGGACCTGTGTCAAGGCCTTGCCAACCAGGCTGAAGCACTGCTGCGGTGGACGCACCCCCAGCTGGGCAACATTTCGCCGGCCGAGTTCATTCCCCTGGCGGAGCAGTCGGGCACCATCACCGCTCTAACCGACTGGGTGCTGGAGCGCGCTGTCGGTCAGATTGCCGATTGGCAGGGTTCCGGGGTGGACGTACGACTATCGGTCAATCTCTCTGGACGGGATCTCCAGGATGAGCGTCTGGCCACCCGGATTGGCGATATTCTGTACGCCCACGGCGTTTCCGCGGGTCGATTGGTGGTCGAGGTGACCGAAACCTACCTGATGGAGGATTTGGACCAGGCTCTGGCCACGATTGCGGAGCTCAAGTCCCTGGGTGCGGCGATCTCGATCGACGACTTTGGCACCGGGTATTCGTCCCTGGCGCAACTACAGCGTGTCCAGGCAGACGAGTTGAAGATCGACCGGGAATTCCTGCTGCGCCTCGACGATAGTGATGATGCATGGAGAGTCATTCAGTCCATGATTCGTATTGGTCACGATTTCGGGATGACCGTGGTCGCCGAGGGTGTCGAGACGGACGCTGTTCGCGAGCAGCTTGCAAGCTTTGGTTGCGACTATGCCCAAGGCTTTGGTATTGCGAAGCCGTTGTCCGCAATGGCCTACCAGGAATGGCTCGCCGCTCGGTCATAGGCGCAAGGCCAGAATCACAAGAACATAGGCGACGGGAGACGCAGCGATGATGCACTGGCGCAGGATCACAGCGGGATGGATCGCCGGAATGGCTCTGATTGGGGTATCCGTTCCGGCATCATCGGATACCGGAGGTCGGCTGTTGGCCACTGGCGGTGGGACTCAGATCGAGGGTGCCGCTGGCGGAGGGGTCGTCCCCTGGGCCGTGATTGCGGGCTATGGGGCGGAGGACGAGTTTGGCGCGGATGCGACGGTCTCATATGCCACCACGCGCGACCTCGACCTCTCGGTATTGGCGCTTAGCGTGGGATTCGATAATCGCTTCGAACTCAGCTTCGGACATCAGCGTCTTGACGTGGGTCCGCTAGATACTCAGGTGCGGCAGAACGTATTTGGGGCCAAGATGCGGCTCGCCGGCGATTTGATCTACACGGATATGCCACAGATTTCTTTAGGGGTGCAGCACAAACGTCAGCAGGATTTCGTGATCCCTTCTGCGCTGGGGGCGCGTTCGAGTTCTGGTACCGATGTCTACCTGTCGGCTAGCAAACTCTTCCTGGCGGGACCGGGTGGCCGCAGTCTGTTGCTGAACGGTACCGTGCGGGCCACGAATGCGAACGAGACGGGGCTCCTGGGATTCGGGGGCGCAGAGAACGATAGCCACCGGCTGGTCGGGGAGGCCTCTGCGGCCCTGTTTCTGAGTCGCAACACTGCCGTTGGCATTGAGTATCGGCAGAAGCGAGCGAATCTCTCGGGTGTCGACGAGGATGACTGGTGGGACGTGTTTATCGGGTATTTCCCGAACAAGAACTTCTCGGTCATCGGCGCATTCGTGGATCTCGGTTCGGTAGCGGGTCTGGAACGTCAGTCCGGGGCTTACCTGTCCCTTCAGGCGAGCTTTTAGGGGAATGCCGATGAATCGATGGGTAGCCAGCGTCGCGGCGAGCGTGGTCACATTGTCCTTGATCGCTCCGGCGCAGATCTTGGCGGACGAATCTGAACGTGATGACCGGCTGTTTCAGCAACTTGGAGGATTGGGTGGCATTGACCTCATCGTCGAGGAGCTGTTGGTCGAAATCTCGCGCGATTTGCGCATTGTGGAACAGTTCGCCGAAACGAACGTCGAGCGCTTCAGGCGTCTTCTGGTTGAGCAGATCTGCGATATTTCGGGCGGTCCCTGTGAATACTCCGGAGACAGCATGGAGCTTGTGCATGGCGGCATGGAGATTACCGAGGCCGAGTTTAACGCCCTAGTGGAAAATCTCATCACCGCGATGGACACGGCGCGTGTCCCGCTTGCCGCTCAAAACCGTCTGCTACGGAAGCTGGCAGAAATGCGTTCTGACATTATTCATCAGTAACTTGCGACGTTCTGCCTTGCTTAGGGGGTGCTCGTTCGATGTCGCCGGAGCGCGATTGTGGAGAAATCTCGTCACCGCTAACTTTAAGGGGCGGTGAACTGACCGCTTCTTCGAACGTGGTTGGATGACCGAGAAGAAACCCCTGCCCGTAGTCGATCCCCATCGATCTCAGCGCCTCAAGGGTCTCCTCGTCCTCGACATATTCGGCGATCGACAAGCGCTCGACGGAGTGAGCGATCTCGTTGATGGCTCGAATCATGGCGCTACTCATGCGGTCGTTCCGCATGTCACGAACGAACTCGCCGTCGATCTTGACGAAGCTAACCGGCAAGGCCTTGAGATAGCTGAAACTGCTGTAGCCCGACCCGAAATCATCGATCGCGAAATGAACGTCAAGTACGCTCAGCTGCCTGATGATCTCGGACGTTCGATCAAGACTTTCCAGGGCGGCGGTCTCTGTAATCTCGACGACCAGGTGATGTGCACACTCGGGCAAGCGTTTCAAGGTCTCCGTGATCGCCTTGAGGAATGCCTTGTTGTTCAATGACCGCCCCGATACGTTGACGGAGACCATTCCTCCGGCCGCCCGAAAATCGTTCTCCTGTCCGAGGCGTTCGAGAACCTGATGCACAACCCAAGCATCGACGTCCGGCATTAAATCGTACGTTTCCGCCAGTGGAATGAATTGTCCGGGCATGAGCAGGCCTTTTGCATCATGGATTCGGAGCAACGCCTCGACCATCGGGGGGCGCGATTGTCCGAGGGCCTGGATCGTTTGGAATTCGAGAAAGAAGGTACCTTGCTCCAGCGCGCTGCGCACTCTGGCAAGGATCTCGAGCTCGCTGGACCCGGCGACCTCGTTTAGCTCGTCGGAATCCGTGAAGATATGGAACTGGTTACGCCCCTGGTTCTTCGCCACATAACAGGCCATATCGGCCTTTTGCAGCGCACGGTCAAGGGGCTCGGTGGCCGGCGTGAACATCGTCGCACCCACTGACACTGAAGACGAAATCGCGCCGTCGCCCCAGGGGATGCGGATGGAGGCGATATTTTGCATGAGCCGCGAAATGATGCCTGGCAGTTCCCTCCGGCCTACACCAGGCATGAACATGGCGAATTCGTCACCGCCCAGCCGCACGACCACATCGCTGCTACGTTGGTGACGGCGCAGCGCTTCACCCACCATGCGTAGCAGCTGATCGCCCGCGGCGTGGCCGGCACTGTCATTAACCAGCTTGAAGCGATCGAGGTCGAGCGCAATCAGTGCCGCCGTCTTCGGCCCGGCCGGATTACGGTGGCTGATACGCTCCTTCACAGCGCTTTCGAAGTGATGACGATTCGTCAGACCAGTCAGGTGGTCATGCGTCGCTTGATACTCGAGCTGGCGCTCATTAATTCGGTCGGCCGTGACGTCACTGAGTACATAAACGCTGCCGATTCGTACATGTTCGTCAAAATCCTTTTTTTCGATTTCGACGCTACGAATCCCTCCGTCGGCGCTTGCCAGAAGGAAAGATCCGGTGCGGATGGTGCTGGATGCGATGCGTTCCTTGAGGTCTTCCTGCGTTTGGATAAGAGAGATGTTCCGAACGTCCGCGTACACCGCCATGCAGTCATCCACCGGGCAGTCCTCGAGCGCCGCGCGGGGTAACCCAAGTATCTTGCACCCGGCGTCATTAATGAAGGTTATTTTCCCGGTAGGTGTAGTTGTGAGGACGCCTTCGCTGAGCGCTTCCAGCGTTATGCGATGGGTCTCCCTCCGTTGTTCAGCCAGATCCCGCTCGGCGCGGATCTGCTGATGTAGTGCGCGCGTCTTCTCCAGTTCTTCGTTCAGCAGGGCAAACTTGCGATCCCAGCCGGAGTCGCTCGATACCCAGACGATCACGACACCGGAACCTGCATCGTCAACGAAGGCTGTTGGGGCGCGAAAGGCCTTGCTTCTATGCCCACCGAACCGTTTAGCGTGATTCGCCAGGCGCAACGGCATAGGGACGGGTTCTGGTGTTCGCTGGGCACGAGCCAGCAGGTTCGTCACATCATCCGGGCCAAGATCCGAGCCATGTTCGAGCCAGGATGTGAGCGGTGTAGATGTGAGTTCCGCCGGTGACCGTTCGAGCCGCCTGGCGAGTGCCCGAGAGCAAGCTAAAATTGTTCCGCATGACGAAACCAGTAATGCGCATTCGTCGAGAGGGTCGTAGGCTTTCCGAAACAGGTCACTCATGTTCCGGTTGCCTCATTCGCACGGCCTGATTCACAGGCCATAGTATTCGCGACCTTGGGAACCCGCTGCGGTGCCCTCTGACAGAAAGAGTGTGACTTGGCAACCGGCGTGCCCTTGAGCGATCGATTCATCGATTCGGACCTTGCTGTACCCAAGGTTCTCCGCCGCGATGGTTCCGAAGACGTTGGAAGTCATCATGCAGAGTGAAGGACGACCCTTTACAGCGTTGCCGAAGGGACACGCGCGATTCCCAAAGATGATTTTGTCTGCGTCTATCGAGATGACGAAAAAATCGCCCTGAATGCGTCGTTTCAGATCGACGCATGCGGATGCGACCTGGACCGGATCCAACCGGAGTTGGCCGTAGGCATCCCGGTACTCCCGGTTTATCCATTCACCGATTGCCTGCCCCACGAGGCTGATGAAACCGGATGCCTCTTCCACTCCGACGGTCTTTTCCAGAGCGAAGGCTAGTTCCGATATCAATTTGCGCAGGAAAAGATCGCGCTCGAGCGATAAATCCAGCGCCTCGAGTTGTGACAGCGCGTCTGAGACTGCTTTGTGAGGCAGTTCGTCCGACATAGTGGCTCCGTCGCCTTGCATTTATCATTTGTAATGAGCGTGCAAAAGATGTGTACAAGGTTCGTTCGATCATACATAAAAAAGGGGACAAGCGTCGCTTGTCCCCGGCTGAAGCTGAAACGCCTCCAGCACAATGCTTTGCGGTTTGCTAGCCCCAGATGTCCGCAGTGATGCCGTTGTACCAGCCTTGCGTGTATCCGGCTTCGCGGGCACGGAATTCTTCGCTGGCTCCGGAGGGACTCACGCCGCCGGCACCTTCAACGCCGGACTGCGCTCCGTCCTTGTACTGGTATACCGCGGCCACGCTGATCCCGTGGTCCGGGGTCACCAAGCTATAGCAAGTATTGGCCGAGGAAGGATTCAACGGTTCCTGGTCAGCCAATTCGCGGACAACCGCCGCCGCAACGATCTTGCCCTGGTTGTTGGCTGAATGGCCGGACTTCGGCATGGCGCCGGCCACGCTGGCGTCGCCCAGGACGTAGATATTGGCGTCGGCCTCGGTCTTGAAGGTCTGCTGATTGACCGGCACCCAGCCTTCTTCGTTGACAAGCCCCGCGTCACGGACGATCTGTCCGGCCCGCTGGCGAGGAATAAAATTCATGACGTCGGCCTTGACGCGTTCAAATCCGCTGTCGGCACGGGCTGTTTTCTCGGCCACGTCTACAGTTTCGACCAGGCCGCCCTCAGACGCGGCTCGCCATTCGATCATTTCACCGTAGTGTTGAGCCCAGCCCTCTTCGAATAGCCCCTGCTTGGAGAAGCCGTCCTTGGCATCTAGCACGATGATCTTCGAGCGCGGCTTGTGCTGTTTGAAGTAGTGGGCGATCAGTGAGACCCGTTCGTAGGGTCCCGGAGGACAGCGGAAGGGGTTGGGCGGCGCGACCATTACGAACACGCCGCCATTCGGCATATCCTCCAGCTGGTCGCGCAGCAGGCGGGTCTGGTCGCCGGCCTTCCAGGCATGGGGAATCGCTTCCGCATCGGATTCGTCGATGCCCTCTACCGAATCGTAGTTGAAGTCGATGCCTGGAGACATGATCAGGCGGTCGTAGTCGACGCGGTCGCCACCTTGCAGGTGAACGCGACGGTTCTCGGCATCGACGGCCGTTACGCGGTCTGCCACCACCTCGATTCCATGATTGTTGCGCAGGCTGTCGTAGGTTTGAGCGATGTCGTCCATCGAGGCGAAACCACTGAGGACCCAATTGCTGCCGTAGCAGGTGTAATACGTGGCGTTGGGCTCGATCAGCGTAACCCGCAGGTTCGGCGAGAACTGCTTTAGGTACTTCGCGGCAGTGGCGCCGCCAGACCCGCCGCCGACCACCACCACATGGGCGCCGTTGGATGCTTGTGAATCGCCAGGTGCACAGCCAATGCCGGTGAATGTCGCGGCCCCGGTGATTCCGGCCACTTTGAGAAAACTGCGTCGCGTGAAATGACTCATGATCTATCCCCTGTTATTGATTGCCGAAGTGCGCTGCCATGGCGTCGATTTCTTCATCGGTGTACCCCTTGGCGTGACGATCCATGATCGTCCCGTCGCGCTGGCCATCCCGAAATGCGCGCATCTGGCTGGCGATCAGGTTTTCCGAAAGGGTGGACAAATTAGTGACGCCGTCGTTAGCACCTGCCGCGTTATGGCAAGCCTGACAGGAAGCGGCCATCAACTGGCCCCGAGTGATCTCGTCGTTGGCATCGGCGGCCACGGCTGGAGCCGCGCTGGTGAGCACGAGCGCGGAAAAGATGCCCGCAATGTAGGTACGTGTGTTCATGAACAGACTCCTCTGTATCGAATGGGCTGACTCATTGGGCGGCAGCTTTCGAAAACTGCCTTCATCCTCGGGTCCGGCTATATAGTCCAGACCTTTATCGCGCCGTCGGGATCAAGCCCGCTCGTTGCGCATTTCGGGAGCGTGGCCCGAGTTACCGGCGTGGACCCCCTGGCCCCCGGGAACGCGGGCGAAGCGCCCTGTATTTCGGCTTGGCAGCCATCCTGCTCTCTAAAAAGGCCTGCTCCCACGGAGCAGGCCGAAAGGAGAACAAACGTGGTAAACAGCCCTCCATTCGCTCGGAGAGCGCGGGCTTCCGGCCCGCACTGCCTTGGGCTTGTTAATCGACTTAACCGCGAAGAGCGGTTCCGACGGCACTTCCAGGCCCTGTCCATAGGTAAGACGATTCGCTGGTAGACGCGTGACCTGGAGAGAGGGGGCGCGCGGCTACCCGGGGACGAATTACCCTACGGAGGAGTAAGGCAATTAACATGCCATGTACGGCGGAGCGTGTGTGGCCGCGGGTCTCCATTCATAAATCTCTTTTTTAACGTGGATTTTCGTTGCAACGCTTTCGCAACAACAGCGCGCAACAGTGCAACGTATCGGGCCTCGCTCCGGCAGCCGGCAAAGTCCCTCACAGATGTCTGCAAATAGTTGCGGTGAAATAAATTCTGCATGTACCGTCCTGCTCGTCCCCACCAACGTCTTGTGGGGCGGGAGGCGACATGACCGGAACGGAATTGGCGAAGATATGCATTCGACACAGTCGAGACCCGCACATCATCGTCGACGATCAAGACAACGTAGTTTTCGGTAACCCTGCCTTCCACACCCTCTTCAATCTCCCGGAAAACGCCTCTCTTACCCTGGCCCAGTTGGGGCCCCTCGATCTGCGCCGAGCGCTGGATGATGCGAGTACGAACGCGCATGCCGGACCCATGGCGAACGTGGATTTCACGCTGTCCGTCGACCTTGACGGGGAGTCCCTGCCGTTGCGAGTTATCGAGCAGTCGGTGCGTATGCAGGGCGACGAGCGGCTGCGCTTGATCACCCTGCAGCCTTTGCGACGGCGGAGCGAAGAGTCGGAGACGGTGACCACGGCCCGGGCCTGGCCGTCGGAGACCTTGCGCTCGCTGGACAGCGAGTGCCGCAAGGCACTCGCGTTTGCGCGCAAGGTGGCCGGCAGTGACGTGCGAGTAGTCATTCTGGGCGAGTCCGGCACGGGCAAGACGCGTGTCGCCCGCGCCCTGCATCGGCACAGCCCGCGGGCGGGCAAACCCTTCGTCGAGGTGAACTGCGCCGCCATCCCGGAAGAACTCCTGGAATCCGAATTGTTCGGCCACGTTCGTGGGGCCTTCTCCGGAGCCGTGAATGACCGCGAGGGGCGGTTCGAGGCCGCCCACGCGGGTACATTGTTCTTGGACGAGATTGGGGAGATGAGCCCGAAGCTGCAGGCCAAGCTGCTGCGAGCGGTTCAGGACGGCACGTTCGAGCGAGTGGGTGAGAATCAGTCGCGGATCGTTGATGTGCGCGTCGTGGGCGCATCGAACAAGGATCTGCGGGCGCTCGTTGTTTCTGGTGAGTTTCGCAGCGACCTCTACTACCGCCTGGCCGTAGCGACGGTTTCCCTTCCGCCGCTGCGCGAACGCCCTCTTGACCTGCAGCAGGCGCTTGATCAGTTCGAGTCGGCCAATGAACTCCGTCTCGCGCCCGATCTGCGGAGCAAGCTGATGGCGTACTCTTGGCCCGGAAACTTTCGCGAGCTCGAGAACGCCTTCCAGTGCATGTGCCTGCGCTCACGCAACGGCGAGATTCGTGACTTCGAACTGTCCGATCCACTGGTGCAAGCGACCTCCGGTATCCAGTCGGCGGCCGCCAACCTGCCGTCGAATGATGGCGAAGGTGCCGACGCGATGAACTCGCCCGATGCGGTTTCCGGGGGCAGCCTGGCTCGTGCCTCTGAAGATGCAGAAGCCCGTCGCCTGCGCGAGGCCCTGATCGCGAACGCCGGAAATCGTACCCGCACTGCTCAGGAACTCGGGATGGATCGCTCGACCCTTTGGCGCAAGATGCATCGCCACAACCTGGCGTGAACCCTGCAGAAGCCGGTTGCCAAGGGGATTAGTTCGCCTTTCGGGTGTAGCGGTCGGTGAAGGCACAGCGGCCCTCCGGCAGCCAGGCCGGGAAGTCGTAGTAGCGCTCGAGTATCGGTTGGAGGACCTGCTCGTGGTAGGCGGTGAAGTCGAAGCCGTGGCCCTCGGCGAGCGACCATTCGACCCCGCGGATCGTGATCTCTTTGACCCGGACCTCGTCGAAGAAGGGCTCGACATGGTCCAGGTCCAGTTCGCCGCGCGTGGGCAGGTAGAGGAGGTTGGCGCCGTCCAGGGCGCGGAAGTCGGTGAGCAGATCGTCCTGGCGCCCGTAATGGGAGCCGGGCCCGAACACGCCAACCTCGCGCCCGGCGTAGTAGGCCAGTACCGCGGAGCGGGAGTAGCTGCGGGTGAACAGGTGCCAGTCGTCGTCATACCCGGCCACGGCCTCGGCGACGGATTCCGGCGCCAGGTAGAACACCGCGTCGGCGTAGCGGACCTGGCTCTTCAGCCATTCCACCGGCATCAGCGCGATGGTCAGGATGACCACGCCATGCAGAAGCGCGAGGGCACCCGAGAGCCAGGCACTGATGTTCAGCGCGCGTCCTGTCAGGAACAGCGCGGGTAGCAGCAGGAAGGGGGCGAAGGCGGCCAGCCAGTGCAACCCGATGCTCTTGAACGGGGCCAGCAGGGCGAAGACCAGCAGTGGGATCAGCCCGG
Organism: Thioalkalivibrio sp. ALJ7; assembly: GCF_000376865.1. GTDB lineage: Bacteria > Pseudomonadota > Gammaproteobacteria > Ectothiorhodospirales > Ectothiorhodospiraceae > Thioalkalivibrio. Next base: position 50,848 of record NZ_AQXQ01000012.1, on the reverse strand, counting down.
CGGAGAGGAAGACGCCGAAGCGGTGCTCGCGGATGCCGATACCGAGGGCGCGCCACTGGCGAGCGTAGAACCACAGCAGCCAGGGCGTGAACAGATAAACCAGCAGCACCGCGTAGGTGAGCCAGTTGCCGGGATCGAAGCCGCCTTCGCCATGCCGGTTCACGACGTTGAACATCACGTTGTACCAGCAGTTGCCCCAGTTCCAGTACAGATTGACCGCGACCGCCGGGACCACGCCCAGGATGATCAGCAGCAGCCCGCGCCAGTGACGCGGCGCGAACAACAGGATGTGCAGCCCCAGCGCGATCCCTAGCAACACCGCGAAATACTTGGACAGGAACGCGAGCCCCAGCGCGAAGCCGGCCAGCAGGAACCACGCCGCACGCCCCGAGCGCAGGGCCTGCCAGGTCAGTGCGGTGGCCAGCAGGCTGAACAGGATCAGCGGGGTGTCGGTGGCGGTGATCACTGCGATGAAGAACAGCGGCATGAACAGCGCCAGCAGCGAGACCAGGCGTGCCCGAACCGGATCGGTATGCCGCCACCAGGCGAAGATCGCCAGGGCCGGGGCCATGGAGACGAAGATGCCCAGGGCCCGGATCGCCAGTGGGTGATCCGACAGTGGCAGGATCGCGCTGAGCCACCAGCCGATCATCGGTGGGTGGTCGTAGTAGCCGAGATCCGGGTTGCGTCCCCAGACCAGGAAATAGGCCTCGTCGCCGGTGATCGGCACCCACCAGGCCATCAGAATCTTCACCAGGAGGACGGCCAGCAGGATCGCGCCGTAGTGGCGAGCCAGCCAGGGCCAGGTGGGGCTTGGGTTGGTCACGCGGGGTGTTTCTCCGTGTCGGCTCCGTGGGCTGCGCGGAATTGACCCAGGCGCAGGAGATAGCCGCTGCGGGCCAGTTCGAGCATCGGCCGATCCGCCGTACTGTCGCCATACGCGGCGGTGATGTCCACGGTTTCCTCCGGTGGCAGGGTGGCGAGCCAGGCGGCCACGGCGGCCGGTTTGGCCGCGCCGCGGCAGTTGGTTCCATCCAGACGGCCCGTAACCCGCCCGGCGTCATCCACGGCGAGCCGCGAACTGACCACACCCTGGATGCCATGGCGTTCGGCCCATGGCCGCAACCAGACGTCCAGCGAGGCGGAGACGAGTACGCACTCGTCCCCGGCCGCCTGATGGGCCTGCAGAGCGCGCAAGCCGGCGGGCCGTAGCAGGCGATCCAGCTTGCGATCGGCGAACTCGCGCCCCTTGGCCTGCAGATGGGCCAGGGTCTCGCCGGCGAGCATTCGGGTTAGCACGGCCTCCTTGGCGTCCTGGTTGGACAGGCGCTTCAGCGCGAGGCCGGTCAGGGCCGGGACACAGGCGGGCAGGCGACGCAGGAATTCGCCGGTCCCCAGGGCATGGCGCAGGAACGGGAAGAGGCTGTCCCGCCGGGTCAGCGTGCCATCGAAATCGAACAGCACGATGCGCCGCGCGGGCCCGGATTGGTTGGGTGTGGAGCTCACGACTACAGCTTGAGGCGTTTGAACAGGTACTCGGGGATCAGGCGGATGATCGTCATGATGACCCACCACTTCCGGGGCAGGTAGGCGACCTCACGTCCGCGTCGCATGGCGCGGATGATGCCGCGGGCAACGGTCTCCGGTTCCGCCCACAGGGCCCCGGCACGGTTGAGGCCCTCGGTCATCGGCGTGCGCACGAAGCCCGGTTTGATGGTGACCACGTCCACGCCGCTGAAGAACAGGCGGTTGCGCAGGCCCTGCAGGTAGGTGGCCAGCATTCCCTTGGCGGTGCCGTAGGTGTAATTGCTCTGGCGTCCGCGATCGCCGGCGACCGAACCGATGGCGGCGATCACGCCACGCCCGCGCGCCTCGAAGTCCGGCGCGATACGGGCGAGCAGGGCGATGGCACTGGTGCCGTTCACATGGATCGCCTGCAGAGTCTCGTCCACGGAGGCGGCGCAGGCCGCCTGATCGGGCAGGGTGCCCCAGGCCAGCAGCACGCTGTCCACCTCGCCCAGGCCCTCCTGCGCCTGCTGCCAGAGGGCCGCGTGGCCGTCGCTGTCGGCCAGATCCGCAGTGGCGCCCAGGATGCGGGCGCCATCCGGGTCGTCGGCACGCACGCGCAGATCGGCGAGCAGGGCCTCCAGGGCCTCGGCGTCGCGGGCGACGCAGAACAGCCGCGCCCCCTGCTCCGCGAGATCGCGGGCGACCGCGCTGGCGATGGCCGAGGTGGCACCAAAGAGGACAACGTTTTTCATCGGGTTCATGCAGTCATCCTGCGCCAGAAGCCGGAGGAGAATTCGGGGTCTACATACTCGGCAAAGGTCTCCCAGTCGGGGAAGCCCTGACGGAAGACGGCCGCCGGCATGCGTGCGTCCTTCGCAGGGTACAGGGCACCGCCGGCCTCTTGCACGATCGCGTCGAGGCGCGCGAACAGGCGCTCGGTATCGCGGCCCTTCTCCGGGAAGTCCAGTGCCAGCGTGGCGCCCGGGCGCGGGAACGACAGCATGCCCGGCGCGGCGCTTGCGCCGAAGGTCTTGAGGACCGCAAGAAACGACCCCTGGCCGCTGGCGGCGATCGCGTCCAGCAGGGCTTGTACGCCGTCCTTCGCGGTATGAGGTGGCAGGACGCACTGGTACTGATAGAAGCCTTTGTGGCCGTAGATGCGGTTCCAGTGGCGGATCGCATCCAGCGGGAACAACCAGGGCAGATGATGGGCTGCACGCGGAGTGGCGTGCACCGGCTGTCGGTAATAGAGGTGATTGAAGGCGCGCAGCGTCAGGCGATTCACCAGAGAAACCGGCGGATCCAGCGGAATGCTGCGGCGGCGTTCACGATATTCGCTGCGCGAAGGCACGGTGGTGGCGTGGCGGGCGGCGCTATAGATACCCCGTCCGACGCGGCCATCCGGGCCCGGGTTCAGGCAGTCGATCCAGGCGACGGTGTAGGGCCACTCGCGTTCGGCTCGGGCGTTCAGTTCCCAGAAGGCGTCCAGGCTGTCGAAGCGCTGTGACCAGGCGCGCATCCAGGCCGTGCGTACCGGCATCAGTTGCAGGGTTACGGTCTCGATCAGTCCCGTCAGGCCCAGCCCGCCGACCGTGGCGGCGAACCAGTCGGGGGTGGCCTCTGGCGTGACTTCCATGACCTGGCCGTCCGAGCGCCGCAGGGTCAGCGCCCGCACGTGGTCACCAAAGCTCCCAGCCTGGTGATGATTCTTGCCGTGCACGTCATTGGCGACCGCGCCGCCCAGCGTCACGAAGCGGGTGCCGGGGACCACGGGGGGGAACCAGCCACGTGGAGCGGCAAAGCGCAGCAGCGCATCCAGAGACAGCCCGGCTTCGGCCGTGAGCTGTCCGGTGGTCGCGTCGAAGGCGATGAAGCGGTCCAGCCCCGGCGTGTGCAGCAACGAGGCCCCCGGGTTCAGGCAGACGTCTCCGTAGCTGCGCCCGAGGCCATGGGCGAGCAATGGGCGCGGAATGTCCAGGGGAAGCGGCTGGCCGCGGCGTGCAAGCGCGACCTCGGCGGCATGCTCGACCCGCGGGATGCGGTTCCAGCTGGCAGTCATGCAAGGCCTCCGGCGCCTTTCCCGTACCCGTCATTGCGAGGCCCCGCAGGGGCCGCGGCAATCTCCCGAAGCTGTTCCCGGCATCGGGGGATAACTCGCTGCACTCGCCCTTCGGGCCGGCCTGCGACCGTTCGACGCGCTACGCGCTTTTGTGCCCCGGCCCCCGCGGGGCCTCGCAATGACGGGGCTGTGGAATGTCGGTTGCGCACGACGATGTTGGGATGGCACCAGGAGAATCTTGCGGCCTCTGCGGCTCTGTGGCTTCGAACCTGTAGGAGCCCGGCCCTCCGGACGATTGGGGCATTGGTTGCACCCCATCGGCCAGCGGGCTGGCCTCCTACAGGGCTTCGCCATGACGTGGTGAGAGCGAGGCGCCTACGCATGGTGCTCGTCCGGGCGCTCGCGGCCGTGGGCCTCGGGGTTGGTAGCGAGCGCGATCAGGCCGAGGATCACCGCGAACCACAGGGTGGTGAAGCGGATCAGCATGGTGGCCGCGACCGCGTCGGCCGGCGGTATGTCGGCCCACAGCAGCAGGGCGACCATCACCGCTTCGGTCCCGCCCAGCCCCCCCGGCAGGAAGCTCAGCGCGCCGGCCAGCATGGCCAGAGCGAATACGAAGGCGGCGAAGGCGAAGCTGACCTCGAAGCCCATCGCATTGAGGATCCACCAGAACGCGAGGGCCTCGGCGCTCCAGGCAATTACGCTGAGGGCCGTGGCTCCGGCCAGCAGTCCGGGCCGATGGCAGCGCCGGGCCTGTAACAGGATCGTCGCGATATGGTGGAGGCTGCGCCATAGGCGCTGGCCCGGGCGGTCGCTGATGCGCTGCAGCCAGGCCAGCGGCCGCCGCCAGGACAGCACGATCAGCGCCGCGAGGATGAAGGCCGCGCCGGCCGCGATCAGCCAGGTGCCCTGGGCCACCAGGGTCAGCCCCAGCATCGACAGCAGCACCACCGCGATCAGGTCCGACAGGCGCTCGGAGACAAAGGCCGCGAAGCTGTCGGGATAGGGCAGCCCCCGGCGCTTGAGGAGGACGCCGCGCAGGGCCTCGCCAGCCTTGCCGGGGGTCGTGGTCAGGGCAAATCCGGAGATGTAAATGTGCAGGCTGGCGATCCAGGGCACCCGGTGATGCAGGGTGTGCAGGTAGAGCTGCCAGCGGGTGAAGCGCAACGAATAGTTCACCAGCGACAGCGCCAATGCCAGGGCCAGGCCGCCGATCCCGACCATTTTCAGGGCCCGCCAGACCTCGTCGGCCCCGGCCCACAGGGCAACCACCAGATAAAGCGCCACAGCCAGGATGATGGAGGCCATCACCGCGCGCAGGCGCCAGCCGGAGAGCAGGACGGCGCTCATGCGAGCACGGCGATAGTCACGCCCATCCAGACCGCGACCGTGGCCAGCAGGTGGGGATCGGTGACCAGGTCACGCGAGGTGTCGTTGCCGGCCCCCCGCGCATGCAGCAGGAACAGGTAGCGGAAGATCCCGTAGATCACGAACGGCAGGGTATAGATCAGCCCGTCCGTGCCGTGCAGGGCGATGGTCTCGGCGCTGACCGTGTAGAGCCCGTAGGCAAGCACGGTGCAGGCAGCGCTGATGGCAATGAACTGATCCAGCAGGCTGACGCTGTAGTCGTCGAGTACGCGGCGCGTACTTTCCTCATCCGGCACTCGCTCGATCGCAGCATCGGCGAGCTCCGCGCGGCGCTTGGAGAAGCCCAGAAACAGCGTCAGCATCAGGCCGCACAGCAACAGCCACTGCGAGGGATCGATGCCCAGGCCCAGGGTCCCGGCGAGGATGCGCAGCATGAAGCCGGCGGCGATGCTGAATACATCCAGGATCACGATGTGCTTGAGCGACCAGGAGTAGGCCACGTTCAGCACCAGGTAGGTCAGGATCAGTCCGATCACCCAGGTGCTGACCATCGCCGCGAGGATCAGCGCAATAACGGCTGCCGTCGCGAAGATGGCCCAGGCGGAAGAGATCGGGATCTTGCCGCTGGCGATCGGCCGATCGCGCTTGGTCGGGTGGCGGCGATCGGCCTCGACGTCCACGATGTCGTTCAGCACGTACACCGCGCTGGCGATGGCGCAGAACGCCAGAAAGGTGATGCTGGCCGCGAGCACGGTATCCGGCTCGCCCCACTCGTGCGCGAACACCACGCCGAGGAACACGAACCCGTTTTTGATGTACTGGTGCGGGCGCAGCAGTTTGATCAGCGAATGCAGCATACGGGCGGTCGTCCGTGAAGGTGATTGCAGTCTACTGACGCGTTCGATGCGTTACCATCGGCGGCGCTTCCATGCCGACGCGAATGCGCGGCCGACCCATTTGTCGAGTGACTGGAGAATCCCCATGTCCCGTGTTTCCCGATTCGTTTTTCCGGCCGTTCTTCTGGCCTCGCTTGTGCTGGTGAGCGGCTGCATGTCGGGCGGAGGCCCGGAGCCCGAGTTTGCCGAGGGTCAGCCGTTCCCCGAGCGCACCCTGAATGACCAGCACGGCAACCCGGTGGAGCTGCCGGGCAATGCCCGTGTCATCCTGAAGACTGTGGAGATGGCGCCCGCCGATATTGCCAATGCGGTGCTGGGCGAAATGAATGCCGAGGAACGTGAAGGCATCGTCTATATCGCCGATATCCACGAGATGCCGCCGCAGCCCATGCAGAACGTCGTTCTGCCGCGCATGCAGGCGCGCGACTACTCCATCGTGGTCACCAACAGTGAGGCCGATGCCGGCTTCCTGCCGCATGAGCGCGAACAGGTCACCGTGATCCTGCTGGATGACGAGGGCGTGGTCACCGGTGTCGGCCATGCCGGTAGTGAAGAGGCCCTGAAGGACATGCTCGCCAACGCCGGTGAATAGGCGTCGTCGCCTGACCGACCGGGTCCGGTTGCGGGTCTGACATGGCCTTCTTCCTGGGCCTGCTGACGGCCCTCGGGTTTGGTGCCGGCGACTTCTTCGGTGGGCTGGCCTCCCGGCGCATCCCGGCGCTGGTGGTCGCCTGCTACTCGCAGATCCTTGCAACCGCGGCCCTGCTGGTGATCGCCCTCCCGTTGGCCGGGCTGCCCGGAACGCAGGCCCTGGTCTGGGGTGGGGCCGCGGGGCTGGCTCTGGCGCTGGGCCTGCTGGCGTACTACCACGGGCTGGCCCAGGGTTCGATGGGTCTGGTGGCCGCCGTGACGGGTGTGATCTCGGCACTGGTGCCGCTGCTGGTCGGGCTTGCACTGGGCGAGGAGCCGGGTCTGCTTGCACTCGTTGGCATTGCCGCCATCGTGATCGCCATCGGGATGATTTCCGGCGGTTCGCGCAAGGCGAGCCCGCGGCGTCTGGATGAACCGGTACGTGGCCTGATGGCGCTGGCCCGGGGCCAGCACCCGGTACGCGGGCTGGTGGACGCGACGATCGCCGGGGTCTGCTTCGGTCTGATATTCGTGTTTCTGAACGAGGCGGAGGCCGGTTCGCCGCTGTGGCCGGTGGTGGCCACCTCGGCGGTGGGTGCGGTGACCCTGCTGGGGGTGATGCTGATCCGCCGCCCGCAGACCGGCATGAGTCGCTCGACCCTCGTGCTGCTGTCGCTGGCGGGTCTGCTTCAGGCCGCCGCGACCCTGGCCTTCGTAGTGGCCGTGCGCATGGGGCTTCTGTCCATCATCGCCGTCGCCGGGGCCTTGTCGCCGGCGCCGACCGCGCTGATGGCACGCTTCTTCCAGGCCGAACGTATGTCGCGGGTGCAGCTCGCCGGTTTTGTCTTTGCTCTCGCCGGCATCGTCCTGATCGTGCTGGGCGGTCCCGGATAGTCAGCGGTAGAGTCTGATAATCTCGGGGCGCGTGTCGTGATCCCCCACAGGAGGTGCAAGGTGTCTGAAGATCCGAAACCGGAAGTCGTGCGCAGTGATGTCAGTGAGCCTGCAGTGGGTCCGCGCAAGGACACCACCATGGTGACCGTGGTGTACGTCCTCTACCTGGTAAGTTTTCTGACCGCGCTTACGGCGATTGCCGGGATTATCATTGCCTATATCAAACGGGGCGAGAGTGATGCCGTCAGCGTCTCCCACTTCACCTACCAGATCCGCACCTTCTGGATCGGGCTGCTGTTCGCAGTCCTCGGTGTGATTACGTCCCCGATCGGGATCGGCTTCCTGATTCTGTTGGCCCTGCTCATCTGGATGCTGGTGCGCTGCATCAAGGGGCTGCTAGCGAACAACGACAACCGCGCCATCGAGCAGCCCGAAACCTGGCTCTGGTAAACGATCCCTGGCGTTCCTGAACGGCCTGCGTCGATGCGGGAGCGCCTGGAGCAGTACCAGGTACTGATCTACCTGGTCACAATTGCCCTGGGACTTATTCTGGGGCTGGCCGCCCCGGAGGCGAGTGCCTGGCTGGATGTCGTGCTCTGGCCGGTGCTGGGGTTGCTGCTGTACGCCACGTTCACGCAGACGCCGCTCGTCCGCCTGAGCGAGGCCTTCCGCGAGCTGCGCCTGCTGGTCGCCGCGGTTATTGGCAACTTCGTCGTCATCCCATTGCTGGTCTGGGCGATCCTCCAGGTGGCCCCGGGCGATGCGGCGATCCTGCTGGGCATCGCACTGGTCCTGCTGGTGCCCTGCACCGACTGGTTCATCACCTTTACCCATCTGGGGGGCGGCGATACCCGTCGGGCCATCGCCTTCTCCCCGATCTCGCTGCTTCTGCAGCTGGCGCTTTTGCCGCTCTACCTGTGGCTGTTCTTTGGCGGGGAATTCACCGAAACACTCGCCGGTGGCGACGTGCTCAAGGCGTTTGTGGGCCTGATCCTGGTGCCGTTGGTCGCGGCCTGGTTCACCGAACGTTGGGCGGGCGACGCCCCCGTCCGCGAGCGCCTGATTGCGGGATTGGCCTGGTTCCCGGTTCCACTGCTGGCGCTGGTGGTGTTCATTATCGCCGCCTCGCAGGTCCATACGGTGCTGGATGGGGCCGGTGTCCTTCTGCCCCTGTTGATGATCTTTGGCGGCTTCCTGGTACTGGCGCCACTTTTTGCATGGATGCTGGCCCGAGCGTTCCGTCTGCCGGTGGCGCAGGGCCGCGTTCTCGCCTTTAGCTTCGGTTCGCGCAACTCGTTCGTGATATTGCCCATCGCCCTGGCTTTGCCGCAGGGACTGGAGCTCGCCGTGGTTGTGGTGGTGTTCCAGTCCCTGGTCGAACTGGTGGGTATGGCGCTGTACCTGTGGTGGGTACCACGCCACCTGTTCCCCGAACCGATCCGGCCGGTTTCGGTTAAGGGGCGCTAGTTCCTTTACTCGTACGCGGAAGTGGAAGGCGTCGGAAATTCGACGCTGTCTCGTTGGCAGTTGTATTTCAGTTGTCACGGGTTTTTGACGAATCCGTTCTATACTCCAAAACGTGATGAGGGTCTCCCCGGGACCGGGGAGCCAGGGATTATTGCGGGCACTGGGAGAAGACCATGTCCGGATCAGGAAAGATCAACGGGGCCCTGTGGCCGGCACTGCCCAGCGCGATGTTCCGCGCTGGCGGAGAGGCACGGGATCTGAGTGCGGAGGTGTTCCGCTTCTGCTCCACGGGCGCGCCGCGTGACGTCGCCTGGCTGGAGGCGGGCGGCCACGCCTGGGAGGCCCTGCGGTCCCTTTCCAGTGCTTGGCAGTTGCGTCGTGTGAGCCTTCCGTTGTCCGAGCCGTGGCCCGATCTAAACGGGGTGCGGGTGGGGCTGCTGGATCTTGGCCATCCCCTTCCCTCGCAACTCATCGATTTTGTGCATGCACACCAGCACGTCAAATGGATCGCCCTGGTCCATCCCGGCCTGCTGCCGAGTCCGGTGTTCCGCGACTTGATCCGTGAAAGCTGCTACGACTTCCACACCCTTCCCCTGGATCAGGCGCGCCTGGAGGTCACCCTGGGCCGTGCCTGTGGCATGGCTGTCCTGGAGACACCCAGCGACCCCGCAGGGACACCGCCCCTGGTGGTGGAAGGGCGGCCCATCATCGGCCACAGCGCCCCTATGCTGGCGCTTGCGCGGCAATTGAAACGCGTCGCGGGGTCGGATGCTTCGGTGCTCTTCCAGGGCGAAAGCGGGACCGGAAAGGAGCTGGCGGCTCAGACGGTACACCGCCAATCGCGCCGGGCGGATGGCCCGTTTGTGGCTGTCAATTGCGGGGCGTTGCCAGCCCAGTTGATCCAGTCCGAGCTGTTTGGTCACGAGGCGGGGGCGTTTACCGGTGCCGCCCGACGCAAGATCGGGCAGCTGGAATTGGCCAACGGTGGGACCCTGTTGCTCGACGAGATCGGTGATCTCGGGCTCGAGTTGCAGGTGAATCTGCTGCGCTTCCTGCAGGAGGGGACATTGTTGCGGGTGGGTGGGCTGCAGCCGATTCAGGTCGATGTGCGGGTGCTGGCCGCGACCCACATCGACTTGCTGAAGGCCGTGGAGGCTGGGCGTTTCCGTGAAGATCTCTACTACCGCCTCAACGTGATCCAGCTGGATGTACCCCCGCTGCGGGATCGCGGGACGGACCTCATGGAACTGGCCCGTTTCTATTTCGAACGATTCCGGGGCCAGAACGCGCGCTTGCGTGGTTTCACCCAGGCTGCGGTTCGCGCGTTGTATGCCCATCGCTGGCCGGGAAATGTGCGGGAGCTGGTCAATCGCATTCAGCGGGCCGTGACCATGGCGGATGGGCGCCTGATTCGGCCGGAGGATCTCGGGTTTTCGTCCCAGTTGGGTGCGGATTCCCAGGAGACGTTGGCGCAGGCGCGGGCACGTGCGGAGCGCGACACGGTGATGCGGGCGCTGGGGCAGTGCGACAACAACGTGTCGCGGGCCGCACGCCAGTTGGGAGTGGGACGAGTGACGCTTTATCGCTTGCTCGACAAGTACGGGGTACGTCCACAGAAGGGCTGAACCCGGAGTTCGTCGGAACACCGGGTTCGGTTGGAGTGGAGGTGGTCCGGTTTCGGGGGGCACATGCGGCCGCGCCGTTGGGCGCGTTCGCTGCTGTGTTTCCGGATGGGTGGCCCCGCGGGGGCATGGAGAACGCGCGTGAACAGGATCTGGGTTGGGATGAAGGGGGCGGGATGGGTCCCGCTGTTGCTGGGGTTGTCGGTCCCTGTGTTTGCTCAGGAAACCCGCGAGGAGGTCGGCGATGCGCCGCGGGATCAAGGGCCGCAGGTAACGGTGTTCGAGGAGCGCGGCATGCTCACGCCGCAGGGCCAGTGGGTGTTTGAACCGTCGCTGTCCTATGTACACAGCAGCGCACTGGATGTCTCGATTGAAGGCTTTACGATCATTCCGGCGTTGGCGATCGGACTGATCGACGTCAGCGAGACGGAACGCGACACGCTGACGGCTGCGGTGGCTCTGCGTTACGGGCTGACAGACCGGTTGGAGGTCGGAGTCAAGATCCCATGGGTCTACCGCGAACAGCAGGTACGGCGACGCGACATTCTGGAAGGGACCGAACTGGAGCGGGTGACCGGGTCCACTGGCAGTGGCCTGGGGGATATCGAATTCGGGCTGTCCTACCAGTTCAACACGGCGGACCGTGGGCGGCCGTTCTTCATTGGTAACCTGAAGGCCAAGAGCCGCACCGGGACGGACCCGTTCTCGGTCGATCGGCGGCGGATCGTGGACGAGGACGGCAATCGCCTGGGCGAGATCTTCCTGGAACAGCCGACCGGGTCCGGTTTCTGGGCAGTACAGCCGAGTGTCACGATGATCTATCCAACCGATCCGGCGGTGCTGTTCGCCAATGTCAGCTACCTGTGGAACATCGAGCGCGATGTGGGTCCGGACTACGGCAAGGTCGACCCTGGCGATGCCTTTGGTGCCAGCCTGGGGGCGGCCATCAGCCTGAACGACCGCACCTCGATGAGTTTTGGCTACGACCACAGCGTGGTGTTTCGCACGCGCGTGGAGAATGACCCAGGCCTGGAGCCGGTATTCGGGCGGCGTCAGGTCGGGACCCTCCTGTGGGGCGTATCGCACCGCCTCACCGAGCGCACCAGCCTGAATTTCTCCCTTGGGGTGGGCGTGACGGAGTCGGCACCCGATGTACAGATGACCGTCCGATTGCCTATGCGATTCTGACGTCGTGGCCGTGCGAGGGCGGTCGTGTCGGGGGCGCTACCAGCCGCGACCGCCATCCAGAAGCTGTTGCTCCAGGGCGCGCCCGAGGTCGCTGCGGGGCATCGGTAGATTGCGCATTTCCAGTTGCATGATCGTCTGATGATGGATGGCCTGGCCATCCAGCTCATTCTGGATGCTGGTGACCCAGCCCTGGCCGCTGGGTAGCTCCGTCACGAGCGCCTGGGGCCGAAGCGTCTCCGATCCGTTGATGATCGTGATGCGATTACTGGCGTATGCGCTGTTCGCGGCGTGGCCCAGGGGCGCCAGTGGCTGCAGCGTGGTCTGGTTCAGGATCTCGCCATTCAGGGAGGTGATCTGTTCCAGGCCGAAGGTGATCTCCAGGCCATTGGGCCCGAAGAATCCTCCACGCTGTTGTGCCAGCACATGATCCGGAACGACACGGGCATCATCGGTGTCGGGCAAGGCATCCAGGGCCTGGCCGGTCGCCGGCAGGGCCACGGCCATGGCCATCAGCGCCACCCGCAGTAGGGCCGTCCATCGAGCCCGTCGGTGGTGCCACGGGGCGCGCGTTGGGTACCGAGTGGTCGGGATGGACGGGGTTACCATTCGCGTGCCCGCGGCAGATTCAGGGTGAAGCGGGAAAGATCGCTGCGAACCACGCCATCGCCGACAGGGGCGCGGGTGATGGCGGCCCAGGTCTGAGGGGGGTTGAAGCTCTGGCGCGCGCGTTCCACATCGTCGCGAATGATGAACAGGATGTCGTTGACCCAGACGTCCTCGAACTCGCCACGGCGGTAGCTCTTGAGTCCCAGGGCGGGATCCCCCACCAGCACCTCGCGATCGCGCAGGCCCTTGATCACCACAAAATGGCGGTAGCCCCGCGTCTCGATCATCGCGATCGCGGGCACCCCGAGGTTCTCCAGGTCGTCCAGGCCGATGCGGAAACCGTCGGCCGCCAGACCCACTTCGGATTCGAGGTAGGTCTTCATGTCCAGTAACGAGAAGCCCTGGGTGCGGATCAGATCCTGGTCACCCCGGCGGAACATGCCGTCAAAGGTGGTGGTTTCCTCGGTGGGTCGGTCGTAGTGATAGCTCAGCAGGGTGGCCAGAGCCGCGGAGCCACAGCTGAAATCGTATTGCTGGGGCACGACCGAACGAAATCGCAGGGTCTTCATGCTCTCGACCGGTATGTTCATGCTCCCGATGACACCGGGAATCTGGGCGCCGCCCATCTGGGCCATCAGCAGAGAAGGTGTCTGCAGGGCGATGACCACTGCGGCCAGCACCCGAAAAATAAGGCGGCGGGTCATGTTCAGGGGTTGATCGTGACGTTCACGATCATGGATTCCTGGATGGCCACGTTGTGGCCCGTGTTCTGGATAACCGTGGAGAAGCCGCGGGCATTGTCGAAGGCGCCATTGGCGATCAGGTTGGTACCGCCATGGCCGCCCAGAACGACGTTGTCATGCAGCGCAATCTGGGAGTGAACCTGGCCCAGTTGTACATTACTGACGCCCTGCCGTGCGCGTTGCAGGTTAAGGGTTTCGGTATCGACCGCTGTCAGGGTCTGCATAGGCAGTAAGGATGATGATCCGGGATCGACTGGGTTCTCGTTGGTATCCGCCGCAATGGCGGAGCCCGTCATCAGGACCAGTCCAGCGAGTATCGCGGGTGCGAGGCCTCGGGGACGCTTCAGGGTAGGGGACATGGCCGCAATCTCCGTGGTGGGCCGCGGCGCGACGGATCCGGAGATCCGCCGCGCGACGAAGGCTAGTTGCCCAGGTTGAGGTGCGCCTGCACCGATACCTGCTGTTGCGTCAGGCTGTTGGCCCCGCTGTTCTGCGAGACCTGGGTGATGCCGGCCGGTGCCACGAACGAATCGGAGCCGATCGTGTTGTAAGCCGTGTTGCGCGACTTTTCACCGATGTCCACGTAGTTGCCGGTGACCGTGCCGGACAGCTCGTTCTGGCTGACCACCGCGTTGACCTGCAGCATGGTGTTGAAGCTGTCGGTCGCGGTGTTATTGCCGGAATCCATGACCGCGAGGCTGTTATCGGAGTGGTCGCTCTGATCGCGGTTCACGGTGGCGGTGGAGCCGTTGTTGGCGGCCGCACTGTTGTCGTCGGCGTTGGCGGAGCTGTTGTCGGAGCTGTCGTTACCCGAATCGGAGATGTTCAGGCTGTTGTCCGAACTGTCGTTGCCGGAATCGGCGATGTTCAGGCTGTTGTCGGAGTTGTCGTTCCCCGAGTCGGAGATGTTCAGACTGTTGTCCGAGTTGTCGTTGCCGGAATCGGCGATATTCAAGCTGTTGTCGGAGCTGTCATTACCCGAGTCAGCGATGTTCAGGCTGTTGTCCGAACTGTCGTTACCCGAATCCGAGACCGTGGTATTACCGGAGTCGGCAATGTTCGTGCTGTTGTCGGAGCTGTTATTGCCCGAGTCGGCGATGTTCAGGCTGTTGTCCGAGCTGTCATTGCCCGAATCCGAGACCGTGGTGTTGCCGGAGTCGGTGACGTGCGTGCTGTTGTCCGAGCTGTTGGACAGATCGGAGTCATTGATCGCGAACGCCTGGGAATACTCGTTCGCCGAGGCGCCGCCGCCGTCGGCCGAGGAGGTGGCAGTAGCGGTCTGATCGCCGACCTCGCCATCGGCGGTGTTGGTGGGGTTGGCCAGTGCCAGGCCGGAGCTCAGGCCAAAGGCCAGGGCGACAGCGGATGCAATCAGGGTCTTTTTGAAGTTCATGGTCGAATCTCCTTGTAGGTGATATCCGGTTACCCGGGAACGCAGTGACCATGACGAAACCGTCTGGCTACTGCGCCCTGATGCATTGCAGGACTCGGGCCACCTCTCGATTTGTAAGGATTAACAAGGGGTTGCAGGAATGGCACGCGGCACCGCCGCGAACAAATTGTTTCGTTCGCGATACAGGCGCTGTGCGCATTCGCGACCTTCGTCACGTAACCAAATGAAAAATCAAGGAAACTTCTGGGAAAGCGACTGCATCGTTCGGGAGACAGCCGCGGAATGGCCGAAGAAATGGCCCGATCAGGGGCCTTGTGGCCGGACGGGAGGGCGAGCCGGGATGGTGTTGCGGGGCTGGGGACGAAGCCCTCTCGGGCTACCGGTCATGCGGCAATAGGCGTTAGTGCCGCGAGGCCGCCGACTGGGCGCTCACGGTAGGATTGGGCCCCCCCGCGTGAGCGCCTGGATTCGTTCGAGTTGACCCGAGCGGGTCACTGAATCAGCGGTTCTCCTAGGGAGTTCTCCCTAGCGTTCCAGGTACTGCAGCTTGTTCTCGACGCCATCCCATTCTTCGGCATCGTCCGGCGGGTCCTTGCGTGCGGTGATCACCGGCCAGGTCCGGGCGAGTTCGGCATTCAGCTCGATGAAATGCATCTGGTCCTCTGGCACGTCATCCTCTGGCAGTATCGCCTCGGCTGGGCATTCCGGTTCGCACAGGGTGCAGTCGATGCACTCGTCCGGATCGATCGTCAGGAAGTTGGGGCCTTCATGGAAGCAGTCGACCGGGCAGACCTCGACGCAGTCGGTGTACTTGCACTTGATGCAGTTATCGATAACGACGAACGTCATGCTGTTTCTCCCTTGAAATTCACTCTTGTGACCGGTCGCTTCCTCGGACCGGTCGGCCTGTTGCGCCGCTATCCGGCAGGATTTCGCCGCATTGTAACGCCTCGGGACCACCGTTCGGGAATCCCCGGAGAAGCCTGTTCACTTTTCCCCGTTTTCTGGCGTAAAGCGACGCGGCGAGCGCCCGAGACAAAACCGACGTCGGCGTGCCGCGGCTAATCCGGGCTGCGCAGGGCCTCTTTCATCCGGTACAGGGCGTCCAGGGCCTCGCGCGGGGACATCTCGTCCGGGTCCAGGGTGTCGAACAGGGCCTTCAGCGCGCGTTCTTCCGGGGCCGGCGCGGGGTGCATGTCCGGTTCCGGCTCGACGGGCGGCTCGCTCGGCGTCGGGGTGAACAGGCCCAGCTGTGGTGACTCGGCAGTGGCCGCGCGGT
The DNA here is from genome assembly GCF_000376865.1 of Thioalkalivibrio sp. ALJ7. Taxonomy (GTDB): domain Bacteria; phylum Pseudomonadota; class Gammaproteobacteria; order Ectothiorhodospirales; family Ectothiorhodospiraceae; genus Thioalkalivibrio. The sequence goes on along the minus strand of NZ_AQXQ01000012.1, from coordinate 35,194 downwards.
CCTCTAGCTCGCGCAGGTGGTGGCGAGCCAGCTTCAGCACGTCGGCCGGCACACCCGCCAGATGGGCGACCTGCAGGCCATAGCTCTGATTGGCGGGGCCTTCGCGCACCTGATGCAGGAACACGATGCTGTGTTCGTGCTCCATGGCATCGGTGTGCACGTTGGCCACCGCCGACTCGCGCTCGGCCAGGGCGGTTAGCTCGAAGTAATGCGTCGCGAATAGCGTCAAGGCCTGGTTGTGGCGCGCCAGGCGTTCGGCGCAGGCCAGTGCCAGGGCAAGACCGTCGAAGGTGCTGGTACCGCGACCGATCTCGTCCATTAATACAAGGCTCTCCGGACCGGCGTTGTGCAGGATATTCGCCGCCTCGGTCATCTCCACCATGAAAGTGGAGCGTCCGGAGGTCAGGTCGTCGGAGGCCCCGATACGAGTGAAAATGCGATCCACCGGCCCGATCCGCGCGCGCGTCGCCGGGACGAAGCTGCCCATGCAGGCGAGCAGCACGATCAGCGCGGTCTGACGCATGTAGGTGGACTTGCCGCCCATGTTGGGGCCGGTGATGACCAGCAGGCGGCGGCTCTCCGGGTCCAGTTCGGTATCGTTGGCGACGAACGGGGCGTCCAGCCCCGCTTCCACTACCGGGTGGCGGCCCTGCTCGATCTGGATGCCGGGCTCCGACACCAGCTCCGGGCAGTGCCAGTCCAGGCGCTGGGCGCGCTCCGCCAAACAGGTGAGGGCGTCCAGTTCGGACAGGGCCTCGGCAATCGCCCGCAGACGCGGTATACGGCCCTGAAGCTCGGTGATCAGGCCATCGAACAGGGCGCGTTCACGCGCCATCGCCTGCTCCCGGGCGGAGAGGATCTCGTCTTCGAAACGCTTGAGCTCCTCGGTGGTATAGCGCTCGGCGTTCTTCAGGGTTTGGCGGCGCATGAAACGTCCGGGCAGCTCGGCCGAACGGCTGCGCGAGACCTCGATGTAATACCCGTGGACCCGGTTATAGGCGACCTTGAGCGTAGGGATGTCGGTCGCCTCGCGCTCGCGCGCCTCGATCTCGCGCAGAAAGCTGTCGGCGTCGTTCTCCAGTGCGCGCAGGCGGTCCAGTTCGGCATCGAAACCGGTGCGGATCATGCCGCCGTCGGTGACCCGAAGCGGCGGCTCTTCCACCAGTGCGGCGGCCAGCGTCGCGCTTAGCTCGTGCTCGGGGGTGAGCGTCGCGTGCAGGGCCTCGAGACGTCCGCTGGCCGTCTGCAGGGGCTCCAGGGCCTGGTGCAGGGGCGGCAGCCGTTCGAGGCTGGCGAGCAGGGCGGTCAGGTCGCGCGGCCGGGCGCTGCCCAGGGCAATGCGCGACAGGATGCGCTCGACGTCCGCGCTTCCGGACAGAGCCTCGCGCAGCGCCTCCCAGGCGTCCTTCTCCAAGAGTGCGGTGATCGCGGTCTGGCGTTCGCGCAGCAGGGTGCGATCGCGCAGGGGCTGGTGCAGCCATTGCAGCAGCTGGCGCGAGCCCATCGCGGAGCGGGTGGTGTCCAGCAGCTCCAGCAACGAGCCACGACGCTCGCCGGACAGGGTGCGGGTCAGTTCGAGGTTGCGACGGGTGGCTGGGTCCAGCACCAGCATGTGGCTGCGCAGTTCATGCGCCAGGCCGGTGATGTGGGCCAGATCCCCGCGGTAGCGACTCTGCACGTAGGCGAGCAGGGCGCCGGCCGCGGCCACGCCGAGATCCAGGCCCTCGCAGCCGAACCCGGAGAGGTCGCGGGTGCCGAAATGGGTGGTCAGTACCCGCCGGGCGGAAATGCCATCGAAGTGCCAGTCCGCGTGGCGTTGCGGGGCGAAGCTTGCGATCCCCGGGATCGGTCCGGCCTGATCCGGGATCAGGCATTCCACCGGATCCAGGCGGGCCAGCTCGGCCGCCAGTTCCGTCGCGTCGCGCACCTCCAGCAAGCGGAACTGGCCGCTGGCGAACTCCAGGCTGGCGATGCCGAAGCCCTCCTTGCGGCCCTTGATCGCCGCCGAGCCGGCCGGGCAGACCGCCACCATGCGGTTGATGCTGCGGGCCTCCAGCAGGGCCTCTTCGGTCACCGTCCCGGGGGTGACAACGCGCACGACCTCGCGCTTGACCGGACCTTTCTGTGCGCCGACCGCGCCGGTCTGCTCGCAGATCGCGACGCTCTCGCCCAGCTTCAGCAGGCGCGAGAGGTAGCTCTCCAGGGTGTGCACCGGGATACCGGCCATCGGGATCGGTTGCTCGGCCGACTCACCGCGCCGGGTCAGGGTGATGTCGAGCAGGCCCGCGGCGCGCTCGGCGTCGCCGTAGAACAGCTCGTAGAAATCGCCCATGCGGTAGAGCAGCAGTGTATCCGGGTACTCGGCCTTGATCCCGAGGTACTGCTGCATCATTGGCGTATGGGCAGAGAGGGCTTCGGCGGTGCTCATCGGTTCGGCGACGCTCGATCCGGGCAAACGCGCAGTATACGGATGCGGGGCGCGACATGGCAGGTGGGGGTGTCCGAGTGAGTTGTGCCACACTCGGGGCAGCGCAAGCGACGCTATATCAGGGAGGGGGGCCATGATCGGGGAAGAGGACCGGCGCGATCACCGAAGGATGCAGGTGTCGGCCGCGGCGCGCATGATCTGGCGCTCCAGCGGAGAATCCGTTGATGTGCAGCTGGAAGACCTTTCCGCCACCGGCTGCAGTTTCGTCGTGCAGCGGGAGACCGACCCGGGTGTGAAGGTCAGCATCACGGTACCGAGCCCGGACGGTCGCTTGCAGGGGCTTGAGCGTCATGGTCGGGTCGTGCGCTGTGAGCCCGTGGATGAGGCTGGTGGTGGCTGGCGGGTGGCCATTGCCTTTGATCCCGAAGGAGAGTCCTGACATGGAAGCAGAATCCACCACCACGATCCTGACGCTGCGCGAGGCCGATGCCCCGAGCCTTTCGGCTCTGGTGTACGACCTGGGCGAGCGCCTGATGGCGCGCGGCCAGCGCCTGTGTACCGTGGAATCCTGTACCGGGGGTGGCATCGCCCAGGCGTTGACCGATATCCCCGGGAGTTCGCAATGGTTCGAATGCGGCTGGGTTGCCTATTCCAACGCCGCCAAGGCCCACATGCTCGATGTGCCCCCCGAGCTGATCGAGGCCGAGGGCGCGGTCAGCGAGGCCGTGGCGCGGGCCATGGTCGAGGGTGGTTTGGCCCGCAGTGATGCCGACTTCGCGCTCTCCGTGACCGGGGTCGCCGGGCCTTCCGGCGGCACCCCGGAGAAGCCGGTGGGCACCGTTTGCTTCGGTTGGCAGGCGCGCGGCCAGGAAGCGCGCGTGCACACCATCCACTTCGAGGGTGAGCGTCACGAGGTCCGCCTGCAGGCCATGCTACACGCCCTGGGCGAGTTGCTGGCCCACGAGGCGGCCTGACGCGGCGTTGCGTTGTTGGGGGTGTTCGCCTGCCCCATCGTCCCTGAACTTCATCATGGCCGTACTAGGACTCGCGCGGGTTGGGTCGTCTCCCTCCCTGTGGGATACTGCGGCCCCGCACCCGCCGGCCGTTACCCGGACCCGGGTCGGCAACCATCGCTGTACGTATCGGGAGGCATACCGTGGACGAGAATCGCAAGAAGGCCCTGACCGCCGCACTGGGACAGATCGAGCGCCAATTCGGCAAGGGCGCCGTGATGCGCATGGGCGATCAGGAGGCGGTGGACGTTCCGGCGATCTCCACGGGCTCCCTGGCGTTGGACATCGCGCTGGGCATCGGTGGCGTGCCACGTGGCCGCGTGGTCGAGATCTACGGGCCGGAGTCCTCGGGCAAGACCACCCTGACCCTGCAGGTGGTGGCCGAGGCGCAGAAGGCAGGTGGGACGGCCGCCTTCGTCGACGCCGAGCACGCGCTGGACCCGACGTATGCCGAGAAGCTGGGCGTGAACGTCGACGATCTGCTGGTCTCGCAGCCGGATACCGGCGAGCAGGCGCTGGAGATCGCCGATATGCTGGTGCGCTCCGGCGCGGTGGATGTGGTGATCGTCGACTCCGTGGCCGCGCTGACGCCCAAGGCGGAGATCGAGGGCGAGATGGGCGACTCCCACGTCGGCCTGCAGGCGCGTCTGATGTCGCAGGCGCTGCGCAAGCTGACCGCCAACATCAAGCGCTCCAACACCCTGGTGATCTTCATCAACCAGATCCGTATGAAGATCGGCGTGATGTTCGGCAGCCCCGAGACCACCACCGGCGGCAACGCGCTCAAGTTCTACTCCTCCGTGCGCATGGACATCCGCCGTATCGGCGCGATCAAGAAGGGCGACGAGGTGATCGGCAACGAGACCCGCGTGAAGGTCGTGAAGAACAAGATGGCGCCCCCGTTCCGCGAGGCCTATTTCGAGATCCTCTACGGCGAGGGCATCTCGCGGGTCGGCGAGATCATCGAGATGGGCGTGAAGGAAGGCCTGATCGACAAGGCCGGCGCCTGGTACAGCTACAACGGCGAGCGCATTGGTCAGGGCAAAGAGAACGCCCGCCAGTACCTGAAGGACAACCCGCATATCGCCGAGGAAGTCGAAAAGACCCTGCGCGAACGCCTGTTGCCCAAGCGCAAGAAGGCCTCGGACGAGGACGCCCCGGTCGATGCCCCGATCGAGGAGCAAGGCTGACCCAGCCGACCCCGAGGCCGCGCTTGAAGCCGGCCTGCGGTTGCTGGTTCGACGCGAACACTCCGCGCTGGAGCTGAGCCGCAAGCTGGCCGAGCGCGGCTTCGAGCGGGATGCGGTCGACGCCGCGCTGGAGCGCGCGCGCGAGCTGGACTACCTGAGCGATACCCGTTACGCCGATTTCATGGCCAGGCACCGGACGGAGCAGGGCTACGGCGAACAGCGGATTCGCGCCGAACTTGCCCACAACGGCATCGGCAACGACACCGTCAACGCCGCCCTTGAGGTGCTCGAGGTCGACTGGCTCGACCAGGCCCGTGGCCAGCTCGAACGCCACTTCCGTAATCCCCCCGAGACCCGCGAGGACGAGGCCCGCATGCTCCGCCACCTCGCTGGCCGCGGGTTCCCCGGTGGCATCGCCCACCAGGCCCTGGCCGCCTGGAAGGACGACGCAGGCGACTCCTGACGGATTGCTTCGTCGCTTCGTTCCTCGCAATGACGGGTTTGGAGGAACGTCATTGCGAGGAGCGAAGCGACGAAGCAATCTCCGAGAGAACCACCAGATCCGGGGTCTGGCCGACGACCCAACCGATTGCCACAGCCCCTTTGGGGCCTCGCAATGACGTATTTCTGACCCCGTCATTGCGAGGAGCCCTGCGACGAAGCAATCTGTGTCCAGAGCCACCCGACCCAGACGCCGAGTGATCCACCAGCGATTGCCACGGCCCCTGCGGGGCCTCGCAATGACGTCCTTGTGCTGCGGACACGCTAGCGTCCCGCTGGTCAATGGCCGAAAGGATTCTCGGCCGCTGAGTACCAATGTGCAGTCGCCCAGGGAGGGAGCGATGAAACGACCCTGTGTCTACATGATGAGCAACCGTCGTGACGGGACTCTCTACGTCGGTGTGACCAGTAACCTGGTGCAGCGGGTCTGGCAGCATCGCTCGGGAACGATATCCGGGTTCACCAGCCGCTACGGTCTGCATCGGCTTGTCTGGTTCGAGCAATGCGTGGAGATGGAATCTGCGATTGAACGCGAAAAGCAGCTGAAGGCGGGCCCGCGGCGCAGGAAGGTTGCGCTGATCGAGCAGGTGAACCCCGAGTGGCGGGATCTGTTCGACGACATTGTGGGTTGAACGCGACTGGGGAGGTCCTTGCCGATTGCTTCGTCGCCACGCTCCTCGCAATGACCGCGATCATGGTGCGTCATTGCGAGGCGTTGGAGGGGCCGTGGCAGTCGTTGGTGGGTCACTCGGCGCTTGGATCAGGTGGCCGTGGATGCCGATTGCTTCGTCGCGTTGCTCCTCGCAATGACGTCGTTTTTGTCCCGTCATTGCGAGCGCAGCGAAGCAATCGCTCTACGGAACCACCTGATCCCGATTCTGGTCAGGCTCAGCCGATTGCCACACCCTCTTCGGAGCCTGGTGATGATAGGCAACATGGCCCGAAGGCGGGGGCGGCAATACGCGGGTTGGGGGCTTGCGTGATAGGATTCCGGTTTTGACCCCATATTCAATCGGAACCGCATGAAAAGCGCCGACATTCGCCGGAGTTTCCTCGAATTCTTTGAAGGGCACGGCCACAGCATCGTGCCGTCCAGCCCGCTGGTACCCGCCAACGACCCCACGTTGCTGTTCACCAACGCGGGCATGGTCCAGTTCAAGGACGTGTTTCTCGGTCGCGAGAAGCGCCCGTATACCCGTGCCGTGTCCACTCAGCGCTGCGTGCGTGCCGGTGGCAAGCACAACGATCTCGAGAACGTCGGCTATACCGCACGGCACCATACTTTCTTCGAGATGCTGGGCAACTTCAGCTTTGGCGACTACTTCAAGCGCGATGCGATTCACTACTGCTGGCAATTCCTGACCGAGACCATCGGTCTGCCGCCGGAAAAGCTCTGGATTACGGTCTACGAGACCGACGAGGACGCCTACAACGTCTGGGCGAACGAGATCCAGGTCCCGGCCGAGCGCATCATCCGCATCGGCGACGACCCGGATGGCGGCTCCGACAACTTCTGGCAGATGGGCGACACCGGTCCCTGCGGCCCCTGCACCGAGGTCTTCTATGACCACGGCCCCGCCGTCGAGGGCGGCCCGCCCGGTTCCCCGGACGAGGACGGGGATCGCTACATCGAGATCTGGAACCTTGTGTTCATGCAGTACGACCGCGACGCGGACGGCACGCTGAACCCGCTGCCGCGCCCGTCGGTGGACACCGGCATGGGCCTGGAACGCCTGGCCGCTGTGCTGCAGGGCGTGCACTCCAACTACGAGATTGACCTGTTCCAGGAGCTGATCGCGGCCGCTGCCCGCGTGACGGGAGCCAAGGAAAAGGATTCCGCCTCGCTGCGCGTGATTGCCGATCACATCCGCTCCATCGCGTTCCTGATTACCGATGGTGTGCTGCCCTCCAACGAGGGCCGTGGCTACGTGCTGCGCCGCATCATCCGCCGCGCCGCCCGTCACGGTTTCAAGGTGGGGGCGCAGGACGCCTTCCTCTACCAGATCGTTGGCGATCTGGTGCGCGTGATGGGCGCGGCCTTCCCGGAGCTGGCCGAGGCACAAGGCCAGGTTGAGACGGTACTGGAGAAGGAAGAACGCAAGTTCCTGGAAACCTTGGACAAGGGCATGAAGATCCTGGAAGACGATCTGCGTGACCTGAAGGGCACGGTGATCCCCGGCGAGACGATCTTCCTGCTCTATGACACCTATGGCTTCCCGGTGGACCTGACCGGCGACATCGCCCGCGAGCGGGGCCTGGAACTGGACATGGAAGGTTTCGAGGCCGCCATGGGCGACCAGCGCGCCCGCGCGCGGGCCGCGAGTCACTTCTCCATGGAGGGCGGTGGTCTGCCCCAGGTCGATGTGGAGACCACGTTCTCCGGGTATGACACGGTGGACGACGAGGGCCGTGTGGTTGCCCTGTACCAGAACGGCGAGCCCGTGGAGCGGCTTGAGGTCGGGGCCGAGGGTCTGGTCGTGCTCGACCGCACCCCGTTCTACGGCGAATCCGGTGGTCAGGTCGGCGATGTCGGGACGCTGTCTGGTTCCGGCGTGCGTTTTCAGGTCTCGGACACCCGCAAGCAGGGCGCCGCGCACATCCATATTGGTCAGGTGCGAGCCGGTACGCTGGAGCGTGACCAGACGCTGCAGGCTGCAGTGGAAGGCCCGCGCCGCGAGAATATCCGCCGCCACCACTCCGCCACCCACCTGCTGCACAAGGCCCTGCGTGACCAGCTGGGCGATCACGTGCAGCAGAAGGGCTCCCTGGTGGACCCGGACCGCTTGCGTTTCGACTTTACCCATATGGAGCCGCTAACCGCCGAGCAGCTGCGGTCCATCGAGACCCAGGTGAATGCCGAAATCCTGGCCAACGAGGCAACCGATACCCGCGTGATGGACATCGAGTCCGCGATGGAGTCCGGTGCGGTCGCTCTGTTCGGTGAGAAATACGGCGACCAGGTGCGCGTGCTGAAGATCGGTACGTCCGTCGAGCTGTGTGGCGGCACCCATGTCAATCGCACCGGCGATATTGGCCTGTTCCGCGTCACCTCCGAGGGTGGTGTCGCCGCCGGTATCCGCCGTATCGAGGCGGTCGCTGGCGAGGTCGCGCTGCGCTGGGTCGACCAGCAGCTGGGGCACCTCGACGCGATCGCCGACCGCCTGCGTGCCGGGCGCGGCGAGGCGGCCGAGAAGGTCGGCCAGTTGCAGGAGCGTACCCGCGAACTGGAAAAGCAGGTCACACGGCTCAAGGGCAAGCTGGCCAGCCAGGCAGGGGACGATCTCGGTTCTCAGGCGAAGGACATTGGTGGCATCCAGGTGCTGGCGGCGAAGGTCGAGGGCGTGGAGCCCAAGGCCCTGCGCGACATGGTGGACCAGCTCAAGCAGAAGCTGGGCCAGGCCGTGGTGGTGCTGGGCACCTCGACCGGCGAGGGCAAGGTCAGTCTGGTGGCGGGCGTGACCAAGGCCGAGACCGAGCGCTTCAAGGCCGGCGACCTGGTGGGTCATGTTGCCTCGCAGGTAGATGGCAAGGGCGGTGGCCGCCCGGACATGGCGATGGCCGGCGGCCAGAGCCCGGACAAACTGGATGCCGCACTGGCCTCGGTCGAGGACTGGGTGCGCGAACGCGCCTGACCGGCCCAATACATGCCAACACCGTCATCGCGAGGCGCGCAGCGCCGCGGCGACCTCCGGGGGTGGCCCCGGGCCTGGAAGGCAGAAGATGGATCCGGTGGCTTCGGATGGCGATTGCCACGGCCCCGGTCGGGGCCTCGCAATGACGAGGCCTTGTCATCGCGAGGCGCGCCGCGCCGTGGCGATCTCCGGGGTTGGCCTCGGCGCTGGAAGGCAGAAGATGGATCCGGTGGCTTCGGATGGCGATTGCCGCGGCCCCTGACGGGGCCTCGCAATGACGATGGTCTTGTCATCGCGAGGCGCGCAGCGCCGCGGCGATCTCCGGGGGCAGGCCCCGGTGTTGGAGCCATCAACGATGTCGATGGTTTTGGGCGTAGGTTGCTACGGCGCCTCACGGGGCCTCGCAACGAGGGGACGAATAGTGTTTAATGCGCCGCCTTCCCAGGCGGCGGTGAATGGAATCTTCAAATGGCGTTGCTGGTACTCAAATTTGGTGGCACCTCGGTGGGTTCGCCGGAACGTATCCAGGCGGTGGCCGACCGCGCGCTAAAACTGCGCGAGGAAGGCCATCAGCTGGTGATCGTGGTCTCCGCGATGAGCGGCGAAACCGACCGTCTGCTGGGGCTGGCCCATGCCCTCAACCCGCGCGCCGACGGCCGCGAGCTGGACGTGCTGCTGTCCACGGGTGAACAAGTCACCATTGCATTGCTGTCCATGGCGTTGGAGGCGCAGGGTTGCCCGGCGCGGTCCTATACCGGGGCGCAGGTCACCATCCGCACCGATAGCGCCCACAACAAGGCGCGCATCCGCAGCATCGACGACGCCCGCGTGCGCGCGGACCTGGACGCTGGGCGTGTGGTGGTCGTGGCGGGCTTCCAGGGTGTGGACGAGCATGGCGCCATCACGACCCTGGGTCGTGGCGGTTCGGACACTACGGCCGTGGCGTTGGCGGCGGCGCTAAAGGCCGACGAGTGCCGTATCTACACCGATGTCGATGGTGTCTACACCACGGATCCGCGTCTGGTGCCGCATGCCCGCCGCCTGCACAGCATCACCTTCGAAGAGATGCTGGAGATGGCGAGCCTGGGTTCCAAAGTGCTGCAGATCCGCGCGGTGGAATTTGCCGGCAAGTACAACGTCCCTCTTAGAGTGCTGTCCTCGTTCGAGGAAGGACCGGGGACCCTGATTACCACGGAGGAGGATGCGCAGGTGGAACAGGCGCTGGTTGCGGGTATCGCGTTCAATCAGAACGAGGCCCAATTGACGGTTCAGGGCGTCCCCGATCAGCCGGGGGTCGCGCATCGCATCCTCGGGCCGATCGCGGAGGCCAACATTGAGGTGGACATGATTGTGCAGAACGTCGGTGCCGATCAGACCACCGACTTCACGTTCACGGTCCACCGGAACGACTACGACAAGGCCCTGGAGATCCTGCAGGCGGCCGCGAAGGCGCTTGGTGCACGCGAAGTCTCCGGCGATACTCATATCGTGAAGATCTCGGTAGTGGGCGTGGGTATGCGCTCGCATGCCGGGATCGCAAGCAAGATGTTCGAGGCCTTGTCACACGAAACCATCAACATCCGGATGATCTCCACCTCCGAAATTAAGATCTCCGTGGTCGTGGATGAGAAGTACCTCGAACTTGCAGTACGTGCTCTGCATGATGCCTTTGAACTTGAGCAGGAACCTGTCGGTCAACAGGAGGACGGTTAAGGATGACAGACCGTAAAACGGTTACCGGACGACCGACTGCGTCCGACACAGGCACTGCGGAGAAGAGCATGCTCATTTTGACTCGACGTGTGGGCGAGACCCTCATGATCGGCGAAGACGTATCCGTCACCGTCCTGGGGGTCAAGGGCAATCAGGTTCGTATCGGCATCAACGCGCCCCAGGACGTCGCCGTCCACCGCGAGGAGATCTTCCAGCGCATTCAGCGGGAATCGAACGTGGCGGATAGCGATGAGGGTAGCGGAACCTCCAGCGGTGGAAACACCGGCGCTGGCGGTGCTGCGGCAGCCGCACGCGAAGACTGAACCTACCGCAGGGGTAGTAGACGGCCCGGAGGCCCGAATCGGCCTGCCGGGCCTTTCATTTGGCGGCCCAAGGCCTTATCCTGTGCCCCGTTTCCGGAGAGTTGGCCGAGTGGTCGAAGGCGCTCCCCTGCTAAGGGAGTATGGGTCAAAAGCCCATCGAGGGTTCGAATCCCTCACTCTCCGCCAAATCCTGCAAAGGGGGCCCGAGTGGCCCCTTTCGCATGTCTGGCCCCCGAGATTTCCGGGATTCGAACCCGAGATATGAGCACGATGGTTCGACTTCGGTGAATCGCTGGCCTTTCCCAATGAGCCAGGCCTAGCCCCAATCCTGTAGGAGCGCGCTCGCGCGCGAAGCCCCGCCAGCGCCGGTGGCGGGCAACACTGACGGTGCTACCCGCTCGGTTGGCAGTGGGGCCTACCGCCCCAGCCCCGTCAGACGGCTGGGTTCGAGGATCTCGATCCAGTAGCCGTCAAGGTCCTTCACGAAGGCGATGTCCTTCAGGCCGCCCTCGTCGGGGCGTTTCACGAACTCCACATTGTTGTCGTCGAACCAGCGCACGGCCGCGTCCAGGTCGGGCACAGAGAAGCAAATGTGGCCGAAGCCCTGGGGTTCTTCGTTGCCGTCGTGGTAGTGGAAGTCCGCGTCTTTCTCGGTGCCGTAGTTATAGGTCAGCTCAAGGATGCCGCGCTGGCTGAACATCCAGCGGGTGGCCTCGCCTTCGTCCTTCGGCGGCTGTGGCTCGTCCTCGCCGATTTTCGCCAGGAAGTAGAGCGTGAACTCGAACTCGGGGAAATCGAGGGTCTTGACCAGTTGCATGCCGAAGACGCGCTGGTAGAAATCCAGGGCCTTCTGCGGGTCCTTCACGCGCAGCATGGTGTGGTTGATGCGGAAGCCGGTGGTCGGTTGCTCGCTCATGGTTCGTCCTTGTATTCCGAAAAAGGGTAATCCGAAGACTGGAACACGATGGGGCAGGTTCCCTCAAGTACGGCCGTCACGCCTTCGGGCCCGGGTTTCGTCACTGCGAGGAGGCAAAGCCGACGTGGCAGTCGGTTGGGGGTTATCCCGGCGCCGAGGATTGCATTGGGAGATTGCTTCGCGCTGCTCGCAATGACGGGATGGTGGATTGGCCGGGAACCCATATGCCCGTCACTGCGAGGCGGCGCAGCCGACGTGGCAGTCGGGCGGGGTTGCCCCGATGTTGGGGTTCCCCGAGAGATTGCTTCGCGGCGCTCGCAATGACCGGGTGTTGGAGCCCTCGTGAATATGCCCCTCGGTCACTGCGAGGAGGCAAAGCCGACGTGGCAGTCGGTCGGGGTTGCCCCGACGTTGGGGTTCCCCGGTAGACCGCGTAGCGGTCCTCGCGATGACGATCTGTTAAACGACTCTGGAGGCGGTTTCGGCTACTGTCGACAGAACGGCCAGATCTGGTAGAAGCGTCGGCATTGGAACTCGGATTCGCAGCTGGAGAGCTGGGACTCGTAGCGGCTTGCGCGTTGGGCGACCTGTTGGGCTGCGGATCGCACCTGCGGTTTATTCTGGTAACTCCCGCGGCTGTAGCCGCCCTGGCCTTCGTGGTAAGCGAGGTACAGGTGCTCGGGGTTGTTCAGCGAGACGCCGGTCATGCGCTGGGTCCGGGCGTTGTACCAGCCGATGAAGTCGGTGGCGTGCTTCATGTGCGTGCGCCGCGCGAAGCGGCTGCCCGCCTGTTCCTGGTATTCACCCCAGACCGGGTCCTGCGCCTGGGCATAGCCATAGGCGGACGAGGGGCGGCTCCAGGGGATGAAGCCCAGCACGCGTTCGCGATCCGGGCGCACATGGCTGCGGAACGAGGACTCCTGCTGGATGAAGGACATCTGGGTCGCGATGGGCGTGCCCCATTCTTGTTCGGAATCGCGGGCGTAGTCGTACCAGCGCGGCTGTTCGCGGAAGATCTCGCAGATATTGCTCTGATCCTGGGGCGGGGAGGGCGCGAGCATCGCACACCCTGCCGTGATCGCGGCCAGAGCCAGCAGCAAGCCCGCGCGCAGGCCGTTGAGCGCTATGGTCCGCCATTCCCCCTGATATGCCTTGCCCACCCGAATCTCCCGTTCGGTTCCCCGATGGCCGGGAGTATAAAGCACCCTCGGCCGGAGCAAAGGGCTGGAGGTGGGGGCTCCCGGTTGCTCCACCATCCCGTCATTGCGATCAGCGCGAAGCAATCTCCCAATGCAGTCCTCGGCGCTGGGATACCCCCAACCGACTGCCACGTCGGCTGCGCCTCCTCGCAGTGACGGGGGCGGGGGCGAGTGGGGAGGGAGCTCTGTGGCGGGGCTGCGGCAGTGGCCTGTGGGAAAGGTCTGTGGGAAAGGTCTGTGGGAAAGGTCTGTGGGAGAGGTCTGTGGGAGCGGGCTTGCCCGCGAAGCCCCCGCCCGCGGCGAAACTGGGCAAGACCCATTCGCGGGCAAGCCCGCTCCCACAAAGGGCATGGGCGCCGCTGCTGTTATGCGGCGGTGTTCCAGCCGATATCCAGGGGGCTCAAGGCGGGATCGGTTTGCCAGGGGCCTGGCGGGATGGGCGCGTCGGCGATCTCGCGGATGCGCGCCAGGAATTCGTGGCGGGGCAGGCGTTCGGCGCCCAGGTTCAGCAGGTGGGGGGTTTCCATCTGCACGTCGATCAGCGGCCAGTCCCAGGCGACCAGGTGGCGGCATAGCCAGGCCAGGGCGATCTTGGAGGCGTCCCGCTCGCGCGAGAACATCGACTCGCCGCAGAACAGCCGCCCCACGCTCACCCCGTACAGTCCCCCAATCAGGCGCGGGCCGTCCCACACCTCCACCGAGTGCGCGTGTCCCGTGCGATGCAGTGCGATATACGCCTGCTGCATGCTGGAGGTGATCCAGGTCCCTTCGGCGTATTCGCGCGGCGCCGCGCAGCCCTGGATGACCGCCTCGAAGGCGCAGTCGAAACTGACGCGGTAACCACGATTGCGGATCGCCTTCTTCAGGCTGCGGTGCAGGTGGAACCGGCTCGGTTCCAGCACCGCGCGCGGGTCCGGGCTCCACCACAGGATCGGTTGCCCGGCCTCGAACCAGGGGAAGATCCCGTGGCGGTAGGCGTTCAGCAGCCGCGGCACGGAGAGGTCGCCCCCGGCCGCGAGCAGGCCGTTGGGCTCGGGCAGGGCATGCGCCGGGTCCGGGAACGGCGCCTCTGGGTGCTCGGGGTCCAGCCAGGGCAGCGTGATCTGTGGGCCGGAGTTCATGGGGTGGCTCCTGTTGGCGCAGGAGATGGGAGACCTGTGTTCCGTGGGAGCCTGCTTGCAGGCGAATGGTCTGTGGCGGGCTCCAGCGCGGGCAGGGGCTTCGCGGGCAAGCCCGCTCCCACAGGTGGGGGTTGGTCAGGTGTTGGGGGCATCGTCGGGTTGGGGCTGGCGGTAGGGCGAGTGTTCGTGCAGGCGTTCGCACTGGGCGCGCATCATGGCCGCCTCGCGTTCGCAGAAGTCGCGTACCGGCTGTTCGAAGCCCTCGGTCAGGATCATGTGGGCGGAGTAGGTGGGCGTCGGCAGGAAGCCGCGCGGGATCTTGTGCTCGCCCTGGGCGCCGGGCTCGAAGCGAGTGAGCCCCTCGCGAATGCAGAACTCGATGCCCTGGTAATAGCAGGTCTCGAAGTGCAGGTCGGCCAGCTCCTCGGTGCAGCCCCAGAAGCGCCCGTAAAGGGTGTCGTGGCTGCGGTAGCAAAGCGCCGCGGCGATGGTTTCGCCTTCGTCGGTCGCGTCTGATCCCGTCCCCGTTGGCCGTCGTGCCTCGAACAGCACGACCTGATCACCAAGCTCGGTGGCGGTCTCTACAAAGAAGGCCTCCGACAGGGTCGGGATGCCCATGTGCTTCTCGAAGGTGTCGACGTAGAAGCGGTGGAAGCGCGCCCAGTCCTCGGGCGATCCGGTGGCCCCGGTCAGCGTGCGGAACTCGATGCCGGCCTCGTTGACGCGGCGACGTTCGCGCTTGATGTTCTTGCGCTTCTTCGAGCTAAGCGCGGCCAGGAAGTCATCGAAGCCTGCGTAGTCGGCATTGGTCCAGTGGTACTGGCAGCCCATGCGCTCGGGCAGCCCCATCTCGCGGGTCACCTCTAGATCGTCCTGGGTCGGGAACAGGACGTTCACGCCCGAGGCGTTCAGCTCGCGCCCATGGGTGACCAGGGCGCGCACGAGCAGGGTGCGCAGGTGGTCGAAGTCCGGCGCCTCCGGATGCACCAGCAGGCGCGGCCCGGTGGCCGGGGTGTAGGGCACGGAGACGACCAGCTTGGGGTAGTAGTTCAGCCCGTGGCGGTTCCACGCGCCTTCCCAGGCGAAGTCGAACACGAACTCGCCGTAGTTGTTGGTCTTGGCATAGGCGGGTGCGGCCGCGACGAGCTGGTCGTCGCGGAAGATCAGCACATGCTGCGGGAACCAGCCGAACTGGCGGCCCAGGCACTCGTGGCGCTCCAGGCCCTCCAGAAAGGCATGACGCAGGAACGGCTCGGTGCCGCCGGTCAGGGCATCCCAGGCGGCCGGGTCGACGTCCGCCAGGCCATCACGCAACTCGATGCGCTCCGCCGGTTCCTCCGCCGGTGGGCTCGGTGCCCCGGTGTCGCCCTCGGCGTTCACGGCCTAGCCGTTCTCTTCGAGGTATTTCTCCGCGTCCAATGCGGCCATGCAGCCCGTGCCGGCGGAGGTCACCGCCTGGCGATAAACATGGTCCATCACGTCGCCGGCGGCGAACACGCCCGGTACCGAAGTGGCGGTGGCGTTGCCCTCCAGCCCGCTTTGCACCTTGATGTAGCCCCCGGCCATGTCCAGCTGGCCCTGGAAGATATCGGTGTTCGGCTTGTGGCCGATCGCGATAAACACGCCCATCAGCTCGACATCCTTCGTCTCGCCGCTTTGCGCGTGCTTGATGCGCATGCCGGTCACTCCGGAGTCGTCGCCCAGGATCTCGTCCAGGGTGTGGTTCCACTCGATAGTCACGTTGCCGTTCTTTTCCTTCTCGAACAGCTTGTCCTGCAGGATCTTCTCCGCGCGCAGGGAATCGCGACGGTGGACCAGGGTCACCTCGGAGGCGATGTTGGACAGGTACAGCGCTTCTTCGACCGCGGTATTACCGCCGCCGATCACCGCCACCTTCTGGTTGCGATAGAAGAAGCCATCGCAGGTGGCGCAGGCGGACACACCCTTGCCGGCGAAGGTGGTCTCGGACTCCAGCCCCAGATACTGGGCGGAGGCGCCGGTGCAAATGATCAGCGCATCGCAGGTGTACTCGCCGCTGTCGCCGGTCAGCCGGTAGGGCTTGTCCTTCAGTTGCACCGTGTGGATGTGGTCGAAGATGACCTCGGTGTCGAAGCGCTCGGCGTGCTTCTTCATCCGTTCCATCAGCTCGGGGCCCTGCACGCCGTCGTTGTCGCCGGGCCAGTTGTCCACGTCGGTGGTGGTCATCAGCTGGCCGCCCTGTTCCAGGCCGGTGATCACGACCGGGTTCAGGTTGGCGCGCGCGGCATACACGGCGGCGGTCCAGCCGGCCGGGCCGGAGCCCAGGATCAGCAGCGGGCGGTGGCGGGCTTCCTTCCCGCTATCCTTCCCCTTGCTGTCGGACTTGGCCTCGGATGGCCCGCCCAGCTGCACGGCGCCGGCGGCGGACTGCATGGCCCCGGTGGCAGTGGCCATCTTCGGTGCCTTGTCTTGGGCCTGGGCGGCTTCGCTCTTTTTGTTCTTCTTGTCCTTTTTGGATTTCTTGCCGTCGCTCATCGCGCTTTCCTTCTGAAGTCACATTGAATTCGGTGGCAGTGGCGGTCGGGCCGTCACTGCGGGTGTTGCACACGATACCTGATCACGGCGCAGTGTCCGGGTTCCGGGGGCTGCCGGCGTGAGTCGCGTTGTGGCCCATGGCCCACGTGGAGGCCGGCGGCGCGCCCCGAGCTCGTGGGGGTGGCCGGGTTCGGATCTAGGGAAACACTGATTAATGCACGCGCTCGCGCTCGAGTCACTTTTGCGTGCGAACAAGGCGCGGCGACTGCCGTGCAGTCATTCTGCACAAGGGAACCGCAACGCCGTGCGCGCGCCCGTTTTTGATCAACAACGGGCGGCCGATCCCCGTCTTTCAATAGCTTGTGGGGGTTGGCACCCCAGGTTCCCCGATCCTGCGTTGCGCCGCTTGCGGGTAGAACCACTACCCGCTGCACGACGCGCCTTGTCTCGGAAAACCTGGGGTGCCAACGCGAGCGCGTGCATTAATCAGTGTTTCCCTAGGGCCTCGAATGCCGGGAATTATTGGGACGGCGCGGGGCTTTGTCCAACGGGGTCACAGGCATCGCGGGAACGGCGGGATCGCTGTCGGCATCCAACGGTCAGGGCCCTCGATTTCAGTAATCGCGGACCATAAGACATTTTCATGACTGCGCCGCCCGGAGAGACCGGCCCGTGAGTCACTACATCAGGGTTTGGTGGATAACTCGGGTGCTCGCCCGGGAATGGCGACAGGACGGGCAATGGCCGTTTTTATCCACAGCTTGCCCACGGCTTGTCCGCCTGTTGTTCTTTCTCGGGATACAATATGTAGTGGCTATGAAGTTCCCGATCCCCGATCTATAGTATTCCACGTTCGATCCAACACCAGCGCACGAGGCCCGTCATGAACAGCGAACCCTACACCGCCGAAGCCCAGGAGGGCACCCAGTACCCGCCGCAAGCCGAACCGTCGGCCGAGGTCCTGGCGACCAGCCCGGGCCAGCATCAGGTGATTCGCCGTAATGGCAAGGTCACCGGCTTCGATGCGTCCAAGATCGAGGTGGCGGTGACCAAGGCCTTCCTCGCGGTGGAGGGCGGCAATGCCGCGGCCAGCCGTCGCATCCACGAGATCTCCAAGGAGGTCGCCGGCCAGGTGGTCGACAGCCTGTTCCGCCGTGCCGGTACCCAGGGCATGACGGTGCACATCGAGGACATCCAGGACCAGGTGGAACTGGCCCTGATGCGCGGCGGCCACCACAAGGTCGCGCGGGCCTACGTGATCTACCGCGAACAGCAGGCGCAGAAGCGCGCCGCCGAGGCCGCGGAGCTGGGTGAAGACGAGCAGGCCGCCGCCGTCGTGCTGAACGTAACCCGGGCCGACGGCACCCAGGCCCCGCTGGACGAGGCGCGTCTGCAGGCGGTGGTGGCCGAGGCCTGTGACGGCATCGAGCAGGTCGATGGCGAGAAGATCCTGACCGAGGCGCGCCGCAACCTGTTCGACGGCGTGGCCGAGAAGGACGTGGCCACCGCGCTGGTGATGGCTGCACGCGTGATGATCGAGCAGGAGCCGAACTACTCCGAGGTCACCGCCCGGTTGCTGATGGACGCGCTGCGCCGCGAGGCCCTGAGCTTCGTGCATGGCCGTCCGGAAGAGGCCACCCAGGCCCAGCTGGCCGAGCGCTACGCCGAATACTTCGGCGCCTACATCAAGCGCGCCGCCGATCTGGAGCTGGTCGACAGCGAGCTGACCCGCTACGACCTCGACAAGCTGGGCGCGGCGATCAAGCCGGAGCGCGACCTGCAGTTCACCTACCTCGGCCTGCAGACCCTGTACGACCGCTACTTCATCCACAGCGATGGCACCCGCTTCGAGCTGCCGCAGGCGTTCTTCATGCGCGTGGCGATGGGCCTGGCGATCAACGAGATCGACCGCGAGGCGCGCGCGATCGAGTTCTACAACCTGCTGAGCTCGTTCGACTTCATGAGCTCCACGCCGACCCTGTTCAACTCCGGCACCCTGCGCCCGCAGCTCTCCAGCTGCTACCTGACCAGCGTCCCGGACGACCTGGACGGCATCTACAGCGCCATCCGCGACAACGCGCTGCTGTCCAAGTTTGCCGGTGGCCTGGGCAACGACTGGACCCGCGTGCGCGGTATGGGCGCCCACATCAAGGGCACCAACGGCAAGTCGCAGGGCGTGGTCCCGTTCCTGAAGGTCGCCAACGACACCGCCGTGGCGGTGAACCAGGGCGGCAAGCGCAAGGGCGCCGTGTGCGCCTACCTCGAGAGCTGGCACATCGATGTCGAGGAGTTCATCGAGCTGCGCAAGAACACCGGCGACGACCGTCGCCGCACCCACGACATGAACAGCGCCAACTGGATACCGGACCTGTTCATGAAGCGGATCGCCGAGGACGGCGACTGGACCCTGTTCTCCCCGAACGAGACCCCGGACCTGCACGACCTGGTCGGCGCCGAGTTCGAAAAGCGCTACTGCGAATACGAAGAGAAGGCCGCGCGCGGCGAGCTGCGCGTGCACAAGACCATGAAGGCCGTGGACCTGTGGCGGAAGATGCTCGGCATGCTGTTCGAGACCGGCCATCCGTGGATGACCTTCAAGGACCCGTGCAACCTGCGCAGCCCGCAGCAACACACCGGCGTGGTCCACAGCTCGAACCTGTGCACCGAGATCACCCTGAACACCTCGGATGACGAGATCGCGGTGTGCAACCTGGGCTCGATCAACCTGGCCGCGCATGTGAACGAGGCCGGCGAGCTGGACCTGCCCAAGCTGGAGCAGACGGTGAACACCGCCATGCGCATGCTCGACAACGTGATCGACTACAACTACTACTCCGTGCCGCAGGCGCGGCGCTCCAACCTGCGCCACCGCCCGGTGGGGCTGGGGGTCATGGGCTTCCAGGACGCGCTGTACAAGCTGCGCGTGCCGTATGCCTCCGAGGCGGCGGTGGAGTTTGCCGACACCTCCATGGAGGCGGTGTCCTACTACGCCATCAAGGCCTCGACCGATCTCGCCGAAGAGCGTGGCCGCTACGAGAGCTTCCCGGGCAGCCTGTGGAGCCAGGGCATCCTGCCGATCGACTCCATCGACAAGCTGGCCGAGACCCGTGGCGAGTACCTGCAGATGGACACCACCCAGCGCCTGGAGTGGGACAAGCTGCGCAAGCGGGTGAAGAAGGTCGGCATGCGCAACTCCAACACCATGGCGATCGCGCCGACCGCGACCATCTCCAACATCTGCGGGGTCAGCCAGTCGATCGAGCCGACCTACCAGAACCTGTTCGTCAAATCGAACCTGTCCGGCGAGTTCACCGTGATCAACCCGTACCTGGTGCGCGACCTGAAAGACCGCGAGCTGTGGGACGAGGTCATGGTCAACGACCTCAAGTACTACGACGGCTCCGTGCAGCCGCTGGACCGCGTACCGGAGGACATCAAGGCCCTGTACGCCACCGCGTTCGAGCTGGACACCCGCTGGCTGGTCGAGGCCGCCTCGCGCCGGCAGAAGTGGATCGACCAGGCGCAGAGCCTGAACCTCTACATGGCCGAGCCCTCCGGGCCCAAGCTGGACGCCCTGTACAAGCTGGCCTGGGTGCGCGGCCTGAAGACGACCTACTACCTGCGCTCCATGGGCGCGACCCACGTGGAAAAGAGCACCGTGGCCGACTCCTCGCGCGCCAACAAGCTGAACGCCGTCTCCGGCGGCCAGCAGGCAGCCGAGCCCGAGGCCCCGAAAGCCTGTTCCATCCTCGACCCGGACTGCGAGGCCTGCCAGTAAGGCGGCCCCGCCCACGGGCACCGAATACACAGCACGCACCGATCACAACGCACTGAACAAAAGGCCCGGCCACCGCGCCGGGCCGCCACCGAACAGAAGAGGGGACACTATGCTTTCCTGGGACGATCCGATCGCAGCCATCAAAGGCGAAGGCCAGAAAGAACCCGCCGTCCGCCCCGGCATGGGCTTTCAGGAGAACGAAGCCCTGATGAGCACCGCTGGCGCCGCACCCAGCGTCTCGCCGGACCCGGAAAACGCCGGCCAGCCGCTGGCCGAGCCGAACGAAGACGCCCTGACCGGCACCGGTCTGGAAGACATCGAGATGGGTGCCGAGCGCATCCGCGTGGATGACAAGAAGATCATCAACTGCCACGCGGACCTCAACCAGCTCGTGCCCTTCAAGTACAAGTGGGCCTGGCAGAAGTACCTGGACGGCTGCGCCAACCACTGGATGCCGCAGGAAATCAACATGAACGCGGACATCGCCCTGTGGAAGGACCCGAATGGTCTGACCGAGGACGAGCGCACCATCGTCAAGCGCAACCTCGGCTTCTTCTCCACCGCCGACTCGCTGGTGGCGAACAACCTGGTGCTGGCCGTGTACCGCCACATCACCAACCCCGAGTGCCGCCAGTACCTGCTGCGCCAGGCCTTCGAGGAGGCGCTGCACACCCACGCCTACCAGTACTGCGTGGAATCCCTCGGCCTGGACGAAGGCGAGATCTTCAACATGTACCGCGAGGTGCCCTCCGTGGCCACCAAGGCGGAGTGGGCGCTGCCGTTCACCAAGCACCTGGCGGACCCGAACTTCCGCACCGGCACCCCGGAGGCGGACCAGAAGCTGCTGCGCGAGCTGATCGCCTTCTACGTCGTGTTCGAAGGGATCTTCTTCTACGTCGGCTTTGTGCAGATCCTCTCCATGGGCCGGCGCAACAAGATGACGGGCGTGGCCGAGCAGTTCCAGTACATCCTGCGCGACGAATCCATGCACATGAACTTCGGGATCGACGTGATCAACCAGATCAAGCTCGAGAACCCGCACCTGTGGACCGAAGACTTCAAGAACGAGATGCGTACGCTGATCTCGGATGCCGTCGAGCTGGAGGCGCAGTACGCGCGCGACACCATGCCGCGTGGCGTGCTCGGCATGAACGCCCAGATGTTCGAGGAATACCTGCACTTCATCGCCAACCGCCGCTGCGCCCAGATCGGCCTGGCCGAGCTGTACCCGGGGGCCGATAACCCGTTCCCGTGGATGAGCGAGGTGCTGGATCTGAAGAAGGAGAAGAACTTCTTTGAGACGCGGGTTACGGAGTATCAGACGGGTGGGGCGTTGAGCTGGGACTGACCCGGCGACGCAAGCCCAACCGAACGGAGCCAGGGAAATGGCTATGCAGAAACAAAAAAGGGCGCCGAAAGTCGGCGCCCTTTTTTGTGAGCTCGCTTCGGACATGAGAGGCAATGGGCAAGCTTTGACCCCGGTCCCGCCTTGCGGATTCTGTCCAATCCACTGTTATGCAGATATGGGATAGCTAGATGGAAAATCTGATTGCGTTCCTCAACCAAAACTCCGGTGCACTCACGGTCGCCTTTACCGGTGTTGTAACCTTCGCCACGGTAGTTTACGCGGTGCTCACGGCAATATTAGTTGCTGAAACCCGAAAGCTTCGGCAAGCGCAAACAGAGCCTCGAATAGAAATCACCGTTGACGCACTCGACTTCGCGGTGAATATAGTCCGCTTGTGCGTTCGAAACATCGGCGAGGGACCGGCGAAGAACGTCAAGTTCGAGCCCACGGTGGTCGAGGGAGGCGAGGTCGCAGAGGGCCTGCTAGAAGAATTTCTTTCTCCCAATTTTTTCAAAACGGGTCTTAGATATTTCGGCCCAGGCCAATCCCGCTTATCGGGGTACACCCAGACAAACAAACACTTCGAGGCTAAAGCAAGCTCTTCGCTATGTTTTAAAGTTGCGTACGAGAGCGTCACAAGCCAAAAATATGTGGAAGAGATAGTCGTCGACATGGCTGAGTTGCGCGGACGTTATCAGCTTGGTAAGCCGCACCTTTATTCTATTGCGAAAAGCATCGATAAGATCCAGAGAGACGTTCATCACATTACGACCGGCTTTAAGCGAATTGAAGTGGATAACTATGACCGGGATGATCGAGAGTGGGAGAGAAAGGAGTGGGAGGCATGGAAGCGCCAGGCAGTCGCCGAGATGGAACGCAATAAGGGTAACTAAATCGGAGGCTTGTGATCTCGCGTCGCGCACTTAGGCGTAGGGAAATCTGGAGATACAATAAGAGGAGACTATGATTTTTTGTATTAGGAGGCAATGTGCCTAGGCTTGAAAAAAATTTGATCATTGACAGGTGCCCGCATTGCTCTTTGGCTCATCCTAATTTATTTAAGAAAAGCGATGAGGTTACTAAGGATCACGCTGGCCAAATTGAAAGGCATTGGTTTTTTTATAGCTGTGGTGGATGTGGCGGAATAGTGATAGCGTGGGCGTTTGGGTCTGGCCAAGAAATTATAGAAATATTTCCTGAACCACAGAAGGTAGATGAGGATATACCCGAAAGACCTAGAGCATTTTTGGAGCAAGCCATCGCAAGCATTCATGCTCCGGCCGGCGCGATAATGCTTGCTGCGAGCGCCGTAGACTCAATGTTGAAAATTAAAGGGTATAAAGATTCCACCCTTAACGAGCGAATTGTACAAGCGGCTGATGATCATCTGATAACGAAGGAAATGGCATCTTGGGCGCATGAGGTTCGTTTAGACGCGAATGACCAGCGTCATGCCGATGACAATGCATTGCTCCCTACAGGAGACGATGCCAAGCGGGCTATTGAATTTACAAAAGCACTTGCGGAGTTTCTTTTTGTTCTTCCAGCTAAAGTGCAACGCGGAATGGAGCAAGCATCTAATAAATAAATCTTCAAGAGGTAAGAAGAAGACGCGCATTATCATCTAAATAAGGGGAGCAAGAAGACAAGGAAAGCGAGATGAGGACAACCATGATTTCTTGACGGTCTGAGGCGGGCTGTCTAGGTTTCAGGGGAGTGCATGGACCAGGGAGGGTCCGGAGAAAGAAAAAAGAAGATGACACCCATGATTTCTTGCTACGAAAAGGCACAGGGCCAATACGTGATTTATCATGTTCAGTATCGAGATGGATCAGATGTACATATTGCCTAACAAAGAGCTTCTGGCGGACAAATTTTCCGCTACGCTCCGAATTTGCCGCAGAGCTCGACGTTAGTCAATCAAAGGGAGATCGCTCTTTTGCTTGAAAACATCGGACTCATAGTCGCGTCATTCACCGCTATATACGGGGTCAACGAATGGCGGCGGCAATTGAAGGGGCGCCGCGAATACGAGCTGGCAGAAGAAGTCCTTACTTTGGTGTATGACTGCAGAGATCGCTTGCGGTCTATTAGAAGCCCGTTCTCCCATACAGGAGAGGGTTCAACTCGAAAGGCCGATAACAATGAAACACCCGAGCAGACGGAATTGCTAAACCGGGCCTACATAGTTTTTGAACGCTACGAACAACATAGAGACGTGTTTGCAGAGCTTTTTGCGCTTCGCTATCGATTCATGGCCGTGTTCGGCAAGGAGGCCGCAGAACCGTTAGAGAAATTCAGGCAATCACTGAACGAGGTTTTCGTTTCCGCAAATATGCTTCCTACCTATTGGTTGCGTCAGGGGCGTGTACAAATGGGGGAGGAGGAGTTTGAACGGCATCTCAAGGAGATGCATGAACATGAATCTGTATTTTGGGGTACTTTTTCAGAAAGGGATCACTTCAATGAAAAGATCGAGGGATTGGTTTCTGAAATTGAGAGTGTTTGTTCCAAGATAATTCGCCCTGACCCTGTTTTGCAAAGGTGTCGGAACCTTATGGCCAGGCGAGACAATGGCTAACCAAACGCGGCACTCGGATGCCCTTGCCTTCGGTTCGCTACCCCAAGGGCACCGGCGCGCTCCGCGTTAGGTGCTTTGAATCATGATCCATATCAGTACATGAAATAACGGGCTCGGACCACGGTAAGCCTCGGAAAGATCGAAGGAAAATGGTCTAGAAGGGGTGTAATTCGAGCTTATCGCGGGCATTTGGGCCAGGAAATGGGCCTTCCAGGGAGGGAAGCCATGCCACGGGCGAATCGCCATCACTTGCCGGGCCATGTCTGGCATATCACCCAGCGGTGCCATAAGCAGGGGTTTCTGCTGAAGTTCGCGCGCGACCGCCGGTTGTGGCGGTACTGGTTGTATCAGGCTCGGCGGCGCTACCAAATAGCGGGGTCGGACCACGGTAACCCACGGAAAGATCGAAGGAAAATGGTCTAGAACGGGTGTAATTGGAGCTTATCGCGGCCATTTTGGCGAGGAAATGGGTCTTCCAGGGAGGGAAGCCATGCCACGGGCGAATCGCCATCACTTGCCGGGCCATGTCTGGCATATCACGCACCGGTGCCATAAGCAGGAGTTTCTGCTGAAGTTCGCGCGCGACCGTCGGTTGTGGATCAACCGACCTCCTTGTTTATCCATGATTCGTTCATGGGTATGCTGCAGGAACAGCGGCTGCCAGAGCAAAGAATGGCGCCGCGAGAATCAGGTGCTATACAGATTCTGCATATCACCAATATGACAGATTCTGTCTAATCTACTGTTATGCATCAAGGAGGAAGATTGAAATTTAAGCGTATTCTTCAAAGTGTCACTGGTATTTCGGCCCCTATATTCGGGATACAGTGGACACCCCCACAATGGGCCAGCGATCTAGCAGAGGAAACGTTAGTTTACTTGTCCGACAAACGAGTTCTGTTCAATCGCTTTGACATGGAAGATGCCGGGCACTGTATCCAGAGTGTCATCAACATTCGCAATCATTTGGGCAGTCAAAGACAGAAACTCCAGGGGAATAAAGAGCTTGATAAGTCTCTAGCGGCGATGCAACGAGCATGTAGACGGTTTGTCGACTACGTAGGCCATCCCAAGTTTTCAGGGTTCGAAAAGCCGATCCAAGACAGCGTCCTTGAGAATGAACTACAAAGACTACGTTCTTCAATTGGTAAGCAGGTGGCTACTTTGAGCATATCTTTTGGCGTCGATGTCGAAGATGAACTTGCTTCTACTATTACGTTCAACAATCTCGATAATGCATAACAAGTCGCTCAAGTTCGTTCCACGCTTCGCGCTCCACCGGACGCGGTTAACGCCGCGCCGCTTAGCTTAGACGTTAGGCATAGCGAGGTAATCAGTCGAAGTGGAAACTAAAAAGCGTGAGTGGCATGGTGCTCATCACAATTGGAGTTATCACCCTCAAGCGTTTCGCTGGTCGGGCGAGATGATTGGCGGTATTAATTTACTTCCGATCGCAACAGATATGCGTGCCTGGATGCAGCAGCGAGGGCATTTGCCTCTTATGCCCGCTCAAGAATCACCAGAGAGAAGTGGCTTTACAAATCCCTATACGAAAAGTGGAGTTACTTTATCACTTCTTATGAGTAGAGTTATTAACTGCTCTTATGACTATGCGCACGGAGCTGATCCTAGCCATGATGAAGTAGATTCAGAAATCGAAAGGCTCCGTCTTTACAACGAAATACTTTTGTATTCTGCAAGGCTCTGTGAAGTTGCAATCAAGCAGCTTCTCTACTGCACACAGATACCTGAATCAAGATACGGAAGAATGACATTAGGTCAATTACTAGAAGCACCATGCCCAACCTGTAAACGAGAAAATGGTAAAGAACCTCATCTTGTTTCATTAGTTGGAACTTTGGCACATCCATATCATTTGTGCTTAGAGTTCGAGCATTGCGCGATGGACCATATGGATCTCGTGAATAAATTGAGAAACTCCCAAGCGGCTCACTCGGGCGTTCAAGAATTGAATATTAGAACGTCAGACGTTTCTAGATCGAAATTGCTGGAAGAGAGTAGCGACATACTTAACGGGTTTCTACATATGCTTTCTCACGTTGAGGGTCTTGAGCAAAATATGTTGCGGGACTTGGATGATAAAGCCATGGCCATCAATCGCCTTAAGATTAATGGCCTTAAACCCGAGGACTGTAACTTTAATTTGGTTCCGGGTGAAAAATTTGTATTTCATCCAGAGCAATAATATGCCTAACAATCGCAGGCACGGGGACATAATTTCTGCTGCGCTACAATTTGGAAATAACGGGGTGGGACCACGGTAACGCACGGAAGAACCATTGACGGAAGAACGGGACACCCATGATTTCTTGACGGTTCAAGATCCGTTCTGCCGCTTCGCCAGCAGGTCCATCATCGCGCGCACCAGCTGCCACTGGCCGAGGAATCCCACGCCGTGCGGGTCGATGTGGAGACGCAATAACGGGGTTGGACCACGGTAACCCTCGGAAATATAGAAGGAACATGGTCGAGAAAGGGTGTAATAGCAGCTTATCGCGGCCATTTTGGCCAGGAAATGGGCCTTCCAGGGAGGGAAGCCTTGCCACGGGCGAATGGTTATTGTTTGTTCACTTTTGTGCAGAGCGCGGCGTTGGGCCGTATGAGGGTGAGCAGTGATCTCCGAAGCGAAAAACGCGGACCTGATCGGCAAGTGGTTGCGACACATTCAGTCGGAAGAGACCGAAGAGGCGTTCGTCTTTCTGGTTGGGCGGAGTGCAGCACTTGTCGGCTACGAATGTTTTCCGGAGGCAAAGGGCGATGTTCGAGACTTCCGGTTCTACCGAGACGGGACAAGAGAGCAGCCATTCGCGTTCATCGTCAATAGAAAATGGCTTTTGTTCTACTTCCGGGCGCCCGCCGTACAAGGAGGAGCATACGGTTTTAAGCATCTTCAGGCCGAGTTCGATTCGGCGGCTGAGAACACTGCCGGGGAGTGGACCGTGAAAATCCGCAGCCTCTGTGACGCGAAGCGTCTGTGGAGGCTCCTTGCTCTGCAGTAGCCGGATGGAAGAAGAGGACACCCATGATTTCTTGACGGTCTGAGTCGGGCTGTCTAGGTTTGTGGGGGAGTGCATGGACCAGGGAGGGTCCGGAGATGACGCGAGCCAGGAAGGAGCTCGTCTCGGTCGAGACGACGCCGTATCGGATGGAAGAAGAGGACACCCATGATTTCTTGACGGTCTGAGTCGGGCTGTCTAGGTTTGTGGGGGAGTGCATGGACCAGGGAGGGTCCGGAGATGACGCGAGCCAGGAAGGAGCTCGTCTCGGTCGAGACGACGCCGTATTACCACTGTATTTGTCGCTGTGTGCGCCGCGCGTTCCTGTGCGGCGAGGATTCCTATTCGGGCAAGAACTACGAGCACCGGCGCGGCTGGGTGCTGGAGCGCCTGCGCGAGCTGCAGGGCGTGTTCGCGGTGGGTTTGTGCGCGTACGCGGTGATGTCGAACCACTACCACCTGGTGGTGCGGCTGGATTCGGATCGCGCGGCGGGATGGAGCGAAGGCGAGGTGATGGAGCGCTGGGCGCGGCTGTTCTCGCTGCCGGTTCTGGTAGCCCGGTATCGGGCGGGGCAGACGAAGACGGTCGCGGAGCGCGAGCGGGCGCAGGTGCAGATTGCCGAGTGGCGGGATCGGCTGCAAGACCTGTCCTGGTTCATGCGCAGCCTGAACGAACATCTGGCGCGGCGGGCGAATGCGGAGGATGGCTGCAAGGGCCGCTTCTGGGAAGGCCGCTACAAGAGCCAGGCGCTGCTGGACGACGCGGCCGTGCTGACCTGCATGAGCTACGTGGATCTGAACCCAGTGCGCGCGGGGATGGCGGATACGCCGGAGGCCTCCGATTTCACCTCGATCCAGCAGCGCATCCGGGCACTGGCTCGTAAGGATCAGGGGCATGAAGGTCCGGCGGGTGAGGGAGACGAGCCTCGCCTGACCGTATTGGGGCGGGAAGGCGACGATCCACATGGCAATGCGGTGGCCTTTACTACGGAGGACTACCTGGAACTGGTGGACTGGACCGGGCGCGCGATCCGCGAGGACAAGCCCGGGGCGATCCCGGAATCCATTCCGCCGATCCTGGAACGTCTGCGAATCGATCCAGTGCATTTCCTGCGGCATGTCGGAAGGGGGAAAAGGTCGCACCATGTAGCGGCCCTGGGCCACGTGGATCGTTTTCGCGAGGCGGTGAAGCAGCTCGGCCGTTGCAGCATCAAGGGTGTGGGGATATCGGGCCGCATGTTTCTGGCGCCAGCCGGTTGTCGCTGAACCATTGCGGTTTCAGGGGAGGTGTGGAGCCAAGAAGGGGACACCCCTGATTTCTTGACGGTCTGAGGCGGGCTGTGTAGGTGTGTGATGTTTATTGTAGGATTTCTTTTGCAAGCGTACGTTGCGACCAGGGTGCTTGATGCGGCTATGAAGTGAAGAAAAGAAATAGAGAGGAGAAAGGAGCGACGAGGACGCCTAAGATATCTCTTGTCGTCGTTAGGAGTTAGTCGATCAAAGGATAGGGAGGTCGAGTATGAAAGGGAGTATTTCGCAAGCGAGCAGCGACTTGGTGAAGGAGTTAAAGAAGGATTGGATTCTCTTTGGTTTGTTTGGGCTTTCGGTAGGGGCTCTCTATGCGCTGCATGATCCGTTACAACGTCTGGGAGCAATGGGAGGTAATGCCTTAGCGCAGGATCTTTTCGAAGGAGTATTTTCGTTCGTCCCATTTTCCGTGTTGTTCTTCTTCTTTCTGGCTTTGGGATCGTTCAGTAGTTTTCTTATCTCGATTGGTTTTGGTCGGTTCAGATTAGATGGTGCTGTCGATCACGTTCGAGATCGCCTGACTCAGATTATGAGTTCGATGTTGGCATTTTCCGTTGGACTGGGAGGCGTTGCTTTAACTCATTCGATCTTTAGTGTTAGTCCGTCGGGGCTAGTTCTGGTCGCCGCATTAGGTGTCCTGATCGCGATTATGTTATGCGCGTATTTTCTTTCTGTGGTGGTTTCACGGCGTGAGAAGCCGTTTGATACTTGGTGGGGCGCTGTTATATTGTTTGTGGTTGCGCTCTGGGCGATTGGATTTATTGTTTATAACAAATGACAGGTAAAAGGGAAAGAAGCACGTCTGAGCAGTAAATAGCGGGGTCGGACCACGGTAATCCGCGGAAATATCGAAGGAAAATGGTCGAGAAAGGGTGTAATTCGAGCTTATAGCGGCCATTTCGGCTAGGAAATGGGTCTTCCAGGGAGGGAAGCCATGCCACGGGCGAATCGCCATCACTTGCCGGGCCATGTCTGGCATATCACGCACCGGTGCCATAAGCAGGAGTTTCTGCTGAAGTTCGCTCGCGACCGCCGGTTGTGGCGGTACTGGCTGTATCAGGCTCGGCGGCGCTACGGGCTGTGTGTGTTGAACTACATCGTGACGTCCAACCACGTGCATCTGCTGGTGCGGGATGAGGGCCGTAGCGAGATCCCGCGGGCCATGCAGTTGATCGCGGGGCGGGTCGGGCAAGCGTACAACCGGCGCAAGGGCCGGAAGGGCGCGTTTTGGGAGGACCGCTACCACGCCACGGCGGTAGAGACTGGCACCCATCTGGCGCGTTGTCTGGTGTACATCGACCTGAACATGGTCCGGGCGGGGGTGGTGCAGCATCCGCGCGAGTGGGAGGCCAGCGGTTATCGAGAGATCCAGGACCCTCCGGATCGGTACCGCGTGATTGACCAGCAAGCGCTACAGGAGTCACTGGAGATCGGTTCATTGCCAGAGCTGAGGCAATGTCATCGAATGTGGGTAGACGATGCGCTTGCGTCGGATTGTCCCAGTCGGGACAACCGCTGGACCACGTCGGTAGCCGTGGGTAGTCGGCCGTATGTGGAAGAAGTGCAGAAGGCATTGGGGATACGCTCGCCGGGGCGCGAGGTGAAAGAGTTGGGGGATACGGCGTGCGTTCGGGAGGATGCTGCGGGTTATGCCATGGACGGGCGGTTTTGACCATGAAAATGGCCGATAAGGTGTCCATGGACGGGTTCTGGATTGACAATACGATTTGAAACAGTTACGTAGCGAGGTCCGACCCCGATCTTTCAGGTCTGCTGGTCTTTCTGATCCTCGAGGCCGACGTCATGCTGTAGTCTCGCCCCCGACGATGACTCCCGCCACGCGCCGCTTTGACCCCGTCCACGGCTTCGCCTAATCTCCCGATTGGGTGGCGATCCTTCGGGATCGGTGGCGAACATACCGGAATGGATCCGAATGGGCCGCGACCACCCGAAAGGGAGGAACCCGCCCCATGCCGCTGCGCATGCCCGGCTTGATCGCCAGACTCGGCCCATGGCTTCGCCCCGGCCTGCTCGGACTGGGGGGCCTGCTTTGCCTGCCCGCCGTGGCCTCCGTGGCCCCGGAGCCGCTGCCCGACAACCGGGGCGCCTATCTCTCGCCCTATACGGCTCAGGGGGATCTCGCCGGCTGGGTCGACGAGGCCGTGGGCGAATCCTCCCGCGACATCGCGGGTCTCGCCGGGCGGCTGCTGCAGACCGCCGCAACGGCCTATGGCGCGCAGCAGACGCATCGCATGAGCGGCCTGCTGGATCACGCCAGCCGCACCTCCGGTGTCCGGGCGATGGATTTCGGCAGCGCCCTGGCCGCCGCCACCGAGCCCGGCCGTACCCCCGCCGGCGGGCTGGAACAGGTCACCGCGATCCTCGGCGAGCTGGGCCGGCACGGGCTGGTGGGCGAGCGTGCCGGGCATCAGGTGCGCCAGCTCGAGCGCGTGCTGGAGGACCCGGAAGCCGCCGTGCGCGACGAGCTCGAACGCCTGCAGATCGGATCGCGCGATGTCGCCGGGGTCTTGCGGGATCTCGAGCGCCTGCCACACGGACAGCGCCAGGACGTCCTGCGTGCGCTGGGCGACGACACCGCCCCGGCGCTCGAACTCCTGCTGGACGCGGGGTATCAGCGCCTGGACCGCGAGATCCGCGAGCTCGCCCGGCCTCGTGGCGCCTCGGCCAGTGCCACCGGCAGCCTCTTTGGCCTGCTGGCGCGCGATGGCAATGCCGGCCTGTTCGGCGCCGGCGAGGTCCTGCAGCGCCAGTTGGGCGATCACGCCCTGCGTCAGGGGGCCGACCTGGGGATGGGCTTCTTCGCCCTGTTCGACGGCCTGTCGCAGACCCACCGCCAGCTCGAGCTGACCCCGGAGCGCATGGTGCGCTACCGCCAGGCCGCCGACCGCTCCTTCGACGATCTCGACAGCCTGCTGGTGCACACCATGGTGCACTACCGCACCCGGCGCGACTTCGCCCGCGCCAGCGAGGCCGTGATGCTCCTCTACCCCGAGGCGCGCCCGCGCATGGACGCCGCCCATCGCGTGGCGGGCGACATCATCACCGCCGAATGGCACCGCATGCAGCAACGCATGGACCTGCAATGGCAGTAAACCCACGGAGAACCGACTGATGCGCACCCACCCGACACGCACCCACTTCCTTGCTCTGGGCCTGGCCCTGACCCTCGGCATGGCCACCTCGGCCGCCCACGCCACCCCGGGCGCCGACCGCCAGTTCGACCGCAACATCCAGGCGGTGGACACGGCCCTGCTGGAGCCCGGCACCCGCGCGCTGCTGGATACCTATGGCAGCGAACGCGGCTCGCGCGAGACGCGGCAGATCAGCCGCGAGGCCCTGCCGGGACGCGGGGCCACGCAATGCGCCTGGGACGACCGCTACCGCGCCATGGCCAACCTCGAAACGCCGGCCGAGGTCATCTTTACCCGCGCCCTGGTCACCAACAAGGGACGCGGCTCGGTGGACCTGGGCTTTGACCGCTTCGAACTGCATGCTGACGGCGCCTGCCCGGATGCGGTCGAAAACGGCCCCGTCAGCTTCTGGATGACCTGGTACCAGAACCACCAGGCCATGGAGCCGGCGGCCGTCTCCAGCATCGAGGAGGCGCGCCGGTTGTACGCCGCCTCCGCCATGGACAGCAGCATGAAGATGGTCATGCGCCTCGACGGCGAGATGCAGGATGGCCAGCCCCACGGTCGCTTCCGGCTGATCCAGACCAATCACACCCCCGAGATGCAGGGCATGCGCGGCGGTAATGTCAGCAGCCATGCGCTGGGTTATGTCGAGTTCGAGGCCGGCGAGCGGATCCGGCGGCTGATCGTGACCGAGATGGCCCACGGCGCCACCCTGGTCTACCTGGAACAACCCCACGGCGACGCGCACACGCTCAACTACTGGGTCCTGCACGGGGCCGGCATGCACATGGGCGACCATTACCCGACCAACGCCGCGGGCGAGATCGACGGCCGCTTCGTCCGCCTGCGCAGCAACGAGAATCCGGCGGAGACCAGCACCTGTGTGCGCGGCAATCTGCCCGCCGCCGCCACCGCCTGCGACTAGCCCGTCGAACCCGGTGTGGGCAGCCGGCCCGCACCGGACACCCGCAGAAGAAGAGACAAGAAGGGGACGAAAGCGGGAAAGGAGAGGGCATCCATGATTTCTTCTTCTAGACTCCGTGGGGGGACCATTTGGTCTCGAGGCAAGCCCGTTGCAGGACGGGAAGGAGGCAGGTCATGCGCATGGCGAAGTCCGAAGTGCCCGAGGTGTTCAGCGCACCGGGGGCAGTCGCGCGTCAGGCCCTGGAGTTCGGCGACGCAACCGATTACACGCAGATGACGGGGGAGTACTTCTCGCTGGAGGCGGGCACCGACATCACCCCGCTGCTCCACGGCTTGAAGGAGGACCTCTGCCAGTCACCCCACTGGGGTTACATGATTCAGGGCCGCCTGATCATGACGTACGGGGATGGTAGCGAGGAGGCCGTATCCGGTGAGGATCTCTTCTACTGGCCTCCCGGGCACACCCTCCGGGTGGAAGAGGACGCCGAGATCATACTCTTCAGTCCGCAGCATGAGCACTGCGAGACCCTGAACCACCTGAAGAAGCAGCTCGAAAGCTGATCTTCCCTTACCGGTGGCAAAGCAGAAGAGGACAAAGCAGAAGAGCAAGCAGAAGAGGACACCCAAGATTTCTAGGCGGGCTGTCTAGGTGTGTTGGGGGTGCATGGACCAGGGAAGGTCCGGAGATGACGCGCGCCAGAATGGAGCGCGTCTCGGTCGAGATGACGCCGTATTACCCCTGGATCTGTCGCTGTGTACGCCGTGCGTTGCTGTACGGCGTGGCTTTCTGGTGAGGTTAGAACGATGAGCACTGGCGTGGCTGATCTCGGTGCGGGGGGTTGTAGCCTGGTACCGAGCGGGCCAGGTTGCCAGGTGGCAGGCACGCTTGCACAGGCTGTGCTGGTTAATGCGCAGGCCTGAACGAACAAATGGCGCGGAGGAGGAATACGGAGGATGGTTGCGGGGCCGCTTCTGGGAAAGCCGTTACAAGAGCCAGAGCCGACGAAGAGGACCCCGCATGACCTTTGAGCTCCCGTTAAGTCTCCCGCGCGGGTTCAATGTGGTTGTTTCTCCTCGGTCGCCCGCGAAACATGTAGGCAGCGGAGAACATGGCCATCAGACCCGCAATCATGAGGGCCAGGCTACCAGGGAGCGGGACCGCCACAGGATCATCCTCGGTGAGGTCCCAGAAAGTCGTTGTCATCCCCCATTCCGAGCTTGGCACTCCGGGGTCGTCATCATCGCGAGTTCGTCCCCGCCACATGTGTTCGGTGCTTTCTTCGTGCGCCGTTGACTGAAAGTTGGCCCAATCCCCCTCATGGGTGAGCTCGCCATCGGCACGGATATCGATCAGTAGGTTGCCGTCGCTGGGGTCGTAGTAGAACGTTTCGCCACTGATGGTAAATGGGTGATCGTTACTGCCATCCAGAGTCAGATCGGTAAAGTAATGGTCCACTTCTCCGAAATTGTCTTCCAGCGGAAGGTTGGTATCGGCGGGGTCGGCGTCGGTGATCGAGAAACGTATGTCGAACGATCCGCTGACCAGATTGCCCTGTCCTGCCACCGACCAGAATCCGAACGCATCGATGTTAAGGGGCTCGGAGAACAGTTCCGCTCCGTAGATGTATTGCGTCTGTTGCGCCAGATCGCAGCCGAAAGGAATGCAATTCAGTCCGTCGAGCTCTTCGCCAACATTAATCGGTGCGGCAGAGGCGGTACTCGACAGGAACGCACCCGGTACGGAGAGCGCTATCGCGAACAGTGTGGGTGCCTTCCAGCGTTTCATTGAGATCATCTTGGGAACCCCGCTACATTTCTACCGTAAGCCTATGTTTCTCAGAGCAAATGATGTGCCATTTAGTGGGGGTGTCGCTGAGAGGCGCCCATGACGGGTGTTTGGCGGTGCTTACGTGTCTCGTGACCGGAGCGGCCAAGATGGGCATCGAGGTAAGTGTAAATCCAGCTTTACGCCGATCGGCCTTCATCAGCCTTGGTCCCGGCGAGCGCGTAAAAAATATTGACACCCGGCGCGCCCGGCGCGGAAGGAACAGGGTGAGAAAAAGGAGAAAAGGGCACCCATGATCTCGTTGCGGCAAACTCGGGCGCATTTCCTTTCCCTCGAGGACTCCATGACCCGAACACTGTTGCTGATCGTCCTCTTCTATACGTCGTCGGTATGGGCGGAGTCGCCGGAGCCGATGGTCCCGGCTGACTATTACGATTTCGTGTTCGCGACCGAGCCTAGGTGTGGAGTCTCACAAGGTTGTCCTCAGGTAGCCCGAGGACGCTGATGGGTGGCTGTTTGTTCAGGCTACCGTGTGGGCGGTGCCAGTTGTAGTCATGGATCCACCGGGGCAGGTGGCGTTTGCGCTCCTCCGAGGTGGCATAGGTGAAGGCGTAGGCCCACTCGCGCAGGGCGGTCTGGATGAAGCGCTCCGCCTTGCCGTTGGTTCGCGGCGTATAGGGCCGTGTCCGGCGATGACGGATGCCCAGCCGACGGCAGGCCTGGCTGAACGCCCGGGCGTGATAGCAG
>NZ_AQXQ01000011.1 GCF_000376865.1 Thioalkalivibrio sp. ALJ7 | reverse complement strand
CTTTCAATGGCTTGTGGGGTTGGTGCCCCCTGTTCCCCGATCCTGCGTTGCGCCCCGAATCCATCAGAAACGGGCGGGTAGAACCACTACCCGCTACTCGACGCGCCTTGTCTCGGGAAACAGGGGGCACCAACGCGGACGTGCGATTCAATCAGCGTCTCCCTAGAAGCGATTGAGACTGGCAAGGGGGCCGACAGGATCGCGTACACGCATCCAGGAAGCGATGCTGGCGCGCCAGCGGCGAGTCGGGAGGACGGCGTGGGGTACGTCCTGGCTGAGGAACATCACCAGGGTGCCGGCGCAGGGCTGGATGCGCTGGATCTCGCGATCGTCCTGGTCGTAGATGGCCAGCTCCCCGCCATCGCGGGCGCGCCAGTGTCGGTTGAGATAGAGCACCAGCGACAGGCGACGGCAGTTGCTGGCCTGAAAGGCATCCACATGGCGGGCGTAATGAGCGCCCGGCGGATAGAGGGCAAAGTGGGACTCGGTCTCGAATAACCCCGGGATCAAGGTACGACTGACCTGCAGGCGCACCTGGTCCAGCGCCGCCACAAAGGCCTGCTGCGCCGGGCTCGCGCCATCCAGCCAGTGGATCCAGTCCCCGCGGGTGGCGAGATCCCGGCGGCGGCCGCTTGCGCGGCCAATCCTGGCGCGCTCGAGCCGACTACTATCGCGCAGGGCATAGAGCTCGTCGCGCAGGGCATCGACCAGCCCTTCCTCCAGGAACCCAGGCCAGACCACAGGCTCACTGGCAGCGAGCCGATCCAGCCAGTCAGGCACAGGAGCGGTGCCGAGCCCGCACTCTGCGGGCGTTACTGCAAGGGATACGCTACCGGGAGCCGCGATCGGCGGGGTGGGCACCACACCGACGGGCGCCGCTAATTGAGTTTTCAAACCCTTATAGCCTCGTTCAACGTTGCACGGGATGTGCGGTCAGTCAGGTCGGTCCCGGGCAGGCTCAGCACCCGCCAGAGCGGCCCAATCGGCCGACCGAAACGACCGATGCCCCGACAGACCCTCCACCCAGCACAACCATTGCTTATACACCAGAACGGACCGTGAGGCTGACAAACGTCGGCAGGGTTCGTTGTGGTTTCTCGAGGCCGATGCGAGGCCCAGCGGTTACTGTCCGTCAGATTTCAAGCCTTCGGAGTTTTCCAACCTCCTCGGCTTGGCGACCACCAGCGCGATACCACCCAGAACGGCTATGCCCGCGAGCACCAGGCGCA
Organism: Thioalkalivibrio sp. ALJ7; assembly: GCF_000376865.1. Taxonomy (GTDB): domain Bacteria; phylum Pseudomonadota; class Gammaproteobacteria; order Ectothiorhodospirales; family Ectothiorhodospiraceae; genus Thioalkalivibrio. Next base: position 498,922 of record NZ_AQXQ01000011.1, on the reverse strand, counting down.
GCGTCAACGGTTCTGCCAGAAGACCGATTCCCGCGATCGCGGTGATCACGGGCACGCTTAGCTGGGCGACCGCGGCGGTAGAGGTCCGAATGAGCTTGAGCGCGGCGTACCAGACCGCGTATCCCAGTCCGGAGGCCAACGCGCCCGATGCAATGGCCAGCAGAACTCCCGGAAGGTCCAGAACGGCACCGGGAATGAATGCGAGCGCTACGACCAGGGCGGGTAAGCTCGCCAAGAGGAAATTCGCGGCCGTTACCCGGGTGGGGTCACCGCCTGCGCTCGCCCGCAGCGTGTAGACACCCCAAGCAACACCAGCCGCGATCATCAGTGCAGCAGGCATCGGCGGTGGCGCCGAGAGTCCGGGCGACAGCAACCAAATGAGCCCCGCGAGCGCCAGGGCAAACCCGGTCCACTGGCGTGACGTCAAACGTTCGCCGGTCGCCAGATACCAACTGACCATGGTCACCTGGACCGCGCCGAACAGCAGCAACGCCCCGGTCGCGGCCGTCAACGAGATATAGGCAAACGAAAACCCAATGGCGTATACGAATAGCGCCAGGGCCGAACCCCAATTGCCCCGTCCTTCGGGAAGGGCCGGCTGGGCGCGAACGATCAGCCATAGGATGATCGCACCGGAAACGAGCCGGATCGCGGTGAAGCTGACCGGATCGATGGAAGTCGACGTAAACGCGGCGCGCGTCAGAATGGAATTGGCAGCGAACGCAATGAGCGCCACTGACATCAATATGACAACGCGTACCGGCATCAGCGTCGGATTCCTTTTAAGTGAAGGGAGGATGCGATGCATCCACACCCAGCGGGATCGACAAAGGCCGAACAGCCCGGATGATAGCGTGACGAGCAAGGTATGGCGCCGAAAATGGCACCGCGAGTTCAGAGAGGCGTAGAACCCTGAATGGGTCCCTCGGCTTCACCGCTACGAATGCGACCCGCCAATCACGTATCAGGAACAAAAAAGCCATGACCGGACAGATCGGCCATGGCTTCCTAACACAAACGAGCGGGAAAACCCGCTAAGCAAAAAGATAAAACACTAGTAACGAAGGACGGCCAGCTCGACAGTGGAACCACCGTTCTCACTGGCATATTCCTCGGCGTCACCAGCCCGCATGAAGGCGACGTAGTCGTCGTCGGTTTCCACAAAAGAGGCGACATGGCCGAACAGCTTCAGGCCCGTACCGTGGTCGTACACATACGTCGCACGAACTTCATCGGAACCGGATTCCTCGACCTCTTCAACCGCGGCCAGCATCTCACCAATGGAGTCGTACTTGATGATGCCCTCTTCGGCAAACCAGACCTCGGCCGGCGGAAGCCCGCCTGCGCCCGGTTCGGAGCGGGTGATCTTGCCTAGTTGCTCCTCGTAGTCCTTACCCTGAGCCTCGTAAACCGCGCGGACAAAGCTGTCGTCCACCCAGCGATCAAAGTCTAGATCCGGGACCGAACGCTCCCGCTGCAACGTGGAGTGGTGATACTTGAGCGCATCGACCCACTCGGGCTTCAGGGTCGGATCGACCGAGGTAATGCCACCCTCGCTAAAGTACAGGTACAGGACCTCTTTCTCGATCGTGGTCCACTCTTCCAGCTTGGTCGCCGCCCGCTTGGGGTCTTCCATGATCCATTCCTGAGCCTCCATGGTCGCCGCGATGTACGCCTCGACCACACGCGGATGCTCTTCCGCGAAGTCATCCCGCACCACGGTCCCGTGGAAGGTCGGCTGGCCAACCTCGCTGCCATCGAAGACCTTGCGGCCAAAGCCGCGATACTCCATGACCTCGGACCAGGGCGTGAAATTCGCATGGGCATCGATGTTGCCAGTGCGGATATTCGCCACCCCGACCGGTGGCCCCTGATCCCGAAGTTGCACGTCATCCGCAATGCCGGCCTGGCTCAGGGCGTCCAGGGTCATACCCCAGGCGGCACTGCCGAACGGCGTCGAAAGCTGCTTGCCGGCAAGGTCTTCCAGCCGCTGCGCAGGGGAATCGACGGGGACGACGATACCGTTGCCCGTCCCACGGGCGTTGTAACCCGTCATAGCTACGAAAAGGGACTCGGCACGACCCGTGTTCTGGAAGGTCGCACCGTTCACGATGAGCGGGTAGTCACCCATGACCCCGAACTCGAGCTGCCCGGCGATCATTCGGTTGGTGATCGGCGGACCGGAGTCGAAATCCGCATACTGGACGACAAAATCGACGTCCTCGTACCGGCCATCCGTCGGCAAATGTTCCTCGAAAAGACGCAGGCGTTCGACGACGACCCCGCCCGATACCGTATTAGTGACCTGACTCTGGTGCCCGACCCGGATCTGGATCGTCTCGGCCACCGCGGCCCCGGAAAAGGCCGCGATTGCTACACCGGCAACAATTGGCTTCCAACGCATGGTTCTTCTCCCAAAAAAGTGTCCGCCAAAATGGCGCATCCAACGTTTGACCAGCCGACTGACCCCGGCGTGAGGACTTGCCTGTACTAACAGGCCATGACTGATCTACCGGATCCGCAGCAGGTTCCGTGCCGTAGCGAGCAATCGAGAGAAAAGAATCTTCAACTAATTGTTTTTACGAGTTTATATTTTTCGCCCCTTGGCGCATTGGAATCCGCCATCCGTCGCGATACCGCCCCAACCTGGGGAATCCCTGCGCCATTGAAGTGCCGTATCACCGGATTGAGCGTCGGCAAGCATGACAAGCAATACACCTTCCGCATGCAGCGCTCCCACCGTCGGCCTCACTACTCAGCCACTCCATCCGTTCCACTACCCATCTCACTCCTTCTATGACACGATATGATGAGTCGAACCGAGGAACGAGACCGCCCATGGAATCCAGCACTCCGGACCGCCAAACGCTTCAGGAATCTCCGCAACCGCTATATGTCCAGATCAAGGAAACGTTGCGTCAACGGATCCTCGACGGCACCTACCAGCCGCACCAGAAGCTTCCCTCCGAAAGCGAGCTCACCCGGCGATTCGGCGTCAGCCGCATTACCATTCGCCAGGCACTGCGTGACCTGCACAACGAAGGCCTGATTTTCAGCTCGCAGGGCAAGGGCAGTTTTGTCAGCAAGCCGAAGGCGGTGCAAAACGTACGACGCCTGGAAGGCTTCGGCGAGGCCATGGCGGCCCAGGGCTACGAAGCAACGGCACGGGTCGTTTCGATCGAGGAAATGGTCCCGCCCAAGAATGTGCGCGACGCACTCGACCTTGGGGGTGCAACAAGCGGCTCGGTGGTCGAAGTGAAGCGGGTGCGCTACCTGAACCGGGTGCCGGTTTCACTGGAGATCAGCTATTTCCCATTGGATGTGGGGCGCCCCTTGTTCAGTCAGGACCTCTCGGGCGATATCTTCCCGATCCTGGAGAACCTCTCGGGCATCCCGCTGGGTGCGGCCAACATCAGCATCGATGCCGGGCTGGCGAACAGCGAAGTACAGAAGGAATTGGGCCTGTCGGAAGCCGACCCGGTTCTACAGGTGGAACGTCTAACCCACGATCGCTCCGGACGGCCCATCGACTACGAGTTCCTGTTTTTCAGTGGCGACTCGTTCAAGTATCGATTCGAGATCGATCGATCCTGAATCGACTGGTCGCGGCAATATCCGGGCGTGCCCTTGCAACCACAGGGCCCCGGGTAGAAGAGGCCCGGTAACAACCATGGGCGCATGGCCTAGATGCTCACGCGGATCATGTTGAGCGCGACGAGCAGCAGGAAAAATCCGAAGACCTTCTTGAGTGGCCGGGGATCGAGTGCGTGAGCCAAACGCACTCCGATCGGCGCACTGAGATAGGCAATGCTGACGATGCAGGCAAACGCGATCAGGTTCACGGCGCCGATGGTCCCGGGTGGCTGGTGGGCCGGCTCGACGTTGACCAGCATAAAACCAAGCGCAGCCGGCCCCGCAATCAATATCCCCATACCTGAGGCCATCGCGACCGCACGGCGCATGGATGTCCCCAGGGCCGTCATCAGGGGAACCGAGAGCGTGCCACCCCCTATGCCCATGATCACGGACACCGATCCGATCACAGGGGGTGCCGTTCTAATAACGGCGCCTTCGGGAAGATGCGTGATGATCCGAAACCGCAGGTCGCCGACCAGCAGATGGATCGCAATCAACAGGGCCAGCACCCCGAAGATCACCTGCAGCACCTCGGACGACAGCTGCGCCGAGATCCAGACCCCGAGAATTGCCCCACCAATGATGCCGGGGCTCCAGCGCCGAAGGATGGCCCAGTCCACCGCCCCGCGCGCATGATGAAGAAAGGTGGATCGTGCCGAGGTGACCACGATGGTGGCCAACGACGTCCCCAGGCAGATCTGCATGAGCTGCTCGCTGGAATAACCCAGCAGCGAAAAGATATGAAACAGGCCGGGGACAAGGACGATTCCCCCGCCCACTCCCAGGAGCCCCGACAAGATGCCGGCGATGCCGGCCAGCACCACGAGCAACACCGCCATCCAGACGATCAGACCGGGATCAGGCACGGATCAGATTCCGGAACGACGGGGCACGTGGCCCCACCCGCTCAGGCATCCGACACAACCGCTCGGATTAATAGCCAAGGGCACACCCGTCCTTGCGGTGATCGGAGGCACCCACGAGCGTCCCGGCCGCATGATCAATCCAGATGGCCTGCGAACCGCCAATCGGACGTGGTGGGAATATCAACCGATGGCCACGATCCCTCAAACCCTCCAGCACTTCGGGACGGAAGGTGGACTCGATTTCGACCATCCCCTCTCCCAGAATCGGGAACAGACGTGGCAGGTCCATGGACTCCTGCAAATCGAGCCCGAAGCGCAGCAGGTTGGACAACATGTACGCGTGTCCAGCTGACTGGTAGTGCCCGCCCATCACTCCGAACGGCATCACCGGCCGGCCCTTTTGCGACACCATGCCCGGGATAATCGTGTTCAACGGACGCTTCCCGCCATCCAGTTGATTCGGGTGCCCCGCCTGCATGCTGAAGCCCTGGCCACGGTTGTTTAAAAGCACGCCATGCCGTGGCGTAAGGATGCCGCTACCAAAATTCAGGAACAGCGAGTTAATCAGGCTGACCGCATTGCCGTCACGGTCCACCACGGCGATACAAACCGTATTCCCCGCCACCGGAGACAAGGGCTGGACGGGCACGGAGGCGGCGGAATCGGGATCAAGGCTTTGACGCATCCGGTCCGTGTACGAGTGCGCGAGCAATTGCCCAAAACCGGCTTCCATGGCATCCGGTTCGGCGACCCACTCATCCCGCGCGGCATAGGCAATACGGGCAGCCTCGATAAAATAATGGAGGCGTTGAGGGTCCAGCGGATCACCGCAGCCTGCCTCCAGTGGCTCCAGCATCTGCAGCAACATGAGCGCGATAATGCCCTGCCCATTCGGCGGGCACTCGTGGACCTCGTATCCCTGGAATGTCGTGGAGATCGGGTCGACATACTCCCCGCGAGCGAGCGCGAAATCCTCGAGCGAATGGAACCCGCCCAGTTCGCTCAAGACCGCCACCATCTCCTCGGCCACGGGCCCGTCGTAAAAGCCGGATGGCCCCTGCTCCGCGATGCGCTCGAGGGTTCTGGCTAGTTCGGGTTGCCGATGAATGGCCCCCACTGCAGGAGGCTGGTCGTCGGTCAGGAAACGTGACCGGGTGGGTGCATGGGTGCGCAGCAACTCCTGATGGCGGCTCCAGTCCCAGTGAACGCGTGGCGAGACGGCGTACCCATCCCCCGCCAGACGGATCGCGGGGGCCAGGATTTCACGCATGGAAAGGCGCCCATGATCGGCCGTCAGCCGACACCAGGCCTCAACCGATCCCGGTATCGTCACGGCATGGGCAGAGGTCCGCTCGATGTCGGCCAGCCCCATGTGCGCAAGTCGCTCGAGACTCGCAGCCGCCGGCGCGCGCCCCGAGCCGTTATAGGCCACGGGACGTTCGGATCCCGCCGGCCAGATCATTGCAAAGCAGTCCCCGCCAATACCCGTTGACCCTGGCTCGACTACGCACTGCACAGCGCAGGCCGCCAGGGCCGCGTCCATCGCATTGCCGCCATCACGCAAAACCTGCAGCGCTTCGACACTGGCGAGCGAATGGGAGGTTGCCACCATGCCGCTGGTCGCATGCACCGTGGAGCGGCCGGGTTGCTCGAAGTTTCTCATCCTCTACCTCTTTACGATCTCAAGGAGTGAATGGCACTGGATTCGGTGCGGCCCCGAAGCACGCTACGCACACCCGCCACCACCGCCATGAGCAACAGCAAGACCGTCGCGGCCAGGAAAAACATGCTGATCCCACTGGAAACAAAGTATTCCGCCTCGCCACGGCCCAGCTGAATGGAACGGCGGAAGTACCGCTCCAGCATCGGCCCCAAAATGAAACCAATCAGCACAGGCGCCATCTCGAATCCATAGCTCCGCAGGAAGACGGCGATCACGCCCAGCATCAGCGCGAGTCCGACATCAAAGGGGCTGTTGTTGACGCTATAAACGCCAATGCAGAGCAACACGATGATCATGGGAAAGAGCATCTGATAGGGGATCTTGAGAATCCGCACCCACAGCCCGATCAAGGGGATGTTCAGAAGGATCAGCAGGAAACTGCCAATCCAGAAACTGGCGATCAGCGTCCAGAACATATCGCTGTTCTGGGTCACGAAATTCGGGCCCGGCGTAATGCCATGAATCATCAGGGCACCCAGCATTAGAGCCATGGTGGCACTGCCCGGTATGCCCATCGACAGCGTTGGAATGAAGGCGGTCAGCGCCGCGGCATTGTTGGCCGATTCCGGCGCACTAATGCCCTCGATCGCGCCCTTCCCAAAGCGTTCCCGGGTTCGTGAAACCCGTTTCTCCACCGCGTAAGCGACGAAGGACGCAATGGTCTGGCCGGCACCGGGGAGCGTCCCGAGGAACGAGCCAACGGCCGTGCCCCGAACCATGGGAAAACCCGAAGCCCGCAGATCCTCGCGTGTCGGGATCATCGACTTGAGACTAACCTTCGCGGTAGCGAGATGCCCGGAACGCATGACCATGGAACGCATAATCTCGGAGATCCCGAACAGACCCATCGCCAACACGATCAGGTCAATCCCGTCGAACAATTCGGGTATGCCAAACGTGAACCGGGCGACCGCCGAGTTCTGGTCCATCCCAATCAGTCCGAGCAGCACGCCAACGGCCACCATCGCCAGTGACTTCGCCGTACTGCCGTTAGTGATGGTCGATGTCGCCACCAGCCCGAACAGGATCACCGCAAAGTACTCGGCGGGCCCAAAATTCAGCACCAACCGCCCGAGCGCCGGAGCCGCAAAAGTCAGGAAGAAGATCGCAACCGAAGACCCCACCAGAGAAGCCACTGCCGTAATAAACAGGGCCACGCCCGCGCGCCCGGAGAGCGCCATCGGGTGCCCATCCAGGCAGGTCACCGCCGAGGAAGGCGTACCCGGGATGTTCAGCAGAATCGACGTGATGGAGCCACCATACTCGGCGCCGTAGTAGACACCAGCAAGAAGGATCAGGGCACTGGCCGGCGGCATGTAGAAGGTAATCGGCAGGAGCATGGCGATGGCCGCCATCGAACCGATACCGGGGAGTACGCCGATGAACGTCCCAAGCGTGACTCCGAGAAGAACATAGAGAAGATTCTGCAGCGTGAAGGCCGCTTCGAAACCACCGGCAAGGCCGATCAGAATATCCACGGCATGTTCCTGGGGAACGCGCGAAAGTGCAGATCAAGCAGGACGACGAACACGATCCAGACCGCCGCCGTATTGAAGGTGGCAAGCGCCACCGCCGACAGGGGACGGAAAGGTGGGCGCGCGATGGACGAGATCAGTGACGTCACGAAGGCCGCCATCACAAGACCCAGGCTCGGTAGCAAAGCCATGAAGGCCAGCACCCCACCCGATATCATCAAGATCCCGCGCAGCCCCTGCCAGTCCAGGTCTAACGCATCCAGCCGAGGCTTGATGCCGGGACCGAACATGCCCCATATCAACAGGCCGCCTGCAATAAGCAGTGCCACGGCCAGAACGAGGCCCGGGACCATTCCCGGACCTATCCGTTGCAACGTGCCAATCGGAAGCCTTTCCAGGCCGAGAATGAACGGTGCGCACACCAGCAGGAGCAAGAATCCGGAGCCGGTATGGGTATTGAACAACCAGCCCCAGCTCAGCCGGTTCCACAAACGCTCCGCCACGACGGCAACATCGATGTACGTACCCGCATAGGCCCGAGCCTGGAATTTCGGGCGCTCAGTAATCTCACTTCTCATGGCGTCATCGAACATGGCGTTTACCTGCGTGATCAATCAGGATCGATCTGTACAACCATTTCGGTCTCGATAGGGGCCTGGAAAGCCAGACCCGCCACCACCACGATGGCCCGGGCGTGCTGGCCGCGCTCCGGGCCCAGGACCTCGACCAGAAGATCGGAAGCCCCGTCCGCAACCCAGGGGCCTCGGTCAAATCCCTCGACCCCATTCACGTACCCATTGATCTTCACGATCCGCTGAATGCGGTCGAGATCACCGAGATATTCCTTGAGCCAGGCGAGGTGATTCAGGGCGCAGCGACGCGCCGATTGATAACCCTCTTCGTCACTGATCTCACGTCCCAGCTTTCCGGGGTTGGGGATCCTGTCGGCACCGCTTTCGTCCTTGACGGTGCCGAGCGTTCCAGAGACCCACACCAGGTCGCGTACCTGCACGCAGGGAATGAAGTTGGCGGGGACCGTTCGCGGTTCCGGCAGATCGATCCCCAATTCCTGCAAGCGCTTTTCGGTATGCATGGTGGTTTTTACCTGTGCTTTCCGTGTCACTGGGGAATGGGGCTACTGCGAACCTTTCAGTCCAGCGTCTTCGAGGACGATCGCCCACTTCGCGATTTCATCGGCAACATGGGTTTCAAACTCGCTCGCCGTCGAACCGATCGTTACAAAGCCCTGCGATTCAAGCGTCTCGACCACATCGTCGGACTTCATGGCCCACTGAAAAACCTCACTCAACCGCTCGACGATCGCATCCGGTGTATTGGCGGGCGCCTTGATTCCCCACCAGCCATAGGTCTCGAAATCGTCCAGACCCGATTCCATGGCGGTCGGCACGTCAGGCAACAGGGTGGAGCGCTCCTGGCTCGTGACCATGACGGCATGCAGGTCGCCACTTTCAACGAAGCCTTTACCCGAAGAGATGTTGTCGAACATGAAGTCGACGCGACCCGCAATCAGATCCTGCAGGGCCGGGGCGCTACTCTCGTAGGGGACGTGCTCCATCTCTACGCCCAGGGTGCTCGCGAAGAATTCAGCCGCCAGGTGCAGCGGACTGCCGATACCGGAGGAAGCGAAACGCAGGGTGTCGCCTTCAGCCGCTGCGATCAGGTCTTCGAGAGACTCGATACCGGAATCGGTGGGTACCAAAACCAGGTGAGCCTGGGAGGCCAGCAGGCTCACCGGCGCGAAGTCCTCGATCGGGTCGTAGGGCAGCGACGCAAACAGGGACGGCGTCACCGCGTGGGTGGCGAAGTTTGCAAACAGCAGGGTGTAGCCATCGGCCGATGCATTCGCCACGGTATTCGAAGCAACGGAACCACCCGCGCCCGGACGGTGTTCAATCGAAAAGCGCTGGCCAAGCTCTTCCGAGGCCTTATTGGTGGCGATTCGCGCCAGATTGTCAGTCGCTCCACCGGGACCCAGCGGAAGGTAGACAGAAATCGGGCTGTCGGGATAGTCGGCCGCCGCGGACGGAACTCCAGCCATGGCCCCAACCAATGCAAGGCTCAACACAACGCCTCGCAGGTTCAGTCGCGCAAACTCAGGGATCTTCATTGGTCAAGTCCTCTCATATGTAAAAACGGTCGCGATCGAAAATGCACGGCAGCAGAACCCTCAACCAACCGGAGGTGCGAGATGTCATGCGTTCTTGATGCGCAATAGAGTTATTGCAAGGGGTGTGCCATTCGAATTAAAACTTTCAAGTTACTGAATTTAATCAGTATTTAAATTATCTAATCGAAGCAAAGAATCCACAAAGGGGCATGCGGCGGGAAGATACAATTGCAACCCGGAGAGGGGTCGAAACAACAAACGTCAAGCACGGAATGGCAGCCGGACGAGTTTTGGTTGGGAAGAGACAAGCAAAAAGCTCTTTTGTCGAGTTCGGTCAAGTGAAGGCGTGCGTCCAATATGGTGCACAGCGCACCATTCGAGCGCAGCAACACAACCGGCCGAAGAAACAATCGGGGAACACTGAGCTTATGGCACTCAGGACTGGGAGGCAGATTACAGGCGGGCACCACCGCGGCGGTTCTTGATCCGCTTCAGGAGTGTCTGGCTCTCGACACTCGAGACATCCGGCTGCGTGGAAACCTGTGATTGAATCAGGCTGTAGAGATCGTCATAGGAATCCACGAGTACATGGACGTGCAGGCTGCGCATGTCGGTCATGATGTAGAGACTGACCACTTCGGGCTGCTCGGCCAGATGTCGGGCCACTTTCTCCAGACCCTGGGGGACTACCTTAATGTCCAGAAACGCGGAAACCGACTTGCCGAACTTTTCCGGGTCCACGATCGCGGCGAACTTCTCGATGACCCCTTCATCCTGAAGCTGCTGCACCCGGTGCTGCACATGCGCGCGACTCACACCCAGCTGGCGTGCGATCTCGGCGAATGACATGCGTCCATCCGCGACCAACAGGCGAACGATCTGTGCGTCCAGGGAATTCACGCTTGCCCCTCCGGCCATTCAGTCGACGTGGCCGACGACCTATTCATGAATGTACCTGATCTGGCGTCCAGTCGGGTCAGGGCACAGTCGGTTCGCGATCGCTTTGGGTCACGAGATACGCGAACGGCGTCGCCTGCAGGAAGGGCTTCGGTCAGAAGAGTCGCACCCAGCCGATGCGCCCGGCTGGCAGGCGTACAGGGACACCCACCCTCCGGGCTGGCCGGTACCGACATCAACCCTCGGCGAGTTCGGGCTTGGGCTCGCTTCGCAACTGCCGGATCTTCTCGTGAAACTCCGGCAGGATTTCGAACAGGTCGCCGACCAGGCCGTAGTCGGCCACGCCGAAGATCGGGGCATCCGGGTCCTTGTTGATGGCGACGATGACCTTGGACCCGGTCATGCCTGCGAGGTGCTGAATGGCGCCGGAGATACCCACCGCAATGTATAGCTCCGGTGCGACCACCTTGCCGGTCTGTCCCACCTGGCAGTCGTTGGGGGCATAACCGGCATCCACGGCTGCACGCGAGGCGCCCACGGCGGCGTTCAGATCCGCTGCCAGCTCCTCCAGCAGCCGGAATTTCTCCAGGCTGCCGAAGGCTCGCCCCCCGGATACGACGATCCCGGAGGATTCCAGTTGCGGCCGGTCCGACTGGTCGAGTTGGAGTTCGACCTCGCGGGACTGGGCCTGGGTCTCACCGACGTCAATGCGTTCAAGTTGGGCCTTACCGCCGCCCACCACCTCTTTGGCGAACGCAGTCGGGCGTATGGTCAGCAACTTGTGCGGCTCCAGCACCCGCAAGGTTTCGTTGGCATTGCCCGCGTAGATCGGGTGCACGAACGTCTCCGCGTCCTGGATCACGGTGACATCCGAAACCATCTGGATGTCGACCAGCGCCGCCACCCGGGGGAGCAGGTTTTTCCCGAACGTGGTGGCGGGCGCCAGCACATGACTGTAGTGCTCGACATGTCCGGCCACCAGCCCGGAAAGATCCTCAGCAAGGCCACCTGCCAGATGGGGCGCCTCGGCGACCAGCACACGGCGAACCCCGGCCATCGAGGCGAGGTTTTCGGCCGTCGCCGCGGGGCGTGCACCCGCTACCAGGACGTCGATGGGACCATCCAGTTCGCGGGCGGCCGTCAGGGTGGACAAGGTGCTGGCGGCCAGTGTCTCCCCTGCCGTCTCCGCTACAACCAGTATCGTGTTCGTCATCTCAGATCACCCCCGCTTCGTTGCGCAGCTTGTCCAGCAGTTCGTCCACGTCCGCGACCTTCACACCCGCCTCTCGGGGAACGGGCTCGGAAACCTTGACCCGCTCCACCCGCGGACGCATATCCACGCCCAGGGCCTCGGGCGTGCGCTCCTCGATGGGGCGTTTCTTGGCCTTCATCATCGCGGGCAGCTTCACGAACCGGGGCTCGTTAAGTCGCAGGTCCGCTGTCACCACGGCAGGCAGGTCCAGTTCAACGGTCTGCTGCCCGCCATCGATCTCGCGTGCTACCCGCGCCCGGCCCTCTGCGATGGTCAACTCGGACGCGAAGGTACCCTGGGGCCAGCCGAGCAATGCAGCGGTCATCTGCCCGGCCTGGTTGGCGTCATCGTCGATCGCCTGCTTGCCAAGAAGCACCAGGTCGACGGCTTCCTCGCGCGCGACCGCGGCCAGCAACGCGGCCACGTTCAGGGGCTGAGGCGATTCCGTCACATCGATCCGGATCGCGCGATCCGCGCCCATTGCCAGGGCGCTGCGCAGAACCTCCTGACTGGCCTCGTCACCCACCGTCACCGCCAGCAATTCGCTGCAGATGCCAGCCTCTTTCAGGCGTACGGCCTCCTCCAGCGCAATCTCGTCGAAGGGATTGGCGGACATCCGGACATTTTCCGTCTCGACACCGCTGCCATCCGACTTCACGCGGATGTTCACGTTGTAATCGATCACGCGTTTTACGCCGACCAGTACTTTCATCGCATTCACTCCCGTTGACTTTGCGGCCCGGCAATCGGCCTCGATGCGGCCTACATGCCCGAATAGATCGGGCCCTCGCCGCCTTGCGGTACCTGCCACTGGATATTCTGGGTGGGGTCCTTGATGTCACAGGTCTTGCAGTGCACGCAGTTGGCTGCGTTGATCTGCAGGCGCGGCCCCTGGTCGCCATCGACAATCTCGTACACCCCGGCTGGGCAGTAGCGTGTCTCCGGCGCCCCGAATTCGGCCAGGTTCACCTGGATCGGGACGTCGGGATCACGCAACCGAAGATGGCAGGGCTGATGCTCGTCATGGTTGGTGTTCGAAAGGTGCACCGACGACAACAACGGGAATGTAAGCTCCCCATCCGGCGCCGGATACTCGATGGGCGAGGCCTCCGACTGGCGCTGTAACTGCTCGTGATCCGCGTGCTGGGAGAACGTCCATGGCGCACGGCCACCGAACAAATAGGTGTCTGCGGCAGCATACGCCAGCCCGCCCCACAATCCCCAGCGGGCAAAGGCGGGGCGGATATTGCGCGCGCGCCTAAGCTCGGACCAGACCCAGGAATCCGCCAACGCCCGGTCCACGCCAGTAGCCGCCGCTGGCTCGGATGCGTTCGCCCAATGCTCGAACACCGCCTCCGCCGCCAGCATCCCGGACTTCATGGCGGTGTGGGTGCCCTTGATACGGGCTACGTTCAGCAGGCCCGCGGCATCCCCCACCAGCATCCCGCCCGGGAATTCCAGCTTGGGGCAGGACTGAACCCCACCCTCCACCAAGGCCCTCGCACCATAGGACAGGCGGCGACCGCCCTCGAGATGGCGGCGAATCTCCGGGTGGGTCTTGAACCGCTGCATCTCCTGGTAAGGCGAAAGGTTCGGGTTGGCGTAGTCGAGCCCGACCACGAATCCCACGGACACGCGGCGCTCGTCGAAGTGGTACAGGAAGCCGCCGCCGTAGGTTCGAGCGTCCAGGGGCCAGCCGACGGTATGCACCACGGTGCCCGGCCGGTGGACGGATTCATCCACTTCCCAGACCTCCTTGATGCCAATCCCGTAGGTCTGCGGATCGGCATCTTGATCCAGTTCGTAGGCGGCAATCACCTGCTGGCTCAACGATCCACGGCAGCCCTCGGCCAGCAGGGTTCGCCCGGCCACAATCTCCACACCCGGCTCGTGCTGCGGACCGGGCGTACCGTCCGGCTGCAAGCCGGTGTCCGCGGTCGCCACTCCACGCACGGCACCCTGTTCGTCATACAGCACCTCGGCCGCCGCGAAGCCCGGGTAAATGTCCACGCCCAGTGCCTCCGCCTGCTCGCCCAGCCAGCGGCACAGGTTGCCCAGCGAGCCCACATAGTGGCCCTCGTTGCGCAATGAAGCCGGGGTGGGCAGCCGCAGGCTTCCATGCTCGCGCAGCAACAGGAAGTGATCGTCGACGGCCGGCGTTTTCAATGGCGCCTTGAGATCGCGCCAGTCGGGGATCAGTTCGTCCAGCGAGCGCGGATCGATCACCGCACCGGAAAGGATATGCGCCCCGACCTCGGGCCCCTTTTCCAGTACACAGACCGAGAGGTCGTCCCGGCCCTGGTCCTGCGCCAACTGGCGCAGCCGGATCGCGGCCGCGAGACCCGCAGGCCCCGCACCGACGATGACCACATCCATCTCGATCTGCTCGCGTTCCATGGTGATCTCCCGCTCAGTCGGCGCCGCCGGACTACTGCTCGACAAAGGCCCGCTCGATCACGTACTCACCCGGTACACCCGTCTTGGGCGAGGCGGTGAAGCCCATCTGATCCAGCAGGTTCGACAGGTCCTCGAGCATCGCCGGGCTGCCACAGATCATGGCGCGGTCCTGTTCCGGGTCGAGCTGCGGCAGACCGAGGTCTTCGGCCATCTTGCCGTTCTCGATGAGGTCCGTGATGCGGCCCTGATGAACGAAGTCCTCGCGCGTGACCGTCGGGTAGTAGAGCAACTGCTCCTGCGCAAGCTCGCCGAGATATTCGTGGTTCGGGAGCTCCTCGGTCAGGTATTCCTGGTAGGCCAGCTCGCTCTTGAAGCGGACACCGTGGACCAGGATCACCTTCTCGAAGCGCTCGTAGGTCTCCGGGTCGCGAATGATGCTCATGTAGGGCGCAAGTCCGGTACCCGTACCGAACAGATACAGGTTCTTGCCCGGCAGCAGATCGTGGATCACCAACGTGCCAGTCGCCTTGCGGCTTACCAGGAGCTGGTCACCCTCGTTGATGTGCTGCAGGCGCGAGGTCAAGGGGCCGTCCGGAACCTTGATGCTCAGGAACTCGAGGTATTCCTCGTGGTTCGGGCTCACGATGCTGTAGGCCCGCAGCAAGGGCTTGCCCTCCACCTCGAGGCCGATCATTACGAAATGACCGTTCTCGAAGCGCAGGCCCGGATCGCGCGTGGTCTTGAAGCTGAACAACGTGTCATTCCAGTGGTGCACGCTCAGCACTTCTTGTGGGTCACAGGCTGCCATGGGGTCTACCTCCCAGATTCGAGTCGGGTTGTGCTTCCATCATTGATTGAATGGGCCGAGGCCCGGGCGCTGCTGATCTCCCACAGATAGCGCCACGGATAGATGCCCTGCTCGTGACCATCGGAGAACACGAAACGCACCCCGCTGACCCCGAACGGAACGATGTCGACCACGTCCACTTGAGTGGCATCCGTTACCGGCTCATCCCTGCGCCGCGCCACGGTGCAATGGGCACAGCGACAGGCCAGGCGCAATGCCTCGAAGCGTTTGCAGGTGACCTCGCCGGACGGCCAGCAAAACTGAACCTCGCCGGTCTGCCCCTGCAGACGGATCTCGTCGGGCGGTTGCATGCTCATTACGCGCTACCTCCGGCAGCCATCGGGCCGCCCTCCACAGGACAGGTTCGGGCGAGTTCCGCGAGCACGGTCTCCTCGATCACCAGGGTGGTGACCGGCGGCCACAACAGGGGGTTGTCCGGGTCGTCCACCGGACGCGCCCCGAGCAGGGTGGCCACGCCGGTCAGCCACGCCCCCAAAAAGGCGCCGCGCGTTACCCAGCTTGTAATGACAAGATGCAACATAATGACTCAGCGCTCCAGTTCGGCCAGCTTGCCCGTGCGCTCGATCCACTCTTCCGCGTCTGGTAGCGGGTCTTTCGCAGAAGTTATTACCGGCCAGATAGCCGCCAGCTCGGCATTCAAGTCGAGGAGGTGTTTTTGATCCTCGGTCAGCTCGCCTTCTGGCTGGATTGCCTCGGGCGGACATTCCGGCACACACAGGTCACAGTCGATGCACTCCACCGGGTCGATCACCAGCATGTTGGGACCCTCGTGGAAGCAGTCCGCCGGGCACACCTCGACACAATCGGTGTACTTGCACCGGATACAGTTTTCATTCACTACGTAGGTCACGGTCGTCTCCGTTCGGCTGCAGGGAACACTCGGGGAAACACGCGCGGCGAATCAGCTCGCCACGCGCAATTTCGACTGGGCCCACAGGGCGGTCTTGCGGACATCGGGGTCGGGGTCGTCCAGGGCGCTTTCCACATACGCGCTGGCCCGAGCGTCACCGATCTCGCCCAGCGCGCCGACCGCGGCCTTACGCAGATTCGACACCGGGTCATCGGTGCAAACACCCACCGCCTCGACCGCCTTCGGATCACCCAGGGTGCCCAGCGCCTCCACGGCCTTCTCGCGCACCTGCCAGAAGGCGTCGCGGGTCGCCTCGATCAGGCTCTGGAGTGCGGCTCGCATGCGCAGCTTGCCGATCATGGAGGCCGCCTCGGTTCGAACCTGCCAGTTGTCATCTCGCAGCCCCCCCAGCAACGCATCCACAACGGAGTCGGGATCGCCGTACGAAAGGGCACTCACCGCCACCCGCCGAACATCCGGGTCGGAATCCTCGCGGGCTCGCTCCATCAACACCGGAAGGTTGGCCGGCGACCGCAACCACCCGAGCACGGAGACCGCCTCACGGCGCACCCCAGCATCGGAATGTTGCAGCATGGCCAGGGCGGGTTCGCAGCTCTCGGCGAGCCGCATGGGCTTGAGTGCCCCGAGCACACCGATAATGACGAATGGGTCGTCACTGCCCTTCAGGGCATCCAGCAACGGCTGGGCCGCGTCGGTGTCTTTCAGGTCCGCCAGGGCGTGGGCGGCGGCATTACGTACCGCCTCATCGCTATCGCTGAGCGCCGCCAGCAGGGCATCGGCAATATCGGCCGACTCGAACTCGTCGACGACCTTGGCCGCCTCTCGGCGGACCGAGGGGTCGGGGTCTTTCAGGGCCTGGGTCAACAGGTCGGCCGCTTCGGGCTCTGCACTGTCCACCAGGGCCAGGACCCCGACGCGGCGCATCTCCACGTCGTCGGAGGCCAGCTTGTCGGCAATGTCCTGCAGTTCTGGATCGTCATATTCGCTCATCGGGTTCACCTTCAGCTCAGCAGATACGGAATGTTCACAGTGACTGCGTCGGTCGGGCAGTCCTTCTCGCAAGGCATGCAGTACCAGCACTCGTCGTAATGCATGTGGGCCTTGCCCGTGACCTCGTCGATCAGCAGGACATCCAGCGGGCAGACGTCGATGCAGACCCGGCACCCCTTGTCGGCGATGCACTTCTCTTCATCAACGACCACCGGGACGGTCGTCTTGTGGTTGGCTACAGGCATGTCACTTCCCCTTTATTCAGCCGGGACTTCATCGGTGTTTTCGATCCGCATGGACTGGTAGGCCGACAGCTCGTCGTCGTCCAGCGGGATGATGTAGGGGTCCACCGCACGCGTACCGGTGCACATAGATCCGTCCTCGCCCTTGTACAGGCGGCTGTGACAGAACCAGTTCTCGTCGTCGCGCTCGGGGTAGTCGATGGAGTAGTGGTACAGCCCCCAGCGGGATTCCTTGCGCGCCATCGAGGCACGCGCCGCCATCTCGGCGCAGTCGACAATCGCATGCACCTCGAGGGCACGCAGCAGTTCGTGGGGATCCCGGGCGTGGAGCTTGGCCAGGTCCTCGCGCACCTGCAGGATGCGGCTGAGCCCGATCTCCATCTTCTTGGTGACCTTGGGCGGCTGCAGGTAGTCGTTCACCAGACGGCGCACCTTGTATTCCATCTGCTCCGGAGGAATACCGTCCTCCGCATTCAGCGGTGCCATCACGCGTTCGAGTTCCGCCGCAATCAACGACTCGTCCAGTGGTGCGTCGGTCCAGTCGCTGACGTAACGCGTCGCGCTCTCGCCGCAGATCTGGCCGTACACGAATGCGCCCAGCATGTAACTGTGCGGCACCGAGCCCATGTCCCCGGCCGCATAAAGGCCCGGCACCGTGGTCTCGCCGTGTTCGTTGATCCACACCCCGGAAGCCGAGTGGCCGCTACAGAAACCAACCTCGGAGATGTGCATCTCCAGCATGTGCTCGCGATAGTTGGTACCGCGCCCGGCATGGAAGCGTTCTCGCGACGGGCGCTCGTTGGTATGCAGGACCGTCTCGATCTCCTGGATGGTCTCCTCGGCGAGGTGATCCACCTTCAGGTAAACCGGGCCCTTGCCCCCTTCCAGCTCGCGGTAGAACTCCAGCATCATCTGGCCCGACCAGTAGTCGCACTCGATGAAGCGCTCGCCCTGGGCATTCGCGGTGTAGCCGCCCAGCGGGCCGGTCACGTAGGCACAGGCCGGACCGTTGTAGTCCTTCAGCAACGGGTTGATCTGGTAACACTCCAGGTTCGCCAGGTCGGCGCCGGCGTGATAGGCCATCGCATGCCCCTCGCCCACATTGGTCGGGTTCTCGTAGGTGCCGTACAGATAACCGGAGGTCGGCAGGCCCAGGCGTCCCGCGGCGCCGGTCGCCATGATCACGGCCTTGGCGCGGATCAGCAGCGGCTCGGAGGTGCGAGTGTTCACCGCGAAGGCCCCGGCGATCTTGCCGTCGCGATCCTTCAACAGGCGGGTGGCCTGATAGCGATTTTCCACCTTGACCCGGTTACGGCGCAGGCGCCGATACAGGATCTTCTTGACGTTGTGGCCCTCGGGCATGGGCAGCACGTAGCTCCCCATGTGATGGACCTTCTTCACGTCGTAATCGCCAGTCTCGTCCTTCTGGAAGTGCACCCCCCAGGAGTCCAGCTTCTGGATCATGTCGTAGGAACGCTCGGCATAGGCCAGGACCGCCTTCTGATGGACGATGCCGTCATTCGCCGTGGTGATCTCCTTTACATACTGCTCGGGCGTGGCCCGGCCCGGGATGATGGCGTTGTTCAGGCCATCCATCCCCATGGAGATGGCGCCGGAGCGTTTCACGTTGGCCTTTTCCAGCAGCATCACGCTCAGGTCGGGGTTTTCCTCCTTGACCGTCACCGCCGCCAGCGGCCCGCCGGTCCCGCCGCCGATCACCAGGACATCCATCTCGACTGTTTTGATTTCGTTGACTTTCATAGGTACTCCTCATTGGGATCCGTACGGAACTTGCAGTTGAAGGTGTCTTCGCGGAACGACAGGCACTCCACGTCAAAGGCACGACCGCTGCGGTCGAGAAAGACACGGGTGAGTTTCAGGACAGGGGCCTCCACCGAAAGCGCCAGCGCTTTCTGGACCTCAGGCTCCGGGTGACAGGCCTCGATTTCGATACGGGCACTCCGCACCCCGAGACCCAGGCGATTCTTGAGAACGGACAAGGTGTCCACCGTCAGGTCCCGGCTAAATACCCGCCGACCGATGGCCAGGGGCAGAAAACTCTCGCTGACCATCACCGGCTGTGAGCGCAAATACTGCACCTGGCGAATGCGGGTAACCGAGTCGTTGGGCGCCAAGCCCAGCTCACGCGCCACCCGCGAAGGCGGGGTCATCTCCTGCATGGAAAGCAGGCGCACATCGGCCTCGCCGATCTGGCTGGTCACCGTCTCGCCGAAGGCCTCCATGCGCCGCAGCTCCTGGCTGACCCTCGGCCGGGCGACGAAGATTCCACGCCCCTGCGCCGTCACCACCAGGCCTTCGGCACACAACTCGCGAAGCGCTCGACGCACCGTGATTCGGCTGACCCCGAAGGCCTCAATCAACTCTTTTTCAGTGGCCAGGCGCTCGTTTGGCGCGCGCACACCCTGAAGGATCTCGCGGCGCAGGCTGTCGCGGACCCAGCCGTAGAGCGGTCTGGATCCGCCGGACCGGCTAACGGGACGCGGAGGTACCGTGCTTGCAAGCCCTATTTGGCGGTGTATATCCAGCATATGTACTATCCTATCATAACAAGTAATGAGGAGTAAACGGATCCGTGCCCATTTGGCTCTAGACCGACTGCCCCTGCTGTTCGAATGCCCGTGTCGTCTCGGCCCGAATCAGGTCCAGGCACTGTTTTTTCAGCTCGACGAATCGGGGCTCGGTCACCACCTCGTGGGTACGCGGGTGCGGGATGTCGACACGAATATCCTTGATTAACCGTCCCGGACTGGCGCTCATCACGATGATCCGGTCCGCCAGGAACACGGCCTCCTCGATGTCATGCGTAACGAACACGATGGTGGTGTGAAACTCCTGACGCAGATCCACCAGGTTTTGCTGCATCATCGCTCGGGTCTGGGCATCCAGCGCCCCAAACGGCTCATCCATCAGCAACACGTCGGGGTAGTTCGCCAGGGCGCGCGCGATGCCGACCCGCTGCTGCATACCCCCGGACAATTGCGCCGGAAAGTGGTTGCCATAGGCCGAAAGGCCCACCATCCCGAGAAAGGTGCGCGCGATACTGTCGGACTCGGTTCTGGAGTGCCCGGCCATCCGGGGGCCAAAGGCGACGTTCTTGCGGACACTTTTCCAAGGGAACAACGAGTGCTGCTGGAACACCATGCCGCGTTCCGGACCCGGTCCACGAACCCGTTTGCCATCGACTTCGACACGCCCTGCCGTCGGCGCGACGAATCCGGCCACCGCATTCATCAGGGTCGATTTGCCGCAACCCGAAGGTCCTAGGAGGCAGATGAATTCGCCCGGTTCGATCTCCAGGTTCGCGCCATCCACCGCTAGATTTCGGCGCCCATTGGTATTGAACTCGATGGACACATCGGAGATCTGGACTCGGCCCGCCTCGGGGCGACCCGCCAGCGTCCCACCGGGTGCAGATTTCTTGCGTGATGGCCCCTCACCGAAGGCCCAAAGGTTTCCAATTCTCATTGCGCGATCCCGTTGCTTACATGGTTCGAAATTGGGTCGACTTCCTAACGCTGCCAGCGCAGGAACGGCCGGGCGCCATAGCGCACCAACAGCGTGGACAGAGTTCCAAGGAGGCCGATCGTCACCATCCCGACAATGATCTGCGGGTACTGAACCAGTGAGTAGGAGCTCCAAGTGAAGTAGCCGATGCCGTACTGGCCACTGATGATCTCGCCCGCTAGAAGCGAGAACCATGCGATGCCCATGCCGATCGCCATACCCGCCACGATGCTGGGCAAGGCCGCCGGCAGGACGACATGGATCAAGATCGAGGTACTGGAGGCCCCCAAAGCACGGGCGGCCCGCACGAGATCCTTGGGCGTCTGATCCACCCCGTGCATGGTGTTCAGCACGATCGGAAAAAATGCCCCGAGAAAGGTGATAAAGATGATGCTGCTCTGTTCTGTGGGGAGCATCAGGATCGCCAGCGGAATCCAGGCCACCGCCGGAATGGGCCGGAAGATTTCTACATAAGGCGAGAACACATCCTCCACAAAACGGTTACGACCCATAAAAACGCCAAGCGCGATGCCGGAGATCGTAGCCAACCCGAAGGCGATCGCGACCCGCTCGACGCTGGCACCGACATGTCGATAGAAGATGTCGGAAGACAACAGATCCAGCAGCACCGCACCCACAACACCGGGTCTGGGGACATTCTCGAAGTTGAGGAGCAGACGGAAGTCGTTGACCGACGCCAGATGCCAAAGACCGATTAGCACCAGAACCGAGATCGCCCGGACGCTGTAGCGTGCCCACCAGGTACCGCCTAATACCTTGAGGCGCTCGCCGATAGACGAGTCACCCGCCCCGCCAAGCGAGGAACTGCCCGCTCGAGGGACTTCCTCCGACGCAGGCGCGGCATCCGTGGCCTGGGCCGTCGCAGTCGTATTGTCGGGCGCGGAAGGAGCGGTCTCCACCGGCTCGTCTGCTACTGGCACCGTCTTATTTGTCATTCGAAACCCCTTCCCTCGAGGCCATCAGGTCTTGCCCAATGGATTGGTCTGTCACGCCACCACTCAACTTGTTCTGACGTGTTCTTACGCCCTGAAGTGGCTGCAGCATCCATGCCAATGCCCAAGGGGCATCGAGAAAGGGGTTTAAGGTGCTGTTTCTAGGGGAACGTCGAGGTGCAGAAAAAAAGGGATCCACGAGCCGACGCGGGTCACGTGCATCACGCACGGGCGAACGCGCCCCAGGACGGGGCACGCTAACCCAAAACTGCGAGGCTTATAATGACAAGTGCAGCCAGAACCGGAGCCCGCGGCCGCTGAGACCTAGTGGGTCAAGAAGCCCGCTTCGATCAAGGACTGGCGTAGCCGCGCGTGGGCCTCGGTGACGCGGGCACGGGGGCCACGCACGCCCAATTCGACCCGCGGCGCGTTGCGGTCCATTCGGGGCAGACAGGAGATGCGTAGATCCGGGAACGCGGCCTCCATGGCCTCAAGCACCGGCACCAGCGAGCTCTCGGTGGTGTTCTGCAGGATCAGGCTCTCTTCCACCGAACCCGCTTCCGCGTTGCGCTGGGGGAAGCGCTGGTCCAGCACCCAGCGCACCATGGGCTCGGCCATGGAGGGGAATCCGGGCACGCAATGATGCCGCTCGCAGCTGAACCCTGGCACACCGTTGATCGGGTTGGGTATCAGGCTGGCACCTTCTGGCAGCTCGGCCATGCGGATGCGATGCGGATAGGCCTCGTCCCCGAAGCGGCGTTCCAGCAGATCAACAAATTCCGGATGGCGCTGGAGCGGTCGTTCCAGCGCTTCGGACAGGCAGGCACG
This sequence comes from Thioalkalivibrio sp. ALJ7, assembly GCF_000376865.1. Lineage (GTDB taxonomy): Bacteria > Pseudomonadota > Gammaproteobacteria > Ectothiorhodospirales > Ectothiorhodospiraceae > Thioalkalivibrio. The sequence continues at coordinate 476,271 of NZ_AQXQ01000011.1, read as the reverse complement.
GGTACGATCGTCCGGGGTCGCGCCGATACCGCCGAAGCTGAACACCTCGGCGCCGCTTGCCAGGGTCTCGCGGAAGGTCTGCGTCAGCAGGCGGGCGCTGTCACCCACGATCCGGATCCACGACAGCTCCAGGCCCTTCTCGGCAAGCGCCTCGGTCAGGTGCGCATGGTGCCGGTCGCGGCGCTTGCCGCTCAGGAGTTCGTCGCCAATGATCACGGCGCCGATCTCCACCGCATCGGCATCCCGTTCGACCATCACGGGTCCGTCCATCGCCCCGGCCTTCACCACGTTACTGTTTAGCGCCCAGCGCGAGCGCACGCTCGCGGGCGGCGGCGCGCGCCTCGGGGGCGTTGTCCGGATCGTTGAGCCACGGCGTCAGGTGCTGGCGCAGCAGCCCGGCCAGGAAATCGAGGTGATCCGCGCGGTCGTTCAGGGCCGGGATGTAGTGGAAGCGTTCGCCACCGGCCTCCTGGAAGATCTCGCGATTCTCGTCGCCGATCTCCTCGATGGTCTCGAGGCAGTCCGCGGAGAAACCGGGGCAGATCACGTCCACCGAGCGCACGCCCTGCCCCGGCAGCGCCTCCATGGTCTTGTCGGTATAGGGCTGCAGCCATTCCTCGCGACCGAAACGCGACTGGAAGGTCACCTGCCACTGGTCGTCGTTCAGCCCCAGCGCCTGCGCCAGCTTGTGCCCGGTGGCATGGCAAAGGCAATGGTAGGGATCGCCCTTGAGCAGGTAGCGCTTGGGGATACCGTGGAAGGACATCACCAGGCGATCGGCCTGCCCCTGTTCATTCCAGTGCTCGCGAACGCTGTTGGCCAGCGCCTCGATGTAACCGGGCTCGGCGTCGTAGGCGGCGATGAACTGCAGGTCCGGCACCCAGCGCCAGCCCTTCAGCACGTCGGCGACGGCATCGAAGGTGGAGCCATTGGTACTGCCCGAGTACTGCGGATAAAGCGGCAGGACCACCACTCGACGCACGCCCTGGCGCCGCAGCTCGTCGAGACCGGCGGCAATCGACGGGTTGCCGTAGCGCATACCCAGCGCGACCGGGACCTCACCAACCTGTTCGGCCAGGCGCTGGCGCACGCCTTCGGCCTGGCGTTTCGAGATCGCCAGCAGCGGCGAACCCTCATCCGTCCAGACGGTGGCGTACTTGGCCGCGGAACGCTTGGGACGGATATTCAGAATCACGCCGTTCAGGATCAGCCACCAGATGGGCCGTGGCACCTCGACCACACGCGGGTCCCAAAGGAACTCCTTCAGGTAGCGGCGCAGCGCAGGGGCAGTGGGTTCGTCCGGCGTGCCGAGATTAGTCAATAACACACCGACACCGCGCGCCTGGCCGTGGCGATAATCCGCTTCTCCGAAGTACTTCATGGGGCTCCTTGCAGACAATAGGGGGAGTCGACTCCGTTCGGAGTCTCACCGGACCGAATTGGTTCAGCCCGGAACGGGCTCAGGATAGCGCGCGATGACCAAGGGCACCTCTGCGCGAATCGCACGTCCGCGTTGGTGCCCCCAGTTTCGGGGGACAGGGCGCGGCGTTGTGGCTCCCTTGAGCAGGATGACTGCTCGGCAGTCAACGCGCCTTATTCGCACATAAAAGCGACTCGAGCGTAGACGCACGATCCGTGCAGAGGTGGCCTACACGTCCCCGCAGCGGGCTTGTGCGCGGGAAGTGGGCCTGCAGGAATTCCATCTGGTCGGCCAGTACGCGCTTGCCCTTGAGGAAGATGTACTCCGCATGGGTGGGCGTGAACGGGATCGCCAGCAACTGCATGCCCGCCTCCTCTGGCGTGAACCCGGCCTTGTGGTTGTTGCAGCGCTTGCAAGCCGTCACGACGTTGTTCCAGGTGTCCTCACCGTTCTGGCTGATCGGCGTGACATGGTCGCGGGACAGGTCACACTCGCGGAAGGAATTGCCACAGTAGAGACACAGGTGGGCGTCGCGGCGGAAGAGTGTGGTGTTGTTGAGCGGGGGGATGTAATCGTTGAAGCGGGACTGACGGGTGCCGTGCGTAGCGATGATCGAGTTGACTTCGACCCTTGATTGCAGCCCGGTGCGCGCGTTGATACCGCCGCGCATGCGATAAAGCGGACTCCCACAGGTGTAGGCCACCTGCTCGGTGTAATAGAGGCGCACGGCCTGCTCCAGGCCGATCCACTCCAGCGGCATACCCGCAGCATCCGTGCGCAGGACTTGATGCTCGGTCGGCAACATGACCTCGTCCCGTTTCAAGGAAACACGGATTTGCTCACGCGTCTCGCTCGGTGACCGGCGAGTGAACAAATCGATGCCTCCTTCGGTGCTCGTCTGACAATAAACAGCCCTGAAGAACAAAGCAATTACAACACCATGACCCGCGGTATCGAAGGTTCGCCGGGCCCGGCATAGCCCCCCGGGCGCTGTGGACACGGTTTAAGCGCCAGGCTGATTCCGCTACACTCGCGGGTCGTTTTTTGTGCGGCATGGCTCGGTTCGAGCGTGCAGCATCCGATTTCACCACCCGCGAGCGCGGCTGATCGTCCGGTAAGGAGTACGCGGACGTTTGGCCCGGGGAGAGAGCGCATGGCAATCAAATTATCCGTTCCCAAGGAGTCCGCCAGCGGCGAGCGCCGCGTGGCCCTGGATCCGTCGGTAGCGGCCAAGTTCAGCGATCTGGGCGTCACCGTGCAGCTGGAGAAGGGTGCCGGCTCCAATGCCCAGTTTCCGGATGCGGCCTACGAGAAGGCGACCGTGGTCGGTACCGAGACCGCTTACGGCCAGTCGGACCTGATGGTTCGCGTGGCACCGCCAACGGTTGAAGAAGTGAACCAGCTGCCGGAGGGCTCGACCGTGGTCAGCCTGTTCCACGCCCACCGCAACCCGGACGTGGTCAAGGCAATGCAGGAGCGCAAGATCCTGAGCTTCGCGATGGAGCTGATTCCGCGCATCTCGCGCGCCCAGAGCATGGACGTACTGTCCTCGCAGGCGGCCGTGGTCGGTTACAAGGGCGCGATCATGGGTTCGGATCTGTCCTGCCGCTTCTTCCCGATGCTGACCACCGCGGCCGGCACCATCCGCCCGGCCAAGGTCATCGTGATCGGCGCCGGCGTGGCCGGTCTGCAGGCGATCGCAACCGCCAAGCGCCTGGGTGCGATGGTCGAGGCCTATGACGTGCGCTCCGCCACCAAGGAGCAGGTCGAATCGCTGGGTGCGAAGTTCCTGGATCTCGGCGTCTCCGCCGAGGGCGAGGGGGGCTACGCCCGCGAACTCACCGAAGAAGAGAAAAAGCAGCAACAGGACGCCCTGGGCGAGTACATCGCCAAGGCGGACGTGCTGATCACCACCGCCGCGATCCCCGGTCGCGATGCGCCCAAGCTGATCCCCAAGGAAATGGTCGAGGGCATGAAGCCGGGCGCGGTCATCATCGACCTGGCGGCCGAGGGCGGCGGCAACTGTGAGCTGTCCAAGCCGGGCAAGACCAGCCGAACCAAGGGCGTGGTCATTCACGCACCGCTGAACGTGCCCTCGCAGGTCCCGCTGCACGCCTCCGAGATGTACGCCAAGAACCTGCTCAATTTCCTCACGCCGATGATCGCCGAAGGCGGTGAATTCAAGCCGGACTGGGATGACGAAGTCATCGCCAAGAGCGTGCTGACGCGCGACGGCGAGATCGTGCACGAGGCCACCCGCGAGGCCCTCAAGGGAGCGAAATCATGATCATCGAAGGCTTTATCGCGCTGTACATCTTCATGCTCGCGGCCTTCACCGGCTACGAGATCATCTCCAAGGTACCGGTCATCCTGCATACCCCGCTGATGTCCGGTTCCAACTTCGTCCACGGCATCGTGCTGGTCGGGACCATGGTCGCGCTGGGCCATGCCACGACCCCACTGGAACAGGCCATCGGCTTTGTCGCCGTAATCCTGGCCGCGGGTAATGCCGTGGGTGGCTACGTCGTCACCGAACGCATGCTGGAGATGTTCAAGACCAGCAAGAAGGACGACAAGAAGGGAGATAACGCATGAGCATGATCATCAACCTCGCCTACTTTGCGGCGGCGGTCCTGTTCATCGTCGGCCTCAAACAGATGTCTTCGCCGACCACCGCGCGGCCGGGCATCATCTGGGCCGGCGTGGGCATGGTGATCGCCACGCTCGTGACCTTCGTGCACCCGGAGATCTCCGGCGGCGTGAACTACACCCTGATCATCCTGGGCATCGTCATTGGTGGCGGCCTCGCCTGGTGGAGCGGCAAGAAGGTCGCGATGACCGACATGCCGCAGATGATCGCGCTGTACAACGGCATGGGCGGCGGTGCCGCAGCCGGTATCGGTGCGATCTACCTGCTGCAGGCAACCCCGGAAACGGTCAGCAACACCGGCCTGGCGATCGCCGTGACCGGCTCGCTGATCGGCTCGGTGGCCTTCTCCGGCTCGCTGGTGGCCTACGCCAAGCTGCAGGGTCTGATGAAGAAGACCTTCACCTTCGGCGGCCAGCAGGTGGTGAACATCGCGATCTTTGCGATCACCGTGATCCTCGGCTTCATGCTGGCAACCGGGGGCGGCGAGATCGGTTCGGCCACGCTGCTGCTGTTCTTCGTCCTGTCGCTGGCCTTTGGCGTGCTGATGACCCTGCCGATTGGCGGCGCTGACATGCCGGTAGTCATCTCGCTGTACAACGCCCTGACCGGCCTTGCAGTTGGTCTGAAGGGTATCGTCCTCGACAATCCGGCCCTGATGATTGCCGGTATCGTGGTCGGTGCGGCCGGTACGCTGCTGACCCAGCTGATGGCCAAGGCGATGAACCGCCCGATCAGCAACATCCTCTTCAGCCAGTTCGGTGGATCCAGCGGCGGCGCGGAAGAGACGATCGAAGGCACCATGAAGGAGATCCAGGCCAACGACGCCGGGATCATGATGGCCTACGCCGAGAAAGTGATCATTGTGCCGGGCTACGGCATGGCCGTGGCGCAGGCACAGCACAAAATCTGGGAGTTCACCCAGCTGCTGCAGAAGCGTGGCGTGGACGTGAAGTTCGCGATCCACCCGGTCGCGGGCCGCATGCCCGGGCACATGAATGTGCTGCTGGCCGAGGCCGGCGTGCCCTACGACATCATCTTCGACCTCGACGAGATCAACGAGGAGTTCAAGACTGCGGATGTCGCCATGGTGATCGGCGCGAACGACGTCGTGAATCCGGTGGCCCGGACCAACCCGGACTCCCCGATCTACGGCATGCCGATTCTGAACGCCGACCAGGCCCAGAACGTCATCTGCGTGAAGCGCGGCAAGGGTTCCGGTTTCTCGGGTATCGAGAACCACCTGTTCTATGCCGACAACAACCAGATGCTGTACGGCGACGGCCAGAAAGTGGCCGCCGAACTGGTGGCCTCGGTGAAGGCCCTCGGCTAGCCCGTCAGCCCCAGCAGCGAGCCCGGTTCCCGGGTCCGCAAATGAAACCCGGCCTACCGTTTAACGGTGCCGGGTTTTTTGTTGTCAGGGCCGGAGGAAAGGACCACGCCAGCGGTTTATCTGTACACACCCTGTACAGACTGCCCACAGGATGGGGGAAAAGATCCCGGTTAGCACACACAGCGTGCACACGGTTTCATGTTGTTCCATTAAATTACTGTTTTTAATAAACAAAAAGGTTCTGGTTGATTTTTGGCCAATCCAGCATCGCCCCAGCACGAACAAGCATTTAAGCCCCACCGAGCAGATTCACCCACAGACTTATCCACAGCTTTTGTGGATAACACACTGCGCCTCCCGGATACGGCCCTTGTCCCGCCATGGCACCCAACGCAGTAGACTGTGCGCATGCCTGCCGCGCCCCGAATCGCCCGCATTGCGCTGGATCGCCCGCTGGACCAGCTGTTCGACTACCGCATCCCCGAGGACCTATCGCTCGCGCCCGGACAAAGGGTGCGCGTCCCCTTCGGACGCGGCGCCACGATCGGGCTGGTGGTGGAACTAGCCACGACCAGCGACGTGCCGAAAAGTCGGCTACGCGCCATCCGCGATGTGCCGGAGGCGCATCCGCTTCTTGGACCCCATCTGCTCGAGCTCCTGTCATTCGGGGCCCGCTATTACCACCACCCGCTCGGGGAGGCCCTGCTCGGAGCCCTGCCACCGGCCGTACGCCACGGCGACCCCCTCCCCAGCCTGACCCCGGACACGCTTTGGCGACTCACACCCGGGGGCCGCAATGCGCTATCCAGCGGCGCAGCACGTGGACGTCGCCAACAATCGGTCCTCCGCAGCCTGGAGGCTGCCCCGGCGCTGGACCGCGCCACCCTGGCCGCGGCCACCGGCCTGCAGCTCACGCCCAAGGAACTGCGAGCGCTCGCCGAACGCAACTGGCTGGAAGGCATCACACCCGACCCGCAACACCCACCGCCACCGAACGCCAGCGACCACGCCCTGACGGCGGAACAACAAGCGGCCGTCGACGCCCTGAGTCTCGACGCCGCGACACCACTGCTACTGGAAGGCGTGACCGGCAGCGGCAAGACCGAGGTCTATCTCCGGATGGCCGAGCAGGTCCTCGCCACGGGGCGTCAGGTTCTGTTCCTGATCCCCGAGATCGCGCTGACGCCACAGCTGAGTGCACGCATCCAGCAGCGCTTTCCGGGTCAGGTGGCGCTGCTCCATTCGGGCCTGGCCGAAGGCGAACGCCTGCGCGCCTGGGAGGCCGCGCGCCAAGGCCAGCGGCGCATTGTGGTCGGCACCCGGTCCGCGCTGTTCACGCCCCTGCCCGACCTCGGCCTGATCATCGTCGACGAGGAGCATGACAGCGCCTTCAAACAACAGGACGGATTCCGCTACAACGCCCGCGATCTGGCCATCAAGCGCGGCCAGCTGGAACAGGCCCCGGTGGTCCTCGGCTCCGCCACTCCCACCCTGGAGACCCTGTACGCGGCCACCACCGGGCGCTACGCCCACGCCCGCTTGGCCAGCCGACCCGACGGCACCCGCCCGCCCATGGTCGAAAGCATCGACACCCGCGTGCACACCCCGGACGAAGGCCTGACCGCCCCTCTGCTGGACGCCATGACGCAGACCCTCGCGGCCGGCCACCAATGCTTCCTGCTACTCAACCGCCGCGGCTTCGCCCGGGTTCTGGCCTGCGACGCCTGCGGCTGGGTCGCCGAGTGCCCCGACTGCGATGCGCGCCTGACCGTCCATGCGCACAACCCACGCGCCGTCTGCCACCTCTGCGGCCACCAGGAGCCGCGCCCCCAGCGCTGCCCGGAATGCGGCGAAGCGCTGGCCCAGCGCGGCCTGGGCACCCAGCGTCTGGAACTGGCCCTGGCCCGCCATTTCCCGGAGACTCCACTGATCCGACTGGACCGGGACAGCATTCGCCACAAGGGGGCGCTGGAGGAGGCCCTGGATCGCATCCGCCAGCTCGACGCCGCCATCGTGGTCGGCACCCAGATGCTGGCCAAGGGCCACGACTTCCCGCAGGTGGGTCTGGTGGGCGTGATCGACGTCGACCAGGGCTTGTTCAGCGTCGATCTGCGAGCGACCGAAAACACCCTGCAGCTGATCGTCCAGGCCGCGGGGCGGGCGGGCCGCGGCTCCGGCGGCGGGCGCGTGCTACTGCAGACCGGACACCCCGATCACCCCTTGATCCGCGGCCTCGATGCCGAGGACTACCCGGCCATGGTCGCGCCCCTGCTGGAGGAGCGCGCCGCCGCCGAGATGCCCCCGCACGGCCACCTGGCCCTGGTACGGGTCGAGGCCGGCGATGCTGACACCTCCCGGCGCCATGCCGAGCGCATCGCCACACACCTGCGCGACGCGGCCACCGATGGCCTCCGCGTGCTGGGTCCTGCCCCCGCGCCGCGCCACCGCGTCAATCGCCGTTTCCGCGAACAGATCCTGCTGCAGTCCACCCGCCGCGGTCCGCTTCACGAGGGTCTGCACCAGGCACGCCATGCGTGGCAGGCCGACGACCTTCCGCGCAGTATCCGCATCGCGATCGACATCGACCCGGCCTCCCTCGCCTGAGTCTCGCGAGGGGCGGCACGCCCCGGACTTACGGGTTAGAATGCGGCCCTTTTTACACGACGGAACGAGCCCCTCTTGAAAGACACCCTCACCGAGGCCCTCGCGGCCGCCCTGGAGACCCTGGTAGCCGATGGCCGCGTGCCCGCCGATCATGGCGTCGAGGTTCAGGTCACCCGCGCGCGCGACCGCGAGCACGGCGATTTTGCCAGCAACCTGGCGATGCAGCTCGCGCGACCGGCGAAATCAAAGCCGCGGGATCTGGCCGAGGCCCTTAGCGCGGCGATGCCAACTGTGCCCGGCCTCGCCGCCACCGAGATCGCCGGGCCGGGGTTCATCAACTTCCGCCTGGCCGCGGATGCCCGTGCGCTGGTGCTCGGCCGCATCGCGACCCAGAGTGCCGACTTCGGGCGTTCCAGCGTGGGCGGTGGCCGACCCATCCAGGTCGAGTTTGTCTCCGCCAACCCCACCGGCCCGCTGCATGTCGGCCACGGCCGCGGCGCGGCCTTCGGGGCGACGGTCGCGGACCTGCTGGATTTCTGCGGCTTCGATGTCACCCGCGAGTACTACGTGAACGATGCCGGGCGGCAGATGAACATCCTCGCCGCCAGCGTCTGGCTGCGTTACCTGGAACGCCACGGCGTGGACGTGCCGTTCCCGGCCAACGGCTACCAGGGCGACTACATCTACCCGGTGGCCGACACCCTGACCGCACAGATCGGCGAGCAAGGCGTGCATCCGGCCGAGGCCATCACCCGCGACCTGCCAGCGGACGAGCCCGCCGGGGGTGACAAGGAAGTCTTCATCGACGCCGTGATCGCCCGCGCCCGCGAGGTGCTGGGAGAAGACCTCTACCGCAGCGTCTTCGACTGCGGCCTGAACGCGATCCTCGAAGACATCCGCGACGACCTGCGCGAGTTCGGGGTCGAATACCAGTGCTGGTTCTCCGAGCGCAGCCTGGCCGACTCCGGCGCGATCGACGCCGCGGTGGACGAGCTGCAAACCCGTGGCGCCCTGTACGAGCAGGACGGGGCGCTGTGGTTCCGCTCCACCGAATACGGCGACGACAAGGACCGCGTGGTACGCCGCGAGAACGGCGACTACACCTACTTCGCCTCCGACATCGCCTACCACCGCGAGAAGTTCCAGCGCGGCTTCGAACGCGTGATCAACATCTGGGGCGCCGACCACCACGGCTACGTCCCGCGCGTGCGCGCCGCCCTGCAGGCCCTGGGCCTGGAGGCCGACCGCCTCGACGTGCTGCTGGTGCAGTTCGCGATCCTCTATCGCGGGGGCGAACGCCTGCCGATGTCCACCCGCGCCGGGCAGTTCGTCACCCTGCGCGAGCTGCGCGACGAGGTCGGGTCGGATGCCGCGCGCTTCTTCTATGTGCAGCGCCGTTGCGACCAGCACCTGGACTTCGACCTGGATCTCGCCAAGTCGCAGTCCAATGACAACCCCATGTACTACATCCAGTACGCCCACGCGCGCATCGCGAGCGTGCTGCGCACTGCCGCCGAGCGCGGCCACGCCCCGGCAACCGCCGAGGCCGAAGGCCTCAGCACCCGCCTGGCCGAACCCCTAGAGGATGACCTGCTGGACCGCCTCGACCGCTTCCCTGAAGTGATCGCGGCAGCGGCCGAGGCCTGCGAGCCACATCAGATCGCCCAGTACCTGCGCGATCTGGCCGCCGGTTTCCACACCTATTACAACGCGGTACCGTTCCTGAATGCCGACGACCCCGAGGTCATCGCGGCCCGACTGGCATTGATCACCGGGATCAAGCAGGTCCTGGGCAACGGGCTGCGCCTGCTGGGCGTCACCGCCCCGGAACGGATGTAGAACCATGGCCCAGGCGCGCAAGACCCGTCGCAAACCCACTCCGCGGAAGACCTCCCGGCCGATACCCGGCTGGGTGTGGATGCTGATCGGCCTGGGTCTGGGGCTGGGGATTGCCGCCATCCTGTACCTGCAAGGGGCCGACCGTTCGCCCGACCTCGGCGCGTTGTTTGGCGACCCGGACGACACGCCCGCCGCAATGGCACCCGTCCCCGCCCCGGTGGAACGCGACACGGTGCCCTCGGACGACGAGCCCCGCTTCCGCTACTACGAGCTGCTGCCCGAGGACGAGATTCGCGTACCGGAGTCCGAACGCGACACCGCCGCTCCTGCCCTGCCACCCGCCGAATCGCCCAGCGAAGGCGACCCGGTGGTACTGCAGACGGGATCGTTCCGCCGATTCGAGCAGGCCGACGAGATGAAGGCTCGCCTGACCCTGATCGGCCTGGACCCGCAGGTGCACGAGGTCGAGATCCAGGGCGAGACCTGGTATCGCGTCTACCTCGGCCCGTTCAGTGACGAGGAGCGCGTACGCCAGGCACTGGAGCGGCTGCGCACGGAGAACATCGAGGCCCTGCGTCTGCGCTACCAGGGTTGATCGTGAACCCGGCCCCCGCCCCGGATCTGGACGCCCTCGCGGCCCGCATCGAGGCGCTGCCCGCCGGCCGCGAACGCAAGGATCTCGCAGACCTGCTGCGCCGAGCCCGCCAGCGCCAGAAGCGCGGGCAGCCGTGCGACCGCATGGCCCGCACCCTCACCGAACGCCTGGCCACCACCGAGGGAGCCAACCCCCAGGTAGGCAGCGACGAGCGCGCCCGTCTGCGCCCGCACCCCATCTACGCTGGCGACCTGCCGATCCACGCCGAGCGCGAACGGATCGTTGCGGCCATTCGCGAACATCGGGTGCTGGTGCTGTGCGGAGAGACCGGCTCCGGCAAGACCACCCAATTGCCAAAACTATGCCTGGAAGCCGGGCGCGGGGAGGCCGGACTGATCGGCCACACCCAGCCGCGCCGCATCGCCGCACGCTCCGTCGCCAGCCGCATCGCCGAGGAACTGGGCACCACGCTCGGGGGTGATGCGACCTCCACCGTCGGCTTCAAGGTGCGCTTTTCCGACCAGACCGGGCCGAACAACTGGGTCAAGCTGATGACCGACGGCATGCTGCTGGCGGAGCTGGCGCATGACCCGGAGCTGCGTGCCTACGACACCCTGATCGTCGACGAGGCCCACGAGCGCAGCCTGAACATCGACTTCCTGATGGGCGTGCTCAAGCGCCTGTCGAAGAAGCGCCCGGAGCTGCGCATCATCATCACCTCCGCCACGCTGGACCCGGAGCGGCTGTCCGCGTTCTTCGACGACGCCCCGATCCTGACCGTGGCCGGACGCACCTACCCGGTGGAGCTGCGCTACCGCCCGATCGAGCCGGAAGACGCGGCCGACGAGGAAGACGCCGGCCGCGGCGAACGCGACCTGTTCGACGGCATCCGCGACGCGGTGGCCGAATGTGAGCGCGCCGGGCCCGGCGACATCCTGGTGTTCCTGCCCGGCGAGCGCGAGATCCGCGACGCCCACAAGGCCCTGCGCGGGCAGGTGCGCGCGGATACCGAGGTCCTGGCGCTGTACGCACGCCTGTCCGCCCGCGAGCAGTCGCGGGTGTTCCAGTCGCACGCGGGCCGGCGCATCGTGCTGGCCACCAATGTCGCCGAGACCGCGCTGACCGTCCCCGGCATCCGCTTCGTGATCGACTCGGGGCTGGCCCGCGTCTCGCGCTACTCCTGGCGCTCGCGGGTCCAGCGCCTGAGCCTGGAGCCGATCTCGCAGGCCGCCTGCGACCAGCGCGCCGGGCGCTGCGGACGACTGGGCCCCGGCATCTGCATCCGCCTGTTCGCGGAGGACGACTACAACCTGCGCCCGCCGTTCACCGACCCGGAGATCCAGCGCTCCAACCTCGCCTCGGTGATCCTGCAGATGGCCGCGCTGAAACTGGGCCAGCCGCGCCAGTTCCCGTTCGTGGACCCACCCGACCCGCGTCTGGTCAAGGACGGCTACCGCCTGCTGGAGGAGCTGGGCGCGGTGGATGCCCGCGGCCGCATCACCCCGCGCGGCCGCCAGTTGGCGCGCATGCCCATCGACCCGCGCCACGGCGCGATGCTGCTGGCCGGGGCCGATCACGGCTGCGTAACCGAGACCGCGACCATCGCCGCCTTCCTGTCGCTGCAGGACCCGCGCGAACGCCCGGCCGAGGCCACGCAAGCGGCGGACCAGGCCCATCGGGAGTTTCAGGTCGAGGGCTCCGACTTCATGGGCATGCTGCGGCTGTGGGAGGCCTGGCACACCGCGCGCGAGGACCTCGGCTCGAATGCGCTGAAACGCTGGTGCCGCGAGCACTTCCTGAACTTCCTGCGCGTGCGCGAGTGGCAGGAGTTGCGCGTGCAGCTGCTGCGCCAGGCCCGCGAGATGGACCTGAAGCCGAACCACCAACCGGCCGACGCCGAGCCCGTGCACCGCGCACTGCTGACCGGGCTGATCAGCCAGATCGGGCAGAAGACCGAGCGCGGCGACTACCTCGGCGCGCGCAACCGCCGCTTCCAGATCCATCCCGGCTCGGTCCTGGCGAAAAAGAAACCGGCCTGGGTGATGAGCGCGGAGATCGCCGAGACCACCCGCGTCTACGCCCGCGACAATGCCCGCATCGAGCCCGACTGGATCCTGGCCGCGGCGGCGCACCTGCTCAAGCACCATATCTTCGAGCCGCACTTCCAGCGCCGCAGCGGACGCGTCGGGGCCTTCGACCGTATCACCCTGTACGGCCTGGTCGTCGCCCCGAAAAAGCCGGTGGACTTCGCAAGACACGACCCGGCCGAAGCGCGGCGCATCCTGATCCGCGAGGGCCTGGTCGGCGGCGAGCTGCGCACCCGCTCCAAGGGGGTGCAGGCCAACCGCGAAGCGGTGGCCGAGATCGCCGAGCAGGAGGCGCGCGGGCGCCGACGCGACCTGCTGGTGGAAGAGGATCGGCTGTTCGACTTCTATGACGCCCGCCTGCCGGCGGAGATCACTGACGGCACGAGCTTCGAGACCTGGGCGCGCAAGGCCGAGAAGCGGGACCCCGACGCCCTGCGGATCGACCGCGCGGAGCTGCTGAACGAGCCGGACACCGCACTCCCGCAAGGGGCCTACCCCGATCACCTGGAGCTCGAGGGCCTGCGCCTGCCGCTGGCCTACCGCTTCGAACCGGGCCAGCCGGACGACGGCGTGACCGTGACCATCCCGATCGCGGCGCTGAATGCGGTACCCGACTGGCTGGGCGACTGGCTGGTACCGGGGCTGCTGGAGGAGCGCGTGACCGGCCTATTGAAGAGCCTGCCCAAGGGCCTGCGCCGCCAGTTCGTGCCCGCGCCGGATTTCGCGCAGGCCGCGCTCGCGCGCATCGAACACCGCCAGGGCCCGCTGACCCCGGCGCTGGCCGAGGCCCTGCGCGCGATGACCGGCACCGAGATTCCGCTGGATGCCTGGCGCCCGGAGAACCTGGAGCCACACCTGGTGATGCGCTTCCGCATCCTCGACCCGGAAGGCAGCGAGCAGGCCAGCGGCCGCGACCTGGCCGCGCTGAAGCGCCGGCTGGGCGACAGCGCCGAGGCCCATTTCGACGCCAGCCGCCCGGACGAGATCACCCGCGAGGGGATCACCGAATGGGACTTCGGCGCGCTGCCGGAGAGCGTCGAATTCGATCACCAAGGGGCGCAGCTGCGCGCCTTCCCGATTCTGGTCGATCGCGGTGACGCCGTCTCGCTGGAGCTGGAACCGGACCCGGCGCGGGCCGCGCGCGCCCACCGCGCGGGGCTGCGCCGGCTGTTCCTGCTGGGCGCGCGCAAGACCGCCCGCGATCTGCGCCGCCAGCTCCCGGAGATCGAACGCGCCTGCCTGAACTACTCGACACTCGGCAGCTGCGAGGCCCTGCGCGACCAGATCCTGGAGGCCGCGGCCGACCGCGTGTTCCTGGCCGAGCCGTGGCCACGCGAGGCCGAGAACTTTCAAGAGCGCCTGGAGGCCAGCCTGCCCGAGTTGTCGCCGACGGTGATGGAACTCTCGCGCCTGGCCGCCGAGATCCTGCGCCACTGGCACGACCTGCGCACCCGGCTGCAGGGGGATCTGCCGCTGTCCTGGATCGAGGCCGCACGCGACATCCGCGAGCAGCTCGACGCCCTGGTCCCGGCCGATTTCCTGCTGCGCACCCCGCACGCCGTGCTGCCCGAGCTGCCGCGCTACCTGCAGGCGATCGACAAGCGTCTGGAACGCCTGACCCAGGCCCCGGACAAGGACCGCGCCCGACGTGTGGCAGTCGAGCCACTGTGGCAGCAGGCACAGGAACTGATCGCGCGCGCGCCGGACCACCCCGACGTGCTGGCCTTTCGCTACCGCATCGAGGAGTTTCGCGTCTCGCAGTTCGCCCAGGAGCTGGGCACCCGCGAGAAGGTGTCGCCCAAACGCCTGGAACGCGAATACGCGACACTGATCCAACGACTGGCCAGTGGCACATGAGCCACCACGATAAAAGGATCGAGGGATGCGCGTAGCGGTGATTGGCGCCGGGGTCATCGGCGTCACCACAGCCTGGTACCTGCAGGAGGCCGGAGCCGAGGTGGTATTGCTGGACGCCAGCGCGGAGCCGGCCAGCGGGGCCAGCTTTGCCAATGGCGGCATGCTACACGCCAGCCACGCCGAACCGTGGAATACTCCGGGCGTGGGTCTCGACCTGTTGCGCTACCTGGGCCGCGCCGACTCGCCGCTGCTGGTGCGACCGCGCGCGATGCCGGGCCTGGTCGGCTGGGGGCTGCGCTTTCTCTGGAACAGCCGCCGTAGCACCTTCGAGGAACACACCCGGCTGAATGCCCGCCTCGCGACCTTCTCCCTGCAGGAGATCGACCGCCTGCAGCGCGAGCTGGACCCCGAGGGGCTGAACTTCGGCTTTCGCCGCTGCGGCATTCTCAAACTGTTCCAGGACCCGGCCAGTCAGGCGCGCAACCGAGCCGCCAGCGAGGGCATGATGGACGTCGGCGTACGCTTCGAGGACTGGGACGTAGAACGCATCATCAGCGAAGAGCCGGCACTCGCACCCGTGCGCGACCGGCTGTGCGGCGGGCTGTATTTCCCGGATGACGCCATCGGTGATGCCGCCCGGTTCACCACCGGCCTACTGGCCATCACCCGGCGCCGGGGGCTGACCTATTACCCGGGCATCGGGGTACGACGCCTGCGAACCTTCCAGGGACGCCTTGATGCGCTGGAGACCTCGGCAGGGCCAATCGCTGCAGATGCCTGTGTAGTTGCCAACGGCTACCACGCGCCCGACCTGCTGCGCCCGCTGGGCATCCGGCTACCCGTAGCGCCGGTGAAAGGCTATTCGCTGACCCTGCCGATGGAGGCCGACTCGCGGCTCAACCTGCCGTTGATCGACGACGCCAACAAGGTCGTGATGACCCCGCTGGGCAATCGCCTGCGCCTGGCCGGCACCGCCGAATTTGCCGGGCGTGATCGCCACCTGAACCCGCAACGCGCCGCCAGCGTGCTGGACCACTGCCGGCGCACCCTGGTCGGCCTGCCCGAGCAGATGGATGCCGAGACCATGGCCCCATGGACCGGCCTGCGCCCGATGAGCGCCCGCGGCACCCCGATCCTCGGAGCCACCCAGGTACCAGGCCTTTACCTCAACACCGGTTCCGGCCACCTCGGTTGGACCTTCGCCTGCGGCGCCGCAGCGCTGGTACGCGCCAGCGTACTGGGCGAAGACCCGGCCCTGCCGCTGGACGGCCTTACGCTCTGATCTCGAACGGCTAAGCGTAAGGAATGCCCGGGTCGATGCATTTCGCTACGCTACGGCCGGCGTGAGCCCATGCCTTCCTCATGCTCATCCAGAACCTGCACGCGCTTCCCGTCTCCCTGTGACCAACCTCTTGATCGGCCTTTCTCCGTGACCTCCGTGTGCTCCGTGGTGAAGAGCCCTATCACCCGGTCGTCACGAAGCCGCGAACACCATCCGAATACGGGCGCCATGGAGTTCCGGGGCCTGCTCAATGAACAATGCCCCACCATGGTCTGTGACCAGGGTATGAATAATATTGAGACCCAGACCCTGGCCCTCGGTGGCACCCTCGTCCTGCCCACCGCGGGTGTCTGCCCTTGTACCCCGTTCCAGGACTCGTGCTCGATCGACTGGCGGGATACCAGGACCATCGTCGTCGATGATCAGCATCACCTCGCCGGGCTTGCAGCGGGTGGTGATCCGCACCCGAGTGGTGGCATGGCGAATGGCATTATCCAGGGTGTTACCCAGTAGCTCGAAGATCGCACCACTGTCCATACGCAGCGCACAACCGGGGGTCAGGTCGGTCTCGATCTCCACGCCTTCCTGATTCGCCAATCGGCCCAGCGCCTGGCCGGTGCGTTCGATAATGGGCGCCAGCGGCTCGGGAGCCTGGAACGGTGCCGGCCCCAGGCGCTGCGCATGATTGAGTTGGTGCTGGACAATCGCCTGCAGCCGATCCACCTGACGACACATGTCTTCGTTATCCGGGCGTGCGCCCTCCAGGTTCAAACGCAGTGCCGAGATCGGCGTCTTTAGACTGTGGGCCAGATCCGCCAGCGCGTTCTGCTGACGCGCCAGGCGCGCCCGCTCGAACTCCACCAGATCATTGATACTGCCCGTCAGTGCCCGAACTTCGGTGGGGTAATGCCCTTCCAGGCGCGCGTGGTCACCATGGCGCAACGCATCCAGGTCGCTGCGAACCTGTCGCAGTGGGCGCAGCCCCCAGAACCACAGCGCCAGGGAAAGTACGATGATCATGGAGATGGTCATGGTCATCAGCCCCTGCCAGAGACTGGTACGGTACTGCTCCACCTGCTCGCTGAAGGCTTCCCGATCCTCCAGCATCTGGAAGGTCAGGCCGACCTGGTCGCCTTCCAGCTCCCACTGCACCGGCAGGCTGAAACTGAAGTATTCGTCCTCCGACCAGTCCCGCAGCGAGACTCCAACAGCCGAAGGGGAGCGCCACAGCGTCTGGCCATCCTCACCCAGGATGCGTGCATAGAGACCGCTGACCGGCAATTGCAGCCGGCTCTCGGGGAGCATCTCGGGCACGCGCACATCGGCCGGGCCGATCACCTCGGCCAGCCCCATCAACAGCAGGACCTGGGCCTCCAGGCGGGTCTCGACCGCATCGGCCGCATTGTCGCGAAAGGCCGCCTCTAGCACCCAGGCCGTCAGCAGGGAGAAGATCAGAACGGTAACGACCGTGACCCCCGCGAGGCGCAGGACCAGACTGCCACGCAGCTTGCGCAGGGCCGCTGTCATGCGGACCGGGCGGCCTCGCGGCGGGTCATCGGGTGGTATCCGGCTCGTTTTCCGGGGCGGCGTCAGGCTCGCGGGCGAAGCGGTATCCACGTCCGCGCAGGGTTTCGATCAGGCCCAGGCTGCCATCGGCATCCAACTTACGGCGCAGGCGCCCGATCAGGACCTCGATCACGTTGCTCTCGCGATCTTCGTCGTGGTCATAGAGGTAGTCCGCCAGCGCATCCTTGCTGAGCACCCGGCCCGGCTGGCGTACCAGCGTCATCAACAACCGGTATTCAAAGGTCGTCAGGGTCACCGGCTCGCCGTTCAGCCAGACCTCGTCGCTCGCGGTATCGATCACCAGCGGGCCAAACTGCAAGCGCTCCTGACCGGACTGCAGGCTGCGCCGTGCCAGGGCCCGCAGACGCGCGAGAAGCTCCTGAATATGGAAGGGCTTGGCTAGATAGTCGTCACCCCCGGCCTCCAGACCCTCGACCTTGTCCTGCCAGCGATCGCGAGCGGTGAGAATCAGGATGGGCAGGCGCGGCTTCGACTCGCGTGCCTTGCGGATGACGTCCAACCCATCCATCCCTGGAAGGCCCAGGTCCACCACCGCGATATCGCAGTTGTATTCGGTGAGCAGGTAGAGCCCCGTCTCGCCGTCGGACGCGGTATCGACGCGGCAGCCGCTGCGATCCAGCTCATCGGCAATCTGGTTGCGCAGTGCGACATCGTCCTCGATCAATACCACGCGCAGATTCATTCCGGGAGCTCCACTTCGGTGCCTTCCTCGATCCGGAGGGTCCGCACCTGCTGGTCGTTGGTCAGAATCCGGATCACAAACAGGCGAGCGCCGTATTGGCCGACATCTTCGCGTGCTTGTAGAACCCGTCCTGGATAATGGGCTTCAATCTGGGCGACCGCCTCGTCGAGGTCCCAGACGGCGGCCTCGGGATCCTCGGTGTTGAACTGCCCTTGTGCCGGGAGCGCTACACACAGGAGCGTCGTCAGTACGAGCGCGCACCCCACGCGGGGCCGTGTCAGGCCTCGCCCGCGGTATCCGAGCTGCAGATCCGGCATCGGTCGCATATCGGTTAATTCTCCGGGCGTTCAGGGGCGGCAGATGTTGAAGAACCAAGGGTATCGGCCTAGCCTGAACAATATCTGAAACCGACTGGAACCGTCATGCAAGACGCCCCCGCCGAACAACCCGAGATCCCGATTGAAGAAGAGGCCGGCCCCCTGCCCTGGAAGGAATTGATGCCCCATTTCGCCCGCGGTGTGGTCATCCGCGTTGCGCCGGAGCTGGACCTAATCGAAGTCGCCCGCGCATTCCGCGACGATGCAACTCACCAGGTGAGTGAGTGGCTGGCCAAGGACCAGGTTGCACGCGCATCGGATGACGATGCCCGACGCTGGGCCGCCAACGACCCGATCTTCACCGCTATTGTCGCCGCCCCCTGGGTTCTCGCCCAGGAGCGGACTCCAGCTCACTAGACGGCCACCGTGGCAGTCTCACTGGGCATCACTGGCGAGACACTGGAGCGACTGATTCAGGCCGCACGGGAATTCCATGCCAAGGAGGATGTGGTGTTTCCCGACACCGGGCCCGAAGGCAGCGACGACGACTGGGCAATGCAGATTCTTGCCGACCACTCCAGCGACCTGACCTTGCAAGAACTGGAGGGCACGCTGCGCGACCTGGGGCCCGAACAACAGGCCGAGTTGCAGGCCCTCAGTTCGATCGGGCGCGGCGATTACAGCGTCACGGATTGGGATACCGCCCTACAGGACGCACAGGACGATTGGAGCGCGGACACCGTGCACTGGTTGCTGACAAACCCGCTGATCGCCGATGAGTGGGCCGCGGGTCTCGAACAGATCGAACGCGAAACCTGAGGAGGCGCCGATGTAAACGCGTTATCCCAGCTCTTCGGGATCAAAGCGCACGGCAATACCGCCGTCCATGACCCGCACCACCTGGGCCTTCACTCGTGGTGCCTCGCCACCATCTCCGAGCACGCCGAACACCTGCAGCATCAACTCGTCGTCCGAGGCCAGCTTCATCAAGTGGCCTACGCAGGTGTTTTCCGGGTCGTCCCATTCCAGAAACGCACCCCCACCTGAGATGTCGTTGGTGGTCAGGGTCACCTTGTCCCCGGTCTCGCACTCGGCCACCACCTCGACGGTCATCGGAATCCGTGGATGACGTCGTCGCTCTCCTGTCATGGTGCTCCTCCTGGTGACAGATACCTTTTCAATGTATCGAAAAGGCGCTTTCTCTGTGCTATACGAGATCCATGATCGTTGGTTTATGCGATCAGGCGCAACTATCGGGCTTGAACCCGTTGGCGCAAACACAACCCGGATCTCAACACCGGGCCAAAGGATGAAGGCAGTACTCCACAGCTGTCGGTCACAAAAAGCCACTTCTAACGGAGGAGTCCGTTGCAATGAAGAAATCGCATTTGTACCTGGTGGGGCTTGCCGCCTCTCTGGCGATGGCGGGTACTGCTACCCAGGCCTTCGCCGACGACGAAATCACCCGAGGTCAGTTGATGGCCGCCTCCTGTAAAGCCTGCCACAACGCGGCCGGCGCCGAGGAAGGCGTTCCTGATCTGGCCCGCATTCCCGCTGGTGTCATCGAAAGCCAGATGAAGGCATTCCGCGACGGAGACCGCGACGCGACGATCATGGATCGTCACGCCAAGGGCTATTCCGACGAGGAAATTGAAGCGATGGCCGGCTACTTCAGCCGCTTCTGATCAGGGGGATTCACATCATGCATGACTTTACACGACGCAATTTCCTGAAGGTCGCGGGCGTTACCAGCGCCGCCGCCTTTGCCGGTATCGGCTGCGCAGCCAACGGTACGCGCGGTGCCGATCGCGCCCACGTAGTGGTCGTCGGAGGTGGCTCCGGAGGGGCCACCACGGCGAAGTACCTCAAACAGTTCTCGCCCAACCTTCGGGTGACGCTGATCGAGCCGAATGCCACCTATTACACGTGTTACGGCAGTAACTGGGTGATCGGCGGTTTCGCCAACATGGACTTCATTGCCCAGAGCTACGACAACCTGCGCGACGACTACGACATCGAAATCGTCGAAGATCGCGTTACGGCGGTGGACGCCGATGCCCGCAGTGTGCGCCTATCCGGTGGCGACAGCATCAGCTACGACAAGCTCGTGATGTCCCCGGGTATCGACTTCAAGTACGACGACATGCCCGGAATCTCGGAGTCCGACGCCGAGCGAATCCCGCACGCCTGGAAGGCGGGCTCGCAGACCGAGCTGCTACGCTCGCAACTGCAGGACATGCCGAACGGCGGCGTGTTCGTCATGGTGGCTCCGCCGAACCCGTTCCGCTGCCCGCCAGGGCCGTACGAGCGCGTCTCGCTGGTCGCGCACTACTTCAAGCAAGAGAAGCCGCGCTCCAAGATCATCATCCTGGACCCGAAGGATGGCTTCTCCAAACAGGGCCTGTTCGAGGAAGGCTGGAACGAGCATTACGGCGACATGATCGAATGGCGGGCCGGTTCCGACGGCGGTCGTGCCGAGGAAATCGACGTCGACAACATGACCGTCAGGGCCGACAGTGGCTTCGAACGCGTGCGCGCCGATGTCCTCAACTTCATCCCCGCCCAGCGTGCTGGGCAGATCGCCCATGACGTGGGCCTCACCAACGATGAAGGCTGGGTCCCGGTCGATCAGCTGACCTTCAAGTCGGAGATGGACGACAACATCTATGTCCTGGGGGATGCCAGTGTGGCGGGCGCCATGCCGAAGTCCGGCCACTCGGCCAACAACCAGGGCAAGATCGTGGCCGCGGCCATCGTCCGCGAGTTGTCCGGGCAGGAGCCGATCAATCCGTCGTCCGCCAACACCTGCTACAGCCTGGTCACGCCGGACTACGCCATCAGCGTCGCCGCGGTCTACCAGTACAAGGACGGAGCACAGGCCGGGGTCGACGGATCCGGCGGGGTCAGCCCATCGGGTGCGAGCTCTAGCTTCCGGGAACGCGAGGCCAACTACACTCGCGCCTGGTATGCCGGCATCACCCGCGACATCTGGGGCTAATCTCCAACGCTCCAACACGGAGCCACACCAAACGGCGCCTCCGGGCGCCGTTTTTTTTGCTCACCACGGAGGACACAGAGCGCACGAAGAAAGACAAGGCTTGAGGCAGTGCAGGGCCAGTCGAGCGCGTGACGTCATGAGGAACGTACTGGAGCTGGAGGGGTATGGTATTTCGGTAACCGATGCGATTCGCGGCGAGAACGCGGTCTCGCCCTCATCTAACGCCATTCTTGGTTTTTCTCCGTGCCCTCTGTGGTGCGAACGAACGCACTTGACCTTCTTCGTGCCTTCGTGAGCTTCGTGGTGGATACCCCGGGTCAGGCATTGAGGTCGGGGATCAGGCGGCTGCGCAGGCGCTGAATGGAGTCCTTCAGCTGGAGCTTGCGCTTCTTCAGGCGCTGGATGGCGAACACATCCGGCGAGGGCTGCTCGTGCATCACGGCGATGGCAGAGTCCAGGGCCCGATGTTCGGCCTCCAGCTCGGCCAGGCGTGCGCGAATCTGACTCTCGGTTTCCAAGCCGGCCCCCAGTGGTTCCATGAAGTGGTGGCCGTGCTCCGGGAGACACCCCGCGTGGCCATTCGGATCGTCAAACCCGTATGATCGCAGACCGTCCCCGGCGGGACCATAGCCAGCCCTCATTCATCCGGAGCCCACCCAATGGCAATCCACAATACGCCACTGACCATACGAACCCCGCGGGGCATCCGCCTGGGTGGCGTGTTGGTCGCACCCGAGGGGGACGCGGTTCGCGGGCAGGCCTGTATCGCCCACTGTTTCGCCTGCTCCAAGGACTTCCCGGCTACTGTGCGTCTGGCGCGCGCCCTCGCCGAGGAAGGCATCGCCACCCTGCGGTTCGACTTCATGGGGCTGGGCGACTCGGAAGGGGAATTCCGCGATAGCACGTTGGAGACGTATTGCGAAGACCTCCACTCCGCAATCGAGGCCCTGGAGACCTACACGGGGCAGCACACCAACCTGCTGATTGGACACAGCTTCGGCGGCGCCATGGCGATCTATGTGGGAGCGCAACGCGAGACGCTGGACGGGATCGTCACCATCGCCGCCCCCAGCCGCCCCGGCCATGTGGCCCACCTGTTCGGCGATACCGCAGAGGAGATCCGCCGCGAGGGTTCCGCCCGCATCACGATCGGCGGGCGCCCGGTCGAGATTGGACGCGCCTTCATTGATTCGATTGAGGAGCCCACGCTGGATACCGCGCTAGAGACCCTCGAACAGCCACTCCTGCTACTGCATGCTCCAGGCGACACGGTGGTCAGCGTCGACCATGCCCGCAAGATCTTCCAGCAGGCCCAACACCCCAAGAGCTTCGTCGCCCTGCACCAGACCGACCACCTGCTCTCGCGCCCCGAACACACCCGCTACGTCGCCGGCCTGATCCACGCCTGGGCCACTAACCTGCTGGACTAGACCCGGCACGGAAGGAGCCCCGTGGGAGCCTGCTTGCAGGCTCCTGCATATTCCGGGGCCTACCAGTAGTTCTCGGTAGTGATGTGCCCCGGCTTGCGGCGGCGGTTCTTCTCCAACCCACGCTCGCGGAGCATGGCGGAGGTATCCTTCACCATGTCCGGGTTGCCACACAGCATGACCTGGGAGTGTTCCGGCGTAATCTTCAGCCCCGCATGGTGTTCCAGGCGCCCTTCAGCGATCGCACCCGGCACACGCCCCTCCAGCCCACCGGGAAACGGTTCGCGGCTGACGAACGGGATGTACTGGAACTGCTTGTCGTCGCGTTCCTGGAACTGCTGGATGGTGTCCTGGTAGGTGAGTTCTTCGACCTGACGCACGGCGTGGATCAAGCGGATGTTCTCGAAACGCTGCCAGGGGGCTTCAGTCTTCAGTATGGACAGGAAGGGCCCCAGAGCGGTCCCAGTGGACAGCAGCCACAGGTCACGGCTGTCGGGCAATTCATCCAGGGTGAAAAACCCGTTGGCGCGCGGCATCAGCTCGACCGTGTCCCCCGGTTCGAGTTGTACCAACCGGTTGGACAGCGGGCCATCCGGCACCGTGATCAGATAGAAATCCAGCGGGCTTTCACCCGGCGCGTTCACGTAAGAATACGGACGGGCCACGGGTTCGCCGTCAATCTCCAGGCGCAGGCGGTTGAACTGCCCCGCCTTGAACGGTTCGACCTCGGCATCCACGCGCAGCGAGAACAGCCGATCCGTCCACTGCTTACGCTCCTGTACGACACCGGTCACCCAGCCCATATTCCTTACTCCATTACTCGGGTATTATTGAAAAGCCTGCTGGCGCGGCCGGAAGGTTTCAAGCACCCCCGACCGAAGCCGTATAATTGTCGCAAATCCTTCAACTGGAGCAGTCATGGCCCGTACCCCCTCGCAGATGATCGAACTCGGCACCGAAGCGCCGAACTTCTCCCTGCCGGATGTCGTCTCCGGCGAGACCATCAGTCTCGACAGCTTCCCCGATGCGAAAGGCTACATGATCGCCTTCATCTGCAATCACTGCCCGTTCGTACAACTGATCCGTCATGAGTTCGCGCGCTATGGTCGTGAATACTCGAACAAAGGCATTGCGGTGATCGCGATCAACTCCAACGACATCCAGGCCGTGCCGGACGACGCCCCGGACAAGATGAAGGACGACGCCCGCCGCTTCGGCTACCACTTCCCCTATTGCCTGGACGAGGACCAGTCCGTCGCCAAGGCCTATCATGCGGCCTGCACCCCGGACCTGTACCTGTTTGACGCCGATCGCAAGCTCTTTTATCGCGGCCAGTTCGACGAGACCCGTCCCGGCTCCGACAAGCCCGTGACCGGCCGTGACCTGCGCGCCGCCAGCGACGCCCTGCTCGCTGGCCAAGCCGCTCCCGAGCCGCAGCACCCAAGCTTGGGCTGCAACATCAAGTGGCGCCCCGGCAACGAACCCGACTACTTCGGCTGAACAGGACGCCCCGCTTGAAACGAGGACGACCCAAGGGGCTGGACCGGTGGGCCCGCCCCTGTGGGAGCGGGCCTGCCCGCGAATGGCCCCGCCCTCATCAGCCAACAACCCAGGCGTTCGCTACCGCGCGCCACCTGCCGCACCGAACCCCCGGATGATGGTCGCCAGATGCCTCCCAGCAACGTAATCGACGGCCCCCGCGTCGCCACCTGGCGCTGCCCATCCTGCCAGGAGTCGGTGCCCCGCCTGTTGCCGAACGGCGAATCCAACCGCATCCCGATTCCATTGGAGCGCATGGCGCTGCCCGATACCACGGTCCGCCAGGCCTGCGAACGCGTGCAGGGGCTACGCGCGCCGGAAATCTGCTACGCCTGCGACCAGGCCTTTCAGGAATTACTCGGCACACTGGTACGACCGCCCGCCGAGATTGGCGATGCCCGGGGCGAACCCGGCCTGAACGACACCGGCATCATTGGCACCCTGCTGCCGATCGCCGACCAGGGCAGCCAGATCCTGATCTTTAACGTGATCAGCGAGGAACTGCGCTGCACCGAGATCGAACGCCTGGTCAGCTTCAACCCCGACCGCCTCACCTACCCCGGCTCGCGCGGCGCCATCGCCCCACGCATCTGGCGACTCTACGAAGATCACCTGGCCAAACTACACGCCCGCGCTCCGACGCCCTACACCCCCGACTAGGGGCCTGTGGGACCCGGGACGGATCGGCGTCCCACCCCGCGTACACACCAACAGGGAAACTGGGCTCGTCATCGCGTGACATGCCGCAGTGTGGACAGCCCCGACGCGGAGCCACGCAACCCTCAGCGGTTGCGTCCGGAGATGGCCGCGGCCCTGACGGGGCCTCGCCATGACGCGGACTGCGAGAAGCATCGTCATCGCGAGGCGCGCAGCGCCGTGGCGATCGGTCGGAACCAACCCGGGCGCGCCCCACGCATCTGGCGGCTCTACGAAGATCACCTGGCCAAACTACACGCCCGCGCGCCCACGCCCTACACGCCGGAATAGAGCACAGCGCCCGACACAGGCCCGCGTCGTCGCGAGGCACAGTGCGCCGTGGCGATCGCATCGGTGGCTGGCACCACGGGATCGAATCAGGTGGCCGATGAACACGACTGCCGCGGCCCCGAGGGACCTCGCAGTGACGGACTTTTTAATCCGTCATTGCGAGGCGCGCAGCGCCGCGGCGATCTCTCCGGCCAACCCCATCCGCTGTTAACGGGACTACGCGTCGACTACGCGCAAACCGTTACGCATCATCGGTCTCTTCATCGGCACGATCACCGGCCGCATCCACACGCGCAAGCATGCGCATCCCCCCCACCATGCAGCGCAGGGCCTCAAGGGTCTGCAGATCGAAGTCGGCCCCGGTCTCGGCAGGCAATCGCCAGTACTTCGGACGACAGGTCGCCGGACGCGCTGCAGGCATGCGGCGGGCCGCCGCCTCGTCGACGGCCACCAAGAGGTCGGCCCATGCCAGATCGTCCTCCGTCACCCCATCCATGGCACGTCCGGGACGCACCTCAATCCAATCCTCGAATTCATCCGCAGAGGCCAGCTCGGCGACGCGCGCGGCGCGAGTATCCGGACGCTCGGACGCCACCAAAAGGCGTGCGCGGCGCTTAAACATCTCCGACGCTCCACAAGCCCATTTGTCGCCGCGCCACCACAGGCCGCAGGCTGTAACGCATATCCCGATCTCGGAGAACGGACACCATGGCCCACCTCGACTGGTCGCAGTATCCCGCGAATGAACTCAAGCTCGTCTACAGCACGCTGCACGCGCAGCTCACCCTGGAGCCCGAGCTGATGGATTCCGAACTGATGGCCGACCTGCAAACCCACCTGCAACAGGCCGCGAAGGCCGACGGCGTGGACGTCTCCACCCACTCCCAATGGGCCGCCTGGCTCAACGACCGCTAACCTCTCAGGAGCCTCCACCCCACCGTAGGAGCCTGCTTGCAGGCGAAGCCCCTGCCCACGCCCGACTCCGGCAGGGCTTCGCCTGCAAGCAGGTCCTACGGGGACGTCGCTCAGGCGTCGCCTGCGGTCGCCTTGCGGTGTTCAGCCGCGAAGTCGAGCATGCGCTGCGTGGCCACCAGGGCCTTCTGGCGCGCGGCCTCGTCGACGAAGATCTCATTCTTCGCCGGCTCCCCGGTGTCTTCCAGCGTTTCGGCCAGGGCGACCAGATCGTTCATGGCCATCCACGGGCAATGCGCGCAGCTGGTACAGGTCGCGCTATGGCCACCGGTGGGGGCCTCAATCAATGTCTTGTCCGGAGCCGCCTGCTGCATCTTGTAAAAGATGCCCTTGTCAGTCGCAACGATGAATTCCTGCTCCGGTCGATCCTTCACCGCCGCGATCAACTGGCTGGTGGAACCCACCACATCGGCCAGATGGATCACCTCGCGTGGCGACTCCGGATGCACCAGCACGGCTGCGCCCGGATGGCGATCGCGCAATTCCTCCAGCGCCCAGGATCGAAATTCGTCGTGCACCACGCAGGAGCCGTCCCACAGCACCATGTCGGCGCCGGTAGTGCGGCGGATGTAGTCACCCAGGTGCTTGTCCGGCGCCCACAGGACCTTCTTGCCCTGGTCGCGCAGGTGCTCGACCAGCGGCACGGCGATGCTGGAGGTGACGACGTAGTCGGCCTGCGCCTTTACGTCCACCGAGGTGTTGGAATACACCACCACCGTGTGGTCCGGGTACTGGGCACGAAACTTCGCGAATTCCTCGGCCGGGCAGCCGAGATCCAGCGAGCACTCGGCCTCCAGCGTGGGCATCAGCACGCGCTTCTCCGGGCTCAGAATCTTGGCCGTCTCGCCCATGAAGCGCACCCCGGCGACCACAAGCGT
This sequence comes from Thioalkalivibrio sp. ALJ7, assembly GCF_000376865.1. Taxonomy (GTDB): domain Bacteria; phylum Pseudomonadota; class Gammaproteobacteria; order Ectothiorhodospirales; family Ectothiorhodospiraceae; genus Thioalkalivibrio. The sequence continues at coordinate 449,220 of NZ_AQXQ01000011.1, read as the reverse complement.
CTCGGCCGGGTGCTCCTTGCCGAAGCGTGCCATTTCCAGAGAGTCCGCCACACAACCGCCGGTCTCGTCCGCCAGACGCTGCAAGGATTCATCCACGTAGTAATGGGCCACAAGCACTGCGTTGCGCTCGATCAACAGCCGCTTGATGCGGCGCACCAACTCATCGCGCTGAGCATCGGTCAAAGCGTGCAGCGACGCCGTTACGTGAGCCGTACTAGGCACTTGGAAGATCGGTTTTTCGGCCACCGGTGTGGTCATGGGTCCTCATCACCCCGGCATAGGGGCAAATTATCGTTAGCTAATAGTACGACAGGGCTCAGGGCGCTGTCGTTCCTACACATTTTGGGGGCGCCGCAACGTATCCCAACCGCCCCGCCTATAATGCATCCGCCATGACCGAACTGAAGCAACAATACAAGGCGATGACGTTCGAGGAGCGCATGGACCTGGCCCTCTCCGCGGACCTCGAGGACGGCTGGCGCCCCCTGCTGGTGCGCGACCAGCATGCGCAGGTAAAGGCCTACTTCTCCCGCCGCATGGACCTGACACAGGAGGAAGTCGCGCTGCTGCTGGCCGACCCCAACCAGACCGTGCGCCTGAACTGCGCCAAGCGCCCCGACCTGACACCGGAACAGGTCGAGGCCTGTGTGAACGACCGCGACCCCAACCTGCGCTACTTCGTCGCGCGCAACCCGCTGCTCACCGAGGCCCAGCGGGAACGCCTGATGGACGACGAAGACGAACTGGTACGCATCGCGGTGCGCAAGGGCCCGAAGAAACGCGGCACCCGTGCCCGCCCCGGACAAGCCGAGATGATCCGTTGACCGAGACCCCGCCCGAGAAACCGAAACGCCCGAAGCCCTCCGGACGCCGCCGCGCGCTGTCCTGGGGTATTCAGATCGGCCTGGCGCTGGTGATCTTCCTGGTCGTACGCGCCTGGATGGCGCGCGACATGGTCGAGGGCCCGGCCCCCGAGTTCGAGGCACAGCTACTGGATGGCACGCCGGTAACGCTCGCCGACTACGCGGACGAACCCATGCTGCTGCACTTCTGGGCCACCTGGTGCCCGATCTGCCGCCTGGAAGAAGGCGAGATCGTGCGCCTGTCGCAGAGCCACCCGGTACTCACGGTGGCCATGCAGTCCGGCACGCCCGAAGAGGTGCTGGACCACCTGAACGAACGCGAACGCGAGCTGGCCGTCGTCAACGACCCCCAGGGCGCCCTGGCCGCGCAGTACAACGTCCGCGGCGTACCCGCGACCTTCATCATCAACCCCGACGGCGAGATCGTCTTCCGCAAGCAGGGCTACGCCCCGCCGTTCGAACTCCGCCTGCGCCTCTGGCTCGCCCGCTGGCTGTAACAGCCTCCAGCAAACGGTGCAGTTCGCTGCGCTCAGTGCATCCTACGCGCCGCAATCCAACCGTAGGATGCAGTTGAACGGAGCGACACGCATTACCCCCCAACGTGCTCCCCCGGCTGGTACCGAGCAGCTCCCATAAGCGTCCATCAACGATGGTCCGTTCACTTGCTATGGCTCACGCCGAATCGTACATTATCCCGTACATGTACAGATCCGAGCCCAAGGGGTACTCCATGGACGCCATTAGCTACACCGCAGCGCGGAGCAATCTGGCCAAGACGATGGAACAGGTCTGCGAAGACCATTCCACGATTATCATCACCCGCAACAAAGCACCCTCCGTGGTCATGATGTCACTGGAAGACTTTGAGGCGCTACAGGAAACGGCCTACCTGCTTCGGGCACCAGAGAATGCTCGGCGCCTGCTTGCCTCGGTCGCCGAACTGGAGCAAGGGGGAGGCAAGGAACGGAGCCTGGAGGAGTGAGGCTACTCTTTGCTGAACTTGCCTGGGAGGACTATCTCTACTGGCAACGACACGACAAGAAAACCCTTCGCCGCGTAAACGAGCTCATCAAGGCCATCCAGCGCGATCCGTTTACGGGCATCGGGAAGCCCGAACCCCTCAAGCACAACCTTGCCGGCTACTGGTCCCGCCGGATCGATAGCGAACACCACATCGTATACAAGGTGGACGACGGAACCCTGCTGATCGCGCAGCTCCGCTACCACTACTGACCGGAAGCATCGGATGCGCCAACGTTCGCGACCAAGCGAACGGTGCAGTTCGCTCCGCTCAGTGCACCCTACGCTCAAGAAACCCCTCGTAGGATGCGGCTGAGCGCAGCGAAACACATCAAAATGATCGTGGCCGGCAACCCAGCTTCTTGACCACCAACGCACTTTAGTTACACTTCAAAGTGTAACCAACGGAGGCCGTCATGGAGGCTACCACCAAGGACATGCGCCTGCACAGCCGCGAGTTGCTTGCCGCCGTGGACCGAGGGGAGGAGATCGAGATCACCTACCGGGGCCAGCTGCGCGCCCGACTTGTCCCCTACCGGGCTCGCAGTGAAGCGACCCAGGCGCGCCCCGCACATAACCCGCTGTTCGGGCTCTGGCGCGACCAAACCGGCCCGGTCGACGAACACATCCGCCGGATCCGGCAGCCCAGGGAGTTTGATTGATGCTAGTGGACACGGATGTCCTGATCTGGAATCTGCGCGGGAATCAGCGAGCCAGCGAATGGCTCGACAGCTCGCCGGGATTCACAGTGTCCGCAGTAACCTACATGGAACTCGTCCAGGGGCTGCGCGACCAGACCGAATTCCGCGCGCTGCGCCAGGCCGTCCAGTACTGGGACGCCCGCATCCAGCCGTTAAGCGAAGCCATCTCGAACCGCGCAACCTTCCTTGTCGAGACCTACGCCCTCAGCCACAACATGCAGATGGCCGATGCGCTGATTGCGGCGACCGCCACACAGCTGGGTCTGCCACTCGTCACGGCCAATGATCGGCACTATCGGCACATCGAGGGCCTGGAGATCCACCTGTTCCGACCCGAATAGCGGCCCCTTCACTCCGACCGTAGGATGCCGTTGAGCGAAGCGAAACGCATCGCTCCCACGAAGACTCGGGAAGGGTGCCTAGCCTGTGATTATTCACCACAGAGGACACAGAGGGCACGGAGAAACCCTTCGACATTGCATTTCCCCGAAGATGGGGAGAGCGAAAGCAGGTGAGGTTCGAGGGGGACGGTCGCCACCTCCTGATCCTGATCCGTTTCGTGTGGCTAGACGTGCCCCCTTTGAAACCCGCCCTGCGATCTTCTCCGTGCCCTCCGTGCCCTCCGTGCCCTCTGTGGTTCATCCCGACACTGCAGACCGCCGGGAAGCCGTGCCTCAATCGTCCAGCTCGCGCAGGACGCGGAAGCCCAGGTTGGTATCCATCTCGTCGATGTTGCGGCGGCGCCGGGCGGCGCTGCGGGTATTCACGGCGGCATCGAACCAGGAACCGCCCTTGGTGACCACCCACTCGTTGTCCGGATCGCGACGGTAGACGCCATCGCGCGGCAGGCTGGCATGGCTGTCATGCCATGGCGTGGAGGTGAACTCCTGCACATTGCCGTGCATGTCGTACAGCCCCCACAGGTTGGGCTGAAAGCTGCCCACATCCAGCGGCCGCGACAGCGGAAAGCACGCCGGGATGTACCACTTCCGCCGCTGGCGCCGCTCCTCGTACGGGAACAGCGAATTGAAGTGCACGTCGCGACACCCCACCACTTCGCCAAAGGCAAACGGCGTGCGAGTGCCGGCACGACAGGCGTATTCCCACTCCGCCTCGGTCGGCAGGCGATAGCGCTTGCCCGTCTCCTCGCTCAGCCAGTCCAGGTACTGCCGGATGCTGTCCGGCTTGATATTGAAGATCGGCATGCGCGGCGTGCTCGGCCACACCAGCCAGTCCCAGGGCTCCCAGCCGGTTGCCGCCTGGAACGCCTCCCACTCCTCACGCGTAATCGCGTAGCGCCCCAGGGCGAAGGGTCGCTCCAGCGCCACAAAACGCCGCGGTGCCTCATGCGGCTGATGGCCGTACTCCGAGGCATCCGAACCCATCTCGAATTCTCCGGGCGGGATCACCTGCAGCTCCGGCGTCGGCGCCCCGGAACGGGCCTCGTCGCGAAACGTGACGCCCAGCCTTGCCGCGCGCGCCGCCTGCTGCTGCAGATCCAGCAGATCCGCCTGATCCATCCTCTGCACGTCCTTCACCATGGGCCTGCTGACCTCCTGATCTTTCTGCGCCCCGCACACACCAACAAAACCCGTCATTGCGAGCGAAGCGAAGCAATCGCCTGCCTGAACCCAAGCGCTTCTTCGCCACCCATCTCAACCGGCGGCTCGAACCACCCGGCAGTACAGCCAACACGATAGCGCGCCCTGCCAACGGCGCCGCCATCCTGTAGGCAAGCGCCAACGCCCGAGGTTCGCCCGCGCGCAGTGCCGCTTGCACCCGTCAAGCTGACATTTTACGCTCAAGCCCTTGTTTGGACTCAGGGAGGAGTCGAACATGTCCTGCTCGCGTGGCTTCACGTTGGTGGAGTTAATGGTCACCCTGCTGGTGGCCTCGATCCTGCTCGGCATCGGGGCACCCGCATTCGGCAACCTCGTCGAACAGACCCGGCTCACCACCACGACCAACCAGTTCCTGACCACCCTGCACATAACCCGCAGCGAGGCCATCCGCCGTGGCGGCCTGGTCACGCTGTGCACCTCAACCGACGGCGCCACCTGCACCGACACAAGCTGGGACGCTGGCTGGATCCTCTTCGCCAATCCGGGCCGCTCCAACCAGCCATCCGACCCTGACCGCATCTTGCGCGTGGGTAACGACTGGACCAACCCGAGCATCGCGGTCACGGGCAATCAGCCCGTCAGCCAGCACATCTCCTACAACCCCCTCGGCCAATCCGAACGCCTGTCGGGTGCGCTACTGATGGGCACCGTGTCGATCTGTGCCGACTCGAGCGAAGGCCGCGCCATCGTCATCAGCAGCGCCGGCCGCCCCCGCGTCGCAACCGCCGACTGCACCTGAGCCCGGGCTCCACCCCGCAGAATTCCCGTCGACTTTGGTGGCTCTGCCTCGCCCGCGGACACCGCTCGTGGCCGCGATTCGACCACTAACCCGGTCGGGCCTTGCAGTACCACCGCTGCGTGCTTATCACTAGAGTCACGGAAACCCGAACGGCTGACGCCCAATGACCCGACCCCACGGATTCACGCTCGTCGAACTGATGGTCACGATTGCCGTAGCGGCGATCCTGATCACGATCGCGGTGCCGGGATTTCAGGCTTTGGTGCAAAACAACCGCGCCACCGCTCTAGCCAATCAGTTGACTACGGCGATCAACCTGGCGCGCAGCGAGGCGATAAGGCGTGGTGAGGTCGCCTCGGTATGTACAAATGACTGGGAGGATGGCTGGTGGGTCGAGCCCAGCGCTGGCTGCAACGCAGCCGCCGCGGATCGCTTGCGTGTCTGGGACGCCCCACCGGCCCGGTCGGTCATTAACGCGGGCGGAGAGACTTCGGTGAGTTTTGGCCCCATGGGCACTAGGGCGGACCAGAATGCAATCACCTTGAACGTGCACGTCGAGAATTGCACAGGCGACCGGGCCCGCATCCTGCGTATTTCCCCAGGTGGTCGCGTAGGCGTAGAACGCACCGCCTGCCCCTGAAGCCAACGGGATTACGATCATGCCGAACACTCCATCAACATTGACCAGTGCTCAAGAGCCATTCTCGGGCAATCAACGGCGTCACTCCGGCGTGACCCTGATCGAGGTGATGGTCACAGTGCTGGTCTTGTCCATTGGGCTCATCGGCCTCGCGAGCCTTCAAGGGAACGCGCTGAAGGCCAATCACAGCGCCTACATGCGTGCCCAAGCCACCATTCTCTCGTATGACATGCTCGACGTGATGCGTGTCGACCGGCGCGCCGCACTGCAAGAAGACTACGACGGGACCTTTACCGCACCCCCCGCCGGTAATGACCTCCCATCTAGCGAACTAAACCGCTGGATCACCGATATCCAGAACACGCTTCCCGCTTCCCAGGCGGCGATAGCGACAGACAGCAGCAACAACATCGTCACAATTTCCGTGACCTGGGACGACACCCGGGGCGAAGAAACGCCCGAAACCTTCACTCTGCGGACGCGCCTGTAACCATGCCCGATAATCATTCCAGGACAACGAAGATGATCGGGGCGCCGGGTGTCAGAAAGGTGCGCGGTCTCACCCTTGTGGAGCTCATGATCGCCCTGACACTCGGCATACTGCTGATCGGTGCGGTTATCAGCGTCTTTATCGGAACCAGCCAGACCTACCGCACCCAGGAGGCAATGAGCAAGGTTCAGGAAACCGGACGTTTCGCGGTCGAGATCCTTGCTCGTGACATTCGGCAGGTCGGATTTCGTGGCGCTTGTATGCCCGGAGCCGAGGTCAATTCCCTTCTCGATCCGAATGGTACCGGCTATGACGACGAGCTCTTTGATTTCGAGACCGGTTCACTCGTGGGATGGCACCAACAGGCGGGGCCACATGCTGGGTCGATGAACGGTTATGTCGCCGGCACCGACACCCTTCTAATAAAAAAATCTTCGAGCATGGACGTAAACCCCTCTGGCAACACGCCCGAAAACGCGGCAACGGTCAACCTCAATAGCCCTAGCGGCATCGCACGCGAGCAGCTCGTCGTCATTAGCGATGCTGATTCCTGCGACATTTTTCAGAACACGGCTAATTCAAACGCCAATACTGTCACTCGGGGCGCCGCGAATATGGCTCCTGGAAATCTCAACCCTGGCCAGAACAACCTCTCCAAAAGTTTCGATGAGACTTCTCAGCTGTTCCGTTTCGAACCGCGCCTATACTACGTCGGCGCCAGCACCGCCGACCCGGAACAGAATTCGCTGCGCCGACTGGACTTTGGTCTGGGGTCCGCCAATGACCAAGAGCTGGTCACCGGTGTTGAGGACCTCCGAATCCGCTATGGGGAGGACACTAGCGGGGACGGGCGCATAAACAGCTTCCGCACCGCCGATGCAGTAGCCGACTGGGAAGCGGTGCGAGCGGTCCGGGTCATTCTGATCGTCAACAGCACCAACACCGAAAACGTCGTCGACACGCCTCAGCAATTGGCGATCGATGGCGGCACATGGACCGCACCGGATCGCCGACTTTACCAGGTCTTCACATCCACAATTGGCCTGCGCAATCGTCTGGACTAATCAACCATGAACCATCATTTCGGCTCACATTCCACTTGTTCGATTACTCGCCGGCAAAACGGCTCTGCGCTGATCGTCGGTCTGATTTTGTTGCTGGTCGTGACGATCCTGGCAATTGCCGGCATGCAGGACACGCTGCTTCAGGAACGCATGTCCGGCAACTGGCACGACCGCAACCTCGCCTTTCAGGCCAGCGAAGCCGCGTTGCGCGAAGGCGAGACCTGGCTTGATGCTTCCATCGCCAACCGCCAGGTGGCCGAGGGCCACGATCGTTTGCAGGCTCCGAGAGCCTGGGAAGGTGCAAATGCCCATGGCACTTTGGACTTGTCCAACTCCGAAGTTGCGCTGGCGGAGGCGGCCTCTTACTACGTCAATCCGCCGTCCTACAGTCGCGTCCCGGGCCAAATGGACATTGCGGAGCCCGAGTGCGACCGCCAGTTTCCCGTTTACAGCCACGGCGTAGGCGGAACCAGTAGCGCGCGTGTGACTCTTGAGGCTTCGGTCAGACCCCGAAACAGTGGCTTGATCCTATGTCCGCCGGACTGGGGAGGCTGAGTGATCATCTTTTACTCCATTTTGATTCTGCATGTTGCTTGATAGCCGAGGATACCTCATGACTTCCCTTAAACCATGCAGTCTTCCGCGATATCGGCAACCTCTCGCCGCCGCGACGCTGGTGACGTTTGCGGCACTTGCAGGTTACTCGCCTCAGGCCGCAGCCGAACTCGACGTGGCTCAGCAGCCCCTTTTCTCCTTGCAGAACGTCCCGGGCAGCCTGGTTCTCACACCTTCGGTCGAATGGCCGACTATCAACAGTGTTGCAAACCTGGGTGGCTATTCGGAGGCGTCGGAGTATGCAGGATATTTCGATCCCAACAAGTGCTATCAATACTCATACGATGTAGACGAATCCCAACGCCACTTCTTCCCGGTCAGCCAAACATCGAACCGCCGATGCACGTCATCTGGCGCACCCTGGAGTGGAAACTTCCTCAATTGGGCGGCCACACAAACCGTCGACCCATTCCGATCGGCTCTTACCGGGGGCTACCGAGTTCGTGATACTCCTACCGAAACGTGGCTTGAGAAGGCACGCCACACTGGACAGGGTGGCACGAATATTTACCCTAATCGGCGGCTTCCGGACAGCGGGACTGATGGCAATGTCCTGGCAGGAGCTACACCTTTCGGCGCATACGGATGGATGCGCATGCGCATTGAGGGGCTCGGCAACCAAATGCGGTTCCGCCTTCAAAACAATGGCGTGAATCACAATGTCACTGCTTACAATCCAACTGAAACCGTTACCGGTGACCATGCTTATGAGGTGAGCGTCAGGGTCCGTGTGTGCGTCTCGGGTTTGCTTGAAGGCAATTGTCAGCAATATGCGAACGGCTGGAAGCCTGAAGGCACCTTGCAAGAGTATTCAGACCGGATTCGTTACAGTCTGTTCGGGTATGTAAATGACCATTCCCGGCTGCGCGATGGCGGGGTGTTGCGAGCCAAGCAGAAGTACATCGGGCCAATGAAACCAGACGGCGATGGGGGCATGACAAACAACCCCAGGGCGGAATGGGATGAGAACACGGGAGTGTTGACCCGCAATCCTGATAGTGACTGGGCAAGCGAAACTGGTGCCTCGATACAGGATAGCGGAGTCATCAACTACCTGAACAAGTTCGGGCAGATGACCACCCGCCCCCACAAAAGTACGGATCCGGTGAGCGAACTTTACTACGCGGGACTGAGGTACCTTAAAAATCAGGGGAACGTGAGTTCCTACTCCTCGTTGACATCTCTGGAAGATCCTGGTTGGAGCGCCTATGAAGTCGCTGACGGCTTCCCTGTGATCACGGATTGGGATGATCCCGTTGAGCACTGGTGCCAGCCCAATACCATCTTGGGCATCGGCGACATCTACACTCACCGCGACAAGAACCTCCCAGGAAGCTCGTGCTCCAGAGACGAGCCAAGCACTCCGGCGGAAGTTAGTTCCGACAACACCGTGAACGTGGTGACGGAAACCAACCGGGTCGGCCAAATGGAGGGCATAGGGAACATCGGCAACACATGTAATTTTACGGGGCGCGAGAATTCGGCGTACATGGCCGGGCTGGCCTGGCATGCGAATGCGCACGACATCCGCCCAGACCTGGACGGCGGACGTACGAGCGCCTCTACTTACTGGGTGGATGTGCTTGAGGCTCAGTCCCTCGAGGGAATGTCACGTAACCAGTTTGCACTCGCTGCAAAGTACGGTGGCGCTCGCCTGCCACAGGACTTCGATGCGGACGACTGGGGCACTACACCCCTGCCTGACGACTGGTGGCACCGAAACGGCGAAACGCTGACGCCCTTTGGTCAGGGAGGCGGACAGGCCTCTTTTATGAGACCAGACAACTTCTTCACCGCTGGCGAGGCCAACTCGATGGTGGAGAGTCTGGAGCGGGCGTTCGAAGCCATCTCTCTCGAGCTTGCCGGCACCAGCACCGCGGCAGCTGCGAGCTCGGCGATTCTGCAATCCGATACCTTGCTATACACGGCGGGATTTCGATCGGAAGACTGGTCCGGCACTCTGACCGGCCGGCCGCTCGATCAAGACGGCAATGTCGCAGCGCCAGGTTGCCCCGAGTGCTGGGATGCAGAGACGGCTCTCGCCAGCCAGGCCGCGGGAGACAACCGCCGCATCTTCACCAGGAGCGCCGCAGTAGGGCAGATATCGGGTGCTGGCGGGGGAGTGGAGTTCCGCGCAAATAACCTCCATGCCGATCAGCGGGAGGCCCTCGATTACAGCTCGGATGGCGACAATGACAATCGCGGTGATGACCGGGTAGCGTGGCTACGCGGTCAGGAGCAGGATGGCCTACGCAGTCGCATAGGCTCTGGCGCACCGCGCCTGCTGGGCGACATTATCAACTCCGACCCGGTCTTCGTAGACGGCGTACTGTTTGTCGGGGCCAACGACGGGATGCTGCACGCCTTCGACGGTGATACGGGCGAAGAACTGTTCGCGTACATCCCGAGCAAGCTCTTGCTTCCTGAAGGGGGCGAGGATTTTGCACCTCTATCGCGACTTACGGCGCTGGATTACAACCGTCACCATCGGTATTTTGTTGACGGAAAGCTGGCCGTCCGCGAGGTCCATGATGGCACCAATCTAAGGACCGTTCTGGTTGGCTCACTCGGCGCCGGCGGACGGCAGGTTTTCGCGCTGGACGTATCCGATCCCGCGAACTTTTCGCCCAGTGACGACGTCCTCTGGGAATTCTCGCATGATGAGCTGGGCACCTCGATCGGAACCCCGCAGATCGCGCGCACGCGCCCGGATGGAGATTGGGCCGCATTCTTTGGCAACGGCTATAACAGCGCGTCTCAAGAATCCCGCCTATTCGCGGTCGACCTGTTCGACGGTAGTCTCACGGCGAGTGTCTCCACCGGTGAAGGGGACGTTGATGCTCCCAACGGTCTTGCCGCACCGTTTATCACGGACTGGCCGGGAGTGGACTTGCGCGCCAACCGTGCCTACGCAGGAGATCTGCTCGGCAATCTCTGGGTCTTTGACCTTACCAACATCAATAGCCCCTCGGTGCGCTTACTGGCCCGGGCGACCGCCCCGAACGGGACGGCCCAACCCATCACCACACGACCCATCGGCCAGATCCTGGATCAAGGTCGCGCCATGATCTCGTTCGGTACCGGTTCCTATATTTTCGAACCGGATGCCGATGATTCACAGATTCAGAGTCTTTATGGCGTAGTGGACTCGATATCACCCCCGAGCGAACCGGCTGACAGATCGGACCTGTTCAGGCAACGGATCGAATTTCAGGAGACCGTACAAACCGCGAGCGGCCCTCAAGAAGTCCGTGTGCTGTCCGATGACCCCGTGGACTTGACCGAGTACAGAGGCTGGATTATTGATCTCGATCGTGACAGTCGAGAACGCGTGATCTCCGGGCCGGTGACACTCGGGCGAGAAGAGCAGCGGGTTCGCTTTTCCACCTTGATCCCGGATGAAGATCCGTGCGGTAGTGGCCGGCGCGGTTTCTTCATGGACTTTGATCTGCGCACTGGCGGCCAACTGCAACAACCCGTGTTCGATCTAGACCGAGACGGCGTGTTCGGCGACTCCGATCGCGTACTCGTCAACGGCGAACTCCAGGCTCCTAGCGGAATTAGTGTGGGTACTGGCGAACGCATCATCACAATCCAACGCCCCGAAACCGCGAGCACCCCCTCCACAGATCGGACGCAATTGGCTTGCGACGGTGAAGGCAATTGCGAAATCGTGAGAGACGATGATCAGCAACTCGGCCGCATGAACTGGCAGCAACTGCGGTAGTCGGCGCGCTCACATGACCCGTGAGACCAACCTGATTGCTGTTGCTGCGCTTGATAACTTCCTTTTTCAACTCTTGCAAGGAACTGGGTAGTGCGAGTTACTAAATGGGCGAAAGTGGGGAGGGTCGGTTGTCGTACTCGTGCGGTGGATCGACCCAAGCCCGAGAGACAGGCTGCCGAGCATGACAAACTGTGATGAAAGGAACGGCGAAATGAACCAATCAAACATTCATCTCGCAGGGACCGGGATCAAAGAGCGCGGTCATCGGGTACAAGGCTTCACGCTCATCGAGCTCATGATCGTGATCGCCATCATCGCCATCATCGCGGCAATTGCCTTTCCAGCCTATGGCCGTTTTGTTGAACGCGCCCAAGTCTCCGACGGGAAGGCTGGCTTGACGCAGGCAGCGCAGCGCATGGAACGCTGCTTCACTTCAGAGATGACTTACGACAACTGCACGATCGCGAACGAATCTCCGGAAGGCTATTACTCGCTGACCATTACCTCTGCAGACAACAGCACCTTCTTGATTACCGCAAACGGTGAAGAAGGACGAGTCCAGACTGGCACCTGCAGCAGCATGACCGTCAATCACCAGGGCGCCCGCACACCAACAGACGATTGCTGGTAGGGCCTACAGATCGGGGAAACGGGGACAGATTTATTTTCGGACCGGGACAGACCAACGGGAAACGGGGACAGATTTATTTTCCGTCTCCATCCCTCCTGTTTTCCTCAGCCTTGCGCGGCTTTCCGATACGTTGCGTCTGGTAGCTGGCACTCAAGCCTTGTTCGGAGCCTTTCTACAGCCGCGCCTTCCGCGCGCGCGCCGATAGCCCATGGAGGTCCCGGATGATCGCTTCGCTGTTTCCAGGATGACGCCGTTTAGAATCGCGTGGCCCTGGGATCCGAGATCACGAACCCCAAATAACAAACTCCGCTCGCGCCCCAGACAACCGCGCCCACGCACCTAATCAGCTCGTTTCAAACAGCTCAAGGCCCGCCTCGGGCGTAACGACACGCCCCGGCGCAAATGGCCGTTGGACCAACAGCTTGTCGCCCGTCACCAGGATGCTGCGCGGGTGGCAAGCCAGCAGATCCCACAGGTGAGCATCTCCGGCATCCGGAGCCGAAATCGATGTGGGGCTCGGCTCACGCCAGATCGCATTGGCGACCAGTTCGGTCACCAAATCATCGATATGCGAGTCCGAAAGGCCATGCAGCCGAACCAGCGACGGCCGCAAGAGAACCCTGCGATATTCGGATATCAGGTCAGGCGAAGTCAGGAAAGGAAAATGTCCCGCCAGCATCCCGTCCAAGACACGGCACACGGGTGAGCGTGGCGCACTGGACAGAAGCCCCGCCACCACAACGTTGGTGTCAACCACCAGCGTCCACGGCTTCATCGGCCGCGCTCGGAACGGGTCTCCTCCAGCGCTCGAGCCATGGCATCTTCTTCGCTTAGCGCTGCGCGCTTCCGAGCCGAGGCCACTAAGTTCCGCGCTTCGCCACGGGTACGAATCCCGCGATAGACCAGGCTCTCCTCGATAATCGAGGCGATGGAACGGTGCTGCCGCGCCGCCGCCTCTTTCAGGGCCTGATGCAGCTGGTCGTCCAGGGTGATTGTTAATCGGCTCATCGAAGCACTCCTGACGGGCTTAATAGTAGACACCAAAACACCATAGCACCGGATGAGAGTGGGGGCTAGCCAGAGGACCGCCGCCCACCCAAGGAGACCTCCGGTGCACCCCGCCCGGAGCCTGCTCCGGAGCGCCCCCCCTCAGCGCGCAAGCTAGTGCCAAACACCATCGAGTAGCAGGGGCTGGGGGTCTACCTTTGGATTTCGCAGGGCCTCGGGAAACGGGGACAGATTTATTTTCCGTCTCCATCCCTCCTGTTTTCCTCGGCCTTGCGCGGCTTTCCGATACGTTGCGTCTGGTCGCTGGCGCTCAAGCCTTGTTCGGAGCCCTTCTACAGCCGCGCCTTCCGCGCACGCGCCGATAGCCCATGGAGGTCCCGGATAATCGCTTTGCGATTCCCAGGATGACGAAGATCGAGGCTCCAGCGGACCAGACACGAAAAAGCGCCCGGCGGATGATCCGACCGGGCGCTTCTTTTTGCCTTGCCCACTGGCGGGGCGTTGGCGTCGGCCTTACGCCGAGGCGGCGCGGGAGGCCTTCTTGCGTTCGTGCTCGAGCAGGAACTTCTTGCGGATGCGCAGGCTTTCTGGGGTGACCTCGACGAGTTCGTCTTCGTCGATGAACTCGATGGCCTGCTCCAGCGTCATGCGGATCGGCGGGGTGAGCTGGATATTCTCATCGGTCCCGGAGGCGCGCACGTTGGTAAGCTGCTTGGCCTTGAGCGCGTTCACGACCAAGTCGTTCTCTCGCGAATGCAGGCCGATAATCATGCCCTCGTAGACCTCTTCGCCGGGGCCGATGAACAACTTGCCGCGACTCTGCAGGTTGAACAGGGCGAAGCCCGGCGCCTGGCCGGCGGCGTTGGCGATCAGCACGCCGTTCTGGCGCGCGGCCACGGCACCCGGCTGATAGGGACCGTAGTGGTCAAAGATGTGGTGCAGGATGCCGGTGCCGGAGGTGGCGGTCATGAACTCGGTCTGGAAACCGATCAGTCCGCGTGACGGAACGATGAAATCCAGGCGCACACGGCCCTTGCCGTCCGGAACCATGTTGGTCATGTCGCCGCGGCGTTCGCCGAGCTTCTCCATGATCGTGCCCTGGTGCTGCTCTTCGACATCCACGGTAACCGCTTCGTACGGCTCCTGCTTCACACCGTCTACTTCCTTGATCACCACCTCGGGACGCGCGACGGCCAGCTCGTAGCCCTCGCGACGCATGTTCTCGATGAGGATACCCAGGTGCAGTTCGCCACGACCGGACACCTTGAACTTGTCTGGATCCTCAGCCGGCTCCACTCGCAGCGCGACATTGTGCTTGAGCTCTTCCTGCAGGCGGTCGCGCAGGACGCGCGAGGTGACGTACTTGCCCTCTCGTCCGGCGAATGGCGAGGTATTGACCTGGAAGGTCATGCTGACGGTCGGCTCGTCGACGGTCAGCGGCTCCATCGCCTCGACATGGTTCGGGTCACACAGCGTGTCGGAGATGAAAAGCTCGTCCATGCCGGTGAAGGTGATGATGTCGCCGGCGTTGGCCTCGGTGACTTCCACGCGCTCCAGGCCGTGGAAGCCCATGATCTGCAGCATACGGCCATTGCGTACGCCACCTTCGCGGTCCACTACCTTGACCGGGGTGTTCGGCTTGATGCGACCACGTTTCACACGGCCGATGCCGATCAGGCCCTGGTAGCTGTTGTAGTCCAGCGAGGAGACCTGCATCTGGAACGGACCGTCGGCGTCAACGTTCGGCGGCGAGACGTGCTTGACGATGGTCTCCAGCAGGCAGGTCATGTCGCCTTCGGTGACACTGGAATCCAGGCCGGCGAAGCCGTTCAGGGCGGAGGCAAACACGATGGGGAAATCCAACTGCTCGTCGGTCGCACCCAGGCGATCGAACAGGTCGAACACCTGATCCACTGCCCAATCGGGACGCGCGCCGGGGCGGTCAACCTTGTTCACCACCA
Source organism: Thioalkalivibrio sp. ALJ7 (assembly GCF_000376865.1). GTDB lineage: Bacteria > Pseudomonadota > Gammaproteobacteria > Ectothiorhodospirales > Ectothiorhodospiraceae > Thioalkalivibrio. Next base: position 434,139 of record NZ_AQXQ01000011.1, on the reverse strand, counting down.
CGATCGGCTTGAAGCCCATCGCGAAGGCCTTCTGGGTGACAAAGCGGGTTTGCGGCATCGGGCCGTCCACCGCATCCACCAGCAGCAGCACGGAGTCGACCATCGACAGCACACGCTCGACCTCGCCACCGAAGTCGGCGTGTCCGGGCGTGTCGACGATGTTGATGCGGTAATCCTGCCACTCGATGGCCGTGTTCTTGGCCAGAATGGTGATCCCGCGTTCTTTTTCGATGGCGTTCGAATCCATGATCCGCTCGCCGTGGTCACCGCGGGCGTCGAGCGTGCCGGACTGGCGCAGGAGCTGGTCAACCAGCGTGGTCTTGCCATGATCGACGTGGGCGATGATGGCGATATTACGAAGCTTCTCGGTCATGGAATACGAACTCTAGATACTGGCAAAAGGGCCGACACTATACAGACTTATGCGTGTCCGCGCTGTGACTTCCACGTTTTATACGCAGCCTCCGCGCTCGCGCCTCCCCGCAACCCCCAGCCAAAGCGATTCCGCCCCGGAACTACCGGCCACCTGAGCCCTGTGGCCAAGCCACTACGGCACCCCTCGAACTGATCGCTGACAGCACACTGGCCTCCGTTGAATGCACGTAGTGTTCGTGCTACTCATTTTCACGTGAGCCGTGAGGATTCAGCATGAAACAGAACATTACCCTGTCCCTCGACAAGCAGGTACTGACCGAACTGAAGGTCATCGCGGCCCGTCGTTCGACTTCGGTCAGCCGGCTGCTGACGGAGGAACTGGAGCACATCGTGGAACGATCCGAACGGTATGAGCGTTCCAAGCGCGCGGCCCTGGCCGCCCTGGACAAGGGCTGCCACTTCGGCGGCGAACGCCCGGATCGGGACGCGCTGCATGAGCGATAAGGTCTTCGTCGATACCAACGTCCTGCTCTACGCGCACGACCCAGGGCAACACTGATCAATGTACGCACTCGCGTTGGCACCCCAGGTTTTCCGAGACAAGGCGCGGTGCGCAGCCGGTAGTGGTTCTACCGGCAAGGGCCGCAACGCAGGATCGGGGAACCTGGGGTGCCAACCCCGCAAGCCATTGAGAGCAGGGGCTCGGCCGCTTTTGCGCGAGAACGGCGTTGCGGTTCCTTTGTGCAGAATGACTGCACGGCAGTCACCGCGCCTTGTTCGCACGCAAAAGCGACTCGAGCGCGAGCGTGTACATGGATCAGTGTTGCCCTAATGCGGGCGACCGGCACCGACGCGCCGCACAAGCCATCCGCCAGCTTTGGGATACGGGTGGGGCGGTCATCAGCATCCAGGTGCTACAGGAGTTTTACGTCAACGTGACTCGCAAGATCGCGGCCCCTCTCCCGCTTACCGAGGCGCGCCGGTTGATCGAGGCCTACCGGGCCTGGCAAGTGGAGTGCCCGGATACAGAGGCCATTCTCCGGGCCTCCGAGATCCAGGAGCGGAACCGCCTCTCGTTCTGGGGCGCGATGATCGTGGCGACCGCTTTGCAGGGGGGCGCGACGATTCTCCTATCGGAAGACCTGAACCACTCCCAGGTCATCGAAAGCATCCGCGTCGAAAACCCGTTCCTGCATTAAATATGCTCCCCGGACGCGTCTCCGGCCTGAGCATCCACCCGGGTCATCGAGGGGGGCAGGGTAGCCCGGGTAAAGGTCGGATCCGGGGTTGCGGCGCCATGTTCGGGCGGCCGCGCGGAGGATCAGGGCCTGGGGTCTTCTTCCGGCGGCGGGAACTGGAGGTGGAAACCCTGTTCCTTCAGATTGGCGAGGACCTTGTTCGGGTCCTCCTGGGCCAGGGTACGCTCCGGAGTCAGATCGAACTCCAGGGCGAACTCGAGACGCCCCAGCGCCAGCACCACGCCTTCGGGCAGCTCGGAAAAGTCGTCCTTTTCGGGCAGATAGACGTACGTGTCGGCGCGCTTGGTGGCGCGGTAGACGTAACACTGCATGGGGTTCAATCCTCGAGGTAGGTGTAGCCGGTCAGGCCTTGTTCCAGTTCCGCCAGCAGCCGCCCGGCCGCCTCGCCGCGCAGGCCGATGGCATCAATCTTGGCACGGAAGGCGCGGCGCAGGTCGTCCGGGGCAAAGTGCACGTAGCTCAACAGTTCGTCCACGGTGTCGCCGCGCTCGGGGTTCAGCAGGCGGTAGCCGCCATCCGCGGTCAGTTCGACATTCACGGTGTCGGTATCGCCGAACAGGTTGTGCAGATCCCCCAGGATCTCCTGGTAGGCCCCCACCAGGAAGATGCCGAGATAGTACGGCTCTCGGGCATCCCACGGGTGCAGCGCCAACGTGGTATGTGTGCCCTCGCGCTCCACGTAATGTTCGATGTGTCCGTCGGAGTCGCAGGTCAGGTCCTGCAGCACGGCGCGGCGGGTCGGCGCTTCATCCAGGCGGTGCAACGGCATGATGGGAAAGATCTGATTGATCGCCCAGGTGTCCGGGATCGACTGAAACACGGAGAAGTTGCAGAAGACCTTGTCGGCCAGCTTGTCCGTCAATTCCGCATGGATCTCTGCCGGCAAGGCCTCCGGCTGGGCCAGCAGGCGCTGACAAAGCGCAAAGTAAATGGCCTCCGCGCGGGCACGGTCCGCCAACGACAACATCCCGCGGGCGAAACGCGCCTGCAGATCGGAAAGCCCGAACGCGGCATCGTGATAGATCTCCGAGGCCGGACGGTCATTGCCGTCCAGTAGCGCGCGCATGGCGGCGATCTCGGGCAGTTCATCCTCCGCCGCCGGCGGAACCTCGCCATCCCCAGGGGCCGGTTCGCAATCGATTACGTTGGTGATCAGCACCGCATGATGCGCAGTCAGGGCGCGCCCGGATTCGCTGAACACTTCGGGCATGGCCAGATCATGTTCTTCGCAGATGCGCTTGAGTGGGCGCAGGATATTGAGCGCGTACTCCTCTACCGAATAGTTGATGGAGCATTCGTTGCGCGAGCGCGAGCCTTCGTAGTCGATGCCCAGCCCGCCGCCCACATCCACCACCTTCAAGGCCGCACCGGCCCCGGTTAGCGCGGCGAAATAACTGGCCGCCTCGCCCATGCCGTTCTGGATGTCGCGGATGTTCGCGATCTGCGAGCCCATATGGAAGTGCAGCAGTTGCAGCCGATCCAGCCAGCCCAGCCCGCGCAGGCGCTCCAGAATCCCCAGCACATCGGCGGCGGAGAGGCCAAACTTGGCCTTCTCGCCGCCGGTGTTCTGCCACTTGCCCTTGCCGATGGAGGCCAGGCGTACGCGCAGCCCCAGTAGCGGCGCCACATCCATGCCCTCGGCCTGGCGAATCACCTCCTCCAGCTCGGAGGGCTTCTCAATCACGATGTAAACGCGGTGCCCGAGCTGACGCCCGATCAACGCCAGGCGCACGTATTCGCGGTCCTTGTAACCGTTGCAGATGATCGCCGAGCCCGGGCGCGATTGCGCAAGCACGGCGATCAGCTCCGGCTTGCTGCCGGCCTCCAGCCCCACCCGCGGCGTGAAGCCGTCCGCATCCGGCGAATCACCCGCCGCGAGGATCTGGTCCACCACACTGCGCTGCTGGTTGACCTTGATCGGATAGATCGCGGTGAAAAGCCCCTGGTAATCGAGTTCGCCCGCCGCGGCATCGAAGGCTTTCGCCAGACGCCGCACCCGTCCGTCGAGGACGTCCTGGAAGCGCACCAGCACGGGAGGGCCCACATGCTCCTCGCGCAACCGTCCTGCGAGCTCGAACAGATCCACGCCGGGATGATCCGGCCAGTCCGGGCGGCACATCGCCACGTGCCCGGCGTCATTCACCTGATAGAAACCGCCGTTCCAGTGGTCGATCCCATAAGTGGCGCGGGCTTCTTCCAGGTTCCAGGGCTTGGCAGACATGGCGAATCCGGGGTTTGGGTGAGCGCGGCACCCTCGTCATTGCGAGGCGTAAAGCGACGCGGCAATCTCCATCCAGGGCCCCAGGACCCCGACACGGGGCCCACTTTGGCAGATTGCTTCGTCGCCTACGGCTCCTCGCAATGACGAAGGACGCAGTTGCCCGCTGCGCGCGGGCCTTTATCATAGCGGCGCTATCATACCGCCCACCGAACGATTCCCACAGGGAGCCCGGCCCATGGCACTCGACAACACTTGGTTCAGCGAACCCCATATGGACATCGCGATGTCCCTGCAGATCACGCAGAAGCTGCACGAAGAACAGACGCCCTACCAGAAGATCGAGATCTACGAGACCAAGGCGTTCGGCAACCTGATGGTGATCGATGGCTGCGTAATGCTGACCGGCCGCGACAATTTCATCTACCACGAGATGATGTCGCACCCCGTGCTGTACTCGCACAGCGCCCCGAAAAACGTGGTGATTATCGGCGGTGGCGACTGCGGCACCCTGCGCGAAGTACTCAAGCACGACGAGGTCGAAAAGGCCGTCCAGGTGGACATCGACGAACGCGTCACGCGCCTGTCCGAGCAGTACTTCCCCGAGCTGTGCGATGCCAACGACGACCCGCGCGCCGAACTCTTGTTCGACGACGGCGTGCAATACCTGAAGGACGCCGCCCCCGGTTCCATCGACGTCATCATTGTCGACTCCACCGACCCGGTTGGCCCGGCCGAGGGCCTGTTCTCTACCGCTTTCTACAAGGATTGTGTGCGGGCCCTGGGTCCGGACGGCCTGCTGGTACAGCAAAGCGAATCGCCGCTGTTGCATACCGACCAGATCATCCGACCGATGCATGACAGCCTGCGCGCCGCCAACTTCATCGACGCCCTGACCATGCACTTCCCCCAGCCCACTTACCCCTCCGGCTGGTGGACCTGCACCATCGCCGCCAAGGATTGCCCGGTCAGCTTCCTGCGCGAAGAAGCGGCGGAGGAACTACCCTTCCTCACGCATTACTACAATGCCGCCATCCATCGCGCCGCCGGCGCAACCCCAGAGTTCTTCCGCCGCAAGCTCTTCGCCTGATCGCGCGCCAGCGCCGGGGCCATCCACGGAGATCGCCACGGCGCGGCGCGCCTCGCGATGACGGGCACCACAAACGCCGCAGGGTGCATTGAGCTCACGCAGAATGCACCCATCCGGGCGTTTGCTTGCTGGCAATTCGGACGCGCGCTACCATTGCTACATTTGTAGCAAAAGGAGCAGGCGATGAGTTTGCCCGTCCGCATTGATGAAACGCTCTACCAGCAGGCTCGCGCCCACGCGAAGGCCGAGCACCGAACCATCGCCGGCCAGATCGAGTTCTGGGCCGAGGTCGGGCGTACCGCCATGGACAACCCCGACCTGCCCATCGACTTCATCTGTGAACTCCTGATCGCGCGGGCCGAGGGCCGGGAGCTGGCCACGCCATTTACTCCCGAGGGCCAGCGCGACTGATGGCCCCCGAGAATTGAACGGCGTGGATGTCCTGCAAAGCACCCGATTCCGACGGGCTTACAAGCGCCTGCACCTCGCCCAGAAGGCCGACGTAGACGATGTGATCGCCGAGATCATCCGCGACCCCGAGCTGGGCACCAGCAAGAAAGGGGATCTGGCGGGGGTCATGGTTCACAGGTTCAAGTCACGCGGGCAACTGATGCTGCTCGCCTATGAGTACGATCCCCGCACGCGCCACCTGCTCCTGCTGGGCACACACGAGAATTTCTACCGGGATCTGAAACGCGATTCTTAACGCCCGCACGTGTGTCTGGCCGATGCAGTTCGCAGCGCTCAGCGCATCCTACGGGGCATGGGTGCCCGGCTACGTCTCCCTATGTCTGGCGGCCGGCCTTGAGGCGGTCGAGGCGCAGGCGTTCGCGGGTGTCGAACAGGCGGCGCGAGGCGAACCAGACGGCACCCAGGGTGCCAAAACCGGTCCCCGCGGCAATCAGGAACATGATCAGGATTTGGTACTTGACCGCCTCCACCGGCGGGGCGCCCGCAAGGATCTGACCGGTCATCATGCCGGGAAGACTGACGATGCCCGCAGCCGCCATCGCATTGATGGTCGGCATCAGACCGGAACGGGCGGCCTCGCGGCGCATGGTGGCCACGGCCTCGCTCCAGCCCGAGCCCAGCGCCAGGCGCGCCTCGATGGTTCGGCGCTCGCGCCAGACGGTTTGGGTCAGACGGTCCAGGCCGAGTGCGATACCCGTCATTGTGTTGCCTAGCAACATGCCCAGTAACGGGATCGCGTATTGCGGCTCCCACCAGGGTGTCGGCCCCACCATCGTCACCAGCGCCAGCACGGTTACGGCGAAGGCGGAGATGAACATGGTGACCGTGCCGATCCCGTATCCCCATAGCCCGACAAAACGCCGCTGCTGCCGGGCCATCACCTCGTAACCCGCTACCGCCAGCATCACCAGCGCCATCAGTGCCACCCAACCGAGCTGGGCATTATCAAACAGGGTCTGCAGGATCAGCCCAACCAGCAACAACTGAATGACTGTTCGCGCACCGGCGATCAGCAGGCTACGGCTGAGGCCCATACGGGCCCAGAACGTGAGCCCAGCCAGGGCGACCACGAGCAATGCCGCCAGCGAAAGATCCAGTGCAGAGAGCGAGATCAGGTCCATGCGGGGCTCTCCAGCTGACCCTCGTGGATGGTCAGGATGCGACCGCCCAAACGCTGACGCTGCAACGTGTCGTGGCTTACCCACAGCGCGGCGGCATCCTGTTCCGCCAGGTACCCGCGCACCGCCCGCTCGATGCGTTTTGTGTTTTCCAGGTCGAGGTTCGCGGTCGGTTCATCCAGCAGCAGCAAACGCGGTTGATTCAGAAGAGCCCGCACCAGGCCCAGGCGCTGCTTCTCGCCACTGGACAATCGCTCAACCTCCCAGCGCAGCGAGGCCTCCGGGAGCGCAACCTGGTCAAGCCAATGCAGGGCCTGCTCGCGCGAGAACTCAGCCGGGAGGTGCTCGTCGACGCACTCGCCCCACCAGGCAGTCTCGGCAGGGACATAGGCGACCCGTCGGCGCCACTGCACCGGCAGCATGTTGTCACGGGGCTCTCCCTGCAGACGAACCTCCCCTGCATTCGGATCAAGATCGGCCAGAGCCCGTAACAACAAGGACTTCCCGGAACCGGAGGCACCCGTCACCTGCGCGAGCTCGCCGGGTTGCAGCGCAAGGTCCAGGGGGCCCAAGTGTTCGGTCTTCAGGGCATGCACATCGAGCAGGCGATCCATGCGAAACGGTTCCGTTGCAGCGATAACAAGATCGTAACCGAAGCCGGGGCCACGGGATGAATGGCCGGACCGGCAGGCGCTGCTTGCTGAGAGACGAGCGGTCGATTGGGTCGGTTGCCTCTGCCGATGCCGATCGTACGATCCGGCGCGGGCTGGGGCTTCGCGGGCGAGCCCGCTCCCACGCGTACAGAAACAAAAAAAGGGCGCCGGGGAGGCGCCCTAAAGGCCAACATCCAAGTCCTGGGAGACTGTCTTGTCGGCGTCGGAGGAGACTTTGTCGGGATCGAGCCGGCATGCGGCCCGATCCCGGTTTAAGGTTAACGAAGGATTATTGCTTCCCGGTGAATTCCGGGTAGGCCTCGAGACCGCATTCCGCGATATCGGCACCCACATCCTCGTCTTCTTCGCTCAGGCGAATACCCATCACCGCCTTGAGGATGGCCCAGACAATCAGGCTGGCCACGAAGACGAAGACGAAGATGGCGAGCAGACCGGCAATCTGACCGAAGAAGGTCGCATCCGGGTTGGACAGCAGCACCGCCATCACACCCCAGATACCGGCTGTGCCGTGAGCGGAGATCGCACCCACCGGGTCATCGATCTTCAGCTTGTCGAGGGCCACGATCGAGAAGACCACGATCACGCCACCAACGGCGCCGATGATCATCGCCAGGACCGGGCTGGGCATCATCGGCTCGGCCGTGATGGAAACCAGACCCGCGACCGCGCCGTTCAGGGCCATGGTCAGGTCGGCCTTGCCGAAGATCAGACGCGTGGTGATCAGCGCGGCGACCACACCACCGGCCGCGGCCAGGTTGGTGTTGGCGAACACGGCGGCCACAGCGTTGGCGGACTCAATGTCCGAAACCTTCAGCTCGGAACCACCGTTGAAGCCAAACCAACCCAGCCACAGGATCAATACACCCAAGGTAGCCAGCGGCATGCTGGAGCCCGGGATCGCGTTGATCTGGCCGTCCTTGCCGTACTTGCCCTTACGAGCACCCAGCAGAAGGACACCCGCAAGTGCGGCAACCGCACCGGTGAAGTGGACGATGCCGGAACCGGCGTAGTCCAGGTAGCCGATCTGATCCAGGATACCGCCACCCCAGCTCCAGAAGCCCTGGATCGGGTAGATGAAGCCGGTCAGGATGACCGCGAAGGCCAGGAAAGCCCACAGCTTCATGCGTTCGGCCACGGCACCGGAGACGATGGACATCGCCGTTGCCACGAACACCACCTGGAAGAAGAAGTCGGCACGATCGGAGTAGTAGATGTCGCCACCGCTACCCAGCACGTCCGCGACCGCGTTATCACCCGAGATCAGGAACCCAAGGCCCGGGATAATAGAGCTCAGGCCATCGCTGTACATGATGTTATAGCCGATCAGCATGTACATGATGCTCGCGATCGAATACAGGGCAATATTCTTGGTTGCAATTTCGGCCACACTCTTGGTGCGAACCATACCGGCCTCGAGCATGGTAAAGCCCGCGGCCATCCACATCACCAGTGCGCCGGCCACCAAAAAGTAAAAGGTGTCCATTGCATAGGCGAGTTCGACAACTTGCTGTTCAATTTCCATGATTGAAATTCCTCATTCGCTGGAAGGCAAAGGTTTAAAGCGCTTCCGGTCCGGTCTCGCCCGTGCGAATGCGCACGACCTGCTCCACCGGCGTAATAAAGATCTTGCCGTCGCCGATCTTGCCCGTACTGGCAGACTTTGAAATCGCCTCGACCACCTGATCGACCAGGTCTTCGTCGACAGCCACTTCAAGCTTCACCTTGGGCAAGAAATCGACCACATATTCGGCACCGCGATACAACTCTGTATGACCGCGCTGGCGACCAAAACCCTTTACTTCGGTCATGGTCATTCCCTGTACGCCGATCTCCGAGATCGCCTCGCGAACATCATCAAGCTTGAACGGCTTGATCACGGCGGTAATCATCTTCATGTCAGACTCCTATGGGCAGGCCCGCCACCATGCGGGCCCGCCATTTCATTTAAGTAGTGGGTCCAGGGTTTAGAACGTCTTGGACCAGCCCACCCAGGCACCCAGGTCCTCGTCGGACTCATCGACGTATTCGAGGTTAAAGCTGAACTCGCCCCAGTCGCCCGCATCACGGGTAAGGCTCGCGGTGTAGTGGGTGTAGTTATCCAGGCTGGAATCGTCGAACTTGGTACGGCCCACCATGAACCCAGCGCTGTAGACATCCATGAACGGGATGTCCAGACCGGCGTAGAAGTACATATCGTCGTCTTCGAGAGCGGAATCATCACTGTCGTTGACGACATAAGCCATACCGCCGTAGAGGCCGACCACCCCGGTATCAAAGCTGACTTCGCCGTAGATCTCGCCGAAGTCGGCGCTCAGGGAGTCACCATCACGGGCGTCCGGGTAGGCGTAGTAAATGTAACCCACGTCGTAGCCAAAGCCACTGTCGAACTCATCAGCGAAACCGAGATAGAGATCCATCTCGTAACTGGTGTCATCACCAAAGTCGACATTGGAAACCCAGGTCCCGGCGTAGAAGCCAGAGGCATGCTCGTAATCGATACCGCCCTGAATTGCAGCGCCATCATCCGTTTCGGAAAAACCGCGGAAGTAATAGTTGGAGACCGCGCCAATATTTACGGACAGTTCCGCGGCGGCGGTGGAGGTAAACGCGACGCCGCCAGTGGAACCCACGGTCAGGACAGCAGCAGCCAGCGCGGAACGGGTGAACTTCTTCATTTTGGTCTTCTCCCAGATTGGTCAATCAAGTGTCGCGTAGTCGACACCCGGTCCTTGCATGGGCTGTGCCAAGTACCAAAAGGGAGCAAAATCGGCTTTTAACAACACCTGTTGTGGCCGAACCACGGGGGGTTGCCTTCAAATGGTGCGCACTCAAAGTGCACACGCACCAAAAGCGTGCGCTTCGGCCATGTTGTGAACCATGTCCGGTGCGAGAGAAGGTTCAGGCATGCCCAGGGAGGCCTAGGGAGACGCTGATTTAATTGCACGTCCGCGCTCGAGTCGCTTTTGCGTGCGAACAAGGCGCGGTGACTGCCGTGCAGTCATTCTGCACAAGGGAACCGCAACGCCGTTCCCGCGCAAAAGCGGCCGAGCCCCTGCTTCCAATGGCTTGTGGGGTTGGTGCCCCCTGTTCCCCGATCCTGCGTTGCGCCGCTTGCGGGTAGAACCACTACCCGCTGCACGACGCGCCTTGTCTCGGAAAACAGGGGGCGCCAACGCGGACGTGCAATTAAATCAGCGTCTCCCTAGGGCGGAAGGAAACCGAAGGGGAACGAATGTGGTATGGAACGCAGCCGGGCAATACTGCCCTGGGTGGCAGATCGCCACGTCGCTTCGCGGCTCGCGATGACCCAATACGCGGTGTTTTCCGGAGCCTCAGCAGCCCGGGAAGGACGGTATTACGAAGAAAGGCTTCCGCGTTCGATCTCGATGCCGACCTCGCGGACCCCGGGGACCGCGCCGGGCTTGCCCAGCACAATGCGCACCCAGGGGGAAGCGAACTGGGTCATCAACGCCTCGGCGATCTCCTCGGCAAGCGATTCCAGCAGCGCATGAGGTTCGCGGGTAACGATGGCACGCACCACATTGGCGACGGCCTCGTAGTCGACGGTGTCGCCGATCTCCCCGGAGTGCGCGGCAATTCGGGTATCCGCCGCGAGTTCGATATCGAAGCGCAAGGGGCGCTGCAGCCGTTGCTCCCAGTCGTAGACGCCGACAACGGCGTTGATTTGGAGATCGCACAGATAGATTCGGTCCATGGGGTCAGCCGGCTCCGGAAGGTCGGCGCTTATCCTACTTTCTGGGCCGCACGAGGTACACCAAGTCGCTATTATGGGCACACGAAATCACGGCCCGAGTCCCGCATGAGCGACCCCTTTCACGAACTCCCCTGGCCCACCAATCCGGACGGCGAAGCGCGACGGATCGGGGTGGAGCTCGAGATGGCCGGGGTCTCTCTGGAAACCATGGCCGAGACCGTCCAGGCCGAGTTCGGTGGACACATCGATTCGGACAGCGCCTTCGTCTGCCACGTGCGCGACACCGAAGTTGGGGATTTCCAGCTGGAACTGGACGCCCGCGTGTTGAAGGACCGTGCCTATCGTGATCACCTGGCACGTCTGGGCATTGAGCTGGACGACCCCGACGAGGCCGCGCTGGACCGCTGGCTGGCCGACGCCGCGGGCCGCCTGGTCCCCCACGAGATCGTCGCCCCGCCCATCGCGGCAGCCGACCTGCCCCGCCTGGACCGGGTACGAGCCGCCCTGCAACAGGCCGGCGCGCTGGGCACCGAACGTTCCCTGTTGTACGCCTTTGGCCTGCAGATCAATATCGAAATCCACCGCACTGACGCCGAGTGGCTGCTGGCGATCCTGCGCAGTTTCCTGCTGATGGTGGAGGTTCTCACCGCGGCCGGAGCCATCGACCTGGCCCGACGGTTGTCCCCCTACATTCGGGCGTTTCCCGGCCCTTTTGTACGCTACGTGCTGGACCCGGATTTCCGGCCCGACCAGGCCGGCCTGATTGATGCCTACCTGGCGCACAACCCGACGCGCAACCGTCCCCTGGATCTGCTCCCATTGTTCGCACATCTGGACGCGGACCGCATCGACGCAGCGCCGGTGGAACACGAGCTGATCAAGCCGCGCCCCGCCTTCCACTACCGTCTGCCCAACTGCGAGATCGACGACCCGGAATGGAGTCTGGCGCGCCCGTTCAATGGCTGGGTGGAGGTGGAGCGTCTGGCGGCCGATCCGGAACGCCTGGAGCGTTTGTCACGCGAATACCTGGAACGCCCGGGCCAGGCCCTTGGCCGCTGGGCCGACGAATGGAGCCAACGCCTCCGTGACTGGTTCTGAACGCGCGACCAATACGAACGACCCACTCGCCCCTCGCCCCCGCCGCCCGGTGATCGCGATCACCGGGCCCGACCAAGGCGGGGGCCCGGCCTGGCTATTTACAGCACTGGCGGTCTGGCGGGCGGGCGGCCGCCCGTTACGGCTGCGTCCCGGCAAGCCACGCAGCCACTGTCACTTCGACGGCCTGGTGGTCGGTGGCGGGGCGGATGTCGATCCCGAGCTCTATGGCGAGACGCTGCCGGAGGGCCCGGACGCCGCGTCCATTCGCAAGGCGGAGCGACGGCTTTCGCAGCGCCTGATCGGCTACCTCTTCTACCCGGCGCTGTGGCTGCTGCGGCGGCTGTTCCAGTCCCACGGCGGCGTACTGGACACGGATCGCGACCGCCTGGAAAAGGCCCTGATCCATCGCGCCCTGGACGAGCACCGCCCCATCCTGGGTATCTGCCGCGGCATGCAGCTGATCAACGTGGTCCGGGGCGGCACCCTGCAGCGCGATCTGGCCGAGTTCTACGTGGAAACCCCTCAGGCGCGCAGCCTGCTACCGGTCAAACCGGTCGCGCTGGAACCCCGCAGCCGCCTCGCCGATATCCTCGGCGACTACACGCTGCACGTGAACGCGCTGCACAATCAGGCAGTGGACGACCTGGGCCGCGGGCTCCAGGTCGCGGGCCGCGAGACCACCGGCGTGGTCCAGGCGATCGAAGCCCACCACGACTGGTGCATCGGCGTGCAATGGCACCCCGAATACCTCCCGCAGAAGCGCCGCCACCAGCGCCTGTTCCACGCCCTCGTCCAGGCCGCCACCCAAAGGGACTGAAAACCCTTGTTCACCACGAAGTCCACGAAGGCACGAAGAAAGGCGGTTTCACAGGAAGTTTTGAAGAATGGAAGAAGGCTGATGCCACGGCCGCAAGCGACACGTTGATAGGGTGACTTGAGAAACGGTCACGCACCCGCCCCTTCACCCGCAAACTTTCCCTTCTTCCAGACTTACTATGAGTCGCCCTTGCCCTTCTTCGTGCCTTCGTGGGCTTCGTGGTGAAATTCGTATTTTCGAAGCGAGCCTCAGGTGGGATAGGGGACGGACAGGCCGCCGAGGCCGCAGTAGCCGTTGGGGACTTTGGCCAGGTATTGCTGGTGGTAGTCCTCGGCGAAATAGTACGCCGGGCCTTCGGCGATCTCGGTGGTGATGGTCCCGCGACCGGCCGCATCCAGCGCGGCCTGGAACCGTTGGCGGCTGGCCTCGGCGGCGGCCGTCTGGTCGGCGTCATTGGTGAAGATCGCAGAGCGGTACTGGGTGCCGACGTCGTTGCCCTGACGCATTCCCTGGGTCGGGTCGTGGCCCTCCCAGAAGGTGCGGAACAAGGCCTCTTGCGACACCTTCTCGGGATCGAACACAACGCGTACCAGCTCGGTGTGCCCGGTCTGCCCGCTGCAGACCTCGCGGTAGGTCGGATTCGGGGTGTAGCCGCCGCCATAGCCAACGCTGGTCGAGCACACCCCGTCCATCTGCCAGAACAACCGTTCCGCCCCCCAGAAACAGCCCATACCGAAGTGGATCACCTGCATACCCGCAGGGTACGGTGGCGCCAACGGCGTCCCCAGCACCAGGTGGCGGTCGGGCACCGGCATGGGCTCGTCACGCCCGTTCAGGGCCTGCTCGGGCGCGGGCATGCGTGGTTCTGAAAACGCAAACATGGCAGGGTCCTTCAGTCCGTCGGGGTAAGCCGGATCAACTCGCCCGGATTGTGGTCGGTGAGCACGTAGATCGCACCATCGTGTACGCGAACGTCACGGATACGGCGGCCAAGATCGGGGAGCAGATCGACCTCCTCGACCAACTCGCGGTCCTCGAACGTCAGCTTGCGCAGAGTCTGACCACGCAACCCGCCGACCAGAAGATCGCCATCCCAGTCGGCAAAGGCCGGATCACGCAGGATCGCCATGCCGGACGGGGCAATGGCCGGTGTCCAATAATGCAACGCGGATTCCATGCCTTCCTTCTCCGACTCGCCACTCCCGATCGAGCCGCCGGAATAGGCCCCGCCGTGAGAAATCACCGGCCACCCATAGTTCAGACCGCGCTCGATGATGTTCACCTCGTCACCGCCCCGCGGGCCGTGCTCGTTTTGCCAGAAGATTCCGGTCTCAGGGTCAATCACCATCCCCTGTGGATTACGCACACCGGTAACCCATATCTCAGGGTGAGCACCCTGCTCACCCACAAAGGGGTTGTCGTCCGGCACCGAGCCATCGTCATACAGGCGCACGATACTGCCAGCGTGGTCGTCCTTCTTCTGCGCTCGGTCCTGGTCGCCACGGTCACCGACGCTGACATACACATAGCCGTCCGCATCGAACACAATGCGCGACCCGAGGTGACGTCCGCCTCGCGCGACCGGCTCGGCGCTGAACAGGATCTCGACCTCCTCAAGGACCCCGTCGGCAAACTGCCCGCGCGCCAGTCGCGTGGTCTGGCCACCTTCGGCCTGGGCGGCGTAGGTAAAGTACAACCAGCGGTTGTCCTCAAACTCCGGATGCAGCACCAGATCCAGCAGCCCCCCCTGGTTCTGCGCGACCAGATCGTCGGGCAGGCCGGACACCAGGTCGCCACGCCCCTCGAAGTTCTCCGCATCCGGGAAATAGCGCAGTTGCCCCGGCCGCTCGCTGATCAAGGCCCCGCCATCCGGCAGAAAGGCGATTGCCCAGGGATGATTCAGCCCCTGATGCAGCACCTCGCCACGCAGCTCGCCGCCACCTGTGGAGAATTCCTCGGCCGCAATCCCCGTCGAGCCCCCGCAAGCCACCAACAGGCCGCCCAGCAAAGGGACCGCCAGCACCCGACCCGACATTCTCTTGTCTATGTTCATCGCTTTGCCTCCGCTACGTCCGTCCCCTTTGGTGGGGCAGGATCGGCGCAGGGTTCCCCGTCTGACACGACGGGCACCAATAGGTCGAACGTCCATGCTCACCCAACAAAGCTCGCTGGATGGGGACGCCACACGTCCGGCAGGGCTGGTCGATGCGTCCGTAAACGTACAGGTACTCGTTCGTCTCGGCCCGTTCGCGCGTGATGCGGGGCCCCGGCTTGAGGTTGCGGCGCAACAAGTGCGCCGCCTCGTGATAAATCGCCAGCAGGGCGGTATCCGAAATCGCCCCCACGGCCGTCAGCGGGTGCCATCCATGTATGAACAACACCTCGGATTTGTAGATATTGCCGATGCCCGCAGCCAGCGATTGATCCAGTAACACGTCCAGGATCGGGCGCGCCGCGTCAGCCCTGGCGCGCACCCGAGCGACCACGGCCTCGAGGTCGACCGCCGGATCTAGCAGATCGGGCCCGACACGGGCATCCAGCTGCGGCACATCCGCGGCCCCGGACACGTGCGGACGCCACTGCAACTCGCGGGGGTGAAAGCAGACCAGCACCCGATCCGCCAGGGTCAGGACAGCCCAGGCGCTGGGGTCCGGCTTGTGCCAGGCGGCGCCCAGGGCGTACTGGTGCCAGGTTCCGTACATACCGAGGTGAGTGCGCAGTTGCCAAAGCCGGCCATCCGCAGCCTGCAAATCCAGTAGCAGATGCTTGCCCCGGGCCTGCACGGCTCCGGCTTCCATCGCGCCGTGTTCGAGCAGTGGGTCCCCACGTCGGGCGCGGGTCGCGACCGCGCTCAGCGTCGCACCCTCCAGCATCGGGCGCAACGCGGCTGCCAGCTTGTGGATGGTATCGCCCTCGGGCATGGCGGCCGGGATCAGCCCTTGCGGTCAGGGTACAGGCGGGGCTCGCCTTCGGGGCGGGTGCGGAACAGCCGCATGGACCACAGGTACTGCGCCGGGGCCTGGCGCACGCCCTGCTCCACGGCCTCGTTCATGCGCCGGGCGTCGAGCTCGTCGTCGCCAGTCGGGTACCCCTCAATCGGAGGCCACAGGCGCATTACGTACTGATCCGCTGCCGCGTCATACCAGGCGAAGCTGGGCAGCACCACCGCCTTCGACATCCGCGCCAGGCGACCCAAGGCCGTCAGAGTGGCCTTCTGCACGCCGAAGAAATCGACGAATACCGCACCGTCCGCGCCCAGGTCTTCGTCCGGCAGGTAGTAGAAGAAACGACCGCGCTTGAGTTGGCGAATCGCCGGGCGCAACCCCTGGTCGCGGGCAAAGATATCGCCGGAATAGCGGGTGCGACTGCGATGGTTGATCCACTCCAGCACCGGGTTCTTCATCGGCTTGGCGAAGGAGACGCCATCGTACATCTGGCTCATGCGCACGCCACCGTAGTCCAGCGCCAGCGAATGCGGCGCCAGGATGATCACCGGCGCCCCCGTGGCCTGCAGACGCTCGTAGTGCTCCAGGCCTTCGATGCGGATGCGCGCCGCGTGCTGGCCCGGCTTGCCGAACCACAACAGGCCGTAGTCCAGCACCGTCTGCGCCTGATAACGGTAATAGGCTTCCAGCCGTTGCGCGCGTTCAGGGGCAGTCATCTCCGGAAAGCACAATTCCAGGTTGCGCTCGGCCACCGCGCGGCTACGTCCGGCAAAGCGCCGGATTAGCCGCGCCAGTCCGCGGGACAGGCCACGCACGGCCGGACGCGGGAGTTCCTGCAGCACCCAGGCCAGGCCCAGCATCAACCAGCTCCCCCAGTACCGGGGGGCGAAGTGCCGCGCGGTCAGGGGCGCCTGATAGGCCCCGGCATCCTCGCGGCGCGACGGTTCGGCTTCCGATGGGTTCATGCGCCCCCGGATCCCTGGTCGGGTCCACCCGCCGCCTGCTGCTTGCGCGCGCGCTTGGCGTAGACCTCCATCTCCTTCGCGGCCTGCAGGTCGCCCTTCTCGGTGGCCACGCGGATGCCGCGCTCGCAAGTGGAAAGCGCCGCGTCGGGACGCTCCAGCTCCACCAGCGTCTTGGCCAGCAGCTTCCAGGCCGCAGAATACCCACCGTCCAGCTCGAGGGCCCGTTCCAGGTGGGGCACGGCCGCCTCCAGCTGACCGTCCGTCGCCAGGGCGTTACCCAGCGAAAAGCGCAGCATGGCGGAGTCCTGTCCGCCATCAAGCATATTCTGGAAGCGTTCGATCATGTCGCTCATGGGGCACCTCCCGCGCCGCGTGCAAATCCGAGCATTCAGGCTAACGCCGCCAGAAGGCGGGCGACAGAAGCACCAGCACAGTAAAGATTTCCAGACGCCCCATCAGCATCGCGAACACCAGCACCCACTTGCTGAAATCATTGATTGAGGCGTAGTTCGCACCCACCTCGCCAAGGCCGGGGCCGAGGTTGTTCAGGGTGGCCGCGACCGCCGAGAACGAGGTGACCTGATCCAGACCGGTCACCATCAACAGCAGCATCATCACCACGAACACCATCACGTAGGCCGCGAGAAAGCCCCACACCGCCTGGACGACACGGTCCGGGGCCTCCTTGCCGTTCACCTTGACCGTGATGCGCGCGTGCGGGTGGATCAGGCGCTTGATCTCGCGCAGACCCTGTTTCGCCAGCAGCAAGACGCGCACCACCTTCATCCCGCCGCCAGTGGAGCCGGTACAGGCACCAATGAATGACAGGAAAATGAGCAGCACCGGCAGGAATCCGGGCCACAGGTAGAAACTGTCCGTCGAATATCCAGTGGTAGTCGCGATCGACACCACATGGAACAGACCCTTGCGCAGTGCCTCAGCCGTGTCACCGGCAAAGCCCGTCCAGAGCATGAAGGTCACCACGATCACACTGGCCCCGGCGAGCAACAGCAGGTAGGTGCGCAGTTCCTCGTCACGGCGATAGGGTGCGACCGTGTGACGGTGGATTACTAGAAAATGCAGGGCGAAGTTCATCCCCGCGATGATCATGAAGACGATCGCCACGGCCTCGATCATGGCGCTATCGAAATGACCAATACTGGCGTCGTAAGTCGAGAAACCGCCAATTGCCACAGTGGAGAAGGCGTGTGCAACGGCGTCGAAGGCGTCCATGCCCGCGGCCCAGTACGCCATGGCACAGGCCACCGTAAGCCCCAGGTAGATATACCAGAGATTGCGCGCGGTCTCGGCAATGCGCGGGGTCAGCTTGTTGTCGCGGATCGGCCCCGGGGTCTCGGCCTTGAACAGCTGCATGCCGCCCACGCCCAGCAGCGGGAGGATGGCCACCGCCAGCACGATGATTCCCATGCCCCCCATCCACTGCAGCTGCTGGCGATACCACAGTAGCGCCCGTGGCAGATCATCCAGTCCGGACAGCACTGTGGCCCCGGTCGTGGTCAGCCCGGACATCGACTCGAAGGTGGCATCGGTAAAGGAGATCTGCAGGCTGGGGTCGAGGAACAACGGGGTCGCCCCGGCAATCCCCAGTCCCAACCAGAACAGCACGACCAGGATGAACCCGTCGCGCGCCTGCAGTTCCTGGCGCATTCGGTATAGCGGCGCCCACAGCAACCCACCCATCAGGAGCAGAAGGGCAAACGCCTGCAGGAAGACAAACGCCGTGGACTCGCCGTAGAGGAAGCCAATCGCCGCCGGCGGCAGCATCGCCAGGCTGAACAGCGTCAGCAGGACACCCAGCAACCGGGCGGTGGAGGCAAGATGCAGCATTGCGCGCGGGCTAGAAGAACAGCGCCGTGGGCTGGAACAGGCGCTGGACCTGCTTCACCTTGCGCCGATCGGTTACGAACAGGATCACGTGATCCCCCGCATGGATCACCGTATCGTGGTGCGGAATGATCACCTCCTCCCCGCGCACGACCGCCCCCACGCTGGTCCCCTCGGGGAAGTCGATCTCGTCGATCGTGCGATCCACCACCTGCGAGGTGCGGGCATCGCCGTTAACCACCGTCTCGATCGCCTCGGCCGCCCCACGACGCAGGGCATGCACGGTGGCCGTGCCACCCTCGCGCACCCGCGCCAGCAGGGCGCTGATGGTGGCCTGCTGCGGAGAGATCGCGACGTCGATGGTTCCGCTTTGCAGCAGGTCCACGTAGCTCGGCCGATTGATCAGGGACATCACCTTGCGCACCCCCCAGCGCTTGGCCAGCATCCCGGCAAAGATATTCGCCTGATCGTCGTTGGTTACGGCACAGAACACGTCGCTGTGTTCGACGTTGATCGACTCCAGAAAGCGATCGTCGGCACTGTCGCCATGCAGCACCAGGACATTGCTTGGCAGGCTTCTCGCCAGATGATCGGCACGGTCGGAATCGCGCTCGATTACCTTGACGCGGTAGCGCTTGCTGAGGGTCTCGGCGAGGCGCTCGCCGATGTTGCCACCACCGGCGATCAGGATTCGCTTGTAGGGCTTCTCCAGCTTGCGCAGCTCCGAGGTGACCGCCCGGATATTTTTCTTCGCCGCGACAAAGAACACCTCGTCATCCGCCTCGATCACCGTATTGCCATCGGGTTGAATCGATCGGTCCTTGCGGAAGATCGCAGCCACCCGGGTGTGAATGCCCGGCATGTCGCTTTGCAGGTTCTTCAACTCGTGGCCGACCAGCGGGCCACCGTAATAGGCCCGCACCCCAACCAGGGAGACCCGGCCCTCGGCAAACTCCAACACCTGCAGCGAGCCGGGATGCTCGATCAGACGCTGGATATGACTGGTCACGATCGCCTCGGGCGAGATCAGCATATCCACCGGCATCGCGTCCTGGGCGAACAGCTCCGGGGTCTCGTGGTAATCGCGAGCCCGCACGCGGGCGATCTTGGTCTCGATATTGAACAGCGTGGAGGCCACCTGGCAGGCCACCATGTTGGTCTCGTCGGAGTTGGTCACCGCGATCAGCATCGACGCATCCTGTGCACCCGCCGCCCGCAGCACCCCCGGATGGGCCGCGAAGCCATGGACCGTCTTGATATCGAAACGGTCCTCCAGCTCGGCCAGCATCTCGGCCCGGTAATCGACCATGGTGATGTCGATCCCGTCGGCACTCAACGCCTCGGCCAGCGACTGGCCGACCTGCCCGGCCCCGAGAATGATGATGTGCTTCATGCGTCTCCCGTCCCGGAGCGGATTCAGCTATCGGATTTCACGCGCTTGGGATCGATCCCCAGCGCCTTGAACTTGCGGTACAGGTGGGTGCGCTCCAGCCCCACCCGTTCCGCCAGGCGCGTCATGTTGCCTTCGGAACGCTCCAGCTGCTGCTGCAGGTACTCGCGTTCGAACTGCTCGCGGGCCTCGCGCAGCGGCAGATCGGGGATTGCAACCACCCCTTCTCCGGCCTCCTCCGCGCGCTGTGGCTGGCCGGACAGGGTGCGTTCCACCTCGTCACGGGTAATCTCGTCACCCGAGCCCAGGATCATCAGGCGCTGTACCAGGTTGCGCAGCTCGCGCACGTTGCCCGGCCAGTGATACTGCTGCAACCGCTCCAGCGCCGAGCGCTGAAAGGCGCGCACCGGAAGCCCCTCCTGCTGGTGCAGGTGGCGCATGTGGCACTCCAGCAGCTCCGGGATGTCCTCGGGATGTTCGCGCAACGGCGGGACCGCCAGCGGGAGGACGTTCAGGCGATAGTACAAGTCCTCGCGGAAATGCCCTTGTTCCACCGCCTCGGCCAGGTCGTACTGGCTGGCCGCGATCACGCGCACATTCACACTGATCGGCTGATTCCCGCCGATACGGGTAATGCGCTGGGTGTCCAGGGCATGCAGCAGACGACCCTGGGTTTGCAGATCCATCTCGGCGACTTCGTCCAGGAATAGCACGCCCCCGGCCGCCTGTTCCAGCAGGCCGTAGCGCACATGCTCGCCCTGCTCGCTGCCAAACAATTCGGCGATCGCCTCGTCGCCTGACATGGACCCGACCGAGACCACGATGAACGGATTGTCGCGGCGCGCACTGCGCGCGTGCAGCAAGCGCGCGAAGGTCTGCTTGCCCACCCCCGGCTCGCCAGTGATCAGCACCCAGGTGTCGTGCTGCGCCATGCGCTGGACCTGGTCGCGCAGATTCACCATGGCCGCACTGTCGCCGACCGGATCGTGGACCGTACCGGCATGGCGCTTGAGACCCACGTTCTCGCGCTGCAGGCGCGCGGCCTCCAGGGCGTTGTTCAGGGTAATCAGCAGCTTGTTGATGGACAGCGGCTTCTCGATGAAATCGTAGGCCCCCAGGCGCGTGGCATCGACCGCAGTCTCAACGTTGCCATGACCGGAGATCATCACCACTGGGCAGGGCAGGCCTTCGTCGTCGCTCCACTCCTTCAAGAGCGAAATGCCATCACCATCCGGCATCCAGACATCCAGCAGGATCAGGTCTGGACGTCGACTGCGGCGCTGTGCCTTGGCCTCGGCCACGGAGCCGGCGAGCGCCACCTGATAGCCCTCGTCCTCCAGCACATCCTGCAGCAGCATGCGGATGTCCGGCTCGTCGTCGACCACGAGTATGTAGGCTTCGCTCATTCGGGCTCCTCATGAACCACCGGACCATGCTCGACCGGGATACGGATGCGGAACACCGCACCTCCTTGCCCCGATTCGGCATTATGGCACTCAATCATGCCGCCATGCTCTTCCACAATCTTCTGCGCCACGGCCAAACCGAGACCGGTTCCACGCGGCTTGTCGGTGGTGTAGGGCTCGAAGATGCGCCCCAGGAACTCCGGCTTGATGCCGGGGCCGGTGTCGGTCACCCGCATCTCGATATGCGGCCCGGCAGGATCGTCGAGGAACACCGTGGCGACGTGCACTTCCATGTCCTCGTGACCCTTGCCCGCCTCCAGGGCGTTCTTGATCAGATTGTGCAGCAACTGTCGCAAACGCCCGGCATCGCCGTGGATGCGCGGAAGCGAGGCATCCAGCGCGACATCCACACGCGAGTGACCATCCTGATCCAGGTAGAGCTCGCAGACATCGCGAATCAACTGATTCATATCCACAGAGGCACGCTCCAGCTGCGGCGCCTGGGCATAGTCGCGGAAGGCGTTGACCAGGGTCTTCATCGCCTCCACCTGCTGCACGATGGTGCCGGTGGCCCGGTCCAGCACTTCACGGTCCGCGCCCTCCAGCACCTTGCCCAGACGGCGCGAAAGGCGCTCGGCGGACAACTGGATCGGGGTCAGCGGGTTTTTGATCTCGTGCGCCAAACGCCGCGCGACCTCACCCCAGGCGGCATCACGCTGGGCCTTCAGGAATTCCGTCATGTCGTCGAACACGATCGCGTGCAGGCCGCGGCTGGAGCCCGAGGTTGGCAGCCACACCGCACGCGTCATCAACACCTTGCGCCCACTACGAGTGAACACCACCACCTGGCGCGACCACTCCGCTTCCTGGCGCACCAGGGCATCGCTGATCGCCTCGAAGAACTGCGCCACCAGCGGACACTCCTCGCCCAGCTCGGACATCACTCGGGTACGCGCCCCCTGGAGGTCGCACTCCAGGATCTCGCTGGCCGCGGCGTTCGCGGTACGCAAACGCAGGCTGCCATCCAATGCCAGCACGCCGGAGCGCAGGTGCTGCAGCACACTCTCCAGGTAGGCGCGTTCGGCATCCAGCAGGCGACGGTTGCGCTCGGCCTCGTCGCGGGCCTCGTTCAGCGTGCGGGTCATGGTGTTGAAGGACTGCACCAGAAAGCCCAGCTCGTCTGCGCGCTGCACCGCCAATCGGGTGCTGTAATCCCCTTGCGCGACCATGCGCGTGCCCTGCACCAGATCCGAGATCGGACGCACCATACGCCGCGCCACCAGCAGCCCGGCCCACAGGGCAGCCATCAAGGAAATCGCCAGCGCCAACGACAGGGTAAAGACGAAGCCCTGGATCATCGGACCGCGCAGATAGGCGAACTCGCGATAGTCGGCAAAGGCGTCTTGCACCCGCAGCGACAGCGCACTCATGCGCGGATCCACCGGGTAGATCCCCTGCAGGATGCGATTCTCGGAACCGGGACGGCGGCTACTGGTGGTCGCCACCACGCGAATAATCAGTGAGCCATCGGACTGCGGCTCCAACCGCGAATACGGTTGTTCCGGGCGCACCCGCATCAGGATGTCCGAGCCGGGCGGGCTCGGCAGCCGACGGATGGGGCTGTCGGTACTGGAGGCGATGATGCGATTGTTGGATCCGACCAGCGTCAGTTCCTGCGCCCCGACCTGGCGGCGATAGTCGTTCAACGCCAGTGGCACCAGGCCCTCGGAAAGCCCCTCGAGATCGCTCATCAATTCCTGGGTCTCGTTGGCCAGCTGGCGCACCCGCAGGTCCAGCGAGGAGCGCGACAGCTCGAGGGCATCCTCCAGGGCCGATTCCACCCGGACGTCGAACCAGGAATCGACACCCTCGTTCAGGAACTTGAAGGAGAAGTAGTAAACGACCGAGACCGGCAGCACCGCCACCAGCATGAACACCGCCACCAAGCGCAGCGTCAGTCGGCTACCTGGGACCCCGCGCCGATACTGGATCGCCATGCGCACGAGCTGGTAGACGATCAGCCCACTCAGCACCAGAAGCACCGCCACGTGGAAGACCAGAAGCCACAGGAACAACTGCTCGAAACGCGCCTGGTTCTGGGCCGCATCCCCCATCACCACCAGCGAAGTCAGCAGCAGCGCGAACAGGAGCCCGATGCCGAGGAGCCCCCATGGGAAGCCTCTCAGTCCAGCGGCCATCGCCACCACTCCTGTCGGGTTGTGAGGTCACCGCGCAGGCCGGCATCCAGTTGCAAAGGAAGCGGCAAGGCCGAATACACGAGCGTCAGATGGGCTGCTAGACCCAACTCCCCGGGGTTGTCCCGAGCAGATTCCGGGACGCCATCGAGGCGCAACCGCCCTAATCTGCGGGCCACCTGGTCCAGCGCATCGCCCAGCGTCGGTTGCAGATCCATGCGTTCGTCGGTCACCGCGGTTACCAGGTAATGCCGATTGAGGGCAAAGTATTGCAGCTTCACCCGTCGGGCCTCGGTTTTCAGGGTATCGCGACCCATACGACCACTGCGCTCCAGCCGCGCCTGAGTCTCGAATTCCAGCGTAACCCCATTGGCCAGGGCATCCTCCAGAACGGCCGGCAGGCGCATATCGATATCCAGACGCACCAGCACCGTGGTGTCGTCCAGCCACATGTGATTCGCGGTGCGGATCTCCACCGCCTGCGCCAACCCGGGCATGGCCAGCACCCCGAGCAGGCCAAACAGCACCGCGGCGGGCCACCGTCGAAAGGCAGCGCGTCCCGACATCAGAGGGCCTGCTTCTCCAGCAAGGCATAGTAGAAACCATCCCCACCCTCGAGCCCGAGCGGCAGCGACAGGCCAACCTCGCGAGGCCGCGCACCGGGGATGCCCGCGCCACGGTTCAGCGGCTGCGCGCATGCGTCCGGGGTCGCAGCGACGAACGGGGCTACCACCGCCTCGTTCTCCGCCGACAGCAAGGAACAGGTGGCATAGAGCAGCCGACCACCTGGCCGCAGCAGGCGCCAGGCACCCGCCAGCAGTCGGGCCTGTTCAGCGGCCAGGCGCGGAATATCGTCCGCGCGGCGCAGGGTCTTGATGTCGGGATGGCGCCGGATGACGCCGGTCGCCGAACAGGGCACGTCCAGTAGGATGGCGTCGAAGCCCTGACCATCCCACCAGGCGTCGGTCGCCTCCAGATCCGCCGCCACCAGATGGGCATTCAATCCCAGCCGTTCGAGGTTCTCACGCACCTGCTCCAGACGGGCAGGGTCGTTATCCAGTGCGGTCAGATCCAGGTCACCACCTGCGTGCTCCAGCAAATGCCCGGTCTTGCCGCCGGGGGCCGCACAGGCATCCAGCACGCGTTCGCCGGACTGCGGATCCAGCAAGACCCCCGCCCACTGCGCCGAGGCGTCCTGCACCGACATTCGCCCGTCGAAGAATCCGGGCAAGCCCCCGACATCGACCGGGTTCTCCAGGGTCAGCGCACTGGCAAGCGCCGGATGCGGTCGAGCCGGGGCCCCTGCAGCGGCCAGGGCCTCCAGGGCCGCTTCTCGGCTGCCCCGATGCAGGTTCACGCGCAGGGTCATCGGGGCCGGCTGGGTCGAGGCCTCCAGTAGCGCCTCCCAGTCCTCGGGCCAGGCCTCCCGGATCGCCTCCAGCAGCCATTCGGGAACGGCGTAGCGCAGCCCCGGTTCCGCGGCAATGCGGGTGGCCAATGCGTCCTGCTCGCGCAGCGCGCGGCGCAGTACGGCGTTGATCAGCCCTACTGCGCCCGGGCGATGGATCTCCCGCGCCAGCTCGGCCGTCTCGCGCACCGCGGCATGATCCCGGGTGCCAAAATGCAGCACCTCGGCCAGGCCCTGCGCCAGCAGCACCCCGATCACTGCATCCTTGCGCCGCAGGGGCCGATCAAGAAAACCCACAACCAGGCCTTCCAGCTGCGGGTACCAGCGCAGGGTCGTGTAGGCCAGGGCCTGCACCCAGGCGGCATCGCGTGCCTCCAGGCCGTCGGTCGCCAAGTCGACGGCCTGGGTCAGCGACTGTCCCTGCAAGACCACGCGCTCGACCGCTTCCAGCGCTCGCTGGCGCGGAGAACGCGAATCCACCCGCGAGGGCACCACACGCTTTGGCTTGCCCGCCATCACTGCACCCCCGTCAGGATCTGCCCCGAGAGTTCCGCATTGCGGGCCCAGTCCGCCGCGGATACTGGGCGGCGCCCTGGCAGTTGGACCGTCTGCAGCCGCAATACGCCCTCTCCGGTGGCCACATCGACCCCGTCGGGTCCGGCCGAGAGCACGGTTCCCGGGGCGGCATCGGCCGCACCGGCCAGCGGGGTCGCAGCATGCACACGCACGACCTGCCCGTCCCACTCGGTCTGAGCGATGGGCCAGGGATTGAACGCGCGCACCTGACAGTCCAGGGCCGTGGCCGGCTGCGACCAGTCGAGCCAGGCCTCCCGCTTTTCCAGTTTGTGCGCGTAGGTGGCCTGCGCACCCTCCTGCGGCCAGGCGGCGGACTCGCCCATGGCAATCATCGGGAGCTGCTCAACCAGCAGTTCCGCCCCTTCGCGGGCGAGGACGTCGTGCAGGCTTCCGGTGGTAGTCTCGGGCGTAATCGGGACCGAGCGACAGGCGTGTACGGGACCGGTGTCCAGCCCAGGGGCCATCTGCATCAGGCACACCCCGGTCTCGGAATCGCCCGCGAGAATGGCGCGATGGATCGGCGCCGCACCACGCCAGCGCGGCAGCATCGACGCATGGATATTCAGGCCGCCCAAGGGCGGGATCGCGAGCACGGCGCGCGGCAGGATCAGCCCATAAGCGGCCACGATCAGGATGTCCGGCCGCCAGGCGGCGAGCTCGGCCTGCGCCTCGGCGGACTTGAGGCTCTCCGGCTGCACGACCGGCAACCCTGCGGCCTCGGCGACCTGCTTGACCGGACTCGGGCGCAGCTTGCGCCCGCGCCCGGCCGGGCGGTCTGGCTGGGTATACACCGCAACCGGGGCCTGGCCCTTCGCAATCAGGGCCTCCAGCGCCGGGACCGCAAATTCGGGCGTCCCGGCATAAACGATGCGCAGGGACTCGACGTCCGTGTCCGCCACCCCCATCAGACCGCGGGGGCCGCGG
Source organism: Thioalkalivibrio sp. ALJ7 (assembly GCF_000376865.1). GTDB lineage: Bacteria > Pseudomonadota > Gammaproteobacteria > Ectothiorhodospirales > Ectothiorhodospiraceae > Thioalkalivibrio. The sequence continues at coordinate 407,650 of NZ_AQXQ01000011.1, read as the reverse complement.
CCTTGTCACCGGACCCCGTGCGGGCGCCCTGCTTCTCCAGCTTCTTGCGGATACGGTTGCGCTTCAGACTGGACAAGTAATCGACGAACAGCTTGCCGTCCAGGTGATCGATCTCGTGCTGGATACACACCGCCAGCAGACCGTCGATCTCCATCTCGAAGGGCTCTCCATCTCGCCCCAGCGCACGCACGCGGATTCGGTCGGCGCGCTGCACCTTCTCGTAGAACCCGGGTACCGACAGGCAGCCCTCGTCCATCTCCTCCTCGCCGGAGGTGTCCAGGATTTCCGGGTTGATCAAGGCATGCGGCTCGCTCTGATCCTCGGAGACATCTGCCACCAAAACACGCTTCTGCACGTTGATCTGGGTGGCCGCCAGGCCAATGCCTGGCGCCGCGTACATGGTCTCCAACATGTCGTCTACCAGAGTGCGGATTTCGTCATCCACCTCGGCAACGGGCTCCGCCTTCAGGCGCAGCCGGGGATCGGGGAAGTGCAGGATTTCACGCTTGGCCATGAAAAAACCTCAAACTTTGTACTGTACAGACGCCGCGATTCTGCTAACGTTGGACCGCAATATCCGCGGAATTGCGTCATCCGATTGGGGGCCGGGCCACAGGAAGGCTCGGGGAGCGCGCGGACCTGACAGGGGACACCACAATGTACAAGACCAGGGCCACCACGACCTTCGTACTGCCGGGCATTTTGTTCAGTGTAACGCTGTTGCTGAGCGCCTGCGCGGCCACGCCGGATAACGGCGGCGCCGAATCGGACGCTACCGACGCGGGCGAAACCCGCTCTGAGCCGCGCGAATCGCGCAACGCGATGGACGCGCCCGATACCTCGGAAGCGGAACCCGAAATCCGTGAGTCCGCACCCGAACGCTACGTGGTCAAGGAAGGCGACACGCTGTGGGACATCTCCGCGATGTTCCTGCAGGATCCCTGGTACTGGCCGGAAATCTGGATGGTGAATCCAGAGATCGAGAACCCCCACCTGATCTATCCGGGCGACGTACTCAGCATCTACTACGTGGACGGCCAGCCCCGCATCACAGTCGACGGCGGGCCGCGCGTGCGCCCGACCCAGCGCCTGTCACCAGAGGCGCGCGTCGTGGAACGCGACGAAGACGTCTCACCCATCTCCACCCTGCAGTCGTTTATGTTCCGCCCGCAGGTGCTGGACGAGGAGACCCTCGAGAACGCCCCGTACATCCTCGCCTCGCAGGACGAACGCGTGATCTTTGGCCCGGGTGACCGCGTCTACGTGCGCAATGCCGAGGACACCGAACGCTACGATCTCTACCACATCGTTCGCCACGACGGCGCCCTGACGGACCCGGATACCGGCGAAGACTTGGGGGTTGCCACCCTGCCGGTGGGCGAGGCCGAGATTGTCGAACCCGGCAACGTGGCCCGCGCCGACATCCGCAAGGGCGAGCGCGAGGCGATCCGTGGCGACCGTCTGGTGCCCTTCGCCGAAGAGCAGGACATGCTGTTCGACATTGGCCGCCCGCCCGCCGGGACCGAGGGCACGATCATCTCGCTGTTCGACGCCATCAGCCAGATCGGGCAGCTGCAGGCCGCCATCATCAACCGCGGCGAACGTGACGGCATCGAGAACGGTCAGGTCTTCACGGCCTTCACCGCGGGCCGCGAGGTGCGTGACCCAATCAGCAGCCGCGCCAACGAGGTGGTCACCCTTCCGGAAGAGGAAGTTGGCACGGTGATGGTGTTCCAGACCTTCGAGAAGGTTTCCTACGTCCTGGTCACCGAGGCTGAACGCACCCTGCGCGAGGGCGACAAGGTTCGCACTCCCTGATCGGACGCCTGGCCCGACTGCATGCGTGACGCTGGCAGGGAAGCCGCGCCACACCAGGATTGGCTGCGCCTGATCAACACCCCCGGCCTCGGCCCACGCCGCATGCTGCAACTGGTCGAGGCCTTTGGTTCCCCCGGCCTGGCCCTGGACACCCCTGCCGCCGAGTGGCAACGGGCAGGTGTCGAACTCAAGCTGGATGACGCCGCGCGCCAGACCCGCGATGCCGGGGCCGCGGCCGACCAGGCCTGGCTGGATGCCGACCCCCGGCACCACCTCCTGTGTCTGGACGATCCTACCTACCCGCCCCTGCTGGCAGAACTCCCCGACCCACCACCGGTGCTGTACCTCAACGGTGACCCTGGGCTGTTGCGAACACCACAGGTCGGGATTGTCGGCAGCCGCGACGCGACGCCCCAAGGGGAACGCCTGGCCACCGAGTTCGCGCGCGAACTCGCCGGCGCCGGGCTGACCATCACCAGTGGCCTCGCGCGCGGCATCGACGGCGCCGCCCATGACGGCGCCCTGGCCGCCGCGGGCGGACGTACGATCGCCGTCGTCGCCACCGGGCCGGACCGCATCTACCCCGCCCAGCACCGGCGTCTGGCCCATCGCATCGCGGATCACGGTCTGGTGGTATCGCTGTGGCCCTGCGGCACCCGACCCCTGGCGCGGAACTTCCCGCAGCGCAACCGAGTGATCAGTGGCCTGTCACTCGCCACGCTCGTGGTGGAGGCCGCGCTCAAGAGCGGATCGCTGATCACCGCGCGCCTGGCCGCAGAACAGGGGCGGCAGGTCTATGCGGTCCCCGGCTCGGTACTCAGCCCAACCAGCCGCGGCTGCCACCGACTGATTCGTGACGGCGCCCAGCTGGTGGAGTCGGCCGACGAGATCCTCGACGACCTTGCGGACTGGCTGGGCGTGGCCCCCAATGCGCCCGCGGTCCAGATCGAACCCGCCCGCGAACCACTGGACCCGGAGCAGGAACGCCTGCTGAACGCGATGGGCTTCGACCCGGTACCGCTGGAAACCCTGCGCGAACGAACCAAATTGACCATCGAACAGCTTTCATCCATGCTGGTTTTGCTTGAACTTCATGGCCGCGTGGCCGCCCTCGACCACGGACGCTACCAGCGCCTCGACGCAGGATCCCCCGAATCATGAACGAGAACGTGCTGGATGTGCTCATGTATCTCTTTGAGCACACCATCGACGAGGAATCCGACGAGGAGCCAGACCGCTCGGAATTGGAACGTCATCTGGTGGAGGCCGGATTTGCCCGGCGCGAAATCGATCGTGCCCTGGGCTGGCTGGACCGCCTGATGAGCGAGGCCCCGCTGGCTGGGCGCGGTGGCGATGGTGCCGCCCAGCGGATTTACGCCCCCGAAGAGCGCAAACGCCTGGACACCGAGGCCCACGGCTTCCTGCTGCACCTGGAACAGAACGGACTGCTGACCGCCGGCACCCGCGAACTGGTGCTGGACCGGGTGATGGAACTGGATGCCGAGGAGATCGACCTCGACCAGCTGCGCTGGGTGGTCCTGATGGTACTGTTCAACCAGCCCGACGACGCGATCGCCTATTCCCGCCTGGAAGAGGTCATGCGCGACGACTCGGGCCCCACGGCCGTGGATTATCTGCACTGATTTCTCCGTCTTGCGAAAGGCGCGCGGTAGCCAACGGGCATTTCCTCCTCTAGTCTTTAGCGCCCGTGAACCCGGTTGCACCCGTGCAACCGCCACCGCCCTGACACGGAACCCGCTGCCACGGAGACGGTCCCGAGCGACATGAGCAAGCACCTCGTCATTGTAGAGTCCCCCGCCAAGGGCAAGACCATCGAGAAGTACCTGGGTCCCGATTACCAGGTCCTTGCCTCGTACGGCCATGTACGCGACCTCGTCCCCAAGGAGGGCGCGGTGGACCCGGAAGACGGGTTCCGCATGAAGTACGACATCATCGAGCGCAGCGAGAAGCAAATCGACGCGATCGCCAAGGCGCTGAAGAAGGCCGACGACCTGATCCTCGCGACTGACCCCGACCGCGAAGGGGAGGCGATCTCCTGGCACCTCTACGAGGTCCTGCGCGAGCGCGGCCTGCTGGACGATCGCGGTGTGCACCGTGTCGTGTTCCACGAGATCACCAAGAAGGCGATCCAGGAGGCGATCGAGGAACCGCGCGAGCTCGCCACCCCTCTGATCGACGCCCAGCAAGCGCGCCGCGCCCTGGACTACCTGGTCGGCTTCAACCTCTCGCCACTGCTGTGGCGCAAGATCAAGCGCGGGCTATCGGCCGGACGTGTGCAAAGCCCGGCGCTGCGCATGATCTGCGAGCGCGAGAACGAGATCGAGGCCTTCGTCCCGCGCGAATACTGGACCCTGGATGCCCTGACCGAACGCCAGGGCCAGGCATTTACTGCACGCCTGAGTCATCTGGACGGCAACAAGCTGGACCAGTTCGACCTGAACAGTGCCGAACTGGCGCACGACGCGCAGAAGCGCCTGAGCGAGGCCGCGAACGGTGAGTTGCGCGTCGCGAAGGTCGAGAAGAAACAGCGCCGCCGCAACCCGGCCGCACCGTTCACCACCTCAACCCTGCAGCAGGAGGCCTCGCGCAAGCTGGGCTTCACCGCGTCGCGCACCATGCGTACCGCACAGCAGCTCTATGAAGGGATCGATCTCGGCTCCGGCGCGGTCGGTCTGATCACCTACATGCGTACCGACTCGGTGGCCCTGGCCGGCGAGGCGATCGGCGAGATCCGCGGCCTGATCGAGGAACGCTATGGCGCGAACAACGTCCCCGACAGCCCGCGCCAGTACAAGACCAAGTCGAAGAATGCCCAGGAGGCCCACGAGGCCATCCGCCCAACCTCCGTGCGTCACGTACCGAACGAGGTACGCGACCGCATGACGAGCGACCAGGCGCGGCTGTACGACCTGATCTGGAAGCGCACGGTCGCCTGCCAGATGATCCACGCGACCTTCGACACCGTCGCCGCCGACCTGGTCCCGGGCGAGACCCAGCACCGCTTCCGCGCCACCGGCTCCACACTGGTCGACCCCGGCTTCATCGCCGTCTATCAGGAAGGCCGCGACGACGCGGCCGAGGACGACGAAGACAAACGTCTGCCCGAGATGGCCGAAGGCGACACCGTGAAGCTGAACGAGGTCACCGCCGACCAGCACTTCACCGAACCACCGCCGCGCTACACCGAGGCCAGCCTGGTGAAGACGCTGGAGGAATACGGCATCGGCCGCCCGTCGACCTACGCCAGCATCATCTCCACGCTGCAGTCGCGCGAGTACGTGGAAATGGACGGCAAGCGGTTCATCCCGACCGACACCGGGCGGATCGTGAACAGCTTCCTGACCCAGCACTTCGACCGCTACGTCGACTACGACTTCACCGCGAAGCTCGAGGACGAGCTGGACGCCATCTCGCGTGGCGAAAAGGACTGGGTGCCCGTCCTCGAGGCGTTTTGGGGCGACTTCCGTGACCGGGTGAAAGAGAAGGAAGAGAACGTCACCCGCGCCGAGGCCGTGCAGTCGCGCGAACTGGGCACCGACCCCAAGAGCGGGCGCCCGGTCTCGGTACGGCTCGGTCGCTTTGGCCCGATCGTGCAGATCGGCACCAAGGACGACGAGGAAAAGCCACTGTTCGCCGGGCTTCTGCCCGGGCAGAAGATGGACAAGGTCACCCTCGACGAGGCGCTGGAACTGTTCAAGCTGCCGCGCGACCTGGGCGAGACCCCCGAGGGCGAACCGGTGATGGTGAACATCGGGCGCTTCGGCCCATACGTGAAGTACGGCTCGAAGTATGCCTCCCTGACCCCGGACGATGACGTCTGGACCATCGAGCTGCCGCGTGCCCTGGAGATCGTCGCCGAGAAAAAGCAAAAGGACGCCGAACGCTTCATCATGAGCTTCGAGGCGGAAGGCATTCAGGTCCTGAACGGGCGCTACGGTCCCTACGTGACCGACGGCAACAAGAACGCCAAGATTCCGAAGGAGACCGATCCCAAGTCTCTGACATTGGAACAGTGCCAGGAGCTGATTGCGGCCGCCCCGGAACGCAAGGGCCGCGGGCGCAAGGGCGCGGCCAAGTCAACCGCGAAGACCTCGGGCAAGGCGGCGACCAAGACTGCCAGCAAGACAACGGCCAAGTCCAAGTCGACGACGACCAAGAAGGCGGCTCCGAAGAAGAAGGCCTCCAGCACCAAGAAAACGGGCACGAGCACGAAGAAGCCAGCGACCAAGAAGTCCACGGCAAAGAAGTCGAGCGCCGCGAAGTCCGGTGACGGAACCGGCGACAGCCGTTTGAGCGCCCAGCCCTCCGGCGACCGTGGATCGGACTGACCCGCTACTCACTCCCGAGACCGAGCCCGTCGCGCGCTGTGTACGCGACGGCGGGGTCATCGCCTACCCCACCGAGGCGGTCTTCGGCATCGGTTGCCGCCCGGACGTCGCAGCGGCGGTCGACCGCATCCTGAGCCTGAAAGGCCGACCGGCCGCCAAGGGGCTGATCGTGGTCAGTGACCGGCTGGACCGCCTCGCATCCTGGCTGGCCCCTTTACCCGCCGAACGCCAGGCCGAGATCGACGCCAGCTGGCCTGGACCCACCACCTGGCTGCTGCCGGTCACCCCGGATTGCCCGTCCCTGCTGCGCGGCGAGCACGACACGCTCGCGGTCCGCATAACCGCCCATCCGGCCACCCGCGCGCTGTGCGCGGCAGCTGACAGCGCGTTGGTTTCCACCAGCGCGAACCGCGCCGGCGAAGAGCCGTGCCGGACCTGGGATTGCGTTGCCTCACAACTCGGGACGGGCATCGATGCGATCCTGCAGGCAGAATGTGGCGGTCGCGACACGCCGAGCGCGATCCGCGACGCCCGCTCCGGGGCCTGGCTTCGGGGCGGACCGGACACCGAAACCCACGCTTGACCCACCAGGACGCAGCATGAGCCAGGACCCCGTCTCCATCGATCGCGTAATCGACTATCTGCAGGGCCTGCAGGACCGCATCTGCGAAGGGCTCGAGGGCCTGGATGGCCAAGCGCAGTTCGAGGAAGACGCCTGGGACCGGCCGGCCGGGGGTGGCGGGCGTACCCGGGTTCTACGCGAGGGGCGGATCTTCGAACAAGCAGGGGTCAACTTCTCCCACGTGATGGGCGACAACCTCCCGGCCTCGGCCACCGCCCACCGTCCGGAGATGGCCGGCCGTTCGTTCCAGGCCACCGGGGTGTCACTGGTGATCCACCCGCACAATCCCTACGTGCCCACCTCGCACGCCAACGTGCGCTTCTTCATCGCGGAGAAGCCCGGCGAGGCGCCGATTTGGTGGTTCGGCGGCGGCTTCGACCTCACGCCCTACTACGGCTCCGACGAGGACTGCATCCACTGGCATCGCACAGCCGAGGCCGCCTGCCGCCCGTTCGGCGAGCACCTCTACCCGGCCCACAAGAAGTGGTGCGACGAGTACTTTCACCTGAAGCATCGCGACGAGCCACGCGGCGTCGGCGGGCTGTTCTTCGACGATTTCAGCGAGGGCGGCTTCGAGCACGCCTTCGGCTACATGCAGAGCGTGGGCAATGCGTATCTGGATGCCTACACCCCTATCGTCGAGCGCCGTCACGATACCGAGTACGGCGACCGCGAGCGCCAATTCCAGCTCTACCGCCGCGGCCGCTATGTCGAGTTCAACCTGGTCTACGACCGCGGTACGCTATTCGGCCTGCAGTCGGGCGGGCGCACCGAATCGATCCTGATGTCGCTGCCGCCACTGGTACGCTGGGAATACAACTACCAACCAGAACCCGGTACGCCCGAGGCCGCACTGTACGAGCGCTACCTGAAACCCCGCGACTGGCTAGCCGAGGCCACCCGCTGAACCCAAAGGACCCGGCATGACCGCACCGATTGCCCCGTATCCCGCCGGCCGTCCGCGCCGGATGCGCCGCGACGCGTTTTCCCGTCGTCTGATGCGCGAGCACCACCTGCGCGCCGATGACCTGATCCTGCCGGTGTTCGTCACCGAGGGCGAAGGCGTCCGCGAGGCCGTGCCGTCCATGCCCGGCGTGGAACGCGTGTCGATCGACCAGCTATTGGAAGAGGCCTCCGCGGCCGTGCGCCTCGGCATCCCGGCGCTGGCGCTGTTCCCGGTGGTCCCGACGGAAAAGAAGAGCCTGGACGCACAGGAGGCCTGGAATCCGGATGCCCTGGCGCAGCGCGCGGTGCGCGCGCTGAAGTCGGCCCACCCCGAGCTCGGCGTGATCACCGACGTCGCCCTGGACCCGTTCACCACCCACGGCCAGGACGGCATCATCGACGATGACGGCTACGTGGTGAACGACATCACCGTCGAGGCCCTGGTGAAGCAGGCGCTGTCGCATGCCGCGGCCGGCGCCGACGTGGTTGCCCCCTCCGACATGATGGACGGACGCATCGGCGCGATTCGCGGCGCGCTGGAGGACGGCGGGAATGTGCACACGCGCATCCTCGCCTACTCCGCCAAGTATGCCTCCGCCTTCTACGGTCCGTTCCGTGACGCCGTCGGCTCGGCCGGCAACCTCGGCAAGGGGGGCAAGGAGACCTACCAGATGGATCCGGCCAACAGCGACGAGGCCCTGCACGAGGTCGCGCTGGACCTGGCCGAGGGTGCCGACATGGTGATGGTCAAACCGGGCATGCCGTATCTGGACGTGGTCCGCCGCATCCGTGACGAGTTCCAGCGCCCGACCTTCGTCTATCACGTCTCCGGCGAGTACGCGATGCTCAAGGCCGCCGCCGAACGCGGCTGGCTGGACGAGCGCGCCTGCGTGCTGGAGGCCTTGACCGGCATGAAGCGCGCCGGGGCCGACGGCATCCTCACCTACTACGCCCGCACCGTGGCCGAATGGCTGGCGGAGGACGCCGCCCGATGAGCGAACCGCGCCCGGATCGCTACGCAGTGGTGGGCAACCCGATCCACCATTCGCTCTCCCCGCGCATTCACACCCTGTTCGCCGAACAAACCGGTCAGTTTCTCGTTTATGACGCCCGTCAGGGCACACCCGGGCAGTTCGCCGAGGAGGTCAATGCCTGGTTCGCGGAAGGCCTGCGCGGCCTGAACGTGACGGTCCCCTTCAAGGAAGAGGCCTTCGCCCTGGCGCGCCAGCTCAGCGACCGCGCGCGCCACGCCGGCGCCGTGAACACGCTATGGCGGGACAGCGAACTCCAGATCCATGGCGACAACACCGACGGTATCGGCTTCTGCCGCGACCTGGAACGTCTGGGCTTTCAGGTACGCGACCGGCGTATCCTGATCCTGGGCGCGGGCGGTGCCACCCGCGGACTGCTGCAACCGCTGCTGGAGGGCGCGCCGGAGACCCTGGTGATCGCCAACCGAACGCCGGAACGCGCGGAGGCGCTCGCCGAGGCCTTTCGCGATATTGCCCCGGCGACTCGCCTCTCCGCCTGCGGCCTGAACCGCCTGCCCTCCCACTCGTTCGACCTCGTGATCAACGCGACCGCGACCGGCCTCGGGCAGGACGGATTGGACCTGCCCGACCACCTGGTTCACCCGGACAGCCTGGCCTACGACCTGGTCTACGGCGCCGGTGCCCAGCGCTTCCTCGCCTGGGCCCGCAACGCCGGCTGCACGCACGGCAGCGATGGCCTCGGCATGTTGGTGGAACAAGCCGCCGAAGCCTTCTCGATCTGGCGCGGGGTCCATCCCGAAACCGCCCCGGTGCTGCACGAACTGCGTCACGAAATCGACGGCCAATAGCCCACCACTTCTCCGGGTTCATGGACGGTTCACCCCGCGGACCGCAAGCTGGGATTCATCACGTCCGCTGCCTTGCGGATCACACGAACACGGGAGAACCGCCATGCAACGCATTCTCGCTCTGGCCGCCACCGGCGCCCTGGTGCTGGTGATGGGCTGCACCACCACCGATCCATACACCGGGGAAGAACGCGTCTCGCGTGCCACCATCGGGGCCGGCATCGGCGCGGCCACCGGCGCCGTGCTCGGCAGTGTCACCAGCAGCCGCAACCGCACTCAGCGCGCCATGATCGGGGCTGGCATCGGGGCCCTGGCCGGCGGCGCCATCGGCAACTACATGGACCGTCAGGAAGATGCCCTGCGCGAACAGCTGCGCGGCACCGGCGTCAGCGTCACGCGCGACGGCGACAACATCATCCTCAACATGCCGAGCAACATCACCTTCGATTTCGACCGTGCCGAGGTCAAACCGCAGTTCCAGGACGTGCTGGATTCCGTCGCTCTGGTCCTTGAGGAGTTTGACCAAACCGGCATCGAGGTGGCCGGCCACACCGACAGCACCGGCCGGGTCGAGTACAACATGAACCTCTCCGAACGCCGAGCCGAAAGCGTGGGCCAGGCGCTGATCCGCCGCGGCGTGCAGTCCGTACGCGTGCACACCATCGGCTTTGGACCGCACCAGCCGGTGGCCACCAATGAAACCGATGCCGGGCGCGAGCAGAACCGCCGCGTGGAGCTCACCCTGTTCCCGCTCACTGCCGACTCATAAGCCGTCGACCGCCCCGGAATCACCCCCGGGGCGGTCGCTTGTGCTGGACACCCCCACCCTTCCTGCGGCAAAATCCCAAACATTCGCCGCACCGTCATTTTTCGGTGTAATCGCGTCCATTGTCTACAGGATCGCTACCGATTCCCCCTGCTATGGCCTCCATTCTGCTGCTCAACGGCCCCAACCTGAACCTGCTGGGACAGCGGGAGCCGGAGCGCTACGGCGCCCAGACCCTGGCCGACATTGAGACCGACCTGCGCGACCGTGCCGAACAGGCGGATACCACGCTCGACTGCTTTCAGAGCAATCATGAGGGCGATCTCATCGACCGCATTCATGCCGCCCCCGGCGAGGGCGTACAACGCATCCTGATTAATCCCGGTGGCCTGACCCATACCAGCGTCAGTCTGCGCGATGCCCTGCTGGGGGTCGCCATCCCGTTTTACGAGATCCATATCAGCAATATCCACGCCCGCGAGCCGTTCCGCCAGACCTCGCGTCTGAGCGATGTCGCCGCCGGTCTGGTCAGTGGCTTTGGGGTCATTGGCTACCGGCTGGCGCTGGATGCGGCGCTTGCAGCTATCAAGGAATAAGAGGCTTCCATGGACATTCGCAAGGTCAAGAAACTGATCGACCTGCTCGACGAGAGCGGCATCCACGAGATCGAGATTCACGAGGGCGAGGAATCAGTCCGCATTACGCGTTCCGCCAGCGGGACCGCCGTAGCCGCCCCGGCGCCGCTGCCCGCGCCGGCACCAGCGGCCGCCCCTGCTCCAGCCGCGCCGGCCGATACCACGCCCGCCGCGCCGGAGATGGATGGTCACCGCGTCACCGCCCCGATGGTCGGCACCTTCTATCGCGCGCCCAGTCCGGGTTCGAAGCCGTTCGTCGAGGTCGGCCAGACCGTCGAGGTCGGCGAGACCCTGTGCATCATCGAGGCCATGAAGATGCTCAATCCGATCGAGGCCGATCAGGCCGGCACCATCCGCGACATCCTGATCGAAAACGGCAACCCGGTGGAATACGGGCAACCGCTGTTCATCATCGGATGAGCCCATTCGCCGGGCCCGGTCCCGGCTCCGCTGGAAACAGGTTCGAGCATGTTTGAGAAAATTCTGATCGCCAACCGCGGCGAGATCGCTCTGCGGGTCCTGCGCACCTGCCGCGAAATGGGCATTGCGACTGTCGCCGCGCACTCCAGTGCCGACCGCGACCTGAAGCACGTCCGCCTTGCGGACGAATCCGTTTGCATCGGTCCCGCGGCGTCCGGCGAGAGCTACCTGAATATTCCCGCGCTGATCGCCGCCGCCGAGGTCACCGATGCCGGCGCGATCCATCCGGGCTACGGTTTTCTGTCGGAGAACGCGGACTTCGCCGAACGGGTCGAGTCCTCGGGCTTTGCCTTCATCGGCCCGCGGGCCGACACCATTCGCCTGATGGGCGACAAGGTCTCCGCCAAGCAATCGATGCTGGAGGCCAACGTGCCCTGCGTCCCCGGCTCCGGCGGTGCCCTGGGCGAAGACGCAGACACCAACCTGGCGCTGGCGCGTGAGATCGGCTACCCGGTCATCATCAAGGCCGCCGCCGGCGGTGGTGGCCGCGGCATGCGCGTGGTGCATACCGAAGGGGCCTTGCTGAGTGCGATCTCGCTGACACGCAACGAGGCCCAGCAGGGCTTCGGCAACGACACCCTGTACATGGAAAAATACCTGGAGCAACCACGCCACGTGGAGTTCCAGATTCTCGCCGACAGCCACGGCAACGCGGTTTGCCTGGGTGAGCGCGACTGTTCCATGCAGCGCCGTCATCAGAAGGTGATCGAGGAGGCCCCTGCCCCCGGCATTACCGATGAGCAACGCCAGGCCATGGCGCAGCGCCTGATCCGCGCCTGTCAGGAGATCGGTTACCGCGGCGCGGGCACCTTCGAGTTCCTGTACGAGAACGGGGCCTTCTACTTCATCGAGATGAATACCCGCCTGCAGGTCGAACACACGGTCACCGAGCAGGTCACCGGGATCGACCTGGTGCGCGAGCAGATCCGCATCGCCGCCGGGGAGCCACTGGGCTACACCCAGGACGATGTGCGCATCACCGGCCACGCGATCGAGTGCCGCATCAATGCCGAAGACCCAACCACCTTCATGCCCAGCCCCGGCACCATCCAGCAGTACCACGCGCCGGGCGGTCCGGGTATCCGCATGGATACTCACATCTACAACGGTTACGTCGTGCCACCGTATTATGACTCGATGATCGGCAAGCTCATCGCCCACGGCAATAGCCGAGCGGTCGCCCTCGCGCGCATGCGAGGGGCCCTGGGCGAGATCGTCGTGGACGGCATCCAGACCAACGTCGCGCTGCACCACGACCTGATGATTGACGCGAATTTCCAGCGTGGCGAGACCGACATTCACTATCTTGAGAAGAAACTGAAGGCACAGGCCTGACGGCCCGCGTCATCCGGAGCCCCCATGAGCCTTGCCGAACTCGAATGCCAGATCACCCCGGAACAGGCCGAGCCACTTGAAGACACCCTGTTCGAACTGGGCGCGGTCAGCGTCGAGCTATTCGATGCCGCCGATGAGCCGCTGTTCGAGCCCCCAATAGGCACCCATCCGCTGTGGTCCACCGTGCGCCTGAAGGCGGTATTCCCGGACACGACCCAGGCCGATCTTGCGGCCGCGGCACTGGAACGCCAGGCACAGGCACCAGAGGGGATCCTGGTCCAGGCGATCGAGGATCAAGACTGGGTGCGAGCAGGCCTTGACGGCCTGGGCGCGATCCATTGCGGCCACTCGCTGTGGATTGTGCCTTCCTGGGAAGACGAGCCCGCCATTGAGGAAGGCACGTTCGTCCGCCTGGACCCTGGACTGGCCTTCGGCACCGGTAACCACCCGACCACCGCGATGTGCCTCGCCGCCCTGGCCCAACAGCCACCGCGCGATCTGGACGTCCTGGATTACGGCTGCGGCTCCGGCATCCTTGCCATCGCGGCCCTCAAACTCGGCGCACGCCAGGCCGTGGGTATCGACATCGACGCACAGGCCGTGCAGGCAACCCGCAGCAACGCCGATGCGAATGCCGTACCCCCGGCCCAGCTGGAAATTGGATTGCTCGACCATCCGGTACCGACGGCGGGCTTCGACCTGGTACTGGCCAACATCCTCGCCAAACCCCTGATCGACCTCGCGCCGGAGCTGGCCCGCGCGGCCAAACCGGGCGCACGTATTCTGCTCGCCGGCCTGCTGGAGCGCCAGGCGGATGAGGTGATGGCCGCCTACTCCGATGCCTTCGACATCGGCGTTGAAGACTGTCGCGAAGGCTGGGCATTGCTGGGCGGCCGGCGGCGCTAGCTATGTACATGAGGCACAGGCAAGAGCATGGGGCATTACGCGTACGCTTGACCCACCTCGCCTGACAGCCGAATCGGACGATGCTGGCCCGCTGCCCTGAATGCCGCGTCACCCACGCCCTGGCCAGCGGCGACAAGGTCCGCCTGCACAAGGTCCGCTGCTCTAACTGTGGTGCCGAGTTCGCCCTGTTCCCGGCGCTCGAAATCGGCGGCGCAGGAGAACGTGTGCTCGGTGAAGGGGTCGTCTCTGCCGATCGCCCCCCACCACCCCAAATCGAGTCCATCCCGAAGGTGGCATGGAAGCTCGACATTGAGGCCCCACCGAGACTTCTCAACCTGCACGCCGCCAGAGGTAGACGGACGTGGCCGGGTCTCGCCCTGGCCTTGGGGCTGCTCGCTTTATTCGGGCTACAGGTATTGATCATCCCCCCTATTGCGCCCGGTCAGCAGGCCGAGCTGGACCAAGCGCGCAGCATGCTGTGCGGCGTGATCCAATGTCCCGACTGGCACCCACCACGAGTGCCAGGGCAGGTCCGCGTCTCGACGCCCGATTTCGTGATCACCACCGACGGAACTCTGCACCTGCGATTCGAGCTCGAAAGCCCAATACGCCAAGCCTGGCCGGTCCTGGATATCCGGCTGACAGACCGGCTGGGCACCTCGCAGGGCAGGCTACGCCTGAACCCGGCCGACTACACCGACCCACAACGCCCCATGGACGCCCACCAATCCCATACCGTACGGGCGATCCTGTTGCCTCTGAACGACCGCGTCGCAGGCATCGAGATCCGCCCTCGCTAAGCCCACCCAGGGGTCTCGACCCTCAATGACCGGTACCTCTGGCCCCTGCCATTGAGCGAGAAGTCGCGCCCCTGAACTGCTAGACTCGCATGCCCCCTCGGCTGTCGGCGACCCACATGAAGATCGGAAGCCACCACTTTGCGGACCCCGTCGTGTTCCTGGCTCCGATGGCCGGGATTACGGATCGTCCGTTCCGATTACTCGCACGGCGTCTGGGCGCCAGTGCCGCGGTGTCCGAGATGGTCACGTCCGACACCCGGCTGTGGAACAGCGACAAGAGCCGGCACCGCCTCGACCATCGCCAGGAGCCCCGGCCGCGCATTGTGCAGCTGCTGGGGAACGAGCCCGGCCCGCTGGCCGCTGCGGCCCGCGAGAACGTGCGCCGCGGGGCCGACGTGATCGACCTCAACCTCGGCTGCCCGGCCAAGAAGGTCTGCAGCAAGGCGGCCGGATCGGCATTGCTGGGCGAACCGGAACGGGTGCGCGAGTTGTTGCAGGCACTCACTGAGGCCGTCACGGTGCCGGTCACCTTGAAGATGCGCCTGGGTCTGGACCGCGAACGGATGAACGGCGAAGCCATCGCCGCCATCGCCGAGGACAGCGGCATCTCGATGCTGACCGTACATGGCCGTACCCGAGCCGATGCCTACCGCGGACAGGCCGACTACTTCGCGATCGAGCGGATTGTGCGGACGGTCTCCATCCCGGTACTCGCCAACGGCGATATCACCTCACTCCAGCGGGCACGGCAGGTAATCGATATGACCGGTGCGGCCGGCGTAATGATCGGTCGTGCGGCCCAGGGACAGCCTTGGCTGCCCGGCCAGATCCGTGCAGCACTGGCCGGCGAACCGATCCCGCCGGCACCGGATCTGGCAACGCGTCTGGGCCTGATTCAGGACCACATTACCGAATTGCATACCCAATACGGCGAACCGCAAGGCGTACGTATCGCGCGCAAGCATCTAGGCTGGTATCTTCAGGGTCTGGGTCTCGACGAGGCCTGGACACGGGCGGCCCGGGCTGACCTTCTTGCCGCCCCCACCGCCAGCGAACAGTTACGGCGCCTGCGCGCCCACCTGACGGGAATCGCAAGCGAGGCTGCATGAGCACGAACATGCCACTCGAACAAGAAACGGATGTCCGGGATGCCGCACTGGCGGGCACTCTGTCCTACGACTGCGTGCTGGCGGAATCCGTGCGCCACGCGCTGGACCAATACTTCGAGACCCTGGACGGCCAAAGCAGCCACGACCTCTACGCGCTTGTAATGAACGAAGTGGAACGCCCCCTACTCGCCAGCGTGCTGGAGCGCTGCGGGGGCAACCAGAGCCGCGCGGCCGCCCTGCTGGGGCTGAACCGAGCCACCCTGCGCAAAAAACTCCGCACCCACGGCCTCGTAAACCTCAACGGCAACGGTGCTGCGACCTGACGTTCCGTTCTGGTCACAGGAAGATCGGAAAGTCAGAAAGCTTTCGCAAGATCCTGGTCCGGATGCCTTATCCGGCGATTTGGATTACCAGCAGGTTTCTGCTGCAGGACCTGTACGGCGACCGCTCCGAGATGCATGAAATTACTCGCCATCCTGCGACCACCCGCACGATCCCCCTTTCAATCTTCCCGCCTTCCTGTAAACCGCCCTTCCTTCTCCGTGTCCTCCGTGCACTTGGTGGCGCAAGAATGAACGGTTAGCCCTGCCAGGCGAGACGGTTCAGGACGGCCTGGTGCAGTTCCGGGGTGGCGGCCGCGAGGACGTTGGCCGTGTTGAGGTCGAGCTCACCGCCGGAGAGGTTGGTGAACACGCCGCCGGCCTCGCGCACGATCACTGCCAGTGCGGCGATATCCAGGATGTTCACATCGGACTCGACGATCAGGTCGATGCTACCGCGCGCCAGAAGGTGGTAATGGTAGAAGTCGCCGTACCCGCGGGTGCGGTTCACCTCGGCCGTGATTCCGCCCAGCGCCTTCCAGCCCTCGGCATTCTGCGCCAGGGACTTGAGGTTGCCGGTGGACAGCGAGGCACGGCCCAGGTCGGTGGTCTTCTCGACCGCGATCGGATCGCCATTGAGGAAGGCACCCTGGCCCTTCTCGGCCCAGGCGCGCTCGCCAAACTGGATGCCATTGGACAGCCCCAGGATCAGCTCGCCCTTGTACATCAGCGCGATCTGCGTGGAGAAGAACGGATAGCGGCGCACGAAGCTCTTGGTGCCGTCGATCGGGTCGATCAGCCAGACGTAGTCGGAATCCATATCCGACTGCCCGGTCTCCTCGCCGTAAAAACCGTGGTCCGGAAAGTGCTCGCGGATCACCTGGCGGATCGCCTGTTCGCTCTCTACGTCGGCCCGAGTCACCGGGGTGTCGTCGGGTTTGGTTTCGACGTCGACACCCGTCTCGTAGTAGTGGCGGATCACCTTCTCGGCGGCATCGGCGGCGGCCTGGGCGGCCTCCATGAACGCGCTTCGCGACATGCTCGTGTCCCCTCGGCAAAAGCCGCTATCGTACCATGAGGCAAAACCGGGGCTGATCCTGCGGCGACCCTGCCACCTTCGCGGGTTGGTTGTCGCAGCCCGGGCATGCCCCGATAATGCCGCGATTATTTCGAGGAGCATGACATGTCCAAGAAGCTGCCCGACGTCAGCAATATCGAACGCCTGGAACTGTTTGGCGAGGACTACAACCCCACCGCCAGCATCGAGAACGTGGATGGCCAGAGTCTGTCGCTGCAGATTTACTACCAGCTCGCGCTGGACTATGGCGGCATCGGTCCGAAGGCGGCAAACTCCGGCCTCCTGATGTATGGAAGCCATGCCGACGATGCCCGCGCCAACCCTGGCAAACACCCGAACATCGATCGCCTGATCGACGTACTGAACAACGACTACTACCTGTCGGTGAAGGCGGTCCCCAAGCGCGACAGCAAGGCCGGCTAAGCGCGTGCTACACCCGGTTGGCGTGAATCAGGCGCCAGCCGCGCGCGGGATGTCGATGTAAACGGGTACGGCTCGCGTAGTCGCATTCGAACTGGAACAGCCGATCGTCCGGCACGCCCATGACCCATCCCACCAGGGCGCGGATCACCCCGGCGTGCGCCACCACCAGCACCCGTTCGGCGGCCAGGCTCGCCACCGCGCTCTCGAAGCCTGCTTCTACCCGGCGCCGGAAGGCCTCCAACGGCTCGGCCCCGGAAGGGCGAGCATGGACGGGATCGGCGTAGAAGGCGCGATACTCCTCGGGCCGATCACGTTGCAACTCCACCCGTGTGCGTCCCTCCCAATCGCCGAAGCCCACCTCGCGCAGGTCTGACTCCAAGGTGATGGGCAACGCCTGGCTGCCCGCAAGATGTTCGGCAAACGCGCGGCAGCGCTGCATCGGAGAACTGACCACGTACTGCCACTCCTCCTCGCCCCGAACCGCCCGCTCCATCTGGCTCCAGCCGCGCGCACTGAGCGGGTCGTCACAGCCATGTCCTCGATAGCGCTGGCCACCCTCGGGCTCGCCATGGCGCAGCAAATCCACAATCATGCCGTCACCTCTCGAATCTCGCGCTGCAGCCGGGCCCAGTCGAAGCGGGGCCCCGGGTCGGTCTTGCGCCCGGGCGCGATGTCGCTGTGTCCAGTCAGGGCGTCGGGTCCGATGTCCTTGTAGTGCACCCGGAGCCAGCGCACCAGGCGCGCCAGCTCGGTGTACTGCACTGGAGCAAACGGCTCCTCGTCGGTTCCCTCCAGCTCGATCCCAATGGAAAAGTCATTGCAGCGCTGGCGCCCCTCCCATTGCGATACGCCCGCGTGCCAGGCCCGCTGGGAGAACGGAACGAACTGAGTGAGGCGACCCTCGCGATCAATCAGAACATGTGCCGAAACCTGCAATCCCGCGATCTCGGCGAAGTAGGGATGAGCCGCCGGGTCCAGGCGATTCTGGAACAGCTCCGCGATATGCGGCCCACCGAACTCGCCCGGCGGCAGGCTGATGGCGTGCACCACGATCAACTCCGGCCCCTGCGCCGGTGGCCGCGCGTCCTGATTCGGACTCTCCACCCGGCGCGCCGGCGGGTACCAGTCGCGGGACGAATCCAACATGGGCTCTGATCGGCTCAAGGCGCCTCCTCCGGCGGGCGGGACAGCACATCCGCCAGCGTTTCCCGCAACAACGGCAGGCGCGGCGGGGCCTCCAGGCGCCCGTGGTAGGCCCCCGAGTGGAACACGAACAGCGCCGGGAGATGGAAAACCTCGAACTCCCGCACCAGGGCGGTATCGGTCTCGACATCCACCACGAACAAGGCAGGCGAGTCCGATTCTGTCTGCCACTGCGCCAGGACACGCCCCATCACCTTGCACGAGCCACAACCCTGGCGGGTAAACAGGATGACCGCCGGACCGGACACATCCATCAAGCACTGATGAAAATCGAACTGGGTCAGGCGCGGAAGGGGTTCGGGACCCTCGGCGGATGCCGCAGTGCGCGGTACGTTGGTCAATGGATTACCCTCACCGCTGCTGTCTTTATGAATGCGGGATCGTGGGTTAGTTTACGCGCCCTGCCTCGAAGGAATCGACCGCCCCGGTGTCCGAACTCAACCCCCAACAACAGGCCGCCGTGACCACCACGGATCACCCCCTGCTGGTCCTGGCCGGCGCGGGCTCCGGCAAGACGCGCGTGATTACGGAAAAGATCGCGCACCTGATCGAAAAGCGGGGCCTGGCCGCGCGCCAGATCGTGGCCATCACCTTCACCAACAAGGCTGCGCGCGAGATGCGCGAGCGGGTGCAGGGGCGACTGTCGCGCGAGCAGTCGCGCGGCCTCAATGTCTCCACCTTTCACACCTTTGGCCTCCAGTTTCTGCGTCGCGAGCTGCAGGCCGCCGGGTTGCGCGCGGGCTTCTCCATCCTGGACCCCGGCGATTGCCGGCAGCTGCTGCGCGAGATCACCTATCGTGACGACACCGGTTCCGAGGTCGACGCGCTGATCGGCCACATCAGCCGCTGGAAAAATGACCTGATGACGCCCGTGGAGGCGCTGCACGAGGCCAGCCAGATGGCGGACGCGCCCGAGGCCATCGCCGCGGCCAACCTGTATCCGCGCTATGAGGACGCCCTGCGCGCCTACAACGCGGTGGACTTCGACGACCTGATCAAGCGCCCGGTGGACTGCCTGCGCGACGACCCGGAACTGCGCAATCGCTGGCAGGACCGCATCCGCCACCTGCTGGTGGACGAATACCAGGACACCAACTCCGCCCAGTACCAGCTGGTGCGGCTACTGATCGGCGTCAGCGATGGCCTCACGGTGGTCGGCGACGACGACCAGTCGATCTACGCCTGGCGCGGTGCGCGCCCGGAAAACCTCGTGCGGCTGCAGGAAGACTTCCCCCGTCTGGAGGTGATCAAGCTGGAGCAGAACTACCGTTCCACCAACCGCATCCTGCATACCGCGAACGCCCTGATCGGCAACAACCCGCACGTGTTCGAGAAGCGCCTGTGGAGTGCGCTGGGCGAGGGCGAGAAGATCGAGGTCATCGGCTGCTCCGACGCCGACACCGAGGCGGCGCGGGTGGTCTCCGAGCTGATGCGGCGACGCTTCCGCCTGAATGACGGCTGGGGTGACTTCGCCATCCTCTACCGCAGCAACCACCAGTCCCGGCTGTTCGAGAAACTCCTGCGCGAGCAGGGCATCCCCTATCGCCTGAGCGGCGGGCAGTCGTTCTTCGAGAAGGCCGAGATCAAGGACCTGGTCGCCTACCTGCGTCTGCTCGCCAACCCGGACGACAACACCGCCTTCCTGCGTGTGGTCAACGTGCCGCGCCGCGAGATCGGCCCGGCGACCCTGGAAAAGCTCGGCCACTACGCCAACCAGCGCGGCACCTCGCTGCTGCAGGCCGCACGCGGCGCCGGTCTGTCCGAATACATGGACGCCCGCGCCCAGGCTCGTCTGGAGCGCTTCACCGATTGGATCGACGGGTTTCAGCGCCGCGGACAGGAGGAAAGCGCGGATGCCCTGCTACGTGGCCTGATCGAAGACATCGATTACGAATCCTGGTTGCTGGAAAACAGCCCCAACCCGCGCGCTGCCACACGGCGCATGGAGAATGTGCGCGAGTTCATCGACTGGGTGGGGCGCATGGGTGGCGGCAACACCAGCGCCGAATACGGCGACGACGAGGCGGAGGATGATCAGGGCATGGACCTGGCCGACATCGTCAACCGCATCAGCCTGATGGATATCCTGGACCGCAACCGCGAGTCCCAGGACGGCAACGAGGCGGTCCAGCTCCTGACCCTGCATACCGCCAAGGGTCTGGAGTTTCCGCATGTCTGCCTGGTCGGCTTCGAGGAGGAACTGCTACCCCACCGGGTCAGCGTCGAGGACGACTCCATCGAGGAAGAACGCCGCCTGGCCTACGTCGGCCTGACCCGCGCCCAGCGGACCCTGCTGATCACCTACGCCCAGCAACGCAGCCGCTACGGCGAGAGCATCGACTGCGAGCCCTCGCGCTTCCTCGACGAACTGCCCGAGGAACACCTCGAATGGCCCGACGCCAAGCCGCCGGACCCCGAGACCCAGCAACTCACCGCCCGCGCCCACCTCGCTGGCCTCAAGGCCATGCTGGAGAAGTAACCCCCCGAAAACCGCGCGCGGTCAGTTTGGCTTGAGCAGCTTGAGGCCGACGCGGGTGATGCGGGGGCCGTCCATTTCGCGGATGACCAGGCGCATGGGGCCAAGGTCGACGGCGTCGCCCACGACCGGTTCGGCCTGGAGTTCCTGGCGCAGGTAGGCCTCCAGGGTGTCGCCCTGGCGCTCCGGCGGGACGGGGGCACCGTAGGCCATACCCACCGCGCCCAACTGGGCGTCGCCGTTGAGCGCGAATTCCCCGAACACACTGCGCTCGGTGAGGCGCTCGGGCACCTCGTCCTTCGGCACGAACAACCGGTCGAGGTCATGAAGATCGGTGGGCGCCACCATGATGTAGAGGTGGTCGCCGGCGTGCAGATCCAGCAGCTCCAGCGTCTCCAGCAGCTTGCCGCCGCGCAGGTGGGCAACGACCCGAGCCGTACCCGGCAGCCGGAAGTTCGACCAGGCCTCGCGCACCACCGGCGTGGTCTCGGCAAGGCGATATCCCACCAGCTCCATCTCCTGCTGCCCGGGGATATCCAGCTCGGTGCGCTGTACCCGCGCCGTGGTCGGCGGCAGCTCCAGACCCAGCCAGCGCGCCAGCGGGGCGACGGTCCAGCCCTGCACCAGCAGTGACAGCAGGACCACGAAGAACACCACATGGAAGAAGTAGCCGGCCAATTCCAGCCCGGCCAGCAACGGGAACAGGGCCAGGATAATGGGCACCGCTCCACGCAAGCCCACCCAGCCGATGAACAGTTGTTCGCGCCAAGGGAAATGGAACGGATAGAGGCACAGCCAAACCGCCAGTGGGCGGGCCACCAGGATCAGCACGGCCGCCAGCAGACCTGCGTCCAGCGCCACTGGCGGCAATTCGGAAGGCGCAACCAGCATTCCGAGCATCAGGAACATGCCGATTTGCGCCAGCGATGCGATGCCGTCATGGAAGCGCTTGATGTTCTGCGAGGCCTCCAGCGGGCGGTTCCCCAACAGCAGCCCGGCCAGATACACCGCCAGGAATCCGGAACCCCCGACCAGTCCGGTCAAACCGAAGATCGCGAGCGCTCCCGCCATCGCAAACAGAGGGTAAAGACCGGCGGCCATGGGCACCCGGTTGATCAGCGCCAGCAGGGCGAAACCACCGCCGACACCGACCGCGGCGCCCAGTCCCATCTGCTGGACGAACTCGATCAGCACCACCCAGCCAAAGCCCTGATCCGGCATCAGGATCAGCTCGATCAGCACGATGGTGAGGAAGATCGCCATCGGATCGTTGGCGCCGGATTCGATCTCCAGCGTAGCGCCGACACGGCTCTTCAACTCCAACCCGCGCGAGCGTAACAACGAGAACACGGCGGCCGCATCCGTGGAGCCGACAATGGCCCCCAGCAACAGGCCTTCCAGCCACGACAACTGCAGCCACCAGACCGCAAACAGCCCGGTCAGTCCCGAGGTCACGACCACGCCAACGGTAGCCAGACCCGCCGCCGGCTTCAGTCCGATGCGGAAGTTGCGTGACGGTGTCCGCATCCCACCGTCGAACAGGATGACTGCAAGGGCCGCGGAGCCGATCAGGTGGGCAAGAGTGATATTCTCGAAAACCAGACCGCCCGGGCCTTCCGGGCCGAGCAGCATCCCAATGACGAGGAACACCAGCAGCAGGGGCACCCCCAGCCGCGAGGTGATCACGCTCGAGAGGATGCTCCCCAGCAACACGATGGCGGCCAGGAAGATGATCTGGTTGGAGAGGTCCATGCATCGATCATACCGGAACGCCCATGGGTCCCGCCGCACGCGCCAGGGCCTGGCCACGGCCGTTCTAGCCGGAGGGGCGCTGTGCCTGACCGCCGTCCCGGCCGAGGCCCAGCGCGGCGTGGATGCGGTGCATTTCGAGTTCGAGAACGACCTGTTCGCGGGCGAAGATCGCTACTACACGAACGGCTTCCGGATCGGCTGGACCCGCAGCGAGGAGCGCGTCCCTTCCTGGCTGCAATCGGTGGCCGACAGCCTGCCGTTTTTCGTCCAGCGGGACGAACCAGGGCGCCTGAAGGCGGCGATCCACCTGGGCCAGAACATGTACACGCCGGAGGACATCGAGCGTACGCCGCCGGACCCGGATGACCGGCCCTACGCTGGCTGGCTGTACCTGAATTTCAGCATGGCCGAGGAACACGGCGACCGCCTGGACCGGCTGCAGGTCACCCTGGGTACAGTCGGGCCCGCATCCTTGGCAGACCGCACCCAAAGGGAGGTACACCGCTGGTCCAGCGCGCCGGAGCCAAAGGGTTGGGACCACCAGATCGGCAACGAGGCAACGCTAATGGTCGCCTACGAACGCCAGCTGCGCAGCCGGTCCCATCGCGGGGAGAACGGATGGGGCGCGGACCTGACGCCCCACTGGGGCGCCACGGCCGGAACGCCGTTCACCTTTGCGAACGCCGGCGCCATTGTGCGCGCCGGGCGCAATCTTCCACGCGACTACGGCCCACCCCGGATCGGGCCGGCGCTTTCGGGTTCCCATACCTTTGAAACCACCGCGCGTGCAGGCGGCTACGCCTTTGCCGGCGTGGATACCCGGCTGATGCTCTACGACCTGTTCCTGGATGGCCCCGTGTTTCGCGACGGGCCGTCCGTGGACAAACATCCAGTCGTAGGCGAATTCACCGCGGGGGTGGTATTCCACCTCTCCAACGTTCGCGTGGGCTATACCCATGTCTGGCGTTCGCGCGAGTTCAGTGGCCAGGCCAAGCGCGCAGCGGAATTCGGCTCGCTACACGCCACCTGGCAGTTCTGACCTCAGAAGATCGCCGCTTCCACATCGGGATAGGTCGTCGCCACCGACCGCTCGATCTTCTCCTCGAATCCCGGATAGGCTTCGATCAAATCGCCCATGTGCTCGCGCACGAGCGGTACGGTCTCGAAATCCGCCAGACCGCGCTCCACACCCTCGGCGATGCCGTCCCACAGGATCGTCAAATAGCGCTGCAGGCGCGTCAGGGTCTCTGCACCTTCCAGGCGCCCGTGACCGGGCACCACGACCTCGGGCTCCAGCGCAATGAGGTCGTCCAGCAGGTCGATCCACTGCGCCACGTCGCCATCCCAGACGGACGGCGCCCGGTCGCTGTACACCACGTCGCCCGCCAAAAGGACCCGCTGCTCGGGGAGCCAGACCATCAGATCGCCCGGCGAATGGGCACCGCCCGAGGGCATGACCACGACCTCCGTTCCGGCCAGGTCGAGCACCTCGCGTTCATCCACCATACGATCCGGGAAGGCCGGGGTGGTCTTGCCTGTCGCGCCTTCAGTCATTTCATTGAAGTTCTCGATCCAGCCATCGGCCTCGGCCTGCATACGCTCCGCGGCCGCGGAACCCGCCATGATCTCCGGTTCGTCGTCGACAAAAGCGTGATTGCCCAGCCAGTGGTCACCGTGGCTATGACTGTTCACGATCCAGCGCACCGGCTGATCGGTGACCTCGCGGATCGCCTCGCGCAGCGCCACGCCCATGGTCTCGGAGGAACCGGTATCAAATACCAGCACACCGTCATCGGTCACCACGAAGGCCATGTTCGCGTTCCACCCCAGGTTCTCGCGGCTGGGCAGATCTCGTGCGGGCGTCATTACGGCATAGACCCCGGGGGCCACCTCCTCCGCCGCCATCGCATAGTCTTCGGGTGCCGCAGGCCCCTTCGCCTGCCCGCCGGAGGCGTCATCCGCCTGTAACGGGGCCATGCCAACGATCACCAAAGCCAACAGCCAGGTCGGTATCCATGCCTTCATCGTCTGTTCCCTGCCTTGTAGTAAAGTCTGTCGCGATAACGAATGGACCTTTGGTGCGACCCAAAGTGCCGGTACATCCGTACCACTCCCCCGAATGGGTTAGCATCGACAGCTACGCTTTCCCGCGCGGAGCCAGCTGTGCAACGAATCTCTCGCACCTTCCTGACCGGCCTGGCCGCCATCCTGCCCATCGTGATCACGCTGGCCTTGCTGTGGTGGCTGGGCAGCACCGCCGAAAGGGTCCTCGGAGGCCTGCTGCAGGCCGTCCTGCCGGACCTGCTGTATTTCCCGGGTATGGGCATCCTCGTCGGCATTGGGCTGGTATTCGGGCTGGGTGTGCTCCTGCAAGCCTACGTAGTGCGCTGGCTGCTCGGATGGCTGGAAGGGCTGATGCAACGCATCCCGGTGGTCAAGACCATCCACGGCACGGTGCGCGACGTCACCAAGCTGCTATCGGGCGACATCCACAAGCAATTCGGCCAGGCGGTGCTCGTGCAGTTTCCCGGCAGCGACTTCAAGCTGGTCGGGTTCGTCACCCGCGAGGACTTCGCCGGCCTGCCCGACAACCTCGGGGGCGAGGAGACCGTGGCCGTCTACATGCCGATGAGCTACCAGATTGGTGGCTACACCCTGATGTTGCCGCGCAAACGCATCGAGCCGCTGGACCTGTCGCTGGAAGACGCCATGCGCTACGCCCTGACCGCCGGTGTCTCGGCGCGCAAGGATCCGTCCTGAAACGGCTGACAGGTTAGAATCCGCGCATGGACGAAGACACGTCAAAGCCGCGCATCCTGGTCGGCGTCAGCGGCGGCATCGCTGCCTACAAGGCTTGCGAACTGGTGCGCGAACTCAAGCGCGCCGGCTGCGCCGTGCGCGTGGTGATGACCGAGGGCGCCCAGGCCTTCGTCACTGCGCTGACCTTCCAGGCCCTGTCCGGCGAACCGGTACGCACCGGCCTACTGGACTCGGAAGCGGAATCCGGGATGGATCATATCGCCCTGGCGCGCTGGGCCGACCAGGTCGTCGTGGCCCCAGCCACCGCCGACCTGATGGCCCGCATGGCCCATGGCCAAGCGGATGATCTGCTTACCGCCCTGCTGCTGGCGACTGAAGCCCCGGTTGCCCTGGCCCCGGCAATGAACCATCGCATGTGGGCGCACCCGGCCACCCAGGCCAACCACGCACTGCTGCAAGAACGTGGGGTGCGCTTTCTCGGCCCGGATGCGGGCGACCAGGCCTGCGGCGAACAGGGGCCCGGACGCATGTGGGAACCTGCCACCATTGCCCACGCACTGCTGCACCCGGCGCCCGGGCCCCTGGCCGGACGCCGGGTGTTGATCACCGCGGGCCCGACCCACGAACCGATCGACCCGGTGCGCTTTTTGGGCAACCGCAGCTCCGGCCGCATGGGCCTGGCATTGGCGGCCGCGGCCCGGGACGCAGGTGCCGAGGTCACGCTGGTCCATGGGCCGATCGCGCTGGCACCCCCCGCGGGCGTGGACCGCATCGCGGTGGATACCGCCGCCGCTATGCACGCGGCCGTGCTCGAACAACTGCCCGAGGTCGACGTGTTCATCGCCGCCGCGGCCGTGGCCGACTATCGCCCAAGCGAATCCCAAACGGAGAAGTTGAAGAAGTCCTCGGATACGCTAACGCTCCCGCTGGAGCGCACCACCGACATCCTGGCCGACGTGGCCGCCCGCACCGACCAACAGACACCGCGACCGTTCCTGGTGGGCTTCGCTGCCGAAACCGGGAACCTGCGCGAGTACGCCCGCGGAAAGCTCGAAGCCAAGGGGCTGGACCTGATCGCCGCCAACGATGTCAGCGCCGGCCAGGCCATCGGCACGCCGGACAACGCCCTGCTGTGCCTGTGGAACGACGGCGAACGCGAACTCGCGCGCCAGCCCAAGGACACGCTGGCGCGGGCTTTGATCGAACTCATTGCCGAACGCCTCCCCGCGCGCGAACCCAATCCATCCCGCAAAGAATGACTGGCCGCAAGGAATGACTGGATGCCTGCCCCCGAAATCGACCTGAAGATCCTCGACCCGCGCATGGGCGCGGACTTTCCACTGCCCGCCCCTGCCACCGATGGCTCGGCCGGCGTGGACCTGCGCGCGATGATCGAGCAGCCCCTGACCCTGGAACCCGGCGCCGCCGAGCTGATCCCCACCGGCCTGTCGATCCATATCGAGGACCCGGGCTACGCCGGGATGATCCTCCCACGCTCGGGCCTGGGACATAAGCACGGGCTAGTGCTGGGAAACCTGGTCGGCCTGATCGATGCCGACTACCAGGGCCCACTGATGATCTCCTGCTGGAACCGGGGCACCAACGCCTACACCCTGGAAGTCGGCGAACGCCTGGCCCAACTGGTGATCGTGCCAGTCGTCCAGCCCCGCTTCCGCGTAGTCGAGGACTTCGAGGAAAGCCACCGCGGCACAGGCGGCTTCGGCTCCTCGGGCCGCGGCTGACACCGACCGAGGCGTCGACCCGCGTCAGGTCTCCAGCGCCGACGCCGGCCCGAAGAACTCGTAGCTCACCTGATCATCCGGCACACCCAGCCCGCGCAGATGGGCGCGCACCTGTTGCATAAACGGTTTTGGCCCCAGGAAATAGACATCCACATCGCGCGGGTCGGGCAACCACTCGGCGAGCTGTTCGCGACTCAGGAAACCCTCGGCATGCGGCTGGTCCCCGGCGCGCGGCTCGCTGTAGCAATAGCGCCGGGTCAGACTGGCCGTACGCCCCGCCTGCCGCTCCAACCAGTCGCGAAAGGCGTGCACGCCGCCGTGTCGTGCGCAGTGAATAAAGTGCACCTCTCGGCCCTCCGCCAGCGCCGCCTCGGTCATCGCCATCGCTGGCGTAATTCCGACGCCCGCGGTCACCAGAGCCACCGGGCGGTTGGTCGGCTGCAGCACAAAATCCCCGGCCGGCGGGAAGACGTCCAGCGCATCACCCTCCTGTACCCGATCATGCAGGAAGGTTGAGGCGACACCGCCCGGTTCGCGCTTGACGCTGATGCGCAGGGTTTCGCCATTCGCGGCCGCCGAAAGGGAATAGTTCCGGCGGACTTCCTCGCCGTCGATCATCAGGCGCAACCCGAGATACTGCCCCGGCTGATGCGGCGGCACCGGTTCTCCGTCGACGGGCTTCAGGTAGAACGAGGTGATCTCGTCGCTCTCGGGCACCTTGCGCTCGACCCGAAAGGCACGAGCACCGCGCCAACCACCGAGCTGCTGCTCATGCGCGGCGTAGACGCCTTCCTCGGCCTCGATCAGGATATCGGCAAGCTGCTGATAGGCCGCGCCCCAGGCTTCCAGAACCGGAGCCGTCGCTACATCCTCGCCCAGCACTTCACGCATCGCCTGAAGCAGGCAGTCGCCGACGATTGGGTAGTGCTCCGGCTGCACCTGTAACGAGACGTGCTTGTTGACGATCTGGCCCACCAAAGGCCCCAAGGCCTCCAGTTCGTCGATGTGCCGCGCATAGTTCAGTACCGCATTGGCCAGCGCCCGAGCCTGTTCGCCGCTGACCTGATGGGCCTGGTTGAAAAGGGGTCGAACCTCGGGATAATCCTGCAGCATGATCTGGTAGAAGTGCCGGGTCAGGGCCTCGCCACCCGCTTCTAGGAGTGGAACGGTTTTCTGAATGATCGCCTTCTGTTCGTTCGAGAGCATGTGCCAACCTTTTTTGTTGCATTTTAAAAGAAGCTTTATACCGGCCCCCACCACCGACGTCAAACGATGCAACTTATGTACATGTTTTAAGCGCGACTCACCGCACCAAGCAGACCGGGTGCTAAACTACGCGGCTGCAAAAACCGACAACCGGACCCGCCATGGATACCCAGACGGCCCATTCCGTTGCCCACGTACTGATCGAGGCGCTGCCCTACATCCAGCGCTTCGCGGGCAAGACCATCGTGATCAAGTACGGCGGCAACGCCATGACCGAGGACCACCTGAAGGCCTCGTTCGCGCGCGACATCGTGCTGCTGAAACAGGTGGGGGTGAATCCGGTGGTGGTGCACGGCGGTGGGCCGCAGATCGGGGACCTACTGAAACGCCTGGGCAAGGAGACCGAGTTCGTCAACGGTCTGCGCGTCACCGATCGCGAGACCATGGACGTGGTGCAGATGGTGCTCGGCGGCATCGTGAACCAGGAGATCGTTTCGCTGATCAACCGCTTCGGCGGGCGCGCCGTCGGCCTGACCGGGAAGGACGGGCAGATGATCCGCGCCACCCCACTACGCGACTTCGGCGCCGCGGAAGGCCAACCCACCGTGGACCTGGGCCATGTCGGTCAAGTCGAGGGCGTGGACCCAGCGATCGTGCATACCCTGGACGACAGCGATTTCATCCCGGTGATCGCTCCCATCGGCTTCGACCACGACGGCAAGGCCTACAACATCAACGCCGACACCGCTGCTGAAAAACTCGCGGTCGTGCTGGACGCGGAAAAGCTGTTCCTGCTGACCAACACCCCCGGCGTACTGGACGGCAGTGGCAAGCTCCTGACTAAGCTCTCAGCCCCTCAGGTCGACGAGATGATCCGCGACGGCACCATTCACGGCGGCATGATCCCGAAGATCCGCTGTGCCCTGGATGCCGTCCGCAGCGGGGTAAACGCTACCCACATCGTGGATGGCCGAGTGGAACACGCCGTATTGCTGGAGCTGCTGACCGACCAGGGCGTCGGCACGCTGATCAGCCGGTAACGAACCGGCCCCGGCGAGCAGGATGGGATAAGCGCCGCGAATCGCTTCGTGCTTGTCTGAATCAGGGCGAGCGCTACGAATCACGCCCGTTGAGCACCAGCTGCTGGAAGTCGCGGCGATCCAGGTCCAGGCGTTCGTGGATCGCGGATAAACGATCACGCTGACCGCGACGATACTGGCGTTCGCGCGCGATACGCGCGTCCAGTTCCTCCATCTCCGAGCGGTAACGCTCCAGCAGAGGCGATCCATCAGGGGCGTTGTCTTTCTGCCGCCGAATACGTTCGCGTTCGCGCAACAGCGTCGTCTCCTGCGCTTCGCTGCGCTGGATGGTCCCACCGATGGCACGCTCACGACGCTCGCGCAGCTCCTCGATCTCGTCCAACGACTCGTACGCTCGACGCAACTGGCGCTCGCGCGCGGCACGGTCCTGGCGCGCTCGCAGCGCCGCCTCCAGCTCGCGCTCGGCCTGCTCGCGCTCGGCAGCGGCCTGTGCCCGCTCCTCGGCACTCATCGGTGCCGGTAGAACCTCGCGCACACGGCCCTCGGAATCAAAGATGTGACGTTCACGCTGACTCGTTTCCGGCTGCGGAGTGCTGGAATAGTGTACGGTCCCGTCATCATCCACCCAGCGATAAATGTCCGCCTGAACGGGTGCCGCAAGGCCCAGCAACAATGCACCGGCCAACCCCGCCCGCCACAGGCTTGATCGCTCCCGGTTCCATGCACCCCAAATGACCATTTTCGAACACCTCGGACTCGTCTTCATCGCCATCATCGCCAACGGGTTCTCCGCGCTGGCCGGCGGCGGGGCGGGATTGTTGCAGCTGCCCGCTCTGATTTTTCTGGGCCTTCCCTACCCGGTCGCGCTGGCCACCCACAAGATCGCGTCGGTCGCACTGGGCGCCGGCGCCGGCTTGCGCCACCTCAAGAAAAGCACATTCGAGCCCGTACGCCTAGGCATTATCCTGCTGGCCGGTCTACCTGGGGTGCTAATCGGTGCCTGGCTGGTGCTTGGAATCCCGCCACGAGCCGGCGAAATCGCCCTGGGACTGCTGACCATTGGCCTTGGATGGTACTCCTGGCGCCGCCCGCAATTGGGGCAGGTGGTGCGCGAGGTCGGTTTTTCCTGGCGCCATGCGCTAATCGGGGCGGCGGGTCTGTTCCTGATCGGCGTCCTGAATGGCTCGCTCGCCTCCGGTACCGGGCTGATGGTCACCCTGTGGCTGGTGCGCTGGTACGGCATGAGCTACACCCAGGCCGTTGCCTACACCATGGTCCTGGTCGGTCTGGTCTGGAACGGCGCGGGCGCACTGGTACTGGGGACCTTCGGCACGGTGCAATGGGACTGGCTGCCGGCCCTGCTCGTCGGCAGCTTTGTTGGCGGCTATCTGGGCGCCTGGGCCGCCCAGCACTACGGCAACCGCCTGGTGAAACGCGCATTCGAGGTCGTCACCGTCCTCACCGGCATCGCCCTGCTCCTCCCCGTCCCCTGATCAATATCACCACGAAGCACACGAAGGCACGAAGAAGAGCAAGGTCAAAGGCTAGTTACCACAGAGGACACGGAGTTCACGGAGTTCACGGAGTTCACGGAGAAAATCGAAAGGCGACCAGCAGGATAGGTGACTTCCGCGGCATTCAACCCCGTTCCAGCGTGTGACCATGTGCTCGCGAATGTTTCTCCCGAACCATCTTTTCTCTGTGTCCTCTGTGTACTCCGTGGTGATAAAGGTTTTTCGCCTTTGACCTTGCTCTTCTTCGCACCTTCGTGTGCTTCGTGGTGAAAAAACCGGGTTATTCGGCGGCCTCGGTGTCCGTGGCCTTGTAACCGTTGATGAGATCGAAGTGCTCGATGCCTTCGAGGATGCCGCGCGCATGGGTCTCACCGGCGAAGAAGATCCGCTGGAAGCCGCGCAGGCTTTCCAGCTCCGGTTGGTGATTGCCAACCACCACACCCAGTAGCCGCCCTCGCAGCATGTCCTCGTCGTTGCCGGAATCGCCGGCCACCAGTACGTGTTCCAGTGGAATTCCCCACTTATCCGACAGATAGCGCACGGCCAGCCCCTTGGAGGCGCGCACCGGAAGCAGGTCGAGATAGCGGTCGTGCGAGTAGATCACCCGGGCGTGCAGGTCCTCGCGATAAAGCCGCGTCTCAATCGTCGAGACATCCAGGCTGCCGGACGGCTCGACGAAGAAGCTCACCTTGTGCGTGCGCTGATCGACATCGGGCTGCAGGACCAGGTTCTTTTCCTTTAGCAGGCATTCGCGCAGCCGGTCCGGCTCCCAGCGATGGCTGATATGCCGTGCCCAACCGCGATCCTCGGTCTGCTTGGTGCCGTAATGGATCTCGCTGCCCACCGAGGTGATCCAGACATCCGGCGTGGGCACGCCGTGCTCCTCCAGGATCGCGGCGGCGGAATCGATCCGCCGTCCCGTGGCCACGCCGAAGGCCACTCGTTTACGGTTGCGCTTGAGCCAAGTCACGAAGGCCCGCGTGGCCTTGTCGTCGCCCAGCAGGGTGTTGTCGATGTCCGTGATGACGGCCCGGTCCATCTGTGCCAAGTGTCCCGAGACTCGACGTTCGTGGTGCTTCTCCTGACGCACTTCGCGGGTCAATGTCTTCGTAAGCTTCACGTACTTATCGGCGTGCCCGTCCCAGGAGTAGTGCTGGCGCACACCCTTCAGCCCGGCACGCGAGTAGCGCTGCCAGCGCGGCCGATCGGCCAGGATGCCCTGGATCGCGTCGGCGATGCCCTCCGGGTCCAGCGGGTCGATCAACTGGCCGTTGTGGCAACGGGAGATGATCTCCTCCGGCCCCCCATCGTTGGTCGCCACAATGGGCGCCCCACTGGCGGCGGCCTCGATCAGGGTCAGGCCAAAGGGTTCCGTCAGCGCGGGGTTCACGAACACACCCTTGCTGGAGGCCACCAGCCGATAGAGATCCGGCACATCCTCGGAATCGTGGTGTTTTGGATACGCGACCTTCCCGTGCAGATCATGGCGATCGATCCGCAGGAGCAGATCGGTCAGGACATCGCGCGCGCCCTTGTCGAGATCCGCGATGTCGTCACGATTGCCGGCGACGATCACCAGATTGGCGTTCTCGCGCAGCCAGTCGTTGCCGGCGTAGGCCTCGACCAGGGCGCGGATATTCTTGCGTTCATCGGCACGCGACAGGGCCATGATCAGGGGCCGATCGGGCTTTTCCAGAAAGCGCCGGATCTCCGCCCAGATCGGCGGCTTGCGCTGCCCTCGCTTGGGCGGGTAGAAGCGCGCCAGGTCGGTACCCGGCGGGATCACCTCCATGCGCTCCGGCTGATAGTTGTCGTAGGTCGCGTACTGTTCGCCGATCTCCTGGCGGGTACTGGCGATGACCCGGTGGGCATGGGCCAGCGCCTCTTCCTCCGCGTGGATGCGAGTCGAGATGTTGTAGCGGGCCTCGATATCGGCATCGGACATGCCGCTCTCGCGCAGGCGCTCGCGCTTCACCCGCCCCAGCGAATGCCCGGTCTGCAGCATTGGCGCGCCCAACAGGTTGGAGAGCTGCACCGCCACGTGTCCGGCATCGGCGTAGTGCCCGTGGATCACGTCCGGGCGCAGACCGACGCGACGGATATGCCCCAGGGCGTTGTCGGCGAAGCAGTCCAGATAAGGCCAGAGCTTTTCCTTGCGCAGGTAGCGCCGGGGCCCGCAGTCGAGGCGTACGAGATGGGCCCCATCCCCGAGATCTTCTTCCGACTCGGCGTAATCCTTGGCCACCTTGCTGTCGACGACCCGTCGCGTCAGCAGGTCGACCCGACCGACCTGCGGGTGGCGGGCCAGGGCGCGCGCCAGTTCGACCGCATAGAGCGTCTGCCCGCCAGTATCGGCATCACGTCCAAGCTCCAAGTCCTGCCCACGGATCAGGCCGTGGACGCTGATCAGGACAAGGTAGAGGCCTTCGCCGTCGCGGGTCTTGCTCTGGGTCTTTTTCATGGCACCTCGGGTTCGGGGCTGCCGAACAGGTTCATGGTCTCGGGATTGTCGATCAGGGCCTGCGAGACCAGTACGGCGGTCGCCGACCAGGTCTGACGGTGGTTGGCACGACGTCCCACCAGGCGGCCATGGCGACCGTCGTAGTATTCCGGCCACTGGTCGCGATGCAGGCGCTCAGCCGCCACCGCGTGCACGCTGCGCGCCAGATCCGGCCGCCCGACGCGCAGCGCCGCGCCGGTAAAGGCCCACAGCAGCGCCGGCCAGTTACCCCCATTGTGATAGGACCAAGGGGTGTTCTTTGGGTCCGAGCCGGTCAGCAGGCGCCATTCCTCGCCAATCATCGCCGGGTAGCAGATCTTCACCGGCATGGTGCCGATCAGGTCCTCGAAGCGCTGCTCGAAGGTCTGCATGATCGAGCGCGACTGATGCTCGTCCGCCAGCCCGAACAGTACGGCCAGCAGGTTACCGAAACTGAAAAAGCGGAAATCCATCCGCCCCGGCCCCAGGTTGCCCACCAGATAACCGCTCTCGGAAGGCAGCCAGTCGACCAGCCAGTCCGGGATGCTCTCGGGGTAGATATTCAGGGAGTTCTCCGACTCGTGCCCGAAGTGCTCCGTGCGATAGCGATGGATATCGTTCAACCGCTCCAGATCCAGCCAGTAGTAGTGGCGGATATAGTCCGACAGCTGGTGAGTACGGATCGCGGACTGTTCACACAGGAGTTCGGAATCCCGGTCACAGGGCTCCAGCATCGCCAGCGAGGCTTTGAGCATCCCATAGAACAAGGCCTGGATCTCCAGCGGGTGGCCGAACACCCCCATGCGCCGATCGATCATGAAGCTGCCATCCGGCACCAACAGCGTCGGGAAGACCTCGAAGCGGTCCTGCAGGCAGATGCTCAGGATCAGGCGGATACCGCGCTGGACGTCGGCACTCTTGATGAAGTCATGGTCGCCCGTGCGGTTCTGGTAGGCACGCAACAGCAACACCCACCACATCATCGAATCCACCGGCGCCACGCGCCCGATCGCGCGATCGCCAAAGTCCGCCGCCAGCGATTCACGGCCATCGGCATCGGTAAACACACGGAAGCTCGCCGGCATCACCCGTGGCAAACGGCGGTGCCCCTCGATCTCTTCCTGGGTGTCGCGGATCTGCAGGATCAGCGAGAGAAAATCGCGCACCACCTCGGGCTCGTCGTTCAGCAAATAGACAAGCCCCGAAGGTACGAAATCGCGAATAAAACAGTCGGCGTAGTTCTCCGCGGGCGCGCGCTCGTCCAGGCTCGCTACGGAACCCACCGTGCGACCGCGATAGCGCACCTCGGCATCGCGTAGTAGCTGATAGGCAGATTCGAGCGTCGGGTTACGGGCATCAGGGGGAAGCTGGTTCATAACACCCGAGTCTATGGAAAGCGCGGCCGATGTGCACGCGCCGCGAAACCTGTCGCCAACGCGGAATCAGGCCGGTTCGGGGTGTTGCGGCAACGGCGGCTCGGCAGCGGGGCGAGCGAACAGGTAACCCTGGCAGTAGTCGACGCGGTCCTTCAGCCAGCGCCATTCGTCGACGGTCTCGATACCCTCGGCCACCACCTGGATATCCAGGTCGCGCGCCAGCTCGACAATCTTGTCGAGGATCTTCTGCTGATAGATATCTCCGCTGATGCCGCTGACCAGCTCACGGTCGATCTTCACGTAGTCGGGACGCAACTGCGACAGCATGTTCAGCGAGGCATAACCGGCGCCAAGATCGTCCAGGGCGACCTGGAACCCTGCCCGCCGATAGCGCTCCACGATCCGCGACAGGTGTTCGATATCAGTGACCTGGTCGCTCTCGATGACCTCGAACACGAATCCGCTGGGACCCATGCGATCCGCGGGGCGCGAATTGATCTCGCGTACCGTGGTCTCCAGGCAAAAGGCCGGGTCATAGATCGCGGTCGGGTTGAAGTTGATAAACAGCCGGCTCCCGATCCGGCGCTCGGTCGCCCGCCGGATGGCATTGATGCGCGCGGAGCGATCCAGATGAAACAAGAGTTCCGCGTTGCGCGCAGTCTTGAACAACTCCGGCGGCGGTATGGGATCCCCCGCCGGGGTCGAAGCGCGCACCAGCGCCTCGTAGGCGAAGACCTCGGAGGGGTCGGACGCCAGCACGATCGGCTGGAAATGAAAATCCAGCGCATCGTTGGCCAGAATCGCGGCGAGATCACGGGCGTTGTGGCGCGCAATCAACGTGGACAGCAAGTGGGTATCCTGCAGATGCCCCAGCCCGAAGTTCTCGCCTTCCGGGACAAAGGTCGCCCGACATCCGGCCTGTTCGGAGCTACTCAGCGCCTGCTCCAGTCGGACCAGCATCTCGCCCAGCCCACCGGTTCCCGCGACCGGCAATGCCAAAATTCCCGACGTCGGTTCGGCACAGGGCAACTGCTCGTCGACCATGCGCTGACGTAGCGCCGCACGGGTGTGCGCCAGGACCGGCGCGAGATACAGGGTGCCGGAGGCCGCCGGCAGAAGATCAATACGTTCACAATCGGGACAACCCACGACCACCTCTAGGGAAACGCTGGTTAATGTACACGCTCGCGCTCGAGTCGCTTTTGCGTGCGAAAAAGGCGCGGTGAGTGAAGTGTAGCCGAGTTACATAAGCGAGCCGCAACGCCGCTCCCACGCCAAAGCGGCCGAGCCCCTGCTTTCGTTCGTTTGCGGGGTTGGCGCCCCAGGTTCTCCGATCCTGCGTTGCGCCCCGGATCCATCCGAAACGGGCCGGTAGAACCACTACCCGCTGCACCACGCGCCTTGCCTCGGAAAACCTGGAGTGCCAACGCTAGCGTGTACATTAATCAGCGTTTCCCCTAGCGGTCTAGTCTTTCGCCAGGCCGACATGAACCGGGGATAATCGTCCCGGTCCACTGATAGGCCCATTCATCGTTCACAGACAATCGCACCG
The DNA here is from genome assembly GCF_000376865.1 of Thioalkalivibrio sp. ALJ7. Taxonomy (GTDB): domain Bacteria; phylum Pseudomonadota; class Gammaproteobacteria; order Ectothiorhodospirales; family Ectothiorhodospiraceae; genus Thioalkalivibrio. Next base: position 371,124 of record NZ_AQXQ01000011.1, on the reverse strand, counting down.
ACCCGGAGGTTGCATGAGCCCATCCGATCGCCCCACGGACGCCGAGCTGCGCGCCCGACTCACGTCAGAACAGTACCGCATCGCCCGCGAAGGCGGAACCGAGCGGCCCTTCACGGGTGCGTACAACGACCACAAGGCCGATGGCATCTACCACTGCGTCGCCTGCGGTGCGCCGCTGTTCGACTCGCACGCCAAGTTCGATTCAGGCAGCGGCTGGCCCAGTTACACCGCCCCCGCCAGCGAGGCCGCCGTGGACGAACACCGTGACCGCTCTCTCGGAATGGAACGCACCGAGGTGCGCTGTGCACGCTGCGAATCCCATCTGGGCCACGTCTTCCCCGACGGTCCGGCGCCCACCGGCCTGCGCTATTGCATCAACTCCGCGGTCCTTGATTTTCATCCGCGTGCTTAAGGCCACTCTGATTCAGATGCACCGCCTGGGCCATGACGGCCCAGGCCTTCTACGAAGGGAATCCGATGTCTGGCCAGACCACCCCGCGTGAACACACCAATGTCCTGATCCTCGCGCTCGGCCAGGCCCTGTTCCTGATCGCCGCGGTGACCGTTATGACCCTCAGCGGCGTCGTTGGCGAAGGCCTGGCCACCGATCCAACCCTGGCAACCTTGCCGGTGGCCGCGATGATGGTCGGCACCCTCGTGACTACCCTGCCCGCTTCCCTGTTCATGAAGCGGTTTGGCCGTCGTACCGGATTTCTTCTGGGAGCCGGAATCGGGGGCTTCGGCGGTGCGGCCTTTGCTGCCGTCGGGGTATTTACAGAGTCCTTCTGGCTCTTTGTGTTCGGCAACCTGCTGCTGGGCGGATACCAGGCCTCCGCCATGTACTACCGCTTCGCAGCGGCGGATGTCGCCAGTGATGCCTTTCGGCCTCGCGCGATCTCGCTGGTCATGGCCGGCGGTGTGGCAGCGGCCTTCCTTGGTCCCTGGAATGCCCACCACACCCAGAGCCTTCTGCCCAGCGCGCCGGAGGCCGGGCCTTACCTCATGCTGGGTGCCCTGGCCCTGCTGGCAATGGCGCTGCTGGCCTGGCTACGCGTCCCTGCACCGCCGCCGGAGGAACGCGGGCCCGCGCGCCCAATGCGCGACATCCTGCCGCAGGGTCGCTTCCTCGTCGCCCTGACCGCCGCGGCGCTGGGTTATGCGGTCATGGTCCTACTGATGACCGCCACCCCGCTGGCGATGCGCCAGGCCGACTTCGACATGGCACAGGTCGCCCTGGTGATGCAGTGGCACGTACTGGGCATGTTCGCGCCCTCGTTCGTGACCGGCCACCTGATTACTCGCTTCGGGGTCACGCGCATCCTGGCGCTCGGCAACGCACTGGTGCTGTTCAGTGTGGCGATCGCCGCGCACGGGGAGACGCTGGCGCATTTCTGGCTGGCGCTATTCCTGCTGGGGGTGGGCTGGAACTTCCTGTTCATTGGCGGCAGTACGCTGTTGACCACTACCCATAGCGCCACCGAGAAGGGCAAGGTTCAGGGTGTGAACGACCTGACCATCTTCACGCTGGTCACGGCCGGGTCGCTGCTGGCCGGGGCGCTGCTGCGGCCGCTGGGCTGGGATGGCCTGAATCTGGCCATGCTGCCAGTGATCGCGCTGCTGACCATCGCCATCGCCTGGCTCTGGTTCGACGACGCCCGCGCCCCGGCCCGCACCTGAGCTCGCCCCACGACAACCACGAACGAGCGCGCACTGGGCCTCCTTGTCTCTGATTGGCTGGGCGTGATTCGAGATCTCGAGTTAAGAGTGCATTCGGTCAGCCGCCTGCCTCGTGATGGCAGGTCCTGGTCCGTCCTCGGGTGTTTACGGTGCCTTCGCCCCACCCCCTACCCTGCCGTGGCTAGGCCCGGATCGTCGCTTGGTGTTTACGGTGGCTCCGATCCGCATACTGCCTGGCGCTGACTCGCCAGCGCGCCCCGAGGTCCTTTCTTGCTTGCCCAAGAAAGGACCCAAAGAAGGGCACCCGGATTGCGCCCGGGAACCTCGCTCCGGACGCGCTGGGCCGGCGGCGCTGAACTCGCTGCGCCTTCGGCTCCGCTCAGACATCCAGCGCCTTCTCCCGGCCCATCACGCCCTCCGCGAGGGGCTCCATACGGGAGGGGAAGGTCAAGACATAAGGTATTCCGGCTCCACGAAACAACAATGGGCCCTGCCGCCTGAAAGCCCCCGGCGCCCGCGTGCGGGCGCGGCACGCACCGGCCCAAGGCCGAGCGTGCCCAAGATGTCCGAAGACCCAGCCTTCATCCACTGGCACGATCGTCGGGACAGCCGTTGTCTTGACCTGCCTCCCCGTTGTCGTCGCGCCGAGTGGAGAGGGTTTTCGCGGGAGAAAAGGCGCTGGATGTCTGAGCGTAGCGAGTTCAGCGCCGCCCGCGAAAAGCCTCGGAGCGAGGGAAACCCCGGCCCGCGCAGCGGGCCGGGGTCGCGGCAGTCGGGCGTGTTTCTTGGGTACTTCTTTGCACGAGCAAAGAAGTACCTCGCGGCGCGCTCGCGAGTGAGCGCCGGGCAGTATGTGGACCGAAGGCACGTAAACACCAGCAACGAACCATGGCCAGCCACATCAGGGCTGGCGACTGGCACTCGACGGTCAGGGCTCAGCGCGAGGGGCGGTGGCGGCGCGGGCACCGCGGCGCTCGCCGTCGACGTCGTCGATCTCGTCGTCCAGGTCGTGCAGGCGCCGGGTATTTGCCAGCGGCGAGGTCGTGCCGCGCGCGACCAGGCGATACGCCGCGGGGATCACAAATAGGGTGAACAGCGTGGCAAACAGCACCCCGGAAAACACCGCCACCCCGATTACGAAGCGGGTCTCCTGACCCGGTCCGGAGGCCAGGATCAGCGGAATGGACCCGGCCACGGTGGTCAGCGCCGTCATCAACACCGGCCGCAGACGCATACGTGCCGCCTCGACCACTGCCGTATCAAAGTCACGCCCACGGTCGCGCAACTGATTGGCGAACTCGACGATCAAGATGCCGTTCTTCGCGGCCAACCCGATCAGCATGACCATCCCGATCTGACTGTAGATATTCAGCGTCTGGCCCGTCAGATGGAGTCCAAGCAACGCTCCGACCACCGCCAGCGGAACCGTCAGCATGATCACAAAGGGGTGCACGAAGCTCTCGAACTGTGCTGCCAGAACCAGGAAGACCACCAGCAAGGCCAGCGCAAAGACGAACAGGATCGCCTCGGAGCCCGCGCGAAGGTCCAGCGATTCCCCCTTGTAGTCAATGCCGGCCTCGGCTGGAAGCAACTCGGCGGCCAGTTCATCCAGGGCATCCAGGGCCTCGCCCAGCGTCATGCCATCCGCCAGCCCGGCGGTCAGGGTGACCGCCCGCGAGCGGTTGTAGCGTTCCAGAGAGGACGGCCCGGCCTGCTCTTCGTAGGTCACCAGACTCGACAAGGGCACCATGTCCCCGGCGGACGAGCGTACATAGAGGTTGTCGATATCCCCCGGCGTACGCCGCTGGTCGGTCAGCCCCTCCAGAATGACGTCGTACTCCTCACCCCGGTCCACGAATGTGGTGACATCGCGCCCGCCGAGGACGATATCCAGCGTGCGGCCCACGTCCAGCATGGATACGCCCAGGTCTCCGGCCCGGTCGCGGTCCAGGCGCACATTGAGCTGTGGCTGGGTCGGCTCATAATCGAGATCGACCCGGGTCAGCCCTGGTATCTCGGTGGCGGCCTCGCGCATGGTCTCGCCCCATTCCTCGAGCTGCTCATAGTCCGGCCCGGAGATCACAAACTGTACCGGCGGGCCGACACGACCTCGCGACAGCCCTTGGCGCATGACCACCCGGGCCTCAACACCGGGCATCTCGTCAACAATGTCGCGAATCTGCTCGATGACCTCCTGCCCCGAGACATCGCGGTCATCCCAGTGCTCAAGGATCGCGATCACGAACCCGTTGTTCATGAGTTCCGAACCCCCAAAACCGCGCGGGGTGCGCACCAGGGCACGACGGATCGGGCCGTCCTCGACCAGCGGCATGATCCGGGCTTCGACCTCGGCCATCTGCTGGCTCATGTATTCGAAATTGGCCCCCTCGGGCCCGTCGACCATCACGAAAAACGCGCCACGGTCCTCCTGCGGCGCGAACTCTTCGGGAAGGGTGTCGAACAGATACCAGGCCGCCGCCAGCACGGCCGCCAGGATCGGGACAATCAGCCAGGATGCCTTCAGGCCCGTCTGGAGGGCACGCCCGTAGCCGCGCTCCAGGGCCGCAAACCCGCGCCCGATATAACGCGCAGCACCGGTTTCATCGTCCCCCTTGTGCATCAACCGCCCGGAGAGCACGGGTGCAAGGGTTAGCGCCACCAGGCTCGAGAAGAACACGGCGATCGCCATGGCGATCGCGAACTCGGTGAACAGGCGCCCAACCGTGCCCTCGAGGAACGCCAGCGGTACAAACACCGCGATCAGTACCGAGGTGGTCGCCACAATCGCGAACCCGACCTGCCCGGCCCCGCGATAGGCCGCCAGGAGTCCGGGTTCCCCCCGCTCGATTCGACGATGGATGTTCTCCAGCATGACGATGGAGTCGTCCACCACCAACCCAACCGCCAGCACCAGGGCCAGCAGGGTGAGCAGGTTGACCGAAAAACCGAACAGGGTGATCCCGATAAACGCGGCGGTGATCGCCACAGGCACGGTGACTGCGGGGATCAAGGTGGCGCGCCAACTGCCCAGGAACAACCAGATCACGAACACGACCGCGGCCGTCGCAACCGCCAGGGTGATGTAGACCTCGCGGATCGCGCCCTCGATGAACACCGACTCGTCGTAGGTGGTCACCAGCGAGGTGCCTTCCGGGAGGCTGTCCTGCAGATCTGCGGCCATGGCCTTCACGCCATTGGCCACATCCAGGACATTGGCGTTCGACTGACGGATAATCCCCAGCCCGATCATATCCTCGCCATTGCCGCGGAACTCACTGCGCTCGGTATCCGCCCCGATGTTCACATCGGCCACGTCACCCAGACGAACCAGCTGCCCCTGCTCGCCGCGTTTGAGCACCAGATTGGAGAAATCCTCCGGCGTTCGATACTGACGGTCCACCCGCACGGTGAACTCGCGCTCGACCGATTCCAGGCGCCCTGCCGGGAGCTCGACGTTTTCCTCCTCCAGGGCGTTGGAGATATCCAATACCGTCAGCTCGCGCGCCGCCAGTGCCTCGCGGTCCACCCAGATGCGCATGGCATAGCTGCGGGCCCCGCCACGTCGGACCAGGGCTACGCCATCCACGACGGAGATACGATCGATCAGGTTGCGCTCGGCGTAGTCCGCCAGCTCCAGCGCGTCCATCGTGGTACTGGACAGGTTGAGCCAAAGGATCGGGTTGGCATCGGCATCCGCCTTGGTCACCTCGGGCGGATCGATATCCTCGGGCAGGTCGCGCATTGCGCGACTGACGGCCTCGCGCACGTCATTCGCCGCCGCATCCAGATCGCGGTTCAGGTTGAACTCGATCGTAATTTGGGACTGGCCGTCCTCGCTGGAGGACTCCACAAAACGGATACCCTCGATGCCGGCAATCCGATCCTCCAGCCGCTGGGTTACCTCGCGCTCGATGATCTCGCCACTGGCACCGGGATAAACGGTGTTCACCGTGACCACGGGCGGATCCACATCGGGGTATTCACGCAGCGGAAGACTGTTGTAGGCGATCAACCCGAAGGTGATCAGCAACAGATTGAAGACAATCGCCAGTACCGGCCGACGATTGGCGACATCCGAGATGATCATTGGCCGGAGCCGCCCCCACCGGCCCCACGCGGTACGCTCGGTGGCAACACTCGAACCTCGCGCCCATCACGCACACGCGAAACGCCCTCGGAAACCACGACGTCACCCGGATCGAGCCCCGACAGAACCTCGGCGTAGCCGGGGTCTCGGCGGCCGATGCGGATGCGCACGCGCTCAACGGTTTCGTCTTCGGTCAAACGAAATACGAAGTGCTGGTCCGCCACCTGGCGGATCGCGCCCTCCGGCACGGCCAGGCGGTCCACCGGATCCAGCGACAGCCGCACATTCACCAACATGCCCGGCCGCAGAACGAGGTCTGGGTTTTCCACTCTTGCCCGCACGATCAGGGTACGAGTGGAGACATCCATACGGTTACTGACAGCCGAAACCTGCCCCTCGAATTCGCCTTGAGCACTGCGGCCATGGATCACGCGACCGAGGTCAATCACCCCGGCATGGCGCTCGGAGACCGCAAAATCCACCTTCACTGTGGCGACATCATCCAGTTCGACGACTGGAGTTCCGGGGCTCACCAGGGCCCCTGTGCTCACCTGGCGCAGACCCAGACGGCCGGAGAACGGCGCGCGGATCTCGCGGTTCGCAACACGCGCCTCCGCGGCAGCCAGTCGGGCCTCCGCTTCGCTCAATCGGGAACGCTGCTGATCGACTTGCTGCTGGGTCACCACACCATCCGCCACGCGGTCGCGCACGCGCTCCAGCTCGCGCCGGGCCTCGTCGACCTGAACGCGGATCTCGCGCACGGCCGCACGCTCTTCCTCCGCATCCAGCCGCACCAGCAACTGCCCCGCCTCGACCTCGTCGCCGTCGTCAAACAGCACCTCGACGACGCGCTCGGTCACGCTGGCCGTGACGGTGACCGATTCACGGGCCTCCACCGTGCCCAGGGATTCCACTCGGGTCTCGAAGGTCCGAGGTTCGATAACGGAAGTGCGAACGGGGGTGCGGGTGTCACGTTCGGATGGTGCCTCATCGAGCTCGGCCGAGTCGTCGCCTTCACTCTGCAGCGGGTCGATCGCGTGCCAGGCGGCCCAACCGGCCGCCACCACGATCAACAAGCCCAGCAACCACCCAATCGCCTTCACTCGGCACTCCCCTCAGCATAAGTGTGGCCCGGGGATCGCCCGGGCCACGGAACACGGCTTCGTTTTCGGTGCCGCCACAAGTGTAACGACCGTCACATTTCGTCGGCGTTCCGCAGTGCTGCGGGCAACGTCCCGAGCGGTCGGCCATGCGGCGCACTGTAATCGATCACCGGCCCCTTCGGCACGATGCCGCTGGGGTTCAGCATCGGGTGACTCCCGTAGTAATGCGCCTTGATGTGATCCATGCGTACCGTCTCCGCCACGCCGGGGCGCTGGTAGAGCATGCGCAGGTAGGCCGCCAGGTTCGGGAAGTCCAGCAGGCGCTGACGGTTGCACTTGAAGTGGCTGTAATACACCGGATCGAAACGCACCAGCGTGGTGAACAGCCGCCAGTCCGCCTCGGTCAGCCGGTCCCCGACCAGGAAGGGCTGCCGCGCCAGACGCTCTTCCAACCAGTCCAACGCCTCGAACAGACGGTCGAAGGCCGCCTCGTAGGCATGCTGGGTGGTCGCAAACCCGGAACGGTAGACACCATTGTTCACATTCTCGTAGACCCGATCGTTGACCGCATGGATCTCCTCGCGCAGGTCTTCCGGATAGAAATCCAGGGTGTTGCCGGTGATGTGATCGAAGGCGCCGTTGAACATGCGCACCAGATCTTCGGACTCGTTATTTACGATCCGGTCGGCCTGCGTGTCGAACAGTACTGGCACGGTAATGATGCCGGTGTAATTCGGGTCGGTCCGGGTGTAGAGCTCGTGCATGTATTTCGAACCGTGCACCCGGTCCCCGGTGCAACCATCGCAGTCGTCGAATGACCAGCCAGGATCACCCATGTAGTGGTGAACGACCGACAAGCCGATATGCGACTCCAGCCCCTTCAGCTTGCGCAGGATCAGCGTGCGGTGCGCCCAGGGACAGGCGTAGGAGACATACAGGTGGTAGCGCCCGGATTCGGCAGGATACCCCCCCTCGCCCAGCGGACCGGGCGAGCCATCGGCGGTCACGTAGTTGCGGTACTGCTGGTCCTGACGCACGAACTCGCCGTTCTCGTCGGACTCCTCGTCCAGCCAGCCCTCGCGCAGCTCGCCATTGATCAAGAGGCTCATGTGGGCTTCTCCAGGGTTCCGGCCCGCCGGGACACAGCACGGACCCTTCCGATGATTGTGCCCCCATCATCGCATCGATTTTATCGAAGATAAATTGCGTTAAATGGGCCTGATGGTTCGAATAAATCGAATGCTCAGGCCCGGCATCAGGAAGCCCGCAGACTGCCCTCGAAGTAGCGCGCCAGGAAGGTATCGAAATCGAGTTCATCGGCCTGCTCGATCGCTGTCTGCTCGGCGAGGCTCTGGCGCGCCAGCGCCTCCAGCGTATCGGCGCGCGGCAACGGTCCATTAAAGCGGAAGGCCTCGCGATGCTGAGCCGACAGGCGGCTGGCGTAGCGATAAAACCCCTCTTCGCGCGCCATCATGTCTTCCAGCATCCGCGCCGAAGGGGTCAGGTCGGCCTGTTCCACCTTGCCCCATTGTTCGCTGAGTGCTCGACGGTACGGGTCACCCGGCAATTCCTGATCGAGGATCGCGGCCACCGGCCGCATCAGGGCCAGCAGTTCGCGCGCCCAGTCCTGCAGCAGCACGTGCTCGTCCTGCCGGCGCAGCTCGAGCCCGGGGCGGCGGCCGTAATGCGCCACGTCCAGCAGGTTGCGGTCGATCGCGTCGAGTTCGCCGTCCGCCAGCAGGGGGCTGGGCTGCAGCAGGCAGGTCAGGGCAAACACCTCGAGAAAGCGCAGCTGGGTCTCGTCCACCCCCAGCGGGTGCTGGGCGTTGATATCCACCGAACGCAGCTCGACGTATTCGATCCCGCGCGCCTCCAGGGCATCGGTCGGCTTCTCGAAGCGCTCCAGCGGCTGCTTCGGGCGCACGGTCGAGTAGTACTCGTTCTCGATCTGCAGGATGTTGGCGTTCAGCTGGCGATATTCGCCGTCGACCTTCACGCCAATGTGCTCCCACTCCGGGCTCGGCGTATTGATCGCGCAGCGCAGCGAGTCGACGTAACCACCCAGGGAGTTGTAGTCCGCCTTGATGCCGGTATCCGCTTCCTTGCGGTTGGTGTAGCCGATATCACCCATGCGCAGGCTGGTCGCATGCGGCAAATAGGAGGTATCGTCGTCGAAGTCCTCCAGCACCGCGCCATGCCCCTCGAGAAACGAATTGCACACCGCCGGCGAGGCGCCGAACAGATAGGGCACCAGCCAGCCAAAGCGCAGCAGGTTGCGGATCATCCCCATCATCCGCTCGTCGCGGAACGCGCGGCCGTCTGTCTCGCCCAGCACATCGGCCAGGGCCGGCCAGAACTCCGGGCGTGGCGAGTAATTGAAGTGCACGCCCGCGATCACCTGCATCTTGCGCCCGTAGCGATGGCCGAGCCCGATGCGGTACACGGTCTTCATGCGTCCGGCGTTGGAGCGACCGTACTGCGCCACCGGGATCGCATTGTCGTTCGCCGTTACGCAGGGCATGGAGGTCGACCACAAGGTCTCGTCACCGACATTCGCGGCCGCGAAGGCCTGCAGGTCGTGCAGAAACCCCAGCGTCTCCCGCACATCATCGAACGGCGGGGTCACCAGCTCCAGCAAGGCCTCGGAGTAGTCCGTGGTGATATGCGGGTGCGTCAGCGCCGAGCCCAGAGCGGCGGGATGCGGGGTCAGTGCCGGCGAGCCTTCCGGGCCCACGCGCAGCGTCTCCTTCTCCAACCCGATCCGTCCGTGCAAACCGACGCCGGCCAGCGCCTCCGCCAGGCGCGCCACCAGGCCCTGCAGATTACGTTCGTCGGTTCCCACGGAAGCCATGCCCTGCACAAATGAAAACTCGGGGAACATACCCGAATGCGGCGATGGGGTCACATGCACGGGCCCACACCATTGGTTGCCCCGTGCACGCGGTTGCGCCCGATCGCGGCACGCCGCAACCTTGGCCCCACCTCGGAGCATCATAGAAGCCCTCCATGCCCACCCACCCAATCCCCACCGAACTCCTCGAACGCCTGGCCGATCGCGCACAGGCCGAGGGCGTGAGCGAATCGGTCCTTCTACAGCGCTGGCTGGACGCCGCCGCGCCCACCGCCAGCCTGTACGTATCGGCGCCGGTGAATGCGCTCGTGGAGGGGCTGTACCGCGAGGACACGACCATCGCCGACATCCTGTCGCAAGGTGACTTCGGTCTGGGCACCTTCAACGACCTGGACGGCGAGATGGTGGTGCTGGATGGCGAGGTCTACCAACTGCGCTCGGATGGACGCGCCTATGCCGTCACCTCGGACACGCGCACCCCGTTTGCCTGTGTCACCCACTTTCGCCCCTGGAGCGAGGAGATCATCGACACCCCTCTCGACTACCCAGGACTGCAAGGCCTGTTCGACCGCCTGATCCCGTCGCACAACATGGTGTACGCGATCCGACTGGATGGGCTCTTCGACTACGTCCGGACCCGATCGGTCCCACGCCAGGACGCCTACCGACCGCTGGTCGAGGTCGCGCGCGAACAGCCAGAGTACGAATTCGAAAACGTCGAGGGCTCAATGGCCGGCTTCTGGACGCCCGAGTTCATGCAGTCGGTTGCCGTGCCCGGCTACCACCTCCACTTCGTCGATGCCGCCCGCCAGCACGGCGGCCACCTGCTGGAGGCCCGCCCGCGGCAGATCCGCATTCGCCTGCAGCACTTGCCTCGGGTCGATCTCGGCCTGCCGATGACCCTGGACTATCTGACCGCCGACCTGACTCGAGACACCCGCGACGACCTGAACGAAGCGGAACACTAACTCCCGACCGTTGCCCCACCAGCAGTCTTGCTAACATTAGAGATTGCTAATCCATTTCGGGCACCGCCACCATGGAACCCACACCGCCTCGCCGTAGCTGGGACGAACTCGTTGTGGACGCCCTGCGTGCCCCCGCCACGGGGTTGTTCGTGCTCGGCCTGATACTGGGTGCAGGCCTGATGCACTGGCTGGTGGAATCGCCTCCGCCCGAGGGCGTGCTGATGGTCACCCTGCACAACGACAGCGATGTCGCCATTCGATCCGTACACTTCGACTTCGGTCACGAGCTATCGGAGTCCAGCCTTCGCGAGGGAGAAATCGGCGCGGGTGAACGCCGGCGCGTCGCCCTGAACCATGTCCCGGCGGCCGGCTTCAATGCCGAAATCCGCTACGCGGACGGGCACGTTCAGGAGTTCTGCGCCAATCGCGGCGTCGAGGGCTGGGAACAAGAAGTCCGCGTCTACCGCTGAACGGGCCGCATTTTCAGGCATCGTTACGCAGTCGTCCGCCCTCGCACACGCGTTGTACTGGCACCTCACAAGAACCTCGACAAGTCCGGCGGGAGCGCTTCCTGCGACGCGCGGTTTCGGCGTGACAGTCGAGCCCTGACCGGCCGCATTGCAGCGCAACGTCGTTGCAGCGAATTCGTCATCACACGGTCACGTGGACGATCCAGACTCCGGATTTCGAGTCTCGTGACAGGCGCCGCCGTGCACATACTGATGCTGAGTGACGTGTATTTTCCCCGGATCAACGGGGTCTCCACTTCACTGGCCAGCTTCCGCTCGCAGCTCCAGCAACTGGGCCATCGTGTCACCCTGGTCGCCCCGGCCTACCCCGGACTGGGGGCGCACCCGGGTCCGGCCCCGGATGACAAGGACCTGATCCGCATCCCGTCGCGCTACCTGATCGTGGACCCGGAGGATCGCATCCTGAAGGGCCGCCTGATCCGCCGAACCCTGCACGAGGCCGGTATCGAACGGACCGACCTGATCCACATCCACACCCCCTTCGTGGCGCACTACGCCGGATTGCGTCTCGCGCGACACTGGCAGGTACCGGTGGTCGAGACCTATCACACGTTCTTCGAAGGGTACCTGCAGCACTATCTGCCGTGGCTGCCCGCCGCGTGGCTGCGGGCCTTCGCGCGGCGCGTGTCGCGGGCTCAATGCAATGCGGTGGACCGGGTCATTGCCCCCTCGGTGGCGATGCGTCAGACGCTACTGGAATACGGCATCGAAACGCCGATTGTCCGCCTGCCGACCGGTATCGATCCGGCGGCCTGGTCCGGGGGCGACGGCCATCTATTCCGGGCCGAACGCGACATCCCCTACGGCCGCGAGATGCTGGTTCACGTCTCCCGCATCGCCTTTGAAAAGAACATCGGCTTCCTGCTCCAGATGCTGCAGCACCTGCGCAGTAAACGCCCCGACATCCTGCTATTGATCGCGGGCGAAGGGCCGGCCCGGGACGATCTGGAACGCCAGGCGGAGCGCCTGGGCCTGCAGGACAACATCCACTGGTGCGGCTACCTGGACCGGGACACCACTCTGATCGACTGCTACCGCGCCGGGCATGCCTTCGTATTCGCCTCGGCGACCGAAACCCAGGGGTTAGTCCTGCTGGAGGCCATGGCCAGCGGCCTGCCGGTCATCTCCACCGCTTGCCTGGGTACCACCGACATCCTGACTGAAGCATCCGGCGCCGAGGTCGTGCCCGAGAACCCCGCGCTCTTTGCCGAGCGGGTGGCCGCGGTACTGGATGACCCCGAACGCCAACGCGCCATTCGCGAGGCACACGGGCGCTGGGTACAGCAATGGAGCGAACGCGAGATGACCCAAAAACTGCTCGCCCTGTACCAGGAGCTGGCCGGCAGCGGCGATGCGATCGCTGGCTCACAGGCCGCGGCCACCCGAACCCACTGACCCTCTGCAAACCGTATTCCTGGAACCAACATGGCCAATGGTGGCGCAACCGGCATCACCCGCATCCTGCGAGCCTTCGTGTACTCGTGGCGCGGCCTTCGGGCGACCTTTCGTCACGAAGAGGCCTTTCGCCAGGAACTCGTGCTCGTCGTACTGCTGGCGCCCCTGACACTGGTCATTGGCAACACGCCGACCGAGCGCGCCCTGCTGTTCGGGAGCCTGTTCCTGATCCTCATCATCGAGGTCCTGAACTCCGGCATCGAAGCCACCGTGGATCGCTTCGGGCCGGAACAGCACAAGCTCGCGGCGCGCGCGAAGGACATGGGCTCCGCCGCCGTCCTGCTCGGCTTTCTGCACGCCATCGTGATCTGGCTGCTGATCCTCTGGCCCTGAGCACGTACGCCCGCCATCACCCAATCGTCATCATCCCGCCACCCGATGGTCACGCCACCGCGCGATGCTGTCGGCACGCCCCCGCGGGAGTCATCGATGGCCACTCTGGATTGCCGCACCCTGTTTCTGTCCGACCTCCACCTGGGTACGCGCGAGTGCCGAGCCGACTACCTTCTAGACCTCCTGAGAAAGGTCAACTGCGACCGCCTGGTACTGGTCGGCGACGTGTTCGACCTCTGGGCCATGCGCCGCCGCATCTTCTGGAACGCGACCCAGGCCGCCGTCGTCGAGCAGGTCATGTCCCTCGCGCTGCACGGCGTCGAGGTGATTTACATCCCGGGCAATCACGATGAACTAGTGCGGGGCTTCGTCGGCTCCGAAATCCGCGGCGTGCGCATCGAGCACGAGCTGGTGCACTGGACCGCCGACGGCCGCCGCTTCCGCGTGACCCACGGCGACGAATTCGACGGCGTCGTGCGCCACAGCCGCCTGGTCCACGCCCTGGGCGACTTCGGCTACAACCTGCTGCTACGCGGCAGTCGCTATCTGAACGGCATCCGCCGGCGCCTCGGCCATCCGTACTGGTCCCTGTCCGCCTGGCTCAAGACCCGTGTCAGCGGGGCCGCCCGCGAATACATCCGCCGCTTCGAAAACGCAGCCGCCACCGCCGCGCGCAAGGGCGGTTTCGACGGCTGCATCTGCGGCCACATCCACAAACCGAACATCGAATCCTTCGGCGACATCCTCTACTGCAATGACGGCGACTGGGTCGAACACTGCACTGCCCTGGTGGAAGACCGCGCTGGTAACCTCAGCCTTCTGCACTGGTCCGACCACGGGACCGTGGAACGCGCCGAGGCGGCCACCCCCACCCTCGACTCACTCGACCTCGAATCCCTCCTCACTAAGCGGTAACGCCCTCGCGCGCGCCTCACCTTAGACATCCGATACCACCGTCGAAATTGAGCTTTCAAGACCCTAATACGGCCTGATTACACACACCCATCTCATTGATTTTTAGATCCCTCCTGAGGTCCGACCCCGTCATTGCCGCCCGTCATGGCCGTCATTCCGCGATGCTCTCGGCGCGCCAGGAAAGCGTTTGTCACCGAGCTGTCATGCCTCTGTAGTAACTTGGCCACATGAGTGAATCACGATCCCGCCACTGGGCGGGAGCAGGCGCCGACCTGCTCCTGTTGCTGGAATCCATCGAGAACCACGAACAGGCGCAGCGCCTGGCGCGTGTGGCCGGCTGGGTGCTGGTGTTCGCGGGCGTTGTAGTGGTGATGCTGGGTGTGCTGGTCGCGCATACGCCTACCATGACGGAGGGGACGCTGGTTGCGCTGTTGGCACTGGTGGGTGGCTGGCTGCGGAGCCGGGTCGCCGCCGTGTTGCTGATGCTGTTGATGGCGCTGGGCCTGGCGACCGGGCTTGCGGTGGGTGCGGCCACGGGGGGCCTTCTGCTGCAGGTTGCGTTGTTCGGGGTTGCGCTGCGGATGGTTGAGGGGACTTTTCGGTTTCGGCGGCCTGCTGCGGCGGGGTAGGTTGGATTGGAAGGAAGCTCGAGCGTGGTGCTTTAGCGCGCTGTGGCTTCGGATGGAGGTTACTCGATCCGCTCGCCCTTTGGGCCGACCTGCGCCCGTTCAACGCGCTTCGCGCTTTTGTGCTTCGTGGCTACGCTCCTCGCAATGACGGGCGGGATGGGAGCGGGGAGACTTGAACCCACAGGTCCGGGCCGACAGGATTAGACTTTCCGCCATCCGTGAAGGAAACGCTTACGCGATGTCCGTCGTCGCTCGCCTACAAACCCGAGTGCGAGGCTTTATCTGGCCTGGCTGGGCCAATCGTATCCTGAGGACGCTGTCGATCCCAGGGTTGATCCTGGCCTCGCTGTTCTTTGCCGCGTCACTGACGCCCAGCCTGATCCCGCGCACCGACGACGTTCAGGGCATCCTGTCCGGGCTGTCACTAGCGGCGGGTTACGGGCTGGGCGTATTCCTCCACTGGTTATGGTCGTACCTGGAGCTGCCCGAGTTCAGTGATCGCACGCATAACGTGCTGGTGCTGATCGCCGGGGGTGGCGCCGCCGTGATTGTGCTGGTCTTCCTGTGGCAGGCCACCGAGTGGCAGAACACCATCCGCGAGCTGATGGAGCAGGAACCGGTAGACGGCAACTTTCCCATCCGCCTGGGGCTGATCGCCGCCGCAGTCTTCGCCGCCACCCTGGCGGTGGCCCGACTGTTTCAGCTACTGGTGCGCTTTGTGGCGATGCGGCTGCGCCGATTTATCCCGCGTCGACTGTCCAACGTGATCGGCGTGTTGGCCTCCGTGGCGGTGTTCTGGGCGGTGATCGACGGGGTCATCCTGGAATACGGTCTGCGAACTGCCGACCGCAGCTTTCAACAGTTCGACGTGCGTGACTTCCCCGGGGCCGAGCAACCCACGGACCCGTTAAAGACCGGCAGTGATGCGTCTCTGATCCCGTGGGACCCGGGCCTGGGCCGCCAGGGGCAGCGCTTCGTAACCCAGGCACCGAGCGGAGAGGAGATCGGCGCGTTTCTGGAAGCCGAGGCCCAGGATCCGCTGCGCGTCTATGTCGGGTTGAACGCCGCCGAAACCATCGAGGAGCGCGCACGCCTCGCACTGGAGGAGCTGCAGCGGATCAATGCCTTCGACCGCTCCGTGCTCGTACTGGCAACGCCCACCGGACGCGGCTGGGTCGACAGCCGCGCCATTACGCCGATGGAATACCTGCACGGTGGCGATATCGCGACCGTGGCCGTGCAGTATTCCTACCTGCCCAGCTGGCTGTCCCTGATGGCGGAATCGCAGTACGGCCACGAGACCGCGCAGGCAGTGTTCGCCGAGGTCTACGGGCACTGGAAACAGCTGCCGGCGGACGAACGCCCGGAGCTGTACCTCTACGGGCTTAGCCTGGGGGCGCTGAACTCGGAACGCTCAGCCGACCTGTACGACGTGATTGGTGATCCATTCTCCGGAGCCTTGTGGAGCGGGCCGCCATTTCGTAGCGAAACCTGGCGTGACATTACCCGCCAGCGCCACCCGGATTCCCCGGCCTGGCTGCCCCGCTTCCGCGACGGCTCGGTGGTGCGTTTCACCAATCAGGAAAACCACCTGGATATCGCCGATGCCGACTGGGGGCCGATGCGCATCGTCTACCTGCAGTACGCCAGCGACCCGATCACCTTCTTCGAGCCGCAGGCGCTGTACCGCAAACCTGAGTGGATGCAGCACCCGCGCGGGCCGGACGTCTCGCCGGACCTGACCTGGTACCCCATGATCACCATGCTGCAGCTGGCCGTGGACGTCACCATCGGCGATGCGGCGCCGCGCGGCTACGGCCACGTGTATGCCACCGAGCACTACATCGACGCCTGGAACGCCGTCAGCAACGCCGGCTGGTCCGACGAAGAACTCCGCTGGCTGAAGCGCCACCTGGCCGACTAGGCCGCGCAAACATGCACGTTACGGCGTGGCTTCGTCTGCGACCAGGCCCCGCTTGCGCAAGCTACGCCCCGTGGAGTGAACCATTGCAGCGATGAACAGGGCGTAGATCAGCGCGACGACCCCGAGGATGCCCAGGAACAGCGCGTCTGGTTCGACCTCGCCTGCGAAGACAGCGAGGAGGCTCAAAGGGACATCTGTGAGCAAGAACATCGCGACCATGCCGGCAATCACCCGCCATTTCTCTCCGCGCGCGAGGTAGCGCCCGTTCTTGCGACCGAAGGACTCGCAGGGCCATACGACGGAGACACCCAGGATCGCCATGCCGATTGCGGTGCCGATCCCCTCCAGTTCGAAATGGGCGATCGCGACGCTCGCGGCGATCATCAGCGAGAAATAGAGCAGTGCAAAGCGAAGCAGCAGACCCTTGATGGACATCGTTTCCCCTCCTTGGGATATCGGCGGATGCGCTGATTGAATCGCACCCCCCACTAAAGGCCGCACCATCCTGTGCGGCGAATAAGGGTGCCAGATCCTTCTGGCACCCAAAGCTATCGTGGAACGGTCATTCCTGTTCGGTGAACTTGGCGCCCTCGATGAGCACCGGGTAGGTGTAGCCCGCACCGAAATCGCGATCCAGGGTCAGGGTGCCGGTCACGACCACACGATCGCCGACCTCGGGCATTTCCGTCGAGGTGATGGTGATGTAGTCCCCTTCGCCCCCGGTTCCATCCACAAAGTGGATGAAGTTGCGTCCCATGATGTCGTCATTCACCCGGCCCACGATGCCTTCCAGGCGAACTTCTTCGCCATCCAACTCGGCCGGGGCCTGATTCAACTGCTCCACGGTATGAACGTCGTCAGCACTGGCAGAGGTCAGCCAGAACGATGCCACCAGAAGCGATACCAGGATTCCCGTTCGCGTGTTCATTCACTTAACTCCCGTTGCGTGCAATGTCTCGGCCGCGTGCCGACCCAACTCCGTGATTCTGGCATAGATCCCGAATCACCCGCGCAGTGCCGTTCGGCGTGAACTGTGCCACCATCCCCGCGGGCCATCGACACGGCCTTTAACGCGATCGCACTCAAGGGAGAACCTCATGCACCAGACAACCCGTATCGGCGTGGCCGTGGCCGGCGCCTTCACCTTGCTGGCCTCCGCCAGCGCCGCCCATGCCAGCCCGTTCCACGGTGCCTACGTTGGGGGGCAGCTCGGCTGGGCCAGCTACGACACCGACTACGACGAGGGCGATGGTGACGGCATTTCGGGTATCAGCGCCACCGGCTTCACTGGCGGCGCCATGGCCGGCTTCGGTACCGTTCTGGATAACGGCCTGTACCTGGGCGGCGAACTGGACTTCCAGTCCGAGGATGCCGACCTGACCGTACGCCTCGACGATGCCGAACTGGGTCAGGACATCAAGTACAGCTACGGACTGACCGGCCGGATCGGCCACGTGGTGAACGACCAGGTGTTGTTTTACGGGCTGGCCGGCTACCAGCGCGCCCGCACCGATACGCGGCTGAGCGACGACGGCGACCAGCTGGGCCGCTTCAAGAACAGCCTGAACGGCGGTCGCCTGGGCCTCGGGGTGGAATACCAGATGGAGAACCGCATGTTCCTGCGGGCCGAGTATTCGTACACGTTCTTCGAGCGCGAACGCATCCGTCCGGAACCCGGCACAACCCTGCGCTTCGACACGGACGCCTCCCGCTTTATGGTGGGCGTGGGCTACCGGTTCTAGTAACGCCGGCGAACCGATCGGAAGACGGCCCCGCTACCCTCGGAGCGCGGGGCCGTCCGATTCTTGTGCCTCGACACCGCGCACGCCACCGGTCAGACGATGTTTGATCCCTTCGGCGGCGTGATTCACGAGCAGATAGAGACACGGCACAACCAGTAGCGTCAGGACCATCCCCGCAATCAACCCACCAACCACGGTCAGCGCCAGCGGGCGCATGATCTCGGCTCCCTCACCCAGACCAATCGCCAGCGGCAGCATGCCGAGCACGGTGGTAATGGTCGTCATCAGGATGGGGCGCAGGCGCAGCGCACCGGCCTCCACCACCGCCCGCGCCGGGCTCAAGCCGCGCCGTCGCCGGCCCTGCTCGATGTACTCCACCAGCAGGATCGCGTTGTTCACGACCACCCCGATCAGCAGGATCGCCCCGATCATCACCGGCGCGGAAACCGGCGTATTCGTGGCCCACAGAATCGCCACCACCCCGATTAGCGAAAGCGGAGCGGCGGCCACAATAATCAACGGATTGGCCAGACGCTCGTATTGCACGGCCAGCACCACCAGAACCAGGAAGATCGCTAGGGCCACCACCGTCGCCATCTCGCGTTGGGTCTCCTGGATGGTCTCCCACTCGCCGCCGATCAGCAGGCTGTAGTGCTCGGGTACCTCGACCTCGGCCAGGCGCTGTTCGACCTCGGCCATCACCGAACCGACATCGCTGACCTCGGTATTGATATCGCCGTTCACCCGCACCACCCGGCTCTGGTTCTCGCGCTCGATATGGGCGGGCCCCTCGCCGATCTCGAACTCGGCCACGTCGGCCAGGCGCACAGGACCCCCGTTGTCGCGGAACAGGATCATCCGTCCCAGTGTGGCCGTGTCCTGTACATCCTCGCGCGGCAGGCGGACGCGCAAGTCGTATTCGCGGTCATCGCGTACATACTGGGTCGGTACCGCACCCTCCACCGCATCGCGGATCGCCTGACCGACCGTGCCCACCTGCAGGCCCAGCGCGGCCGCGCGATCGCGATCCACGTGCACGCGCAGAATCGGGCTCTGGTCCTCGCGCCCGACCTCGACACCCTCAAGGCCCCGGATGCCCTCCAGGCGCCCCGCGATCTCGCGGGCGATGGTGCGCATCTCGGTCAGATCCGCCCCCACCACGCCGATCGACAGGTCGTCGCCAGTCACGCTGAACTGCAACCCGTCGATACTCGGCGGGCGCACGGTAATCCGCGCCCCGGGCAGGTCCAGTTCGTCCATCGCCGCCTGTGCCTCGGCCACCCATTGCCCGGCGGTCATTTCACGCTGTCCGGCCGGGGTGAGCTGCACCGTGAGATTGGACGTCCCCGGACGCTCGTTGACCACGCCACCCCCCAGGTGCCCGCCGACCATGGCGAACACGCTCTCGACATGCGGCAGCTCCTCGAGTGCGGCCTCGATGTCGCGAGCGGCGGCATCGGTCTCGTGCGGCGGTGTACCCGGCGGCAGGACCATGCGCACGCTGACCTGACCATCGTCCACCTGCGGCAGGAACTCGGTGCCCAGCTCCCCGCCGACCTGTACCGCACCAACCAACAGGACCCCGGCGGCGCCCAGCACTACCCAGCGCGCGCGCAGCACCTTCGGCAGCAGACGCCGGTAACGTCGGCGCAGGCCCTGCACCCCGCGGTCGAAGCCGCGCAGCAGCCGGGTCCGGTCCAGCCCGCTCTCCCAGCGGATGCGCGCGAGCAGGGCCGCCAGCATCGGCACCAGCGTGATCGCCGCAGCCAGCGTGGCGATGATCGCGAACGACAGCGTCAGGATCAGCTCGCGGAAGATCAGCGCCCCGATGCCCGTAATCAGCAGGAACGGGAGTACTGCCGCGAGATTGGTCAGCGTGCCGGCGGTGACCGCCGAGACGACCTCGCCCGCCCCGTCGTGGGCGGCCTGCTCCGGCGATTTCCCGAGCTTGTCACGATGGCGGTAGATGTTCTCCAGCATCACGATCGCGTTGTCGAGCAGCAGCCCCACGCCCAGCGCCAGCCCGCCCAGGCTGATGATGTTCAGGGTCAATCCGCCCAGCCCCATCATCGCGAAGGTCGCCATCAGCGCGATCGGGATCGACAGCCCGATGATGAAGCTCTTGCGCAGGCTGCCGAGGAACAGGAACACCGCCAGCATCGCCAGCACCCCTCCGAGGACCGCCGCGGTGCCCACGGAGGACACCGCGCCACGGATAAACGGGGCCGAATCGCTGACCACCTCCCACTGGATGTCCTCGGGGATGAAGCCCGATCGCTCCAGCCGCCCGAGCGTCGCGCGCACGGCATCCACCGACTCGACGGTATTGGCCTCCGGCAGCTTGAACACCGACACGCGCGCGGCCGGGGTGCCATCCAGGCGGATGAACAGGCGCTGCTCGCCGTGGCCGTCGCGCACCTCGGCCAGCTCGCCCAGGCGCACATGCGCGGACTGCGGCCCCGGCAGCGGAATCAGCACGTTGCGCACATCCGCCTCGGAGGTGAACAGTCCTTCGGTCTTGGCCATCACGTCGAAGGTGTCCGAGGTCACCCAGCCCCCGGCGACCTCGCGGTTCTCGTCCGCCAGGGTCTCGCTGATCGCCGCCAGCGACAGGCCGTAGCCCCTCACCCACTCCTGATCCAGGATCACCTCCAGCTCCCGCTGCTGACCGCCGGAGGCCTCCACCGAGGAGATCCCGTGGATGGCGATCAACTGCGGGGCCAGCTCGTGCTCCACCCAGTCGCGAACGGCGGTCTCGGAACGCACGGTGGAGGAGAAGCCCGCCTCCCAGATCGGATCCTGCGACGGGTCGAACTTGTACAGGCGCAGGGATTCGAAATCGTCCGGCAGCTGGGTGCGCGCCAGCTCCAGGTGACGCGCCGCATCCTGCAACGCCAGGTCCAGATTGGTCCCGTATTCGAACAGCAGGTTGACGTTGGTGCGCCCCTCGGAGGCACGGCTGTAGATCCGGGTCAGGTTCTCGGTCGCCGCAAGATTGCGTTCCAGCACCCGTGTGACCTGCTCCTCCATCACCTCCGGCGCGGTGCCCGGGTGGTTCACCGTCACCCGGATGTGCGGGTACTCCACGTGCGGCAGCAGGTCCACCGGCAGGCGATCGACAAAGAACATGCCCAGCACGATCACCACCGAGGCCAGCGCCATGATCGCGACCGGCCGGCGGATGGAGAAGCTGGTCACCCGCCCGTGCGGGCGCTGGGGATCCCCTGTATCGGCCATGCCCTAGCCCCGCCAGCCGACAATGCGCACGCGCTGGCCCTCGCGCATGTCGATCGGATTGGTCGCCAGCACGATCTCGCCTTGTTCCAGGCCCTCGGTAATCTCGGTCCAGGGGCCCCGGGTCACACCGGTCTCGACCGTGCGCCGTTCCAGCTGTTCATCCACCACCACGTACACATAGCGCGCGTCATCGTCCTCGCCGATCGCCGCGGCCGGGACCGCCAGGGCGTTCGGGCGCTCGTCGACGGTCATGCGGATGCGCGCGAGGTTGCCCGGGCGCACACCGTTGTCGGCGGCCTCGGCCGGCAGCGCGATCTCCACCGTCACCTGCTGGGAATCCGGCGAGGCCGCCGGGAAGATGCGACGAATCTCGGCGACGTAGTCAGCATCAGGAAAGGCGTCCAGCCGAATGGGCACGTCCTGGCCCACGACCAGGTCGCGCACGTCCAGCTCGGACACCCCGGGTCGCAGCACCAGCGTAGTAATATCGACCAGCTCCAGCAGCGCATCGCGCGCAGCGACGGCCTCTCCAGGCTCCACCATCCGCTCGGTGATCACGCCGTCGCGGCCGGCAGCGAGCGCCCCGTAATCGACCCGCGCCTGCCACAGGGCCTGCTCGCTCTCGGCCGAACGCAGCGCGGCGCGGGCCCGTTCGTAGCTGGCGCGGCTGGAAATCCCCTCGTCACGCAACTCGGAACTGCGCGCGTATTCCAGCTGCGCCTCTTCGGCATGGGCATCGGCGCGCGCCAGCTCCGCCCGTTCCTCGGAGACATCCAGTTCCACCAGGGTCTCGCCCTGCTCGACCCGGTCTCCTTCCTCGACATGGACGGCCTCGACCACGCCATCCGCACGCGCCGCCAGACGCACCCGCGCCATCGGCTCGACCCGCGCGGAGAGGCGCAGCTCGCGCGACAGATCCCGCGGCTGAACCTCCAACGCCGCGATGGGCGTGGCCGCCTCGGCGGCCGATGGGTCAGCCGCCTCCGAGGGCTCGGTTCCACAGCCGGCGAGCCCCAGAGCAAGAGCCAGCAACAGGCCACCCGCCCTGCGGGGAACCGGCAGGACCCACAGCAACAACACGGGGAGCCGTCGGATGGACTGCGCCGGGAAGTAGAAGGTCTCGAGTTGCATCCGTCGGATTGCTCGCGGGGAGTGGGCGAATACACAGGGTAGCCGTTGTATGACCTTCGGCGCACAAAGGCGCCCACGGGCCGGTGTCAGGCGGTCAGGTCGATCTGCTGCACGCTGCCGCTACGTCCATCCTCGCCGACCCAGACGCTGGTCGCCTGCACCTGGCCCAGCAGGCTGTTGTCGCCGCCATGGCGCAGGTCAAAGGGGGTGCTGACATGCCCCAGGTAGATCGCCCCCACCCCCACCTCGCCCAATGCCAACAGCTGGTCGCGGCCCTGGGCGTCGCGGGTCCATACGCGCAGGCGGTCATAGACCGGGTCCGCCGCATCGATCCAGCCGTTGCCGTCATGATCGAAGCGGCGCAGCTCGGCGAAACCGTCACCGGTCAGCGGTCCGAACAGCTCGGAGCCGTCATCGACCTGCCCGCTGCCCGAGCGGTCGATGGCCAGAAAACCGCTACCGGGCTGGAGGAATGCCACTTGCTGCGGCGAACCATCGGCGTCCAGATCGAACTCGAAACGGGTGTCGGTCAGGGCCGCAGCCGGGGCATCGAAATTGATCACCAACGGGTCGTGCAGCTCGCCATCGACACCGCCCTGAATGCGAGTGCGCTCGACGAATTCGCGGCTCATGGTCAGGGCAATGTCGATCTCGATGGTCTTGCCGTCGGCCGTCTGCACCCGCCCCTGGGCCTGGAAGGCCGTGCGCTCGATCTCCACCCGGGTCTGCTCCACCGACCAGGCCACAGCGAGGCCGCCACCTGCCCGCGGGGCGTCCAGGCCCCTTGCTACGGGCGGTTCGAGAAATTCCGGCGGGTTCGCACCCGCTTTTGCCTCAGGCCGGAGGTCCGCCGGGTCCACGACGCGGATCTCGCGACCGGTAAAACGTTCCAGGATCAGCCGGAGCAGTTCGGTCCGCAGCTGATCCACCGAGGTCATCTCGCTGTCCGCCGGGGCCACGGCCACGAAGGGGGCGCGCATGGCCGCAACGGAGGCCGGGTCCGGCCGTTCGTCCCGTCCTGGGCCCACAATCCCGGGCGCCCCGGCGCCCTGGCGGGGCTCCGCCGGGGGCGCGGCCCCGCCCCCTTGGCTCACCGTCAGGCGCGCCTCGCGCCGGGTGGCCTCCAGCGACAGGCGCTGGCTCGAAAGCTGCATGGAGTAATCGGTAATGTGCATGGAGGTTCCCCGTCAGGACGGCTACTGGAGGGGGTAACGGCTGGTCGGCGGCAAATCTTAGCCGCCAGCGGCAAGCGGCTGCCGCGGGCGGACGCGGAGCCTCCAAACATGCGACGATCGGGCGATGAACTCGACACCGCAATTCCCGCTGCGCGGCCTGTTCCGCCGCCTGCTCGGGCCGTTCGCCGGACTGGAACCGGAGGCGATCGCCCTCGACAACGACGAGTGGGAGGCCCTGCGCCGGCGGGTGCCGTTCGTCGCCCGCCTCACACCGGAGGAACGCTCCCGGCTGCGCGAACTGATCGGGCAGATCCTGGCGCAGAAGGAATTCATCGGGATCGCCGCAGAACCCGAGCCGTGGCAGTGCCAGGTGATCGCGGCCTACGCGGCGCTGCCCGTACTTGAGCTCGGGCTTGAACCCTATCGCGATTGGCGAACCCTGATCCTCTACCCGGACACCTTCGTACCGGAACACGAGTGGGTCGACGAAGCCGGCATCGTGCATCAGGGGGCCATTCCCCAGTCTGGCGAGGCCTGGGAGCGCGGCCCGGTAATCCTATCCTGGAACGATGTCGAGCGCGATGCGGCCGTGGTGGTCCACGAGATGACCCACGTGCTGGACGCAGGCAACGGGGAGGTCAACGGCTTTCCACCGTTGCCTCGCGGGCATTCCCCCGAGGCCTGGACCAAGGACTTCTCGCGCGCCTTCGACGGCTTTGTCGCCGCTGTGGAATCGGGTCAGGTACCGGAATCCGAACTGCCGCTGGATCCCTACGCGGCCACCGCGCCGGAAGAGTTCCTGGCGGTCGCGGTAGAATCATTCTTCTTCGAACCCGGCCGCCTGCGCGAAGCGATGCCGGAGATTTACGAACACCTGGTGGCATACTTTGGCCAGGAACCCCATCGACGCGGAACGCTGATCGCCTCCAGCACGCAGACCGCAGTGGAGAACGCCCCATGATCCGCCCCACCTTTTTCGCCCTGCCCACAGCCCTGCTGGGCCTCATCCTGCTGCTGGCCGCACCGCTGGCCACCGCCGTGGATGACCTGGATAGCCATTACGTGACGCTGGAGCCGGTGGTCGTGAACATGGAGGCCTCTGATCGGGGGCGTTACCTGCAGGCCTCGATCCAGCTGGAGGGTAACAACCTGGAAGATGCCCGCCAGATCCGCGAACACATCCCGGCGGTACGCGACCGGCTGATCCGAATCCTCGGTGGTCGCAGCCCGGAGAGCCTGACCGGAAGCGGCGCCCGCGAGGACCTGCGCAACGAGGCGACGGACGAGCTGAACGCGCTACTGGAAGAGATCACGGGTTCACCCCGAATCGCCGCGTTGTACTTCTCGGACTTCATCCGCCAGTAAGCCCGCTGAAGGGCCAGGTCTAGCTCGGTTCACAGGAAGACGGGAAGATCGCGAAGGGTCTGGATGGAAGGGTTAAGGAGACGCTGATTGAATCGCACGTCCGCGCTCGAGTCGCTTTTGCGTGCGAACAAGGCGCGGTGACTGCCGTGCAGTCATTCTGCACAAGGGAATCGCAATGCCGTTCCCGCGCCCGTCTTGATCAACAACGGGCGGCCGGGCCCGCTCTTTCAATCACTTGTCGGGTTGGTGCCCCCTGTACCCCGATCCTGCGTTGCGCCCCCGAACCCATCAGAAACGGGCGGGTAGAACCACTACCCGCTGCACGACGCGCCTGGTCTCGGAAAACAGGGGGCACCAACGCGGACGTGCGATTCAATCAGCGTCTCCTTAAGTTTGATCAAGGGGTACCACAGAGGCGGGGAGAAAAGGCAAGAGCGTTTTACGCCAGCAAGCGTACCCGCAGAATGACTCACACCCGCGCGTAAAAAGGCCCCGGCGGACTTAACCGCCGGGGCCAAGAAGGGACCCTGAATAAGGGGTCACGGGTCCCGTTGGGGGCCCCATCGATCCTGTAGCAGGTGTCAGTGCGGGCGATGCAGCAGCGGCATCTCGCCACGTTCGATCATGTGCCGGATCAAGGTGGCACGGCCGGGCTCCTCCCGCTCCAGCTCCTCGGCACATTGCGAAGGTTCGTGCGCCGCTTCCGCCAGCATCACTTCAAGCTCGCGCAGATCGACCTTGGGCTCCTGAAGGTCCTCGGGTTTCGGGTTCTCCAGCATGTGGGTCTCCCAGAACATACGCGGGTGCCAGCAATGCAGCTTCGCATCCGGGTGGTGAAAGAGCTCGACACAGCGACGATTCAGTTCCTGTGGATTCATACGAATCACTCCTCGTTCCGGTGCATTCACCCTCTTGTATAGACCCCGCAATACCCGAGTTCAAGGCTCGGTTTTTGCGATGAGACTTATTCCGCAGTCTCTCCCCGGGCTGCCTCCAACGCTTCCAGGGCCTCCATCCACTGGCCCTCCAGCGTCTCCAGGCGGCTACGCAATTCGCCCTGTTCGCGGGTCAGTTCCGCCAGGCGGTCGCTGTTGTCCGCCGCGTACAGGGCGGGATCGGCCAGCTCGGTCTCCAGTGCCTGCAGGCGTTCCTGGGCCTGAGTACATTCCCGCTCCGCCTGGTCCGCGCGCTTTTGCAGCGGCTTGAGGGCCGCGCGCGCCTGCGCGGCCTGCTGCCGGCGCTCCTTCTGGGACATTACCGGGGTCTGTCCATCGGCGATTCCCGTGGTGGATTGGGACGCCGCCCCCTGAGGGGCCTCCGTGGCATCGCGTTGGCGCGCCTGCAACTCGCGGGCGTAATCGTCCAGGTCACCATCGAACTCGCTGAGCACGCCATCCTCGACCTTCCAGAAACGGTCGCAGACCCGCGCCAGGAGTTCGCGATCATGCGCGACCACCACCAGCCCTCCGGCATAGTTCTCCAGGGCCTCGGCCAGGGCCTCGCGCATATCGAGGTCCAGATGGTTGGTGGGTTCGTCCAGCAACAGCAACGACGGGGCCTGCCAGATCAACAAGGCCAGCACCAACCGCACCCGTTCGCCCCCCGAGCATTGCCCGACCGGCGCATCCGCCTTCTCGCCGGGGAACCCCATTCCGCCCAGGAAATTGCGCAGCCGCTGCTCTTCGGCCCGCGGGTCCTGGCGTTGCAGGTGTACCAACGGCGACGCCCCCAGATCCAGCTGCTCACTTTGATGCTGGGCGAAGTAACCGACTTTCAGGTTGGGCTCGACCCGGCGCTCACCCGCAGCCGGTTCGAGTTCGCCGGCCAGCAGCGTCAAAAGTGTCGATTTTCCGGCACCATTGGCCCCCAGAACACCGATTCGATCCTCCGGCCGTAGACGTAAACTCGTCGCATGCAGGCGCACGCGTTCTCCCGACCGGACCTCGGCATGGTCCAGGGCCAGCAGGGGATCCGGCAGACGCTCCGGGGTCGGGATCTCCAGGTGGATCGGCCGCGCCGCCCGGATCACCGCGACTTCGTCCATCCGCTCCAGGCGTTTCAAGCGACTCTGAGCCTGGCGCGCCTTGCTGGCCTTGGCGCGAAAGCGGCGCACGAAGTCTTCCAGGTGCGCGCGTTCGGCCGCCACCTTGGCAGCCGCGGCCTCGCTCTGAGCGATCGCCTCGGCGCGCTTGGCCTCGGCATGGGTATAGCTGCCGGCATACAGCTCGATACCGCCGCGCTCGATATGGGCGATGTGGGTACACACCGAATCGAGAAAACGCCGGTCATGCGCGATCACGATGACCGTTCCGGGGTACCGCGCCAGCCAGCCTTCCAGCCACAGGATAGTCTCCACATCCAGGTGGTTGGTGGGCTCGTCCAGTAGCAGCAGATCGGAGCGCGTCATCAGTGTGCGGGCCAGGCCCAGGCGCATCCGCCAGCCACCGGAGAAGTCCCGCATCGGCCGGGCGGCATCCGCCGTCGCAAAGCCGAGACCCGCTAACAGCCGCCGTGCGCGCGCATGGGCCGTCCAGCCGTCGATTGCCTCCAGCGCCGCGTAGAGTCGGGCCTGCTCCGCTCCGTCCGAGACCTGTTCCAGCCGCGTCTGCAAATCACGCAACTCGGCATCGCCGTCCAGCACGTAGTCCACCGCGCTGCGGTCGCTGCCCGGAACCTCCTGGGGGAGATGCGCGACCACCCAGTTCGCAGGCTGGTCGATGGTGCCGGCGTCCAGGCTCAGCTCACCCTGCAAGGCCGCCAGCAGGCTGGACTTGCCGGAGCCGTTGGCCCCTGTCAGACCTACCCTCCAACCGGCATGCACGGTCAGGCTGGCGTGCTGCAACAGCACCCGGCGGCCGCGGCGCAGCTCGATATCTTGCATCCGAATCATGCGGCGCAGTGTAGGGAGACACCGATCAATGTGCACGCGGGTCCCGACACACCCAGGGCGTCAAAAATATGCCACCCCTTGCCGCAACCGGTGGCCAGACTCTGCCGCCTGTGGCGAAATCCCGCCGTTTTTCCGGCGCATCGATCCAGAGAAATAGCCCAACTATATTGTTTTTAAATCATTTTTTACGATTGGCACGTTTATCGCTTGATGCAGGACCCAACGATCTTTGCAAGCGAGACGGCCATGAACCGTGACGGGAATGCCCAAAATCTTCGACTGGTATCCGGCAAGGGCAAGACCAGTGGTGACTCCGGAACCCCCTTTGACGCCCTGGAGTTTGTTCAGTCCCTGTCCTCCAGCCTGGAGCTGGGCACGGTATTGGCCCGCCTGCATGAGCATCTGCATTCGCAGATCCAGCACAGCGGCTGGTTCTTCATCCTGCAGGAAAGCGACGAGACCTGGTCCGGCGGCGACGAAGACCGTCACCGCATCGAGTACGGCATGAGCTTTAACGGCGAGGCCATGGGATCGTTGATCCTGATGCGCGGCCGCCGCTTCAGCGACGCCGAGCAGGAGAAGATCGAGGCCCTGCTGGGGCTGGCCGCACCGGCACTGGCCAATGCCCTGCGCTTCCAGCGCCTGAGCACGAGCCTGGAGACCGACGAGCTGACCGGGCTGGGCAATCGCCGGGCCTTCGAGAAGCAGGGCGCGCAGTGGCTGGCGGATTGCCGCCGCCAGGATCGCCCGATGTCGGTGCTGGCGATCGATCTGGACCACTTCAAGCAGATCAACGACGAATACGGACATACCGTGGGCGACGAACTGCTGCGCCTCGTGGCCCAGACCCTGATCAACACCACCCGGGAATCCGACCTCTGCGTGCGCATGGGCGGGGAGGAGTTCCTGGCGATCCTGCCCGGCGCCGACCTCAGCAGTGCGATGGAATGCGCCGAGCGCATCCGCCTGGCGATCGCCGCACTACGCACCCGCGCCACGGCAGGCGATACGTCCGGCCTGGAGAGCGACGGCCTGGTCAAGGTCACCGCCAGCGTGGGGGTCGCCACCATTGGCCGGACCTCGACCCTGCAGGCGGCCTACCAGACGGCCGACGAGGCCCTGTACGCCGCCAAAAGCGCCGGCCGCAACCGCGTCCTGGCCGGCAACGGCTAGAAATCGCTCTACGTTGCGCCCGGCTGGATAAAGTCCACGCAAGTCAGCGGGGTTGAGAGCACCGCCTGGCGCAAGGCCTCGATCGCCTCGGGACGCGGAAAGCTCGTACGCCAGGCCAACGCCACACGGCGACTGGGCGCCGGATCTTCAAAGCGCCGCACCGCCAGCAGCCGTTGGGCGTAGCGATCCGCCCCCACAGCCGTACACGGCAGGATGGTGACTCCCATCCCCGAAGCCACCATGTGGCGGATGGTTTCCAGTGAGGACCCCTCCAGATTGCGGGGTGTGCTTCCATCGGCCGTGACCGTCCGCTGGCAATCCGGACAGCGCTCCAACACCTGGTCGCGGAAGCAATGCCCGGCGCCCAACATCAGCAACGTGGCATCGGCCATATCTTCCAGATGCAGGGGTTCCTTGTCTTTCAGCGGGTGGGCGGCGGGCAACACGGCCATGAACGGCTCGTCGTAAAGGGGAAGCGTGACCACGCCCGGCTCCTCGAACGGAAGCGAGATTATGATCGCATCCAGCTCGCCCTGCTTGAGCCGTTCGCGCAGACGCCCGGTATAGTTTTCTTCGATTACCAGGGGCATGTTGGGGGCGCGCTCGCGCAGCGCCGGTATCAGCTCCGGTAACAGATACGGACCGATGGTGTAGATCGCGCCCAGGCGCAACGGTCCGGCCAGCTGATCCTGACTCTGGACGGCGACCGAGCGCAGCTGTTCCACCTCGGCCAGCACCCGCCGCGCCTGGGCAATGATCTGCTCCCCGGCCGGGGTCACACTGACCTCGCCGCGGCCACGCTCGAACAGAGTGACGCCCAGTTCCTCCTCGAACTTGCGCACGGCCACCGACAACGATGGCTGACTGACATGACAAGCCTCTGCCGCTCGGCCGAAGTGACGGGCATTAGCCACCGCGACGACATAGCGCAACTCACTCAGGGTCATCGGGACGGCCCTCCATCCGGGTCATCGGCCCCCGGTCCCTGGAACTCGCGCCCGCCATCCGGCCAGTCGAGGGTGACTCGCCTCAGCTGCCGCCCCTCTAGCGAGATCTCGCCCGGATGACGCCCCGCACCATCGGCCGAAAACTCAAAGCGATAACGCCGCTGCAGGGCCAGGCCGCGCTCACCCCAGGTCAACCGCTGCCCGATACGCACAACGGTCGCATCCAGCAGCTGCACACCCGCCCGCTCGCAGGCCTGACGCCCGACCCGCCGGGCCCGTTCATTCGCCCGCCAGGTGTCGTTTACGTAAAACGCGACCAGCGCCAGGGAGAGGATTATCATCAAGCCCGTCATGGACCGGTATGATAAGCGCATTCGAATCCGAGTTTGTCGGCATCCTCCGGCCCACCCAATCCGCAACTGCGTCGCCCCAGGCCTTCATGACAGTCAATGCCACCTCATTCTTCGATCTCGCCCAAGGCCTGCGCGAGATCGGCCAGCGCGAATTGCTGCCACGCTTCGAGGCCGATATCGCCGTTGACTACAAGGCGGACGGCAGCGTCATCACTCAAGCCGACCATGCGGTGGATGCTCGCGTGCGCGAGTTGTTGCCCCGACATGGGCAGCACGAACCCATCCTGAGCGAAGAACAGGCCCGCGGCGAACAGGCGCGCGTCCTGGAGACTGCCCCGGCGTTCTGGCTGGTCGACCCGCTGGACGGCACTTCCAACTTCGCCGGGGGCATGCCGTTCTTCGCCATTTCCATTGCCCGTATCGAGGGGGACCGGGTTACCCACGGGGCCACCTACGATCCGGTACGCGACGAACTATTCACCGCCACACAAGACACCGCGCTGGAGCTGAACGCCGCCAACCCGCCCGCGACCACACGTCCGCCGGCCGCAGAGCTGGGACGCGCGATCGCCCTGGTGGACTACAAGCGCCTGAATCCCCCCCTAGCGCGCGAACTGGCCGCCGCAGCGCCATTCCGATCGCAACGCAACCTCGGCGCCTGCGCCCTGGAATGGGCCTGGCTGGCCGCCGGCCGTGCCGATCTGTACCTGCACGGAGGCCAGGCGCCCTGGGATAGCGCGGCCGGCGGCCTAATGCTCGCACGTGCCGGGGGCGCCATGTGCTGCCTGAATGGCGGCCCCGTCTTCGGCCGTTCGCTGGCCAAGCGATCCGCGGTCGCCGCCCGTTCCGAGGCATTGCTTGCGGACTGGCGCGGCTGGCTGTCCCCCTGGTTGGCCGCCACGGAGTCTTCCCCATGATCGGCCGCCGCCGCTCTCGCCACAGCGCGCGCCTCGTGAGCAGCGCCGACTTTACCCCGCGCTATCTACCCATTGCGTGGAAGCTTGTCGCGGCGATCGCGGGACTGACGCTGGCCGGGATCGTGACCCTGTCCGCGGTAGTCCTGAACCAGGTCAGCAACGTGCTGGACAACCAGATTCGCGCACAGGCGGAAAGTACGGTCGCGCCGGTAGCGCGGACCTCAGCAGAACTGATGCTGGCCGAGGACTACCTGACCCTGGAGACCCTCCTGAACTCCCTGGTGGAAGAAGGTCGCGTCGAGTCGATCGCGGCGTACGCAATCGACCGCGGCCAGGTCGCCAGTGCGGGGACCCCGCCGGAACAGTCGTTGACCGAAGGCGTCTGGCCGCTGGCCCCGACGGTAGAGCCCTACCGACAGAATGTACGATTCCAGGACGTACAAGTGGGCTATATCGAGGCCTACATCGACACCTCGCCCATGCAGGAGCTCATACGCAACACCCTGAACGCCGGCATCGCCACGGCCATCGGGGTCTTCCTGCTGAGCCTGTTGCTGGCGATCGACATCAGCAAGCGCCTGGTCCGACCGCTGGAACGCCTGGCCGAGAGCATGCGCGCGCGGGTCCGGCCCATGGACGACCAGGGCAACCCGTTACCGATGATCCGCCAGGACGAAATCGCCCAGCTGACCGACGCCTTCAACGACATGGCCCGGGACCTGCTGCGCAAGGACCAGGTAGAGGCGGCCCTGCGCCGCTACGTTTCGGACGCCATCGCCCAGGACATCCTGGAGAACCTGGACCGGGTGGAGCTGGGCGGGCGCGCGGTGGAGGGTTCGGTTCTGTTTGCCGACATCCAGGGGTATACCGCGCTGTCGGAGCGCTGCAGCCCGGCCGCCCTGGGCCGCATGCTCAACGAATTCTTCGGCCCGATGTCAGAATGCATTGCCCGTCACGGTGGAACGGTGGACAAGTACATGGGCGACTGTACCATGGCGGTCTTTGGCCTCGGATCCGATCCCGGCAACCATCGCCTGACCGCCGTACAGACCGGTCTGGCATTGCTGGATACGGTCGCCTCGATCAACGCTGAACGCGAACGCCGCGGCGAAAGCCGGGTGGAGTTCCGCATCGGCCTGAACGCTGGAGAGATGCTGGCCGGCAACATGGGCGCCGAGGACCGCATGCAGTTCACCGTCGTGGGGGACACCGTCAACCTGGCTGCCCGCCTGGTCACAGTGGCGCCACCTGGCGGACTGGTTACGACCACCGCATTCATGGAGCACGAGCAGGTGAAGGGGCACTTCCGTACCGAAGACTGGGGCACCCACGAGCTGCACGGCGTCAGCGAGGCCGTCGCGGCCACGCGCGTGCTGCCCGGCGCGACCAGCGCATGAACCGAGCGGGCCACTCTCCCTGGCGCGCCGCCCCCCTCCTTTGGGCCCTGCTCTCAATCCTGCTGTTACAGGGTTGTGCGGCCCTGGATCCCTTTAGCCCCCCGGAACAACGTATCGAGCGCGCGCTGGAGGCGGGCGATTACCAAAGCGCCCTGGAACTGATCGATGAACACGACCCGGAACCGCGGGCCGAATGGGCCGAACGCCGCGAGGCCATCGTGGCCGACGCCGATGCCGCCGCGGAAGAAGCCATGCGCGAGGCCCGAGCGGCGTCGGCCGAGGGTGCCGTGGCCCGTGCCCTGGAGGTCCTCGAGACCGCCGAACAACAGCTGCCGGCCGATACCCAGCGCACGGACTTCATCCAACAACTGGAACGCCAGCGCCAGGTGGGCCTGCGAACCCTGGAGCAACGCCACGACACCCTCGAGGCCCGCGCGCTGGTCCAGCAACGGCGGCTGCTGGAAGTGATGCGCCCGTTGGTCCGCCAAAGTGAAAACCTGCCGGATGACCCGGAACGCCTGGCTCAACGCAGCGAGCCTCTCGCCCGATCCATGGATGCCTACGCCGCCGCCACTGATGGCGAAGAGCGCCTGGAGCTGCTTCGGCTCGCCCAGGGATTGATGCCCGAGTCCTCGCGTGCAGAACGAATCGCGGCCCTGGAACGCGAGCTACGCGAGCCGGACCGGCCCGAGGCTGAGGACGAGGTTCCGCGCTCGACGATCAACGCCCGTCTGCGTCAGGCCCTTGAAGCTGACGACCTCACCACCGCGGCACGTTGGTGCCAGAACGAAATCACCCCCGATGCCGATGCGTCCGGCCCGGATCAGGCGGCCCAACGCGCCCACCGCGTGCTGTGCGAGGAATGGCGCGAGCGCCGCGATGCACGCGCGGAACAGCTATTGGAAGAAGGCCGCAGCCATTATTCCGCAGGGCGTATCGAAGAGGCCCTGGGGCATTGGGAAGAAGGACTTGAACTGGTCCCCGAGCATGCCGGCCTGATCGCCGCGCACGAACGCGGCCTGCGGGTTGCGGAGCGGCTGGAGAGCCTGCGCGTACCGGAGCCGCTACCGGATCCGGATGCGGCGACGCCCGAGGATGTCCCGCAAGCCGAGCCCGTCACGCCGTGAGCCATGCACACCGGCATCATGGCGTCCCGCTCTGCGGGAACGTTTTTTTCGCCGTAGAATAGCGCCGCCCTACCGGACCAAGAGCCCGCCACGCATGAATCCCGCCGTCCAGGAACTGATCGCCGACGAACCCCATCGCGTCCTGCAGCTGGGAGACACCGAGGTCCTGGTGCTGGGGACTGCCCACGTATCCCGTGCCAGCGCCGACAAGGTACGCGCCCTGGTGGATACCGGCGCCTTCGACAACGTGGCGATCGAACTGTGCGAGAGTCGCCAGCGCGCAATGCTGGACCCGGACGCCGTTGGCCGCATGGACCTATTCAGCGTGATGCGCAAAGGCCAGGCGCCCATGATCGCGGCCAGCCTCGCGCTGGGCGCCTATCAGCAACGCCTGGCCGACCAGTACGGCATCGAGCCGGGTGCCGAGATGCGCGCCGCCATGGATGGGGCCCTGGACCGCGGCCTGCCGCTAGCCCTGATCGACCGCGACATCGGCCTGACCCTGCGCCGGACCTATCGCGCGGTGCGCTGGTGGGAGCGTATGGGGCTCATTGGCGGCCTATTCAGCTCGGTCCTGTCCCGCGAGAAAATCGACGAGTCCGAGATCGAGCGCCTGAAGGAAGGCGACATGCTGGAGTCCACCTTCAGCGAATTCGCCGAGCAGTCGGAAGACCTCTACCGCACCCTGATCGAGGAACGCGACCACTACATGGCCGCCCACCTGCGGCGGCTCGCGGCCAACCCAGAGACCCGGTGCATCCTCGCGGTGGTGGGCGCCGGGCACCTGCCGGGCATTGCCGAGCAGGTTCAGGACGAGTTGACCCCGCCGGAGGCGATCCTGAACGCCCTGGAGCAGTCTCCGCCCAAGGCGCGCTGGCCGAAGTTCGTCCCCTGGGTGGTGATCAGTGTGATCCTGGCCGGCTTCATCATCGGCTTTTCACGCAATCCGGACATCGGGATCCAGATGGTGACCGACTGGGTGCTGATCAACGGCGGCCTCGCCGCTATCGGGGCCATCATTGCGCTCGCTCACCCACTCACGGTCGTCACGGCAGCACTCGCCGCACCGCTAACTTCACTGAATCCCACCATCGGGGTGGGCTTCGTCGCGGCCGCGGCCGAGCTGTTCCTGCGCAAGCCGCGAGTCTCCGACTTCGCCAGCCTGCGCCAGGACACCACCACGCCACGCGGCTGGTGGCGCAACCGCGTCTCACGCGTACTGCTGGTCTTCCTGCTGACCACCCTGGGCTCGGCCGCCGGCACCTACATCGGCGGCGCCCGCGTCTTCAGCCACCTCTTCGGCACCTAACAAGGGCTGATTGATTTCACCACGAAGGGCACGAAGGCACGAAGAAGGGCAAAGGTCGGATTAACCACAGAGGGCACAGAGTCCACGGAGAAAGGGCCGGTGCTCTCAGCTGCGTTGGTTCGGTTCCGCTGTAATTCTGATGTCCGGTGACCGGCCGCCAGAGGGTGTTCTCAACCCAAGTAATGCCTTTCTCCGTGTCCTCTGTGCCCTCTGTGGTGCAAACGCCCTTGACCTTGACCTTGCCCTTCTTCGTGCCCTTCGTGGTGAACCCAATACCTACTCGGGGATGCGCAGGACGAGTTTGCCGCGGCGGCCACCGGCCTCGATGCGGCGGTGGGCCTCGGCGGCCTCCGCCAGTGGCAGGCTGTCCTCGACGTTCACCTGTAGCCGGCCGCTGGCCAGGCGCGCCAGTCCCTCGCTGACCAGGGTCGCCTGGTGCTTCAGACGGCGACGGTCGTTCTCCAGCATCGGGGTCAACATCAGCTCCAGGCTGATGCTCGGGTTGCGCAGCCGCGCCGGGTTCCAGTCGGTATCCGCTGGCGGCGCGAGCAGGGTCACCAGGTCGCCGCCATAGGCCACTTGGGTCAGGCCCTCGCGGAAGACCTCGCCACCCACCGTATCCAGCACGATGTCGAACCCGCGCCCGTCGGTGTACTGCTGAATCGCTTCCGCCGCATTGGCCTTGCGCAGGTCGACGACGTCGGCACCCAGCGCCTTGACGATGGCGACCGCCTCGTCGCGACGCACCAGTCCCAGCACCCGACCTCCCGCTGTCCGGGCGATCTGGATGGCCATCTGGCCCACCCCGCCAGCCGCCGCATGCACCAGCACACTTTGGCCCCGCTGCAGGTCGGCGCGCTCGAACAAGGCTTCCCACGCGGTCAGCCAGGTCAAGGGGAGTGCGGCGGCCTGAAGATCGGATACGGCCGCCGGTACCGGGACCACCGCCGCATCCGGCACCACCACCTTTTCGGCATAGGTACCGGGGTCGGCGCCCACACCGCCGAAACAGAAGGCGACCCGCTGTCCGGGCCGCGCGTGGTGCGCCCCGCTGCCACACTCCTCAACGATGCCCACGCCGTCGCAACCAGGGGTGTTGCGCGGTGCGCCAGGCACGATCATCCCACCCGAACGAACCTTGGTATCCACGGGATTGACGCCCGCGGCCAGCATCCGGATACGGACCTGGTCAGGTGCCGTCAGCTGTGGTTCTGCCACGTCCTCCAGGCGCAGGACTTCAGCGGCGCCCGGTTCGTCATAGACCACTGCTCGCATGGAAACTCCTTCTGCTTGGGGATTGAACGACCGGCGCGAACGGCGAGCGCCCCAGCGGCCGCGAGGTCGACAGGCCTACAGGCCGATACCAATACCGATGCCGAAGCGCACGCCGCTTGAAGGGCGCGGGGGCTCGGGCTCTGGCCATAGGTGCACGGAGTGGGCGTCCAGCACCGGGAAGACGTATTCCAGCTCGCCAATCGTGCCGTCCTCGACACCCGTCACCGTCCCTACGCCGGTCACGCGACGCCCGCTTCGGTAATCCACGGGATCAGCGAAGCCGTCGACACGCATGCGGAATCGGCCCGTCGTGGACTGCCGAGTCTGCGGCTCCTGGCGACTGAGCGGATAGCCAACGACCTCGATGAAAGTCGCCTCCGAACGGTTATCCACGCGTGCGATCACACCACCCCAGACCTGCTCGTCTTGCGGCAGATTGTCCGCGGTGACCGCGCGTGGCTCCATCTGCACCGCCGGGTCATCGGGGGCCTCCAGTGGCCCGGAAGCACAACCCGTCAGCCACAACGGCAGCAGCAAACCCAACAAAAGGATCGGCAACCTGGACATGATTACCAATACCAGGGATGTGGGTGGTAACGCCCGTAGAGGCCATAGCGTGGGCCCCAGGGATCATAAAACGGGTCGTAGAACGGATCACGGTAGGCGCGCTCTCGCGGTGGCGGGCGCCGCGGCCACAAATGCACACTGTCCGCCTGCAGAGTCACGAAGGTATAGGCGTAATCACCGATGCTGCCCTCTTCGGTGCCGTGGATCGCACCGCGCACGGTCACTTCGCGGCCTTCCTTGTAAATCTGCGGATCAAGGAAGCCTCCACTGACCACGCGGAAACGCCCTGCCGAACGATCGGACTCGCGCGGCCGCCCCTGGCGATCAAGCTCGCGCCCGACCACTTCCAGCCGGGTGCCGCCGGAGGTGTTTTCGATTGAAGCGATCACGCCACCCCAAACCACCGTCTCGCCCTTGACGGCCGCGGGGTCATCCAGCACCTGGTCGCGTTCAAGCGCCGTGGCGGGCAGCGGTGCCAGGTTCGCCGGAACGCCGGCACAGCCCCCCAGAAAGGCCAGCAAAGCAGCCACGAGAAGACCGCGCCAGGCAATAGAAGAGGCTTGTTGATTCATATCCTGTCCGACCGGCGCCGGCGAGCAAGGTTCTCCGCGCGCACCCATCACCGTGGTGCTCCATCGTGTGCCGGGTCGCATAGATCCTGCACCGCGAGCACCTCGTGTTGCGCCTCTTCCACGGCGGACAGCAAGACCTCCGGCGCCATATGCAGCGCTTCCCACACCGCCGGATCCACCGGCGGGGCATCTCCCCAGTCACGTGAGTCGATCTCGGCGAGATGGGCACCGGTGTTAGCCAGGTGCACCAGCATGACCGCCGTGCGGTGGCGCTCCGGCGCCTTCATCGGATGGTGATGCCCGGCCAGGCAGTCCACCAGGAGATCCGGCAGCCCCCAGTGCGCGGCCAGGGCTCCACCCAGCTCCGCATGATCGAAACCCAGTTCGGCGCGCTCCGCACCCTGGGGACTCAGGCCATCGCCGACATCCAGACTGGAGAGAAAGGCCCGATGGGCCGATTCCGGTGACTGCGAAAACAGCAGCAGCTTTCCCAGATCATGCAGCAGCCCGGCAAGAAAAATGCCGCTCGCCTGGCGCGGGAGCACACGCATCGCCAATTGCCGCGCAATCACCGCGCAGTAGGCCGAGTGGCGCCAGAACACTTCCAATGGGAGGCGTTCCTGGTCCGGGATGCTCGCCGTCGCCCGGGTGATCGCACTTGCCACGACGAGGCGCTGCAGGGCGTCACGTCCCAGCATGGCGATCGCCCGGTCCACCGAGTCGACCGGGCGAGCCGGGGCATAGGCGGGGCTGTTGGCGATACGCAAGACCAGGGCGACCAGCCCAGGGTCGCGCCCTAGGCTCGCGGCAATCTTGGTGGCCGTCGCGTTATCGTCTTCCAGCAGGCTTGCCACCTCGAATACAACCTGCGGCATGGCCAGCAATTTGTCAGCCGATTGGACACGGGCCTCCAGGGAATCGTTGGCGGCATTCTCGGACATTGGTCGATCCTCTTACCCGAGGCGGACCGGGAATCGAACCGCCTCACTCGTCCTGCGTCAGAACCCCCTTCAATGGGTCGTCTCTGACGCTTCTACTGTAGCGGCTGTCCCGCGCGTTGTAACCCGGCCATATGCGAACCATACTCAAGGATCCAGGTCGAATTCTCGCTGATTCGATAACCAAGGAGGTGTTCGATGTTCGCCAAACCTGCATTTGCCCCGCTCGCCGTATTGCTCGCCGGGTTGATTCCCGGACTGGCCTTCGCCGGGATTCAAACCGAAGAGATCACCTACGACCACGACGGCGACGAGATGACCGGCTATCTCGCCTACCCGGACGCGGACGGTCCGCACCCGGCCGTGCTGGTCATCCACGAATGGTGGGGCCACAACGACTACGCCCGCGACCGCGCTGAACAGCTGGCCCGTGAGGGCTACACCGCTTTCGCGCTGGACATGTATGGCAGCGGCAAGCTGGCCGACCATCCGTCCACCGCCGGCGAGTTCGCCGGGGAGATTCGCGAGAACCGCGACCTGATGCTGGGACGCTTCCAGGCCGCCTATGACTGGCTGCGTGACCACGACGCCAGCGCCGACGAGGCTCCCTCCGCAGTCGGCTACTGCTTCGGTGGCACGGTCGCGCTTGAAGCCGCGCGTGCCGGGATGGATCTGAACGTGGCGGCCAGCTTCCACGGCGGGCTGGGGACCGAACATCCGGCAGAGGCCGGCAAGATCACGGCCGAGCTGCTGACCTTCACCGGCACCGCGGACCCGATGATCCCGCCGGAACAGATCGCCGGGTTCCACGAGGAAATGCAAAACGCCGAGGCCCGCTACACGGTTGTGGAATTCTCCGGCGTTAAACACAGCTTCACCAACCCGGGGGCGGATGCCATCGCGGAAGAGTTCGACATGCCGGTCGGCTACGATGCCCGCGCCGATCACGACTCCTGGCACCACCTGCTGAACGTGCTCCGCGACCGCCACTGATAGCCGCGGATCATCACCTAACGAGACAATCTCGCGACCTCACGGGGCACCCACTTCGGGTGCCCCTTTGCGTTGCAAACGGCAACGCGAGACAGAGCGCTTCGGACCGCGCTAAAACCCGCGCAGGTAGATCGCAATCGCCAGGGCAAGGACGACGGCCAACACCCCGAAAAATGCCAACTGGAACCAGCGCCGCCGCCCCAGGCGGGTCGATTGCGCCGGCCTGGAATCGCGCGGCGGGGCCCGCAGGGCATCGTCGTCGTCAGCCGTAGCATCCGCGGGGATGTGGGGTTCCGATGAATCCACTCGCTCAACCGCCGCCGTGGTGGAAGACCCGGTCAAGGCGTGCTCCAGGTCACGGATACGACCACGCAAGTCCTGGTTGCGCGCCGCGGCTTCCGCCAGCTCGCGCTCCCGCGCCACCAGGCGCTCGCCGATATCCGAGGCGGACTCCTGGGTATCCGCACAGCGCTGCTCCGCCTCGGCCCGGGCCTTCTCGGCCGCGGCCGCACGCTCGCACTGCTGATTGCGCTCACGACGCAGGCGGTCGGCCTCGTCCTGAGCCGTTTTCAATTCCTGTTGCACCAACTCACGCTGGCGCTCCATCTCGACGAGGTCGTGATCCAGACGGACGTTCTCACCCTCCAGCTCGTGCAGCCGACTGCGCAGGCTGGCAATCTCGTCCGAGGACTCGGCCGACTCAGCCGCCTCGAACTCCGCCACACGAACCCGCAATGCCTCAAGCTCTTCCTCGCGCGCCGCGGCCTGCTCGCCGTCGGCGGCCGCCGCCTCGCTCTGAGCCCGCGCCTCGGCCAACGCCGCGTCAACCTCGCTGACCCTCGCCTGCAGAGTCGCGATCTCGCGCTCGTATTCTTCGGCGCGCTGGAAGGCGGCGGTCGACTCATCGCGCGCCTCGCCCAAGGCGTTGCGAAGCCGCTCCAGTTCCTTCTGGGCCTCGCGCTCGTTGGCGGATTGCTGGCGCAGCATCAGCTCACGACGCAGGCGTTCGATCTCGTCGCGGAGGGCTTGGACCTCGGCGGTCGCGGAGGCATCGTCCGTCACCTGTGGCTGCGGCAATAGCGTCGCCACCACCTCGCGCACACGGGTCGGGACAAAGGGCTTCATCAGCACGGCATTGGCACCCAGCGAGCGCCATTCGTTGCTGGCCTCCTCATCGCTTTCCTGGCCGGTAACGATGGCCACCGGGAGATCGGTGGGCACGTCTTCCATACCGTCGCGGACGCGCAGCAAGAGGTCCTGCCCGTCGATCCCGGGCATGGAAAGATCCGTCAGCACCAGCCCGATATCGGGATTGTGCTGCAGCAACTCCAGGGCCTGCTCACCATCGGCGGCCTCGTAGACCGTATGCTGCCCCTGCAAAATACGCTGCAGCGCGACCCGGATGACCTTGGAGTCATCCACCACGAGAATCGCGGTGCGCTTCGGGTCCGGTTTCTGATCGCTCATGCTTCCCCCTGACTGACATCCGCCCGCCGGGCGGCGGCACATCGTCCGGCCACACGTTATTTCATGTAGCCGAGCATCCCTGTAGTCGCAAGACTACGGGGCCGCGGGTCCGGATACCAGTAGGGCCGCCGGGGCAATCGGAACGTGGTCACGTTTTTCGGTGCCGAAGCGACCGACAGGGCCGCGCGTCATACCGGCTTGGATTTCCACTTGACCGAGTAGAGGTCGCGACGGCGGTCGCGCAGGTTGCGCACCGAGCCGTGATTGCGCAGTTCCTTGAGGTTGTCGAGATCGAGATCGACGATCAGGGTCATCTCGGTGTTCGGGGTCGCCTCGGCCGCCACCGCATCGTGCGGGAAGGCGAAGTCGGACGGGGTGAACACCGCAGCCTGGGAATACTGCATATCCATATTCTCGACCTTGGGCAGGTTGCCCACCGAGCCGGACATCACCACGTAACACTCGTTCTCGATGGCCCGGGCCTGGGCACAACGGCGCACCCGCAGGTAGGCGTTCTTAGTGTCGGTCCAGTAGGGGACGAACAGGATCTGCAGCCCATGGTCCGCCATCACCCGGGGCAGTTCAGGGAACTCCACGTCGTAGCAGATCAGGATCCCGATCTTGCCGAAGTCGGTATCGAAGACGTGCACCTCGTCACCGCCCTGCAGTCCCCAGTAGGAGACCTCGTCGGGCGTCACATGGATCTTGTACTGGCGATCCCAGGTACCGTCGCGGCGGCACAGGTAGGAGACATTGCGCAGTACGTCGTCGGTGTATTCGGGCATCGAGCCCGCCACGATGTTGATGTTGTAGGCCAGTGCCAGGCGCACCATCTCCTCGCGTACCGCCTCGGTGTATTCGGCCAGACGACGCACGGCCTCGGCCGGGTAGTCCTGGTTGAACGCCCCCATCAGCGGTCCGTTGAAGAATTCCGGGAACAGCACGCAATCCGCGCGGTAGCCGGAGACCGCATCCACGAAGTACTCGACCTGCTGGAACAGGGCGTCCAGGTCCACGGTCGGCCGCATCTGCCATTGAACCACGCCGATGCGTACGTCCGAGCGACTACCGCCGATCAGCTTTTCCTTCTCCTCGTAGTAGATATTCAGCCATTCGATCAGGGTGGCGTAGGCCCCGGATTTCTCGTCGTCCGGCAAGTAGTTGGTAATGATCTTGCGGACGTGGAAGTCGTTCGCCAGCTGGAAGGTCAGGATCGGGTCGGTGATCTCGTGGTTCTTGACCCGGCGCACGTACTGCTGCGGCGTGAGTTCGTCGCGGTACTGATCGTAGCCGGGGATACGCCCGCCGGCGACGATCGCCCGCAGGTTCAGCTTCTCGCACAGCTCCTTGCGCGCGTCGTACAGCCGCCGTCCCAGGCGCAGCCCGCGATAGTCCGGATGCACGAAGATATCCACGCCGTAGAGCGTGTCGCCGTCCGGGTCATGGGTGGTCAGGAAGCCGTTGCCGGTGATCTGCCAGTAGTTGTGGTGATCGCCGAAGCGCTTGTATTCCACGATCAGGCTGATCGCCGCAGCCACCACCTTGCCGTTGTCCTCGATGCAGATCTGGCCCTCGGGAAAACGCTTCACCTGGGAGCGGAACTGCGCCTCGCTCCAGGCACCGTCCAGGTCGTGATAGACCCGCTCCATGATCTCGCGGATGTCCTCGTAGTCCTCAATCCGGGTCGGGCGCAGGGTCAGGTGGTGCTGGGGATTCGCGTCGTTGTCCGCGTCGGTCGTCACGGTCAGGGCTCCGGGGGTTGAGAGAAAAACGCAGGATGCACGGTGCGCTGGCCTGGATCAAAAGATCCAGGCCAGCATCAGCCAGAAGAACACAAAGAACAGGAAAAAACCGGGGATCATGAACTGCAGCTCCCCGATCAGGCCTTCGCCAGCGGCCAGGGCAAACACGATCGACACCAGGACCGACACGATCGCCGCCACCAGGGCCGCATTCTTCAGGCCCATGCCGTCGTCAAAGGTCATCGCCACCCAGTCCGACAACCCCGGCAGCGAGACAGCCGCGGCCAGGACCAGCAGGGCCACCAGCAACGCGACCAGCGCCGATGTGCCGAGCAGGATACGCAGTGCCAACCGACTGTCGCGGCGGTCGGCGCGGCTCATGCCACGGCCTCCCGGCGACTGCGTACGTATTCACGTACGCGATTCGGATCCGGAATCCCGTTCACTTTGAACTCGGGGTTGTCACCCGTGGTGTACACCGCGATCTGTCCAACCCGGAAGATCCGATCGAAGAAGCTCTGGTCCACCTTCACGGTCCGGATCTGGCCGATGTCCAGATCAACATGCGACTTCGACAACAGCCCCCGCTCCAGGTGGACCTGGT
This sequence comes from Thioalkalivibrio sp. ALJ7, assembly GCF_000376865.1. GTDB lineage: Bacteria > Pseudomonadota > Gammaproteobacteria > Ectothiorhodospirales > Ectothiorhodospiraceae > Thioalkalivibrio. Next base: position 327,731 of record NZ_AQXQ01000011.1, on the reverse strand, counting down.
CGGCGTCGATGCGCAGGCGGACCGAGCGCGTCTGTAGGTACCACCACAACAGGATCAGGAGGCCCAGGCCGAACGCCAAAATCAGGATCAGGCTGAGGATGAAGCCGAACGGGTGATTCCGGAACATCGCCGGTCGAGCGTCAATCGCGGATTCGCGGGCGGACATACGCAGACTCCGGTTGGGGACAGGCCGCCCCGACTTCGGGCGGGCCTGTCCAGTTTGGCGCGACGCCCCAAACAAAGCGAGCCCCGCACAGGGCGGGGCTCGCAGTTTGCCGGAAGGGAACCATAACAACCGGTCCTTCCGGATGCAGGATCGCCGGTTTACGCGGTCCGGGCCTCGCGCTCGGCCTTGGCTTCCGCCTTGGCCTCGTCGCTGTCGTCGTAGCCGATGTTCGGCGCGAGCCAGCGCTCGGCATCTTCGAACGACATGCCCTTGCGCTTGGCGTAGTCCTCGACCTGGTCGCGGTTGACCTTGCCCAGACCGAAGTAGCGCGACTCCGGATGGGCGAAGTACCAGCCGGACACGGCCGAGACCGGCAGCATCGCGTAGCTCTCGGTGAGCGTCATGTCCGCGTGCTCTTCGGGCTGCAGAAGCTCCCAAAGCGTGCCCTTCTCGGTATGCTCGGGGCAGGCCGGGTAGCCCGGGGCCGGGCGAATGCCCTGGTACTTCTCCTCGATCAGGTCCTCGTTCGGCAGCGCCTCGTCCGGGACATAGCCCCAGTAGTGCTTGCGCACGTACTGGTGCATGCACTCGGCAAAGGCCTCGGCCAGGCGGTCCGCCAGGCTCTTCACGAGGATCGCGTGATAGTCGTCGTTGGCCTTCTCGTATTCTTCGGCCTTCGCGTCGACGGCGCCACCGGCGCTGACCGCAAACGCACCCAGGTAGTCCGGGCCACCGGCCTCCTTCGGCATCAGGAAGTCGGCCAGCGAGTGGCTCGGCTGACCACGGCGCTTCTCGGTCTGCTGACGCAGGTGGTGCAGCTTCTTCAGCACCTTCGAGCGGCTCTCGTCGGTGTAGACCTCGATGTCGTCGTCATTGACGGTGTTCGCCGGAAAGAAGCCGACCACACCACGCAGGGTGACCCACTTCTCCTCGATCATGCGATCGAGCATCTCCTGGCCATCCTTGAACAGCTTGCGCGCCTCTTCGCCCACCTTCTCGTCATCGAGGATGCGCGGGTAGGCGGCGTGCAGCTGCCAGGAGTGGAAGAACGGCGTCCAGTCGATGAAGTTCTTCACCTCTTTAAGGTTGAAGTCATCGAAGCGCAGCAGCACGGAGCCGTCGCCATGCGGGTGCAGCAGCTTCGGCTCGCCCGGCAGCTTGTCGGTCTCCAGCGCCTTCGGCCTGGTCGGGGTGTAGCTGGACCAGTCGATCTGCGGCTTGTTGGAACGCGCCTTCTCCAGGGTGACCCACTGGGTCTTCTTCTTGCGCCCGGCGTTCTGCACGCGCAGCTTTTCGTATTCCTCGCGGATCTCGGCGGCGTAGTTCTCGCGCAGCTCGGGGCTGATCAGGCTCTGGGCCACGCCCACCGCGCGCGAGGCGTCCTTCACCCAGACGACCGGGCCGGAGTAGTTCGGCTCGATCTTGACCGCGGTGTGGGCGCGCGACGTGGTCGCCCCGCCGATCATCAGCGGCGTGCTCATGCCCTCGCGCTCGAGATCGGCGGCGAAGTTGGCCATCTCCTCCAGCGAGGGCGTAATCAGGCCGGACAGGCCGATCACGTCGACATTGTGCTCCTTGGCGGCCTTCAGGATCTCGGCGCCCGGCTGCATCACCCCGATGTCGATGACCTCGAAGTTGTTGCACTGCAGCACGACGCCGACGATGTTCTTGCCGATGTCGTGGACGTCGCCCTTCACCGTCGCCATCAGGATCTTGCCGTTGTTCTCGGTGCCGGTCTTCTCGGCCTCGATGTACGGGATCAGGTGGGCCACGGCCTTCTTCATCACGCGCGCGGACTTGACCACCTGCGGCAGGAACATCTTGCCCTCGCCGAACAGGTCGCCGACCACGTTCATTCCGTCCATCAGCGGACCTTCGATCACCTGGATCGGGCGGTCATAGGCCTGGCGGGCCTCTTCGGTGTCGTCCACCACGTAGGTGTCGATACCCTTGACCAGGGAGTGCTCGAGGCGCTTGGTGACTTCCCACTCGCGCCACTCGAGGTTCTCTTCCTTCTTGCCGCCGCCCTGGCCCTTGTACTCCTCGGACAGGTCAAGCAGCCGCTCGGTCGCATCGTCGCGACGGTTCAGGACCACGTCCTCGACCGCTTCCTTCAGCTTCTCGTCGATGTCGTCGTAGACCGCCAGCTGGCCGGCATTGACGATCCCCATGTCCATGCCCGCCTTGATGGCGTGGTACAGGAACACCGCATGGATCGCCTCGCGCACCGGCTCGTTGCCGCGGAAGGAGAACGACACGTTGGACACGCCACCGGAGACCAGCGCATGCGGCAGGTCCTGCTTGATGCGGCGGGTGGCCTCGATGAAGTCCACGCCGTAGTTGTTGTGTTCCTCGATGCCAGTCGCGACCGCGAAGATGTTCGGGTCGAAGATGATGTCCTCGGCCGGGAAGCCGACCTTCTCGGTCAGCAGCTTGTAGGCACGGGTGCAGATCTCGACGCGGCGCTGCTCGTTGTCGGCCTGGCCGTCCTCGTCGAAGGCCATGACCACGATCGCGGCGCCGTAGCGGCGGCACAGCTGGGCCTGCTTGATGAAGTTTTCCTCGCCCTCCTTCATGGAGATCGAGTTGACCACCGGCTTGCCCTGCACACACTTCAGGCCGGCCTCGATGATCTCGAACTTGGAGGAGTCGATCATCACCGGCACGCGAGCGATGTCCGGCTCGCCGGCCAACAGGTTCAGGAAGCGGACCATCGCGTCCTGAGACTCGAGCATCCCCTCGTCCATGTTGATGTCGATGATCTGGGCGCCGCCCTCGACCTGGTTCAGCGCGACTTCCAGCGCGACGTCGAATTCCTCGTTCTGGATCAGACGCAGGAACTTGCGCGAGCCGGTCACGTTGGTGCGCTCGCCGACGTTCACGAACAGCGAGTCGTCGGTGATGTTGCACGGCTCGAGGCCGGACAGGCGGCAGGCCGGGGCAATCTCCGGCACCTTGCGCGGGGCGTGCTTCTCGACCGCCTCGCGCATCGCGCGGATGTGCTCCGGCAGCGTGCCGCAGCAGCCGCCGATGATGTTCAGCATGCCTTGCTCGGCCCACGGACCGACGTCCTCGGCCATCTGTTCCGGGGACTCGTCGTAATCACCGAACTCGTTCGGCAGACCGGCGTTGGGGTGCGCAGAGACGTGGGTGTCGGCGATGCGCGACAGCTCTTCCACGTACTGGCGCATTTCCTTCGCGCCCAGCGCGCAGTTCAGGCCGATGGAGACCGGGTTCGCGTGACGCACCGAGTTCCAGAAGGCCTCGGTGGTCTGGCCGGACAGGGTACGGCCGGAGGCGTCGGTGATGGTCCCGGAAATCATGATCGGGAGCTCTTTCCCGAGCTCGTCTTCGAGCGTCTTGACCGCGAAGATCGCGGCCTTGGCGTTCAGGGTGTCGAACACCGTCTCGATCAGCAGCAGGTCGGCGCCGCCCTCGATCAGGGCCGCGGCCGCTTCCTTGTAGGACTCGACCAGGGTGTCGAAATCGACGTTACGCGCGCCCGGGTCGTTCACGTCCGGAGAAATGGAGGCGGTACGGTTCGTCGGGCCGAGGATGCCGGCGACAAAGCGCGGCTTGTCCGGGGTCTTCTCCGTCCACGCATCAGCGGCCTTGCGCGCGAGCTTCGCGGATTCGCGGTTCAGCTCGGGGACCAGGTCCTCCATGTGGTAGTCCGCCATCGCGATGCGGGTACCGTTGAAGGTGTTGGCCTCGATGATGTCGGCGCCGGCCTCGAGATAGTCGTTATGGATCTGCTCGATGATGTCCGGACGGGTCAGCGACAGGAGGTCGTTGTTGCCCTTCAGGTCGGACTCCCAGTCCTTGAAGCGCTCGCCGCGATAGTCGGCTTCCTCCAGCTTGTACAGCTGGATGGTCGTGCCCATCCCGCCGTCCAGGATCAGGATGCGCTCTTTCAGCGCCTTCTCGATGTCGTTTCGCGTTGCCGTCATGTGCCGTACACCATTGGTTTCGAATGGGATAAGTGTACACGCCGGGGTTCCATCCCGGTCGTGGAGCCCACCTTGGTGGCAGGCTCTTTGATGTTCTTCGCGACCCCGGATGTGGCCTGTTTGCGCCCGTGATCAGACATGTCACGATGGCGCCATGCAGGAACATCCGATCCGCTGGTTCATCACCGCTCCGCAGGCGTGCCCCTACCTGGACGACCGCGAGATGCAGAGTCTGCTGGTCGACCCGGCGGTCAGCCTGGGCGGCGAACGCTTCGGCCAGCTACTGGCCGAGGGCTTTCGCCGTAGCGGTCAATTTGTCTATCGGCATCACTGCCCCGACTGCGCCGCGTGCGTGCCGGTGCGCATCCCGGTGGCGAGCTTTCGCCCGAACCGGAGCCAGCGCCGCTGCCTGGATCGCAACCACGATCTCGCGGTCGCCATCCGCCGGCCGCCGGAGCAGCCCGGACATGTACCCGCCGCGGATCTCGACGAGCACATGCCGCTGTTCTCGCACTACCTGTCCAGCCGCCACGCAGGTGGGGGCATGGAACAGATGGGGCGCGAGGATTACGCAGGGATGCTGGCCCACCGCAACGGCCCCGTCGATCTGATCGAATTTCGCCGTGGCCACCGATTGGTCGCGGTGGCCGTCACCGACCGCACCCCACAGGCACTATCGGCGATGTACAGCTTCTTCGATCCAGATCAGCCATGCCGCGGCTTGGGCACCCTCGCAATCCTGACCCAGGTAGCCCATGCGCACCGCCTGGGTCTGCCCTACGTCTACCTCGGCTACTGGATCGACCAGGCGCCGAAGATGGAATACAAGACCCGCTTCCAGCCACTCGAAGGCCGCGTGGGTGGGGTCTGGAAGCGGCTGCCCGTCTGACGGCGGACCGCCCTCCCGGTCAGTTCCGCAATCGGCCTAGCGGGCCGGCTTGCGGAAACGAAAGATGCCCCAAGTGAGGTAGCCCGAGTTACCGCCATCGACCCAGTGCTGCAGGCCCTGCTTCATGCGGTCGATGTAGTCCTGCGAGATGTAGTTTTTCAACTCGTCCTCGCGGGACTCGAGCTCCTGCTTCACGCGGCCGTAATGGGTCGCGATCTGGCCGGAGTGCTCTTCGAAGCTGACTTCCTCCAGACCCGCCGCCTTAGCGGCCTCACGGTAGAACGCGGGGCTAGCCAGCGAATCCAGGTGGATGCGTGCCAGGATCGGGTCCAGCACGCCATCCGGGCAATCGTCGGTCTGCATCGGGTCGGTGAAGATCAGCCAGCCACCCGGCTTCAACACACGAGCGGCTTCCTGAATCACCTTCTTCTTGTTTTCGTTCTCGCTATGCAGGAACGAGTCTTCGGACCAAACCACGTCATAGGACGCGTCCGGCTCGTCGACCTTCTCGAAGCTGCCGTCGACCACGGTGATCTTGTGGTCCAGGTGGCGCGCCTTGTTGATCTCGCGATCCCGCTCGTTCTCCTTCTCGGAGAGATTGAGCGCGGTGACGTCGCAGCCGTAGTTCTCGACCAGGTAGCGGGCCACACCACCATAACCGGCGCCCATGTCGAGCACGCGCCATTCCGGCTGCGGCTCGCCGAGCAGGTCGGACATGTGGGCGACCGTGCGACGGCTGGCGTCGCCGATCGGCTCGTCCTTGTACTCGTACAGCCCGATATGGAGGTCTTCACCACCCCACACCATCTTGTAGAAGGTGTCGGCGTCCTCGCTGTTGTAGTAGTCGCGAGCGGTCTCGACTACATCGGAGTAGTTCTCGCTCATCGTTCCTCGCCCTCGATATAACGCTTGTCGGCCACGTGGATGAAGAAGTCCGGGTCGGTTTCGCGATAGGTCTCCTGGAAGTCCCCGTAGGTCTCGATCTTCTGGAAGCCAACCTCGCGCATCAGACGACGGACGTAGGCCTTGCGCAGCGGGAACATGTTCAGGAAGTACTCGGAGCCATCCGGGAACTTGTACTGGAAGCGGGCCAGGCCTTCGTCGACGTGGGCCGGCTGCACCTGAACGTTGTCGCCGCAGTAGTAATAGGTGTGCTTGGACGAGTAGCCGTGGTCCATGATGGTGTCGTAGTTACGCTGATCGAGGATCAGCACACCATCGTGGTTCAGGGCGGAATAGAACTCGGCCAGGGCCTTGCGGCGGTCGTGTTCGTTGAACAGGTGGGTAAACGAGTTGCCGAGGCAGACGACGGCGTCATAGCGACCGTAAATGTCACGGTTCAGCATGCGCCAGTCGGCCTGCACGGTGCGCAGGATGTGCCCCCGCTTGCGGCCGTTCTCGAAGGCCTTGACCAGCATCTCGGGGGCGCCGTCGGCGGTCACCACGTCGAAGCCGGCCTCGCGCAGCTGCACGGAATGGAAACCGGTACCAGCGGCCACGTCCAGCACGCGCTTGGCGCCCCGCTTCTTCAGTTCTTCAATGAAGAAGGTGCCTTCGCTCTTGGCGCGGTTATCCCAATCAATCAGGTCGTCCCACTTGTCGACGAAGCCGGTGGTGTACTCGTTGAGATAGTTTTCGGTATCGCGACGTTCGGTCGGCTTGTCGCCGAAATCCTGATCGTTCTTGATGTTCGCTGCCATGCTGGTTCCTCTTGGCTTTTGCTGCAGTTTTAAGCGTGATCGGACCCACCGCAGCCGGTCCGCCGGCACAACACCCCGCAAACGCAGTCAACCGCGACCCCCGAAACTTCCGGCGGTCTCGCCATTCGCCCGATCCGCCCAGGCCAGGCCTGGTGTTCGGGTAGCAATGCAACGGGCGCGTTGTTCGCAGCACCCGGCACCGGTCTGGCCGGTTCATCCTGTACATCCAGAGGGCTCATCATTACCCGGATGCCGAGCCGTGGTCTGGCGGGCCCATCCCGCCTGGCTCGGGGATCGCTTACGGCGCCGCACGTTGCGTCTGAACGCGGGCGTTGTGTCCGAAATCGTTTTTATACCCTGAAGGTTTTGCGCAAAAATTACAAGTTGAGGGACCGTCCGGAGCCCCTATACCGGCCCCTGCAAACCTCCATTCACGAGCTCGTCCATCAGGCCTTCGGCTTCGATATAATGGCCGTTTTGCAGCGATCCCGAGGCCCCGAATGACCCCCAGCCGACCCATCCAGCGCGCCCTGTTGTCGGTCTCCGAGAAGACCGGCGTCGTGGAACTCGCCCGCGCCCTGCACGACCGTGGCATGGAGATCCTGTCCACCGGCGGCACCGCCCGCCTGCTGGCCGACAACAACCTTCCGGTGACTGAGGTTTCCGCGCACACGGGCTTCCCCGAAATCATGGACGGCCGGGTCAAGACCCTGCACCCTCGCATCCATGGCGGGCTGCTGGGTCGACGTGACATCGACTCGGCGGTGATGGCCGAGCAAGACATCCCACCGATCGACCTGCTCGTGGTCAATCTGTACCCGTTCGAGGCGACCGTGGCGCGCCCCGGTTGCAGCCTCGAGGATGCGATCGAGAACATCGACATCGGCGGGCCTGCCATGCTACGCGCCGCGGCCAAGAACTATCGTGACGTGGCCGTAGCCACCAGCCCGGACCAGTACAGCGACATCGCGGCCGCCATCGCCGATCACGGCGAGGTCCCGCAGTCGCTGCGCTTCCGCCTGGCGGTCGCCGCCTTCGATCATGTCGCGCGCTACGACGCCGCCATCAGTAACTACCTGTCCGCGCTGGACGAAGATGGCGAGGCTGCCCCCTTCCCGGGGCAGTTGAACGCCACGTTCGAGCGCGTCGAGACCTTGCGCTATGGCGAAAATCCGCACCAGCGCGCCGCGTTCTACCGCGATCCGCTGCCGACGCCCGGCACGCTGGCCAGCTACCACCAGCATCAGGGCAAGTCGCTCTCCTACAACAACCTGGCGGATGCCGACGCCGCCTGGGAATGCGTACGCCAGTTCGAGGCCGGGGCCTGCGTGATCGTCAAACACGCCAACCCCTGTGGCGTGGCGGTCGCGCCGACCCAACTAATGGCCTACGAGCGCGCCTTCCAGACCGACCCGACCTCTGCCTTTGGCGGCATCATCGCCTTCAACCGCCCGCTGGACGGGGACACCGCCCATGCGATTGTCAGCCGTCAGTTCGTGGAGGTGGTGATCGCCCCCGAGATCACCACCGGTGCCCTGCGCGCCCTGGCGACCAAGAAGAACGTGCGCGTGCTTGAAATCCCGCCGGCCGGCGTCGGCCCCGGGCTCGACTACAAGCGCATCGGCGGCGGACTGCTGGTCCAGGATGCCGACCGCGGCAGCCTGGCCGATGTGGAACTGAAGACCGTCACCGCCCGCGCGCCCTCGGAGCAGGAGATGAAGGATCTCTGCTTCGCCTGGCAGGTCGGCAAGTACGTGAAGTCGAATGCCATCGTCTACGCCCGCGACGAGCAGACCATCGGAGTTGGGGCCGGCCAGATGAGCCGGGTGTACTCCGCCCGCATCGCCGGCATCAAGGCCGCCGACGAGGGCCTGCAAGTGGCCGGCTCGGTCATGGCCTCGGATGCCTTCTTCCCGTTCCGCGACGGTATCGATGCCGCGGCCGAGGCCGGTATCACCGCAGTGATCCAGCCTGGGGGCTCGATGCGCGACCAGGAGGTGATCGACGCCGCCAACGAGCACGATATCGCCATGCTATTCACCGGCATGCGCCACTTCCGCCACTAACAGGGAGACACTGATCAATGCACACGTTCGCGTTTACACCCCAGGTTTTGGGGGACCAGGCGCCTCGCGCAGTGGGTAACGGGTCTACCCACAAACGACGCAACGCAGGATCGGGGAACCTGGGGTGCCAACCCCGGAGGGGCTCGGCCGCTTTAACGCGCGCACTGCGTTGCGGCTCCCTTGTGCAGAGTGACTGCACGGCAGTCACCGCGCCTTGTTCGCACGCAAAAGCGACTCGAGCGCGAACGTGTGCATTGACCAGTGTCTCCCTGACCCGGACCCCATCATGAACGTACTGGTAATCGGCAACGGCGGGCGCGAGCACGCGCTGGCCTGGAAGCTGGCGCAGTCTCCGCGCGTCGAACGGGTCCTGGTCGCCCCCGGCAACGCGGGTACCGCACGCGAAGCCAAGTGCGAGAACGTCGACGTCGGCGTGACCGACATCGACGCGCTGCTGACCCTGGCCGAACGCGAGGCCGTCGCCTTGACCGTGGTCGGCCCTGAGGCCCCACTGGTCGCCGGAGTGGTGGACGCCTTTCGCGCGGCAGGCCGGCGCTGTTTCGGCCCCACTGCAAAGGCGGCGCAGCTGGAGGGTTCGAAATCCTTCGCCAAGGATTTCATGCAGCGCCACGGCATCCCCACCGCCGCCTATGGCAGCTTCGAGGACGAGCAAGCTGCGCTGGATTTCATCGCTGCCCACGGTGCGCCCATCGTGGTCAAGGCCGATGGCCTGGCCGCCGGCAAGGGCGTGATCCTGGCGCAGACCGAGGACGAGGCGCGTGCGGCCGTCCACGACATGCTGGGCGGCAACGCCTTTGGCGAAGCCGGACACCGAGTGGTCATCGAGGAGTTCCTGACCGGCGAGGAGGCCAGCTTCATCTGCATGGTTGACGGCGAGCATGTGCTGCCGCTGGCCTCCTCGCAGGACCACAAGGCCCGCGACAACGGGGACCAGGGCCCGAACACCGGGGGTATGGGTGCGTACTCACCCGCGCCGGTGGTGACAGATGCCCTGCATGAGCGCATCCTGCACGAAGTGATCGAACCGACCGTGCGGGGAATGGCCGCAGACGGTGAACGCTACACCGGCTTTCTGTATGCCGGCGTAATGATCGACGCTGCGGGCAACCCGAAGGTTTTGGAGTTCAACTGCCGCTTCGGCGACCCCGAAACCCAGCCAATCTTGAGCCGGCTGGAATCGGACCTGAGCGAAGTGATCGAGGCCGCGCTGGACGGCCGCCTGGACCAGGTAGAGGCCTGCTGGGATCCGCGTGTGGCCCTGGGCGTGGTCCTGGCCGCGGGGGGTTACCCGGGCGCCTACCGCAAGGGCGACCCGATTACCGGCCTGGACGCGGTGACGGGTGATCCCGATGCCTGCGTCTTCCATGCGGGCACCGCGATCAATGCGGACGGCCAGGTAGTCACCGCCGGGGGCCGCGTGCTGTGCGTGGTCGGCCTTGGCGGGGACGTGAAGGCCGCGCAAAAAAAGGCCTATGCGGCCGTGCAACAGATTCATTTCGACGATATATACTGCCGAACAGATATCGGCTATCGCGCCGTCGCCCGGGAGGGATAAACCCGGACCGCGGCGCGTCTACCCCTTTTTGGAGATCCGCCCGATGGCCGCCCCCGAAGTCACGCACCTGCCCAACCTCCCTAACGATGTGGAGGGCCTGCGGCAATCGATCCGCGATGCCGTGGTCCGCGTGGTCGGCGAAGACCCGCGCCAGGCCACCGAGCGCGACTGGATGGAGGCCCTGGCCTTCGCCATCCGCGAACGCATGGTGGAACGCCGCCTGCTGACCCGCCGCCAGTTCGCCGACGAGGACGTCAAGCGCGTCTACTACCTGTCGATGGAATACCTGATCGGGCGCATGCTCGAGGCCAACCTGCGGAACATGGGCATCCTCGAGCCCGCCCGCCAGGCGATGGCCGACCTCGGCGTGGACCTCGACACCATTCTCGACCTGGAAGACGACGCGGCCCTCGGCAACGGCGGCCTCGGACGTCTGGCCGCCTGCATCCTCGAATCGCTGGCGACCCAGGGTTACCCCGGCTATGGCTACGGCATCCGTTACGAGTTCGGGATGTTCCGCCAGCAGTTCGAGCCTTATCAGCAAGTGGAACACCCGGACAACTGGTTACGTTACGGCAACCCGTGGGAATTTCCGCGCTCGGATCGCAAATACACCATTCATTTCTACGGCTACGTGGTCGAACACCATCACCCCAATGGCGAGACTCGCTACACCTGGGAGGACGGCGAGGAAGTCATGGCGATGGCCTACGACTACCCGACCGCCGGCTATGGCAGACGCAACGTCAACAATCTGCGCCTGTGGGCGGCCAAGGCGACCCGCGACTTCGACCTGCGTTACTTCAACGAGGGCGACTACATCCGCGCCGTGGCGGACAAGGCCGAGTCCGAGACGATCTCCATGGTCCTGTACCCCAACGATGCCACCGCGATCGGCAAGGAACTGCGGCTGAAGCAGGAGTACTTCTTCGTCTCCGCCTCGTTGCAGGACATCATGGATCGCCATCTGGCGTTGGGCTATGACCTGGACGCTCTACCCGACAAAGTCGCGATCCAGCTGAACGACACCCACCCGGCGATCGCCGTGGCGGAATTCATGCGACTGCTGATGGACTGCCACGAACTATCCTGGGAACGTGCCTGGGATCTGACCCGGCACACCTTCGCCTATACCAACCACACCCTGATGCCCGAGGCTCTGGAAACCTGGCCGGTCGAGCTGATGGAACGCGTACTGCCACGCCACATGGGGATCATCTACCAGATCAACCATGACTTCCTGGAAGAGGTACGCCACCGTTACCCCGGCGACACCGAGCGCCTGGCGCGGCTGTCCATCATCGACGAGGGGAACGGTCGCCGCGTGCGCATGGCACACCTGGCCGTGGTGGGCTCGCACCGCGTCAACGGCGTCGCGGCCCTGCATACCCAGCTACTGCAGGAGACCCTGTTCGAGGACTTCTACAACCTCTGGCCGGAGCGTTTCGTCAACGTGACCAATGGCGTGACCCCACGCCTGTGGATGATCCAGTCCAACCCCGCGCTCACCGAGCTGCTGAGCCAGCGCATCGGCGACGACTGGCAATACGACCTGGACCGCCTGCGCGCGTTGGAGCCCTACGCCCACGATGCGGACCTGCAGAAGGCCTTCATGGACGTAAAGCGCGCCAACAAACAGCGCCTGGCAGACCTGGTCCGCGAACGCACTGGCGTGGAACTGAACCCGGACGTGATGTTCGACGTGCAGATCAGGCGCATCCACGAGTACAAGCGGCAGCTGCTAAAGCTCCTGCACGTGGTGGATCTCTACCGGCGTATACGTGCCGGCGAGGACATCCCGCCGCGGGTCGTCCTGTTCGGCGGCAAGGCCGCACCGGGCTATGCCCGTGCCAAGGGCATTATCCAGGTGATCAACGAAGTCGCGGACATCGTGAACAATGACCCAGCCGTGGGCGATCACCTGAAGTGTGTGTTCTTCCCCAACTACGAGGTCAGCTCCGCCAGCATCATCATCCCGGCGGCGGATATCTCCGAACAGATCTCGACGGCCGGCTTCGAGGCCTCCGGCACCGGCAACATGAAGCTGGCGCTGAACGGGGCACTGACCATCGGCACGCTAGACGGCGCCAATATCGAGATCCGCGATGCGGTCGGCGAGGAATCCATCTTCATCTTCGGTATGACTGCCGACGAAGTCGTCGAGCATCGCAGCAGCGGGCCCAGCCCCGAAGCCATCCTGGCGCAGCAGCCTAACCTGGCCGCCGCAGTAGAAATGATCGAAACAGGGTTCTTTACCTGTAACGACCCAGCCACCCATGGTGACCTCGGACGCTACCTGCGCCAGGAAGATCCGTTCTTCGTGATCGCCGACTATGCGGCCTACGCCGAGGCCTGTGATCGCGCGGATGCCCTGTATGCCGACCGCGCCGCCTGGGCGGAGGCCGCTATCCTGAATGTCGCGCGCATGGGCTTTTTCTCGATCGATCGTACGGTGCGCGACTACGCCAACCAAATCTGGGACATCACCCCGGAACCGGTGGCCCCGTCACGCACCAACGGGGCCGCCTGACGCGGCGCCGAGCGGTCAGTCGTCCGGCAGGCCCAGACGACGCAACCAGCCTTCGGGGTTCCCGGCGCAGACCAGGAATTCGGGGTTCAACAGGCTTTCGCGCGTGTTGTAGCGCAATTCCTGGCCGTTGAGGTCCGTCACCCGTCCGCCTGCGGCCCGCACGACCGCATGCGCGGCAGCGGTGTCCCACTCACTGGTGGGCCCCAGGCGCGGATAGATGTCGGCGGCGCCTTCGGCCACCAGGCACAGCTTTAGCGAGCTGCCCATGCTGACCAGTTCGTGCGGGCCCAAGCGGCCTAGCGCGAGCTTCAGGCGTTCCGCGCCATGCGATCGGCTGCCCGCCACCATCGGGTAATCGGTGCCCATACGCTCATGCGCCACCGAGATCTCACGCGGGGCCTGGTCTTCGTCGCGACGGATCGCCTGGCCATCATGGTGGCCGGCATAAAGACGCTGCAGCACCGGGCACCAGACCACCCCCAGCACCGGCTCGTGATTGTGGATCAGTGCCACATTCACGGTGAACTCGCCGTTGCGCTTCACGAACTCGCGGGTGCCATCCAGGGGATCAATGAGCCAGTAGGTCTGCCACTGGCGGCGACGTTCGTAGGGGATATCCTGACCCTCTTCCGAAAGCACCGGCCAGTCGGGATCGATGTCGGCCAATCCTTTGCTGAGGATGCGATGGGCCGCCAAGTCGGCCTCGGTGAGCGGCGAATGATCCGCCTTCTCGGTCACCGCAAAACGGGTCTCGTAGGTTTCGAGGATGGCATGACCGGCCTCGGCGGCCAGGGCCGAGACCTCGTGCATAAGGGCGGTGAGAGCCGCGTCCTTCGGCGGAGCATGCATGGGGAAACTCCCGTTCTCCCGAATACGGACGGGTAGCTTGGCAGTATTTTCCTCAGGCGTCGAGGTAGTCGCGAACCATATACAACGCGGCGATGGAACGCGCCTCGGTCAGGTCTTCGCGGGCCACCAGCTCGGTGAGTCGGTCCAGTGACCAGGGCACCACCTCGATGGTCTCCGGCTCGTCGCCTTCTGCGGCCTGCGGATAGAGGTCCTCCGCCAGTACCAGATGGGTCTGATGGGCCATGTAACCAGGCGCCACGGTCAACGCCCCCAGATGGGTCAAACGATGGCCCGCATGCCCCACCTCCTCCATGATTTCGCGGTTGGCGGCGGCCAGGATGTCCTCACCAGCCTCCATTCGCCCCTTGGGCAAACCGAGTTCGTAGCGGTGGGTGCCGGCGGCGTATTCACGGATCAGCAGGACGGTGCGATCGGCCTGCACCGGTGCGATGATCACCGCCCCGTGGCCACGACTGACCAGCCGCTCGAAGCAGGTACGTGCCCCGTTGCTGAACTCGAGGTCCAGCTCCTCCACTTCGAACAGGCGACTACTGGCGACCGTGCGCCGTCCCTGGACATCCGGCTTGTCTCGACTCATGCCGCCTCCGGGCGTGGTGTAGGGACCGCTTGATTAATAGCTATTGCGCAAGCGCACCAGGGTTCGCAGTTCACCCTCGAACAGGGTGTCGAACACGAAGCCATGATCGGAGGCCACCACATCGAAGCCGTCCTGCTCCTCGGGCTGGGTCTCCTCAAGGCGCAAATCAAGATCGCCCCAGCTCACCGCCATGGTTACGCGCATCGGGAAATAGCCATCCAGGAAGCGCCGCACGAACGGCCCGTTCTCCAACCGGTAGACGCCATCGCCCTCGTGCTCAACGATCTTCATGCGCGCGGTCACACAGACCTCGGCATCACTTTCCACGCCGCGCAGGTCAACGCGGTCGCCTTCAGCGCGCGCCGATTCGATGTTGCGGGTGGATTCGACCTGAAGCTCGTCGATCTTCTCCTCATTGTACACAATGACCATGCGCCGAATGGCCGCCACATCGTTGTGACACTGGCGCAGATCGGCCCAGCCATCCTCCAGCGAGGACTGCGTTATCCGAATCTGGTTCTGGTGGTGATGAGGAATGCGATCGGGCTCTTCGAGCAGGAATTTAAGCTCGGGGCTAGTGGTCTGGGTATCCTCCGGGGAGACCGTCTCGCCCCATAGGCTGTCATCCTCCAGCGGGTCATAGTCCGGGTCGCTTGGGTCCATCCCCTGGGCCACCAAAGGCAGAGACAAAAGCGCCGCAAGCAGCGGGGCCGCCCGGAACCGGGATTGGGGTACCATGGATTCCATCGTATTCACCCTCTTTTACGTTGCCATCTGTTGTGGACCGTCAAAACCCCCAAAAAAATCCGCCACACCACGCACCCTCGACCCCGGTCGAGTGGAGCCGAATCGACACCGTGCTGTTCGACATGGACGGCACGCTGCTCGATCTGCACTTCGACAATCGCTTCTGGCGCGAGCTGATCCCGCAGGAATACATCCGTTGCCAACCGGACGATCCGGAGTGCGCCCGCCGCCGCCTGGAAGACGAGATGCAGCGGGTTCGCGGCAAGCTGGAGTGGTACTGCGTCGACCACTGGACCCGTTTTACCGGCCTGGACATCCTCGGCCTCAAACGGCACCTGGCTCACCACATCACGGTGAAGCCGCATGCCGAAGAGGTTCTGAGCGCCCTGAAACAAGCCGGTCGCCAACGGGTGCTGGTCACCAATGCCCATCCGCAGGTCTATGAATTCAAGCATCGGCTGACCCGAATCGGCGACCGTCTGGATCAGATCGTCTCCGCGCACAACCTCGATTGCGCCAAGGAGGACACGTCGTTCTGGGAGCGCTTGCAGGGGGTCGCCCCGTATGACCCGGAACGCACCCTGCTGGTCGACGACAATCTTCTGGCACTGGCCAGCGCCGCGGGCGCGGGGCTGGCCGAACTGCGGGGGATGCGCTACCCGGACGAACAGGGCGACCCCATGCACTCCGAGGAATTCGAACTGCTGGAGTCGCTCGCGGACCTGCTGCCCGGCCCCGCCACCCTCGCCAACACCCGAGGTGGCACGCCGGCTACTTGACCGGTGTCGGCAGGTTGCGAATGCAATCCAGGCGGATCTGTACCGGCCGCCCCTCGCACTCGCCGTCCAGCCAGGCATAGCCATCGGCCTCGCGCACCTCGCGCGGCTTCACCTTGCCCCACCACGCCTGGCTGGAATCCGGTTCGGCCCAATTCAACTGCAGGGTCTCGCCGGTGAGGATGGCAATCTCCAGGCGTTCGGTGACGTGCTTGGGAACGGTGGTATCGGTCATCGGGGCAGTTCACGGTAGTCAGTCGGATCGGGGATGCCGGCGGCCGCGAATGCCGCACGGCGGGCCTGGCACTGCGGGCACCGCCCGCATTGGCGCGATTGTGCCAGAAGGCAGCTCCAGGTGAGGCGCCAATCGAGCCCCAGCGGGTCAGTGGCCGCGATAATCTCGGCCTTGGACTGGTCGATCAGGGGGGCCTCCACCTGCAGGCCGGGCACCAGTGTTGCGGCCAATGCCGACACCTGCTGCACGAACCCCGCCTGCGAGCCCGGTCCATGCCCCTGGTCCTCGCGGTTCAGCGCCAGCAGGATACGGCGATCACCGTGATGCTCGGCGACGTTGATGGCCAATGCCAGAACCAGCAGATTGCGCTGGGGCAGCGGCACATGACCGACCCAGTCGTTACGTCGGGTAAACGCCGCGCGCAACGACTGCAGGTCCAGCGGGATCGGGGTACAGCCATAGGCCGCGGCCAGGTGCTCGACGGCGGCCCATTCGCGCTCGGCATTGCGTTGACCGTAATCCACCCAGACGGCCCGCAGAGGGTCGCCAGCGGCATGCCGCTGGGCCAGCAGTGCGCTGCTCTCGATGCCACCGGAGAGCAGAAGCAGATCGCGGGTTTCGGACCGGCCGGTTTCCATTCGGGCACCATACACAGCAACGCACCACGGAGACAGCCACTTGATCGAACAACTACGCAGCCACTGGCAACGCCTGCTGGGGGCGGAACGCAGCGACGCCGTCGAAGGCCGTCCGGAGGATCGCCTGCAGCGCGCCGCGGCCGCCCTGATCATGGAGGTCTGCCGCGCGGACTTTCAGCTCCACCCGCAGGAACTGAAATCCGTGCGCGCCAGCCTGATCGAACTGTTCCACCTGGATAGCGATACCGCCGACGCCATGTTGGAGATTGCCCAGGAGGAAAGCGATGAACTCATCTCGATTCATCCGATGGTGCGCGAGGTGAATGACGCGTTCGATGCGGAGCAGAAGGCTGACATCATGCGCGCCCTGTGGCGGGCGGCTTGGGCCAATCATGATCTGCACAAGCGCCAGGAAGCCGTGATCCGTCACCTCGCAGACCTGCTCTACGTCCCGCACGCGACCTTCATTCGCACCAAACACGAAGTCTTGGGCGATGAGGCCGATCCGGACTGATCGGGGCGGGCGCTGATGGGTGATCCAGGCACCTTGCTGGCCGCGCTGGCCGTCGGCATCCTCGGCGGCGTGCACTGCCTGGGGATGTGCGGCGGCATCGTCGGAGCAATCTCCATGGGCCACGGTCGCCGCGGTCCGGGACTGAACCTGCTGCTGGCCTACAACATTGGGCGCATGACGAGCTACGTGATCGCCGGGGCGCTGGCCGGCTGGCTGGGGGCGACCCTCCTGGGCGGGCTCCCGGCGGGGCAGGCGATCCTGCAAGGCATCGCGGCGCTTTTCCTGATTCTGTTGGGGTTGTACCTGGCGGGCTGGTGGTCGGTCCTGGCGCGGCTGGAGCAGGCCGGCGGGCTGCTCTGGAGACGGGTCGAGCCCCTGGGTCGGCGCTTCCTGCCTGTACAACACCCCGGTCAGGCCCTGCTAGTCGGCGGGCTGTGGGGCTGGCTGCCCTGTGGGCTGGTGTACAGCGTGCTGGCCTGGTCACTCAGTGCCGGCGGGGCACTGGAAGGGGCAGCCCTGATGGGCGCCTTTGCCCTGGGAACGCTGCCCAATCTGCTCTTGATGGGGGTATTCGCCGCGCGTCTGGCGGCCTTCGTGCGGCGCCCCTGGGTGCGCCGCCTTGCCGGTGGCGCGGTCGCGCTGTACGGGGTCTGGATGCTGCTGAACCTGGTGATGTGACGCCCCGACCGGTCTGCGACCGGGGCGTCGGTAGGGCATGCTGTTGCGGCGATTAGATCGGTGTTTCCTAGTCCGCGAAGAAATCGCGCGAGAAACGAATCGGCAGTTCCCGCTCGCTGCCCGCCGGGGTGATGTCGATCGCGAAGTCGAGCGTCTCGCCGCTACGCACCGTAACCTCGGAGAGGAAGTAGATGGCGTCGCCGTCCTGGATCTCGCGGAAACGCAGGCTGCGCATCTGATCGTTCATATTGGTGGCGGACCCCGTCACATCGGCCGACACCGCCTCCAGGCCATTATCGCCACGCTCCATCACGCTGATATTGATCATGGCCCGGTTGGAACTACGGCGAACGTCATAAGCGCGCGCCACTTCCGGGGACAGGAACGTCGTGTTGATCACGTTGTAGTGGACGACGTAATTGTCAAACTCCGCCTCGTTGGCGGATGCGATCGAGGTGCCGAGAGCAACCGCCGCCAAAGCGACGAGAAAGCCGGTAATGACCCGATGCACTCTTGCCATGGATGACTCCTTTGCCTTGTTGGACAACCGAGACCCCGCGGCGGTATTGCCGCCAGAGCCCCTGTCTTCGAGTCTAGCCCGTTTTGCCTGCAATGAAACGGGGTGCGCAGCGGATGATCGGCAAGCACCTTGATCCAGATCAGAAAGATCGGACGACAATCAGCAAGATATAGAGCCCAACCAACGCGATCATCGGCGAAAAATCAATTGCACCGGTATTTGGCAGAGCACGCCGCAGCGGACCGAGGATGGGCCGGTTCACCGCGCCCGCCAGACGCATGATGGGATTGTTGGCAGCACCACCCCCAGCCTGAATCCAGCTCATTACCACCTCGACAATCAGGGCAATGATGAAGACCCAGATCACCGTGGTCAGCAATTCGCGGATCGCGGCGGCCAGGATGATCCCGATCCCGACGTCCACGCCGAGGATGATCACCCGTAGCCACACCTCGATGAACTTGAGCAGCACCATCAATACGATGGCGGCCAGATCGAAACGACCCAGCGACGGGATCACCGGTCGCAGCACCCGCAGCGGCGGGTCGGTCAGCATGACGATGGTCTGCGAGATCGGGTTGTAGTAATCGGCCCTTACCAGGCCGAAAATCGTCCTCAGGATCAACAGGATGATGTAGATCCCGAAGACAACACTTACGAGAAAAATGGCGATCTCTTGTCCGGTTCCGGCGGCGGCCATGCGGGCTCCTTGCGACAGGTCAACCGCGCCCATTCTCCGGCAAGCCCGGCGGGATGCCAAGCGAGATTACACGGTATCCAGCCAAGCAGGGGCCCACTGCAGCAGTTGCCCCGTCAACCTCAGGACTTGCCCAGGCAGTCACGCACCCGCGTCGCGATCTCCTCGATGGACAGCTCGGTAACATCCAGATGCGGAATCGTCCAACTATCGAGGAATTCCTGGATGGCCGCGCATTCGGCCCGGCATTGCGCCAGGCTGGCATAGCGGCTGTCCGGGCGGCGGCCCTCGCGGATCTGCGCCAATCGTTGCGGGGTGATCGTCAGCCCGACCAGTCGCCCGCCCAGACCCCGCAGGCCCTCGGGCATGTGCGGGATATCGCCCTGGTTCAGGTCCTCCGGGACCAGCGGGTAGTTGGCCGCGAACAGCCCGTAGTTCATCGCCAGATAGAGACTGGTCGGTGTCTTGCCGGAGCGCGAGGCACCCAGCAGGACCACATCGGCCACCGAGAGGTCCTGCACCGCCAGGCCATCGTCGTGTGCCAGGGTGTAGTTCAATGCCTCGATGCGGCGGTCGTAACGGCTGATATCGCCCATGCCGTGGGCTCGCCCGGATACGGACTGCGACGGCACCCCCAGCAGACCTTCCAGCCGCTCGACCTGCTCGCCGAAGACATCAATCACCGGGACCGGAGACTGGCGCAGGTCGGCACGCAGGTCGGCATTCGCCAGCGTCGCCACCACCAGGGCCGGCTGTGGCCCGTCTTGAGCGCGGGCAAAGACGCTGGCCAGGCGGCCGGGTGTCTGCACGAAGGGCAGGCGGTGCCAGGCCGGGTCGACATCCGGGAACTGGGTAAACAGCGACCGCGCCAGGGTCTCGGCGGTAATCCCGGTCCCGTCCGAGACTAGGTACACCTGCGGGCACTGAACGGGGGCTTCAGGCATCACCCACCTTCCCCACCTTGTCCAGTTGCTCCCAGGTGGACAGTAACGAATCGGGGTTCAGCGACAGCGAGTCGATGCCCTCGTTCATCAGCCAGACCGCCAGCTCCGGATAGTCGGACGGGGCCTGGCCGCAGATCCCGACATACTTGTCGGCCCTGCGCGCGGCGCGGATTGCCATGCTCAACAGCGCCTTCACTGCATCGTTGCGCTCGTCGAAGGAGTCCGCCACCAGCCCGGAGTCGCGATCGACCCCGAGCGTCAGCTGAGTCAGGTCGTTGGAGCCGATGGAGAAACCGTCGAAATGCTCCAGGAAGCGCGGCGCCAACAGGGCGTTGGACGGGATCTCGCACATCATCACGACCTTGAGCCCGTTCTCGCCACGACGCAGCCCTTCCTCGCCCAGCACCCGGATTACATCCTCGGCTTCAGAGAGTGTGCGCACAAAGGGGACCATGATCTGGACGTTTTCCAGCCCCATAGCGTCACGTACCCGGCTCAGGGCTTCGCATTCCATCGCGAACGCCGGACGGAAGGTCTCCGAGCGATAGCGCGAGGCGCCGCGAAAGCCCAGCATCGGGTTCTCTTCCTGCGGCTCGTAGCCAGCGCCGCCGATCAGGTGGGCATATTCATTGGACTTGAAGTCGGACAGGCGCACGATCACCGGCTCCGGCGCGAAGGCCGCCGCCAGCGTGGCGATGCCCTCGGACAGCTTGCGCACGAAGAACTCGCGCGGGCCCTCATCGAACCCGCGCAGGCGCTCGGCGACCTGCTCCTGCACCTCCGGGTCGAGGCGGTTCGGGTCCTCGGCATAGTCGAGCAGCGCCAGCGGGTGCACGCCGATGGTGCCGTTGATGATGAACTCCAGCCGCGCCAGCCCGATCCCGGCATGCGGCAACTGCGAGAAGGCGTAGGCCCGCCCCGGGTTGGCGACGTTCAGCATCAGCTTGACCGGCAGATCGGGCAATTCACCGATATCGGTCTTTTTGATCGTGTACTCCAGCTTGCCGGGGTAGACGTGCCCGTCATCGCCCTCCGCGCAGGAGACGGTCGCCTCCATGCCGTCGGAGAGCACCTCGGTCGCATCGCCACAGCCCACCACCGCGGGGATACCCATCTCGCGGGCGATGATCGCCGCATGACAGGTACGCCCGCCCCGATTGGTCACGATCGCGGCGGAGCGCTTCATCACCGGCTCCCAGTCGGGATCGGTCATATCCGCAACCAGGATGTCGCCCTCTTCCATGGTGTGCATCGCGTCCGGTGAATCCAGCACCCGCACGATTCCGGCGCCAATACGCGAGCCGATCGCGCGCCCCGTGACCATCGGCGCGGTCTCATGCGCGGCCAGCTCATAGCGCTCGCCCGCACCCAGTTCCACCCGGCTCTCCACCGTCTCGGGGCGGGCCTGTACGATAAACAGCTCGCCGGTCTCGCCGTCCTGCGCCCACTCGATGTCCATGGGTCGGCCGTAGTGCTGCTCGATGGCCACGGCATAACGGCCCAGCTGCTCGGCATCGGCATCCGACAAACAGAAGCGGTGGCGCAGATCTTCGGGGGTGTCCTCGGTCCGCGTCCCCTCCTCGGTAAGCACCATACGCACGGCCTTGCCACCTAGCGCGCGCCCGATAATGGCGCGCTTTCCGGCCGCCAGCGCCGGCTTGTAGACCTGATACTCGTCGGGGTTCACCGCGCCCTGCACCACCGTCTCGCCCAGGCCCCAGGCCCCGGTAATGAACACCGCATCGCGAAACCCGCTCTCGGTATCCAGCGTGAAGATCACACCACTGGCGCCGACATCGGAGCGCACCATGCGCTGGATGCCCGCCGACAGTGCGACCTCGTCGTGGGCAAAGCCGTTGTGTACGCGATAGGCGATGGCACGATCGTTGTAGAGGCTGGCGAAGCACTCGCGCAGGCGCTGGATCAGTGCGTCGGCACCACGTACATTGAGGAAGGTCTCCTGCTGGCCAGCGAACGAGGCCTCGGGCAGATCCTCGGCCGTCGCAGAGGAGCGCACGGCCACCGGCACATCATCCCCCAGTTGCGCGTAATGCTCGCGCACCGCCTGCTCCAGCTCGGGAGGCAACTCGGCCTGTTCGATCCATTCGCGCACCTCGCGGCCCGCCGCGCGCAGGGCCTCGATATCATCAATGTCGAGATCGGCCAGACGGGCCTTGATCTGTGCATCCAGTCCGTCCTTGGCTAGCAAGGCGCGATAGGCATCCGCGGTCGTGGCAAAGCCGCCTGGCACGCGCACCCCGGCGGCACCCAGCTGACCCAGCAGCTCGCCCAGGGAGGCGTTCTTGCCACCCACCCGGGCGACATCGTTCATGGTCAGATCGGCGAGATCGACTACCCAGTTCATGAAGGCTCCCAAACGTGGCCTTTGTGACCCCCTTAACACGGGGCAAAGACTGTGATCAGCTACACTTTGACGTTTTGCAATTCTTCAGGAGACTGCGTGACTGCACCAGCCGCCCGTCGTTTCAGCTTAACCCAATCCATCCCGCTGACCATGCTGCTCGGATTGGCCTGTCTGACGCAATCCGCCGGGGCGAACGACTCGGTTCCCTCCATGGCCATTCTGGGCGCGGTGGAGAACGTGCACATCATGGAGGAAGACATCGTTCTGGAGGCGCGCATGGACACCGGCGCCACCTCGTCATCGCTGAATGCTCTGAACAAGGAACGCTTCGAGAAGGACGGCGAAGACTGGATCCGCTTCGAGGTCGTCGACCCGGAGGACGAAGAGGCCCGCATCACCCTGGAGCGCCCAATCGAGCGCACCGTGCGCATTCGTCGCCATAGCGGCGAGTCGCAGGAGCGGCCGGTGGTGCGCATGGAGTTCTGCATCGGCAACCAGCTCCTGACCGCCGATACCAGCCTGATCGACCGCACCGCCCTGACCTACCAGGCGCTGATCGGACGCAGCCACATGGCCGGGCACATCCTGGTCGATTCCGGTGCCGAACATCTACAAGCGCCGGATTGCTCGGCGGATGATCAGTGAAGCGCTTTCACCTACCGATCCTGATCGTTCTCTTAAGCGCGATCGGGCTCGGCGTCTTCGCTTACAAGGTGAGTGCGCTGGGGATGCCTCTGCAACCGGACGCCACCGCCGAGACCTGGCTGGTGGAGGCCCGCGTGCGCTACCAGCCGACCGGTGGTGCGACAACCGTGGAATTACGCATCCCCAACCGCCTCCCCAACTTCTCGATACTGGACGAGGGTTATGTCTCGCGGGGCTACGGGCTCAACACCCTCAGTCAGGCGGACGACCGCGTGGCCCAATGGACCACGCGGCAGCCGCGCGGCGAACAGGTGCTCTATTATCGAGCGACGCTATACCGTGACGGCGACGACCGATCCGAGGCCGAATATCCCGGACCAGTGGCGGCGCCGGAATGGACCGAACCCTTCCACTCGGCGGCGGAGGCGTTGATCGACGACGTCCGGGAACGCTCCTCCAACATCCAGAGTTTTGCCTCAGTCCTGGTCAATGACCTTGCCAACGCTCCCCCTGCCTCAAATGCAGCGGTCTTCATCGAGAGCGACGACAATCGCACCCGGCGGACCGAAACCCTGATCGAACTGCTCGCGACCGCCCGCATACCCGCGCGCCAAGTGACGGCCCTGCGACTGGTCGATGGACGCCGCGACGTCGAGCCACAGACCTGGCTGGAAGTACACAACACCCGACGCTGGGTGCCGATCGATCCGGAAACCGGGACCGTCGAATACCCCGACGACGTGGTGGTCTGGTCGCACGGCAGCGCCCCGCTCCTGGAGGTCAGCAATGGCGAGAATGCCGAGGTCCGATTCGCTGTCTCGCGCGGGGTGCAGGATGCGCTAGCCACCATCCAGCGCTTTGGAGAAACCCTCGACACCCGCATTCTGGACTTCTCCACCCTGGATCTACCGCTGGGCACTCAGAACACCTATCGGGTGCTGCTGATGGTACCCCTGGGCGCCATGATCATCGTGTTCCTGCGCAACGTGATCGGCATCCAGACCTTCGGCACCTTCATGCCGGTGCTGATCGCACTGTCATTCCGTGAGACTCAGCTTCTGACGGGCATCATCCTGTTCACCCTGATCGTCTCTCTTGGCCTCGTGGTGCGCTTCTACCTTGAGCATCTACGATTGCTGCTGGTACCGCGTCTCGCCGCCGTCGTCAGCGTGGTGATCATGCTGATGCTCGCAATCAGCGTACTGTCGCACCATCTCGGCTTCGAGCGGGCCCTGGCCCTATCGCTGTTCCCAATGGTCATCCTCGCCATGACGATCGAGCGCATGTCCGTGGTCTGGGAGGAACACGGCCCGGCGGACGCGATCACCCAGGGCGTGGGCAGCCTGGTGGTCGCGGCAGCCGCCTACGGGTTGATGGCCAATCGCCAGCTGGAACACCTGCTGTTCGTGTTCCCGGAACTGTTGCTGGTGCTGCTGGCGATCACCCTGCTGCTGGGCCGCTACACCGGCTATCGCCTGACCGAGCTGTTCCGCTTTGGCCGCATTCAGGACGCCATGCGGAGGACCGACTAATGCCCGCCTGGCTGCCACGCTTTGTACGTCCGCGCCTCTTGAAGGAGCAGGGCATCGTCGGGATGAACGCCCGCAATGCCCGCTACATCGCCGCGTGGAACGCGCGGCGCTTCTACCCGCGGGTGGACGACAAGCTGCAGACCAAACAGCTGGCGCTAGACGCCGGCCTGGCGGTACCCGAGCTCCATGGTGTCGTGCGCACCCACCGCCAGATCCGCGATGTACGGACACAGCTTCCAACCTATACAGACGGTTTCGTCATCAAGCCCGCGCACGGGGCGGCCGGCGACGGGATCCTGGTCATCGAAGGCTGGCGCGGGGATCGCCCCCGCCGCGCAGGCGGCCGCGCCATGGAATTAAGCGAGCTGGACGACCACATGTCGAACATCCTGTCCGGCATGTACAGCCTGGGCGGCCGACCGGATGTCGCCATGATCGAACAGCGAGTGCGCTTTTCGTCAATTTTCGATTCGGTCTCCTACCGCGGCGTGCCGGATATCCGCACGGTGGTCTACCGCGGCTACCCGGTGATGGCGATGATGCGCCTTCCGACACAGGACTCTGACGGCAAGGCCAACCTGCACCAGGGCGCGGTCGGGACCGGTATCGACCTGGGTTCCGGCCGCACCATCGGCGGGGTACGCTACAACAAGCCCTGTCGCGAACATCCCGATAGCGAACAAAGCATCGTCGGCCTGCAGATCCCCGGCTGGGAACAGTTGATGGAGCTGGCGGCGGGCTGCTACGAACTCAGTCGAATGGGTTACCTGGGGGTCGATGTGGTCATCGACGCCGACCGCGGACCGCTAATCCTCGAACTGAATGCACGCCCGGGGCTCGCCATCCAGATCGCCAACGGCGAGGGCCTCGACCACCGCATCACTGCGGTGGAGGCGCACATGGTGGCCCGCGAGACCGAGACGCCTGCGGAGCGCGCCCGCTGGGCCGCCGAGGTCTTCGCTCGCCCCGAGAACACCCAGCGCGACGAGCCTTAAGCGCCCGCAACGGCCTCCACCCCCGCTTGAGCATGGCCGCGAAGGGAAGGGGCGTTACGGACTGCGGAGCGGTTTGGGCTATCCTAGGCGCATGACTTTTGCCGCCGAGACCAACACGCCGGACATCGAACAAGCCCTGGCGGATGCCGAGCACGTCTGTGCCCGCCAGGGTGCGCGTCTGACCGAACAGCGCAAACGCATCCTCGAGCAGATCCTGCGCACTGAGGGCGTGATCAAGGCCTACGACCTGATCAACGCGCTGTCCTCGGACGACCACTCCATCAAGCCACCAACGGTGTACCGCACCCTGGCCTTCCTGCTCGAGCAGGGGCTGATCCACCGCATCGAGAGCCTGAACGGCTTTGTCGCCTGCTCGCACCCAGGCGAGCGCCACGAATCCGCGCTGATGATCTGCGACGGTTGTGGCCAGATTGCCGAGTTTCACACCCCGGAACCCGCCAGCCGGGCACTGGAGAAAGAGGCGCAGGCAAAAGGCTTTGAGATCGACTCGCGCATGGTAGAACTACACGGCCAGTGCGCCGACTGCCGCCAGACGGATACGCTCGAATAACCCCGTCCGATACCGCTGCTGGCATGTCCCAGACACCCGATCTGGCGGCCTTCCCGCCCCTATTGCGAGCCGATACCCGTGTGATAGTACTCGGGAGCTTCCCCGGCGTGGCATCACTGAAGGCGCAGGCCTATTACGCCCACCCCCGCAACCAGTTCTGGCCCATCGTCGGGCAGATCCTGGACGAACCCTTCGCCGAGTTGGATTACCCCAACCGGGTGGAACGCCTGCTGGCCCACGGCGTGGGGTTGTGGGATGTCTATGGCGCCTGTTCGCGGGAGGGCAGCCTGGACAGCGCCATCCGGCAGCCCGTGCCCAACGACCTTGGACGACTAGTCCGTGAGGCACCGGGGCTACGCCTGATCATCCACAACGGCGCCGAGAGCGGGCGGCGTATCCACGAGACTCGCGCCCTGGGCGTCGAGGCCGTGCGCCTCCCCTCGACCAGCCCCGCCAACGCCCGCCTGAGCCTATCCGAAAAACTGGAACACTGGCGTGCCGCCTTCGCGCGTGCCGGCCTCCCCGACGTTTGAAACATCCCCCCGAGAGGGGTGTGGTCCTACACACTGCGCTTGAGAAACGAAACGTTATCTTGTAACGTTCACAGTCGAATTGTAACTCTATAACGTTCCATTCCATGTAGCAGGGAGTCCCGCCATGAACCGCCATCAGCTTCTTCTTCGCCCCACCCTTACCGGCCTCGCGGCTGTTGCCTTGACCGCACCTGGGCTCGCTTCGGCGCAATGGAGCGCCGAATCGGAAAACCGCTCGTGGGGTCTTGACGTCTCCCTGATCCTGGAAGGTGTCTACTACAACGAACTGTCGCACGGCATCAGCGATCCCGCCGGCTTCGACGATGGCCACGACCACGGGCATGACCACGGGCATGGTCACGACCACGGTTTCGACGATGGCTTCAACCTCGGCCACAGCGAACTGGTCTTCGAGGCCAATCTGGGCGACCTCTTCGATGGCGTCCTGATGCTCGGCTTCGACGACAGCGACGTCGAAGTTGAAGAAGCCTACCTGACCACCCGCGCCCTGCCCGGTGGCTTCCAGATCAAGGCGGGTAAGTTCCTGTCCGACATCGGCTACATCAACAGCCGCCACGGCCACGACTGGGACTTCGTCGATCGTCCGCTGGTCAACGAGTACCTGTTCGGCGACCACGGCTTGCAGGAGACCGGCGTTCAGGCGACCTGGGTTGCCCCAACCGAGACCTACACCCAGCTGGGCATTGAACTGCTCCAGGGTGACAACAGCTTCATCCCCTACGAGGGCGGGGGTGGTTCTCACACCACCAATGCAGGAGACGAGATTCGTTCCTCCTTCTCCAATGTCTCGGGCCCCCGTCTGATCACCGCCTTTGCCAAATTCGGCCCGGATCTCGGCCCGGACCACGCGCTCCAGTTTGGCGTGTCCGGTGGCTACGCCAACACCTGGCAACAGGAAACCGAACATGGTTCCGGTCTTGAGGAATGGGACGGTGACGCCTGGTTTGCCGGTCTTGATGCCGTCTACAAGTACAGTTCCGGGCGCGCCTACGGTCACGGCGACTGGCGCCTCCAGGGCGAGTACTTCTACCGCGAGATCGACGTTGACTACCAACGTCGTGAAGACCAGAACACTATTGCCGGCAACGCCATCGGCAGTAGCAAGGCCAAGCAAGATGGCATGTATCTCCAGGGCGTCTATGGTTTCGCACCGCGCTGGGAGGCCGGACTGCGCACGGAGGCCCTGGGCTTGACCAATCGAGGCCTACCCACGAATGAAGGGCCTGATCGCGACTTTGTTTCGCCCTCCTTTGGCACTTCCTACCGCCATAGTGCCCAGGTTACGTTCCGCCCAGTGGAACCGGTCTTCCTGCGCGCCCAGCTGTCGCAGAACGACTTCATCGATGACGACGGCCACCGCGACCGCGGGCTGGAGTTCATGCTGCAGTTGAATGTCGCCCTCGGCGCGCACGGCGCACACCGCTTCTGATGTTCGCTCGCGTGGGTCCGCTCGGACCCACGCACCTCCCAATGTTCGGCGGATACGCCGGCTTCGGGACACACCAGACACGCAACCCTTTTCCAAGGAGTCCCGCATGTTTCATCGCATGATTCGCTCTCACACCACCCGATTGTTCACGGGCATGGCAACGATCGCCCTGGCGGCCCTGTTGCTGGCACCCAGCCAGGCGGTGGCCGGCCTCAATATCGTCGCCACCACCTCCAGCCTCGGCGCCATCGCACGCGAGATTGGCGGCGATGAGGCCGAAGTCCGCGTCCTCGCGCCGCCGGACCGCGATGCCCATTACCTCGACGCCCGCCCCAGCTTCATGGCCGCCCTGCGTCGCGCCGACATGCTGCTGGAACTCGGCGCCGGCCTAGAAGAAGGCTGGCTCCCGGCCGCCCAGCGGGGTGCCAGCAACCGCGCGATCAACTCCGGCCAACCGGGCCACTTCCGCGCCGCAGACAAGGTCGAACTGCGCCGCTCGATCACCATGGACGGGCCGAACATGGGCCACGTGCATGAGGAGGGTAACCCGCACTTTAACGCCGATCCGCTGCGTATGGCCGAACTCGCTCTAGCCCTGGGTGCGCGCATGGGCGAGCTTCGCACCGACCAAGCCGACACCTTCATGGAGCGCGCCGAACGTACCGCCGAACGCCTGCGCGAACATGCCGAGGCCCTAGCCGGACAGGTAGAACCGGACCAGCGCATCGTGGTGTATCACGAGGACCTCGACTACCTGGAGGAATGGCTGCCGGTGGAGATCGTCGGCTACCTCGAACCGGCCCCGGGCATCCCGCCGACCGCGCGTCACCTGCGCAGCCTGGTCAGTGATCTCGAAGGCACCGAGGGTACCGTCCTGTACGCCGAATTCCAGCCGCCGCGAGGCGCCGAATTCCTGGAACGCAATCTCGGCTGGCCCACCCATGCCGTGCCGCTGGATCCGCCGGCCGATTCGGCGCTGGAGGGTTACCTGGATCTGATGACCACCTGGGCGCAAAGCCTGCCCCAACGGTAACCTGGCGACACAAGCCGACTAAAGGTTCGGACCCGGAAAGTCACTTTCCGGGTCCGTTATCATTTGCGCCTTCCCAACTCTGACGAGCCCACATGCCGCCGAATGCCACCCCTGCAATCCTGAGCGTGCAGTCCGCCCGGCTCGGATTTGATCGTCCGGTGCTGGGGCCATTGTCAGTTGATGTACCCAACGGTGCGCGCTGGGCCTTGACCGGCCCCAATGGCGTTGGCAAATCCCTGCTACTGAAGGCCGTTACGGGCCAGGCACGGGTGCATGGCGGCCGGCTGCACCTCGCACCCAATGTGGATGTCAGCTTGCTGGGACAGGACCATCCTCGGCGACAGCCTTGGCCCTTGTCCGGACACGACTGGTTCCGAGCAATGGGCGCCACGGCACCGGATCAACCGCGCATACAGGCGCTGCTCCACCGCCGTCTCGACCGCCTGAGCGGCGGTCAGTGGCAGTTACTGCGTCTCGCCGCCGCGTTGCACAGCGGCAGCGCACAACCGTCACGTGAGCGCTTGGTCCTGCTGGACGAGCCGGCCAACCACCTTGACGCCGAGGTGCGGGGCGACGCCGTCTCCCTGATTGCTGCACTTCCGGCCAACGCGACACTGGTCATGACCAGCCACGATGATGACTTCCTGCGAGCCATCGGCGTGGAGAACCACCCACTAGAGGGCTACTTCGATGCTGGGTGACCTCCTGCTCGTTCCGTTCGTCGCCGGGCTGCTGGTCACGGCTGTACTCGCGCTGGCCGGAGCCGGGCTGTTCCTGCGCGGCTCGGTCTGGCAGGCACTGGCACTTGGACAATGGGCGGCGGCCGGCGGGGTCCTGGCCTCCGTGCTGCACTGGCCGGTACTGCCCGTGGCACTCGCGCTAGGCGCTGGCGTAATGGCGCTGCTGCAACGCACCCCGGACCGCGAGCGTCTACCCCTTGCCGTTTTCCTGGCCGGACTGGCCGCGGTCACGTTGCTCGCGGCCAATTTCTCGCAGGCCAGCCTCGCCGCCGCGGCCTGGGCCGAGGGTCAGCTCTACTTCGCGGGACCGCAGGAACTCTGGGCTGTTGCGGCACTAGCACTCGCCAGCCTGGTGCTAGTGCTCGGCTTGCTGAAGGTATGGCGCCACGCTCAGCTCGCCCCCGACGTGCCCGCCACGCCCGCCCCGGCAGCATGGCTGCGCCTGACGGAGATCGCCTGGCTGGTGGCGGCGATCGTGCTCGGCAGCATGGTCCTGGGCCTGCCAGCCGCGCTAGCCAGCCTGCTGCTCCCGGCCTGGGGCGCCGCCCATCTGGCGCGCAACCTTCGTGGCCATTTCCTGTGGGCGCAGTCGCTCGCCCTGGCCGGATTCCTGATCGCCTGGAGTCTAAGCCTACCGCTGGACCAGCCCTTCGCCCCGGTACTCGTACTAGTGAACGTCGTACTCGCTCTCGCCGCCCGAATGGTCGCGATGTGGCGCTGAACTGACGGCCCTCGGCCTATTCAATTCGAGGGCCGACCCAGGAGTTAAAAATGCCTCTCAAAACCACGCACAAGAAAAGCTCCCACACGACTTCATCGACCCCCAAGGCAGCGGATTCGCCGATCTTCCAGGCGATCGAGAAGCTCCAGGGTGAGCGTCCCTGGGGCAGTTTTCTGGATGCCGGGACCGGGCGGAAATCGATCGAGTGGATATGTGGCCTGGACACCGAGCGCTGGACGGCCGTAACCGCCTCCAATCAGATGGCGACGACCGTGAAGAAGGCAGCGGGCACGGCCCGTCGCCGCCAGGACCGCATCATGGTCGGCAACTGGATGTCGGAGCAGCTGTTGTTTGGTGAACGCTTCGATACCGTCCTGCTCGACTACTTCATCGGCGCGATCGAAGGCTTCGCCCCCTACTGGCAGGACCGAGCCCTGCACCGGTTATGGCCCCACGTGGGCGACCGACTGTACCTGGTGGGCGTCGAACCCTACGTTCTGGTGGAACCGAAAGATACGGCCGGCGCGCTCGTGAGGGAGATCGGACGCCTGCGTGACGCTTGCCTGCTGATTGCCGGCAATCGGCCCTATCGCGAATATCCATCATCCTGGATCATGCGTCAGCTTGGAATCGCAGGATTCCGGGTTCTGGATGTCCGCTATTTTCCCATCCACTATCGCGAACGGTTCGTCAACGGCCAGCTCGACCTGTGCCTGCGGCAACTGCCGCATTTCAGCGACGAGGGTCTGGCCAAGGCCATGCACCACAAGATCGAGGCACTGCGTGAACGCGCCCTGCCTTTGGCCCGTAGCCAGGAGGGGCTGAAACACGGTGCAGACTACCTGATCGTGGCCGAACCGATGGCCGACCGGCATCGCGGCATGCCCGACGCGGCAGGCACCCCGCAGTCAGTGCCGTCCGGGCCGTAGCACGGGTCCCGCCGTCTATCCTCGGGTCTGGCGCAACGTGTCGCGCGCCGTAGCGACGAAATCCAGTATGTGAGGACGCTCCCGGTCTGCGCGGCGCATCGTGATGGCCAGGTTGCTCCACAGGCCGTCGTGACCAAGCCGGACACGACGGGTCGCGACAGGCTCACTCTCTCCCCCGTTGAGCCCCGCCTCCAGCTCGGGCAGGGCCCAATCCGGCAAAACCGCCACACCACGGCGGCTCGCTACCAGTTGCAGCAGCATCGCACTAACCTCGGCCGTCCGGCGCGGAACCGTCACCCCGGCCGGGTGCAGAAAGCGCCGATAGATATCCAGGCGCTCCTCGCTGACCGGATAAGTAATCAGGGTCTCACCGCGCAGATCCTCGGGCTCCAGGCAGGCGCGTTCAGCCAGCGGGTGGCCAGCCGGCACCACCAGCAGGTTCTCGTACTCCATCAAGTGCACCGACTCGAGCTCAGGGTCATCCACAGGGTCCACCGCAACGGCCGCATCCACATCGCCGTTGCGCAGGGCGTCCAGTGCCGTGAATCCATGGCTAAGAGTAAGATCCAGCTCCACCTCCGGCCAGTGCCGTCGAAAGGCACCTACCGCCGGCATCAGCCACTGAAAGCAGCTGTGGCACTCCAGCACCAGAAACAGTCGGCCACGTCCGCCGTCGCGGATTTGCACGACATCACGCTGCGCGGCGGTGACCTCGGGCAACACCCAGTCAGCCGCCTGCAGTAGCCGTTCTCCGGCAGCCGATAACCGCACCGGACGCGTTCGGCGTTCGAAGAGGGTCACACCTAGTCGTTCTTCAAGCTGGCGCAGCTGATGCGACAGTGCCGACTGAGTTACGCAAAGGCTATCAGCCGCGGCAGTCACACTCCCCAACCGCACGATCTCGCAAACCGCCCGCAGATGCCGGAGCTCGAGTACTCCCGACAGATCATGAGTGGAGTTCATGGTTCCCGTGAATAAATATCGTTTTACTCATGAATCAAGCATGACGAGACTGGACGCTGTGTTCAACCCGGAGTCTATAGATCCATGATCACCACCCATAATCTTGGCTTTCCCCGCATTGGCGCCCGTCGCGAGCTGAAGACGGCTCTTGAGCGCTACTGGAGCGGCAACATCAGCCGCGATCAACTGGAAACCTCGGGCCGCGAGTTACGGCAGCGTCATTGGGCCTGGCAACGCGAAGCTGGCATCCAACAGGTCCCGGTCGGCGACTTCAGTTTCTACGACCACGTGCTGGACATGATGCTGACGCTGAGCGTTCTGCCGGAGCGCTTTCATGCCGCAGCGGCCGAGCACCCGCTGGACCTAGCTTTCTACATGGCTCGCGGTCGTTCCCACAACGATGCCTTGCCCGATGTGCCGGCGCTGGAGATGACCAAGTGGTTCGATACCAACTACCACTACCTGGTCCCGGAGCTGACCCTCGAGCAAACCTTTGCGGCCATTCCGGACAGACTACGAACGGAGATCCGGGAGGCGCGCGAGATGGGTCTGCAGCCCAAGCCTGTCCTGCTGGGGCCGGTCAGCTTTCTGTACCTGGCGAAGATGAAGGATGACGGGGAGCCACTGGAACTACTTGACCGGCTCGTCCCGGCCTATCAGGAACTCCTGGAGTGGATCAGCGCAGAGCGGGTTTCTTGGGTTCAGATCGACGAGCCCATCCTCACACTGGATCTGCCCGTCGAGTGGCAGTCGGCGCTAAGGGCGGCTTACGACCGTCTCCACCGCGGCGGGCCACGCCTCTTGCTCACGACCTATTTCGGTGGCCTTGGCAGCCAGCGCGACCTGGCACTGGAACTACCGGTAGCGGGGCTCCACGTGGATGCCGTGCGCGGCGCGATGGAGGTTTCGACCCTGGTGGCCCGGCTGCCGCAGGACAAGATTCTGTCGTTGGGAATCATCGACGGACGCAACATATGGGCCACCAATCTGGAGGCCGGCCTGGACACTCTGGAGCCCGCCGTCAGCAGCCTCGGCAATTCTCGCCTGTGGCTCGCGCCCTCCTGCTCGTTGCTGCACGTGCCCGTTGACGTGGAACAGGAAACTGGCATGGACACGGAGGTACGCGGCTGGCTGGCCTTTGCGCGCCAGAAACTGGCGGAGCTGGCGATCCTCCAGCGCGGCTTGACCGAGGGACGCGCGGCCGTCGCCAAAGAGCTGGAACACAGTCGGCGCGTGCACAGCAGCCGCCAGAACGCCGTCCGTACTTGCATTCCGCAGGTTCGGGAACGGGTGGCGGGACTGTCCCCGGATGACGCCCGCCGTGCCCTGGCCTATGAACAGCGCGCACCGTTGCAACAACGCTCACTCGACCTCCCACTATTCCCGACCACCAGCATCGGTTCGTTCCCACAAACGCAGACCATTCGCCGGGTGCGCCGTGACTACCGCCGGGGTGAGCTAACCCAGGATGATTACCTGCGCACCATGCGCCAGGAGATTGCTCGCGTAATCCGCTTCCAGGAAGACATCGGCATGGACGTGCTGGTGCACGGCGAGCCCGAACGCAACGACATGGTGGAGTATTTCGGCGAGCAACTCGACGGGTATGCCTTTACCCGGCACGGCTGGGTTCAGAGCTACGGATCGCGCTGCGTGAAACCCCCCATCATCTACGGCGATGTGCAGCGGCCCAGTCCGATGACCGTCGACTGGACACGTTACGCCCAGTCCCTCACAAGCAAGCCGGTCAAGGCCATGCTCACGGGGCCGGTGACCATGCTGCAATGGGCCTTCGAGCGCGATGACCAGTCACGCGAGGCCACTGCCCTGCAGATCGCCCTGGCGCTGCGCGACGAGATCGCCGACCTCGAGGCCGCTGGCATTGGCGTGATCCAGGTCGACGAACCCGCGTTCCGGGAGGGCCTGCCGCTGCGTCGAGGCGAATGGAATCACTACCTGGAATGGGCTGCGCGCGCCTTTCGCGTCGCCACCTCCGGTGTAGCCGACGTGACTCAGATCCACACCCACATGTGCTACTCGGAGTTCAACGACATCATCGAGGCCATCGCATCCCTGGATGCCGATGTCATCACCATCGAGACCGCCCGCTCGGACATGGAACTGCTGGATGCCTTCGAGCGATCCATCTACCCCAACGAGATCGGGCCGGGTGTCTATGACATCCACTCTCCGCGCCTCCCCACGGTACAGGAGATGGTGACCCTTCTGGAAAAGGCAGCACGCGGGATCCCGGTCGAGCGGCTGTGGGTCAATCCCGACTGCGGACTCAAGACCCGCAGCTGGGACGAGGTCCGTCCAGCGCTGGAGGCAATGGTTGAGGCCGCGCGCGCCATGCGTGACCAACACCCCACAACCGAGAAGAAGTCACAGGCCAAGGCTTGACATGTAAATGCACGTGCGTATGATTCGCATTTAGATACGCAGCCCGGACAGCTGTGTGTCGCCAAGACGAAAGGTGACTTCCCGCCTTTGGTCTCTCCAACCTCCGTTAACATTGCCGCCGGATTGCACATCCGGCGGCTTTTTTATGCATACCCGGTCCCAACAGGCATCCAGGGTACGAACCGGACTCGCGGCTTCAGCGATTACCGGACGGCCAACGCGCGATGCGCGCGACGGCGTCGTGTGCATGCAGGCTCTCGCGGTGGCGGACCTGGATGCGATAGCCAGGGGCGGAGTACTCTGGGCGCAGGGCGCTGTCCAGGCGCCGTACGGCATCTTCGCAGAACATTAAATTGCGGCCGTTGGCGAGGGCGAAGGCCTTCTCGTCCACGCGCTTTACCGCCGTTTGCAGGGCGGTGCCCAGCGCCTGTTCCACGCGATCAATCAGATCGGGCAGGGGCAGCGTTGAGACCAGCGGTTCCAGACCGACCGTGACGGTTGCCTCGCTGCGCTGGCTGTGGGGCGTCGCGACGATCCCCTCGGCCCGGCCCAGCCATTCGCGCACGGTTGCCGCATCCACGGCCGCTCGCGTGAAGTCACGGTCGAACTGCTCCTGGATCGCCTGCCGCGCCAGGGCGGCGGAGCACGGACAGGTGGAGGAATAGCCCACCTGAACCTCCAGCTCCAGAGACACCGCCCCGGACTCGCTGCGCGCAGCGATCCGGAACGGGTAGCGCTTCCAGCCCGCGGCGGCACTGACCAGGGCCGGCCGTTCCAGCGGCAGCTCCCCGGCCAGACGGACCTCGGCCACGCTGGACAGGCCATCGTGCGAAGCCAGAAACGCTTCGAGCACGCCCCACAGCCGCGCAACGTCCAGCTCGCGGGACTCCAGCTGTCGCAGGGCCCCGTAGAGCCGTGACATATGGATACCGCGCGCGCCCGCGTCGTCGAGACTCACTCCCGCGCTAACCCGGGCGATCACTGGCTGGCCGGTCAGATACAGCGGAAGGGTGATGTCTTCCATACCCACCCAGTCGAGCGCGGAGGCGTGCGTAGCAGCCGACGCGGCAATATCCGGTAGCGGATCGGTCGCGGAGGTTTCCGTATCCGGCGAGGCCGGAGACACACAGGTAGAGGACATAAGACACCTTTTTGCAGGCGGGTCGACCCCATCACAGGACGGTGGCCGATCCGTGTTGTCGGGGCGCAATCGAAACGTTATGGTATAACATCCTGATCGCAACCGACGGAACCCCATGACCCGCGACGAACTGCTGGCCATGCCTGTCGCGGCCTACATGAACGAGGCCCAGCTCGCGTACTTCCGCGAGCGCCTGCTCGAAATGCGCGACGAGATCCTGGCTGACATGGAGGGCGCCCGGGACGGATTGCGCGACAACGAACGCACCCCGGACGAGCTTGACCGCGCGGCAATGGAGGAGTCGCGCCTCCTGTCGATGCGGGTGCAGGAGCGCGAAGGCCGCCTGCTGCGAAAGATCGATGCGGCCCTGCATCGCATCGAAACCGGCGATTACGGCTACTGCGAGGTGAGCGGCGAACCGATCGGTCTGCCCCGCCTGCTGGCACGCCCGACGGCGACCCTGTGCATCGAGGTCAAGGAACGCCAGGAAAAGACCGAACACGTCTACAGCCGATAGCCCCGAACACTGTCCGCAACCGAACATCAGGAGGCACCATGAAACGTCTGCCCGTTACCGTCCTTTCCGGCTTTCTCGGAGCCGGCAAGACCACCCTGCTGAACAATATCCTGCACAATCAGGCAGGCCTGCGCGTCGCCGTGATCGTCAACGACATGAGCGAGGTGAATATCGATAGCGCCATGATCCGTGGCGGTCAGGATGCGGTTACCCGCACCGACGCCCGCATGGTCGAGATGACCAACGGCTGTATCTGCTGCACGTTGCGCGACGACCTGCTGGTCGAGGTTCGCCGTCTCGCCGAATCCGGCCGGTATGATTATCTCGTGATCGAGTCCACCGGCATTTCCGAACCCATGCCGGTGGCCGCGACCTTTGCCTTCCGCGACGAGGATGGCCAGTGCCTGGACGACGTGGCGCGTCTGGACACAATGGTGACGGTCGTGGACGCCGGCGCGCTGTTGCAGGATTACGCCTCCAGCGACTTCCTGGGCGAGCGCGGCGAGTCCCTGGGTGAAGACGACGAACGTACGGTGGTCGACCTGCTGGTGGACCAGATCGAGTTCGCGGACGTAATCATTCTCAACAAGATGGACCGCGCCTCGGCGGATCAGGTGGATACCGTGCGCGGTGTGGTGCGCGCCCTTAACCGCGAAGCCAAGGTCATCGAGACCACCCACGGCAAGGTATCGCCGCAGCAACTGCTGGGCACCGGGCGTTTTGATTTCGACCGCGCCTCCCAGGCCGCAGGCTGGGCTCAAGAGATGATGGGCGGCCATACGCCGGAGACCGAGGAGTACGGCATCTCCAGTATCGTCTACCGCGTCAACCGGCCGTTCCATCCCGCGCGATTCTTCAACCTTCTGCATGAGGAATGGCCGGGCGTCATTCGCAGCAAGGGCTGGTTCTGGCTGGCCTCGCGGTCGGACTGGGCCGGCACCCTGTCGCAGGCCGGGGGCGCCCTCACCCACCACGCCGCTGGTTTCTGGTGGGCGGCGGTTCCACCAGAAAAACGTCCAATTGACGAGGACTGGTGGGAGACCGCTATTGCGCCGGTGTGGGACGAACGGTTCGGCGACCGTCGCCAGGAGATCGTGTTGATCGGTATCCGAATGGATGCCGACACCATGCTCCAGCGCCTGGATGCCTGCCTGTTGACCGATGACGAAATGGCGCAAGGGCCCGAGCACTGGGCAGCCTATGACGACCCGTTTCCCGTCTGGCGTCTCGGACAGGACCCCGAAGGAGAAGAACCAATAGATAACGAGGCCCAGGTGGTGCAACCCGCATGACATCCGCTGGAACGGCGCAACCGGATACCCGTCGCAATCCCAGCCGTCATCGTTTTGTCGACCGTGCAAGGGAATTCAAAGGGATTCATCGGAACGACGTGAATGCCCTGATCTGGCGTCGCGAGCTCGACCCGGCCCTGGCATCACAGGCTGAGCAGATGGCTGCACACCAACAAGGCATGGTGCTGGATGTGTGTTGCAGGCCGGATCAGACGCGCAGCCGCCTGCTTGATGCAAGCGGCCTGCGTCCCTTCGAGCTTCATTACCTGGCCTACGACATGGAGCAGCTAGCCCACAACTTCGCTGTCGTCGCACAGACGGTCAGCGTGCGGGTCCAGCTCGAGGTCCTGAACCACCAGCCGTGCCCCCTGTTCCATGTCGACAACAACGTGCTCCGCATGATTTGCAGCTACACCGGCCCGGGCACCGAATATGCCGACGACCGCTACGTCCGCCGTGAGCGGTTGCGTTCCGGTGACAATCCGGGCGTCCTGGGTGGCCAATCGCCCATTACCGCTCAAACGGGCGAGGTCATATTGATGAAGGGCGAACGCTGCCCCACTGCCCACGGACAAGGCGCGGTCCATCGCTCGCCCCCCATTGCGGAAGGCCATACCCGCCTCCTGCTGCGCCTCGACTGTCCTTGAGCCAGTGCGTCTCGACACCCCCTTTGTGGCCGAATTGTGAGTCCGTGACGTGCATCTCGTTCTACCATCGTTCCGACCCTTGCAATGATGAATCGTAATGCGTATGATTCTCACTTAGACATGCAGCCCGGACAGTTGTATGTCGCCTGACGAAAGGCGAGCTTCTACTGCCTTTGGTCTCTCCAACCTCCGTTAGCATTGCCGCCTGACCCTCGTCAGGCGGCTTTTTTGATGGCCATCGCCAGAGATTCGCCCAACCCCTTCACAAAGCTCAGCACAGTGGCCAAAAACTAGTGGCTGTCGCTTGACACCATTACCGCCTCACTGGAATATATGCGAATGATTCTTGTTTGCAGTAAAGGAGCCCGGGATGTTCAAACTCGATGCATGGCTGGAACGCCGCGATCCCATGCTGCGGATCGTGGACGAGGATTCGGACCGCACCGTTGCCGAATGGCAAGGCGAGGCATTGCAGGAACTACTCGAGTCCGGGGTTCTGTCACCCGGCGAATGCCAAGCCCCGCGGTCACGGGATACGGTCCACGAGCTCATCCGCGAGCTGATCCTGGAATCCTGCCTGGGTGGCATTACCGTACAGCGCCGGAGCGTCCCGTCCGACACCTCGCCGCCGCGAACGAACCACCGACGTGAATCCACACATGCCGAGGACTACACGCCCTCCGCGCACGGTCGGCCACGACAGTTGGCCTGCCCGGCCGCCCGCGAGGCACGCAGTCACAAGCCTGGTAACCGAGTCCCCGCAGTTGCCAGAGGACGGGTCCTGCACGTAGCGTTTCGCAGATGCACGCCCCCAGACTGACGCGATGAATCGCGCCGAACGCATCTTCCACCTGCACCGCCTGCTCCAGGGGCGCCAGGCCCCGTCACTGGCGCGACTGATGGAGCGACTGGAGGTCTCCCGCGCCACCATCAAGCGGGACATCGAGTACATGCGGGACTTTATGCAGGCGCCCATCGAATACGACCCGCATGCCAACGGCTATCACTACGCGGCCGATGCCCCGGCCTTCGAGCTGCCCGGGCTGTGGTTCAACGAATCCGAGTTGCTGGCCCTGCTGACCATGGAACAGCTGCTGGAGGATGTACAGCCTGGGCTGCTGTCCCCGATGATGGGTCCACTGAAACAACGCATCCGCGAGGCTTTGGAAAGCGGTGGCCACGCCCACACCGAGTTGCGCCGCCGCATCCGGATCCAGCCACTGGCCCAGCGCGCCGGCCCGGCCGAGACGTTCCAGGACATCGCCGAGGCCACCCTGAACGCCCACCCGGTCATGATCGAGTATCACGGCCGTGCGCGGAACGCCGCCACCCATCGCACCGTGCACCCACAGCGTCTGCTGCACTACCGCGACAACTGGTACCTGATCGCATGGTGCGAAACCGCGAACGACCTGCGGACCTTCGCCCTGGAACGCATTCGCGACTGTCAGCGCGTCGCTGGGCCACTCCGCGAGGTCGACGCGGCGAGCCTGGACCAGCACACCGACGCCGCCTTCGGGATCTTCACCGGCCCGGCCACCGAATGGGCCGAGCTGCGCTTCACCGCCGAACACGCCCGCTGGGTCGCCGACGAGACCTGGCACCCCGACCAAATCGGACGCCATGAGGGCTCGGCCTACCACCTGCAGGTGCCGTACTCCGATCCCACCGAACTGATTCAGGAGATCCTGCGCCATGGCGAGGGTGTGGAGGTGATCGGGCCGCCCGCGTTACGCGAGCGCGTGGCCACGGCCCTGCGCGCCGCCGCACAGCAATACGAAGGGAGCAGCCCAGCGTGATGCTGGCCGCCGTGCTGGGCAGATGGCTCGAGTGGCTGCGCCCGGCCCCGACGCAAGGCACCCTCGAAACCATCTGGGTCGCCGAAACCGCCGGGGCTCCGATGAGCAACCGCCACCAGACCCACGTGGACAATGCGGGTCTGGAGGGGGATCGATACGCTCTCGGACGCGGCCACTGGCACCCGGTCGAGTCCTGCCCGGTCACGCTGATCTGCCGCGCCGAGCTCGACCGCGCCGCGCGGAGCGCCCGGCGCCTGCGCGAGCCCGCCGCGATCACACCGGGCGAACACCGGCGCAACCTCGTCATCACCGGACTGCGGCGCAGCCCCCACGAAGGCGTGCTGGTGATCGGCCAGGTCCGCTTCGCCATCCTCCGGCCGCGCCCGCCCTGTGGCTGGCTCAATCAGGTCGTAGGCTACAACCTCGCCCGCGCACTGGGCCGCGACAGCGGCATCTGCCTGCGTACCCTCGAATCCGGCATCCTCCAAGTCGGGGACCCGGTCCGCTGGGAACCCACTTCGACGGCAACCGCCTCGAAACAATAAAACCGGGGGTGGCTCAACCTGTGAGCCACCCCCGGTGCTAAAACGGTCGCAACCTCAATCAAAGGAGCGCGACCATGCAACCGACTCGCCCGCGCAGCCAGGCCCGCCGCACCCCCGTCCTGCGGGGCTACTACGCCCAACGTGGCGCCTACAACGCCACGGCCACCACCGAAGAGCTGCTACAAACGATCCCGCTCGCGGGCTACCGCCACCACGCCGCTCCGAAGCTGTGGGAAGCCCTCAAGCGTGGGCAGGCCCTGACCCTGCGCCGCGAACGCCTGAACCCGCACGACTCGAAGGCCGTGGCAATCGACTGGATCGACCACCAGCTCGGCTACCTCCCGCGCGAGAGCAACCAGCTCGCCGCCGACCTGCTGGACCGCGACGAACCCCTGATCGCCCGTATCCTAGAAAAGCGCGACCACGCCGACCGCCACAACCGCCTGGAACTCGCCCTCTACCGCGCACGACACTAAGCGGGGGTATCAGCCGACCCAGATCGTCTTTGCGTTGACGAATTCGCGGATGCCCAGTTCGGAGAGTTCGCGGCCGTAGCCGGAATCCTTCACGCCACCAAAAGGCAGGCGCGGGTCGCTCTTGACGATGCCGTTGACGAAGGCACAGCCGCATTCCAGTCGTCGGGCCAGGGCCTCGCCGCGTACCGGATCACCGGTCCAGACGCTGCCACCCAGGCCAAAGCGCGAACGGTTGGCAAGTGCAATGGCCTGGTCGGCGTCCCGCGCTCGGGTGACCGCCGCCACTGGCCCGAAGGTCTCCTCGTCGAAGGCGGCCATGCCGGGTTCGACGTGGTCCAGCAAGGTGGGCGGATAGAAAGCGCCGGCACGATCCAGCGGCTGGCCTCCAATCACGCAGGTGGCACCGGCATCCACGCTGCGCCGCACCTGGTCATGCAACTCGTCACGCAAGTCGTCACGCGCCAATGGTCCGATGTTGGTCTGCTCCATCATCGGATCGCCAATCACCAGGGCCTCGATGGCCTTCCGGAAGCGCTCGACAAACGCATCGGCCACCGACCCTTCCACGATAAAGCGCTTGGCGGCAATGCAGGTCTCTCCGTTGTTCTGGAATCGTCCGCGCACGGCCTGCTCCACCGTGTAATCAAGATCGGCATCCGCCAGCACCACAAAGGCATCCGAACCGCCGAGCTCCAGCACCGAAGACTTCAGCGCCTTGCCTGCAGCGGCGCCTACCGCGCGGCCCGCACCTTCTGAGCCGGTCAGGCTCACACCCTGAACCCGCGGGTCGGCGATGATCCCGGCCACCGCATCGGACCCGACCGGCAGATTCTGAAACACGCCCTCGGGAAAGCCGGCCTCGGCAAACACGCGCTCCAGATGCGCGGCGCAACCAGGGACATTGGAGGCGTGCTTGAGCAACACGGCGTTGCCCGCCAGGGTCGCCGGGATCGCCTGGCGAAAGGCCTGCCAGTAGGGAAAATTCCAGGGCATCACCAGGAGCACGGTACCCAGCGGCTGCCAGGCGATGAAGGAACGCGAGGCATCCGAGGCGATCATCGTGTCCTGCAGGAAATCCGGCCCGTGGTCGGCGTAGTACTCGCAGGCGTTCGCGCATTTGTCGACCTCGGCCCGGGCCTCGGCCAGGCGCTTGCCCATCTCCTGGGTTGCGGTGGTGGCCAGCGCCTCGCGGGCCGCGCGCAGCACCCCGGCCAGGTCACGCAGCCGGGCGGCACGCTCGGCCACTGGTCGCGCGCCCCAGTCCGGCGCGGCGCTGGCGGAACGTGCCAATGCCGCCTCCAGACACGCTTCATCCATGCGCGGATAGCGTGCCAGGACCTCACCAGAGGCGGGATTGATTG
The DNA here is from genome assembly GCF_000376865.1 of Thioalkalivibrio sp. ALJ7. Lineage (GTDB taxonomy): Bacteria > Pseudomonadota > Gammaproteobacteria > Ectothiorhodospirales > Ectothiorhodospiraceae > Thioalkalivibrio. Next base: position 285,000 of record NZ_AQXQ01000011.1, on the reverse strand, counting down.
CGGTCAGTTCGGTCATATTGGCGCCTCGCGCGTCAGGTCCCCGTTTAGGGGCTTGTTTGAACAATGCGGGTCAGCCGAGTATAAGACGACCCGCACTCGCTTTCGGAAGGACCTTGCCACCATGTCGATCGATTCGATTCGCAATGTCTGCCTGCTCGGCGGCACTGGCTTTGTTGGTCACCACATCATCCGCCGTCTGATTGACCGCGGCCTCAAGGTACGCGTTCTCACGCGCCGTCCGCATCGTCACCGTGATCTCCTGGTCAACCCGGAGGTCGATCTGATCGAGGGCAGCGCCCACGATCCCGCCACGCTGGAACACGTGTTCGCGGGTCAGGATGCGGTCATCAACCTGGTCGGCATCCTGAACGAACGCGGCCGCAACGGCGCTGGCTTCCGCGCCGCGCACGTCGAGCTAACCGAAAAGGCCCTGAACGCCGCAGAATCGCAGGGCATCCGCCGCTTCCTGCAGATGAGCGCGCTGAAGGCCGACATGGACGACGCCCCCAGCCACTACCTGCGCACCAAGGGCGAGGCCGAGCATGCCGTCTTCGCTCGCGACTCCATGGCCGTCACCGTGTTTCGCCCATCGGTGATCTTCGGGCCGGAAGACTCCTTCCTGAACCGTTTCGCCACGTTGTTGCGCTTCTCGCCGATGATGCCGCTGGCCCGCGCACAGGCACGCTTCGCCCCAGTCTTCGTCGGCGACGTAGCCGAACACTTCGTCGAGGCCCTGGAGGATCACGACACCTTCGGCCAGGGCTATGAGCTGTGCGGCCCGAAGACCTATACCCTCGACGAACTGGTCCGCTACGTCGGCCGCGTCTCCGGCCATCGCCGTCCGGTGATCGGTCTGCCGGACTGGGCCGGCAAGCTACAGGCAAGCATGCTGGAATTCGTGCCCGGCAAACCCCTGTCACGCGACAACTTCGCCTCGCTGACCATCGACTCGGTCTGCGACGGTGAGCAGCAACTGCCCTGCCCCACCCGGCTCGAATCCATCGCCCCCAGCTACCTGGGCGGAGGCGGCGCCGGCCGGGAGGCGCGCATGCAGGTGCTGCGAACCCTCAACCGCGGATCAGGCCGCGGCTGACCGGCCTCGCGAATCGGCAGCCGCGATGCAGACCTATCTCGTCGGCGGCGCGGTTCGCGACCGCCTGCTGGAGCGCCCGTTCTCGGAGCGCGACTACGTCGTCGTCGGCAGCACGCCGGAGGCGATGGAGGCCGCGGGGTTTCGCCCGGTCGGCCGTGACTTCCCGGTCTTCCTGCATCCCGAGACCCACGAGGAGTACGCGCTCGCGCGCACCGAGCGTAAGACCGCACGCGGCTACCACGGCTTCCAGTTCAACGCCTCGCCCGAGGTCACGCTGGAAGACGACCTCGAACGCCGCGACCTCACCATCAACGCGATGGCCGAGGATCATGACGGCACCCTGATTGATCCCTATGGCGGCCAGGCCGACCTTGAGGCCCGCCAGCTAAGACACGTCTCGCCCGCCTTCGCCGAGGACCCGGTGCGCCTGCTTCGTGTCGCACGGTTTGCCGCGCAGCTTGCCCCTTGGGGCTTCGAGATAGCCGACGACACCCGCACCCTGATGCGCGAGCTCGTCACCTCCGGCGAGGTCGACGCACTGGTGCCCGAGCGGGTATGGGCAGAATGCGAGAAGGCCCTGAAGAGCCCGGCCCCACGCCGCTTCCTGGAGGTGTTGCGCGAGGCCGGGGCGCTCGCTGTCCTGTTCCCGGAGATCGAGCGCCTGTTCGGCGTCCCCCAGCCCGCGCGCTACCACCCGGAGATCGACACCGGCGTGCACACACTGATGGTCCTGGACCAGGCCACTCGTCTGTCCGACACGCCCGAGGTCCGTTTCGCCGCGCTGGTGCATGACCTCGGCAAGGGCACGACCGATCCGGACATCCTGCCCAGCCACCACGGGCACGAGGAACGTGGGGTGGACCTGATCCGCGCCCTGGCCGAGCGCCTGCGTATCCCCAACCGCTACCGCGACCTTGCGGTGCGCGTGGCGCGCTACCACGGCTTGGTCCACCGGGTGTTCGAACTGCGCCCGAAGACGGTGATGAAGCTGGTCGACGGCCTCGACGTTCTGCGCCGGCCAGAGAACGTGGAGCCGTTCCTGTTCGCAGTGGAAGCCGATTTCCGGGGTCGTACCGGATGGGAGGACAAGCCCTACCCCCAGGCCGATGCCGTGCGTACCGCCGTGGCTGCGGCTCAAGGTGTACAGCCACAAGCGCTGATCGCCGAGGGATACAAGGGCAAGGCGCTGGGCGAGGCCCTGCGGCGCGAACGCATCCAGGCGATCGCCAACGCCCTGGGCGAGCACCCCGACGCGTAGGAGGCCAGCCCTCTGGCCGATGGGGTGCTGGAGTGGCCAATCGGCCAGAGGGCTGGCCTCCTACAACGCTTACTTGCCTGTGCCGGCGTGCGGACGTAATCTTGCGCGGCTATTGATGGTATACGAGGAAACCACGATGGATTTCGCCAAGGCCCGGATCAACATGGTCGAGCAGCAGGTCCGCCCCTGGGACGTGCTGGATACGCGCGTGCTGGACGCGATGGAGACACTCCCGCGCGAGCGCTTCATGCCCGACCCCTACCAGGCGCTAGCGTATGCCGATTCCGAGATCCCGCTGGGGCACGGCGAGAACACCCTGTCACCCGTGGTCATCGGCCGCCTGCTGCAAGCGGTGTCGCCGCAACCCACCGAGACCGTACTGGAAATCGGCACCGGATCCGGTTACGTCACGGCCTGCCTCGCCCACCTGGCCGCCCACGTCGACAGCGCCGAGCGCATCGACGAATTTCGCCTGGCCGCGCGCAATCGGCTGACGGATCTGGGCATCGAAAACGCGCATCTGCGCACCGCCACCGTGACCCCCGACTGGGCCCCGCCGCGTCCGCGCTATGACGCGATCATTCTCACCGGCGGGATGACCGAGTACGACGACTTCCTCGAACCCTATTTGACCCTCGGCGGTCGACTGTTCGTCATTACCGGCGACGGCCCGATCATGGAGGCCCAGCTCATCACCCGCACCACCGAGGACGACTGCCTCCACGAAGGCCTGTTCGAGACCCGGGTGAAGCCGCTGGCCGGCTTCGAAGCGAAGCCCGCGTTCGAGTTCTGAGCCCACTAAGTACGCCCCGGCACCTGGCACCTCCCAGGCACCCCATGCCGATGCACGCTCTGATAGGATAGGCTTTTCCTTATATCCTTCCGGAGTTGCGTCTCATGAACCGTCTGCCGTCGTTATTCGCCGCCGCCGGGCTAGCCTTACTGGTCTCCTCTCCGGCCGCCGCCTCCAGCCTGATGGAGGTGTACGAGCGCGCCGCAGCGGAAGACGCTGAATTACGCACCGCCGAGGCAGAGTACCGCAGCATTCTCGAGAATCGCCCGATCGCCCGCTCCGCGTTGCTGCCCCAGCTCACCGGGCAGGCCGAGGCGGGCGCTTTCTACCGCGACGACCGGAATGCGCCGTCGGGCGTCAGCAGCAGCACCGATGGCCGTCAGACCAGCTTCGGTATCAATCTGGCCCAGAGCATCTATGACCGCCGCAACTACATTGAACTGGCACAGGTCGATCTCGAGATCGCCCGCGCCGAGGCCGAGCTGGATGCCGCACGCCAGGACCTGATCCTGCGCGTTTCCCAGGCCTACTTCGATGTATTGATCGCGCAGGAGACCCTGGCCTTCCGAGAAGCCGAACTCGAAGCCATCGGCCGCCAGCTGGAACAGACCCAACGCCGTTTCGATGTGGGTCTGGTCGCGCGCACCGACGTCACCGAGGCACAAGCCCAACGCGATCTCGCCGAGGCCGAGCGCATCGCCGCCGAGAACCAGCTGGACCTCACCCGCGAACAGCTCGCAGTCATCACCAACACCTACTGGGACGAACTCGACATCCTGCGCGACGACGCCGAGCTGACCCCGCCGGACCCAGCTGACCCTCAGGCGTGGGTAGACATCGCCCTCGCCAACAACCTAGAACTGGCCGCTCAACGCCTCGGCACCGAGACGGCCCGCGAACAGATTCAGCGCCAGCGTGCCGAGGGCCTGCCGCGTCTGAACCTGAACGCGTCGGTAAGCGAGAACCGCTTTCACGGGGTCGACATTCCTCCGGGTGGTACCGCCGCATTCTTCGAAGGCACCGACGCCCAGGTCGGCGTGCAACTGGAGATCCCGCTTTACACCGGCGGCCGAGTGAGTGGTCTGACGCGTCAGGCGCGAGAGGACTTCCAGGCAGCCCAGGAAGGTCAATCGCTGGTCGAGCGCCGCACCACCCAGGACACCCGCAGCGCCTACCTGTCGGTGATCTCCAACAGCTCGCGCGTACGGGCGCTGGAGCAGGCCTTGGCGTCCACCCAGTCCGCATTCGAAGCCGCCGAGGCGGGGTTCGAGGTCGGCACTCGCACCCAGGTCGATGTCCTGCTGGCCCTGCGCGAGGTGTTCCGCGCCGAACGCGATTATGCCGAGGCCCGCTACGGCTTCCTCAGCGAATCGCTGCGCCTGCAGCGCGCCGCCGGTCGCCTGAGCGTGGCCGACATCGAGGCCATCAACGACCTGCTGGAGTGATGGAACGGCCTGCATCCAATTTGGGAGACCGCTGCGACCGTGCCCGCTCGCGCCTGGTCCTGATCGACCTGCAGGAGCGTCTACTGGCCGCCATGCCAGACGCCGCGCGCGTCGAGGTCGAGCGCAACACCGCACGCCTGATCGAAGCCGCGCGCCAGCTGGATATTCCGATCGAGATCTCGCGGCAGTACCCGAAAGGCCTGGGCGACCTCACCACCCGCCTGCAGCAGGCACTGCAAGGGCACGGGACGGTCACCGACAAGACCGCCTTCTCCTGCTGCGCCGAAACAGAGTTGAACGCCCGCCTGACAACCGGCGACCAGATCATCCTCACCGGTGCCGAGGCACACATCTGCGTCACCCAGACGACGCTGGAGCTTCTGGAGGCGGGGGTCACGGTGTTCGTGGTGGAGGATGGGGTCTGTTCGCGCGACGCCGGGCGCAAACGCAACGGGCTGGAACGCCTGCGCGCCGCTGGGGCTATCATTACCAACCACGAATCGGTGCTGTTCGAGTGGCTGCGCGACGCGGCCGATCCTCAGTTCCGCGAACTGAGCCAGTTGATCCGCTAATCACGAACCGGGAGACACGCAGGGATGCGCATGCTTGGAAATATTCTGCGAGGGAAACACTGATCCATGTACACGCTCGCGTTGGCACCCCAGGTTTCCCGAGACAAGGCGCGGTGCGCAGCCGGTAGTGGTTCTACCGGCAAGGGCCGCAACGCAGGATCGGGGAACCTGGGGTGCCAACCCCGAAGGGGCTCGGCCGCTTTTGAGCGCGCACGGCGTTGCGGCTCCCTTGTGCAGAATGACTGCACGGCAATCACCGCGCCTTGTTCGCACACAAAAGCGACTCGAGCGCGAGCGTGTACATGGATCAGTGTTTCCCTAGGCGCCTGGCTGATCTTGTTCGGCCTGCGCGGTCTGCTGGGGCTACAGTTCCAGTACGACCATTACGTCATCAGTGGGCTGGCGGTCATCGCCGGTATCCTGTTCATCCTGCGTCGCTAATCGATTATCTATGCGCCTGACACCCGACGAATATCGCCACCAGGATCATCGCCGCATCACCCTGCTGGGGATGTCCGGTGTCGGCAAGACGCGCCTGTCGAACATGCTGCGGCGCGAAGACTGGTTCCACTACTCGGGGGACTATCGCATCGGCACGCGCTATCTGAGCGAACCGATTCTGGACAACATCAAGGCCCAAGCAATGGCCGTGCCATTCCTGCGCGACCTGCTGCGCTCGGACTCGATCCAGATCATCAACAACATCACGGTGGACAACCTGCACCCGGTGGCGAGCTTCCTGGGCAAGCTGGGCAATCCGGAACAGGGTGGCCTGCCGCTGACCGAATTCAAGCGCCGCCAGAACCTGCACCACGAGGCCGAAGTGCAGGCGATGCTCGACGTGCCGGACTTCATCCACAAGTCACAGACGCTGTTTGGCTATCCGCATTTCGTCAATGACGCCGGCGGCTCGGTCTGCGAACTCGACAGCCCCGGGGTACTGGAGGCGCTCGCCGAGCACACGCTGATCCTGTACATCAAGGCGACCGATGAGGACGAGCGCCAGTTGATCGAACGCGCCGAACGCGACCCCAAGCCGCTGTACTATCGCGAGTCCTTCCTCGACCAGCAGCTCGCCGAGTACATGCGCGACGAGGGCCTCGACTATGTCGCCCAGATCGACCCGGACGCCTTTGTGCGCTGGGTCTTCTCGCGCCTGTTCCGCGCCCGTCTGCCCCGCTACGAGGCCATCGCCGAGGCCCACGGCTACACCATCAGCACCACCGAGCTGGCACGTGTGCGTAACGCGGCCGACTTCGATGACCTGGTCTGCATGGCCCTGGAACGGGAGGCACGCCTCTAATGCCACTCGTCGCCTACTCCGATCTGCCCACCTTTGCCCGGCTGAAGAGCGAGGGCGAGACCGTCCTGCCCAGCGACTTCGCGCAGCAGCAGGAGATCCGCGCGCTACATATCGGCCTGCTGAACATGATGCCGGATGCCGCCCTGGCGGCCACCGAGCGTCAGTTCTTCCGCCTGATCGGAGAGAGCAACCAGATCGCGCAGTTCTACATCCACCCCTTCACCCTGCCCCAGCTCAAGCGCGGGCCGAAGGGACGTGATCACGTCAAGCAGTATTACGAGGATTTCGAGGACCTGAAGAAGGAAGGCCTCGACGCGCTGATCATTACCGGCGCCAATGTGACCCAACCGGACCTGGCCCTGGAGCCGTTCTGGGAGCCCCTGGCCGAGGTCGTGGACTGGGCCTGGGACAATGTGACTTCAACGCTTTGCTCCTGCCTGGCCACCCACGCGGTACTGCAGGCCCGTTATGGCGAACACCGCGTGCACATGGGCGAAAAGCTATGGGGCGTGTTCCCGCACCGGGTCGTCGACCGCGGACATCCGCTGGTAACCGGGGTCAACACCCGCTTCGATGTCCCTCACTCGCGTTACAACGATGTCTCTCGCGAACAGTTCGAGCGCCACGGCCTGCGCGTGCTGGTGGAAAGCGAACAATCCGGCATCCACCTGGGGGCGTCCCCGGATGGTTTTCGCATGGTCTTCTTCCAGGGTCACCCGGAGTACGACTCGATCAGCCTACTCAAGGAGTACAAGCGCGAGGTCGTGCGCTATATCCAGGGCGAACGCGACACCTACCCGCCGCTGCCGGCGAACTACCTGCTACCCCAGGCGGCCGCGATCCTCGACGAGCACCGCGAACAAGTCGAGGCCGCGCTGGAACACTGCACCGAGATCCCGGCACTGCCCGAGGCGCTGCTGCTGGACCGCCTCGACAACACTTGGCACGACACCGCACTGGCAGTGATGAACAACTGGCTGGGCGCGGTCTACCAGCTCACCAACCTCGACCGCCGCAAGCAGTTTCGCGACAGCGTCGACCCGAGCGACCCGCTGGCCGGGCGCCGGTAGCGCGTCGCGCCCGCACCCGCCCCAGTCATTGCGAGGTGCCGCAGGCACCGTGGCAATCTACCTTCCGGAACCACCCGGCCCCAACGCCCTGCAAGCGTTTGGAGGTTGCTGCGGCGCCTCGCAATGACTGGGCAACGCAACGGAAAGACCTCATGACCGAAAACGACCCGGACAAGCTGCCGCGCCCGATGATCTCCCTGTACGAGACGATCGCCGGGGACGAGGATGCACGCGTCTGCAAGGACATCCCCGAAAACGCCTGCCGCGCCCAGCCGACCAACTTCTTCGTCCACCTGGTCTCCAATACCCTGAGCAAGATCGGCGACGAGCTCGCCTCGGCCCGCCTCGTGCTCGCCTGGCTGCTGGGCGCACTTGGCGCACCGGCCGCCTTCGCCGGCTTCCTGGTCCCGATCCGGGAGTCCGGCTCCCTGCTGCCGCAACTGTTCGTCGCCGCATCGATTCGTCGCCGGGCGATCCGCAAGGGATTCTGGGTCCTTGGCAGCCTACTGTCCGGCCTGGCCGTCGCCGGTATGGCCGTGGTCGCGCTGACGCTGGAGGGCACGGCCGCCGGATGGGCGATCCTCGGGCTCCTGATCGTCTTCGCGCTCTCGCGCGGGATCAACTCAGTCGCCTCCAAGGACGTCCTGGGCAAAACAATCGCCAAACATCAGCGCGGAACGGCAATGGGGTACGCCGCCTCCCTGGCCGGGTTTTTTACCCTGGGGTTGGGCGTGTACCTGACCCTCGCGAACCTGGAAGAGGCCGGCATCGGTGTGTTCGTCGCATTGCTGGCCGCATCGGCCGGGGCCTGGTGGGTGGCGGCGGCGACCTTCACCCGCCTGCGTGAGGATCCGGGTGCCACCGAGGGCGGCGGCAACGCGGTGACCGAAGCGATCCGCTCCATGCGTCTGCTTTGGTCCGACCGCGCGTTTGGCCACTTTGTGCTGACCCGAGCGCTATTGATGAGTACCGCGCTCGCCCTGCCGTTCTATGTCCTGCTCGCCGAGGATGCCACCGCGGGTGACCTCGGCACTCTGGGACTCTTGATTCTTGCGAGCGGCCTCGCCTCGGCGGTCAGCGCACCGATTTGGGGACGCTTTTCCGACCGCTCGGCTCGCTGGGTGTTGATCCTTTCCGGTTTGCTAGCGGCGGGCCTGGGCATCGCCGTGGCGCTCAGTGTTTGGTTCGCACCGATCGGCACCGAGCACGCCCTGGTGCCGGGAGGCTGGGTCTTCGCTGCATTATTCTTCCTGCTGGGCGTGAGTCATGCCGGCGTGCGCCTTGGGCGCAAGACGTACCTGGTCGACATGGCGACCCAGGAGACCCGCGCCGCCTTCACCGCGGTCAGCAATACGGTGATTGGCGCCCTCCTCCTCGTGGGCGGCCTGTTCGGCCTGCTGGCCCAGCTGGCTGGCACCGAGTTCGCGATCTTCGTCCTCGCGCTGATGAGCCTGGCCGGCGCCGCTAGCGCCTGGCTCATGGGCGAGACCTGACACCTTCTCGCGTCCTCGCCGCCAGCGAGGCAGGCTTTGCGATCTCGGTCTTGCGTGCCTCCGGCCGACCGCCTGCCTTGTTGTGGCTGGCCCTGGTTCGTCCTCGGGTGTTTACGGTGCCTCCGGTCCGCATACTGCCGAGCGCTGACTCGCCAGCGCGCCCCGAGTGACTTCTTTGCTCGTGCAAAGAAGTCACCAAGAAACACGCCCGACTGCCGCGACCCCGGCCCGCTTCGCGGGCCGGGGCTTCCCTCGCTCCGAGGGTTTTCGCGGGCGGCGCTGAACTCGCTGCGCCTTCGGCTCCGCTCAGACATCCAGCGCCTCTGATCCCGCGAAAACCCTCTCCACTCGGCGCGACGACAACGGGGAGGCAGGTCCAAACAACGGCTATCCCAGCGATATAGCTAGTAGATGATGGCTAGGCTTTCGGACATCTTGGGCACGCTCGGCCTTTGGCCGTTGCGTGCCGCGCCCGCAAGCGGGCGCTGGGGGCTTGCAGGCGGCAGGGCCGTTGTTGTGTCGCGGGGTCGGAATACCTCCTGTCTTGACCTTCCTCCCCCGTATGGAGCCCCTTGCGGAAGGGTTCTCGGGCCGGGAGAAGGCGCTGGATGTCTGAGCGTAGCGAGTTCAGCGCCGCCGGCCCGAGAACCCTGGAGCAAGGTTCCCGGGCGAAATCCGGGTGCCCTTCTTTGGGTCCTTTCTTGGGCAAGCAAGAAAGGACCTCGCGGCGCGCTGGCGAGTCAGCGCTCGGCAGTATGCGGACCGGAGGCACCGTAAACGCCCGAGGACGAACCAGGACCAGCCATCACGAGGCAGGCGGCGAACCGAAGGCACCGTAAACACGGAGCCCAATCCAAGACCAGCCACAATAAGGCAGGCGGCTGGGCGAAGCCACCCACCCGCACGCCGCAACACGCCAAGGTGATAGTCTTGGCGCCCGCTACAATACTCGCTCGCGACCGGAACTCGAATGGCACTGCTCACCCTGCGCAACATCCACCTGGCCTACGGCATGGCTGCCCTGCTCGACGGCGTCAACATGAGCCTGGAACCAGGCGAGCGCGTGGCCGTCGCCGGCCGCAACGGCGAGGGCAAATCCACCCTGCTCAAGGTGATCAACGGCGATGCCCAAGCCGATTCCGGCGAACTCACTCGCCAGGACGGGCTGACCACTGCCTATCTGACCCAGGAACTACCACCTGGGATCGAAGGAACGGTGTTTGATGTCGTCGCCGAAGGGTTGGGCGAGGCCGGCCGCCTACTGGAGCGCTTTCACCATCTCAGCCAGGCCGCCGCGGCCGGCGATATGGAGGCCCTGGACAAAATGGGGCCCGTGCAATCGCAACTGGACGCGATCGATGGCTGGAGCCTGCAGAACCGGGTCGAGACGACGATCTCGCGTCTGAGCCTGGATCCCGAGGCTCAGTTCGCGGCGCTGTCTGGCGGTCTCAAGCGCCGCGTCTGGCTGGCACGCGAACTGGTGCAGCGACCGCAACTCCTGCTGCTGGACGAACCCACCAACCACCTGGATGTGGCCGCTATCCGATGGCTGGAAGAGTTCCTGGTCGAGAGCGGACTGACGGTGGTGTTCATCAGCCATGACCGGCAGTTCATGGAAAGCGTCGCCACCCGCATCCTGGAACTGGATCGCGGCCAGATCTACGAACACCCACCGACCATCGAGGCGTTCCGTCAGCGTCAGGCCGAACGCCTGGAGACCGAGGCCACCCAGCGTGCCGAGTTCGACCGCAAGCTGGCACAGGAAGAAAACTGGGTACGCCAGGGCATCAAGGCGCGGCGCACTCGCAACGAAGGCCGCGTTCGTGCACTGCAGGCGCTGCGCCGCAAACGCGCAGAACGCCGCGAACGCAGTGGCCAGGTCAAGATGAAGCTAAGCCCCGAACAACGATCAGGGCGTCTGGTGATCGAGGCCGAGCACGCGGACTTTGGCTACGACCACCCGATCGTTCGGGACGTGAATCTGTTGCTGCAACGCGGAGATGCCCTGGGCATTGTCGGTCCAAACGGCGCGGGCAAGACCACTTTACTGCGGGGACTACTCGGTCAGTTGGAGCCACTCGCGGGAAGCGTCAAGCTGGGCACCCAGCTGGAGATCGCCTACTTCGATCAAGCCCGGGCCCGCCTGGACGAAGCCACTACAGTGCAGGACGCAGTTAGCGAAGGACGCGACCGTGTGATGGTCAATGGCGAGAGCCGCCACATCCTTTCCTACCTGGAAGACTTCTTGTTTCCGCCGGCACGAGCGCGACAACCGGTATCGGCGCTGTCCGGGGGCGAGCGCAACCGTCTGCTGTTGGCCAAGCTCTTCCTGCGCCCGGCGAACCTGCTGGTACTGGACGAGCCCACCAACGACCTGGACGTCGAGACCCTCGAGCTCCTGGAACAGCTACTGATCGAATACACGGGTACCGTGATTGTGGTCAGCCACGATCGTTCGTTCCTGGACAACGTCGCGACGTCCACCCTCGTGCTGCCCGGGGACGGCACGGTCGAGGAGTTCGTCGGCGGCTGGACCGACCTACCGGAACGGGTCACCCGACGCCTACTGGAGAGCGAAGCAGGCCGAACCACCGAGGCCCCGCCTGACGCCGCCAAAGAGGCGCCAGCCAACCCGCCACCGGCCGCGCCGGAACCGGCTGCACCACGCAAGTTATCCTACAAGGACGCGCGCGAGCTGGAGGCCCTGCCAGCACACATCGAGAGCCTTGAGGGAGAGCAGGTCAGCCTGACCACCGCCATGACCGAACCGGAGACACTGCGCGACGGGGAGCGCATGCGCAAACTGCAAGCGCGGCTCGAAGAAGTGGAGTCGGAATTGGCAGTCTGCTATGAACGCTGGGAGCAACTGGAATCCGACTGATGCATCACGCGTCACCACGTACACGAAGCGCCAACAGCACAGAACGTCAGCGGACGGCTCAACTCTCGCCACCGGCTGCCGTAACAGGGGTAGAACAAGCACCTTCCAGGCACGAGGTCCGCAAGACCGCGGCCGTATTTGCGAAGCGCCGACTGAACAGGCGCGCTGAAGGAGTCATCGCATGTTGGACAAATTCTCCATTCGGGGACTGCTGATCGCCGGCTTCGGGCTGGTCGTCGCGATCCTGATTATCAATTCCTTGCTCTCCCTGCGCGCCCTGAATGTTGGGAGCCAAGGGGTCGCCGAGCTTACTCAGTCCGATTATCCAGCCGTGGCCCGGGTCAATCAGGTCGAACAGTTGCTACAGGAGAGTGCCGCCTCGCTCGGCTTCTATCTGATGAGCGAGGAAGCCGAGCACCGCGATGCCTGGCTGCACGCCATGGAACAACTGGATCAGGCAATGAGCGCGCTGAGCCAGGATCCTGTTGTTGAGGGCTCCGAGGAACTGAGCCAGTCGGCCAGACGGGTACGCGCCAGTATCGATGCCTTTACCTCCCAGCAAGACCGCATGATCGAGATTGCGGAAGACGTGTCCGAGAACATGCCGGCTCAGGGCGTAGCCAACGCCCGAGCCAACCCGGCGACGATCCAGATGACCCAGTTGACCAGCACAATGATCAACGAGGAAATGGCGCGTCCGCGCTTCCAACGCTCCTTCGAGCGCCTGGACGAGTTCTACACCCTACGCACCAACCTGCTGCAGATTACGTCCAACCTGCGAGGCTTCATCGCCTTCCGGGATTCTTCCTTTGAGCAGAACCTGCGCCTGTACCTGGGTCAGACCCATGACGTACTCGCACGCCTGACCGAACAGATGGAAGAGCTCGATTTCGAACAGCAGATCGCGGTCGAGGATTTCGAGGGCCTCCTGAACACGTTGGATGACGCCATCCAGGAGATCGTGGAAATCCACGGCAGCGAGCGTGCCTTGCAGGATGCCTATCTGATCCGCACCGAAGTCGGCCCGGTTATTTTCGAGGCTCGCGACGAACTGCGTGGGCTCAGCGAGCGCATCACCGAACGCGCCGAACAGTCTGCCAGCGGCCTGACGGCGACCATGGGCGCCACCCAGACCACCCAGGCAGTGCTGGCCCTGATTGGTGTCATCCTGGGTGTCGCCGGTGCTGTGTTCATTATCCTGGTCGTGCGGCGCGCCCTGGCCCACTCTACGGCGGCGCTCGAGGAGATCGCCGACGGCGATGGCGACCTGAGCCGCCGCCTGGACGAGAACGGGCTGATCGAGACCGCGCAGCTAGGCCGTGCCTTTAACCGCTTCACCGACAAGATCGCCCAGGCCATCGGTCATGCGCGCGGCAGCACCGAGACGCTCAACCGCGCCACCGAGAACCTGAACCAGGAGGCCTACGGGGCCCGTGAAGCGGTCTCGCGCCAGCGCGACGAAACCGAGCGCGTCGCCACCGCGATCAACGAACTGCAAAGCAGCGCCGAGGAGATCGCACGCAACACCGACGCGACCTCCCAGGCCGGCCAGGAAGCCGGGGATGCGGTGAACAACGGCTCCGAAGTCATGGAGAAGAACGTCGAATCCATGGCCTCGCTGCTCGGCACCGTCGAGGAGGCCGCCGGCACCGTCTCCAAGCTGGGCGAGGACTCCAAGCAAATCGGGACCATCCTCGAGGTGATCCGCGGCGTGGCCGAGCAGACCAACCTGCTGGCCCTGAACGCCGCCATCGAGGCCGCCCGCGCCGGCGAGCATGGCCGTGGCTTCGCGGTGGTCGCCGACGAGGTCCGCAAGCTGGCCACCCGCACACAGGAATCCACCGACGAGATCGAGACCATGATCTCGCGCCTGCAGACCGCCACGACCAGTGCCGTGAAGGCCATGGAACAGGGTCAGGAAGAGGCCGAAATGACCATGGAGCATACCGCCGAGGTCAACGGTGCTCTACAGCAGATCCGCCAGTCGGTCACCACCATTGTGGAAATGACCGAGCAAATCGCGGTCGCCTCGCGTCAGCAGAGCACGGTGGTCGAGGACATCAACCGAAACATCGTGCAGATCTCCGACGGAGCGGATCAGTCGGCTAACACCGCCGACCGCGTCAGTGCCGCCTCCGACGAGCTCAAGCAGGTGGAAAAGGAGATCCAGCAGGCCCTGGCCCAGTTCCGACTCTGATCCGGGCTACGGGCTACAGCCCACGGGCTTCCAGCCAGACCTGGGCGGCGCGGCGCAGCCTGCGGGTGACGCCGCGCCGCCCGGACACCCCGAGCTCGCGGGCCAGCCGCGGCCAGTCGACAGGCGCGGCCAGGCTCGCCGCCAACAGGCGGCCTTCCGGATCGGCCGGCGGGGCCGCCTCCAGCTGCCGCAGCAAGGCCGGCAACGCCCACTCCAGCGGCCGCGCACGGCGTGCAAAGGCTCGGACCTCCACGAGATCGGTGGCCGGGTCGGCCGCCACCAGCGAACGGGGCGTTTCCTCGAGGCCCGCACCCACCATGGCAGCGGTGGGTGCGGGCAGGAAGCGTGAGTGCCAGACCGGCCAGTCGCGCCGGAAGGCGCGCTGAATCGACCGCAGATCGGAGGCCGTGGCCGGACGGAGTGCGCGCAGGACCACGCCGCTGACCTGACCACTGGCCGCGTCCGGCTGGATGCCCACGCGCACCAGGTCGTAGCCCGCCCGCTGCCAGAGCCGCAGCAACGCGGGCTGCAGCCCGAAGCTCGCGCCCAGCAACACCACCCCTTCGGCAACGGCCCGATCCGGGATCGCCCGCAACAGGCGGCCACCCAGTCCCCGCCCCTGCCAGCGCGGATGTACCGCGATACGCTGGATGCGCCACACGCGCTGCGCTGCCAGTTCGTAGCCCCCCAGGGCAGCCAGCGTGCAGGGCAGAAACTGGCCCTGAGGACGGCGCTCGCCCGCCCACACCCCCTCGGCCAGGGCCGGCTCGAGGCCAGGTTCCTCCTGAATCAGTACGACGCCGAACAGCGCCCCGTCCGTTACGCCCTCCAGGCACAGTACGCGCACGCCGGGATCCTCCAGCCAGCGCAGCAGATCGGACGGACGGGTACGGTAGTGCGCATCCGCCAGCAGGCCCGTCACGGCCTCCAGAGTCTGCGGCAAGTTCGCCAGGGCCGCCCCGATCGTCCAGCGCAGGCGGACGGCCTGCGCGGCCGGGGTCGTGCTTTCCGCCTCCAGCAGGAACAGCCGATTGAGCCAGTCTTCCAGCGGATCTCCCGGCGCCCAGCGCACCGGGGTCGCCATGGCCTGCACGCGCACCCGGAAACCCGCCGCCTCCAGGGTCGGCAGCGCGCGCAGACGGAAGCCCTGTCCGCTACCCTCGAACCCACCCGTCGTGGTCGACAACACCAGGCGGCGGGCGCGCCGGGCCAGACGCAACAGGCGTTCCACCGGCAAGTTCGCCGCCTCGTCGATGATCAGGGTATCCACGGGCTCGGGCGCCACCAGCAACCCGTCGGGTGCCCGGTAGAGGTGTTCCGGCGTGTCGATCCACTGGCGGGCACGCGCCAGCAGGGCGTCCACGGCTCGCGGACTCGGGGCCGTCAACGTGATCGCGGGCCCGCCGTGTCGGAGTGTGCCGCCGAGGAACTCGCCCAGGAGGGTCGACTTGCCGCGACCGCGCGGGGCGATCAGCGCCAGGCATTCGTCGGCCCCAGGATGTGCGAGACGATCCAGCGCCGCAGCCTGATCCGGCGTCCACGCAAAGGCGGGTGCCGGACGGGCCGGCACCTCGGGCAACCCCTCCGCCAATGCGGGCGCCTGAATCCAGGGTTCGGCCAGTGCCGCCCGCCAGCGCCGGGCGAATGCGCCATCACCGGTCACACCGCCGAGGATCACCAGGACACCACCGCCCCGCAACAACCCGGCCGCCGTGACCAGTGCGTCCACGTGGAGCGGGTCCCCGGCCTCGAACACCAGGGCCTGCACTTCGCGCCCCAGCCAGTGTCCGGCCTGTGCGGGCGCCACGTGCGGCAGGCCGTCGGGCACGTGCTGCCCCACCCAGAGCACCGGCCCTCGGGCTGCCGCGGTCCGGAGCCAGGCCGCGGCGGCCTGCCGGGCCGCCGGGTCGGCCGGTAGTCGGTAGAGCGAACGGGCCTCCATCTCAGCATCTCACCGGGGTCGAAGGTTGCATGGAAAAAGCGGGCTTGCGAGGGCGCAAACGGCATCTGGTCACACTGGCGCGACGAAAGTCCAGCGCACTGCCCGCGTTTCCAGGTGAATCCGTCCTCAAGTTTTCCCACCCGCAGCCGTACAAGTTTTTGCGAAGAGCAGAGAAATATCTGTACAGATCCTGTACAGTGTGAACGAATTCACGGAAAGGTAACGACGATGACCACCATAGCGCTGCCCGAACGCCTGCGCATCGACACCGCGACGGCCTGCTGGCAGGAGCTGCGCGTGGCGCTGGATGCCGGCGAGGGCCTTCAGGTGGACGCGGCGGGCGTGGCCGATATCGACGCCGCCGGTGTACAGGTGCTGCTGATGGCGCGCCATACCGCGAAATGCCATGCGCAAGTCTTTTCAATCGACGGCGCAAGCGCTGTCTTCGCACAAGCCTTCCAGGCGCTCGGCGTGGACGGGACCGTTGCCAGTACGGGGCAGGAACACGATACCGATTCAGGAGAAAACAATGGCTAAGGTTCTGGTGGTGGACGATTCCGCCTCGATGCGCCAGATGGTCGCATTCACCCTCAAGCAGGCCGGACACGAGGTCACCGAGGGGCGCGACGGCAACGACGGGCTGAGCAAGGCCCAGGGGACGAAGGCGGACCTGGTGATCACCGACGTAAACATGCCGGGCATGGACGGGCTGCAGCTGACCCGTGAGCTGCGCAAGTTGGGGGACTACAAGTTCACCCCCATCCTGGTGCTGACCACCGAGGCCGGGCCGGAGAAGAAGCAGGAAGGCAAGGCAGCCGGCGCCACCGGCTGGCTAGTCAAGCCGTTCGACCCCGACCAGCTAATGAACACCGTGAACCGGGTGCTGCGCTAGTCATGTCGATCGACATGGCCCAGTTCGTCGATGCCTTTCTCGAAGAGAGTTTCGAGGGGCTGGAGCGCATGGAGACCGAACTCCTGGCGCTCGACGGCGGCGATCCGGAGACGCTGAACACGATCTTCCGCTGCGCCCATTCGATCAAGGGTGGGGCTGGGACCTTCGGGTTCGGTGCGATCTCCGAGTTCACCCACGGCGTCGAGACGCTTCTGGACCGGATGCGCAACGGCGAACAGGAGGCCGCGCCGGAGACCGTGAACCTGCTGCTGCGCGCGGTGGACACCCTGCGCGCCCAGCTGCATGCCGCCCGCGACGGCGGCGAGGCCGATGCCGCCGAAGTGGCCGAGGTGCGCACCCTGATCGAGGCCCATCTGGGGGATGTCCCGCCCGCGGACGGCTCCATGAGCGGTGGCGGGGCCGGCAATGGTGGCGGCTCTGATGGCGACGAGTCGGGCGGTGGCTCCGGCCCGAACGGCTGGCGGATCCGTTTCACTCCCCACGCCGACCTGATGCGCACCGGGAACGACCCGCTCCGCATGTTCGAGGTACTGGAAGAACTGGGTCGGCTGGCCATTCACTGCGAAACCGACCGGCTGCCGGTCAGCGCGGAGGCCTTCGATCCGGAGGACTGCTACCTGGCCTGGACCCTCGAACTGGAGGGCGACGCGAGCCGTGACCAGATCGAGGAAGTCTTCGAATGGGTCGAGGACGAATGCGATCTGATCATCGAACCTCTCGAGGCAGGCGCCGACACACCGCGCCAATCACCCGAACCGGAGCCCGAGGGCCCCGCCGCCACGGACGACACCAGACCAGAGCCTGCACAAAAGGCGAGCGGAGGCGGCAACCGCAACGCGGAATCCAGCTCCATGCGGGTGAATACCGGCAAGATCGACGCCCTGATCGACATGGTGGGCGAGCTGGTGATCACCCAGTCCATGTTGACGGACATCAGCGAGCAGCTCGAGGAGGACCCGTCGCAGGTGGCGGCGCAAATCGAGCGCCTGCGCAACGGCCTGGCCGACCTGGAACGCAACACGCGCGAGCTGCAGGAGAGCGTCATGGGCATCCGTATGGTGCCCATCGCACAGATCTTCAACCGCTTCCCCCGCCTGGTGCATGACATCTCGGGGCAGCTCGGCAAGCAGATCGAACTGACCCTGAAGGGCGAATACACCGAGATCGACAAGACGGTGATGGAGCACCTGGGCGATCCGCTGGTGCACCTGGTGCGCAACGCAGTGGATCACGGCATCGAGATGCCCGACGAGCGCGCGGCGGCGGGTAAGCCGGAGACCGGCCAGGTCAGCCTGGAGGCCTACCACCGCGGCGGCAACGTAGTCATCGAGATCCGCGACGACGGCAAGGGCATGGATGCCGACCGCATCCTGGCCAAGGCCCGTGACGCCGGGATCGTCGGCGCCAATCAACCACTGGACCGCCACGAGATCCTGCAACTGATTTTCGAACCGGGGCTGTCCACCGCGGACCAGGTCAGCGATCTGTCCGGCCGCGGCGTCGGCATGGACGTGGTGAAGAAGAATATCCGCGGCCTTGGCGGGAACATCGAACTGGAATCCGAGCCCGGCAAGGGTTCGCGCCTGACCATTCGCCTGCCGCTGACGCTGTCGATCATGGACGGCCAGCTGCTGAAGATCGGCGACGAGACCTTCGTGATCCCGCTGATCGCGATCGTCGAGTCGCTGCAGACCCTCCCGGAAAGCGTCAAGCAGGCCTTCGGCAAACTACCGCTGTACCGGCTGCGGGACGAATACATCCCCATCGTCGACCTGGCCGCGCTGTTCGGCCGGGCCGAGCCCAGCCCGCTGCCGGAGCGCGCTCTGCTGGTGGTGGCCGAGGCAGACGACCAGCGCGTGGCCCTGCGAGTGGATGACCTGCTCGGTCAGCAGCAGGTGGTGATCAAGACGCTGGAAACCAATTTCCGCAAGGTCCCCGGCACCGCCGGCGCGACCATCCTCGGAGACGGCCAGGTGGCCCTGATCCTGGATGTCGCCGGGATCGCGCGAATGGCCGCCGGTCGCGATACCCGCGCGGCCTGACAAGGAGCCAAAAAGCATGGCAAACGACGCAACACAAAGCATCCAGGACCCGGCCGCCGCCGGCGAGGACCAGTACCTGACCTTCATCCTGGCCGAGGAGGAATACGGCGTGGACATCCTGCGGGTGCAGGAGATCAAGGGCTGGGAACGCCCCACTCCTCTGCCCAACACCCCGGACTACATCCGGGGCGTGATCAACGTACGCGGCATGATCGTGCCGATCATCGACATGCGGCGGCGCTTCGGCATGGAGCCGATGGAATACGGACCAACCACCGTGGTGATCATGCTGCGAGTGATCAACGACGACCGTGAACGCGTGATGGGCATGGTCGTGGACGCCGTCTCCGAGGTGTACAGCATCCCGGATGGCGACCTGCAGCCTGCCCCCGATTTCGGCACACGGATCGGGATCGACTTCGTGCGAGGCCTCGCCACCGTGGAAGAACAGATGATCCTGGTGCTGGACATCGACACCCTGCTGGGGCCGGGGCTGATCGCCTCCGCCGATGCCATCGAGGCGGGTGCCACGGCGTAACGCCGGCGGCCGAACGAGACGATGCGGACGATTGCGGTGATCAACCAGAAGGGCGGGGTCGGCAAGACTACTGTGACCCTGAACCTGTCACACGCCCTAGCCCTCGCCGGGCAGCGCGTGCTGGCGATCGATGCCGATCCGCAGGGCCACCTGAGCATGGCATTCGGCCTGGAAGACCCGGCCGGGCTCGACCGGGTGATGCATGGCGACGCACGTCTGGAAGACGCCTTCAGCGAGGCCGGGAATGGGCTGCAGATCGTCGCCGCCGGCCAGCACCTGCAAGAAGTGGAGAACCTCGAAACCGGTGGTGCCGAACGCGGCTGGCGGCTGCAGCGCGCCCTGGAGCCGCTGCGCCACAAGTTCGACTTCGTGCTGATCGATTGCCCGCCCTCGGCCGGACTGCTGGGGATGAACGCGATCATCGCCGCAGACGAAGTACTGATCCCGGTGGCCGGGGACTTCCTGTCCCTGAACGGGCTCTCGCGACTGATGCGCATCCTGCAGGGGATCGAACAACGCCTGGGGCAGTACCGCAAGAAGTGGATCGTGCTGTCGCGTTTTGTGGAGCAGCGCCGGCATGCCCGCGAAGTGCGCGAACGAATCGAAAAACACTTTGCGGACCAGCTATTGCCCACCGCGATCCGGGAGACGGTCGTGCTAGCCGAAAGCCCGAGCTTCGGGCAGACGATTTTCGAGTACCAGCCGCGCCACCGTGCGGCCGCGGACTTCCAGCAACTGGCCGCCGACCTGGTCGCGGCCGGCGCACAAACCAACACCCGCCCGACGGCGGCACACGCCTGAGCCGCGAGCCAGGGAGAACACGGGCCATGACCACACGCAAACGCAACAAGCTGGGCAACGACCCGCTGGGCTGGATGAACCCATCCGGCACGGCCCGCGAATCGGGCTCCGACGAGGCCTCGAGCGAGCGCCCGGCTTCGGACGAAGCCGCCCCCGAACCCCGGTCCGGCCCGAAAACCGAGACGCCGAAAACCAACAAACCCGCCCGCCGCCGCACCTCGGCCGCGCGCCATACGAACAAGCCAAGCGAGGACACCCCCATGGCCGCCAATCCGCAAACCGACGCCGCAGAAATCGACCCGAACGAGATGATGGACGGCCGCTTCATGCGTGCCGCCTGCGAGGGTTCGCAAATGGCGGTGATGATGTGCGACGACGACATGAACATCATCTACGCCAACGAGGCGGTCGTCAGCCTGCTGCGCAAACGCCGCCACATTCTGCAGCAGCACTTCCCGAGCTTCGATCCGGACAACCTCGTGGGACAGTCGATCGACCAGTTCCACAAGGATCCGTCGCATCAGCGCGCCATCCTGTCGAACCCGGCACGCATGCCCTACACCGCCGAGATCGAGGTCGGTGGACTCGAATTCAAGCTGCAGGCGTCCGGGATCACCGATGACGACGGCAGGATCATCGGCAGCATGGTCGAGTGGCAAGACGTGACGGAATGGAACGAGGCGGACCGCGAGCGCGCACGCTTTGCGGCCGCGATCAACGGCGCCTCTTCCTCGCTCATGATGTGTGACGAGAACATGACCATCACATTCTCCAACGCCGCCCTGACCGCGATGTTCCAGAAACACCGCGAGGCCTTCACCAAGGCGTTTCCAGGCTTCGACCCATACAACATGGTGGGCCAGTCGATTGACCAGTTTCACTCGGTCCCGTCGCATCAGCATTCCATCCTGAAGGACCCGTCCAGGCTGCCGTACGAAACCGAAATCAGCCTGGGCGACCTGCGCTTCTGGATTAACGCGACCGCGATCATCGACGACGAAGGCAATTACGCCGGCAACATGCTGGAGTGGCGGGATGTCACCGAGATGCGAACCGCAGAGGCCGAGATCGACGCACTGATCCGCGACGCCGCAAGCGGCAAGCTGGGTGAACGTCTCGAGGCCGAGCGCTACAGCGGGTTCACCCAAAGCGTCGCGGAAAGCGTCAACGAACTGCTAGATGCTGTCGTGCCCCCCGTTCGGGAGGGATCCCGCGTCATGCAGGCCATGGCGGAAGGGGATCTGAGCGTCCGCATGGAAGGCGAATTCCGCGGCGAGTTCGGCGAGTTCCGCGACGCCATCCATACCTCGCTGGACAACCTCGACCAGCTGGTCGGGCAGATCCTCGAGGGCGCCGGCAACGTTCGCTCGGCCTCGGCCGAGATCGCTCAGGGCAATACCGACCTGTCCCAGCGCACCGAGGAACAGGCCTCCTCGCTGGAGGAGACCGCCTCGTCAATGGAAGAGATGACCTCCACGGTCAAGTCCAACGCGGACAACGCCCGCCAGGCCAATCAGCTCGCCAGCGCCGCGCGCGACAAGGCCCAGGAAGGGGGCGAGGTGGTCGACAAGGCCGTGACCGCGATGGGCGACATCAACCAGTCGTCGAAAAAGATCGCCGACATCATCGGTGTCATCGACGAGATCGCCTTCCAGACCAATCTGCTGGCACTCAATGCTGCCGTCGAGGCTGCACGAGCCGGGGAACAGGGCCGCGGCTTTGCCGTGGTCGCCACCGAGGTCCGCAACCTGGCCCAGCGCAGCGCCCAGGCCGCCAAGGAGATCAAGACCCTGATCAACGACTCGGTGGAACGCATCGGCGAAGGCTCAAAGCTGGTCGACAACTCCGGCAAGGCGCTGGAAGAGATTGTCGACTCGGTGAAGAAGGTCAGCGACATCATCGCCGAGATCGCCGCGGCCAGCGAAGAGCAGTCCACCGGGCTCGACGAGATCAACAAGGCCGTGACTCAGCTCGACGAGGTTACCCAGCAGAATGCGGCCCTGGTCGAAGAGGCTGCGGCCGCCAGCGAATCGCTGGACGACCAATCCCGCGAGCTGCTGGACATGATGAGCTTCTTCAAGAGCGAGCAGGCGACCGCCGCCCGCCAGGTGATGCAGAAGCCGAAGGCCAGTGGCAGTGCATCACAACAATCCAAAGGCCCAGGCGCCCTGAAACGCCCGGCTTCGGCCGGCGGCAATGCGCCCGCCCGCCCAGCCCCGGCGCCTTCGCGCCAGGAGTCCAGCGAAGAATGGGAGGAGTTCTGAGTGGGGGAGCGATGCTAGATGGCCGCCTCCGAGCGCCTGACCGAACGCGATTTCCGGCGTGTTGCACAACTGACCCAGGAGCGCACCGGGATCATGCTGAACGCGAGCAAGCACGAGCTGGTCTTCAGCCGGCTCTCGCGTCGGCTTCGGGTGCTCGGCATGGACTCCTTCGAGCATTACCTGGATCGAGTGGAGGACGGCGACGAGGGTGAGGCCGAGGAGTTCATCAACGCGCTGACCACCAACCTCACCGCCTTCTTCCGCGAGGCCCATCACTTCGAGATGCTGGCCGGTCCTGTGCTGGACGAACTGGGGCGACTGCCACGCACGGGCCCCCTCAAGGTCTGGTCCGCCGGCTGCTCCACGGGCGAGGAGCCCTACTCGATTGCGATGACCCTGGCCGAGGCCCTGCCGTCACCGGATGACGTGCGCATCCTGGCCACCGATATTGACTCGCGCGTTGTGGCCCATGCCGATGCCGGTGTGTATGACGCCAACCGGGTCACCGGCATCCCGAGTGGACGCCAACAGCGCTGGTTGCTGCGCGGGAAGGGCGCCAACGAGGGCAAGGTCAAGATCCGTGACGAACTGCGCTCGATGGTCCACTTCCGCCAGCTGAACCTGTTCGACCCATGGCCGATCAAGGGGCCGCTGGACGTGATCTTCTGCCGCAACACGCTGATCTATTTCGACAAGCCGACCCAGAAGCAGTTGGTGGAGCGGTTTGCGAAGGTCCTGCGTCCGGAGGGTTACCTCGTCATCGGGCATTCCGAGTCGCTGTTTCGCGTGACAGAGGAATTCCGCTTGCTGGAACAGACCGTGTACCGGAGGGCCGCCTGATGTCTGCCCTGCCGGCGCTGCACGATCATGCCTTCGCACATATCAACCGCTACTGGGATCGCCTGCACGCAGCCCCGGCGGCCAAATTGTTGCCGGGAGAGGCCTACGTATCCGTCGCCCCGACCGAGCTGATCACCACCGTACTGGGCTCCTGCGTATCGGCCTGCGTCTGGTCACCGAGTACGGGTATCGGGGGTATGAACCACTTCATGCTGCCCGATGGCGACCGCGATCGCGGTTGGGGACCGGTTACCTCCAGCGCTACGCGCTACGGAACCTATGCGATGGAGTTTCTGATCAACGAACTGCTCAAGCTCGGTGCGCCGCGCGACGATCTGCATATCAAGGTGTTCGGCGGTGGCCGGGTCATGGCCGGCATGAGCGACGTCGGCGCGCGCAACATCGCCTTCATGCGGCAGTTCCTGCGCGACGAGGGACTAACCCTGGTCGCCGAAGACGTAGGTGGCCCCTGGCCCCGCAAGGTGGTGTTCTTTCCCGCCTCGGGACGGGCGCGGGTGAAGAAGCTTGTATCGCTACATAACAACACCCTGCTCGAACGCGAGCAGGACTACCGTCGCCGTCTGGAGAATGATCCGGTGGCCGGCGACGTGGAGCTGTTCTAGATGACCAACCGATCGCCCGTGCGGGTCCTGGTGGTGGATGACTCCGCCCTGATCCGGAAACTGCTGACCGAGATCCTGTCCGCGGATCCCGGCATCGAAGTGGTCGGGGCCGCCATCGACCCGTTCGATGCGCGCGAGAAGATCAAGCAGCTGGATCCGGATGTGCTGACCCTGGATGTCGAGATGCCAAAGATGGACGGCATCACCTTCCTGCGCAATCTGATGCGGCTGCGCCCGATGCCGGTGGTCATGGTTTCCTCCCTGACCGAGGCGGGCGCCGAAGTCACCCTGGAGGCGCTGGAGGTCGGGGCGGTGGACTTTGTCACCAAACCGAAGGTGGACGTCTCGCACGCCCTGCAGGAATACAGCGACGTACTGATCGAAAAGATCCGCTCGGCAGCCCGTATCCGTCTGCAGGCCCGTAGCGCCACGCCGGCGGCACCCCGGCGCCTGGCCAGCGCAGGCAGTCGCCTGAAGACCACCGACCGCGTGATCGTGCTCGGCGCCTCCACCGGCGGCACCGAGGCCCTGCGCGAGGTCCTGGTGGCATTACCCCCGGATGCGCCCGGCATCCTGATCACCCAGCACATCCCGGCCGGCTTCAGTCAGGCCTTCGCCGAACGCATGGACCGCAACACCGCGCTCTCGGTGAAGGAGGCCGAGGATGGCGATATCGTAATGCCGGGGCACGCCTATGTGGCGCCCGGGACCGACTACCACCTGCGTCTGGCGCGGGATGGCGCCCGCTACGTCTGCCGCCTGGACACCACCGCTGCGGTCAATCGTCACCGACCGAGCGTGGACGTACTGTTCCGCTCCGCGGCAGAACAGGCAGGGGCCAACGTGGTCGCCGCCCTGCTGACCGGCATGGGCGACGACGGTGCGGAGGGTCTGCTCGCCCTGCGCGAGGCGGGCGCCCACACCATTGCCCAGGACGAGGCCACCAGCCTTGTCTGGGGTATGCCGGGCGAGGCCGTCAAGCGCGACGCGGCGGTGCAGGTGTTGCCCTTGTCCGGTATCGCCGCGGCCCTTATCCGCGATCACCGCACCCAAGCCACCACCGGCGAATAGGAGCCAATCGTTATGGAAAATCCGCTGTCCAGACTGGCTGACATTCGCACCCAGATCGGGCTCGTGATCGTACTGATCGCCCTGTTGCTTCTAGCCACGGTTGCCTTTGCCCTGCGCTCACCGCCTCTTTTGGTACTGGCTCCGCTGGCGCTCACCGTGCTGGCGGGCCTCCTCGGCGTGGGGCTCTACCGGCGCCTTCAGGAAGAACAGGCCGCGAGCGAGCAGCAATCGCTCCGGTCCACCGCAACAAGCGGCGGAGCCGAACTCTCGGACGAGCTGGAACAGGCAATGAATTTCGAGCTGGAGCAACTGGAGGCCGAGATCGGCCGCCAGCGCGGCCTGATCGCGGAGGCGGTGCAGCAGCTGGGCACCAGCTTCAACGAGATGCACGAGATCACCGAACGCCAGATGCATTTGATGTCCGACAACATCGGCGACGAGGGCGGCGGTGGCTGGACTCAGACGCAGGTGATTACCGAACTCACCCAGAAGTCCGATCAGACCCTGCAGATGTTCATCGACACCCTGGTTCAGATCTCCCGTCAGAGTGTCGAGAGCGCGCACCACATGGAAGACATGAGTGAACACATGGACGGGGTCTTCAAACTACTGGACAGTGCGGGCGAGATCGCCGGACAGACCAACCTGCTGGCCCTGAACGCGAGTATCGAGGCGGCCCGCGCGGGCGAGGCCGGGCGCGGCTTCTCGGTCGTAGCCGAAGAGGTCCGTTCGCTATCCCAGCGCTCGGCCACCTTCCACGACGACATCCGCAAGCAAATCGACCGGGCTCGCGATTCCATCCGCAAGGTCCATGGCACGGTGCACGACATGGCCTCGCGCGACATGAACGACAGCATGAGTGAGAAAGAACGGATTACCCAGCTATTTGCCTATGCGCAGCGCGCCAGCGACGATCTGGACCAGCGCCTCCGCGAGGAGGCCGAACTGAGCGAGCGCATGAACCAGGCAGTCTCCACCGCAGTACGCTCCCTCCAGTTCGAGGACATTGCACGCCAGTCCCTGGGCACCGCGGAGGAGGCCCTGAATCACCTGCAAGAGCTGCAGGCCATCCTGCACGAGGCGCACTCCACCGAGGATGCCCGGGCCATGGCCGAGCGCGTACGTGACTGGCGCGCACGCCGCCAGGAGTCCTACCACCGGGCCGTCGATCAGCAGGACATGGGCGCCGGCGACGTGGAATTGTTTTAACGCCGCAGCGTCGAACCCCCAGTCACCCGGTACAGGACCTTCGGGACATCTGTCCGGGTCATGGCCTGATCCGCATCCAACTAGAAGGGGCAACACCCCCACCACAACACCAGGAACCGAACATGAGCATCGAACAGCACGTGTCCGACGATCAAAAGGAAGTCCGCATCCGCGTCCGGGGACGCTTCGATTTCGAGCAACACCAGGCCTTCCGTGCCGCCTACCGCGAAACCGCGGGGACCGGCGTACGCTATGTCGTTGATCTCTCGCAGACCGAGTACATGGACAGCTCCGCGCTGGGCATGCTGCTGCTGTTGCGCGAACATGCCGGGGGGGAGTTTTCCGACATCACCATTGCCGGTGCCTCGGAAGGCGTGCGCAAGGTGCTGGACATCGCGAACTTCGGGCGCCTGTTCCGTATCGCCTAGTTCATGGATATCCCCGAGCCTTCAAATTCGTCGCGTTCCGCATCCTCGGAAGACCTGATTTCTGGGGAAGGTTCGGTACTGATCGTCGACGACGATCCGCACAATCGCCGGCTGCTGCGCATGATGCTGGCCGGTTCCGGCTACCGGACTCGCGAGGCCAATACTGGACAACAGGCTGTTGACGCCTGCCGCGAGGCCCTGCCCGACCTGGTCCTGATGGACGTGATGATGCCGGAGCTCGACGGCTACCAGGCAACCCGCCTTATCAAGGCTGAGAGTGGCGAACAGTTCGTACCGATCATCTTCCTCACCGCAATGGACGACGAGAACTCGCTGTTGCGCGGGATCGAATCCGGGGGTGATGACTTTCTCAGCAAGCCACTGAACCTGGCCATCCTGAAGGCCAAGATCCATGCGATGGAACGTCTGCGCGATCTCCACACCGGGCTGCGCGAGCGCAACGAGAAACTGCTGCGCGCCCAGGCCCGCCAGGCCTGGGAGGAGGAAACCGCCGAAGGGCTTTTCTCCCGCGCGATCACCCGCCGCAACCAGGGCCTGGAACGCCTGAACGTCTACCATTGTGCGGCCAGCACCTTCAGCGGCGATGTGGTGCTGTCCGGCTTCACCCCCGATGGCGGCATGCGCGTGCTGGTTGGTGACTTCACCGGGCATGGCCTGAGTGCCGCGATCGGCACCTACCCGGTCAGCGAGACCTTCCATTCGTTGACCGCCGAGGGCGTGGATGACCAGGAGCTACTGCACACGCTCAACCACGTGTTGCACGACTTCCTGCCTCCTTCAATGTTTATGGGTGCGGTCCTGGCCACATTCGCCCCGGACGGTGGCAGTGTGCGCCTGTGGAATGGCGGCATGCCCGACGGCTGGCTATGCAATACGCGCGAAAGCCGCGCAAGGCGAATCCAATCTCAGGCGATGCCTCTGGGCATCCTGAAGCAACTGGACCTGGATACCGCTCCCCGCCCGTTCGAACTCAACCCCGGCGACTGGCTGGCGCTCGTCAGTGACGGGGTGCTCGAAGCCACCAACCGCGACGCCACGGCCTTTGGCGAAGACGCGATCCACCAGCACTGTCAGGCCTGCGACTCCGCCGCCAGTGCCTACGATCGTATTCGGCAAGCACTCGATCAGCACCGTGACGACCAGATACCGGGCGACGATATGACGCTGGTGACCATCGACTGCAGTCCCGGCGTGGTCTCCGAAAGCAACCCTCCACAGGTGAGCGCTGTCCGCGGGACACGGCGCTGGTCCCTGGAGGTCAGTGACCGGCAACTGGCCACCACCGACCTGGTTAAAGCCGCCCGCGATCAACTGCAGGCATGGTTCCCGGATTTGGGGGGCGGCCATGCCGAGGCACTGCAAACGGTAATCGCCGAGCTGTACAACAACGCCTTCGAACATGGCGTCCTGCGCCTGGACTCGGGCATGAAAGGGACGGTCGAGGGCTTCGAACAGTACTACCACGAGCGCAACGAGGCCCTGCGAGACATCCGCGGACGCATCGGCATTTCCCTGCGCCACCGCCCCATGGAGGGCCAGCACTGCATCCGCATCCGCGTGCGCGACAGTGGCCCTGGATTCGACTACGAACAGGTGCAGGAAGCGATTGAAGGTGGCGGCGAGAACCGGCTCTGGGGGCGCGGGCTGAAACTGGTGTCCCGCCTGTGCCAAAACGTCCGCCACCTCGGCAGCGGCAATCTGGTCGAAGCCGACTACCGTTGGCGGGACATGCCCGAGCACAAGGGGGATATCTCCGTATGACCTATACGCTGGAGTCCGGGAAAAGCCCCGCCCCGATCGATCTGGTCAACGCCCTGAGCGAGGCGATCCTGTTTCTCGACGCTCAGGGGCGGGTGTGGTACGCCAACCCGGCCGCCGAGCGGTTGTTCGGGGCGACCACATGCAGCCTGGACGAACGCGACCTGGGCACCCTGATGTCGCCGGTCGACCCCGCGCTCGACCTGCAAGAACGCCTGAAGACCGCTACCCGAGCCGAGGCCTGGGTACCCCGGCGCGATCCGGTGACCGTCCAGCGCGACGACGGCACTTCACGGACCGCACTGCTCGACATCGGCCTATGCCGACAGGCACAGGCCTCCTGGCGTTTTGCAGTGCTGCGCGAACAGCGCGCGGACCGTCCGCATGCCGCACCGGAACCCGAGGAACACCTGCGCGAGGCCATCGATCTTTTGACCCATCAGGTGCAGGAACGCATGCGGGCCGAACAAGCCCTGCAGGACAGCCACCAGCGGCTGCTGACCGCGCAGCGAGTCGCGCGCATCGGCCATTGGGACCTGGACACTGCAACCGACCAGATCCAGTTGTCGGCCGAGGCCAGCGCACTGTTCGGCCGGGGCGACCGGCCGCAAACCCTGACCCGAGAGGACCTGCTGGAAAACACTCACGCGGATGATCGGGCGGCGCTCTCCTTTGCACTGCTGCGCCTGACCAATGGCGAGACGAACCGTTTCTCGATCCGCCACCGGCTGATCCTGCCGGATGGAGCGGAGCGCTACATGCTCGCGGAGGGCGAACGATCCGACGACCAGCCCAACCGCATCCTCGGCATCCACCAGGACCTGACCGAACGCCAGCGCACCGAGCACGCCCTGTTCCAGCTGGTGAATTTCGACGCCCTGACCGGCCTGCCCAACCGCACGGGCCTGCGAACCCGGCTGCGGGCCACGCTGGACGAGGCGGATCGCCAGGACGAGTCGCTCGCGGTCCTGTTACTGGACATCGACCGCTTTACCTCGATCAACAGCACGCTGGGACACGACGCGGGCGACACCCTGCTGCGCGCCTTCGCCGATCGTCTGCAAAACCGCCTGCAACCACGCGACACCCTGGCACGCCTGGCCGCCGATGAATTCGCCGTCGTCCTCACCGGGGTGGACGACCTCGACCAGGCGCGCGAACGCGTGCGCGAACTGCAACAGCACTGCTCCGAACCCTTCGCCATAGGCCATGGACAACATGTCGCGACCAGCAGCGTGGGCGTAAGCCTGTTTCCCCAGGATGCCCGGGGCAAGGACGACCTGCTGCGCCACGCGACCAGCGCCCTGCACGAGGCCAAGAATGCTGGCGGGAACACATTCCGGTTCTTCACCGAGGAGCTGAACGCCCAGGCACGAGCGCAAATGGAACTGGAGCAAGGCCTGCGCACAGCCCTGCGCGAAGGCCAGTTCGAACTTCACTATCAACCCCAGTTGGCCCTCCAGGATGGTGGACGCGTGGGCGTGGAGGCACTGGTCCGCTGGCGGCACCCGCAGCACGGCATGATCTCCCCGGGCGATTTCATTCCACTGGCCGAGGCGACCGGCTTGATCGTGCCGATCGGGGATTGGGTGCTGCGTACCGCCACACGCCAGTTGGCGGATTGGGATCGCCATGGCCTGCCGCCACTGCGCCTGGCAGTCAATCTCTCCGCACGGCAGTTCGCCGATCCGAACCTGCCGGAACGCATCCTGGAAACGCTGGGGGCGGCAGGGGTCGAGCCCTCGCGACTGGAGGTCGAGATCACCGAGAGTGTGCTGGTCGAGGACATCGATGCGACCGCGGCGATGCTCCGGCGCCTGGTACAGCTTGGAGTATCCATTGCCATCGACGACTTCGGCACCGGCCAGTCGTCACTGCGCTACCTCCGACGGCTGCCACTAACCACGCTCAAGATCGACCGCGAATTCACCTGGGGCATTGGCAACGATCCCGACGACGAGGCCATCACCCGCGCCATCATCGGGCTCGCCCAAACCCTGAAGTTGCGCGTACTGGCCGAGGGCGTAGAGACGGCTCAGCAGCACGACTTCCTGCGCGAAATGGGCTGCGACGAGGTCCAGGGCTTCCTGCTCGGCCGCCCCATGCCCGCCTCCGACCTCGAACGCCAGTGGCACGAACGCCCCCCGCATGCCGGGGTAGACCTCCTTGATTCACCACGAAGCGCATGAAGGCACGAAGAAAGGCCACGTTAAAAGCGTTTTCACCACGGAGGGCACGGAGAAAACCGGGGATGATCTTGTAGCGGGTAGGAGCTGATGAGCGCCGCGAATCGCATCCTGCCCGCTGAAAATTTGTCGCCTTTCTCCGTGCCCTCTGTGGTTCAACCGCCCTTGCCCTTCTTCGTGCCTTCGTGCGCTTCGTGGTAGACAATTCAGATGTTCGAAATCTTGAAGGAGAGCAACATGCAGGATGGCCGTTTTGGTTCGGCGCTCGTGACCGGGAATTCCAGCGGGCTCGGCCTTGGGCTGACCCGAGTCCTACTGGAACAGGGCGCCCAGGTCCGCGGCATGAGTCGGCGCGGCTGCCCGGAGGCCGGGATCAGCGCAGACGAACGCGTGGACCTGAACGACTTCGATGCCACTGGTGCCGCGATGGAACGGCTGCTGGAAGGCGTCGAGGCACTGGACCTGGTCGTGCTCAATGCCGGGCTGCTGGGTCATATGCAGCGCATGCAGGACGCGTCGATGGATGAACTGCGCCTGCTGATGGATGTGAACACCTTCGCCAACAAGGTCATCCTGGATACCCTGCTGAAACGCAATGTCCAGGTGGGCCAGATCATCGCGATCTCCTCCGGCGCATCGGTCTCCGGGCATGCCGGTTGGAGCGGGTACTCGCTGTCCAAGGCCGCGCTGAACATGATGATGCAGCTCTACGCCCACGAATTTCCGGACGAGACAGCCATCAATGCCTTCGCCCCCGGCCTGGTCGATACGGCCATGCAGGATTACCTCTGCGACGAGGCCGACCGCGAAAGCTTCCCGGTCCTCCAGCGCCTGAAGGCCGCACGCGGGACCCAGGACATGCCCACCCCGGAGGACGCCGCCCGCACCATCCTCGACGTCCTGCCCCGCCTGCACCACACCACCCGCGGCAGCTTCGTCGACATCCGCCAGCTCTGATCTGTCGCCCCTTTTTGTCACCACGAAGCGCACGAAGGCACGAAGAAGGGCAAGGGCAATCGCACCACAGAGGACACGGAGGTCACAGAGAAAACCGGGGATGGCCTTGTGGCGGGTAGGATGCGGATGAGCGCAGCGAATTGCATCGATCCCGTGGAACGGCCGGCCCCCGATTCGTTTCACTGGGCTCTACGCATCCTGCCCCCCCTGAAAATTTGTCGCCCTTCTCCGCGTCCTCTGTGCACTCCGTGGTGCAATCGCCCTTGACCTTGCCCTTCTTCGTGCCTTCGTGCGCTTCGTGGTCAATCCGCTTTTGACCTGGCCCTGCCTCGTGGAGCCGCGGCTGCCCCACCGGCGTGCGGGAAATCGGCTTTGCAGCGCCAAAAAAAGTTCATTTTGGGGGTGTTGGATTTTGCCCAGGATGCGGCGTATAGTCGGAAGCGTGATTCGTGGTTGAGCGACAACACTAGGAAGTTTCTAGTTATTGAACCAGTGCTCCCGTTGATCTGTTGGCAGCATGCCGCGAACACATTTGTTTGTTACATGAAGAGGTTACAAGTTGTGAATACTGGTGTTGTGAAGTGGTTCAACGAGAGCAAGGGTTTCGGTTTCATCACCCCCGATGATGGCGGCAAGGACGTGTTCGTCCATTTCTCCGCGATCAACGGTTCGGGTTTCAAGACCCTGGCCGAAGGTCAGAAGGTCTCCTTTGAAATCCAGGAAACCGCCAAGGGCCTGGCCGCCGGGGAAGTGACCGCCATCTAAGGCGCCACATCCCAAGGCTGACGGCTCCTTCGTTGGACCGTCCGAAAAGGCCGCCTCCGGGCGGCCTTTTTCGTGCCTAACGCCCTGTATTCACCACGAAGGCACGAAGAAGGGCAAGGGCATTTTCACCACAGAGGACACAGAGATCACGGAGAAACCTGCAAAGACCTAATGCGGATACCGGCTCGGGGGCGGCAGGATGCGGTGAGCGATGCGAAACGCATCGCCTTCGGTCCGTCCGCTGGGATTGATGCGATTCGCTGCGCTCATCCACATCCCCCCACCAAACGAACCCTGCTTTTCTCCGTGTCCTCTGTGCCCTCTGTGGTGCAATCGCCCTTGACCTTGCCCTTCTTCGTGCCTTCGTGCGCTTCGTGGTGAAATCGCTCTTGACTAGGTCCTTCGTCGCGGCCTTCGTGGCGAAGGCAACGGTCCGGCGCGGGTGATTCAAGTACACTGCGGGGCTTTCCCGAAGGCTGGCCCCGCACGCGATGAACCGTCTGTTCCGTTCCACCGCCGTTGTCAGTGGCATGACCATGATCTCGCGAATCATGGGCTATCTGCGCGACATGGTGCTGGCGGTAACCTTCGGGGCGGGGGCCTCGACCGACGCCTTCTTTGTCGCGTTCCGCATCCCCAATTTCCTGCGTCGCCTGTTTGCCGAGGGCGCCTTCAACCAGGCGTTTGTCCCGGTGTTCGCGGAGTTCCGCGAGAAACGTGGTCGCGAGGCCCTGCGCGACCTGCTGGACCACACCGCCGGCACGCTCATGACCGTGGTCACCGTCGTAACACTGATCGGTGTGCTCGCCGCGCCCTTGCTGATCTGGGTGTTCGCGCCAGGGCTCGCCACACAGGAAGAGGGGCGCCAGGATCTGGCGGCACAGATGCTGCGCATCACCTTCCCCTACCTTCTGTTTATCTCGCTCACCGCGATGGCCGCCGGCATCCTGAACAGCATCGGGCGCTTCGCGGTGCCGGCATTTACCCCGGTCTTCCTGAACCTGTCCCTGATCGTGGCCGCGCTATGGCTCGCACCGATGTTCGCCGAGCCGATCGTGGCCCTGGCCTGGGGCGT
Source organism: Thioalkalivibrio sp. ALJ7 (assembly GCF_000376865.1). Lineage (GTDB taxonomy): Bacteria > Pseudomonadota > Gammaproteobacteria > Ectothiorhodospirales > Ectothiorhodospiraceae > Thioalkalivibrio. The sequence goes on along the minus strand of NZ_AQXQ01000011.1, from coordinate 251,462 downwards.
GTTCATCGCCGGGGCTTTACAGCTCGCCTTCCAGATCCCGTTCCTGCTGCGCGCCGGCCTGTTGCCGCGCCCCCGTTTCCGCCGCGCCCACGAAGGGGTCCGGCGCATCGTCAAGCTGATGCTGCCGGCGATCCTCGGGACCTCCGTCGTCCAGATCAACCTGCTGGTGGACACCCTGATCGCGTCGTTCCTGGTCGCCGGCTCGATCTCGTGGCTGTACTTCGGGGACCGCTTCGTGGAACTGCCCCTGGCCCTGTTCGGCATCGCCATCGGCACGGTGATCCTTCCGCGCCTGGCACGCCAGTACAACCTGGCGGACCCGGCAGCCTTCAACCGCACCCTGGACTGGGCCCTGCGTCTGGCCATGCTGGTCGCCCTGCCGTCTATGGTCGGGCTGGTGGTGCTGGCGGTGCCGATCCTGGCGACACTCATCCAGTACCAGGCATTCACCCAGTTCGACACCTACATGAGCGCGATGGCCCTGGCCGCCTATGCCCTGGGCCTGCCCGGCTTCATCCTGATCAAGGTCCTGGCGCCCGGCTTCTTCGCCCGTCAGGACACCAAGACCCCGGTCAAGATCGCGATCATCGCCATGCTCTGGAACATGGTGCTGAACGCGGCCTTCGTGCTGCCGTGGTATCTCTCCGGCACGCCGGGGGCCCACGCGGGGCTCGCGCTCGCGACGTCGGCCTCGGCCTACATCAACGCCGGGTTGCTCCACCGCGGACTGATCCGCGAAGGCATCTATCAGCCGGGCCCCGGGCTGCGCCGACTGCGCCTGGGCCTGCCTCTGGGCCTGGCCGCAATGATCGGCGTGCTCGTCTGGCTGTCGCCGGAGTTCGGCCAGTGGACCGACTGGTCCATCCGCACCCGCCTGCAGGCGCTGACCGGGCTGATCCTGGCCGGCACCGCGACCCTTGCCGCCACGTTGTGGCTGGCCGGCCTGCGGCCGCATGACCTGTTGCTGCACGAGCCACAGACGAGCACGGATCGATGATGCCCGTCACCACCCGGGCGGGTTATACTTTCGGTTTTGCGCGGGATTGGGGCGATGCGGCTCATTCGCGGCCTGGGGCCGGCCGACAGCAAGGCATTCGAGGCAGCCGGCGTTCATGGCGCGGTGGTGACCATTGGCAACTTTGATGGTCTGCATCGTGGCCATCAGGCTGTGCTGGGACGCCTACTTGAGGCGGCGCAGGATCGCCAAGCGCCGGCGCTCTTGATGACCTTCGAGCCGCTGCCGCGCGAATACTTTGGCGCGCGCAGCCATGCGCCCTCCCCTCCCGGACGCCTGCAACGCCTGCGCGACCGCTTGATCACCCTGGGCAATAGCGCTCTGGGCACGGTCTGGGTTCTACGCTTCGATGCGCGTCTGGCACAGCTGTCAGCCGCGGCCTTCATGGAGGAGGTCCTGCATCACCGCCTCGGCGCCCGACATGTGCTGGTCGGCGATGACTTTCGTTTCGGACGGGGGCGCGAGGGCGATCAGTCGACCCTGCAGGCAGGCGGTGCACAGCACGGGTTCACGGTGGAATCCACACCGACCGTGCGCGACGCCGAGGGCCGCATCAGTAGCACACGCGTCCGCGCCGCCGCCGTCGCGGGAGATTTTGCCCAGGTGGCGGAGCTGCTGGGGCGACCCTACCGCCTGCATGGCCGGGTCGCGCATGGCGACAAACGCGGGCGGACGATCGGCTTTCCCACCGCAAATCTGCGTATGGGGCCATGGCCGCTGGCGCTGCGCGGGGTATATTCCGGCTGGCTGCGGCGGGCCTCCGGCGAGGCCTTGCCCGCCGTCGCGAACATCGGCTGGCGGCCGACCGTGGCCGGTACCGAACAGCGCCTGGAGGCCCACGTACTCCAGGGCCAACCCGGCCTATATGGCGAGGCCGTCTGCTTCGAACCCGTCGCGCAGGTGCGTGGCGAACAACGTTTTGAGGGTCTGGAGGCGCTGCGTGAACAGATCGCGCGCGACGTCGAAACCGCCCGAACCCAACTCTCGCAATTCAGCTGAAACCGGCCCACAGGGTCGATCCGGAACTCGCTCATGGCACGCAAACCGGCACCGCCGAATCCCTACAAGGACACCCTCAACCTGCCCGAGACGGCGTTCCCGATGCGCGCCGGCCTGGCGACGCGGGAGCCCGAGTGGCTGGAGGCCTGGAAAGCGGAGGATCGCTACCAGCGCCTGCGCGAATACTGCGCCGGGCGGCCGCGCTTCGTGCTGGCGGACGGTCCGCCCTACGCTAACGGCTCGATCCACGTCGGCCATGCGGTCAACAAGATCCTCAAGGACGTGATCGTGAAGAGCCGGACCCTGTCCGGCTTTGACGCGCCCTACGTACCGGGCTGGGACTGCCACGGCCTGCCGATCGAACTGAAGGTGGAGCAGAAGCTGGGCAAGGCCGGCCGCGACGTGGATGCCGCAACCTTCCGCAAGGCCTGCCGCGAGTATGCCCAGGAACAGGTGAATGGCCAGAGCGCGGACTTCCAGCGCCTCGGTGTGCTGGGGGACTGGGACAATCCCTACCTGACCATGGACTACCAGGTAGAGGCAGACACCGTCCGCGCGCTGGGCACCATTTTTAAGCGCGGCCACGTGCAGATGGGCGAGAAGCCGGTGCACTGGTGCGTGGACTGCGGCTCGGCGCTGGCCGAGGCCGAGGTCGAGTACGAGGACAAGTTTTCGCAGGCAATCGACGTACGCTTTCGCGTGGTCGACGACATCGACTTCCTGCGTCGCTTCGACGGCATCGATGGCTCGCGCGGCCCCATCAGCGTCGTGACCTGGACCACCACCCCATGGACATTGCCCGCCAACCAGGCGGTGGCCCTGCACCCGGAACTGGATTACGCCCTGGTGGAGCTGGAGCACGAGCGCATCTTGCTTGCTGAGGCTCTGGTCGAGGACTGTCTCAAGCGATACTCGCTGGGCGAAGGCCAGATCGTGGCCCGCGCCAAGGGCCAGGCGCTGGAAGGCCTGATGCTGCAGCATCCTTTCCTGGAACGTCAGGTCCCGCTGATCCTGGGTGATCACGTGACCACCGAGACCGGTACCGGGGCCGTCCACACCGCCCCCGGCCACGGCCAGGAGGACTACGCGGTGGGGCTGCAGTACAGCCTGCCGGTGGAGAACCCGGTGGGCCCGGACGGCCGCTTCCTGCCGGACACCCCTCATTTCGCCGGCGAGAACGTACATCAGGCCAACGGCCATGTGATCGACGTGCTGAAGGACCGCGGCGCGCTGATCGTGGCGGTGAAGTTCGAGCACAGCTACCCGCACTGCTGGCGCCACAAGACCCCGATCATCTTCCGCGCAACCCCGCAGTGGTTCATCAGCATGGAGCGCGCCGAGTTGCGTGCGGACGCGCTGAAGGCGATCGCCGACACCCGGTGGATGCCGAGCTGGGGCCAGGCCCGCATCCACGGCATGGTGGTCAACCGGCCGGACTGGTGCATCTCGCGCCAGCGCAACTGGGGCGTGCCGATCCCATTCTTTGTGCACAAGGAGACGAACCGCCTGCACCCGCACACCTCCGAGTTGGTGGAGGCGGTGGCGCAACGGATTGAGCAGAACGGCATCGAGGCCTGGTTCCAGCTGGATCCGAAAGAACTGCTGGGCGACAAGGCGGATGACTACATCAAGCTGAACGACACCCTCGATGTGTGGTTCGACTCGGGGGCATTGCACTCCACTGTTGTCCAGAAGCGTCCGGAGCTGGGCGATCTGCCAGTGGATCTGTTCCTGGAGGGATCGGATCAGCACCGCGGATGGTTCCAGTCCAGCCTGCTGACCAGCGTCGCCATGCGCGGCGAGGCGCCCTACAAGGCGGTGCTGACCCACGGCTTCACCGTGGACGAGAAGGGCGAGAAGATGTCCAAGTCGCGCGGCAACGTGGTCGCGCCGCAGGAGGTCGTCTCCACGCTGGGGGCAGATATCCTGCGCCTGTGGGTCGCGGCGACCGACTTCTCCGGCGAGATGGCGATCTCCAAGGACATCCTCGACCGCACCGCCGACGCCTACCGCCGCATCCGCAACACCACCCGCTTCCTGCTGGGCAACCTGAACGGCTTCGAGCCGGCCGAGCACGCCCTGCCCCTGGACGAGCTGCTGCCGCTGGATCGCTGGATCGTCGCCCGCGCCCTGCAGGTGCAGGAACAAGTGACCCGCGCCTACGACGACTACCAGTTCCACCAGATCTACCAGCGCGTGCACAACTTCTGCTCGGTGGAACTGGGCAGCTTCTACCTGGACGTGATCAAGGATCGCCAGTACACCACCCAGGCGGACTCGCATGCGCGGCGCTCGGCCCAGACCGCGCTGTACCACGTGGCCGAGGCCCTGACCCGCTGGGTCGCCCCGATTCTGACGTTCACCGCCGAGGAGATATGGGAACTCCTGCCCGGCGAACGCCCCAACAGCGTGCTGTTCTCCACCTGGTACGAGGGGCTGGCGCCACTGCCCGAGGACGCCGCGTTCTCCGATGGCGACTGGGACCGCATTCTGGAGGTGCGCACGCATGTCGCCCGCGCCCTGGAACTGGCGCGCAACGAGCAGGGTATCGGCGCCTCGCTGAATGCCGAGATCGACCTGCATCTGCCGGCCGATTCCACAGCGCGTGCGTTGCTGGAACGCCTGGGCGACGAGCTGCGCTTCGTGTTGATCACCTCCGAGGCTCGCCTGGCCAACGGCGCCGCCCCGGAAGGCGCACACAGCGCCGAGCTGAACGACGGCACGGCGCTCAGCATCGTGGTGCACAAGAGCGAGCAGGCCAAATGCGTGCGCTGCTGGCACCGCCGCCCGGACGTGGGTGAACACGCGCAGCATCCGGAACTGTGCGGGCGTTGCGTCAGCAACGTGGAAGGCCCGGGCGAAACCCGGCGTTTCGCCTGATGCGCCTGCAGGGTTCCGGCTTGGGCCCGGGCCTGGTGATCGCAGCGGCCATCGTAGCCGCCGACCAGGCCACCAAGGTCTGGGCCGAGCACGCGCTGACGCTGTTCGCGCCAGTGGAGATCACGAGCTTCTTCAACCTTTCGCTGGTATACAACCCCGGTGCGGCCTTCAGCTTTCTCGCCGGGGCTGGGGACTGGGGCCGCTGGTTGTTGAGCGGCATCGCCTTGGTCATCGGCCTGCTGATTATCGGCTGGCTGGCACGCCTGCCGCGCCAGGCCTGGTGGTCGGTGACCGCCCTTGGCCTGGTGCTGGGCGGGGCCATCGGCAACCTGATCGACCGCCTGCGCTACGGTGCAGTGGTGGATTTTCTGGACTTTCACTGGGCGGGCTATCACTGGCCGGCCTTCAATGTGGCCGACATGGCGATCGTCATGGGGGCCATCACGCTGATCGTGGCGACCTTCATCGAAGGCGACCACAGCCATCCGCCAACGCATCGGGAGTAAGCATGACCACCGCGACCAAAGGCGCGCGCATCGAGATGCACTATCGCCTGATCCTGGAGAACGGCTATCTAGTGGACGGGACCGGCGACGAACCCATTACCCTGGAAATCGGATCCGGCGAGATCCTGCCCGGCCTGGAGGACCTGTTGGTCGGCCTGGAGCCCGGCGACCACCGGGAATTTGCGATCGAGGCCGGCATCATGTTCCCGTTTCGGGATAAGGCGGCAGTGCAACAGATGCCCCGCTCGCAGTTTCCGGACGATCTGCCGCTGGAAGTGGACTATATCTACGAATTCAACAGCCCCTCCGGCGACGCCGTTCCAGGGCGTATCGAGGCGGTTGAAGACGACACCGTCACCGTCGATTTCAACCACCCGCTGGCGGGTCAGAACTTCACCTTCGAGGTGGATGTGGTATCCGTAAAGGAACCGCAATAGGTCGCGAACGACCGCAGGAGAACAGCATGAGCATGCAGGCCCAGCTCGCCAATCCGCGTGGTTTCTGTGCCGGGGTGGAACGCGCCATCGAGATCGTGGAGCGCGCTCTGGAGATTTACGGCGCGCCGCTGTACGTACGCCACGAGGTGGTGCACAACCGCCATGTGGTCGGGCGCCTGACCGATGCCGGTGTGCGCTTCGTCGAGGAACTGAACGAGGTGCCGGACGGCCAGGTCGTCATCTTCTCCGCGCACGGCGTGCCCAAACGAGTGCAGCAAGAGGCCGAGCAGCGCGGGCTGACGGTATTCGACGCGACCTGCCCACTGGTGACCAAAGTCCACCTGGAGGTGGGCCGCTACGCCCGCGAGGGCCGCGAGGTCGTATTGATCGGCCACGCCGGCCACCCCGAGGTCGAAGGCACATTAGGCCAGTTCGACGACTCGCAGGGAGGGCGCATGATGCTGGTCGAGACCATCGCCGACGTCGAAAACCTCGAGGTCACGAACCCCGATCGGCTCGCCTTCGTCTCCCAGACCACGCTGTCGATGGACGACACCGCCGGGATCATCGATGCCCTCACCGCGCGCTTCCCGAAGATCGAAGGCCCGCGCAAGATGGACATCTGCTACGCCACCCAAAATCGCCAGGACGCGGTGAAGGACCTGGCAAAGCAATGCGACCTGCTGCTGGTAGTGGGCTCCAAGAACAGCTCCAACTCCAATCGCCTGAGCGAGATCGGCGCCCGCATGGGTGTGGAGTCCTACTTGGTGGACGGCGCTGCCGACATCAACCCCGCCTGGCTGGAAGGCAAGAGCCGCATCGGCGTCACCGCCGGCGCCTCCGCCCCGGAGGTCCTGGTCAACGAAGTCCTGGACTTCCTCAAGGGCCACGGCGTCGAAACCATCTCCGAACTCTCCGGCCGCGAAGAGACCATCACCTTCTCCATCCCCTCCGGCCTGCGCCGCGAATCCGCCTGACACCCTCGTCTTTCCTGGCGCCGCTTTGTGTTCACCACGAAGCTCACGAAGGCACGAAGAAGGGCAAGGTCAAAGACGATTGCACCACAGAGTGCACAGAGGACACGGAGAAAGACGACAAAGGTTTATATGGTAGGACGCGATTCGCTACGCTCATCGGAATCCTGCCGCCCACAAAACCATCCCTGGTTTTCTCCGTGTCCTCCGTGATCTCTGTGGTTAATCCGCCCTTGCCCTTCTTCGTGCCTTCGTGAGCTTCGTGGTAAAACCCGCCCTTGACCTTATTCGGGATACATAAACGACATGGATGATCGACCGCGTTTTCGGCTGAGTATTCGCTGCCCGGATCAGCACGGAATTGTTGCGCGCATCGCCAACGCGATCGCCAACACCGACGGCTGGATCACCGAGGCAGCCCAGCACACCGACGCCGAGGCCGGCTGGTTCTTCATGCGCTGGGTGTTCTCGCTGCCCGTGGACGCCGAGCCCGCCTTGCGCGAACGCCTGGACGAACTGGCCCTCGATCTCGGCATGGACTGGTGGCTGGCTTCGGCAGACACCCGGCCCCGTGTCGTGCTGATGGTCTCGCGCGAACCCCACTGCCTCAGCGACCTGCTCGCACGCTGGAGCGCTGGCGAACTGGAGATGGAGATCCCGGCCATTCTCTCCAACCATCGGGACCTGGAGCCCCTGGCTGCCTGCCACGGCATCCCGTTCGAGCACATCCCGGTACCCAAAGAGGGCCGTGAGGGCGCGTTCGCCCAGCTCCAGCAACGCCTGGGCGAACTCGCCCCGGATGCCATCGTGCTGGCGCGCTACATGCAGATCCTGCCGCCGACTCTGTGCGATGAGTACCCCGAGCGCATCCTCAACATCCACCACAGCTTCCTGCCCTCGTTCGTCGGCGCACGGCCCTACCACCAGGCCTTCGCCCGTGGTGTAAAGCTGATCGGTGCGACCTGCCACTACGTCACCGAGGACCTCGACGCCGGGCCGATCATCGAACAGGACGTCACCCGCATCCGCCACGATGACGGCGTGCAGGATCTCATCCGCAAGGGCCGCGACGTCGAACGCTGGGTCCTCGCCCGCGGCCTGCGCTATCATCTCGAAGGCCGCGTCCTCACCCACGGCAACAAGACCATTGTCTTCGATTAATCATCGAAGGGAGCGCTTCACTGCCGCCAACTAACGCTGAACCGGACGCCACTGGCATCCAAGTCACGCCCGCACCCGTCGCCGACACGCGCCTGGACTAGACTCCGCGGGTAGCCCAAATCACAAAAGCGGGCGACGGGAGACCCAAGATGGCGAACGAAAACGGCATCCCCAGGACAATCCACTCCAGACGGTGGGCCTGGCATCAACTCCTCCTGCTGGTGCTCATGGCGGCTGCCCTCGCGCTAGGCGCCCCCTCGGCCTCGGCCGAACGGCTTCCGGACACCATTGATCGGGTCAAACCCTCGGTCGTCGGAGTCGCAACCTTCCAGCCAACACGAAGCCCGCGGGCCGACTACCTCGGGACCGGCTTCGTTATCGACGATGGCCGACTGGTCGTAACCAACTACCATGTGATTCCCGAAACGCTGGACCAAGAGCGCCGCGAACGTCTGGTGGTCATCAGCGGGGAGGGCCGCAACACAGAGGTCCACCACGCCGAAGTCGTCGCCCGCTCGGTGGATCACGACCTGGCTCTGTTGCGAATCGCTGCGCCGTCGCTACCAGCTCTTCGCCTCGGCTCATCGGACTCGGCCCGCGTCGGCGAGGAAGTGGCATTCACCGGCTACCCCATCGGGATGATCCTGGGTCTCTATCCCGCCACCCACCGGGCCACGATCTCCGCACGCACGCCGATGGTGATTCCGGCCCGGAGCTCAGCCGAGCTCGATGAACGTCGCATCCGCGCCCTGCGCAACGATCCGCCGATGGTTTTTCAACTGGACGCCACCGCCTACCCGGGCAACAGCGGGAGTCCGCTGTTCCGCAAGGGTTCGGGCGAGGTAATCGGCGTCATTAACCAGGTCTTCGTACAGGGCGGCCGCGAAGCTGCCATCGGCCAGCCCAGCGGCATCAGCTACGCCATCCCCTCCGACCGAATCCGTCCCTTGCTACAGGAATACCGCAACCAAAGCGGCAACTGACGCTCCGCAAGGTCAAGGACGAATTACAGGAAGATGGGAAGACCGGAAGAAAGGCTGGAATTTTTGGGGCTGTCATTGCGAACGTGGCACGGCAGTCTCCTGGAGGGATGCTGGCGGTAATCCTTGCAAATCGCCACGTCGCTTCGCCACTCGCGATGACCGGTCGATCGGCGGTGTCGGCATCCTGGTTGGGTGCAGGTGATCGCGATTTCAGGTTGAGGTCACCAAGACTCCCGGCTCCCTGGCAACGAATCTGAATTCCTTCCCGCCTTCCCACCTTCCTGCGAACGGCCTTTGGCCTGGTCCTCCTCTGGGCCCTCTGTGCCCTCCGTGGTGAGCCGACCTTGACCTCACCCGTGCTTGTCGGGTTCGGGTTGTACATCCGTGTCGTCTTCCTTTTCGGCGAGGAAGGCCTTGTAGAACAAGTGCCGCACCAGCAGGCCCGGCGGCATCTTGAGCCAGTGTCCGCGCAGAAACAGGAGCCCGCGAGCGGTCCCATCCTGCAACGGTGTGCTGGAGGCCGCCCGCGTCTGGCTGCCATGATGGAACATCCAGCGTGCCACCGGGTTGATGCGCCGAGCACGCGGCGAGGCCGCGAGACGCCTTACAACCTCGGGCGGAATGTCCGTACCCAGATGACGGCCACACAACCAGAGTGCCCGCTGCGCCAGCCACGTCACCTCCAGCGCATCGGCCTCGACCAGCAGTGCCTCCCAGAACCCATCGCCCTCGCGAGCGGCGAAGTGGTTCACCAATACGTGGATATCGTTAACGTCGCGCAGACCGCGTTCCCAATCGGTCTCGGAGAACAGGTGCACCATGGCGTGCAGCACCATGTGTGCTGGCGCCAGCATGCGGAAACGCCACGGCGCCGGCAGGGCCACACTCTGCTCGCGCAACCTGCCGGCATCCGGTCGGACGCGGAAAGTGCGCGGCAGGATATTGTGGTGCAGGTCGAGTGTAGTCCCCCGCTGGCGGTGGGCCAGAGGGGGCAGCTCGTGCATCCACTCGCGGTAGTAGCGCTGATCGTAGTCGTTGTGGTGCGACCCCGCCCATCCATCGAAGAAAAGCAGTGACTCTGCCCGTTCGATCTCCGCCTCCGGAAAGAGCAGGTCGATATCGTTAGCCAGACGTCCCTGTGCGTTGGGCAGATCCGCCAGCAGGTAGGCTGCCCCCTTCAGTAACACGGGCGGCGCCATTCGCGTCAGCATGCCTCGACCCAGCTCCTCCAGCTCCCAGCGCAGGGCCTCGGCACGTCGTTCCGCTACCCATGCCGCCCCCTGCAAATGCAATGCAACTGGCTCTGGAAGGTCCGTCTCCAGCCCTGCCTCCCGCGCCCGTTGCCAGAGCGCACCCAGCAGGGACGTCTCGCGTGCTGCCGCGAGCATCGTGGACCATTCCCCGTCGGTCCGCTCGGCCATGCTTTCGGGCCGCGCAAGGGCCAGGCACAGCGCTCGATTACCGTCCATCGGCCAGCCTCTGGAACACGTCCATCGCCTCGTCAAGGTCGCCGTAGACGAAATCAAACGACCGAACCCGTTCGCTCAGCCCACCCAGACCATGGAAAGCCCGGGTTCCCAGCGCCGCATAGTTGAAGGCGTTGTCAATCAGTCCGGTCAGGCATTCTCCCGGACTGCGTTCGATGAGCCGTGCCGGTACCCCTTGGCGATACTGCGGAAATATGACCCAGGCTGGTTCCGCCACCTCCCCCGCACGTTCCACGGATGCCTGCGGCGGGGACATGTGCGACACAGTACCCTTCAGTGTGTCGTGGACCGGCGCATTCAGGCGAGCATCCGGACAGAACCCGCGAATCACATCGATGGAGACATTTTTCAGGCTGACGGGCCGCACCGGACCGGACACCGTTCCGGCATCCAGATCCAGCAGTACGGATTCGTCGGTCAGAAGCCGCCAGCCATTGTGGGCCAGGGCGGCGCACAGGGTGCTTTTGCCGGAGCCAGGGGGTGCGGGCAGCAGCACCGCGCGACCACCCCGCTCGAGGGCGGCGGCGTGCAGGACGAGGCGATGCTGGACCAGGCTGGCGATGCACCAGTTCATGCCCCATTCGAGCATCGGATAGGCCTGATGATAGGCAAGCGGCTTGAACACGCTGCGCCGGTCGGACAGGAAGAGCACCTGGGGGTGATAAAACCGGCGCAGCGTACGCGGGGCGCGCAGTTCGCAGTCGAAATCGTGAAAGGCACCCGGCTCGTGCACTGGATAGTCGCGGTAAACCGAGGCCAGGCCTTCAGCTACGCTGGCAATCCGGCTGCGGATCCGCGTCACGAAGGGGCCAGTCTCCAGTAGCAAGCCGTCGCCGGCGAGACGCCGACGAACGACCGTAGGCCCCAGGCTGCGCAGAGGAACACGCTCTAGAGGCACTCCGTGCGTTCCCGGATCAGTCGATTGTGCTGCAGCGCGGCAAGCCATTCGGCAAGGATACCGGCATCGGCCGCGTTCCACTCAAGACAGTCGGACAACTGCGCCAGCACCAGCGGACCATTTTCCTGCAGACACTGGAGAATCGCCCCGGCGACAGGATCCAGGAGATGGGTGTCCCCCGTACCGGTATGGAACGCAGCCCATTGTTCGCCGCACGGACGAAGATGCACGCTGGCGCAAGACTCCAGGAGCTTATCGGACAAGGCTTGTACCGAAGCGAAGGAGGGCGGTCAGGCCGATCACGGCCCCCAGGTCGGCGTGTCCATCGTGTTTTCGAGGAAGGCTTTCACCTGTTCCGGTTCCAGGCGATCGCCGCTGTTGGCGATGTAGTGGCCGTCGACCAGAGTGTCGGTCACGATGTCCCGCACCATCTGCTCGGACAGCGGGTACCCCGGCGTATAACGCGCGTTCAGCAAGGCCGCTGCGCCGAAGCGGATGATCTGATGCTCGTGCGGGAGACCTGTGAGCCCCAGGACACTGGTGGAGGCCGCTACCGCCCCGAGCATCGTAAGCGGAATCTCCTCCGCCGAGTTGTCCGACTTACCGGGCTTACCGGGCTTACCGGGCTTACCGGGCTTACCCGAGTTACCGGGGCCGACAGACTCCGCATGCTGGCGATAGTCGTTCGTCATCCCCGGGAAACCGTAATCCGACGCAAACGCGATACCCTCTTCGACCGCCTGACGCCACGTCGGATGGTTCTGAAACGCCGCACTGTTAAGGTTCGTGCTGTTGTTGTTGGCCGAGCCACTCCAGTAGCCAGGCGTACGTCCACCGCATTCCTGCGGCTCATCATGGCGGGAGGTGTTGCCGGACACCCAGCCGGAGGGCATGCAGTTCGCGCCGGCCGCTTTCAGCGGCGCTGAATGCAGCGTCATCAGCACCGGCGCAGTGCCCAGCGCCGCCTTGCTTAGGCGCCGCCGGGTCCGACCATGCGCATTGAGCGCGTCCTGCGGCGCTTCCGAGCGCGGATCCTGCTGCTGATCGTGATTCATTCGCTTACCTCCGGGATGCTCGGCCGAGCGGCGCATCGCGCCTTGTTCCACCGAGTCCCGCATGCCATTGTTCCAAGTACGTTCAGTTTCATCCTAGCGCGAGAACTGGGCCGTGCCTACTGTTCGAACGCACTGATACTAGAAGGAAAGCAAGTTTGATACCACAGCGAGATAACGCTACAACCGACTGTTTTAAAAGGAAGCTTGTCCGCCGCAGTTTCTTACCCGCTCCGCAGCCCCGGAAACCGTAAAGAAACATGACACCCGACCTGGGCACCGACATCCGACTCGACAGCCTACTCAGCCGCCAAGCCAACCTCCTCCCGAACGCCCCAGCTCTGGAGAGTGGCTCGGACTGTTGGTCGTTTGCCGAACTCGACGATGAAACTGAGCGTGTCGCCGCGCTGTTGGTCGAGAGCGGCATCCGCGCCGGAGACCGGGTCGCCGTTTACCTCGAAAAACGGGCAGAGGCGGTCGTCGCCATGTTGGCCGCAAGTCGTGTTGGCGCCTTGTTTGTACCGGTCAATCCCGGCCTTCGCCAGCGTCAGGCGGAACACATCCTGCGCCACTCTGAGTCTCGGCTTCTGGTGACATCGAGCGCTCGCCTCGAGGCCCTGACACCCGATCCTGACTCCAGCCACCTCACGGAATCGCCGTTTCGAGTGCTGCTCGTGGACCACGGCGCGACCGACCATCCGCCACACAGCGGCGCCCTGGCCTGGAACACTGCTCCTATGGCGCGCGTCATTTCACGCCCACCAAGCACCGATCACGATCCTGTCGCAATCCTTTACACATCCGGCAGCACGGGTGCGCCCAAGGGTGTACTGCTGTCGCATCGCAATCTGCGCGCAGGGGCCGCCAGCGTGGCGACTTACCTTGAACTGGGCACAGACGATCGCCTCATGGCTGTACTGCCCTTCAGTTTCGATTACGGTCTGAATCAGCTTCTATCCAGCCTGCACGCGGGCGCCTGCTGCCGGCTGACCGAATACGTTTCCGCGGCCGCACTCGTGCAGGAAGCCGCCCTGTTCCGGGCCACGACGCTGGCCGGCGTACCCACTCTCTGGCAGGCCCTGGTGCGAGAGTCGTGGCCCGAAGGGCTGATCCACAGCCTACGGCAGATGACGAACACGGGCGGTCATCTGCCCGAAGCAACGGTCCGTGGATTGCGCGAGAAGGCTCCTGATGCCCGACTGTTCCTGATGTACGGTCTTACCGAGGCCTTCCGCTCAACCTACCTTGATCCCGACCTTGTGGACCGCTTTCCCACATCCATCGGCCGAGCCGTACCCAATGCCGAGATTGCCGTGGTCCGCAGCGATGGCTCGCGTTGCAATCCGCTAGAGGAAGGCGAGCTGGTGCACCGAGGGGCCTTCGTTGCACTCGGTTACTGGAACGACCCGGAAGCCACGGCCGCTCGCTTCCGGCCCTGGCCATTAACACCCGCGGAGCATCCCCGCTCGGAGATCGCCGTGTGGTCCGGGGATCGGGTCTATCAGGACGCGCAAGGACTTTTGTATTTCGCCGGACGCGACGACGACATGATCAAGACCTCCGGGTATCGAGTCAGTCCCACCGAAGTGGAAAGCGTTCTCCTGGAGTCGGCATACGTTGTGGAGGCCGTCGCGCTGGGCGTACCCGACGACGAGCTGGGCGAAGCGGTAGCGGTCATCTTCCAACCTCGCCAGGCATCGGTAACGCCCGCGAACCTGAGCCGGTGGTGTCGCAAGACCCTACCAGGCTACATGCAACCCCGAATCTGGGTGCCGCTCCCCGAAGGCCTACCCCTCACGGCACACGGCAAGATCGACCGCAGCTATCTGCGACGAGCACTAGAAGACGGCACGCTACAGCCTGAACCTCGGGGGGACGCGAGCTAACCACCACATGGTGACGGCCACCATCGGGCCCCAACCGCTGGCGAAAAAAAGCAGAGCATCCCGGCTCAAAGAATCGACTTGACCATGCACTAACGGCGCCGCACCCCGGCTGATATCGCTCGGCTACACTGCATTCACCACGCCTTGCATACTCGTCGCACCGAGTCAGGCGTGAACATGCACATACCTCAGCGCCTCCGGGAAACTCTAATGGCACAGACAACCGAGCTCGCCCCCCATTACTGGCCGGAGGGACTGGAGACCGACTCGCAGGGACAACTACTGATTGCCGGCCAGCCCGCCAGCATGCTCGCAATGCAACACGGTACGCCCCTATACGTTTACAACGCTGAAGACGCTGGCGTGCGAATTCAGGACCTGCGTAGCCAGCTTCCCGATGGGGTTAAGCTGCACTACGCCGTCAAGGCCAATCCGCATTCACAGCTACTGCGTCGGCTCGCCCCGTGGCTGGACGGCATGGATGTCGCCTCGGCCGGCGAGCTGCAACGCGCTCTACACGCCGGCATTGCGGGGCGTGACATCTCGCTCGCAGGACCGGGCAAGACCACGACCGATCTGCAAGCCGCCCTGAACGCCGGCAGTGTGGTCGGCATCGAATCCTTTACCCAACTGCACCAGGCGGCTGATCTAGCGCGCGGACAAGGGCACCGCGTACCCATCAGCATCCGGCTCAATCCGGACTTCCGATTAAAATCCTCGGGGATGCACATGGGCGGCGGCGCCTCGCCCTTCGGCATTGACGCCGAAGAGGTCCCCGAACTGCTGGAAGAGGCCCGGCACCTGCCCGTTTATATCGCGGGGTTTCAGATATACGCCGGCTCCCAGAATCTCCAGGCCGAGGCGATTGCGGAGGCCCAGGCGCGGTCGCTTGATCTGATCCTGAATGTCTGTCCGGGCGGCATCATCCCGGAATTCGTGAACCTCGGCGGCGGCTTTGGCATTCCGTATTTCCCCGGGGATCGGCCACTGGAGATTGCACCCATTGCCGAGGGGCTGGCCCAGCTTCAGGTTCGGCTGCACGAACGTTGGCCGGAAACGGGTCTAGTGCTCGAACTGGGCCGCTACCTGGTAGGGGAATCCGGGGTTTATCTGACACGCGTTGTCGATCGAAAGGTATCGCGTGGTGAGACCTTCCTGGTGACGGATGGCGGGATGAACCACCACCTCGCGGCCTCCGGCAATCTGGGGCAGGTAGTACGGCGCAACTTTCCGGTGGCCGTCGCCACCCGACTCAATAACCAGGCGAGCGAAGTCGTGAATATCGTTGGCCCCCTGTGTACCCCGCTCGACCGCCTGGCCAGCCAGGTACACCTGCCGCACGCTGAACCTGGCGACCTGATCGCCATCTTCCAGTCCGGCGCCTACGGCCTCACGGCCAGCCCCGTCGCCTTCCTCGACCACCCACTCCCCGCCGAGATCGTCCTGTAGAGAAATCCCACCCCACAGCTCACAGAGAAAGGCGCGGTCAAGAGCTGTTCACAGGAATATGAGATGACAGGAAGGAATTCAGATTCGTTTGTTCTAACGGTGAGGGGCTTGCGGGACGCAATGGATGGGACTGTGATCTTCGGCCGTCATCAATAGTCCGTTGCCCGAGAGCCCCCTAACGCCAAGAAATCCGTCATCGCGAGTCGCAAAGCGACGCGGCGATCCGCGAGAGATTGCCCCTGCGCTTTCCGGAAGTTGGCCGCGCGACACGCGCAATGACAGTCTGACCAATCCAGCTCTGCTTCTTATCCTCTTACCTGCCTGTAAATCGCCCTTGCCCTTGACCCTTCTCTGTGGGCTTCGTGACCACTGTGGTGAAAAACGCCCTTGAATTTCACAGGCGCCGGGCGCGGAGGATGAACGAGTGGCTCAGCCCGGCCGCCAACGGAGGAAGGGCGCTCAGAAGCCCTCGTGTGGGTCGGCTTTCCAGCACGCCCTGCAAACGCGCCAAGCGCCCCGGCGCAAGAGGAAGCCAGTACAGCGCCATCGGATCCAGCCCTGCTGCGCGGGCAGCCTGCTCCAGGCTCGCTCGCGTGTCATAACGCAGATGGGGCGGGCGACCGGCGCGATGACGGCGGTACTCCTGCACCCGTGTTGGCAGACACCGGGCATTGAGCGCATCCACCCAAATCTCACCGCCTGGGCGCATCACTCGTGCCATCTCGGCAAGGGCCGGGACCGGGTCCGAGAGCGCCTGCATAACGCCAAAACAGAGAATGCCATCGGCGGTTGCATCCGGTAACGGCAATTGGTGGATGTCCGCCGCCAGCCAGTCGATCCCGTCGGGGCTTCGATCACGGGCCTTTTGCACCGATGGCGGGGAATAATCCAATCCCACCGCCTGATACCCCTCAACCTGCAGCATTCGCGTGTAGGTCCCGGCACCACAACCGATATCCAGCCAACAGCCTTTTGGCGGACTGGCGAGCCGCCACCAATGCTGAAACTGGCGGACCCGGCTGTTCAGCCCCGTGGGGGTCCAGCCCGCAATACCGGCATCGTCGTCCCACTGGGCCCCACGCTCGACAAAGCGCCGCCGCCAACGCTGTTCGAACTCGGAATCCGTCATGCCTTCTCGCCCCCACCCACGCAGCCAATCAATTCCGCGGCCGCGACCAGCACGTGATCGCGGGATAGACCCGCCCGAGTCATTTCGTCGAACAGGCTGCGAGCCAGAATCCTTGCCACGGCCTCCGGCTCATGGGTAATCGGCCCTTCGTCGCCCTTTGCCTCCCGTGCCAGCGCGACTTGCGCAAAACTCGTACGCAGCAGCCCCTTCAAACGATGGACCAGGACCGACTTGGCCACCACCAGAGCCAGGATCAACGCCATGCGGAAATCCTCATGGGTCAACCGGTCCCGCCCCCTGGGGCTGTCGATGTTGATTACACCCAGGAGGTCCCCCTCCAGAATCACAGGAACCGCAATCACGTCCACCGGGCCGGAGCCTTCGGCCCGAAGCGCCTCGGCTGCAAGATCGGAAGCATGTAGATCCCGAATCAGCAGCCCCTTGCCCGCGCTCGCCACCCGCCCCGCGATTCCCGAACCCAGCGGTTGCCGAACGTCATAGGCCTGATCAGGCAGATACCCATGGTGCGCCTGAACCCGAAGGCGGGCGTCACCTCCGTCCGAGTCCCGCTTTAACAGCATGATCGAACAACGTTCGCATTCCATGGCATGACCCACCAGCGCTGCCAACCGCGAAAGACCCTTCTCCAACGACTCGGCATCTTCGACGAAAGAAGCCAATTCCAGCAGGCGTTCATCAAAGGTGGAAAAGGCCTCATTCATGAGTTTCGGATTCCAAAAGTCATTGATCCATGTGCACGTGCGGAAAACCGGCCACCCCTCCAGCCAATACCATCGGCCATTCTACGGTGGCCGCAATGACGCAGCAGTACGCAACCAACGCGAAGCGTGAGTTGGCCCGGTTGCCGCCCCCAGGGCCGCAGACTAATCTTCGGGTTGAATACTCGATTCACTCACACGCACACGTAGTAGCCCAGGGTCCCCCGGATCCCAGGCCACATGCGCAGCGCAACCGGACGAGCACCCGTGACACGTGTCCTGCAACGATTTCGCAGTCGTCGGCGCGATCTGGGCCTGGCAAACGCACTGCTTCTGGGACTCCACGGGGCATTGCAACGCCTGAATGATCATCTGGGTCTGGCACGCTACTACCTGCTCGCGCAGCCGGTAGGGCAGATGCATGCATCCGGCAACCGTCCGGGGCGGCTGCAAATCCGGGACATCACGGAAGACCCCGCGGCCCTGGCACAGTTACCACGAGCGACGGAGCAGGTGCGTTATCGCCAGGAACATGGTGGCGTTTGTCTTGCCGCGTTCGCAGCGAACGGCGAGACCCACATGCTGGGCTTTATCTGGCTGCTGTTCGGGCCCTATCACGAGAACGAGCATCGCTGCGTTCTGCAACCGCCGCCGGATGCGCCCTGCGCACTGGACGTGGATGTGTATGTCTTCCCCGAGGCCCGGGGCGGCCTGGTATTCGCCGAACTGTGGCAGGCGGCCGACCGCGCCTTGCAGGAACGCGGGATCGAATGGAGCCTGAGCCGAATATCGGCCTTCAACGGAAGCTCCTTGCGCGCCCATGAACGCCTGGGTGCCCGACGCATCGGAAGCCTCTACTTCCTGCAACTGGGCCGCTCCGAACTCCTGCTCACCGGCCGCCCCCCCTTCCTCGCCCTGACCCGTCCAGATGGGCACGTCCCGACCATCACCCTGCACCCTCCCGCCAACCGCGCTTAACGCCGTCAAGGGCTGTTGCACCACAGAGCGCACAGAGGACACGGAGAAGGGCCCGGTCAACGGCTTATTGACCACGAAGCTCACGAAGAACGAAGGAGGGCGAGGCCAGGGTCAAGAGCGGTTTACAGGAAGATGGGAAGATACGAAGAAATTCGGATTGATTGGTTTTAGGAGGTCGGACTTAGGGGTAACGATGATGCGACGTGACCGGTAACCGCTTCGCCAGCTGGCAACCCAAAAAACCGCTCACTCGAAAAAATTGCGTCATCGCGAGTGGCGAAACGACGCGGCGACCTGCAAGAGATTGCCGCGCTGTGCCCACAGCGACAGCCCTTTTCAATGCAGCGCCCTTCTCCCTGAACTCTGTGCCCTCTATGGTGAGCCCATCTTGACCTTGACCTCCTTCGTGCCTTCGTGAGCTTCGTGGTAAATCGGCCCTCGACCTGGCCCTTGTCCTTCCCTGTGTCCTCCGTGTCCTCTGTGGTGAATACGCCCTTGACTTGCCTCTTGGCCGGAGCCGACTGCGCCCAGGAGCAGCACCAGGTAGAACAAGAGCGCCACGCTGGGCGAGAAAAAGATGGTGCCGAAAACGCCGACCGCCAGCGCACCCAGGACGCCGGCCAGACTGCCCAGGGCAAACGCGTCGCCCCGCAGCGCCCGGCGCAGCAACAGCCAGAGCGCTGCCAGCGTCAGCCATACGAAAGCCACCAAACCCAGCAGGCCCTGATCGAGGTAGATCTCCAGCCACTGGTTCTCGACCCGCCAGGGCCACAGGTGGTCGGTCGTGAAGTACCAGTGTCGGCCCTGCGCCGCGAAATCCGCGTTGAGTAGCTGCTCACGGCCCGCGACGTCGGTCAATTGCACGTAATCAATCTCCAGAACGCTCGGCCCGCCGCCCGCGTGCGCAAGGGACAGGACCAGGCCGCGCCGGATCGGCCACGGGCGCGTATCCATTTCGCTCAGATCCAACGTCCAATGCGACTCCTTCCACTCCGCACCCGATGACACCGAGATCTGCGCGGAGACACACTCGAACGAGTGCCGGATCGGCTTCTCGCACAGATAAATCCCCAATCGACCGCCCTGATCGCTACGCACCCGAACGCCAAGGGCATACGGTTGGCTACGATCCAGCGCAACACGCTGATTCAGATACACCGAATCGCCCGTGCCGAGATGCAAGCTGTCATCAGCGAAGGCGAAATTCGCCGGAACACGGCCTTCCGGGTACGCCTGGCGATACGCCTGCGGGAACTGGCCCAGGCCACGCCCAATCCACGGACTCAAGGCATTGCCCCCCGGCAGGTCCAGCGCGAGCCGCCAGTGCGCCAGGCGCGCGTCCAGACCCTCGGCCACCTGGCTCATGCGCTGCTCGGCCACACCACCGAGCAGGGTCGGCAACAGCACGCCGGCGGCGACCAGGAGGACTGCCGCCATGGCACTCCCGCGGCCGGCCCGGCGTGTCCGCCCCCGCAGCAGCATGAGCGCGCCCACCAACAGCACCGCCGCAAGCCCGACCAGAAGGCCGAGATAGCCCCCGCGGGAATAGGTCATGGCCACGGCGTAAAGCGCCCCTAGTGCCAACACCAGAGTTGCCGCCCAGGCCAGGGGGGCACGCTGCCGCCAGGCCCAGATCAGAGCGACCGGGAGCGCGAGCACGAGGAACGTCTCGATGCTCGGGCCACCCACATGCATGTCCGTAAACCAGCCCGAGATGCGATAGGGATGGGCAAAATCCAAAAACCCCGGATAGGTGACGCGTTCCCGCAGAACCACCAGGATCGTGGCCAAGAGCCCCAGGGCCACACCCGCCGGGAACCAACGACGGATTGCCTCGCGGGGTGTCCCAGGCGCCCCGCGAACCAACGCAAGCAGGATCACCGCCCACAACAAACCCTTGGCGACCCGAAGTGCGTTCCACTCGGTTGCGTAGTGCGCCATATGGCCCGGCTCCCAGGCCGGCCAGGGCCAGAACGCGATCACCAGCGCAACCAGCGTGGAAACGACCAGCAACCCCAAAGGCCACGACACAACCCGCGGCAGATCCAACCCCTGTCGCGGGGAACGCCAGTGCCACAGGGTACCCGCAACCGTCATCAGCAGGAACAGATCCAGCTCCCCGACAAACAGCCTCCCCGTGTACAGCGACCCGTCCAGCAATGGGATGAGGGCCGGGATTACCAGAAGCCAGGCAAAGGGCCAACGGATAAGCGCCACCGCATAGGCGACCAGGCCCAACACTAGCCACCCCGTCGCCACCGGCCAGGCCGCCGCGATCCCCAGTACCACCAGCGCCAGGCCACTGGCAATCCACCTGTTCCAGGAAAACGCAAAACCGGCGCCCGGATCGAGCGGCTCTGCATGCAACTCGGGCTTCGCCTCAGGTGCTGACGGCGCTTCCGATTCGAGGGCGTACGTGGGCCGGCTCGCCCGCACAAGCCAGTGCAACGTGCCCGCACTGGCCGCAGCCGCCAAAGCAGCCAGGACCAGGCTGGTGCTGTCCGGACGCCCCGTTTCCAGGAACAGCTTGCCGGACTCGACCCACAAGGCCGTCAGCGCACCTGTCAAAGCCGCCAATCGGGCCAACCCTGTCCAGCGCGGGGAGCGGTCCAGGTACATTAACCACACCAGCACGCCTACCGGCAGATACATCAGCACGTGCAGCGCCACACTGCGCAGCGCCGCCACTTCGGACACGTGGTAGTGATAGTAGAAAGGCAGCAGTCGCGTATCCGCCAGGCGCTGCGCCGCCGTCTCCAGATCCAGGTGATACGGGCCGAACTCGTAATTCACAGCCAGCAACAGAAAGACGTAAATCGGGGCGCCCAGCGCCAGCAACGAAATACGCCACTGCTGCAACCAGCGGATCAGGCCATGGGGATGGGAGGGCAAGAAGCCGACCAATGCAACACCCACCACCATGCCCAGCGCGCGCGTAATAACCGAACGCCCCTCAGCAATACCCGAGAGGGTCATCAGGTTGGCCAGCTCCAGGGAAACGGCCACAGGAATCACGAGCACCACCGCCCAAACCCGTGCACGGCCGTTTCCCAACATCCACACGCCAATCAGCAGCCCCACCGGCATACTGACCAGGACTTCCAGTCCCAACCCGAGACCACACGCCAATCCTTCCCGGCAGGCGCCCGGTGCCACCCACCAACCCCAGGCATCGGATTGCAGCCGCTGAGCCAACTCCTCCGTCGACAGCACCAGATCGAACGGCACCAGACCGACCAGCACGTAGGCCACCGCATATCCCGCGAGCGCCAGACGCAAGGTGGCAGGGCCGGACCGGCCTAGCACCGTGAGCCAATGCGCTAACGGGCGCCGCAACGCAAACCAGGCAACGGCACCCAGCAACGCGCCCGTAAAGTTGCCCAGGATGTCAGCCCCGGCGGGATACCGGTAGGGCAACCACACCTGAAGAAACTCCACCGTCGCCGTCACCAGCAAACCGAAGGCCGCCACCAGGAAGACCGTCCCGATCACCACACCGGACCGGCGCGAGGCATACCCCACCCACGCCGCCAGGAAAAAGCCCAGCGGCAGGAACATCAGGACGTTGGACATAAACTGCTGGCGGCCGCGCGCACCCGGCCCGGTCATCTGCATATTGCTGTAGATCGCCCAGGCGCGTTCCAGCGAGAGCTCCCGGAATTCGAAGGGCAGCAGCGTCACGTAGAGCGCCGCCGCCAGCGACAAAAGGGCCCAGAACCCGCAGATGGAACGCGACCAGGGCGCCATTGGCGGCCCCATCGCCATCAACCGCCCCGGAGTTTGCGCAGGGTATGCTCCACACGGAACCGCCATCGCGGCCGTCGCAGTCGCACCTGCAGCATCTCGCCCTGGCCATTCCCCAGGCTGCGCTTGTACTGGCTGTCGCCCATCAGCAGATCGTAGCGGGCGAAGCCCTGCGTCGCCGCCAGCCCAATCGCCTGGGCATGACACACCAGTCCCGGCTTCAGCTTCGGGTCATCGCTGTAGCGGAATCCGCTTTGGTAATTGCAGATGTAGTCCCCCGCCGCCAGGTTATAGAGATACCCGACCGGGCCCTCCACGCCCTGGACCCGCAGCACCTGCGCCCGGCCATCCGGTGCACCCCGGGTAATCAGGCACTCGTGGAAGTCGCGCATAAAGGTACTGGCAAACGCGCCTGGCTTGCCCCGCGCAGTCCACTCCTCCTGATGCCACTCGACCATCGCCCGGAACCACTTCAGCGCCTGCTCTGAACCCGTGGCCCGCTCCACCGTCAGCGCGTCCTCTCCGCCGTACCCGCGCATGGCCCGCCGTATCTGATAACGGGTATTGCGGCTAAGCCCCGCCAGATAATCTTCCAGCCCACCCAATCCCTGCAGGTCCACAAAGTGGAAGGGCTTGCGGTCCACCACCTCCGGCTGCAGAGCAAGACCCTGCAATGCCCGCTCCAGAACCGCCCAGCGCTCCGCCGCCAGCCACCCCAGCGAGAATTCGTCCCACTCGGGGCCTTGCGCCAGCAGGTCCTCCAGTAGCGCCCGCAGTGCCTCCGGCTCGTGCGCTGTGTCGCCGGCCAACCCGTTGTGCTCCAGGGTCACCCGATCCAGTTCCGCGTCACCCGTCTCGTTCAGGTAGACCACGCGCGAAGGGATGATTCGGGACCGTAACGCCCCTCGCCGATACAGCGCAGCCATCAACTGCTGCCCCGCCGGCCCGGTCACCTGCACCGGCTCCGGGGTCACGCCCCCGTCGGCGGCCGCAAGCAGACAGCGGAACCAGCCATGCGTCAGAAAAGGAACAGCGGGCGCGCGCGCATCCAGCGCCACCCAAGCCGTACCGGCGTCATCAAGCGACAGGCGTGACAGCCTCCAGTCATGCATTCGTTGGCCAATCCAGAGAAGCGAACGCGTTAGTCTCGCACAAGCCACCTACGCAGAAATGCGGCCCTCGAAGTCCTCCCTAACGTTCGGCATCACACCGCATGCCACGAATCATCGAAGGCTAGGGAAACACTCGTTAATGTACGCATTCGCGTTGGCACCCCAGGTTTTCCGAGACAAGGCGCGGTGTGCAGCCGGTAGTGGATCTACCGGCAAGGGCCGCAACGCAGGATCGGGGAACGTTGGGTACCAACCCCAAGGGGCTCGGCCGCCCGTTGCTGATCAAAAACGGGCGCGCGCACGGCGTTGCGGTTCCCTTGTGCAGAATGACTGCACGGCAGCCACCGCGCCTTGTTCGCACGCAAAAGCGACTCGAGCGCGAATGCGTACATTTACGAGTGTTTCCCCAGGCTTCAGTCCTTCGGGTCGGGCGGTCCGATGAAGGCAAACTCGGCGACGCCAACGCCGCGAAAGTCCTCTTCCCGAAGCAGCACATAGCCTTCCCCCTGCAACGCCTCGCCTGCCGGGGCTGCTTGATTCCCAACAACCCAGATACTGGATCGTCCCAGCATGGTTTCATCCACACCCGGGCCTGTGTAGATGCGGCTTTCCCCAGCGGCAATCGAACGGCCTTCCGCGGCTAACCCAATCCGTTCAAGCCACGGGTCACCCAGCCGGTCATAAATCCGGCGCCACTGCTCGCTGGTTGGTTCACCCTGAATTCGAGTGATGGAACCCCATCGCGGCCCAATCCAGTACCGCTTCACCGCCCAGGCCGAGACGAAATCCGGTGCCCATACGATGTCACCTGGCGCCAGGTGACTCTGGACAAACTCGACTGCAGCGGGATAACGGTGGGACTTTTCCACCAAACTTGCGTTCCAGACGGCTAGGACGACCAGCAGCATCGTCATCAGCAGCGCGGGCGCGGATGCAGCCCCTCGCAGGCGGGTCATTCTCGCAAGAACATCGCCCAGCCGTGCCAGTGCCACAGCGCCCCCGAGCACCAGGAACGGCGTTAGCGGATACAACGCCCGCAAATGCCAGACCGGTCGCACGAAATAACTCACAGCGAGCAGGAGAAGGATCGGAAACAGAACGTAGGCGACGAACATCCAGCGCAGAGACGACCACCAGGCCCCCAGGATACTTCCCGCCAGGAGGAGCACGCCCAGCACCAACAATGCAGGGTGCTGCATGGCCGCTTGATCCAAGAGCAGGCGTGTCAGTGTGCCGACGACAACCGCCCCGTCCGGGAGCGTCATGTGGCCAACCGACCGGATCATACTGTTGAGCACCGCCGGGAGAACAGCGACCGCTACCAGCCCCTGCACCAGAATCCACCCGCGCATTGTCACCCGATGCGCTGTCGTCTGCCTCCAGAGCAACAACGAAAACACGGCCGCCGCTACAGGGATCAGCACACCGGTCGCATGGGAGTAGGCAGCCGCCACTCCGGCCAGGGCCAGCATCCAGGCGCCGGTACGTGCAGCGGGTCGGGGAGAAAACCAGAGGAGTGCGCCCCAGGACGACATTAGCGCCAGAGCCATCAACATGGGATACATGCGAAGGTCTTGGGCCGTTACGACAGCAGCGGGGACCACCAGCATCAGAAACAATGCGATCCACGCCTCGCGCTCCCCCAGACACTGCCGTGCGACCTGCCAGGCCATCACTGCCGCCGCCAGCCCCCACGCCGCAGAGTTCAGCCGCAGCCACGTATCTCCGGCATCCACCCTGGCCCACAACCACAGCTGCAAGTAATAAAGCGGAGGGTGCAGATCAAAGCGCAGCGGTCCCAGCAACGCTTCATACAGGGTTCCGGATGCAAAGGTCGCTCCGTAGATCTCGTCGTACCAGAACCAACTCTCAACCGGCAACGAAATGCGGAAGGCAAGCCCACCAACGAGCACGCCGAGGACCGTCAGCGCCATCGCCAAACGCGGATGCCGTACGAAAGGGCCTTCCCGTTTCATTCGCAAGCTCCGATGACGGGAATACACCACCCAAATGAAAAGGGGAGCACAAGGCTCCCCTTCCCATTAGGCATTACGGTGCCGCTCAGACCTTGTTACGACGCCGTGCCACCGCCCCCAGGGCCAGCAGGCCAGTGCCGAACAATACCAGCATAGCCGGGTTGGGCACCTGTACTGCTTCGATCCCGAAGCCGAAGTTCACTGTAGTGAACTCGAATTCCGGCGTAGTCAAACCAAAGCATCCGGGACCCTCCCCAGCTGCCGCACAGGTCGCGTCATCCAGGAACCCCAGACCATCCGCCACGACGCTGGTGTTGTACGTGACCCCTTCCAGCGTAAACGTCTGCTGCAAGGCTTCGAAGTTGACGATAAAAATATCGTCACAGTTATTCACGACAGGGAAGCCGCAATTGGCGACGTTGGGCGTCTCCGTAAACGTCGTCGCAAACTGCAGCGAGAGGGGCGGCAAAGATGCACCGCCAGTGACCGGCGGATCCAAGGGCGTCAGGATCAGATTGGTCAGCAACGTCGCGGTATTCAGCGTGGCGAAATTGGCCGAGATCTCACTGTTGAAGTGAGTGATACCTACAGTCGTTACAGAATCCCCCGTATTGATTGCCCCGTTTGCTGGCGAATCAATGATTTGCAGTCCGCTACGGTTCGTGTTCACACTAGGGTCGACGCTGCCGCTCGCACTCCCCCAGCTCAAGCGCTCGGAAGTCACCTCCTGGAAGCCCGTCCCTGACGTGAAGGTCGGCGCGTCCGGGCCCGCGATGATCCACTCCAGCGAAACGGTGTAATCCCAGGTATTTACGAATGCAGCGCTCGCGGGCGCTGCGGCGAAGGTCATGGCGGCTGCAACCGCCAGGCTCACTGCCTTGGTCTTGGTGCGCATATTGGCTCTCCTGCCCAGTCAATTCCGGCTTGTACCGGCTCCACTGCACGGATTGCACAAAACGGGCCATAATTCTAATTATTTGAAATTAAATAGATTTCCAGCCCCCATCCCGTCTTCGAGTTCACAAAATGTAAAATCCCCGGACAACCCACTCACGCCGAACAGCCTTGTGGACTCCGGTATCGGTATCGAGCGGAAAGGCCGTAAGATCATCGCAAAGTATTTCCACTCACGCCGGAGCCATCCAGTGTCGCCAACATCGGATCTTGTGCACCACGGGAGGAGAACGCTGCGTCCACTGGGCGTCGAGCACGCGCTCTACGCATACGGCCGGTTGAAGGGGTGGTACAAGCTTGGCCGTCCACTGCGACACCGGATGCCCACTGAAACAGCAATCGAACGGCTCAGGGAAAAGCAGCTCGTATTCTCGCTAAGTGCCGGGCGCACAGGGTCGGAGTATCTGACTCGCTTGATGGCCTTGATGCCGGACACCGCCAGCTTTCACGAGCCGGAGCCTGCCTTTCAGCGTCAGATGCGGCCGGCGCTCCGCAACCCGGAACTCGCCCGAAAGTTCCTTACCGACTACAAGCTTCCGGCCCGTGCGATGGTGGATAAAGGCACCATCGTCGAAACAAGCCACCTGTTCAGCAAGGGGTTCGTAGAACCGCTTTTGGACCTCGGCCTCGTGCCCTCGGTCGTGAACCTCCATCGCGATGCGCGCGCCGTCGCGCTGAGCTATCTCACCCGCTACACAATTCCGGCACGAACGCGATACGGCTGGACGTTCCTGCTACAGCCGGACGATCCCGGCGTGCTCCCCATCGCCGGCTGGCGGGACCTTTCCGACTATCAGCTCTGTTTCTGGTACGCACTGGAGACCGAAAGGCGGATCGATTTCTACAGCCGCATGCTCCGGGATCGAGGCGCCCTCGTCGTCGACACCTCCGCCCAAGCACTTAATGCTCAGGACGAATTCGTTCGCGTAGGGCGGCTGCTCAAACCGGCTATGGAAGATACCGAATGGGGCCGCATACTCAAGGCGCATACCGAGCTGTCAGGCAAACGGCACAATGCCAACCCCCGCGAAATAGAGGAGCGAATCGATTTTGAACGCGAGGAGAAGGAGGTACGCGAACGCGTTGAGCAGGCAGACGTGAATCAATCGTAAGGAGGCTCTTGGGAGCGCTCTGGTTTTCGCTGGAGCCAAGGCATAGCGTAGTCGGCACTCCCTAGCATGGTCTACGGCAATGCGTGGACTCCCGACCGCAATCCAGATGCTCTGGCCTTTGATCCAACCCGGAAAAAGGCTTTCGATCCTGCTGTACCACCAGGTTTTGCCGGAGCCCGACCCGCTCAAGCCGGATGACCCGGATATCGCCACCTTCGACTGGCAGATGGATCTGCTCGCCCGACACTCCAGCGTGCTGCCACTTCCCGAAGCGCTGGAGCGGCTCGAAGCCGGAACGCTGCCCCCACGGGCCACCGCCATCACCTTTGACGACGGCTATGCCGATAACCGGCTGCATGCGCTTCCGGTGCTGCAGCGCCACGGGCTGCCGGCCACCTTCTTCATAGCAGCGGGCTATCTGAACGGCGGACGGATGTTCAACGACACGCTGATCGAGGCGATCCGGCGAGCGCCAGACGGCGAGCTGGACCTCGCCACTCAAGGGTTCGGAATGCACAACCTGACGGACGCAGACAGCCGGAGAAACGCAGTCCGATCCATTATTCGCGAGATCAAGTGGCTTCCGCGATCCGAGCGGGAAGAGGCGGTGCGCGCCGTCGCCGACCAGATCGGAGCCGATCTACCGGACGACCTGATGATGACCGATGAACAGGTGTGTGAACTGGCAAACGCCGGCATGACCATCGGCGGGCATACGTTGTCGCATCCCATCCTGGCCCAGGAAGACGAAGCCACCGCAGCCCGGGAGATCACCGAAGGCCGGCAACGGCTTCAGACAATCACGGGACAACCCGTAGACCTGTTCGCCTACCCGAACGGCAGGCCCAGCCAGGATTACACGGCCCGCGACGTCGCACTGGTACGCAATGCCGGTTTCAGTGCGGCCGTGTCGACGTCGATGGGCAGCAGCAATGCCCGCTCCGACCGATTCCAGCTCCCCCGCTTTACGCCCTGGTCACGCAATCCGGCCAAATTTCTCGCGCAGTTGGTGCGAAACACCCGCCATCCGGTTACCGTAGCCTGACACCCTCCGAGTGCGATCCCGGTCGCCGGCACGCCCATGCGCGATATCGTCTTCGCTCTCCTGATCTTCGGCTCGCTGCCCTTCATCCTGTGGCGGCCATGGGTCGGTATCGCCATGTGGTACTGGGTAGGGCTGATGAACCCCCATCGCCTCGCCTGGGGGTTCATCCAGACAATGCCGGTCGCCATGGCGGTCGGGATTGCCACCCTGGTGGCGCTCGTACTGAACAAGGACCGGCGCGCGCTCCCGTTCACTCGGGAAAGCGTGTTGATGATCCTCCTGTTCGGGCACATCACCGCGATCTCTTTGTTCTTCGCCTGGCAGCCTGAGGTCGCCCTTCAGCGCTGGGACACCGTGATGAAGATCATGTTGTTCACGCTGATCGCGCCCATGCTGGTCTTTGGCAAAGTCCGAACCATGGCCGTACTGGCGGTGATCACGCTTTCCATCGCCTATTTCGGTTTCAAGGGTGGGCCTTACACGCTCGCGAGCGGGTTTGGTGGCATGGTGCTGGGACCACCGGGATCATTTGTCCGTGGCAATACGGATATCGGTCTGGCACTCGTCATGACCCTCCCGCTGGTGCTGGTCCTCGCGCGCCAGGTGTACCAGGGGCGCTTCGAGCTGCCCTTTCACTTCCCGCTTTACGAACGCTTCCACAAGCTGATCGGGCTGGGGCTGTACCTGGGTTTCTGGTTCCACCTGATCTCGATCATCGGCACCCATTCTCGGGGCGCGTGGGTCGCCCTGGCCATCACCTTCCCGCTCATCTTCCTGAAGATGCGTTACAAGGGAACCATGATCGCGACCGGCCTCCTGGCGATCGTTGTGGTCGGCGTTACGGTCCCCGACAAGATCGAGCACCAGATCGACACCCTCGTCAACTACGAAGAAGATGCGTCCGCGGGCGGGCGCTTCGATGCGTGGAACGTCTCGTGGAATGTGGCGGTGGATTACCCTCTCACCGGCTCCGGCATGAGCATCCAGCGTCTGCCCCCCGAGATCTGGCTCAGCTACCTGGATCGCGAGAACCCGGTCGTTAGTGGGCCAATCGCCGTACATAGCATCTACTTCCAGATGCTCGGCGAGCACGGTTTCATTGGGCTCGCGCTGTTCCTGATGCTGCTCGGTTTCAGCCTGCTGACCCTTTTCCGCCTGAGCCGTGAAGGGCGTCAGCGGGACGAAACCCTTTGGATTGCCGAGTGGGCATGGGCACTCGCCATCGGCCTGATCGGCTACATGGTCGCCGGCGCCTTCCTGAGCCTGGCCTATTTCGATCTCTACCTGGCCTTTATCGCCATGGCGATCGTGCTGCGCCGCGAACTTCTGGAAGCGGTTCCAATCGCCGCCCCTGTGCAGCAAGCCCGCGCGCCGCAGACAGTGGAGCCGAAAGCGGAAACCCCGAAGTCTTCCGGCACCCCGTCCGAGACAGGCGGGACGATCATGGACCCTGGCCGGTTACGCTAAGGAGCTTCTGGACGTGCCAAGCAAGCCTCCTCCTCCTTTCTGGCCGGCCCTGGCGGACAGCCCCCTTGTTTCGGTGATCGTACCGGCGTGCAACTGCGCAGACTTCCTGGAGGAGACCTTGCAGAGCATCGTCGATCAGGACTATCCCCGTCTGGAGATTCTCGTCATCGACGATGGCTCCATCGACGATACGGCCGCAGTGGCGCACGGTTTTCAGGGTCCGGTGCAACTACTGCAAACCGCGCAGCGCTCAAGCGGCGCAGGAGCCAGCCGCAACGTGGGCCTGCGGGCGGCACGCGGGGACCTGATAGCCTTTCTGGATGGGGACGATGTCTGGCTGCCCGGCAAGCTGCAGGCCCAGATCGAGTGCCTGCGGGCATATCCCGAGTGCGCCATGGTGGCCAGCGAGTTCACGCTCTGGAGCCCGGACGAGAACGGCATGTGGCGCGCCCCGGGCGCCTTCGCCCGCGAAACCGGAGAGGAAGACCCGCAGGCATTGGACCCGGAGCGCTCCGGCTGGATCTACCACCGCCTGCTGCTGGACACCATCGTCTGGACTGGAGCCGTGGTGATGCGCCGCGAACTAGTGGACACGATCGGCGAATTCCGCGAGGACCTGCGCCTGGCCCAGGATTACGACTACTGGCTGCGCGCCTCGCGGCTGACACCCATCCTCACTCTCGCGCGCTCCTTCGCGCTGTACCGACGCCACCCGCAAAGCGCCACCAAGCGCTGGGCCTCCACGAATTACGCGCTGAGCGTGCTCGACTCCGCCGTACGCCAGTGGGGGGTTTCCGGTCCAGACGGTCAAAAAATCACCCCGGCGGAACTACGTCGGCGCCGCTTTGGGCTGCACTTTTCCATGGGTTACCAACTCTTCTGGAATGGCGCCAGGGCAGCCGCTGCCCCCTCCTTCTGGGCTGCGTGGCGACACCGTCCCACCTACTGGCGCACGACACCTTACGCGCTTCTGACCGGAGCACTCTGGCTAGTTTCGCGGCTTCGTCCCGAAGCATCCGGAAAACCCCGATGATTCGTCAGGACTCCAACGACCGGCTTGCCTCGGCCAGAGGCGTCTTGGCGCCGCCATGGTCGATCGCATCCGATATGGACTGTGCCGCCTTCGACCAGGAGCGCTGAGCCAGAAACGTCTCGTAGTTCTCGCTAGGCGTTCTAAGCGCTGTTTGAACCGCTTCGCCCAGGTTCGAAAAGTCCCAAGCAACGGTTGCCCCGATCTTCTCCTGCCGCACGATAGCCCCGACCCCCCCGCTGTCAAAGGCTAACACCGGGATCCTAGCTCTGGCCGCGTTGAGCAACGTAAAAGCGAATGACCAATCCCCCATGGCGCGCCAGATCAGATCCACATCGTCGGTCCATTCCGACTCATCGAGGTCGATGTAGCGTTTCACCAAAAGCACAGATGGGGTCTTTTCACACCAATCGATGAAGGAGCGGTAATTCTTTCCTCTGGACCACTCGCCCTTCCTGAGAAACCGAGTGACTACTGCTATACGCGGGCTCCAGCCCAGCTGCCGCAAACGCTCCTCCAGCACCGGTAACAGGTCAAAATGCAGGTACTTGGGGCCGGATACGCCAGCGCACAGGATGTTCAGCTGATGCTTGCAGGCTGGATCGCGGCCAAAGAAGTTTCGAACTTGTTCCTCGAGCTCAGGCTTATTGAAACGGCGGCGCTTCGGCAAAAGCCCCATTGACATGGGAAAAACTTTGTGCCGGTGGCGTCCGAAAACCGCCGGCGCTGCAGCCATCAATGCCGGATCGGTGATCGCAATCGCCTCGGCCTGGCGGGCGTATAGCCATCGACGCAATGAACTGATCAAGGGCCAGTAGCTCTCCGTCTCTCGGTCCAGATTGTGACAAAGCCAATAGACGCGTATACCCCGGACGCGGGCAACAAGGAGTGTCAGAACATCGCCAAAGGGCTTGCCGATGGAGACGAACCAAGAGGGATTGTCATTGAGATACCGAATCACGATCACGTCTCCCCGAGAAACACCCCGCCTCGCGAGCAGATGTTTCCAGGCCGTAAACGGATAGGTGCCCCAAGCCTCGGCATCTCGACCATACTGGCGAAGTGCTTCGACGAACTGCCGCGCCTTGGGATCGTCGCCAACAAATACGATTCGCGTCATAGGGCCGTCCCATTTCGCATTATGGGCGGCAAGCGGTCACTCATTGCGCAACGCCGCCTTCCGGGTGGCAGCCCTGGACGAAATCATCGAACAATGCCTGTTCGACTCGCACACTCTGATCGCACCAAACTGGATCGGCGTCGGCGCTTTCCTGCCACCAGAAGCCGGGACATCGATTCACGGCCCAAGTGGCATACGTCAGGGTCAGTTCAAGAATCAGTGGTTTCCCATTTTTTTTGATGAAGTCAAAAGCCACCGTTTGGGCCTGAAGTCGCCGGCTGATGTCGAAAGCCATCCTCACAAGCTCCGCATCAATCCTGGCAGGGTCCCAATCGACCTGTCCACTACCGCTTGCCCGGAAATCATCAGGGCGATTGAGGCGCCTGAAACCGAACGCCCGATTGCCAACGACGGCAATCCGCGTGTCAAAATCGTTATTCGGAACAAACTCCTGGGCCAAAAAGTATCCCCGGTGCAGCTCGCGTTCATCAGAGGGGGCATCAACGTTACGCCCGCGAAGGGCGCCAATCGCCCGCCTTCCACGGCGAAGAGCTTCGTTGATCCCTCCCGAAGGGGGCAGGTCCACCCAGTACAACCCTTCGCCGAACAACCGATCCACCAGGCGCTCGGCCTGCTGCAGGTTTTCCACGAGCCGGACAGCCCCGGAGCGAATCCCCGATGCAAGCTTGAGGACGAACGGATAGTTGGCGCGCCGGACGAAGTCGAGCGCCCGGTCGCGGTCGTGAAAAAGCCAGGTGAGGGGATGAGGCAGATCCATCGCCTCGAACATTTGGGCCTGCAGCGCCTTGTCCTCCAGATGCCAGCGCGTATTCCACGAAGGGAATACCGGAAGGTTCAGACCAAACTCCACTGCATGCAGCAACGCTGCCGCGCGGGAACGCTCCTTCAATGACGGCATACATCGCCACATGAACGCATCGCATTCACGAATCCGCTCCAGCACATCAGGGCCCCAAACGTCCACCCGGACAGTTTCGACACCCTTTTGGTCGGCATAACGCTCCCATTGCTCGGAATACGACTGCCGCTCGCCACTTGGGTGCATCACGGCATCCGGCTGTATAGCAATTTTCACGTAATCCTCCGTTGATAGCCGGCAGAAATGCTCTAGGATCTAGCCTATACAAAACACGAAGAAAGTGCGGGCTTCGCGTTTCCTCGCTATACGCATCGCGTCAGCACCTACCCGTTCACCCAGTGAGAATCCAGAAAAGCCCATGAGCGCCACCAACAGCGACGAGCCAATTGACATTTTCTGGACCGGCGGCTGGGACTCGACCTTCCGCGTGATGGAACTGCTGCACCTCACGGACCGGCCTATCCAGCCGCACTACGTAATTGACCCGCGTCGACGCTCGTCTGGTATGGAAATCCTGACCATGAAGCGGATCAGCCGGGCTCTGATCGAAGAGGGCTTCGCAGAAGCGGGGCGAATACAGCCCCTTATGACGCATCAACGCGAGGCCATCCCGCATGACGAGACCATTGACGACGCTTTCCAGGAGATCATGCGAAGCCACAGGGTCGGTAACCAGTATCGCTGGCTAGCGATGCTCGTGAAGGCCGAAGGCCTTGATGGAATCGAAATCGGAATCGTCCAGGGGGATCGTATCGCCGCTGTCCTGGAAGACCACCTCATTGAATCGAACATCGACGGCTGCCCCACCATGACAGTGGAACGCGACGCAGGGGATGTCTCGGTCCTCTTCGCACACTACTCGCTTCCGCTAGCACGACGCGGTCCGCTGGAACTCCGAAAACAAGCGAAGGAACTGGGCTGGAAGGGCCCTCTCGCCAAGACCTGCTTCTGCCATACGCCCCTCTCGGGGATGCATCCGTGCGGGACCTGCCGACCGTGCGTTTTGATGCTCGAACGCAAGGGTGAAGCCAAACGAGTGGGATGGCGCGGCAAGCTGCGCTATTGGTTGATTGAACGCCCCATCCGCCTGCTACCCAGGGCCGTTAGCTGGCGGATTCGGCAATCTCAGGAGGCTCGGGCCGCGGCGAGAAGCCAGAAAGAAGCCTGAACCTACTCCGCCACCTCACCGAACGTACACCCCCGGCGTCCGCTTACCGACTCAAGCCGAGGAACCCGAGGATCCAATGTCGATTGCGCGGTCGAAGGGGTAGATCGATCAGGTCACCCATCGCGGCGAGGGGTTTGCCCCGCCGCGTCTTGTAGTAGGCCATCAGCGCGTGGTAGCGCGCCTCGCGCCAGCTCCGGTGGCGCCAGGCGCGCCGAATGGCACGATCATTTTTCAACAAATCGCAACGGCGGCGAAACTCCACTAGAGCCTCCTCTCGGCGCTCCGGGCTGGGTGGCTCCGGACGATGGTCCTCGGCAATCCAGACCGGCTCCATGTTCCAGCCGCGCACCCGTGGCCCCTCCGCTCCGTGGTCGACATCCACCGACAAGATCCATCCGTAGCGCGCTTCGGGATAGCCACTTTGATAGGAATTCCCGTGCACGTTGAACACAAAATTCCCCAACGAATACGCGATCAATCCGCCACCGTATTCCTCGACGCCCTGCACCACATGCGGATGATGCTGGATGACCAGGTGGGCGCCATGGTCGATCAACTGCCGGCTCAGTCGTACGCGATAAGGGGCGGGTGCTTCGCTGAACTCCAGATCCGCATGCAGCTGGACCACGACAAGGTCAGCGCTCTTCGAAGCTTGCCGGGTACGGGCCAGAAGATCATCAAATGGCTCCATGGGGGCCACACCGGGACCATCGCTCGCTGCATAGTCATGGGAGTTATCACCAGCCGACAGGAAAGCGATGACCTTCCCCTGGCGCTCGACCAATGTGGGAGCAACCGCTTCATGGAAGGAACGTCCTGCCCCCATCCAAGGCAAGCGGTGACGATCCAGAGTCTGAATCGTTTCCTCCAGACCATAAGGACCACCGTCCATGATGTGGTTGTTGGCCAGATTAACGACATCAAATCCGGCATCCACCAGGGTGCTGCACATGGCTGGATCAGCCCGAAGGACCTTGGCGTGTTTCCAGTGCCCCTGCTCATTTGTCAGGTCATGGGTGAAAAAGCATTCCAGATTACCGCTTAGCACATCCGGATCACCCAAGAGGGGTTGCACTCGATCGAACGGGCTCGAAGGCAAAGCCCCCGGAGTTGCCGTCCGATCCGAAATCAGGCGAACGTCGCCAACAAAACTCAGCTTCAATGCGATACCTCGCTATTCCAAGTAACGCTCAGCAGACGGAGGGCCGCGCGCATCAGGCAATCGTGGTGGCCAGCTGCATTACAGTAAGCGGATCATACAGTGCGGGCTTAGCGACTCGACAGCAGGGGCGTTATTAGGCCTCACCCCCGGAGGAGCAGCGGTGCAGGAACCCACGGCCACAAGGGCCATATCGGTGGCGCATGCCGAAGCGGAGCGCCAACCACGCCGTGTCGTGTTCTGGACCGGCGGCTGGGACTCCACCTTCCGTGTCCTCGACCTGGTGCTGCACCACGGGGAGTCGATCGCGCCCGTTTACGTGCGCGACGAGACTCGACAGTCCCTTGAGCAGGAAACCCAGGTAATGGATCGGCTCCGCCAGCTAATCAATCAACGCGCGAGCCATGGGCATCTGGGCGAGTTGCAAGTGCTAAGCGCCCAAACCACGGAACCCGACCCCGAACTTCGGCAGAAATACGCCGAACTGGTGCGCACGCGAGGCATTGGCGAACAGTACATCTGGCTGGCCGAACTGGTCCGCCAGCACGACCTGCAGGGTATCGAGGTCTGCGTGCAATACAACGAGGACTTTTTCTTCCTGGACCCGGACCTGACGCAAGGCCGGCGCGAGTACCGGCTAAAGCCGGTGCACCCAGCGCTGGATGAAGCCACCCCGGAAAGCCTGTTTAACCTGTTCAGCTTTCCAACCCTGCATATTGGCAAGGCCGAAATGCGCGAATACGCAAAAAAGCATGGGTTCCTGGACCTTCTCGAGCAGACCTGGTTCTGCCATATGCCCACGCGCTCCGGCCAACCCTGCGGATTCTGCGTGCCATGCCGGATGGTCGTTTCCAAGGGTGTCGGCGATCGCTTACCGTGGCGAGCCCGGTTCAACGGCGGCGTTGTCAGCGCCCTGGAGCATTTGCCACGAGGCTACCGCTTCAAGCGCTGGTGCAAACGCAAACTGCGCGGCTACTAAGCGAATAGGGGAGACGAAGGGCGTTGAAGGATCTCGGCAACAAGGTGGCCAGTGGCGCCGCCTGGATGATGGGGCTGCGCACCTTTCAGCGTTTCATGGGGCTGATCAGCACCGTCATTCTGGCGCGCATCCTGGTGCCGGAAGATTTCGGCCTGGTGGCCATGGCCTTTGCGCTCTATGCCCTGGTCGAAATGATTGGTGCGTTCGGGCTGGACCTTGCACTAATCCGGGACCAGAAGGCCGAACGCCGCCACTACGATACCGCCTGGACCATCAAGCTCATCTACCAGTCCCTAGGGGCTTTGGCACTGATCCTGGCTGCGCCCCATGCAGCCGCCTTCTTCGACGATGGGCGGGTGGAAGCGATCGTCTATGCCTTCGCCGCGATCTCGTTCCTGCACGGCTTCGAAAACATCGGCATTGTGGCCTTCCGCAAGGAGCTGACCTTCCGCAAGGAGTTCCTGTTCGGCTTTGGCAAGAAGGCCTCGGCCGTCGTGGTCACGATTGCCATGGCCTTCTACTTGCAAAGTTACTGGGCCCTGGTCCTCGGCTCCCTGACATCGGCGATTGTCGGCCTGTCACTCAGCTACGGCATGCACCCGTTCCGCCCCCGGCTGAGTCTCTCCGGGTGGCGTGACCTGATTGGCTTCTCTGCCTGGATCACCTTCAACAACGCGGCCATGTACGGGCAAGGCCGGGGCCCGGACTGGATCGTCGGCCGCCTGGAGGGCGCCGCCGGTCTGGGGGCCTATCGCGTCGCAAGCGACATCGCAAAACTGCCCAGTTCCGAACTCTATGCCCCCATCATGCGCGCCGTGTTCCCGGGCTTTGCCAAGGTCTCTCACGATCTGCCGCGGCTACGCCGCGGATACCTGCTGGCGCAGGGCATGGTCACCCTGCTCACCGTACCCGCCGCCCTCGGCATGGTCGGTGTTGCGGCACCTTTGATTTGGCTGCTTCTGGGCGAAAACTGGCTTGTCACCATCCCGCTGGTCCAGGTGCTCGCCATCCTGGGCGCCACGCGCATCCTGCACGGCAACCGCTTCTCGCTGTTCATGGCACTCAACAAGCCCTACTGGGTCGGGATCTTTGTCCTGGCCGATGTCTTGATCACCCTGCCCCTGATGGGCTATCTGCTGTGGGCGGGCTACGGGCTGGAGGTGGCAGTTTGGTCAAAAGTAATCGCCTCGACCCTGCTCCTGCCTTTCGGTGTCATGTTGGTCTCGCACTTCCTACAAATGCAGGGCAAGGACTTCTTCGCAGTCGTGTGGCGCCCGGTCGCCGCGTCGATTGCGATGCTAGGGGTCCTGCTGGCGACAGAGAGGGCCCTGCCCGAACTGACCAGCAGCGCGACGGGAGCCCTTCAGCTCGTCGTATTGATCCCGTTAGGGATCGCGACCTACGCACTAGTTCTGCTGGCGCTCTGGTTCTTGTCCGGGCGACCACTCGGCGCGGAAACCCGGGGACTGGAAATGGCCGTCGAGCGCAAGATCATCAAACGCCATTGGGCAATGAAGCTGACGGGTAACCATCAGCTGTTCGGCCCGGATACCGCCTCATCTTCACGATGAGCCACGTGGAAGAACAACCCGCGAGACGACACCCGGGATGCTGATCCTGCAGGGGGTGTTTGGGATGCAGGGCTCCGCCTACGGGCCCTGGAACGATCCGGCGGAGCCGAACGAATGGCTCACCATCGCTGAAAACGGTATCCACCTGCGCATCCATAGCCGTCACAAGACCTACCGTCTCGCGCGCTTACGCAGCAGCGGCATCCTCATACACGAACACCACCTACCCGCTGCGGAAGCGGAACTCCCCGAGAGGCGCGACGGCTCCTGGCTTGAGATTCTCTGGGGACCGGAAGGTGTGGAGGTAGTCTCGGATCGTATCGGGGCCATTCCGGTTCATTGGGCGATTCAGGACGGACGAACCTGGCTCGCCTCCCGCCTGACCGATCTGGCAGCCCTGATGCCCCGCACACCGGGGCCGGACCGAATCGGAGCCCTCTCCACCATCTTCCTGGACAATCCCTGGGGCAACCGGACCCTGCTGGAGGGGGTTTCACTCCTCCCTCCTGCCAGTCGTTGCCATTTCGCGAATCCGGGCCTGGCACCGCGTTGTACCCGCTATTGGTCGCCTCCACCCGTGTCCACAGCACCCACCGGGCCCATCGAGCCCTGGCTGGACGAGGCAGCCGAGCGACTCGCATCTGCGCACCAGGCTGGCGCGGCGGGCCTGGAGGCCTCCGCGGTGGCAATGCCCGTCACGGCCGGGCTGGATTCGCGCTGCAACCTTGCCCTGCACCCGGAGCTAAGCCAGCGGGCCCGCCTGTTCCATTGCCACGACCTTGGCAATGTCGAGTGGCCCTACGCCCGGAAGATCGGCCGTTACCTTGGCCGCCCGATCGAGCGGTTCGACTCGGCTGAAGGCATGCGGCACGCGGCTACCTTCGATCCGGCACTGGGCCCGGGCGATTTCAACATCGCCCACTGGCGGCTGGTTGGCACCGCACGGCGGCTCACGGAAACGGGTTCCACGGCAACAATCGACGGCTTCCTGCAGGACCTGCTGTTCAAGGCGACCTTCCTGCGTGATCAGTCGCGGGAGGCTCAGATCGAAGGGCAACTGGCACGAATGCGCTACAACGCGAAGGCGCTTGGTTTTTCCGCCGAGAGCGAAGAAGTTTCCCTGCTAACCGACTATATCCGCGAGGAGTATCCGAGTGCGGATGCAGGGCTGGATGCCAGCCAGCTGCACTACCTCGAGAACCGGAGTCGCCGCCTCGTGTACAACATCGTCCGCCTGAATCAAAACTACCTGGATGTCCGCACCCCGGCACTCGACCATCAACTGATGGACTTTGCCCTGCGCCTCCCCTGGGAACTTCGCAGAGGCTCCTGGCTTTATCGCCGCATCATCCACCGGCTGGACCCGAACCTGGCCGCGATCCCGTATGACAAGACCGGCCTGCCCCTTCTGGACCCCAGGCCCCGCTCCCGTGGCAAGGCGATCGCTCGCCAGTTGCGCCCCCTGCTCGACAGAGCCTGGCCCGGCCGACCCTTCCTTCAGCCCCCGGAGGGCAATTTCGCCCGTATCGCCCGACGGGATCAGAGTTTTCGAAGTGCGGCGGCGACCGCTCTTTCAGACTCGGAATGGCTGGAAAGCTGTCTCGGCACCAAGGGTGCGCGGATGCCCACTCAGTCAGGCAACCGCCTGGGACAAGCTGGCATCGACTGCCTCGGAGGCATGCTTACAATCAGCCTTCTGGAACGCGCCGTCAGGAAAGCCGACCGTACGGGAGATGGCGACACCACATGACGAATACCACGCTGATAGTCGGCGCCACGCCGCGTGTCGTAATTCCGCTGACCCAATGCCTCGCGATGCACGGCATTCCCGTGGTCGCGGCCTCACTAATGCCGGGCACGCCAGAGATGCGCTCTCGGTCGCTTTCCGGTTACTGCTATCTTCGTCCGCCAACCCTGTCGCCCGAGCTTTTTCGGGAGGACTTGCAGCGCGTCATCGAAGAATTTGGGGTAGACACGATTATCCCGACGGGGGACGAGGTGCTGTCAGCACTGTCGCTGCACGAGGAGGAGTGGCGCTCCAAAGTGCACCTTCTCTGCCCACCGGCGGAGACGTTCCGCAAGGTGCTGGACAAGGGCAAGACGCTGGAAGCCGCGGAAGCGGCAGGCGTGCCGATCCCGCAGACGTGCGTGCTGACGAGTCAGGATGGTCTGGGCGCGACGCTGGAGGGGTTCCGTTTTCCGGCTATCGTGAAGCCGGCGGACAAGGGCCGGGAGACGGCACTGCGCCTGCGCTACCTGGAGGATCGGGATACGCTCGACAAGCTGATGGCCTCGCACTTTCGTTCCGGGGATGCCTGGATGCTGCAGGAGTTTGTGCCGGGGCACGGGGTTGGCATTGAGGTGCTAATGCATGACGGCGAGCCGGTTGCGACCTTCCAGCATCGGCGCCTGAAGGAGTATCCGGTCGCGGGGGGTGTTGCGGCCCGCTGCCTGGGCGAGACGCCCGATCCGAAACTCCTGGACCACTCGCTGCGGTTGCTGCGCGCCTTGGGGTGGGAGGGCGTGGCGATGGTGGAGTTTCGCCAGGATCCCGACACTGGGCGTACGGCGCTGATGGAGATCAACGGGCGCTACTGGGGCTCCATCGCGCTGCCCTTGCAGTGCGGGGTTGAGTTTCCGTGGTACCAGTGGCAACTGGCACATGGGGAGACACCCGAGCCAAAGGGCTATGCGCCGGGTCGGCGGATGCGCTGGCTCGCGGGGGACGTGCTGCGCCTTCCGGAGGCGGCGGCCGCCGCACTGGGCCGCGAGTACCCGGCCCGGCGGGCCGCGGCGGATTTCGGGACATTCGCCTGGGATTTCGTGTCGCCCCACACCCGCGATGCCTTGTGGAGCTGGCGCGATCCACTACCCGCACTGGAGGATCTCGGCCGCGCCATCCGGCAGGTGAGCGCGCAGATCTGGAACAAGGTCGCGCGGCGCGTATTGCCGTGGCGCTGGTACGCCGCACTACGCCCGATCATGCGACTCGGCGCCGTGGGCGTGGTTCGCTATGCCGCGCTGGGACTACGCAGCAAGCCCCAGGCACCCGACGCAGAGACGATTCGAGCGGCACGCTCGGTGGTGTTTGTCTGCCATGGCAACATCATCCGCAGCGCGTTTGCAGCCGCCTGGCTGGAGCGGATCGTTGCGGAACGCGGAAACGCTTCCGGGATCACGATTCGGTCTGCCGGGCTGTGCGCCGAAGACGGCAATCCCGCGCATCCGGATGCGCGTGCTGCCGCGGAGCGATTGGGCATTTCCCTGGAGGCGCATCGGGCGCAACGGCTGGACCACGAGATCGTCCAGCAAGCTGATCTCATCTTCATCATGGACCGGCTGCACCGAGTGCGCATGCAACAACAGTTCCCCGAAGCGGCCAGACGCACGTACCTGTTGGGCACCCTGCACCCGGATGGCCGGTTCGCCCGCGACGGCCAGCAGATCCGCGACCCCTACGGTGAAGGCATGGAAGCTGTGACCAAATGCCTGGAGGGGCTGCGCCCCTGTGTGGAGGCATTGGCCGGGATCGGCGCAGCAAAATCCGGAGGTGCGCAATGAGCCTTCAGCAGGACGTACTGGACATGCTCGAGGCCGAGTTGGAACTGGGCGGACGCACGCGAGGGTTCGATGCGGACACTCGGTTGATGGGGGATGTGCCGGAACTGGATTCCATGGCCGTGGCCTACGTGGTCGCCGCAATGGAGGACCGCTTTGACATCCGCATCGAGCACGATGAGGTCTGCGCGGAGCTTTTTGCCACGGTGGGTTCGCTGGTGGCGTTCGTAGAGGCCAAACAGGCCGAGAACCGCTGAACGAGGTCAAGGGCGGTTTTCACCACGAAACACACGAAGGCGCGAAGAAGGGCCAGATCAAGGGCCATTTACAGGGACGCGGGAAGGCAGGGAGGAGAACGGGATTAAAAGGACTGACTTGGAGCTGTCATTGCGAGCGGAGCGCGGCAATCTGCCGGGCCAGCGCTCGGGCAATCCCTTGCTGATCGCCGCATCGCTTTGCGACTCGCGATGACTGGCCTTGGGCGTGTGGTGGCTCGGCGCGGCGTCCGAAATCGCCTTGGTTCGGACGGTTACATTGAATGCCTCCGCGCCTTCACGACCTTCCTGTAGATAGCTTCTGACCTTGACCTGGCTTTTCTTCGTGCCTTCGTGTGCTTCGTGGTGAATCTACAGCCCTTCAGGTGGATTCGTTGCGGGGCAGGAAAGCTTCCGGGGCCGGCACCGGGGCCTGCCGGACATGGCGCGCGACGCGCGCGCGCAACAAGCGGCGAAGCGGGGTGCCGTCGTTGTCGCCCGGCCCCAGGATCAGCGCGTGTTCGACCAACTCCCGGGCGGAGTCCGGCAGCCCCTCGTACCCTTCGCGGTAGATGATGTCCTTGATGGCCCGGTTTTCCATCCGGCCCTGGGCCTGGCGGTGCATGCGCCGCCAGTGGGTGAGCAGGTCGCGTGGCGACCAGGGACAGAGACGCTCGCCCTGCCAGGCGGCCTGCGGCACGGCAATGATGTGCTGCTTGTCCCAACGGTTGGCGCGCGGATCGAGGTCGTGGCAGATCCACGACCCGATCAGACCGTCACCCCGGTACAGCCCCCAAGGCTGGAACAGCCCGCGCGCCACCAGGCGCTCGACAAACTCGCCGCGCAGGGCGTGCAGTCCGCCCAGGACCCCACCGTGGCGGGTAACGAACTCGCGCATTTGTACCGCGCCGGCATGCTCGCCCGCTGGCATGCCTGTGGCCGCCGTTTGCTCGGCGGGTGCGGCCTCGCAGCGCTCGCGAAGTACCTCCAGGCCCGCGCCGTCGGGAACCACGTAACCATCCACAAAAAGGTGCCAGCGGGCATCGGGCCGCAGGCCGTGGATGTACTGGTTCCAGGCGTTGGCCTTGTCCCCCAGCGTGATCTCCACCACCCGGGCGGGATACGGCCAGCGAGCAAGCACCTCGCGCGCGGCCCCGGCCGTTCCTGTGGCGGGTCCGTTCACCACGACCGTTAGTTCCGGCGACTGCCAACCACTGGTCGCATGGCGCAGGGCTGACAGACAATCCTGAATGCGCGCCCCCTCGCGGCTGGCGAAGACGCAGATGGACCAATCCACTGCACGTTCGCAGGAGCGCGCTTGTGCCAGGCGTTCCAGCAGACTGCGGTAGGGGGTCTGTTCCATCGGTCTTGGCGGTATCCGTTCGGGATGGGCGCCAGATTAGCAGGATTGTGGGACCAATCCGGCGGCTCGCATCACGCCGGCCGGTCCCACCCGGCCAGAGGAAACGGGAGGACCGTTCATGCCGAACCATGCAATACGCAGGAGCGCGCGCTATCCAGGGCAACACGGATTAGTGTACACACTCGCGTTGGCACCCCAGGCTTTCCGAGGGAAGGTGCGCGACGCAGCGGGTAGTAGTTCTACTCGCAAGTGGCACGACGCAGGATCGGGGAACCTGGGGCACCAACCCCCACAAGCGATTGAAAGACGGGGCTCGGCCGCCCGTTGTTATCAAAAACGGGCGCGCGCACGGCGTTGCGGCTTCCTTGTGCAGGATGACTGCACGGCGGTCGCCGCGCCTTGTTCGCAAGCAAAAACGACTCGAGCGGGAGTGCGTACACTAGTCCGTGTTGCCCTAGCGCTCGTCGCCATGTGCCTGCCCGTGATCGCCGGGGCTGAATCGCGCCTGGTTTCGGATGCGACACAACTGGAACGCGCCCTGTCTCAGGCCAGTGCGGGTGGCGTGATTGAACTGCGCCCGGGCGACTACCAGCTGGAGCGTCGTATCAACCTGCGGGAGCCCGGCACCGAGGCCGAGCCGATCGTGCTGCGCGCGAGCATCCCCGGGACGGCGGTGATTCATTCCCGCCACAGCACCGCGATCAAACTGTTTGCGCCCCACTGGGAGATCCGCGATCTGGACTTTCGCGGGGATGGCGGCGGCAACCACGCCCTGCACATCGTGCGCGAAGCCGATCATGTCCTGGTCGAGGGCAACCGCTTTCGTAACTTTCACGCGGCGATCAAGGCCAACGGCGAGGGTGACCCAAGGCGTTTTCCGGACCATGTGCAGATCCGCCGTAACGTGTTCGTGAACGATGCCATCCACACCACTCGATGGCCGGTTGTCGCCATTGATATTGTCGGCGGACAAGGCTGGCGAATCGAGGAAAACTTTATCGCCGACATTGCGCAGGGCACGCCAGGCCGGCATGGCTCGCCGGGGTTCGCAAAGGGCGGCGCGGCGAACGCCGTATTCGACCGCAACCTAGTCATCTGCGAGTGGCGCCACACGGGCCAGCGCCGCATTGGGCTGTCGCTGGGTGGGGGTGGCACTAGCCCCGGTGTTCTGGACCGGCGCGAGATCGGGGATTGCGAGACCTGTCCGGAAAGCGTGAACAGCCAGATGACCAACAACATCATCCTCAACTGTCCGCAGGAACCGGGGCTTTACCTGAATCGCGCCGAGGGAGCACTGGTCGCCAACAATACGGTGTTCAACGCCTACGGCATCCAGGGTCGTTTCCCGGAAACGCGTGCGACAGTGGTGGACAATCTGATCACCGGCACCGTATGGGCGCGCGACGACGC
The DNA here is from genome assembly GCF_000376865.1 of Thioalkalivibrio sp. ALJ7. GTDB lineage: Bacteria > Pseudomonadota > Gammaproteobacteria > Ectothiorhodospirales > Ectothiorhodospiraceae > Thioalkalivibrio. The sequence goes on along the minus strand of NZ_AQXQ01000011.1, from coordinate 207,007 downwards.
CGAGCTCGAGACCGAAGGCAACGTCGCCACTGGCTGGTTTGACACCGCCGCTTACGTGCCAGGGCTGCGCGACGAACTGATCCAGCGGATCGGCTATTACCAGGAACGCTATCCCAGCTGGATTCCCGAGCGCATCGCGCGCTGGACCCAATCGGCCATCGAGGGTACGGCCGACTGGGCACACAACAGCCTCCTGGGACAACGCCATGCACCCATGGAGCGCTGGCTCCTGGCGCCCGGGCTGGGCGACCTGCGACTGGACGAGCCGGATGCCCGTCCGCTGGGTTCGGGCTCGGAACCACCCCGAGTCGAGCACGACTTCTGCGGGCAACCTCGCCAGGGTCGCGCCGACGTGGGCGCCATCCAGTACTCCGCCGGCACCTGCCACCTGCCCACCGAGCTCGAACGCCGCCACGGCCGCCTGTTCAGCGACCTGTAGACCTGCGCAGGTCTTTCTCGCCACAGAGTTGGCGCCCCGTCCGGGGACGAGGCGCTGTCGAGCAGCAAACCGGGGCTCGGGACGTCTGCCAAAGCGCCACACAGGAAGACACGAAGCCCGGAAGGAGGCGTAAGGGGCACTCCCATACCGGGTTGGACGCGTTGTGCTCCGGTCATCCACCGCCTCCCTGTGGGAGCGTGCTTGCACGCGAATACCGCCCGTGTCCCTGGCCACGCCCCCTTCGCGGCCAAGGCCGCTCCCACACCCCCCTCGCCGAACGGTGCGCTTCGCTGCGCTCAACCGCACCCAACCCTACGTACTGGCAGTTTGTGTCGCGCAAGGAGCCCCTATTGCAGGATGCCGATGGATCAGGCGAATCGCATCAAGCTCAGGATCACTACCGAGAAATTCTTCCAGCCTTCGTATCTTCCTGTGACGCGCCTGTGCCCGCATCACGATGCCCACGTTTCCAGAGCATTCCGATAGCGCCCTGGCGCCATCAGGTCTGCTCTGAAGAACCGGAGTCCAATTCGGCAAGCCGAACTTCCCATTTCCGGGTTGCGCCCTCGCCCGGCCAGGGTGCGGGTGGACCCGCCTGGCTGGCAGTGAGGCCAAGTGAAGAGCGGCACGAGGCGTCGGTCGACTCCGTCTCCCGCACCAGACGTCGATTTCCGGCAGGGTTGAGCCACCGTGGATGCGGCTTCCGAGAGGACGGATGCAGGTGGAGCTGGTAACGCAGGACGGCTTTGGCGTCGTCAATCTCCAGTCGCGCCGCCCACCGATACCCTGGGTGGGTCGGCGGACGCAGGCCCTGCTGACGCCCGAGATGGCCGCCGAGGAGGCGCCAGTCCAGGGTGGCTCGTAGACGATCCCAGAGTGTGCGTTCCGGGGCGCGAGTCAGACGAACCGGGCTTCCAGAACCTGTAAGCACAACTCCCGAATCGACGGCCTCCACCGTGACGGCGTCAAGCCGCGTCATGCCGAACAGCACCTCGTCCGCCTCCACGATGGGTGTCCCGCCCGCATGCCCCGGATGTTTCTTAAGGGATTCCGCACTGATCCGCGGCGGTGGCGCCACGACCGGGCGGCCGTCTACCTCCACATGGAACGGGCACATGGCCGCCTGACGCAGATCCACCATCGAGCGGCCAAATCCCTGGACCGCCTGGCCGCGTGTCGAGATCTGCGCGTCCACGCGCTCGCCCCGAAACCGCAGCAGACCGGCCTCGCGGTCTTCGTGGATTCCCTGCTCCGGGTTCCATGCAGGCGTCCAGTCCGGCAGCGAGGTTCCTGTGAGCCAGGGATGGCCGTTTATGGTTGCGGATAGTAGACCGGCGAACCAGGCGTTGTAGACGCTCAGGAACATGTAGCCATCCCACCCGGCCGCTTCACCGCAGCCGCCCCCAGGCGTCAGCCATAGGAGGCCATCGTCGCGACGCTGGCACTCAAGACGCTGGCGAATGTTGCGGGCGACGCGGAGCACCTCCTGCGCCGCATCCGGCCGCAACGCATCAGGGCGCTGCAGCAGTCCATGCAAGACCGTGAGCAGGCAGGCATCACCAAACAGGGCATGATTGCTGCGCCCGAAACCGCCGCAGTAGCCGGCATCGGTCAGGAACAGGCGCAGCCAGTCGAGGCCGCGTATCAAGGCCCGCTCCAGTTCAAGGTCGGGGTCGCGGCCCAGTGCAAGGTGCAGACACAGCAGATATTTCAGATGGTAGGCAACCGGTGTCGCGATCCCGCGCTCCGCATTCGGCCGCCGCGGGAAGTCGATGAAACCTCCCTCGCGGGTCGTCCAGCGCCGCACCTGGGCCCGCAAGCGACGCCGCTCCCACGCCAGTCGTCGCGGGCTTTCCGCCTCGCGTACGCGCAGCGCCTGCGCCAGCAGGCTCCAGTTGTTCGATGGGTAGGTCCGCGCCAGCGGACACAGCGAAAGCATGGCATGAACGGATCGGAGATCCACATCCGGGGATTCTTGCCGGCCTAGCGTCTCGGCCAGCAGCCCTATTCCAAGCCGATTGAACGGCTCATGACCTCTAGCGTGCGCCGGCATCCGCGCCCATTGCTCAAGGGGCTTTCGCCATTGGGTCCCGCTTGATGTCACCAGCATCGCGAGTGCCGAGAACACCGGGGCGTAATGGTCGGATGGCGAGGGTGCGTCCGAGCAAGGGTCCGAGAGCGTGCCATCTGCGCGGACCAGTGCCCGCAGCGCGCCGGAAACCCCTGTGGTCAATCTCAAGAGGGCACGTCGTTCTCCCTCGACCGCATCCTGTCCATCATCTCTTTGCATGCAGCGATGCTCCCCCGGTTGGCCGCCCCCTGCAAGCCCACACCCAGAGGCGTCGAGATACTTTACAACTGCTATCGCATGTAGCCGCTAGGTGGACATAACTTACTGCCATGCGGTTTTTTTGCTCCGTCGGCATAGAGATTGCTTGCATAACACCCACGGCAAAAAGGCCGAAACGCTATCAGCGTTCCTGAGGTGGAGCCTGCCAATCCTCGGGCAATTCGAGATCCGCAGGCGTGACCCGTGACTGGAGAGCACTATGTCCCTTTCTAAAAACACCCTTGGCGCGCTAGCTGCGCTCGCCATGGTTGGCCTGCCCCTGTCGGCACAAGCCGCGCCGATTACCGGTGAAGAAGTCGTATCTTCGTTCGATGCCCCGAGCACCAATGCACTGAACTTCGCTCAGGAAGTGCCCAGCCGCGAGGGCCAGGTGGCGCCCTATGTCCTGGTGACGAATTTCGGCCTGGATTCGATCACCCTGGATTTCTTTAATGACTCAGCAGCACCGGTCGCATTCTTTGAAGTGCGCCAGGACGGCGAAGTGCTGCGTACGGGAACCCCTCACCCCGTTGTTCCCGATGACTTCATCTACAGCGGTGTAGGCGTCGGAAGCTTTTATGACATGACCGAAACCAGCGTGGAATTTTCCGCCAACGACTACGTTGAAGTGCGCCTGGCCCTGGGCGGCGAACGGGACTGGGACTTCGACTGGACTCGCTTCGATGTGGAGGCTACCGAGGTACCCCTTCCTGCCACGCTGGGCCTTTTCGGACTCGGCCTTCTGGCGCTCGGTGCAGCTCGCCTCCGTCGCCGGAGTTAACGAAGAACGGGCATTTCGGCATGACCAACGCCTGCGAATCGCAACCGTTGGTCATGCCTTTCGCCTGCAAGCAGGCTCCTGCGGCGGCTAGTTGCGTGTAGGAACCTGCTTGCAGGCGAAGTTCCCGGCGGGCCCGCTGTGGTCAATCCGGCGATCTACCTTCCCTGTTGACCACTTCTTTCAGGCGCCCTACAAGCGTTGGGATGCGCGCCTCCCAGCGGTTTTCGCGGGCGTAAGCGATGATGGCTTGTCGGTCCCACTGGCTCTGCAGGGCCTCGGAGATCGCATCGCGCAGGGCTTCGCCGTCGCCGAGCTCGACCAGACGGCCGAGCCAGTCGGCGTGGATGACCTCGGCGTTGCCGCCCACGCGGGTGGTGACGGTCGGGAGGCCGCAGGCGGCCGCCTCCAGGAATACATTGGCCCAGCCCTCGAAGCGGGTGGCGAGTACGAACAGGTCAGCAGCGGAGTAGTAGAAACGCAGTCGTTCCGGGGCGATCGCGCCGGTGAAATGCACGCGTTCGCTCACGCCCTTCTCCTTCGCAAGCCCCTGTAGCCAGGCCAGTTCGTTGCCGTCGGGACCACCGCCACCCACGCAGAGATAGTACAAATCCGGGTGCTGCTCCAGGAGCGCCGGCATCTGCTCGATCACACGGTGGAAACCCTTTCGCTCGTTCAGTCCGCCGACGGTGATCATGATCTTGGCCTTTTGCGGCAAGCCAAGTTCGCGGCGACAGGTCTCGCGATCTTCGGGCTGGAAGTAATCGAGGTTGATGCCATTAGGCATGACCTGCACCTTTTCGGACGGGATGCCCATCTCTAGCGCGAGGCGGCGAAGGTCGTCCGACACGGAAAACACCCGAGCCGCGCCGTGCATAGCATGCAGCGAGAGCCAGCGACATACACGCGTGCGCGAGATGCGCAGCAACGTGCCGCGCAGGGTGATGGTCCAGGGGAGCTTGACCCAGCGGCCCAGCAGCCACGCGGCGACACCGTCCGGGTAGATGAAATGGCTGTCGATGGCGGTGATGCCCTGTTCGCGCTTCAGGCGCCGTACAAGCGGCAGGATGCTCAGCGCCAAAAACGGACCGTCGGTCCATTTCATGATGCCGGGAATACACAGGAACGGGGGGTGGTAGACATCGACCCCGTCCTGGATCTCGTGGCGCGGGATGGGCGGGCGAAAGTGCGGCTTCCAGAATCGGCGGATCAACCCCTGCCCGGGAAACCAGGCGACCGGGGCCACCACGACCAACGGGATATGCTGCGCTACGCGGAACATGCGTTCGCGCACGAACACGCCGTAGGTCGGCTGTACCGCGTTGGGGAACACTCGCGACAGAACCAGCAGTTTCATGCGGCGTCCCGACTCGAGGACGCCACTTGCTGGATGCTCTCGATCACGTGCCGGGCATTGGCCTGCCAGGTATAGCCGCGCGAATCCACCAGTGCTGCGGCCTGCTCCCCCAGTCCCTGACGCCAGGCATCGTCTGTGAGCAGGCGTTCGAGCTGCTCCGCCAGCGCGCCCCAGTCGCGAGGCGGGAACAGCAGCGCCCCCTGCTCGTGCTGGACGACCTCACGGATGTTCGGCTTGTCGGGCGCAACCACAGCACGGCCAAGGGCGAGGTATTCGAACAGCTTGATCGGGGACGCGTAGTCGGTCACATCCGGCTGCACGGCGATATCCAATGCAGCGATATGGGCCGGGATCGCATCGCGTTCGACCGGGCCGGTGAAATGCACGCAGGCCTCCAGCTCTTGTTGTGCCACCTGGTTGCGCAGCGCCGGGATGGCCGGACCGTCGCCGACGACCAGCAGGTGCAGATACGGGTGGCGCGCGCGCAGGCTGGCCATAGCATGGATCAGGCCATCGACCCCGTGCCAGGGACGAATCCAGCCCACGAATCCGACCACCCTCGCCTCTTGCAGGCCGTAGTGCTCGCGGATCGCCGAGCCGTCCACACCCGTATGGAAATGCGCTCCGTCGACGCCGTTGGGCATCACCATCAGGCGTTCGCGCGGCACCCCGCGTGCGGCGAAGATATCGGCCATGGCCTGGGTCACCACGATGGTTCGATCAGCACGGCGGCAAAGCCAGTCCTCGATGGACTGGGCCAGGCGCCGGAGAACCAGATCGCCATGGGTTTGCAGCTCGAGGCTGAGCGGGGCGTTCACCTCCAGCACCAACGGACGACGGGTAAGCCACGCGACGAGGCGTCCGGCGAAGCTGAACAGGCTGTAGCGTTCGTAGATGAAGGTCGGCCGGTGGCGCAAAACCGCCACTAGCAGCAGGATCATCGCCGGCAGGTTGTAAGCCAGCGAGAGCAGCTCGTAGAACCAGAACGGGATCGGCACGCCTCCAAGCGTAGGGCGCGCATCCCCGTCGTCCGCGGGTTTCGACGAAGGAGCCGACGGGCCCCCTTCCGGGCGCCCCGGCGCACGCCGTTGCAGTGGTGCCACCATGTGCACCTCGTGCCCGAGCTCGCGGAACGCATCGCACAGCGCACGGATGTGAATGCCCTGGGCATCCTCGCCACGGGTCCGGTGGTGGTAGAGGATCTTCACGATTCCAGGGCCTCGCTCTCGACCCAGCGGTACTTGCCGGACGGGGACGGCGCGATGTGGTCCACGAGCTTCAACCGCACCGGCACCTCGGCATGCAGGATGCCCTGCATACCCCGCGTCACCGCCCGGGTTTCGGCCTCGCCCCAGGGACCGTTTGCGATCACCTCGATATCCAGGCTTAGGTCGGCGCGCTGCACCAGCCGGTATTGCGCAACCTGCGGCATCTCGCGCATCACGTAGTTGGCGGCGGACCCGTGCACCCGACGCCCCTCGGACCCGGCCAGGAAGTCGTTGCGCCGTCCTTCCAACCGATCCAGCGTGGGCAGTGGCGAGCCGCAGGGGCAGTCCGCACCATCACCCAGGCGTCCGCGGTCACCCACACGGTAGCGTACGAATGGCATGCTATAGCCATCCAGGTTGGTGATTAGCAGGTCCCCAATGCCGTCTTCGTCGGGCTGATCGACCTCCACATGCACATGCTCGGTGGCGATATGCAGGCGCCCGTGCGGGCACTCGTGCGCAACCAGTCCACCATCGCGCGAGCCGTATTCGTTGGCGACCGGACACCGCAGGATGCCCGCGATTTGTTCACGCACCTGCGGGTAAAGCATCTCCGAGGTACAGACCACCACCTGTGGGCGCCAGCCACGTGCCAGGCCCGGATTCGCTTCGAACGTCTGAGCCACGCGCACGATCACGGTCGGATAGCCGTACACGAGCCGAGGGCGAAAACGGCCAAGGAAGCGCACATAGGCCTCCAAACGTTCCGGCGTCAGGTCGTGCGCCGACAGCACGACCTGGTTGAGGAAGTAGCGATCCTTGATGACGCGCATGCGCGAGGCCTTGCTCAGTTCGATCGGCGAGCCCCAAAAATCCACCTGCCGATCGCCCGGGCGGATGCCAAACCAGCCGCGAAAGCGGAGCTTCTGCGCGTTGTGGCGCGCTTCTTTCACGCGATCCGACCAGAACACCAGCGGCCGCCCGGTGGAGCCGCCGGTACTGGAGGGCAGCAAGGGGCCAGAAGCGTTGTCGGCCAGCAACTCGCGCCCGCGCTCGCGCACGCTGTCCCGCTCCAGCACCGAAAACGCTTCAAGGTCCGGGGGCGACCCCGCCAGGATCTCGCGATAGTAGGGAACGTTGGCCGCGCAGTGCGCGAGAAGGGCTTCCAGCTTGTTCGTGTGTTCGTGCGACAGCCATGTCCCACCGGCGCGCTCGCCCCGCTGTAAGGCACGCAAGTGGACGGGCGTCTCACGCCCGCGCAGCCTTTCATGCAATGGCCACAACAGATGCCGTGCCAGCGTCTGAGGCATCCGTAACGGCCAGTCGGGCTGCGGCAACAGTTCCTTTTGGCGGAAGGCTTCGCTCATGCGTCCAGTGCCTTCATTGGATCCGTTCGGCGGGGACATCGACCCGCTGACGCAGGAACGATTCGAACATCAGAAGTGCCCAGAGCGGGCGCGAATGGTCGGAGCGCCCACTCTGGTGTTCGTCCACCAGCTGGCGCAGGCGGTCAGGATTGAACCAGCCGGAGTCGGCCAGACGATCGCCGAGAACAGCCTGGCGCAGCGTGTCGCGCAACGGCCCACGAAACCAGTCCGCGATGGGCATTACAAACCCCTGCTTGCGCCGATAGAGCACATCATGCGGCAGATCCTGCTCGAAGGCGCGCTTGAGCACATACTTGCCCTCGCCCTGATGCAGGCGCAGGTTGGCCGGCAGAGTCGCCGCCCATTCGACGAACGGATGATCGAGTATCGGTACCCGAACTTCCAGACTGTGAGCCATGCTGGCGCGATCGACCTTGGTCAGGATATCGCCGGGCAGCCAGGTCTTCAGGTCCAGGTACTGGACGAAGTCCAACGGCTCCTCCTTCGAGGCATTGGCCGCGTGAGTGTGCAGTACCTCGCTCGCCGCGTACCCCTGAAGCTCCTGACGAAAACGCTCCGAGAAGAGTCGAGCGCGGCTGGCATCATCCACCACCGCGACGCTGCGCAGGTAGCCTTCCACTGCATCCCGCGCCAGCGCCTGGAAGGTCGCTTTGGCGCGGAACGCGCGAGGGGCCCAATCAGCCTTGGGGTAGAGCGCTGCCAATGCCCCGAATAGCGGGCGGCGCACGCCGCCCGGCAGCAAGCCGCGCAACCGCTCCTCCTGGCGAAACCCCCGGTAGCGGCGATAGCCGGCCAGTGTCTCGTCGCCACCATCCCCGGACAGGGCAACCGTCACGTGCTGCCGCGTCAGGCGCGAGAGCTCGTAGGTCGGCAGCGCCGAGCTGTCCGCAAAGGGTTCGTCATAGAGCTGCGCGAGCGGGTCGATTAGCTGCATCCGGTCCGCGTCCACCTGATCGAGGAAGTGCCGCGCACCCACCCGTTCGGCCACCGCGCGCGCATGATCGCTTTCGTTGAAACGGGGATCGCCAAAACCTATGGAACAGGCATTCACTGGCGCATCCGAGAGCTGACTCATGGTCGCCACCACGGCGCTGGAGTCCACGCCGCCCGACAGAAACGCCCCCAGCGGCACCTCCGAAACCATACGGATATCCACCGCCTCACGCAGGCGCGCGCGCAGCTCGTCCCTGGCCGCGTCCGTGCTGGCGGGACTCGAGGCGGCGAAATGAAGATCCCAGTACTGGCGCGGCCACGCTGTTTCCGTTCCAGGCTGCAGGGTCAGGGTATGGCCTGGCGGTAGCTTGCGAACGCCAGAGAAGATGCTGCGCGGATCGGGGACATAGCCGTAGGCGAAATATTCCTCCACGGCCTTGGGATCGAGGTCGCGCGAAAGCTCCGGACAGGTCAGCAGCGACTTGATCTCGGACGCGAACAGCCAGCGCCCGTCGGGCAGGTGCGCGTAATGCAGCGGCTTAATACCCAGGCGGTCGCGGGCGAGGAACAGGGTCTGCTGATTGCGATCCCAGATGGCGAACGCAAACATGCCGCGGAAGTGCTCGACACAGGCCTCGCCCCACTCTTCCCAGGCATGAACGATCACCTCGGTGTCGCAGTGCGTACGGAAGTGATGCCCGCATGCCTGGAGCTCTCGCATCAGTTCGGGGAAGTTGTAGATCTCGCCGTTGTAGACGGTGAGCACACTGCCGTCTTCGTTGCCGAGGGGCTGCTGGCCACTCGCCAGATCGATGATCGACAGCCGCCGATGTCCCAGCGCAATACCCGGCTCGAGATGCGTGCCGCCTTCATCAGGGCCGCGATGAACCTGCACCGCATTCATGCGCTCAAGCAACGAGCGGTCGGGCGTGGCCGCGTGGTCGGCGGCGAGTATGCCGGTGATGCCGCACATGGCTAGTGGTCCTTCAATGGGATCATTGCCGCTCTCGCGCCACGGGAACCCGGCGAGCCCCGTGGGCAACCAGGACTTCCTGGTAAAGCGCGGCATAGGCGTCGACCATGCGCTGCAGCCCGAAGGTCTCGACGGCACGCTGGCGTGCGGCCTGACCCTCCCGGCGGGCGCGCTCGGGGTCGGCCACGTACGCGGCGAGCACCACGCTGAGCGCCTCGGCATCGCCAGGAGAGATCAGGGTTCCGTTGACCCCGTCCTCGACCAACTCCGGCAAGCCGCCAACCCGCGATGCCACCACTGGGAGCCCCGTCGCCATGGCCTCTAGCACCGTGACCGGAATCCCCTCCGCCAGTGACGGCAGGACGAAGAGATCCAGCTCGCGTAACTGTTCCGGCATTTCGCTGCAGTTGCCGGGCAAGCTGGTCTGGTCTTCTATGCCCAGCTCCGCAACCAACGCACGCAGCTTGCCTGCCTCGGGGCCATCCCCGATCAGCACCAATCGCAGACTCGGGAATTGCTCCGGCATCCGGGCGCGCAGAAGGGCAAATGCCTGTACCAGCGTCACCTGATCCTTGACGGGTGCAAGACGCCCTACCGTGCCAATCACGCGGCACTCGGGCGCCGATGAAGGTGCGGTCAAGTCTGCAGTGAAACGTTCGGTATCCACCCCGTTCACGATGTGTTGCACTCGTTCGGTCGGGATTCGGGCCACGTCCGTCAGGTAACGGGCCAGGTGCGCGGAAACGGTCACGTGGCGATGCACCCAGGGACTCAGCCAACGACGCAGTCGGCGATACTTTGGGTTGGTGCCGTCGAGATCGGCCATGTCCCATCCGTGTTCCGCATGAACCCGAGCAGGAACCCCGCTCAAGGCGGCCACCGGCTGGCACTCGAGCGCGGCAAGGTTGGAGCTGTGGACGATATCCGGTCGCAGCCGACGCAACAGACGCCACAGCCGAAAGAACATGCCGAGCCCAAGACCCGGGGTCTTGTGGAGCGCGTGAATCGGCACGTCCTCGGGGACCCTTGCACTGAAGGCCGTGTAGTCAGCGATACAGATAATCACGTGGCGGAACTGCTCCCGTGGCAGGTGACGGACCAGCTCGATCAGGATGTTCTCGAGCCCACCGACATCGAGCCGGTACACGATATGGGCCACGAGGGGGCGTTCATCGCGGCCATCGCGAGCAAGCACATGGGGGGTGGCACTGGCCATCAACGCGAGCGGACCTCATCCAGCTGATCCAGCATCGTTGGGAGGGCATGGTCGACATACCGCCCCAGTTCGGACTCGGCCGCCTCCTGGGCATCGTCGTACTCGACATAAAACACGAGCAGGGCGGCATCATCACGTCCACCGACCAGCCGGTTCAGGGCCTCGCGCGCCTTTACCTCGTGTGGCCGGGTCGTAAGCGCCCCACCGACCCAGTACAGACGCCAGACCAGTAGCTGACGATCCGGGCCGCGCAACCGGAACCGCTCGGCTCGTACGCCATTCTCCAGAGACACCGAACCCAGCCGCTGTTGCGTCCAATCAGACTGATGACGGCCGGCAAGGATGTTGTCCCAGCCGACCATGCTGCCGTAGCGATGCTGCTCGCGGTAATAGGCGACATGAGCACCCACTGCGGGCGCCTCCTCCATGCGCGCCACCCAGCCTCCGCGCTCGGCGCGGGCATAGCGGTAGCCCGGCTGCCAGGACGCAGCGGACTCGACATCCTGAGCTTGCCAATCCGCCACCGCAAACGGTCCGGACCCGAGGCCCTGAACCTGGCCCAGGTCACGCTGGTTCATCCACTCGCTGTAGGCCGGGGCCGCTGCAACCATCAGTACGCCCAGAAGCCCCACCGTGGCCAACCGGCCCGGTCCCGAAGAACCCGCCTGATGCTGCGGTGGCTCCACGTGACCCGCCGAGGCCGGGGCACCGTCCTCGCGCCATATTGTGCCAATCCAAAACATCAGGAAGATGACGAAACCGAAAAAGAGCCAGCCATAGATCAGGTGGTCCACCCCGGCGGCGTGCTCCATGCCGCTTAAATGCCCGATCATCACGATCATGTAGGCACGCAAGCCATTGGCTACAATCGGCACCACGATGGACACCGCGACGAACACCAATCGACGCCACATGCTGCGGTACATGATGTAGGCGTAAAGCGTACCCAGCGCGACCGAGGCAATCAGATAACGCACACCCGAGCAGGCCTCCACCACCGACCAACTCCCGGTCGGTAGCTCGAACTGCAGACCATCGCGATAAATCGGAATGCCCGACAACTGGACGGCGTACACGGTGAAGTCGGCGGTGAAATCCATTAGTGGCGGGACCAGGAAGTTGCCGAATGGTACGGCGAACAACAGGTATGCGAGGGGAAACTGCAAGGCTCGCAGCACGGCGTTGCCCAGGATCAGCCAAACCACCGTTGGAATCATCAACGTCGCGGCAAACTGGCGCACCGAGGTCACATCGACCAATTCGGCCATCACCCAGGCCAGTCCCAGAAGTGCCATCGGGATTAACGCCCAGGCATTCGGCTGCGGCGTCAGACCCGCCAGTTCATCGCGCTTGAGCCAGACCAGAAAGAGCACGATGGGGACAATCAGAAAGCCGTGGGTAAAGGTCTCCGAGCGCGACCAGGTATCCACCATGGATGCATAGGTGGGCTGAAACACCAGAAGCGTGATGGCCAACAGAAGCGCCAGCACAGCCAATGGCCACCACCAGACGCGTCCGGGCAACATCCCGTCGAGCATGGACGGGGCAGTCTTCATGTCGTCTCCATACTGGGGGCCGCAGTGGATGCCACGGGTCCCTGCAGGTAGCCGTCGAGCCGCGCCAGATTGCGGGCCCAGTCGTAATCGGTTTCGACCCGTTTGCGGGCGCGCTCGCCGCGCTCCGACGGACCTTCTGCGAGTCCCCGCAGCACCGCACGGGCAAAGGCTGCGGGTTCGGCAGGGGCCTCGATCACCTCCTGCTCACGCTGCGCGGAAAGGCCCTCCAGGGCCTGTGGCGAGGCCACGACCGGGCGCGCCAGCGCCATGGCCTCCAGGACCTTGTTCTGCACCCCGCGGGCGATACGCAGCGGGGCCACGGCCAGGTCGGCATGTCCGATCCAGGCACGCATGTCCTCGACAAAACCGGTGACCATCACCCCAGGCAGGCGCCCAAGTTCGGTCACTGCCGGGGCCGGTCGACTGCCCACGATGTAGAACAACGCATGTGGTTCCTGAACACGGATTTCCGGGAACACCTCGCGGGCAAACCACACTACGACATCGACATTGGGCCAGTAGTCCATGGCTCCGCTGAACACCATCACGCGGCTGTAGGGAGGGTAGGGATTGTGGGCCGGTACCCGGTCCGGCGCGAAATGCGCATGGTCGACCCCATTGTTCATGGCGTGAATACGCTCCGCACTCTCGGGTGCACGCTCGCGAAATGCTTCGGCCTCATCGGGCGAGACAAACAGGCTGGCCGAGCTACGGGCGGCTTGCCGGCGTTCGTAGGCTAGCAAGCGGCGCCCCTCCCGGCGATAGATCGCGCTCAAAGGCCAGGGCCGGGTCGCGGCGTACTGGGTCCACTTATCCGAATCGACATCCACAAAGTCGGTGACCTGAACGACCCCCGGATGGCGCTCCAGGTACTGGCTCATAGCGGAAGAAAAGATCAGCGCCCGCGAGATGGAATGACGCTCAATGGTGTCGTCGACCCAGCGCTGTAGACCCCGGTCGCGATACCACGGCAGCGTCAGCGGCGCGCCGGTCGCGAGCCCTCCCAGCGCCCGCAGCCGGGCGCGCCGGCTATCCAGAGGACGGATGCAGGTGCTGGCACACAGTCCCTCGACCTCGGCCGTATGCACGAGGTCATCGGGATCGTCGACGAAGGTGCCCAGGTGCACACGGTAGTGCTGCGTCAGATAGCGCAGGATGTGATGCGAACGGATCTTGTCGCCCTTGTTCGGCGGCCACGGAATCCGATGCACCAGATATAAAAGATCATCCATAGGGCGTGTTCACCACGAAGCTCACTAAGGCACGAAGAAGGACATTCAATTCAAAGGACCAGTCGTTTGAGGCCATCCTTGAGGCGCACACTGTTGAAATTTATCAGCAGGGCTTGCGAGATATTGGCGAGTTTCATGTATGTGAGGGTTTGGGCCTCGTGAATCCTTTGCAGGGCGTCCACGCTTTTCAGCTCCAGCATCAGTCTGTCCTCGACAAGAATGTCGATACGGTAGCCACAATCCAGCTCCTGCCCTTTGTACGTGACCGGTATCGGAACCTGAGAGACGCAGTACAGATCGGATTCCAGCATTTCGTGCACTAGGCATTTCTCGTAAACCGACTCCAAGAGCCCCGGCCCAAGCTCGCGATGTACCTCAATCGCCAATCCAATGGCCTTCTTCGATAGCGGGTCGAATTCCATTTCTTCCCCATAGTCACTTGCTGGTTTCCCTTTGTGTCTTCGCGGTCAACCCGCTCTTGCAGTAGCCGCTCTCCGTGCGCCCCGTGGCCCCGGTGACAAGCCCAGCGCTGCATTTGAACTTGCCTTGGCATTCCTTCGTGTCTTCGTGTTCTTCGTGGTAAATCCGCCCCTGACCTTGACCTGCTCGGTGTTCTCTATGGCCGCGGTGCTGGAAAGGCTCTTCAACCGAGGGAGCGGGAGAGCTTGGGGCCGAGCCAGTTGGCGACGGGCAGTGGCAGGTGCTGCCAGGCCTTGATGAAGTAGCGGTACTTGGGGTTGAGCGGGTTTACGTCGGGCATCTCTCGCGCGCGCACCAGGTGATACTCGTAGTACAGCGGCAGCGGCTCGAAGCCCCAGTTCTTCTTGAAACTGAACGATCCGGTATCACGCTTGCTGCGACCGAAGTCGTATATACGGTATCCGTCCTCACAGGCGCGGCGCATCAGCTCCCAGTAGAGGAAGTCATAGCCCGCGACCTGGCGCGCTTCGGGCGTACCTGCGCCGTAGTATGGAAGTACCTCGTCACGGAAGTAGAAGGTCACGACGCTAGCGACCGGGTCACCGTCGTGCAACGCCGTGAGCACTCTGCATTCCTCGCCAAACACGGCGAGCAAAGTCTCGAAGTAGTGTCGGCTGAAGACCGGGGTCCCCATACGCCGCACGTTGGACGCGAAGATTGGATAGAAGCGCTCGATATCGGGCTCGAACTCGCTCGTCAGACCTGCCTTGATTCCCTTGCGCACCATGCGGCGCTGCTTGCGGGGAATCGCATTCATGTTGGCCTCGACCTCGGGCTCCATCACCTTGCGGAAGGTGAAGTACAGATCGTTCTTGGTTGGCCGGTCGGGATACTGCGGCTCCAGATGGCGGTATTCCAGGTAATCGACCTGCAACTCCTCGGCAAGTGACCGGGCGCGCCGGTCCAGGGCCTCGAAGGCCTCTGGAGTCTGCGCGGCAATGCCGCCATAAACACCAAACGGGATCGAAGCCAGGGCGTCGCCGAACAGACGCGACCGCACGCGGACCAGCGGCAGCACGCCCTGAACATCCCCGCCCTGCTCCGCATAAAGAAACCAGACGGGATGCCCGAACGCGCGCTGCATGACTGTTGCCCAGCCGGCGCGGTGGAAGAACGTAGCCTGCGGGCAGTCATCGACGAAGGCATCCCAGCGCGCATGGCCGGTCGAATCGAGTGTGCGAACCTGGATGCGCAGCGCGCCCGTTATCCGTTCCTGGTCTTCAGGCGACTGATACACGATCGCCCTCCGAGGAGGTCAAAACAGGTGCCCGCAAATCGAGGGGGACGGCGAATACCCGATCCATTCGATCCCATCGGAAGTCCTGCAACAGGCGATCCAGACGCGCCTCCATACGGTGCAGGTTCACGTAGTGCCGGAAACGCGTCTTGGCGGTAACGCCGGAAATACGCGGCTGGCCGGGGTCGATCTCCCAAGGGTGGAAATAGAACACTGCAGGCATCGCATCGACCCGCTCGATCCGCTGCAGGGCCCGTCGCGAGATGGAGTAGGGAAGGAGCCGGAAGTAGCCGCCGCCAGCCGCCGGCAGATTTCGGCCGGCCATGCGCAGTGTCGCTGGCGGGAGTTCCAGGATGCCTCCGTCCAGTGGACGATGGGGCTCGCGGGGGGCGCTCGGCATCCCGTAGTGATCGTGGCGGACCGGGTAAATGCTTGAGCTGTAGTCGTGCCCTGTCTCGTCCAGAATCTCGAGCGCCCAGAGGTTGTCGGCACCAATGGAAAAACTGGGTGCGCGATAGCCCCGGATAGGGGACCCGGAAAGGTCCTCAAGCAACCCGCGCGCGCGGATCACGTCGGCGCGGAATGCTTCAGGCGTGAGATCGGTTACGCGCTGGTGACCGTAGCCGTGGCTGGCCAGCTCATGACCCGCCTCGACGATGCGCCGAATAGCCTTCGGGTAACGCTCGGCGATCCAGCCCAAAGTAAAAAAGGTGGCATAAGCACCGCGGCGATCAAACAGGTCAAGGATCCGATCAAGATTGCGTTCAATCCGGCACTCGCGTCCATCCCAGGAGTCCCTCGGGATCTGCGGGGCCAGGGCGGAAACCTGAAAGTAATCCTCGACGTCGACCGTGAGTGCATGCTTCATCGGCGCACGGGCTGGGGCGGATGACATGACGTAGCCGCTCCCTAATGCCCGGTCCCGGTGCCGCGCGGAGGCTCCAGGTCGTACTGGTCACGCAGCGTTTCGAGGACTTCCTGCGACAAACGGAAGCTGATCGAGATATTGCGCTCGATCCGATTCAACCGCTCATGCAATGCCTCAATGTCCTGTTCAATACGGACCAGCGCCAAGCGGTCCTCGACGCGGCCTTCGCCGTTCTCCAGTTCCTTTTCCTCATCCGCCGAACGCTCGGTGGTTGCAGTGGGTGGCGCGGCCTCTTCCAGTGGATCCTGCCCCAGATCTTCCTCAATCTCGTCGATCACGACTTGGGCATGGGCGCCATCCAGATGGGTGCGTTCTTCCAGGTAGCCCATTAACAGCAGGCGATCGCAGAAGGTATTCACCTTGCGCGGGATACCGCTGGTGTATTCGTGGATGCGTGGCCAGATGTCGTCGGCGAACTCCGGGCAATGCTCCCAACCCACCCGGGTGAGCCGGTGTTCGATGTAGGCACGGGTATCGTCCTCATCCATCGGGCCCAGGTGGTAGGTCGCGATCACCCGCTGGCGCAACTGCTGCATGTTCTCGCTGCGCAGCAGACGCCGAAATTCGGGCTGGCCGAGGAGAAAACTTTGCAGCAGAGGGCCATCGTCTCCCTGAAAGTTCGACAGCATGCGCAACTCCTCGACCGCATCCGGGCCGAGGTTCTGCGCTTCGTCCACCACCAGGAGCGCCCGTTGCCCACGGGCGCGCGTATCCTTTAGAAAGGCTTCAAGGCGCCGCAGCTGGCCGGCCTTGTGGTTGGGGGCATCATCCAACCCGAATGCGAGGCAAACCGAGCGCAAGAGGTCCTCGGCGTCCAGTTGTGTGCTGACGAGCTGTGCCGCCACCAGCGGTTTGTCATCAAGCATCTGGAACAGGCTGCGTACCAGCGTGGTCTTGCCGGCACCGATCTCCCCGGTGATGACAATGAAGCCTTCCTCCAACTGCACCCCATATTCGAGATAGGCCATCGCGCGGCTGTGGCCCTTGCTCGCGTAATAAAACCGCGGGTCAGGGCTCAGTGCGAAGGGGCGAGCTTCCAGTCCGTAGAATTCTTCGTACATGGCTAGAATTCCTTGGTCAGGGTGCCGATGATGGAATTCTCTCGGTACTCGTTGGCCGCACTGTCCGAGTCTTGCCGCTGGTGGCGGTAGGACAGTCGCGCGCTCAGATCGGGAGTGATCTCGCGCGTGACGCCCGCCCGCAGGTACCAGCGATCATCCTCGCGGTCGGTTCCGAGAAAACGGGTCCGGGTATAACCCGTCGCCAGTTCCGTAGTCGTGCGCGGCCCGTAGCGCCACTGCCAGGAAGCGTTGACTCCAGTCCGACGATTGTTGTCCTCGAACAGGCCGAAACCACTGCGAATCTCTGACTCGCGCTGAGTCTGAAAGGCATTGACGCCGAATACGCTGCGCCCTGTGTCATAGCGCCAGGAGGCACGCCACGTCTGAGTGAAAAAGTAGTCTTCGACCAGGGCCTCGTCGGTCAGGCCGGCGAGCGCTAGCAAGAAGCTAATCTCATCCAAGGTGAACTGATCGAACAGGTCGTCGACCGTCGTTCCCAGTTGCTCCGCCAGGACATCGAACTGGGCACCACGCCGGTCACGCGTAGAACCGATGCCCTCGTTATAGCTGACGCGGTAGCTTGCGCGGCGGCTTCGATGATCCACAGACAGCGCGCGGGTCTTGCCGAAAAAGCGCTCGCCGTAGCGCGCCTCAATGTTGGTCACTCGGGTCGGCGCCCAGCCAGCACCGACCTCCCAGAAACCGCCATCGTCGTCGTCGCGGGTCGTGGCATAGTCGTTGAACTCCTCCCCGACCGTGCCAAACAACCGCAATGAGCGGCCAAAGCGATAGCCCGCCGTGGCACTAATCTGACTAAACTCGCCTTCGACACCATCCTCGTAACGTTCCTTTTCGTAGAACGCCGCGAGCTGCCAAAACGGCCGATTGAAGGCGGCACCACTATCAAGGGTGTATTCGGCGCGATGGGCATCGCTATTGTTGCGATCACTTCGGTGGTAGCGAATCTCGTCGTAGGTATATCGGATTTCCTGATTGGCAAAGCTGCCGTAACGCGTGCGCAATACCGGCGAAATGCTGTAGCGAGTGGTTTCCTGCAAATTATCACGGGGCGTGCTAGCCCCGATGCCGACGGGGCCCAATAGCGAAGCGGCGTTTTCGGTACGGGTAGCGCGAGCCTCGAGGAACAGCGTATCGGGAACAATCTCCCAGTCGTTGCGAGCACGCAAGGAATGGGTCGCGCGGTCTTCGCGCGACTCGTTCAAGTAGCGACGGGAGTTCAGGCTATAGTCGATCCGAGTATCCATGGTCGGGCCATCCCGACGCAGGGAAATACCAGGGCGGACCGTGCCGATCAGGTCCGACTCCTCTTGCCCGCGCGGGGCCAGGAGGACGTTGTCGGTGACCTCGGCGGAGACGCTCACTCGCGGCGTGATCTCCCAGTCACTGGCAAGCGCTGGTGTTGCCACCAGGCCGAGCACAACGAACCACGAACCCGCCCGCAGCACGCCATGTTCGCCTAACCCCAGGGTGGTCTCAGGCCTGTTCACGCGCATCCATTTCATGATCCCGCCCCCCGTAGTAGTAACCGCCGGCATAGCCCATACCCGGCGACGGGGCCGCCCGGTTGAGCATCGACAGCACCACATCGCATGACTGCAGCTGATCCATCGCCCGTTCCACAGAAGATGCGGGCGTCGTATCGGCATCCACGACCATGACAACCTGGCCCATGTGATGAGCGAGGACCCCAGGCTCACTGGTGGCCAGAAGAGGAGGGGAATCGAACAGGATGATCCGGTCGTCATACCGCTCGTGGAGATCATCGATCAACCGCATCATGGCATCGCTGGCCAGGATCTCGGTGGAGCGTCCGTGGGGGCGACCCGCCGGAAGCACCGTCAGGCCCTCCACATTGGTGCGCAACAGGACATCCGGAATATCGAGATTGGGGTCGGTCAGGACATCCATCAGACCGCGGTCCGCCTGGAACCCCATCGTGCGGGGGATCGCCGGCCGCGCCACATCGGAATCGACGAGCAGAACGGTCCGGTCCACCTCCATGGCAATGCTGAGCGCCAGGTTGGTCGAGGTAAAGGTCTTGCCCTCACCGGGTAGCGCACTGGTCACCATGATCAGGCGGCCCTTGGGCACCTTCATCGCCGTGTGCCGCCCGAAGGCATTGTTCAGCAGCGGCCGCTTCATCATGCGGAACTCCTCCGCCGCCGACGTGCGCCCTTCCCCCGGAACGACAATCCCCTGCTTGCGCAACCAGGCAAAGTCGATATGCGCCTCACGCGAGCGGGGGACCTTCGGGGCGGAGGCCTGTTCAGCCTCTTGGGTAGACGTTTCGATCCGAGCCTTGTCCGGACGTGCCCGGTTCTTGTCGAGTGCCTTTTCGATAATGCTCATGCGGCGCCTCTCAGCGTCGTTTGCGAGTCGCGGCGCTCGCAGCCACTGCCAAACTCATCGTCTGACCTGGCCGACCACAGTCCTCTGTATGGCACTGCGTTCATCGCAACACCCGAATCAGGTCATCGATCACATTCGCCGAACCGGTTAGGTAAAGGGTCATCACTGCAGCAAAAACCAATAACAGACTGCCTACCCCCAGCGCGAAGAACACAAGCTCCGAGAAACGCCGCCGCCGGTGATTGGATGTACGCACCCGCGACACCGTCCCCAGGACCGGACGCCCCGTGACCTCAGCCAGCTGGCGGCTATCGCCCACCGTGCGACGCATCTGGGAGAGCAGAAAAGCAAAGCCGGTGCCGGCCCCCAGACCCAACAACAGGATTCCCGTGGCCAGCAAGGGTCGGTCGGGCGAGGCCGGCGCACTCGGACGCCGCGGTGGCTCGAGGACACGGAAGTCCACCGAGTCAGTCTGCATCTCGACCTCTCCGGACATGACCGCCTGCTCGCGACGGTTCTGGAGCTGACGGTACGAATCGCGCAGGACGTCGTAATTACGTGTCAGCGAAGTCAGTTCGGACTCCACGGCCGGTGCCCGATCGACGTCCCCTTCCAACGTTTCCACGCGTTCCTCGAAATCCTGAACGCGTGTACGCAGCGACGCGAGTTCGCTCTGCGTCTCGGTGATGGCGACCTCCAACGGATCGCTGCCTCCCGACCCCGGCATCTGGATCGTGCTCGGATTCCGTGCGTACTCAGCGGCTTCACGCTCCCGACGTTCTTCCAGTTCATTCAGGATTCTCCGAGTCGAGACCACGTCCGGGTGCTCGTCGGTAAAACGCTGACGCATGGCGTCCAGGTTTTCCTGCATGTCGTTGATACGCCGGTCGAGCTCCGGGTTCTGATAACGCGCCACTGCGGCAGGCCCAGAACTCTCCGCGGCACGGCGTTGCAAAGTCTGAAGGCGGCTCTGGGCCTCGCGCTCCTGCAGACGTACCTGACGCAATTGTTCTCGGGCGCGCTCCAAGCGGCTGTAGAAGTTGCCATCGCCGCTGAGGAAACGAGCGTTATCGCGCTTGAACTGCTCGATCTCTTCCTCTTTCTCCTGCAACTGACGCTCGTAACTTTCCAACTGACGCTCGATGAACTGCTGGGACGTGGTCAGGTCCAGACGCGAATCCCCCATCCCCCGCTCCATGAACAGATTGACCGTCTCACGCACGACCTGATGAGCCACGTCGGGGTTGTGATGGCGGAAGCTGACCCGATAGATGTTGTCGCGCTGTCCGCCCTCCAGGGTCAGGCCCGAGCGCAGCAGTGAGACATGGGCATCCAGGCTGGAATTGCCGATAAGCACATCAAGATCGCTGTCGCGCGCGATCTGTTCCAGGTTGTCGCGGCTAAGAAGCGTGCTGGTGATCATCCGCAGTCGCTGCTCGGTGTCAGGGCGCACCGTCATACCGCGTAACAGGGGGTCCAGAACGGACTGGGTGTTCACAAAGACGCGCGAATCGGCTTCGTAAACGTCCGGGAGGTTGTGCACGTAGACCCATCCGACCAGACATACGAGCCAGGCGATCGGCAGGATCCACCAGCGCCGCCGCCAAGTCGCACGCGCATGCTGCAGAAATTCGTGGACGATCTTTTCCATGCTGCCTGGATTCCAGCCAACCGCACACGTGCGGGATGCATGCACCGTTGCGACTGCCCCATCGGGTTCGTCGCGGCCCGGTCCCTATCCACGCGGACGCTTGGGAAAAACGGCCACGCGAGTCAATGCCCTCATTGAAAAGCCTTTCCATGACCCTGTCCACAAATGTCGGCTTTGTTTACACAATGAGCGTTAGTTTGGCGTGGCTCCGCGCCCAGACCCGGCTTACTATTACGTTGGAACAGTGCCTTGCATCGAGTGGCGCGTATATTGCTTTAGTCCATTGATGCGATTTGCCTGCGACCCCATCGAAGGAAGAGTGCCGTATGAACCACGAGGAGCTCGCCCAGGAACTCGCCGATTTCTGGCTGCCTGCCCTGGAAGGCCGCGACTGGAAGGGGCGGCTGGAGGTTCTTGACGAGATCCATGCACAGCTCTACCAAGATCTGCCCACCCTGGAAGAATACGATGCCATTGCGTCCCGCTTCGTGGCAGCCGTGATCGAGCAGCTCGGGGCACCACCAATCCGGGAGGCCGCCCAGGCCCAGATCTACGCCACCTCCTCCGACGAGGATCACTGGGGGGCCGCCTTTGCATGGCAGTACGGTCTCACCGAAGACATCGAGCCCTCGCCGGACCTTGACACCCCGGACCACGAGCGCCGCCGCTGGCCCCGGAAGATGGTCGACAAGCTAACCGAGGCCTGGATTCAGGGTGAAGCGATCCGGTGCCGCCTGATTGACCTCTCCCGCGGGGGTGCCCGGATTGCCACGCTTGGCGGCAGCGCGCCACTGCCTCCTGGCACTGAGATCCACGTGGCACTCCCGGAGGATCGGATCCGCGAGGCTATCGTGGTCTTTAGTGAACGCGGCAGAGTGGGACTGCAATTTGCGGGCTAGAATCGGACACAACGCAGGTGACCCCACCGGAACCAAACCATAACTTTACAAGGAGCGATGCCGCCTACAGGGGCGTGCGAGCTCTCTACCCAAGAGACTCTTTCGATTCATGCACCGAGATGCCCCATTACGCGTTTACCAAGCCCGATCCGACGCACTGAAATGGGCTCATTTCAGAATGCGCTACCAAGTCTACTGCGTCGACAACGCGTTTGAGCCTCAGGAGGCGTATCCCGGGGGGCTTGAGACAGACGAACACGACACATACGCCGAGCATTTCCTGGTTCGTGCGGGCTCCTATCACGGGCGGGGACGCTGGGTAGGAACGATGCGCCTGATTCCGCCCTCACCCGGCACACCGGAAGGGGGCCCAACATCCCTTGAGGTATCCCGCCTCATCGCTTGCGATCCACGCCACCGGGGGACCTCCCGGGTGTTGTACTACCTTTGTCAGGCGGCCCAGGTCTACGCTGTCGACCACGGCTACGCCAGTCTGTCATTTCTGGTCCGCCCTGCACTGGCGCGAATCCTCGGTCGCCAAGGCCTACCCCTGGAGCAGGCCGGAGACCCCTGTGACCACCGGGGCTTGCGCATTCCCTATCGCGTCGACGCGGCTTCGGCAGCGACCGCCCTCAGAGACTGGCGCAAACGGCTGGGAATCCCGGCAGCCATCCAGGAGGCACACTACACTCCGATGTATTGGCCTCCGGCAGAACCCGACCCGACACTTTCGGTGATGACGGCCCAGGCCTTTCAGCAACTCCAGAACGGCTGACAGGGAAGGCTTACCGTGGACGAAGAACCTATCACCCAGGCATTTCACCGATATTTCGACCTCAGCCAGCCACAATTTCCGGACGAGGTTGAGCCCGCCTTTCGCCTGCGTTACGAAGTGTACTGCCGAGAATTCGGCTTCGAACGCGAGGAGGATTGTCCGAATGGGCTGGAGTCGGACGGGTACGACTCCCGGTCCTGGCACTGCCTGATGCATCACCGATCAAGCGGAGCCTCGGCCGGTTGCGTTCGCATTGTGCCGACCAGCGCAACGTCTGGTGCCATGTTGCCGATGGAGGAGCACTGCCGCGACAGTTTCTGGGATGTGCCTGAGCGCCCGGACCGCCTTGATCGAGAGTCCATCTGCGAGGTATCGCGACTCGCCGTGCACGGTCTGTTCCGACGTCGTCAGGGGGAACACCAAACGCCCCTGGGTGATGTTCGCTCTCTGGAAATCCCGCCCAATCACGTGCGGACCTTCCCGATCCTGGCCCTGAGCCTGTTCATGAGTGCCACCGCCATGGCCACGATTCACGAAAAGGAACATGCCTTTGCCATGATGGAACCCGCCCTGGCGCGCATCCTGCGCCGTTCCGGGCTGCCCGCCACCCAGATCGGCGAATTGCAGGATTATCACGGCCAGCGCGCAGCATTCCATATCCATCGCGACACCGCGAAGCAGGGAATCGAGAATTCGGCACTGCTAAGGGACCTGTACCTTCATGCGTACCACCGCCTGAGCACAGTGGGTCAATCGCCGTTCGCCGAAAGCGATTGCCTGCGAGCCGCTTGATGAATGCCTTCGATTACGACACGGCCTTCACGCGAACCGTGGGATGGGTCACTCGCCCCGAACTCCACACGCTGCGTGAGAAACGTGTTGCCATAGCAGGCCTTGGCGGGGTTGGAGGAAGCCACCTGCTGACCCTGGCGCGCCTGGGCATAGGTCATTTCCACATTGCCGATTTCGACCACTTCGAGCTGCACAACATGAACCGTCAGGCGGGCGCATCCATGTCCCGACTGGGGCAGCCAAAGGTCGAAGCTTTGCGCGACCTCGCTCTGGATATCAACCCCGAGCTGGACATCCGAATATTCCCCGAGGGTGTGTCCACAACCCGGATGGATGCGTTTCTGGAGGGAGCTGACGTCTATGTGGACGGACTGGATTTCTTTGTCTTCCAGACGCGCCGGGACATGTTTGCCGCCTGCCAGCAACGGGGAATCCCGGCCGTAACCGTTGCCCCTTTGGGCATGGGCGCCGCCCTGCTCAACTTCCACCCAAGCGGCATGACCTTCGATACGTACTTCGACCTCCGCGACGACCTGGACGACGAAGCCCTCTCAGTACGGTTCATGATGGGTCTGGCACCGGCCATGCTGCACATGGGCTATCTCGCCGATCCCGACGCCGTCGACCTGGCCGCTCAGCGCGGCCCATCAACTCCGATGGCCTGCGAGCTGTGTGCAGGGGTAGCCGGAACCGAAGTCCTGAAGATCCTCCTGGGGCGCGGCCGCGTGACCTGGGCCCCCCGGGGGGTTCACTATGATGCCTACCGCCAGCGACTGGCACGCACTTGGCGGCCAGGCGGAAACCGCAATCCACTGCAACGACTGCTAATCGGGATTGCCCGCCGCCGCCTCGCCCGATTACGTGACCAACGTCTGGCAAGGTCGTCTTCGGAAACGGGGTAAACCCATGAAATCAGCGATCCGACAAGCTCTGGTTGTCCTCACCAGCCTGGTGATGGCTGGACTTGTGGCACCCGCGGGAGCGGACTCACTAGAAGAAGGCCAGGCACTTGCTCAGGCGATCTATGATCGTCCCGACGGCCAGGATGCCGTGACGCGGGGTACCATGACATTGACCGGAGAAGGGCGTCGCGAGCGCGTTCGGGAGAGCTTTGAATACCGCCTGGACGGCGAGCCCGGCGAGAGCTGGAATCTGATCCGCTTCACTTCGCCAAGCAACATCGCGAACACCGCCCTGCTCGTCCACAACCATCCCGGCGGCGATGTCGACCAGTGGTTGTACCTGCCTGCGACACAGCGTGAACGGCGCGTCTCCAGCGAGAACCGGGGCGGCAGCTTCGTCCAGTCGGAGCTGTACTTCGAAGACCTTGAGGATCGCGAACCCCACAAAGACGAACACCGCATCATCGGAAAGGATGAGTTCGAAGGCGTCGAGGTCACGATCCTCGAAAGTATACCGGTGGACTCCGGCAACTCGGTATACAGCAAGCGCGTCAGCTGGGTGCACGAAGAAACGCTCATCCCCGTGCGGATCGATCTTTACGAAGGCCGGGATGAGCCATCCAAACGCATGGAGGTGCAATCAATCGAGGAGGTCCAGGGCTACTGGACCGTGATGCGAAGCAGCATGACCGACCTCGATAGCGGCCGCGTAACGATCCTGGAGGTCCGCGAAGTCGTCTACGACAACGACCTTCCACGCGACATCTTCACCTCGCGCGGGCTGGAGGATCCACAACGTGCACAACGCTACAACCCCTGATCGAACCATGGCTCTCTGGCGGCTAGGCCCTGGATGGGTCCTGCTGGTCACGCTGGGCATGGCCGCGCCCACCGCCGGGGCCGATGACGACACGGACACCGCGTACACCGTGCGCGATCAGGACACGCTCTGGAGCGTCGCCAGCACCCTGCGACCCGACGACAGCGTCACCGTGCAACAGATGATGCTCGCCTTGCACGCGCACAATCCTCACGCCTTTGGGAATGGAATCGACCAGTTGCGAACCGGCGCGACACTCCAGATCCCACCCGCTGAAACCGCCCAGGCATACGACCCCGCCTACGCCCAAACCAAGGTCGCGGAGAATCAGGCATCGGGCGTTGCACCCACACCCCAGGAGGCTAGGCATTACGTCGTACAGGAGAGTGACACCCTGTGGAGTGTGGCCCGGCGCCTGCGCCCAGACCCGGCCATGGACATCGCTGTAATGGCCCGCGCTCTGTTCGAGGCCAATCCACAGGCATTCGACAACGGCATGGACAACCTGCGCGCAGGCGCGTCGCTACAGGTCCCCGAAACCAAGGCTCAGACCATGTCGGCCCGCATGGATGGGCCTGAAGCGTCCACAAAGCCCGCAGACGGCACCATACAAGTCAGTGAGTCACGCAACTCCGATCCGACGGAAGCCAGCAACTCCACTCCGCGCGGCTTTACCTTCGGAGCGGATCGGGACAGTGAAGAAGAACGTCCCGCGGAAACCGACGACGACTCACCCTGGAACCTGCGGGTGGACGACATCATGGTGGAAGCCGGGATCCTCGGGGCCTCCGACCGTCCCGTGGATTTCACCCAGCACGGACGCGCAGTGGTATCGGCATCACGCCCACTGAATGATGCGTGGGAGCTGCGCTTGGGTGCGCGCGCCGATGCCGAGCTGCAACAGGGCGGCGACTACCCGGGCACATCGCGCCTCCGGGCCGACTATGACGAGAACTACCTGCGCTACCGCGGGGAGCAAACGCGCTTCACGATCGGCACTCAACGGATCCTGTGGGGGCGCGTGGACGAGATCCCGCCGACCGACCGCCTGAGCACCAAAGATCTGACCCGCTTCGGGCTCGATGATCACGCCGATCGCCGGCGTGCGAACCCGGCCATCCGAGCCGAATATTTCCGGGGCCCGTGGCATGTGGACCTGGTCCTGCTGCCCCTTTTCCGCGAGGCGGAATTGCCCGATCGCGACAGTCTGTGGCACCCGGTCGACCGCAACCGAGGGCGGCTACTCGGGCTTCCTGTGCAACCGGAGCTCTCGCCGATCATCCAGGAGGCCCGGCTGGATGACGATGTCTCCGGGAGTGGCGGGGGCGGGGTCCGCCTGGCGCGTTCCGGCCGTGGTGTGGACTTCGCCGCGACAGTCCAGCGCGCGCGCCACTCGGAACCCTATTATCGCTTCGACGACGAGACCCGTCAGGCCATCCTCGCGGGGGGGCCGCCATCCGACCAGCCAGTCCTCGAGGCTGTACACCCCCGCACCTGGGTGGTCGGCGGTGATGCCGCCTTTGCCGTAGGTGCCTGGACCTGGCGCGCCGAGGCGGCGTGGCTAAGCGATGTGCCTGTCACACGCGAGGATGATCTGCGCCAGGACACGGTTCGCGGCGTTGACTGGGTCGTGGGCGCCGAGGGCTTTCCGGGCGACGGTGACTTCCGCATGACCACTCAGCTGGCGGGCCAGCACCTCGTCGATGCCGGAGATGTGCTGGATGCTCGCGACAGCTACTTCCTCACGGGCGAATTCGAAACGCCCCTTGCTGCCCACACCTGGCGCGCAAGCTTGCGCTATTCACTGGGCCTGAATCGGCGCGATGTCTACCTGAATCCGGAATTGGCCTGGATCGCGAACGAGCCGATGGAACTGTACATCGGCGCCCACTGGCTCGACGGCGACGAGGAAACAGCGGGCGGCTTCTACCGCGCTAATCGAATGCTGGTGATTGGCTGGCGAGGTCAGTTCTGATGCGCTGGATGCTTGGGCATCCCATCTTGGCCCTGATTCTCCTTGCCCTACTGGTCCTGCTACCCGGCCCCGTCCTGCTCCAGGTCGACTTTAACAATGCACCCGAGGTCTACTTCCCGGAGGATGCCCCTGCGGTCCAGTTCGATCGCGAACTACGTGAGCGTTTTCCTCAAGATCAGGTTCTGGTCGGGCTTTTTTCGGGGCCGCATGTGTTCGAGGCGGCATTCCTGGAACGTATAGCGGGGCTGTCACGAGCGCTCGAGTCCGCGCCGTCGGTGGAGCGGGTGCTCACCGTCACCACCCTGGATCATATCCGGGCCACCTCGTTCGGCTTCGCGGTCGACCCGCTTATCGACGCAGACGATCTGGACAGCCGAACCCCCGAGGAATGGCGGGCTCGCACACTGGGGGACCCGTTTGCGCCAGGCTTGGTTGCGGGACGAGACGGCCAGGCTCTGGCGGTGGTGGTCCGCCCGCATGCCCTGGACAACAGTCTGCAACGCCTGCAACTGGAGCGGCTGCTGCGCGACACCGTGACGGCGCATGAACTGGATGACGATCTGACGGCGATCGCCGGGCACATTGCGCTGGACGTTGCCCAGCTACGCGCCATGCTGACGGACTTGGCACTGCTGGTGCCCGGCACCATGACGATCGGGCTCCTGTTGTTGTGGTGGCTCTTTCGTCGCTGGCTTGTGGTGGGTGTGGCGGCCGCCACGATCAGTGCCGTTACCGGACCCGCAATCGCCCTGCTGATCCTCCTCGAAAGGCCATTCACGCTGATCTCGGCGATCCTGCCGCCGCTGCTCACGGCGCTAACGGTGGCGATGCTGATGCATTTCTTCAATGCGTTGCTTCATGCGGCGCAACGAGGATACGAGGGAAAACAACGGGTACAACACGCTCTCGATGCTGTCGCCCGCCCCACGTTGTTCATGGCCCTGACAACGGCCGCCGGGCTGGCCTCCCTGAATGTCAGCAGTATCCGCCCGATCGGGACCTTCGGGTTGGTCGGCGCGATCGGCGTGTTGCTTGCGGCCGCAATCGTACTGTGGCTTCTACCCGCGCTAATGGCACGCTGGGATCGCGGTGGCTGGCGCACACCGCAACGCAGTCTGCGCCAGCTGGACCGCTTTACGGGGCAACTGGCCCACCTCGCCATCCGCCGGGCCGGCTGGGTGGTCGGGGGTGCCGCTTTGCTGTTAGCGCTCGCGTTACCTCAGGTTCGGCATGTCGAGGTCGAGACCGACCTCTACGCGTTCTTTCAGGAGGACCACCCCATTACCCAGTCCACCCGTGCGGTGGAAGAACAGCTTTCCGGCGTGATGGCCCTGGAGGTGGTCTTCACCGGACCGGAGTGGGACAGCCTCCAGGCGCCCGAGCGTCTTGAAGCCATCCACGCGACCCAGGCCTGGCTGGATGCCCGGCCCGAGGTGGATTACAGCCTGTCACTGCCGGACCTGGTGGCCGAGATGCATTGGGCCTTCAACGAGGAAGATCCGGAGTACCGGTCGATCCCCGATGACAGCGACCTGGTCGCCCAGTACCTGTTCATCTATGACGGGCGCGACCTGTACGACGTGGTCGACCGCGATTTCGAGCGCGGCCGTTTGCTGCTCAACCTGAACGCCCACGGCGCGGGCGAGATCAATGCCCTGATGCGCGACCTGCGGGCTCACCTGGAGGCCAACCCTCCGGCCGATATGGACTGGGATATGGCCGGAATGGCGCGCCTGTTCGCAGACCAGGAACGCCTCCTGATCGAGGGCCAGCTCCACAGCCTGTATGCCGTAGCGGGCTTGCTCGCTCTGCTGATGCTGTTGATGTGGCGCTCGATACCCCTGGCGGTCTTCAGCATGGTCCCGAATCTGGCCCCGGTAGCGATGATCTTCGCCCTGATGGGCCTGCTTGGGATCTGGCTGGACATGGCCACCGCCATGATCGCCAGCGTGGCCATCGGGATCGCCGTCGACGACACCATCCACCTGCTGCACGGCTACCTTCAACGACGCAGGTCCGGTAGTAGCGTGGCCTGGGCGCTCGCACGGACCTTCCGGCGCACGGGCCGGGCCGTCACCGCAACAACGATCGTACTGGTCGGTCAGTTCATACTGCTGGCGCTATCTGACTTCCAGCCCACCGCAGCCTTCGGTCTGCTAACCGCCTTCGGGCTCATAGCAGCGCTCATCTTCGACCTGCTGGTCCTGCCCGCCTTGCTCGTCCTGAGCCACCGCCTGGGTCAACGCTTCGCCCGTACCTGAAGCCGCGGCACACCCCGCACCAAGTCCAAGTGCCGTTCACCACGGAGGACACGGAGAAGGGTCAGGTCAAGGGTGAGGGCGTTTAACAGGAAGGTGGGAAGAGCGGAAGGAAAGATGATGGTTGGCTGGGCCTGGGTATATCCGGTGGATGAGAGGCGTGACGCGACCGGGGGTATCCAAACGATGGCGCATTTATATGCCCCAGGGCGTTCGCGGAGCCGTGCAAGTTCTGGACTAGCTGGTTCGATAACGGTACTCGGGATACTGGAGCCGGAGGGGTCTGCCGTGTGACTGGATGAATGGCTGAGGGAAGACCGGGTCCTGCAGGATTCGTTAGGACCCAAGGTCCGGAGGCTTTCGTAACCGGTTGGTCCAGCCTCCCAGAGAGCAACGTGTGGTACCTCGCCTCTCAGGGTGACGCTTCTCTGAACCGGCAGCCGCTTCGCCTCGCCCTCCACCAAACCGGCCCGGCGCCAAGGCGACTTATTCAGAAATTTTTACAGTGCCCCATGCGTTCGCTCGAGTCCGATCGAACGAAAGCCCACGCACGACCACACTCCACATCAAAACCCTTCTGCTCTTCCCACCTTCCTGTTAAACGCCCTCACCCTTGACCTGGCCCTTCTCTGTGTTCTCTGTGGTGCAGACATAAAAAAGCCCCCGTCCGGAGACGGGGGCTTGGAAAGATCTTCCCTCAGGGGGGGCGGGAAGATCGTCCAGGGTCAGGCGCTCAGGTCACCTTTGGGGGTGCGGCGACGGGTCGCCATGAAGCCCAGGAACAGCAGGCCAGTACCCAGCAGGATCAGCATACCCGGCTCCGGCACTTCATAGCGCACGGTGCTGTTCAGCTCAGTCTGGCGGACCAGCGGGCCATTCTCGCCCAGCTGGACAAGCTGGTCAGCGGTCGGGATGGGCGGATCCACGTTGGTGTCGAGGCGCCAGTGGATCGGGATGCCCGAGCCGCCCTCCTCGCTCGCGATATCGTAGAACGTACGACCGGAGTTCACGTCCACGAAGAAGTTCTGCACGAACTCGCTATCCGCCCAGGTGTCGTCGAATACCAGACGACCGAGCAGATCCAGGTTGCCCGCCTGCAGGTTGGACCCCTCAACATTCATGCGCATCACCTGGATACGATCACCCGACGCGCCATCCTCGAAGAAAGCATCGAAGTATCCGCTGGTGTAGCGAATACTGAGATCGCCATTGCCAGTGTCGTAGACCTCACCCTCAATCATGTAGTCGAAGGTCAGGCCCCAGCCGGTACCATCGAAGAACCAGTCGTCGGACGTAAAACCGTTACGGGCATTGCTGCCACCCACGCCACTCACGAAGTTCAGGTTCACAACGTTCTTGTCACCGACGTCATCGGGGAACGCCAGGGACACCGAAGACTCTCCATCAACGGCTGTAAAGTTACCCGACGAGAAGCCCAATCCAGACATCACGCTGTTGATATTGGTATCAACGATCTGCGTGCCGGCCACGTTCGGGTCCCCGAAGTAAAACGAGGTAGCCAGGGTGTCACTCGTGCCGAGGGTGTTGATCGCACCGGTTTGTGTGCTGCCGTTGCCACTGAAGTCGTTGCCGACATCAATGACGAAGGGACCTGCCAGCGCGGGGCTGGCCATTGCCATCCCCAGTGCCGCAGTGAGAAGTAAGCTTTTGTAGTTCATCGTCATGATCCTTTAGCGATGCCCATGGTGGACTCACGCAATGTGAAGCAGGGACCGTGCCACTTTTGGATTTCGGATTTTTAATGCTTAACTAACAATAATTTACCGAAACGCCGGCGTACTTGCGGGGCCGCCCTGCGTCGTGAATTCAGGAAGACTGTAAAGTCGCTCGACAGCACGTGCGGCTCCTGCAACCAAGGGTTATCCCAGCTCGTCCAGTAACGACTGGGCTTCGTCTCGTTCCGGGAATGCGCCGCCATCCGCGAGCACGCTCTGCAACAGCTCACGGGCACCTTCGGAGTCTCCGGCGGCATGCCGGGCGCGGGCGAGGTTGTACCCGATGCCCGGGGTGCTGGAGGCATCGGCATAAGCACCCTCCAGAACATCGCGGGCACCATCCGGATCGCCGCTGTAAAGAAGAACGACACCCAGCGTGTCCAGCACGGCCGGGTCTGTCGGCGCGAGGTCGGCTGCCCGCCGGGCATAGTCCAGCGCCTCGTCGGTTGCGTCCTCACGCAGCAGCCAGGCCAGGTTGTTCAGTGCCACGACATCGTTCTCGCGCTGGGCCAGTACGGTGCGATAGGTCTCGCGCGCCGCGTCGTTCGCACCCAACGTGACCTGGGTCGAGCCGACCAGATGGCGTGCCCCTAGGTCTTCCGGATGATCGGCCAGCCAGGCTTCGAGTTCCTGCAGACCTTCTTCCGCCATGTCCCCACGCATACGGGCCTGATGGCGTTCGATGACCCACTGGCGGGTGGACTGACGCTCCAGTGCTTCGGTGTACCGGGCTGCGGCGGCCCCGTGATTTCCCTCACGCGCCAAAAGCCAGGCATCGCGGGCGATGACATCCGCGCGCTCGCCATCGGCTTGCAGCAAAGGTTCCAGAGCCTCGCGAGCCTCTTCGGTGCGATCCGCCAGCGCCAGCTGATGCACCAGGGCCTGCCGAGCCGCAGCATGCTCAGCGTCCTGCTCCAACACCCCGCGCAGGGCTTCGATCGAACCCGCCCCGTCGCCCGTAGCCGCAAGGACACGAGCAAGCCGGAACCGGAAGTCGACATTCTCCGGGCGCAGTTCAACGAGTCGCTGTAACGGAGGCAGGGCCTCCGCAGACTGCCCAAGGCGCTCGCGGACATCCGCCATGGCAAACAGCACCTCGGGTTCGTCCGGGTGACGCTCCAGGGCAGCCTCCAACGTGCTAATCACGTCCTCGGGGCGATCCTGCGACATGTGCAGCCGCGCCAACATCAGGTGCGGCTGTACTTGATCCGGGTGATGCCGGATCGCACCTTCCAGCCAGCCCCGGGCCGTTTCGTCATCGCCGCCGGCAATGGCCATTCCGGCCAGGCGCATTGCCGAGGCCGAGTGGCCAGGAACCGCTTCCTGGAGGTCTTCGAACACTTCCCGGGCCGCACGCTGGTTACCCAAACGCAGCTCCAAAGAACCCAGATTCATGGCGAGGCTGACGCTTTCCGGTGCGGCCTGCAGGCCTTCCTGGAACGCGAGACGCGCCTCGTCGATCCGTTCCAGACCCAAAAGGGCTGCGCCCTGGATGTTGTACCCCTGGGCCATTCCCGGGTCCTCGCCGATCATCTCCTCAGCGATACGCAAGGCATCGGAATACCGACCCTGCCCCAAATGATCCAGGGCTCGGGCTTCACGGTCCGACTCCGGATCGGCTTCCAGCAGTTCGCGGGCCTCGGCATCATCCCCTCGTTCGAGGAGTGCACGTGCCAGCATACGACGCATTTCGGGTGAATCCTGGCCTTGCTCCAGAGATGTACGAAGGAACTCGACACCACGATCCGGCTGTTCGGAGTCGAGGTACAGGGCGGCTAGCATGGAACCTAACGAGGGAATCAGCTCGGGATGCCGTTCCAAGGCATCTTCCAACCGGTTACGGGCGGCGGCCGGGTTATCCTGCTCCATGTGGAGGCGCGCCCACAACCGATAGGTCATCGCCGTGCCTTCGCCCAGCGCGCCGTGCCGCTGCAACTGGTGTTCCGCCTGACCGAAGTTGCCGTTCTCCAGGTGCACCGCAGCCAGGTAGGGCATCGCGGGACGATAGTTCCTATGAGCGGATAGCGCCTCTTCGAGGTAAGGCTGCGCGGCATCGAACCGTTCTTGCTGAAAGTGCACAAGGCCCTGCAGGAAGTGCCCGCCTGGGTGCCCCGGGGCACCCTCCCGCAAGAACTCCGCGTCGCGCGAGGCATCGTCAAATCGCTCCAGCTCCAGGAGAGTGAGCCCCCGCTTGAGACGGTCCGCGATTTGCGCCGGACGCAGATCCAAAGCCCGGTCGTACCCGGAAAGTGCCCCCTCGACATCGCCTTCCCAGCGAGCCACGTCACCGATCAGGGTCCAGGCCGGAGCCAGCGCTGGATCAGTGTCGGTTGCTCGCTGGGCGGACGCTCGGGCCGCGTCTGCGTTGCCCTCGCGAAAAGCGATGCGAGCCTCGGCCAGGTGAACCAGCGCCAAATCCGGCGCCTGCTCTCGAGCTTTATCCAACCGCTCCAATGCCTCATCCATCTGCCCCTGCTGGATATGCGCAAGGGCTCGATAACTTAGAAACTCGGCGGCATCCCGCTGCGATAACTCCCCAGGTGTGGGCAGTTCGAGGATGTCGGGCAGACGGTCCAACTGGAAATACGTGCGCGCCAGAGGGAGCACCAAGGCCTCGGACGAGTCCTGTCGGAAGGCCCGCTCCAAGTGCGAAACGGCCCCGCTGTGCTGTCCATCGGCAAGATAGGCTCGGCCTAGTGCGGCCCGAGTGCCGGTGCGATCCTCCAGTCGCAATGCGTTGCGGTATTCGATAATCGCCGAGGCATAATCGCCGGCATCCATATGTTGTTCAGCGCGATCGAGGTAGTCCGCCTCACTTGCGCTGCCGAAGCTATCGCAGCCGGCGGCCAGCAAGAGCGCCAGGGCCAGGATCACCGACATCCCGGCGCGGCGTAAGCCGGCTCCGGGGAAATAGTGCAGATTGGCGCCAGTCATCGTGTGTCCCTCAATCCAAGTTTATCGAGCAGGCTGTAGAGCGTGGGGCGGGTAACCCCCAGCAGATCGGCGGCCTGGGCAATGTTCTGGTTGCTGCGGGCCATGGCCCGCAGGATCGCGTCGCGCTCCGCGCTGTCGCGGATCTCGCGCAGACGGGGCGATGGAGCCACAGTGTCCAAGTGGTCCAGTCCCAGGTCACGCGCTGTGATCATGGGACCATCAGCCATGATCACAGCGCGGCGGATTACGTTTTCCATCTCCCGAACGTTACCCGGCCAGTCGTAGGTTTCGATGGCGTCGGTGGCATCGCGCGTGAACCCCTTTTGGTTCCTTTTCTGTTCCCGGGAAAAGCGGTCCAGCAGAGCATGGGCGATCAGGCTCGGGTCCCCCTGGCGCTCGTTGAGCGGGGGGATGGTGACCGTGATCTCGCTGATTCGGTAATAGAGATCTTCGCGGAAGGTACCGTCCCGAATCAGTGACTGCAGGTCCTGATTGGTGGCTGCAACAATGCGCACGTCGACAGGGATTTCAGCGCGCCCACCCAAGCGTTCCACCTTGCGCTCCTGCAAAAATCGCAACAGCTTGGCCTGCAAGCTCTGCGGCAGATCGCCAATCTCGTCGAGGAACAGAGTTCCGTTATTGGCGTGCTCGATCTTGCCAATGGTCTGCCGGGTCGCCCCGGTAAAGGCGCCCTTCTCGTAACCGAACAGCTCACTCTCGAGAAGATTCTCGGGGATTGCAGCGCAGTTGATCGCGACAAACCGCTCCTTGGCGCGGTCACTCAGATCATGCAGCGCACGGGCCAGGACTTCCTTGCCGGTCCCGCTACTGCCCAACAACAGGACAGTCGCATCCGAAGGAGCCACCCGTTCTACCATTCGGCAGACCTCCAGCATGCCCGGGTCGGCCGTCACCAGACCTGACAACGGGCTACGGGAGTTGCGGGACAGCGCGCGATTTTCGGCTTCCAGCTCGAACAGCTGGGCAGCCCGGTCCACGATCATACGCAACAGGTCGGATTCCACCGGCTTGATGTAAAAATCGTACGCGCCCAGCGAGACAGCCTTAAGCGCATTGGCGCGATCATCATTGCCGGTGACAACGATCACCTTGGTCTCCGGTGCGGCAGTCAGGATCTCCTGCAACAGCTCCAGTCCCTCGGATGCATTGGCCGGGTCCGGCGGCAGTCCGAGATCCAGCGTCACCAAGGGGGGGCCATGGCGGCGGATCTGGGTCATCGCGTTCGCACGATCTTCGGCTTCCAGGACCTCGTAGCCATCGAAACACCAGCGCAACTGGCTACGCAAACCCTCGTCGTCCTCGACGATCAACAATTTTGTCAACGAGCTCACGCCTCCTCCGCCTTCAAGGTCTGTTCGTCCACCAGGCCGGACCCACGCAGGGGTAGGCGCAGGATGAAGCGAGTGCCCTCCCCGGTAACACTCGACACATCAATGCGACCGCCCATAGCGACAATGCGATCACGCGCCTCGTATAGGCCGATTCCCATCCCTGCATTCCCCTTGGTGGTTTGGAATGGGCGGAACAGGCGGTGCTTGAGAAAGTTCTGATCCATGCCCTCACCGTTATCCTCTACCAGAACCATCGCCCAGGGTCCCTCCGTGTAGAGCCTGAGCGTGATACGGCCGTGATCGTCGGTGGCCTCCTGCGCGTTACGTACCAGATGCATCAGCACATTGCGCAGGGCATCGTGATCAGCCATCACAGCGACTTTATCTTGCGCTTCCAGCACTGGCTCCGGACGCAGGTCGGCGCTGGCACGCACAACTTCCTCCAGCAAGGGCGCCAGATCCACCGAGCGTTTGGGGGCACTGGGGCCCGGCTGGACCTGGCGCAGCTGCAGCTGGGTGCGTTCAAGCCGTTCACGTGCATTGGCAACCGTCCGGAACGCATCACGGACAAAATCGGGATTTCCGGCATGCCGCTCGGCATTCGAGCAGACCAGCGACAACTGGGCCGAGACGTTCTTCAAATCGTGCACCAGAAACGCGGCCAGACGGTGGAATGCCTCGAATTGGCGGGCTTCCAGTAGTGCCTCGTCGGTCTGAACCAGCGCGACATACACCGCAAGCTGACGTCCCGCCGTCTTAAGCAGGTCGCGCTCCTCCCATTCGATCTTGCGCGGCGCCCGAGGTCGCGCCAACACGGTAAAGCCCTGAAGGGTATCGCCCTTTAATAAAGGCACGACCGCCCAATGACGAGGATTGTCGAGAAGCCAGTCGGGCAACTCGAGTTCACGGTAAAAACCTGGATCCCGTCGGTATTCGTCAAGGTCGATGACCCAACCCGTACGTTCAAGGAATTGCGCGAGATTACTTTCCGGTGGTTCGGGCGCATAGTCCGGCTCACCCAGATTCAGCACACCGTCCAAGCGGTAGCCACCATCCCGCTCCCGCACCCACAACAGCCCGCCCGGGCTCTCCACCAACTCGCCAATAGCGAGTATGGCGCGCTGCCGAAAAGGCAACTCGTCACCTTCCGCCGAAAGCGTGCCGGTAAAGCGCAACCACTCCTGGCGATAATCAAACGAGTAACGAAAAAAGTGCTTCGACAGGAACACACGCAGCCGCGCCCGCAGTGCCCCGGAGGTAATGATCACTGCCAGCAGAACCACGGCCCCGAACAAGAACGTGACCTGAAGCAATCCACCCAAATCGCCACCTACGTGACGCAGGTAATAACCTGCAGCGCCGACGGCTAGCAGATAGAGCCCCGCCCCTGTGAGGGCAGCGGTATGGAAAAGAAGCTGACGCGAAACGGTGGGTGCCTCGCGCTGAACCGGACGTCTCGCGAGCGACACCGCAATCAACGGCACCACGATGGCGTTGACCAGGCCTCGGGACTGCCAGGCGGGTCCCTCCATTGCCTGGAAGAGGACGAGGTCGGCAAAAAGGAACAAATCGAAGGCGAAGACTGAACCCAGCCCAAGGGTCAGGAACTTGATCTCCCAACGCTGTTGCGGGGGCGTATTGCGGTACACCTGTTCGACCAGGACCAACCCCAGCACCGCCATGGTCAGCACCGCAACCGCCGGCCATGGGCCAAGGATTGCGAACGCGGGCAGCACCAGCAACAGCAGGGCGACCAGCAGGAACATCAACAGCGCAAGAGTAATCAGACCCAGGGCACCGAACAGACGGAACGGCTGATCGGACCGCCCACCTAAGAGCGCCAGCAAGAGCGCAAACCACCCCGCGTTACGCAGCACCTCGAACGCACCACCGGCCAAGGGCGTCGCGCCGACATCCAGCGACAGCATGCCCATATGCCCCGCCCAGGCCACGGACAGGGCGGCTCCCGCTGCGACCCACAGACTACCGGGTCGCTTTCGCCAAGGACCCAGTGCGAGCGCTGCAAGCACCCCGAAGGCCACTGCGGCGGTGAAATAACTGATAGCCGCCAGATCCACGATGTCGGTCTAGCGAGCGCCGCGCCCGAACAGGACGACCTTGACCGTTTCGAGCAGGATCAATAGATCGAGAAACAGCGTGTGGTTCTTCACGTAGTACAGGTCGTACTGCAGCTTCTGCCGTGCATCCTCAACCGATGCACCGTAGGGATAGCGCACCTGGGCCCAACCGGTAATGCCCGGCCGAATCGAGTGGCGAGCGGGGAAATACGGAATCTTCTCGGTCAGCTGCTCGACGAACACAGGACGCTCAGGCCGAGGGCCAACGAACGACATATGCCCCTGGAAAACGTTGATGATCTGTGGCAACTCGTCGATCCGCAGCTTTCGGATAATCCGTCCGACACGAGTCACCCGATCGTCATCACGAACCGCCCATCGGGCCACGCCGTCGAACTCGGCATCCTCGCGCATGCTGCGGAACTTGCACACGTCGAACGGCTCGTTGCCACGCCCCACCCGTGTCTGCCAGTAGAACACCGGACCGGGACTCTCCAACTTGATGGCCGCGGCCGTAACCAGAATGATCGGGAACGTAACCAGCAGCAGCAAAGAACTGGCCGTGACATCAAAGCAGCGCTTGACCGCGAGCCGCGACCAGTGCTGGCGGAAGCCCTCGCCAAACACTAGCCAGCTAGCATTCAGCGAGTCGAGCTGAACCTTCTGTTCCTCGCGTTCGAAGAAACTCGAGATTTCCGTGACCGCCACGCCATGCAGCTTGCAATCCAGCAACTGCTGGATTGGGAGATTGCCCCGACGATCGCGAATCGCCACCACCACTTCGTGGGCACGATGTTCTCGCACCATGTCCAGCAGACTGGCATCACAACCCAGTCGCAGCCGGCGAACCGGCTCGTCCGGACAATCCTTCTCGCCGTCGGTCGCGATGTACCCCAAGACCCTGTAGGGCAGCTCGTCAGGGCCCTTATCGCTGTGGATCGACTCGATGGCGCATGCGCGCCGTCCCGTTCCCAACACCAAAATCCGGCGTTTGAACGCATCCGCTTCGGAGAAATTGCTCCAGAGACTCCGCTGCGCCACCAAGCCCGTAAGCAGCAACAGGAAGCCACCACCTATGGCAGGCGCGGAAAACAGGGAAGCGGGCACCAGAATGTTGTAGAGGAACAGCACGCCGGCCACGAATAACAGCGCCGGAATCAGGCGGAGCAAGGAATGCCGCGCACTTCGGGTCGCCAGATAGTCAGGCTCGTACAGACCCGCCAACATCAACGCAAGAAGGACTGCTGCTGTCGCCAGTACCAGCTCGGGGTCAAGGGCGTTCAGCACCTCAGGCTGGAATGGGGGCAGGGTCAACACCAAGTACAGACAGAGGTAGGCCACCGCCAGCTCGGCCAGCACCAGCATCAGCACCCGCCGCCGTACATAGTGTCCGAAGATACGCATGGTTAAAGCCCTTGGTCGGACAACCCCGCCGACCGCTTATCCATCCGCAAAGGTCGGGCGGCCCCATAATTCCCAGGGCCCCCAGGGCTGATCGACCCTTCAAAGCCAACGCCTACCGGAGACCCGCCAATCCTGTTCAATGTGGATGACGGGCTCATCAGGAGCGCTTTAGAAACGCCTTTCGGGAATAATAAGCGTGTCACCCGGCACCATGTCGATATTGGCGGAGATATCGCCGCCATTGACAAGGTCGTCGAGTCGCACCCGATACTGCTTGCGCTCACCATTTTCGTTGCGAACGATGACGGCACGGTTACCCGCGGCGAAATCAGTAATCCCGCCCACCGCAATCATCACGTCCATCACGCTCATATCTTCGCGGTATTGCAGAGCCTGCGGCTCGGCAGCCTGCCCAATGACTCGGATCTGACGATCATAGGGTCCGGCAAAACCGGTAACCATCACGGTCACAATGGGATCGCGTAGAAAGCGAGAGAGATGCTCTTCCATCTCCCGCGCCAATTGGGTCGGGGTCTGGCCGCTAGCCTGGACATCCTCGACCAGGGGCGTGGTGATCTGCCCATCAGGGCGGACCGCCACCCCGGTGGAGAGATCCGGGTTGCCACGTACCGATATTTGCAGGGAATCGCCCGGACCGATGATGTACTGCTCGATCACCGTACGCTCTACCGAGGTCGGCGCATCCGGGTGATCCGTCGTGGCACAGCCAGCGAGGAACAGAAACGGTGCAAGAATGGCAAAACCAAAACCGATCTTCGGCCCGACCTTTGGAGCGTGCATCAGGGACATCGCGATTCCCCCTTGGAGATTCTGGCGTTGAACTGGAGGCTTCACCCGACCGGACCACGACGCCCCAACCAACGCCTAGAGGTCGGCAGATGGGCTACGCTTCACCGGAAACAACCGGATTCCACAATCAAACTGATGGTAGGCCCGGCACGCGAAAGGAATCCACGCAAGTCTCACTTTCGACCTTGCAACGGACTAACGCTGGCGTTACGCACAACGGCAATGGTAACCGGCTTCCACCACGGTGAACGCATTGGAAATCTTCTCGCTTCGCGCCCTCGCCGACTGGCTTCTACCGCCGAGTGGCCCGTTACTGCTGGCCCTGCTCGGGCTGATGCTCCATCGCACCCTCGTTGGGAAAGTGCTTCTGGTGGCGGGGTTGCTGGTGCTGTATGCCCTGAGCCTGCCCCCGGTCAGCTACGCACTGATGGCGCCCCTGCAAGGCCCCTACCAGCCCCCGGATAGCGAGGCATTGGAACGCGCCGAGGCCATCGTCGTACTCGGTGCCGGCTACCGTAGCGGGGCGGTGGAATTCTCCGGCGAGACCGTCAACGATCTCGCACTGGTTCGCCTGCGCTACGCGGCGGCGTTGCATCAACAAACAGGACTCCCAGTGCTGGCCACTGGCGGTGCCGCCAAAAACCGTGAACCGGAGGCCCGATGGATGGCTGAGGTGCTGGAGCAATTCGGGGTCAACTCGATCTGGCAGGAGCCACTCGCGCGAGACACGGAGGGCAATGCCCGTCACTCGGCCGCAATGCTGCAGGAACACGGACTGCAACGCGTTCTCCTGGTCACCCATGCGCACCACCTGCCACGCGCCAGTGCAGCATTCGAACGCACGGGCCTTGAGGTGATACCCGCCCCGACGGGTGCCTTTGTGGCCCATGACGCGACACTCTCGTTAGGCGCCCTCAAACCCCAGGCTAACGCCATGCGCACCAGCTGGCTCGCCATGCACGAGTACCTCGGTATTCTGTGGTATCGCTGGCAGTATGGGGGTCACCCGTCGACACGGGACTGACGCAGTCCGCCAGCATCCACCCAAACCGCCCGGGGGCGACGGATGAAACTGCTGGTAACAGGCGGCGCCGGCTATATCGGTAGCCACGTGGTGCAACAATTACGTGGCGCAGGACATGCCGTCACGGTGTACGACAATCTCTCCACCGGGCACCGTTGGGCCATTGGCGATGCCGAATTGGTAGTCGCCGACCTGGCCGACACAACCCGCCTGCGCGAAGTCCTTGAGCGCGGATTCGACGGCGTGCTCCACTTCGCCGCGCATATCGTCGTGCCCGAGTCGGTCACCGACCCGCTCAAGTACTACGGCAACAACACCCGCAATACCTTCAACCTGTTGCAGGCTTGCGCCGACACCGGCGTGCGCTACTTTGTGTTCTCTTCCACCGCTGCGGTCTACGGCATCCCCGACACGGCTGCGGTCGCGGAAGACGCACCGCTACAGCCGATCAACCCCTACGGCGCGTCCAAAATGATGTCCGAGCGCATGCTGATGGACCTGGGCGCCGCCTCTGACCTGCGCTACGTCAGCCTGCGCTACTTCAACGTTGCCGGCGCCGATCCTGAAGGCCGCATCGGACAGTCCTTCCCCGACGCCACCCACCTGATCAAGGTCGCCTGCCAGGCCGCCACCGGCCAGCGCGACGGCATCACCGTATTCGGGACCGACTACGACACCCGCGACGGCACCTGCGAGCGCGACTATATCCACGTCGAAGATCTCGCCTCCGCTCATATCCGCGCACTCGACTACCTCGAACGCGGCGGCACTTCGGAGGTACTCAACTGCGGCTACGGCCACGCCTACAGCGTGCGCGAAGCCCTGGATGCCGTGAAGCGCGCCAGCGGCGTCGACTTCCCCGTGGACTACGGCGATCGCCGCGCGGGCGATCCCCCGGCGCTGATGGCCAACGCCGACCGCATCCGCCAGATCCTCGACTGGCACCCGCAATACGACGACCTCGACCTCATCGTCCGCCACGCCCTCGCCTGGGAACAGAAGACCGCAAGGAGCCGAGCTACAGCATCGGCTTAGACGATGTTTGCAGAGGTCCCTGCGCCGAGATTCGGCCTGTGGCGGGAGTTACGCATGAATTCTATGCCCGCTCCAAGAAGCACTCGAAGCGATACTTCAGGCGGTCCCGATCCGGTGCATCACGGGCGTCATCAGGCTGCGTCAGGCGGGCTCCTTCAAGCTGCTTGAGTGCTTCCAACGCTGGGCCATCGTTTTTCATTTTCAAGACACTAGAAATATGCACTCGAAGGTCTTGGTCGATCCCGATTAGATAGGCATCAAAGGCTGCGTGGTGAAGCTTTGTCAGGGCCAAACCATTTTCGACTTCTGGTTGGCCATGGACCTGATCCTTATCGGGCACGATGTGGGCCGCATCTAGCAGTCTCGGGACAGGCAAACCTGTCAAAGCACACTTTCCTTTGTATGCTCCGAGTACCGCCTCCCGGAAGCGAGTTTGGTGGAGTCTTACCTGTACTTCTTGAAGGCCATACCGCCTTTCGACTTCAATATCGCGCACGCCCGGTGTTCCCTGATCCTCCGGCAGAAAGGCGATCCGCACCTCTTTGTGGTATGAGTCCCAATCAACCACGTACGCTGGAAAGATCGGTTGATATCTAGCGGGTGCAACCCCAAGGAAATAAGTAATGGGAAGTTGCAACTCCATCACCTCACGGAGGCCTTGGTTTGGCTTCGCATTCGGGTCTTCACCCTTAAAGGCGTATCGGACAGTCTCGCTGCTGGTTAAGACCTCTTGGTGAGCCGATAGCTGATCTCGATACCAAACATCCCGCCCCTTCTTAGGTACCACCGTCTTCACCGACAATGGCCAGCGCATTTCTTTGGGCTTGAAGATCCCCTCCGCTTGGGATAGGAAGCGGATCACCGCTCCCTCAAAGGGAAAACCTTGTGCTAGTGCGTAGTGATCCACGACCTGGTCCGTGACGAGAAGAGTCTTCAGGTGCTGGAACGCTGCATTCCGAATTCGAGCGTCACGCTCAAGTGCATCTTCCATCACAAGCAAAGGGTCCTGTTCTTTCCGACCAGGCTAGCAAGTCCGATCGCACAGCTGCATAGACTGCGGGCATTGAGCAACGCCCTTCTAAGAGCAGGCCGGCGAACGGGCAAAAGGCAAGG
Source organism: Thioalkalivibrio sp. ALJ7 (assembly GCF_000376865.1). GTDB lineage: Bacteria > Pseudomonadota > Gammaproteobacteria > Ectothiorhodospirales > Ectothiorhodospiraceae > Thioalkalivibrio. The sequence goes on along the minus strand of NZ_AQXQ01000011.1, from coordinate 163,964 downwards.
TCTGACCCCATGATCCCCGCAGACCCCATGATCCCCTACGGAAACACTGGGTAGTTCAGGAGCGAAGCGGTTTCCCACGCGGGAAGTCGACACCCTCTTTTAACCACCCGCAATGCCGGCCGGAAACCATTCGTCTGGTCGAAGACCGCCGATGAGATCTTTGCCAGCATCCAGAGTTTTGTGAACGAATCTCCGACTTTCGACGCTAGACGCCCGAAACCACCACCCGAAACTGTGCCTGCGTCGTCTTGGTCAGGAACAGCTCCGTCGTGGCCAGCAGCCGCAATATGTCCGGGGTCACCGTATCGACAGTCGCCCCTGGCTGGACAAGCACGACCTCGAAATCCACCTGTGAACGACGGGCTTTTTCCTTGAAGTAGGACAGCAGCTTCATGTCGCCTTTTAGGAAGCGCGACGCACCCTGCTGCGACCATGTCTCATGGCGCCGCTTTAGATCGACATAAAGCCGGGGCAAGCCTCCGTGCTTGACCGCCATGCTCTTCTGAGCTTGGCCGCACAGCGTGTAGAAATTGCGGATGTCCGCGGAAATCCGGCCGCCATGCGCGTTCTTGCAGTGGATAAGACATAGTCTGATGCGGTCCCCAGTGTCCTTCAAGGCCACAAGGTCGGCGGCTTCTCCATGCCCGTCATCGTTAAAGATCAGATCGAACTCGTCCTCGATGTGCTGGAAGGCGCGATACTGGATCGTATCTTGGTCGCCGGTCCTGTTCATCGATTCCCTATTTAGGGGAATGCCTGCCCAGTCCCAGGCCTCCAGCGACTCTTTCGGATACGTTCCGGCTTCAAGCAGTATGGGTATGTGGTAGCAGTTATAAGAATGCGTGCCGTCGGCATAGCGGACGATGAAGGGATCAGTGACGAGATATTCTTCCAGCGGCACGGCTTCTGCATTGGCCTTCGCGAATTTCAGCCGGGGACCGGAGACCCACTCGTGGCTGTATCCGCCAGGCAGGTCCTCCGAAATACGAAGTCGGTAAGTCGACTGGAGTCCGTCTGTTGTGATGTCGATATCGATCGAGCCGTCCTCACGCACAGAACCGATGCCAAGATCGACCAGGAAAACCGGGACTTCCGTGTCCTCAAACAGCATGAACTGCCTGTCACTGAACCTCATCTGCGCCTGCTCGCCCCACTGAACCGCGACCGGATATTCCTCGTAGGACGCGGCAAGCTTTTGAGGCCGCAGGAAATCCCGGGTGATGTTTGAGTCCAGCTCAACGTCCGAAGCAACCTTCGCCCAGGTGCGCCCGCACCATTCCATCCATGTGGAGATCGTCCCTGCTTTCTGTTGCCAGATTTTCCCTTTGCGCTGCGTCCCGCCCCACAGGACGCGTTCGCCATCCTCGTAGCCAAGACAGGCGATATTGTTCAGCTGCGCTTCCCGCTTCTCGATATCCGCCAGCCCCTCGGTCACGTTTGGCCCGAAATAAGATGTGAAGCTTATTGCTCCGATGCGCGACGATCCCATGCTTTTGACGAGCGGCATCTCGACATTGTTGAGAATGCGAAATACCGCCGGGCCGCTGAGGATTTCCGTCTCATCGGAGGTGATCGCACGAGCCATCCGCTCCGTGCGCAGACCCTGATAATCGCTCGCATAGATGAAGAGCGCGCCGGCGGCCTTATCCCATCGGGCAAGAAGGAGTTCGTAAACGGAGTTCTCCAGATTCTGGTAGTTGCCCCAATCCACGGTCGAGGTGCGATGAATGACCGCGACGAGCAGGTTGTTCTCCTCGTCGAGGGCATACCAGCTCTCGGCGCCGCCTGGTAGAACCTCGGCGTAGTTGAGCGGCGACCATCCCGTGCACTTTGTGCGGAATATCTGTGTCGACAACGCCGGTCGGAGATTCCAGAGCGACAGTTGGTCATGGAGATTGCCCCGCTCCTTCAGGCCCATCACGACATCCTGAAGGCGCAGCTCCTCGTGAATGCGCTCTTCGCTGAGCCGCTTGATGAGCACGTCCCAGTCCGCACCCTCGGCATACAGAGCGGCCAGTTTGGCTTCCGCTTCGGGGTCCGCGATATTGGCCACGACGGTCGCTTCACCGATCGCGCCGGTGGCCCCCTTGCGCGTGAACCGCCCGATGAACTGGAGCGTGACCGCCAGCGACTTGTGCGTATCGTGCAGGGCGGCGATCTTTAGGTTGGGAAGATCGAACCCTTCTCCGAGCATGTCGACGCAGACAACGATGCGGGCGCCGGCCGCGCTGCGGTCCAGTACTTTCTCCAGCGCTGCCGCATTGGTCTTCCGCCGCCCGGGGCCGGAATAGACGATGACAGGGTGAAGCTCCGCGGCCAGCTCTTGGTACAAGGCCCACACGACATCAGCCCGATCCCTGTTCCGGGTGCGGGCCATAAGCAAGTGATCAAAGCCCAGCTCGTCGCGGTCTTTTCTCAGGACGGCGACGGCTTGCTCGGCGATGGCGCGATCCCGGGCCGATTCATAGCCATACTCTTCGACCGTTCGGAGGTTGATGCGCCGGTAATAGCCCGCCTTCTGGGCGTCACCGAGCTTGTAGTTGAAGACGATCTTGCCATCGACGCGCTTGCGGTCCCGGCGAAACGGTGTCGCGGTGAATTGCAGAATCCGCTTATCGATGAACCTGTCCCGCACCGCCGCCCATGTCGAGGCCGTGACGTGGTGGGCCTCGTCGACGATGATGTCGCTGCACTGGTCGAGCAGGTAGGCGAGAGCTTCGGGCTCAAAGCTGTGCAGGCTATCCGGCAGCGCCACAATCACGTTGACCTTTTCGACGAGCGAGCGGCACTCCTCGATCGATCGCAGGCCCGTAGTGATCTTTGCGACATGCGGACCGGCGAGTTCCCGGGGGACAACGCCCGCATCGGGCAGCACGCCGAGTGTCACGAACTTGTCGAATATCTGGGTCCTGAGGGCGTCTGACGGCACAAGCACAAGGGTACGACGCAATTGCCGATAGACCTGCGTGGCGAGCATGGTTTCTGTCTTGCCGGTCCCGGTCGGCAGGACGACTGTGGCGGGTTCAAACTGCTCGCCAACGGCAAAATGCGCTGAAATCGCGTGTAGCGCGCCGACCTGCGGCATGCGCAGCCCCGGTTCCTGCTCTTCCTCATTTTCGACGCGGAACGTGAATTTGTGGCGCCATAGCGCAAGAACCCGTTCAGGGGTCACGGCGTAGGCCTCAAGGTCGCCCAGACTGTCCCAGAAAAGCACCGTCCTGTCCGTCAGATTGTCGAGGCTAGACAGCTGCCCGGCATTCAGCACCGGCAGTGTCGAAGCGACCCGGCGGGCGCCTTTCTGACGCATGAGAATCTGGTCGTAAGGAGCGGGCAGGCCAGTCCTAATCAGATAGTGGCCCTTATATTGCGAAGACTCAATTTTCGCGCGACACCGGGCGCCACGAAACGGGCGTTGGCAAATCAGGTTGCCGCCGATTCTGGTCTTCCGCTCAGGTAATGGCGGCAGCACCAAGTCCCCTTGCCAGTACGGAAACAGTGTCATGCGCCCCCCTAGCGGATGGTTCACTGTAGCTGTTCTGTTCCGGGAGTGGCAACGACCGAGGGTCGGGCGTGCCCTTACGAATCACCGTATCGACGCCGCATCCGCCGGATGATGGAATTCATACCTATGTCCGGCATACGACCCTCAGGCTTGGAGTACTCACCGCTCCCGCACAAAATCCCTGCCGTCATCACCACCCTTTTGCCCGCAGGCGGAACGCGCGCGCCTGATCCGCCGTCCGCCGAAACCACCATAGCGGTACCCCGCCCCGCCCTGGAATTTGGCGTCCAGCGGCAGCTCGGTACGGTGAGGCCTCCGCCGCGCTCGCCTTGATCTCGCCACCGCGCCGCTCCTCCTCACCGCCGAACGAACCCAACTGGCAAAGGCCCCACGCAGGGCGCGCCCACCGGACAACAGGGAGCAGGTGTTGCCCATTAACCCTTCCCTGCAGGCTTATATCGTCGTATCGATCACATCCGGACATACCTGTAGTTCCCGGCCGGTTAACGCCTGCCATCAGCCGCGCGAGGTACGAGCGTCGGCTGCATGGCCTGGTTAAATCTTATGGGTGTTTCACGAAAGAACCTCTTGCTCCCACTCGGCTATGTCGTCTTTTGCCTTTGAGTAGAGATCCCTATAACTTTTGTCTTGAGGTCTATACGTTTCGATAACGAACTTCCGGAAACTACCATCCGGAAACGAATCTAGGACATATAAGATAGCCTGGCATGTCAGGTGAAGTGCCCAAATAGCCATTGCGCTAGTTGATATTCTTAGCGCCCACTCGTCGTCTTTTCTTGGCGCAACGACAGGTTTTCCCGATACTCTCTTATTTTTAAGTGCATGGAGGACGGCTGGGGGATTCTGTGCATATCGGATGACCCCGTCATTTCCTTGCGTGATCGGAACATCACACGACCGAAAATGGACCAGCGAGTCTCTGAGATCTCGCAGATGAACCAAGTTATCCATGAATCCGGGGTTATTCTCACCCAGTAGCCGGATGACTTGTTTATAACGGTCATAAAATGAACCTTTAGAGTCCTGACTCACAGCACACAGCTTGTTCAACTTCTCCTGTGTGATGCCTGCGCGCTCCTCCTCTGACAGCTTGGGTTCTCTTTCTTGGTCAAAGCAAAACGCACGAGATAAAGAAGATATCTCATTACAGAATTCTTCTATTGAAATACAACAAAGAACAATCGAGGACGGCGATTCCGAGTTCAGATCTAACTTGCCATTTGCATCGCCAGCTACCTTCGCCCTTCCAAAAGACGAGAGGAGGAAGTTCCACGACATAATGGTTGTCGTGTATGCCAATGGCTCTTTCATATCCTTTGCCCCCCCCCGGAAGCTGTCTTCGATTTAACAGTGTATTAGACAGGACCTGGAATATTGGTGGTATACAGATTCTGTATAGCACAGGACGTGTTTTGCGTCGCGTGGACTGGGTCTGGCCGTGTACGTGGCCCCGCCGGTTGTCTAAGTAAACACTGATTAATGGCCTCGCAGCCGGCTCCATGTCCCACCGAAGCGTTTTGGGAAGGACAATGGGGCCACGGCGGCCTGTGTTACTCCCTGTAACCGCCGTTTTGGGGACCGAGGACCACGGGGTCAGACCTTGCCTTTTGCCCCGCGATAGGCGTGCCTGAAGTATTCCACCATGCCGTTGATGAGCGGCCGCACAGCTCCTTCCCCAACGCCACCGGGGTAACCTTTGACCGCTGCAAGGACGGGGTCTAGCGTCCAAAGGACGGGGCAGTAAACGGCCCGGCGAAATGCGTTGCAACCTCGCGGAATCGCGAAGGAGGCACATCATGCGCAGCGTAGACAACATGCCGGTGCTCGACTGGCAGGACGGCAAGAACGCCATGCGGGCGAAGTTCCAGGTGATGCACGAGGAGCCGGTGGTGCTGAAGATGCCGGCCGACATGGACTGGTCAGTGAACGAGGGTGAATTCGGCTGCACGCTGGACGACAACGGTGTCCCGGGCGATTGTGAAGGCGGCAGCCTGCTGCATCGTCTGGCGGAGCTCAATGAGATGCCAGAGCTGGAGGACATCGCGAAGGCCTGCGCCTATTCCAGCTCCCGCGTGGATATCGACGCCGCGGGTTCCCGCATTATCGTGCACGATTGATCGGGGCTAGTCCGCCGGTCCGCCCGGCGGCGACTCTGCAACCTGGAGCGGCGGGCGATGTCGGTGATCCACCACGAGATGGAGATCGACGCCGCTCCGGAGGCGGTGTTCGAGTTGATGGCCTGGGTGGAGGCGTTCGCCGCCTACAGCGAGGCCATCGAGTCCATCACCCATGTTGGACCCGAGCGCTACCGCTGGTGTGTGCGGGTGGCGGGGGTGCCGCTGACGTTCGACGTGGAGGTGCTGGTCGCGGTCCCGCCGCGCCTGCTCGGCTGGCGCGCGCTGGCCGGGTTGTCCTGCGAGGGCTGCTACCGGCTGACGCCGAGCGCGCGCGGCACGCATCTGGAACTGGCCGTGCGCTGCGGCGAGGAGAATCCCCTGACCGATGGCCTGCTCGGTCTGGCGGCCCACCCTTTGCTGGATGCGCTGGGTGCGGAGGTAGTGCGGAACGCCTGGCCGCGCCTCCACGGGGCGTGAGCCCTATGCCTCTACGTGAAACTCGCGGTATTCGTCGAGGAAGGCGAGGCGGGTGGTGTCGGTGACGCGGTCGATGAAGAGGGTGCCGTCGAGGTGGTCGATCTCGTGCTGGAACACGGTGGCGAGGAGGCCTTCGGGTTCCAGGTGGCGGGGCGTGCCGTCGGGCTCGTGGTAATCCACGGCGATGTGGCGCGGCCGGGCGACTTCGCCGCGCAGGCCGGGTACGGAGAGGCAGCCTTCCCAGTAGCGTTGCGGGGTTGGGTCCAGCACGGTGACGACGGGGTTCACGAGGACCAGGCGGCCGGTCGGCACGGCGCCGGGGTAGCGGGTATTGCCCGGCTGGATCTCGATCACAGCCACGCGTTGCGGAACGCCAATCTGGGCAGCAGCCAGGCCGAGGCCTTCGCTGGCGTGCATGGTATCGACGAGGTCGTCCACCAGGGCATAGAGCCCGGGGCTGTCAAAGTCCGAGTCGGGTACCGGGTCGCAGACGCGACGCAGGTCGGGGTGCCCCATGCGCAAAATACGACGAACGCTCATGGGAAGGATGATGCCACGGGAAAGATAATGGTGGCCGGGGACGGAATCGAACCGCCGACACGGGGATTTTCAATCCCCTGCTCTACCGACTGAGCTACCCGGCCATGCTTCGGAGGGATTCGTCCTGCGGACGAAGGGCGGTATTAAAGCGGCCCGGCGCCGCCACGTCAAGCATGCCGGGCCGGTCGCGGCAGAAAAGCCTGGATCAGGAGGCGTTCGGGTCGACGAAGCCTTCCGGCTTCTCGGAACCGTCGCCGAACAGGAACTTTTCCATTTCCTCTTCGAGGAACTTGCGCGCCTTGGGATCGACCGGGGTCAGGCGGTATTCGTTGATCAACATGGTCTGGTGTCCCAGCCAGGCCTGCCAGGCCTCCTTGGAGACATTCAAGTAGATCTTCTTGCCCATCTCGCCGGGATAGGGCGGGAAGTCCAGGCCATCGGCCTCTTTGCCAAGCTTCACGCAGTTAACGGTTCGTGCCATTGCCGGGATCCTTGTCGTCGTGCAGATAACGCTGGATGGGGGCCGGGATACCGACCGCCCGTGATGTGCCGGGTTTATACCAAATCAACCTGTCGCCTTCCATGATCCCACACGCGCCCGCAGGGAGGTCGAAGGGGCGAATGCGCAGGTCCAGGCGGTAGTGACTGAAGCTGTGTTGCAGGCCGTCGTCATTCGCCGACGGCGTCGCGCCGGGCCACTGAGCGAACACCCAGTCCTCCAGCGCCTCGGGTGTCTCGGCCTCGGGAAGACTGTAGAGCCCACCCCAGATGCCATCCTGTTCGCGCTGCACAAGGGCGACTCCCTCCGCTGTGCGCAGGCAGGCCGCCCAGCGCGTGCGGGTGGGCAGTTCGCGGCGTGGTCGTGGCGAGGGCAGCGTATCGGTCAGACCCTGCCTGACGGCGGCGCAGTCCTCACGCACCGGGCAATCGCCGCAGGCGGGGCGGCTGCGCGTGCAGCACAAGGCGCCCAGGTCCATGATCGCCTGGGTGTAGTCTGCGCAACGCGTCGCGGGGGTGCGTGCCTCGGCCTCGGCCCACAGCGCACGCTGGACGGCGGGGCTGCCCGGCCAGCCGGAGATCGCCGCGTGGCGTGCGAGCACACGCTTGGCGTTACCGTCGAGAATGGCCTCGGGTGCATCGTGGGCCTGGGCGATGATCGCAGCGGCGGTGGAGCGGCCAATGCCGGGTAACTGCTCCAAGGCGCCGCGCTCGTCCGGAAACATGCCCGCATGTTCCGCAACAATCACTTGAGCGGCGCGGTGCAGGTTGCGAGCCCGGGCGTAATAGCCAAGCCCGGACCACTGGTGCAGCACCGCATCCTGCGGCGCGGCAGCCAGAGTGGCGACATCCGGAAACTGCTCCATAAAGCGGAGAAAATAAGGGACGACCGTCTCCACCCGGGTCTGCTGAAGCATGATCTCGGACACCCATACCCGATACGGGGTACGGGGGTGCTGCCACGGGAGATCGTTGCGGCCGTGGTCGTCAAACCAGGCCAGTAGACGCTTGGCGAACGGGCTCATGGTCGGCATGGGCCGAAGCCCCATGCGCTACACGGGACCCGCACGGATCAGCGGCTACGCAGACGATCCAGGATCCGGTCGGACTCCTGCTCGATACGGTCACGGGCCCGCTGTTCTTCCTCGTCCAGTCGCTCCCGGGCACGTTCCTGTTCTTCACGCACGCGTTCGCGCGCCTCGCCCTCATAGCGCTCGCGCAGGGCGTCCTCCAGGTCGAGGCGGAAACTCGGGTCGGCAAACGTACCGGTAATGCGGATCGGCAGTGTCACCCCCCGCAGATCATCCAACTCGCGCCCACCCTGGCCCTCCAGCGTGCCCACCACTGTGGTGTTCACGCGGTAGTCCATGGAGTCGTCGTTCAGGTCGGCCCGGCCCTCACCGCGAACCCGCAGCAATGGGGAGTTGGCCCGGAGGTCATCGTTGCGGACCACGCCATCACGAATAGTGAAGCTGCCGGTCAGTTCGCTGAAATCGGTCTGGTTGGGTTCGTCCTCTTCCAGCGACTCGCCGCGCAAGCGCGCCTCGGCTCGGCGGATGACCTGCGCGACATTAATGCCGCGCACCGCACCATCCTCGAAGCTCATATTGCCGGAGCCGTTCAGGGCACTCTTGAGGTCGCTCAAGAGCTCACCCCGGGTGGCAATATCAAGCTCCAGGTTGCCAATGCCCATCAGCCGCGCGTCATCGCCCTGAAAGTCTTCCAGCAGGGCGCCAATATCCAGGCTCTGCAGGTCGGCAGCCAGTTCGTAGCGTGGGACGTCGTGGCGGGCATCCAGGCGTATGCGGCTAGTCAGCTCGCCTTCGTAGGCCTCGGCGTTCAGGGGCTCGATGTTCCAATCGCCCGCCTCGGCCTTGATCTGCAGCTCAATATTGCGCAGGACCATGCCCATCACGTCGAGTCGGCCCAGCGCAGCGCTACCGTCCACATCAATACTGCGCAGCGCCTCCAACGGCAGTTCGATAGCGATGTCCTCGTCGGCATCGCGCTCACCATTGCCGTTGTCCGTACGCGCCTCTTCCACTTCCGGTGGCAGGTAGTGATCGAGGTTCAGGCTCTCGCCGGATACATCGAAGCGAATCAGCGGGCGTTCGCCTCGACCATCCCACCCCGCGGAACCGCCAAGCATCGCTTCGTCCACGGTAATAAGGAACGGGTCCATAGTCAGATTCTGGAAACCGCCGTTGGCGGAGAAGTCCAGCGCAACCCGCGAAAGGGCATCCGGGTTGTTGGTTTCCGGCGGCTCCATGCCCAGCTCGGCGACCAACTCCTTCAGGTTGAAGGTATTGGTGCGCATTTCACTGCGAATCTGCGGCGCTTCACTATCCAGATCCGAGAGCTCGGCAAAACCGGTCAACCGCACATTGGCGACCCCCAGCGTCAGCCGCTCGAAGCGCAGAGCCATCGCATCGGCCATCTCCAATGCCACATCGGTCTCTAGCGTCATGCCCACAGCCCGGGGCAAGCCCCCACCGTCCAGCCCCAGAGTCGCATTCAGCCGTCGCACGGAATAGCGCTCGTTGAGCAAGTCCACGTTGAGCAGCCCACCCAGGTCGAGGGCAACCTCCATGGGTTCGTCCAGATCATCGCCCTCGACCCGCAGCAGGGCCTCCAGGTCCAGGCGAGTCTCCATGCCCGGCCGGAAGCGGCCCACTTGCAGGTTGAACGGCTCCAGGGTGGCTTGCATGCCGGATTCACGATCATCCCAACGCACCCGGGTGTTGGACAGGGAGATGCCCGCCACGTCGATGCGCTGCAATGCCAGACGCGTCTCGGTTTCGGTGCGCTCGTCGTCATCCGCGCCCACGGCATCATCCCGCGCGGCACCCGCCTGATCCAACAGGTCGTCCCAGTTGTTGCGGCCCTCTTCGTCGCGCGCCAGGTTCAGACGCACGCCATCAGCCTCCACCCGCTGGACCTCCAGCTCACGGCGCAGCAACGGCATCACCGCCACAGCCACATCCACCACATCGATCTCGGCAAAAGGCTCGTCTCCAAAGCCTTCGGCGTTACCGAAACGCACCTCCTCCAGACGCAGCCCAAGACTGGGGAACAGGGTCAGACCGATCGGGCCGGAGAGGGTCAGTTCGCGGCCGGTGGCCTCCTGCACCTCGGCCTCGATCCGCTCCTTGTAGTCGTTGGCATCGAAGGTGATCAGCAGATAGGCGGCCACAATGATGACCAGCAGAATCAGTACGGCGATCAGGCCCAGCAGGCGCTTGATCCATTTCATTCGGAATCTCCTTTGGGTTCGGCCCGCCAGGCGCCGCTACGGCCCCCGCGCTTCTCCAGCAGACGGACTCCATCAATCCGCATGCCGCGATCCACGGCCTTACACATGTCATAGACCGTCAGCAGGGCGGTGGAAACGGCGGTCAGCGCCTCCATCTCCACCCCGGTTTGTGCGTGCACCTCGCAGGTGGCCTGCGCACGCACGGCCGTGTCCTCGGTCTCCAGTTCCAGCGCCACCCGCGTCAGGCCGATCGGGTGGCAAAGCGGGATCAGGTCCCCGGTCTTTTTCGCCCCCATGATGCCAGCCACACGGGCGATACCCAGTACATCCCCTTTCGCATGACGGCCTTCGCGGATCCGCTGCAGGGTGTCCGGCTGCATGTGGATGCGGCCCTCGGCGATCGCCACCCGATGGGTGACCGACTTTTCGCCGACGTCGACCATGTGTGCATGGCCTTCGGCATCGAAGTGAGTGAATTCGTTCATGGTGGCTATAATGCTTGACTCGCAGCGATGTTTACAGGGGCCGGCATGACCGTACACGTTCACTATTTCGCGCGGCTGCGCGAAGAATTGGGCCGACCGGGCGAAGAGGCAGAACTGCCCGCTGACGACCTGACGGTCGGCGGGCTATGGCAACACCTGCATCATGAGGCCCCACCGGCCCGCCTGATGGCTGCGGTCAACCAGGAGCAGGCAACACTGGAGACGCCTGTCCACGATGGCGACGAGGTCGCCTACTTCCCGCCGGTCACCGGGGGCTAGCATGACGGTGGAGCTCCATTCCGGCGACTTCGATCCCTGGGAGGTCGTCCGCCAGGCCGAACAGTCCATCCCCGCAAATGCCCGCGGCGCCGCCAGCGTGTTTGTCGGCCGCATGCGGGATTTCAACGAAGACGTGGACGTGACCGGCCTGTTCCTGGAGCACTACCCGGGGATGACCGAGCGCGAACTGGAACGCATCGTGGCCGAGGCCGAGGCCCGCTGGCCGCTGCTGGGTTGCCATGTGGCCCACCGCGTGGGCGACGTACGCCCCGGCGATGCGCTGGTCCTGGTGGCCACCTGGTCCGCCCACCGCGTGGCCGCCCGCGACGCCTGCAGCGACATCCTGGAACGCCTCAAGCACGAGGCCCCGTTCTGGAAACGCGAGACCCTCACCGACGGCACCCAGCGCTGGGTGGAGAAGAACACTCCGGGCTTCTGAACGCCCCCCTGTAGGAGCCTGCTTGCAGGCGAATGCTCCTGCCAGAGTCGGACACGGGCAGGGGCTTCGCCTGCAAGCAGGCTCCTACAAGGGTTGGATCAGGGCACCGGTATTCCCGCCCGCATACGCCCCTACACCCTCGTCATCCCGGCCGCAGCGAAGCGGAGAGCCGGGGTGACGAGACATGGGGGTTGCGCGATGGAAGCATTCTTGTGGGAGCGGGCTTGCCCGCGAAGCCCCTGCCCGCGTCCGGCTTTGCCAGGAGCATTCGCGGGCGAGCCCGCTCCCACCAAACCCCTTCCCGGTAGTGATCTCGCCTACCTAAGGGTGAGGTAGAGGGTCTGGTTGCCACGGCGTAGTTGCAGCTCCAGGGTCTGGTGCGCGCCCAGTTGCTGCGGCAGGTCCGACAGGCGTTCGATGCGCTGGCGATTGATGGCCAACAACACGTCGCCTGGGCGCAGACCGACGCGCGCGCCAGCCGATTGCGGCTCCACCGCCACCACGGTGACTCGGGCGCCACCATCGCGGTCAGTGCTCTCCGACAGGCGCACGCCCTCCAGGCGCGGATGGATCGCGGCACCCTCGGCACGGCGCTCCTCCGGCCGATCCAGGCGCGCAACAATGCGCTGCTCCTCTCCGTCACGCAGCACATCCAGACGAACCTCGGATCCAACCCGCAGCAGGCCGAGCCGGTTGCGCAGGTCGCCGGCGCTGCGCACAGGCTGGTCATCGACCTTTAGCACCACATCACCGTGTGCGAGTCCGGCGCGTTCCGCGGCCGAGCCGCGTACCACACGCGTGATCACGGCCCCCTGCGACACGTCCAGATCAAAGGCCTGTGCCAGCGCCGGAGTCAGGTCCTGCATCTCCACGCCCAGGGCGCCGCGCTCGACCCGACCCTCCGCCAACAGGTGATCGCGGATCTGGCTGGCCATGTTGGCGGGGATCGCGAAGCCGATGCCGATGTTGCCCCCGCCGCGGGCGAGAATTGCGGTGTTGATGCCGACCAGCTCGCCCCGCAGGTTGACCAGGGCCCCGCCCGAGTTGCCGGGGTTGATGGAGGCGTCGGTCTGGATGAAGTCCTCAAAGCCATCGCCGCCGAGGCCGCTGCGGCCCAGGGCGCTGACGATGCCGCTGGTCACGGTCTGGCCCAGCCCGAAGGGGTTGCCGATGGCGACCACGAAGTCGCCCACGCGGAGGGCATCGGAGTCCGCCAGTGGGATTGCCTGCAAGCCCTCCGCGTCGATGCGGATCACCGCCACATCGGTGGCCGGATCGGTGCCTACCACCTCGGCTTCGTACTGACGGCCGTCATAGAGGGTGACCAGGATGGCGTCGGCACGGGCAATCACATGGCTGTTGGTCAGGATGGTGCCGGCCTCGGCGTCCACGATTACGCCGGAGCCCAGGCCCTGGCGTTCCCGCTCGCGCGAACGTTCGGGGACATCGAAGAAACGGCGGAAGAAGGGATCGTCGAACAGCGGGCTGACCGACTCCACCACCCGCGCCCGGGTGGCAATGTTCACCACCCCGGGGATGGTGCTTTCGAGCATGGGTGCCAGCGAGGGCAGGGGCTGGCCATCCACGGCAGCCGGCAGCTGGGCCGAGGCTGGCGAGGCCAGGGCCACAACCAGGATCAGGAACGTAATCAGCCGACGCATGGGCGCTCCTTAAATGGTGTGCGGACGATCAGGGCACGAGCCCTGCGCGCGGGGCGAACGACGACTCCGCGGCCATCTTGCGGTACCAGTCACCGGCCTCGTCCTCCGACGGCACCTGCACCATCAGCTTCAGGTAGAGATCGCCCGGCGGCTTGCCCGGCAGACCCTTGCCCTTAAGCCGCATCTGTTTGCCGGACTGCGAACCGGCCGGGACCTTCAGATTCACCCAGCCATGTGGCGTGGGCACCTCGATGGTCGCACCCAACGCGGCCTCCCAAGGCGTAATCGGGATCTCGCGATAGAGGTTGCGCCCGTCCAGGGTATAGCGGCTGTCCGGCTTGACCCGGATCTCCAGCAGCAGGTCCCCGGCCCCGCCACTGCCAACCCCCGGGTCGCCCTGCCCGCGCACGCGCAGGCGCGAGCCATCACGGGCCCCCGCCGGGATGCGCACACGCTGCACGCGACCCTCGGCATCGTTGACCGAGACCTCGGTGCCCTTGAGCGCCTGATCCAGGGTGATGTCGACACGCCCCTCGCGATCGGCGCCGCGCATGTTGAAGCCACCGCCGCCCCGGCGACGCCCGCCGCCCATGCCGCCACCACCGAAGATCGAGTCGAAAAAGTCCGAGAAGCCCGCGCCGCCACCGGCAGCCCCACGGGCGCCACCGGCCTGCGCCCAGCCATCCCATCCGGGGGGTGGGCGGAAATCCTGACCCTGGCGCCAGTTGGCACCCAGCTGATCGTAGGCCTTGCGCTTTTCCGGATCGCCCAGGGCCTCGTAGGCCTCGTTGACCTCCTTGATGCGGGTCTCGGCGTTCGGATCCTTGCTGACATCCGGGTGATACTTGCGCGCCAGCTTGCGATAGGCCTTCTTGATGTCGTCCTGGCTGGCGTCGCGGCTCACACCGAGGATCTTGTAGTAATCCTTGTATTCCATTGCGTTCCTCGAACGATTGCGTCCTCGGGTGACACCCGGATCCCGCCTGCGGTCATAGCGATCATGATAGCCGGGATGCGGCTGTAACCCAGGGGGACACGAAACCGTGCCTCCTCGGGGCCTAAAAAACCGGGCGCCACCACGGGAACCCCCGGGGCAGCGCCCATGTTGCGCCCGGTCAGGGAGATCCCGCCGGGCTGGGGGAGCCGGATCAGCTCTCGATCTGGATCCGGCGCGGCTGCACGCGGGCCTGCTTCGGGATGCGGACCTCCAGCACACCATTCTCGCTGCGTGCGGAGATGTTGTCGGCATCCGCGGTATCCGGCAGCGAGAAGCGACGGAAGAAGCTGCCGCGCACGCGCTCGATACGCTTGTAGCCGTCCTTCTCTTCCTCGCTTTCGTGTCGGCGCTCGCCGCGCAGGGTTAGCACGCCGTTCTCCATGTGCAGCTCGATATCCTTCGGGTCCACCCCAGGGATGTCGGCGTGCAGCACGTAGGCGTCCGTCTCTTCGCGGATATCCACCGCAGGGGCCCAGTCGGAGGTCGCGGCGGAGTCCTCGGTACCGGGCATATCCGGCATGCGACCGAGTTCGCGCGACAACTGACCAAGCAGGCTGAACGGTTCGTAACGGGTCATAGTCATGGCTTTCCCTCCTTTTGCGGGCGTCATCTGACTCACCAAGAGAGATAGGGACATATCCCGCGTTTTCAAGGGCCTGAAGGAAACACGGATCAATGTACACGCTCGCGTTGGCACCCCAGGTTTGCCGAGACAAGGCGCGTCGTGCAGCGGGTAGTGGTTCTACCCACAGGCGACGCAACGCAGGGTCGGGGAACCTGGAGTGCCAACCCCGAAGGGGCTCGGCCTCTTTTACGTGGGAACGGCGTCGCGGTTCCCTTGTGCAGAATGACTGCACGGCAGTCACCGCGCCTTGTTCGCACGCAAAAGTGACTCGAGCGCGAGTGCGTACATTAATCCGTGTTTCCTTAAGGAAACACGGATCAGTCGAGACGACGAAACTCCTGCAGCTTGTAAGCGTCGTCGGTGATCAGCTCGAATATGCCGTGCACGCCGCGCTGGTCCAGGTGGTTACGCAGCAGCCGCGCGGGGAATTGCACACTCTCGCCGCTTTCGGCCTGCGCGAACACCACCGCCGCGCGCCCGGTGTAATAGTCCTCCATCTCCTGGTGCGTGATCGCCAGGCGCAAGCGAAACCGGCGCATCGACTATTCCAGGTTCTGCACCTGCTCGCGCAGCTGCTCGATCAAGACTTTCATTTCCACCGTCGCCCGCGTGACCTCCAGGTCGTGCGACTTGGAAGAGATGGTGTTGGCCTCGCGGTTGAACTCCTGCATCAGGAAGTCCAGCCGACGACCGCTGGGTCCGCCCTGATCCAAGATCTCGCGCACGGCCGCCACATGGCCATCGATGCGATCCAGTTCCTCGGCAATGTCCATGCGCTGCGCCAGCAACGCGACCTCCTGCTCGAGGCGCTTGGGGTCCAGGTTCAGGTCCAGCTCGCCGATGCGCGCAAGGAGGCGGCTACGTTGCTCGTCTAGCATCGGCTGCCGGCGCGCGGCAATCGACCGGGCGTGATCCGCCAGCGCATCCAGCCGTGCCCGCATCCCGTCCGCCAGTGACCGGCCCTCGGCCGCTCGCATCGCTTCCAGTGCGCCCAGGGCCTGGTCGAAGCCCGCCAACAGCGGTTCGGAAAGCTGGTCGTCGGCGGCCGAGCAGTCCTGCAGCACGCCCGGCCAGCGCAACAGGTCCAGGGGCGAAACGGGGGCCGCTCTCGGCATCATCCGCTCGATCGCCGTGCAGGCATCGACAAGGGCCTGCACCCGGTCATGGTCGAAGGCGTTGGGCGTGCTGTCGGCCTGCCCTCGATCGCGCAGGACCGCGTCCACCTTGCCTCGCGCCAGGCGCCCCTTGAGGCGGTTGCGCACCTCGGCCTCCAGCGATCGAAGATGATCGGGGAGATGGATCCGCAGCTCCAGGTAGCGGTGATTGACGCTCTTCAACTCCCAGTCAAACACGCCTGCGTCCAGCGTCACGGCGTGCCGGGAAAATCCAGTCATGCTGGCGATCATCATTGCCCCCGTTGCGATCCCTGCTGCGTAACGTGAGTGTAGTGCCTCGCCTGTGAGGGCGACGCACTACACCGATGGCCCGTATACTGCGCGCTCATTAAATCTAGCAAGGATCACAGCATGCGACCCAGTGGCCGAACAGCCGACGCGATGCGCCCCGTGCGTTTTACCCGCAATTTCACCCGGCACGCGGAGGGTTCCGTACTGGTGGAGTTCGGCGACACGCGCGTGCTGTGCAACGCGACGGTGGAGTCGCGCGTGCCGCCGTGGCTAAAGAACAAAGGGCGCGGCTGGGTAACTGCCGAGTACAGCATGCTGCCCCGCTCCACCCATGACCGCATGGTACGCGAGGCCGCCCGCGGCAAGCTGGGCGGACGCACCATGGAGATCCAGCGTCTGATCGGCCGCTCGCTGCGCGCCGTGGTGGACCTGGAGGCCATGGGCGAACGCCAGATCATTGTCGACTGCGACGTGATCCAGGCCGACGGCGGCACCCGCACCGCCTCCATCAGCGGCGCCTATGTCGCCCTGCACGATGCGATCCGCAAAGCTCGCGAACAGGGCCTGATCCGCAAGAACCCGCTGCACGGCCAGGTCGCCGCGATCTCGGTGGGCATCTCCGGCGGCGAGCCGGTGCTGGACCTGGACTACGACGAGGACTCCCAGGCCGAGACCGACCTGAACCTGGTGATGAACGAGGCCGGCGGCGTGATCGAGATCCAGGGGACAGCCGAGGGCCACGCCTTCCGCCGCGACGAGCTGGATCAGATGCTGGACCTGGGCGAGAAGGGGATCCAGGAGATCTGCGAGGCCCAGCGCGCCATCCTGGCCGAGGGCTGATCATGGGCGAGCCGCGCCGCGTCGTCCTTGCCACCGGCAACCCCGGCAAGCTGCGCGAGATCCACGCCCTGCTGGAACCGCTGGGGCTGACGGTCGAGGCGCAATCCGAGCACGCCGTGCCCGAGGCCGACGAGACCGGCCTGACGTTCGTGGAAAACGCGATCCTCAAGGCGCGCAACGCCGCCCGCCACACCGGGCTGCCGGCGATCGCCGACGACTCCGGGCTGGAGGTCGATGCGCTGCACGGCCAGCCGGGGATCTACTCCGCGCGCTATGCCGGCCCCGATGGCGACGACGCGGCCAACAACGCCAAGCTGCTGGAGGCACTGGCCGGTGTACCGCCAGAACGGCGCGCCGCGCGGTTCCGTGCGGTGGTGGTGTACCTGGAGCATGCCGAGGATCCGGCGCCGATCATCGCCCAGGGGGTGTGGCCCGGTCGCATCGCTGAGCAGGCCAGCGGCGCCGAGGGCTTTGGCTACGACCCGCTGTTCTTCGTACCACAGGAGGGCTGCACCTCGGCCGAGCTGCCCCCGGAGACCAAGAACCGCCTGAGCCATCGCGGTCAGGCCTTGCAGCAGCTCGGTGCCGCACTGCGCGAGCGCATGGGCAACCCACCGGCCTGACATCCCGCACCGTCCGGCACCGGGGCCACCCGGAGAGATCGCCACGGCGCTGCGCGCCTCGCGATGACGGGGCCTTTACGCCCGTCGTTGCGAGGCCCCGCAGGGGCCGTGGCAACCTCCCGACGACACCCCGGCGCATGTTCGGACCCGCGTGGGGACCCGGCCGCGGAGATCGCCACGCGCCTGCGGCGCTCGCGATGACTGTGCTTCCTGTCCCCGTCATCGCGAGGCGCGCAGCGCCGTGGCGATCGGCAGGGAAGCCCCCGGCGTGAGGCTGCAATAGGGGGACTGGGCCCTTTCGACGCCACCCGAAGCCTCGCCTATGCTTCGCACATGACTGCCACGCTGACCCATCCGCCACCGCTGGCGCTGTACGTGCACCTGCCCTGGTGCGTGCGCAAGTGCCCGTACTGCGACTTCAACTCGCACGAGCCGCGTGGCGAGCCCCCCTTCGATGACTACGTGGACGCGCTGCTGCGGGACCTGGAAGGCCAGCTGCCCGATGTCTGGGGTCGGCGCCTGGAGAGCGTGTTCATCGGCGGCGGGACCCCCAGCCTGTTCCCGCCGGAGGCACTGGACGAACTCCTCTCCGGCCTGCGTGCCCGGCTGCCACTGCGGCCGGACTGCGAGGTGACGCTGGAGGCCAACCCCGGCACAGCCGACCGCGCCTACTTTCGCGGCTACCGCGAGGCGGGAGTCAACCGGCTGTCACTGGGTATCCAGAGCTTCGACGACACGATGCTCACGCGTTTAGGGCGCATCCACGGCGCCGCCGAAGCCCTGAGCGCAGTGGAACACGCCCGCGCAGCCGGATTCGAAGCGATCAACCTGGACCTGATGTTTGGCCTGCCGGGGCAGTCGGTGGAGGCGGGATTAGCGGATCTGCAGGCGGCGATCGAACTGGATCCCGGTCACATCTCCTGGTACCAGCTGACCCTGGAGCCGAACACCTATTTCGCCGTGCGCCCGCCCGAACTGCCGGGAGATGCCACGATCGAGGAATTATTCAGTCAGGGGCAGTTGCATCTGGCGGCGGCTGGCTATACTCGATACGAGGTATCCGCCTATGCACGCGCGGGGCAGGAATGTCGGCACAACCGCAACTACTGGACCTTCGGCGACTATCTGGGCATTGGCGCCGGGGCCCACGGCAAACTGACGCAGGTGCACGACGGCACGATCCTGCGCCGGATCAAGCCGCGCCAGCCCGAGGCCTACCTGTCCGGGCCACAACAGCACAGAGACCAGGTGGTACCGGCGGCGGAACGGCCCTTCGAATTCATGCTGAACGCGCTGCGACTGGTGGAGGGGGTGCCGACGACCCACTTCGAGACGCACTGCGGCTTGCCGCTCGCGACACTCGAACCGGCACTGTCCGAATTACGCGCGACAGGCCTGCTGGTGGCGGACCCGGAGCGCCTGCAGGCCACGGAACAAGGCCTGGCGTTTCTCAATGACGTGCTGGAACGGTTTCTTCCGGAAGGGACTCCGCAGGACTCGGTCGCCACGCCGATAACCTGGCCCGTAGGCCAGGAGGAGAGTCGATGATGCGTCCCGTCGAGTTTATCGGTTTTGCCTGCCCCTGGTGCGGCGAGCACGGCGAGACCACGGTGGACATGATCAGCAACGACCGCGAATGGATCGAGGACTGCGCGGTGTGCTGTGCGCCCATTGTGTTCCGCCGCGAGGATGCCGGCGACGAGGAGATCCCACGCATCGCGGCCCAGCGGGAGGGCGAGTGATCGCCGCACCCCCGTATACGCCCATTGCCTGTGAGCGCTATTCCGAGCTGGAGCTCGCCATCCTGCGCGGCCAGTTTCTGCGCACGCACTGGCGTCGCGGCGAGATGGATCGCATCGCGGTCGTACGACCGCTGGACCTGCGCACCCGGCGCGGTGCCGAGTATCTGATCCTCCGCGACACCGAAGGCCGCCGCCAGTGGTGGCGCCTGGACCGCCTGATCAGCTTCGAACCCGTCCCCGGCTGATCATTCACCACAGAGAGCACAGAGAACACAGAGGACTTCAATGCGATCTGCCGTCGACGACCGCAGGGCTTGGCGGGGAGACTCTGGCATAGGACCGGCTCAGGGGATTACCCACTGAGCCCGCCCACAATTCACCACGCATGACGTCCTGGTTTGCCGCACTCTGCTATCGGTGCGCCTTCCTTTCTCCGTGTTCTCCGTGCCCTCTGTGGTGCAATCAACCAATGGGGACGACGGGTCAGCTGCGTTTCATCTGATCGAAGAACTCGGAGTTGGTCTTGGAGGACTGCATGCGGCCGAGGAGGAATTCCATGGCCTCGATATCGTCCATGCCGTGCAGGAACTTGCGCAGGATCCAGAGCTTTTGCAGCTCGTCCGGTGCAGTGAGTAGTTCCTCGCGACGAGTACCGGAGCGGTTCACGTTGATCGCCGGGTAGATACGCTTCTCGGCGATCCGACGTTCGAGGTGCAGCTCCATGTTACCGGTACCCTTGAACTCCTCGTAGATGACTTCGTCCATCTTGGAGCCCGTCTCGACCAGGGCGGTGGCGATGATCGTCAGGCTGCCACCTTCCTCCACGTTGCGCGCGGCGCCGAAGAAGCGCTTCGGGCGGTGCAGGGCGTTGGCATCCACACCGCCAGTCAGCACCTTGCCCGAGCTGGGGGCGACGGTGTTGTAGGCACGCGCCAGGCGGGTGATGGAATCCAGCAGGATCACCACGTCGCGCTTGTGCTCGACCAGGCGCTTGGCCTTCTCGATCACCATCTCGGCGACCTGCACATGGCGCTGGGCCGGCTCGTCGAAGGTGGAGGAGACCACCTCGCCCTGGACCATGCGGTCCATCTCGGTGACTTCCTCCGGACGCTCGTCGATCAGCAGGACGATCAGGTAGCACTCGGGGTAATTGCCGGCGATGCTCTGGGCGATGTTCTGCAGCATCAGCGTCTTGCCCGCCTTGGGCGGGGAGACGATCAGGCCGCGCTGGCCCTTGCCGAACGGCGAGACGATGTCGATCACGCGGGCGGTGATGTCCTCGGTGGAACCGTTGCCGCGCTCCATGCGCATGCGCTCGTTGGCATGCAGCGGCGTCAGGTTCTCGAACAGCACCTTGTGCTTGGCATTCTCCGGCGGCTCGAAGTTGATCTCCGAGACCTTCAGCAGCGCGAAGTAACGCTCATTGTCCTTGGGCGGACGGATCTTGCCGGCGATGGTGTCGCCGGTGCGTAGCCCAAAGCGACGGATCTGGCTGGGGGAGACGTATACATCGTCCGGCCCGGCCTGGTACGAGCTATCGGCGCTACGGAGGAAACCAAAGCCGTCGGAAAGGATCTCGAGAACGCCGTCGCCATAGATGGCCTCGCCGCTCTTCGCGTGGGCCTTGAGCAGGGCGAAGATAATCTCCTGCTTGCGTGCGCGGGACATGTTCTCGATGCCCTTCTCTTCGGCGAAGGCCACGAGATCGGCAGCGGACATCCGCTTCAATTCGGTCAGATTCATGCGTGGGGTGCTGTGTTCAACGTGGATGAACGGCAACCGGGGGTGGTCGCTCGGATGACTGGAAGGAGGATAGAGTGGCCTGGCGGCCTCTCGAATGCTGCTGATGGTAAGCGAGGTGGCGGCCCGGGGCAAGCCCGAAAAAGCAACTAGGGAAACACTGATTAATGTACGCGCTCGCGCTCGAGTCGCTTTTGCGTGCGAACAAGGCGCGGTGACTGCCGTGCAGTCATTCTGCACAAGGGAGCCGCAACGCCGTGCGCGCGCAAAAGCGGCCGAGCCCCTGCTTCCAATGGCTTGAGGGGTTGGCACCCCAGGTTCCCCGATCCTGCGTTGCGCCGCTTACGGGTAGAGCCACTACCCGCTACGCGACGCGCCTTGTCTCGGAAAACCTGGGGTGCCAACGCGAGTGTGTACATTAATCAGTGTTTCCCTAGGGCCTGCAAGGCCCGGCGGTCGCCCACCAGGCCCCTGCAATTTACAGGTGCTGGTCCAGGAACGCGGTCAGCTGCGATTTGGACAGGGCACCCACCTTGGTGGCCTCGACATCGCCGTTCTTGAACAGCATGAGCGTCGGGATCCCACGAATGCCGTACTTCGGCGGGGTGGATGGATTCTCGTCGATGTTCAGCTTGGCGACCTTGACCTTGCCCGCGTATTCTTCAGCGATTTCGTCCAGAATGGGCGCGATCATCTTGCAGGGGCCACACCATTCGGCCCAGTAGTCCACCAGGACCGGCTGATCGGCCTTCAGGACGTCCTCGTCGAAACCGGCGTCCGATGTATAAACAATTTTGTCGCTCACTCCGAGCCCTCATGACTTGGGTTGGGGGAACAGCCCGCAACGCCGGCTGCACGGCCTTACTATCGACGATGAACGCCGGACAGTTCAAGTAACAGGCAGCATCCGAGGAACCCGATGACCGAAACCGCGCAGGACTCGCCCCGCTTCGACCAGCTCGATCTGCCCGAACCCGTCCAGGCGGGCATCCGCGCCACCGGCTTCGAGCACTGCACCCCGATCCAGGCCCAGACGTTGCCAATCGCCCTGTCCGGGCGGGATGTGGCAGGTCAGGCGCAGACCGGAACGGGCAAGACCGCGGCCTTCCTGATCGCGACCTTCAACCGCCTGCTGCGCCAGCAACCGTCACCGAACCGCAAGCCGACCGACGTGCGCGCCCTGATCCTGGCCCCGACCCGCGAACTGGCGATCCAGATCCACCGCGATGCCGAATCGCTGGGGGCGCAAACCGGGCTGAAGCTTGCGCTCGCCTACGGCGGTACCGGCTACGACACCCAGCGTGAACAGCTGGAGGCCGGGGCGGACATCCTGATCGGCACGCCCGGACGGATCATCGACTACTTCAAGCAGAAAGTCTTTGGCCTCAAGCACACCGAGGTCGTGGTGCTGGACGAGGCCGACCGTATGTTCGATCTCGGCTTCATCAAGGACGTACGCTTCCTGATGAACCGTTGCTCGCCCGCCAGCGAGCGCCTGTCCATGCTGTTCTCGGCCACGCTGTCCCTGCGGGTGATGGAGCTGGCCTTCGAGCACATGAACAACCCGGAGAAGGTCCAGATCGAGAGCGAGACCCTGACGGCCGACCGCGTGCGCCAGGTGATCTACTACCCAGCCAATGACGAGAAGATCCCGTTGCTGCTGGGTCTGGCGCGCGACCTTCAGCCGGAACGCGCGATCGTGTTCGTCAACACCAAGCACGGAGCCGAAAAGGTCTGCGACTGGCTCAATGTCAACGAGCAGAAGGCCGAACTGCTCTCCGGCGATGTGCCGCAGAACAAGCGCTCGAAGCTGCTGGAACAGTTCGCCGCCAGTGAATTCACCTACCTGGTCGCCACCGACGTGGCGGCCCGCGGCCTGCACATCCCGGCCGTCACCCATGTCTTCAATTTCGACCTGCCGCAGTCCGGCGAGGACTACGTGCATCGCATCGGGCGCACCGCCCGCGCCGGGGCCGAGGGCGACGCGATCAGCTTCGGCTGCGAGGATTCGGCCTTCTACCTGCCGGATATCGAGACCTACCTGGGCGAGCGCATTCCCACCGCGAGCGTGGACCCGGAGCGACTGTTTCAGGGAGCGGTCAAGCCAAAGCCACGCCCCCGCAAGCCGCGGGACGATCGCCGTGGCGGCGGCCGGGGCCCCGGTCGACCCGGCGGCGGACGTCATCCACGCGGCGGGCGCAACTGAACGGGCATTGCGTCAAGGAGACGCCGACGAGCCCAGGGAAACACTGATTAATGTACACACTCGCGTTGGTACCCCAGGTTTTCCGAGACAAGGCGCGTCGCGTAGCGGGTAGTGGTTCTACCCGCCCGTTTTTGATGGATTCGGGGCGCAACGCAGGATCGGGGAACCTGGGGTGCCAACCCCACAAGCCATTAAAAGCAGGGGCTCGGCCGCTTTTGCATGCGCACGGCGTTGCGGCTCCTTTGTGCAGAATGACTGCACGGCAGTCACCGCGCCTTGTTCGCACGCAAAAGCAACTCGAGCGCGAGCGTGTACATTAATCAGTGTTTCCCTACGCAATGCTGCTGGATCCGCTCGATAAGTGCCGCGACAGAATCGCATGCCCCAATGCCTTCGGCGTCGAGGCAGATCGATAGCCCCGACGGGCCCTCCATGAACACTACGGGCAGCACTACGTCCATGTCCGGGTACTCGCGTTGAAACTCGTCGCGGTGGATGAACCTGCAGTCCACCGATAACCCGTCGACGAACTGCTTCCATTCCTTTCGCATCGAAAAGGGGTTGTGCGTGACGGCACACAGCTGGCACGAGTAAGTGCCGGGCGAGACAATCTTGTGCGCCGCATCGAACCAGGCATTGAGCCGTCCGCTGTCGGCGGCATAGACAAAGACAAGACGTTCAGTCATGCACCATCCCTCGCAGTGGGCAACCAGTCGACGGGGAGCGACTCCAGGTCTTCCGGTCGATCGATGTCATCTCTTGGTTCCAGCTCCAGCCAGCGCAGGCCGAGCGACTCCAGTCGCGCGCGTGTCTCGGCGAGGACGCTGCCCGTCCCCCAGGTGACCGCGTGAAAGAGGCTCGCATCCGCCTTGCGCAGACCCAGCAGATAGTAGCCGCCGTCGGTCGCAGGGCCGACCACCGCGTCGAACGACTCGAGGACGGCGAACGCCTTCGCGAGGTCGCTGGGTTCCAGCGACGGGCAATCCGTGCCAATCACAACCGCCGGCGCCCCCTCCGGGTCGAACGCAAAAGCGTTATACATACGTTCGCCCAGGTCCGCGCCTGCCTGCGTTCTCAGCGTGACGCCGAACGACGCCTCACAGTCCGTGAACAGGGGGTTCTCCGAATCCAGGTGGCACCACAGTTCCACATCCGCATCGATCCGCCGCGCCTTCTCACAGGTATGACGGACCATCCGCGCGTGCAACTCCGCGGCACCCGCAGGACCCAGCGCGGGGATCAGGCGGCTCTTGGCTTGACCCTCCACCGGGGCCTTGGCAAACACCAGCAAGCGGCGGCGGCTCATCGATACCACCGCGCTAGCCGTTCCGGCGCAACACCCAGGGCGTAGGCCAGCCGCAGCCACCACATCAGCAGTATGACCCGCACAGCCCCCCGCTCCTCCCATCGCCGGCTGGATGTGATCAACCGGGAGGGAAGACAAACCCGGCGCTCGGCCGCGCGTTTGAGCCGAACACTCAGGGCAACATCCTCCATGAGTGGCTGCTCCGGAAACCCGCCCACCTGCTCGAAAAGGGCACGTCGGACGAAAATGCCCTGGTCACCCGTCGCGATGCCGGTCATGCGGGACCGGGCCGTCATCATCCGCTCCACCATCCGGAACAATCGGCGCTCGCCCGAGAGGCGTACCGAAAAATAGCCCCAGTCCGCGCCATCCTCGATCGCACCTCGGATCGCCTGATCGGCCTCCGGCGAGGGCTCGGTATCGGCATGCAGGAACCAGAGGATCTCGCCCTGCGCATGGGCGGCACCCGCATTCATCTGCGAGGCCCGACCGGGCGCGGCGGTCAGCACCCGGTCGACCAGCGGATGCGCCCGCTCCGGCGTCCCATCGCGGCTTCCACCATCGACCAGCAGGACTTCGGTTCCGCGATCACGCATGGGCTGAAGGAGCCCAAGTGTCGCAAGAATCGATGGCGCCTCGTTCAACGCCGGTATGACACAGGAGACCCGACATCCACCTTGCAAGTCAGTGCCGTCGGTCACCATTGGACACAGGTCACGGCATCGTGGCCCCAGCCGCCACGGCCCGCGACTCCACAAAGCGGCGGCCATGCGATAGGCGCACTACAACGCACCGGAACAACTGGACCCGGCGCCCGCCGTGCAACCATAGCAATGCTCGCCGACCGCAATGCTGCCCTGGTCCAGCGCCTGGGCCGTAATGTTCTGGACGTGAACGCGCTGCCCTTTGGCGCCCAGCGGAAGCCCCAGCATCTGGTTGAAGTCGCAATCAAAGAGATAGCCCTCCCAATCCACGCTGACCAGATCACGGCACATCACCTTTGCGAGGTTTTCGGTGCGATGGGCGGCGCGCAAGCGATCCATGTATTCCTGGTAGCGACCTTCCCGCCGCAACTGTCCTGCAAACCGGTTGATCGGCATGTTCGTGATCGTGAGCAGGCGATTGAAGTGGATGCTCCAATCCCGCAGTAGCGATTCCCGGTAGGCGGCTTCCAGCTCACCCTGCGGAGGCGGAAGCTCGGCCCCCTGGGGGTTGTACACAAGGTCCAGGGGCAGCCCGGAGTCCGGCTGCCCGTAGCCCAGGGCATTCAGCATCCGGATGCCCTGCAAACTGCGCTGGAAAACGCCTTCGCCTCTTTGCTGGTCAACGTTGGCTTCTTCATAGCAGGGCAGTGACGCGACGATCTGGACCTGGTGATCTGCCAGAAACTCCGCAAGGCTGTCCTGCCCGGGCTCGGTCAGCACCGTCAGGTTGCAGCGGTCGATGACGGTCCAGCCCCGTTCCCGCGCCTGGGTCACCAGCCACCGGAAATGGGGGTTCAGCTCCGGGGCGCCGCCGGTCAGATCCAGCGTGGTGGCGCCGACACGATCCGCGAAGGCCAAGACCGCTTCCAGCGTGGCCGCATCCATGGACTCACGGCGATTGGGGCCGGCATTCACATGGCAGTGGAAACAGGTCTGATTGCACACATAGCCAAGATTGACCTGAACGGTGCTGACCTGGCGAGCCCGCCGGATTGAGGGGAAATCCGTAGGGTTCGACCACATCACGGGTGCTTCCATATGCCAACTCCTCAAAGCCTGCAGGGACCACGGCGGATACGCCCGATCAGTCAGGAACCCCGCCCCAGCGCCACCAATGCCGACACCATAATGGAACCCGGATTCGGTCTCCCGGATGGGAGCGTTTTCATTGGGGGCTCCTCCTGATAGGAACACGGTTCGAGACGTCCGTTCCCAACGGCCGCTCAGTGCGATGGCTCAATCCCGTGGCGAATGTTCGGCCCAGGCGGTCATGCCCTTGCGCACCACGGCCACATCCTCGAAGCCATGGGCCCGAAGCAGGCGCGCCGCGTTCTTCGAGCGCTTGTCGGTGCGGCAGACCAGGGCCAGGGGCCGATCCTTCGGGAGCTGTTCCAGGTTCGATTCCAGTTGGTCGAGCGGGATATTGGCGGCGCCTTCGATATGGCCCAGCTCGCCCGTAAACTCCTCGGGCGTGCGCACGTCAACCACCTGCGGCGGGTTTGCCCCGTGTAGCCGCTCGGCCAGTTGGGTCGTCGTGATCCACTCGGAGGGGCCGCGCAGGCGCTTGACCAGCCGCGGCAGGAAGGCGACCAGCGCCAGCAGGCCAAGGGCGATCAGAGCGGTCTGGATCGCGGCCTCGCCCCCGGTGATCGCCTGGCGCCCGGCATAGCCCACGTAAGTATAGGCCAGCGCCCCCGGGGCCATGCAGATGAACGTGGCCAGCACATAGGCCAGCAGGCGGATGCGCGTCAGGCCGAGCGCGTAGTTGAGAAGGTTGTACGGAAACAGTGGGACCAGGCGCACGAACGCGACGAAGCGCCAGCCCTCGGCTTCGACGCCGGCCACGACCTGCTTCAGGCGCCCGCCGAGCTTGCGTTCCACCCAGTCGGCGCCCAGGTAGCGTGCGATCAAGAACGCCAGGGTGGCCCCCAGGGTGGCCCCGACCAGGTTGATCAGGGTCCCCCAGATCGGGCCGAACAGGGCACCGCCGGCCAGGGTCATCACCATACCGGGGAGGAACAGCACCGAGGCGATGGCGTAGACCCCGATGAACACCAGTGAGGCGGTCACGCCAAAGTCCCCGATCCAGGCCTCCAGCGCGGCGGGGTCCAGATGATCGCGATACTGCACCGCGATCAGGATGCCGGCCATAAGGACCAGGCCCGCGCCGATCCGCAACCAGGTCGTGCGGCTCATTTGGAACCTGCCCGCCGGGCACCGGCACTGGCCTTGCGCACGACCTGCTCACTCTCGTCCTCGGTCTCCGGACGGCGGTTCAGCGGGTAGCTGTCCGCCGGGCCAATGAAGGGCTGGATCAGCATCTTGTCCAGTCGCTCCCAGCTGGGGTCGCGGAACTGGTTGAGGCCGATGGTCATGCCCTCGTGGCCGTCCTGCGGCTGAGCATGGTAGGTGCCGAGCATGCGGTCCCACAGCGAAAGGTTGAACCCGAAGTTCGAGTTGGTCTCGTGCGGGTACCAGGAGTGGTGCACGCGGTGGAAGTCCGGCGTCACGATGAACAGGCGCAGGAAACGGTCGATCGCCGTGGGGATACGGACGTTCGAGTGATTGAACAGAGCCAGCGAGCTGAGGATGATCTCGAAGAACAGGACGGCCAGCGCGGGTGCGCCGATCGCCACAATCACCATGGCCTTGATCCCGAACGACAAGAGGATCTCCAGCGGATGGAAACGCAGGCCGGTGGTCAGATCGAAGTCCAGGTCCGCGTGGTGCATGCGATGCAATCGCCACAGCGCGGGGATCGCATGGAACATCACGTGCTGGGCCCAGACCGCAAAATCCAGCACGACGATCGCGATCAGGACCGCCAGCCAGAAGGGCATGTCCAGCACCTGCAACAGCCCCCAGCCCTGGCTTTCGACAAAGAAGGCCAACCCGACGGCGCCGGCCGGGAAGACCACTCGGGTCAGCAGAGTGCCCGTGATCACGATGCCCCAGTTGTTGACCCACCGGTAGGCCTTGCCCACGGTCAGTGCCCGCCGCGGGGCGAAGGCCTCCCAGAGCGCCATGATGGCCACCATACTCAGCAGGAACCCGATCCGGATGATCGGCTGCTGCTCCATGAACCAGTCCACCATGATGTGTTGCCTCTTGTTCGTGCCGTTCAACCGGGCACTTCGTTTAGGGAAACACTGATTAATGCACGCGCTCGCGCTCGAGTCGCTTTTGCGTGCGAACAAGGCGCGGCGACTGCCGTGCAGTCATTCTGCACAAGGGAACCGCAACGCCGTGCGCGCGCCCGTTTCTGATAACAACGGGCGGCCGAGCCCCGTCTTTCAATAGCTTGTGGGGGTTGGCACCCCAGGTTCCCCGATCCTGCGTTGCGCCCCGAATCCATCAGAAACGGGCGGGTAGAACCACTACCCGCTGCACGACGCGCCTTGTCTCGGAAAACCTGGGGTGCCAACGCGAGCGCGTGCATTAATCAGTGTTTCCCTAGGTTAGATGTTCAGACCGGCAATCCCATGAATCATCGCGCCGGGTGCATGCGGAAGGCCCATATTTCAGGCCCATCTAATATTCAACCGATTAATTGAATATCGACATTAGTCGGGACGGATGGGGCTGTCAAGCCAGGCGACAAGAGGCCATACCATTAAGGAAACACTGATTGACTTGAGAGGCTCATCGTCTTCGTGACTGCATGTATGCTGAGGGCCTGTTTCCTGACACTTTTACCGGAATCACATGGGTTTCAAACAGGACCTGTTCAGCCAGTTCGCCCGCATCGGAAAGGCATTCGCCAGTGGCCGGCGCCTGGAGTTGATCGAACTGCTTGCCCAGGGCGAGCGCAGTGTCGAGCTGCTGGCCGAGTCCAGTGGTCTCTCGGTCGCCAATACCTCCCAGCACCTGCAGATTCTGAAGCAGGCGGGCCTGGTCAAGACGCGGCGCGAGGGGCAGCGGATTTTCTATCGCCTGTCGGACGCTGACGCCGTAGTCCAGCTCTTCGACGCGATCCAGGTACTCGCGGTGGATCAGGTCGCGGAGGCCCAGCAACTGGTCAACGAAAACCTGCAAAGCAAGGATCCGCTGGAGGCCGTATCGGCGATGGACCTGGTTGAACGTATCCGCAATGGGGATACGCTCCTGCTGGACGTACGCCCACCGGAAGAGTTCTCGGCAGGACATCTGGCGGGGGCGGTCAATGTGCCGCTTCCCGAACTGAACGCCTTCCTCGAAGACCTTCCGACCGACCGCGAGGTCGTCACCTACTGTCGCGGCCCATACTGCGTACTGGCCTATGACGCCGTCGCCCGGATGCGCGACGCGGGTTATCAGGCGCGCCGCCTTGAAGGTGGATATCCGGAATGGGCGGCCGCCGGCTTGCCGGTGGAGCCCTGATCCGCAGGGTTGCGCATTTACGCGACGAACGTTTGTCGGTGCCGCGAAACCTTCTCCCTCCCGCGCCAGGCCGAGAGGGGCTTTCTTCGGCAGCCGGCCAACGGCTTTTTGAGGAACCTGGGCGAGGGACCGGACCACTCCCCGACTCGGGACAGTCAGCGCTGCCTGGAGCCGAGGAGGTCGGAAGATTGGTGCCGGCGAGAGGAGTCGAACCTCCGACCTATCGATTACGAATCGATTGCTCTACCAACTGAGCTACACCGGCGAAGCGCGACATGATAGCGGGGGCCGGGAGCGACCACAATCCGGGCAGCCCCGGGCGAGGGTCGTCCCTCTCAGGAACGGCGGCGACCAACCCGGATGACGACATCCACGCCTTCCAGCACCTTGCCCTCGGGTAAGGCCGGCAGGTCGGAGATATCGATCCGTGCCGGATCCACGTCCTCCAACTCACCGGTATCGGTGTGGAACAGGTGGTGGTGGGGATTCATGTTCGAGTCGTAGAACAGTTTGGCGGGATCGATCAGGACCTCACGCACCAGCCCCTTCTCGGCAAACAGGTTCAGGGTGTTGTACACCGTGGCCTTGGAGACGCGCGAGTCGTGGCGCACCAGCTGCGCAAGAATTTGCTCGGCGCTAAGGTGCTGATGACGGGCAAACATCACGCGCGCGATCTCGACCCGCTGCTCGGTCGGGGAGATCGCGTGGTCACGCAGGAGCCCGCGGGCGGCAGCGACCGGCAGCAGTTCCGTATGGTTGGGCGTGGTGTTCATGTTTCTGACGATATAACAAGGCTCTGGAGCAAGTCCATAACCCGCTCGCAAGACAGGTTGGCGGGAACCGAAAGGGCCAGGAAGCCTGATAGAATGGAGCGGGTGATGGGAATCGAACCCACATTAAGAGCTTGGGAAGCTCCCGTTCTACCATTGAACTACACCCGCTTGAGCCAGCGATTGTAGGCCTTGTCGGCCCCCGGCTCAACGGTAAACTGAAGAGTTGAAGAACCATGCAGATTCAGCTGAACGGCGAACCCTTTGAACTCCCCGACGATCGCGAGGCCACCCTGGCCGCGCTGATCGAGGCACGCGGCCTTGGCGGCCGGCGCCTGGCCGTGGAGATCAACGAGGAGCTGGTGCCGCGCAGCGAACATGCCGTGCATCCGCTGCACCCAGGCGATCGCGTGGAAATCGTACAGGCGATCGGGGGCGGCTAGTCGAAGGGCTGCCGCACTGCATCGACAAGAATCGCGCCGCCCGCGACCGCCTCGTCCCACAACCACTTTCAACGAAGGAAGCACCATGACCGAATCGGCCGCCGCAACCGCCGACGATCTCTTCCGCGTGGGCTCACGCGAGTTCACCTCCCGTCTCCTGGTGGGCACCGGCAAGTATCGCGACCTGGATCAGACCCGCGATGCCATCGAGACCAGCGGCGCAGAGATCGTCACCGTCGCGATCCGCCGCACCAACATTGGCCAGAACCCGGACGAACCCAACCTGCTGGACGTGATCTCGCCGGAGCGCTATACCCTGTTGCCGAACACCGCAGGCTGCTTCAACGCTGAGGACGCCATCCGCACCTGCCGCCTGGCGCGCGAGCTTCTGGACGGCCACAACCTGGTGAAGCTGGAAGTCCTGGGCGACGAGAAGACCCTCTACCCGGACGTCTTCGAAACGGTAAAGGCCGCCGAGACGCTGGTGGCCGAAGGCTTCGACGTGATGGTCTACACCACCGACGACCCGCTGCTGGCCAAGCGCCTGGAGGACATCGGTTGCCTGGCGATCATGCCGCTGGCCGCGCCGATCGGTTCGGGACTGGGCATCCAGAACCGCTACAACATCCGCGAGATCGTGGAGAACGCCACGGTTCCGGTGCTGGTGGATGCCGGCGTCGGCACCGCCTCGGATGCCGCGATCGCCATGGAACTGGGCTGTGACGGCGTACTCATGAACACGGCCATCGCCGCCGCCAATGACCCGGTGATGATGGCCTCGGCCATGCGCCACGCGATCATCGGCGGTCGCCAGGCCTTCCTCGCCGGGCGCATGGCGCCGCGGCGCTACGCCTCGGCTTCCTCGCCACAGACCGGCCTGTTCTTCAGCTAGCATGAAGGAGCCTGCCAACGCTGGGGCGGAAGACAAACCGTTCTACCGCCGCATCCGCAGCTTCGTCCGGCGCGAGGGCCGGCTGACCCCCGGTCAGCAACGGGCCCTGGACGACCTGTTCCCACGCTTCGGCCTGCGGCTGCCGGAACCCGCCGCCCCCCTCGACCTGGCGGCGATCTTCGGGCGCACGGCACCCGTGACCCTCGAGATTGGCTTTGGCGATGGCGAGAGCCTTGCCGAACAGGCGGCCAACCACCCGGAGCGTGACTTCATCGGGACCGAGGTGCATCGCCCCGGGGTGGGGCACCTGCTGCGCGAAGTGGAACAACGCGGCCTGGCCAATGTGCGGGTGAGTGACGTCGATGCGGTGGAGCTGCTGGAACACTACCTGACCCCCGGCAGCCTGGACTGCGTGCAGGTGTTCTTCCCGGACCCCTGGCACAAGAAGCGCCACCACAAACGCCGGCTGATCCAGCCCACGTTCGTGCGCCACCTGGCGACACGCCTCCGGCCGGGCGGGCGCCTGCACCTGGCGACCGACTGGTCCGACTATGCGGAACACATGATCGCGGTGATGCAGGAATGCGCCGTCTGGTTCGAGCCCGATGGTCCAGTCCCGGCCCCTGGACGCCCCCCGGATCGCCCGGTCACCAAGTTCGAGCGCCGCGGGGAACGGCTTGGCCACCAGGTGGCCGATCTCCTCTATCGGCGCACTGACACACCGGCCTGACGCGGGACCGCGTCAGACGTTCTTGACCACCAGCACCGGGCACTCAGCACCGCCGACCACGCGCTCGGAGACGCTGCCCATCAGCAGGCGCTTGATCCCGGTACGGCCGTGGCTTCCGACCACGATCAGGTCGCGCTGATCGCGCCGGGCGATGTCCACCAGTGCGATCTCGGGCCGCCCCTCCTCGGTGGTGGCATCGGCCTGACGCCCCTGCTCCCGGGCTTCGCCCTGCAGACGCTGCACCGCCTCCACGCCCTCCTGACGCCGCTCGTCGCTCTGGCCGGGAACCGCCACCGAGGCAATGGTCAGCGGCAAGTCACAGTATCCCGCCAGTTCGATGGCCGCGCGCACGGCCTTGTCACCCAACTCGGAACCATCGGTGCCCACCAGCAGCCCGCGATGCGGCGCCTGGGCCCCGCGCGGCACCACCATCACGTTACAGGGGGCCAGTCCGATTACCTTGCGTGTGGCGTCACCAACCATCAGGCGTGCGATGTCGCCACGGTCACGCCGGCCAATCACGATCAGACCCGCCTTGAACTCCTCGGCAATCGCAACGATCTCCTGGTGCCGATCCACCCCGTGGCGCAGGATCATGGAGGCATCGATCCCCGCCTCACGGGCCCGCTTTTCCAGCACGTCCAGATCGGCCTGGCCGGCCACACTCGCCTCGTGGCTGCGCGGCGGGGACAGGGCATCGTGCTGGGTATCCGTCAGGATGATGCGGGCGACGATCAGGCGCGCACCACAGCGCTGCGCCAGATCCAGCGCTACGCTCTCGGCGGATTCGCTGAATTCGGAACCATCCGTCGCCAGGATGATGGTCTCGAAACGGCACAGCGGGGCTTCGGAATCGGACATGCGGGAGGTCTCCACCTGGACATTTTTTCCAGCATAACCGACACGTTCACAAACGCCAGCACCGACGAGCCCAGGTGTCGCATGCCGGGACCGGGACACACCCCATCCGGCGACCCACGACGGGATGCCCGGCATCCAAGGCCGGGGCTGGCGGCGGCCACGCTTTTTGCGTCCGGGCGCGCGGAATGAAATAATCCCGCGCTTTCAAGGGAAAGGCGGAGCCCGATTCCTCCGACCCGCCCCCGGCGTTTGCGCTTGGCGCACGCCTCCTTCGGCTTCCGGCCACGCGCCGTCCGGCGCGGGTCTTCAGGACACGACTGGAACATGGAAAACCTTACGCTGACCACCGAGATGATCGTGGTGCTCGCGCTGCTCGCGTTCACGATCTTCCTGTTTGTATCCGAGATCATCCGCGTGGACCTCGCGGCCATCTCGGTGATGGTGTTGCTGGGCTTGCTGACGCTGGTCCCCGGCCTGGGCATGCTGGTGGGCCAGGAAGAGCTGTTCAGCGGCTTCGCATCGAATGCGGTGATCTCCATCATCGCGGTCATGATCATCGGTGCGGGGCTGGACAAGACCGGGGTGATGCACAAGGTGGCCGCCTTCATCATGCGCGTGGGCGGGACCACCGAGAAGAGCATCATCCCCACCGTGTCCGGCACGGTGGGCGTGATCTCGAGCTTCATGCAGAACATCGGCGCGGCCGCCCTGTTCCTGCCGGTGATGAGCCGGATCTCCAACCGCCTGAACATCCCGCTTTCGCGCCTGCTGATGCCGATGGGCTTCGCCGCCATCGTCGGCGGCACCATCACCCTGGTGGGCTCCAGCCCGCTGATCCTGCTGAACGACCTGCTGCCCTCTGACATGGAGCCGTTCCAGCTGTTCGACGTGACGCCGATCGGCCTCGCCCTGCTGGCCACCGCCATCGTCTACTTTGTCGTCCTGGGGCGCTTCGTGCTGCCTTCGGTCAAGAGCAAGTCAGCCCAGCGCGAGAGCGCCCAGGACTACTTCCAGCGCGTGTACGGGCTGTCGTACGAAGTGCACGAACTGTTCGTGCCGGAGAACGACCCCCTGGTCGGGCGCACGGTGGCCGAGATCGAACGCGACACTGGCATTGCAATCGTCGGGACCTACGTACGCGACGAGTTGCGCATGGCGCCCTGGACCGGCTACGAGATCCAGGCGAACTCGCACCTCGCGGTGCTCGCCAGCCCCAAGCGCATGGAAAAGCTGTGCGAGGGCACGCGCAAACGCCCGACCACGAACCTCGACGTGTTCGCCAACGCCCTGGACAGCGGGCGTTCCGGTGTCGCCGAGGTCGCGATCGCGCCGGGGTCCAACCTGGCGGGCAAGACCGTCACCGAACTGGCGATGCGCCAGACCTACGGCCTCTCGGTGATGCGTATCCAGCGCGGTAGCGAGACCTACGGCGAAGGCCTGCGCGACATCCCGCTGGAGACCGGCGACATCCTGGTGGTGCACTGCACCTGGGAATCGCTGGCGCGTCTGGAGCAGGACCGCGACTTCGTGGTGATCACCTCGGACTATCCGCACGAGGAACTGAGCCCGTCCAAGGTCCCGCACGCCCTGTTCTTCCTGGCGCTGACCGTGGGCCTGATCGTGTTCACGGATTTGATGCTCTCGGTGGCGCTGCTGACCGGTGCCCTGGGCATGATCCTGACCGGCGTGATCAGCCTCGACAATGCCTATCGCTCGGTCAGCTGGAAGACCGTCTTCCTGCTCGCCTCGTTGATCCCGCTGGGTATGGCGGTGGAGAACACTGGCACTGCCGCCTGGATCGCACAAAACACCCTCGACATGCTGGGTACCGTACCGCCCTGGGTGCTGCAGGCGACGATCTTCGCCCTGGCCACGTTCTTCACCCTGGTGATGTCCAACGTCGGCGCGACCGTGCTGCTGGTACCCTTGGCGATCAATTTCGCGATCGCCGCGCAGGCCGCGGGGATGGACGCCGACCCGCGCGTATTCGCGCTGACCGTGGCCATTGCCACCTCGAATTCCTTCCTGATCCCGACCCACCAGGTGAACGCCCTGATCATGGGCCCCGGCGGCTACCGGGTGAAGGACTTCATGAAGGCCGGCGGCATCATGACCATCCTGTTCGGCGTGGTCGCGATGTTCATGCTCAATCTGATTTTCTAGTCTTTTAAACGCAACCTTCCGCAACCCGTTTGCAAGGAGAACTCCCATGTCCCAGAAGCATCCCGTGATTGCAGTGACCGGTTC
Organism: Thioalkalivibrio sp. ALJ7; assembly: GCF_000376865.1. GTDB lineage: Bacteria > Pseudomonadota > Gammaproteobacteria > Ectothiorhodospirales > Ectothiorhodospiraceae > Thioalkalivibrio. The sequence goes on along the minus strand of NZ_AQXQ01000011.1, from coordinate 128,201 downwards.
CTCGGGTGCCGGCACCTCCACCGTCAAGCGCTCCTTCGAGTCCATCTTCCGCCGCGAGCAGATCAACCCGGTGGTGATCGAGGGCGACAGCTTCCACCGCTATGACCGCAAGGCGATGAAGGAAGCCATGCAAAAGGCGGCCACCGACGGCAACCACCACTTCTCGCACTTCGGCCCCGACGCCAACCTGTTCGACCGAGTCGAGGGTCTGTTCAAGACCTACGGCGAGACTGGCCAGGGCGAGAAGCGCTACTACCTGCACTCCGACGAAGAGGCCGCCGAGCACAACGCGCGCCTGGGCACCAACCTCGGCCCGGGCGAGTTCACTCCCTGGGAAGAGATCCAGCCGGGCAGCGACCTGATGTTCTACGAGGGCCTGCACGGCTTGGTCGTGGACGGCGAGGTGAACGCCGCACAGCACGTGGACCTCGGCATCGGCGTGGTGCCGATCGTGAACCTCGAGTGGATCCAGAAGATCTTCCGCGACAACGCCGAGCGTGGTTATTCCGCCGAGGCCATCGTCGACACCATCCTGCGGCGCATGCCGGACTACGTGAACTACATCACCCCGCAGTTCGGCTACACGGACATCAACTTCCAGCGCGTGCCGACGGTGGACACCTCCAACCCGTTCATTGCCCGTGCGGTGCCAACCCCGGACGAATCGATGGTTGTGATCAGCTTCAAGGATCCGGCGAAGTTCGGCATCGACTTCCCCTACCTGCTGAACATGATCCCGGATTCCTTCATGTCCGATCCCAAGACCCTGGTGGTGCCGGGCGGCAAGATGAGCTTCGCGATGGAGGTCATCCTCGCGCCGATCATCCACGAGATGCTGTCGCGCCGCGGCTAATCCGGCCCATCCGGAGAAGTTCCTAGCCCCGCTCCGGCGGGGCTTTTTTCGTTTGGGTCCGGGCATTCCGTTACGATCCAGACTTTCACCAACAGGACGGAGTTGGCGTGTTCGGACTCTTCGGGCCACGACCGGCCCAGCAGATGGAACGCTTTCGCAGCCGCTACACCGCGCGCTCGCTGATCGTGCACCAGGGCTTTGCCGGAGACTGGCTGGAGGAACTCCTGAAGCAGCCCGGGGGCGGGGGCCATTTCCGGATCGACAGCCGGCCCCTGCCACGGCGGCGCCCGACCCCGGTGGAATGGATGGTGCAGACCCACATCCTGCCGCTGGAACTGCCGCAACCGCTGTTTCTGGACGTGCGCGAGGACGCGATCCTCGCGCGTCACCTGACCCGGGGGGGACACCCGGTGCACCCGTCCGAAATCGCCTGGTTCCTGGAGGAGCTGGACCGCCGTCACCATGCCCGCCTCGCGTTCACCGGAGACGGCGAGCTGCAGGTGCAGCGGGGCCTGCCCGAACAAGATAACGAGGCACTCAGCATGCTGGAGCAGCTCGGTCTATGAACGCAGCCTTTCGCAGCGCATCCGCCACCGGCGAAGATCCCAAGGCCCTAGCCGACGCCCTGATCGCCCAACTCGGCGAACAGCCGCCACGCGCCGAGGACCAGGTACGGGTGGGCTTCATCTACCTCTCCGACCCGCTGACCCGACATGCCCGCGCCCTGCTAAAGCACCTGCGCGAGGGCCTGGGCGTCGATCACTTCGTGGGCGGCATGGCCATGGCGATCATCGGGCCCCAGGAGGAGTTCTACGAGCAGACGGGCGCCGCGCTGATGGTGGGTGAATTCCCCGCGGCCAGTGTCCGCGTGATCCACCGCCCCGTGCGCCGTCTGGACGACCTGATCCAGGATCTGGACGGGTTCCTGGACCCGCAGACCCCGGGGCGTCTGATCCTGAACGCGGACCCGCGCATGGAGGGCCTGGAAGACCTGCTGACCGAGATCGGCGAACAAACCGCCTGGTTCGCCACGGGCGGAGTCAATTCGGGCGAGGATGGCGTAGTCCAGATTGCCGATGGCGTGGCCGCCTCGGGCCTCACCGGGCTGGCGCTGCGTGAGGACGTCGCGATCGCTGCGCGCCACACCCAGGGCTGTACCCCACTGCCAGGCCAGCACGAGCTGACCGAGACCTGGCGCAACATCATCGTGCGCCTGGATGGCCAGCAGGCGTTGCCGGCCTTCAAGGGCATCATCGGCGATGTGCTGGCGCGCGACCTGGAGCGCGCACTGGGCTACATCCTGGTCGGCTTCCCCATTGCCGGATCCGATACCGGCGACTACCGCGTGCGCAACATCATCGGCGTGGACCTCGACCAGGAAGTTCTGGCCGTAGGCGAAATGCTGGAACCGGGTACCAAGATCCTGTTCGTGCGCCGCGACGGCCAGGCCGCGACGGAGGACCTGGAGCGCATGCTGGAACAGATCCGCGCCCAGACCCCTAACGGCATCCGGGGGGCGATCTACGTCTCCTGTGTTGGCCGCGGTCGCCACCAGTTCGGCCAGGCCGGCACGGAACTGGCGATGGTGCAAAAGGGTCTTGGAGGGGTGCCGCTGGTCGGTTTCTTCGCCAACGGCGAGATCTTCTCCAACCGCCTGTATGGCTACACCGGGGTCCTGACCCTGTTCACCTGAACTGCCCAAGCGGCAAGGGATTGGCATGCAATACCGCAGACTGGGACGTACCGAGATCGAGGTCAGCCTGATCGGCCTGGGCACCATGACCTGGGGCGAGCAGAACACCGAGGCCGAGGCGCACGAACAGCTCGACTACGCCCTGGCTCAGGGCGTGAACCTGATCGATGCCGCCGAGATGTACCCGGTGCCGCCGCGCGAGGAGACCCAGGGGCTGACCGAGACCTATATCGGCAACTGGCTGACCAAGCGGGGCAATCGCGACCAGGTGGTACTGGCCAGCAAGGTGGCCGGCCCCGGCATGATCGACTACCTGCGCGGCGGCCCACAGCTGAACCGCGAGCATATTGAACAGGCCCTGACGGACAGCCTCGCGCGCCTGCAGACCGACTACCTGGATCTCTACCAGGTACACTGGCCCGCGCGCGCCACCAACTTCTTCGGCCAGCTCGGCTACACCCACCAGCCGGAAGACGACGCGACCCCGATCGAGGAGACGGCAGCGGCGCTGAAGGCCGTGGTGGAGAGCGGCCGCGTGCGCACCATCGGCATCTCCAACGAGACCCCGTGGGGATTCATGGAGTGGATCCGCGCCCATGACCGCGGCCTGGCGGAGCGCATCGTCTCCATCCAGAATCCCTACAACCTGCTCAACCGCAGCTTCGAGGCCGGCCTGGCCGAGATGGCCATCCGCGAGGACGCGGGCCTGCTGGCCTACTCCCCGCTGGCCTTTGGGATGCTTTCCGGCAAGTATCTGGATGGGGCCAAACCCGAAGGGGCCCGACTGACCCTGTTCGAGCGCTTCCAGCGCTACAGCAACGAATCCGGTCTGGCCGCCACCGCCGAATACGCGAAGCTGGCGGCCGAGCACGGGCTGACCCCGACCCAGCTGGCACTGGCCTTCGTCAATCAGCAGCCGTTCGTGACCAGCAACCTGGTCGGCGCGACGACCATGGAACAGCTGCGCGAGAATATCGCCACCGTGGACGTCACCCTGTCCGCTGCCGTGCTGGAGGCCATCGAGGCGATCCACGCCCGCTATACCTACCCCTGCCCGTAGATCCAGTACGCCAGTGCATCTGATCGACACGCATGTCCATCTGGACCTCGACGCGTTCGATCCCGACCGCCCGGCGGTGCTGGACCGCGCCCGTGCCGCCGGCGTACACGAGCTGGTCCTGCCGGGGGTCACCCGCGCCCGCTGGCCCGACATCGACGTCCTGCACCGAGAGCACGAAGGCCTGCACGTGGCCTACGGCCTGCATCCGATCTTCCTCTGCGACCATGCGGATGAGGACCTCGACGCGCTGGAGACCTGGCTGGACACGCACCCGGAGACCGTTGCCGTCGGCGAGATCGGGCTCGATGGATTCCGGAAGGATCTCGACTGGGAGCGCCAGTGGCGCTACTACACGCGGCAACTGGCCATCGCCCGGGAACGCGACCTTCCGGTGATCATCCACAGCCGGCGCGCACTCGACGAGGTGCTCAAGGGACTGCGTCAGCACCCGGGCCTCACCGGCATCCTGCATGCCTTTATCGGGAGCCCGCAGCAGGCCCGACAGGCCGCGGATATGGGTCTTTGCCTCGGGATCGGCGGCCCCGTGACCTACGAACGCGCCAAGAAACTGCACAGGGTGGTCCGCGAGGCACCGCTAGAGGCACTGGTGGTGGAGACCGACGCGCCGGACCAGCCGCTGGCCGGGCACCAGGGCGAGCGCAACGAGCCGGCCATGACCGCCGAGGTCAATCGCCAGTTGGCAAACCTGCGGGACATGGACCCGGCGGACATGGCTATAATCACGTCACAAAACGCACGCCGGGCTCTCCGGCTTCCGACCGGTCCCGACGCATGAGCACGCCCGCCGACGCCCCGCAAAACCCCTACACCGAACGCACCGATCTATTGCTGGGCCACGACGTCACCGCCCGTCTGCGCGACCGGCATGTGTTCATCGCCGGGCTGGGCGGCGTGGGCAGCTATGCGGCCGAGGCGATCGCGCGCGCGGGCATCGGCCGCATGACACTGGCCGACCACGACGTGGTGGGCGCCTCCAATCTGAACCGCCAGCTGGTCGCCTTGCGCTCGACCGTGGACCGGCCCAAGACCGAGATCATGGCGAACCGCATCCACGACATCGATCCCGACATCGAACTCACCATCCGCCACGACTTCCTGCAGCCCGACACCATCGGTGACCTGGTCCCGGAGGATGCCGATTTCGTGCTGGACGCGATCGATTCCATCGTCTGCAAGGCCGCACTGGTCGCGACCGCTCAAGGGCGCGGGCAGGGAGTGATCTCCAGCATGGGTGCGGGCGGGCGCATCGATCCAACAGCCGTACGCGTGGGCCCGCTGGGCGACACCCGCGTATGCCCTCTTGCACGCCAGATGCGCAAGCGACTGCGCCGCCTGGGAGCACATCTGAACTATCCGGTCGTGTTCTCGATTGAACAGCCGCGCAAGGGAACGGAGCACCGTCCGGTCGGCGATGGTGGCCGCCCGCGCTCGGTCAACGGCACGATCTCCTACCTGCCCGCGATCTTCGGCCTGACCGCCGCCGGGCACGTGATCCAGCAGCTAATCGCCCGCACCTGACGCACCGAGCCCCGTCATTGCGAGGCGCAAAGCGCCGCGGCAATCGCCGGGGGTTCCCCAGCGGTACTGCTATTCGTCGAACACGGCCTCGATGCGGGCCTGGATATGCTGATCGGCATCCGGGCCGAACTGCGTACTGACCGGGTCGAAGCGGTCGCAGAAGGCATAGGCGAACTTCAGATCCTTCACCCCCAGCGCCCCGAACAGGCGCGCCTCGAAGGAGTGATCCTCCGGCGTCTGGATCAGCGTGGGCCAGCCATCCGCGCCCGGGGCCAGGGCCGGACCGAAGAACACCACACCGGGCAGGTTCTTGAGGCGCAGTGCACAGGAACCCTCGGTCACGCCGGCCATCGGCAGGAAGTCGATGGTGCGCGACAGCCGCTGCTTGCGGTTGAAGGCGATGTCGATCTCGCCACCGGCCGCGCGGATCGCCGGGGCCTCGGCCTCGAAGGCCAGGGTCTCGATGCCCGCTGCACGCCAGGCATCCAGGTCCTGCGCCCCATACCGGCTGGGCAGGAACAGGTAGGCCGGCTTGGTGATGGCCCGAATGGCCTCCAGTAGCGGCCCGGAGTAGGCCGGCGCATTCACGAGGATGCCGCCCAGCTCAAGATCGTCGATCAGCCAGACGGCCGGTTCCGAATCGCCGACCCGATAGATCGTCCGGTCGCGCAGCTCGACCAGCGGGGCGCTAATAACGGGTTCATTGGCCATGCGCATTCTCCGATAACGTCTTCGCCGGGCGCGGCTCGATCCCAGCCATGGTGGTCTCGATCCAGTCTTCGGCCTCGCCCAGCACCTCGACCGGCTTGCGCCCAGCGGTCTCGATCGGGGGACCGACCACCACCTCGATGGTGCCCGGATAGCGCCGAAGCCCCTTCTTCGGCCAGAAGCTCCCGCTGTTCAGCGCCACCGGCAGGACCGGATAGCCGGTGCGTGCCGCGAGCATCGCACCGCCCTGGCGATAGCGGCCGTGCTCGCCCGGTGCCACGCGCGTGCCCTCGGGGAACACGATCACCCAGCGGCCCTCGTCCAGGCGCTTCTGGCCTTCGGTCACCAGGTTCTCCAGCGCCTGACGACCGGCATCGCGGTCAATGGGTACCGGGTCGATCATCGCCAGCGTCCAGCCAAAGACCGGAATGCGCATCAGCTCGCGCTTGAGCACCCAGGTCTGCATCGGAAAGATCGCCACGAAAGCGACCGTCTCCCAGGCCGACTGGTGTTTGGACAACACCACGTGCGGGCGCGACGGGTCGATGTGCTCGGCCCCCTGCACCCGAAACTCCGTGCCGCAGGTGATGCGCAGCCACCAGATGTTGAAGCGCCCCCATTGCGTCAGTACGCGGTAACGGGCGCGGCGGGATAATGGCCAGATCAGCGGCGGCACCAGCACGCCGAACACCAGCATCGAGCCGATGAACCCGACCTGGAACAGCAGACCGCGGATCAGGGGCAGCATCGGAAGGACCTACCCTGTGGCCAGCCGACCGATATCGGCCACGGTCTCGAAGGCGCGGCGCAGTTCACGCAGCAGGGCCAGGCGATTGCGCCGCTCGGCCGGGTCCTCGGCCATGACCATCACCTGGTCGAAGAAGGTATCCACCCGGTCACGCAGACCCGCCAGCTCGCCCAGGGCGTGCAGATAGTCACCGTCGGCCACCGCCTGCTCCACCCCTGGACGCACCGCCTGCAGGCCCTGGTAGAGGCTCCGCTCCTCGTCCAGCACCAGCGCCTCGGGGTCCAGTTCGGCCTCGGCCTCCTCGCCCGCCTTGCGCAGCAGGTTATGGATGCGCTTGTTCGCGGCGGCCAGGGCCTCGGCCTCCGGGCGCTCGCGGAACAGGCTAACCGCACGCACGCGGCGGACGAAATCCAGCGGGGCGTCGGGGGCGATCGCGGCCACCGCCTCGATGGTCTCGTGGGCCTGCCCCTGCTCCAGCAGGTAGCCGCGCAGGCGCTCCAGAATGTATTGGCGCACCGGCTCCACGGCCTGGTCGGCCTCCGGCACCCGTTCGCGGATCGGCTCGGCCGCCGCCTGTAGCAGCGGGGTCAGGGCCAGCGGCAGTTCGCGCTCGACCAGGATGCGCACCAGCCCGAGGGCCGCGCGGCGCAGGGCAAACGGGTCCTTGGTGCCGGTGGGCTGCTTGCCAATGGCGAAGATACCGACCAGGGTATCCAGGCGATCCGCCAGCGCCAGCGCCTGGGCCAGCGCGGCGTCCGGCAGCTCGGAACCGGACTGGCGCGGCCAGTAGTGCTGTTCGATCGCGGCGGCGACGGTCTCGTCTTCGCGGTCGTGCAGAGCGTAGTAGCGGCCCATCGTGCCCTGCAATTCGGTGAACTCGAACACCATCTGGGTCACTAGGTCACACTTGGCCAAACGCGCGGCGCGTGCGGCCAGGTTCGCGTCCAGGCCCATCAAACCGGCCAGCCGCTGCATCAGGGCCTCCAGCCGAGCGGACTTGTCGCGTAGCGTGCCCAGGCGCTTCTCGAACACAACCGAATCCAGCGCCTCCAGGCGTTCCTCCAGGCGCTTCTTGCGGTCCTGCTGCCAGAAGAATTCGGCATCGGCGAAACGCGGGCGCAGCACCCGTTCGTTACCATCGCGTACCGCATGGGGGTCGCGCGACTCGATATTGCTGATGACGATGAAATGCGGCTGCATGCGGCCGGCCTCGTCGACCACCGGGAAGTATTTCTGGTTGTCCTGCATGGTGGAGATCAGCGCCTCCTGCGGGACCTCCAGAAAACGCGGGTCGAAGCCGCCGGTCAGGGCCACCGGCCACTCGACCAGGGCGGTGACCTCGTCCAGCAAATCCGCGTCCACCAGGGCGCGGCCGCCTAAGGCCCTGGCCTGCTCGTGGACCTGTTCAAGGATGCTCTCGCGACGCGCCTCGAAGGACGGCTCGACAAAGCCCGGAGTGCGCAGGCGTTCCGCGTAGTCGCTGGCGCGCGTGAGCTTCAAAGCCTCGGGCTGGTGGAAGCGGTGGCCGTGGGTCGCCCGACCCGCGCTCTGTTCCAGCACCGTCATCTCCAGCACCTCGGTGCCGTGCAGGACGACCAGCCAGTGGGCTGGGCGCACAAACTCGGTGCGGCTGCTGCCCCAACGCATGCGTTTCGGGGTCGGCAGGGCGTCCAGCGCAGCCTCCAGCATCTCCGGCAGCAATTCTCCCAGCGCGCGTCCCGGCTGTAACTGGCGAAACACCAGGTACTCGCCCTTGTCGGTGGTCTCGCGCTCCAGGCGCTCGACCTCCACGCCGCAGGAACGGGCAAAGCCCATAACCGCCTTGGTCGGTTCGCCCGCCTCATCGAAGGCGGCGGCCACGGCCGGGCCGCGACGCTCCTGCAACTGGTCCGGCTGCTGCCCCGGGACGTCCGGGAACAGCACCGCCAGCCGGCGCGGGGTGGCGAAGGTCTCGGGCGCGCCCGGCTCCAGCCCGGCCTCGCTCAGCCGGTTGGCCAGACCCTCGGCCAGGGCATCACGCAGGCGCGGCAGGGCGGCGGGGGGCAACTCCTCGGTGCCCAGTTCGATCAGCAGTTCACGGGCTTCAGCCATGTCGGGTCCAGTTCGGGTCCATCACGACCGCGCGCAAGGGCACGCGGTCCGGAAAATAGGTTCAGGCGGCGTTGGGCTTGTTCGTGTCGTCGTCCGCGCACAGCGGAAAGCCCAGTGCCTCGCGCGATTCGTAGTACTTCTGCGCGACGTTTCTTGAGAGCTCGCGCACGCGCAGGATGTAGCGCTGGCGCTCGGTGACGGAGATCGCCCCGCGCGCATCCAGCAGGTTGAAACTGTGTGAGGCGCGCAACATCTGCTCGTAGGCCGGCAGCGGCAGACCCAGTTCGATCATGCGGTCACTCTCGGTAGCGTGCTGGTCAAACGCGGCGAACAGGGCATCGCGGTCGGCATGCTCGAAGTTGTAGGTGGACTGCTCCACCTCGTTCTGGTGGTAGACATCGCCGTAGGTGATCGCACGGCCATCGGGACCGATGGTCCAGACCAGATCAAAGACACTCTCGACGCCCTGCAGGTACATCGCCAGGCGTTCGAGGCCGTAGGTGATCTCGCCGGAGACCGGGTGGCAGTCCAGCCCGCCGACCTGCTGGAAGTAGGTGAACTGGGTGACCTCCATGCCGTTGAGCCAGACCTCCCAGCCCAGCCCCCAGGCGCCGAGGGTCGGGGATTCCCAGTTGTCCTCGACGAACCGCACATCGTGGGTGAGCGTGTCGAAGCCCAGCGCCTCCAGGGAGCCGAGGTAGAGGTCCTGGATGTCCGGCGGCGACGGCTTCAGCAGCACCTGGAACTGGTAGTAGTGCTGCAGGCGGTTGGGGTTGTCGCCATAGCGCCCATCGGTCGGACGCCGGCTCGGCTGCACGTAGGCCGCGCGCCACGGCTCGGGACCGATGGAGCGCAGGAAGGTCGCCGGGTGGAAGGTCCCCGCGCCCATCTCCATGTCGTATGGCTGCAGGACCACGCAGCCATGATCGTTCCAGTAATCCTGTAGGCGGCGGATCAGATCCTGGAAGGTCGGGCTGCTGGACGGCGTGCGTTCTTGCGACATGCGGGATCCCGGGTCAGGGCAAAGCCGACAGTATATCGGCCCGGCTTCGGCCGCGGCCACCGCCAACGCGGGGGCAACCGGTTTTGCTCACGCCAAGGACACGCTCATACTGGGGAATGCCCGCCCTCATGGGAGAGCCGAACTGAGCGAGCCGACGCCCCAACCCCATCCGCAGACGACCGCCGAGAACGGCGCGCGTTACCGCGACACGCGCCGGGTCACGCTGGTGGGTGCGGTCGTGAACGCGTTCCTGGCACTCGCACAGCTGCTAAGCGGCTGGCTGCTGAACTCCCAAGCCCTGGTCGCGGACGGGGTCCATACGCTCTCGGACCTGATCACCGACGGGGTCGTACTGTTCGCCGCGCGGAAGGCCGCCGCCTCCCCCGATCAGGACCATCCCTATGGGCACGCCCGCATCGAGACCCTGGCGACCGTGATCGTCGGCGTCTTTCTGGCGTTCGCCGGCCTGGCGATTGCCTGGGCCGCCGGTAGCCGCCTGGTAACCCCCGAGGCAATGACCGGGCCGGCGACCGCCGCGATCGGCTTCGCGGCACTCACCCTTGTAGCCAAGGAAGGGCTCTACCAGTACACCCACCGGGTCGCCAAGCGCCTGAACTCGCGGATGCTGGAAGCCAACGCCTGGCACCACCGCACGGACGCGATCTCGTCGCTATTCGTGCTGGTCGGGGTGGGCGCGGCCGTGGCCGGCTTCCCGTGGGCAGATGCCCTGGCCGCGCTGATCGTGGCGTTGTTCATCCTGCACATCGCCGGGCGGCTGATCGTGCGCAGCGCGGCGGAGTTGATTGACACCGCGCTGGAACCGGAGAAGGTCGAACGCATCCACCGAACCATCATGGAGGTGCCGGGGGTCAAGGACGCACACATGCTGCGCACCCGCCGCCATGGGAGCGATGTGGTCGCGGATGTGCACATCCAGGTCGCCCCGATGATCTCGGTCTCCGAGGGCCATCGAATTGCCGATGCCGTCTTCCAGGCGGTCACCGCTCAACACACCCGGATCAACGACATCACCGTGCATGTGGACCCGGAGAACGATGCCGAACAAGCGCGCAGCTCGGAACTTCCGCTACGCCCCACCCTGGTCGAGGCACTGCGCGAGGCATGGGGGGAGGCCCCCGAGCTGGAGGCGGTCGAGCACGTATCTCTGCATTACCTGGGCGGGCGGGTGCACGTCGCTGTTACGCTGCGCCTTGACGGGGCAACCGCCTCCGGGGACCTGGAGGGGCGCGCCCAGGCATTGGCGGAGCGCCTCCAGCAGCATCCACGGGTAGGCGACATGCTGGGCGAGGTCACGCTACTCTATCGCCCATGCACCCATTGAGTGCGCCACGACGGCATATGCCCAAATACAGTGCAAATAAGGCACTACATTGGTGCACTGGAGGGGTGCCGGGCCCACTTGAATGCGCCTCAAACGGGCATACCAGCCCAATCCGGAAGACTGGCATGATGCCTGCATAATGATTCGCGAAGCCGTGCAGGCCCTTGTCGCGCCGCCCGGCCACCTTTGAAGACTCAATACTGAAGACCAAGGAGATCCCCATGTCCGCAGCCGACGTGCTGAACCAGATCAAGGAAAAGGAAGTTCGTTTCGTCGACTTCCGCTTTACCGACTCCAAGGGCAAGGAACAGCATGTGACCGTGCCGGCCCACGAAATCGAAGAAGAAACCTTCGAAGAGGGCAAGATGTTCGACGGCTCCTCGATCTCCGGCTGGAAGGGGATCAACGAGTCCGACATGATCCTGATGCCGGATGCCGAATCGGCCGTCCTCGATCCGTTCTTCGAAGACATGACCATGAACATCCGCTGTGACGTGGTCGAGCCGGCCACCATGCAGGGCTACGACCGCTGCCCGCGTTCCCTGGCGCGCCGCGCCGAGGCCTATCTGCAGAGCACCGGCATCGCCGATACCGCGCTGTTCGGTCCGGAGAACGAGTTCTTCATCTTTGACGACGTGAAGTGGGGCTCCAGCCTCTCGGGTTCCTACTGCCGCGTGGATTCTCAGGAGGCCTCCTGGAACTCCGAACGCGTCTACGAAGACGGCAATATCGGCCACCGCCCGGGCGTGAAAGGCGGCTACTTCCCGGTCCCGCCGGTCGACAGCCTGCACGATATCCGCTCCACCATGTGTGAAGTGATGACCGAGATGGGTCTGGAGACCGAGGTGCACCACCACGAGGTGGCGACCGCCGGCCAGTGCGAGATTGGCGTGGGTGCAGCCACCCTGACCCAGAAGGCCGACGAAGTGCAGATCCTGAAGTACGTGATTCAGAACGTGGCCCACATCCACGGCAAGACCGCGACCTTCATGCCCAAGCCGATCGTCGGCGACAACGGCTCCGGCATGCACGTGCACCAGTCGCTGTCCAAGGACGGTAAGAACCTGTTCTCCGGCGATCTCTACGGTGGCCTGTCGGAAACCGCGCTGTTCTACATCGGCGGCATCATCAAGCACGCCCGTGCGCTGAACGCCTTCACCAACCCGTCCACCAACAGCTACAAGCGTCTGGTGCCGGGCTTCGAAGCGCCGGTCATGCTCGCCTACTCCGCGCGCAACCGCTCCGCGTCGCTGCGTATCCCGTTCGTGATGAATCCAAAGGGCCGCCGCATCGAGCTGCGCTTCCCGGACTCCACCGCCAACCCCTACCTCGCCTTCGCGGCGATGCTGATGGCTGGCCTGGACGGCATCCAGAACAAGATCCACCCGGGCGAGGCGATGGACAAGAACCTCTACGACCTGCCGCCGGAAGAAGAGAAGGGCATTCCGCAGGTCTGCCATTCGCTGGATCAGGCGCTGGAAGCCCTGAATCAGGACCGCGAGTTCCTGACCCAGGGTGGCGTGTTCACCGACGACATGATCGATGCCTACATCGACCTGAAGATGGAAGACGTCACGCAGATGCGCATGACCACCCATCCGATCGAGTTCGACATGTACTACAGCCTCTAAGGCAACCGCTTCCGGCCCCACGGGGCCGCGTGGCACTCGAGCCGCCCCGGCCCCTGGCCGCGGCGGCTTTTTTTGTGCCCGCCCCCCAACGTGTTCAGGGGAGATCCCGCGACAAGCGCAACAGGCTGGTATCCTCGCGGACCATATGCTGGCACCTCTGGGGACACACTAGAAATCCGTGTGCCCCGGGGCGCTGACTGATTCGGTTCGGGCGTCGCCCGCGCCGTCGACTCTGGAGGCCTCATGAGCAGTACGCACCGACCCACCGATATCCAGCTGCATCAGAAGTCGCGCATCCTGGAGATCGCCTATTCGGATGGCTCGCATTTCGAGTTGCCCTGCGAATTCCTGCGCGTGTACTCACCCTCGGCCGAGGTTCGAGGCCACGGGCCAGGCCAGGAGGTGCTACAGGTGGGCAAGGAAGACGTGAACATCGCGGAGATCGAGCCGGTCGGCAACTATGCGGTGAAACTGGTCTTCTCGGACGGCCACGACACCGGCATCTACGACTGGGACTACCTGTACAAGCTCGGCACGGAGCAAGAGCGTATGTGGCAGGATTACCTGGATCGGCTGAAGGAAGCCGGCCACGAGCGCAAGACGCACTGACAACGGCACGTTGATGAAAGAAGAACCTGGCAAGACCCACTTCGGCTACCAGACCGTCCCCGAGTCCGAAAAGGCCTCGCGGGTCGGCGAGGTGTTCCACTCGGTCGCCTCGCGCTATGACGTGATGAACGACCTGATGTCCATGGGCGTCCATCGCATCTGGAAGCGCTATACGCTGGAACGCACCGGCGTACGCCCGGGTATGAAGATCCTGGACCTGGCGGGCGGCACCGGCGACCTGGCCGGGGCCTTTGCCCCGCGCGTCGGGCCCAAGGGGCAGATCGTAGTCTGCGACATCAACGCCTCGATGCTGGAAGCCGGGCGCGACCGCATGCTGGACGAGGGCCATGTGGGCAACCTCGACTTCGTGCAGGCGGACGCCGAGCAGCTCCCCTATCCGGATGACTACTTCGACCGCGTGACCATCGCCTTTGGCCTGCGCAACGTGACCCGCAAGGAACGCGCCCTGGCCGAGATGCGCCGGATCATCAAGCCGGGCGGACGCGTTCTGGTGCTGGAATTCTCGCAGCCAGTGGCGCTCCTGCGCCCGATCTACGATGTCTATTCGTTCAAGATGCTGCCGATGATGGGCAAGCTGGTCGCGAACGATGCCGACAGCTACCGCTACCTGGCCGAATCCATCCGCATGCACCCGGACCAGGAGACCCTGGCCGGCATGATGCGAGATGCAGGCCTGGAGCGCGTGGAGTACGACAACCTCACCGGCGGCATCGTCGCCCTGCATCGCGGCACAAAACTCCAGTAGCCCATGGCCGAACCCTTCGCCCTGCCCAGTCCATTCACGGCCCTGATCGAGGCTGCGCTGAACGAGCACCTGGCGAGCGCGCCGGAGAAGGACCGCGCCCGCCTGGCCGGGCGCGCAATCGCCATCGTGATCGAGCCTCCGGGGCTGGCCTTTTCACTGGTCGGGGCCGCAGATCGCCTGCAGGTCATCGGCGGTGTCGAGGAACCGGTGGATGTGCAACTGGCAGGCTCGCCGCTGTCGCTGGCCGCGGCGCTGGGCCGCGACGACCGTTCCGGGTTGACTATCGCGGGCGACGCCACCGTACTCTCCGATCTGCAGCACGCGATGCGCGACTCCGGGATCGACTGGGAGGGCCTGTTCGAGCGCTTTGCCGGCGCCGGGGCCGCCGGACCACTGCGCCACCTGCTGGATCAGGCGCGCGACAGCCTGCGCCACCTGGGCAGGCGCACTACCGAAGACACGGCCGACTACCTGCGCGACGAACTTGAGTGGCTCCCGGCGGGCGGGGCCTTCGAGGCCTTTGCCGAGGATGTCGCCGACCTGCGCGATGGAGTCGCCCGGCTGGATGCACGCCTGCGCCAGCTGGGGAAGCACTGATCCATGAACACGCGCGCGTTGGTACCCCAGGTTTTCCGAGGCAAGGCGCGTCGTGTAGCGGGTAGTGGTTCTACCCGCAAGCGGCGCAACGCAGGATCGGGGAACCTGGGGCACCAACCCCGAAGGGGCTCGGCCGCTTTTGTGCGCGCACGGCGTTGCGGCTCCCTTGTGCAGAATGACTGCACGGCAGTCGCCGCGCCTTGTTCGCACGCAAAAGCGACTCGAGCGCGAGCGTGTACATGGATCAGTGTTTCCCTGGAGGCCAGCACCGCCTCCGATACCGACGACCGGCAGGCCTGATGCGCCGCGCGCTGTACCGGGGGCTGCGGCTGTGGACCATCGCGCGGGTCCTGGTGCGCTATCGCCTCGATGTCATCCTGTTCACGCTGAAGCCGCTGCGCCCGCTTAGCTTCCTGCTCTATCTCGCCCCCTGGAACTGGTTCCGCCGCACCGAGGGCACGCGCGGGGAGCGCATCCGTCGGGCATTGGAGGACCTGGGGCCGATCTTCATCAAGTTCGGGCAGATGCTCTCCACTCGCCGTGACCTGCTCCCGGACGACATCGCGATCGAACTGGCGCGCCTGCAGGACCGCGTCCCGCCCTTCCCCAGCGACCAGGCCCGGGCACTGATCGAAGCCGAGCTCGAACGCCCCATCAGCATCGCCTTTGCCGCGTTCGAGGACACGCCGATCGCCTCCGCCTCCATCGCCCAGGTGCACGCGGCCACGCTGCAGGATGGACGCGAGGTCGTGGTCAAGGTGGTGCGCCCCGGCATCCTCAAGACCATCCGTGCGGATCTCGAGGTCATGCACCTGATCGCGGACCTCGCCGATCGCTACTGGTCCGAGGCCAAGCGCCTGCGTCCGCGCGAGGTGGTGGACGAATACGAAAAGACCGTCACCGACGAACTGGACCTGATCCGCGAGGGTGCCAACGCCGCCGCGATCCACCGCAACTTCGAGGACAGCCACCTGCTGTACATCCCGGAGATCATCTGGGACTACACCCGCCGCAGCGTGCTGGTGATGGAGCGAATCGGCGGTATACCCGTCGCCGATATCGCCGCGCTGCGCGAGCGCAACGTAGACCTGAAGCTGCTGGCTGAGCGCGGGGTGGAGATCTTCTTCACCCAGGTGTTCCAGCACAACTTCTTCCACGCCGACATGCACCCGGGCAACATCTTTGTGGATGCCACCCATCCGGACGACCCGACCTACCTGGCAGTGGACTTCGGCATCGTCGGTTCGCTGCTGGACTCCGACCAGCGCTATCTGGCGGAGAACTTCCACGCCTTCTTTAACCGCGACTACCGCCGCGTGGCCGAGCTGCACGTGGAGTCCGGCTGGGTGCCGAAGGACACCCGCGTGGACGAGTTCGAGGCGGCCATCCGCACCGTCTGCGAGCCGATCTTCCAGCGCCCACTGGACGAGATCTCCTTCGGCCAGGTCCTGCTGCGCCTGTTCCAGACCGCGCGGCGCTTCAACATGGAGGTCCAGCCGCAGCTGGTGTTGTTGCAGAAGACCCTGCTGAACATCGAGGGCCTGGGCCGCCAGCTCTACCCGCAGCTGGATCTGTGGACCACCGCCAAGCCGTTCATCGAGGACTGGATGCACGAGCGCATGGGCGTGCGCGCCTTCATCCGCAATGCGCAACAGCACCTGCCACGCCTGCTAGCGCAGTTGCCGGAACTACCCATGCATCTGGAAAAGGCCCTGACGGTCGAGGAACAGCGCGCCGAGCGCGACGCCGCCCTGCGCCACCAGATCCTCGAGCTGGAGAACGGGCTGCGGCGCCAGTCCCGACGCCGCAACGAAGGCTGGGCCGGCGTCGCCCTGCTGGCCCTGGCAGGGCTAGCCACGCAACTCGAGGTCGCCGCCTGGCAGGGCCTCGCCTGGCCAGTCTGGCCGCTCGCCCTGATTGGCGCCGGCGTGCTCCTGTTCAGCCTGCGCCCCGGCCCGCGCCGTCGCCCGGCAACGGATGACTGATTGACTCGTCATCGGCGACCGGCTTCAGTCGTAGCCAGCGGCCGGGTCTGAGCCGAATTCAGACGTCGAGGAGCAGACGGGCGGGGTCTTCGATGGCGTCCTTGATGGCGACCAGGAACTGCACCGCATCGGCGCCGTCGACCAGCCGGTGATCATAGGACAGGGCCACGTACATCATCGGCCGGATTACCACTTCGCCATCCACCGCGACCGGGCGCTCCTTGATCGCGTGCATGCCCAGGATCGCGCTTTGCGGCGGGTTCAGGATGGGCGTCGAGAACAGCGAGCCGAACACACCGCCGTTGGTGATGGTGAAGGTGCCGCCGCGCAGCTCGTCGATATCCAGCTTGCCGTCACGTGCGCGCTCGGCGAAGTCGCGTATGCGCCGCTCGATCTCCGCGATCGAGGCGTTGCCGGTATCACGCAGCACCGGCACCACCAGCCCGCGCGAGGACGACACCGCAATCCCAATATCGCTGTAGTGGTGATAGACGATCTCCTCGCCATCCAGGGCGGCGTTCACCACCGGGAAGCGCTCCAGCGCCCGGCTGGCCGCGGCCACAAAGAGGCCCATGAAACCGAGCTTGATGGAGTGGCGCTTCTCGAAGCTCTCCTTGTAACGACCGCGCAGGGCCATCGCCGCGGACATGTCGATCTCGTTGAAGGTGGTCAGCATCGCGGTGGACTGCTTGGCCTCCAGCAGGCGCTCGGCGATGCGGGCGCGCAGCCGTGTCATCGGCACGCGTTCGATGCCCCCGGCATGCTCACCCGACACGGCTGGACGCGGCTCGGGCCGCGGGCCCTCCCTCGAAGCAGGCGCCCTCGGCTCCCCGCCGTCACCTGAACGCTGACTTCGGGCGCGCTCCACGTCCTCGCGCTGGATGCGCCCATCCTCGCCCGTGCCCTCGACCTCCTCGGCCCGCAGCCCGGCCTCCTGTAGCAGACGGCGGATGGACGGCGATGGCGGGGGCGGACTGCCAGCTGATTCCGGCTCACCCCCATCCGTCGCGGTCTCGGACTTCGAGGTCGCGGCGGGCGTCGATGCCTTCACAGGCGAGGTCTCGTCGGTGGTCTCCTCGTCGTCGGCGTCCGCTGGGGTTGCTTCGGCCGGCCCCAGGTAGCCGAGGATCGCATCGGCCTTCACGACGTCACCCTCGCTGGCGGAAAGTTCGACCAGGGTGCCCGCGCTGGGCGCCGAGACCTCGAGAACCACCTTGTCGGTCTCGAGCTCCGCGATGAGCTCATCGCGCTTGACGGAATCACCGGCCTTCTTGTGCAGGGCAATCACGGTCGCGTCGGCGACCGATTCGGGGAGTTCCGGGACCTGGATCGGGGTGCGATCGGATGCCATCTCGCTTCCTTGTGCTGTGCTTCAGTGTCGAATGTTCAGGGTGTGGGGTGCGGGGTGTCACGCGAACTGATCGGGCCAAACGCGCGCTCGAGCAAATCCTTCAGCTGCGCCTTGTGCACCTCGGGATAACCAACGGCCGGTGCGGCGGCCGGGGGCCGAGCGACCGCGTGCAGGGTCTGGCCACGCACCGCCAGCAACGGGTTAATGCGCGGGGCGACAAACTCCAGATAGCCCTGGTTCTCCGGCTCGTCCTGGACCCAGACGAATTCGTCCGCCTCCGGGTAGCGACCGAGCAGCGTGGTCATACGCTCTTCGGGGAAGGGGTAGCACTGCTCCAGGCGCAGGATCGCGGTATCGGTGTGTTCACCCTCGGACTGGCGGGCGGCCAGATCATAAAAGATCCGGCCACTGGTCATCAGCACGCGTTTGATCTTGCCGGGGTCCTCGACACCGGCGTCGTCGATCACCGTCTGGTACTGCCCGCTGGCCAGCGCATCGAGACCAGACACCGCATCCTTGTGCCTGAGCAGGCTCTTGGGGGTCATCACGATCAGTGGCTTGCGGTAGGGGCGCAACATCTGCCGGCGCAGCAGGTGGAACATCTGCGCCGGTGTGGTGGGCACGCAGACTTGCATGTTCTCCTGCGCAGCCAGTTGCAGGAAGCGCTCCGGGCGCGCCGAAGAGTGTTCCGGTCCCTGGCCCTCGTAGCCATGGGGCAGCAACAGGGTCAGCCCGGACAGACGCCCCCATTTCTGCTCGCCGGAGGAGATGAACTGGTCGATTACCACCTGGGCGCCGTTCACGAAGTCGCCGAATTGCGCCTCCCAGATCACCAGGGCCTCGGGCGCCGCCGTCGCGTAGCCGTATTCGAAGGCCAGCACACCCTCCTCGGAGAGCAGCGAATCGATCACCAGGAAACGCGGATGATCCGGGTCCAGGCGGCGCAGCGGGACGATCGCCTTGCCGGTCTCCTGATCATGCAGCACGGCATGGCGATGGAAGAAGGTGCCACGGCTGGAGTCCTGCCCGGACAGGCGAATGCGGTAGCCATCCTGGATCAGCGCGCCATAGGCGAGGGTCTCGGCGGCGCCCCAGTCCAGCGGCTGCTCGCCGCGCGCCATGGCCACGCGCGCCTCCAGGATCTTCTGCACCCGGTCATTCGGACGAAAACCCTCCGGGGACGTCGAAAGCTGTTCCAGGGTGCGCGCCAGGCGGTCGGCGGGGGCACCGGTATCCACGTCCTGGTCCCAGGTTTGATTCACGTAGGGGCCCCAATTGGTCGAGGAGCTGGCATGGCCGTTGCGCTCGCGCAGCAGGGACAGTGCCACCGGCTGACCCGCGTCCAGGCGACCGCGATAGTCCTCCACGGCCTGTTCCTGCGCATCCTCGGTGGTCAGGCCATCACGGATCAGGCGCTTGGCATAGCGCTCACGGGTCGTCGGCAGTTCGCGGATACGGTGGTACATGCGCGGCTGGGTCGCCGCTGGTTCATCCGCCTCGTTATGGCCCTGGCGGCGATAGCAGACGAGATCGATCACCACATCCTTGCCGAAGCGCATGCGGTAATCGAGCGCGATCTGGGTCACGAACACCACCGCCTCGGGGTCGTCGCCATTCACGTGCAGAATGGGTGCATTCACCATTTTGGCGACATCGGTCGAATAATGCGTCGAACGCGCATCCTTCAGCGTCGATGTTGTAAAGCCAATCTGATTGTTTACCACCACGTGCACGGTGCCCTTGGTGGAGAAGCCCCGGGTCTGGGACATGTTCAGGGTTTCCATGACCACGCCCTGCCCGGCAAAGGCGGCGTCGCCATGGATCACCACGGGCATCACCCGATTGCCCTTGCGGTCGCCCACGCGCACCTGGCGGGCGCGCACCGAGCCCTCGACCACCGGGGTCACGATCTCCAGGTGCGAGGGATTGAACGCCAGGGCCAGATGGACCGCCCCACCGGGGGTCTCGAGGTCCGAGGAAAAGCCCATGTGGTATTTCACATCCCCGGTGCCGCGGTCGTCGCGCGGCCGGCCCTCGAACTCGTTGGCCAACTCCTCCGGAGACTTGCCGAACAGGTTGACCAGCACGTTCAGGCGCCCGCGGTGCGCCATGCCCACCACCAGCTCCTGCAACCCGCGCGCGCCACCGCGCTGGACCAGGGCATTCAACAGCGGGATCAGGCTCTCCGCACCCTCCAGGGAAAAACGCTTCTGCCCGACGTAGCGCCGGTGCAGATAGCGCTCCAGACCCTCGGCGGCCGTCAGGCGCTCAAGGATGGCCAGGCGGGTATCACCGTCAAAACCGAACTGGCCGTGCGCCGACTCCAGACGCTCCTGCAGCCAGCGCTTCTCGTCGGTGGCCATGATGTGCATATATTCCGCGCCGATGCTGGCGCAGTAGGTCTCCTTCAAGACCCGCTCGATGGTATCCAGAGACACCCGGCCATCGATAAACAGCGAACCGGGATCGAACGTGACATCCGGCCCCACCTGATCCAGCCCGTGGTGCTCGCGGCTTAGTTCCCGCGGCGGCTCCGGGGACTCGCGCTCCAGCGGATCCAGGCGGGCACCAAAGTGGCCGAGATAACGGTACGCATTAATGAACTGCAGGACGCGGATCTGCAGTTGCTCGTGGGCGAGATCCGGCCGATCGGTGGAGCGGCGGCGACGCTCCGGACGTGCCGCACCCTCCAGGGACCGAAAGTAATCGGCCCAGGCCGGCGGAACCGAATCGGGGTCTTCGCGGTAGCTTTCCAGCAGCCCCTCGGCGAAGGCGAGGTTGTCCGGGTGCAGTTCCTGGCCGGAAACGGGGCTGTCCAGCCGGTGCCGGGATGGCATCTCGTTCATTCGCGGTCTTCCCATTCCTGATGCGCCTACCCTTGGGACCTGATCGACACGTGAGGTTCCTGCGTGTCGAAAGAAGTCTGTCTCCGAGAGTAGCGCGTTTGCCCTGCCGAAGGCACACGGCCCGCGTGCCGAACGTGCGATTCCGGCCGGGTTTCCCTACCATTCGCGCATGGATGTCTCCCCCCTGCTCGATTCCCTGAACCCGGCCCAGCGCGAGGCCGTGGCCGCCCCACCGCAACCGGTACTGGTCCTGGCCGGAGCCGGCTCCGGCAAGACCCGCGTACTGGTGCACCGCATTGCCTGGCTGATCGGCGTGGAAGGCGTGGCCCCGCACAGCCTGCTGGCGGTTACCTTTACCAACAAGGCGGCGGCCGAGATGCGCGGGCGGATCGAGACCCTGCTGGGACATCCGGCCACAGGCCTGTGGGTTGGCACCTTCCATGGGCTGGCGCACCGGCTGCTGCGCCAGCACTGGCAGGAGGCGAAACTGCCGCAGAGTTTCCAGATCCTCGACTCCGACGATCAGCTGCGCATGGTCAAGCGCGTGCTGCGCGGCCTGGAGCTGGACGAGGCGCGCTGGCCGCCGAAGCAGGCGCAGTGGTACATCAACGCGCGCAAGGACGAGGGTTCGCGCCCGGAACACCTGCCGGATACCGGCGATCCGGTGGCGCGCCAGTGGGTGCGCATCTACACCACCTACCAGCAGGCCTGCGAGCGCGCCGGGGTAGTGGACTTCGCCGAGCTGATGCTGCGCTCGCTGGAGTTGTTGCGCGACAACAAGGCCCTGCTGGAGCACTACCGCACGCGCTTTCGCCATGTGCTGGTCGACGAGTTCCAGGACACCAACGACATCCAGTACGCCTGGCTGCGATTGCTGGCCGGCGACAGCCCGGTGTTCGCAGTCGGCGACGACGACCAGTCGATCTATGGCTGGCGCGGCGCGAAGATCGAGAACATCCAGCACTTCCAGAAGGACTACCCCGGCACCCAGGTGGTGCGTCTGGAACAGAACTATCGCTCCAGTGCCAATATCCTGAACGCCGCCAATGCCCTGATCCGGCACAACTCCGGACGCCTGGGCAAGGAGCTGTGGACCGAGGACAAGGAAGGCGAACCGGTACGGCTGTACACCGCGCTGAACGAGCAGGAAGAGGCACGCTTCATCGCCGAGACCATCGCCCGCCACGTGGACCAGGGCGGGCTGTACCGCGAGTGCGCGGTCCTCTACCGCTCCAACGCCCAGTCGCGCGTGCTGGAAGAGACCTTCATCGCCCGCCGCATGCCCTATCGCGTCTATGGCGGCCTGCGCTTCTTCGAACGCCAGGAGATCCGTGACGCCCTGGCCTACCTGCGCCTGGCCGGCAACGGCGATGACGACGCCGCCTTCCTGCGTGTGGTCAACCAACCGCCGCGCGGGATTGGCGAGAAGACCCTGGAGGGCTTGCGTCAGGCCGCACAGGCCGCCGATACCAGCCTGCTGCAGGCTGCGACGCAGGCTGTGGATGCCGACGCCCTGCCGGGCCGCGCCCGCAACGCGGTCGCCGGGTTCGTGCAGCTGGTGCGCACCCTGCAGCAGGAGCTCCCGCGCCAGCCACTGGCCGACCAGGTGGAACAGGCGATCGCCCGCGCTGAGCTGCGCGAGCACTACAAGAAAGAGAAGGGCGAGCGCGGCGAGGCACGTCTGGAGAACCTGGACGAACTGGTGGGCGCCGCGCGCGCCTTCGACATGGAGTCCACCGCCGAGAGCGAGGAAGGCGAGGGCAATCGGCTGACCGAGTTCCTCGCCCACGCCGCGCTGGAAGCCGGCGAGGGCGCGGCCGACCCGCATGAGGACGCGGTGCAAATGATGACCCTGCATTCGGCCAAGGGCCTGGAGTTCCCGTTGGTATTCCTCACCGGGATGGAAGAAGGCCTGTTCCCCAACGCCCGCTCACTGGAAGAGCCCGGGCGCCTGGAAGAGGAACGCCGCCTGGCCTACGTCGGCATGACCCGCGCGGAGAAGGAGCTGTACCTGATCCACGCCGAGACCCGGCGCCTGTACGGCCGCGAGTCCTACAACGTCGCCTCGCGCTTTATCAACGAGATCCCGGAAGGCGCCCTGGAGGTGCTACGCCCGCAGGCCTCCCCGTATGGCGCCGGGCGCTTCGCCGCCAGCCGGCGCAAAGCCGCCGAGGGTTTCGGCACTATGGATGCGCAGGCCCACGAAGCAAGCGCTGCCGGGCTCGCCATCGGGGCCCGCGTCCACCACGCGAAATTCGGCGAGGGCCTGATCACCCAGTTCGAGGGCTCCGGCAACTCAGCCCGCGTCCAGGTGAACTTTGCCCACGCCGGCTCCAAGTGGCTGGTCCTCGGCTTCGCCAAGCTGGAAGTCCTGGGCTAGGCTTTTTTGACCACGGAGAACACAGAGGGCACGGAGAAGGCCAGGGCGATTTACAGGAAGGTGGGGAGGTAAGAAGAGAAGGGCTGGATTGATAGGGCTGGCATTGTGAGCGCAGCGCGGCAATCTTTTGGGTAGCACTGGAGGGGATCCCAACCCGATCACCACGTCGCCTCGCTCCTCGCGATGACGTCCTCAATAGCGACAAGATGTGATGCGCTGCGCTCGTCACATCCTGCCCCTCTTCGCGGAGTTTCTCCGTGTCCTCTATTCCCTCTGTGATGCAAACGCCCTTGACCCCCTTCGTGTCTTCGTGTGCTTCGTGGTGACACAAAAAAGCCCCGCCGAAGCGGGGCTTGTGTTCACGAGCACGCGTAACGATCACTCGATCTTGATGTAGGCGAAGCCTTCCTCGTTCTGCAGCTCCGCGACGCGCACCACACCGGAGGGCACGAAGTTCACGTGATCATAGATCAGGTCTTCGTCAAGCCCGATCTGTGAGCGAGTGATCTCGCACAATTCCAGCTGCACACCATGCGTGGAGGCCAGACTCATCAGCCGACCGCGCAGGGTCTCGCGCTCTTCCTTCAGCTCCTCATCGGCCTCGAACGGGGTATCGGCCAGGTTGTCGTCGGTCAGGAAGCGGATGCCGTGGGCCACGAACACGATGCGCACGTCCACATCCATGAACTCATCCTGGTAGTACGTCATCATGTTGTTGATGCTGGTCAGCATCGCGGAGAACCGACGTGGATCAGCAAAGTCCGCGTGGTAGACGACCTTGGCTTCTGGCTCGAACGCCTTGGCCTGCGGCATGAACGCCAGACTGGCAATCAGCAATGCGGTCAACAGCATGCCAACTCCAATCCCGGTGGCGTGAGTGCGGGGCTGTTGCAGGGAGACAGAAAACATGGCGCGCTCCTTTTCGTGGCCTTTTTCTTACACAGTAGACGCTTCTGCGGGCCGACACCATCCTCAACAGCACGATCGTTCTGGTTGACCCGGCATCTGCATTTTCGGTATGCTCGCCGCCTTTTCCGGAACCTAGCGATTCAACGCGAGGGAAGTACTTTGGCAAATATTGCTTCTGCCCGTAAGCGGGCCCGTCAGGCGGTCAAGAACCGCGCCCACAACATGGCGCTGCGCTCCCGTTTCCGTTCGGCCATGAAGGCCGTGCTCAAGCCGCTGCACAAGGGCGATGCCCAGGCCGCGGCCGAGGCCTACAAGCAGGCGGTGCCGGTGATCGACAAGACCGTCAGCAAGGGCCTGGTGCACAAGAACAAGGCGGCTCGCCACAAGAGCCGCCTGAACGCCCGCATCCGCGACCTGGCCCAGGGCTAAGCCCCAGGCTTGCGGGCTGGCCCAGCCGGCCCGGTTGGCAGTGAATCGCAAAGCCGCGCCCCGGTACCGGGGCGCGGCTTTTTGCGTGGATGACTTTCAGACAAATCCCACCACTGGCGAACGTCCGATTCTTCGTTCAGTGCCCAGATCCAGCCCGTCATCGCGAGTCGCGCAACGACATGGCGACCTGCTCGAGACTGGCTCAACGATTGCCGCTCTGCGCTCGCAATGACGGGTACCCGAAGGGCTTCGATTACTGCAGCTGGAAGACGCGCGCCTCGCCCTCGCCCCGCGGATCGGAGGCGGCCTCCAGACGGTCGGCGGAACGCTCCCACAGGATGGCGTGCATATCGCCGAACGGGCGCACCTGGGGTAACAGCTGATGGCCACGCGAGACGAGCTGGCCGCGGAGTTCGGCATCGAAGGCCCCGGTCTCGTGTTCCACCCGGTCCGGCAGGTACTGGTGGTGATAACGCGGGGCCGCGACCACGTCACTGACGGAATCCCCCTCGATGATGCCGAGCACACCGTGCAGCACCATGGTGATGATGCGACTGCCACCCGGGGTGCCGAGGATCGCGACGCGATCCCCAGTCTCGACGAAGGTTGGGCTCATGCTCGACAGCGGGCGCCGCTGCGGGGCGATGGCATTCGCCTCGAACCCGACCAGGCCATAGGCATTCGGCTCGCCCGGCTTGGCCGAGAAGTCGTCCATTTCGTTGTTCAGGAGTACGCCGGTGCCGGGGACCATGTAGCCAGACCCGAACGGGTAGTTCAGCGTCAGGGTCGCCGCCACCCGGTTGCCATCGGCATCCATCACCGAGAAGTGGGTGGTCTGGCGGCTCTCGGTATCCATGACGTCCGGGAGGTCGGCCTGCGGCTCCACCGACAAGGGCAGAAAGCGGCTCGGCGTGGCGGTGTCGGGATGGATCGTTGCGCGCAGGCCGGCCGCATAGTCCTCCGACAGCAAACGGTCCAGCGGCATGTCGACGTGATCCGGGTCGCCCAGGTACTCGGCGCGATCACGATACGCCCGACGCATCGCCTCGATGATCAGGTGCGCACGCATGTCCGGCGCCAGGGCTTCAAGGTCATAGAACGCGAGGATGTTCAGGATCTGGCCAATCGCGACCCCACCGGAAGACGGCGGGGAGGCCGTGGTGATCTCGGCATCGCGATAGGCGAGACGCACGGGTTCGCGCTCGACCACCTCGTAGCCCGCCAGGTCGTCCAGCGTCCATATGCCGCCGGCCTTGCGCACGCCCTCTACCAGGGTCTGTGCCAGGTCTCCCTGGTAAAAACCATCCCGCCCCCGGTCGGCCAGGAGCCGCAACGTGGCGGCCAGATCGGGCTGGCGCAGCGTGGCGCCTTCGTCCGGGAGGCTGCCATCCACCAGAAACACATCCCGGGCGGCCGCGCCGTCCCGCAGGGCCTGGTGGCGAAAGCCCGCCATCTGCAGATAGCGCCCGCTGACCACCACTCCGTCTTCGGCGAGCTCAATCGCCGGTGCCAGACTGTCCGCCAGTGACAGCCGCCCGTAGGCCCCAGCGATGTGATCCAGCCCCGCCGGCATACCGGGGATCCCGGCCGCCAGCACGCCATCCAGCGACAGCCCGTCGATCACGTCGCCGTCCGCGTCCAGGTACATGTCGCGGTCCGCCTCGGCAGGGGCCGTTTCGCGGGCATCGACCATGATGCTGCGGCCGGAGTCCGCCTCATGCAGCAGGAAGAAACCGCCGCCACCCAGACCGGAGCCGTAGGGCTCGGCCACGCCCAGCGCGGCGGTAATGGCGACGGCGGCATCAAAGGCATTCCCGCCGTCCCGCAGCACGCGCTCCCCCGCCGCCGTTGCAGCCGGGTGAGCCGTCGCCACCGCATGCTGCCCAGGCCCCGCCAGCGCCAGCGGGGCCGCCAGGAAAAACGCGACCAGAGTAGCCGCAACCAGCAGGGGACGATGCCAACGCATAGCGCGGCTTACTTGGCCGCCATCAAGGCTTCGTATTTGGCCTGCAGCTGTTCGCGGGTCTCCTTGCGATCCGGATCCAGCGGGATGCAGTCCACTGGGCAGACGTCCTGGCATTGCGGCTCGTCGAAGTGCCCTACGCACTCGGTGCACAGGTTCGGATCGATCTCGTAAATCTCGTCCCCCGGGTAGATGGCCTCGTTCGGGCACTCGGGCTCGCAGACATCGCAGTTGATGCATTCATCGGTGATCATCAGGGCCATGGGGCATTCCTCGTCGAGTCAGTGGCGAAAGCCCGGCAGGGTCAGGCTTCGTCACCGTTGTGACCAGCCAGCATCCGCGCCACGCCGGGGCTTACGAATTTTGAGACGTCCCCGCCCAAGCGGGCGATTTCCCGTACCAGACTGGAGGAGACAAAGCTGTATTCCTCCGCCGGGGTCAAGAACAAGGTTTCGACCTCTGGGGCCAGCTGCCGGTTCATCGCCGCCAGCTGGAATTCGTGCTCGAAGTCCGACACCGCACGCAGCCCACGTAGAATGACATTGGCCTGCTGCTGATGCACGAAGTGGGCGAGCAGCACGTCGAAGCCCTGCACCTCCACGCCGGGGATGTCACCCACCGCCTCCTTGACCAGGGCGACGCGGGTCTCCAGCGGAAAGGCCGGCCCCTTGTTGGGATTGGCCGCCACCGCGACTACCACCCGATCAAACAACCGCGCGGCCCGCCGCACGATATCGGTGTGGCCGTGGGTGATCGGATCGAAGGTACCGGGGTAAATGGCAGTTACGGACATGGACGAAAGGCCGGCCGGGGAAACCCCCATTAGACCCCAAGCACCGCGAGCAGACAAAATACGTCCCACGCCCGCTGCCCGAACCAAGGATTGCCCGATGACTGACGACTACCGCCCCCCGCTTGCCGACTACTGGGATCAACTGGAGACCCGCTACGGCGGCGGCTTCAATTTTCACCAGATCTCGCGCGACGAGCTGGCGCAGCTGGTCGAACACCTGCGGCAGGCCGTCAAGAACGACCCACAGGTCACCGACGTCGAAAAACAGAACCTGGGGCTGGTGCTGAAACACGCCGAACAGACCCTGGAAAAACGCAAGGCCTGACCATCACCCTGGCGGCGTTTTGTGGGAACGGTCAAGACGAGCGCAGCGCGGCAATCTCGGGAGATTCCAGCGAGATGCCGGGCGGATCGCCGCGCCGCCGCGTGACTCGCGAGGACTAAGGATTCCATCGCCGCGCCGGCAGATCCTGATTAATCTGCACGTGCCCCGAGGGGTGCGGCACAAGGGGGCAGGGCGCGGCACTCGCTCCCGCCATCCGGCGCCTCTGCCGCAAGCCCAAGGGTGCGGGCGTAGGCATCCGGCTCCGCCAGCGCCGCCGCACAACTCGCGGCCTCCCGCGCCTGCTCGCCACACTCGCGGGCGACCAGTACATGCGCCAGGTTGTTCCAGCCTTCGTGCCGGGCGGGATCGCGCTCGACGAGCGCACGCAGGGCATCCTCCGCCGTGGACAGATCGCCCTGAGCAAACGCGACATTGGCGCGGCCCACATAGGGGATCGGTTCGTCCGGCCAGCGCTCCATCGCGGTTTCGTAGCCCGTGGCGGCGGCCCCGAGACGGCCTGTCTGCTCCAGCTCGTTGACCGCCCGCAGCCAGCGCAAAGGGGTCGCAGTGGCCGGCAGGGTATCCGGCGCCATCACCAGAAAGGCCCAGCGTTCACCCCGCGCCCAGGTGCGCTCGAAGCGCGCGAAGGAATTCACGTGGCGCTGGATGGGCCCGCTGCGGAGGAAGAGCTCCTGGTCCTCCAGGTCATAGCCGATCACCACCGCGAAGTGCCATTCCGGGATCAGGGCGACCCCGAGATTCTGGAACACCACCACCGGATTACCGGCCGCGACCTCGCGCAGGATGGTCTCCATCTGGGGCTCGATCCGGTAGGCGACCTGGTCACGTGCGCGCACCGCCGCGCGCATTTCCGCCTGCAGGCTGCCCTGGCGGGCGGGGATATAGACCTCGTCGATCAAGTCCTCCAGCTCGGCGTCGATACCGCGGGCATTCAGGGCCGTGGCCAGGGCGGCGGGGCCACACTGATAGTCGTCCTGGGGAAAGAAGGGCGTGTCCGTCAGCTCGACACGCGTCGGCAGATCCGCCGGGCGTTCGCTCGCCAGGCCCGCGCTTTGCGGTGCCGTGGCGCACCCGCTTACCACGAGAGTGACCAGGACCAAGCCCATAACAAGAACGGCGAGCCCGGGGGCTCGCCGTGGTTGGATCGAGGTCATCGTCGGGCTAGCGATTCGCGCGGGCCGGGCCCACGAACGAGAAGATGTCGGTCACGCCCACCGCGTCCAGGATCACGAACACCACAAACACGATGGCGACCACACCGAGAACGCTGCCAGCAGCACCGGCCGGATCAGTCTCCATGTGGGCCTCGAGTCGGGCGAGCTCGTCAGGGGTCAGCCGTGCAATGCGCTGCTCCGCGCGCTCGGGATCCACGCCCATCTCGACCAGCTTGGCGCGGACCTCGGCGTCATTGAGCTGCTCCAATAGCTGGGCGCGGGTATCGTCCGCGCTGGCCTGCTGGATCATGCTCCCGGTGTCCAGCATGCCGACTTCGGCGAATGCGGGCGTCGCGGGCAGCAGGGTCAGGGCCAACGCGACCAGGAAGGCCGCAGGTGCAGAGAGGACTCGACGGGACAAAACAATGCGCATTAGAAGGCTCCTGGAACGCGGTGAATGACAGCTCAAAGTGTAGCGCGCCAGGGCGACAAAAAAACCGGCCGCGACAACAAAATCGCGGCCGGCGTCACGCTAGGGAGACGCTGATTGAATCGCACGTCCGCGCTCGAGTCGCTTTTGCGTGCGAACAAGGCGCGGTGACTGCCGTGCAGTCATTCTGCACAAGGGAACCGCAACGCTGTGCGCGCGCCCGTTTTTGATCAACAACGGGCGGCCGAGCCCGCTCTTTCAATCACTTGTCGGGTTGGTGCCCCCTGTTCCCCGATCCTGCGTTGCGCCCCGAATCCATCAGAAACGGGCGGGTAGAACCACTACCCGCTACACGACGCGCCTTGTCTCGGAAAACAGGGGGCACCAACGCGGACGTGCGATTCAATCAGCGTCTCCCTAGGAGGGGCGGAACCCCGCCCCGTTTGCGCTTGGTCACAAGACTAGCTTTCGTCCGGCGGGTCGATCACATTCACTTCGTACTCCTGGACCTCGACTCCACGTGCCCAGGCCCCACCACAGACCGAGTCGTCGCGGGTCCGTTCTTGCGTTTCACCAGGGCCGAGGGTGCGCCAAACTCGAGTGGAGGTACGGACGTCGTCCTCCAGATCGCCGGGACAGTTGTAGGCGATCTTGGTCACCCTCACTTCCAGCCAGTCGTCGGTATTGTTGGTCGCCCGCCACTGGCCGCGCACGTTGGCACAGCCGTACTCGCGCATGCGGTATTCAAAGGTCACCTCGTCCGGCGAGCCATCCGCAGGGGCAAAATAGGCTCCCTGGGCAGCGACCTGACCGGGGGCCACGAAAGCCGCGGCCAGGACGCTGGCAGCGGTCAAGGCGAGGGTGCGATTCAGGATTCGCGATTGCATGATGTCCTCCATCCAGTAGTGGATTCTGGGCCCGTCTTGCGCGGGCTCGTCATTTGTTGGACGCAAACTGGTGGAATTCGTGCCGTTTCCGGGTATCTGACGCGGTTTTTTTGGCCACGCCACCAGGCGGTTATAGGCCCATTCTCCCAAACCGAACTGAAACGGAAATGAACGAAACCCAGCTGAATTCAATCCTGACCTGCCCGGAATGCGGGCACCAGAAGTCGGAATCGATGCCCACCGACGCCTGCCAGTGGTTTTACGAGTGCTCGGGCTGCGGGTCGCTGCTGAAACCGCTGCCCGGGGACTGCTGCGTGTTCTGTTCCTACGGCACCGTCCCCTGCCCGCCCATTCAAAAGGACGGTGGCGGCTGCTGCAGCACCTAACGCTTTCGCTCGACGATCATTCTGTCTTAACCTCGAACGGCGGGCATTTCTTCGGCAGGAGCTCGCCCCGAATGCGCGGGTAGCAGGGGAGTCCGCGCTCGAACGGCGGCGCATCCTCGCCTTGGATCAGCGGACGCAGATAACCACGCGCGACCTGGGTAATGCCGTAGCCATCCGGGGTGATGAACCTGCGCGGCATGCCCTGCTCGATATCCGCCACGGTTTCCAGCGGCGTAAAGCCGATACTCCAACGATAGGGGTCATCCGAGTCGCGCCGAATAATCGGCATGAAGGCATCCTCGCCGGCGACGACGCCCTCCACGGCCGCACGACCGCACCCGTAGGCCTGCTCGACGTCCACCTTCGAGGCGATGTGCCGCGAGGCACGCTGGATGTAGTCCACTACCGCCCAATGCAGCTTGTGCCCAGTCTTTTCGCGGATCAGCTCGGCCAGACGCGGCGCCGCTCCGCCAAGCTGAGTGTAGGCATAGACGTCATGGTCCTGGGCCACCGAGAACAGACCGCCATCCGGGTTCTTGAGCCCTTCCGAGACCACCACCACACAGTAGCCATGGCGCTCGATGGTGCGGTTCAGGTGCTCGAGGAAGTCATCCTGGTCGAACGGAATCTCGGCAAACAGGATCAGCA
This sequence comes from Thioalkalivibrio sp. ALJ7, assembly GCF_000376865.1. GTDB lineage: Bacteria > Pseudomonadota > Gammaproteobacteria > Ectothiorhodospirales > Ectothiorhodospiraceae > Thioalkalivibrio. The sequence continues at coordinate 97,054 of NZ_AQXQ01000011.1, read as the reverse complement.
TCGGCGGCTGGCCGTCGAACTCCTGGGCCAGAGCCGCGGCGGCTGCAAGCCATCCGGCATGCCGACCCATCACCTCCATCACGAAGACCTTCGTGGAGCTGGTGTGCATGGACTCCACGTCAAGGCTGGCCTCACGCACGGCCGTGGCGATGAACTTGGCGGCGGAGCCGAATCCGGGGCTGGAATCGGTCACCGCCAAGTCGTTATCGATGGTCTTGGGAACACCGATCGCCTTGATCGGGAAGCCCATGCGATCACCCATCTTGGCGATCTTCAGCGCGGTATCCATGGAACCACCGCCGCCGTTGTAGAAAAACGTACCGATGTCGTGGGCACGGAAGACCTCCACCAGGCGCTCGTATTGCTCCGGATCCTTGTCCGGGTCGCCCAGATCGAAGCGGCAGGAGCCGAAGGCCCCGCCCGGCGTATGGCGCAGCGCGGCCAGGGTTAGCGGGTCTTCCTGGTCGAGATCGATAATCTCTTCGCGCAGTACGCCGAGGATCCCATCACGCGCCGCATAGATTTTGCCAAAGTGGGCCGGGTGGCCCCGCACCGCCTCAATCACGCCCCAGGCGCTGGCGTTGATGACGGCGGTTACTCCACCGGACTGGGCATATAACGCGTTCTGCGGCATGCGAACCCTCCTTTTTCAGTTTCATCCCGGATGCCCTGCAGGTTCAATGCCAGGCGGACGAATGCGGCGGATCGGCCTCTCCGGGTGCTTTTGCTACACTATGCCGCCTTTGACACCCGACGCGCCGGGGCTGCTCGCCCCGTCAAGGTGCCTGTGCACCCCAAGCGCGCGGCGTCGCCCTCATTCACAACAGCATCAGGATTGCATCATGCATATCGGTACCACTCTGACCAACTGCATCATCGAAACCCAGCGCGGCATCCAGGGCGCGACCGGCGAATTTACCGGTCTGCTGAACGATATCTCCGTGGCCTGCAAGAAGATCTCCAACCTCGTCGACAAGGGTGATCTGGTCGGCGTGCTCGGCTCCGCCGGCTCCGAGAACGTGCAGGGCGAGACGCAGAAGAAGCTCGACATCATCACCAACGAGGTGTTCATCGAGAGCCTGAGCCACAACGGCCATGCCGCCGGCCTCGCCTCCGAAGAGATGGACGAGATCTGCGAGATGCCGGCCAACGAGCCGCGCGGCCACTACCTGGTCCTGTTCGACCCGCTGGACGGTTCCTCCAACATCGACGTGAATGTCTCCGTCGGCACCATCTTTTCCATCCTGAAGGCCCCGGAAGGCGTCACCGATCCCAAGACCGAGGACTTCCTGCAGCCGGGCACCAAGCAGGTTGCCGCCGGCTACTGCCTGTACGGCCCGTCCACCATGATGGTGATGACCACCGGCCAGGGCGTGAAGATGTTCACCCTGGACAAGGACTTCGGTGAGTTCCTGCTGACCAAGGACAGCGTGCAAATCCCGGAAGACACCCAGGAATTCGCGATCAACATGTCCAACAGCCGCTTCTGGGAGGCCCCGGTCAAGCGCTACATCGACGAATGTCTGGCCGGCAAGGAAGGGGAACGCGGCAAGGACTTCAACATGCGCTGGGTCGCCTCCATGGTGGCCGAAGTGCACCGCATCCTGTCGCGCGGCGGCGTGTTCCTGTATCCGATGGACACCAAGATGCAGGCCAAGGGCACGGCCGGCAAGCTGCGTCTGATGTACGAGGCCAACCCGATGAGCTTCATCATTGAGCAGGCCGGCGGCGCCGCCACCACCGGCCGCCAGCGCATCATAGACATCAGCCCCGAGGGCATCCACCAGCGCGTGCCGGTGATCCTGGGCGCGAAGAATGAAGTGGAGCGCATTACCGGCTACCACAACGAGGGCTGATCCAGCGCCCTCTGCAGTCTCCGGCCCGGCCCCGCAAGGCGCCGGGCCTTTTTAATGGTGACGGGCTCGCACCGCTCACCCTCAGCGAAAGAATCCAATGACCGAGCCCCATGAGCCACAACCAAGCTCCGCCGAACGGCCCCCGGCGCCGACACGCGGCGAAGCCTTTCGCTACTGGCTGAAACTCGGGTTTATCAGCTTCGGGGGCGCGGCCGGACAGATCGGCATGATGCACGACGAGTTCGTGGAGCGCCGCCGCTGGGTCTCGGAGAAGCGTTTCCTGCACGCGCTCAACTACGCAATGGTGCTGCCCGGACCGGAGGCCCAACAACTCGCCACCTATCTCGGCTGGCTGCTGCACGGCACCTTTGGCGGGCTGATGGCAGGCTTACTGTTCATCCTGCCGTCGCTGCTCCTGATCACCGGGCTGTCCTGGGTCTATCTGGCCTTTGGCGATGTACCGGCGGTGGAGGCCGTGTTCTATGGCATCAAGCCGGCGGTGGTCGCGATCATCGTGTACGCCGGCTGGCGCATCGGCGGACGGGTACTCAACAATGGCCTGCTGTGGTTGATGGCGATCGCGGCCTTCCTGGCCATCTTCGCGCTCAATATCCCGTTCCCGTACATCATCATCGCGGCCGGCATCCTCGGCTGGCTGGGCAGCCGTGTGTGGCCGGAGCGCTTTCGTGGCGGCGAATCCCACGGTGACGGCGCCCACGAGACCCGCGGCCCGGCGGTGGTGGACGACGACACGCCGCCCGCCCCCTGGATGCAGTTTCGCTGGCTGCGAGTCGTACGATTTCTGGTGGTGGGCCTGGGCCTGTGGGCCGCCGTATTCGGCGCGTTGCTCGCGGTGTTCGGCTGGGACGCCACGCTGACCCGCATGGGCCAGTTTTTTACCCAGACCGCGCTGGTCACCTTTGGCGGCGCGTACGCGGTGCTGCCCTATGTGTATCAGGGTGGGGTGGAGACCTATGGCTGGCTGAGCCCGACCCAGATGATCGACGGCCTGGCCCTGGGCGAGGCCACGCCGGGGCCCCTGATCATGGTCGTCACGTTCGTCGGCTTCATCGGCGGCTGGACACAGGCCTTTCTCGGCCCAGATCAGGTATTTCTGGCCGCGCTGCTCGGGGCGCTGGTCGCGACTTTCTTCACCTTCCTGCCGTCGTTCCTGTTCATCCTGATCGGCGCGCCGCTGGTCGAACGGACCCGGGGCGATCTGCACTTCACCGGCCCATTGACCGGGATTACCGCGGCTGTCGTCGGCGTGATTGTGAACCTGGCCGTGTTCTTCACCTGGCACGTCCTCTGGCCCGCCGGCTTTGACGGCGCCTTCGAGTGGTTCTCCGCCCTGCTGGGGATTGCCGCATTTGTTGCCCTGGCCCGTTTCCGGGTCGGCATCATCCCTCTAATTCTTGTATGCGCCGCCCTCGGCGCCGGGTATCAGCTCTTGCTGTAGGGCTTGGTACAGGGCGGGGAGGCACGAGAGCGGCTCGTCATCGAAGACACGTTGTGGCAACCCACGGGCCGGGACCCGCGGCTTGGAGATCACCACGTCGCTGCGCTTCTCGTGATGACGAGTTGCTACACGATCCGGCCGTCGAGCATCGCGCCCGCCGTCGGGTCTTCAAGCATGGCACGCAGATTGTCGGTGGTCTGTTGCGCGATGCTGCTCAGGGCCTCGCGAGTCAAAAAGGCCTGGTGGCCGGTGACCAGCACATCGTCGCGCTGCATTAGGCGCGCCAGACGTTCATCAGGCAGCCCATCCGCCGACCAGTCGTAGAAGAACAGACCCGCCTCGTCCTCGTAAACATCGAGCCCCAACCCGCCTAACTGGCCCGAGATCAGCGCCGCCTCGGCAGCGTCGGTATCCAACAACTTCCCGCGACCGGCATTGATCAGGATGGCCCCCCGTGGCAGGCGGGCGATGCGTTCCGCGTCCATCAGGTAGCGGGTCTCGGGCGTCAACGGGCAGTGCAGACTCACCACCTGAGAGACTGCCAGCAGATCCTCCAGCTCGCGGTATTCGACCCCCGCCGCCTGCAATTCGGCATTGGGATACGGGTCGTACGCGAGCACACGCGACCCGATCCCCTGCATAGCCCGGGCGAAGGCGGCGCCGATGTTGCCGGTCCCAATCACCCCGACCGTGCACTGCGCCAGATCAAAGCCCACCAGTCCCGTCAGGCCGAAATTGCCCTGCCGGACGCGCGCCCAGGCCTGCGGGATATGGCGGTTGAGCGCCAGCAGCAACGCCAGCGCATGTTCGGCAACCGCATTCGGGGAGTAGGCAGGCACCCGCGCGCACTGCATGCCCAGGCTTCGGGCATGCTCACGATCCAGGTTGTCGCAACCGGCGCAACGCAGGGCGATCGCACGGATTCCGTACTCCGAAAGGCGATCCAGCACCGGCGCACCGAGATCATCATTGACGAACGCACATACCGCCCCCGCGCCCTCGGCCTGGGCCACACTTTCCATATCGAGCTTGTCCTCGATGAACCGGGCCTCGAAACCCGCCTCCTGAAAGGCCGGAGCCAAAAATTCTCGGTCATGGGCCTGCGTACTGAATACGGCAACTTGCATCAACGTGGACTCCAAAGATCGGCGGGCATCACCATCTTGGCTTGAGACATCCCTTGGGCCAAGCCTGCGGAGGGAACAAACATTGATTGCGGTCGCCCTCGCCTAACGTTTCGAGAAGACGAACCCTGATGCCCAAGGGGGTGACGCAATCCGCCCAAACGTTACGAGATATTGACCGTCTTCACGATCTCATCCCACAGGGCGCGGTACGCCTGCGTAGCGGGATCGTTCCCGGCAAACACGGGTAATGGGAGTCCCTTTTCACCCATTCGCGCTGGGCGGCGGATCCGGACGCAACGGAGATGCAGGAGCGCTATTACCCGAACGTGCCCAAGGACGAGCTGTTCGAGCGCGGCTATATCGCGGAGCAGTCCACCCATTCGCGCGGCTCCACGGTCGATGTCACCCTCGTTGGTCGCGAAACCGGCAGCGAGCTGGACATGGGGACCGGGTTCGACCGCTTCAGCCCCCGCTCCTGGCCAGACGCGGCCGACGCCACACCACAGCAGCGCGCGAACCGCGTCCTGCTGCAGCGCCTGATGGTGGAAGCGGGCTTCGAGCCCTACGCCCAGGAGTGGAGGCACTTCACGCTGGCCAACGAACCCTTCCCCGAGACCAGGTTCGACTTCCCCGTGGATCACCCGCCCCGCGACTGAGCGGGCCCTTGCCGGATTGTGTACCTGGGGTCGGGCGACTTCTGGTAGGGCCCGGTGCTAGCCATGGATCAGCATGTACCCGGCGATGACCACCAGCAAGACGCCCACGATGCGCTGGAACAGCTCCCGAGGCAGGCGTTCGATGACCCGTTTGGACACCCAGGTACCCAGGATCATCGCGACACTCAGCAATGCGGCAAGAAGCCAGAATGCCCGGTCCAGCGTGATGTACTGCTGATAAACTACGGTCTTCACACCATGCATCACCAGCGCGGTCATCGCCTCGCTGGCGATATAGGCCACCGGGGGCAGACCGAGGGAGAGGAAGATGGCCGCGCCGAGCGGCCCGGCACTGCCCACCAGCCCCGACAGGAACCCGACGACCCCGCCGCCGACCACCAGAAGCACCGGGCCGCCCCTGAACTTCACGATGCCGAAAACCTTCAGTGCGACGAACAGCAGGATGGCGGCGCCAATCGCCCGGGTGACCAGCTCCCGCGGCAATTGAACGAATGACAGGGCGCCCAGGATACTGAGCGGTACCGCCCCCAACAGGAAAAGCCCGACGGGTTTCCAGTGGATCTGGCTGAAGCCGAAGCCCACCCGGGAGAGGTTGCCCACCAATTGTGCGATGGTCAGCAGGGGGACAGCCTGTGTCACGCCAACGGTTGCGACCAGCAGGGGCAGGAGCAGTAGCGCACCCCCGAACCCGGCGGCACCGGAAAGGGCCGCAGCCGCAAACGCAGCGGCGAACAACACGATGTACTCAAGCATCGGGTATGTACCTTGCGGTCATCGGGGGACGCGTCGTCCACAACGATAGCGCGATGGGTCCGAAACCGCAGCCAAGCGCCGCCCCCGGTCGCAGCCCCTGCTAGGCCCTGCCGTGGCCACCGTCTTTCGATACCATGCGTGGTGGCTGCGTATGATCGTCGCGAGCCTGTAATCTATGGCTCGTCATGGGTCCGCCCGTGATCCGCGGCCGCGCGCCGACGCTGCTGGCCAGCAGCGAACCATCCACTCAGCCCACAGGGCGCGGTACGCCTGCGATGTCAGTCAGGAGGGCGATCACCATGGCTCGTATCCGAGCGGCTTATGGCCACCGGTCGGCGCATTTGCAGCCAGCGCCCACTACGCCTCCGAGTCCCGTTCTGAATCCTTGACCAACGCCGGCGGCGTGGCGCGAGAGAAGACGCTAAGCGCGGTGACCGTGACAAGAATCAGGGCCATGCCGAGGACCTGCACGAGAGCCAGGCTTTCATGCAGCACGACGACGCCGAACAGCGTGGCCGTGACCGGCTCAATCATCGCGACGATGGAGGCCACAGCGGGTGCGGTGTACTTGAGGCCGTTGATGTAGAGCGCAAACGACAGGCCCGCCCCGAACACACCAAGCGCTGCAAATAACGGCCAGTCCGTGGTGGTGAGTACCGCCACCATCTGGGTGTTGTCGCCCGGCAGCATCAGCAGAATGACAAGCACTCCGAATGCGATCGAGAGGATCGCCTGCGGACTGCCATGCGAACCAGCGTATTTGAAGCCGAATATGAACAGCGCGTAAGACACTCCGGCCAGGATGCCCGCACCAGCACCAATGAGTGTGACGCCGCCCGCGCCCGTGTCGTAGATCTGGGTAAGCATCACGATGCCGACCATGACCACCGCGATCGCGACCAACTTGAGTGTGGTGGGGGTTTCCAGTTTCAGGGCGAAGGAGACGATGTAGACAAATACGGGCGCGGTGTACATCAGCGTGGCCGCAACCGCTACGCTTCCATTCGCGATACTTACGAAATAGAACGCAAAGTTACCCGCCACGCCAAGGCCGGCGACGGCCGACCAGAACCACAGCCTTGGATTCCCGAACCCGCTACCACCCGGCCGCCAGGCGAGCCACGCGAGCACAAACAAAAGGCCAATCGCACCCCGATAGAACGAGACCACAAAGGCATCCCAGCCTTCGGCCATCAAGATACCGCCGATCCCACCCGACAAGCCCCAGAAGAGCGCGGCGAGCACCACGAATCCTACACCCAACCCCATCAGTGGCTCCCTTTGTTGTCGTATTCAGCGTGGTGCGATTGAGGTCGGTACGGGCATGCTGAGTAGCGCGCCGCACCGCGGTTTATGCGGCGTCCATCATACAGAGCGATCATCGGCCGTTAAAAAAGGGCGCGAACCCAAGGGGCAACGGGATGAATCTTTCCCAATGTTGCGCATTTTTTGGCACGGCGGCGGTCGGAGCTTGTATGAGTGGATGAGCCTCTATGCTCATCCCGTCCGCCAACAGGGTTCCCTATGTACGAACACTCCCCTCCCATTGTCTGGTCGACCGCCATATTCTTTGTACTGACCAACCTGGCCGCGATCACGCTGGTACCCTGGTGGGGTCTCACCCAGGGCTTCAGCAGTGCTGCCTGGCTGTTCTTCGGGCTCTTCATGGTGCTGAGTGGACTGGGTATCACGGTCGGGTATCACCGGCTCTGGGCGCATCGCAGCTTCAAGGCTCGGGGACCCTTGCGCGTGATCCTGGCGCTTTGCGGAGCCATGGCGCTCCAGAACAGCATCTACAACTGGAGCGCCCGTCACCGCGTCCATCATCGCTATGTAGATGATGTAGAGCGCGACCCGCACTCCATCAAGCGAAGCTTCTGGCACGCCCACATAGGCTGGATGCTGCGCAACTGGCCCACCAGCGAGGCCGACTATTCACGGGTGAAGGACCTGACAAAGGACCCGGTGGTGATGTGGCAACACCGCCACTACTGGACCCTGGTGTGGTCACTGAACCTGGGCCTGCCGCTCCTTCTCGGGCTGATACTCGGGGATGTGGTCGGCATGCTGTTGCTGGCAGGTGTTCTTCGCCTCGCCCTCAGCCACCACTTCACCTTCTTTATCAACTCCCTGGCGCACTGGTGGGGCCTGCGTCCCTACAGTGACGAAAACACCGCGGTAGACAACGGCCTGGTCGCATTGCTCACCTGGGGCGAGGGGTACCACAACTTTCACCACGCTTTTCAGGCGGACTACCGCAACGGGGCCCGCTGGTGGCAGTACGACCCGTCGAAGTGGCTGATCAACCTGTGCGCCTGGCTGGGGCTGGTACATGACCGGCGCTGGACGCCGCGCTTCAAAATCCTGCGCGCGCGACTGCACACCGAGTTCCGCCGCCTGCTAAGCGCGGGCGAGGCCGAGCAGATGCACGAGACCTGGCGCTCGACCGTCGAAAGGGAATATCAGCGCTTTCGCGACACCGTGACCCAATGGCAGGAGGTGCAGGCGCGCAAGATGCGGGCCGGGCGCGAGGCCGTGAACGATCGCTGGGTGCGCACCGAACTGCGTACCCAATTCAAAGAACTGGAATACCGCCTCAAGATGCAACGCCGCCGCCTGCGCGCGCTGGCGGCGGCCTGCCACACGGCCGTGTAATGAAAGCCTGGGGCACTAGCGCTCGTTCAGGCTTTCGCGTGCGGCGCGCAGCAGCGGTGCCAGGAAATACTCGATGATCCGGCGGTAGCCGGTCTTGATCTCGACGGTCGCCATCATCCCCGGGGCGATGCGCACGCCCTCGCCATGAACGTCCACGGTGTCCTTTTCCAGACGCACACGCACCACGAACACGAGGCCCTGGTGTTCATCCTGTACCGCGTCCTGCGATACGTCCGTGACCACGCCATCGATCGTGCCGTAGCGGGTGTAGGGGAAGGTCTGCAGTTTCACCTCGGCCTCCTGGCCGGCCCGCACGAACCCGATATCCTTGTTGGGCAGGGTAGCCTCGACTTCCACTGCGCCATCCTCGGGGACCACGACCATGAGCGGACTGGCGGGCTCGACGACACCACCCACCGTATGCACGGCCAGTTGTTCCACGGTTCCATCCACGGGGGCGCGCAAGCGTGTCAGGTCATCCAGACGGCGGGCCTTGATCAGTTCCTGGCGCAGGGATTCGGCATCCGAGCGCGCCCGGTGCAGGGTATCCAGCGCCTTGCGGCGGCTCTCCGCCTGCTGGGCCTTTCGCTGCTCCCGGACCTCATGCATTGCCGCTTCGGCCTCGGCGAGACGGGCCCGCTGGGCGGCAAGCTGGTGCGTCGTCTCAATGTAGTTCTGTTCCAGCTCCAGCTGCTCGTGCGCGGCGGCCATGCCCTGATCGGACAACTGCCGCAGATCTTCGCTGCGGCGTCGGATAATCGGGATGGTGTTTTCCAGGCTGATTACCATCGCCCGCGTGGCGGCCATCTCCTGTTCGCGGCGTGCGGTTTCCGCATTCAGTTGCTGGATGCGTGCCCGGTAGTGATGGACATGCCCGACCAGCACGCGCTCCTCGATCTGCCGGGCGTCTTCCGGGACAGGGTAGTCGGTGTTCAGGAGCGGGATGCCCGCGTCGTTCTCGAGGGCCTCCAGAAAGGCTTCCGACCGGGCGGCCGCCAGACGCGCGGACCGATATTCCACGCCCAGGCGTTCCAGATCGGCGCCGGGCAGGGTCGGGTCCAATTCGACGAGAATTTCTCCCGCCTGCACGCGCTGCCCGTCACGAACGTGGATGGCATGCACGCTGGCGGTTTCGGTCGCCTGAATGGTCTGGGTGCGACCATCGGGCACCACGCGGCCCTCCGCGACCGCAACGATGTCCATCTGCCCGAGCGTGGCCCAGATCACCGTGAGTACGGCCAGCAGCACGATCACACCCATGATCACCCGCGGTAGCGGGTGGATCGGCGTTTCCTGCAGCGACATCGCCGCGGGCAGGAACTCCTGCTCGTGGGGCTGTCGCCGGGGCGGATCCATTTCCCGGCGACGCGCCCACGCACGCGCGAACACCCGCCGATAGCGGCCGCCAATGTCACCCCAGGCCTGGCGCAGCATCCCCATCGATCGCCTCACTCGCGCTGCAGACTCAGCAGGCCGGCATAGATCCCGCCCGGCCGCTGGGCCAGTTCGTCGTGCGAGCCCGATTCGACAATCTGCCCATGATCCATCGCGATGATGCGGTCGGCCCTGCGCACGGCGCTCAGCCGGTGGGCAATGATGATGACCGTCCGCCCGCGAGCGATCCGCTCCATGTTCTGCTGGATGACCCGTTCCGACTCGTAGTCCAGTGCGCTGGTGGCCTCGTCGAAGATCAGGATGCGCGGGTCATTCATCAGCGCGCGGGCAATCGCGATCCGCTGGCGCTGTCCGCCGGAGAGGCTCGAGCCGTGCTCGCCAACCGTTGTGTCGTATCCCTCCGGTGTTTCCAGAATGAAGTCATGTGCCCCTGCCAGCCGGGCAGCGGTCATCACCTGCTCCAGAGGGGCGCCGGGGCTGGCCAGGGCGATGTTCTCGCGAATACTGCGATTGAACAGCATGTTTTCCTGCTGCACGACGCCGATCTGCCGGCGCAGCGAACTGATCTCGGCGACCGCGAGATCGGTGCCATCGACCAGAACACGCCCGCGCTCTGGGACATACATACGGGCAATCAGCTTCGCCAGCGTGCTCTTGCCGGAACCCGATCGGCCGACCACGCCAATCACCTGGCCAGGGGGAATCTCCAGGCTAACGCCACGCAGGACCTCGGGCCCGTCGGGGCGATAGCGGAAATGCACCTGGTCGAACTCGATCCTTCCTTCCAGTCGCGGCAGGCTGCTGCGATTGGCAAAGGAGGACTCCGTGGGCGCATTGAGGATGTCACCCAGACGCTGCATGGAAATCCCGATCTGCTGGAAGTCCGTCCACATATTGGCCAGGCGCATGATCGGCTGGGCCACCCGAGCGGCCAGCATGTTGAAGGCAATCAGCTGACCAACGGTCAGATCCCCCTCGATCACCAGACGCGCACCCAGCCACAGCGTGCCCACGGTCACCAGTTTGCCCACCAGCGAGATCAGCTCGCGCGCGATGGTCGACAGACGGGTCGTGCGGAGGCCGGCGGATACATAGCCGGACAGCTGTTCATCCCACTTCTTGGTGGTCTGCGGCTCCACCGCCATCGACTTGAGCGTGTCGATGCCGTTGATGCTCTCGACCAGAAAGGCCTGGTTCTCCGCCCCGCGGTTGAACTTCTCGTGCAGGCGCGCCCGCAGCGGCGGCGTGATCAGCACGGAGATCAGCACGTACAGGGGCAGCGAGGCGAGGACGATCAGTGTCAGCCAGCCGCTGTAAAACAGCATGACCGCGATGAAGACCACGGAGAAGAACAGATCGAGCAATAGAGTGAGCGCGTTGCCCGTCAGGAACTCGCGGATGTTCTCGAGCTCCCGCACGCGCGCCACCGAATCGCCCACACGCCGCGATTCGAAATACCCCATGGGGAGGTTGATCAGGTGCCGGAACAGACTGGCCCCAAGCTCGACGTCGATACGGCTGGCCGTGTGCGCCAGCACATAGCTACGCAGGCCGGACAGCACCACCTCGAACACTATGACCGCCAGCAGCCCGATGGCCAAGACGTCCAGCGTGGTCAGGCTGCGGTGCACCAGCACCTTGTCCATCACCACCTGAAAGAACAGTGGTGTGACCAGCGCGAAGATCTGCAGGAAGAACGAGGCCAGCAGCACCTCGCCCAGAAGCTTTCGGTGCTTGACCAGCGCGGGCACAAACCAGGTGAAGTCGAACTTGCCAAGCTCGGCCGTCAGCGAGGCCCGCGAGGTGAACAGGATCAGATCCCCCGTCCACAGTTCTTCCAGCGCCTCGCGCGTGATGCGTTCGGCGCGCCCACGACCGGGGTGCTGGACCAACACGTCCTGTTCCCCGGCGCGCGCCAGCACAAAGAAGCGCCCGTCCACGGCGTGCGCGATCGCGGGCAGCGGCGTGCGATCGAGGCGCGAAAGCGTTGTCCGCACCCGCTTGGCCTTCAGGGCGAGGTGTCGGGCACCGCGCAGTATGTGGTCGCCATCGAACGGCTGGCCATCCGGCGCGAATTCGTGGCGCAGCTGTGCCGGGTTGGCGGCCACGCCGTGATACTGCGCCAGCATCGCGAGCGCGGTCAGTCCCGTGTCGATGGCCCCGTTCTCGCTGTGCGAGTCCGGGGCCGCCTTCCCTGGCGAATCCATGCTGCCTCACTGTTATGCCAACGGCATCCTGCCGCTGGCATGCAAAAAATGGCGGCCCCGAGTCGCGGGCCGCCGGATGTCCTGTGTAGTAAGTGGGGGCTGGCGCGTGAGCGCCCCCCACGAAGGGCTACTCGATCACTGCCATGCGGATGCGACGACGGGCTGTAGCTGCTCCCGGTACGCCTCGGGAATACGGCTCTCGTCGGCCCCCGGCGGGTCGAATGCCGCCATGGCCTGCACCAGGTTATTCACCTCTGATGCCGTCAGGACCTCGCCACTCGAAAGCTCGACCTGATCCAGGGTCTCGCCCTGCGGCCCGAACCAGGAGTCGACCGTGATGCGATCCTCCGTGCCGATAACCTCCACCGACAGATCGCGACCATCCTGCCGGAACCAGAGCTGGTCCGCCGCGATATCCTCGCCCAGGAGCAGCGTGTCCTCGCCCGGGTCGCGGGCGCGCTCCACAATGCGGTCGTGGCCATCGCCGCGTTCGAAGAAGTAGGTATCGCTCCCGGCGCCCCCGTACAGGACATTGTTGCCGCGACCGCCGTGGATGAAGTTGTCGCCGCCTTCACCACGCAGCACGTTATCGCCGTCATTGCCGATCAGCACGTTGTCGAGCTCGTTGCCCCAACCGCGATAATCGCCATCCCCGATCAGCGTGAGGTTGTCGACATGATCGGGCAGGCGGAAGTTGGTCTCCGCCTTTACGGTATCGGTGCCGCCATTCTCCTGGGCGATTACCTTGGTGCCCGGATTGCTGACCACATAGGTATTGTCTCCGTCACCGCCATACAGAAAGTTGGCGGAGCGCCCGCCCCCGATCAGCACGTTGTTGCCGCTCACGCCATAGAGGTGACTGGGGCGCTCGGTGCCGATGATGATGTTGTCTTCGTCGTTGCCACGCCCCACCCGGGCCTCTCCGACCAGCGTCAGGTTCTCCACGTTATCCGGCAGGGTGTAGTCGAACGGGCTGATCACCGTGTCCGTGCCCTGGTTCGGCTTCTCGATGACCACGTCCTCCTCGCTGTTGAGGATGTAAGTGTTGTCACCGCGCCCGCCAGCCATCACGTTCGCGCCGGCCACGCCGTTGAGCACGTTGTCACCATTGTTGCCCTGGATGTAGTTGTCCAGCTCGTTGCCGGTGCCGTCGATGTCGGCCGACCCGGTGAGGATCAGGTCCTCGACGTTGTCGGGCAGGGTATAAGTGACCGAGGAGCGGATGGTGTCGTGGCCCTCGCCGGGCTGCTCGATCACGACGTCATCGTCGCTGCGTACCACATAGGTATCATCGCCCGCGCCACCGATCATGATGTTGGCGCCGCCACGGCCGTCGATGTAGTTGTTGCCCTCGACCCCGTTCAGGACGTTGTCGCCGGTGTTGCCGATGAGTTCGTTGTTCAGCTCGTTGCCGGTCCCGTGAAGATCCTCGCTGCCCTGCAGGTGCAGGTTCTCCACGTTATCCGGCAGGACGTAGTCGATATGCGACTCGACCGTGTCGTTGCCTTCGCCGGGCTTCTCGATCACCACGTCATCGGCGCTGTGCACCACGTAGGTGTTGTTGCCGCGGCCGCCGATCATGGTATTGGCACCCGCCACCCCGTCGAGCCGGTTGTTGCCGGAGTTGCCAATCAGGACATTGTCCAGCTCGTTGCCGGTGGCACTGATACCGCTGCGGCCCAGCAGGGTCAGGTTGTGCAGGTTGTCGGACAGGGCGAACGACACATGCGACTGCACCGTGTTCGTGCCATCCCCCGATTCCGCGATCACCTGATCATCCCGGTGCCGCACCACGAACAGGTTGTCGCCCTCGCCACCCACCAGGACGTCGGCATCCCGGCCGCCGTGCAGCCAGTTGTCGCCGGTCCCGCCGGTCAGGATGTTCTCGCCCTCGTTGCCGACCAGGATGGCGTTCTCCTCCCCGCCGGTCAGCTCGTCACCCTCGGTCGAGCCGAGCTGCAACGCGGACAGATCGAAGCTATGACCATCGGCGAAACGAAGGGTGTTGATCCGGTGGCGCTCGGAATCGGCGCTACCAAACCAGTTTTCGATGGTGACACTGTCGCGGCCGTTGCTGTGCGCCAGCACCAGCGAACTGCCCTCCGCACGGATGTCCAGATCGCCGGCGCGGATCTCCGGGCCGAACTCCAGCACGCTATGACCCTCGGCGCCATGCATTTCGATGATGGTGTTATGACCCTGGCCCACATCGAAGCGGTAGGTGTTGTTACCAGAGCCGCCGTAGAGGATGTCGTCGCCCGAGCCCGCCTGCAGCACGTCGTCGCCATCACCGCCCAGCACCCAGTCGCCACCGGAGCCGGCGGTAAGCTCCGCCCCGTCGTTGCTCGCGAACACAATTTCGGACGCGGCCGTGCCTTCGCCGTCGGTGCGCACCCCGTCCCAGCCGAAGTCGGCCAGGGCCTCCAGCACGGCCGGGTCATCACCGGCCTGTGCGAGCCAGTCGCGCAGCAGGCCATGGCTGTCGAAGCCCATGGGTGAGAGCTGTTCGCCGGTGGCACGCTGCAGTTCCAGAAGATCCGCCACGCCACGGGCCGGGTCGGCATCGAACTGCTGGTTCAGGGCCTCCGTGGTGCCCGCGAAGTCGATACGGATGCCGTCTTCATCGAAGACCAGGTCCATCCCTTCCAGATAGGGCGCCAGGTGGGTCTGGCGCATCATCTGTGCATACATGGTGGTCTGCAGGATGTCGAAGGCCGCACGCAGCTCCCCCGAGGCCATGACCCTCGGGTTTGGACTCCCGTGCTGACGGAACTCCCGCCCCAGGAAGGCCTCCAGTGTGGCGACCTTGCGCCCGTCGATATGGGATCCCCGGCCCTCCGGGTCCACGTCACTGGCGCCCGCCCACTCGTACAGCAGGCTCTCCATGCGGGCTTCGCGCGCCTTCACGTCGGTTTCGGCCATAAAGGCCTCAACCTCCCCGCGCAACTGTCCGCTCTCGTCCCGCACCAGCGCCTGATGCAGGTCATGCACCTCGCCATAGCCCATCAGGTCGGGCAGGATGGCGATGGCCTCCGGAATGTCCAGGCGCTCGCGCGCCTCGGTGATGGCCGTATCCTGGATGAACCACACGTCCGTCGCCTCGCCTTCGCGGCCGTCGGCCCACTCGAACCGCCCGATCTGGCGGTGCTCGTTGCCGTGCTCGTCCACGTAGGTGGAATCCGAGTAGCCCAGATCGATGGAGCCGATGCCGACTTCATCCAGGGTCAGCAGTTCACCCTCGTCCACCACGCCGTTGCCGTTGGCGTCCTGCCACAGCCGCAAGTCGCCCCAGGCCTTGTCGCCCGGGTCGATGCGGCCATTGTCGTTGGTGTCGTGGATCGCCAGCGCTTCGAAGCCGTTCATGGCCGTCACGCCTTCCTCGATCTCGCTGGCGTTGCCGAACAGCTCGCTGCCGGTCTCGATCTCCTCGTTCCCGGTCAGATCCATCGCCAGCAGTGCATCCCCCGGCCCCACCCAGCCGGTGGCCTGCGCAAATCCGTCCCCGTTATGGTCGAACTGCACACCGGCATCCAGACCCACCGTAGAGATGCCGTTGCCGTCGAGGTCCAGGATGATCGGAGAGGCATGGGACTGGCCACGGTTAAAGAAGTCCCGGATATCACCAATGAAGTCGCCGCCGGTCCAATAATCCCAGGCGGATTCCAAAATCCCGGCCGGTCCACCCATCTCCTCTAGAACATCCGTCGCCGAGGTTCGCAGCTGTTCATACACTGAACCACCATATTTATTTCCCAGCCACGCTCCCGCCGCTGCAAGCCCAGCAACCATCATTGCTTTTGGCAAAACGGGGAGGCTCACAGCCGTCCCAGCAAACGCCGCAAATTTGGCACCTGTCACGCCCAGAAGCACAGAACTTGTATTCTTTGATGCTTCTTCCCAATCCGACTGCGCAACCGCACTCATTACTTGTCCAGCGCTGATTAAGTTACCAACCGGACCCAGTACACCATTCACTCGCCCACTAATTTCAAGATGCGTGCTTCTCATCCAAGCTTCGTCGGCTTTATAAGCCCGCTGATCTGCCCACTCCTGCGCCTGATCGCTAGCGGTACGCAAGACAGCAGCTCGCTGCGTGTCGCCCGCTGCTTCAGCCCTTTGAGCCAATTCACGCGACTGATCCGATATCCGGCGATATTCTCCTTCATAATAATCTGCTAGTTTCGACAGGCGCTCCGCTTCACTTAGCGCCGGGTCCGAAGCTTCGGTTAAGAATACCGAGAATCCCGTTACGGAGGCCGAGTCCACTGACTTCATGTAATCATTAACATCTCCAACAAACCCCTGACCATTTTTTTCCTCTTCCATGAGGCTTTCCTCCTTAATAAATCAATCGGTGGGCCGAACGATTCGATCAATGCCAAAAAAGATCACGAAACACGGCCACGCCACAGCCGCTTACAATACCCCTAAGGAGATTTCGACGAGCGGTAGACCCCCCAAAAAAGCAGAAGGTCTCGAAACGCCACATATACCAAAGAAATAAAGACTGCAGAAGCATAGGTAATCACGACACTCCAGACGGAAAACCAGAACTCCGATGTGTAAGACAATTTGGAAAGGCGGCCAAACAATCCTGAAAGCTCGGGTCCCGAGGGATAGACTCCGGAGAGAAGTAGGAAAGCCGCCGATCCAAAGACCGGGATAATCGCTAGGCCTATCCAGACAACCCCCGGGCCTTTCCGCAGGTGCGCCCTCAAAGACACCACTGTCCATAGCACAAGCGCAGGAACAAGGAGCAATTGGACTGAATAGACTAACTGTGCGACCTCCGAAAACTCGGACCAAAGACCGAACCTCTGAACCCCAGAAAAGTGCAGCTCCATAAAACCCACGAATTCACGAAGAGGTGCCAGCGAGCTCAGTATGTCTTGGGGCAAAAAATAGGAAGCACCTATGACCAACCCGAAATAACCACCTAGGACCACCGTGCTCTCAAAGTTCTTGCCGCAATTAGATTCATCACGCGCGACCTTCGGGGGTCTTCCCACCGAAACGCGGAAGCTCTTCATTTCTCGCTTACCGGTAGGGGTATGAGGGTGCCAGTATACAAAGTTCCAGACGACCACCAACGGCACAATGACGTAAACAAGGAGCATCAGGACGGGACTCGATAAGTTGGTGCCATCCAGCCCATTGGCCGTCATCCCGACCCCTATCAGCGCCGGGGGCGCTGCTAGCACCGCTACCGCGTAGGTCACCCGAGTGCGAAACGATGCCCGGCGGCGTTCGGAGAGGATCCCGACGGCCATCAGGAACACGATCACATAGGGAATCAGCCACGCCATGGCAACCTTCCAAAGCTTTGGGAGGCCATATCCAATCCGGGCAAATCTACGGCTAGGTTAAAACGCGACGAAAGCCGATCCAGCGGCGCACCGGTACGCATAGCGGGGCAACGCGCCGACGATATCGGAGCGCGATGTGGCACAAACCGAAGCGGTACTGCGGAGAGTACGCCGATCCGTGGCGAGGTCATGGCTTTTCCCTGTCCATGCGTGATGATTTTAAAGGCTGCCGGCTTCAGGCGGCCCTGTTAAAGTTGCTGCTGAACGCCCTCGCGTGGCGTTCATTCAGGAAGCTCCAGGGTCTGCCCATCGGCGAGGCGCACGGCGTGCAGACGGTGGCGCTTGGGGTGGATGGAGCCAAACCAGTTCTGGATGCGGACGCTGTCTTCGCCGTTGCGGTGGGCGAGGACCAGTTCGTGAGCTTCCATCTCGATATCGAGGTCTTCGGCGCGGATGCCCGGAGCCACTTCGATGACGCTACCGCCGCGGTCTCCGTACATCTCGATCAGGGTGTTGTGGCCGCTGCCGACGCCGAACCGGTAGGTATTGTTGCCGGCTCCGCCGTACAGGAGGTCATCACCGGGTCCGGGATACAGGGTGTCGTCGCCCTGCCCGCCGAGCAGCCAGTCCCCACCGGGTCCGGCCTTGAGCTTTGCGCCACCCTCATGCGCGACCACGATCTCGCGCCCGTCCGTGCCCTGTCCGTCCATGCGCACCGGGTCCGGCCTTGAGCTTTGCGCCACCCTCATGCGCGACCACGATCTCGCGCCCGTCCGTGCCCTGTCCGTCCATGCGCACCGCGTCCCAACCCAAGGCCAACAGGGGCGCCTGGACACTCGAGTCGTCCCCAGCCTCGAGCAACCAGTCACGCATCAGGCGGTAGGGATCGAAGCCCATTGCGCGCAGGCGCTCACCACCCGCCCGCTCGAATTCGAACAAGTCGGTCAGGCCCCGCGCCCGGTCACGCTCGAAGCTGGCCTGCAGGGCGCTTGTGGTGTCGGAGGAATCGAAGCCGGGCCCGGATTCGTTCAGCGCAAAGGCAATCGCATCGAAGTAGGGCGCCAGGTGCGTCTGCCGCATGAGCTCGCCGTACATTGTCGTTTTCAGGATCGCGAAGGCCTTGTGCAACTCCGATGCTCCTCCCGGGCGAGGGTCGGGGCTGCCCTGCTGACGGAAATCCCTGTCCAGGAAGGCCTCCAGGGTGACGAGCTTGCGGCCATCGATGTTCGGCCCACGATCTTCCGGATCGGCGTCGGCGGCTCCCGCCCATTCAAACAGCAACGCGTTCATGCGGGCGGCACGCGCCTGCACGTCGGTCTCGTCTCGAAAGGCCTGGACATGCTCGCGCAAACGGCCGCTGTCATCGCGCTCCAGGGCCTCACGCAGGTTCGGTACGTTGCCGTAGCCCTTCAGGTCAACGTCAGCGCCAGAACCAGCCGGAATACTCGAGTCCCGGACATCGCCCAGGGGTTGCGGCTCCGAACCACTTCGCCCGGTCGAAACCTCGGATGAAAGCGCTGACGAGTGATCCTGGGACCGCCCCGGCAAAAGGGAGCGACCTGTGGCCGAGGTGAACCCTTGCTCGAACCCCCGAGCGAACTCTGTCGCGAAGATATTCACGCCATGCCGGACCTCCGGCAACAACACATACACCGCCCCGAGGGTGGCCAGCACGAAGCCTGCGTTGACGATAGCGGGCCTCATGAAACCGCCCCCCACAGCGGCCGGAAGGGGGCAGCCCCCTCATTGCACGCGGGAGACCGCCGCAGTAACCAACGGCCGAGCCAGGGGGACTGCGAGGCGTCGGGGCAATCGTACGCAAGACGCCGGGAGCCACGACGGCTTGCCCAAGGACCTGCCGAGGGAGCTTTGTCGTTCAACGTTTGCCGATATGGGGGTACGCCAATCCGTGGCGAGGTCATGGACATTCCCTTGCCATGAATATGGTCGCGGATCCTGCCCATCGCATGGGCGAGTGTCAAGGTTGGCTATTCCGTACTCTGATGGGACGGGATCGGGACTTGCGTGGCCCACACGCGCTGCAGATCCAGTCTGAATCCAACAGAGGCTCAGAAGCGATCACTTTCCAGCTTGGCGGCGACGCGGTCGGCGACCTGGCCGCGGACGACGACCTCGTCCGCGCCAGCTTGTCGCGCAGCCTTGAGCATCTCACCCTCCACGTGTGGGCCGAAGGCAAGGATCCTGGCTTCCGGATAACGCTGGCGCCAGTCAGCGACAGCCTCAACACCTCGGGTGCCCAGGTCGACGACGACCAGGTCTGGATGGCCGGGCATCTGGCTATTGGTGACGTTGGCGCCGGCCGAACGCCAGCGGGATTCGAGCCGAACACGGGTCATCAGGTCGGGTGTGTCCAGGTGGATTTGCATGACTTTCTCCGGCGCAGGCTGATGTGGGTGAGGTGGGCAGCATGGCGGGCCTGGTTAGCAGCCTGGGGTTCACCCGTCCCGCAAACGATGCCGTTCATTACCGGTACCAACCCCGAGCACGACTCGGCTTGGGGAAACGGGGCGGAAAACACTCACATGTAATTGACAAAACAACGAAATTTGATCGCTTTTCACCATTGATCGCTGCAGAATGCTGAAATGGATTTTGCCTCGAGCAGCACGATCGGCGATCTGGCCTACAGCGGCAGTCATTCCGCACCGCTGGTCGTGTTATCCCTAACCATCGCGATACTCGCAGCCTTTGCCAGCATTAGCCATGTAGACCTGATCCGAACCACCCGCTCCCGGCTCGCGCGAATTGGCTGGCAGGTCAACGGCGCCGTCGCTTTGGGGGTTGGGGTCTGGACCATGCACTTCACCGGCATGGTGGCCTTTGAGTTGCCGATCACAATCGACTACCACATGGGTATTACCCTGTTGTCGGTTCTGCCGGCGATTGCGGCGGGTTACGTGGCGCTCCAGGTCATCCGCGAGCCGCGCCCCACAGCCCGTGAAATCCTAACGGGCGGCACTTTGGTGGGGCTGGGGATTGGGGCCATGCACTACACCGGGATGACGGGCATGGTCGTGGAAGCGGACATGGTCTATCGGCCGGGTTTGTTCTTGTTGTCGATTGTGGCCGCCGTAGCAATGGCCAGCCTGGCCCTGGCCGTCCCTCGGCTGATGGGCGCCTTCATGGAGCAGCGAGGGCTATACCAACCCACGCTGTTCAAACTGGCCAGCGCGGTGCTGATGGGGTTGGCCATCTCCAGCCTGCACTACGTGGCGATGGGTGCAACAGAGTTTGTGCCAGGGGACGGACATACCGCGAACCTTCCGGGCGCGGTGATCGAGCCCGGCCTCATCGCCGGCCTGGCCGTTGCAGCTGCCCTCTTTATCCTGATCACCTCAACCGTCACCGTCACCCTGCGCCACGGGATCGAGGCGTCGCTGCTGGAGGCCGAGCTGGCGGCCACACGTGCTCGACAACTGGATGACCGTTTCCAGAAGATCGCCTCCCGACTTCCGGGTGTTGTGTACCAGTTCCGCATGACTCCTGATGGGCACCAGAGCTTTCCTTATGCGAGCGAGGCAATCGAAGACGTCTATGGCGTTCAAGCCAACGAGGTCCGGGAGGATGCGTCCGGACTCGCCGAAATCATCCACCCATCCGATCTCCAAGCGGTACAGGATTCGATCCGGACTTCCGCCAGTGACCTTTCGGTGTGGCGACACGAGTATCGCGTCATCCACCGCAAACGTGGCGAGCGCTGGTTGCAGGGGAATGCAACGCCTGAACGCGAGCCGGATGGTTCCATCCTCTGGAATGGCTTCATTACGGACATCACTGAACAAAGGGACTCGCAAAAGCGTATTCACCAACTAGCTTTTTTTGACGACCTTACGGGGCTACCCAACCGGCGTCTGCTCGAAGACCGAATGAATCGCGCCCTGGCACACTCCGCTCGCCACGGCACGCTCGGCGCGGTGTTGTTCCTCGACCTGGATGATTTCAAACGCCTGAACGACACCCTGGGGCATTCGGCTGGCGATACGTTGCTGAAGGCCCTTGCACAGAAATTAGGGCGACGAATTCGGGGTGCTGACACCATCGCCCGCCTGGGAGGCGACGAGTTTGTGATCGTCCTGGAAGAGATCGCCACCGTGGAAGATCTTGCAGCCCAGCGTGCCGGCCATATCGCGGAGGAGATCCAGGCCCTCGTGACGGAGCCGGTGAGGCTCTCGAATCATGATCACCGTTGTGCTGCCAGCATTGGGATCACCCTGTTCTTTGGCGAGCAGGAAACGCGCGAAGAATTACTACGCCGCGCCGATGCCGCGATGTATCAGGCCAAGGCCGCAGGCCCCAATTCGATCCGGTTCTTCAACCCCGAGCTGCAGGCCGGCATGGAGGCACGCTTTCAGCTCGAGGCAGACTTGCGCGCATCGGTCGGCCACGACCATTTCCTCCTCCAGTACCAACGCCAAGTCAATCAAGCGGGTGAGCTGGCCGGGGCCGAGGCCTTGCTGCGCTGGCGTCATCCGACACGAGGGCTCGTCGGACCGGCACAGTTCATCCCCGTGGCAGAAGAAACCGGCCTGATATTGCCCCTTGGACGATGGGTGTTGGAGGAGGGCTGCCGCCAAATCCTGCAATGGCAACACGACGAGCGGACAGCCGGACTCACGCTATCCGTCAACGTAAGTGCCCGTCAGTTCTATCAAGAAGACTTCGTCGAACACGTAAAAACCATACTTCGGGACAATCCCATCCCTCCCGGTCGGCTCAAGATGGAGCTGACAGAGTCCCTGGTATTAACCGACATCGATGACAGTACGTACAAGATGGAACAACTCCGAAGCATGGGCATACAATTTTCCATGGATGACTTCGGAACCGGGTATTCATCAATGGCCTACCTGTCCCGCTTGCCTTTCGCGGAGGTCAAGATCGACAAGACCTTCGTGCAGGCAGCGGCACATCCCGACCATCAGCGGGACCAGATCATTATCGAATCCATCGTCGCGCTGGGACGTAACCTGGATATGCGCGTCGTGGCGGAGGGGGTCGAGACTTCCGAGCAACTCGCCCTCCTCAAGGGTCTCGGCTGCGAGTACTTCCAGGGTTACTACTTTGGGCGACCCGAAACCGCCGACCAGATAGTGACGTAGGCCTCGGCGAACATGGCCGCCGAGGCCACACTCGCCATCCAGTCCTGTCCGGGTACGGCCTACTCCCCAATATCGGTAGGTTGGACCGCCAGCACCTTGTTACGGCCCAGGTCCTTGGCACGGTAGAGCGCCTCGTCGGCACGGCCGAAAACGCTCGCCTCCGTATCATCCGCGCACACCGTCGTAACACCTGCGCTCAGGGTAACGGGCTTGGAACCCAACGGCGCGAACCCCCGGCCCGCAACAAGCAGGCGCAAGCGCTCAGCCACTTCGACAGCGGCCTCCGATTCGGTATCCGGCAAGAGCAGCGCGAACTCTTCCCCACCAATGCGCGCCAGCAGATCCACCTCGCGCACCGTCGGCCGAAGCCGATCGGCCAGCTCGCGCAGGACCTGGTCCCCGGTATCGTGGCCGAACCGGTCATTGATCAGCTTGAAATCGTCCAGGTCCAGCAGAATCAGGGAGAAGGCGACACCGGTGCGCTGGAAGCGGCTTAGCTCCTGGGCAATGGACCCCTCGAACACGCGGCGATTGCTCAACCCGGTCAACGGATCGGTGGTAGCGAGCCGAGTGAGGTCTTCGTTGAGCGAGAGGAGCTCCCGCTGACGGCCCTGGAGTTCCTCGCGCAGCTTTTCGTTACGTTCCAGGGCTTCCCGCAGGCTCCGCGTGGTGCGATGTAGTTCGAGCTTCGCAATCACCTGGCGGGCCAGGATCAGCAGGGCGTCCTCCTGTTCCGGTGTAAGCGTTCGGGGCTTGTAGTCCAGCACGCACAGGGTGCCCAGGGGCAGGCCGTCCTCGGTCTCCAGCAACGCGCCAGCATAGAAACGCAGGTAGGGATCACCGGCGACCAGGGGGTTATTCACAAATTGCGGATCGCGCGTGGTGTCGGGGACCACGAATAGGCCCTTTTGCAGCAGCGCATGTTTGCAGATGGAGATATCCAGCGGTGTCTCGCGCACACCGAGTCCGATCTCCGATTTGAACCACTGCCGATCCTGGTCAACCAGATTGATGGCCGCGATCGGCGCCTCGCAGATGTTGGCGATTAGACGCGTGAAATCATCAAACTCCGGTTCCGGCGGCGTATCCAGGATCTGGTAATCGTGGAGAGCCGCGAGCCGGGCTTGCTCATCAAACATCGGGGGGTCTCATGCGCTCGGCCAATCGCCGATCACGTGAGTTAGGTTCGCGTTCCATCTAATAAGCATGCGCAGGACTCGTTTACAGGGTCAAAGAACCCGCCTTCTCGCGCGGACTGTATTACCGCACGCCATCGTTGTCCGTGGGATGGTCGGGGATCCAATAGCGTTGTTCGTAATCGCGATCACGGTCCCGGACGGGCACGGGGATGAAGCCCATGGCCTCGAAGAAGCCGGCGGCCGAGCCCTGGGCCTTCACCAGCACGCCGGCTACACCCACCTCGCGCGCGGCGGCCCGACAGGTATCGACAAGCTGGCTGCCGATACCCATTCGGCGTGCCGCGCGGGCCACGTACAACCCGTGCAAGAGGAGACCGTCCGATACGCCGTCGGGCAGTTCGCGGGGCCCCGCATGCTCCCAGGCGGCAACGCCCAACACCTGACCGGCCGACTCCACGACGCGCACCTCAAGGAACATGAAATCCGCCTCGGTATAGCGGTAGGCCGGCAGCGCCAGCCGCCGGACGCGTTCGGGCAGCGGCCAGTCCTCGATGGCCTCCGCTACCAGGGTATTGATCGGGTCAAGATCGTCGGGTCGGGCGGATCGTAGGGCAACAGTCTCGGGCATGGCGTAGCTCGTGGTCGGCACGGTTCCTGCTCGGACCCGGGTACCGGTGCAAAGTGCCCCGAGACATGCGGTTCGACCGCGTCACGACAGCGACATCCCCAATCGGGGATAATCGCGCCGCACCGAAAGGAGACGACACCGCACCATGACGGAACTGAAAAAAGCGATCGAACACCAGCGCGCCTACCTGGAAGACAAGCTACACGACACCCTTACGGTGATCGCCAACCGCCTGAGTTCAGCCTGGCCGCGCCGCGAAGACCTCGACTCGATCCTTGAGGAGGCGATTGGCCAGATCCCGGAGGCCACATTCGTCTATGCGTTGAATACCAAGGGCATCCAGCTCTCCGACAATATCTCGCGCAGCGGGGTGCTGCCGGAGCATTTCGGTCGCGACCGGTCGCAACGCCCCTATATGAAGGAAGTGGTGCCCGCCGACGGCTTTTTGCTGTCGGACGCCTACATCAGCCTGCTCGGACGGCGACCCTCGCTGACCGCGCTGCAACTGGTGCGCGACGACGAGGGTAATGCCCTGGGTTTTCTGGGCGCCGACTTCGACCTGCGCAACCTGCCGGATTTCTCCGAAAACCTGTACGAGGAACCCAACGAGTGGCGCCAGATCAAGGGCGATCCGTCCATCCGCGGCACGCTGTTCCTGCAAAGCCGTACGGAAAGCCTGATGGACCAGAACATGGATACCGCCCTGGCCATCATCGAGGAGCTATTCACCGAGCGCGGCGTATTTCAGGGCGTGTTCCACTTCTCCAGTTCGCGCGCCACGCTGTGGACGACCGAGGACCCGTACCGCTACCGCATCCTTACCCACGAGTCTCTGGGAGACCCGGACGTCTGCCTGGCCTTCCCGCATGAGCCCTATCCCGAAGAGGCCCTGATCCCGAAGGACAAGGTTGGTCCCGTGCTGGAGGGACTGAAGACGCTGCGCTACGCGGATGAGACCGTTTACCTACGCTCCGCCTCCATCAACCTGTTCAACGGCATGGTCAGCCTGACCTTCTCCTGTGACGGCTCGCACTACATGACCTGGGACGAGTTCCTCGGCCGCTCCATCGAGTTCTGGATCGGCGCCACGGGCTGACCCGCAAAGATGAACTGACAGCGCAGGCCCGTCTGCGCGATGATGGGGCAACGCCAACCGGGAATGGCCATGGACACCGCATACGCCAGGGATGTCGGCGGACGCGCCGAACAGCAGGACCAGGCCAGCGTGCTCGTGGCCCGTAAAGGTGGGGCGCACCTGCTGCTGGTTGCCGACGGCATGGGCGGGCACCAGGGTGGCGCGACCGCCTCGCAAACCGCACTGAAAACGGCCGAACGCCTGTGGGATGAGTGCGCCGGTCGGCCTGCGGATCCAGCCGACCTGCTAGAACGAATCTTCCACGAGACCCACGCGGCGCTGGCTTCTGCCGGCAGCAGCCTCACCAGCCGTCCTGGCACCACTTTGGTGCTACTGTTCTGCGACGGCCAGCAGGCCTATTGGGCCCACTGCGGCGACAGCCGCCTGTATCACTTCGAAGGAACGACGCTGCTACGGCGCACCCGGGATCATACGCGCGTCCAACATCTTGTCGACGCTGGCATGATTGGCGAGGACGAGATGGCAACCCATCCGCAGCAGAACCAGCTGCTGCAGGCTCTGGGCGTGATCGACCCGATTCACGTGGACCACGGTAATGCCACGCTCACCAAGGAGAGCCGTTTTTTGCTGTGCTCCGATGGCTTCTGGGAACAGATCCGACCGGACGAGATGGCCGCGTTGCTGGACGTCGACGACCTGAGCGAACGACTGCCACGCATGGTGGCCGAGGCCGCCCGGCGCGGCGGGCCCTCCGGGGACAACGTGGCTGCCGCGGCACTGCGGCCGGACACCACGCCCGCCAGAGGCGATCACCGGCGACGCACGATCCTGCTCGGGCTGTTATTGCTGGCCGCCCTGAGCATCCTCTTCTGGCCGCTGGATTGAGTCCGGCCGTATACTCCTTTCCTGATTCGCAAAGACCCTTCCGATGCTACCGACTGTTCTTTTCCCGCGTGCTGCTGTCCTGTTGGTGGTGGCCGGACTCCTTGGCGGCTGCGCCCAGTTCAAGGCCCTGATGGACCCGGACAAAGACCGCGAGGCCGAGGCGGAGACCGAGCCCACCGAGACGGCCGAGGCCACGCCCCAGCCGGAGGACGCACCAACCCCGGCGATCGAAGACATCATTCAACTCCTGCAGGCGGGTGAATACGTCGAGGCGGAGGCCGCCCTGGATCGACTCATGGCCGTGGACCCGGGGCACCCGGCGGGACGCAATCTGATGTCCCAATTGCAAGCGGACCCACAAGAGGCCCTGGGCTCCGCGTACCAGATCCACACGGTAGCCGCCGGCGAAAGCCTGGCTCAGATTGCGCGGGAGCACCTGGGCGACGCCTCGCAGTTCGTGATCCTGGCCCGCTACAACGAGCTGGAACAGCCATCCCGTTTGTTGGTGGGCCAGCGCCTGCGCATCCCCGAAGGGTCGATGGCCACCATGGATGCCCCGGAAGCCCCGGACACCGGGGATGCGCCCGCAGCCGCCTATCGCGAAGCGATCGAGACCGAGCTTGAGGCAGGGCACTACGAACAAGCCCTGGCACTTGCCAGCCAGGCGCAGGCCGAGCTGGCTGTGAGCGGAAGCGGGGCCGACTGGCTGCAGCCGCTGCAACGCGAAGCGGAGGCCGGTTACTGGGAGCAGTCCGGCCATGCGGCACGGGACGCGGGGGATCGGTCCGAGGCACTGGCGGCCTACAACCAGGCACTGGAACACGATCCGGAACGCCGCTCCGTGGTTGAAGCCCGCGACGCGGTTCGCAAGGCGCACAAGGAGGCCCTGCACGAAGAGGCGATTGTGCGCTATCGCAATCAGGATCTGGATACTGCGATTGCGCTGTGGGACCAGGCCCTGGAACTGGATCCTGAATTCGAGGCCGCCCGCGGCTATCGGCTGCGGGCACAGGAACTGCTACGCCGACTGGACGCACTGGACAACAGTTAGGGAAGCGGCGCTGACCGGTCCGTGATTGCGAGCGCGGTCAGGGACCGTCACGATCCTCGCGTGAACGATCCCCGGTTTGCGGGGCATCGAGCTCCAGGGTTTGATCCGCGGGATGATCGGAGGAGGCCGGCGTCGGGCGCTTCATCCGGGCCTCCAGGGAATCGGCCATCACGTTGTAGGCGGCATAGACCCGTTCGAAGTCATCGCGTCGCAGGGTCCGGATGCGGGTATCCAACCGGCCCTGGCCAATCTGATCGAGTGCCCCACGCAGGGTATTCAGCGGGGCCTGCAACCGCCGCGCCAGCACATACGCGCCGATCAGCACGGCTAGCAGCGTCACCAGCGCCAGTAGCAGCAACGCCATGAAGGTGGCCCGGTTGGCCTGACCCAGGGATTGGGTGGACAAGCCGACCTGAAGACGGCCGATGGTCCGGTCCTGATAGCTCACCGGTGATTCGAACAGGAACAGCTCGCGGCCGTCGGGCCCCTCCACCGACCACACCGCCTGATCCCCTCGCCGGGTACGCAGACGTTCGTCCGGGGGCGGCTCCCAGGGCTGGCCCAGTGTCTCCGAGTCACTGCTGGCCACGATACGGTCATGGCGGTCGGCGACACTGAGCAGCGCGATCTCCCGATTTTGCTGCATGTCGTTGAGTCGGCCCTGAACGGCAATCGAGTCCTCCAGCAACAGATCTTCGGCACTCTCCACCGCGATGATCTGCGCCAGCGCGGCACCGTAGTCGAATGCCAGATCCGTCATCACAGCGTTCTGTTTCTGGTAGACCAGGGTCGACGCTATCACCAGGGTGAGCGCCACCAGCCCCCCCATGATCCCGGCCCAGCGCAGGCGCAGCGGAATAATGCGCCGCCCGCTGCCCAGACGCTCGCGTTCCAGGCGCTCTTCCTCCAGGCGCTGCAGGTCCACCAGGAGCTCGCCGGCGCTCTGGTAGCGCGCGTCCGGATCCTTGGCCAACAGCCGGATGACCCCATCGATCAGTTCCGGCGGGCAATCGGGCACGACCGGGCGCGGGCGTTCAGCGTCCTCGCGCACCACCCGCGTGAGTAGCGCTTCGACGTCGTGGCCCCGAAACGGGGTCGTACCCGTCAGCAGTTCGTACAGAACCACGCCCACCGAGTACAGGTCCGCACGCGCATCCGTGGGCTGCCCTCGAATCTGCTCCGGAGCCATGTAATGCGGGGAGCCGGCCACGTAGCCATCATCGTCGGCCCGCCAGTCGGGGTCGCTCAGGGTGCGCGCGATCCCGAAATCCATCACCTTGATGTTCACCGTGGCACTGGTGACGATGATGTTCTCGGGCTTGATGTCGCGATGCACGACCCCATGGCGGTGCGCGTAGTCCAGAGCCTCGGCCAACTGGATGCCAATCTTGAGGACATTGCGCAGACGCAAGGGTCGGAACTGCTCGGCGAACGCGGCCAGCGTGATCCCTTCGAGCAGTTCCATTGCGATGAATGGTCGCCGGTCGCTCTCGCCCACATCGAAGATGGTGACGATGCCGGGATGCGTCAGGGTCCCGGCGGCGCGTGCCTCGGCCACAAAGCGGCGGCGATACTCCGGGCGGCTGGCATAGTCATCCTGCAGGCACTTGATCGCCAGCGGGCGACCAATCTCCGGGTCGTAGCCACGATAGATCACCGCCATCGCGCCGCGTCCAATCTCCTCCCCGATTCCGTAGCGTCCTATTCGCTCCATGCTGAGAGGCCGCTCCGCCGACGCAGCGTTCAGGCGGTCTCGAGGAGAATGCGTGCGATGACCGCCAGCACCAGTACGATCACCGCGAAGCCGACCCAGCGCCATGGAATGCCGCGACCCCGACGTTCAGGCAGCACATCGGAGCCGTCGTCCTTCTGGTGGTAGACGAACTCGGCGCTCCCAAAGCGGACATGGTCGCCCTCCTTCAGCACCGCATCATGGACCTTTTCATCGTTGACCCAGGTACCATTGGTAGACAGCAGGTTGACCACACGGCACTCGCCACGCTCGTTGACCAGCCAGGCGTGCTGGGCCGAAACGCTACGATCCTGGAGGACGATGTCGTTGTCGGTCTGGCGACCGACCGAGCGCTTGCCCGGCTTGAAGGTGAGGCGTTGCTGGCGGAAGTTGGCACTGACCCCGACGAGGACCGGGTAGCCCTCGAGTGGCGCCTGGTCGGCTGCCAGCTGGCCCCGGCCTGTGGACTCGGGCAGACCTTGCCCTTGAAAGAGCATGGTGCCTTGCGGACCACTGCGGGCCTTCTCGTTGCGCCGTCCCTGATCGCTCATACGTCCCCCTGTTCTCACACCCGGTACATCCTGAAGGTCCGGTTTGCACCCCGTCGAGTATGCACGGGCCGCGCGCGCCA
Source organism: Thioalkalivibrio sp. ALJ7 (assembly GCF_000376865.1). GTDB lineage: Bacteria > Pseudomonadota > Gammaproteobacteria > Ectothiorhodospirales > Ectothiorhodospiraceae > Thioalkalivibrio. The sequence continues at coordinate 67,337 of NZ_AQXQ01000011.1, read as the reverse complement.
AAACAACGAACGCGTCACAGCATTAAACCGCCTGCTATGCTGCGGTCATCCGCCCATCACGACAAGGAGTCTGAACATGGAACAGGACGCAACGAGTACGGCCGACCTCCGAGGCCTGATCGAGCCGCTTGTACGAGGCAAGTTCTGGATGCAGTTGATCGGGGTGATGCTGATCATCTCCGGCGTGCTGACCGCCTTGTCGATCATCGGCATTATCATCGCCTGGATCCCGATCTGGGCCGGCGTGGTGCTGATGCAGGCGGCAGGCGGCGCCCAGCGCGCCTACGAAAGCGGCGACCCCGAGGCGATCAAATACGCACTCGGGCGCCTGCGGATCTACTTCACGATCTTCGGCGTGCTGCTGCTGATCTACCTGATCCTGATGGTGCTGGGCATGATCTTCGGGATCGGTGCCGGACTGATGGGGATGGGCGGCATGAGCGGCGCCATGTAAGCACCCTCGCCTGGACCCGCCGCGAGGCGGGGTCAGGCCAGCACAGGAGTCAGGGTTTGAACAACACCAGGCGCCGGTGGGCCCTCTGGAGCCCGCTGCACCGGGAAGACACCGCAGTTCAACAGGCGTTCGACGCCTGGCATCGCCAGGCGCGCATCCCGCAGGTTCGCTACGTCGCGCTGCTGACGGCCCTGATGTACCTCCTGTTCAGCGCCGTCGAACAGTCGGTGGCGGCGGACCTGCACAGCGAACGGCTGATCGCTCACGCGGTGCTGGTGCCCGGCCTGCTGCTGGCCGTGGCCGCGATGAGCCTGCGGGCCTTCCTGCAGCGGCCGATGTGGGCCCTGCTGATGGTGGCGCCGGTGATCGCGAATGGCGCCAATCTCTACCTGAATACCGGGTCGCCGCAGTTCCTGGTATTTGCCCCCGAGATTTATCTCAGCATCATGTGGACCTTCGCGATATCGGGCCTGCCGCTGCGCCAGGCCTCGATGGCCGCCATCGCCATCGTCGCGCTGGTAATTGCCGCCTCCTTTCGTAATCCCATGCAGGGCGAACTGATTCAGCTGCATCTCCTGTGGGTGCTGGCCGCCTTCAGCTTCGGCGCACTGAGTGCCTTCATGCTGGAACATGCGCGCAAGCACAGCTTCCTGCAGCAGCGCCAGCTGGAGCGCGCAGCGCGGATCGACGAGCTGACCTCGCTGTGGAACCGCGCCCATATCGAGCGCCTGTTCGAGGCGGAACGGGCTCGCACCGAGCGCTACGGCGAGCCGTTTTCGGTGATCCTGCTGGACATCGACCACTTCAAGGCGGTGAACGATACCTGGGGGCACAGTGCCGGTGACCGCGTGCTGCGACAGTTCGCGGACCTGCTGCGCCAGAACCTGCGCGAGGTCGATGCGATCGGCCGGATCGGGGGTGAGGAGTTCTTCGTGCTGCTACCGCAGACGTCCGTCGCGCAGGCACAGGGGGTCGCCCGTGACCTGCAGGCCTGCATCAATGCCTTCGACTTCGAAACGGGCGGGCGCCGCACCGCGAGCTTCGGCGTGACCGAATACCGGCCGGGCGAAAGCCGGGTCGACACCTTCGATCGAGCCGACCAGGCCCTGTATGCCGCGAAGGAGAACGGCCGCAACCGCATCGAGGTGCGGTAGACCGGCCTCACCCGGGCCAGCCTCGCTGGCTTACACCTCGCGGTAGATCTTCGCGCCCTTCTCGACGAACTCGACCGCCTTTTCCTGAAGGCCCTTCTTCAGGGCCTCGTCCTCCGAGATGCCCTGGGCCGCGGCGTAGTCGCGCACGTCCTGAGTGATCTTCATCGAGCAGAAGTTCGGCCCGCACATGGAGCAGAAATGGGCGACCTTGTGCGCATCCTTGGGCAGGGTCTCGTCATGGAATTCGCGCGCGCGCTCCGGGTCCAGCGCGAGGTTGAACTGGTCCTCCCAGCGGAACTCGAAGCGTGCCTTACTGAGTGCGTTGTCCTGCAGCTGCGCGCCGGGGAAGCCCTTGGCCAGGTCGGCGGCGTGAGCGGCGATCTTGTAGGTGATGATGCCGTCGCGTACGTCCTGCTTGTTGGGCAGGCCCAGATGTTCCTTCGGTGTCACGTAGCAGAGCATCGCGGTGCCGTACCAGCCGATGTTGGCCGCGCCGATGCCGGAGGTGATGTGGTCGTAGGCCGGGGCGATGTCGGTCACCAGCGGGCCGAGGGTGTAGAACGGCGCCTCGAAGCAGTCCTCCAGCTCCTTGTCGACGTTTTCCTTCACCTTCTGCAGCGGGACGTGGCCGGGGCCCTCGATCATCACCTGCACGTCGTGTTCCCAGGCCTTCTGCGTCAGCTCGCCCAGGGTCTCCAGCTCGCCGAACTGGGCGGCGTCGTTGGCGTCGGCCAGGCAACCGGGGCGCAGGCCGTCGCCCAGCGAGAAGGAGACGTCGAACGCCTTCATGATCTCGCAGATCTCGTCGAAGTGCGTATAGAGGAAGTTCTCCTGGTGATGCGCCAGGCACCACTTGGCCATGATCGAGCCACCGCGGGAGACGATGCCGGTCACCCGGTCGGCGGTCAGCGGCACGTACTGCAGGCGCACGCCGGCGTGGATGGTGAAGTAGTCCACGCCCTGTTCGGCCTGTTCGATCAGGGTGTCGCGGAACAGCTCCCAGGTCAGGTCCTCGGGTTTGCCGTCGACCTTCTCCAGCGCCTGGTAGATCGGCACGGTGCCGATCGGCACCGGCGAGTTGCGCAGGATCCACTCGCGGGTCTCGTGGATGTTCTTGCCGGTGGACAGGTCCATCAGGGTGTCGCCGCCCCAGCGCGCGGACCAGACGAGCTTCTCTACCTCCTCCTCGATCGAGGAGGTGACCGCGGAGTTTCCGATGTTGGTGTTCACCTTCACCCGGAAGTTGCGGCCGATGATCATCGGCTCGAGCTCGGGGTGGTTGATGTTGGCGGGGATGATCGCGCGACCGCGGGCAATCTCGTCACGCACGAACTCGGGGGTGATCGCGTCCGGGATGGAGGCGCCGAAGGACTCGCCCGCGTGTTGCCGCAGCAGCTTCTTGTAGCGCGGGTCGGCGCGCAGCTCTTGCAGGCGGTTGTTCTCGCGGATCGCGACGTACTCCATCTCCGGGGTGATGATGCCCTTCCGGGCGTAGTGCATCTGCGAAACGTTCGCGCCGGCCTTTGCCCGGCGCGGCGGGCGGATGTGCTCGAAGCGCAGGGATGCCAGCTCCGGGTCCACCGCACGGGCCTGGCCGTATTCCGAACTCGGGCCGTCCAGCCATTCGGTGTCGCCGCGTTCGTCGATCCAGGCGCCGCGCAGATCCGCCAGCCCCTGGCGCAGATCGATGGTCGCATCCGGGTCGGTGTACGGGCCGGAGGTGTCGTACACCGGGATCGGCGGGTTCTCCTCCGGGGTGCCGGAGGTCAGCGTCGGGCTCTGTGCGACCTGGCGAAACGGCACGCGGATGTCCGGACGTGAACCCTGGACGAACACCTTTTCGGAGCTCGGGAACGGGCGCGTGACGTCGGCGGAGACCTCGGCGGTCTTGCGGGCGAAGGATTCGGGGATGGCGCTCATGACAGGACCTCTGCGACTCGGACGTGACGGCAGAGGGAGCAGAACGGGCAGGACAGACTGCGAACGGGTCGCGCGCGGACTGAATCGAGCACCGAGCTTCCCTCCGCCAGTGTGAACTGGTTCAGGTTCAAGGGGACTCTCTCAGCCCGGCACGTGGCACGGGCACCCCCAGCTCTGAGGGCCCGAGTGTAGCGCACCCGTGCAACCACGGCACGAACAAGGCCGCGCGCATAGCGGTGTTTTGCGTTAGATTACTGCTTTGTGACAACCTTCGCGCCGCTATGTCCCCCAAGAACTTCGTCTTCGAGCTGTTTGGCCGTTCCCCGGTGCGCCCGTTACAGGCGCACATGGAGAAGGTGCGCGCCTGCATCGCCGAACTGCCCCCGTTCATCGAGGCCATGGCCCAGGACGACTGGGAGACCGCGCGAGCTCAACAGAAGAAGATTTCCACACTGGAGCGCGAGGCCGACCGCCTGAAAAAGGATCTTCGCCTGCACCTGCCCAAGGGCATGATGCTGGCAATGTCGCGCCGCGACGTGCTCGACACCCTGCTGATCCAGGACCGCATCGCCAATATGGCAAAGGATATCGCGGGGTTGATGCTGGGGCGCCAGATGCAGTTCCCCGACAACATGCACGAGCCCATCCAGCGCTTCCTGAACCGCAGCGTGGACGCCGTGGATCAAGCTGGCCGCGCGATCAACGAGCTGGATGAATTGGTCGAGGCCGGCTTCCGCGGGCACGAAGTAGAAGTCGTCAACGGCATCCTCACCGAGCTGGACCATATCGAACACGAATCCGACGAGGCCCAGCGCGAGGTCCGCGAAATCCTGTTTGCGCAGGAGGTCGACCTGCCGCCGGTCAACGTGGTCTTCATGTACCGCGTGATCGACTCCATTGGCGAACTGGCCGACCTGGCCCAGCGTGTGGGCAGCCGCCTGCAACTGATGCTGGCCAAGTAACCACTGGCACCATAGGGACTTAGGACTGCATGGAATACAGCACCCTGTTGCTCGGCCTTGCAGTAATCTTCGGGCTATTCATGGCCTGGGGCATCGGCGCCAATGACGTCGCCAATGCGATGGGCACCTCGGTCGGCTCGCGCGCGCTGACCATCCGCCAGGCGGTATTCGTCGCCGCGATCTTCGTATTCTCCGGGGCCTGGCTGGCCGGCGGCGAGGTCACCCAGACCATCCGCAGCGGGATGGTCGATTCCAGCCTGATGGCCGACAACCCCGAGTTGCTTGTGTACGGGATGCTGGCGGCCCTGGCGGCCGCCGGAACATGGCTGATGATCGCCTCCTACTTCGGCTGGCCGGTCTCCACCACCCACTCCATTATCGGCGCGATCGTCGGCTTTGCCGTGGTCGGGCTGGGTTTCGAGGTGGTGCGCTGGGAACGCGTGGGCACCATCGCGATGTCCTGGGTGGTGTCGCCGATGGTCGGCGGCATGATCGCCTTCGCCCTGTTCCGCAGCGTACAGATCCTCATCCTCGACACCGTGGATCCGCTGAAGAACGCCAAACGCTGGGCCCCGCTGTATATCTTCCTGACTGCCTTCGTGACGGCGCTGGTCACGATGTTCAAGGGCCTGACCCATGTCGGCCTGGATCTGACACCTGTGCAAGCCTATGGCTTTGCCATTCTGATTAGCGCGATCGTCGTCGTGCTCGGCATGCTGGCGATTCGTCGCCTGCGCTTTGATCAGACCCACGGAGACGATGGCTCCCATTTTGCCAACGTCGAAAAGGTGTTCGCGGTGCAGATGGTGGTCACCGGCTGCGCGATGGCCTTTGCCCTGGGTTCTAACGACGTGGCCAATGCCGTCGGCCCGCTGGCCGCGGTCGTGGACGTGATCCAGACCGGCGACGTCAGCGCCGAAACACTGGTGCCGGTCTGGGTGTTGCTGCTGGGCGGCGTCGGGATCGTGTTCGGCCTGTTCACCTACGGCCACAAGGTGATCGCGACGGTGGGCACCGGCATTACCCAGCTCACCCCTAGCCGCGGCTACGCCGCTACCGCGGCGGCGGCCGCCACCGTGGTGCTCGCCTCCGGTACCGGACTGCCAATCTCCACGACCCACACGCTGGTCGGCGCGATCCTCGGAGTCGGCCTGGCTCGCGGGATCGCCGCCATCAACCTCGGCCTGGTGCGTATGATCTTCCTGTCCTGGATCGTGACCCTGCCGGCCGGTGCCATCCTCGCCGTGGTCTACTTCTATATCCTGCGCAGCATTTTCGGCTAGGGAAACATCCGGACTCCGGCCCCTTCAAAGCAGAACTCACGCGGCCACCGCGCCTTGTTCGCACGCAATAGCGACTCGAGCGCGGACGTGCGATTCAATCAGCGTATCCCCAGGGGGGCGGACGGTTGCTACCGATCCCTCAAGAAGAACAGCTTAGCTGTATGCCACTCGCCCAGGCCGGTGGCAGGTCCGCGTAGGCTTCAAACTCGGGCTGCTCGTCGAACGGTCGTGCCAGGATCTGCTGCAGGCGCAGCACCTCGGACGGGTCCCCGGCCTCGGCCTGCTCAATGGCAGCCTGGGCCAGATGGTTGCGCAGGATGTACTTCGGATTGACCGCGTTCATCGCAGCCTTGCGTTCACCCGCCGCTTGCCCTTCGAGCGCCAGGCGCGCCTGGTAGCGCGACCACCAGGCCTGCCAGGCGCCCACGTCCTCCAGCTCCGATTCCAGTTGGGAGCGGGTTTCCGCCTGCTCCAGATCGGGCAATTGGCGGAAGAACCGGGTGTAGTCCACGCCCTCGGCCGCCATCCGCGCGAGCAGCTCCTGGATCAGTGCCTCATCGTCCCCCTGGGGCGTCTGCAGCCCCAGCTTCTTGCGCATACGCAAGAGCCAGGCATGGCGGTACTGCGGCTGGAAGTCCTGCAGCAGGGCCTTGGCGCGCTCGATCGCCGCCTCGCGGGTGGCGTCGGCGAAATAGATGACCAGGGTCTCGGCCAGGCGGATCAGGTTCCACTGCGCGATCTGCGGCTGCTGATCGAAAGCATAGCGACCGCCCTGGTCGGTATGGTTGCAGATGTAGCCAGGATCGAAGGCATCCATAAAAGCGAACGGGCCGTAGTCGATGGTCAGCCCGATCAGGCTCATGTTGTCGGTGTTCATCACCCCGTGGCAGAAGCCCACGGCCTGCCAGTCGGCAATCATTTCCGCGGTGCGGGCAATCACCTCCTCCAGCATGGCCGCGACCGGATCAGGCGCATCCTGTAAATGGGGATAATCATGCGCCAGGGCGTACGCAATCAGTTCCTGCAGGCGTTCGCTGTAGCCGTTGTAATGGAAGTACTCGAAATGTCCGAAGCGCAGGAACGAAGGGGCGGCGCGCAGCACGATGGCCCCCGGTTCGATCCGTTCGCGATAGACCCGCAGGCTGGACCCGAACAACGCGACGGCGCGGGTCGTCGGGACACCCAGCGCGGCCATCGCCTCGGAGACCAGGTACTCGCGTACCGAGGAACGCATCACCGCGCGGCCGTCCGCCCCGCGCGAGAAGCGGGTCGGGCCCGCACCCTTGACCTGCAGCTCCCAGGTCTCGCCCTGCGAAGTCCGCACCTCGCCGAGCAGCTTGGCGCGGCCGTCTCCCAACTGCGGCACGAAAACCCCGAACTGGTGGCCGGCATACACCGAGGCCAGCGGCTCGGCGCCGGGCAGCTCACTCCCGTGGGTACAGGCCCCGAGCCACGGGTCTTCGGCCAGCTCAGCCGGGTCCAGGCCCAGGCGCCCGCAGAGGTCGGGGCTAGTCGCCAGGCAGGCCGCGCCCGGAAACGGTGCGGGCAGAGGCCGATCGTAAAAGGCCTCCGGCAGGCGGGCGAAGCGGTTGACCCACTCCAGTTCGGAGTCGGTTCGAGCGGCGTTTACGGGGTCGGGGACCGACATGGGGCATCTCGGCAGATTGCGGTGTGAGGGGTTATCATGCGCGTCGCAACGACCCCGGTTCAGGAACCCACGGCGGTCGCACGTTCATTTTTCCGCTGGCGGCCGCAGCGCGGCCGCGCATCTCGCATCCCGGAGGCTAGCCCCGTGTCCGAACAAGAAAGCCCCAAGCAGCAAAACCTCAAGACCAGCGAACGCCTGGTCTGGGTCGGTTTCATGCTGTTTTTCGTCGTCATCCTGGCGATCTACATCGCCCGCGGCAATGGTCTCGAGCAGGATCTGTCGGAGGCCAACCGCGACCTGCTACAGGCGCAGATGCAGCTGCAGCAATACACCCGCCACGAGGTGCCGCGTCCCGTGGTGCTCGGCCTCACCAATGCCCACCTCCAGGACCTGCAGCGCCGGGGGATGGTCCGGCCCGACGAACGCCTGGCCAACGACCTTATGCAGCAGACCGACCTGATCCCACACCAGGCGTCCGAAGGCGAGTCGTATGAATTTCGCGAGGACGGCATTCACGTGCTGAACCACCAGTGGGTCCTGGCGAACTTCGAGGGCGACGCTGCCCATGGCCAGCTCCTGCTGGCCTACGAGGTCGTGCACGGCAACGTCCTCTGGGAAGTGCTGGAGTCGACGCTGGACCGCTTCTGAGGCCCCTCTTGGCCGCACACGCCCAGACGGGCCATGGCCAGGGGACGCGCAGCTCCAAGGAACAGGATCAGGTGTCGGCGCGGGCTAACGCCGCCAGATGGTCGCGGGCCGCCGCGGCCTGGCGGCGCACCTGCTCCGGGGCGGTTCCCCCGGTCAGGTTGCGCGCCGCCGCCGAACCTTCGGGTGTGAGCACCGTATAGACATCCTCGCCAACCGCCTCGCTGATCGCCTGCAGATCGGCTAACGGCAGCTCCGCCAGGTCCACCCCGCGTTCCTGCGCAATGCGCACCGCCCGTCCGACCACTTCGTGGGCATCCCGGAAGGCCACGCCCCGACCCACCAGGTAGTCGGCCAGATCGGTCGCGGTGGCAAAGCCCTTGCGCGTTGCGGCCAGGGTGTTCTCCCGCCGCACCTCCAGGTTCGGGACCATGTCACCAAAGGCCCGGAGCGACCCCTGCAAGGTGTCGACGGTGTCGAACAGCGGTTCCTTGTCTTCCTGATTGTCCTTGTTATAGGCGAGCGGCTGGCTCTTCATCAGGGTCAATAGCGACATCAGATGGCCGTAGACTCGGCCCGTCTTGCCGCGCACCAGCTCCGGCACGTCGGGGTTCTTCTTCTGCGGCATGATCGAGGAACCGGTGCAGTAGCGATCCGGCAGCTCGATAAATGCGAACTGCGCGCTGGTCCACAGCACCAACTCCTCGGCTTGGCGTGACAGGTGCATCATCAGGGTCGCCGCGGCCGCGGTGAATTCGATTGCGAAGTCGCGATCCGACACCGCGTCCAGCGAATTGCGGGTAACGCCATCGAAGCCCAGCAACTCGGCCGTGTACTCGCGGTCCAGCGGATAGGGCGTGCCGGCCAGCGCGGCGGAACCGAGCGGGAGCACGTTTACCCGGACACGGCAGTCCCGCAGGCGTTCGGCGTCGCGCTCCAGCATCTCGTACCAGGCCAGCATGTGATGACCGAAGGTCACCGGCTGCGCGGTCTGCAGATGGGTGAAGCCCGGCATCACGGTATCGGCCTCGCGCTCGGCCAGCGTGACCAGGCCTTCCTGGTAGACGCGGATCAGGCGCAGGATGTCGTCGATGTTTGCGCGCAGCCACAGCCGAATGTCGGTGGCGATCTGGTCGTTGCGCGAGCGGCCGGTGTGCAGCTTCTTGCCAACATCGCCGATGCGCTCGATCAGGCGCGCCTCGATGTTCATGTGCACGTCTTCGCGTCCGACCTGCCAGTCGAAGTCACCGGCGGCGATCTCGTCGCGGATCGCGTCCAGGCCCTCCAGGATCTGCGCGGCCTCGTCCTCGGTGAGCACACCAACCTTGGCCAGCATGCGCGCATGCGCCTGCGAGCCCTGGATGTCTTCGCGGTAGAGACGGCGATCAAAATCCACCGACGCGGTAAAGCGTTCCACGAAGGCGTCGGTCGGTTCGGAGAAACGCCCGCCCCACAGCTTGGCCTCGGCGTTCGGCTTGTCGTGCGCGGAATCCTGCGTCATGGTGCACCCTGGACCGGGTTGGAAAGACACGGAAGTATACGGGCACAGCCGGGGATTGAACATGGCGCGGTCCCGCCCCGGCGAACCCGCCGGGAATCCGAGGAGATCCACGCGCATGGCCGAGGCGCCGACCGCCAGGGATAGCACCGAGGAACTTTCGCCGCTGCCGGATTTCTGCAGCGCGGAAACGCTGCTGCGCGTGTTGATGGTGGCGGTATTACTGGCACTGGCCGTAGCCCTGCTACGTGGGGGCGGCCAGGACTGGATATCGGGCCTGGCGCTGCACGCCCTGTTCATCTTCTGGGTCGCGCTGACCAGCCTGCTGATCCTCTGCGCATTCAAGAGCCCCCTGCGCCGGCTACCGCTGACCGCTCAGATCGTGGTACCGCCGCTGATCCCCATCGCCAACACCGCGATTGTCTATCGCCTGGCGGAGGAACTGGTGCTGGCCGACCCGGCACTGCGCTGGCCGGTGATTGGTGTCGCCACCATCCTCAGCCTCGTCGCGATGCACTACCTTTATCTGCAGGCCGCCTGGCAACGCGAGACGCAGGCCGTGGCCGCGGCGCGGGAACAGGCGATGCGCGCCCGCCTGCGTCCTCACTTTCTCTACAACAGCATGAACACCATCGCCGGGCTTTGCCGCAGCGATCCGACCCGCGCGGAACAAATCACGCTGGACCTGGCCGATCTGTTCCGCGCGACCTTCGCCACCGGCGACCGTCATACACTGCGCGAGGAACTGTCGCTGGTACAGGCCTTCCTCGGGATCGAGCAGACCCGGTTCGGGGAACGCCTGACACTGGACTGGGACTGCCCGGACCACCCGGGGATGGACCTCGAGGTACCAACCCTGGTCCTGCAACCACTGGCCGAGAATGCAATCCAGCATGGCATTGCACCGGCCCGTAGTGCCGGTCGCGTCTGGATACGCTGCCGCATGGACTCCGGACGCATCACCCTCGAGATCGGCAATACCGTGGATCCGCAGGCGCGCGCCGACGGGACCGGGACCGCGACGGAAGCCGTGCGCCTGCGCCTGCAACACGCCTTCGGAGGACAGGTACACTTCGAGTCACGCAGCCAGCCGGATCGCTTCGAGGTCCACATCCGGCTACCGCTCGTGACCGGGGAGGGATCCAAATGAATGCCACGCCGCTGGATCTGCTGATCGCCGACGACGAGCCGATCGCCCGCCAGCGCCTTGCCGCGCTGGCGGAAGAGCTCGGACACCGGGTGGTGGCCGAGGCCGGCCACGCCGGCGAGGCCGAACAGGCCCTGGGACGCTGCCAGCCGGACGCCCTGCTTCTGGATATCGACATGCCGGGCGAGAGCGGGCTGGAACTGGCCGCCCGCCTGCACAAGCCATACCCCGAACTGACCGTCATCCTGGTCACGGCCCATGACCGGTTTCCACTGGAGGCCTTCGAAGCCGGGGTGCGCGACTACGTGCTGAAGCCGGTGCGCCGCGAACGCCTGGAACAGGCGCTGCAACGCGCGGTACAGCAAAAACAGGGGCGGCCCCAGACCGTACCGAACGAGGTCCACATCACCGTGGGCCGGCGTGAGGAGCGCGTCCCGCTGGAGCGCGTGGACATCTTCATCGCCGAGGGCGGCTACGTGATGGCGCGTTCAGCGCGCCTCGCCGGGTTCGTGGATGCGCGCTTGCGCGATCTGGAGGCCCTGTATGGCCCGGCTCTGCTCAGGGTGCACCGCGGCTGTCTGGCGGTGAAGACCTCGATCAAGGGCGTCGAGAACCTCGGCCCGACCGACAACCGCCTGCTGTTCCACGACGACCTGGACCCGATGCCGATCAGCCGCCGCCAGTTGCCAAGGGTGCGCGAATACCTGCGCAACGGCAGCTGAACCCCGGCGGGGGAGCCCGCGGATCCCTGCGGGATTCAGGCCCCTGGGCATTCGCCGTTATACTAGCCCGTTTTGAACGCCCGGCCCCCCTGAGCCGAGGCTCGCCCGGACAACGCATGAAGCCTGTACGCATCGCTACCCGAAAGAGCCCGCTTGCCATGTGGCAGGCGGAACACGTCGCTGAACGCCTGCGCGCCCGCGAGCCCGAACGCCCGGTCGAACTGGTGGGCATGACCACCCAGGGTGACCGCGTGCTGGACTCCCCGTTGGCCCGGATTGGCGGCAAAGGGCTGTTCGTGAAGGAGCTGGAGATCGCCCTGCTGGAGGATCGGGCCGACATCGCGGTGCACTCGGTCAAGGACGTGCCGATGGAGCTTCCGGAGCAACTGGAACTGCCCGTGATCCTGGACCGCGAAGACCCGCTGGATGCCTTCGTCTCCAATCACTACACCCATGTCGACGAGTTGCCGCAGGGTGCGCGGGTGGGCTCCTCCAGCCTGCGTCGCCAGTGCCAGTTGCGCGCCCGGCGACCGGATCTCGAGGTACGCGACCTGCGCGGGAACGTGAATACCCGCCTCGGCAAACTGGATGCCGGCGAATACGACGCCATCCTGCTCGCCGCGGCCGGGCTCAAACGACTCGGGTTTCACGACCGCATTCGCTCCTGCCTGGAGCCGGATGTCAGCCTGCCGGCGGTGGGCCAGGGCGCGATTGCCATCGAGTGCCGCGCCGGCGACACCATCATCGGCGAGCTGATTGCGCCGCTTAACGATCCGGACACCTTCGACCGGGTGCGCGCTGAACGCGCCTTCAACCGCCGTCTGGAAGGCGGTTGCCAGGTGCCGCTGGCGGCTCACGCCACGCTCGACGGGGACCACCTGTACCTGGATGGCCTGGTGGGGGCAGTGGATGGCAGCCGCCTGCTACGTCGCCAGGTCGATGGCCCACGTGCCGATGCCGTGGCCCTCGGGATCCAGTTGGCCGACATGCTGCTGGAGCTCGGCGCTGGTGAACTGCTGGCCGCCGCGCATCGTGACCACGGTCAGGACGCAAAGGGATAGTCGCCATGAATGCATCCGCAAACCAGAACACCCAGCCCGACGGCACCGGTCCCCTGTCCGGACTCGGCATCCTGGTGACCCGTCCGGCCGCTCAGGCCGAACCCTTCTGCGAGGCGCTGACGGCCGAGGATGCCACCGTGATCCGCTTCCCGGTGCTGGAGATCCTGGCGCCCAGCGATCCGACCAACCTGCGCGAGGTCCTCGACCGGCTGGACGACTTCGATATCGCGGTGTTCATCAGCCCGAATGCGGTGCAGCGCGTGCTGAACCTGGCCCTGGCCGACCGCGACTGGCCGACGACCACCAAGATCGCGGCCATCGGCAACCGCACCGCGCAGGAACTGAAGGGCTTCGGCCGCCCGGCGGATATCCTGCCGCCACGGCGCTTCGACAGTGAGGCGTTGCTGGCGCAGGAGGCGATGCTGGACGTTGCGGGCAAGCGCGTGGTGATCTTCCGCGGCGACGGCGGCCGCGAACTGCTGGGCGACACCCTGAAGGAGCGCGGCGCCGAGGTGACCTTTGCCGAGGCCTATCGCCGCGGGCGCCCCGAAGGCGACACCGGCGAACTGATGTATTCCTTCTCGCGCGGGCAGATCAACGTGATCACCATCACCAGCGGCGAAGGCCTGCGCAACCTGTACGAGATGGTCGGCAAGCTGGGTCGCATGTGGCTGCGCAAGACTCCGCTGGTGGTCGGCAGCGAACGCATCGCCGAGATCGCCCAGGAACTCGGCTTCAAGGCCGCGGTGGAAACCGCCGAGGACCCTACAGATGCCGCCATGCTGGCCGCCGTCCACCGGCTCGCCGACCAGCTCCGAACCAGCGGCAGTTAATTTTTCACCACGAAGCGCACGAAGGCACGAAGAAGGGCCAGGTCAAGGGCGCTTCACAGGAAGGTGGGAAGGTCGGTAAGGTTCTGGATGGAGAGGTTTGGGATGTGGGGTACGGAGGTATCCCGGCCCAGCGTTCCCGATACCTCTGTCATCCCGGCCGGAACGTCGTGAAGAGCCGGGATCGCCACGGCCGGGCACCGATGCCAAATCCACCCTGGACGGTTGGCCAGCTAGCCCTAGCCGTTCGTCCGCTCTGCAAACCTGCCTGTGCGTTCAAGCCCTAAGGTCACTCCGCGGGGACGGCGGGTTCGAAGCTGTCGTAGTACAGCTGGTCGGTGGGCAGGCCGACGGCGAGGAAGGCCTCGCGGGCGGCGTGGATCATGGCAGGGGGACCGGCCATGTAGACGTCGAAGCCCGACAGGTCCGGGTATTCCGCCAGAACGGCCTCATGGGGCCAGCCGCTGATTGCGGGGAAATCCGCCGCGGTGGCGGCCGGGTGGTCGGACAGGACCGGGGTAAAACGAAAGTGCTCGGCGTGCTCGGCGGCCATTTTCTGCAGCCATTCCGGCGCGTAGATGCCGTCGGCCGCCCGGGCGCCCCAGAACAGGTGGTGCGGCCGGTCCAGGCCCTCGGCCGCCAGGTGGTCGAGCATGCCCTTCAGCGGTCCAAAGCCGGTACCGCCGCCGATGAAGAGGCGTGGGCGCGGGGAGTCTTCGTCGACGAAAAAGCTGCCCAACGGGCCCTCGATGCGTAGCAGCCCCTTCGGCTTGAGCTCCTCGAACACCATGGTGGAGAACCGTCCGCCAGGCAGGTTGCGCACATGCAGGACAAGCTGGTCATCGTCGTGCGGGGCATTCGCCAGGGAGTAGCTGCGCCGGTCCCCGCCCTTAAGCAGGATGTCGAGATACTGACCCGCGAGAAACTGTAGGCGCTCGGATGCGGGCAACTGCAGGCGCAGCTCCATCACGTCATCCGCCAGGCGGTTCAGCGCCGCCACCCGGCACGGCAGGGTCTTGACCACGATATCCCGGGCGGCGCCAATCTCGCGGACTTCGATCTCCAGATCATCCACCGCGACCGCCTGACAGAACAGCGCCATGCCGTCGGCCAATTCCGCTTCGGTAATGCCCGGCGGCTTGGTGGGTCCGTGATCGACCTCGCCCTGGAGTACGCGGCCTTTACAGGAACCACAGGCCCCGTTGCGACAACCATAGGGGAAGGCAAAACCCTGGCGTAACCCAGCTTCGAGGATGGTCTCGTCGTCCTCCACCTCGAACGTATGACCACTGGGCTGAATGGTGACATCGAACGCCATCGAGATCCCTCTGTCGCGGAAAGGCCGTCATTTTCGCCACTACCCCGACGAACGCAAGCAACCGTAATGGCTCCGGGTCGGAACGGTCACGGCGTGACCGCGCATGAGCGCTCGGAAGGTCCATGTCGGGGGCAATCGCTACCGCCGTTAGGAGTCGGGGCAAGGGCCGGTCTTCGAGGTGGCCGGGGCCTCGGCCTCGGCCTCGCCCCGCATCACCCGTTGCATCCAGTCGTGAAGGCGCTGTGCCGTTTGCGGCCAGTCGGGTGCATGCATGAGGAGGTGGGGCCAGTTGGGGTCGGCCCAAACCTCGGCCTGACCCCGGGGATGGGCGCCCGCCGCGGCACAAACCGATTCAAGCAGGATTGTTCCGTCCTGCTCACCCCACAGGTACACCACCGGCACCGTAACCCGGTCGATATGGTCGGTGGCGTACTGAGCCAGCCAGACGACCCCGGCGTAGGTATCCATGCGAATTCGACGGATGATCAAGGGATCCTCGGCGAAACGCTCCGCGGCGGTCGCAGACAGGCTGTCCGAATAGTCGGGGTCAACGGTGATGGTCAACCCCCCGGCCAGCACCTCACCGGTCCGTACGGCCGCATCCCAGAACCGGCGGGCCGGGATACCCCCGCGCAGGCCGGGTGCCACAGCGATGATCCCGGTAACATCGAGTTCGGGGTGGGTAGCCAAACTGGCGAGCGCAGCGGAACCGCCCATGCTCTCGCCAAGCAGGAACACCGGTTGCTCAGGATCATCTTCTTGCGCTTGACGAACCAGGGCCACGACGTCGGCCATCATCGCGTCCAGTCCTGGCCAACGCCCATGCGGCTCGCTTCGGCCATGCCCGCGCTGATCCAGAGCGGTCACGCTGTAGCCTCGCGCGGCGAGCCAGGGACCCAGTTCGCCATAAGCACCGGCGTGATCGCGAAAACTGTGCAGGGCGATGATCGTCGCGTGGGGCGAGTCGGCAGGCCAGGAACGGATGCGCTCGGGTGCGATGCGGGAGACTTCGGACAGTGCGTTTACCGGATCCTGGGCCGCGCGCACGTCTTCACGCTCCGGCGTCGCAGCACAGGCCGTCAGACCGAGCAGGACCGCCGCCAGGACGAGCGGGCGGCGCCAGCCCGAGCCGGTCTTCACGCGTCATAACCCCAGTTCATCCCAGATCTCGTCGACCCGGCGTTTCACCGCGTCGTCCATGGTGATTGGGCGCCCCCATTCACGGTTGGTCTCGCCAGGCCATTTGCTGGTCGCGTCCATCCCCATCTTGGAACCGAGACCGGAAACCGGCGAGGCAAAGTCGAGATAGTCGATTGGGGTGTTCTCGACCAGAGTGGTGTCGCGGGCCGGATCCATGCGGGTGGTGATCGCCCAGATTACGTCCTTCCAGTCGCGCGTGTTCACGTCGTCGTCCACCACGATCACGAACTTGGTGTACATGAACTGACGCAGGAACGACCAGACGCCCATCATCACGCGCTTGGCGTGGCCGGGGTACTGCTTGCGCATGGAGACCACCGCCAGACGGTAGGAACACCCCTCCGGCGGAAGATAGAAGTCCACGATCTCCGGGAACTGCTTCTGCAGGATGGGGATGAATACCTCGTTCAACGCCACCCCAAGGACCGCGGGTTCGTCCGGCGGGCGCCCGGTGTAGGTGGAGTGGTAGATCGGGTCGTCGCGGTGGGTAATGCGGTCGATGGTAAAGACCGGGAATTCGTCGACCTCGTTGTAGTAGCCCGTGTGATCGCCGTACGGACCCTCGGGGGCCGTATCCCCCGGGTGGATATGCCCCTCCAGCACGAACTCGGCCGACGCCGGCACCTCCAGGTCGGAGCCGAGACAGCGGGTGACCTCGGTGCGGCTGCCGCGCAGCAGGCCGGCAAAAGCGTATTCGGACAGGGTATCGGGTACCGGTGTGACCGCCCCCAGGATAGTGGCCGGGTCAGCGCCCAGGGCCACCGCGATAGGAAACGGTTCGCCCGGGTGGGCCTTGCACCACTCCTGGAAGTCCAGGGCCCCGCCACGATGCGACAGCCAGCGCATGATCACGCGATTGGGGCCAATCACCTGCTGGCGGTAGATGCCCAGGTTCTGCCGCGACTTCTCCGGCCCACGGGTGACCACCAGGCCCCAGGTGATCAACGGTCCGGCATCGCCCGGCCAGCAGGTCTGGACCGGCAGGCGGTCGAGATCCACCTGATCGCCTTCGAGGACGTGGCGTTGACAGGGTGCGTTCCGCGTTTTCTTCGGGGCCATATCCAGCACCTTGCGAAACACCGGGAGCTGCTCCCACGCCGCCTTCAGGCCCTTGGGCGGATCGGGCTGCTTGAGAAAGGCGAGCAGACGGCCTACCTCGCGCAGCGCCTGCACCGAATCCTCGCCCATGCCCATCGCCACACGCTCCGGGGTCCCAAAGAGGTTGGCGAGCACCGGGATCTCCGAACCGGTCGGGTTTTCAAACAGCAGGGCGGGACCGCCAGCGCGCAGGACGCGGTCGGCAATCTCGGTCATCTCGAGGTTGGGATCCACCTCCCGGCTGATTCGCTTCAACTCGCCACGCTGCTCGAGTCCGGCAATGAAATCGCGCAGATCCTTGTACTTCACGGGGACTCCCTGGAGGCGGTCGAAAGGACCGGCCTAGTCAGCAAATTCAGCCCATACCGGGGCATGGTCGGAGGGACGTTCCCAGCCGCGTGGTTCGCGGTCGATCCCGGCGGCCTGCAGGCGCGTCTGCAACGGCGCACTGGCCAGCACCAGGTCGATGCGCAGGCCACGGTTGCGGCGGAACGAGGCCGCGCGGTAATCGAACCAGGAGTATTCCTCTTCCGGCTGCTCGAAGGCTCGGAAGGTATCCGTCAGGCCTAGATTCGTCAGGGCAGCGAGCGCTTCACGTTCCGGGTCCGAACAGAGGATTCGATCCTTCCAGGCCTCCGGATCGTGCACGTCTTGGTCCGTCGGAGCGATGTTGAAGTCCCCTAGGACGACGAGGTTGGGGTAACGGGCAATCTCGTCCACCAGCCACTCGCGCATGCGCGCCAGCCAATCGAGCTTGTAGGCGTACTTTTCGGTTCCGACATTCTCGCCATTGACCACGTAGAGGTTGACCACGCGGACATCACCAATCGTGGCCGCCAGGATTCGGCGCTGGGCATCCTCGAGTCCCGGGGGATCGGTGATGACATCGGTGGCCTGAGTGCGCGACAGGATTGCGACCCCGTTATAGGTCTTCTGTCCAGAGTAAACGACCTCGTAACCCGCATCCTGGATCGCGGAGACCGGGAAATTTTCGTCGGTCAGCTTGGTCTCCTGCAAGGCGAGGATGTCGGTCCGCGACCGGTTCAGCCAGTCCAGGACCTGGGGCAGACGAACCTTCAGGGAATTGACGTTCCAGCTCGCAATCTTCACGCGGCTTTCTCCTCCAGACCGCTGTGGCGCAACAATGCATCAATCTGCGGATCTCGGCCGCGGAACGCGCGGAACGAATCCGCAGCGGGTCGCGAGGCACCGGCCTCGAGGATTTCGTGGAGATAGGCCGCGCCCACCTCCGGAGAAAACAGCCCCTCTTCCTCGAAGCGGCCAAAGGCATCCGCCGACAGGACCTCGGCCCACTTGTAGCTGTAGTAACCGGCCGCGTAGCCGCCGGCAAAGATGTGGCCGAAACCATGGGCAAAGCGATTGAATGCCGGCGGGCGAACCACCGCGACCTCGTCCCGGACCGACTCCAGCAGGCGCTGAATCGCGGCGCCGTCAGCGGGTGCCGGGCCTGCATGGAGGCGCATGTCGAACAACGAGAATTCCACCTGGCGCAAGAGCTGCAAAGCAGCGTGGAAGTGGCGGGTGCCCTGCAGGCGTTCGAACAGATCAACCGGCATGGGCTCCCCGGTCTCGTGATGACGCCCGAACAGGTCCAGCGCCTCGCGCACCCAGCACCAGTTCTCCATGAACTGGCTCGGCAACTCGACCGCGTCCCATTCGACGCCGTTGATGCCCGCGATCTCCGGTTCGTCCACCCGAGTCAGCATGTGATGCAGGCCATGGCCGAACTCGTGGAACAGGGTGATGACCTCGTCGTGAGTGAACAGCGCGGCCTTACCGTCGACCGGCGGGGTGGAGTTGCAGGTCATGTAAGCGACCGGCAGCTGGGCCTGATCGCTGGAGATGAAGCGCTGACGGCAGACGTCCATCCAGGCACCACCACGCTTGTTCTTGCGGGCGTAGAGATCAAAGTAGAATCCGGCACGTTCGACGTCGTTGGCATCATAAATGCGATAAAACCGAACATCATCGTGCCAAGTCTCGACGCTATCGTCAGGCTCGAAACGCACCTGGAACAGGCGCTGGACGAGATCGAACAGGCCCTTGACGGCCTGATCGGCCGGGAAGTAGGGCTTCAGCATCTCCTGGCTCAGGCCGAGGCGGCGCTCGCGCATCTTCTCCGCGGCAAACGCCATGTCCCAGGGTTCCAGGGTATCGAGCGCGAGTTCCTCACGGGCAAAGGCCTGCAGATCGGCCAGATCACATTCTGCCTGGGGGCGGGCGCGGCGCGCCAGATCCTGCAGGAAGTGTTCGACCTGTTCGGCGCTGTCGGCCATCTTGGTCGCCAGTGAACGCTCGGCATAATGCGAAAAGCCCGTCAGGTGTGCCTTTTCCTCGCGTAGCTGCAGGATCTCGACCATGATCTCGCTGTTGTCGTGATTACCCGCCCCGGGACCCTGGTCCGAGGCCCGGGTAGTAAAGGCCTCATAGACCCGGTAGCGCAGTTGACGGTCCTCCCCGTGGGTCATCACTGCCAGGTAGCTGGGGATATCGAGCGTGACAACAAAGCCGGTCTGATCATGATCGCGGGCGTTCTGCGCAAGCATCGCTTGATCCGATTCGGGAATCCCGGTCAACGCCTCGCGGTCATCGGTCTGCCAAGTCCACGCCTGGGTGGCATCCAGGACGTTTTCCTCGAATCGGGCGGTCAGCTCGGAAAGCCGGGAATTGATCGCTCGCAGGCGTTCACGTTTGGCCTCCGGCAGGTCGACGCCGCTGAGGTGGAAATCGCGGAGCATATCGGCAATGACTTTACGGCGCGCTGGCGGCAGGGTCGCATAGGCGTCGCTATCGGCCAGTCGGCGCACCGCCCGGTACAGGCCCTGGTGCTGCGACACCCAGCTGCCGTAATCCGACAGCAAGGGCAGACAGGCGTTGTAAGCCTCGCGGATGGCCGGGCCGTTCATCACCGCATTGAGGTGGCCCACCGGAGACCAAACGGCGTCCAGACGGGCGTCCAGACGCTGCAAGGGCAGCATCAGATTAGACCAGGTGGGCGTCTCGCCCACAGCCTCCACCAACGCATCGATCGCCGTTCGATTCTCCACCAACACCGTCTCGACGGCCGGCAACACGTGCTCGGGTTCGATGGAGCGAAAGGCGGGCAGGCGGTCGGTCTGTAACAGTGGATTCGACACGGTTTCTCCAAGGGGCGTGCTAGCGTTCGATTATGCCATTCGGACCGAGTGGCCGGGAGGGCGTTCCCGTTTGATCGTGGGCCGGTAAGAATATGTGCCGAGTTGTCCAAACAGCCCAATTTCGGGTGATTGCGCTTAGCTGAGAGTGGAGCCCAAAACGCAACGGCGAGCGAAAATGCCTGTTTGGAATCGTCATGGTGAGTTCGGCGGAGTCACTGGACGAAAATTGGTGAATCCGGTGAGCCGTGCAAGGACACCGTAGCCCCGGCGGCAACGCATGGCAGCGTAGTCGACAACCGCCTGGTTATAGCGAGCGAGGGCTTCGCTCAGGGCTTGATCAAGGGCTGCTACCCGCCGCTCTGCACGCTTGGGAAGATGAAGGGTTTTCGTTTTAGAATCAATTGGATGGGACAATATCGAATCCCAGGATGAGCGAATGTCACGTTCTGCCTGGGCTAGAGACAGCAAGTCACCCCTCCGACGCGCGGTCTCCTGGACCTGAACGCAGGAGCCAAGACGTTCCAAAAGATCGACATCCGGGTTGGCCAGATAGCATTCGTGTAGCTGACCATTGCGTTGGGTCAGAAGTGTATCCAGCCGATCCCAGGCCGCAACGACCCGCCGTTCGTGAACCGCGAGCTGGGTATAAAGGCGAAACGCGGCCAGGCTCAGGACGACCAGGGCAAAAATCGCGAATGGAACCCACATACTCGAGAATGCCCCGCGCGCCCTACCCACACCGTTGGGTTAGATATCGACGTTCTCCGCGCTTAGGGCCCGGCTCTCGATAAACTCGCGACGGGGTTCAACCTGATCACCCATAAGTGTCGTAAAGACCTCGTCAGCTCGAATGGCATCCTCGACTCGGACCTGCAACAGTCGACGGGTGTCGGGATTCATGGTGGTCTCCCAAAGCTGCTCGGGATTCATCTCGCCCAGGCCCTTGTACCGTTGGGTGGCGAGACCGCGACGACCTTCGTGTAGCAGCCACTCCATGGCCTCCGAGAAGCCTTCGATGACATGCACCCGCTCGCCGCGCTTCATATACGCGCCGTCATCCAACAATGCGTTGAGGCGTGCCGAGAGATCCAGGACCGCCTGGAAGTCGCGCGAGGCCAGGGTGTCGTCAGTGATGTACTGCGAGAGGGCTGCTCCGTGTTCAATCCGGTCCAGGCTTAGCTGCGCATGGCCGTCGGGTTCGGTCACCGGGCCCAGGCTGTACCGAGTGGCCCCCGCCTTGTCACTGGAGAGCGTATCGAGAATCCGGCCAAACCATGCCTGCACGTCGGGGTTAGTGACGCTACGCGGTTCTGGAATCGCGTCCGCTTCGAGCATGGCCCAAAGGATACGCGGGTCGTACATGCGGCCCAGTCGTTCGACCGCACGGGCGGCCTTCAGGTAGCCCTTCACGAGGTCCTCGAAGGCTTCACCGGTGATGGGTGGCGCATCCGGGCTAGGGTGGAGAGCGGCGCCATCCAGCGCCAGGGAAACCACGATCTCACCCATCTCGGCCTCGTCCCGGACGTACTGTTCACGCTTCCCGCGCTTGATCTTGTAGAGCGGCGGCTGGGCAATATAAACGTGGCCGCGTTCGATCAACTCCGGCATCTGACGGAAGAAGAAGGTCAGCAGGAGCGTGCGGATGTGGGAGCCATCCACATCCGCATCCGTCATGATGATGATTCGGTGATAACGCAGCTTGTCCGGGTCGTATTCCTCTTTCCCGATCCCGCAGCCAAGCGCAGTGATCAACGTGCCCACCTCCGCGGAACCCAGCATGCGGTCAAACCTTGCGCGCTCGACGTTGAGAATCTTGCCCTTGAGCGGAAGAATCGCCTGGAAGTGTCGGTCTCGACCTTGCTTGGCCGAGCCACCCGCCGAGTCGCCCTCGACCAGGTAGAGCTCCGACTGAGCGGGGTCCTTTTCTTGGCAATCCGCCAGCTTTCCGGGCAACCCTGCGATATCCAGCGCGCCCTTGCGACGGGTAACCTCACGCGCTTTTCGCGCCGCCTCGCGGGCGCGCGCGGCATCCAGGACCTTCTCGGTGATGGCCTTGGCCTCCTGCGGGTTCTCCAGCAGGAAGTTGTTCAGGGCATCGGAAAGCACACTCTCGACGATCGGCTTGACCTCCGAGGAGACCAGCTTGTCCTTCGTCTGCGAAGAGAATTTCGGGTCGGGAACCTTGACGGACAACACGGCGGTGAGCCCTTCGCGCATGTCATCACCGGCGGTGGCGACCTTGGCCTTCTTGATCAGGCCTTCTTTCTCCAGGTACTGGTTGATGGTCCGCGTTAACGCCGCCCGAAAGCCCGCCATATGCGAGCCACCATCGCGCTGAGGGATATTGTTCGTGTAGCAGAAAATGTTCTCCTGGTAGGAGTCATTCCACTGCAGGGCAATCTCGACGGCGTAGTCCTCCCGCATCTGATCGGCATAGATCACGGACGGATGCAGGGCCGTCTTTTTCTGGTTGAGGTGCTCAACAAACGCGCGGATCCCGCCTTCGAAGACAAAGGTCTCCTCGCGATTATCACGATGATCACGCAGGGTAATCCGCACACCGGAGTTCAGGAACGAGAGTTCGCGCAGACGTTTGGCCAGCACCTCGTAGTGGAAGTTGATGTCGGTGAAGATCTCGGGGCTTGGCCGGAACCAGATTCGGGTGCCATTGCGATCGGTCGAGCCGGTCTCGGACAGGGGCGCGTCAGGCTCGCCGAGGTGGTAGACCTGTTCATGACGCTTCCCATCCCGGTGGATCTCGAGCCGTAGCTCTTCGGACAGGGCGTTCACCACCGAGACCCCGACCCCGTGCAGACCGCCGGAGACCTTGTAGGAGTTATTGTCGAACTTCCCGCCGGCATGGAGCACGGTCAGAATGACCTCGGCCGCGGACATCCCTTCCTCTTCATGGATATCGACAGGAATGCCGCGACCGTTGTCACTAACCGAGACGGCGTTGTCTTCGTGAATCGTGACTTCGATGGCGTCGCAGTGTCCGGCCAGGGCCTCGTCGATCGAATTGTCGACGACTTCGAACACCATATGATGGAGGCCGGTCCCGTCATCGGTGTCCCCGATGTACATGCCGGGTCGCTTGCGAACGGCATCCAGTCCCTTGAGGACGCGGATCTGAGTGGAGTCGTAGGCGTCGGGCGTTTGCGCTTCAATATCGGACATGCGAGGAATTCATCCGGCCAGGTACGGATCGTGCAGTATAGCGCAAAGCGAGGAGGTACCGGTTAGGTCCAACAACAAGCTGAGGCGGGGCGGCCGATGGTTAGAGCGAGTAAGTACTAGTCCTCCGCATGGGTAAGGACGCGGCCATGTTTCACGTGGAACAATTGACCCCCCCTGTCACTTGTCAGGCCGGGAATCGCATCCTCAACCGCGGTCACCAGGATCTGCCAGCCTGAATCCGCGAGCCCCGCCATCAACCCTTCTACCGCCTCGCGATCCAGTTCGGAAACGACATCATCGAGCAGCAACACGGGCGCCCGCCCGCTGACGGACTCCAACAACCGAGCCTGCCCCCCAACCATAGCCGTAACCAGACGCTTTTGTTCTCCCCTTGATGCTTCGGCCGCAGGCCTACCGTCCAGCCTCAAATCCAGATCCGCACGCTGTGGACCAACCTGGGCAAAGCCTCGCTCTTCATCCGACTCACGACTCCGATCCAACGCCTCTTCCAGGCTGCGCTCCCGATCCCAACCCGCTCGCAGTGCAAGCCGCAGCCCCTCCAAGCGTTCGCCGAATCCGAACTGCTCCGCCACCGCCCGTGTCTGGACTTCCCAGTCCTCCACGTACCGTCGGCGAGCCTCGCTGACCACCTCCCCGAATTCCAGCCAAGGCCTCTCAAATTCGCGCGCCCCTGCACCGTCCCCTGCACGCAAGGCCGCGTTGCGTTGCTCGTGCGCCCGCCGCCACCGTTGCCAAGCCGAGCGATATCCCGCCAACGCGTAGAACCCACCCCAATCCAACAAGCGCCGCCTCTCCTCCGGGCCTCCTGTGAGCAATTCGAACGAACCGGAGTGAAGGACGCGAGCGGGCAACCAGTCCGCAACCGCGGCATGCCCTTCCATCCAACGACCATCCAGTCGAGAACGGCGAGCCCCATCCCAGACCAACCCAAGGCGATGCCCCCCTCCCGCCGGATCCCGAGTCTGCGCACCCACCCACAGGCTCTCGCACCCCGAGGTCAGCACTCGGCGCAATTGCGACGTACGGAAGGATCTCCCCGATGCAAGAATATGAACCGCTTCCAGCACCGAGGTCTTGCCCGCCCCGTTGGGACCCACCAACCGGTTAATCCCAGGGGTCAGTTCGAGGGTCTGTTCCTGGAGGTTGCGTACTCCCTGCCACCAAAGCGAATCCAGCACGCAGATCCCGAACTACAGTCGCATCGGCATCACGACGTATCGCGCACCGCCAGGGGGCTCGGCCTGAATGAGGATCGACGAATTCCCGTCGCGCAGCCCGATCCGGACCTGCTCGGTTTCCAGCACGTTCAAGACATCGGCCAGGTAGCCCAAATTGAAACCGATCTCCATCGATCCACCGTCGTACTCGGCCTCCACGGACTCCTGTGCCTCTTCCCGATCCGCATTGTGAGTCATCACCTGACAGCCATTCTCGCCAAGCACCATGCGAACGCCGCGGTACTTGTCACTCGCCACGATCGCCACCCGGGCGAGCGCCTGCTTAAGCACCTCCCGATCCACCTTCAATGTGGCCGGAAGATCCGCGGGGATCACCCGTTCGTAATCCGGAAAACGGCCCTCAATTACCTTGCTCCGCAGTACGGCCTTACCCAGCTCAAAGACGACCTGGTCCTCCCCGAATCCGATCCGTACCGCGCTCTCATCATCGGCCAGATTCCGCCGCAGTTCTGCTACCGCCTTGCGCGGCACGATACGCTCCACGCGATCCTCTACGGCCTGTTCCAACTCCACCTCGGCGAGCGCCAGTCGGTGGCCATCGGTGGCCACCGCTCGCAGCGTATTGCCCGTGGCCACCAGCAGAAGCCCCTGCAGGTAATAGCGCACGTCCTGCTGCGCCATCGAGAACATGGTGGCCTCCAGCAATCGCCGTAACCGGTTCTGTGGCACATCCAGCACCACCTCCGAACCGCGTGCCTCCCAATCCGGAAAGTCCGCACCCGGCAGGGTGGCCAAACTGAACCGCGACCCTCCGAACCCGACGGTCATTCGTTCCCCTTCCACCCGGGCCCGGATCTCACTATCACCAGGCGCGGCCTTGACGACATCCAGGAGTTTGCGAACGGATACCGTCACATCGCACTCGCCGGGGATCGAACCCTCCGCATCCGCCTTCCAGGCCAGTTCCAGGTCCGTGGTGTCCATCCGAATCGAACCGTTGTCGTCCGGCCGCAGCCGGACGTTACCGAGGATCGGCATTGTCAGTCTTTTCTCGGCCGCGCCCACAATCCTTTGGAGCGCTTCGGTCATCGTCTCGCGGTTGAAAGACAGTTCCATGGCGATGTCCTATATCTATTCTGTTTAGATATTAATCTAGTAGTAATAAGGGGCCGGAGTCCCTGTGCAGAAAACCCGTAAATCCCTTTTTATTCAATTGATTAGATCTATTTTTCGGCTTCATTGAACCTCTGTGAACACTGTGCTCAACCTGTGGACAGTTTTGGCCTTCACGTTATCCCCGTTTCCATACCGGGTTTACGCCCAGGTTATCCACAGCTTTGAAGCCCCGAAAAACGACCTCAATTACTCAGTGTACGTAGAAGATTGGAGTAGTCCTCGTCCAGGCTGGCGTCGGCCTCGCGCAGTTCGGCCACCTTACGGCACGCATGGATCACGGTCGTGTGATCGCGTCCACCAAAGGCCTGCCCAATCTCTGGCAAGCTGTGTTGGGTGAGTTCCTTGGCCAATGCCATCGCGATCTGGCGCGGACGAGCAATCGAGCGACTACGTCGCGTGGAGAGCAGATCCGCCACCTTCACGCGATAGTAATCCGCCACCGTCTTTTGAATGTTGTCCAGCGTAATCAGTTTGTTCTGAACCGCGAGAAGATCGCGCAGGGCGTCTTTCGCGAAGTCCAGCGTAATTGGCTTTCCGGTGAAATGGGCGTTCGCTATGACTCGACGCAGGGAACCTTCCAGTTCGCGGATGTTGGACCGTATCCGTTTGCCCATGAAGAAGGCGACCTCGGTCGGTAGTTCGATGCCGGCCTGTTCTGCCTTGCGCTGAAGGATTGCGACGCGAGTCTCCAGCTCGGGTGGATCGATGGCGATGGTCAGACCCCATCCGAACCGCGACTTCAATCGTTCCTCCAATCCTTCCACCTCCTTCGGATAACGATCCGAGGTCAGGATGATCTGCTGCTGGCCCTCCAGCAAGGCATTGAAAGTATGGAAGAATTCTTCCTGTGAGCGATCCTTGCCCGCAAAGAACTGAATGTCATCGATCAGTAGGGCGTCCGCCGAGCGATAGTGCTGCTTGAATTCGTCGATCGCGTTGTGTTGCAACGCCTTGATCATGTCGGCCACGAAACGCTCGGAGTGCAGATAGATGATCCTTCCCTCCGGGTGGCGCGCCAGGATGCTATGCCCGATGGCGTGCATCAGGTGGGTCTTGCCGAGTCCGACCCCGCCGTAGATGAATAGGGGGTTATAGGCGACACCGGGGTTTTCGGCGACCTGCAGACTGGCCGCTCGAGCCAGCTGATTGGACTTACCTTCGACAAAGGTCTCGAAGGTGAAGGCGGGGTTGAGATTGCTCACGGGCCCTTGCGGGCGTGGCGCGGCCCGGGAGGTTTCCGCCGCCGTCTGTTGGCTGCCAGCTGACTGCTCGCGAGTCGCCGCGGCCGACACTGCAGGCAGTTCGGCACCCCCGATCCCCAGGCGGACCCGGCGGGCGTCTTGGTCATTACCTGGCTGCAGTTCGTCCACCGCCGCCTCGATCGATTCGAGCAGATGATCGCGGACATGCTCGAACACGAACTGATTCGGGGCGAGCAGGCGCAGGGAGCCGTCCGCTTCCTCGGCATGCAAGGGCCGTAGCCACGTATTCAGTTGCTGCTCGCTGACCTTCCCCTGCAAGCGATCCAGACAGGCTGTCCACAGGGTCTTGGCTGACACGCGATCGTCTCCGGGGCGGCGGGGTATTGGAAGCCACCGAGTCTACGCCGATGCGACCACTGGGTGCTAGCCGGTCTCCTCAGGCCGAGATTGACTTTGCTGCCAGATAACGCTAGTTTTCACCGCCCTTTAACCAAGCGTCACGGGAACTGTCATGAAGCGCACTTTTCAACCCAGCCGGCTCGTTCGCGCCCGCACGCACGGCTTTCGGGCCCGCATGGCCACCCGTGGTGGTCGCAAGGTCCTGAACGCTCGCCGCGCCAAGGGCCGCAAGCGCCTCTGCCCGTAGTACGGGCGGCGCGCCGGCTCCCGTGACCGCGGCGCCTGTTATCCAGACCTTTCCGCGGCACGCCCGTCTCCTAAGCGGAGCGGATTACCAGCGTGTGTTTCAGGATGCCCGGCGCCAGCGGGGCCGCGATCTGACGTTGCTGTACCGGCATTCGGAGTCTGGCGAAGCCCGCCTTGGTCTGGCCATCGGCAAACGCCACGTGCGCCGCGCGGCCGACCGTAACCGGATCAAACGGCTGGTACGCGAGGCCTTCCGCCATCGGCGGACCCGTTTGCCGGCCATGGACCTGATCGTACTAGCGCGCGGTAGCGCGGCCACGGCGGACCGTCGTGTGTTGCGCGCCGAGATCGACAGCCTGCTGGAGCGTCTGTGATGACCCTGCCACGCAAGATTGCCCTGTTGCCCGTGCGGGCCTACCAATACGGGATTTCACCGTTCATGGCCCCCCACTGTCGTCATTACCCGACCTGTTCGGCCTACACCGTTGAGGCCGTCGAGACCCACGGGATTCTAAGGGGATTCTGGCTGGGGCTGCGGCGTATCCTGCGCTGTCACCCCTGGTCCCCGGGTGGCTATGATCCGGTCCCGGCCCCGCGTTCCGATTCTCCCAGCACCCGACCTTTAAAGTAGTCGCGCTCATGGATAACCTTCGCCCCCTTCTGTGGCTGACCCTGGCCTTTGTCCTGTTCCTGATGTGGCAGGCCTGGAACCAGGATTACGGCACTGCTTCGCAGCCCGACACCGCTGCCGAGCAGGCCGAAGACGACCCCGATGCCCGACCGGAGGATGTCCCCGACGCCCCGCAGTTCGAATCGGAGGCGGATTCGCAGGCCGAGGATGCCCCGCAGGTGCACACCCTGCAGGAGCCCGATCGCCGCCAAATTACGGTGCGGACCGACACCCACGAGATCCTGATCGACACGCGCGGCGGGACTCTGCTGCGCGCCGACCTTCTGCAGTATCCGCGGGACCTGCAAGACGACCCGCTGGTGCCGGTGCGCTTGTTTGACCATCGCGTGCGTGGCTATGTGGCTCAAAGCGGTCTGACCCATGACCGGGTCGACGACCGATCCATGGAGCGCCGCGCGCCCTCGCACCATGCGAATTTCGAGGTCGATCAGGATCGCTTCGAGCTCGGTGAAAGCGACGATCAAATCGAGGTCCCGCTGCGTTGGACCTCCGAGGATGGCGAGATCGAGGTCATCAAGACCTACACGTTCACCCGTGGCTCGCATCTGATCGACGTGCACTACGAGATCCATAACCGCTCTGACTCCACCTGGAGCGGTCGCCAGTACCGTCAGCTTCGTCACGGCCCGACACCGGACCGCGAGTCCTGGTGGCTGTACACCTTCACCGGGGCGGCCTACTTCGACGGTAGCTACGAGCGCGAGCGTTTCGAATCCCTGCGGGACGATCCGATCCAGGCACGCATCCAGGGTGGTTGGGTCGCGATGATCCAGCACTACTTTGTCTCCGCCTGGATTCCGGGCGAAGACGAGGTCAATGCGCTGTATGCCCGCGCCGTCCCGGGCGAGGTGGGTGACGAATACCTCATTGGCCTGCACTCCGAATCGCGCCAGATCGCCGCCGGAGAAACGGGCGAGTTCCGCACCCGCCTGTGGGTTGGGCCCAAGCTGCAGGACGAGCTCTCCGAAATTGCCCAGGGGTTGGAGCTCACGGTCGACTACGGCATGTTCACCTTCCTGTCCAAGCCGCTGTTCTGGCTGCTGGACAAGATCCACATGGTGGTGGGCAACTGGGGCTGGTCGATCGTCCTGCTGACCATCCTGATCAAGCTCGCCTTCTTCAAGCTGTCCGCGACCAGCTACCGCTCGATGGCGCGCATGCGCAAGGTCGCGCCCAAGCTGCAGGCGCTGAAGGAACGCTACAAGGACGACAAGCAGCGCATGAACCAGGCGCTGATGGACCTGTACAAAAAGGAGAAGATCAACCCGCTGGGTGGCTGTCTCCCGATCTTGGTGCAGATCCCGGTGTTCATCGCCCTGTACTGGGTGCTGCTGGAGAGTGTGGAACTGCGCCAGGCGCCGTGGTGGTTGTGGATCCAGGACCTGTCCTCGCGTGATCCGTACTTCATCCTGCCGATCCTGATGGGCGTGTCCATGTTCGTGCAGTACAAACTGAACCCGCCGCCGATGGACCCGGTGCAGCAGAAGATCTTCATGGCGCTGCCATTCGTGTTCACCATCTTCTTCGCCTTCTTCCCGGCGGGCCTGGTGCTGTACTGGTTCACCAACAACCTGTTCTCCATCGCCCAGCAGTGGTACATCACGCGCAAGATCGAGGGCGGAGAGGACCCGGACAAGAAGAAGGAATGACCGCGTCGTGACCGTGGCGGAGACCATCGTCGCGGTCGCCACCCCGCCGGGGGTCGGCGGTATCGGCGTGGTTCGTCTGTCGGGTCCCGAGGCACTCCCCATTGGGCGGCGGCTCACCGGGCGCGTGGATCTGTCTCCTCGCCACGCCCACTACGTCACCCTCCGTGACTCGAGCGGTGCCACGCTGGATGACGGGGTTGCCTTGTTCTTTCGGGCGCCGCATTCCTACACGGGCGAAGACGTGGTCGAATTACAGGGCCATGGCAGCCCCGTCCTGCTGGACGCCATCGTCGAGACCTGCGTGGCCCAGGGTGCCCGCCGCGCGCGGCCTGGCGAGTTCACCGAGCAGGCCTTCCTCAATAGCCGCCTGGATCTGGCGCAGGCCGAGGCGGTCGCCGACCTGATTCATGCCCAGACCGAGGAGGCCGCGCGGCTGGCCCGCTCCAGTCTGGACGGCGCCCTGGCGAACGAACTGGAACCCGTATCCCGCGCGATCCGCGAGATGCGGGTGATCATCGAGGCCGAGATCGATTTTGGCGAGACCGATCTCGAGTCCGAGGCGGCGGCCGACATCGCGCATCGTTCCGGCTCGTTGCTCCAGACGGTAAGCCAGTTGCTCGAACGCCTCCGTCCCGCGCGCTACTTCGCTCAAGGCATGCGCCTGGCCCTGGTCGGAGCCCCGAACGTCGGCAAATCCAGTCTGATGAACCGCCTCGCCGAGAGCGAGGTCGCAATCGTGACCGATCGCCCCGGGACCACTCGCGACGTCCTGCGCTCGCCGATCGCGATCCACGGCATTCCGGTGGAGATCATCGACACCGCGGGCCTGCACGCCAGCGAGGACCCGGTAGAGCGCATTGGTATGGAGCGGGCGCGCGAGGCCGCGACCGGTGCCGACGTCATTCTCGAATTGCGGGATCTGACCCGGCCGGATGCACGCCCGGACCTTCAGGCACCGGATGCGATCCCACGCATCGTGGTGTGGAACAAGAGCGATCAGGTCGACCCGTCTGTAGCGGCCGGGGACGGCGGCGGGTTGCAGATCTCTGCCCTTACCGGCCAGGGCGTCGAGGCCCTCAAGCTAGCCATCGTGAACCAACTCGGCGTCGGTGACGGCGGCACGCAACGGTTTAGCGTGCGCGCTCGGCACCTCGACGGACTTCGCGCCGCGGCCACCCATCTCGCCGCAATCGACGCGCTCGCCCCGCCGGACCTCATTGCCGAGGAACTGCGCCTGGCCGAGCGCGCTCTGGACGAACTCCTCGGCCGGCAGGACCACGAGGCCCTGCTGGGCGAGATCTTCGCCGGTTTCTGCATCGGCAAGTAGACGCGCCGCCGACGGAGCCCGAAGCGCACGCCGCAGTTGCTGCGGCCCCGCCGCGACCTCGTAATAACGAGGACACGGGGTGCCCGGAAAACCATCCGCGTCCGGGGGCGCTTCGCGCGCGCGTAACTCCCTGCTAGAATTCCGATTTTTCGAGGCCCCCAAGGGGTCGCGCCGCGTGCAGGCACAGGCCGCAGACTGGCCGGGATAGCAGGACCATGGCAAACGCTTTTGATGTCATTGTGATTGGCGGCGGACACGCCGGGACCGAGGCCGCACTGGCCGCGGCGCGCGGCGGTGCGCGCACGCTGTTGTTGACCCACAACATCGAGACCATCGGCCAGATGAGTTGCAACCCCGCCATCGGCGGTATCGGCAAGGGCCACCTGGTCAAGGAGATCGACGCCCTGGGCGGAGTGATGGCCCGCGCCGCGGATGTCGCCGGGATTCACTTTCGTATCCTGAACCGGCGCAAGGGTCCGGCCGTGCGCGCCACGCGGGCGCAGTCCGACCGGCAGCTGTACCGCCAGGCCATCCGCCAGTTCGTGGAAGCCGAACCCAACCTTGAGGTCTTCCAGCAGCCGGTGGCCGATATCACTCTGGACGGTGACCGGGTCACCGGGGTGGTGACCGAGGCCGGGATCGCGTTCGGGGCCCGTGCCGTGGTGCTGACCGTTGGGACGTTCCTGAATGGGCAGATGCATACCGGCCTGACCCAGCAGCCCGGTGGGCGTGCGGGCGACCCGCCCAGCGTGCGCCTGGCCGCGCGTTTGCGTGAGATGGCATTTGCCGTGGGACGCCTGAAGACCGGTACGCCGCCGCGCATCGACGGGCGCAGCGTGGACTTCTCGCGGCTCGAGCCGCAGCCCGGGGACGATCCGCGACCGGTGTTTTCGTTCATGGGGTCGACCGCCGATCACCCGGCCCAGCGCCCCTGCCATATCGCGCGCACGAGCGAGAAGACCCATGACCTGATCCGCGCCAACCTGGATCAGGCGCCGATGTACTCCGGCCAGATCGACAGCACCGGACCGCGCTACTGCCCCTCGATCGAGGACAAGGTCGTGCGCTTTGCCGACAAGACCAGCCACCAGGTCTTCGTCGAGCCGGAAGGGCTCACCACCCATGAGCTGTACCCGAACGGGATCTCCACCTCGCTGCCCTATTCGATCCAGGTACCCCTGGTGCAGAGCATCGAGGGCTTCGAGCACGCCCGCATTACCCGTCCGGGCTACGCGATCGAGTACGACTACTTCGACCCACGCGGCCTGCGTCCGTCGTTGGCCACGCGCGAGGTGGCCAATCTGTTCTTCGCCGGGCAGATCAACGGCACCACCGGATACGAAGAGGCCGCCGCCCAGGGCCTGGTCGCCGGACTCAATGCCGCCCGCCTGACCCGGGGCGCCGAAGCCTGGATCCCGCAGCGTTCCGAGGCCTATATCGGTGTGCTGATCGACGACCTGGTGACCCGCGGCACCCAGGAGCCTTACCGCATGTTCACCTCGCGCGCCGAATACCGGCTGCTGCTGCGCGAGGACAACGCGGATCTGCGCCTGACCCCGATCGGTCGCGAATACGGCCTGGTCGACGATGCCCGTTGGGCCCGGTTCGAGCGCCGCGCCGCCGCGATCGAGTCGGAGATGAGCCGGCTGGCACAGACGCGACCGGATAGGGATCAGCGCAGCCACCCGGCCCTGGTCGAGCTCCTCGGCAAGTCGCCGGAGCCGGATGCCACGCTTCTCGACTTGCTGCGTCGCCCCGAGGCCGACTATGACGCCCTGATGCAGGCCCTCCCGGAACTGGACGCGGGCTGCACACGGGACGTGCGCGAGCAGGCCGAGATCCAGGCCAAATACGCGGGCTACATCGAGCGCCAGCAGGCCGAAGTGGCGCGCCAGGCGAAGGCCGAGCAGGCGGCACTGCCGGACAACCTCGACTACGCGCAGGTGCATGGCCTGTCCAACGAAATCCGCCAGAAGCTCGCCGAATTCCGTCCGCATACGCTGGGCCAGGCCCAGCGTATCCCGGGCGTGACCCCGGCCGCGCTGTCGGCCCTGGCCGTTCACCTGAAACGACGCGCCAGTGGCGAGTAACGACTGGCGTGCGGCGCTGGACGCCGTGGCCGACGAGTGGGCGCTGGATAGCGCGGCCATCGAGGCCCTCGCGATCTATCTGGAGCAGCTCGGGCGCTGGAACCGGGTGCACAACCTGACCGCCGTGCGCGACCCGGAGCAGTGGATCCCCCGCCACATCCTCGACAGCCTGACCCTGCGCCCGTATCTTCAGGGCGGGCGCGTCCTCGATGTGGGCACGGGGGCCGGGCTGCCGGGCTTTATTTTGGCAGCGACCGAGCGTGAACGGGCCTTCTGTCTGCTCGATAGCGCGGCCAAGCGTATTCGGTTTCTGCGCAATGTGATCGGCCTGACCGGTCTGTCGGGTGTCGAAGCCCTGCACTCTCGGATCGAGGACTTCCATCCCGAGGCGCTGTACACCACGGTGCTGTCGCGTGCCTTCAAGGCCCCGGCCGAAATGCTGGACCGGGTGGGCCACACGGTTGCGCCGGGGGGTCGTGTACTGGCCATGCTGGGCCAGCGGCGGGTCGTGGACGACCCGTTACCTGCGCCGTGGTCGTATCACCGCGTGGACCCAGTTACCATTCCCGGCGAAATGGCCGAGCGCCATGTTGCCATTATCGAGAGAGCCTGAGCCGTGACCGACACACTCGCGATCACCAATCAGAAGGGCGGAGTCGGCAAGACCACCACCTGCGTCAATCTGGCGGCGTCCCTGAGCCGGTTGGGCAAGCGTGTGCTCGTCGTGGATCTGGACCCGCAGGGCAACGCGACCACCGGTTCGGGGGTCGACAAGCATGCCGACGACCCGACCTCCTGCGAGTTGCTGCTGGGCGAGACC
The DNA here is from genome assembly GCF_000376865.1 of Thioalkalivibrio sp. ALJ7. Taxonomy (GTDB): domain Bacteria; phylum Pseudomonadota; class Gammaproteobacteria; order Ectothiorhodospirales; family Ectothiorhodospiraceae; genus Thioalkalivibrio. Next base: position 33,263 of record NZ_AQXQ01000011.1, on the reverse strand, counting down.
ACGGTGGAGCGCGCCGCGCATCGGGTCGAGGCCGGCTACGATCTGGTCCCGGCCAACGGCGACCTGACCGTGGCCGAAGTCCGCTTGATGGAGTCCGAGCGCCGCGAATACCGCTTGCAGGACGCCCTCGCGGACGCCGCAGCGAATTATGACTACATCCTGGTGGACTGCCCGCCCTCGTTGAACCTGCTGACGGTCAACGGACTGGTGGCCGCCGACGGGGTCGTGATCCCAATGCAGTGCGAGTACTACGCGCTGGAGGGCCTGACGGCCCTCATGCGTACCATCGAAAGCATCCAGCGGGGGCCCAACCCGAAGCTGCGGATCTCCGGCTTGCTCCGCACGATGTTCGACCCACGCAACCGCCTGTCCGGCGATGTCTCCGCACAACTGACCGGCCATTTCGGCGACCGGGTCTTTCGCACGGTGATCCCGCGCAACATCCGCCTCGCCGAGGCCCCCAGTTTTGGCCAGCCAGCCTTGTTGTATGATGCCTCCTCGCGCGGCGCGGTGGCCTACCTGGCCCTGGCCGGCGAGATGCTGCGGCGCTGATCGCCGCCAACCCCTTACCCGACTGCCCGCAGGAACGACAGACCATGGCGAAACGTGGATTGGGCCGAGGCCTGGATGCCCTGCTCTCCGGCGCCCAGGCCGGTGGCGACGAAAGCGACAGCCTGGAACAGCTCCCGATCGAGCAGATCCGGCGTGGCAAGTACCAGCCGCGGGTCCATATGGCCGAGGCGGCCCTGGCCGAGCTCGCGGATTCCATTCGCGCCCAGGGCATCGTTCAGCCGGTTGTCGTTCGGCGGCTGGAGGAAGGCTATGAGCTGATTGCCGGCGAACGCCGCTGGCGTGCCGCGCAGATCGCCGGCCTGGAGACGGTCCCGGCCGTGGTGCGCGACATCCCCGATCAGGCCGCCGCCGCAATGGCGCTGATCGAAAACATCCAGCGCGAGGATCTGAATCCTCTCGAGGAAGCCCAGGCCATTCGCCGGCTGATTGCCGAGTTCGAGATGACTCACCAGGCAGCCGCTGATGCCGTGGGTCGCTCGCGGACCTCGGTCACCAATCTGCTGCGTTTGCTCGAACTCCACGACACCGTCAAGGAACATGTGAACGAGGGGCGGCTTGAGATGGGCCATGCGCGTTGCCTGTTGGCCCTCCCGCTGGATGACCAGCCCGGTGTCGCCGCCACGGTCGTCAAGCGCGGTCTCTCGGTTCGGGCCACCGAGCAGCTGGTCAAGAAAGTCCTCGCCGCCACCCCGGAACCGAAGAAAGACGCCGCCCCCTCGCCCGAAGTGCGTCAGCTCGAGAGCCGACTGTCCGATCAGCTGGGCGCGGCCGTTCAGGTGCGTTACAACCGTCAGGGCAAGGGCCGGTTGGTCATCGAATACAATAGTCTGGACGAGCTCGACGGCATCCTCGCCCACATTCAGTAACGCCTCCGCCACCCCCAAAACCAGGCGCCGCGCGGTTTGACGCAATACAAGCGCTCTCTTATACTACGCGCACTTTTTGGGAGAGGGGTGGGCGTTCCCATCCGCTAAATGACACCGCGACGCTTCAGCCACGCAATACAATCGCTGGGCCTGCAGCTCGTCTTAACGCTGATACTGTCGGGCCTGCTTTTGGCCCTGTTTCCCCCGATCGTGGCGGTCTCGGCCGCGGTGGGCGGCATGACCGCGACCCTCGGCAACGCCGTGGCCGCGGTTGTCGTGTTTAGGGCCTACCGTTCCGATCAGGTAGGCGCGCTGACCGCCCGCATGATGGGCGCCCAGTTGGGACGATTGGCAATCATCGCGGTGGCTTTTGGCGTGACGTTCGCTTACCTGAACGAGCCGGATCTATTGGCCCTGTTCGGTGTCTTCCTCCTGGTGCACCTGGCCCCCTTGTGGTGGCTCCACCGGGTTTCTGATCAAGCAATGACGAGATAACTGCATGGCTTCAGAAAGCGAACTGCCCACCATGGAAGAGCATATTGCTCACCATTTGACGAACCTCACGTTCGGGCTACACCCCGAAAACGGCATGAGCTTCGCTACCACCAGCACCGAAGCGGCCGAGATGGGTTTCTGGGCCATCCATGTCGATTCCATGATCTGGTCGATTGCGCTGGGCCTCCTGTTTATCCTGACGTTCCGCGCCGCGGCCAAGAAGGTCACCGCTGGTGTCCCGGGCGGCTGGCAGAACTTCGTCGAAATGACCATGGACTTCGTCAATGACAACGTCCGTGGCTCCTTCAAGCACAAGAACGATATGGTCGCGCCGCTTGCGCTGACTATATTTGTCTGGATCTTCCTGCTCAACCTGATGGATCTGGTGCCGGTGGATCTGATCCCGCACATCGCCTATCTGCTGGGCATCCCGTACTTCAAGATCGTGCCGACGACGGACATCAACGTCACGGCGGGTCTCGCGCTGGGCGTGTTCATCCTGATCATCTACTACTCGCTGAAGATCAAGGGCCCCGTCGGCTTCATCAAGGAACTGACCGGCATCCCGTTCCAGACGAACATCGTGTTCCTGAAGCCGCTGTTCTGGACGATCAACTTCGTGCTGGAGTTCATCAACCTGCTGGCCAAGCCGGCCTCGCTCGCCCTGCGACTGTTCGGCAACCTCTACGCCGCAGAGATGATCTTCATCCTCATTGGCGTGATGTACTCCGCGGGCCTGATCCTGGGTCTGGCCGGTGGTGTGCTGCACGTGGGCTGGGCGATTTTCCACATCCTCGTGGTGCCGCTGCAGGCGTTCATCTTCATGGTGCTCACCGTCGTCTACATCGACATGGCGTACAGCGAAGACCACTGATTCCGACTTCACTACTCAACTGACTGTTTCAACACTCGACTGGAGATACAAAAATGGAAATGGCAAACGCTTTGATCGTTCTGGCTGGCTCTCTGCTCCTGGGTCTGGCCGCTGTCGGCGCCGCGATCGGCGTGGGCACCCTGGGTGGTCGTTTTCTGGAAGGCGCCGCGCGTCAGCCGGAACTGATCCCGATGCTGCGTACCCAGTTCTTCATCGTGATGGGTCTGACCGACGCCGTGCCGATGATCGGTGTGGGTATCGGCCTGTACGTTCTGTTCGCCCTGGGCTAAGAGGCTGACCGAGTCCCGAGGATCCCTCACACTCGTCAACCCGAGGTAGCAGGATGAATATCAATCTGACCATCATCGGCCAGCTGCTCGCGTTCAGCGTCTTCGTGTGGTTCACGATGCGCTACGTCTGGCCGCCCATCTCCACCGCCCTGGAAGAGCGTCGCAAGAAGATTGCCGACGGCCTGGCCGCCGCGGAACGTGGCGAGAAAGAGCAGGAGCTCGCCCAGGAGCGTGCGACCGAGGTCCTTAAGGACGCCAAGCAGCAGGCGAACGAGATCGTCGCCTCGGCGCAGAAGCGCGCCAACGAGCTGGTCGAGGAAAGCAAGACCACGGCCCGTGAGGAAGGCGAGCGCATCAAGGAAGCGGCGCAGTCCGAAATGGAGCAGGAACTCAACCGTGCCAAGGAAGAGCTGCGTAAGCAGGTCTCCCAGTTGGCGGTTGCCGGTGCCGAGCAGATCCTGGCCAAGGAGATTGACGCCAAGGCTCACGGCGATCTGCTGAAGAAGCTCGCGGCCAAGCTCTAAGGAGACGTTATGTCAGACCTGATTTCGGTCGCCCGACCCTACGCCCGCGCAGCATTTGAGCGGGCCCGCGAGGCCAACGATCTCGCTGGCTGGGCCGAGCAGCTCGAGTTGTTGGCCGCCATTGCCAGCGACTCGCAGATGCACAGTCTCCTCTCCAATCCGCGGCTCCCGCGCCCGGACCGCGCCCAGCTCGTGCTGGACGTCGCCGGCGACAAGATCGGCGCCGAGGCCGGGAACCTGGTCCGCTTGCTGGCCGAGAACGGCCGCCTGCCGGCCCTGCCCGCGCTGCGCGACGCCTTTGCAGAACTGAAGGCCGCTGCCGAACAGCGTGTGCACGCGGACGTCACCGCGTTTCGCAAGCTCACGCAGGCGCAGGAGAAAGAGATCCACGACGCCCTGGCCAAGGGCCTGGGTTGCGAAGTCGATCTCGAGTGTTCGGTCGACAGCTCCCTTCTTGGAGGGGCCATCATCCGCGCCGGCGACCTGGTAATCGACGGCTCCGTGCGAGGCCAGCTGAACCGCCTGGCAGCCAATTTGAGTCGCTAAGAGGACATTTATCATGCAACTGAATCCCTCCGAGATCAGTGATCTGATCAAACAGCGCATCGAGAAATTCGATGCATCCTCCGAGGCCTCCAACGAGGGCACCGTGGTCAGCGTGACCGACGGTATCGCTCGTGTGCACGGTCTTGGGGACGTCATGCAGGGCGAGATGCTCGAATTCCCGGGTGACACCTTCGGTATGGCGCTCAACCTTGAGCGTGACTCCGTCGGTGTCGTCATCCTGGGTGACTACAAGCACATCACCGAAGGGCAGACGGTCAAGTGCACCGGCCGCATCCTGGAAGTCCCGGTCGGCGAGGCCATGCTCGGCCGCGTGGTCGACTCCCTCGGCCGCCCGATCGACGGCAAGGGCCCGGTGAACACCGACCTGAGCAGCCCGATCGAAAAGATCGCCCCGGGCGTTATCGAGCGCCAGTCGGTGGATCAGCCGCTGCAATCCGGCATCAAGGCGATCGACGCGATGGTCCCGGTTGGCCGCGGTCAGCGCGAGCTGATCATCGGCGACCGCCAGACCGGCAAGACCGCGGTAGCGATCGACGCGATCATCAACCAGAAAGACTCCGGCGTTAAGTGTGTCTACGTGGCGGTTGGCCAGAAGGCCTCCTCGGTGGCCTCCGTGGTGGCCAAGCTGGAAGAAGCCGGCGCGATGGATAACACCATCATCGTTGCGGCCAACGCCTCCGAGTCGGCCGCGATGCAGTTCATTGCCCCGTACGCCGGTTGCGCGATGGGCGAATACTTCCGCGATCGCGGCGAAGACGCCCTGATCGTGTACGACGATCTGACCAAACAGGCCTGGGCCTATCGTCAGGTCTCCCTGCTGCTGCGTCGTCCGCCGGGCCGCGAAGCCTATCCGGGTGACGTCTTTTACCTGCACTCCCGTCTGCTGGAACGTGCGTCCCGCGTGAATGCGGAGTACGTCGAAGAACAGACCAACGGCGAAGTGAAGGGCCAGACGGGTTCGCTGACGGCGCTGCCGATCATCGAGACCCAGGCCGGTGACGTGTCCGCATTCGTGCCGACCAACGTGATCTCCATCACCGACGGTCAGATCTTCCTCGAGACCGACCTGTTCAACTCGGGTATCCGCCCGGCGATCAACGCCGGTCTGTCGGTCTCCCGAGTGGGTGGTGCCGCGCAGAGCAAGATCATCAAGAAGCTGGGTGGTGGCGTGCGTCTGGCGCTGGCCCAGTACCGTGAGCTGGCGGCGTTCTCGCAGTTCGCCTCGGACCTGGACGAACTGACCCGCAAGCAGCTGGATCGCGGCAAGCGCGTGACCGAGCTGATGAAGCAGGGCCAGTACCAGCCGATGTCCATTGGCGAGATGGCCTTCTCCCTGTACGCCGCCAACGAGGGCTTCCTCGATGACGTCGACGCGGACAAGATCGTGAGCTTCGAAAAGGAACTGATCGCCTATGCGCGTTCCTCGCAGAAGGAGCTCCTGGACGAAATCAACAGCACTGGCGACTACAACGACTCTATCCAGGAAAAGCTGAAGAAGGCCCTGGAAGAGTTCAAGGCCAAGCACAGCTGGTAACGGGAGCACGCAATGGCGGGCACTAAGGAGATCCGGACGCAGATCAAGAGTATCCAGAATACTCAGAAGATCACCAAGGCCATGGAGATGGTCGCGGCGTCCAAGATGCGCAAGGCCCAGGACCGCATGGAAGAGTCCCGGCCTTACGCCCAGAAGATTCACGACGTGATCGGTCACGTCGCCATGGCGAATGCGGAATACAAGCATCCGTTCATGGTCGAGCGCGAGGTCAAGCGTGTTGCGCTGATTATCGTGTCGACGGACCGCGGCCTTTGTGGCGGGCTGAACACCAACCTGTTCAAGAAGGCCGTCATCGAAATGCGCCGCTACCGCGACGAAGGCGTCGAGGTGGACCTGTGTGTGATCGGCAACAAGGCGCTGCAGTTCTTCAAGCGATTGGGCGGCAACATCGTGGCCGAGGCCAAGGATCTGGGTGACCGTCCCCACATCAACGATCTGATCGGGTCGGTGAAGGTGGTCCTGGATGATTTCCGCGACGGCAAGATCGATCGCGTCGTCCTGCTGGAGAACCAGTTCGTCAACACGATGACTCAGCAGCCCGAGGCGACCCAGTTGCTGCCGACGGCCCCGAGCAGTGACGAATCGCTCAAGCATCACTGGGATTACATCTACGAGCCCGACACGCATCCGGTGATGGATACGCTGCTCGAGCGCTATGTCGAGTCCCTGATCTACCAGGCGGTGGTCGAGAACGTGGCCTGCGAAATGGCGGCACGTATGGTGGCCATGAAGTCCGCCTCCGACAACGCCGGAACGATGATCAAGGATCTGCAACTCGTCTACAACAAGGCGCGTCAGGCTTCGATCACTCAGGAGATCTCCGAGATCGTCAGCGGCGCAGCAGCGGTCTAGCGCCCAAACGAATCGGTCGACTCGGCACGAATTACGACTTACGAGGATGAACAAATGAGTTCTGGAAAGATTGTCGAAATCATCGGCGCCGTCGTGGATGTGGAATTCCCCCACGGCGAAGTGCCCAAGATCTACGACGCACTGACCCTGGAAAACGGTCTGACGCTCGAGGTCCAGCAGCAGCTGGGCGACGGCATCGTGCGTACCATCGCCATGGGTACCACGGAAGGCGTCAAGCGTCAGACCCCCGTGACCGCGACGGGCAGCCCCATCTCCGTGCCAGTCGGCAAGGGCACTCTGGGCCGGGTGATGGACGTCCTCGGCCGCCCGGTGGATAACGCCGGTGACGTGGAGGCCCAGGAAACCTGGTCCATCCACCGTGCGGCGCCGACCTTCGACGAGCAGGCGGGCTCCACCGAGCTGTTGGAAACCGGCATCAAGGTCATCGATCTGCTGTGCCCCTTCGCGAAGGGCGGCAAGGTCGGCCTGTTCGGCGGTGCCGGCGTGGGCAAGACCGTGAACATGATGGAGCTGATCCGCAACATCGCGATCGAGCACTCCGGTTACTCGGTGTTCGCCGGCGTGGGCGAGCGTACCCGTGAAGGGAACGACTTCTACCACGAGATGAAGGACTCCAACGTCCTCGACAAGGTGGCCCTGGTATACGGCCAGATGAACGAGCCGCCGGGTAACCGTCTGCGTGTCGCGCTGACCGGCCTGACCATGGCCGAGTTCTTCCGTGACGAAGGCCGCGACGTGCTGATGTTCATCGACAACATCTACCGTTACACCCTGGCCGGGACCGAGGTCTCCGCGCTGCTGGGCCGTATGCCGTCCGCGGTGGGCTACCAGCCGACCCTGGCGGAAGAGATGGGTGTGCTGCAGGAGCGCATCACCTCGACCAAGAAGGGTTCGATCACCTCCATCCAGGCCGTGTACGTCCCGGCGGATGACTTGACCGACCCGTCCCCCGCCACCACGTTTGCGCATTTGGATGCGACGGTCGTGCTTTCGCGCCAGATCGCCGAGCTGGGTATCTACCCGGCGGTGGATCCGCTGGATTCCACCTCGCGCCAGCTGGACCCGCAGATCATCGGGCAGGAGCACTACGACACCGCCCGTGCGGTGCAGGGTACGCTGCAGCGCTACAAGGAGCTGAAGGACATCATCGCGATCCTCGGCATGGACGAGCTGTCGGAAGACGACAAGCTGGTCGTGGCCCGTGCGCGAAAGATCCAGCGCTACCTGTCGCAGCCGTTCTTCGTGGCCGAGGTCTTCACCGGGGCGCCTGGCAAGTACGTGTCCCTGAAGGACACCATCCGTGCGTTCAAGGCGATCGTCGCCGGCGAATACGATCACCTGCCGGAGCAGGCCTTCTACATGGTCGGCACCATCGAGGAAGCCGTCGAAAAGGCCGAGAAGCTCGGCTAAGGAGTAGGCGTTATGCCCATGACTATGCATGTGGATGTGGTCAGCGCGGAGGAGTCGATCTACTCCGGCAAGGCCCTGATGATCGCCGCACCTGCCGAAGGTGGCGAGGTCGGCGTGTATGCCGGGCATACCCAGATGCTCGCCCGGCTTAATCCCGGCGAGCTGCGCATCCTGGAAAAGGAAGGCGAAGATCCGCAACCGGTGTTCGTGTCCGGCGGTATCCTCGAGGTGCAGCCTTACCATGTGACCGTTCTGGCCGACACGGCGGTTCGAGCCAAGGACCTCGACGAGGCCGAGGCGCTGGAAGCCAAGAAGCGTGCGGAAGAGGCCCTGGCCAACTCCAAGGCCGATTTCGACTATGCCCAGGCTCAGGCCGAGCTGGTCGAAGCGGCGGCCCGATTGCAGATGATCCAGAAGCTGCGCCGAAAATAACTCGGCAAATTGCGAAGGATGACCTACCTTAAGGGCCAACCATGTCGGTTGGCCCTTTATCATTGCAGCCATGCCTGAAACGATCCCACTTCATATCGCGGTACTTGCGGCGGGAAAGGGAACGCGCATGCGTTCACGCCAGCCAAAGGTCCTCCAATCCCTTGCGGGGCGGCCCTTGCTCGCGCATGTGCTGCAACGCGTGTCCGCACTCGAGGTAGCGGCCTGCCATGTGGTCGTCAGCCACGAGCAAGAGCGGGTTCGGGCGATGTTCAGCGAATCCACGCTGGCGATTGACTGGATCGACCAGGGGGAGCCCCGAGGCACCGGACATGCGGTGTTTCGCGCCCTCGAAAACATTCCGGAAGCCGCGCGCGTTCTTGTCACCTACGGGGATGTGCCGCGCATCCCCGTCTCCGACCTTCGGGCTTGTGCCGCCGGCGACGGGGTCACCGTCCTGGCCGCTCGCGTGGCCGACCCCGCGGGGTACGGACGTCTGATCCTGGATTCCGCCGGACATCTCGAGCGGATTGTTGAGGACAAGGAGGCGACGCCGGATGAAAAGGCGGTTGATCTGATCAACACGGGCGTTCTCGCCGCTCCTGCGGGCGAGCTGCGCCGCTGGCTGAAGGCCTGCGAGCCGGCCGCCGGGGGAACCCGCGAGTGGTACCTGACCGACGTGGTTGCGGCGGCGCGACTGGACGGCCACGCGGTGACGGTCGTCGAGAGTGCCGATGCCTCTGCCGTTCTCGGCGTCAACGATCGCCGGCAACTCGCGGTCCAGGAACGCCTCTATCAGTCCGAGTTGGCCGCGCAGATGATGCGCGAGGGACTCGCGTTGGCGGACCCCGCTCGCCTGGATGTTCGAGGCGATCTCAGTTTCGGAGTCGATTGCGAGATCGACGTGAATGTCGTGATCGAAGGCACGGTCAGCCTCGCGGACGACGTCTACATTGGCCCCGGCTGCGTGCTGCGGGACTGCGACGTAGGTACCGGAACGCAGATTGCCGCCTATTGTGTCCTCGAGGGTGTGCGGATTGACGCGGATGCGCGCGTCGGACCGTTTGCCCGTTTGCGACCGGGGACGCAGCTCGCTCGCGGTGCCCGCGTGGGCAACTTCGTGGAGATCAAGAACGCCACACTGGGGCCCGGGGCCAAGGCGAACCACTTGACCTATGTCGGCGACGCCGAGGTTGGCGCGGGCGCCAATCTGGGAGCTGGCACGATCACCTGCAATTACGACGGCGCGAACAAGCATCGAACCGAGATTGGTGCCCGCGCCTTTATCGGTTCGAATACCGCGCTGGTGGCGCCCATCCGAATCGGCGACGATGCAACCGTTGGTGCAGGGTCCACCCTGTCGGACGATGTCGAGCCGGGAGCCCTGGCGCTCACGCGTGCGCGTCCCCGGACCATCCGCGATTGGTCGCGGCCGAAAAAGCGTGGCAACAAGGAGGAAACCTAAGCGATGTGCGGACTGGTTGCAGGCATTGGCGAACGGAACCTGGTCCCGGTCCTGGTCGAGGGATTGCACCGCCTCGAATACCGCGGCTATGACTCGGCCGGGGTCGCCGTAATCAACGACCAGGCGGTGGCGGATATCCGCGCCATTGGCAAGGTCGCCGCCCTGGAACAGCGCATTGATGCCGCGGGTACCCAGGGTCCGGTGGGTATCGCCCATACCCGATGGGCAACGCACGGCGCCCCGACCGAGGAAAACGCGCACCCCCATCGGTCACGCGACGGCCGCGTGGCAATCGTGCACAACGGGATTATCGAGAACCATGCCGACCTGCGCGCCCGCCTGGATGCTGCGGGCTGGCCCTGCATCTCGGCGACCGACAGCGAGGTCATCGCCCACTGGTTGGAACAGGCCCTTGAGGCGGGTGCCTCCCCGAGCGATGCCATGCGCACCACCTGCGCCGAGCTTCACGGGGCCTATGCGATTGCCGCGGTCTTCGCCGACTTCCCGGATGAAGTGATCGTGGCCCGCTCCGGCAGCCCGGTCCTGATCGGCCTGGGCATTGGCGAGACCTTCGCCGCCTCGGACGTGCAGGCCCTGCTGCCGGTTACCCAGCGTTTCATCGACCTCGAAGACGGCGATATTGCGCGGCTTACCCGAGCTGGTGTGGAGATCAAAGGCGCCAATGGCGTCCCCGTAGAGCGCGGAATCCGCGAAAGCCGCTGCCAGGTCAGCATCGCGGATCGTGGCGAGTACCGGCATTTCATGCTCAAGGAGATCTACGAGCAACCCCACGCCCTGGAAGAGACGCTGTCGGGGCGTCTGGGCGAGTCCGCCGTCCTCGAGAACATCCTTGGACCCGGTAGCGACGAGCGCCTGGCCGACGTCACCGCCGTTCAGATCGTCGCCTGCGGTACGAGTTATCACGCCGGTATGGTCGCGGCCTACTGGGTCGAAGAACATCTCGGCCTCCCGGCTCGGGTCGAGGTCGCGAGCGAGTATCGTTACCGCCGCCATGTCCTCGCACCGGGGACCCTGCTGGTTGTCATCTCGCAGTCCGGCGAGACGGCCGACACCCTCGCCGTATTGCGCCAGTCCCAGGACGAGCCGTTCCTGGCCCGACTCGCAATCTGCAACGTGCCCGAGAGCACGATGGCGCGTGCGGCCGATCTTGTACTGATGACCCATGCCGGCCCCGAGATTGGCGTCGCCTCCACCAAGGCGTTCACCACCCAGCTCGCGGCCCTGTCCATCCTGGTGCTTCTGCTGGGCCAGGTTGCAAAGGCCGCGCGTATGCCGGCGGCCGAGTGCGCAGAAGCCGTCGCCGCCTTGCGCAGTCTGCCGGAACAGGTGGCCCGGATTCTCGCCCTCGATACGCCCATCGCACGCATCGCCGAGGAGCTCCTCGAGCGCCAGCATGCCTTGTTCCTGGGCCGTGGCGCCCATTACCCGATTGCGCTGGAAGGCGCGTTGAAGCTGAAGGAGATCTCCTACATCCACGCGGAGGCCTATCCCTCCGGTGAGCTGAAGCACGGCCCCCTGGCCCTGGTGGATACCGAGATGCCGGTGGTCGCCGTGGCACCGGACGATGCCCAGTTGGAGAAGCTATCGAGCAACCTTCAGGAGGTCCGGGCCCGCGGTGGCCAGCTGATCGTGATCGGTGAGTCCAGTGCGGCGCGTGCGCTCGCACCGGAAGATACCTGGATCGGCCTGCCCCAGACCGATACCGTCAGCCCCTGGCTGGCCCCGATCCTGTTTACCATCCCGTTGCAGCTGCTGGCCTATCACACGGCGGTGCTGAAGGGGACGGATGTTGACCAGCCGCGCAACCTGGCCAAGTCGGTGACCGTCGAGTAGCCCGCCGTAGCCGCCAACCGTTCAATCCATCAGGAAACGCTTGTATTCGCGCCCCGGGTCCGCTAGATTCGGGCGCGCTTGAATAACCTGTCACAGGAGTACCTTATGGATCAGCAAGAGCTCAACAACCGCTGCGTTTCCCTGTTTCAGTCCCCGCGTATCCAGACCAAGTTGTGGAATCCGCGGATGTTCTGGGAAGTGGGCCGCAAGCTCAACACCAACCCGGACGAGCTGACCCAGCCGAAGGTCGATCTGTGCGAGCTGGAAGTGATGCTCTCCGCAGCCGCCTACGAGCCGTCGCAGTGCGCCGACAATCTGAACCAGCGTGAGGCCGGCCGAGCCGACTTCATCCGTCGTGCGGTGCAGTCCGGCCAGCGTCCGTTCCTGCGCCGCGCGGCCTGAGCCGCAGCACGCAGCGAACCCCGGGACCCGGCCTCGTGCCGGGCCTTTTCATTTTGGGGTATTCCGACACCCGCTTGTTCACCACAGAGGCCACAGAGGATCCGGAGAATGGCGGGTCAAGGGCCTTTCACAGGAAGACGGGAAGCGGATGAAGGTTTTGAATGGAATGCCGTGGGACCGCCCGGTGATGGATCATCCCGGCCCTACCCCGCATCTCTCTCGCACCCACAGAGTCCTTATCCGGGGAACCCTTCTAGGGGTTTCCTCCGTGTTCTCCGTATTCCCTGTGGTAAAGCCGCCCTTCGCCGTCCTTCGTTTCTTCGTGTCCTTCGTGGTGCAATCTGCCCTTGACCTTCGCACGCTCTCGGCAGGGCGCTACGGCCCCCGGGCCTCAAGCCAGAAGGTGACGGGCCCGTCGTTGGTCAGGCTTACCTGCATGTCGGCACCGAAGCGACCGCTGGCGACGGGGTGATGCCGCTCAATGGCACGCTCCACCAGTCGCTCGAACAGCGCGGCCCCGTGCTCGGGACTCGCCGAGCCGGAGAAGCTCGGGCGCATGCCCTTGCGCGTATCCGCCGCCAGCGTGAACTGGGGCACCAGCAGCAGCCCGCCCCCGGTCTCGCCCAGGCACCGGTTCATTCGGCCGGTCTCGTCCGCAAACACACGGTATCCCAGTAGCCGGTCCAGCATGCGCTCCACGCTGGCCTCACGATCGTTCGGCTCCACGGCGACCAGCGCCAGCAGCCCCTCGCCGATCGCGCCAACATCCTCTCCCTCGATGGCGACCCGCCCCTCACGGACCCGCTGAATCAGTGCGATCACGCCTGTGCCCTGCCGGTACCGGGTTCCACCATGTCAACCAGATCCGCGGCGAGCCGGTCGGTTGCCGCCACCAGCCGCCGCACGATGCCGGGCTCGGCCGCCGAATGCCCGGCATCCGCCACGATCTCCAGCCGGGCCTGCGGCCACGCACGGTGCAGGGCCACCGCCTGATTCACCGGGCAAACCACGTCATAGCGCCCGTGGACCAGAACGCCCGGAATGTCCCGCAGGCATCCGGCATCGCGCAGGAGCTGATCGGGCTCGAGGAAGGTGTCGTTCATGAAGTAGTGGCACTCGAGCCGGGCCAGGCTGACCGCGACGTCCGGCTCCTCGAAATGCGCGATCACGTTCTCGTTCGGAATCAGGCAGGAGGTGCGGCCCTCCCATCCAGACCAGGCCCGGGCCGCCGCCTCGCGCACGGCGCGGTCGTTGCCCGTCAGCCGGCGGTAATAGGCCGCGACCATGTCACTGCGTTCCGCCTCGGGGATCTGCGCCTCGTAGTCGGCCCAGGCCTCCGGGAACAGGCGATCGGCCCCTGATTGGTAGAACCACTGGATGTCCTGCGGCCGACAAAGGAAGACTCCCCTTAACACCAGCCCCAGCACGCGTTCGGGATGGGTCTGTGCATAGGCGAGTCCAAGCGTGGAGCCCCAGGAGCCGCCGAACACCACCCAGCGTTCGACCCCCAGGTGCTCGCGCAGGCGCTCGATGTCGGCGACGACATGCCAGGTGGTGTTCGCCTCCAGGCTGGCGTGCGGCGTCGAACGTCCGCAGCCGCGCTGATCGAACAATACAATGCGGTAGCGCTCCGGGTCGTAAAACCGGCGGTGCCAGCCTTCGCACCCGGAGCCCGGGCCACCGTGCAGGAACACCACCGGGATGCCGTCCGGGTTCCCGCATTCCTCGAAATAGAGTTCGTGGCCGTCGCCGACCTTCAGGCGGCCCATGCCGTAGGGTTCGATCTCGGGGTACAGCGCGTCCATCGCGGCTCTCCGGGCAAAACCCCGAGTGTCGCCAAAATCCCCGAGCGGGGAAACCCTTGATGCGGGTCTATTCCGGATCCTCAATGATGCGCCCGCGGTATACGCGACGCTTCGGTGAATGGGCGTGTGACGCGGATGACCCGCCTTCCTTGTTGGGCCGTTCCACTTCGGGCCGCTTCAGGTACCCGCTCCCCTCCAGCTGGCTGCGCAGCGTCAGGGCAGCTGCCTGGACCATATTCGATTGCGAACGTCCGGCGTAATCCAGGATCGCCTCCATGAAGTCCGGGTCGCTCACCGACAGCCTGGCCACTGCGGGAAACTCGGCGCGCAGATTGCGCCGTAGTTCGGCGGCCAGACTCAGGCTCTTGCGGTCGTGCATGACTCCTCCCGGAGGGCTTTCCCATCTGACTGCTTGCAAGCCGAGTGCCAACGGTCGTGCCGCCTGTGGCGGCGTCGTGGAGGTCAAGCGTGGGCATGCGTGGGGCGTCTTGCCCATCCCGGGTGCGTCCATGGCGCGAACCGCACCGCGTCGGTGCGCGCCTGACCCTAAGCAGGCACGCTTGCACACAACGCCCCTATTCGTGGCGGTCGCCCTTGCGCAGTGGCCGTCTGCGCCCTATGTTGCGGGGCCATGGAGACACCATCCGTTCCCACCTCGATCCGCCGTCTGGCCGGGCGCGCCATCGCCGATTTCGACATGATTCGGGACGGTGACCGCATCCTGGTTGGTCTGTCCGGTGGCAAGGACTCGCTGACGTTGTTGTGGCTGTTGCACAACCTGTCGCGGCGGGCCCCGGTACGCTTCGAGGTCGGTGCGGTGACGATCAACCCGGAGATCGAGGGTTTCGAGCCGCAACGCCTGATGGATTACCTCGGCGGCTACGGCATCCCCTATTACTTCGTGTCCGAGCCGATCGCGGAGCTGGCAGATGCGCACATGGACAATGACTCGTTCTGTTCCTTCTGCTCGCGGATGAAGCGCGGCCTGATGTATCGTACCGCGCGTGAGCAGGGCTACAACGTGCTCGCCCTCGGTCAGCACCTCGACGATCTTGCCGAGAGCTTCATGATGAGCGCCTTCCACGGCGGCCAGCTGCGGACCATGAAGGCCCACTACGCGATCGACGCCGGTGATCTGCGGGTGATCCGCCCGCTGGTCTACGTGCGCGAGCGCCAGACCCGCGACTTTGCCGAGGCTGCCGGGCTCCCGATCATTCTCGACAACTGCCCGGCCTGCTTTGCCATGCCCACCCAGCGCGAGCACATGAAGCAGCTCCTGGCGCAGGAGGAGGCCAGTCACCCGCGGTTGTTCCGCAACCTGCGCACCACGCTCAAGCCGCTGATGACCGAGGGCGGCATCCCGCCGCGCACGCCAGCCCAGGCCGACACCGACCACCCCGAAGCCCCAGCCCATGGCCCAACGTCGGCATCTGCGTGATCGCCTGATCGCCGGTGCATTGCGTCTGCTGGCGCGCCTGCCCCTGCGGATCAACCATGCGCTGGGCGGCGTGGTGGGGACGCTGGTGTGGTATCTCCCAACTCGCGCGGCCCGGATCACGCGCATCAACCTGGCGCTGTGTTTCCCGGAGAAGGACCCGGCCTGGCACCGGCGTGTCGGGCGCCGTTCCCTGATGGCCATGGGTCAGGCCCTGACCGAGTCTCCCTGGTTGTGGCAGTCACGGCCCGAGACCCTGCAGCATCTGGCGATTGAACCGCCGCAATACGCCCGCCTGCGGGCGCGCCCGGCGGGCCAGGCACTGTTCCTCTGTGCCCCGCATCTGGGTTCCTGGGAGTTCGCGGGCCTGCAGGCCGCTCAGCATGGGGCAATGGCCACGCTCTACAGCCCATTCAAGACGCCGGAGATCGACCGCTGGGTCCGTGAGGCCCGGGCCTCCACCGGGGCCGAACTGGCCCCGGCCGATCGCAGTGGCCTGCGTATCCTGCAGCAGGCCCGCGATCGCGGCGAGATCATCGGCATCCTCCCGGACCAGAGCCCCAAGGGCGCCTCGGGCCAGCACGCGCCGTTCTTTGGCCGCCCCGCCCTGACCATGACCCTGTTGCCGCGGCTACTGCGCGGGCGGACGGATCATGTGGTGTTCCTGTTTGCCGAGCGCCTGCCCAAGGGGCGGGGTTTCCGCTATCACGAGATCGAGGCCGGGCCCGAGGTAGGCGATCGCGACTTCGCCCGCGCGGCCGCTGCCATCAATGCCCATGTGGAGACGCTGGTCCGCCGCTGCCCTGAGCAGTACAACTGGGCCTACAAGCGCTTTCACCCCGCGCCGGAGGGTTGGCTGGACCCCTATCGCAAGGCTTGAGCGCCCCTACGGGCGCGCCTCGGCGCTGGATGGCAGGGTCATCTCGCTGGCGGCTCAGAGGATGTAGCGCGACAGGTCCTCGTCCTCGACCAGGTCGCCGAGGCGCTCGTCGACGAAGGCCCGGTCCACGATCACGGCACCGTCGACATCAGGGGCGCGATACGCGACGTCCTGCAGCAGGCGCTCCAGAACCGTGTGCAGGCGGCGGGCGCCGATATTCTCGGTGCGCGAGTTCACGTCGAACGCGATCTCGGCCAGGCGCCGCACGCCATCCTCCTCGAAGCGCAGCTCCACCGCCTCGGTCTTCATCAGTTCGGTGTATTGCTCGGTCAGCGAGGCCGTGGGCTCGGTCAGGATGCGTACGAACGCATCCACCGACAGCGAGTCCAGTTCGACGCGGATCGGCAACCGGCCCTGCAGCTCCGGTACCAGGTCGGATGGCTTGGACAGGTGGAAGGCACCCGAGGCGATGAACAGGATGTGGTCGGTGCGCACCATCCCGAGCTTGGTCGAGACCGTGGTGCCCTCGATCAGCGGCAGCAGGTCGCGCTGCACGCCCTCGCGGGAGACCTCACCCCCGCTGGTCTTTTCGCTGCCCTTGGCCACCTTGTCGATCTCGTCGAGAAACACGATACCGCTTTGTTCCACCCGCTCGATCGCCTGCAGCTTCAGCTCTTCCTCGTTGATCAGGCGTGCCGCTTCTTCCTCGATCAGCAACTTGCGCGCCTCGGCAATCTTGAGCCGCCGCGAGCGGGTCTTCTGGCCCCCAAGGTTCTGGAACATCGACTGCAGCTGGCTGGCCATTTCTTCCATGCCCGGCGGCGTCATGATCTCCACCCCCTGCGGATTCTGCGAGACCTCGATATCGATCTCGCGATCGTCCATGTCACCCTCGCGCAGGCGCTTGCGCAGCTTCTGGCGGGTCTCGCTGTTGGAATCCTCCGGCTCCGATTCGGTGAAGCCGGCGTTGCGCGGTCGCGGCAACAGGGCATCGAGGATGCGTTCCTCGGCCGCATCCTCGGCCTTCACGCGGTTTTCCTTGATCGCCTCATCGCGCAGCTGCTTGACCGCGGCTTCGGCAAGATCGCGGATGATCGACTCAACATCGCGCCCGACATAGCCCACTTCGGTGAACTTGGTCGCCTCGATCTTGATGAAGGGTGCGCGCGCCAATTTCGCCAGGCGACGGGCGATCTCGGTCTTGCCGACGCCGGTCGGGCCGATCATCAGGATGTTCTTGGGCGTGACCTCTGGCTGCAGCTCCGGTGGCAGCTGGCGGCGGCGCCAGCGGTTGCGCAGGGCAACCGCCACGGAGCGCTTGGCCTCGTCCTGGCCGATGATGTAGCGGTCCAGTTCCTGGACGATCTCGCGGGGGGTCATGTCGGTCATGGCTATCGGGCCTTGGTCGAATCGCTTGGAGAGGGCAGCAGGCGCTGGGCGCGTTATTCCGCGTCCAGGCTCTCCAGGGTGATGTTGTGGTTGGTGTACACGCAGATGTCGGCCGCGATGTTCAGCGACTTCTCGACGATCTCGCGGGCCGAAAGATCGGTGTTCTGCAGCAGCGCCTGGGCGGAGGCCTGGGCGTAGGGACCACCGGAGCCAATCGCGATCAGGGCATTTTCGGGCTCGATTACGTCGCCATTGCCGGAGATCACAAAGGAATTCTCGCGATCCGAGACCGCCAGCAACGCCTCCAGCTTGCGCAGGGCGCGGTCGGTGCGCCAGTCCTTGGCCAGTTCCACGGCGGCGCGGGTGATGTTGCCGGAGTGTTTCTCCAGCATGCCCTCGAAACGCTCAAACAGGGTGAAGGCGTCGGCGGTGCCGCCGGCGAAGCCGGCCAGGATGCGGTCGTGGTAGACGCGGCGCACCTTGCGCGCGTTGCCCTTCATCACGGTGTTGCCCAGGGATACTTGGCCGTCACCGCCAAGCGTGACGGCGCCGTCCTTGCGGACGCAAACGATGGTGGTACCGCGAAACTGTTCCACGGGCGGTCTCCTTTTGCTGCAGTCGGGGGCGATCCTGGGACGGTTCAGGCCCCAGGGCCCCGGGTGCGGCGTGCATTCGGCCGACTTATCCGGGGCCGTGAGGGTGCGGTGTCCCAGGGCTTCGCGCAATGAATCGTTGGCGAGGGTGTGGCTTCTCCCGAGGTTTTTGACGATCCTGCGGCCGTGTTCAGTCGGTATCGGCCGGGCGGCTCCGCCGGGCCCGCGGGTGGGCCGCATCATACACCTGCGCCAGATGCTGATAGTCGAGATGGGTATAGATCTGGGTCGTTTCAAGGTTGGCGTGGCCAAGAAGTTCCTGGATCGCCCGCAGATCGCCGCTGGATTCCAGCAGGTGGCTGGCAAAGGCATGGCGCAGCCGGTGCGGGTGCAGGTGTACGTCGAGACCCGCGCGCCGCCCGGCCTCGGCCACCCGGCGCTGGACTGCGCGGTTGCCAATACGCTGGCCTCGACGGCTGACGAATACGGCGCGCTCGTCCGCCGCTGCCCACTCGCCCCGGCGCTTCAGCCAGGCGCGCAGCGCGTCGCGGGCCACCCGTCCGACCGGGACGCTGCGTTCGCGCCGGCCCTTGCCGAGCACCCGCACCAGCCCCGCATCCAGATCGAGATCGATCAGGTCCAGCCCGGTCAATTCCGACAGCCGCAGGCCGGAGGAATACAGAAGCTCCAGCATGGCCTGGTCGCGGGCGGCCAGCGTCGGGTCCAGGCCCTCGGGTGGGGCCAAAGCTTGCTGGGTCTGGTCGACATCGAGATCACGCGGCAAGGCGCGCCCGGCGCGCGGGCCGCGCATGCCGGCGGCCGGGTTGGCCGGCATGCGCCGCTGTTCTACCTGGTAGGCGAAGAAGCCGCGCACGGCGGACAGAAAGCGCTGAATGGAGCGCGGGTGGCGGCCCTGACGGGCAAGCTGCCCCGCGATGCGGCGCATGTCGGCCGCCTTGAGCGCATCCCAGGGGCCGTTGTGCAGCACGCGCAGTTGCGTCAGGTCGCGCTGGTAGGCCTGGACGGTGTGTGGCGAATGGCCGCGAATGTCGCGTAAATGCGCGAGAAACGCCGCGATATCCGCATCCGGCGCGTCGGCGGCCTTGTCAGGCCGCGGCGTGGGTCCGCTCGACATGACAGCGGATCGATTCGGCCAGCAGGTCGCCGATATGGGTGACGAAGTAGGTGCCCATGTCGGGCTGGAAGCGATCCGCGGATTCGCTGGCCAGACCGAGCACGCCGATGCGGTTGGTATCGTCACCCAGCGGCATCAGGATCGCCGAGCCGATCTCTTCGGTGTCGTCGAACAGCACGTCCAGCATCTCGGCCGGCACTCGCCCGCACTGGGCCTTGCCGCGGCTGAACAATGGATCGAAGGTCGCCAGCTCGCTGGAGTCCAGCGCGTGCAGGTCCGCGGCCTCGCGATGGGCCAGGCGGATGCTGACACGCTCCGCGCCCAGCTCGTTGCGCAGGGCGTCCTGGGTCAGGGCCAGCACGGCGTCCAGATTTTCGGCCCGCATCAGGGTCTTGGCCAGCTCGTGCAGGTGCTGGCCCATGCGTTCGTTGTCGCGGGCGCGTTCGACCAATTCGCCCATGTGCTGCTCCATCGCGCGGTGCTTCTCGCGCAGCAGGGCGACCTGGCTCTCCAGCAGGGACACCGCGCCGCCGGTTGGGTGTGGCAGGCGCAGGATGTCCAGCAGGGGCAGGTGATCCTGAAAGAAGTCGGGGTGATCGCGCAGATAGGCCTCGACATCGGCCGCGCGGATCGTGTCCTTGGCGTTGTTTTTCGGGTTGCGGGTCTTTGCTGCAGAGGCGTTTGGGGATTGCCCAGTCATAGATCGATCCAGCCGTTGAATACCGTGGTGGCCGGGCCGGTCAGCCAAACCGGTGCCGCGGCCTGTCCGTTCCAGCTTAGCACAAGGGCCCCGCCCGGCAGGGCCACCTCGACCTCGTCGTCGACCAGTCCGCGGCGACGCAATACGGCCATCGCGGCGGCTGCGCCACTGCCGCACGCCAGCGTCTCGCCCACCCCGCGTTCGAACACGCGCAGATCAACATGGCTGCGGTCGCGCAGCGCGGCGAAACCCACGTTCACCCGTCGAGGGAAGCTGTCGTGACGTTCGATGATCGGGCCGATCTCGGCGACCGGGGCGTGGCCCACGTCGTCCACCAGGATCACCGCATGCGGGTTGCCCATGGACACCGCGCCCAGGGTGATCGAGTGGCCCTGTATGTCCAGGGTGTAGGCGTCGGCCTCCTGCTCGGCGACCAGCGGGATTCGTTCGGGCGTGAACACGGGCTGCCCCATGTCCACTCGGACCTGCTCGTCGTCTTCGATGTGCAGCACGATGCGGCCGCCCAGGGTCTCCACCGGGATCTCGCGGGCCTCGGTCAGGCCGTGCTCGCGCACGAAGCGGGCAAAACAGCGGGCACCGTTGCCGCACTGTTCCACCTCGGAGCCGTCGGCATTGAAGATGCGGTAGCGAAAAAGCGCTTGCGCGGGATCGCCCGGCGGCTCGACCAGCAGGATCTGGTCGCACCCGACGCCGAAGTGACGGTCCGCCAGCAGGCGCAGGCGGGGTTCGTCCAGGGCGACGTTCTGGCGCATGCCGTCGATGACCACGAAGTCGTTGCCGAGGCCATGCATCTTGGTGAATTCCAGGCGCATCAGCGGGCCTCCGGTAAGCGACCGTAGATGATCATGTGCCGGTCCGAGGTAGTCCGTACCTCGAACCCGCCAAGCCCGGCGGCGGCCAGTTGTTCGCGTACCTCTCCCGGGGTGAAGGCGGCGTGCAGGGAGTTCTCGAAGTCATGGCGCAGCACCTCCGGGTCATTGGCCGCGTACTGCGCGACCAGGGCCTGGACCGTGTCGGTCGAGTCCGGCCGTCGCAGGTCCATCAAGAAGACCGCTGCGCCAGGGGCCCCGTCACGCCGGATGGCCTGCCACAGGGCCGAAGGGTCATGCAGGTGGTGCAGCAGGGAGTTGCTGATGAGCGTCGCATAGGGTGCGCGCGGGCCCCGGGCCTCGGGCAGGCAGCCTTCCGCGAGGTGCACCCGGTCTGCCGCCGGGTGGCCCTGCATCAGGGTGTCGCCGGCGGCCAGCATGGCCGGGGCACCGTCCAGCCCGTCCACCTCGCAGGCCGGGTAGCGCGCGGCAAAGCGCAGCGAGACATCCCCGGGCCCGCAGCCCAGATCCAGCACGGGCCCGGCCACGGACCCCGGGAAGACCTCGGCAAAGGCATCCACAAAGCCCTCGTGCGGGGCGGCGAAGTCGGCCTCGGCATAGGCGCGGGCCTGTTCCGGCGCCAGCATCAGCTCGGGTTCCGGGCGGCGCGGGATCACGGGTCCACGCCCCCCGGCGGATTCTCGTCGTCGGGGTCATGCGGCAGCATGCTCTCGCGCATCATCAGGTGATCCACCTGCTCGCGGCGGTTGATGATCTGGAAGTGGTCGCCGTCGACCATGACCTCCGGCGGGCGCGGGCGCGAATTGTAGTTGCCGGCCATTACATAGCCATAGGCCCCGGCCGAGCGCACCGCGAGAAGGTCGCCCGCGGCCAGCGCCAGTTCGCGTTCGCGACCCAGGAAGTCGCCGGTTTCGCAGACCGGGCCGACGATGTCGTAGGTGCGCGCTGGCGTGTCATGGCGTTGTACGACCGGGACGATCTCCTGCCAGGCGCCGTACAGCGCCGGGCGCAGCAGGTCGTTCATCGCGCCGTCGACGATCGCGAAGTCGTGGGCCTCGGTGTGCTTGAGGTATTCGACTCGGGTCAGGAACACGCCGGCGTTGGCCGCGATCGCGCGGCCCGGCTCCAGCAGCACCTTCATTTTGCGCTCGCCCATGACCTCGCGCAGTGCGCTGGCCCACGCATCCGGCTCCGGTGGCGTCTCGTCGCGGTAGCGTACGCCCAGCCCGCCGCCGACATCGATGTGCTCCAGTTCGATGCCGTCGGCGGCCAGTTGGTCGACCAGGGTCAGCACACGCTTCAATGCGTCCGTAAACGGATCGATGCGGGTCAGCTGCGAACCAATGTGAAAATCGACTCCGGTTGCCTCGAGATGCTGGCTGTCGCGCACCCGGGCATACAGCGAAGGCGCCTCCTCGATGGCGACGCCGAACTTGTTCTCGCGCAGCCCGGTGGCGATATACGGATGGGTCTCGGCGTCCACATCCGGATTTACGCGGATGGACACCGGGGCTTGCACGCCCATTTCCGCCGCGACGGCCTCCAGGCGTTCCAGCTCGGGGGCCGATTCGACGTTGAAACAGTGGATGCCGACCTGAAGCGCCCGGCGCATCTCGGCAGCGGTCTTCCCGACCCCGGAGAACACCACCCGCGCCGGATCGCCGCCGGCACGCAGCACGCGTTCCAGCTCACCGCCGGAGACAATGTCGAAGCCCGCGCCCAGACGCGCGAGCACGTTCAGCACCCCCAGCGCGGAGTTCGCCTTGACCGCGAAGCACACCTGATGCGGTATACCGATCAGCGCCTCGCTGAACGCGCGACAGTGACGCTCCAGGGTGGCGCGGGAATATACGTAGGCGGGAGTGCCGACCAGCTCCGCAAGGCCGTCCAGGGCCACGCCCTCACAGAACAGCGTGCCGCCGTGGTAGTCGAAATAGTCCATCAGTGGTCCTTCAATGGGATCAGTACGGGTTCAGCGTTCCTGTGGCGTTTCGCTGCAAGGATCACTCGCGACGCTCCTCGGTTTCTTCGTCGTCGGGTAGGTAGAGATCCCCCTTCTGTCCGCAGGAGGCGAGCATCTGCATCGTGCCAAGCACGATAACGACAACGATCAGAAGCCATTGGGCCTTGCAGGAGAACATGAGTCGGGTCCGGGGTTGCGTTGCATCAAGAGGCGATAGTGTGCCATTGATACGCCGCTGGCTTCAGGTGTGGCCCGCCTTTGCGGCGGCGATTTCCTGGAAATCCACCCGATATTGAGCGGCGATGATTTTTGTTCATCAATGATTCAGCCAGGTTTGGGACTATGCACCTGCAAGACCAGCAAAAGACCACCAAGCTGGTCAGGGGCGGAACCCGATCCGCAGGGAATAGAGACCTGCCGGTCGCCGTCCAGAGCAACAGGCGTCACCGCGGTTTACCGCACCGACGTCCCGGAATGATCCGGAACTGACCCACAAGATGAGAGGAGATCATCCATGATTAGCACCAAGCGCCGTGTCTTCCTGAAAGGCACTCTCGCCGCCGGTACTGTCGGTGTCGCCGTCGGGGCCGGTCTGCTGGCCCCGAGCAAGCTGCTCGCCGCCTGGCCGTCCGAAGCCTTCGCAGCCGAAGGCCTGGAAGCCGCCATGGAAGCCGTCACCGGCTCCAGCGACATTGCGGATGGCGATGTGACCCTGAGCGCCCCGGAAATCGCCGAAAACGGCGCCGTGGTTCCGGTGTCCATCGAGTCCAGCCTGGACGACATCACCGAAATGGCCGTGTTCGTCGAGCTGAACAACCAGCCGCTGACCGCTCACTACGTGCTGGGTGATGGCGCCCACGCCAACATCTCTGGCCGTATCCGCATGGGCGAGTCGTCCAACGTGGTCGCCGCCGTGAAGTCCGGCGACACCTGGTACAAGACGGTTCAAGAAGTGAAGGTCACGGTTGGTGGTTGCGGCGGCTAACGCCGACCCCCAATCGCTGATCCGAACACTACTGGAGGTTTAAGATATGTCTATTCGAGTTCGCGCCCAGGAAAGCAATGGCGTAATCAACATCCGTGCGCTGATGAGCCACGACATGCTCGTCCCCGAAGATGACGGTGGCCCGCACTTCATCGAGACCGTGGAAATTGGTCGCAACGGCGAAACCGTGCTGACGGCCAACTGGAACTACACCGTCTCGCGCAACCCCTTCGTGCAGACCGAGATCGATGGTTCTGCCGGTGACACCGTCTCCGTCTCCTGGACGGACAACAAGGGTGAATCCGATTCGACCGAGGTCGAAGTAGGGTAATAAGAGGGATTTCATTCCTCTTGAAGAAGCCGGGGCTTGTCCCCGGCTTTTTTTGTTTCTGGGCAACGGGAATGCCCCGCAGCCCCTTTGTTTCGCAACGAAGCGCACGAAGGTGCGAAGAAGGGCCAGGTCAAGAGCGGTTTACAGGAAGATGGGAAGCAGGGAAAGGATTGGTTGAAGTGCTCCTGGATGGTCAGGACCTTGAGGGGCGACCGACCGCCGGATCGTCATGCCGGCCGGAGCGCGGCGAAGAGCGCGGGATCTCCAGCGTTTGCAGTGCCACATCGGGAAGATTCCAAATCACTGCTGCGAGGTGTCCGGGATGGCAAAAGCGTATGGCATGCCTCACCGCGACGGCATTCTGGGCAATCCAAAAACATCCAAACGCCCTTCTTCCAACCTTCCTGCCTTTCTGTAAATCGCTCTTGACCTGGCCTTTCTTCGTGCGCTTCGTAATGTAGCCAACCGTAAAGGCGGTCAGGCGGCGGGGAGCCGGGCTGTGGCCTACACTTCAGTTCAGACCCATGTGTAGCGATCCGTTATGCCACCTGAACCGCTTATCTCCCCCGCAGGCGCCGAGATGCGTCCGGCCTTGCTCCTCGAACCCCACCAGCCGTTGTGGCAACGCCTGCCCCGGCGCGACGCCGAAGGCCGGCGCCTGGCGGATTTCATGATGCTGATCCCCGGCCTGCGCGAGCGGCCCCGCGCCGAACTTCACGCGCGAGCCCACGCCATCGAGCGGGTGCTGAATGGGTATGGCCGCGAGATCGCGTTCGTGGAGTTGAACCTAAAGCTGAATACGCTGTGGGTGTCGCTGACAGCCCGCCCCGGCATCTGCAGCGAACTCCCCTGCGCGATCCAGGCGGTTGTGCCCGAGGCCCTGCTGGTCGGTCCCAAGCTCGCCCCGAGCCGATAGGCTCTCCTTCGAGGCCGCATTCCGCGCGCTGTCATACCGGGCGCGCGCCAGCCTTGCTACACTGGCCTTTTACCGTGCCTGAACCGGAACATGACTGAACGTACTGCATCCGTCCGCCGCGACACCCTGGAGACCAAGATCGCCATCGAGTTGAACCTCGATGGTACCGGTCAAAGTCATCTCGAGACGGGCATCCCGTTCCTCGATCACATGCTGGATCAGATCGCCCGCCACGGCCTGGTCGATCTCGATGTGCGCGCCGAGGGTGACCTGCACATCGATGCCCACCACACGGTGGAGGACATCGGGATCACCCTGGGACAGGCGCTTGCAAAGGCCCTGGGGGACAAGAAGGGCATTCGCCGTTATGGCCATGCCTACGTCCCGCTGGACGAGGCCCTGTCGCGGGTGGTCATCGACTTCTCCGGGCGTCCGGGGCTGGAGATGCATGCTGATTTCCGTCGTTCGCACATCGGCGAATTCGACGTGGACCTGTTCCATGAATTCTTTCAGGGGCTGGTCAACCACGGCTGGATGACCCTGCACATCGATTGCCTGCGCGGAGACAATGCGCACCATGTCGCGGAGACCATCTTCAAGGCCTTCGGGCGTGCCTTGCGCGCGGCGGCGGAGATGGATCCGCGCGCGGCGGGCATGATGCCGTCCACCAAGGGCAGCCTGTAACGGACCAAGGGACGAGACCCGGCCATGGAAACTGTTGCCGTCATTGATTACGGCATGGGCAATCTGCACTCGGTCGTGCGTGCGCTGGAGCACGAGGCGGCGGCCGACCAGCGTGTGCTGCTCACGGACGACCCCGAGACCCTGCGCGAGGCGGACCGCCTGGTATTTCCCGGCCAGGGCGCGGCGGGTGATGCCATGCAGGCACTGTCCAGCCGGGGGCTCGATCGCCTGCTGCCGGAACTTGCGGCCGACCGCCCGTTCTTGGGCCTGTGCCTGGGCCAGCAGATCCTGATGGATTCGAGCGAGGAGAGTGGCGGCGTCGACCTGCTCGGGATCCTGCCGGGCAAGGTCGCCCGTTTTCCGGCGATGGATGGCCCGGACGGGCGCCGCCTGAAGATCCCGCACATGGGGTGGAACCGCGTGCTGCCGGCCGCGGAGCACCCCTTGTGGCATGGCCTGCCGGAGACCCCTTGGTTCTACTTTGTCCACAGTTACCGGGTACAACCCGAGCGCGAGGCCGATGTGGCCGGGCGTACCGACTATGGCGAGACGTTTGCCTCGGCACTGGCACGGGGCTCGTTGTTCACCATGCAGTGCCATCCGGAGAAGAGCGCCGCCTGCGGGCTGCGCCTGCTGCACAACTTTCTGCGCTGGGACGGAGACGGTCCCGGGGCGTCGTGAGGAGTCGAAGATGCTGGTCATCCCCGCAATCGATCTGAAGGAAGGCAAGTGCGTTCGCCTGCGCCAGGGGAACATGGACGATTCCACGGTGTTCGGCGAGGACCCGGTGGAGATGGCGAAGCGCTGGGTGGACGCCGGGGCCGAGCGCCTGCACATCGTGGATCTGGACGGCGCCTTTGCCGGCCAGCCGCGCAATGCCCAGGCGGTGCACGCGATCGCCAAGGCCTTCCCCGACCTGCCGATCCAGATCGGCGGTGGCGTACGCGACGAGGACACGGTGCAGGCCTATCTCGATGCCGGGGTCGAGTTCGTGATCATCGGTACCCGGGCGGTCAGCGCCCCGCACTTCGTGAACGACCTGTGCCTGGAGTTTCCTGGCCGCATCATCGTCGGTCTCGATGCCAAGGATGGCAAGCTGGCGGTGGATGGTTGGTCCAAGCTGTCGCACCACGACGTGATCGACCTGGCCCAGCACTTCGAGGCTGACGGCGTGGTCGCCTTCGTCTACACCGATATCGCCCGCGACGGCATGATGAAGGGCCCCAATGTGGAGGCGACTGCGCGTCTGGCCAGCAACGTGCGTGTGCCAGTTATTGCTTCCGGCGGTATCAGCTCGCTGGACGATCTGCGCAACCTCGCCGCCCAGGAGGAAGAGGGCATTACCGGTGCCATCGTCGGTCGCGCACTGTACGAGGGCGCCTTCACCCTGGAGGAGGCCCGCAAGGCCGCCGCGAACTGAGATGCTTGCCAAGCGCATCATCCCCTGCCTGGATGTCGACGCCGGCCGCGTGGTCAAGGGCGTCAACTTCGTTGGCATCCGTGATGCCGGCGATCCGGTGGAGATTGCTCGGCGCTACAACACCCAGGGTGCGGACGAGATCACCTTCCTCGACATCACCGCCTCCAGCGACGACCGCGAGACCATTGTGCATGTGGTCGAGGCGGTTGCGCGCGAGGTCTTTATCCCGTTGACGGTGGGTGGCGGCGTGCGTGCGGTGGAGGACATCCGCCGCCTGCTGAACGCCGGGGCCGACAAGGTTTCCATCAACACCGCCGCCGTGCACCGGCCCGAGCTGGTGCGCGAGGCCGCTGACTGGGTCGGCAGCCAGTGCATTGTGGTCGCGATCGATGCCAAGCAGGTCAGCCAGGGCAATGAACCGCCGCGCTGGGAGGTCTTTACCCACGGAGGCCGCCGCGAGACGGGGCTGGACGTGGTCGAGTGGGCGCAGCGCATGGAGTCGCTGGGCGCCGGCGAGATCCTGCTGACGAGCATGGACCGCGACGGTACTCGGGTGGGTTTCGATCTCGCGCTTACCCGCGCGGTGAGTGATGCGGTCGGCGTGCCGGTGATCGCCTCGGGTGGCGTCGGCGAGCTGCAGCATCTGGTCGAGGGCGTGACCGAGGGCCACGCCGACGCGGTGCTGGCGGCCAGCATCTTCCACTTCGGGCAGCACACGGTGGGCGAGGCCAAGGACGCGATGGCGGCCGCCGGGGTGCCGGTGCGGCCAAACGACGCCGGGTTGGCCACGCAATGACCGATTCGACTTCTACGCGTCCCAGTGGTGCCGAGGTGCTGTCCGCGCTGGCCGAGGTGATCGAACAACGGCGTCAGGCCGATCCGGGGCAGTCCTATGTGGCCAAGCTCCATGCCCGCGGCCTGGACGAGATGCTCAAGAAACTGGGTGAGGAGTCGGCGGAGACGTTGATCGCCGCGAAGAACGACGACACGGACGCGCTGGTGTCGGAAATGGCCGACCTGTGGTTTCATGCCTTGGTGGTGCTCGCGGCACGCGGCCGGCACCCGGATGATGTGCTGGACGAATTGGCTCGGCGCTTCGGTCTGTCGGGTGTTGCCGAGAAGGCCGCGCGCGAGAGCAGTGGTCGACGCTCCGACCATTAGTCGTGTCCCGACCGTTTTTGATTGTCGGCCGTAAAGCGTTCGTTCATGTGGCTCGGCTACACTGCGATCACTGCGTCTTGTCTACGAAATCAAAAGGGACTTGAGCGCGAACGTGTACATTACTCGGTGTGCCCCTAGTTGATTATGCGCCTGGCGCCGTTCAGGCTACCCCCAAAGTCGTTTTACCGGAGACAGAGTTCATGGGTATCGGTGGTATCAGTATTTGGCAACTCCTCATTATCCTGCTGATTGTCGTGCTGCTGTTCGGCACCAAGAAGCTGCGCAACATGGGTGGGGACATTGGTTCGGCCATGAAGAACTTCCGCCAGGCGGTCAAGGATCCCGACGCCGAAGAGAAGAAGGAAGGCGAGGAAGACGGTGAGCCGCGCGAGGTCGAGGACCAGACCGACAGCGACGGCCGGGTGGTCGACGCTGAGGTGAAGAAGAGCAGCGAAAAGGATTCCGACGCCTCGCAATCGGACAAGAAGTCCTGAGCGCCGCGCCCTGTGCGGTGACTGGGTCCAGGCGGCGGTAGCCCATGTTCGACATCGGCTTCTGGGAGATCATCATCATCGTGCTGGTAGCGCTTCTGGTCGTGGGGCCGGAGCGTCTGCCTGGGCTCGCGCGCGAGATCGGGCGCTGGGTCGGCAAGACCCGGCGGTTCGTGCATAGCGTGCGTTCCGACTTCGAGCAGGAACTCCAGACCGACGAACTGCGCAACATGTTGAAGAGCCAGGATCGCGAGATCCGCCAGCTCAAGAACATGATGGACGAGACCGAGACCAGCCTGCGCGAGGACATCGAAGACACCGAGCGAGGTCTCCGCGAAGACATCGAAGGCGAGCAAAAGAAGGGCGGCAAGGATCTCTCCACTCAGGAGAAGAAGGCCCTGGCCGAGAAAAAGAAAGCCAAGCCCGCGGTCCGCGACAAGCCCTCCCGGCAGGTTTCCGATGATGCCGCCGATCCTGACGGCAAGAAGGATACGGCGGGTGACAGCGCTGAGGAAGAAGCCACCGAGGTGCGCCGGGTCCCTGCGAAGGGCGGCCTGGATGGCAACTTGATGACCGACGACCCGGCCCTGGCCGCCGAACAGAAGGCCCGCAGCGCCGATGGCCCGCGTCCGCAACGCAAGAAGCCTGCCGTGCGCGAGCGCCGCACGCCGGACACAGCCAACGAGCCGCCGGCTTCGGATTCAACCGCCAACGCCGATACCACCCACGACGATCAGACCCCTGACAAGCACTCATGAGCAAGACCAAACCGGGGGTTGAGCCGAGTCCGGAAGCAACCGAGACCCTGCTCACGCACCTGATCGAGCTGCGCGACCGCATCCTCAGGATGTTCATTGCCATCCTGGTGATGTTCCTGATCCTGTTCCCGTTCGCGAACCCGATCTACACCTGGCTGGCCGGCCCGCTGATGCAGCATCTGCCGGAAGGCACCAGCATGATCGCGATCGACGTGGCCGCGCCGTTCCTGATCCCGTTCAAGCTGACCCTGCTGCTGGCGGTGGTGCTCAGCATCCCCTATTTGCTCTACCAGGTCTGGTCGTTTGTGGCCCCGGGCCTGTACTCCCACGAAAAGAGCATGGCGCTGCCGCTGGTGGCCTCGTCCACCATGCTGTTTTACCTGGGCATGGCGTTTGCCTACTTTGTCGTCTTCCCGCTGATCTTCGCGTTCTTCACGGCCACCGCACCCGAGGGTGTGGCCGTGATGACCGATATTTCGCGCTATCTGTCGTTCGTGATCATGTTGTTCATTGCCTTTGGCATCGCCTTCGAGGTGCCGGTGGCGACGATCCTGCTGGTCTCCATGGGGGCCACCACGCCGGCGAAGCTGGCACAGAAGCGCCCCTACGTGATCGTCGGCGTGTTCCTGGTCGGCATGGTCCTGACCCCGCCGGACATTATCTCGCAGACCCTGTTGGCTCTGCCGATGTGGCTGTTGTTCGAGGTCGGTCTGATCCTGTCGCGCATCATGGAGCGCAAGAAGGCCCAGCGGGCTGCGACCGCGGGTGGACCCGACGCGGATCTGGATGACGACGGACCGTATGATGACGGCCCTGACGACGATGGCCCTGGGGGCGGTGGCGGCTCCCCGCGCAAAGGCTCTAGTGGTTACAAGCGGTACTCCTCCAAGGTCGCGAACCCCTCGAAGGGCGGCTCCAAGGGGGTCGCCAAGGGTGCCGCCAAGGGACAGGCGAAGGCGAGCAAGGGCACCAGTGCCGCCGCGCGGACCGGGTACACGCCACTGACTGACGATGAGATGGACGCCGAACTCGACCGCCTGGAGGAAGAACAGGCCGAGTTGCGCCGCCAGCGGGAGGCCCGCCAGACCGGTACGGCAACGGAGGATGCGGCGCCGGAGTCCACGGACAAGCCGCTGCCGGACGCGGATGAACGCGACGCCACTGGCGCCTCCGAGCCGGATCAGGACCCGCCGCGGGACCGCTGATCTGGCGCGCGCCGATTTGTGTGGGGTCGCGCCCCATCAAAGCATCGGAACTTGCTAAAATGCCCGGGTAATCCATTGACCCAGGTATTGATTCCGCGATGGCCGATCCGCGTTCGACCCCCCGCCGCCCCGTCCTGTTGATCATCATGGACGGGGTGGGCGTCAATCCCGCCAAGGTGAATAACGCTTACGCCGAGGCGGACACCCCTCGCCTCGACGAGTATCTGTCCTCCCATACGCACACCACGCTGGATGCCTGCGGTCGTGCAGTCGGGCTACCCGACGGGCAGATGGGCAACTCTGAGGTGGGGCACCTGACGCTGGGTGCCGGGACCGTGATCAACCAGGACCTGGTGCGCATCGATGACTCCATTTCCGATGGCAGCTTCTACGAGAACGATGCCCTGGTCAGTGCCGCGCGGGCGGCCGCCAATAACGACTTGCCGTTGCACCTGATCGGCCTGGTCTCCGATGGCGGTGTGCATTCGCATATCCGTCATCTGCGAGCACTGGTCGAGATCTGCCAGCGCGAAGGCGCGCGCCCGATGGTGCACATGATCACGGATGGCCGTGACACCGCTCCGCGCTCCGCGCTCCAGTACCTCGACCCATTGGAGGAGGAGCTGGCCAACGCCGGCGGCGCGATCGCCACTGTATGCGGCCGCTATTACGCCATGGATCGCGACAAGCGCTGGAACCGGACCGAGAAGGCCTTCCGTGCAATCGCCTACGCCGAGGGCGAACCCGCCAGCTCCGCGCGCGAGGCGATCGAAGCCGCTTACGCCGCGGGCGAGGACGACGAGTTCATCAACCCGCGCATCATCAACGGCGGCGCGCCTCTTGGGCAGGATGCGGTCTGCGTGCTGTTCAACTTCCGCAATGACCGTCCCCGTCAGCTTACCGCGGCGCTGGGCATGGATGATTTCGACGGCTTCGACCGCGGCGATTTTCGGCCAGTCGCCGAGACCTGCCTAACCGAGTACGACCCCCGCTTCCTGTCGCCGATCGCCTTCCCGCCGGAGCGCCCGTCGACCACCCTGGGTAGCACGATCGCCTCCGCCGGCATCCCGCAGTTCCACTGTGCGGAGACCGAGAAATATGCCCACGTCACCTTCTTCTTCAATGGCGGCAAGGAAGAGCCCTACGCCGGCGAACAACGGGTGATGGTCCCGTCGCCGGCGGTGGACACCTACGACGAGCAGCCCGAGATGAGCGCACAGGAGGTGGCGGACGAGACCATCAAGGCGATGGAGAGCGGCCGTTACGGCTTTATCCTGGTCAATTTTGCCAATGGCGACATGGTTGGCCATACCGCCAAGCGCGAGGCCTTGCTTGAGGCCGTCCAGGTCCTGGACCGCGAAGTCGGGCGCGTCCTGGATGCTGCCAAGGAGCTGGAATATTCCGCGATTGTCACCGCCGACCATGGCAACTGCGATGAGTACGTCGATCCGGTCACCGGCGCTCCGCACACCCAGCACACCATCTACCCGGTGATGTGCATGATCACCGACTCGCAGCGCTGGCGCCTGCGCACCGGCGGCGGTCTGGCCGACGTCGCCCCGACCGTCCTCGAGCTGATGGGCGTCCCCAAGCCCGCCGCGATGGGGGGCAGCAGCCTGCTGTTGGAGGAAGTGCCGGCCTCGGCCTGAGCACTCGAACGCGATGCACACCCGTTACTCCGACATCCCGGCCTACGATACCAAGGACGGCTCCGAGATCCGTGAGCTGATGCACCCCGCGGTGCACGGAAACGCCGCCCAGAGCCTGGCCGAGGCCGTGGTCGAGCCCGGAGCGATCACCCGCCTGCACCGCCACGCCCACACCGAAGAGCTCTACCATGTGACCCGTGGGCAGGGCGAGATGCGTCTGGGCGAGGACATCTTTCCGGTGACCGTGGGCGACACCGTCTGCATCCAGCCCGGTACGCCCCACAACATCCGCAACACGGGCCCCGAACCGCTACATATCCTTTGCAGTTGCTCCCCGCCCTACTCGCACGACGACACCGAACTGCTGTAGTCCCGCGGTCATCTCAGACCGAAACCCTCCGGTCCCCTTCTCCTATCGTTGAGAGAAACCAAACGACGATGCTCGCGTCTCCCTAGCTGTGATCTCTCAATAGGTTGTCCACGGGACGACTCCGAAGGATGCTGAGTTTGCGGACTGAGCCATTCCCAAGGAGGACGCCCCGTGAACCTTCACCAAAATGCCTTAATGGGCCCCCGCGGTCGAGAGCGGATGGCTCGTCTGGTCGTGGATCACGGCCAGAGCCTTCGGGCCACGGCCCGCGCCGTTGGCGTGGATCCGAAGACCGTGCAGCGCTGGGTCCAGCGGTTCCAGGAGGCGGGCCGTTCAGGTCTTGTGGACCGTTCGTCCCGGCCGCG
>NZ_AQXQ01000010.1 GCF_000376865.1 Thioalkalivibrio sp. ALJ7 | reverse complement strand
GTACCGGCTACTTCGGTCACGCCCAGCTCGGAGGTCCGCGAATCCACGCCGCTGACCGCAATGGTCTGGCCCTGGTTCGCACCCACCTGGAAGAACAGGTCCTGCACACTGCCGTCCAGCACACGGCCACCGTTGAACTCGGTGCTGTTGGCAATCCGCGAGACCTCGGACATCAGCTGCTGAACCTCGTCGTTCAGCGCCTGACGGTCGGAGGCCGAGTTGGAATCGTTCGCCGCCTGCACCGCCAGCTCGCGTGCCCGCTGCAGCGCATCACCCACGGTCCCCAGCGCGCCCTCGGCCGTCTGCGCGAACGAAATCCCGTCGTTGGAATTGCGCACCGCCTGGTTCAGTCCGCGAATCTGGGTGCTGAAACGTTCGGAAATGGCCAGACCGGCCGCGTCGTCCTTGGCGCTGTTGATCCGCAGGCCCGAGGACAGACGCTCCAGACTCTGGGCCAGCGCACCCTGGGAATTTCCCAGATTGCGCTGCGCGTTCAGGGACAGAACGTTGGTGTTGATAATCTGAGACATGGTCACTCTCCTGTAGAGTCGTACTCGCCGCCTCGGGCGGTTCAGTCGACGGTCCTAGCCCGCCTTCAGAACCGTTAACGACACCTGACCACCATCCTTTAGCCCCGAATCGAAAAAAACCGATACCCCTTATTATTCAGTCGCCGCTGGGAAAGACCTTTGCCCTCGCGGCGCCTACCGCCTCCTCGAACGCAGGCCGATAGGCCTCATACTGCTCACCGATACTCGCGAATGCCGGGTTCACGCGGCTGCGTCTGCCGAGGCTGCCGGTTAGCCCAAGCAGGGCCGGGTCGGCGATCTCCCCTTGCTCGTCCGCGCATACCGCCTCCCATTCCAAGTCGTGCGCGGCCAGCACCCGGGCCACATGGGCATCGGGGTCTTCCAGCATCTCTTCGTAGTGCACCCTTTGCACGCGATCGGGAAATATCCTCTCCCAGTGATCCGCCATCCGGCGATACAGCATCAAGAACTCGGCGATGGTGTCGATCGCCCACGCGTACGGCAGGCGCTGCGCAAACCAGCGCATGTAGATCGCCATCGCGTTGTCCACCGGGTCCCGCTCGCAGAAGACTACGCGGGTACCCGGGTAGAGGCTCATGAACGTCCCGACATGGAAGACGTTTCCAGGATTGGTAACCAGATGGGTTCGGACCGATTCGTCCTTCGCCTCGCCCCACATGGAGTCGACCCGCGCCCGCAACTGCGCAATGCCTTCCGGTTCCAGCTCCCGCATAATCAGTGGATAGCGCTTGCGCACCTCCTTCGGGAGCTGGGAAAGGACCTCCTGGAGAACCGCCAGCTCGCCGTAATGACGGATTCGCGAGTGTCCGGACAGCGGACCCTCCAGCAGCGACTTCCCGGAACGTGGCGGGCCCAGCACCAGCGTCAGCGGCCTTGGAGACTGTTGCGGGTCGTCGAGCCCCCTGGCCCATTCAGCGCAGAAGATCTTTTCGGTAGCGGCGACATTCTTGCGTATGGCTCCCTGCCGCACCTGCTCGACCTGGCGGTGGATCGCCTCCGCCTGGCGCGAATTCCCGAGCTCAAAGGCCGAGAACGCCTGATCGAGATCGCCCGCATCCTGGTGCAGCTTCGCCAGCGCGAAATACAAACGGCCCTGGTCGCGAAGGTCGAACTTCCCCTTGCGGATGATCTTTTCCAGTTCCTTTCTGGGCGAGCCGTCCGCGGGAAAATGGCGCGAATGCGCAAACGAGAACCAGAGCTTGGCACTGCTGCGATCAGACTCCACCAGGGATTCCAGAATCTCGGTCGCCTCGTCCCAACGCCCCTCGGCCTGGAGGACGCGCGCGTAGTTGTCGAGTGCCAGGCGCATATTGGGGTCCAGTCGCAACGCCTCGCGCAACGCGGCCCCGGCAGCTTCGAAGCGGTCGCGCAGGATCAGCACACCGGCCAGCGCGTTGTAGCTGTCCGCATCCTTTGGACACATCTGGACGAGTTTCGATGCATACAGGGTCGCTGTGCTGTACTGATGCCGGTCGAAGGCCCCCTGAATCAGAAGCCTGAGGGCATCTGTACTATTGGGCTCAATACCGAGAACTTGCCCACACAAGGCCTCGAGCTCCTCGAAGGCGCCATCATCCAGCGCCTTCTTTGCCTTCTTGAGCAATCCCGCGACTTTCGAGGGCTTCGCTTTTCTCTTGCCACCTGCCTTCCCTGCCGCCATACCAATCCCGGTTGTTCGTTCGTTTGCGCGCCAGTATACCGACCCAGTTACCAGGACACGTCAACCAAGAATGGTCCTGGTTATATCAGCCAAGTGGTGCCGATACGGATCTCGGGGGTGGCACCAGGGATCAGGTCCATCAGGGCCCATCCGAAGATGAGGGTGATGAAGGCGCCGCAGAAGACGGTGGCCACGAACAGGCCGATGCGGTTGCCACGACGCAGCCCGAGGATGCCGCGAAGCGACCAGTACAGCAGCCAAAGCGAATACAGGATCAGCAGCAGACCGATGCCATTGCCCCAGGGCCAGGGAAAAGCGGCGGCGACCTTGCCAACCCACGCAGGCAGCAGGCCAACACTGACCGCCAGCATGGCCCGGTCCGCGTCCCCGCGCCCCTGAAAGAGTTCGCCCAGGTAATGCGCGGACCACGTCAGCCCGAGCACACCGATACTCATTGCGAGCACGCTGTAGATACCGAAGCCCCATGCGACCGGCATCGCCTCGGGCGGCAACCCGGTTGGAATCACCTGATACAACCACTGGCTGGCGATAACGCTCACCAGCAACACCGGCAAGGCCAGCCCCAGAAACGTCTGCCACCACGGCGGCGCCTCCGACTGGCCTATCTCACGGACCGCTGCCAGCGGATTCACAATTACACGGAAGGTCACCCGTAACGGATTCAATCGAGCGGGAAAGGTCATCCTGACAGTATGTGGCAATCCGGTGACTGTTTTGTGACAGCCCAAGCGCCGCGCTCAACTCCCCTGACCCAGTGAGCCCTCCGGTCAGTGCAACGACAGCGTCAGCACCATCACGGAGAGCGTAGCCAC
Organism: Thioalkalivibrio sp. ALJ7; assembly: GCF_000376865.1. Classification (GTDB taxonomy): domain Bacteria; phylum Pseudomonadota; class Gammaproteobacteria; order Ectothiorhodospirales; family Ectothiorhodospiraceae; genus Thioalkalivibrio. Next base: position 246,664 of record NZ_AQXQ01000010.1, on the reverse strand, counting down.
TTCGACCGCTTCCAGGGTGGCACCAGCCGTGTCGCCGGTGAAGCCGCCAAGCCAGCGGCGCAGAAAGGCGGCGATCCCGAACACCACCATCAGTGCCAGCAGCAGGCCTGTAGTCAACCCCCAGAGCCCGGTGGCGAGGGCCAGGATCAGGATGAATAGCCCCGTCGCGGCCAACACGGCCAAGGCGGGCGTCCGGGGGATGTGGGTCGCCATCTCCGAGCCCAGGCCCTGTTCCCGAACATAGGTGACCACCAAGAAGAGCCCCGTGAGCGCCGCTCGTCCCAGCACGACCGCAACCAGCAACACCAGCCAGGCACCCGTTTCTACCACCGCCACCAACGCCGCAAACTTGATCAACAGCACCAGGATCAAGGCGGCCACGGCCATTGGGCCTGAAGCCGGATCCTTCATGATGGCCTGGGCACGTTCCGGGTCCTGGTGACCACCGACCCAAGCGTCGACCGTATCCGCCAACCCATCAAGGTGCAACGCACCGGTCAGCCCGACCCACAATGCAAGTACGAGTGCGGCGATCAGCAACGATGGCGCACCTGGGATTGCTGCCAGTGCCATGCCAAACCCGACCACCACCAGGCCCAGGGTCAGCCCCACGAGTGGATAGGCGAGCACCGACCGGCCGAGATCTTTCGGCGTCGGTTCCAACACCGGTGTGGGGAATCGCGTCAGGAACTGCAGCGCGAGCCAGAATGGGGTTAGGACGGGGGTCATTCTGGAGGCCTCTGGGCCTTGCGATCATCCGGCAAGCGGGAGATCCAGCGGACCCGGATGACACAACGACTGTGGCCACTTCCATGTGGGAGGCCAGCCCTCTGGCCGATCTGGCGTTGGATGCGCCCCAATCGGCCAGAGGCTGGCCTCCTACAGGGTGTTTCGGGGCCCGCTGTAGGAGCCTGCTTGCAGGCGAAGCCCTTGCCAAAGTCCAACATGGGCAGGGGCTTCGCCTGCAAGCAGGCTCCTACAACAGCCGGGGTTATGAGGGGGTCGCCGTTCATGCGGGGGGTTGCGCTGTGGATAGGTTCTGGATTTGGTGGAGGGATGCCAGCGGGACTTCGATGGAGAGAAGCTTCTCCAGTGGCCAGCCTTCCAGGTGCGCTCGGATCACGCGGATCACGCCGCCATGGGTGACAACAAGGGTGCGATCTCCCTGGGCCACCACGACCTGCTCCCAGGCGGCTAGGATGCGGTCCCGGAAGCTGGCCAGGTCTTCTCCTCCCGGTGGCGGACAGTGGATTGGGTCCTGCCAGAAGCGCCCCAGGGCGTCGGCGTCCGTTTGCATCAGCTCTTCGGCCGTGCGGCCCTCCCACTCTCCGAAGTGGAGCTCCTGCAGGCGTGGTTCACGGACAAGAGGCACACCAGCGGCGCGCGCAAAACGTTCTGCAGGTAGCCGGCAGCGCTGCAGCGGCGAGGTCACGATGCGGTCCCAGGTGCCAGACGCCTCGAAGACCGCGTGCATTGCCTGCTCCCCCGCGGGCGTCAAGGCGTCGTCGCAACCGCGTCCGCGAAACCCCGACCCGGTCGTTTCGCCGTGGCGCAGCAGCCCAATACTGGGAAACGTCATTGCGGGCTCCCGGCCACGCCGGCCTCCGCAAAGGTCGCCATGCCGGCGTGGAGCTCGCACGCCATACGCAACAGGGGCACCGCGGTCGCCGCCCCACTGCCCTCGCCCAAGCGCATCTCCAGCTGCAGCAACGGTTCGGCATTCAGCTCGCGCAGCAAGACGGCATGACCCGGCTCGGCCGAGGCATGGCCGTAGAAGAACCATGCCTCCGCGCCGGGGCACAGCCGAGTGGCGACCAGCGCAGCGGTGGTACTGATAAAGCCGTCTACCAATACCGGCAATCCAATCTGGGCGGCTGCGATATAGCTCCCGGCCAACGCGGCAATCTCGAAGCCGCCCAAATCGCGCAAACTGCCAAGGGCCTCCCCACGAACGCCCGAATGGCGCTCCAGCCCCCATTCGATCACCTCTGCCTTGTGCCGGACGCCGTGTGCGTCCAGTCCGGTGCCCGGACCGGCCAGTTCGGCGCCTGGGCGTTTCAGGATGGAACAAGCGACCGCCGCCGCCGAAGTGGTGTTGCCGATGCCCATGTCGCCACCGATAAACAACTCGGCTCCCGCGCGGCGCGCGCGTTCGGCACACTGACGCCCGACGTTCATGGCGCGTTCGAGCTGCCCGGCGGTCATCGCCGGCTCCCTCGCCAGATTAGCGGTGCCCGGCCCAAGACCGATCTGCTGGATCGCCGGGTGCGAAGGCACCTCGGCCACCGTTCCCAGACTCATCACCTCCATGCTGGCTCCCAGGCTGCGAGCCAGAACGGCTATTGCAGCTCCACCCATGGCGAAGTTCGCCACCATTTGCGCCGTCACGGCTTGGGGGAACGGTGAGACGCCCTCCTCCACTACACCGTGGTCACCGGCGAAGACGGCAACATGGATACGCTCCAGCGTCGGCCGTTCGCGGCCTTGCATGGCAGCCAGGCGTTCGGCCACGCCTTCCAGTCTTCCGAGTGAACCGGGTGGCTTGGTGAGCTCACCCTGGCGGGCCGCGGCCGCCTGGCGGGCCGTCTCGTTCAACGGAGCTGGAGGAACCTGGAGCCAATCGCAGTCTTCGGTCACTTCCGGCCTCCACTGGCTGCTGGTTGCGACTGGCTCCACCGACCCCAACCCCCCCCGTCATTGCGAGGAGCGAAGCGACGAAGCAATCGTTCAAATCTGGCAGCCCGTGGCGTTTCAGGGACAGAGGCTTCGGGAGAAGATGGCCGCGTCACCTGCGGCTCCTCGCAATGACGCAGGCGCGAGACCGGCCTGAGGCCTTTTGGCCCGTATGCCCGGCTGGATAATCCACAGGCTTGATTCATTGCTGAGCCCTTCACAAAGGATCTCCCTTGAGTACGTGCGGGAGACCGGCAACGGTCAGAACGACGCGGTCCATCTCGGCCGCGAGGCGCTGATGCAGCCAACCGGAGTCGTCCGCGAAGCGGCGCGAAAGGGCGTCCATGGGCGTAATCCCGAGGCCGGTCTCGTTACTCACCAGAATCACGGTCCCGGGCAACCTTGGGAGCGTTTCGATCAAGGCCTCACGCTCTTGTTCGATCCGGGCCTCGTGTTCGGTGCAGAGCAGCTGGGTCAGCCACAGCGTCAGGCAGTCCACCAGCAGGCAATGATCGGGCGTCGCCGCCTGCTCCAGCGCCTTGCCCAGCCCGGTACCGATCTCCACGAGGCCCCAGTGCGCGGGACGGTCGGCCTTGTGGCGCTCGATCCGGCGCGCCATTTCCTGGTCATCGGCACGGGCGGTAGCCACGTAGGTCACCGGTTGACCGCTCTCCTGCGCCAGCCGCTCAGCCAGACGGCTTTTGCCAGAACGAACCCCGCCCAGCACAAGGGTCTTCATCGCGAAACCTCCTGGGGTCGCAACAATCTCAGGATTCGCTCCATATCCAGATGTTCCTCCAGCGCCGTCGCCAGCCGATCCAGACCGACCTCGCGCGCGGCCGAGAGATCCTGTGCCCGGGTCACGCCCACGTCCAGACCCGCCCATTCCATGATGGCCGTCGCGGCCTCCGCCCGATCCAACACCCCATGAACATAGGTTCCAATTACCGTATCGTCCTCACTGCGAGCCCCGTCCGGGCCATGCGACAGATGCAGCAGAGGACGCTCAAGCCCGCGCCCGGTCGTGACCCCCGCGTGGATCTCGTAGCCTTCCACCGCCGCCAGCCCATCCAGCACCCGATCCCCTTGCACACGTTCCAGCCGCTTCTCTGGCCCCAGTGTGGTCTCGATCTCCAGCCAGCCAAGGCCAGGGGTCGATCCCGCTGGACCCTCCACGCCCTCCGAGTCATGTACCACCCGGCCAAGCATCTGGAAGCCGCCACAAATCCCCATCACCCGCCCGCCATAGCGCAGGTGGCGTCTGATCGCATCCTCCCAGCCCTGCTCGCGCAACCAGGCCAGGTCGTTGCGCACCGCTTTCGACCCCGGCAGGAGCACCAGATCAGCCGGTTGCAGCGACTCGCCAGGCCCCACGAAACGCAGGTCCACGGCCGGATTCAGGCGCAACGGGTCGAAGTCGGTGTGGTTGCTGATGCGCGGCAGGGCCGGAACCACCACCCGCAGCGCACCCGCATCGGCTTCGGGAACCGCCTCACGGGGCAAGGCGTCCTCGGCATCCAGATACAAGCCATGCAGATAGGGCAGCACGCCCAGTACCGGCTTGCCCGTCTCCTTCTCCAGCCAGTCCAGCCCAGGTTGCAGCAGCGACACGTCCCCGCGAAAGCGGTTGATCACGAACCCCCGTACCCGGGCGCGCTCGCTCTCGCTCAGTAGTGCCAAGGTGCCGACCAGATGCGCGAACACCCCGCCGCGATCAATATCCGCCACCAGGATGACCGGGCAATCCACCGCCTCGGCAAAACCCATGTTGGCAATATCGCCTTCGCGCAGGTTGATCTCGGCCGGCGAGCCCGCCCCCTCGACCAGGACATGTTCGTAGCGTGCGATCAGGCGCGCATGCGACGCCATCACCGCTTCATGCGCGACGCGCTTGTAATCATGGTAGGCCCGCGCATCCATCTGGGCGGCAGGACGCCCGTGGATAATCACCTGGGCACCCTGGTCGGAACTGGGCTTGAGGAGCACGGGGTTCATATCGGTATGCGGCTCCAGCCCGCAGGCGGCTGCCTGTAGCGCCTGAGCCCGACCGATCTCGCCACCATCCGCGGTCACCGCACTGTTGAGCGCCATGTTCTGGGGCTTGAATGGCACGACGGACAGTCCGCGGCGATGCAGAACCCGCGCAAGGCCCGCCACCAGGACGCTCTTGCCGGCATCCGAGGTCGTGCCCTGAACCATCAGTGTGGTGCCGCTCACAAGGACTCCAGTGCCCGCTCCAGGCGCACCCATTCCGCCTCGGAGCCCGGCAAGCCGAAGCGCACGCTGCCGGGCGCATCGAACCGCCGCACCAGGATCCCCTGTGCACCCAGACGGTCTTGCAATACCGCTGGCGCGTCCATCTGGCACCACTGAAACAACGCGGTGCCGCCGGTCGATGACAGCCCGTAGCCGTTGAGCAAGGATTCCAGGCGCTGCCCGGCGGCGTCCAGTAGGCCTCGCATTCGGACCTGCCAGGCATGATCCGCAAGGGCCTGTGCCGCGGCCCAGCGGGCCGGGCCAGCGATCGTCCAGGGTCCCAGCCGCGCGGCTAAGCCTTCCCGCATTGCCGCCGCCGCGATCACACAGCCTACGCGCGCACCGGCCAGGCCAAAGAACTTGCCCAGAGAGCGCAAGACCACCAAACCCTCCCGGGTCGCTGCATCGGCCAGACTCTGGTCGGGCGTGACATCCATGAAGGCCTCGTCCACGATCAGCCAGCTACCCCGTGCGGCCAGCTCAGCATGCCAGGCCAGCAACGTATCTCGCGAGAAACGCTGCCCGGTGGGATTGTTCGGGTTCACCAGGACCAGGACATCGAGCTGGGGAATCGCCGCCACAATGGCATCCGCGTCCAGCGGCACAACCTCGTGCCCGGCACACCGCCAGGCCTTGGCGTGTTCGTTGTAGCTGGGTTCGAGGATGCCGACCCGTGCAGTCCCCTGACGCAACTGCGGCAACGTCTGGATCGCCGCCTGTGAGCCGGGGACCGCCAATAGCTCCTTGGTGTCGTAGTAGGCGGCGGCGGCCACCTCCAAGCCGTCATCTGGCTCTGGCAGGCGCGACCAGGCCGCTGCCGGGACCTCGCCGACCGGATAACCATGCGGATTGATCCCGGTGGACAAGTCCAGCCACTCAGCAACGGGGACCCCGTAGCGCGCAGCCGCCGCCCGAACACCGCCCCCATGCACCTGGACCAGACGTTCCGGAGATCCGCTCGTGGCTACAGCCGGTTGTGGGTCAGTACAAGACAACGAACACAACCCCCACGACAATGAATCCCAGCCAGATGGCCAGGGCGCGATCCACCAGGCCGATGGCGCCCCGTATCCCGGCGGCATCGGGCATGCGCCCCATTCCCAGCCGCGGGCGCCATTCAGGACGCCCCGAGTAGGGGGCCGGGCCGCCCAGTACGATCCCGAGCGCCCCGGCCCCCGCAGACATCACCGGACCCGCGTTCGGACTCTTCCATCCGGGCGCTTGCTCGCGCCAGCACTGCAGCGCATCACGGGTGTTGCCCGCCAGTGCATAGGCCAATGCGGTCAGACGGGCCGGAATATAATTCATGGCATCGTCCAGACGGGCGGCGGCCCACCCGAACTGGCGATACCTTTGCGTACGATAGCCCCACATCGCATCCAGCGTATTCACCAAGCGATAAGCGATCACGCCCGGGGCGCCGGCCACCAGAAACCAGAAGATGGTGGCAAACACGGCATCGTTGCCGTTTTCAAGGACCGATTCGACCGTCGCCCCGCTGACGCCCCGGCTATCCAACGCGTCCGTGTCCCGACTCACGAGCATGCCCACCGCGGCTCGGGCTTCGGTCGTCTGATCGGACTCGAGCGCTTCCGCAACCCGCTCGGCATGTTCATCCAGGCTGCGCCAGCCGAGCGCCAGCGTGAGCACCACCAGCCCGACCAGCCAGCCCCAGGCCAACGAAGCCGCAACCCACGCGAGCACCACCCAGGGGAGAACCAGCGCCACCAACAGCAGGGTTCCACGGGCCCGGCTATCGCGATGCCAACGAGCCTCTGCCCAGGCGACCAAACGGCCAAACCCGGCCAAGGGATGAAAACGCCGGGGATCGCCAAACAAGCGATCCAGGATGAGCGCCCCGATCAACGTCAAGAAAACGATCACGAGCGGCGCTCATGGGCATGCGCGGCAAGACCCTGTGCCGCACCCGGTACCGGCTCCACCCGATCGGTCCCCTGGTCCCAACGATCCTGGAACACCAGGTCCGACAGCTCCCGGCGCTGGTCCCATCCCGTCTGTTCCAGCATGGGCCGGTCGTAGAAGGCCTCCACGTGCCCCAGGCAAAGGATGGCCATTGGATAGGCGCCCTCCGGCATGTGCAGGGTCTGTGCCAGCCAGTCGGGATCGAATAGCGAGACCCAGCCCATCCCCAGGCCCTCGGCACGGGCGGCCAACCATAGATTCTGAATCCCGCAGGCCGCCGAGCAAAGGTCCATCTCGGGCAACGTGCGCCGACCGAGTACGTAGCGCTCGCGCCCATCGGTCAGCGCTACAACGAGTAGCTCCCCGGCTTCGCGAATCCCTTCGAGCTTCAGGCGGTGAACCTCGGCCGCTTTTTTTCCGCAGGCCTCGGCCGTGCGTTCCTGTTCCGCACTCACATGAGCGTGGAGAGTCGCTCGCAACGCGGGATCGACAATTCGCAGGAAGCGCCAGGGCTGCATATACCCGACACTCGGGGCATGGTGGGCGGCCTCCAGCAGACGCTGCAGCACCCCCGGATCAACCGGGTCGGGACGGAAATGGCGCATATCGCGGCGTTCCCCAATCACCCGATAAACGGCTTCGCGGGAGGCGGCATCGAAAGCGCCGCAATCACTGAATTCAAGCGCGTCAGATTCAGGCGGGCTGGAAGAAACGTCTGGCATCCTGGGTTCCGTCCGGGCGACGGCAGGTGGGCGGCAGACGGCAGCAGAACACGAGCCCAACGGCCCGAACCCCCTACCGACTCACGCCCACCGCGCCGTCGCAGGAATTCACGCCGGGCCGGTCTCCGGGCTTGCACACCCCAGAATGATCCGGGCCGGAAGACGCCTTCCCACAACCGATCGCGGATGCAGTGGCGAATGCCTTTCGATGGCCCGCCTGGCGGGCCGGTGTGCGTACCGTTGCGGGGGCAGCGCTGGCTTAGTCCAGCTTCCCGTTCAACCCCGCCGACTGTCGGCGGGGCACCTGGCGATTAAGCCCTTTATGATACGCAACCGATTCCCTGTGAACCACCGCCCCCTCCGGCATGATGGCCCCAGACTGATATGATGTTGCTCGTTTTCGCGCCCAATTATCTCTCGACCGGGCATTCGGTTCCTTACATATCCATCGGATTTCAATGAATATTGTCACTCTCACACATCGCGTACTCCTGCTCGGCTTGATGCTCCCTGTATCCGGCGCCCTGACCGCGTCGGAAGTCAGCGTCGAGGACGATGACGGGCACGAAATTCGTCTTGAGCAGCCGGCCGAGCGGATCGTCAGCCTGGCTCCGCATATCACCGAGGTGGTCTTCGCGGTAGGTGCCAGCGACCGGCTGGTGGGAGCCACGCAGCACAGCGACTACCCGCCCGAGGCCGAGCTCGTTCCCCGCGTAGGTGGATACAGCCGCATCGATCTCGAACGCGTAATTGAGCTCGATCCGGACCTAGTGATTGCCTGGCGCAGTGGGAACTCCGCAAGCCAGATCGACCGGCTGCGTGACCTTGGCGTACCAGTCTATGTGTCGGAGCCACGGCGGTTCGAGGGGGTCGCCTCCAGCATGCGCCGGATCGCACAGCTCGCCGGAACCCAGGACGAAGGCGGCCGTGCAGCACAGGACTTCCTCGACCGCATGGATGCCCTGCGTGACGAATACTCGGACCGGGAACCCGTGCGCTTGTTCTACCAGGTATGGGAGCAACCCCTGATGACCATCAACGATGAGCACCTGATTGCCGAGGCGATCGAAGTCTGCGGCGGCGTCAACGTGTTTGGTCACCTGGACCGACTCGTTCCACGCATGGACCGCGAGGCGGTGATCGATGCCGATCCCGAGGTCATCATTGGAGGCGGCATGGGCGAGGATCGTCCGGACTGGGTGATCGCCTGGACGCAATGGGAAGATATGACAGCAGTCCAGCGCGACAATTTGTTCTTTATTGCGCCCTCGCTTCTGCAGCGCCATACCCCAAGGATCGCCGAAGGTACCGCCCTGATGTGCGAAGAGCTAGACCGCGCCCGCCTGCGCCGCCCGACTGAATAATCCCGTGCGCACCCGACCGTCACTCTCAAGCGCACCTCTAGGGAAACACTGATTAATGCACGCGCTCGCGTTGGCACCCCAGGTTTTCCGAGACAAGGCGCGTCGTACAGCGGGTAGTGGTTCTACCCGCCCGTTTCTCATGGATTCGGGGCGCAACGCAGGATCGGGGAACCTGGGGTGCCAACCCCCACAAGCTATTGAAAGAAGGGGCTCGGCCGCCCGTTGTTATCAGAAACGGGCGCGCGCACGGCGTTGCGGTTCCCTTGTGCAGAATGACTGCACGGCAGTCGCCGCGCCTTGTTCGCACGCAAAAGTGACTCGAGCGCGAGCGCGTGCATTAATCAGTGTTTCCCTAGGCGTACGGCCGTCCATGGACGCACGCAAGGTAATGGCATGACCCGTTCCTTTCTGCTCGCCACTGGCGTCCTGCTGCCCGCATCACTCCTGGCCATCCTGATTGCACTGGCCTACGGCAGCGTCGCCATTCCCCTGGGCGATCTGTTCGCAGTATTCACAGGCGAAGCCTCGCGCCTGCACTCGACACTGGTGCTGGAGCTACGACTGCCAAGGGCTCTCGCCGCCTTCGCAGCCGGGGGTCTTCTTGGAGTTGCCGGGGCATTGATGCAGGTCTTGCTGCGCAACCCATTGGCGGATCCGTACGTGCTGGGCCTGTCCGGGGGCGCATCGGTTGGCGCGCTGTTGTCCATGCTGGCCGGGCTCTCGATGTTCTACGTTTCGGCGGCGGCCTTTGCCGGGGCCCTGCTATCCACCGTGATCGTGTTCGGCCTCGCCCACGGCACCGGGAGCTGGACCCCCACCCGCCTGCTCCTCACCGGGGTCGTCGTCGCCGCGGGCTGGGGCGCGATGATCAGTTTTATCCTTGCCATCAGCCCGACTGCCGAACTGCCCGGAATGCTGTACTGGCTCATGGGTGACGTCTCGCATGCTCGCAACCCCTATCCCGCCTGGGGCGTGCTGGTACTGGTCGTCTTGCTGGCGCTTCCACTGGGCCGCACCTTGAACGTGCTCGCACGAGGCCCGATGCAGGCGGCCGCCCTGGGGGTGGCGGTTCGACCCGTGGAATGGACGATCTACGTGGTCGCCGCCCTGATTACCGCAACCGCCGTTACTCAAGTGGGCGCCGTGGGGTTCGTCGGGCTGATCGTGCCGCACATGCTGCGCCTGATTTTCGGGAACGATCAGCGGGTCATTCTGCCGGCCTCGGCCCTGGCCGGCGGAATTCTGCTAACCCTTGCCGACACCCTGGCGCGTACGATCATCGCGCCGGAACAACTCCCGGTAGGCGTGATCACCGCCATGCTGGGCGTACCCGTGTTCCTGTTTCTGTTGTATAGGAGCCGCTGATGCCACCCGTGCCATCCAAAACGGGATCCAGCCCGCATGCCCATGCACCTGGCCTTGGTGCCCGCAGCGTTCACGAACAGCCAGGCCCCAAGACCCTATTGGCCAGCCATGACCTTGTCATCGATGTACCCGGGCGCGCCGACGGTTCCCCACTCTCGCTCACCGTCAATCCTGGTCAATGCTGGGGCATCCTGGGACCCAATGGCGCGGGCAAAAGTACGCTGCTGCAGACCCTGGCCGGATTGCGCACCGTTCGCAGCGGACACATCGAGGTCCAGGGGCGTGCGCTGCGCGAACTTTCACGAGCCAACCTGGCACGGCGCCTGGGCCTGGTGTTCCAGACACATCATGACGGCTTCCCCGCCACAGTCCTGGAAACGGCCCTCATTGGGCGCCACCCTTACCTGCGCCCCTGGGACATCGAGACCGCCGAGGACTACGAACGAGCGCGGGCGTCGCTCGCCGCGATGGATCTGGCCGATCTCGAACACCGCATGGTCGACACACTCTCTGGAGGCGAGCGCCAACGGCTCGCCATTGCGACCGTCCTCACTCAGGACCCGAATCTGTTATTGCTGGACGAGCCCACCAGTCAGCTCGACCTGCACCACCAAGTGGCCGTCCTGAATCGTGTTCGCGGGATTGTCGCCCAGGCAGAACGGGCGGCCGTGCTCGTGCTGCATGACGTGAATCTGGCCGCCCGCTATTGCGACCATCTGCTGCTGCTATATCCGGATGGCCAAGCCTGTTGGGGGCCGGCCAATACCATGCTGGTCCCCAGCGCCCTGGAACGCCTCTACAATCAACGTTTGAGCGTCGGCGAGGTGGATGGCCTGCCCGTATTCCTCCCACGCAGCGAGTAGCCCCATGGAGTTTTTTCGCACCCTCCCCACTTGTCTGGATGCCAACAGTATTCAGCGTCTGCTGGATATCCCCGCTCTCCCTGTCTATTGCGATGCCATTGATGCCCTAGTGGAGCACCAGGGTCCCGATGCTGGCGTCATTTACTGTATCTGGGGCGAATTTCGAGTCCACCGTGAACGGATCAATGGTGGGCTTCGTTTCTCCCTCCCCGGCTGCCCTAACGGCCTCGCCTGGACCCTCAGCACCGGCCACCCTCCCTCGCCGGATGCCGTTGTGCTGCACCTCACCATCAATCGTCAGCACCACGACTCGGATTTTGTCGAAAGCCTTGAGGCCTTCGCGGATTCCTGGCATCTGCCAGAAGCCTGACAGAGGGCCTCATGACGGGAAACGATGCAATTTTCTTTTCGTTTCATGGTCGGTATGGTGCAGATCTGTTGCGAAGGAGAACGCCATGAATCCGACACCGCCGGACAGTGTAAAGACCGCTCATCCCACCCAGGACGGGGCTGGGGTCAAGATTCGGCGCATCCATGACTTTCGTGGTGGGCTCGATCCGTTCCTGATGCTGGACGAGCTCAAGGCCAGCGCCCGCGAAGATTACATTGGCGGCTTTCCGGCTCACCCCCACCGCGGTTTCGAGACCCTGACCTATCTGGTCCATGGCGGCCTGACCCACGAGGACTCCATGGGCAACCAGGGACGCGTGGAGGCCGGGGAAGCCCAGTGGATGAGTGCCGGGCGTGGCGTGATCCATTCCGAGATGCCCCTGCTCGACGCCGATGGCCTGCATGGCTTTCAACTTTGGGTGAATCTCCCGTCGCGTCGGAAAATGGATCCGCCGCGTTATCGCGACGTGCGCGCCGACGATATGCGCCACCTACCGGAAGACGACGATTCCCTCCGTTTCAAGGCGATCGCTGGTTCCTGGCAAACCAGCGCCGGCGACACCGAAGGCCCGCTGCCACAAATCGGCGAGGGCGCCGCGATGGCCGACCTGACCCTCCCAGCCGGCTATCGGCTATCCCTGGCGGTACAGCTGGAAGATCGTGTGCTGGCCTATGTGTTCGACGGCGAGCTCATCGGCCTGCAGACCGGCCAGATGGGCGTATGGAGCGGCCAGACCCAGATCCACCTCATCGCTCAGCAGGATGCCCGCGTGCTCCTGTTCAAGGGGCGGCCGCTGGGCGAACCGATCGCGCATTACGGCCCCTTCGTGATGAACACCTCCGACGAGATCGAACGGGCCATCAGCGACTACCAGTCCGGCCAGCTCGCCGCCGAGCCGGCCAGCATGGACTGAGCCCCGAGCCCAATCCGAACCTGGCAGGGGCTTCGCGGGCAAGCCCGCTCCCACAGTGATATGGGCCGGGCTGCCTGTCGCAGGCATCACTCTATCTGCAGCCTCCCGTGGGAGCCGCCTTGGCGGCGAAGCCCCTGCCCACGTCGGCGAGGCCCCAGACCCCCACCCGCTACGGCGTCGACTCGCTCTCGTCCTCGCGCGCCCAGCCCATCGTACGCTTTACGGCCTTCTTCCAGCCCCGGTAGTAGCGCTCGCGCGTGGCCACGTCCATCTGCGGCTCGAACACCCGGTCCAGGGCACCCTTCTGCGTCAGTTCGTCACGCGTCCAGAAGCCGACCCCCAGCCCCGCGAGCCAGGCGGCCCCCAGCGCGGTGGACTCGGTCACCGCCGGGCGCTCGACCCGCACGCCCAGAATATCCGCCTGAAACTGCATCATCACATTGTTGGCCACAGCACCCCCATCCACGCGCAGGGACTTGAGGGCGATGCCGGAATCCGCCTCCATCGCCTCGATCACGTCCCGTGTCTGGTAGGCGATTGAATCTAGCGTCGCCCGCGTGATGTGCTCCATGCGTGTACCCCGAGTAAGGCCAAAGATCGCTCCCCGGGCGTACATATCCCAGTAGGGGGCACCAAGGCCCGCAAATGCCGGAACGACATACACCCCGCCCGCATCGTCGACCTTGCCGGCAAAGTATTCGGAGTCTTCCGCGGAGTCGAACAGACGCAGCTCGTCGCGCAGCCACTGGACGGCCGCCCCGGCAATGAAGATCGATCCCTCCAGGGCATATTCGACTTTGCCCTCCAGTTGCCAGGCAATGGTGGTCAAGAGGCCGGATTCCGAGGTGACGGGGTCCTGACCTGTTTGCATCAACAGAAAGCAGCCGGTCCCGTAGGTGTTCTTGGCCGTACCCCGTTCGAAGCAGGTCTGACCGAACAGTGCGGCGTGCTGGTCACCCGCCATACCGGCAATAGGCACTCGCGCCCCTTCGAACAGGCCGGCCCCGGTCTTGCCCACGATGCCACTGGAATCACAGACCTCCGGTAGCATCGCGCGCGGGATCTCCAGCGCGGCGAGCAACTCGTCATCCCAATCGCCCTGGTGGATGTTGTAGAGCATGGTGCGCGCGGCGTTGCTGGCATCCGTCACGTGGCGTTCACCGCGTGTCAGGTTCCAGACAAGCCAGCTATCGATCGTGCCGAATGCCAGTTCACCGCGCTCGGCCCGTTCACGAGCCCCATCGACATGGTCCAGCAGCCAGCGCAGCTTTGTGGCGGAGAAATAGGCGTCCACCACAAGCCCTGTGCGTTCCCGAATCTTGTCGGCGAGTCCGCGCGCTTTCAGGTCGTCACAAAGCGCGGCGGTGCGCCGGTCCTGCCAGACGATTGCCGGATGGATCGGCTGCCCGGTGTCTCGTTCCCAGACCACCGTTGTCTCACGCTGATTGGTGATCCCAATCCCCGCGAGCTGCGAGGGGTCCAGCCGTTGACGCTCCAGCACCTCGCGGGCAACGCCGATCTGGGTGGCCCAGATCTCCATCGGATCATGTTCCACCCAGCCCGGCTGCGGGTAGTGCTGGGTAAACTCCTTCTGCGCCACCCCCTGGACGGTCGCCGCCCGGTCGAACACGATGGCCCGGCAACTGGAAGTCCCCTGATCCAGAGCGAGGATGTAGTCCGGTTGCGGCATACCCTACCCCCGTTACCTTAGTCGGCCTCCAATAACTCGATGGTATTGCCATCTCGGTCGCGGACAAAGGCGGCCATTCGCCCGGAGCGGCTGCGCTCCGCAGGAAAACCGCCTGCCTCCAGCCGTCGCAGCAGCTCCTCCAGCCCTTGAACTCGCAAGGCTAGATGGCGATCGCGGCCCCCGGGGACCGGACGCGAGGCAGGATCCGGGTTCTCGCCGCCCAGCAGATGCAGCGCCTGTCCACTACCCAGGTCGTACCATCGCCCGGGGAAACCCAGACCGGGGCGCGGAAGAGGGAGGAGGCCTAGCAATGTCTCGTAGAAGTGACGCGCCACTTCCGGGTCGGCCACCACCAGGCTGGCGTGATCCACTCGCAACACCCGTGCATTCACCGACGAGGCCGTCATACCTTCATCAGGCCCGAGACGGGTTCCAGCAATACGACTGCCTGGGCGGCTACGCCTTCACCACGCCCCGTAAACCCGAGGCGTTCGGTTGTGGTCGCCTTTACGTTAATGACTGCAAGCGGACAGTCGAGGTCCGATGCCAGATGGGCACGCATCGCCTCTACATGCGGCGCCATCTTAGGAGCCTGCGCAATAACGGTCGCATCCAGATTGGTCGGCCGCCACCCTGCATCGGCCACGCGGCGCACCGTCTCCCGCAGCAGGAGCCGGCTATCGGCCCCACGAAACTGGGGGTCGGTATCCGGGAAGTGGCGGCCGATATCGCCTAGTGCCGCCGCACCCAGCAAGGCATCACAAACGGCGTGCAACAGCACATCGCCATCGGAATGCGCCACAAAACCACGGTCGAAGGGAATACGCTCGCCGCCCAGAACCAGGTGATCACCTTCGCCGAAGGCATGCACATCGAAGCCTTGACCAATACGCATGCTCATGGACGGAACCCGCCTTCCAGACGTCCCTGCTGCATCAAGTACAGCCGCGCCAAATCCAGATCCTCCGCCCGGGTGATCTTGATATTCATCGCCGAGCCCTCAATCAGTCGGGGCTTCTTGCCCAGAAATTCGATGGCACTGGCCTCATCGGTGACTGCGTGCCCCGCGGCGCGTGCCTTCCGATTGGCTTCACGTAACACATCCAGCCTAAACATCTGCGGGGTCAATGCACGCCACACGCGGTCACGTTCCAGCGTCCGTTCCACATGCCCCGCCCCATCACTCCATTTGATGGTATCGGTACTTGGACAGGCAAGCAGCCCACCCACCGCATCATCACCCAGCGCCCGCAGCAAATGATCGACATCGCTGACCGGAAGACAAGGCCGTGCCGCGTCATGCACCAGCACCCAGTCTTCACCGTGTGCCCGCTCACTCAGGAAGTCCAGCCCGTTCTGGACGGAATCGGCGCGTTCGGCGCCCCCCGCCACACGAAACAGCCGTCCTCCCGCCGATGGAAGATCCAGGGCGTCTGGGTCCACGTCCGGCCCGAGCACCAGTACCACCCCCCGGATACGCGGATGTTCCAGAAAGATGGACAGGGTGTGGGCCAGGATGGTCCGCGATCCGAGGGTCAAGTATTGCTTGGGTCGATCCGAACCCATGCGCCGCCCAATGCCGGCCGCGGGAATCAACGCCCAAAACGCGGCCTCGCGATCCCGATCGCGCAGGTCGTCAGCCATCAAATGGATCCTCCGGGGGCAGTGTGTCGGTCGCCGGCTCCGCGTCCTCCGGAACCTGCGAGTCCGGCCCGGGAGCCGTGTCCTCCGCCGGTCCTGGAAGCGGTTCCACCTCCAGGATAACCGGCGGCTCGTCCCCGACCACGAAGAAGAACGTCTCGTCCTCTCGGATCATGCCAAGATCCCTGCGCGCGCGCTCCTCGACGGCCTCCGTACCACCGCGCAGATCGCGCACCTCGGCCTCGAGTGCTTGATTGCGTTGTTCCAGTTCCGCATTGGCCTCCTGCTGGCGCTCCACCTGCTCGCGCAGATCGCGCACATCGCGCCAGCTCCCCTCGCCCAACCACAACGGCCATTGCAGCATCAGCAACACGAGCACCAGGCCCAGGAGGAGTCCTCGCATTACCCGTGCCCCACATGGCCAAACGCCAATACCCCACCCCCGCGACCCGCAAGGGTCTCGGAGAATGGGGCCAGAATGGTTGTTGGATCGGCGAGCATGCCCGGCATTCTACGAGTCCCTGCCGCACGGGGACAGGAACCGCGCCGCACGCTGAAAACCCCGCAGGGACCAAGCCAGGCTGCGACTTGCGTTACCCGCGGAAGGTGAACGCAGACATGCCCGGGTAGCTTGCACGCGAGCCCAGATGCTCCTCGATACGAAGCAGCTGGTTGTACTTGGCCACCCGATCCGAACGCGACAGGGAACCGGTCTTGATCTGCCCGGCACGCGTGGCCACTGCCAAATCGGCAATGGTGACATCCTCGGTCTCGCCGGAACGGTGCGAGATCACGGCGGTGTAGTTCGCCTGGCGCGCCATCTCGATCGCTTCCAGGGTTTCGGTCACAGTACCGATCTGGTTCAGCTTGATCAGGATCGAATTGGCCACACCCTTGTCGATGCCTTCCTGGAGGATGCGCGTGTTGGTCACGAACAGATCATCGCCCACCAGCTGAACCCGCTTGCCCAGGCGTTCAGTGAGGGTCTTCCAACCGGCCCAGTCATCCTCGGCCATACCGTCTTCGATGGTCAGAATCGGATACCGATCGACCCAGTGCGCCAGATACTCCGAGAATTCATCCGCGGAGAACGCCTTGCCTTCGGAATCCAGGTGGTAGCGCCCGTCACGGTAGAACTCGGAGCTGGCGCAGTCGAGCCCGATCCAGATGTCCTCACCAGCCTTGAAGCCCGCGTTGTGGATCGCCTCCAGGATCACTTCGATGGCGGCGGAGTTGGACGGAAGATCCGGCGCAAAGCCCCCCTCGTCGCCCACTGCCGTCGCCAGGCCTCGCTTGGCCAGCACCTTCTTCAGGGCATGGAACACCTCCGCACCATAACGCACCGCTTCGCGTACGGATTCCGCGCCGACCGGCAGGATCATGAACTCCTGCATATCGACGCTGTTGTCCGCATGCGCACCGCCATTGATGATGTTCATCATCGGCACCGGCAGCATCGTGGCGTTTTCGCCCCCCAGGGTTTCGAACAACGGCTGTTCCCGATCGGCAGCCAGGGCATGGGACGCGGCCATGGACACGGCCAGCAGGGCATTGGCCCCCAGGCGCGACTTGTTCTCGGTACCGTCCAACTCCAGCATGCGGCGGTCCACCGCCGTCTGATCCAGCTCCATTCCGCGCAGGGCATCGCGAATCTCGCCGTTCACGTGACTGACGGCCTTCAGGACGCCCTTGCCACCGTAACGCTTCTCGTCGTCGCGCAGTTCCAGGGCCTCGCGCGCACCGGTGGATGCACCCGACGGCACCGCCGCGCGCCCCATGGCACCCGAGTTCAGGACAACATCAGCCTCGACCGTCGGGTTACCCCGGGAATCGATGATCTCGCGGGCCAAAATATCCGCAATCTGGGACATGCTCTCTCCTTGGAAAATACCCGCCCGAACGAGACCGCCCGGGACGTTTAATCAAATCAGTAATACGTTTGCTGTTAGCGCAGGCCGTATTCCGCCTCTGCGAATGGCTGTGCCTTGGTCGCCGCGTCCAGTGCCTTCAGGGTCCGCAACAATTCCGCCATCTTCGGTAGCGGCCAGGCATTCGGACCGTCGGACAGCGCCTTATCGGGGTCCGGATGGGTCTCCATGAACAGCCCTGCGACGCCGGCCGCCACGGCGGCCCTGGCCAACACCGGCACAAACTCACGTTGCCCACCGGAGGTGGCACCCTGCCCCCCTGGCTGTTGTACCGAATGAGTCGCATCGAAGACCACCGGGCAGCCGGTCTGGCGCATCTGGGCCAGGCCCCGCATATCCGAAATCAGTGTGTTATAGCCAAAGGAGACGCCGCGTTCACAGACCATGATCTGATCGTTGCCGACCTCGCGGGCCTTGTCGACCACATTGCCCATGTCCCACGGCGCCAGGAATTGGCCTTTCTTGATGTTCACCGGGCGGCCCTGACGCGCGACATTCTGGATGAAGTTTGTCTGGCGACAGAGAAATGCAGGCGTCTGCAACACATCCGCTACAGTGGCCACTTCGTCCAGCGCGGTGTCCTCGTGCACGTCGGTCAGCACGGGTACACCGATCTCGGCCTTCACCTTGTCCAGAATGCGCAAACCTTCTGCCATGCCCAAACCGCGAAAGCTCTTGGTGGACGAGCGGTTCGCCTTGTCAAAGGACGACTTGTAGATCAATGGAATGCCCAGGTCATCGGCAATCGTCTTGAGGCTAGCGGCGGTCTCCATTGCCATTGCCTCGGATTCGATGACACAGGGCCCCGCAATCAGGAAAAAGGGCTGATCGAGGCCGACTTCAAAACCGCAAAGCTGCATGGTCTGTCCTGTCTAGCAGCGCCTGGCCTCCGGCCAGCCACCGCGAAAAATCCAAATCCGACGACCTACTCCGTCAGGGCCGTCGTGGTTTCCGGTGCCCGCGCATCCTGAAAATCACGCGCGGCGCGCACGAAGCCGGTAAACAGCGGATGTCCGTCCCGCGGAGTCGAAGTGAACTCCGGGTGGAACTGACAGCCAACGAACCAAGGGTGTTCGGCCAGCTCGACGGCCTCCACCAACTCGCCGGAGTCCGACACGCCGGAGATTTTCAAGCCGGCGGCCTCCAGACGTTCGCGATAGGCATTGTTAAATTCAAACCGATGGCGATGGCGTTCTTCGACGCGCTCGCGGCCATAGGCTTCAGCAATCCGCGATCCTGCCGCCAGCCGGGCGTTTTGGGCACCCAGACGCATCGTCCCGCCGAGGTCGCTGTCGGCGTCCCGGCGTTCGATACGGCCCTCCTGGTCCTGCCACTCGGTAATCAGTGCGATCACCGGGTGTGGGGTATCCGGGGCAAACTCGGTGCTATGGGCGTCCTCGAGGCCGGCCACATCGCGCGCGAATTCAATAACCGCGACCTGCATCCCGAGGCAGATCCCGAGATACGGCACTCGGCGTTCGCGCGCATACCGCACCGCCGCGATCTTGCCTTCTACGCCGCGCTCACCGAAGCCTCCGGGGACGAGGATCGCATCCAGACCTTCCAGCTCACTGGCGGCCTCGTTCTCCGCACCTTCGAGCTTCTCGGAATCCAGGTAGCGGATCCGCACCCGCGTGCCGGCCTGGATGCCCGCATGGGTCAGCGCTTCGTTCACGGATTTGTAGGATTCGGTGAGATCAACGTATTTGCCAATCATGCCGACGGTCACTTCCGACTCCGGGAACTCCATGGCGTTGACCACGTGCTTCCAATCCGACAAATCCGCCTGCGGCGCCTCGATATGGAGTTTACGCAGCACGATCTCATCGAGCTTCTGCGAATGCAGCCACAATGGGATCTTGTAGATGTTGTCCACATCCACTGCGGAGATGACCGCTTTCTCTTCGACGTTGGTAAACAGCGCGATCTTGCGCCGCTCGCCCTCGGGGACGGCCTGCGTCGAGCGGCACAGGAGAATATCCGGTTGGATACCGATCGAGCGGAGTTCCTTGACCGAGTGCTGGGTCGGCTTGGTCTTGATCTCGCCGGCCGCCTCGATGTACGGAACCAGGGTCAGGTGCATAAACAGGGCGTTCTCATGCCCCAGCTCGACCCCCATCTGGCGGATCGCCTCGAGGAACGGCAGAGATTCGATGTCACCCACCGTGCCGCCGATCTCGATCAGGGCAATGTCGGCATCCCCGGCGCCCTCATGGATCGACCGCTTGATCTCGTCCGTGATATGCGGAATCACCTGCACGGTGCCGCCAAGGTAATCCCCCCGGCGTTCCTTGCGGATCACGTTCTCGTAGATCTGGCCGGTGGTGAAATTGTTGCGCCGCGAGGTGCGGATCCGCACGAACCGTTCGTAATGCCCCAGGTCGAGATCGGTCTCGGCACCGTCATCGGTAACGAACACCTCGCCATGCTGGAAGGGGCTCATGGTGCCCGGATCCACGTTGATGTAGGGGTCCAGTTTGAGCAACGTCACCTTGAGGCCGCGGGCCTCGAGGATGGCCCCCAGAGAGGCGGATGCAATACCTTTGCCCAGAGACGAGACCACGCCTCCGGTGATGAATACAAAACGCGTCATGCGGGAAACCTGGCTGGGGGCTGACAAGCACCGGACCCGGTTTATCCAATCCATCCGGGTTCGGCGGAAAACGCCTGTGAGAGTACCAGAGCGCCCGCCCCCGCTCAATCGGCGGGCGGGGGCAAACCTCCATTTCCCGACCCAGCCGACAAGGGTCGGAATGCGACCAGCGTCATGTCATCCCGGCGGGGCTCGCCATCGCGGTAATCCTCCAGCACCCGCACCACGGCGTCGATCTTGGCCGAAAGGTCGCGCCCGCTCTTGTCCCCCAGAACCTGACGCAGGCGCCGCCGGCCGAATAGCCGCGGGGGCTCGCCGCCAACATGGTCGTGCACCCCGTCCGTAATCAGGAAGAACTCCGTTCCGGGTTCGACTGCAACCTCGTGGTCTACCGGCTGCGCCGGTTCCAGGCTGCGATACCCCAAACCGCCGCGCACCCCCCGGATTTCTTCCACCTCGCCGCCCCGGTCGATCATCAACGGGAGCCCAACGCCCGCGAAAACCAGCTTGCGATTCTCCGGGTGGTACACGCATACCGCGGCCTCCAACCCGTCATCCGAGTCGGAGTCGTAGCCGTCCTGGCGCAGGCGCGAACGCACCAGACGGTCCATCTCGCGCAGGATCGCAGAAGGTTCCAGCAGTCGGTGTTCATGCAGGATTCGATCCAGGGCCGAGGCCACCACCAGGGTAATGAAGGCCCCCGGCACACCGTGGCCGGTGCAGTCCGCGACCACGAGGATGCTCTGGCCCTCGATCGCCTCCACCCAGAAGTAGTCACCACCCACCAGATGCAAGGGCTCCCAGTAGATCTGGACCTCGTCCATGTAACCATCAAGGGCGTGCTTGTCCGGTAACATCGCCGTCTGGATGCGTCGGGCATAGCGGATGCTTTCCACCACCAGTCGGTTACTGCGTTCGAGCTCGCGGT
Source organism: Thioalkalivibrio sp. ALJ7 (assembly GCF_000376865.1). Classification (GTDB taxonomy): domain Bacteria; phylum Pseudomonadota; class Gammaproteobacteria; order Ectothiorhodospirales; family Ectothiorhodospiraceae; genus Thioalkalivibrio. Next base: position 225,414 of record NZ_AQXQ01000010.1, on the reverse strand, counting down.
TCGCCTCGTCGACCTGCGCCAGGGCGCGCTCGGTCTCCGCCTTCTCCTCTTCCAGCTGGCGCGTGCGTTCCTCGACGCGGCGCTCAAGATCCGCATTCAGGGCCTTGAGTTCACCCCGCGCGCCATCACGGGCATCGAGCCCCTCCTGAAACGCACGCAACAGTCGGTCCAGCGAACGCCCTAACGCGCCGAGCTCGTCATTTTCGTGATGCCCGAGTCGGGGCATCGGCCACTGTGCCGGCTGGTCCGGGTTGGTTTCCGCCACCGCACGGGAAATCCGCAGCATCGGCCGCAACATCAGCACGTAGAACAGCAGCACGACGACCAGCGACACGATGATCGCCTGCGTAACACTGGTTACCACGCCCGTCTGAAGCCGGCCAACAAAGATCTGGCCCAGCACGGCGGGGTCCAGCTCGACCTGCAGCTGCCCTACCCCCTGGATATTGCCGCGGGTATCCGGGTGACGAAGCTCGCGTTCGTGGGTCTGCAGATCGCCAAACAGCCACTGCGTCCATTCCCCGGCCGCGCGCTCGCGCTCACGAGAATCCGACGCCAGGGTGTTCCCGAAATCATCGAGGATCTCGACGCGGCGAATTTCCTGGAAGACGAGCAGTCCCTGCACCAGCGAGTCCGCTTGGTCCGCGCTAAGCTGAAAGGCAGCCTCGGCCGCCGGGGGTTCAACCAGACGTTGCAGCCGGTCGATCTGCTCCGTGGTCTCGGCACGAAAGGCATTCCAGTCCGAGGCGATTACGTACGCACTGGAGAGAAGGCTCAAGGCCAGGGCCACCAACAGTGTGGCGACGGCCAGCTTGGCGACAAGGCTTCGATGTCGGCGCGCGCCGCCCCTCATCAGCCGTGTTCGCCGTGCGTTTGCACGATGACACGGTTGCGTCCTTCGTTTTTGGCGCGGTAGAGGAGATCATCGGAAAGTGCCACCAACTCCCCGGCATCCGGCCACGGGGTCGTGGTGACCACGAGACCGATCGACACCGCCAGTGAAAGCGGCTCGCCCTTCCAGTGCAGGGATGCATTCTCGACTGCGCTGCGAATCCGTTCAGCCAGTGCTCGCGCCCCTTCCACATCCAGATCCGCGGCTACCACCAGGAATTCTTCGCCCCCCATACGCCCCGCGTACTGTTCCGCCCCGAGTTCGCCGCGCAAGATGTCGGCGAAACTCTCCAGCGCGAAATCACCCGCCGCGTGGCCATGGGTGTCGTTGAGTGTCTTGAAGTCGTCGAGATCCAGCATCATGACGGCCAGAGAATGCGCCTGGTCGCCGACGCTCTCCGCCATGCCCTCGACACAGTCGATCACGCGCCGGCGCGAGAAAAGGCCGGTCAGGGCATCTTCAAGGGCCAAGCGTTCCAGCTCGGCTGTGAGGCGTTCACGCTCGCGGACTTCATCCGACAATGCGTTATTCAATTGAGCGAGATGGTCCGCCTGTTCACGCAACTGGCGATTCGCATCCTGAAGGTCTGCCTGCATCCGATCGCTCATGCGCATCATGCGGCGTTGTGCGCGGTATCCCTCGGAGTAGGCCTTGGCCAGCACCTTCACGCCATCCGCAACCGCATCCAGGGCCTCGAGCATCTGCTCGGACCGATGCATGATCGCCTTTTCCTGTTCAAACAATGAAAAGTCGGCCAGGCCCTCCGCATCCTGGCCCTCTCGGGTCAGGTTCGGGGACTTCATCGGATCCTCACGCGAAGGGGCGGTCATGACGAGGGGCACATCCGATAGTCGGCGTGTTCGAAATCTTCGGAAAAGTCCTCACCGAACTCTTCCATGGTCTCGTCATCCTCGTGATAGCACCAGTTGATGCGCACCTGCACCCCCGACTGAGCGGCATCCTCCAGAATCTGGAACATGTTCATCAAGGCCTTTGCGGTAGAGCTGTTGAAATAGATCATCTCGACCGTGAATTCCACCTCGTCGCTGACTCGGTCTTCTATCGCTTGCCGCAATCCCTGGGTCAAAGGGCCATAGAAATTCGCCGCATCCTCCGGATAGGACTCTCCGGAAAGCCGGTACGTACCGGCACCAAAGTCGAACTGCACCGCCGGGGTCCGGTCAGTGGCCTCGTGTTCAATGCTTTCGACGACTGCCATCAGATATAGGCCTTCAGGACAAAATAGGATTGCGCATCGGAAATATGCTGGAAATCGAACTGGATCGGCTCGCTCGCCCGCCGGGCAATCTCGATCAGGCCGATGCTCCCGCCCTTGCTACCTTCGTCCGGGGGTTCGCGCAGCTTTTCCTTGTAGAAACGCCGCAACTCGGCACTGTCCATACCTGCCAGTTCACGCAGCCGTACGGCCAGAGTATCGGCGTCCTTGCGGCCGATGACATTGCCACAGATCACGAAAAAGCGGCCCTGATCCGAACCTACGGTGATCATCCCGGAGCTCAGCTCGATCGGCGGCTCCGCATCATGTTCAATCCGTTCCGCCGAATAGCGGATGATGTTCTGCACCTGTTCGACGAACACCGAAAACACGCGGTTGACGGTCTTGGTGTCGGTCGACTCCAGGCGGATTTTCTGCCGCAGGGCGTCGCCGAGCGCTTTCAGAATGCCTTCGGAGATGTAGCCGGTAAAAGAGAAGATAATGCCGCGCCGCGTCATGTTCTGCTGAAAGTCTAGGACCTCCTCGGCAATCAGGGGCGTCGAATCGGCCCGGGCTTCGGCTGTATCACTCATCAGACTCTCCGTTTCGTGCGAGCACCTCCTGCAGGATCGCCTCATAGCGGCCGTCCTCGCGCATGGCGTCCAATTCCTCCTGCATGCGATCGAGGACCTCGCGATCCGTGTCCGGGTGGCAAGCCAGCGACATCACGGTATCGTTGAACGCAAACAGGGAGCGGAGTTCCCCGATCCCTTCCTGCTGGGCATACCAGGGGGCCAGGTATTCCCCGCTGACCCAGACGTCGATCCGGTTCGCCGCCAATTTGCGCGCATTGAGGCGGTCGTTGGGCGCCGTATCAACAGGGATGCCCTGTGCCTCGACATAGAGCGCCACCGCATCGTCACGATATCCGCCAACCCGGTAGCGCTCGAGACCCTCCAGTGAATCGGCCTCTACCTCGGAGTCTTCCAGTACGAACGCATGCCACTGGTTATCCACCAACGGTCCAACCCAGGTAAACAGGTCTTCCCGCTCCTCGGTACGAGTAGTGGAAAACACGCAGGTACCGGCTTCGGACTGGGCCTGGGCATAGGCGCGACTCCAGGGCAGGAGGCGGATTTCGGCGTCGGCATCAGCCGCATCCAGCAACACATGCATGACCCGAACAGAAATGCCGTCCAGTTCACCGGATTCAGTCACGAAATTGAAGGGCGGATAGCTCTCGGTCGTCAGGCTCAGCGAACCGGCCGACAACGGAGTGGCCAGCAGCATCGTGGCCGCCAGAAAACCCATACCCGTGCGTCGTCCACGTTGTGTCAAAGACCCAGTCACGTGCCGCTCACCCGAAAACCCATATAGATGGCCAAAGAATCGTCCGATTCGTGTGGCGCAGTCAACTACGGGCGTTAGCCGATTGCGGCCAATAGACCGCCACGACAATGCCATCCAATTGACGCAAAAGCGGAACCCGGTGACGTTCCCATGGTGGGATGCCACGCTCTTGCATCAGCTTTTTCAGCGAACGATGGCCACATTCGGTCGCAACGAGCTCTCCCCCCGAGCGATAGCTAACGATAAGGGCTGTCCCCGGATCCACGCCCATGGCGGGGAGGTCTGCGCGCATCAATCGGCGTCCGTCCTCGAGTGTCATGACCTCCTGGTCCGCGGGCCAGGGCCGGTCTGCAATCGTAAGCGCCCCTTCCGAATCGCTCGACGAACCCGCGAAAATGGCGTCACGATAGCGGCGCATCCACCCTTCGTCCCACTCCAACGCGGGTGTGGCATCGAGCGCCCCTTCCAGGGTCTGGCGCAGAAACTCGCTTAAGCGGTGGTGTCCGGGCGGTCGGATCCCGCGTTGGCGCAGCCAGTAACGCAACAGGCCACGCTGCTCCGGCTCGTTCAGACGCCGCAGCATGCGCAGATCCAGCGAATGATCGACGGATGCCTGCGCGACCGCGAGCTGCCCCGCGAAGAACTGATCGCGCTGATCCATCGCTTCCTGCTGCCAGTGCGCGCTGCGAGCCAGGCTACCCGGCACATCGAAGCGCTCGCGCAACGCGGGCATCACCTTTTGCCGAAGGAAGTTGCGATCAAAACGGGAGTCGGCGTTCGTGGGGTCGTCATACCACGCGAGCCCGTGGTGGTCCGCATAGGCCTTCAATTCAATACGAGCAAGCCCCAGCCATGGCCGCCCGAGCCAGGTGTCGCCCTCGCGCCGAACCGCTCGCATGGCCTGGAGCCCCTCTGGGCCGCTCCCCCGCAGGGCTGCGAGCAGAAAGGTCTCGGCCTGGTCGTCGGCATGCTGGGCGGAGAGGATCAGATCGCCCTGCCCAAGTCCCTCACGCAAGGCCGCATAGCGCGCCTCGCGGGCGGCCGCCTCGACACCCTGCCCGTGTCCCGTCCCCACCGTGACGGTTCGCAACAGGAAAGGGCAGCCCAGGGACGCCGTAACATCACCACAGTGCTTGGCCTGACGCGACGAGTCCGGACGCAGACCGTGGTCAACGTGCATGGCTTCCAGCCCGGATACGCGCAGGCTTGCGGCCACGTGCAACAACACCGTGGAATCCAGGCCGCCACTGAAGGCCACCCGCACCGTCCGGACCACCGGATGATCTTGGAGAAACCCCCTTAGGGCTTCGACCGCGGACTCCGCACGCGCGGCCCGCGGATCAGGAAGGCGTTTCCTGGAAGGCACCGTAATCCATCAGACGCCGATAACGCCGCTCAAGACGTTTGCCCGGGTCCAGACCTTCGAGACTATCCAGCGTCTCCAGCAAGGCGGCCCGCAGGCTGGACGACATCGCCTCGGGGTTGCGATGGGCACCGCCCAGCGGCTCCGAGATGATCCGGTCCACCAAACCCAGCTCCCTCAGGCGCTCCGAGGTGATGCCCAGGGCTTCGGCCGCCTCGGAGGCCTTTTCCGCGCTCTTCCACAGGATCGAGGCACAACCCTCGGGCGAGATCACCGAATAGGTCGAGTACTGCAGCATCAACGTCGCATCGCCGACCCCGATCGCCAGGGCACCGCCGGAACCGCCCTCTCCGATCACCGTAGCGATGATCGGCGTGTCCAGACGCGCCATCACGCGCAGGTTGCGGGCGATGGCCTCGCTCTGGCCGCGCTCCTCGGCCCCCACGCCCGGGTAGGCACCAGGGGTATCGATGAAGGTGAGCACCGGCATCCGAAACCGCTCCGCCATCTCCATCAGCCGCAAGGCCTTGCGATACCCTTCGGGCCGCGGCATGCCGAAATTACGGTAGACCTTGTCTCGGGTCTGACGGCCCTTCTGGTGCCCAATCAGCATCACTGGACGGCCATCAAGGCGGGCCACCCCACCGACGATCGCCGGGTCGTCACCGAAGGCGCGATCCCCGTGCAACTCCTCGAATTCATCGAACAGCGCCGGGATATAGTCGAGGGTGTACGGTCGCCGCGGATGCCGTGACATCTGGGAGACCTGCCAGGGCGTCAGCTTGGCGAAAATACTTTCCGTAAGGGACCGGCACTTGTCTTCCAGGCGATGGATCTCTTCCTGGATATTGACCTCGGCATCGTCACCGACATAGCGAAGATCGCGGATCTTCGCCTCCAGTTCGGCAATAGGCTGTTCGAAGTCGAGAAAGTCCGGATTCATGCAGGGTCCCGCGTCGGAAGGATGGAAGTTCAGGAGCGGAATTGTACCCAATTGGTCCGCACTTCGCTGCTAGCCGCGGCCAACCGAACGAGCCTTTCCCGCGTCACCGCCCGTAGAGCACCTGTGCCAGACAGTCGGGCCCAAGGGATTGCTGAATGCCACGGAGAAGCCGTTCATCGGGCCGAATGGTCCAGTTCTCGGGCAGGTTCAGATCCGCCTCCAGGCCATCGCGGCGATAGCACAGGTGCACCCGACAAGGGCCCTCGCGGTGCGCCTCCATCAGTCCACGCAGATGCGCCACTTGCTCCGGCACGACCCCCTCCAAACACAGGTGCAGCGCCCGTGCCCACTGGGCGCGCGCCTCGTCGAGGTTGTACACCACCCGCGCACGCATCCGGACCCCACCGGCGTAATCATCCAGTGTCACCGTACCTTCCGCGACCAAAAGGGAGTCGGGCTCCAGACGATCCTTGTAGGCAGTGAAATCATCATTGAACAGGACCACCTCCGCCCGTCCGCTGCGATCATCCAGAGTCACAATACCCATGCGTCCACTCTGCGTGTTCCGCACTCGGACACCCACGATCAGACCCGCAATCCGCACCGTCTCCTGTTTGCCTCGCCACTTCTGCTTCGGCGATTCGTCCGGGCGCTCCTCGAGCTTCGACTCCAACGCCTGGAGCGTCGTACCCGTCAGCCGCAGAAGTTCCGCCCGATAGCGCTCCACCGGGTGCCCGGTCAGGTACAACCCCAGCGTGTCCTTCTCACCGCGCAGACGATCGTCATCTTCCATTTCCGGGAGCGTCTCGCTCTCCGGGATCACTGCAGCGGCGGGGTCCCCGAACAGGTCGACCACACCCAGGCTGGCATTGCGCTCGGTTTGTTCGGCCGCGGCCACGGCCATCGGGATATCGTTGAGGAGCGTAGCCCGATTGGCTCCGATTTCATCCAGGGCACCGGCGCGTACCAGGGTCTCGAGCACACGCTTGTTCAGCTTGCCAAGCTCCACCCGCTGGCACAGATCAACCAAGCCGTGGAATGCGCCGCCTTCGGCCCGCGCCTTCAGCAGGGTGTCGATCGCCGACTCGCCGACCCCCTTGATCGCCCCCAGGCCGTAGACGACGGTCTGCGCGTCGCGACAGGTAAATCGGTAATCGGACTGGTTCACGTCCGGCGGCAGGACTTCCAGCCCCATGTTGCGACATTCCTCGATCAACCCCACCACCTTGTCGGTGTTGTCCATATCGGCGGACAGCACCGCCGCCATGAACGGCGCCGGATAATGCGCCTTGAGCCAGGCTGTCTGGTAGGCGACCAGGGCATACGCCGCCGAGTGCGACTTGTTGAAGCCGTAGCCCGCGAACTTCTCCATCAGATCGAAGATATAGGTCGCGACCCCTTCGTCGACCCCGCGCCCGAGCGCACCCTCGAGGAAGATCTCGCGCTGCTTGGCCATCTCCTCGGGCTTTTTCTTGCCCATCGCACGCCGCAGCAGGTCCGCGCCGCCCAGGGTGTAGTTGCCCAGCACCTGGGCAATCTGCATCACCTGCTCCTGGTACAGGATGACGCCGTAGGTCGGCTTCAGGATCGGTTCCAGATCCGGATGCGGGTACTCGACCTGGGCACGACCGTGCTTGCGGTCGATGAAGTCGTCCACCATGCCCGACTGCAGCGGCCCCGGCCGGTAGAGCGCCACCAGCGCGATGATCTCCTCGAAGCTGTCGGGCTGCAGACGCTTGATCAGATCCTTCATCCCGCCGGATTCCAGCTGGAACACCGCGGTGGTCTGGTAATCCTTCAGCAGGCGGAAGGTGTCCGGGTCATCCAGCGGGATCGCGTCCAGGTCTACCCGCTCCTCGGCATCCATCTTGCGGACGTTCTCGACCGCCCAGTCGATGATGGTGAGCGTGCGCAGGCCGAGGAAGTCGAACTTGACCAGGCCGACCGCCTCAACATCGTCCTTGTCGAAGTGCGTGACCAGCGAGCCTCCATCGTCTTCGCAGTACAGCGGCGAGAAGTCGGTCAGCGCCGACGGCGCAATGACCACCCCACCCGCGTGCTTGCCCGCGTTTCGAGTCAGGCCTTCCAATTTCTGCGCCAGGTCGATGATCGCGCGGACTTCATCGTCCTGATCGTACTGGACCTTCAGGTCCTCGCTCTCGGTCAACGCCCTCTGCAGCGTCATGCCGAGCTCGAACGGAATCAGCTTGGCAATTCGGTCCACAAATCCATAGCCATGCCCCAGCACGCGCCCGACATCGCGTACCACCGCCTTGGCCGCCATGGTGCCGTGGGTGATGATCTGCGAGACCTTGTCACGCCCGTAGCGCTCCGCCACATAGTCGATGACGTCATCGCGCTTTTCCATGCAGAAATCGACATCGAAGTCGGGCATGGAGACACGTTCCGGATTAAGAAACCGCTCGAAAAGAAGCTCGTAACGCAATGGATCGAGGTCGGTAATACCGAGTGCATATGCGACGAGCGAGCCTGCTCCCGAACCGCGGCCCGGCCCTACCGGAATCGCGTTGTCCTTGGCCCACTGGATAAAGTCCGCCACGATCAGGAAGTAGCCGGGAAAGCCCATCTGGCAGATCACGTCCAGCTCGCGCTTCAGGCGTGCTTCGTACTCTTCTGTTGGGGCGAAACAGAAACGCTCCAGCCGCGCATTCAGACCCTGTGCGGAGGTCTCCCGCAGGTGGTCTTCGACCGTGGAGCCCTCGGGCACCGGGAAATCCGGCAACACGGATTCGCCCAGGGTCAGGCTGACACTGCAGCGCCGCGCGATTGCGACGCTGTTGGCCAACGCCTCGGGAATGTCCGCGAACAACTCGGCCATCTCGGCGGGGGTGCGCAGGTACTGCGCCTCCGAGTACCGGCGCGGGCGGCGGGGATCGTCCAGCGTGACCCCGTCATGGATACAGACACGCGCCTCATGGGCCTCGAAGTCCTCACGGCGCAGGAAACGCACGTCGTTGGTGGCTACCACAGGAAGATCAAAGACCTCGGCCGCCGCCAGAGCCTGTTCGATCCAGGCCTCCTCCCCCGGCCGATCACTGCGGACCAGTTCCAGGTAGAAGCGGCCGGGGAAGCGCTGCATCCAGGGTTCCAGATCCTCCGCCAGCAGCGCGCGGGAGGCCCCCGAGCCATTCACGAACAAACCATCGATGCCACCCGATAGCGCGATCAGGCCGTCCGCCGCCGTGTCCAGCCAGGCGCAATCCACGCGCGGGATACCCTTCTCCTGGCCTTCCTGCCAGGCGCGCGAGATCAGGCGGGTGAGGTTGCGATAGCCCGGGTCGTCCTGCGCCAGCAGGGTCATGCGTGCCAGGCTGCCGTCCGCACGGGCGTCGCGGATCAGCACATCGGCGCCAATAATCGGCTGCACCCCCTGCCCGATCGCCGCCCGATAAAACTTCACCAGTCCGAACAGGTTGCAGTGGTCGGTCACCGCGACCGCCGGCATGCCCGCCTCCGCCACCGCATGGACCAGCGGTTTCAGCCGCACCAGCCCATCGATCAGGGAATACTCCGAGTGCACCCGAAGGTGGACGAAGCCGTGTTCCACCGCGCTCATGCACCGAACTCCCGGTCGCACATCCGCAATGCCCGCGCCACCGGTGCGAAGCTTTGACGATGCTGCGGGCAGGGTCCCAGGCGCTCCAGAGCCTCCCGATGCGCCGGTGTCGGGTACCCGGAATGGCGGTCGAAACCATAGCCGGGGTATTCGTCATGCAAGTCCTTCAGCCAGCGATCACGCGCCACCTTGGCAATGATGGAGGCGGCGCTGATCGCGGGTACCGAGCCATCTCCACCGACAATCGCCTCCGCCGTCCAGGGCCCCTCGGGCGTGAAGCGTCCATCGACCAGAAGATGCCTCGGCGCCACCGAAAGCCCCGCAACCGCACGCTGCATGGCCAGCAAGGTTGCACGGTGAATATTCAGCGCGTCGATCTCGGCCGCCTCAACGCGTCCCAGTGACCATGCCAAAGCGTCTGCTCGAATCTGCAGGTCCAGGGATTCCCTGCGTTTGGGGCTTAGCTTCTTGGAGTCCGCCAAACCGGCGCCGGTATAGCCCACCGGAAGGATGACCGCTGCCGCCACGACCGGTCCGGCCAAGGGCCCACGACCTACCTCGTCCACGCCGGCGATATAGCGCTGCGCTGCCTCTGTATCGGACATGGAGTCTCCACGACGGTGAACTGCGGGCAATCGCCCGAACGTGACCATGCGCCGCGCCGGGGATCCGTTACAATAGCGCCAAAAATCCTAGCACACCCCCTTCCGGATCCGAGCCTACTCATGTCCCAATCTCCGCTTCGTTGCGCCGCCATCGGCGTCGGTCACCTTGGTAAATGGCATGCCGCCAAATACGCCGCACTCCCGGACACCGAGCTCGTCGCGGTCGTCGATGCCGATCCAGAAACCGCCGAACGCATAGCGGCCGAACATGGCTGCCGGGCAGAGACGGATCATCGCGCACTGATTGGGCAGGTAGATGCCGTATCCATCGCGGCACCCACCACCCTGCATTACGACATCGCCCGGGACTTCCTCGAGGCCCGCTGCCACGTGCTGGTCGAGAAACCGATTACGGCCACGCTGGATCAGGCCGAAGCGCTGAATCGCATTGCCGAACAGCACAACCTGGTACTGCAGGTGGGGCACCTGGAGCGATTCAATGCCGCGCTCCGGCGGCTGACAGAGAGCCCGCTGCATCCCCGCTTCATCGAATCGCATCGCCTGGCGCCCTACAAACCAAGGGCGACAGACGTCTCGGTGGTGCTCGATCTAATGATCCACGATATCGACATCATCCTGTCGCTGGTCGACGCCCCGCTGAACGAGATCCGCGCCTCCGGGGCACGCGTGCTGACCGGCGACATCGATATCGCCAATGCCCGCCTTGAGTTCGCCAATGGCTGTGTGGCCAATGTGACCTCCAGCCGCGTCAGCACCAAGTCCGAACGGCGAATGCGCATCTTTCAGTCGCATGCCTATGCCTCGGTGGACTTCCAGAACCGTATCCTTTCGCTGAACCACATTGGCGAACCCGACCCGGAGACCGGCGCTCCGGCCATCCACCGGGACGAAAGCGTCTTCGACGAGGCCGACGCCCTGCTGGCAGAAATTCAGGCATTTGTCGCGGCCGTGCGCGGTCAGGGTCCGGTCGTGGTCAGCGGCCGCGATGGCCAGCGCGCCCTGGAAACGGCCAGCCGCATCACCGATCTGGTGTACGACAACCTCAATATCATGAGCCGGGCCGATGGCCCGCACAGCCACATCGAAGGAGTCAAGCCGTGATCCCGATGGTCGACCTGCAGCGCCAATACCAGACCCTGCGCCCCGAAATCGATGCCGCGCTTCAGGAAGTGCTGGCCGGTGCCCGCTTCATCCTGGGTCCCAATGTGCAGACCCTTGAGGAGGAACTTGCCAAGTACCTCGGCGTCGAGCATGCGATCACCTGCGCCTCCGGCACCGATGCCCTGCATCTGGCACTGGCCGCGGCAGGGATTGGCCCCGGTGACGAAGTCATCACTACGCCGTTCACCTTCATTGCAACGGCCGAGGCCATCCGCTACGTCGGCGCCGATCCTGTCTTCGTGGACATCGACCCGCGCACCTTTAATATCGACCCGGATCAGGTCGAAGCGGCGATCACCGAGCGCACCCGCGCAATCCTGCCCGTGCACCTGTTCGGCCAGCCGGCCGATATGCCACGCCTGCAGGCCATCGCCGAGCAGTGCAAGGTGATGATCGTCGAGGACTGCGCCCAGTCCTTCGGTGCATCCATTGACGGCGTACAGACGGGCGCCGGCACGGCCTTCGGCTGCTTCTCGTTCTTCCCCAGCAAGAACCTGGGCGCCTTTGGCGATGGTGGACTGGTGACCACAAGCTGCCCGTCCTCCGCGGAGACGCTGCGTCGGCTGCGGAATCACGGCTCCAGCGTGCGCTATTATCACGACGAGATTGGCTACAACAGCCGTCTGGACGAGATGCAGGCCGCGATCCTTCGGGTAAAACTGCCGCACATCAACACCTACAACGCGGAACGCCGCCGCGTCGCCGCCCGGTATCGCGATGGCCTGGCCGGCCTGCCGGTCGAGGTCCCCTTCGAAGACGGTATCGGAACGCACGTGTACCACCAGTACACCCTGCTCACCGACCACCGCGACGCCATCATGGAGGCCCTGAAGACCGCGGATGTGGCATGCGCGATCTACTACCCGGTGCCCCTGCATCAACAAAAGGCCTTCGCCGATCTTCCGAACCGGCCGGAAACACTGCCCGTAACGGAATCCGTGGCGGAGCGCTGTCTGTCGCTCCCGGTCTTCCCGGAACTCGAGGACGCGACCATCGACATGATCTGCGCGAAGATCCGCGACGCCCTCGCATGAGGCCACGTCGCCCTGCGCCCGCGAGGGCCCTCCTCCAGCAATGACGCAGCATGTGGTGATCTGCGCGGGGGAGAGCTCCGGTGACGCACTTGGGGCCGGGCTCGTCCACGAACTCTCCGACCTGGAACCCGGGCTTCGTTACACCGGCATGGGCGGCACACAGATGCGGGCCGCCGGGGTCGAAACCCTCATCGATGTCGAGGAGCTCGCCGTGGTTGGGCTGGTCGACGTCCTGGTCAACTACCCGCGTCTGCGCGGGCTGTTCCGGCGCATGTGCGCTCATCTGGAGGCCACCCGCCCGGACCTCCTGGTGCTGGTGGACTACGTGGAGTTCAACTTGCGCCTGGCGGCCAAGGCCCAGCGGCTCGGCATTCGCGTCCTGTTCTATGTCAGTCCGCAGCTGTGGGCCTGGCGCGCGGGTCGGATCAAACGCATCAAGCGCAGCGTGGACGCCATGGCCGTCCTGTTTCCGTTCGAGACCGAACTCTACGAGACCGAGAATATCCCGGTACGCTACGTCGGCAACCCACTTGTTGACCGCGTCAAGCCCACCGACCCCCCAATTCGGGAACGGCTTGGTCTCGCACCCCAAACACGCCTGGTCGGCCTATTACCGGGCAGCCGCAGTGGCGAACTCAAGCGCCACTGGCCGTTGCTGGTCGCGACGGCCCGCCGCCTGCGGATCTCGCACCCCGACGTCGCCTTCGTGGTATCTCTCGCGCCCGGCGTGACTACCGAGCGACTCGCGGCCCTGGCCGAATCTCACGACCTCCCGCTGCATTCTGTGAACGGCGACGATGCTACCCATTCGCTCATGGCCGGTGCCGACCTGCTGCTCATCGCATCCGGTACGGCCACGCTCGAGGCCGGCTTGCTGCGCGCCCCCATGCTGGTGTTCTACCGCATGGGCGCGCTCAGCCACGCGGTCTTCTCGCGCCTGGTGCGGCTCAAAAACATCGCCCTCGTGAACATCGTGGGGGGAGACCGCCTGGTACCGGAATACCTGCAGAGCGATGCCAGCGCGAAGCGATTGGCCACCGATGCCGAACGGCTTTTGGATCAACCGGAGGCCCTGGAGGCCATGCGCGAACGGCTCACGCGAGTCCGCGAACGCCTGGGAGACGGCGGCGCCGACCGCCGCGTCGCCGAGATGGTGCTCGAACTCCTCCACCACGGCCACCTCCTGACGCCCGACCACCAGAAGACCCCATAGCTCGCCGCACCGCTGCCTTGATTGCACCACAGAGGACACGGAGAAGGGCTAGGGCGATTCACAGGAAGAATGGAAGAGACGAAGACATTCAGGTTCATATGCCTTAAGGAAACGGCTCTTTCAGGTGGGCGCTTGCGGCAATCACAATGCCAATTCGCCATCACCGGCGTATACCCCCCAGGGGACCGACAACGCCGAAAAATCCGTCATCGCGAGTCGCGAAGCGACGCGGCGATCTGCGAGAACGCCCCCGGTTCCCTTAACGATTGTCGCGCTACGCTCACAATGACGACCAAGATCACCCAGATGCATCCGAGCCTTCCGGGGCCCTCTCTCGATAGCCCCTTCCTGCCTTCCTGTCAATCGCCCTTCATCTTGACCCTCCGTGCTCTCCGAGTCCTATGTGGTGAAACGAAAGAGCGCCTTGGGGTGCTACGTCAGTGGGGGCGGCCGCCGCGGAGGATGCCGCGGCGGCTGCCGCGCACAAATCCGATCAGGTTGCGGACCTCGGGGACCTCGGTCTCGTCGAACATCGTATCCAGGTGACTCTCGCGTCCGGCGCGGCCGCGCATGCCCTGGATGAAGACCCGGTGCAGCGCCTGAATGGCCTCGTTGGAGAAGCCGTTGCGCTTGAGTCCCACCTTGTTGATCCCAATCAGCCGGGCATAGTTGCCGCTCGCCAGGCAATACGGCGGCAAATCCCGATTGAGCGCGGCCCCCATGCTGGTAAAGGCATAGGTGCCCACTCGACAGAACTGATGCACCAGGGTAAAGCCGCCAAGCGTTGCGTTATCCTGAATCTCGACGTGACCCGCCAGCGAGGTCGCGTTGGAGAAGATAATGCCACTGCCGATCGTGCAGTCGTGCGCAATATGCACATACGCCATGATCAGGTTGTCGTGGCCGATCACGGTCTCGCCCAGCCCCTTCTCGGTACCGCGGTGCAGTGTCACCGACTCTCGAATGACGTTGCGATCGCCAATCACCAGACGCGTGGGCTCGCCACGGTAGCTCGTATCCTGAGGCTCCTCGCCGATCGACGAGAACTGGAAGATGCGATTTTCTCGACCGATCTCGGTCGGCCCCTTGATGACCACGTGCGAGCCAATCTTTGTGCCCGCGCCAATCTGAACGTTGGCCCCAATCACCGAAAATGGACCGACCTCGACCGAACGATCAATCTCGGCACTCGGGTGAATATCGGCCCGCGGATCGATCACGGCTTGATTTCCTGGCCAGAGCACATCAGTTGCGCCGTCGCACAAACATCCTCACCCACCCGGGCGATGGCGTCGAACCGCCAGATACCGCGAACGGTCCGTTTCAGGTCAACCCGAAGATGCAGTTGGTCACCGGGGACGACCGGGCGACGAAAACGCGCCTCGTCGATCCCGACGAACAGGTAGAGCTGCTGTTTGTCCTGATTCTCGTTCCGGGCCTCTTCGGTCTTGAAGGCGAGCAGGCCTGTCGCCTGAGCCAGGGCCTCGAGAATCAGCACGCCGGGCATCACCGGCTTGATGGGAAAATGCCCCTGAAAATAGGGTTCGTTGATACTGACGTTCTTGATCCCCGTCAGATAGGTGCCCGCCTCCCACTCAAGCACCCGATCCACCATAAGGAACGGGTACCGATGCGGCAGGTAGCGCATGATCTCCTGGACGTTGAAGTCATCCACGCAGATGTCCTTTCTCTGAGACTTGTTATGCCGCAGCCGGGCCGCCGAGCGGAGATCCAGTACGACGTTCGGTCCAGACCCGGCTTACGCCCGCCGGGTCCGGGTTAGTTAGTGCGCCATCCGTCGTAGACGCGCCAACATCCGGTTCCACAATCGTGCCTCCTGGTGTGGCACACCGGATGCGTACTCACCAGGACGTTCGATCGAACGCGTAACCAGGGTCATTGCATGGAGGGTCACGTGATCCGCGATGGAAAGATGCCCGAGGATGCCAACCCCGCCACCAATTGCGCAATGCGCTCCAATTCGGGCACTGCCGGCAATTCCGACGCAGCCAGCAATGGCCGTATGGTCGCCAATCTCGACGTTATGGGCAACATGAACGAGGTTGTCGATCTTCACACCCGTGCCAATTCGCGTATCGTGCAAGGCGCCTCGGTCGATAGTGGTGTTCGCACCAATTTCCACATCTGCGCCAATTACGACACCACCGAGCTGTTCGATTTTCTCCCAGCCCAATTCCCCCGCTGGTGCAAACCCGAAACCATCCGCCCCTATCACGCAACCACTGTGCAGGATGCAGCGTTCTCCGACGCTCACCTCATCAAGAAGCGTCACTCGCGGGTGCAGAAAGCTGCCGGCACCCACCTGGCTGCCCCGGCCCACGCAGCAATGCGCCCCGATCACCGCTCCCGCGCCCACCACTGCCCCGGCGCTAATCACTGCACCCACGCCGACGTGAGCATCCGGCGCGATCGCGGCTGACGCATCCACGGTCGCGCTGGGATGAATTCCCGGGTCACACACTCGACGCCCAGCACCGAGATACTGGCTCGCCCGGGCATATCCCAGATAGACATCCTCGATCTCAAGCAGAGTACGGCCCGGCCTCGAGGGCAGATTCGCACCTGCTGGCACCAGCACGACGCCAGCCGCACTCGCCTGTAGCGCCTCGGCATGGCGCTCGGCATGAACCACAAAACTGAGATCCTCTGGTCTGGCGCTCGACAGGGGCGCAAGGCCCGTCACGCGGCGCCCCTCATCCCCGGCGAGATGGGCGCCAAGCATCTCTGCCAGCTCACGTGCGGAATACCCGCTTTCAGTCGCGCTGCATTGCGGCAAGGATATCGTCCGTGATGTCGATTCGATCACTGGCGTACAGCACATTCCGCTCGGTCAGGATCAGATCGATGTCGCGCTCGCGCGCAAGGTCAACAATGGCATCATTGATCCGCCGCTGAAGCTTTGCCAGTTCCTCATTGCGTCGGACGTTCAAATCCTCACTGAAACTTTCCTGGGCGCGCCTGAATTCCCGCGAGCGCTGGGAAAACTCACGCTCCAGATCCGCCCGTTCGGAGGGGTTCATCAAATCCCCGTCACGCTCCAGGCGGTCGCGCAAACGCTGTAACTCCTCGCGCTCGGCCACCAACTCCGAATCTCGCGGCGAAAACTCCCTTTCCAGCTCGCGCATGGCCTCCTCGGCCTGCGGCGAATCCTCGAGAATCCGATTCATGGTGACGAAGGCCACGTTCTGAGCCCCGGCCACTGCCGGAACGGCCAACCAGCCCGTCGCAACCAAGGCCACCGCCGCCACTGCCGTCATCCAGGATCTCATGCGCCCTCCCGATGCCCTCGCATCGCTTGCACTCGTCACGGTCAGAAGCTCGCACCCAGCAGGAACTGGAAGCGCTGCAAATCGTCGCCCGGCTGATTATTGAACGGCTCGGCCACGCTGAAGCTCAACGGCCCGACCGGCGAGAACCAGGTCACCGCAAAACCCGCCGACGCCCGCAGTTCGCTGGTATCGAAGTCCGAAACCTCGTCGAACACGTTACCCGCGTCCACGAAGGTACTCATCCGCACTGCGTCATTGTCGGCGGCAAACGGCAGCGGGTAGAACAATTCGGCGGACAAGGTCGTCCGGAATCGACCTCCGTAGGGGTCGTCATTGGAGTCTCGAGTCGCAGGGTCCCCATCCCGCAAGGGACGCTGGTCACCCAGTCGGTTGTCTTCGTACCCACGAACGGACCGGATGCCGCCCGCAAACAGCCGCTCATAGAACGGCAGCTCGTCCCCACCGTAACCATCGCCATAGGCAAGACCCGCCGACATGCTGAACGAATAGCGATCGGACAGTCGGAAAATCTCCTGGCCCGAATAGGTCAGTTTGTAGAACTCGCGGTCACTACCCGGCAGCGCCACCTCCAATCCGACGCGGTGGCGACGCCCTTCAGACGCAAAGGTCGTGCTGTCCCGCGTATCGTGGACGTAGCTGGTCTCGATCTTGTAGAGATTCGCGGAAGACCCGAACTCGTCCAGCTCATCAATGATTTCGTCCGGTGTCCGGATACGTCCACTGCCCGATTCCACCGTCTGGATATCGATATGCTCGAATCCCGGTCGAACCTGAAGCCGATCGAACTCCGACAACGGGATCCCGTAGGTGACGTCGAAGCCATACCGGTTGGAGGAGTACCGCGAGATGTTGGCTTCCTCCGCGTCAATCTTGCGGTAAAACACGGAGAAGCCGCGGCTGGCGCCGGATGGCGTGTAGTGCGGGTTGGTGACACTCATACGGAAAATCTGGTTCACACGGCTCGTGCTGACGTCCGCGGAAAACCGGTTACCGGTACCCAGGAAGTTGTCTTGGGTCAGACCTGCCGTCAGCAAAAGTCCCTGGTTCTGCGAGAAACCCGCCCCCAGCGACAAGGCCCCTGATTGCTGTTCGGTGACCGTGATGTTCAGGTCCACCTCGTCATCGGTGCCGGCAACCCGCTCGGTTTCTACATTCACGCTCTGAACGAACGGAAGCCGCTGAATCCGAACCCGCGAGCGATCCACCAGCGCGCCGTTGTACCAGGCACTTTCCATCTGCCGTAGCTCGCGGCGATAGACCCGTTCTTCGGTATTTCGGTTACCGGTTATCCGGATATTGCGGACATAGACTCGGGGTCCCGGATCGACGAAGAACGTGATCTGGACCTCTCGGGCGTCCTCGTCGACGTCCGGCACGGGGTTCACGTTGGCAAACGCAAAGCCCTCCCGGGTCAGGCGTTCGCTGATCCGCTCCGCGGACTCTGTAACTTGGCTGCGGGAGAATGGGGCGTCGATGTCCACTTCGATCAGGCTTTCCAGCTCATCTCGGGGAATCACGAAATCCCCGGCCAGATCTACACCCGTCACGGTGTAACGCTCGCCTTCGTCCACATTGATGGTGATGAACAGATCCCGGCGATCCGGGGTCAATGTCACCTGAGTGGAATCGATATCGAACTCGAGGAAACCCTGATCAAGATAATGCGACCGTAGCTGTTCCAGGTCGCCGGAGAGCTTTTCGCGCGAATAGTTGTCACGGCGG
Organism: Thioalkalivibrio sp. ALJ7; assembly: GCF_000376865.1. Classification (GTDB taxonomy): domain Bacteria; phylum Pseudomonadota; class Gammaproteobacteria; order Ectothiorhodospirales; family Ectothiorhodospiraceae; genus Thioalkalivibrio. The sequence goes on along the minus strand of NZ_AQXQ01000010.1, from coordinate 207,006 downwards.
CTAAAGAAGGCCCACCAACGCGGGACACCAGACTCAAAACGACGTGTCAGTTCGCGCGTAGTAAAGGTCTCGTTACCCACTACGTTGACCTGTCGGATCTTCGCCACCGGCCCTTCGGCAATGTCGATCTCGATATCCACGCGGTTACGCGGCAGGTCGACGATCTCCACATCGATCTGAACGTTATAGCGACCCCGAGCGAAATACTGCTGTCGGAGTTCGCTTTCGATCCGATCCAGCATCGTCCTGTTGAATACCCGGCCCGAGCGCAAGCCTGCCGAGTCGAGCGCCTCGCGCAACCCGTCATCGGGGATGTCGCGGTTACCGGAGAAGTTGATCTCGTTGATCGCGGGTCGTTCGGAGACCATCACCACCAGGACATCTCCGCGCCGCGCAATCTCGACGTCGTCGAAGAAGCCGGTCTGGAACAATTCACGGATCACTTCCGGGCTGCGACTATCGTCGAAGGTATCGCCCACCTGAACCGGCAGGTAACTGAGAGCGGTACCGGCGGTAATCCGCTCCAGCCCCTCGATTTCGATGTCCTCGATCTCGTAGGCCTGGCTCCAGGCCGTACCCGCCAGGCCCAACAAACTGACCAGGACCATTGCTCTCAAGCTGTTTCGCGCCATGCTCTCCGCCAAAAAAAGGCCGCTCGGTGGCTTGACCGAAGGCACCCAGGGTGCGCTTCCAGGCGCCTCCGCCTATCCGAACAGTCGTGTCAAATCATTGTACAGGGCCAGTGTCATCAACCCCGCAATCGCCAGCAAACCCACCTGCTGGCCAATCATCTGGGTCCGCTCCGACACCGGACTCCCCTTCACCGCCTCAGCGGCGTAATACAGCAAGTGCCCGCCATCCAGTATCGGGATGGGAAGCAGGTTGATGATCCCGAGCGAGACACTGACCAGCCCGAGAAAACCCAGAAACGCCGAGATCCCGATAACCGCCGAGACGCCCGCGAATTCGGCTATGGTAACTGGTCCGCTGATATTTTTAACCGAAGCGTCGCCGGTAACCATGCGCCAAAGGATCCCCAGGGTCAGCGTCGTTACATCCCAGGTGCGCTCGATTCCTGAAACGAAAGCCGAAATCGGACCCTGCCGGACCAGCACGGCCATATCGCGTGCCGCGGACTGATCGGTGTCCACCCCCGCCCCAATGCGCCCGATTGTGGTGCCGTCCGCGTCCACCGACTCAGGACTCATACGCAGCTCTAGCGTGCGACCATCCCGCTCAACCGTTACCTGTAAGTCCGACTCGGGATGCGCCCGGACCACCTCGACCCAGCGATTCCAGTCCCCCACCGGCTCACCGTCCACCGCCAGAACCCGATCCCCCACCTCGAGCCCCGCAGCTGCGGCAGGGCTTCCCCCCTCTACCGAGCCGATACGGGGCTCCAGCATCGGGCGATAAGGACGCAATCCCACCCTTTCGAGAAACTGGCCCTCTCCCAGCAGCCCCTGGCGGTCGCCAAGATCCAAGTCGCGCTCGACCTCGCGCCCATCCTCTTCGCGCAGCAACAGCGTCACTCGTTCGCCGCGTACTGCGTGATCGAGCAGCCGTAGATTCGCCTGTTCCCAGTCCACCACTGCGCGATCACCCACGCGCAGGATCTCCTGACCCCGCTCGAGGCCGGCTGCGGCAGCGGGCGTGTCCGGCGCAATCTCGCCCAGCACCGGCTTAACCCCACCCACTCCGACCATGAACATCACTGCATACAGCACGATCGCCAGCAGGAAGTTCGCGGCAGGGCCCGCCGACACGACAAAAGTGCGCGCGCTCAGGCTTTTCTGGTTGAACGCCCGCGTCACATCCGCTGGCGGAACGGCTCCTTCGCGCTCGTCCAGCATCTTGACGTAACCGCCTAGCGGCACCGCAGCGATCACGAATTCCGTTCGATCACGCCCGAAGTGACGCGTGAACAACGGCCGGCCGAAACCAACCGAAAAGCGCAGCACCTTTACACCCATCATCCGAGCAGCCAGGTAATGCCCGTACTCGTGCACCGTGACCAGAATGCCGATGGCCACAAGAAAGGCCAGTACGCTCGTCAGGAACGTCATGAGACTACGTTCCGGGTCTTCGCGACCCACTCAGACGCCACCTCGCGCGCCCTTTGGTCCGCGCTCAGGACCCGTTCCAATGAGTCCACCGGCTCCGCCTCGATTGCATCCAGCGTGGCGGCGATCACCGTTGTGATTTCGCTGAAGGCCAGCCCTTCCTGAAGAAAGGCCTCAACCGCAACCTCGTTGGCCGCGTTCAGAACAGCGGTGGCGGTTCCCCCTCGCTCCAGGGCCTTATAGGCCAGACCCAGCGCGGGGAACCGAGCCGCCTCGGGCTCATAGAATTCGAGCTTGCCCATCGCCAGCACATCCAGTGGCTGCACGCCAGACTCCATGCGCTCCGGCCAAGCCAGCGCATGCGCGATGGGGGTACGCATGTCAGGGTTACCAAGCTGCGCAAGCACCGAGCCATCGTCGTAGGCCACCATGGAGTGCACGATGCTCTGCGGATGCAGCACGACCTGGATCATTGAGGGCTCCACGGCAAACAGCCAGCAGGCCTCGATCACCTCCAGTCCCTTGTTCATCATCGTCGCCGAATCCACGGAGATCTTGCGGCCCATATCCCAGTTGGGATGAGCACAGGCCTCGTCCGGCGTAATGCCCGCAAAACTGTCCAGTGGCCGGTCACGGAACGGCCCTCCCGAAGCCGTGAGCCAAATCCGACGCGCCCCATGGGGCGTTACCGACTCCGCGCATACATAGCCATTGGGAAGACACTGGAAAATGGCGTTATGTTCGGAGTCGATCGGCAACAGGCAGGCACCGGAGCGGCGCACGGCGTCCATCAGCAAGGCCCCGGACATCACCAGCGCCTCCTTATTCGCCAGCAGAACGCGCTTGCCCGCCTCTGCTGCGGCCAACGTCGGCAACAATCCGGCTGCACCGACGATCGCGGCCATGACGGCGTCCACCCGAGGCTCACGGGCCACTTCCGCAAGTGCCTCCACCCCCGTACGAACCTCGGTGTTGCAGCCCGCAGCCGCCAGTGCTGTGCGCAAGGCCTCGCCCGCCTCGACGTCCACCATGACCGCTACCGCAGGCTGATGGCGAAGGCATTGCTCACGCATACGCTCCACGTTGCGATGGGCGGTCAGGGCATGGATGCAATAGCGATCTGGCTGGCGCGCGACCACATCGAGCGTACTGAGCCCAATGCTGCCGGTGGAACCAAGAATGGTGAGCTGCGTCGTCATGGGCACCTGTCAGCGCTCAGGCCGCCGCCGGGGGCGCCGGAATGAGCGCTAGCCACAGCAGACCCGCCAGGAAGACCGGTGCGGCTGCGACCATGCTGTCGAACCGATCCAGAATACCCCCGTGGCCGGGCAGCAAGGAACCGCTGTCCTTCTCTCCGGCTTCACGCTTGAGGATGCTCTCGAACAAATCCCCCACCACCGAGACCAGCCCGATCAACACGGAAAGCAGCAGGAACACCAACGCATCCATGGGCTCAAGGCCCCAGATCGCCGCCCCCACAATCGCGAACGCCAGCACGGTGACGAGTCCACCGAACAGGCCCTCGCGCGTTTTGCCTGGACTGATATGCGGTGCAAGTGGGTTGCGCCCGAAGGTCTTACCGGCGAAATAAGCGCCGGTATCCGCGAGGCCTACAAGCACCACAAGATAGACCACCAGCAGGGGTACCAACGCATGCAACCAGACCAAACTCATCCCGGCTGGCACCAATGCCACGATCGCCGCGAGCGCGAACAGGTGGCCACGGTTCGCCTTTTCGTCCACCTCGCGCTCCCGATAGAACGGGAGTATCAGAAGGACGACCAACCACCAGAGTAGAACCAGCCCGAGAATCAGATAGTGCAATGCCCCGATCGGGCTCGCCCCAAGTGCCAACACCGGTATGACGACGCCCGCCACCAGCAATCCCCTGGCACTTGCGCCCCGGAGCCCTGCCAATCCAGCCCACTCCCACGTCGCCAAACCCAGAATCAGCGACACCAGCAACAGCACGACCCAGTTCGGCCCCCAGGCCACCAGCGCCAAAGCCGGAAGGCCCAGTACTGAAGCCGTCAGAATGCGTTGCTTAAGCATGCGGCGCCTCATTGTTCGCAGTGCCCGTCGAGGCCGTCGATAAGCGCCCAAACCGTCGCTGGCGGCTTGTGTACCAGGCCAGCCCTTGCTCCAGCTCAGTCGACGTCACCTCGGGCCAAAACGCCTCAAGGAACAGCAGTTCCGCATACGCCGCCTGCCAGAGAAGAAAATTGCTGATGCGCCGCTCACCTCCCGTACGGATTAGAAGATCCACGTCGGGCATACCGGCCGTACTCAAGTAACTGGCAAACTCTGCCTCGGAATCGCGTCCCTCATCGCCCTCCGCCGCCCAGCGTCGGGCCGCTTGCAGGATGTCCCAGCGGCCTCCATAGCCCAGTGCGACGACCAGCCGCATCTGCTCGTTGCCCGCAGAGGCCTGCTCCGCTTCGGACATCCGGGCCTGCAAGGCTGTGGGGAAGCTGGCGCGATCGCCAATGAAGGTCAACGCGATACCACGTTCGACCAATTCCGGGAGTTCGGCCTCGATTGCCGAGACGAACAGATCGAACAGGGCGTCGATCTCGTCCTGCGGGCGGCCCCAGTTCTCGCTGCTAAAGGCGAAGAGCGTCAGAGCCCGGACGCCTTGTTCCGCGAAGAATCGAACGGACTGGCGTGTCGCCTCAAGGCCGGCTCGGTGCCCTTCGGACCGCGACAGACCGCGCGCCTCGGCCCAACGACCGTTGCCATCCATGATAATGGCTACGTGCGCGGGAAGCGCCCCGGTGGGTGTGCTGGTAACCGGCATCGCCAGGGCCGGTCAGACTTCCATCAACTCGGCTTCCTTGTCCGCCAGCATCGCGTCCACCTTGGCGATGTGATCGTCGGTCAGCTTTTGAATCTGATCCTGGGCCTTGTGTTCGTCGTCCTCGGACATTTCCTTGTCCTTGACCAGCTGTTTGAATGCATTGTTGGCATCGCGCCGAATGTTGCGCACGGCCACTCGTGCGTGCTCGGCCTCGGCCCTCACGACCTTCACCAGATCCTTCCGGCGTTCTTCGGTCAACGCCGGCAGAGGTACCCGGATCACGGTCCCCATGCTCGCCGGATTGAGCCCCAGGTCAGACGTCATGATCGCCTTCTCGACCTTGCCGACCATGTCCTTTTCATAGGGGACTACCGTCAACGTACGCGGGTCCTCGGCATTGATATTCGCGACCTGGTTGATCGGGACCTCCATGCCGTAGTAATCCACGTGCACATGTTCGAGCAGCGTGGGGTGCGCACGTCCCGTCCGGATCTTCGACAGTTCGTTACGCAGCGCTTCCAGGCTTTTGTCCATGCGCTCGCGCGCATCCTTGATGGTGGCGTCACTCATTACGGGATCCCTCAACCAGGGTGCCGACCGGTTCGCCCATCACGAGCCGGTGCAGATCGCCCTTTGAAAACATGTTCATTACACGAAGCGGCAAGCCATTGTCACGGCACATCACCAACGCCGTGGTATCCATCACCCCTAGCCGCTGCTCCAGCGCCTCGTCGAACGTCAGCCGCTCGTAACGCCGGGCGTCCTTGCGCGTCATCGGATCGGCATCATAGACCCCGTCGACCTTGGTCGCCTTGATCATGATATCGGCATTAATCTCGATCGCCCGCAGGCTTGCAGCGGAGTCCGTAGTAAAGAATGGATTCCCCGTGCCGGCTGCAAAAACCACGATGCGGCCCTTTTCCAGATGGCGCACCGCCCGCCGACGGATATAGTCCTCGCAAACTTGGTTGATCCGAATCGCGGACATCACGCGCGAAAACCGTCCGGCCCGCTCGATCGCGTCCTGGAGCGCCAGGGAATTGATCACGGTCGCCAGCATGCCCATGTGGTCACCGGTCACCCGGTCCATTCCACCCTGGGCCAACCCTGCACCGCGAAAGATGTTGCCGCCACCAATCACGATGCCGACCTCCACGCCCATGCGGGAGAGCTCCGAGACTTCTTCGGCCACCTGTGCCAGGACATCCGGGTCAACCCCGTAGGATTGCTGGCCCATCAGGGCCTCCCCGCTCAACTTCAAAAGGATGCGCCGATACGCCGGCTGGCTGTCCTGACTCATGGGGTTCCTTATCTCGGGGCTCGTTATGATCTCGCTTGCCAGTTTTTCTGGCCCGTTCATCCAAAAGCGGCCGCTTCAAGCGGCCGCTCCGGAGTCCTGCTGGCTCAGGCGCCGCGCGCCTGCGCCATTACCTCTTCTGCGAAGTTCTCGGTCTTCTTCTCGATGCCCTCGCCCACCTCGTAGCGGATGAAACCGGCAACGGAGGCACCCTTGCCTTCCAGCAACTGACCAACGGTTTGATCCGGGTCTTTCACGAAGGGCTGACCGACCAGAGTGATTTCACCGAGGTATTTGCGAATCCGGCCTTCGATCATCTTTTCAATGATGTTTTCCGGCTTGCCAGATTCCTCGGCCTGAGCCTTGAAGATCGCGCGTTCCTTGTCCAGCAACTCCGTCGGCACTTCGGTTTCGTCGACGCACACCGGATGGCTCGCAGCGATGTGCATCGCGACATCCTTCGCCAGGGCCTCATCTCCACCGTTCAGGGCGACCACAACGCCAATTCGCACGCCATGCTGGTAGAAGCCCAGCGCGCCTTCGGCCTTCATGCGCTCGAAACGGCGTACCTGGACGTTCTCGCCGACCTTGGCGATCAGCTGAGTGCGCTGCTCTTCCAGGGTCTGGCCGTCGACGGTCTCGGACATCAAGCTTTCGACCGAGTCCGCAGCGGTCTTCAGCGCGACGTTGGCGCAGGTACCGGTGAAGGCGCGGAAGTTATCGTCATTCCCCACGAAATCCGTTTCGCAGTTGATCTCCACGATCACCGCCTGCGAACCCTCGTTGGCAATTTCGATGCGACCTTCAGCCGCCACGCGACCTGCCTTCTTGTCCGCCTTGGCCATGCCCGACTTGCGCATCGCTTCGACTGCGGCTTCGAGGTCACCACCGGTTTCGGTCAGGGCCTTCTTGCATTCCATCATGCCGGCGCCAGTGCGCTCGCGCAGTTCTTTCACTTGTGCAGCAGTAATCTGCATCGTTACATACTCCTGAAGTCGTGCTTGGACCGGCTACCCAGGGGATAGCCGGCCCCTGTTATCAAGCGGGGTTCGCGGGCGAGGCGGTGTCCGAACCTTCCGCGGCGGCGGCCGGCTCGGCGAACGCTTCCTCGTTCACGCCACCCGTGGCCACCGCGCCCTTGGCTTCGATGATGGTGTCGGCGATGGCAGCCACATAGAGCTGAATCGCGCGCATCGCGTCATCGTTGCCGGGGATCACGTAGTCCACGCCTTCCGGGGAGTGATTCGAGTCGACCACGGCCACCACCGGGATGCCGCGCTTCTTCGCTTCCGCCACGGCAATCTTCTCGTAGCCGACATCGATCACGAACATGGCGTCAGGCATGCGGTTCATGTCCTTGATGCCGCCCAGGGTCCGGTCCAGCTTTTCCTTTTCACGGCGACGGCTCAGGGCCTCGCGCTTGTTCAGGACCTGGAAGCTGCCGTCCGCGTCCATCGTCTCGAGATCCTTCAGGCGCTTGATCGACTGCTTGACCGTATTGAAGTTGGTCAGCATGCCGCCGAGCCAGCGGTGGCTCACGTGCGGCATACCGCAGCGACGCGCCTCTTCACCGACCACGTCGCGTGCGGAGCGCTTGGTGCCGACAAACAGGATGTGGCCACCGTCGGCGGCGATCTTGCCGAGGAAGTTCAACGCATCGTTGAACATCGGCAGAGACTTCTCGAGGTTGATGATATGAATCTTGTTGCGCTCACCAAAGATGTACGGGGCCATCTTGGGATGCCAGTAACGCGTCTGGTGGCCGAAGTGCACACCGGCCTCCAGCATCTGTCGCATAGTCACGAGGGACATGAGGTTTCTCCTGTAACGGGTTGAGCCTCCACGCATCCCGATCTGAAACCCGAACCGAATCTTCTTCGCGAGCGGGCACCCGACAGACCGTGCCGATACGTGTGTGGATTAAGGTTTCGCAAGAACCGCCCCAAAAGCGGTCTTCCGGCCCCGCCGAATTGCCAGCGAGGCGCGCGCTTTATAGCATAGGACGCTTACTCGAACCAAACGCCGAGCCCCTCAGGGCGCCGCGGCGGGAGCCCAAATGTCCGTTTCCATCAAGACCCCCGAAGAGATCGAACACATGCGCGTAGCCGGCCGTCTGGCCGCCGAAGTCCTGGAAATGATCGAGCCCCACGTGCAAGCGGGCGTCACCACCGGAGAACTGGACCGGATCTGCCACGACTACATCGTGAACACCCAGGATGCGATCCCGGCCCCGCTGAACTACCGCGGGTTCCCCAAATCCATCTGCACCTCGGTCAATCATCAGGTCTGCCACGGCATCCCGGGTGATCGAAAGCTTAAGAATGGCGACATTCTCAATATCGACATCACCGTGATCAAGAATGGCTTCCATGGCGACACCAGCCGCATGTTTGCCATCGGCAAGGCTGGCATCCAGGCCCAGCGCGTAATCGACGTGGCCCGCACCAGCATGTACCTCGGCATTCAACAGGTGCGCCCCGGCGCCACGCTTGGCGACATTGGGCATGCCATACAGCAATATGCCGAAGGCCAGCGCTGTTCCGTAGTGCGGGAGTTCTGCGGTCACGGCATCGGGCGCGGCTTCCACGAAGACCCGCAAGTCCTGCATTACGGCAAACCCGGCACGGGGATGGCACTCGAGGAAGGCATGTGCTTTACCATCGAACCCATGGTCAATGCGGGCCGGCGCCACACTCGGGTGCTTGCGGACGGCTGGACTGCCGTCACCAAGGACCACAGCCCGTCCGCCCAGTGGGAACACACGATTCTGGTAACCGCCGATGGCTACGAGATCCTGACCCTGCGCAAGGACGAAACCCCACCGCAGGAGATCGCCGCCTGATTTCAGGCGTTCCCGCCAAAAGCCCGCCCATTCCACGGAGATCCCATGAATCCAGCGGGCAGCACACCCGGCGAACTCGACGTCCCCGCCTTCACCTCGGAATGGGGTGACGACTATCAGCGCCTGAGCCGCAACCCCGGTAACATCGCGCTGTTTCGTGATCGCCGCCGCGCCATCCTGGAACAGCAGTACCAGGGCTTTCGCGACGGCATGCCCATCACCGACCTGATCCATGGTCATGCGCGGCGCATCGACGAACTGCTCAAGCTGATCTGGGCGCAGAAAGGTCTGGCCGACGACGATCAACTCTGCTTGATCGCCGTAGGGGGGTATGGCCGAGGAGAACTCCATCCGGCCTCGGATATCGATATCCAGATCCTCATGGAGGGCGAGAACGACCGTACCCGGCTGGACCGCATCAGCGAGTTTGTGACCTTTCTTTGGGATATTGGTATCGAGGTCGGCCACAGCGTGCGCAGCCTTGAGGACTGCACGCGCGAAGCTCGCGACGACATCACGGTTGCCACCAACCTGATCGAGGCGCGTTACCTCTCCGGACACCTCGGCCTGTTCAATGATTTTCGCACTGCGATCGGACCGGATCGTGTTTGGGATTCGCGCAGCTTCTACGCCGCCAAGCTGGCGGAACAGCAGGCGCGGCACCGCCGGTTTGGCGAGACCGCCTACCGCCTGGAACCCAACGTCAAGGAAGGCCCCGGCGGGCTGCGCGACATTCAGATGATCGGCTGGGTCACCAAACGCCACTACGCGGCCGAACGGATCGAGGAGCTGGTCTCCCTCGGCTTCCTGCGCGAAGGCGAGTTCCGCGAGATGATGGAGGGCCAGAATTTCCTGTGGCGGGTCCGTTTTGCCCTGCACATGCTGGCTGGCCGGCGTGAAGATCGCCTGCTATTCGACCTGCAACGCCAGCTAGCGAACACGTTCGGCTTCGTGGATCAGAACCAGAACCGTGCGGTCGAGCAGTTCATGCAGCGCTACTTCCGCACGATCAACGACCTGGAGCGCCTGAACGAGCTCCTGTTGCAGCACTTCAACGAGGCCATTCTCGACGACCCCCAATCGCTTCAGGAACCGATCCGCATCCATCAGCGCTTTCAAATCCGGGGCGGATACCTTGAAGCCGCGCATGACCAGGTCTTCATGATCTATCCACCGGCGCTGCTGGAGGTCTTTCGCCTGCTGCAGGAACACGCGGAAATCCAGGGCATTCGAGCCTCTACGATTCGCCTGATTCGAGCCCACCGCCATTTGATCGACGGTCATTTCCGCCGCAATCCCGTCTGCCGCAAGCTGTTCATGGACATCCTGCGCGCGCCACGCGGCATCACCAGCCAACTACGCCGGATGAACCGTTACGGGGTTCTGGGCAATTACCTTCCGGCGTTCGGTCGCATCATCGGCCGCATGCAGTACGACCTGTTTCATGCCTATACAGTCGACGAGCACACCCTGAACGTGGTGCGCAATGCCCGCCGCCTGGCCTTGCCCGAATTCGCCCACGAACAACCCCTCGCCAGCGAGATCCACACCCAGCTGGAGCGACCCGAACGCCTGGTCCTCGCCGCCCTGTTTCACGACATCGCGAAAGGCCGTGGTGGCGATCACTCGGAGCTGGGTGCTCACGACGCACTGCACTTCTGTCAACAGCATGACCTGTCCGACGAAGACGCGGCGATCGTCGCCTGGCTGGTGCGTTCGCACCTGCTGATGTCCCTGACCGCTCAGCGCAAGGATATCTCCGATCCCGACGTGGTCCTGCAGTTCGCGCACGAGGTGCAGGTGCGCGAGCGCCTCGACCTGCTCTACCTGCTCACCATTGCCGACATCCGTGGCACCAATCCAGAGCTATGGAACAGCTGGAAGGACTCCCTGCTCCAGACGCTCTACCACGCGACCCGCAACGTGCTGGAGCGAGGCCTGGATACGCCTCCGGACATGGACGAGCAGATCTGCCAGACCCGGACCGAGGCTCTGGCCCTGCTTGAGCATCAGGGGTTCCAGCCCGAGCAGGCCCGGGCCTTGTGGGATGAACTGGACGACGAGTACTTTCTGCGTCACTCCCCGGACGAAATCGCCTGGCACGGGCAGGCCCTGCTACCTCTGGCCACCGAGGAACTTCCCCTCGTCCTCGTTCGCCCCAGAACCTCTCGGGGCAGCACCGAAATCTTCGTGTACGCCGAGGACCATCCGCAGATCTTCGCGCGCATCACCAGTTCTCTGACCCAGCTGGGCCTCGACATCGTCGACGCCCGCATCATCACCACCGCGGGTGGGCGGACGCTGGACACATTTCTGGTGCTGGAAAGTGGGGGCGGCCAAACCGTCGACGCCGGATACCGTTGCGAAGAAATCCGCCAGAACCTGGAGCAGGCGCTCCACCGCGAAGGTATTCCAGACACCCCAGTTTCGCGCCAGCTACCGCGTCGCCTGAAGCACTTCGATGTGGATACACGCATTGAGTTCGAGCCCGCTTCGTCGGGCCAGGCGACCCGCATGCGCCTGCGCGCACTGGACCGACCCGGCCTGCTCTCAACGATCGGGCATATCCTTGCCGCACAGGAGATCGACGTGCGCACAGCCCGCATCGCCACCGCAGGCGAACAGGTCGAGGACAGCTTTCTGCTCAGCCGCCCCGGCCGGCAATCCCTAAGCCCCGACGAGCAGGCGACCCTGCGCAAGGCCCTGATCGCGGCGATCTGAAGGATAATCAGCGGGAACGGGCCTCCAGCGGTTCCGGCTCCGGCACAGAGGCGTCACCCAGCAGGCGGGCCTCGAAGTCGGTCAGAACACTGAACTCCACCCGGCGCGAGGCGGCTCGATCCTCGGCACCTCGAGCATCCAAAACCTTGCGCGACGAAGAGAGCCCAACCGCTGCAACACGTTCGCGAAACCAGTCCGCCTCCTGCAGGGGTTCCAGCCGGTAGGCGTACTCCAGGACCGCACGGGTCCGCCGCTGACTAAGATCCATATTGCCAAAATAGGCCTCGATCTCGTTATCGCTCCCGGCCCATTCACTGGAGGTATGACCCTCAATTCGGACCTCACGGATGACGCCAGCGAATGGCCGCAGTTGTTCCGCATAGCGCGGGATAAAGTCGTCAAGAATCGCCTCGAATCGCGGCCGAATCTGGGCCGAGCTGCGTTCAAAAAGCACCTCAGGCTCACGGAATCGCAAGGTCAGCGTGTCGCGATCCAGCTCCGCATTCCAACGCGGCAGATCCTCACGAAACTCCTCCTCCAGCACCGAATAGATCGCCGCACGCAGGGCCGCCGCCTCGTTCCGAACCTCGGTATGGGCCGCGCTTTCGCGCTCGACCTGGACCATGTGCAACAGGGCCAGGAACAGAAAGATCATCATCAAGGCGGCCATCAGGTCCGCCACTGCCAGCCAGTGCGATCCGTGATCGGCTTCTTTACCGGGCGCGCCGCCGTGACGCGATCGCAGGCGCGCAATCCACGAAAGCATCAGTTCGTACCGCCGGCGGGGGCCAACGCGGTTTCCGTCCCTCGCTGCCAACGGTTCTCCGCAGCATGCCCGGCATGCACGGCGTTCTCGATACTCTCGAGCATCGCCTCCAGCCGCGCATCCATGGCCGGGAACGCCTCGGTCGCGCGATCCCTCAAGGCGGCAATACTGCTCAGCAAGGCCTCAAGCTCCACCGTCTCCCGGCGCAAACTGGAGAGGGTCGACTCCTGATCTTCCACGTGACGCGTAATCTGCAAGGCCTGACCGGTCATGCGTTCAAGGGTCTGTTCGGTCTGCTCCACGCCGGACCGGGCCTGATCAAAGGCCCGATGCAAACTATCCATCTGCTGACGGTACTGCTCCTGCCACTCGACGAGTCGTGCCACCGAATCATCCAGCCGGCGGAAATTCTCCCCAAACTGTTCGCCCAGGCGGCTGTTGAAGTCATGGATTACCCTTTCCAGCGCCTCGACCAAGTGTCCACTGCTCATCTCGGTCATGCGTTCGGCCATCGCGCTCAACGTCTGATTCAGGTCCCGGTGCTGACGCTCTAGCCGGGCATCCAAACGCTGATCCATCGCTTGCACGGCCGTAACCAGGTCGCGAGCCGAGGCCTGTTGGTCACGCATCAACGCGAGCGTTGCTTCCCCACTTCCCTCTACCTGCCCCTCGCCCGAGCCAGGCACCGCCGCCGAACCCGACATCAGGACTTGGAGAAGGCGCAGCACGGACGCCAAAAGAATCCCCACAATACTGGTAACAAACGCCAGCTTGAGGCCCTCTAGCAATGCCGGGATGCTGGCCTCGACGCGGGCGGCATCAAAATCAATCAAGCCAATCGAAACGCCCAAGAACGTCCCCAGAATGCCCAAAGTGGTCAACAACCCCGGGGCGGCCGCCTGCAGCGCTGTGGCTCGACGCAATGCCAAGGCAGCGAGGGCTGCGACAAAAAGGCCGAAGAGCAGCAGCGAAAAGCCCCCGATCACGGTCATCGGGCTCAATTCGCCGAGCGTGGCAAGCAATGCCTCGGCTAGGCGTTCAAGAATATTCATTTCCTCTCCTCGGCCATCCACTGGGTCTGGCGAATTGCGATCAGGCCAGAGGCCATGCAAGAAAAACGCCACCCTTCTATTGCACCTGGCGGGAGAACCTTTTGCGGGGTAACCCAGTCCCAGATTGACGAGAAGCCGTCACCCCTACACTACGACCCCCAAGCTTCATACGGTTTCGACAGATTATTGACGCATCGACGAAGCCATCAAAAAACGCTATACCGATGGGTACCAAGAGCGCCTTAAGGAGACGCCAATTGATGGACGTGCTCACGCTGGTGCCCCATCGGGTCCGTTCAGCCATTGAGGCCCACGCCGATGCAACCGGAAAAAGGGGCCGCCCGACCGCGCGCGCATCGATCGGCGCTCTTCCAGCCAGGCATCCACGTTCCGTGGGACCGTCCCGTTCCGCAGACCACGCTCTTCGCTCCATCCGACGGCGGCTGGCCGCATTCATCGCAATCCTGGCCGTATCGGCTCTCGGGGCCACATCATCCGCCCACGCAGAGCCGGAATCACTCGCCCTGGGCATCCAGCCATTCGCCAGCCCAACGAGCCTCTTCGAACGTTATGCGCCACTGCGAGACTGGCTTGCCGACACCCTAGATACCCCGGTGCGCATCGAATCCGCGCGTACGTTTTCCGACTTTTTCACGCGCTCACATGAGGGGCGGTACGACCTGCTCCTCACCGCCCCCCATGCGGTGCCGGACCTACTGGACGCAGGCGGGTACCAACTCGTAACCAGCTCCAGTGATCGCCTTGCAGCGGTAGTTCTCGTCAGCCTGGACTCACCACTGCGCAACCTGCAGGACCTGTCCGGGGCCCATATCGCGGCACCCGCCCAAGAAAGCCTGGGTAGCGTGTTGATTAAGAACCTCGCTCAGCAATCACTCTCCCCCGAAATTCCACTGCCTACCTTTCAGCACTACCCTCACCATGGAGCCGCTGTCACCGCCATGCAGCGCGGACTGGCGGACGCCGCTGTGATAGTCATTGATGGGCAGACACTGGTTGCCCGCAATGAGATCGCAGAGGGAGTACCGCGCATGATTTCGCTGGCAGACGGGTCTCTCAAGCGGATCATCGGCCAATCGGAACCGTTCCCAGGGATCACCCTGCTCGCTCGCGCGAATCGAATCCCGGACGCGGCTGTGCTCGGCCGCCAACTCGAAGCGCTTGCCGGACAGCCAAACGGGCGCCGCATGCTTCGAGAGATCGGACACAGTGGGTTTGAAGCCGCACACGCATCGGACTACGCGCCTTTTCGCGGCATGCTGGCAGACTCCCTTATCTCCCCACCACCTGCCGCCCATGAGCATTAAATCGCAACAGACTAAATCGGTCTGAAACAGGATCAACGCGCTCATATTGTTCACGTGATGCCAAAGTCCCTAGTTTGCCTCCGCGACCGACAGCACCGAGACACCGTTTGAGGCCTTCCAGATCGTCTGCTTAAAGCGGGGGCCACTTGACACCACCCTTCCGCTGACTAAAGTACCGGGCCGTCCGACCCCCTTGGCTCTTCGCACCGACCGCGCGCTTGAAGGCTCGCCGCGACGCTGCGTTGAGTTGAGAACGACTACAGGCTCCACCACTGCACCCGCGGGTCCAAAGGCGGGCCCCATTGGTGAACGACCCCACTCTCCTTACAGCAACTCGCCAACAGCCAGAGCGGACTTGGCCACGAGCGCGTATCATGCGAAAGACGTCACCAAAGTCGGACACCCACCTACGGACGAAGTCATGAATCGCTCCGTAAACGCGCAAACCGGGCCAGTCAGGCCCTTCCCAATCGCAGTGGTTTATGCGCCCCCGAGGCATCCGTGCGGCTGAATTTTGCTTGGCAGATCATTATCGGCACGGTGACCATCCAGGTGGTCATGGTGGGCGTTCTTCTGTTCAGCGGCATCACCCAAGTAAAGGACAATCAGCAAGAGGTATTGCAACGCAGCGCCGAACAGCAAAGCCGTTTTCTGGCCAGTGCTTTGACACCGGGCCTGGCCTATTCGGACCCCGCGATGTTGCAGGATCTACTCGACTTGTTGGATACCGATTCCAACCTCCTCTATGCCGTCGTGCTCGATGCTAACGAACGGGTCATGGGCTCCGTGGGCATCGCCACGACGACCTTGCCGGCACCGGCCGCGGGGGTTCGCAGCAGCGATGGCCTGATTGAGGTTGCACGAGAGATTGATTTGGCAGGGCAACCACTAGGGAGCTTTGCGGTTGGCTACTCGACCGAGGCCATCGACCTGTTGTCCGGGAATCTGCTTGAACGCAATATCACCCTGGCCCTATTGGTGCTGGGTTTATCGACGCTGGCCGCGGTCTTGTTCAGCCTGGTCATCACGCGTCGCTTGCGCCTACTCAACCTGGCGGGCAAGGCGCTAGAGCGTGGTCAGCTCGACCATCGGGTTCAGGTTCGATCCCACGACGAGTTCGGTGACCTCGCCATTACGTTCAACGAAATGGCGGCCCACCTCCATAACACTCAATCCACCCTGCAAGAGCAGAACCAGCAGCTAAACCGCTCGGTCGCGCGGCTGGAATCGATGCTGGGCGGGGCCAATGCAATCCTGTGGGAGGCCAATCCCGATACGCACGAGTGGGAGTTTGTGGCCGGGGATACGCGTCACCTGCTGGGATTCCCCGCGCGCAACCTGGGCCGCGGGGAACTTCGAGCCCGACATATCCATCCCGCCGACTTACCTCGAGTCCAGGCCGCGGCACGGCAAAGCCACGAACGGGCCCGCACCGTCGACTATCGCTTCGCACATCGTGGCGGCCAGTGGATTTGGCTCCGCGACATTCTCTCGCACGCACAAGACGCGGGCGGCCGCCAAAGCCTGCGCGGCCTCACGCTGGATATCACCACCCACCGGCGCACGACCGATGCCCTCGCTGAAAGTGAAAATCGCTACCGCGATGTCGTGGACCACATCTCCGAAGTCATCTTCCGCACCGATGCCGATGGGCGCTGGACGCTGCTCAATCCAGCCTGGGAGGCCCTAACCGGCTTCACCGTGGACGAGACGCTGGGGCGCCCGATATGCGATTTCGTTATACCGGACGACCAGGAAGACGCCCGCGCCTTCTGCGCGACCCTATTGGCTGGATGCGACCGCGCCCAGTCGGAAGAGATCCGCCTGCACACCCAGGGCGGTGAGGTCCGTTGGGTCAACGTGTACGCCAGCGCACGTTTCGACGACCGCGGTCACGTGACCGCGACCTTCGGCACCATGACCGACATCACCGACCGCAAGGTGGCCGAGGACGAAATCCGGCGCCTGGCGTTCTTTGACAGTCTGACCCAACTACCCAATCGAACCCTGCTGCATGACCGACTCGGTCAGGCCCTTGCTAATTCCGAACGCTCGCGCCTGCATGGCGCCTTGCTGTTCATCGACCTCGACAACTTCAAGGACATCAACGACACCCTGGGTCATGCGGTCGGCGATGACCTGCTGCGCCAAGTTGCGGAACGCATGATGGAATCCGTACGCGAGGCCGATACCCTGGCCCGGCTGGGCGGGGATGAGTTCGTCATCATCCTTAATGACCTCCACCCGGACCCCGCTCGCGCCGCCACCCAAACCGAAGCAGTTGGGCGCAAACTGATCGACCTCCTGCGCAAGCCTTTCCGGCTCGCCGGTCAGAAACGCCACATCACGCCCAGCATCGGCGCCACGCTTTTCAGTGGACGCAACCTGGGAGTGGAAGAGGTCCTCAAGCAAGCGGACCTGGCCATGTACCGGGCGAAAAACGCCGGGCGCAACACCATCCGCTTTTACGACCCTGAGTTACACCGTGCCGTGGAGGCTCGCTTTGAGCTCGAAAGCGAGCTCCGCCACGCGCTGGAACTGGATGCGTTTACGGTCGAATACCAGCCCCAGGTGGACGCGGCCGGCCTTGTCGTTGGGGCCGAGGTGCTGTTGCGCTGGAACCACCCAACCCGCGGCGCCGTATCGCCAGCAGAATTCATCCCCGTCGCGGAACAGACAGGCCTGATTGTGCCCATTGGTCGCAAGATCATCGGTGATGCCTGTGCGCTGCTCGCGAAGTGGCGCGAACAGCCGCAGTTCCGTGATCTCACCCTGTCGGTGAACGTCAGCGCACGCCAGTTCCGGCATCGAAGCTTCGTGCGCGAACTGGCCGACACCCTGGAACGCACCGGCGCGCCGGGCAATCGTCTCAAGCTGGAACTCACCGAAAGCATGCTGCTGGAAGATGTTGAGACCGTTATCGCTCACATTGAGAAGCTTCGCACCCTCGGGATCGAATTCTCCCTCGACGACTTCGGGACGGGGTACTCATCCCTGGCCTATCTCAAGCGCCTGCCCCTGGCACAGTTGAAGATCGACCAATCCTTTGTGCGTGATGTACTCGATGACGCGAACGACGCCGCCATCGCCCAGATGGTGGTCAATCTCGCCCGCACGCTTGACCTCAACGTGATTGCCGAAGGCGTCGAGAACGAACAACAACGCGCCTTTCTGTTCGGGCTTGGCTGCCGCCACTTCCAGGGCTTCCTGTTCGGGTACCCGGGAACCCTGGCGCAGCTGGAATCCCGGGTCAGCGACAGCCTGTCCAATGGACAACACCCCACCGGGGTTGCCCACCGCCCATAGATTCGTATTTTCCGAATGGTTTGCGCGTTTTTACCGCCTTTTAATTCGGATTAATAGAACCTACATTAGATTCATTACGTTCCACTCCCACGCAGAGGCGAGACTCCAATGAGCACCAAGGTTCTGATCCTGTATTACTCCACCTGGGGCCACATCGAGCAGATGGCCGAGGCCGTCGCCCGTGGTGCCCGCGAGGTGGCCGACACTGAAGTCACCATCAAGCGCGTACCCGAACTGATGCCGGAAGAGGTGGCCCGCAGTGCGGGGGCCAAACTCGACCAGGCCGCCCCCGTCGCGAAGCCGGAAGAACTGGCCGACTACGACGCCATCATCATCGGCACACCGACCCGTTTTGGCCGCATGTCCGCGCAGATGGCGAACTTCCTCGATCAAACCGGCGCCCTGTGGTTCGGCGACAAGTTGGTCGGCAAGGTCGGCAGCGTCTTCGGCTCCACCGCCTCCCAGCACGGCGGCCAGGAAACGACCCTGATCTCGACCATCGTGAATCTGATGCACTACGGCATGACCATCGTGGGACTGCCCTACACCGAAAAGCGCCTGCTCGACATGAGCGAAATCAGCGGCGGCACACCCTACGGCGCTACCACCCTCGCCGCCGGAGACGGATCGCGCCAGCCCACCGAGAATGAACTGGGCATGGCCAGCAGCCAGGGGCGCCACGTGGCGGAAACTGCCCGCGCGCTGCGGCTGGGTCGTCAGGCGGATTAACACATCGCAAGGATAAGGCGCGCTAGCGCACGGAACGCCGGCCGCGCCCCTTTCCCCAAAATTTAGGCTACAAAGCAGTCAGTGCCAATCGGTACGAGCCTCGGGCAATTGCCCGCTATGACGAAAAGGAGAGTTACACCATGGACAACACACTCGACGACAGCGGGAAGCTGGTACTGCGCCTGGCACTGGGGATCATGATCCTGATGCACGGTATCGCCAAGGTGACCGGCGGGATTAGTGGAATCGAGGGCATGGTGGTCAATGCAGGGCTGCCCGCAATCCTTGCCTATGGCGTCTACATCGGCGAGATCCTGGCACCGATCCTGGTCATTATCGGACTGTATTCGCGCATTGGCGCGGTGATCATCGCGATCAACATGGTCTTCGCAATATTCCTTGCCCACGCCGACGAGATCGTTCAGGTCACTGCGCACGGCGGTTGGGCCCTGGAACTGCAGGGCATGTTCCTGTTCGCCGCGATCGCCCTGGCCCTCACCGGCCCTGGACGCCTGGCCATTAACCGCATGTAGCCCCGAACCCCGAAAGGGGCGCCGCAACGACGCTCCTTTCGGGTACCATTCGCGGCCCATACTCCCGCGATCCATAGCCATGCCCGAAAAGCCGACGCTGATCCTCAGCGCCACCCAGATCCTGCCTGTCATCCCGCGCGACACCATCCTGCGTGACTATGCTCTGGTCATCAGCGAAGGACGCATTGAGGCCATCCTGCCACGCGCCGATGCCCTCGCCAGCTATCCACAAGCCGAACACCAGCACCGCGAGGGGCACGCCCTGATCCCGGGTCTGGTTAACGCTCATACCCATTCCGGGATGAGCCTGCTGCGCGGCGTCGGTAGTGACCGCCCATTGATGGAGTGGCTCAAGGGTTATATCTGGCCCGCCGAGGGCAAACTTCTCTCGCCCGAGTTCGTCCGGGCGGGGACCCGACTATCGGTGGCCGAGATGCTGCGGGGTGGCACCACCTGCTTTAGCGACATGTACCTGTTTGTGGAGGACGGCGCCCGGGTCGTCGACGAGACGGGTATCCGCGCCTCGCTGGGGCTCACCGTGTTTGATTTCCCCACACCCTGGGCCAGTACGGCGGACGAATACTTCCAGCGCGGTGCCGATGTCGTATCGGCCTGGGGTGCGCACGAGCGCATCACCTTCAACGTAGCGCCCCACGCGCCGTACACCGTGGGCGATGCCAGCCTGGAGCGTGTAGCAGCCCGGGCCCGCGAACTGGACGCCCCCATCCACATGCACGTACACGAGACGGCAAGCGAGATCACCGATGCCCTGCGCGACCACGGCGAACGGCCACTGGCCCGTCTCGCACGGCTGGGTCTGCTGGATCAGCCCTTTATCGCTGTACACATGACCCAGGTAGACGATACCGATCTCGCATTGATGCGCGACCGACCAGTTTCCATCGCCCACTGCCCCGAATCGAACCTCAAGCTGGCCTCGGGATTCTGCCCCGTCGCCCGCCTGCAGCAGGCCGGCATCAACGTGGCCCTGGGCACCGACGGCACAGCGTCGAATAACGACCTCGACATGATCGGTGAGATGCGCACGGCGGCCCTGCTGGCCAAAGGGGTCAGTGGCGACGCCTCCGCCCTGCCCGCCACCGGCGCACTGGAGATGGCCACCCTGGGCAGTGCCCGTGCCCTGGGTCTCGAAGACCGGGTCGGCTCCCTGGAAGTCGGCAAGCAGGCCGACGTGGTCGCCGTGGACCTTCAGGCGCTGGAACTTCAACCGGCGCACGACCCCAGCGCCCAGATCGTCTATGCCGCGACGCGTGACGCCGTGCGCGATGTCTTTGTTGCAGGCCGGCCATTGCTCCGCGACCGTGAACTGCTTACGCTGAACCGGCAAGAACTCCACAACGAGGCGGAATACTGGCGTACTCGCGTGCTGGCGACCCAGCAGGACCCCACCGCCTGATCGAGAAGCCCATGAGCCCCGAATCCCACGCCCAGCCAGACTCCGCATCCCGGAATCACACTCGCGACAACGTTGATGCGGCGGAGATCCACAAGTTCACCCATCGGGCACGCGACTGGTGGGATCCGAATGGTCCCTTCGCCACCCTGCATGCAATCAACCCGCTGCGCCTGGAGTGGATTGATGGGCAAGCCGACCTGGCCGGCAAAAAGGTCCTCGATGTCGGGTGCGGTGCCGGCATCCTGTCCGAAGCCATGGCGATCCGTGGCGCGCACGTGACGGCCCTGGACGCCGGAGCCGAACACCTGGAAGTCGCTCGCGAACACGCGAGCGAAGCCGGGCTCGAGATCCACTATCTTCACACCACCGCCGAGGCGCACGCGGAACGCCATGCGGGCGACTACGACGTGGTCACCTGTCTGGAGATGCTCGAGCATGTGCCCGACCCGGATGCGGTGATCGATGCCCTGGTACAGCTTGTCCGCCCGGGAGGCTGGCTGTTCCTGTCGACCATCAACCGCACACCAAGGGCCTTTGCGGAGGCCATCGTCGGTGCGGAATACGTACTGAACATGCTGCCCACCGGAACCCACGAGTACGGGCGTTTTATCCGGCCCTCGGAACTCGGCGCGGCCCTGCGCCGCCACGGCTTCGAGGTGACCGCGATGACCGGCCTGACTTATTCCCCCTTGAGCGGCCGCTATCGCCTGGTGGCCCGAACCGACGTCAACTACCTGATGGCCGCGCGCCGGCCCGAAGCCGAAGACGGCAAATGAGACAAGAACTGGGATCGGTCCTGTTCGATCTCGACGGGACGTTGCTCGATACCGCGCCCGATATGCACGCCGCCCTGGTGACGCTGATGGCCGAATATGACCGCGCGCCGCTCCCCTTCGACGCCGTGCGCAACCATGTGTCCCACGGCTCGCAGGCCCTGGTCGCGCTCGGATTCCCGGATGCCGAGCCGGCCTTCGCCGAGCATCTGAAGGCGCGCTACCTGGAGATCTACGCCCGCGACCTGTGCCTCGCCACCGCATTATTCCCGGGTCTCTCCGAGCTGCTGGAGGCCTGCGAGGCGCGCGGCTGGTCCCTTGGCGTCGTTACCAACAAGCCCGGCTGGCTCACCGATCCGCTCCTGGACGCCCTTGGCCTGCGTTCGCGCCTGGCCGCCGTGGTCAGTGGCGATACGCTGCCACAGCGCAAGCCGGCGCCAGAACCGATGTGGCTGGCCGCGCGGCAGACCGGCCTGGCACCGGCGCAGCATTGCTACTGGGGTGACGCCGAGCGTGACATCGCCGCCGGACGCGCCGCCGGGATGCCCACGCTCATCGCCAACTGGGGCTATATCGACGCCCAGCAGGAACCGGAACACTGGGGTGCCGACGGCGCACTGGATCACCCCGGGGACTTCTGGGCCTGGTACCGCACGGCCCTTCGTCCGGAGGCTGGCCTTGCCAGCTGAATCCGAATTCGTGCGCCCGCCGTACTCTGAAAAGCGGGCCTGAACGCCGATGTCACCGCGGATCAAGGCGGCCTACCGTCACTGTCGCCAACGCGCCAGCGCACACTACGAGAACTTTCCGGTGGCCTCCTGGCTGTTGCCGGCCCGGCTGCGTGGTCCGGTCGCCGCAATCTACTGCTTCGCCCGGGATGCCGACGACCTCGCCGACGAGGACCCGCGCCCAATCGAGGAGCGTCGGGCGGCACTGCTGGCGATGCAGGAACGCGTCCAGATCCTAGAAGACCCGGCCGCCGAACACGAGCCGGAATGGATTGCGCTGGCCGACGCCTGTTCGCGCTTCGATCTGCCGGCCGCCCCGTTTTCCGACCTGATCGATGCCTTTGTGCAGGACCTGGAGCAGACCCGATACGCGACCTTCGGCGAGGTGATGGACTACTGCCGGCGTTCGGCGAACCCGGTGGGGCGCCTGATGCTGCACCTGGACGGGAACCCCACCGAAGAGATGCTCGGCTATTCCGATGCGGTCTGCTCCGCGTTGCAGCTGATCAACTTTTATCAGGATCTGCAGCAGGACCTGCAGGAAAACAACCGGATCTACCTGCCGCAGGATGAGCTGGATCAGTACGGCGTAACCGAGGCGATGCTGGAGGCGGGTCAGACCACCTTCCAACTACGTAATCTGATGCAGTTCCAGTACGCCCGGGCCGACCGGCTGCTACGCGCCGGAGCACCGCTAGGCGGCATGCTGCGCGGGCGGATGGGGCTGGAGATCCGCGCCATCATCAACGGAGGCGCCCGGGTGCTCTGGCGCCTGCGACAGCAGGAGGATGTCTTCGCCCGCCCCCGCCTGCGCACCCGGGACGCCTGGATCATCCTGCGTCACAGCCTGCGTCCCCGCCGCCGATAGAGACACTGACGCCATCAGCGTGGCCCTCTAAACCACCTTGCTATAGCGCTGCGCGGCCTCCGCGTCGAGGTAGGCATCGAAGCTCATCGCAACATTGCGCAGGAGCAGTCGCCCGCGTGGCAGTACATCCAGGCGATCCGACCCAATCCGCACCAGCCCGTCCGCCTCCATGCCACTCAAGCGCTCCAGGGCATCCGCGAACACCTCGGTAAACACAATTCCGTGGCGCGCCTCGATGGAGGCGTAGTCGATGCGCGAGTGGCACATCAGCTCGCTAATCACGTCTCGGCGCAAACGGTCGTCCGCGCTCAGTTCGATGCCACGAAACACCGGCGGGCGTCCTGCATCCAGCCTACCGTAGTAGGCCTCCAGGTCCCGCAAGTTCTGGCTATAGGTGTTCCCCACCTTGCCGATGGCTGTTGGGCCCAGCGCGACCAGGTCGTACTCGGCCCGCGTCGAATAGCCCTGAAAATTACGCTGCAAGGTTCCGGCCCGTTGCGCCTGCGCCAGCTCGTCATCGGGGAGGGCAAAGTGATCCATGCCGATGTACACGTAGCCGGCATCGGTCAGTCGCCGAATGGTGGTTTCCAGTATCGCCAGCTTCTCGGCGGCATCCGGCAGGTCGGCATCGCGGATCTGACGCTGGGTCTTGAACAACTCCGGCAGGTGCGCGTAGTTGTAGATCGCCAGACGCTCCGGGCGTAGCTCCAGGGCACGCTCCAGGGTGGCGCTGTAGGTCTCCACGGTCTGTAGCGGAAGCCCGTAGATCAGGTCGAAATTGGTAGAGGAGAAGCCATTGGCCCGTGCCTGTTCCACCACCCGGGCGGTCACCTCGAAGGGCTGGATGCGATTGACCGCGCGCTGCACGTTGGGATCGAAATCCTGGACCCCGAGGCTGATGCGATTGAAGCCCAGCTCGCCCAGTAGCGGTATGGTCCCCGGCCGGATGGCGCGCGGGTCGATCTCGATGGAGAATTCGCGGTCATCACTAGTATCGAGCTGAAAGTGGCGCCCCAGTGTGGCCATCACGAGACGCAGATCCTCGTCCCCAAGATAGGTTGGCGTGCCACCCCCAAGGTGTAGTTGTCCCACCTTGCGGTCGGTGGAGAACAACTCGCCCTGAAGTTCGGCCTCGCGTTCCAGATACTGCAGATAACGCTGCGCCCGTTGGTAATTTCCCGTGATCACCTTGTTGCAGGCACAGTAGAAGCAGACCGTGTCGCAAAATGGCACATGGAGGTAGAGCGATAGCGGCCGGGTGGATCCCGAGGCGTTTGTCGCCTGGGCCGCCTCGGCATAGGCGCGGTCATCGAAGCGCTCGTGGAACTGCGGCGCCGTCGGGTAGGACGTATAGCGCGGGCCGCTCACGTCGTAGCGACTCAGGATCTCGGGATCAAATACCAGGCCTTGTTCCATCGTGAAGCTCCTACGCCCTTTGCGCCGCACATTGGCAGCCTCGTTGCACAGGCTAGAACGGCCCCGCACCGGCCCCCTTGATGCAGGTCAACAATCCCGCGTTCCGCGCCGGCTCCCGCCGGCCACACCGCTTGTGCTAGCCTTCCTCTCCCTGTGTGAAACCCGCCACGCGAGAGCGCATGTCCCCCGACGAATATTGCGAGGAGAAGGCCGCGCAAAGCGGCTCCAGCTTCTACTACGCCTTCCGCTTTCTGGAACCCGACCGGCGCCGTGCGATTACCGCGCTGTACGCGTTCTGTCGGGAGGTAGACGACATCGTCGACGAGGTCAGCGAAGAGAGCATCGCGCGCACGAAGCTGCAGTGGTGGCGCGAAGAGATCGCGCGCCTGTTTGAAGGTGAGCCACGCCACCCCATCAGCCAGGCGCTGCAACCGCATGTCGCCGCGTTTGATCTGGGCCGCGAATACTTCGACGAGATCATCGATGGCATGCAGATGGATCTCGACTACGACAGCTATCCGGATTTCACCACGCTATCGCTGTATTGCTATCGCGCGGCGAGTGTCGTGGGCATTCTGTCCGCCCACATCTTTGGCTACTCCGACCGGCATACCCTGAAGTACGCCCACGACCTCGGGATGGCCTTGCAGCTCACCAACATCCTGCGGGATGTGCACGAAGACGCGATGCGCGGTCGCGTGTACATCCCGATGGACGAACTGCACAAGCACGGGATCAAACCGGAAGAGTTTCAGGTCAACATTACCGACGATCGCCACCGAGCCCTGTTCGCGCAACAAGCCGAACGCGCACGGCGCTACTACGACCGGGCCGAGGAACACCTCCCCGACGCCGACCGTTACGCGCAACGTCCCGGACTGATCATGGCCGCCATTTACCGCACCCTGCTTGACGAGATCGAGGACGACGGCTATCGCGTGCTGGAACACCGCGTTCGCCTTACGCCCATCCGCAAGCTGTGGATCGCCTGGCGCACGGCTCGGCGTCTCAAGCGTGAACAGCGCCGCCGCGCGGCGGAATAACATGCCCACCCGCCCTAGCGCGGCGCCCGTCGTGATTGTAGGCGCGGGATGGGCCGGCCTGACGGCAGCCCTGACCCTTGCGCGCGCAGGCCGATCTGTGCACCTCATCGAAGCCGGGGAGACGCCGGGTGGCCGGGCCCGCAGCCTCACGCTCCACGGGACCGAACTCGACAACGGCCAGCACATCCTCGTTGGGGCCTGCCAGGAAACCCTGGCACAGATCCGCGGCGTCGGCCTCGACCCGGACACCTGCTTTCATGCCGTCCCTTTTGGCCTAAGGATGTTTTCCTCTACCGGCGCCTCGGGAACGCCCGCATTGGTACTGGAACCGAATTCGCCGCGCCTCCCTGCACTGGCCATGGCGCTATACCGGGCCCTCTCCGATAAAGCGCTGAGCACCCGCCTATGGGCCCTGATCGGCGCCTCCGGCATGTTGCACCGCCCTCTGAGCCAGGATCGGCCCGTTCTGGAATGGCTGCGTGGATGGCATCAACCTGACACGCTGATCAAGTCCCTGTGGGACCCCCTCTGCCTCGCGATCATGAACACGCCGACGCGGGAAGCCTCCGCGCGCATCTTCCAGAACGTATTGCGCCTCGCGCTCAATCACGGGCCCAAGAATGCCCAGCTGCTAATCCCGGCCCGCCCACTGGGCGAACTCTTCCCGGAGCCCGCCCTCCACGAACTCCGCGAACGTGGCGCCCGCGTTGATCTGGGACGCCGCATCACAGGCCTGGAACACAAGCATGGTTGCGCCACGGGCGCGTTTGAGCTGGTTGACCGGCGCGGCGAGACCCTCCCGGCGGCGGGCGTCATCCTCGCCACATCCCCCGTTGCCACCGCCAAGCTTCTCCCTCGACATTCCGCCTGGGACACTACGCACCAGGGCCTCGCAGCAATGGGCGCCTGCAGTATTTGCACGGTCTACCTGCGCTACGCCCAACCCTTGCGCGGCCGCCCCCCTCTGCAGGGTTTACTCGACCAGCACGGGCAATGGCTGATCCCGCGACACGTGGCAGGCGCGCCGCACTGGCTGGCGGTCGTGATCTCGGCCGCCGACGACCTGGAACCGTTGACGGCCGAGGAACGATGGCGCACCGTCTCCCGCTCGTTGGCGGCGACATTCCCCGAATTGGGCACCCCCGAAACGGGCCATACGGTTTGCGAGCGCCGCGCCACGATCAATGCGCGAACCGAGCTCGACCCACAACGGCCCCCACCCCAAACGCCGTGGCAAGGCTGCTTTCTGGCAGGCGATTACCTGACCCATTCCCTGCCGTCCACCCTCGAAGCGGCCGTACAATCTGGACTAGAATCGGCACACCTGCTCCTGGAGGAACATCCTTGACCGACCTCAATATCCCCCGCCTGATGGATTACCGACCCGAACCCGGCGCATTCGACCAACGTGTCATTCTCGTCACGGGTGCCGCCGACGGTATTGGCCGCGCAGTCGCCGAAGCCAGCGCAGCGGCTGGCGCGACCGTGGTCCTTCTGGACAAGGACATCAAGGGGCTGGAACAGGTCTACGACGTCATCGAACAGGCCGGCCATCCGCAGCCGGCGATCTACCCGCTGAATCTCGAAGGCGCCACGGTCAAGGACTATGGTGACCTGGCCGAGAATATCCGCGAGTCCCTGGGGCGGCTGGATGGCGTGGTATTGAACGCCGGATGGGCCGGCACGCTGATGCCAATGAAAAACTACGACCCGGAACTCTGGTTCAAGGTCATCAACAGCAACCTGCACGGCCCGTTCTTCCTGATGCAGGCCGTCCTTCCGCTACTGGAAGAAAGCCCCATCGGCAGCATCGTGATCTCGACCCAGAATGCGCGCAAGGCCTTCTGGGGCGCCTTCGGCATGGCCAAGGCCGCGCAGGATGCGCTGATCGACATCCTGTCCAATGAACACCGCAACGAGCCCCGCTTCCTGCATGTCAACGGTGTGGATACCGGTCCGGTTCGTACCCGCTTCCGCGCCGGACATTACCCTGGCGAGAATGCCGAACTCCTGCCCGCCCCGGACGAAGTAGTGGGTCCCTACCTGTACTTCCTGGACCCGGGGGACCGCACCACCACGGGCGAGAACATCAGCCTGGAAGAGTTCGCCCTGGTACCCGACGGCTCGGCCTGAACCGATTCGACCTCAGACGCGCGGCCGTTTCCCGGCCGGGCGACCCTTGCGCCGCTTGCCACTGGCCGCACGAGGCTTGCCGGCTGTGCGGCCGGCCGCCGGCGCGGCGGACTTGCCAGAGGACGCTGGCTTGCCTCCTGGACGCGCCGCGGCCTCGACACCGTTGTGCTGCGTCTGGAAGGTCTGGCCACGCTTTTTCAGGGCCTTGCCGCCACGCGTGATACGCCCGCCCGCCGCCGGACGCGCCGCGCCCTGCCCGGTTCCAGCCGGTTGCCAGGTCGGCACCAGGTGGTGCTTGCCGTTGCCGATCAAGTCCGCGCGGCCCATGCGTTGCAGCGCATCCCGCAGGAGTGGCCAGTTATTCGGATCGTGGTAGCGCAGAAAGGCCTTGTGCAAACGCCGTGCACGCACCGCTCGCGCCACGGGTACCCGCTCGCTGACCTTGCGCCGAATGCCGCGTAGCGGATCCCGCCCGGAGTGCCACATCGCGGTCGCCAGCGCCATCGGGCTCGGCAGGAACGCCTGCACCTGGTCGGCGCGGAAATCGTTCCGCTTGAGCCACAGCGCCAGCTCCAGCATGTCCTTGTCGGTCGTGCCCGGGTGGGCCGCAATGAAATACGGGATCAGGTACTGCTCTTTTCCGGCCGCCTTCGAGTATTTCTCGAACATGGCCTTGAACCGGTCATAGGTGCCCATGCCCGGCTTCATCATCCTGGAAAGTGGCCCAGATTCTGTATGTTCCGGCGCAATCTTCAGGTAACCACCGACATGGTGGGTCACCAGTTCCTTCACGTATTCCGGTGACTCGATCGCCAGGTCATAGCGCAGGCCCGAGGCGATCAGGATCTTCTTGATCCCCGGTAAAGCCCGCGCCTTGCGGTAAAGACGGATCAGCGGCGCATGATCCGTATCCAGGTTGCTGCAGATCCCCGGATACACGCAGGACAGTCTCCGGCAGCTGTGCTCGATCTTTGGGTCCTTGCAGGCCAGGCGGTACATGTTGGCCGTCGGTCCACCCAGATCCGAGATCACGCCGGTAAAGCCGTCGACCTTGTCGCGGATCTCCTCGATCTCGCGCAGCACGCTGTCCTCGGAACGGCTCTGGATGATCCGTCCCTCGTGCTCGGTAATGGAGCAGAAGGTACAACCGCCAAAGCAGCCGCGCATGATATTGACCGAGAACCGGATCATCTCCCACGCCGGGATGCGCGCATCGCCATAGGACGGATGCGGGGCCCGTGCGTACGGCAGGTCGAACACGGCGTCCATCTCCGGTGTGGAGAGCGGGATGGGCGGCGGATTCAGCCAGACTTCCTTGTCGCCGTGGCGCTGCACGATCGCGCGGGCATTGCCCGGGTTGGTCTCCAGATGCAGTACCCGCGAGGCATGCGCGTACAGCACGGGATCGCCCCGGACCTGTTCGAAAGCGGGAATGCGAATCACGGTCATCTCCCGGGGCGTTCCCCGCGGGATATCGCGGTGGAAGCGGACCACCTTGGCCCCGGCCTCCGCGGCCGCGTCCTGCGCCTCGGCGTCGGCACAGGTCTCGGGCGACACCATCGCGTAGGGGTCCGGGTTGGCATCGACCGGGCCGGGGGTATCGACCTCGCTGGAGTCCAGCTCGACAAAACCACCGGGAACGGTGTCGCGCAACAGGGCCGTACCACGAAGATCCGTGATATCGCGTGGGTGCTCACCTGCCGCCACGCGATGCGCCAGGTCTACCAGGGCCCGCTCCGCGTTACCGAATAACAAGATGTCGGCCCGCGAATCCAGCAGCACGGAACGCCGCACCTTGTCCTGCCAGTAGTCGTAATGCGCGATGCGCCGCAGGCTGGCCTCGATGCCGCCGGCGACCACCGGTACATCCTTGTAGGCCTCGCGGGCGCGCTGCGCGTAGACGATGACCGCGCGGTCCGGGCGCTTGCCGTGGACATCTCCCGGGGTGTAGGCATCGTTCGAGCGGATTTTCCGCTCGGCGGTGTAGTGGTTGACCATCGAGTCCATGTTCCCGGCGGTGACGCCGAAGAACAGGTTGGGTCGCCCCAGCGCACGGAATGGCTCGGCAGAGGTCCAGTCCGGCTGGGCCAGAATCCCGACGCGGAAGCCCTGAGCCTCCAGCAGACGCCCGATGATGGCCATGCCGAAGCTGGGATGGTCCACGTAGGCATCGCCCGTGACCAGCACGATGTCGCAGCTATCCCAGCCGAGGTCATCCATCTCCTCGCGCGTGGTCGGCAAGAACGGCGCCGTGCCGAAACGCTTGGCCCAGTAGGGCTTGCGGGCAAACAGGGAATCGGGTGCTGCGGACATGACCAGGCTTCTTCCGGCGAGCGCCGGCAACAGGAAATGCGCGCATTACACGCCCCGGACGCCCCGAGATCAACAACACACGCCGATCAACAGGCCTTGCAAAGGGTACATAGGCACGCGTTACGCACCCCATTTGAAATCAGTAGCGCTCGATAAACAGGTCGATCGCGGGGCTTAAAGCACCCCGCCAACGCTGGGCCAGCGGCTCCTCCCAGCGGGGGTCGACCTCGCGCGCGGTCTCCACCATGCACTCCAGCCACACCCCGTACAGTTCCGGCTCGACCGGGACGCGGCCATGGCGGCTGTGCACCTCCGCCATCTTCTCCATGGTGGGAGCCACGAAGCTTTCGCCTTCGGCATAGCTGATCGCGGTTGAGACCGCCTGGCCCAGGGCCCGCTTTTGCTGCGACCAGTTGGTGGTCTGGAACGCCGCCGCCACGCGGTCATCCGCGGCCAGGAAACGTTCGTAGAAACGATCCACAAAGTTGCCGGCGCGGCGACAGCGACCGTAACTCTGATGGACATCGGAATAGCTCATGGCAGGCCCCGCTGTGAAAACCGGGCCATGCTACCGAGGCTCCGAGCGCCCCACTCTGATCCAGATCAAACCCTGGAGGCGCCGCCGCGATCGCCGCCCGGCCGTCCAGCCATGTGCAGTTCCATCAGAACGTCTACCGCAGGTGCAATGGCGGCACGCCATTCTGGTTCTAGAGCCGCGACCCATTCGGGGTCCGTTTCCTTGATGGTTGCGATCAGGCTCTCGACCCAAATTGGGTACAACGACGGGTCGATCGGTACGTCGCCGTGCGGGCTGTGCACCTGGACCACACGATGGATGCCATCGGCGGGCGCGGACCCAGAGCGACTTTGCTGGATGACCGCACGAACCGACTGATCCAGGATCACCTCCTGACGGGCCTTCGTGTAGCGGCCTAGCGTCGCATCCACGCGTTTATCGGAGGACAGAAACCGGGCAAGAAAGCGGCCCAGAAAGGCCCCTTCAGAGCGGCAGCGCTGATAGCTCTGCCGAACATCAAGATTGTTCACACCCGGATCCCCGGTCAACGCGGCACAGTCCGCTCAAGAATTATACATAAGGCATGTCGAATTTAGGCATTCATGTGCCTTCCAACACGCCGGCATACTGAATCCCGGCCAGTCGGGCGAGATTGCGATCAAAGGTCGTCAGGTCGTTCGGTCCAAAGTCTTCCAGGTTCGCATGACCGCAGGCCCTGGCCAGGACCCGCATCAATTCCGTCGACCCCTGAAGGAAGCGCCCGAGGCGTTCTGCACCCTCCTGCGGATCCAGCCGCGCCCGCAGCTTCGGGTCCTGGGTTGCGACACCACTGGGGCACTGGTTGGTGTGGCACATGCGTGCGCCCACACAGCCCACGGCCTGAATCGCCGAGTTCGCCAACGCAATGCCGTCGGCCCCCAGGGCCATGGCCTTCACGAAGTCCGCGGGCGTGCGCAGGCCGCCGGTCACGAGTAGCGTCACCCGCCCCGAGGCCCCATTCGCATCCAGAAACCGCCGGGCTCGGGCCAGGGCCGGGATCGTCGGCACGCTGATGTGATCGCGTAGCAGGGCCGGCGACGCGCCGGTTCCGCCGCCGCGACCGTCGAGAATCAGGTAGTCCGCCCCAGCCTCGAGGGCAAAGGCCAAGTCCGCCTCGATGTGATTGGCCGAAAGCTTAAATCCCACCGGCACCCCGCCCGTCTTCTCACGAACCGAGTCCGCAAAGCGCCGAAAGTCGGCGGGCGTCTTCAGTTCCTTGTTCGCGGCGGGTGAATGGGCATCCTGCCCTTCATCGATGCCACGCACCTGGGCAATCTCCTCACTCACCTTACTGCCGGGCAGGATACCGCCTACACCGGTCTTGGCCGCCTGCCCCGCCTTGAAATGAAACGCCTGAATCTTCTTCAGCGCCGCATCGGAATAGCCAAACTGGGCCGGCCCCAACTCGAATAGATAGCGGGAGTTTTCCTGCTGCTCGGCCTCCAGCATGCCGCCCTCGCCAGAGCAGATCCCGGTGCCCGCTCGCTCCGCCCCTCGGGCCAGGGCAATCTTCGCCTCCCGCGACAGCGCACCGAAGCTCATGTCCGACACCAGCAAGGGAATATCCAGCTCCAGAGGGCGCTTCGCCTCCGGGCCAATTACCAGACGGGTGTTCACCTCCGCATCTTCTTCCAACGGAGGTGTCGCCAACTGAGCCGCCAGCAACTGCATCCCGTCCCAGCTTGGAAGATCGTCGCGGGGCACGCCCATCGCCACCGTCGTACCGTGGCGCCCGACCGCTTCCAGACCCCCACGTGCCACGGCATGAATCCACTCCACATGGGGCTCCGTTTCCGTATTGCGTGGGCCCGGAGCTTTGGAGTCATCCTCCGTATCCTGTGGCGCATCCAGGTCCACGCTTGCAGACCTGCCGACTTTGTCCGCATCCAGCTGCGCGTGGGTGCCATCGCAATACGGCAGGTTGCCGGATTGCTTGCACTGGCAGAGAAAGGCCTCGCCATCCTCTTCTGCGGTGAACATCAGCGGTTCGATCCCCGTGCCCTGATGCGACCCATCACAGAACGGCTGATCCTGAGAGCGTCCGCAGCGGCAGAA
Organism: Thioalkalivibrio sp. ALJ7; assembly: GCF_000376865.1. Classification (GTDB taxonomy): domain Bacteria; phylum Pseudomonadota; class Gammaproteobacteria; order Ectothiorhodospirales; family Ectothiorhodospiraceae; genus Thioalkalivibrio. The sequence continues at coordinate 174,273 of NZ_AQXQ01000010.1, read as the reverse complement.
TGCGTACTCCTCGCCCTTTTTTAGCTCCACGCCCTTGGGTTCCACTGCAGCGATAATCGGTGCGGCCATGTGAGGTGCTCCTTGCGGTTGTTATTGATCGTCTTGGGGTGTGACACCGAAAAGCCCACAAATTTCCGATTCCTCCGGCGCACCGTATGATGAGTGCATCGCTGCCCCACCACCGAGGCCCTCATGAGCACTGCCGATCACCGCCATACCCGCCGCGACTACACGCATGCGGAGCTGCGACGCCGAGACCTTCGGGAGAACCCGCTGAGCCTCCTCAATGACTGGCTGGAGGCCGCCCGCGACGCCGGCAACCCGGACCCCACCGCCATGATCCTCGCCACCGCAGACGCCGACGGCCAGCCCTCCGCCCGCACTGTCCTGCTCAAGCATGTGGATGCCGAAGGCCTCGCCTGGTACACCGACTCCCGCAGCCGCAAAGGCCAGGACCTGAACGAAAACCCTCGGGCCGCGCTGTTGTTCTACTGGCCGGAAACCGAACGCCAGATTCGCGTGGAAGGACCGGTCACCGCCCTACCGGGCGAACTGGCCGACGAATACTTCCATCAACGCCCCCGCGGCAGCCAACTCGCGGCCGCCGCCTCCACTCAGAGCCACCCGGTCGCTGACCGCGAAGCATTGGAGCAGCGCGTACGCACACTGAGCGAGCAACATCCGGACGGACCCATCCCGCGCGATGCCGCCTGGATCGGCTATCGCCTGCAACCGGAGCTATTCGAATTCTGGCAGGGCCGGCCGAGCCGCCTGCACGATCGCTTCCAGTACCGTCGCGTCGGCAGCGACTGGGAAATTCTGCGCTTGATGCCCTGAGGGAACGGCCTGAAGGAACGGTTAGTAGACCTCGAGCCTGCGCCTGCCGGGCCGGCTACCGCTCCGGCACACGAATCTGCTAGGATTCGCTCCGCCGTCGCGGCTCGACCCCGCACGGTGCAACAATTCGGAGAGGTGCCGGAGTGGTCGAACGGGGCGGTCTCGAAAACCGTTGTACTCTCGCGAGTACCGAGGGTTCGAATCCCTCCCTCTCCGCCAAATTCAAGCAAAGGGGTCCAAGTGGCCCCTTTCGCACGTCTTGGCCCCTGAGGTCTCGGGATTCGAACCCGAGGAATCAGAAACGATGGTTCGACCGATGGCGCATCGCGATATCGGAACGCCGCAGCGCAGCGGAGGCGGCCCGTAGGGCGGCGACAACGTCGCCGTAATCCCTCCCTCTCCGCCAAATTCAGCAAGGGGGCCTAAATGGCCCCTTTTGCGTTTCCAGCCCCAGCGTTCCGGGATTCGAACCCGAGGGTTAGAAAATAGATGGTTTGGCCGGCAGCGCGCAGCGATGCCAGAACGTCACCGCAGGTGACGACCCGAAGGACAAGGCACATCGTGCCGAGTAATCCCTCCCTCTCCGCCAGATTCAAGCTAAGGGTACTAAAGTGGCCCCTTTCGCACGTCTGACCCCGCGTAATCCGTCTACGGTACAGCCGCTCGCACTGGCGTCAGTCCCGATCGATCGCAGCCCCCTCCCGATCCTTTCGACTGGTTTAAACAACCTTGTCGATTTTCCCGATTCCCGTTCGTCTACAGTTCAAAGGGCCCGCTGCACCGCGCCCGTTTGTTCGATCCCGCCAGAGGAGATACCGCCATGGCCGCCAATCCCGTCGTCTGGTTCGAGATTCCCACCGAGGATATCGGCCGTGCCCGCGCGTTCTACGAAGCCGTCCTGGACATGTCGCTCACACAAGCCGATACCAGCGTATTCGCCCCCAGCACGGAGATCTGGATGTTTCCGATGGAGGAAGACCGGCCGGGGTGTGCTGGCGCGCTGGTACAGGGTCCCGACAACCCGGTCGGTTCCGGCGGCTGCATGGTCTATTTCGGCTGCGACGACTGCGGGATCGAGGCGGAACGCGTCGCGACCGCCGGTGGCTCGATCGAAAGCCCCAAGGAGTCGATTGGCGACTACGGCTTCTGCGTCATCGCACGCGATCCGGACGGCAATCGATTCGGTCTCCACTCAATGCGTTAGGGGATACCCACCATGAACTTTCTGTTGCTCATCCTCGAAGATCACGGCGACCGCGATGCCCGCAGCGATGCCGAAGGGCAGGCGCTTTACGCGGAAATGCTCGCCTTTGGCGCCGAACTCGACGCGCGTGGCCAGTTGCTTGCCAGCGAATCCCTGCGACCCGACCGCCACGGCGTGCGCATCCGATCCGACGAAGGGAAGACCCGTTTTATCGACGGCCCGTTCATCGAGTCACGGGAGATGATCGGCGGATTCTTCCTGATCGACTGCGCCGACCGCGACGAAGCCGTGGAATGGGCCACACGCTGCCCCGCCGCGCGCTTTGCAACGGTCGAGGTACGCGAATGCGCCCCCTGTCACCAACGCTGACGGCATCACGCGCCCCCTCCCATCTATCGTTCAACATCGGAGGCCATCAGCCATGTCCGCTGACCGCAACGTCCACCTGCACCGCGTCCTGCGCGCGCCGCCGGAGCGCGTCTATCGCGCATTCCTGGAACCCGACGCTATTGCCAAATGGAATGCACCGTACGGCTTTACCGCGCGCGTCCACGAGATGGATGCTCGCGTAGGCGGCGGCTACCGGATGAGCTTCATCAACTTTGCCACGGGGACTCACCACAATTTTAGCGGCGAGTACCGCGAACTGGACCCGGGTCGTCGAATTGTCGTCAGCGACCGCTTCGACGATCCCTCGCTCGGGGGCGAGATGACGCTCACCGTAACGCTGGATCCAGTCTCCTGCGGCACCGCACTGGATATTCTTCAGGAAGGTCTGCCGGAGGCCATACCACCGGAGCTCTGTGTTCTCGGCTGGCAGGAATCGCTGACCCTGCTTGCCTACCTCGTCGAACCCGAGATTCCTGATGGCGGCTGACCCGGCACCCCCGCCGAAAGAGCGGTCCTTGCTCAAGATCCGGCGCCTTGGTCCGGCGGATCGGACAGCCGCGCATGCCCTGCTCGATCTGTTTGCGGACGTGTTTGGGGAACCGGACACCTACTCGGGTGCGCGTCCCTCCGACGAGTACCTCAAGCGCTTGCTGGCTCGAGAAACGTTCATCGCCCTGATCGCCGAAACGGAAGGTCAGGTCGTCGGCGGTCTGGTCGCTTATGTCCTGGACAAGATCGAACAGGCCCGCAGCGAGGTCTACATCTATGACCTCGCCGTGGCCGACGACTTCCGCCGACGCGGCATTGCCACAGCCCTGATCCGCCACACCCAGGCCATCGCCGCCGAGCTGGGTGCCTGGGTGGTATTCGTCCAGGCCGATCGCACCGACAATGCCGCGATAGCGCTCTACACCGGCCTGGGCCAGCGCGAGGACGTGCTCCACTTCGACTTGCCCCTGAACAATCCCCGCAATGCACCCCCATCGCACGCGGGCACCAACCTGGGGAACACCGAGGTTCCCCACACGGGGTCCTTCGCGATCAAGCGCTCCGAAACAGGAGACGAGACGCCATGAGCCACGCACCCCAAATCATTGTTCCCCACCTCTTGTTCGATAACGAGGCCCGGGAGGCGGCGGACTTTTATTGCTCGATCTTTCCCGACTCGAGCATCACACACCTGACCACGCTACATGACACACCGGGGGGCGACTGCGACGTCGTGTCGTTCGCTCTATGGGGTCATGCGTTCATGGCGATCAACGCGGGCTCAATGTTCCGATTCAACCCGTCGATCTCGTTCATGGTCAATTTCGACCCCTCGCGTGATCCCGACGCCAGAGCACGGATCGACGAGATCTGGGCGAAGCTTGCCCACGGCGGCCAGGTACTCATGCCACTGGACCGCTATCCATTCAGCGAGCGCTACGGCTGGATTCAGGACCGGTTCGGGCTGTCATGGCAGTTGATCCTGACCGATCCGCGAGGGGAAGAACGCCCGCCAATCATTCCGTCGCTGCTGTTTGTTGGAAACGTCTGCGGCAAGGCGGAAGAGGCATCCGATTTCTACCTGTGGAAGTTTCGCCATCCGCAACGCGGGCAGCTCGTCCGCTACCCCAGCGACATGGAACCCGACCGCGAAGGAACGGTGATGTTCACCGATTTCATGCTGGAAGGCCAATGGTTCGCCGCTATGGACAGCGCGCAGGAGCACGATTTCGGCTTCAACGAGGCCATATCGTTCGTCGTGAACTGCGCCGACCAGCAGGAGATCGACCAGCGCTGGGCATCCCTGTCGGCCGTTCCAGAAGCCGAGCAATGCGGCTGGCTCAAGGATCCATACGGGATCTCCTGGCATATCGTCCCCGAACAGCTGTCCCACATGCTGAAAGATCCCGATCCGGACAAGCTCAGCCGGGTCACCCAGTGCATCCTCAAGATGAAGAAGGTCGATCTCGCTGCCCTGCAGGGTGCATACGATGATCGTTAGTCCAGACCAGCACACTGTCCCCTACCGCACGACCGGGGTCCGGCACGCCCGGGCACCCGTCCACATCCCGTCCGATTCCCCCAAAGGAGCCAGACCATGAACTACGTTGACGGCTATGTAATACCGATTCCACGAGACCGGATCGAGGACTACCGCCAGCAGGCTGATCTCGCCGCACAGATCTGGCGCGAGCACGGCGCACTGGAAGTCATCGAGTGCGTGGCTGATGACGTCGCGCCGGGCGAGTTGACGTCGTTCCCGCGCAGCGTCCAGGCACGCGACAACGAAACGGTGGTGTTCTCGTGGATCCGCTTCGAATCACGCGAGCATCGGGATCGTGTCAATGCCGACGTCATGGCGGACCCGCGCCTGCCGTGCCCGGACAAAACGCCGGACCAGGACCCACCGTTCGACCTGCAGCGCATGTTCTGGGGCGGCTTCGAGGTACTGGTGGAACGGTGAGCGGCCGCGACCAATCCGGTGCACATCCAGCACCCGGGATGCGGGATATCCAGCGCCGCATCGAGTCCATCTGGCGTCTGGATGCGAGCCGCATCGTGGCGGCCCTGGCGCGCTGGAGCGGCGACTACGCCCTCGCCGAAGACGTGGCACAAGATGCCCTGATCGCCGCCCTCGGACACTGGCCCACCCAGGGAATCCCGGAAAACCCGACCGCGTGGCTGCTACATACGGCACGCAACCGCGCGGTCGACCACCTGCGCCGCGAACATCGGGGCGATGCCCTCGTCGCCAATTACGGTCACGAAATCGCATGCAGCCACCTGGGGGCATCGACGCCCCAATGGAGCGACGATGTCCGTCACGACACGCTCGCCCTGCTGTTCATCGCCTGCCACCCGGTCCTCCCCCCCGACACCCGCTGCGCACTCGCTCTGCGCACCCTCGCCGGACTCGACAACACCGCCCTCGCCCGCGCCTTTCTGGTCTCCGAAACCACCATCGCGCAGCGCATCGTCCGCGGCAAACGTAAACTCGCCCAGGCCAACGTCCGGTTCGAAACGCCATCGCCGTCCGAATGCCGGGAACGCCTGGGATCCGTGCACGAAGTGATCTACCGGCTGTTTACCGAAGGCCATGTGGCCAGCCAGGGCGACGCCTGGACGCACGGCGAGTTCTGTCATGAGGCACTGCGCATGGCCCGCGTGCTTGCACAGGCCATCCCCGAGGATATCGAGACCCAGGCACTGCTCGGCCTGATCGAACTGCACGGCGCGCGCCTGGCCGCGCGCATGGATGCGCAAGGCAACCCAGTGCTGCTGAAGGACCAGGATCGCGGCACGTGGGATCGCGGCGGCATCCGCCGTGGCCTGATCGCCCTGTCCCGTGCCAACAGGCTCGCCCGAGATCAGAACGCCGGGCCGAGCCCATTTCGCCTGCAGGCTGCCATCGCCGCCTGCCATGCGACAGCGCCCAGCTTTGCCGCCACCGACTGGCCGCAGATCGCCGCTCACTACGCAACGCTGTTCACGACCACGGGATCGCCGGCCGCACGCATCCATCAAGCGCAGGCCGCCGCCCAGTTCGACGACCCGGCGCACGTACTGGCGGCGCTCGACACCGACATCGATGCCCGGGCACTGTCCAGCTATGTGCCTCTGCACGCCGTACGCGGGGACCTCCTGGAACGCTGCGGCGAACGCGAGGCCGCGGCAGCGGCGTTCCGGCGGGCTGCCGAGCGCTCTGCCAATGAAGCGGAGAAGCACCTGCTGCTTGACCGTGCGCGGGCAGCCGCACCCCCAACAAAAAAGGGCTAGGCCCGCTGGACCTAACCCTTTGATAATGCTGGTGGGCGGTACTAGGTTCGAACTAGTGACCCCTGCCGTGTGAAGGCAGTGCTCTACCGCTGAGCTAACCGCCCAGAACGCGCACAAGATTAGGGCCACACCGGGCCTGCGTCAAGCATTCCAAGGCCGCCTATTAGCCTCCCGGCGAATTGGTAACGGGCCGCCACATGAGCCTGATACCCAGCTGGCACTGCCCTTCAAGCCAAATGAAAACCGCAGGCCCAAATCCCTCCCTCTCGTGGCCGGCAGGCCACGCAGTACCACCCCGGTTGCCAGGCCGCCCCCCTTGCCAGACAATGCCCAACCTCGGAGAGGTGGCAGAGTGGTCGATTGCACCGGTCTTGAAAACCGGCAGGGGTGAAAGCCCCTCGAGGGTTCGAATCCCTCCCTCTCCGCCAGATTAAGCAACCGCGTCCGAGCTGCCGCCTGACACATGAAACGTAGCCGGCCACAGATTCGAACCCGAGGAATCGACAACAATGGTTCGACTGGCAGCGCGCAGCGATGCCAGAGCGTCACCGGAGTGTGACGACCCGAAGGGCAAGGCGCTACGCGCCGCAGTAATCCCTCCCTCTCCGCCATATTCAATCCCCCCTCTCCTCACACTTCCCCGCACTTGCTAATACCCATCCATAGCTCATGTGGTATGCGTCATATTGAACAAGTTAGATAGAAGAAAATGGAATAGGCCTCTATAATTGCGGACTCCTTTCCGCCTGTGCCCGTCCCACGCTTCGGGCTCAGACCTGGCTGCCATCTCAGTGACGACGGCCCTGGCAGCCGACCGGCCCGGACGCACCATCCCCGGCGCCGCAATATCGGTCCGGCCGTCGTCCATTATCACGAACCGGCCGAGCGAGTGACCCGATGAATTCGATGCTGCTGCGAGTGTTTCCTTTCCTGAGCTGGCGTCCGACCAAGCAAACCCTCAACGCGGATTTCATCGCTGGCATCTCGGTCGCTCTGGTCCTGATTCCCCAGTCGATGGCCTATGCACAGCTGGCAGGTCTGCCGCCGGTGTACGGGCTTTATGCGTCCCTGCTGCCGGTGATGGTCGCGGCCCTGTGGGGCTCATCCAACCAGCTCGCCACCGGCCCGGTGGCCGTCGTCTCGCTGCTTACGGCGTCGGCCCTGGTGCCACTAGCTGCCGAGGGGTCGACCGAGTTCGTCGCCCTGGCGATCGCACTCGCATTCATTGTCGGCGTGGTGCAGCTGGTACTGGGTCTGTTCAAGCTGGGCGCGCTCGTCAGCTTTATCTCGCACCCAGTCATCGTCGGCTTCACTAATGCGGCCGCGATCATCATCGGTTTGTCCCAGGTCAACAAATTGCTGGGTGTGCCCATCGACACCAGCGGTCATTTCCTGCTCGGCCTCTGGGGCGTGGTGCTGGAGCTAGGCAGCGTTCACTGGCCGACGCTTATCTTCGGCCTGGGTGCCATCGCCCTGATGGTCCTGATGAAGCGCTTCACCCCGAAGGTTCCCGGCGTCCTTGTCGCCGTCGTTGTCGCCATTGTCCTGAGCTGGGCCATTGGCTACGAGCGCAAGGCCGAGACCTCCGTGGACCAGATCGCACCGGCCGAGGTGGTCACGCTAGCCCAGGCCATCGAACGCGAGAGCAGCCGCCTGGCCGAGCTCGATGAGGAGATCCGGAACTTGGAAGCGGAGGCACAGGGGCTGGACGGCGCCGAGGCAGTCCGTCTACGCCACGAAGCCGACCAATTGCGCCTGGAACGCGACGAGTTGCGTCCAGAACTCGCCAACAAGCGTGACGAGATCCGCGACATCAGGCTGCGCCGCGTACCGGGCGAGAACGATGAACCGGCGCGTTTCATCGCGGATGAGCACCTCACCGACGCCGAACGCCAACGGGCAGACTCCGCCAACTGGCGCGTCGAGCGCGTCAGCGAAGATGGCGTTCAGCTCAATGGGGGTGGCGCCGTAGTCGGCAATGTGCCTCAGGGTCTGCCGAACTTCTCGGCACCGGAAATCACCTTTGGAACGGTCACTACCCTCTTGACCACCGCCTTCGTCATCGCGCTGGTCGGCTTTACCGAGGCCATTGCGATTGCGAAAGCCATGGCGGCCCGTACCGGGCAACGCCTGGACCCCAACAAGGAGCTGATGGGTCAGGGCCTTGCGAACATCGCAGGGGGCTTCACCCAGGGCTATCCGGTGAGCGGCTCGTTCTCGCGATCGGCGGTCAACCTGAACTCGGGTGCGAAAACCGGGCTGGCCTCTGTGATCACGGCCGTGATCATCGGCCTGGCACTCCTGTTCCTGACGCCTCTGATCTATCACCTGCCACAGGCGGTGCTGGCGGCCATCATCATGATGGCGGTCGTCGGGCTCATTAATTTCAAAGCCATCAAGCATGCCTGGGTGGCCAACAAGCACGACGGGGCCGCCGCGATTGTCACCTTTGTCGCGACGCTGGCCATGGCACCCAACCTGGACTACGGCATCCTCATCGGTGCCGGCCTGGCGATCGTGCTGTACCTGTACCGCACCATGCAGCCGCGTGTCTCGGAACTGGCGCGCTACGAGGACGGCACCCTGCGCGAGGCCCAGCGCTATGGCCTGGAGACCAACGAGAAGGTCGGCATGATGCGCTTCGATGGCTCCCTCTACTTCGCCAACGTGCCTTACTTCGAGGATGCCGTGCTGGACCTTCTGGCCCGCCATCCGCAGGCCAAATACCTGATTGTGGTCGGCAAGGGCATTAATGAGATCGACGCCTCCGGCGAGGAGGTCATCCATCAGTTGGTGCACCGCTTGAAGGCCCGCGGGATCACGTTGGTGTTCGCTGGTGTGAAGGCCCAGGTGATGGAGGTCATGCAGCGCACCGGGCTCGACGAGATCATCGGCAAGGACAACATCTTCAAGTCCACCGATCACGCGGTGAAGACGGTTTCGGAAAAGGCTGGCGAGCCCATCAAGTAACGCCCGCAGGCGGATTCATGCCATGGTCCGGCCGATGCCACGAGCGGACCATGGAAACGCTGCAACCATCCGCACTTCTCGCTACACTAATTGCTGTTTCGAACCCACTGAAGGAGTTGTCCCGTGTCCCGAGACCAGATCGTCCGCTCCAGCCGCAATCCGTCGAGTACGGGTTCTATCAGCGAGACCATCTCCACCAACAAGGTGATCCGGCAGACCTACATGCTGCTGTCGCTCACCCTGGCCTTCAGCGCGATCACCGCATTCATCGCCATGGCGGTCAACGCGCCGCCGGTGCACTGGATCTTCATGCTCGGCGTCCTGATTGGCGGACCGTTCGCTATCTATGCCGCGCGCAACTCTGTCCTGGGCCTGGTGCTCACCTTCGCCTTCACGGGCGTGCTGGGCTTCTTCCTCGGCCCGATCCTGAGCATGTACCTGGGCCTCCCGAACGGGCCGCAAATCGTCGGGAACGCCTTCGCCGCGACCGCCGTCGCGTTTGTCACGCTCTCCGGCTATGCACTGGCCACCAAGAAAGACTTCAGCTTCCTGGGCGGCTTCCTCGTCGTCGGCCTGGTGGTGGCGCTGCTGGCCATTGTCGCCAACCTGTTCCTGGCGATCCCAGCCCTGTCGCTCGCGATCTCGACCGGCGTCGTCCTTCTGCTGTCCGCGGCCATCCTGTTCGACACCAGCCGAATGATCCACGACAAGGAGGCCAACTACGTCGTGATGACCGTCTCGCTGTACGCGAACCTCTACGTGATGTTCCTGCACCTGCTGAACCTGTTCCACGCCTTCATGGGCGACAACTAGGTTTCAGCGAGTACGGCATCGCAGGAACGCGATCCAGGGCCCCGCTGCGCGGGGCCCTTTTTCATTGGACCCCGACCATGAACCAGCCTCAGCACGGCGTCTTTCTCGATCTCGCCACCGTCAACCGTGGTGACCTTGACCTGAGCGAGCTTCAGGACTGCCTGCCGCATTGGGCCCTCCACGAGCGCACGCAAGCCGGCCAACTCACTCAACGCATCCATGAAGCCGAGGTCGTCATCACCAACAAGGTCGAGCTGGATGCGGATGCACTGGCCGCTGCACCCAAGCTGCGACTCATCTGCGCCGCGGCAACCGGCACCAACAACATCGACGTAGAGGCCGCCCAGCGGCTGGGGATCGTTGTCAGCAACGCCCGCGACTACGCAACGGACTCCGTGGTTCAGCATGTCTTTGCGCTGTTGCTCACACTGGTCACCCGACTCGACGACTATCGCGCCGATATTCGTGCCGGACGCTGGTCCCAATCCGATCAGTTCTGCCTCCTGGATCATCCGATTGGCACCTTGGCTGGCATGCGCATCGGCATCGTCGGGTGGGGCGTCCTCGGAAAGGCGACCGCCCGCATCGCCGAAGCCTTTGGCATGGAGGTTCGCGTGGCCGAGAGCCTGGAACCTACCCGAGCACACCAGACTTCCGGGTCACAGGAGCGTATGCCACTGGAGGAACTCCTGGCGCAGTGTGACGTCATCAGCCTGCACTGCCCGCTGACCCCGGAAACCCGACATCTAATCAACAACGACGCCCTGCAGCGCATGCGAACGGGCAGTTTGCTTCTGAACACGGCCCGTGGGGGCCTGGTCGACCCCGAAGCCTTGGCCCTGCACCTGCGCAGCGGCCACCTGGGCGGTGCCGGCATCGACGTGGTCGAGCCCGAGCCACCTCCCGCTGATCATCCGCTATTGGCCGACGACATCCCCAACCTGGTCCTGACGCCACACACGGCCTGGGCGGCCCACTCGGCACGTCAGCGGGTGATCAACGAGCTGGCCGCGAATATCCGAGCCTTTGCCAGCGGAAAGCCGCGCAACGTGGTGGAGTGACACGCATGAACCCGCAAAGCCTGCAAAAACGGATCGAGGACCTGGAAGTCCGTTTGGCCCATCAGGAATACACCCAGGAGGAACAGGCCCGCGTTCAGCTGGCGCTACAACAGGCCAACAGTGAGCTACGTCAGCAGGTGCAATGGCTGCGGGACCGGCTCCGGGAGCTGGAAGAACGCAACGGCGGACCCGAGGGCGCCGAGCCACCCCCGCCCCACTACTGACACCCGATGCCGCTCACAGTACAAGCGATCCTGGGGCACGAGGCCGAAGCCCGCGCCCTGCGCGAGACACTGGAGGCACTTGGTTATCAGCATTCGGGAGAGGCCGAACTGACGTTGGAGCTCGGCCCCGAGGGGCTTGCGCTCCTGCGCACCGATCGCCGTCCACCCTTGCGGCTTCACCTGGATTTTGCCGCCGGGCGCCAGGGCTATCGGCTCGCCCATGCCGGGCATCAGCGCGAGGGGCTGATCCGCGCATTCGGCAAGCTGCCGCGCGACAGCCATGTCATTGACGCCTCCGCCGGCATCGGCCGCGACACCCTGCTCCTGGCGGCGCATGGCTTCCGCGTCACCGCCTGGGAGCGCCACCCGGTGGTGTACCGGCTCCTTGCCGATGCGCTTGCGCGCGCGAGCCGAACATCCGAGCTGGCAACCATCATCGAACGCATCACCCTGTTCGAAGGCCCGGCCAACCCGAGCCAGCTGGAACCACCGGCGACCGCAGCGGTGTTTGATCCCATGTTCCCGGAACGGGCCAAGCGAGCGGCCGTAAAAAAGGACATGCAATTGATTCAGGCGCTGATGCCGGATGCGGCCGACCCGGATGCCGACCAGACCCTCGCCACCCTACGCGCAGGAGTCGAACGCCGCGTGATCGTTAAACGGCCCCTGCACGCCCCAGCCATCGGGCCGGACACGCCTCAGGCCAGCGTGAAAGGAAAGAGCGTGCGCTTCGACCTCTATCCCGCGTTTCAAGCCCCCTGAGCCTGCGAGCGTCAGGAACCTCCAAGGATGAGTTGATCATCACCGGACAGGCGATATTCCGGAATTGGAAGGTTTCTACGCGCCGGCTGATCGGCATAGACGCGTCCCGCCCCGTCATACCGCCCCCCCCGGCAGCGATCCTCAAACCCACCGGACCAGCCTTCCGCTTCTTCGGGGTGCACGAGATTCAGTTCGCAGCCCAAATCGGTGCTTTCGCCGATCACCACTAGCCATTCCGGGCGATAACTACGCAGGGGCAACGTCAGGCCATCCGGCTGCTGCCCCCTCCGGGCATTGGGGTCGGCGAGATCTGCATCGTCGGCTAACGCCTCCTGCCACGCGGCATCCCGATGCACCACCAGCACCCGCCGGCTCTCCCATACCAGGCGTTTCGCCTCACCGGGCGCGATGTCTCGCAGGTCCACACGCAAGGTCTCGCCGCGAGCATCGCCCGGGCGTGAGAGCGCGTAGCTCAACAGCACGACCACCAACAAGGCGACTGCGCCGAAAACCATCAACTTGATCAGGGCGCGGATTCGCACCCGCGCCAGGGTGTCATTCGGGACCTGCACGGTTCGCCTCTCATGGTGGGTCTGTGGGCCGTTGCGAAATCGCTTTGCCTGGGCGGAGTGCACGCCTACACTATGCGGCATGAATGCACCCAAACGCTCCAACCGCTCCTACGTCGGCCTGTACAACGATATGTACGCCGGCATGACGCCCATCGGCAATTTCATCCGCGATGCCTGGGTATTCGGCATCCTGCCCGAAACCGAGACCTGCGAGGGCTGGGATGTCTCCCGCATCCAGATGCTCCACGACCAGGTCAACGCCGAGTGGGACAAGTACGACCTGCGCATCAGCAACCTGCCCGCGGAACTCCGTGAGCGCCACGAACGCATCCACCAGGAAGCGATCGATCGCGCCCGCGAACATGGCTGGGTCGCTGGCGAGGACATCGACCGCGAGATGGGCGACGACGCCTGATGGGCGGAAGTGAACCGCTAATACGGCCGATCATTACGATCGCCGCCCTGCTCGCTGGCGTGGCGGTCATCCTCGGCGCCTTCGGGGCCCACGCCCTGCAGGAGCGTCTATCCGAACACGCCCTCGCCACCTGGCATACCGGGGTGCAATACCACTTCATCCATGCTCTGGCCCTGCTGCTGATCGCGGCACTGTGGAGCCACCTGGCGCATGGCTGGGCCGCCGCCAGCGCCATCGCCATGGTGATCGGTATCCTGCTCTTTTCCGGCAGCCTCTACGCCCTGGCACTTGGGGCGCCGCGCATTCTCGGTGCGATCGCGCCACTGGGCGGGACTGCCTTCATCCTGGGCTGGCTAGGGTTGGCGATCGCCGCCTGGCGCGCCTGACTTATACTCCCAACCCAGCGCCCCACCGGGGCGCGGCCTGTCCGCATTTCACCAACGTACCGAGAATTCCATGAGCCAGACGTCTTTTGCCGTATTTGCCGAAAACACCCTGGACGACATCCAGACCCGACTGAGCGACCAGAGCGCCCTGGACGATCTGGACATCGACCTGATCGATGGGGTCATGACGATCGAATTCGACGACGGCGCCCAGATGATCCTCAATCGTCAGGAGGCGGCCCAGCAGATCTGGCTGTCCTCGCCCGAAGGGCCGGCCCACTTCGGCTATTCCGACGAGGAAGGCGCCTGGATCGACGATCGTAATGGCGAGGAGCTGCACGCGACCCTGGTGCGCGTGATCGAGCAGAAGCTGGGCGTGCCGGTCGAACTCTGACCCCCATTAGTGGGCGTGGTAGCGCCGCCCCGAGCAGTCCCTACTTTGTGTCGTCTTGGTCCGCCGCCGTGCGGCGCTCCTCGGCGCTGGGCGGTTCATCCTCCAGCGCCCGCAGGTGGGCCTCCACCTCGGCCAGCACGGGGTGTGGCTTGTCCTGGTCCAACGCGACATCAATCGCGCGGAGCGCCTCCACCGCCTCTGGATCGCCCCGCAAGGGCATACGCGCCATGCCCAGTGCGAGCATGCGGAACTGCCGAAACACCAAGTAGCTAACCGTCGCCAGGATCAGCGCGCCCCAGAGATTGTCCTGGAACCACAGCCAGACCGCACCACCATACCCCGCAAACGTCAGCACGAAGATGCCCAGCGCCACGCGATGAGAACGGGCGACGATGCCCTCCAGGACATCCCGGTTACGGATCACGAAATCACGTTCGAAGTGCACGATGTAGGCCTTTCTTTGCAGTGTCAGGGGCGCGCCGGCTGCTGCGCACGCCAGAGTTCAAACGTCGGGAATTCCTCGTAACCGCGCGTCAGCACATAGTCCATCACGTTGCGCAGACGATTCAGGTGGACCACGGAGTCGATCCGGATGATCTCCTCGCCCTTCTCGTCGAAAAAGATCATGGTCGGCGCCCAGTGAACGTCCAGGTCCGCCGCCCATTCTTTCGCATTGGTACGCTCCCCCGCCGGCGTCAGCACGGGCGTATCGGGATCGTCCGCGTTTAGCTGCACCGCATCCATCATCGCAATGCGCTCTAACACGGCGTCATCCTGCAAGGGCTCGGAATGCAGGATATCGCAGGCATGGCAGGCCTCGCGTTCGAAGAAGACCACCAACGGACGATCCGCTGGAATCCGGCTGCGATCCAGCGCATACGGCGGGTTCACAAAGAAGTCGCGTTCGTTGATGTCATCCAGATCAAACTTGGGCGGTGGATCGGCCCGCTCCAGATAGTCTCGGAAGCTTTTTTCCTTATCGTGGCGGTCGATCACATACTCCAGCAACGCGCGAAACCGGTACGGCGGATAATACCCCCGCATCTGGTGAATCCGCTCACCCTCGGCGTCATAAAAGGCAATGGACGGGGTAAAATTCAGGCGCCGCTCGGCGGCATAACGCCGCTCCAGCCAGGTCTCGCCATCAAGATCCGTGACCTCGCGTGTTCCCAGGGCATCGATTGCCACCACATTGAAGTGCGAAGACAGATAGTCACGGATGTCATCCTGGGAAAAGTTCTTGTCGAACAGCGCCTCGCAATAGGGGCAGTCGTCCATCCCGAAGTACACCGCCAGCCCCATCTTGCCCTGCTCCACGGCGTCTTCCAGGTCCTCCCGCAGATCGAGAAAACTCAGTTCAAACCATTCAGGGGTATGCAAGCCAATCGGCCGCGGGGTGTCGTCGAAGACGAGCCCTTCTTCCAGCAGTTCGTCCTCGTCCGGATCGTCCGCCGCGGCCGTCGGCAGGATCGCCAGCGCCATGAAGAACAGCACCAGGGTGGCGAGAACGCCGAAGCGATGATTTCCGGGCAGAGAAGGTTTCACGGGGTCACTCCGGATGGGCCTGCTATTCGGACGGCGGCTCCAGCACCGAGGTTCCCCCGAGATAAGGGCGCAACCGCTCCGGAATATGGATCGAGCCATCGGCCTGCTGGTGGTTCTCCAACAGCGCAACCAGGGCGCGGCCGACCGCCACGCCGGAGCCGTTGATAGTGTGTACCAATTCCGGCCGCTCTCCGGCCTTCGGGCGGAAGCGTGCCTGCATGCGCCGCGCCTGGAAGGATTCAAAATTCGAGCACGAGGATATCTCGCGATAGGCCTCCTGAGCGGGCAACCAGACCTCGAGGTCATAGGTGCGCGCCGCGGCAAAGCCCATATCCCCGGCACTCAGCAGCATCACCCGGTACGGCAGCTCCAGCGCCTGCAGGATCTTCTCCGCGTGTCCGAGCAAGCCCTCCAGCGCCGCCTCCGAGTCTTCAGGTCGCACGATCTGCACCAGCTCCACCTTCTCGAACTGGTGCTGGCGGATCAGTCCGCGAACGTCGCGACCGTAGCTACCCGCCTCGGAACGGAAACACGGAGTGTGCGCCACCATTCGCAGGGGCAGCCCGTCCGCTTCCAGGATTTGTTCGCGCACCAGGTTGGTCAGGGTCACCTCGGCAGTGGGGATCAGGCGATAGCGCTGATCGCAGTCCACCGAAAACAGATCCGCGTCGAACTTCGGGAGCTGCCCCGTCCCCTCCAGGGATTCCGGGTTGGCCAGGTACGGGACGTAGGTCTCCTGATACCCGTGCTCAGTGGTGTGCAGATCCAGCATGAACTGGGTCAGGGCGCGATGCAGGCGCGCCATCTCCCCTCGCATCACCACAAAGCGCGACCCGGCCACCCGCACGGCCGCCTCGAAATCGAGCCAGCCGCCGGGCAGACCGAGATCCACATGGTCGCGGGGCGCAAAATCGAAGGTACGCGGCGTCCCTTCGCGACGAATCTCCACGTTGCTGGTTTCGTCCAGCCCGTCGGGCACGTCCGCCTGGGGCAGATTGGGGATCTGCATCAGCAACGCGTCCAGGTCTTGCTGCACCTCGTGCAGGTCGGTCTCGCACTGCTTCAACTCGTCGCCCAGGCGTCCAACTTCGGCCTTCAGCGGCTCGATGTCCTCGCCCCGCGCCTTGGCCTGCCCAATCCCCTTGGACCGGGTATTGCGCTCCGCCTGCAGCTCCTGGGTGCGCACCTGGAGCTCTTTGCGCCGCGCTTCCAGGCTCTCAAAGCGGTCACGATCCAGGGTATAGCCACGACGAGCGAGCGCCGTGGCGGTCGCGTCCAGGTCCTGGCGCAGGCTGCGAATATCAAGCATAGCGGGTTTCCGATACCGGTTTGAGGGAACGACGGGGAAGTCTACGGTTGCGGCCCGGTGGCGTCCACGCCAGGCCCTGGCCTGTAGGAACGGCTTTACGAAGCAACCGGTCCGGCGCCCAGCACAAAGCGGACCCCGCAGAGCCCGGCCGCCGCCGCCAACACACAACGCAGGAGGCTCGTGGCGATATAGGCAAGGCCCCGCCCCCAGGCACCATCCATTCCTGCATGCCCAGGCGCAACGCCGACCCCAGCGCACCCCCAACGGCCACGACCAGCTAGGGAGACGCTGATTTAATCGCGCGTCCGCGCTCGAGTCGCTTTTGCGTGCGAACAAGGCGCGGTGACTGCCGCGCAGTCATTCTGCACAAAGGAGCCGCAACGCCGTGCGCGCGCCCGTTTTTGATCAACAACGGGCGGCCGAGCCCCTGCTTTCCATGGTTTGCGGGGTTGGCGCCCCCTGTTCCCCGATCCTGCGTTGCGCCCCGAATCCATCAGAAACGGGCGGGTAGAACCACTACCCGCTGCACGACGCGCCTTGTCTCGGAAAACAGGGGGCACCAACGCGGACGCGCGATTAAATCAGCGTCTCCCTAGGAACCGATCCCCACGCTCATCATTGCATCTCGCCCCTGGAAAAGACGTACAGTTTATGCGATCACCCAGCATGGACCCAGCGAGCCCCTACCATCACCCCTATGAATGCCGTGTCCCCGCTCAAGCATATGGAGGCTGCCACCCAGGCACTCGCGGCGGTAGTGGATGCGCTGCGCGATGCATTGCCCAACGACGCGCTCGTCATCGAGGAGGCCGAGCGGAGGGCTTATGAATGCGACGGGCTGTCGGCCTATCGCCAGATCCCTGGGGCCGTCGCCCTCCCCCGAACCCGTGACGAACTGATGACGTGCCTGCGGCTTTGCCGCGAGCATGGTGTGTCGATCATTCCACGCGGCGCCGGCACCGGCCTGTCCGGTGGGGCCTTGCCGAGCGAGACCGGCTTGTTGCTGTCGATGGCGCGTTTCAACCGCATCCTGGAGATCGACGCCGACAATCGCTGTGCCGTCGTCCAGCCCGGCGTGCGCAACCTCGCGATCTCCGAGGCCGCGGCGCCGCAGGGTCTGTACTACGCCCCGGATCCCTCCTCGCAAATCGCCTGTTCCATCGGCGGCAATGTGGCAGAAAACGCCGGGGGCGTGCATTGCCTGAAGTACGGGCTCACCGTGCACAACGTAACCGGCCTGGAGATCGTCACCCTCGACGGCGAAGTCGTCCGCCTCGGGGGCAAGACCCTGGACACCCCTGGTCTGGACCTCCTCGCCTTCATGATCGGTTCCGAGGGCATGCTCGGCATCGTCACCGAAGTCACCGTCCGGCTCCTGCCGCGTGCAGAACGCACGCAGGTCCTGATGGCGAGCTTCGATGACGTCGAGACGGCCGGGGGTGCCGTGGCCGGTATTATCGCTGCGGGTCTGATCCCGGCGGGGCTGGAGATGATGGACAACGCGGCCATCCGCGCCGCTGAGGACTTTGTCCACGCGGGCTACCCGGTGGAGGCTGCGGCGATCCTCCTGTGCGAGCTGGACGGCACCAATGCGGAAGTGTCTGAGGACGTGATGGTGGTGCGCCAGAAACTGCTGGATCTTGGCGCGACCGAAGTCCGCACCGCCCGCGATGATGCCGAACGTGCCCTGTTCTGGGCCGGGCGCAAGGCAGCCTTCCCGGCCGCAGGCCGCATCTCGCCGGACTACTACTGCATGGATGGCACCATCCCACGGCATCAACTGGGAACCGTCCTCCACCGAATCAACGAGCTGTCGGCGGAACACGGTCTCGGGGTCTGCAATGTCTTTCATGCAGGGGACGGCAACCTCCACCCCCTGATCCTCTACGACGCCAACCAGACGGGTCAGCTCGAAACGGCCGAGGCATTTGGCCAGCAGATCCTCGAACTGTGCGTCGCCGTGGGCGGCACAATCACTGGAGAACACGGCGTGGGCGTAGAAAAACTGGATGGCATGTGCGCCCAGTTCCCGGCCCCGGAACTGGAACAGTTCCACCGACTGCGCCGCGCCTTCGATCCACTGGGGCTGCTCAACCCCGGAAAAGCGATCCCGACCCTCGCCCGCTGTGCCGAATTCGGCCGCGAGCACGTCCATCACGGCCAGGTCGCACACCCCGACCTGCCCCGGCTGTAGCGCGAAGCATCTAATGCCTGCAACCACCCTTGCCACGCCTTTGGCCGATGACTTCACCAGTGCGGTCGATGCCATTCTGGAGGCCCTGCACCATCTGGTTCCGCTGAATCTCTGGATGATCACACGCGTCGAAGGCGACGACTGGATCGTCCTGCACACGCGTGGCAAGGCACCCCGGATCCGCCCCGGTGCCGTCTTTAACTGGCAGCATTCCTACTGCATCCGCATGCATGCCGGCGAAGGCCCCAACATCGCGGCGGATGCGCAGTCCGTCCCGGCCTATTCAAGCGCCACCATCAATGAACAGGCGAGCATCGGGTGTTATGTCGGATTTCCGCTACATGATGCCGACGGCAAGCTGTTCGGCACCCTCTGCGGGCTGCACCCAAAACCCATGGATGCCGAAATCACTCGGCACCAGCCGGTCATCCAGGCGATCGCTACGGCCCTTAGTCACGTCCTGCGACTGGACCAGCACGCGGAAGAACTGGACCGTCTGCGCCTGCAGACGGCCCTGGCCACCCACAGCGACCCACCCACCGGCACCTTGAACCGCCGCGGCTGGGAGATGGCCCTGGAGGCTGAAGAGACCCGCTGCCGTCTTGGCGGTCAGCCCGCTGGTGTGATCGTGGTGGCATTCGCCACACAAACCCCTTCCGGGCAGAGGAGCGGCCAGGCAGAGGACGCAGGACTGGTGCACTCCGTGCTGGCGCTGCAGGCCCAGGTCGGTCCAGGCGAGTTTGTCGGTCGACTGGGGGGCGCCCGATTTGGCATTCTGGTCAGTGGACGCGCCGCGACTACCCTCGCCCAGTACAGCGAAAACCTGGAGCACGCCCTGGCTGGACAAAGAATCCCCGCGAACGTGGGCTACGCCATGCGCGAGGCGGCCTCCGGAAGTCTGGAACAGGCACAGATACGCGCCGAACGCCACCTGCGGCAAGCCGGCGCCGCAGCGGCTGAATAGAGTACGACCCCACGATCGCCGGTACCCGCGACGGATGCCATGCCACGAGCTCAGGACCCCATCGACGATGCCCCTTCGCCCTTCAACCGGGGCGTGGACCACACCCTCAAGATGCTGCACCGCATCGTACCGATGGACGTGTGGATGCTCACCCGGGTCGAAGGTGACGAGCAGATCGTCGTGCGGGCAGACGATCACGGCTACGGCATCGGGTCCGGGACGGCCTTTGACTGGGGCAACTCCTTCTGCATCCGCATGCTGGCGGGCGATGCGCCGCATATCGCACCCGATGTGCAGCAAATCCCCGCTTATCGACAGGCCCTTGCCGCCCATGACGATCCGCCGGCCATTGGCAGCTATGTGGGGTTCCCGGTCAACGATCGCGACCACGGCATGTTCGGCGTGCTGTGCGCGATGCATCCAGAGCCCCTGCCGGACAACCTGGGGGCCCATGCGAGCGAAATCGAATCCGCCGTTGCGGTAGTCGAATCGCTCATTCAGCTGCGTCATCAACTGGATGATCTGGAGCGCGAACGCGAAGCACTGCGCCTGGAGGCCTACACCGACAGCCTGACCGGGACCTACAACCGCAGAGGCTGGCAGCTCGCGCTACAGGCCGAGGAACAGCGCTGTCAGGACCACCACCTACCCGCCGGGATCATGGGATTCGATCTCGACGGCCTCAAGGCCGCCAACGACCAGTACGGCCACGAGGCCGGGGACCGCCTCATCGCCGCGGCCGGGCAGGCCCTGAAGGGTGCCACACGTGACGTCGATGTCGTGGCGCGCCTGGGCGGGGACGAATTCGCCGTCCTGCTCCCCGAAACTCCGGCCGATCATTTGCCCGAGATCGCGGAGCGCTTGCGCACCGCACTGCACGACGCAGGAGTCGCCGCGTCCCTCGGGTACGCATGCCGCACCATCAGCGGCACCCTCGCTGAGGCCCAGAACAACGCCGACGCCGCCATGTACGCGGACAAGCGCGCCCGCCACACATCCCGGAAGCTGTAACCCCAAAGCACCCGGCCCGCCCCGCCAGAGTCGCTGCCGAATCCCGGTCGATGGTTTACCATGGACTCCTTCCTATCCGGACGTCCCCTTTCCGACGAGGCCGTTTCATGAGCAAAACCGTCACCCTGACCGACAACACCACGGGCAAGAGCATCGAACTGCCGATCCAGGAGGGCTCCCACGGCCCGAATTGCCTGGACATTCGCGCGCTGTACAAGGAACTGGGCTACTTCACCTACGACCCCGGCTTCATGTCCACGGCCAGCTGCCGTTCCGATGTGACCTTTATCGACGGTGACGAAGGAACGTTGCTTTATCGCGGCTATCCGATCGAGCAACTCGCGGAAGGAAGCACCTACCTCGAGGTCTGCTACCTGCTGCTGAATGGGGACCTGCCTTCATCCGACGACCTGCACGACTTCTCGCGCATCATCAAGGAACACTCGATGCTGCACGAGGCGGTGCGCCGCTTCTTCGACGGCTTCCGCCACGACGCTCATCCCATGGCCATCATGGTCGGGGTGGTGGGCGCCCTGTCGGCCTTCTATCACGACAACGTCGATGTCCATAACCCGGAACACCGCCGCATTGCCGCGCACCGGCTAATCTCCAAGATGCCGACAATCGCTGCCTGGTCGTACAAGTACGCGCACGGCCAACCATTCATGTATCCGGACAACAACCTGTCCTATACCGCTAATTTCCTTGCAATGATGTTCGGCGTACCCAGCGAGCCCTACCAGCCGAATCCGGTGTTCGTCCGCGCCCTGGACCTAATCCTGATCCTGCACGCCGACCACGAGCAGAACGCCTCGACCTCAACCGTGCGCCTGTCCGGCTCTTCCGAGGCCAACCCCTTCGCCGCGATATCCGCCGGGATCGCGTCGCTATGGGGCCCGCTGCACGGTGGCGCGAACGAGAAAGTCATCCGCATGCTCGAGGAGATCGTGCACTCGGACAAGAGCGTGGAGGATTTCGTCGCCCGCGCTAAAGACAAGAACGACTCGTTCCGCCTGATGGGCTTTGGCCACCGCGTGTACAAGAACTACGACCCGCGCGCCCGAATCATCCGCAAGATGACCCATGAGCTGCTGGCCGAGATGGGCGATATGGGGGCGGACAACCAACCTTTGTTCGACGTGGCCATGGAGCTCGAGCGCATCGCGATGGAGGACGAGTACTTCATCGAACGCAAGCTCTATCCCAACGTGGACTTCTACTCCGGCATTATCCTGCGCGCGATGGGCATTCCGCTGAACATGTTCACCGTGATCTTCGCACTCGCGCGTACCGTCGGCTGGATCTCGCACTGGAACGAGATGATGCAGGACCCGGAATCGCGTATCGGGCGGCCGCGGCAGCTCTACACCGGCTACCCGGCCCGCGAATACACCTCCATCGAAGAGCGCTAGTCCGACACGCCTCTCCGACGGTCCGGCACGCACTGCGTCATACGGCACAGGGCCCGCTT
This sequence comes from Thioalkalivibrio sp. ALJ7, assembly GCF_000376865.1. Taxonomy (GTDB): domain Bacteria; phylum Pseudomonadota; class Gammaproteobacteria; order Ectothiorhodospirales; family Ectothiorhodospiraceae; genus Thioalkalivibrio. Next base: position 151,986 of record NZ_AQXQ01000010.1, on the reverse strand, counting down.
GCCCTGGCCCCGTGCAAGTGCTATCTACATGGATATGTCTCGGACCAAAAGGGAGGGATAACCCATGTCCACCGACCGCTTCTTCATGCTATTCGCCGGCATTGTGGTCCTGGTCAGCGCCCTGCTGACCTGGGTCGCCAGCACCTGGTGGCTGTTGCTCGCTGTCGTTATTGGGGCGCACCTGATCCAGGCCTCTTTCACCGGATTTTGCCCCCTGGTGAAGATCCTCAAATCCCTCGGGCTCAAGCCGGGCGAGATCTTTCCCTAAGCTCGGCCGGCACATCGGCTTGCAGTCAACAAAACACGCCCCGGTGCCCCTTGTGTTCGCGGGCGCTAGCCCTCATATTAGATATTACTAATACTTCACCAGGAGGCACCACCCATGAGTATTGATCGCGTCGTAATGGCCTTCGCCGGCACCGTCATCATCATCAGCGCCATCCTCGCGTGGGTCTTCACCCCGATGTGGCTCATTCTGACCCTGTTCGTCGGCTTTAACCTGCTGCAGTCCGCTTTCACCGGCTTCTGCCCCCTGGCCATGATTCTGAAGGCCATGGGCGTCAAGCCTGGCGAAGCCTTCAACTAAGCGCCCTGATCCACACAGAAAGGCCCAGGGCTCCGCGTCCTGGGCCTTTCTGCGTTCAGGCACCCTCCGGTTCCATAATCCCGCCACTCAGGCATCGCGACAACCGGATCGCATCCCCTACAATGAGCCCTCACCCGTCCCGAGTGACTCACGTGATCTCGCTCATTCCCCGCCTGTTCCAGCGCGCCCCCGCCCTTGACCCGGAAAGCCGTGCCTGGATCCACGCCATCTTCGACTGGGCCGGAAATGAACCCCACTTCGGGCCCATGCTGCGCAAAGCGCATCTGGTAGTACCCACCGCCGAGGACTTTCCTGGCCAGGCAGACACGCACCAGGCCATGGCGCAGCTCGTATTTGATCGCGTGCTGTACCATGCGGGTCTTTCGGACAGTCCATTCCGCCTGGTTCACCCAGGTAATCTGATGGACGATCCAATTCCCTGGACGGCCATGGGTGAGGCGCGCCCGAGCCAGAACCCGTTCACCCCGCCACCCGGAACCGTAGGCATTCCCTACGATCCTGCTCTGGTCCCCCATTCCCAGGCATTGATCGCCCATTTTGCGCGCGAGATCGCCTTGCGCCTTCTGGCTACCGCCGCGGATCCGCCCCCAGCATTGGAAGGCAATGAGGCTCATATCGCGGAACTCGTCGCTGTGCAGATGGGCTTCGGGGTATTCCTGGCCAATACCGCTTTCCATGTACGCGTGAACCAGTGCGGTTCCTGCAAGGGCCCGTCCGCGGAGCGAGACGCCGCCCTCTCGCGCGACGACCTGGCCTATGCCCTTGGCCTGTTCGCCCGCCGACACGGCGTACCACCTGCCCGCATCCGTGCACACCTCAACGCCCCCCTGCGCCCAGCCCTTCGCCATGCACTACGCGATATTGCAAGACGCGATCGTGAAGGCGCCACCGGAGCCGCCTGAGCGGTCCGTACAATCTAAGTCGTCGACTTGGCCGAGCGCGGGCCGAAACGAAAAACGGCCGGGACAACCTAAAAGGCATCCCGACCGTTCTGCATTCAGCGGCCGACTGTTCCTGCTGGCGTTCAAGCGGTCTCGCGGCAGTCCACTCGGCTAGGCGCCGTGGCGAGCCGTTTGCGATCACCAGTGAACGGCTCGGCCGCCATGACGGACCGGGCGGCCGTTTGCAGAATCTCCGAGGCCCACGCAGGCAAATCAGGCGAAAGCCGGTAGTAGATCCAGTTACTGGCGCATCGAGTACGTACCAACTTGTGCTGACGCAACGCCGCAAGGTGGCGCGACACCTTTGGTTGAGACATCTCTAGGGCATGCGTGAGTTCGCACACGCACAACTCCCCTTCCGCCTGCATCAACAATAAGGACCGCAACCGAGTTTGGTCGGCCAGCAGATTGAACAGATCCGTCGGGTTAAGCGGCATACTACATCCAGCAATTTTTCTTCGGCGAACTATATCCCGACTGTATGGCTAGGACAATGCCGCATCCCAAAACCTTGCAACGCTCGCACCAACCGGAGATATTCCCCCTGTAGCAAGCCAATAGACGCCCAACTCGATCGTTACTAACGGTCGCAAATCTGGATCCCGGTCCAGACTCGTAAGAAATTCACCGTTCTCCCTCTTCCCATGCCCCCGATTCGTGTATGATGTCGGGTTGGCAGTTGCCATCCGATTTTCGCCGGGCCTTTGTTTCCGGCCTGTGTGAGTAATTCAATGTCTGATTCCCCCTCCTTCGCCCAGCTCGGGCTTTCCGAGTCGCTGGTTTGTGCCCTGTCGAATATGGGCTTCGCTACTCCTACCCCGGTTCAGGCCGCTTGCATCCCGGCGCTCTTGAACGGCCGTGACGTGTTGGGCGAGGCCCAGACCGGCACCGGCAAGACTGGCGCCTTCGGCCTCCCGCTGATCGACTTGATCGATGCGGGCAACCGCGCGCCCCAGGCGCTGGTCCTCGCGCCCACCCGCGAACTGGCCAACCAGGTCGCGGGCGCATTGAGTGAGTTCGCCAAGGGCTTCGGCGGTATCGACGTGCTGCCGGTTTACGGCGGCCAGCCGATGGGCGAGCAGCTGCGGGCCCTGCGCAAGGGCCCGCAGATCGTGGTCGGCACACCGGGTCGTGTCGTGGATCACATCAAGCGCGGCACCCTGAACCTTGAAACCCTGCGCGTGGTGGTCCTCGACGAAGCCGACGAGATGCTGCGCATGGGCTTTGTCGAAGAGATCGAGTGGATCCTGGAACAGACGCCGGAAGAGCGCCAAACCACCCTGTTTTCGGCCACCATGCCGGCCCCGATCCGTCGCATTGCCCATCGCCATATGCGCGATCCGGAAGAGATCAAAATTGGTGCCGGTAACGAGGCCGGGACCGACATCGACCAAAGCTACTGCCTGGTCGACCAGCGCCACAAAATGGAGGCCCTCGGCCGCCTGATGGAGACCGAGGCGGATCTGGACGCCGCAGTGGTCTTTTCACGCACCAAGGCCGCCACGGTCGAGATTGCCGATGCCTTGAGCGCCATGGGTATCGCGGCTTCCGCGCTCAACGGCGACATGGAACAAGGCGAACGCGAACGCGTCGTCAGCGATCTTCGCGACGGCCGCCTGGATGTCATAGTGGCCACCGATGTGGCGGCCCGCGGCATCGACGTCCCGCGCATTAGCCACGTATTCAACTTTGATGCCCCCGGCGATGCCGAGGTCTATGTGCACCGCATCGGCCGTACCGGCCGCGCCGGCCGAAAGGGTCGTGCCATCCTGTTCCTGGAGCCGCGCAAGCGCCGCATGCTGAAGGACATCGAACGCCTCACTGGCAAACCGGTGCGCGAACAGGCCGTGCCGGACCGCGCCGCCGTGCAAGCGCGTCGAGAAACCCGCTTTGCAGAACGCGTGCAGGCCTTGCTGGGAACCGAACAAGCGACTGCGCATGAGGCGCTGGTCGATCGGCTGCTGGCCAATGGCGAAGTCTCCGAGCGGGACCTCGCCACCGCCCTGATCGCCCTTGCCACCGCGGGCAGCCCGCTGGATGCAAGCCCCCATCAGGGCGCCGATCCGGTGCTGGCAGCCGCCCGCTCTGCCCCCTCCGAGCGTGGCAATAGCCGCCGCGACAGCAAACCGCGGGGCGAGCGCCCCTCGCGCGGCAAGGACCGCGAACCGGAAGCCGACATGGTCCGCTACTACATGCCCGTCGGCCGCAATAACGGAGTGGCTCCAGGGGCGATTGTCGGCGCACTCGCCAACGAGGGTGGCCTGAACGGTCGCGATATCGGCCGGATTGGCCTGCGCGACGATCATAGCCACGTCGATCTGCCCGCCTCGCTCGATGACGCCGCGATTCAGCGCCTGGGTAACATCCATGTGGCCAATCGCAAGCTGGGACTGACCCGTCAGGCGCCCCGCCCGGGTGAGGCTGCGAACCAGGACGATGCGCGTCCGGCCGCTCCGCGCAAGCCGCGCACCGACCGATCCGAATCCACCAGCACGAAGCCCAAGTCCTTCAGCAAGCCCGCCCCGGCCAAGCGCGGACCGGCCCCGGCAAACCGCAAGCGACCGGCCTACGCGGCCCCTGGCAAGCGCCCGGCTGGCAAGAAGGGCCCAGCTGGCCCGAAATCGTCTGGCTCCCGAGCCGATGGAACGTTGATGATCAAGCGCAAGGTGGCCAACGGCTAACCCGCCGAAACACACTTCCGCTCCGACAAACCGCCCGCGTCCCCGATAGGAGCCGCGGGCGGTTTCCGTTCAGCCATCAAAAATCCCCTGTACGGCCCGCCTCGACAATGCTGTAGATCGTGTCCCGAACCTCGCGGGCGATCACCTCGAGGTCCTCGGGCAGATCGGTGGCATACAGCATCATGTCCATATTGGTGGTGACGATCCAGCCCTGGCCGTCGTCATCCTCCACCACGGCGATGCGGCAAGGCAGAAAGCTGGCAAAGATAATGTCGTGCTTCACCATCTGATTGGCAATCAAGGCGTCACAAAACGCCAGTATGCGCATGTAGTTGCCTTCGCCTCCCATCGCAGTCACCTGCTCCGATAGCGGCAGGTCCGCCACCTCCTGGAAATTCCGGAGATTCGCCCTTAGCTGCATCGACTCGATCGCCTCGTCGATGGTCACGCCGTCCTCTATAGGAAACTTCACTACGCTGTGACGCACCATTTGCTGCAACGTCTCGCGGTCCAGCCCCTCGAACCCCTCCGGTTCCGAGGCGCTCGCGGTTGTCGTTAACGGGAGCAGCATCGCCACCAGTACCAAGACCCATGCCTTCATCGCGTACTCCTCTTGATTGACGTAAAGGGGAGCCATCGAATAGTCCCCTGCCCACTCGATCGACACTCCCCTTCTGAGCCTAGATCATCCGCCGCCGGATCATCGTATTCATGCACGAAATTCAGAAAGGCCTCTGGCCGGACCCATTGCCCTCAAGGGGTCTTCCCCAAGTCGAGCAAGGCTTCGACAACCTCATTCAGATCACTCGCCACACCCGCACCGGGCTCGAGGGCACGGTCCTCATCTCCCTGCTGATACTTCCCCGTCCGCACCAGGCAGGCGGCCAGCCCAGCCATGCGCGCTCCATCGATGTCACCGGCGACGTCATCCCCAACCATCAACACCTCACTCGGGTCCAGGTGCAGATCCTCGATGGCGGCGTGGAACAGGCGCGGGTCCGGCTTGCCGAAGTTCTCGGCCTCCACCTCGGCGGCGTATTCCAAGGCACGGACGAACGGCCCAATGTCCAGCGACAAGCCGTCCGCTTCGCGGAAATAGCGGTTGGTCCCCATCACCCACAGGGACGCGCCTTCCATCAACAGGCGAAAGGCGCGGTTGAGGACTGCGTAATCAAAATCCTTCCCCATGTCGCCCAACACGACGACATCGGGGTCCGATGGGGTCATGTCGAAAAACTCGGGTTCGAGGTCGGGATGAACAAGCAAGAGGGGACGACGACCATCTGCTTCCAGACGGCTTCGAATCGCGCTGGGTGCTGTTGCAAGCTGATCCTCTGCGAAATCAAAGCCCATCTGCTGCAGTTTTCGGATGATGGCCGACCGCGGTTCGCGTGTCGTGTTAGTGATCAAGCGAATGGGCACCCCCGACTCTTGAAGGCGTCGCACTGCCATCTTCGAGCCCGCCAAGGCCTGGTTTCCGACATAGAGTACGCCGGAAAGATCCAGCAACACGGCCCGGATACCTGGCAATCCCTTGGGCGGCACAATGGACATGGAGACCTCCTGTGGAACGGTCATCGGCCAGGCACGTTAACGGACCTTCCTCGCCATCGGTTCAACGCCGAATCAGCCGGCGCAGTATCTCGAACTTCCCATTGGTGTGATCGGTGCGCCCGAGGTCGTCGCGCCACTCCCAGCGTTCCTCTAGAAAAGTTGCCTGCATGTCGGATAACGCACAATGAAACGGCGGGCCACCATCGCGCTCGGTCTGCATGAAACAGGCGAACAGCTCACCGCCCGACCGCAACCAGGCGTGCAGCTGGCGCTCGTACGCCGGCCATTGCTCGGGGGGTAAGGCGCACAGCGACGTCTGCTCGTAAACGCCATCGACGGGCATCTCTGGCTGCCAGGTGAGCATATCGGCCTGCACCACCTCGGCGGCAAGGCCATCGGCCGCGAGGCGCTGGCGCAAATGCTCCACAGGGGTGGGCGCCACATCCAGGCCAATGACCTTAAAACCCCGTGCTGCCAGGGCCGGCACCTCGTGCCCAAAGCCACACCCCGGCACGACGATCCGTGCACCCGGCGCGAGCGCCGTCACCTCCAGCCAGCGCTCCAGCGATGGGCTGGCCGCACCCCGATCCCAGCGTGTGGAGCCCGCCTGATAACGCGCCTCCCAGTCCGCCTCGGCTGCGGCGGTCATGGATTCAACGTGCAAAGACTCGGAACTTGGCATCGTGATCCTTCTCGATACAGGATGGGTATTGGATAGACCATACCAAAGCGACAACGACTCACGGAGACCCCGATGGACCGCACCCCACTGCCCTATCGCATCCACCGCCAGGAACTCGGCCCGATGGAAAACTTCGTGTATCTGATCGAAGACCGCGCCAGCCATCGCGGGGCCGTAGTCGATCCGGCATGGGAACCCGAAGCGATCATTCGCCAGGCCCGCGCAAACGAGGTCGAGATCTCCGACATCCTCCTCACCCATAGCCACCACGACCACATCAACGGGGTAGAGGCGATCCTCGAACAGTATCCGAACGCCCGCCTGCACCTGCTCAAGCCGGAGGCCGAATTCTGGGGCAAGTCCCTCGAACGCCCGGAACTGCATCACGGAGGCGACGAGATGCGCCTGGGCGACACCGAGATCCGCTTCCTGCACACCCCCGGCCATACCCCCGGCTCGGCCTGTTTCCACATGCCCGCGGGCGATGACCTGATTACCGGGGACACCCTGTTCGTGTTTGGCTGTGGCCGCTGTGACCTCGCTGGCGGCGACCCCGAGCAGATGTTCCATACCCTGAACGGCCTGCGCGAAGGCCTCCCGGCCCATACCTGCATCCACCCCGGCCACAACTACGCGGAGAAGGCCGAGTCCACGCTGGAAGAACAGGACGCCGGCAACCCGTTCCTGCACTTCCACGACAAGGACGACTTCGTGCAGTACCGCATGCACGAGCACGATCGTGCGCGCAGCACCCCGTACCACCCGATCCCGCGTGGCTGAACGCCGCGAATCCACCGCCAGGACGAGGAATTGGTCGGGACGGCTTGCATCCCTCGGGGCCAATCGCGATAATGCGCGCCTTCAGACGATGCGCCCGTAGCTCAGCTGGATAGAGTACCTGGCTACGAACCAGGTGGTCGGAGGTTCGAATCCTTCCGGGCGCGCCATATTCCAGAGAAAGGGCACCCACATTCGGGTGCCCTTTTTCGTTTCCGAACGGCACAAAGGATTCGAACCTCCGGACAAGCGATCAGGTTCGATCCCGGCGGGCAAAGCGGCGCAAGTGTGGTCGGGAATGGGAAGCCCTCAGTCACCATGCCTTCTTGCGGTGGGTTCTCCGGACCACTAGCGTGGTGGCTCCTATCGACCGGAACCCGCCCCATGCGCCAGATGTCGCCCCGCGAACTTTGCGACTACCTTGACCAGACCGGCACCCCACCGCTGCTGCTCGACGTACGCGAGCCGTGGGAGTTCCAGCGCTGCCGGATCGAGGGGTCGCGACTATTGCCTATGGGCGAGATTCCGGCGACCTATCAAGAGCTCGACCCGAAACAGGAAGTGGTGGTGATCTGCCACCACGGGGTCCGTAGCCAACAGGTGGCCTGGTTCCTGGAACGGGCCGGTTTTGACCAAGTGATCAACCTCAGCGGAGGCGTCGACGCCTGGGCCCGCGACGTCGACCCGCACATGCCGACCTACTGACCCCACGTGGTCAGCGCACCCCGGCTGTCCGTCATCATCCCGGCCTGGAACGAGGCCGAGTGGCTACCTCGCACGCTGGCCGCGACCCAGCAGGAACTGGCCAGTATTCGGCACACCAGCGAGATCATCGTCGTCGATAACGCCTCCACGGATGCCACGGCACAGATCGCGCAACAAGCGGGTTGCAGGGTCGTATTCGAGCCCGAACGCCGTATCAGCCGAGCCCGCAACGCCGGGGCCGAGATCGCCAATGGCGATTACCTGCTGTTCGTCGATGCCGATACCTGGCCGGACGGCGATCTGATCCGCGCGACACTCGACGCCCTGGACAGCGGCGCGGTCTGCGGCGGCGGAGCCCGCGTCGCGTTCGATCACCTGACCCATCGCATCTACCGCTGGGGCGCGGCGGCCTGGAACGCCCTGTCGGCTCGGCTCGGACTCGCCGCCGGCTGCTACGTCTTCTGCACCCGCGAGGCCTTCGAAGCAGTCGGGGGGTTCAGCGAGCGGGTCTATGCGGGCGAGGAGGTGTTCCTGTCGCGCGCGATGGCGCGCTGGGGCCGCCACCACGGGCAGCGGTTCCAGATACTGGAGACACCCGTGATGACCTCGGGACGCAAGGCGGACTGGTTCAGCCCCGCCCAGCACATCCTGGTGGTGCTGCAGGCCCTGCTACTGCCCTGGAGCCTGCGCTCGCGCCGCCTGGCCTGGTTCTGGTACACGCGCCCGAAGGGATGATGAGCGCCCGTTGCGCGCTACTGGCGACGGGCGACGTCGAGACGCGCCATTAACGTAAGCAGGCGCATGATGTCCGGAGGGGCGGTGTCGCCGCGATACTCGCGGTACAGCGTGTCCACGTTGACCGCGATCCGCTCGGCATCCCCCCAGTTGGCGTAGTCGCCCAGCGCGATATCGAACGCGGCCTCCTCCGCCGGCATTCCTGCTTCGAAACGCGCCCGCGCCTGCGCATCGATATACACCAGATAGTCGCGCACGCGCCGGGCACCGGCCTTGTCGGTGATGGGCCCGTGGCCGGGCACGATCAGCTCGACATCCATCGCCAGGATCCGGTCGATCGCGGCGATCCAGTTGCCCACCGGGCCGGCCCACATGATGGGTGTCCCTTCGATGAACAGGATGTCGCCGGTGTATACGACCCGGTCAGCTGGCACATGGACCAGCACATCCCCCTGGGTGTGAGCGGGACCCACCTCGATCAGCTCCACGGCCTTGTCGCCCACCGTAAGATCCAGCCGCCCGGTGAAGGTGCGCGTCGGGAGGGTCAACTCCACCCCACCGAAATCGAACGCACCAAAGGAGCGCTGCAGGTATTGCCCGACCTCGCCCATCGCATCGCTTTGCGCCATCAGGCCGGCCAGCATCGCCGGCGGCAGCTCCGGCATCTCGTCGGCACTCGCCTGTGAAGCAATGATCTCGGCCTGGTGCACCAGGCGGTTGCCAAAGGTGTGGTCGCCATTGGCGTGCGTATTGACCAGGAGATTAATATCCCCCGCGCCGATCCCGGTCGCGGCATCCATTTGTGCGAGCATCTCGGCCGTCAGGCGCTCGTCGAACAGAGTGTCGACCAGCAAGGCCTCTTCGCCATCGCGGATCAACCCGGCATTGCTCCAGCCCCAGCCACCATCGGGTTGCAGATAGGCCCAGGCGCCGTTCCCCAGGTCATGCAGTCCCTTATGGTAGGAACCCAGCCCCCGCTTCCCCTGCGCCGTGTGGTCGTGGCTGCACGCCATGCATCGCTCCCGATCGGAAACGCCCAAGCCTGCCGCATGGCAAGCGCGAGAGCAAAACCAGTGCATCCACACTGGCCGCACAGGAAGCGAGTGGATCTCCCATTGGTGTTTGGCTCCGGTATACTGCGCGGTCTTTCGTTTCCCTCGAATACGACGCCCGAGCCGCCATGAACCCGCGCCTGGACCGGCTACAGCCCTATCCGTTTGAACGCCTGCGCCGGCTGTTCGCGGACCTGGAACAACCCGCTGACCGGGAGCCGATCGCCCTGTCGATCGGCGAGCCGCGCCATGCGCTGCCGGGGTTTGTCGAACCGGCACTGCGCGACGCGCTCCAGGGCTACAACCACTACCCCACCACCCGCGGCGAACCCGACCTGCGGGAGACCATCGCCGCGTGGCTGCAGCGGCGCTTCCAGCTGGACGGGGTGGACGCCAACCGGCAGGTCCTGCCCGTCAGCGGCACGCGCGAGGCCCTGTTCGCGATCGCGCAGGCCGTCGTCGCACAGAAGCCCAGGGCACGGGTGCTGATGCCGAACCCCTTCTATCAGATCTACGAAGGCGCGGCCCTGCTGGCCGGGGCGGAACCGGCTTTCTACGACCTGGCGCCGGAGAACGGCTACCTCCCCGACTTCTCCGCAGTCGACGCCGCGACCTGGGATGCGGTGCAACTGGTCTACATCTGCAACCCCGGCAACCCGGCCGGGGCCTGTATGTCCGAATCCGCGATGCAGGAGCTGATCGGCCTCGCCGACCGGCACGACTTCGTAATCGCGGCGGACGAGTGCTACTCCGAGATCTACCACCCGGATGCGGAACCACCGGCCGGCCTGCTTGGGGCGGCTGCGCGCATGGGTCGTGCAGGCTTCGAGCGCTGCGTCGTGTTCCACAGCCTGTCAAAACGCTCCAACCTGCCGGGCCTGCGCTCGGGGTTTGTCGCCGGCGATGCCGACCTGCTCGACCGCTTCGCGCTGTACCGCACCTATCACGGCTGCACCCTGCCCCCACCCACGCAGGCCGTCAGCCGTGCGGCCTGGGCGGACGAGACCCATGTCGCCGATAATCGAGCGCTGTACGCCGAAAAATTCGCCGCGGTCGTGCCAATCCTGCAGGAGGTCATGGACGTGGAATCGCCGAGCGCGGGCTTTTACCTGTGGCCGCGGGTACCGGATGGCGACGACGAGGCCTTCGCCCGTCGCCTGTATGCCGAAGCCGGCGTCACGGTGCTGGCCGGACGCTACCTCTCCCGTAGCAACCCCGAGACCGGGCACAATCCCGGGGCCGGACACGTGCGCATGGCGCTGGTCGCCGAACCCTCAGCCTGTATCGAGGCTGCAGAACGAATCGCTTCGCTCTACCAATAACTATTTCCATTCAATTTGTTACAAGGATTACCTAATGTCGGATATCCAGAACATCATCGAGACCGCCTTCGAAAGCCGCGCCGAGATCAACCCGCGCAACGTCGAGACCAACGTGCGTGACGCGGTGAACGAGGCCATGGACATGCTGGACAGCGGTCAGGCCCGCGTCGCCGAAAAGAAAGGCGGCGAGTGGGTCGTCAACGAATGGCTGAAGAAGGCCGTGCTGCTCTCGTTCCGGATCGCCGAGAACGAGTTCATCAAAGGCGGCTTCACCAACTACTACGACAAGGTGCCGTCCAAGTACGCCGACACCTCCAGCCGCGACTTCCGCGAGGGTGGTGTGCGCGTGGTCCCGCCGGCGACCGCCCGGCGCGGCAGCTACATCGCCCCGAACGTGGTGCTGATGCCCTCCTACGTGAACATCGGCGCCTACGTCGACGAAGGGACCATGGTGGACACCTGGGCCACCGTCGGCTCCTGCGCCCAGATCGGCAAGAACGTCCATCTGTCCGGCGGCGTCGGTATCGGTGGCGTGCTGGAGCCGCTGCAGGCCGCGCCGACCATCATCGAGGACAACTGCTTTATCGGCGCGCGTTCCGAGGTGGTCGAAGGCGTGATCGTCGAGGAAGGCGCGGTGATCTCCATGGGCGTGTACCTCGGCCAGTCGACACGCATCTACGACCGCGAGAACGACGAGATCCTGTACGGCCGTGTGCCGGCCGGTGCGGTGGTGGTGTCAGGTAACCTGCCCTCGAAGGATGGCAAGTACTCGCTGTACTGCGCGGTCATCGTGAAGCGCGTGGACGAGAAGACCAAGGCCAAGGTCGGCCTGAACGCCCTGCTGCGTGATGTCTGAGCTCGCGCTCTACGGCATTCCCAACTGCGATACCGTGCGCAAGGCACGCCGGGCGCTCGATGCGGCCGGCGTGTCCTATCGGTTTGTCGACGTTCGCAAAGACGGGATCGAGGAAGCTCAACTGCGTGGCTGGGTCGACAGGCTGGGCTGGGAGACCCTGGTGAACCGGAGGGGGACCACCTGGCGCCAGCTCCCGGAGGATCAGCGCGCGGGGTTGGACGCGGAACGGGCGATCGCGTTGATGGGGGAACACCCGGCGTTGATCAAGCGCCCAGTCATCGAATTCGAGGGTGCCGTTTATGTCGGCTGGAACACCGAGAACGCCATCCGCCTTGGAGCCGCCTGATCCCACGTCTTCCTCACGCCGGCCAGGGCGTGCTCCCCGCGTTACTGATCCGCCCCGGCATCACCGTTGACGCGGGTTTCCAGCCAGGCATCCAGCAGCTCAAGCTCGCCGCCATTACGTTCCAGGGCCGGAACATCCCCGTAGGGATCAGGGTTCAGGCGTCCGTCATGCCAGGCCCAGGTGAGGTAGCCCACGTTGAGCAGAACGAAAAACAGGATCAGCCAGCGCATGCGGTCGCGTCCCAGCGAGATAACTCCCAAAGGCCGTCCAATACCAGGTTCGGGACGATACGGGCCTCTTCACGCATCAATGGGGCCAGCCAATAGGCATCCCCCCCGGTCAGCCAACAGGCTGCGTCGGCCCTATCCCCGGTTCGTAGGCGCGCAACCAGTCCGTCCAGCGCAGCGGCCAGACCCAACCCCCAACCTCGTTCCAGGGCCTCGGTGCTATTGAGCCCTGGGCTTGTCTCGAGATCGTCCGGCCACTGTGTGGCCTCGCGTGGAGCAATGCGATCGGCCAGACGCGCCTGAAGCGCCTCCCAGCCGAGCTGGCGCCCCGGCAGCAGATACCCCCCGGCATGGCACCCGTTCGCGTCAAGCACATCGACCGTGACCCCCGTGCCGGCATCCACCAGGATCACAGGTGCGGTACAGCGTGCCCTTGCAGCGGCCAGGGCGCAGTAGCGATCGACCCCAAGCTGTCCCGGAGCGTAGTCGATGTGCAGCCCATTCGGCCCATCTGAGGTCACGGTCACGGCATGCACAGGGGCATTAACGCCGACTGCGGCCAACGCCTTGGCGAACGCCTCTTCACGCTCGCACGGCCCTACTCGCGAAAGCCATATCGCGCCAATCGGTGCCTCGCGCACCATGGACGCCAGGGCACGCGCACAACCCGAGGGCTCACGGTTGGCACCGGAGCCCAGCACCCCGCCTTCGACGCTGCGCACCTGCCACTTCACTCGGGTACTGCCGATATCCACCAGCGCGATATCAGACATGTTCACACCTCCGAACCGAGACCTCGCCCGAGTGCAACGTACGGGTCACCCCATCCTCGAAGCGGACCTTCAGGCATCCGCTTTCCGGGTCGATCCCAAGCGCCCTGCCGCGAGCACCGGAATCGAGCACCTCAATAGGCTGATCACGCAGCATATCCATTCGCTCCAATTCCGGCGCTAACGAGGCAAGGCCTTCCTTCATCAGCACGGAATGCAGGCGGCACTGCTGGGCGATCACGTGACTGGCAAGCTCCAGGAGATCCACATCGACCCCGAGCGCCGCCAGGTCGATCACCGGTCGCCCCAGATCCAGCGTTTCAACGGACGCAAGATTAATTCCAATGCCAACCACTAGCCGCCCCGGAACCGAAGCGCTTCCCAAGCGTTGCTCCACTAGAATCCCGCCCAACTTTGCATCGCCCACCATCAGGTCATTGGGCCATTTCAGCCGGACATGACTGAGGCCGAACTCCTCCAGCGCACGAACCACCCCAGTTCCCGCGCCCACCGGATAGGCCGGAGGCACAAGCGACCTGGATAGAGGCCATGCCAGAGAGAGCGCCAGGTTCTTTCCTGGCGCCGTGTGCCACATGCGGCCGCGCCGGCCGCGACCCGCCGTCTGCGACATTGCCAGACAGGCTCGGGGTGCCTGTTCCCGCTGATCCGACGCCTGCAACAGGTGCTGATTGGTCGAACCCACCGACTCCAATACTTCGATCACGGGCATCGCGACACCCGTCCCCGACAACAGGCATTCAACACGCACTTTAAGGCGTGCGCTTTCACGGGCCATAATGCAGACTGTGACAGGGTTCTCGGTCATCGGGATCCGTACTCGGCTCGGCATCCGGGCCAGGGGGAACAGGGCTTGCAAACAAGGCCACATGGTAAGCATTCCGGACACGGCGTGCTGCGCTTCACGGCGCTACTCGCGGGGATCGTCCTGGCCGCCCCCGCCATGGCCGAGTTTTTCACCTATCGCGACGCCTCGGGTGCCCGCGTCCTCACCGACGAACGCCCCCAGCACGGCAGCTACGAGACGATCCGCTCACCGAGCGGTTCGGGCAGGGTCACCGGGACAACGGGCGGCGGCGACTGGTCCCCCAGTCAGGTCTTTGTGTTTCAGGGCCCCGGAGGCGAGCGCCTGATCACCAATCAGCGCCAGCAGGACAGCGGCATGGAGCTCATCGCCACCTATGGCCGCCCCACCGCTCACGCCCGCTGCGGCGAGCACGCGCGGCATGCCCTCGCCACGGGCGGGGGCGCGTTCGCGGATCTCATTCGCAGCGCCGCCGCACGCCAGGGTGTAGACCCCGCGCTGGTGCAGGCCGTCATTCATGTAGAGTCCTGCTTCGATCCACAGGCGGTTTCGCGCGTCGGGGCCCATGGTCTGATGCAACTCATGCCCGCGACTGCCGCGGAGCTCGGAGTCCGCGACCGCTTTGACCCGGCGCAAAACATCGACGGCGGCACGCGCTACCTGGCGGCTATGCTGGATCGCTTCGAGGGCAACCTGGATCTCGCCCTGGCCGCCTACAATGCCGGGCCGGGCGCGGTTGAACGCCATGGAGGCGTGCCGCCGTTCGCGGAAACACAGAACTACATCCAGCGGATTCGCAGCCAGTACGGCGGCAACGGGCGCGCGGGACGACCTTGACCCTGCGGCCTCAAAACGTGGCGGTTCAGCTTTTGGGCTTTTCGCGGCCGCAGTTCCAGCACTGGGTGAACTGGGGTTCAATCACCTCACCACAGCGCGAGCACTTCCAATTCTCACCGTCATGCTGCGGCTCGCCCTCGAAATACTCCAGGATGATGGCGCGAGCCTCTTCGGCCTGCTCTTCGTGCACCACCATGATCCGCGCCCAGGTCTCGGTGGGCGGGACTTCACCGGCGGCGCTGTACAGCCCCGCCTGGTTCACGTAGGCCGGAATCCCGGCCTCCTGCAGCAGGTTCTCGATGAACCCGGCCATCACCGGGTCAGCAGCGGAGTAGACAGTCCTCATGCGGGAAACCGTAGCACGCGCTCACGGCCAGACGCAGTGACCGCAGGACTACTGGACCGTGCCCTGGTTGGCGGCCTGGAAGTACTCCATCGCCTTCTGGATGGCGAAGAAGGGTGCCTCCTCCAGTGCGGCCTGGGTATGCGGCAGATTGATGTCCGCGTGGTACTTGCGCATGGCCAGCACGTGAATCGGAAGTTCACGGGCGAACATCGGGTTCTCGAAGTTGAAGTACTGCCCCAGACCCAGCACCAGTGCCTGGCGCTCGTCGGCCGCCAGGCTTTCCGGGGAAACACGGACATCCGGCAACTGGCCGGCCTGCCCATCGACCGACACGACCACCTGACGATCACCGTCCGCCGGGCTCGGCACCGCATCACCGCTGACGACCTCCAGCTCCTCGGACAGGTCCAGATAGCCCTTGGCGAGGATATGACCGTGCGGCTGGAAGACCTTGCTGGACATGTTCACCGCCCACAGCTCCAGGGTCTCCTTTAGATCCTGGGACGCCTGCACTTCGCCCAGGGCAAACAACTGCTGGGCATAGAGGATGTCCCAGACCCACACCTGCCCGTATTCGGGCAGTTCGCCTTCGGCCGTCACCGAGACCTTGCGCAGTTCCGGCTGTGCTTCGTCGCGGGCGTGCAATGTCAAGATAAATTCGGGCAAGGGACTTCTCCTTACGGCAGGGGGATGCCCTCTGCATGGTTGATCCGCCAATTATAGCCGCCGGGCCTCGTACACCGCAGTTCAGGCACGCGGCCCGGGGCCTTCGCCACAGCCTTGCGGCAAACCTAGTCATCGAACTGACATAATGTCGTCATAGACTTGCGGACCCACTTCTTCTGCGAGTCACGCATGCTGGATAACGACGTGACCGAACCCGAGCTTTTCCTGAACCGCGAGCTATCCCTGCTGGAATTCAACCGGCGGGTGCTCGCACTGGCCCAGGACCCGGCGTTCCCGCTGCTGGAACGCTTGCGCTATCTCAGCATTTCCTCCACCAATCTGGACGAATTCTTCGAGGTGCGAGTGGGCTCCCTGCGCCAGCAGGTCGAGCTGAATGTCCAGGCGCCGGGGCCGGACGGCCTGTCGGCCGCCGAGCAGCTTCGGCAGATCGCGCCACGCGCCCACGAGTTGGTGGAGGCGCAATACCGCACCCTCAACGACGAACTGATTCCAGCCCTCGCCGCCGAGAATATCCACTTTTTGCGCCGCACCCACTGGGATTCCGCACAGCAGGACTGGGTGCGCCAGTATTTCCGCGAACAGCTGCAACCGGTGCTGAGTCCGATCGGGCTGGACCCCG
Source organism: Thioalkalivibrio sp. ALJ7 (assembly GCF_000376865.1). Classification (GTDB taxonomy): domain Bacteria; phylum Pseudomonadota; class Gammaproteobacteria; order Ectothiorhodospirales; family Ectothiorhodospiraceae; genus Thioalkalivibrio. Next base: position 135,419 of record NZ_AQXQ01000010.1, on the reverse strand, counting down.
CCCACCCTTTCCCGCGCATCCTGAACAAGAGCCTGAACTTCATTGTCACGCTGAAAGGCAAGGATGCCTTCGGACGTGAATCCGGCCGCGCGGTCGTCCAGGCCCCGCGCTCGCTTCCTCGTCTGGTGCGCCTGCCGCCGGAAGTGAGTAATGGGGGCAACGACTTCGTGCTGTTGTCCTCCATTCTGCATTCCCACGTGGACGAGCTCTTTCAGGGCATGAAGGTGACTGGGTGCTACCAGTTCCGCCTGACCCGCAACTCCGACCTGTTCGTACAGGAAGAAGAAATCGACGACCTCCTGAATGCGCTGGAAGGGGAACTCCCGCAGCGCAACTACGGGGCTGGGGTACGCCTGGAGGTCGCGGACAACTGCCCACAAGAGGCGGCGGATTTCCTGCTGCAGCAATTCCACCTGGACCCGGAGGACCTCTACCAGGTCACCGGCCTGGTCAATCTGAACCGGCTGATGGCCGTATACGAGCTGGTGGACCGGCCGGACCTCAAGTTCCCGCCAATGGTGCCAGCCCTGCCACGCGGCGATGCCACCGGCAGTGGCATCTTTGCCGCCATCCGCGAGCAGGAGCTCCTGCTGCACCACCCCTACCAGTCCTTCATGCCGGTGGTGGAATTCCTGCGCCAGGCGGCGGCCGATCCACGGGTCCTCGCGATCAAGCAGACACTTTATCGCACGGGCACCCGCTCGCCCCTGGTGGAAACCCTGATCGAGGCCGCCCAGGCTGGCAAGGAAGTCACCGTCGTCATCGAGCTGCGCGCGCGCTTCGACGAAGCGGACAACATCGAACTGGCCAACCGCATGCAGGATGCCGGGGTCCACGTGACCTATGGCGTGGTCGGCTACAAGACACATGCCAAACTGGCCCTGGTCGTTCGCCGCGACGGCGACCGCATCACCCGTTACGCCCACCTGGGCACCGGCAACTACCACTCCGGGACGGCCAAGGCGTACACCGATCTGGGCCTACTCACCGCGGACCCCGTGCTGACCGAGGACGTCCACCGCATCTTCCTGCAGCTCACCGGACTGGGTAAGGTCACCAAGCTGCGCCAGCTCATCCAGGCGCCATTCCGCCTGCACGACGCAATGCTGGAGAAGATCGAACGCGAGGCCAAGAATGCCCGCTCCGGCAAGACCGCGCGCATCGTCGCGCGCATGAACTCGCTCAACGAAACAAAGATCATCCAGGCGCTCTACGAGGCATCCCAGGCCGGGGTGCAGATCCAGCTGATCGTACGCGGCATATGCAGCCTGCGTCCCGGTGTGCCCGGGGTCTCCGACCACATCGAGGTTCGCTCGGTGCTGGGGCGTTTCCTGGAACACTCCCGGGTGTTCTACTTCGAGAACGACGGTGACCCCGAAGTCTTTCTGTCCAGCGCCGACTGGATGCCGCGCAACTTCTTCCGCCGCGTCGAGGTGGCCTTCCCCGTGCGCGACGCGGCTCTTCGCGACCGCGTGGCCGAAGAATCACTGTTCAACTATCTGCGCGACACCGCCACCGCCTGGTCCCTGCAACCGGACGGCAGCTACACCCGCATTCGGCCCGCCGACGACCAGGCCCCCTACTCCGCACAGGAGGTCCTGGCGGCCCGGCTGGCGGGGTCTACCGTCGGCTGACGCGACACCCATGGCCGGCGCGGGGCACCCGGTCGTGGGACTTCGCCGGTCCCCGCTTGACCCCATCCTTCGGACAACCGAACCTGAAGGTCACAACCTCCCTGTGGGCGCGAGCATCCGGACCCCCTATGAAGATCCTGATACTGGAAGACGAAGATCTCATGGCGGATCTCCTGAAGACGCTCGTTCGCGGCCTTTATCCCGATTCCGACATCTTCCACGCGCGCTCCATTACCGAGGCCCTGCGACGTTGGCGCGAGACACACCACGACCTCGTGCTGTCGGACCTGTCGCTGCCCGACGGGAACGGGCTGGACTTCCTGCGACGGGCGGCCATCGATGGCCGCGTCACGCCCATCGTCATCATCACCGCGAACCCGGACCGTAAGAGTGTCCAGCGCGCCGCTCGCTACGGCGTCCGGGGTTTTATTTCCAAGCCCTTTGAGGCGGAACTGGTGCATGACCGTCTGCAAGCGATACTGGCTACGGGAGCGACTACCGCCGAGTCCCGCGAAGAAGCCGAGGGCAAGCCGGAGGCGCCCGCCCTGGAAAACGCCCTGCAACAGGCCGAATCCGGTGAGCTGAGACTGCCTACACCGATCGATCTTGACGCACTGCGGGAATTGAGGGCGCGGGCCGACACACTCTCGCTGTCCGAACTGGAGAAGGCCTGGCAGGACATTCCATCCCTGGTCACGCGCCTGATCGATGCATCCAACGGCACTGCTCTGAGGCGCACCGACACCCCCAATGCCTCGCTACGCGACGCCCTGCAGGTTCTGGGCATCCCCACCGCCCTGAATCTGGCAATGGCCATGGCCCTCGATCTCACCACCACACTTCAGGACCCCAACCTCCAGACCCGCGCCCGGCATTACCAGGAACAGAGCGAGCGCATGGCCCACCAGGCCGCGGCCCTGGGTCGCAGCCTGCGGGCGGACGCCAGCCTTTGCTTTACCGCCGGACTGATGCATCGCCTGGGCGAGCTTGCGGTCATCGCCACGGCACAGCGCTGCGTCCTTCAGGGCTGCACCCTCGACCCAGCCGCCCTGGATACGGCGCTTGCGGGGGACTGGCCCGCTCGAATGGCCGTAGCGCTGAAATCGCGTCTGCGCCTTTCTCTCCCTTTAAAGCAGATGATTGGGGCCGCCCACGGCTTCGGTCTGGGCAGCGGCCACATTCATCTCCCCATCATGCGCACCGCCTTCTTGCTGACCAATGGGGCGGCGGACTCCGCCGAATGCCAGAAACTGCTGAGGCGCCTTGGTCTGTCGGACTACGACACGACTGGCGAGACGCCCGGCCAACAGGTCCCGCCCCAGGGAAACGCTAGTTAGTGAACGCGCGCGCGCCTGGCACCCCGGGTATCCGGGGCAGGACGTTTCCCACAGCGAGTAGCGCCTCTACCTCCTTCCTTGCAGGACTCGGGGCGCAACGCCGGGTCAGTGAATCTGGAGTACAACCCCCGGACGTGACTGAAGACAGGGACCCGGCCGCGCGACTCGTACCGTCCACACGGCCACGCGTGTCTGGTCGATCCTCCCGGGATTAAGGCGCTCCGGAACCTTCCCCGCTTATTACTGCGCAAGAGAGGCTTACTGGAAACCTGCCCGGCCCGAACGGGTCCGGGGACAAACACCTCAGCCCAAGCGATATTCCGTATCCGCCGTCAGGCGAACTCGAGTTGCAGTGCGTGGCGGGTCCACTCCTCACACTCGGCGTCGAGGTCGGCCCGTGTCAGGGGATGGGCATCCAGCCACCCCGTCGCGAAGCGCAGCGCGAGCCCTTCCGCGGTCGCCTCGATACGCTCCAACGGCACCGGATCCGGCGCCCGCGAGCGATGCAACAGCACGGCCAGGCGCAACAGGACCGCCATATACCGAAAGGCTCCCGCACGATCCTCCCGCACACCACCCAGCAGCTTGGGTTTCAGGCTCCGCCGGTGCAGCCGCACCAGCAGCGCAAGCTCCGCCTGCTCCGGCTGCGAAAACCCGGGCAGGTCGGCCCACGTGAGGATGTATTCGCCGTGCTTGTGGTGCTTGCTGTGGGCCAGGGCGAGGCCGATCTCGTGCAGCTCGGCGGCCCAGTCCAGGCGCGCGGCGTCGTCCTCGTCCAGCCCCCAGGCGGCGCGTACCGACGTCACTAGGCGTGCCAGCGTGGCCTGTACACGCTCGGCCTGGGCCGGGTCCACCGCAAAGCGCCGGCGCAGATGATGAATGGTGCGCCCGCGCACGTCCTCGTGCCGGAAGCGACCCAGCAGGTCATGCACCACTCCCTCGCGCAGCGCCCCGTCGGAGGGATGCAGGCGCTCGATGCCCAGCGCCTCGAACGCGCCCAGCAGGACCGCCAGTCCGCCGGCGATGACCGGCGCCCGCTCTGCCGCCAGGCCGGGGAACTCCAGCCCGTCGATCGAGCCCTGCTCGATCAGTGCGTCCCGCAGACGCTCGAGGGCCTGCCGGTCCATGCCCGGCGCCGAGTCTAGGCCCGACTCCTGCACCATGCGATCCAGCGCGAGGATCGTGCCCGAGGCCCCGAGTGCCTGATCCCATCCCTCGGCCCGGTAGGAGCTGGCAATCGGCTGCAGTTCCTGCTCCGCTCGCAGCCGGGCGGCATCGAACGCCTTGCGACTCAGCTTGCCGTCGGCGAAGAAGCGCCGGGTAAAGGTCACACACCCCATCTCGAGGCTCTCGGCCAGGACCGGCTCGAAGCGTTCCCCGATAATGAACTCGGTGCTGCCGCCGCCGATATCCATCACCAGGCGCCGGCCACTGTCATCCGCCAGCGTGTGGGCCACGCCGAGGTAGATCAGCCGTGCCTCCTCGCGCCCGGCGATGATCTCCACCGGATGTCCGAGGGCCTGCTCCGCCGACCGCAGAAAGGCCCGGCTGTCATGCATCTGGCGCAGCGTGTTGGTCCCAACGACCCGCACATGACCGCGCGGCAGCTGACGCAGCCGCTGGCCGAAACGATCCAGGCAGTCCAAAGCCCGCTGGGCGACCTCCGGATCCAGCTGTCCCTGATCGTCGAGGCCGCTGGCAAGCCGCACCATCTCCTTGAGCCGGTCCACCTTCAGGACCTCGCCATCCTGGCGCCGAGCCACGATCATGTGAAAGCTGTTGGATCCCAAATCGACGGCCGCAACCGTCTCCGTATGGTGAGCCTCCTGCATGCCTAATGCGCCTCCCCATCGGCCAGCCGTTCGAGGACCCGCCGCGGGAGGTGCCAGACAAGGCGCATCGGCCCCGGCACCGAACCCGCCAGCCCGCAGGCATCGCCCTTGCCCATATGCACCAGACTCCGCCCCCCGGGCGCGCCCAGCAGGCAGCTGGCCAGGAGCGACAGGTCGGGCTCGTGGCCCACCAGTACCAACCCGTCATTCTTCGTCTGGTTCCGGGCCAGGGCCTCGACCTCCAGCCCGGCGGGTTGTCCCGGAGCCAGCCATTTCTTCTGTCGCACCGGTACATCCAGCGCCTGGGAAAGGGGGATCGCCGTCTGTCGGGCGCGCAGATAGGGGCTGCACAGGAGCTCCACGGAAGCCGGTAGCAGATCGCCCAGCGCCTGGGCCATGCGCACCGCGCTGACCTGCCCCTTTGCGGTCAGCGGCCGGTCACGATCGGCCCCGTCCCAGTCGCCGGGATTACCGGCCTGGGCATGCCGCACCAGCACCAGCCGCGGTTCCCGCATGCCGCTCAGGCCGCCCCGGGCCGCAGCAGGAACAGGGAGTACCACGCCTCGGGCGCCGACCACTCGGCCTCGTGTTCCAGCCCCGCCGCCGCCAGCAGACCATCGACCGCCTCGCGGCTGAACTTGCGCGAGATCTCGGTGCGGATGATCTCGCCTGCCGCGATCTCCAGGCGAGCCTCGGGCTCCGAGACCTGCACGACCTGGTCGCGACGCGCCACCAGGTGCATCTCGATCCGCGAATATTCTTGCACGAAGGGCGCGCGGTGATCGAAACCCTCGGGGTCGAAATCCGCCCCCAGCTCCGTATTCAGCACTGACAGCAGATTCAGATTAAACGCCGCGGTGACCCCCGCCGCATCGTTGTAGGCCGCCTCCAGCACCGGACGCGGCTTGACCCGGTCCAGCCCCAGCAACAGGCGATCCTCCGCATTCATGGTCGCGCGGATCCGGGTCAGCAGGGCGGCGGCCTCTGGGTCCTCGAAATTCCCCAGACTGCTGCCGAGAAAGGCGAACAGTCGGGGACCGTCGCCACGCGCGCCGGCGACCTCGCCCAGGTGGCCCAGGGCCGCCGCATAGTCGCCGCACAGACTGTCCACCCGCAGTTGATCGAAGCGCTGCAAGAGCCGCTCGCCCGCCTCGTCCAGGATCTCGCCACACACGTCATTGGCGACGTAATGGGGCGCCGCCACGCGCCGCTCCAGGGCGGCCAGCAGGTATTCGGTCTTGCGCGAGGTCCCGCTGCCCAGCTCGAATAGCGTCCGGGCGCCCGATGCCTCCACGATCGCATCGGCATGACGCTCCAGGAGCTCGGCCTCCAGGCGGGTCGGGTAGTATTCCGGCGTGTCGCAAATCGCATCGAACAGCTGCGAACCCCGTGCATCGTAGAAGTACTTCGGCGGCAGGGATCGCGGCGGCTCGAGCATCCCCGCGCGAAAATCGGCCAGTAACTCGGCGTGGGCGTCGCGTTCTTCCACCACCCGGCGGCTGTAACGGGAGGAAACGGGTACAGCGCAGGCGTCGGCGGACATGCGGGCTTCCGTATCAAGAGGGTTTGCGGCACGCTAGCATGAAACCACCGACGTCCCAACTGTCCCCAGGGAAGCCCGGATCAATGTGCCGACATCTCGCTTATCTGGGCCCACCGATCACGCTGCGCAGCCTGATCCTGGACCCACCACACAACCTGATCGAACAGGCGATCGCGCCCCAGGAGCTGGTGTATGCGCGGGTGAACGCCGATGGCTTCGGATTCGGCTGGTTCGGCGCGGGGGACATCGCCCGAAATTACCGTCGTGCCGATCCTTTGTGGCAAGACCCCAATCTGGAAGATTTGGCCAGCGAACTCTCGCAACCGCTGTGGGTCGCCGCGATCCGCAGCGCCACACCCGGGTTCGGCGGCGATACCGTGAACGCCCAGCCATTTGCCCGCGAAGGTCTGCTCTACAGCCATAACGGCCTGATCAGCGGCTTTCGACCCGGCATCCGGCGCCAGATCCAGAACATTCTGAGTACCGAGGTCGAGGCCAGCATCCAGGGCACTACCGATTCCGAATACCTGTTCGCGCTAGTGCAGCAGTACCTGGCAGACGACGAAAACGCGACGCTGGAAGGTGCGCTGGGTGAGGCTTTTTCAACCGTGGAGACCTGGCTGGGCGCAGACACGGCGCTGCTGAACGTCATTCTCTCGGACGGGCGTCGGATCATCGCCAGTCGCCACGCGGTCAATGCCCCTTGCCCCAGCCTTTACTACACCACGGATGATGAAACCTTCCCCGACGACAGTGTGGTCGTGGCCTCTGAACCATTGACCGACCGGGAACGCTGGCGCCCCGTGCCCCCTGGACACCTCCTGATCCTTGATCCGGATGAGCCTCCGGAACTCCTGGCGTTGTAGCGGGCTCCATCGGATATGAATGCCGTCCATCCGTTATCCAGCACGCCGGAACCCGACCTTCTGGACGCCCTGCACACGCAGCACCAGCGCCTGAACGCCGCGCTCGAAGCGACACCCCGCCAGGAGTGGCGCAACCAATACCACCCGGACCTCAGCCCGATGGGCTGGCATTACGCCCATTGCCACTTCATCGAGGCGGTATGGCTGCAAGAACGCATCTTGGGAAACGCACCGTGCCAGCAGCATGACTGGCATACGCTCTACTTCCCCGAACTCAGTCCGAAATGGCGCCGCGGCGGTCGGCTTCCATCGGCCGAACGCCTACTGACATGGGGACGGGAGTGCCAGGAACGCCATCGCCGCTTGCTACGAGAGGACCCGCAGGTTCGCCAACACCCCCTGCTGGAACAGGACTATCTGGTCGGTTTTCTGGCCCAGCATCACGCGATGCATCTGGAGAGCCTGGAACAGGTCCGCTGGTGGGCACAGCTGACGCGCCCCACCCCGCCGGTCCCCGTCCCCACTCGACCAAGGACAACCACGTGGCCGACCACCGACTGGGCCTGGATTCCGGGCGGCGAGGCCAGCGTCGGGTCCGATGCCGTGATCACCTTCGATAACGAGCGCTCGCCGCATCCCGTAACACTGGAACCCTACGCCATTCGTTCCCATCCAGTTTCGAACGCCGAAATCATCGCATTCGTGGAATCCGGTGGTTACGCACCCGAGGAGCACTGGGGCCCGGACGGCGAAGCCTGGCTAGAACGCACCGGTGTCAGCGCCCCTCTCGGCTGGTGGCGCCTGCGCGATGGCACCCGCGTCCAGACCCTGCCGGACGGGACCCACACACTGGAGCCAGAAGCCCCGGCTGTCGGGCTGTCGTGGTTCGAAGCGAATGCCTACGCCCGCTGGGCCAATGCCCGCCTCCCGCATGAACACGAATGGGAACATGCGGCCCGTTCCGGCATCCTTCGGGACACAGGCCACGTCTGGGAATGGTGTGCTAACACCTTTCAACCCTATCCCTGTTTTCGACCCTTTCCCTATGACGAATATTCGGCCCCCTGGTTTGACGGAGCACACTATGTGCTGCGTGGAGGCAGCGCGTGGAGCGATCCCCTTCTCAAACGCCCTACAATGAGAAACTTCTTCACCCCAGACAAGCGCCACGTGTTCTCCGGGTTCCGGCTCGCACGCAGCTTGTGATTCCGGAGATCCATGATGTCATCACGCCATAGAACCCGCCCCATCCACCTCCGCGGCTGGCATCTTGCCGTCCTGGCCAGCATCTTTCTGGCACTGCCGGGAATCGCTCTGGCGAGCGATGAGACCGCCAAACTGACCCTGACAGGACAAGCCGAACGCCAGGTAGCGAATGACGAGATGACCGTACTGATGACCGCAGGGGCACGGGCGCCGGAGGCGGCCAGCGCCGCGGCCACCGTGAACCGCAACATGGAAGCCGCCCTGGAGCAAGCCGCAAATTACGAAGCGATTGAGGCGCGCACCATCGGTTATTCCACTCGCGCCATTCATGACCCCGACGACCGCAGCCACATCCAGGCCTGGCAGGTGGAGCAGAACCTGGAACTGACCAGCGGCGACTTCGAGGCATTGACCGAACTGGCCGGGGCCCTGCAACAGGGTAAACTCACCATCAGCCAGATCCGCTTTTCCTTGAGCCGCGAGGCGCGCCAGGCGCATCGCGAAGACATGATCGAGACCGCGATGGCCGACCTCCAAGCACAGGCCCGCGTAATGGCCCGGTCGCTGGGGGCCCGCCAGCTTCGCACCGAGGAAATAGAACTCCTGGACGACCATTACGACCGTCCACAACCAATGATGGCCATGCGCGCAATGGACGAGTCCGCAAGCCAGCCGGCCCTGGAGGCCGGGCATTCCACACTCAGCCTTCGAGTCAGAGGAACGCTCCAAGCGCTAGGCGCCGCAACCCTTGACGTAGAACCCCGTTAGGGCGCGATCCTCCCGACAGCAGCGAGGCGGAAAGCGAGGTCAAGGGCAGGTTCACCACGAAGCGCGCAAAGACCAGAAGCAGGGCTGGGTCAAGGGCGATTCACAGGAAGGCAGGGAGGCTTGTGAAGGGTCTGGATGGCGTACCTTGGGTAGGGCGTGCGGGTCATCCCGGCCGGAGCGGAGCGTAGAGCCGAGATCTCCTGGCCCTGCCACGAATGCCCCGGGAGGCCCTGAATCACTGCTGCGCGGCTTGCGGACTGGCGGGGGTGAAGGGGCCGGTTTCAGGGGTGGCGATCTCTTCGAGGTAATGCAAGACGAAGAATCCCTGCCCTTTGAAGGAAACCGTATGTGCCCGATCCGGGCATTCGCTTCAGCGGGCCAGCTGCAGGGCCAACTCGCCGTCGCGGACCTCGATGGATTCGACCCCGGCACGGAGTTGCTGAAACGGTTCCAGCGCCAGGAGGTCCTCGTCCTTCAGGCCGCCCAGCCAGGCATCTGGCAACGGGATCCCGGCCACGCTGACGCCCACGAGATGGGCGTATACCTGCCCCTCTTCCGTTCCGAAGCGCACGCCCGAGCGCACATTGAGTACGCGACCGCCCAGCAAGGGGATGTCCGCCGGTACGTCGATCCGCACCCGAGTGCTGACCTGCCCCGGCGTCAGCCGGATGGCGACCCGACCCGCCAGGTCCAGATCCTGCGCAATCATGGCATTCAGCTCGCGCTCGCTGAAGCGCACCTCGCGCGCCTCGGCCCGTTCTTCGTAGAGCTCCGGCACCAGGGGCTCGGCCTCGGCGTCGAGATCAATGATGGGATCGCTGGGCGCCGAATCCGGGCGAGGCTCACCATCGCGCTGGCCCAGCGCCTGGAGTTTGGCCTCCAGCTCGGCTTGTTCCTGAACGTCCAGGGTGACCGACTCCGGCTCGCCCGACTGCAGGTGGATAATGCCCCAGAATCCAGCCCACAAAGCAGCCAGGATCAACAGCACAATCAGATAACGCGGGGGCCGCCCAGTGGATCGGTACTGAATGGGCGCGGAGGGTTCTTGCTTCTTGGCCATGCCGGACTCTCGTAGATCGAAACGGCCTCATGGTCGCATAAAGGCGCGCCCAGGACGTACGCGGAATCATCCGATCAGAGGAAATCGAACAACGACAAGCGATTCACCTGGGTATAGGTCTGCTGGGCCGCCTGCAGGGCTACCTGCTGCTGGTTGAACCGGCTGATCGCTTCGGCGTAGTCCAGGTCGCGGATCTCGGAGACCGCGCTGTTCAAATCCACCAGGCGGTCCTCATTCAGGTCCTTTTGCTGATCGAAGCTCTTCAGGCGCGACCCCACTTCGGCGCGGATGTCACTGAAGTTACCCAACACGGCATCAAGATCCGCCAGTGCAGTGTTGCTGGCAGTGGCCAGGTTAGCGCGACTGCTTCCGCTGGCGCCCCCCTCTTCCAGGGCAGCAATAATCGCATCCAGGCTTTCGAAGACGCTTTTGTTCTGCGCCGGCCGAGATTCCACTTCATCCCCGAGTTCGGGCGTACCGCTGAGGGTAATCGAGCGTCCCTGGAATGTGATCGCCTCGCCCGGCACATACGGACCATTGGCGACCGTGTTACCACCCCCATCCTCGACTACATACCCGATCTCGCCACCGCCCAGATCCTCAAAGGTGATGGTGTAGGTGTCTGCGGTCAGGCTCGCCGAGTCATTAACGCCGGTCTGATCGATCACCAGGCGGCTACCCGGCTCGCGGTTGATCACTTCGGCACCAACACGTCCATCATTCTCCGGAATGTCCATGAACACCCGGGCGCCGGTGTCTCCGATTGGTATCTTTCGGTTGGCCGAGATCGCAACCTCGCGGATACTCCCCGTACCATCGGCCCCTTCGTAGCGCACCGCACCCGAGCCATCCTGCTGGAAGGGCTGCTGCAACGATTTGGTACCCGCAAACAGGTACTCTCCGTTCGGGTCCTTGGTGTTCGCGATATCGAACAGACCATCCCGCAGTTGGCGCAATTCACCGGCAAGGTACTCACGCGTTTCATTGGTCTGGCTGTCGTTGTTACCCGCAACCACCAGCTCGCGAGCCCGCTGTAGCAGGTCCGTCCCACTCTGCAGAGCGGATTCCTCCTGCTGCAGGCGCGGCTGGGTATTGTCGATATTGCGCTGGAACTGCTTGGTGGCCTGGATGATGCGCTCGAACTGGTTGACCTGGGTCGCGCCACTCGGGTCGTCAGAGGGACTCAAAATGCGTTCCCCTCGGCCCATCTGTAGCGAGGTCCGGTTCAATTCCACCTGACCACGCTGGATCTGATCGATCCCAGTCTGGAAGATTTGGGTGCTCGAGATGCGCATAGTCTTGTGTCTCCGATGGCCGCTAGCGGCGGACCGCGCCCAGCAGCGAATCAAACAGCGAGTTGCTGACCGAGATGACCTGTGCCGCCGCCTGATAGGCCTGCTGATAGCGAATCAGGTCCGCCGCCTCTTCGTCGAGGTTAACCCCGGACACCGCCTCGCGTTGGGCGCGCGCCTGCTCCAGTTGGGCATCGGCTGATTGCTGGGCGACCTGGGCCTGGCGCGTGCGTGTACCGACATTGGCAAGCAGACTGTTGTACCCATCCCCGAAGGTGCGATCACCGCCCACAAGGCGCTCGTCTGACAAGTCGTTCATCGCCAGCATGTTGCGGTTATCGCCCGGGTACCCGGCATTGCTGCCAACCTCGAATGTGTCCCCATCCGCCGGGGTTCCGCGGATCTCCATCTCCCAGCCATTCACGCTAATGGTGGTGACACCGTCCGGATCAAGGGCAAATGTCTCCCCTCCGACTGAGAATTCCTGCGTCGCGCCGTCGAAGGTGACCACCGCGTCCGCCAGCAAATCTGGGTCATCCGCATCCACGGCCTGCACCGAAGCAATCGTCGCATCACCGCTATTGCCAGCTCCACGATCCGCCCGCACGGCCGCAGCCGCCGCGATACCGGAAGGGTTCGTCATGTCCACCGAAAGGTCCCGCGCGCCATTGCGGGTTGGCTGAATCAGCCACTGATCGCCGTCCGCCGCGCCGAGACCATCAATATCAATCACCAGCCCATCCACCGGCTCCGCGACGTTATCGCCATCCAGCACCAGCGTCGTGGTCTCGCCATCGGACAGACGTGTCAGCTGGTAGTCCGTCCCGTCGAAATCCAGCCGGTAATCCGACGCCGTGAGTTCTCGGGTATCACCAAAATCCACAGCGGGCGTCCCGTTGCTGCTATTGCCTGGGAAGCCTCGGACCCCCGGGCTGCCGACATCAAAGATATCGGCGCCCAGTTGATCATTCAGATCCAGCCCGAGGTTGTTCTGCTGGTTGTATTCGCTACCAATACTGATGGCGAGCTGGCCCAAGGTGTTCTGCGCGTCGTCGATAATCCCCGAACGAGTCTCCAGCAATCCACCCAATTCACCGCCATCGATGAAACGTGAAACGTTGACTGTACCCCCCGAGCCGACGAGCCCAATATCCGGCGCCCGCGGGTCCCCAGTAAGTGACTCGGCCACCAGTTCACGATTGTTTCCGCCAAGCACCAGCGCCTGACCATTACCCACGAACACGTTGACCGCACCGTCGTCCTGTTCGGTAACGCGCACGTTGACCTTCTCGGCCAGCTGGTTGAGCACCCGGTCCCTTTGATCCAGAAGATCGTTGGGCGTCCCTTGAGTGGATTTGGATACGATCTCGCGATTGAGCCCGGCCACCGCCTCCGTCAAGGAATTGATCTCGTCGACGTTGGTACGGATCTGACCGTTAATGATCTCGCGCTGCTCCTCCAGGCGCCGGTCGATGGAACCGAATCGCTCCGCGAGCGACTCCGCTTCAGTCAGGAAAACGGTCCGCGCGGCATTGGAAGTCGGATCGTTCGCCAGGTCCTGCGCCGCATCGAAGAAATCCTGCAGCACAGGGGTCAAACCGGAACTCGAGCTGCCAAGGAGGTCATCGATGCGCCCAGCGAGAGAGGCCTTCAGTTCCGCGTTCGACTGCTCGGAAATGGAGTTGCGCAGCTGAGTATTTACAAAGTCGTCGGAGATACGACGGATCGTATCGACCTGTACGCCCTGCCCCTGGAAGCTGCCACCCAGAAACTGAGGGGTCTGATTGGAGAATTCGGTGCGCTGACGGCTGTAGCCTTCGGTCGCCGAGTTCGCGATGTTGTTGCTGGTGGTCCCGATCGCGCGCTGGAAAGCCAGCAACGCCGAAGTACCAATACCGGACGTGCTCATAGCCGCTCCTCCCCATGGAGGACCGGCTCAGTCAACGGATTGGGCCATTTCTGCTTCATGCTCTACCCCTCGTTCCGGGTAACGGCCGCCTCGGCCGCGACTTGAGTCGATCCAGCGCCCTGGTGGGCTGCCAACTGATCCCGCACCCGCAGGACCTTGTCCGCGTAGGCGGGGTCGGTCGCATAACCGGCGTCCTGCAGCTCGCGAATGTACTGCGCGTCATCTCCGGCCTGCAGGGCGCGGTGGTAACGCGGGTTGTTGCGGATGAAGTCCACGTAGTCGGAAAACGACTCGGCCGGGTCGGAATAGGCGCGGAAGCGTGCTTGTTCCCGCTGGGCCACGCCCTCACGGAACTCCAGCGTCCCCACCGATACGCGATCCCCATCCCAGCGACTGTCGGCCTTGATACCGAACAGATTGAAACTCGGCTGCCCATCGGCCCGTGTCGGCACGTGCTGGCCCCAACCCGTTTCCAAGGCGCTTTGCGCCAACAGAATGCCCGGGTTGACCCCCAGCTCTTCCGCCGCATCGCGCGCCAGGGGCTCCAGCGTTTGCACGAAGTCGGCGGCATCGCGCGGGGGCCAAGTGATCGACGTCGATAGCGGCGCCGCCTTGCGCGCTGCCTCTGTCGACACCGCATCCGGTCGTTGAGACCCCACCGGACGCAGCTCGGTTTCAGCTTCGCCCTGCAAAGCCCGCAAGGTATCCAGCTCCGAACGCCGCCTCGGCAACTCGAGGGCTGCCTGGCGATCCGGATCGTTGAGCGTCTCGGCATCGACCGGCTGCTGGGCGGAAAGCTGGCGCATCAGGACCTCGCGCAACCCAATCCCGTCCCCCTGGCTCATGGACTTGGCGAATTCCTGATCCTGCATTTCCAGGTACATATTGCTTTGGTCATTGTCGAACAGGCCGTCACCCAGAGACGCCTCGCGCATCTGCTTGAGCATCTGTCCGATCAGCATCGCCTCGAACTCGCGTGCAACCGCCTCGAGGCCCTTTTGGTCGCCTGAACGGGCACCCCGGGCCAGGTCGTGCAGGCCACTGGGGTCGGAGGCCATGGCCGCGCGGGCCTGCATCTGGGTGTCGACGCCCGAGCTAATCATTAGATGACCACCAACTCTGCCCGCAGGGCCCCCGCCTCGCGCAAGGCCTCCAGGATTGCCACCAGATCGCCGGGGGCTGCGCCCACATTGTTGACGGCACGTACGATCTCATCCAGGGAGGTACCGGGGTCGAACAGGAACATGGTGTTGTCACTCTCCTCGATCGCAATATCGGTATCCGGCTGGATGGCCGTTTCGCCCTCTCCAAAGGGCGCGGGCTGCACCACCTGAGGCGCCTCGCTGATCGTGACTGTCAAGCTCCCGTGCGACACCGCCGCGGGTGTGACCTGCACGCTGGAACCAATCACGACCGTGCCCGTGCGCGAGTTCACGATCACACGGGCAGGTGGAGTACCGCGCTCAATGGGCAGATTCTCAAGCTCCGCCACAAAACCAACCCGATGGTCAGGGTTGGACGGGGCGCGCACCTGAACCGAAGAGCCATCCAGGGCGTGTGCCACACCATGGCCAAAGGTGTCATTGACCGTCTGCACCAACCGATTGGCCGTGGTGAAATCCGGACGATTCAAATTCAACGTGACGTGATCGCCTTGGGCGAAGGCCGTTGGCACTTCACGTTCTACGGTCGCGCCATTGGGGATTCGGCCCACACTGGGGACATTGACCGTGATGCGAGAACCATCCGTGCCCTCGGCACCGAAACCACCGACCACAAGGTTGCCCTGAGCGATGCTGTAGGTCTGCCCATCCGCGCCCTTCAGAGGCGTCATCAGCAGCGTCCCGCCGCGCAGGCTGGTCGCGTTACCCATGGACGAAACGGTCACGTCGATCCGCTGGCCGGGCTTGGCAAACGGAGGCAGTTCTGCGGTCACCATGACCGCCCCAACATTGCGTAGCTGCGGGTTGCCCGCATCCGGCGTCAAGCCCAACTGGCCCAGCATATTGTTCAGACTCTGGATCGTGAACGGCGTCTGGGTGGTCTGGTCACCCGTGCCATCGAGGCCCACGACCAGGCCATACCCGATTAGCTGGTTATCGCGGACACCAGACACGCTGGCCACGTCCTTGACCCGCTCCATGTAGCTGCGTTCCTGCATGGCCGCCTGCTGCTGGATCGCGGTCTGGGCGGAGACACCGGCGCTTCCCAACCCCGCGACTACCAATGTCACGGTGAGCAGCAATCCCAGCCGCAGCCAGTCGCCAAAGGGTGTCATCCGACTGCCGGGGGCGCTTTGTTTCATGGGTGTCGTGTCCATGTCGTACCTCACCGCGGTCATACCGGGTCAGAAGGGCCAGATCGGGCTGTTGAAGAACCGAGTGATCCAGCCGGGCGTGTTGCTGTCCGCCAGGACACCGGAGCCGCCGTAGTACACACGTGCATTGGCCACCTGGGTCGAAAGGACGGTGTTATTGGTCGTCACGTCTACCGGGCGCACGATGCCGCGAAAGCGCACATATTCCTCGCCCTGGTTGATGCCCAACCACTTTTCGCCCTGGACCACCAGATTCCCGTTCGCCAATACCTCGGCAACGGTCACGGTGATCTCGCCATCGAGCTGGTTGCTCTGCGAGGAATCCCCAGACCCGTCGAAGTCCCGCGAGCTGGAATTGCTGGCGCCGAACAGCGGGCGCCCCTGGAAGGTGGCATCGCGCCCGAAGGCGGAGAGATTGCCAACGTCGAGGTTCGAATCCTTGCTGGTGGACGTAGACGCCGACTTCTGGGCATTGGTGCTCTCGGCCAGGATCACCGTGAGGATGTCCCCCACGTTGCGAGCCTTGTAGTCCTCGAACAGTCCCTGGGAATGCGCCGCCTGATAGATGCCGCCATTGTTCTGCGACTGCGGCACTGGCTGCGCCGGCATCACCGGCTGATAATCCGGGTTGTCGTCCGGCTTGGTCGTATGCGTCGCCGCACAGGCCGACAACAGGAGCGTGGCGGCAACGGCCAGACCGGGGCGAAGAAAGTGTCCGAGGCGGGTCATGGCATCACCCAATCGTCTGATTGACGAACTGCAACGACTGGTCAGCCGCCGAAATCGCCTTGGAGTTGACCTCGTAGGCGCGCTGGGTCTCGATCATGTTCACCAGTTCCTCGGCGATGTTCACGTTCGAGGTCTCCAGCGAGCCCTGTACCACCGTGCCGGTGCCATTCAGCCCCGGCAGGGATTGCTGCGCCACACCCGACGCCGCAGTCTCACGGAAGAGGTTCTCGCCCACCGCCTGCAGACCGGCCGGGTTCACGAAATCGGCCAGCTGGATATTGCCCAGCTCCACCGGCGCGGCCTGACCCGGAATCTGCGCGCTCACCGTGCCGTCCTTGCCAATCGCCAGGGACTGAGTGTCCTCCGGCACGAACAGGCCCGGCTGCAACGGATAGCCATTGGACATCACGACCTGGCCATCGGAATTCAGCTGGAAGCTGCCGTCACGGGTGTAGCCAACGTTCCCGTCCGGTAGCAGGATCTGAAAGAACCCGCGACCTTCAATGGCGACATCCAGCGAGTTGTCCGTCTGCTGCAGATTGCCCTGCTGGAACATCTTCTCGGTGGACACGGCGCGCACCCCGGTCCCGATCTGCAGGCCCGAGGGCAGCTGCTGATCCTGGGTGGCCTGGGCGCCGGGCTGGCGCACGGTTTGATAGATCAGGTCCTCGAATACCGCCCGGTCCTTCTTGAAGCCGGTGGTATTGACGTTGGCCAGGTTGTTCGAGACCGTCGACATGCGCGTGTGCTGCGCGTCGAGGCCGGTCTTGGCGATCCACAGTGCCTGGTTCATGGTGTTCTCCTGTCAGTCCTGCAAAGTGACCGCTGCTAGCCGAGGCCGAGCAAGCGGTTGCTGCTTTGTTCCAGCGTGTTGGCGCTGTCCATCATCTTCACCTGCATCTCGAAGTGACGGGACAGCTCGATCATTCGGGTCAGGGCCTCGACGGTGTTGACGTTGCTACCCTCCAGCATCCCGGAGACCAGGCGCACCTCGGCATCCGCCGGGGCCTCCCCGCCTTCCGCGAGACGAAACAATCCGTCATCACCTCGTTGCAGCGCGTCGGTGTCCGGGTTCACCAACCGAATGCGTTCCACCGCGGCCAGCGCCTCCGGCCCCACGCCCAGCGGCCGCACGCTGATGGTCCCGTCGGTACCAATCTCGATCTGCTCCGCCGGCGGGATCGCGATCGGACCGCCATCGCCCAGCACCTGGTGGCCCTGTGCAGTGCGCAACAGACCGAAGGCATCCACGTGCAGGGAGCCGGCACGGGTGTAGCCTTCTTCCCCGTCCGGACCCTGCACCGCGATAAAGCCCTCGCCCTCGATGGCGATGTCCAGATCACGTCCGGTGCTCTGCATCTTGCCTTTACTGAAGTCCACGCCTTCATTGCCAACCTGGGTGTAGTCACGCGAGGCATATCCGGGACCACGTACCGGTACGGTGTCCGCCGTGGCCAGGGCTTGGCGAAAGCCGTCGGTATTGGCGTTCGCCAGATTGTGGTTGTTGATGGCCTGTGCGTGCATCGTCTCTTTCGCACCGGACATCGCGATGTACAGGAACCGATCCATGCTCAAGCCCTCTTCAGCGTCTCATCCGCTACTTAACGAATGTTGATGATCGTCTGGGTGACCTGATCGGCCGTGGAGATCGTCTGCGCATTCGCCTGGAAGTTGCGCTGCGCGGTGATCAGCTTCACCAGCTCCTGGGCGATATCCACATTCGAGGCTTCCAGCGCACCCGCCTGGATGGTCCCGAGGTTCCCGGTGCCGGGGGCCGCGAACACCGGCTCCCCGGCCGCAAAGGTTTCAGCCCAATTGTTGTCCCCAAGCTGTTCCAGGCCCTGTGGATTGGTGAAATTGGCCATCGCGACCTGCCCCAGGACGGTCGACTGCCCGTTGGTGAAGCGGGCAAATACGACGCCGGAGTCATCGATATCCACACCAGTCAGGCGCCCGGAAGCAAAGCCGTCCTGACCGAGGTCATTGACGGCAAAATCGCCGCCGTACTGGGTCGTTCCGGCAAAGTCCATCTCGAAGACCAACTCTTCCGCACCATTGCCAAAGGTCCCCGCCGGGACGGTCACCTCTGCGGGATCTGGAAGAACCGTATCGAGCGCGCCACTGCCATCGAATGTCAGGTCGAAGGAGTCATAGGCCTCACCGTCGACAGCCACATGAGCGGTCCATTCGAGCTCATTCGCACCCTTCACGAAATAGATGCTAGCGTCGCGGGACGTGCCCAGGGAGTCATACACCGTCAACGACGTCGAGAAGTTGTACGTGTCCGGATCACCCAGGTCGAACGGCGCGACGGGCGGCTCCTCCGCATCGGATCGCAGGTTAAGAAGGGCCTCAACCGACGTCGTCGCCCTCGGAGGCGCCGCCCCCGTTTGCAGCCGAATATCCTCCAGCTGACCGGTGTTGAAATTCGGATCGGAAGAATTGGCATCCTGCGGTGGGTAACCCTGCAGCTGCTGGCCCTGACTATTCTCCAGGAACCCATCACGGCTGACTTGGAATGCGCCCGCCCGGGTATAGGCCCTGGTGCCCTGATCGTTAAGGACGAAGAATCCTTCGCCTTGGATCGCCAGATCCAGGCCGTTCTCGGTGAACTCGGTCCGACCCTGAGAGAACTGCTGGGTCACGGCGTGCAGGCGCGTACCGGAACCGATGGCCGTCTGGCTGATGCCACCGAAGCTCTGGGCAAACACATCACCGAACTCCGCACGCGAACGCTTAAAGCCCGTAGTTCCAGAGTTGGAGACGTTATTACCGGTGGTCTGCAGGTCGGCCTGGGCCGCGTTAAGACCGCTCAATCCGATATTGAAAGGCATAGGGTGTTTCCTCCGTTAGGGTTCGCTCGTCGCGGGCCCGGCGTCAGCCGCCAATCCGCCGTACATCCGAAAAACTGATTTCGCCAAGGCCCTGCACGGTCAGTGCAAGCCCCGAATCGCCACCTACCGCGACGCTTTCCACCCGAGCATCCAGAAAGGTATCCACGGATTCGGTCTGAGTGCCGGAACGAGCCGAGGCCTTGAATTCGTACACGCCGGGTGGGGCGAACGTGCCGTCGTCGCGCATCCCGTCCCAGCTAAACTCCCGAAGGCCACTACCCGCAGCACCCAGGTTCATCCGGCGTATGCGCTCGCCGTTCGGGCTGTACACATCGATTTGCAACTCATCCGTTGAGCGCTCGAGGTCTACTGCGCCATTGATCATCCCGTCCGGGCCCAGCTCGCCGAACTCCACCGGAACCAGCACGTCCTTACCCACCAGCGAAGCCGCCTGCAACGTCTGGTTCTGCCCCAGCGACTGCGCCAGCTTTTCAAAGGACTTCGACAACTGCTCAATACCGGTCACCGTCGAGAACTGGGCCATCTGGCCAAGAAAGTCACCGTTGTCCATCGGGTCCATCGGATCCTGGTTCTCAAGCTGAGTGGTCATCAGCTTGAGGAAGTCCGATTGGCCCAAACGGTCCATCTCGCCTTCCGGCTTCTTGTCAGGGCGCGACAGGCCAAGACGATCCAGAAGTTCAGGGGATATCTGTGTCATGTGGAGTTCCTCTAGCCTTGACCGATCTGCAATGTTCGCTGGAGCAGCTGACGCGAGGTTTCCATCACCTCGACGTTCGCCTCGTAGTTGCGCGAGGCGGACATCATGTTGGCCATCTCCTCCACCACGCTGATCGCCGGGCGGAAGATGTAGCCCTCCTCGTTCGCCTGCGGGTGGTGCGGCTCGTAGTGGGCATGCGGGGCCGCCTGCGATTCGGTAACACCGGCGACACGCACCGAGGTCGCAGAACCGTTCGGGTTGGCCTGATCCATCACGCTTTGAAACAACACCTGCTTGGCGCGGTAGGCCTCGTCCGGATTCGTGGCCGCCGTGTTGGCGTTGGCCAGGTTCGAGGCCACGGTGTTGAGGCGCACGGATTGCGCCGACAACGCCGAGGCCGAGGTATTGAAAAGGCTAAAGAGGTTGCTCACGACATCGATCTCCCGATCCGGTCGACGTTAGCGATCGCCCCGCAGGGCTTCGCGGATGCCAGAGACCCGGCGATTAAGGAATTCCAGACTGCTTTGGTACTGCACGGCGTTCTCCGCAAAGGCGGCCCGCTCCATCTGCGGGTCCACGGTGTTGCCGTCCAGGGATGCCTGCGAAGGCACTCGGTATAGCGCCTCGGCCTGTCCGTTCATGGCGCCGGCATTGGGGTCGAGATGTGCCGCCTGGCTGCGAGCCATAGGCAAGGCGTTGCCGCCCCCGGCCGCGGACTCCAGCACCGAGCGAAAGTCGATATCCCGCGCCTTGTAGTTAGGGGTGTCCGCATTGGCGATGTTGGAAGCGAGCAATTCCATGCGTTGCGCACGCACGTTGATCGCCTGCGGCAAAATCCCCATCGCCTTGTCCAGTGAGAGACTCATCTGCTTCCGTCCTGCCCGCCGTTGGCGGCCCTCGCATCGAAACGGAGACGCAACCATTGCGCTCCCTTGTATGGAGGCAGATGCAAGGCCTATGCCATCGGAGGGGAACAAACGTCAGGTACGAGGAGGAGGCGGAGAGGGCCAGCCGTTCAGGCCCCACCCGGAGCCCGCATTGCACGGGCCTTTTGGGCACAGCAGCCCGATATCAGAGATCGATCAGGACTTCACCCGCAGGACCGAGCCATACTCGGTCCGCACCGTCTCGAAGGACTGCGTGTAGGGGCCTGCCGTCTCGGAAGCGCCAAGAAACAGGTAGCCACCTGGGTTCATCTGCCGGGCAATACCGTCAAGAACCTGTCGCTTGGTCTCGCCGGAGAAGTAGATCAGCACGTTCCGACAGAACACCAGGTCGAACTTGCCTAGCGCCGCATAGCTATCGATCAGGTTGAGCTTCTGGAAGCGACAACGGCGCTGGACCTCCGGGATGACCTTGTGCCCGTCCGCAACCGTTTCGAAAAAGCGGGCTCGACGACTCTCACTCAAGCCACGCACAATGCTCAGACCGTCATAGATGGCGCGCCTAGCGTCTTCCACAATCTTCTCGGAAAGATCAGTGCCCAGAATCGAAACAGGCACCTTGCGGCTTGGACGGGACTCCTCCCACTCCGAGACCACCATGGAGATGCTGTAGGCCTCCTGGCCACTGGAGCACCCCGACGACCAGACCTTAATACTGCTGTTCTTGGCAGCGAGTTCCGGCAACAACACATGGCGCAGGATCTCGAACGGAAAACCATCACGAAACCAGGAGGTCTCGTTCGTCGTCATCGCGTCGATCACACGCGTCCGCAGGCGCGGATTCGGCGCCTGGCGCATCGCATGCAAAAGTTCAGGAACGCTCTTGAAGCTGAACTCGTCGAGCAGGCGCGACAAGCGGCTGGACACTAGGTATTGCCGGCTATCGCCGAGCACGAGACCGCAGCAATCCTGCAGGAAACGCGAGAATTCCTCGTAGTCGCGGGAATCAATCACCCGTTCATCCCTAAGCGCAGTCCATGGTGATGGAGCATCCTGATGACGAATCCTTGACAGGGCCGCCCGGCTCCACGGTCCGGGTCAACATCACTAAGCAGCTTCCAGTATACGGTTTCCAGCACTCGGCACGACAGGCTCCAAGCCCAGAACGCTGCGCAAGCACCGATCCGGCCATTCAGCACCGCTCCTGCATGGCCACCCGGCAAGCGGCTGCCGCCTCGCCGCGTCACTGACCATCACGCCCGGTCTGATCCAGCACCGCGCTCGCCAGCTCGTCCGGGTTGAACTTGGACAAGAAGGCATCGGCACCCGCACGCTTGACCATGTCGGTGTTGAATTCGCCACTAAGCGAAGAGTGCAGCAGCACCTTCAGATCCTTAAGCCCGGCAGAATCCCGGATGCGCGCAGTCAGGGTATAGCCGTCCATCCGCGGCATCTCGATATCCGAGATCACCAGCTCGATCTGTTCTCTGATCGGACCTTCCTCGGCCTTTTGCTCCAGGAACTCCAGTGCTTCCTGGCCATCCTTAAAGATCACGTATTCAAAGCCCAAGCCATTGATCGCGCTTTCGATCTGTTTGCGGGCAACCACCGAGTCATCGACGATTACTACCTTGCGCCCCCCTGGTGACACGGCTTCGTCACGAATAGATTCGGAGACCTCGGTTGGCAATGGATTCACGATGGAAAGCACCCTTTCGACATCGATGATCTCGACCAGCTTGTTGTCGATCTCGGTCACCGCGACCAGGAAGGATTCGCGCCCGGTACCGCGCGGGGGTGATTTCACATCCTGCCAGTTCACGTTGACGATCCGATCCACCGCCGATACCCAGAAGCCCTGCACAGAGCGATTAAATTCGGTGACCACCACCTTCTGGGAGTCGCTTTCGCTTGTACCCGCGGCGCTTCGCAGGCCCATGGATAGGGCCAGGTCAATAATTGGAACCGTACCGCCGCGCAGGGTCGCCACGCCCCGCACCACGCTCATCGAGCCCGGGATCTGGCGCAGGGGCGGCGATGGGATGACCTCGCGCACCTTGAACACGTTGATCCCAAATGTCTGAGACCCGCCCAGGTGGAACAGCAGCAGCTCCATCCGGTTCTGCCCGACCAACTGTGTTCGTTGATTCACATCGTCAATGAATTGACTCATGGTGCCGCTCTCCTTGTCCCGAATACCGTGCGCTCGGGCCGGTATCTGTGCCCGAGTTTGCACTGCGCACCCCCGGCCTGTCATTCATACAGGCGCGCAGGCCCCGCCACGCGCCGTCTCCTCGGGATAACGGCGGCTGTGGCCCGGGCTTGAACCGAACCCCCAATCTCTTCCTGGCATTAATTGTGCATACCTCTTGCCATGCCAGGGGCATTGTGCCCCCGTACACGACGTAGCACCTCCGCCCTGGGCGGACAGGAAACGAAAATGGCACTGTGGCCAACCGACAACCACCGAATCAGGGCCCCGCGCTGGCTGGGCCTGATCGCTATTCTGGTATTGCCAAGCGCCGCAGGCGCCGCGGAGATCCATCCCGTCGGAGAGATTCGCCAAGCCGCCGAGCAATTCCTGTTACAAGAGCTAAACGCCTCGGCTGCGGACGACATCAACATCGAGATCGGCCAGCTCGACAACCGCTTGCGTCTGGCCTATTGCCACGATGGACTGAACGCTCGATTCCCACCCGGCGGGCGAAGTGATGGCAATACCGCTGTCCATCTCCAATGCGCGGGCCCGGTGACCTGGCAGCTGTACGTCCCGGCCACGGTCGAGCGCTACGCCGAAGTGCTGGTAGCCAGCCGCAACTTGCCGCGTCAGCACACACTCACGAACGGGGATCTCCGCTATCAGCGGATCGAGACGTCGCGGCACGCCGGCAGTTATCATGAAGACAAATCCGACCTGGTCGGCCAACAAACCCGTCGCAGCATACGACCGGGACAAATCATTGGCACCCAGCATGTCACCCAGCGCGAAATCGTGAGCCGCGGTCAGCGGGTGACGATTCTGGCCGAGAACGGCTCGATCGCCATCCGCATGCAAGGGGAAGCGCTGGAGAACGGTACCCTGGGGGATCGCATTCGGGTCAAGAATGCCTCTTCAGGGCGCATCGTAGAGGGCGAGATCATGCCTTCCGGGCATGTCCGGGTCGCGCTTTAAACACCGGTTTGTGAAGACGGTTACAAAACCGGTCGCGCTCGGGCTACAGTTTCAGTCATCCCGGCCGTAAACAATTGCAGCACAGTTACAACGACAGGACGGCACAATGGATATCAAGGGCCTCAATTCGAACAGTCTGCGCCCCGACAGCCAAAGCTCCACGGTTAAGGGACGCGAGGACAACGGCAACACCGGTAACCACGCCCAGGGCCCCAGCAATGCCCCTGCGGCCGGGAACGACTCGCTTACGTTGACCGGTGCCGCCCAGGCCATGAGCTCGGCCTCCAGCGCCGGGGAAAACGCTCCGTTCGACGCGGCACGGGTTGCCGAATTGCGCGAGGCGATCTCCAATGGCAACTACCCCATGGACAACGAACAGCTGGCCGATCGCATGATTGACCTCGAACGCCTGCTGCGCTGATCCGACGCCAGGACCCCGCCATGAACACCGACACGCGCCACCGTCTGCAACGTTCCCTGGAAACCTCCATCCGGCTTGCCCATCAGCTGGAGGAAGCGTTGATCCAGGAAACCCGCGCGGTCCAGGCCCGCACGCCCGAGACGTTGCAGGACGTGGTCGCCAGCAAGCAGGGCCTGCTACAGGAACTCGAGACCGAAACGCGGCAACAGCGCGAGATCGCCGAAGCCGAGCACGAGTCCTTTACACCCGAGGGCATGGCGCGCCTGCTGGCACGGCTCGAGGATGGTGCAGTGTTAAACGACCACTGGCAGGCCCTGCGTCAGTCCATCGAACGCTGCAATACCCTGAACCACGGAAATGCCCGCCTGATCGAGCGCGACCGCCAGCGTGTTGAGCTTTCGATGCAGATCCTGCGTGGGGAAGAAATCGGCCCAGCCGCGACCTACGACCCCTACGGTCGAACGCGTCCCAATAGCCGCGGCGGACGGCGTATTACTCAAGCCTGAGACATCTTTTTCGCCGCGGTGCTGGCATTTCCGAACATCCACCAGTACCTTGCGTCCTCACACTTTACTAACTCCACGGACGCATGGACGAAACCGACTACACGGTCGACAAACCCGACCGGATCGCCGGCATCCTCAAGGATCTGGATAACAAACTCACGATGGTCAGCGTTCGCCTGGACGCCGACGGCCCGCTGTACACATCTGCCCTGATCCGACTCGACCCCGAAGCCAAAGAACTCTTTCTCGACGAGCTGAACCCGCCTCGTGCCCATCAGCACGTGAAGAGCGGCATGAGCCTGCGCGTCTTTGCCGCCTTGCGCGGAGTCGCCGTGCGCTTCACGACGCCGGTCGCCCGCATCGAGCAGGAAGAAGACGGGGCTCTCTATGCCTGCCCCTACCCAGACACACTCCAGCATTTGCAACGCCGCGAGACCTTCCGGGTCCACATCCCCATGTCCCAACGGCCACAGGTCGAGCTACGCGCAAAGGACTGGAAGGATCCAGTCATCGGCGATCTCGTCGATCTCTCCGGCCAGGGTATGTGCATCGAACTTCCCACCACGATCCTGGATACCCTCGAGACCGGCGAGGCCCTTGCCTTCGCGAACCTGTTGCTTCCCGAGGTGAGTGAACGACTTTCCGGCGACCTGCGCCTGGCCAATCGTCGTAACAGCACCCGAGACGGCCACGAGTACGCCGGTTTCGAGATCGTAGGGATGACACAGTGGTTGGAGAGACAAACCAACATCGCCCTGCTGCACTATCAGCGCGAGGCACGCCGCCGCTCCATGGAGTGAGGAACGCGTCACTCGCCACCAGAATTGCCCCGCGTTGATGCCACCGTTACCCTGGGACGCGAAGCAATCGATTCCGTGGTGCCGAACCAATCCCCGGACACAAAAAAGCCGGATCGACCAAGCGGTTGATCCGGCTTTATTTTTTGGTCGGGACGGCAGGATTTGAACCTGCGACCCTCTGCACCCCATGCAGATGCGCTACCAGGCTGCGCCACGCCCCGAAGCAGCGAATCATAGCGGATTCCCGCCCCTCACGAAAGCGCCAATCACCGTCACAGAGAACTTATCGGCCTATGAGGCAATCATGCCGATAAAGCATCGTGCGCTCGGCTGTTTGTTTCACCACAGAGAGCACCGAGGACACGGAGAAATGCGCTAGGGAGACGCAGGACAACGATGGATAGTGAATTCAAAGAAGAAGTGAGCCCCACTGGCGCGGAACCGGCCTGGGCGTTAAGGCGCTCGGCTAGTGAAAATACCGACATGCAGGGCATTCATCCTGCGATCACACCCTAACGACTTTCTCCGTGAACTCTGTGCCCTCTGTGGTTCAAACACTCTCTTCCGAACCCGGGCAGGAGCGAACGTCAGGCGCGCAGCACCCGCAATACGGATTCGAGTTCAGAGATCGTGTCCTGGATGATTTGCTGGGCCTGTTGGCGATCGCCCTTGGCCTCGTCACCGGAGAGCTTCTGCCGAGCACCGTTGATAGTGTAGCCCTCCTCGTAGAGCAGCGCCCGAATCTGACGGATCAGGATCACGTCCTGACGCTGGTAGTAGCGTCGGTTGCCGCGGCGCTTGACCGGCTCCAGCATTGGGAACTCCTGTTCCCAATAGCGCAGAACATGCGGCTTGACCTGACACAGCTCCGCGACTTCGCCGATCGTGAAGTAGCGCTTACCCGGGATCGCCGGGAGTTCCTGGTGGTTACTCGCCTCCAGCATAGCTCTCTACCCGTTCACGCAGCTTTTGTCCCGGCCGGAAGGTCACCACCCGACGTGCAGAGACCGGGATCTCTTCGCCCGTCTTCGGATTGCGTCCAGGCCGTTGGTTCTTGTCGCGCAGAATAAAGTTGCCAAAGCCGGAGAGTTTGACACCCTCGCCGGTCTCCAGCGACTGACGCATCTCCTCAAAGAACATCTCGACGAATTCCTTCGCCTCACGCTTGTTGAGACCCAATTCCTCGTTAAGCGCGGCGGCGAGGTCCGCCTTGGTTACAGCTGCCATCGGCTATTGTCTCAAGGTTGCGTTGAACTGAGCCTGGAGATGCTGCACCACCGAATCAGTGACGCCAGCCACATCCTGTTCGCCTAGGGTGCGATCAAAAGCCCGCAAAATCAAGCCCAAAGCCAGGCTCTTTTCGTCCGGATTCAAGCCCTTGCCCTGGTACACGTCGAACAGGCGCACATCCTGCAGGAGCTCCAGGTCCAGTTCATCGATGGCGGCCAGCACATCCCCAGCAGCTACCGTGTCGGCCACAACCAGCGCCAGGTCACGGCGGATCGACGGATAGGCCGACAAGGGCGTGAACTGGGCCACTGGTGCGTGCGTGACGGCCGCAGCATCCAGGTCGAACAGAAAGACCGGCTCGACATCGAAGCGCTCGCAGAGCGCTGGATGCAAGCGCCCCACCCAGCCGACTGCCGCGCCGGCGACCAGCACGCGGGCCGACTGGCCATCATGCAGGGCCGGGTGCCGCTCCATCCGGAAGCCCAGCGTCCCGTCCACGCGTTTGCACAGCCCTTCGACCACTCCCTTGGCATCGAAGAAGTCCAGACGACGGGCCTCACCCTCCCAGTTCTCCAGGGACGCCCGCCCCCCGAGCAGACCCGCCAGTCGTGGCTCCTGGCGCAGCCCGGATGCATCCGGAACAAAACGCAGGCCGTGTTCGAACAAACGCAGATCCGACTGCTGCCGCGCCTGGTTGTACGCGGCGGTGGTCACGAGCCCCGGCCACAACCCTGGACGCATCACCGCCAGGTCCGACGAGATCGGGTTGGCCAGTGCCAAGGGCTCCACATCCGGATAGAAGGCGCTCGCGGCTTCGCGGGCGATGAAGCTGAAACTGATCACCTCGTGGAAACCTTGGCGGGAAAGCCCTGTGCGCAGTGACCGCAACCCGGTCGCCGGCAAGGCGGGCGCCACCGGCTTGGGTAGGGTCTGCGGCAAGGCGTCGTAGCCGTGCACCCGTGCCAGTTCTTCGACCAGGTCCTCTTCGCGTTCCAGATCAAAACGCGCACGTGGCGCATGAACGGTCCAACCGTCCGCTGCACGCTCAACACGACAATCGAGTGCCTGCAGGATGCGCTCGACCTCAGGCGCTTCCAGGCTTACACCCAGCAAGCGCTGAATACGTTCCGAGCGCAAGCCGATCGCCTGCTCCCCATGGGTGGCTGGTGATTCCCCCACCTGCGCGACCGGGCCGCAGCGTCCGCCGCAAATTTCCAGCAGCAACTGCGTCGCGCGCGCCATGGCCTGCGCAACCAGCGTTGGATCCACGCCCCGCTCGAAACGATGGGAGGCGTCCGTATGCAGGCCATGGGCGCGCGCCCGGCCGGCCAAGGCCCGCGGTGCGAAATGCGCACACTCCAGGACCACCCGCGTGGTGGTGTCGCTGACAGCGCTGTCCGCTCCACCCATCACCCCGGCCAGCGCCAGGGGTCGTTCGACATCTGCAATCACCAGGTCCTGCGGCGAAAGTTTGACTGTCTGATCGCCACCCAGAAGCGTAAGGGCCTCCCCCTCCTTACCCCAGCGAACCTGGATCTGGTCTCCAATGCGGTCGGCATCAAAGGCATGCAAGGGCTGCCCGAGTTCCAGCATGACGTAATTGGTTACGTCCACGATGGCGCTGAGCGGGCGCACCCCGGCCCGGCGAAGACGCTCCGTCATCCACAACGGTGTTGCCGCCTTGGCATCGAGTCCCTCAAAGACCCGTGCGCCATACAACGGGCAAGCCGCCGCGTCCCCGGACTCCACCGCGATACGGGCCTCCAGGCTTACCTTCGGCTCGGGCCACTCCGGGGCATGAAGTGCACGATCCAAGAGCGCCGAACACTCGCGAGCAATCCCGCGCATTCCAAGGCAGTCCGCCCGGTTCGGCGTCAAGTCGACCTCAAGGATAGTGTCATCCAGGCCCAGGGCTTCGCGCAGGTCGACACCAGCCTCCAAACCCTCCGGCAAGGCCATCAGGCCCGCGGCATCCTCGGCAAGTCCGAGCTCGCGGGCGGAGCAGAGCATCCCTTCGGATGCCACACCCCGCAGCTTGGAGCGCTTGATACGGAAATCACCGGGGAGCACGGCACCAATCACCGCGACCGGCGCCCGCATCCCCTGATGGACGTTCGGCGCACCACAGACGATGGTCAATGGCTCCGCCTCGCCCGCTTCCACACGGCATACGCGCAGACGGTCCGCGTCCGGGTGCGGTTCGACCGCCACCACATGCCCGACCCGGACGCCACTGAACGCCGGTGCCGCCGGCTCCAGCGCATCCAGTTCGAGCCCGGCCATGGTGAGGCGATGACCCAGCGCTTCCGGGGTTTCGTCGATCTGCAGCCATTCCTGCAGCCACTGCACACTGATACGCATTAGCCTGTCTGCCCGAATTGCCCGATGAACCGGATATCGTTGTCGAAGAACAGCCGCAGGTCGTTCACCCCATGGCGCAGCATCGCCATGCGCTCGACGCCCAGACCAAAGGCAAAGCCGGTGTACTGCTCGGCGTCGATTCCCACATGCCCTAGCACGTTCGGATGCACCATCCCGCAGCCCATCACCTCCAGCCAGCCGGTATGGCTGCACACCCGGCAGCCCTCCCCGCCACAATGCACACACTGGATGTCCACCTCGGCCGATGGCTCGGTGAACGGGAAGTACGACGGCCGAAAGCGTGTGGCGAGATCGTCGCGATCGAAGAACGCCTGCAGGAACGCACTCAGCACCCCGCGCAGATCGGCAAACGTGATGTCGGTGTCCACGCACAGCCCTTCCACCTGGTGGAACATCGGGCTATGGGTCAGGTCCGAATCGCAGCGATAGACACGCCCTGGCGCAATCACGCGCAACGGCGGCCGCTGTTGTTCCATGGTGCGGATTTGTACCGGCGAGGTATGGGTCCGCAGCACGCGATGGGCATCAAAATAAAAGGTGTCGTGCATCGCGCGCGCAGGGTGATGCTCGGGAATATTCAGGGCCTCGAAGTTGTGAAAGTCGTCCTCCACCTCCGGGCCTTCCGCCACCTGAAAGCCCAGGCCACCGAAGAAGGCCTCGATCCGCTCCAGGGTCTGGGTGATGGGATGCAAGGCGCCATCGGCCAGACGGCGCCCCGGCAGGGTCACATCGACTTTCTCGCCCGCCAGTTGCTCCGCCAGTGCGCTCTGAGCCAGCGCTTCCTTGCGCGCCTCGATCAACCCGGCCACCTCGGTCTTGGCCTCATTCACCTTTTGGCCCGCCGCCGGCCGCTCCTCCGCCGGAAGCTTGCCCAACTCCTTGAGCTGAGCCGTGAGCGCACCCTTCTTGCCGAGGTAGTGCACCCGGACCTCGTCCAGCGCCTTCAGATCCGTGGCCCCTTCGATGCGTTCCCGCGCCTCGGCGACCAGCTGTTGCAGTTGTTCCACGTCTTCCCCCGACTGGTACGGGCCTCCCCGGCCCCATATTCGCCTGCAAGGCAGCGGTCCGTAGTTCAGGGACTGCTGCCTTGCAGGCGCCTTTTTCGTCGATCCCGAAACAAAAAAGGGAGGGCATTGACCCTCCCTTCTCGGGACCCGCCGGCGTACCGCCGACGGGCAGTCCTTAAGGCCTTGATCAGGCCGGCAGTGCGGCCTTCGCCTTCTCTGCGATCTTGCCGAACGCAGTCAGGTCGTGCACAGCCAGATCGGCCAGGGTCTTGCGGTCAATATCGATCTCCGCCTTGCTCAGACCGTTCATCAAACGGCTGTAGGACAGATCGAACTGACGGGCCGCCGCATTGATGCGAACGATCCACAGCGACCGGAACTGGCGCTTTTTCTGGCGACGGTCACGGTAGGCATACTGACCGGCCTTGATGACGGCCTGGTTGGCAACACGGAAGACGTTCTTCCGGGCGCCGTAATAGCCCTTGGCTTGCTTCAGGACTTTCTTGTGACGGGCGTGAGCGGTTACACCGCGCTTGACTCGTGGCATGTCTCGATTCCTCGGTCAGTTCAACGGTATGGCAGCAGTTTGCGCACGGCCGGGGCATCCGACTCGTGCACCATCGCTGGGCTGCGCAGGTGACGCTTACGCTTGGTAGGCTTCTTGGTCAGGATGTGGCTGCGGTGCGACTGGAACCGCTTGAACTTCCCCGACCCGGTACGGGTGAAGCGCTTGGCCGCACCCCGATTGGTCTTGATCTTAGGCATTACTCTCTCCGGCATTTTGGGCCGTACCCCAAATGGGTCGGCCGTTTGTGAAAAGGCGATGCGGGTATGCGGAGACCCGACCGCCCTTGTTGTCTGACGGGCTTACTTCTTCTTGCCCGTCAGCACCATGATCATCTGGCGTCCTTCCATCTTCGGTCGCTGCTCGACGACCGCGATATCGGACATGTCCTGCTCAATCTTGTCCAGCAGCTCGCCACCCAGCTCCTGGTGGCGCATTTCGCGACCGCGGAAGCGGATGGTCACCTTGCCCTTGTCGCCGCCCTCAATGAAGCGGCGGAGGTTGCGAATCTTGACGTTGTAGTCGCCCTCGTCCGTACCCGGACGGAACTTCACTTCCTTGATCTGGATCTGCTTCTGCTTCTTCTTGGCTTCCTGAGCCTTCTTCGCCTGTTCGAACTTGAACTTCCCGTAGTCCATGATCCGGGCCACGGGTGGCTCGGCATTCGGCGAGATCTCGACCAGGTCCAGACCACTTTCGGCGGCCATTTCCAGAGCTTCTGCAGTACTGCAGACCCCTCGATTCTCGCCTTCGGCGTCGATCAGCCGGATTTGTGGGCTGGTGATCTGATCGTTCAGGCGGACCGTTTTTGCTGCGCTAATAGCCTTTTCTCCAATTCAAGGTCAGTGTTGGCGAGCGGCAACCTCCTCCCGGAGGTGCTCGCCGAAGTCCTCGAGGCTCATGACGCCGAGGTCTTCTCCGCTTCGCGTGCGCACCGCGACCTGCCCGTTTTCCATTTCCTTGTCTCCAAGGACCAGCAAGTACGGCACGCGCTTGAGCGTGTGCTCGCGAATCTTAAAGCCGATCTTCTCGTTTCTCAAGTCGGCCTCGACCCGGAAACCCCTGTCACGCAGCGCTTTGGTCACTTCCTGGGCATACGCATCCTGGCGCTCGGTGATCGTCAGCACCTCGGCTTGCACCGGGGCCAGCCAGGTCGGGAAGTGTCCGGCATAGTGCTCGATCAACACGCCGAAGAAGCGCTCCACCGAGCCCAGCAGCGCGCGGTGGATCATGATCGGGCGCCGGCGCTCGTTATCCTCGGCGACGTACTCCATGCCAAAACGCTCGGGCAGGTTGAAGTCCAGCTGTACCGTGGAGCACTGCCATTCGCGGCCAATGGCGTCATGGATCTTGATGTCGATCTTCGGGCCATAGAAGGCACCACCGCCCTCGTCCACCGAGTACTCCAGCCCCTTCTTCTCGATTGCCGAGCGCAGCGACGCGGTCGCGTGCTCCCAGATCGCGTCGGACCCGACGGCATCTTCCGGCTTGGTCGACAGGTTCACGTCGAACTTCTCGAAACCAAAGGTTTGCAGCACTTCCAGGGTGAGGTCGATGACCGCCATCACCTCGGACTCGATCTGGTCCTCGCGGCAAAAGATATGCGCATCATCTTGGGTGAAGCCGCGCACACGCATCAGCCCGTGCAGCGCACCGGACATCTCGCGACGGTACACCGTACCCATCTCCGCCCAGCGCAGCGGCAGGTCGCGGTAGGAGTGCAGCCGGTCCTTGTACATCAGCACATGGAACGGGCAGTTCATCGGCTTCAACTGGAAGGCCTGGTGCTCGTCCTCCATCGGCTCGTACATGGACTCGGCGTAGAAGTCCGCGTGGCCGGAGGTCTTCCACAGCTCCAGGTTCGCGATGTGCGGCGAGACGACGAAGTCGTAACCCGCCTTCTCGTGCATGTCGTACCAGTATTTTTCGATCTCGCGGCGGATTCGTGCGCCCTTCGGGTGCCAGAACACCAGGCCGCCACCGGCCTCGTCCTGGATCGAGAACAGATCCAGCTCCTGGCCGATCTTGCGATGATCGCGACGCTCGGCCTCTTTCAGCCGCTCCAGGTGCTCTTTCAGCTGGTCCTTGTTCGGCCAGGCAGTGCCATAGATCCGCGTCAGCATCTCGTTGTCGGAATCGCCACGCCAGTACGCACCGGCCACCTTCGTCAGCTTGAAGGCCTTCAACTTGCCGGTGGACGGGATATGCGGACCCCGGCAGAGGTCGACGAAGTCGCCCTGCTTGTACAGCGAGATGTTCTCGCCCTGCGGGATCGACGCGATGATCTCGGCCTTGTACGCCTCGCCCATGTCGCGGAAGTACTTCACCGCCTCGTCGCGGTCCATCAGCGAGCGCTCTACCGGCAGGTCCTGCTTGGCCAGCTCCTTCATACGCTTCTCGATCTTCTCCAGATCCTCCGGCGTGAAGCCGCGGTCATAGGCGAAGTCGTAGTAGAAGCCGTTCTCGATGGTCGGGCCGATGGTGACCTGCGCCTCGGGAAAGAGCTGTTTGACCGCCTGCGCCATCAGGTGCGCGGTCGAATGCCGGATGATCTCCACCCCCTCCGGGTCGCGGTCGGTCACGATCGCGAGTTCAACGTCGTCGTCGATCTGGTGGCGGGCATCGACCAGCTGGCCATTCACCTTGCCGGCCAGGGTCGCCTTGGCGAGGCCCGGACCGATGTCCTTGGCCACATCCAGCACGGTGACTGCATGATCGAACTCGCGGCGGCTGCCGTCGGGGAGGGTTACTGCGGGCATTGCGGGGCTCCTTCGCCGACCCATACGCGGGGTCGCGCGTCGCGTATCAGAAATTGGAAGTTGCCGGAAACGACAACGGCGCGAAGCATACCATGTGCTACGCGCCGTCGGCAGGTTCCCCGGCCTGCGGCCGGGGTTCGGTCGATACTTACATGTTGCCTTCGATGAACAGGTAGGTGCGGTTCACGTTCGGGCGATGCCAGTCATCGTAGTGACGCAGATGCTTGAAGTCGTCCAGGTCGGCCAACCGGCTAACCGTCTCGTCCAGCGATTCCCAGTCCTCCACGCCGGCGGTCACTTCTCGCACCAACAGCTCGAGATAGTCGCCAGTGTCACGGCGGGCCTCGGCCATATCCGTCGCACGCCCGTGCCCCGGAACAACAATCTCCGGATCGATCGATTCCAGATGGCGGAACGCCTCCAGCTTCTCGACCGGATTGCTGAACGGGTGGATACCCAGCATGCGCTCGGTATAAACGATGTCACCGGTGAACACCACATCTTCCCCCGGCAGGTGCACCATGATG
The DNA here is from genome assembly GCF_000376865.1 of Thioalkalivibrio sp. ALJ7. Lineage (GTDB taxonomy): Bacteria > Pseudomonadota > Gammaproteobacteria > Ectothiorhodospirales > Ectothiorhodospiraceae > Thioalkalivibrio. The sequence continues at coordinate 101,121 of NZ_AQXQ01000010.1, read as the reverse complement.
TCACCCGGAAAGTGGGCATCACCGGCAAAGATCAACTCGAAGTCCACGCCACCAACCGTCAGTGTGTGCTCGTCCGCGTCAATCGGATTGGGCGCGGGGACCGGTTCGGTCCCTTTCATTGCGTCCTCGCCCACGGCATTCGCCAGCGAAGCGATCTGCCCTTCGCCGCGTTCGGCCTGGGTGGCGGCAGTACGCGCCAGAGCGACGATGTCGGCGCCCTGCTCATGAAAATAGCCGTTGCCCAGCCAGCGATGATCCTGGCTCCCGACCGAGATTACATGGGTGATCGGCTGGTTGGTTACCTCGGCGATGGCCTTCGCCATCCGCTTCGCCACTTTGTAGCTGGGGCCGGAATCGAGCAGAACCACACCATCATCGGTCACCACAAAGCCCGTGTTGTTGGTGAAGCCTAGATTCTCCGGTGTGCGGTTCTCCAGAGAACCGTAGAAGTAGTACACCCGATCCGTCAGCTGGATCGGCTCCAGCACCTGGTCGATCGGACGATCGCGCGGCTCCTCTTCCTCGGCTTGTGCCACCAGGCCAAGTCCCAGCAGACCCAGCGCAAGCACAATCGCCTGTCCCTGTCGCAACAACAAACTCGTTTTCAAAGCAGGATTCCTCGTCATCGTGACGTCCCGGGGGATCCCCGACCGCCTTTTTCGTTGTGGTTATGACTTCCCGCCCGGCCGGCCGTTCCGGGCCGCCGATGCGACGGCTTGCGAAAAAATAATACATCTGTTTTTTCAGATATGTATATCGAGGGGTGTAACGGTAGGCCGTGGAGACTTGTGTCAACGGCGGCTACCGCAGCCTTCGGCGCCTTACAGCCCCCACTAGCCACCGGGCCAGGAGAGGAAATACCCCGGTGGCGACCAGGGACAGGATCAGAATGGGTGAAAGCACATCCTCAAGCCCCTCCAGCCGGCCGAGCTGCGTCCCCGCGTTCGCAAACACCGCGGTCGCCGGTAACATCCCAACCAGCGACACCCAGAAATAAGTCCAGGCCCGTATCGGCAACAGGCCCATCCCCGCGTTGACCAGCAGAAAAGGGAACACCGGGATCATACGTAGCGCAAACAGATAAAACGCGCCCTCGCGGAGAAATCCTTCGTTGATCCGCTCCAATCGTTGCGCATAACGCCGCTGGACCGCATCCCGCGCCAGAACCCGAGCGACGGCGAAGGTGATCGTCGCACCCAGGGTCGACGCCAGTGACGACAGCACGGTTCCCCAGAACACCCCGAACAGAGCACCGCCGGCCAAGGTCATCACCACAATCCCGGGTACCGAGAACGCCGCTACGACCATGTACAGCAAGAAAAACAGGACCACCGCGATCGCCGGATGATCCACGCGCCAGGTCTCGATCCGGCCACCTGCGGCTTGTAGCGATGCCAGGTCCAGCCAGTTCCCGGTGCTTGCAACCAACCACGCGATCAGCAACAACACAAGCGCTGCCAACAGCCCCCAGTAATACCGATTCACCCGCGCCCCCTTTCGCCATCCCGCCCGGAACCATGCGCGGCAAACCCGTACACTGCAAGGATGTATGCACATCCCTACGACGCGTTAACACCTGGCCACATCCTCGATGCAGTGGAGACCACCGGCCTGCGCTGCGACGGCCGCCTGCTCGCGCTCAACAGCTACGAGAATCGCGTGTACCAGGTCGGGATCGAGGACGCGACGCCGGTCATCGCCAAGTTCTACCGTCCGCAGCGGTGGACACCCGCGGCGATCCGCGAGGAACACGCATTCAGCCAGGAACTGGCCGCCCGTGAGGTCCCGGTGGTGGCCCCGCTCGCCGATGACCGGGGCGAGACACTGCATCTGCACGCGGATTTCCTGTTCGCCGTTTACCCACGCTGTGGCGGCCGGGCACCGGATCTGGAACAGCGCGACACCCTGGTCCGTATCGGACGTTTCATTGCGCGCATCCACGAGGTCGGCCGGGCCGCCACCTTCCACGAACGCCCAATACTGGATCCGATCCCGCGCGGCGAAGAGGCGCGCCAGGACGTACTGGCCTCCGGCTTTCTGCCAATGGAGCTGGAATCGGTGTATCGGGATCTCAGCGCCGACCTGCTCGGACGCATCCAGCGCACGCTGGAGACCATCGGACCGGTCCCCCAGTTGCGGCTGCACGGCGATACTCATCCCGGCAACATCCTGTGGACCGAGGAAGGCCCGCATTTCGTGGACCTGGACGACGCCTGCACCGGCCCTGCGATGCAGGACTTGTGGATGTTCCTGTCAGGGGACCTCGGCGAGATGGCCTGGCAGATGCAGGCCTTGCTGGAGGGTTACGAGACCTTCGTACCCCTGGATCGTCGTCAACTGGGCCTGATCGCACCGTTACGTACTCTTCGGATCCTGCGCCATGCCGCATGGCTGGCACGGCGCGCGGACGACCCCGCCTTCATCGACGGCTTCCCGGTCTTCTACACCCCGCGCTTCTGGGAAGACCACATCCTCACTCTGCGTGAGCAGGCCGCCGCCCTCGACGAACCCGCCCTGGACCTCGGCTACTGATGCGCCGAACGGTTTTTTATCGAGCATCAGACGCCCTGAGGGCTCCGGCGCCAATTGCAGAAGGCCTCCCAAAGGCAATCCTCTAACCCGCGGTCCGGGCGCAGTGCCCCAGCGCAGGGGTTCATGTCCTGGGGCACTTGCAAAGTGGGCCTCCGATCAGGCCCGGGACGCAGCCGACAACCCGGTTCTGCTGACCAGAAAGTCCGGAAAGGGGGTCAGAAGGTATTGGCGACGCTGGCCACGCCGGGGGCCCGCGAACGCACTAGGCGCTCTACCACATTCTTGAGATCGAGGGTGGAACGCGGACAACCGACACAGGCACCCTTGAGCCGGACCCGGACGGTCCGGCCATCAAGTTCCACGAACTCGATATCGCCGCCGTCCTGCATCAGAATCCGGCGTGCCTCCTCGATGGCCGCGCGCACGGCGTCCTCGTCAATCGGGCCATCGGCGGGCACGTCCGCCGCCTCGCGCTGCGCATGGGTCTGCGCCCGGTCCAGACGCAGCGCAAGCTCCGGATCGAGCTCTTCGATCGCATCCAGTTCGTCCTCGCTGTAGACGTGATCGGGCTCGTCGCTCAGCAGATGCGAGACATCCACCATCACCTGCGCGTTATAGGGTCCAGCCATGCTCGGGCCTCCGGGTACTCGGCTTTGCGCCAGTATAGCAACGCCCTGCGCAACCCCCGCGCGAAGCCGCACCCACCAGCCGGGATCCGCCACCTCGCGGCCGGGCGACCAGCGCAGCCGCACTCGCAGCCGGCGCAGGTCATCTGCATCCATGCGCGCGGCATGCAGCCACAGGCGCGACACGCGCCCGGTACTGCGCTCGCGCACGATCAGGACCACGACGCGCCACAGCACCCGCGTGTCGGGCAACACCTCAACCCAGTCCACCTGCTCTTGGCGTAGGCCCTCAGCCGTCGCCAGCCAGGTCGCACCATCCGGCGTTTGGCCCAGCCAGTCCCAGGCCGGCGGGCGCGAACGCCATTGCCACCACCATCCGACTATGGCCAGGCCGAATACCGGGGCCAGCGTCCACAGCGGGCTGTAGACCAGCACGTAGGCCACAACCGCCAACAGCAGCAGGATCTGGCCCGCAAGCGCGAGCCGGGGGAGAAGCGGATCAGGTCGGAGCCGCAGCCTGAGCGGCGGCGCGGATCGCCGGGACAAGCCGGGCTATCCCGTCGTCCACCGTGGTCTGGCGCCCCATGACCACATCCAGTAACACGTTGTCGGGGTAGTCGAGCAGGCGCTCGAAGGCATCGCGACCCTCCTGGTCCAGTTGCGCATATCCCTGCGCGAGAAACTGCCCGAGCAGCCAGTCGTTCTCCAGCATGCCGCGGCGGCAACGCCAGCGCGTCCGGCTATCGGGTTCCATCACCAACACGCCCGCCCAGCCCCCCTGTGGGAGCCTGCTCGCAGGCGAAGCCCCTGCCCGCGTCCGGCTTTGGCGGGGGCATTCGCCTGCAAGCAGGCTCCTACGGGGGCTGAACCGCCGGTTTGCAGCAGTTCGGTCACAGCGACTTCTTCAGCATGGTGCGGCGGATGTCGCTGATGGCCCGGCTCGGGTTCAGGCCCTTGGGGCAGACCTGGGTGCAGTTCATGATGGTGTGGCAGCGGTAGAGCTTCCAGGCATCGTCCAGCTGCTCCAGGCGGTGTTCGGTGGCCTCGTCGCGGCTGTCCTGAATGAACCGTGCCGCCTGCAGCAGCGCCGCCGGCCCCAGAAACTTGTCCGGATTCCACCAGTAGGAAGGACAGGCGGCGGAACAGCAGCCGCACAGGATGCACTCGTACAACCCGTCAATCTGTTCACGGTCTTCGGGGCTCTGCTTGCGCTCGACCTCAGGCTCCGGGCTGTCGTTGACCAGCCAGGGTTCGGCCTTGCGGTATTGATCCCAGAAGTTGCCCATGTCCACGATCAGGTCGCGGATCACCGGCATGCCGGGGAACGGCCGCAGGGTTATGGGTGCATCCAGATCCGCCAGCGGCGTAATACAGGCCAGGCCGTTCATACCGTTGATGTTCATGCCATCCGAGCCACAGACGCCATGCTGACAGGAGCGGCGAAAACCGAGCGAATCGTCCTGCTCTTTCAGCAGCAGCAAGGCGTCCAGCAGCATCATCCCCGGCTCGACCTGAGCGTCGGACAGGCTGAAGCGCTGCATCTTCGGCAGCGTGTCCGTCTCCGGGTTAAAGCGGTAGATCGAGAATTCCATCGGTCTTTTCCTTCAGCGCTTGCCGCTGCGATTCGCCGCACGAACCGCATCCCGCGTTGCATTGCATTGCCAACGGGCCATCAGTACACCCGCTCCTTCGGCGGGAATGAGGCCACGGTGTTGGGTTTTGTGCGCACTGGCTTGTAGTCGAGGCTGTCGTCGGTCAACGAGTACAGGCTGTGCTTCAGCCAGTGCTGGTCATCGCGTTCCGGGAAGTCGATGCGTGAATGCGCCCCTCGGCTCTCCTCGCGGCCCAGGGCCGAACGGATGGTCGCGATGGCACAGTCCATCAAATTCTCCAGCTCCATCGCCTCGACGCGTGCGGTATTGAAGGTACTGGAATGGTCCGCGATCACTGCATGGTTCAGGCGCTCGCGCAGGGCCTGAACCTTGTCCACACCCTCGCGCATCACCTCGTCGCTACGGAATACCGAACAGTGATCCTCCATCACCTTGCGCAGTTCGCGCTTGAGCGGCTCGACCTGCTCCGCGGAGCCATCGCCCGGGTCCTTGCGGTCCCAGCGCGTGAGCCGCGCCATCGCCTGCTCTACCGCGGTGTCGTCCAACGCGCGGTGATAGCGGTTCTCGGCCAGGTATTCGAGGATATGGTTGGCCGCCGCGCGGCCGAAGACCAGGATATCCAGCAGCGAGTTGCCGCCCAGGCGGTTCGCGCCGTGCACCGACACACACGCGGCCTCGCCCGCCGCGTACAAACCGGGTACCGGGTCCTCGGGCGTATCTTTTACCGGCGCGACCACCTGCCCAAAACGATTGGTCGGGATCCCGCCCATGCTGTAGTGGCAGGTCGGAAACACCGGAATCGGCGCCTCGATCGGGTCCACGCCGAGGAAGGTCATGCTCGTCTCGCGGATGCCCGGAAGCTTGTGCATGATGGTGTCGGCCCCAAGGTGGCGCAGATCCAGCAGCACGTGATCGGCGTTGCGCCCGCAACCGCGCCCTTCGCGCACCTCGGTGGCGATGGAACGACTGACCACGTCCCGCGACGCCAGGTCTTTCGCCCGTGGGGCGTACCGCTCCATGAAACGCTCGCCCTCGGAGTTGATCAGGAACCCGCCCTCCCCGCGCGCGCCCTCGGTGATCAGCATCCCGCGCCCGGCAATGCCGGTCGGATGGAACTGTACGAACTCCATGTCCTCGAGCGGCACGCCCGCGCGCAGCGCCATCGCCATGCCGTCACCGGTGTTGATCAGGGCGTTGGTCGTGGTACGGAACAACTGCCCGGCCCCACCAGTGGCGATCAGCGTAGTCTTGGCCTCGATCACGATCGGCTCGCCCGTCAGGATCTCGAAGGCCAGTACGCCGAGTACGTAGCCCTGCTCATCACGCAGCAGATCGACCGCAAAATACTCGTCGAAGAAGTGCGAGCGCGCGCGCAGGTTCTGCTGATAAAGGGAGTGCAGAATCGCGTGTCCGGTACGATCCGCCGCGGCACAGGTCCGCGCCGCCTGATCCTGGCCGAAATTCTGGCTCTGCCCGCCAAAGGCGCGTTGATAGATATTGCCGTTGTCCAGTCGCGAGAACGGCACGCCGAAGTGGTCCAGCTCGTACACCACCTTGGGGGCGGCACGGCACATGTACTCGATCGCGTCCTGGTCGCCCAGGTAGTCCGAACCCTTGACCGTGTCGAACATGTGCCAGTGCCACGAATCCGGCAGCACATTGGCGAGCGCGGCATTCACCCCGCCCTGCGCTGCCACCGTGTGCGAACGGGTCGGGAATACCTTGGACACGACGGCCACCTTGGCGTCGCCATTCGCCAGCTGCAGTGCCGCGCGCAGCCCTGCACCGCCGGCCCCGATAATCAAAGCGTCGAACTTGCGTCGTGTCACGTTCATGCCAAAACCTTCATGCAAGCCCCGCGCGGATCAGAATAAGTAAGGCCCAGAATCCCATCAGCAGCAGCCCCCCGGCCGCGAACACCAGCACGGTGAGCCGCGTCGCGGGTGGGTGCACGTAGTCCATCACCACATCGCGCAGACCAATCCAAGCGTGCAGCAGAAGCAACAGCACAAACAGGGCCGTCAACAGCCCGACGACCGGGTGCCCGACAACGCCCAGCCAGGCGGCGTGATCGTCCGGGGCCGCCAGGACAAAGAAGCCCAGCGCCAGGATCACGTAGACCCCGACATACACCGCGGTGATGCGCTGCAAAAGCCAGGCGCGCTGCCCGCTCAGGAGCCTCACAGGACCAGCCCCAGCCAGACGAGCGCCGTTGCCAGGAGACCGGCGTAAAGCGCGTCGCGTGCGGTGCGCAGCGACCCCTCGCGGTCCTCGCCAATCCCGAATTCCATCAACAGGTAGCGGATCCCGGCAAACAAGTGATGCAGCAGCCACCACAATCCGATGGCGAGCAGCACCAGCCCCGCCGGGTGATGGATGATCGTAACGACCTGTGCGAACCCCTCCGGGCTGGCCAGAGAACGATCCAGCAGCCAAAGCACCACGGGGATCGCCAGAATCAGGAAGACACCGGTAATCCGGTGCAGAATAGAAACCACGGCATTCAACGGCAGCCGTATCTTGCGCAAATCCAGAAAAACGGGACGTGCCTGCCGAGCCATGCCACCCCCAAGAACGGGAAGAAAGAGAAACAGGGCTGACACCCTGCAAACGGTTCGTCTACTATCGAGCCGCTTGGTTCAGCTTACCACCTCAGTCCAGGGCAGCGCTGCCTTGTCCGCACGCCCCGATACCCGATCATCGACCGGGTCCGGCGGCGCACGGCGGCGAGTGTTGCCACGGGAGATCTCCGATGCGCGAAGACTGGAAAAATCACTTGATCGATGCCGGGGCCGAGTTCGAGGAGGACGACCTCCTGCACTACGGCAATCCGGAGCGCGAACGGCGCATGGCCGTCAACGGCGAGGTGATCTGTGATCTCTCCCATCGCGGTCTGCTGGAGGTACGCGGCGACGACGCCACCGACTTCCTGCAGGGCCAGTTCGGCAATGACATCCGCGCGGTCGACCACCAGCACGGTCAGCTCTCCAGCTACGCGAGCCCCAAGGGCCGCGCCTACGCGGTGTTTCGGGTGCTGCGCACAGCCGACGGCTATCTGCTGGAGATGCCGGCCGATCGCGTCGATCCGGTCGCCAAGCGCCTGCAGATGTTCGTGCTGCGCGCCAACGTGATCATCGAACACGCGGGCGACTCGCGCATCCATTTCGGGTTCTCTGGCCCGGACGCCGAAAAGGAACTGCAAAATGCCCTGGGCATCTGCCCGGAAAGCCCCGAGGATGTCGCCGAGAAGGATGGCGTTACCGTCGTCCGAGTCCCGGGCCTGCACCCGCGCTTCGAACTGTTCGGCGAACTCGACGCCATGCGCAAGGCCTGGGATAGCCTGAACGTCCACGCCGCTCCGGTCGGCCCGCGCGACTGGGCACTGCTGGACATCCTCGCCGGCGTCCCGACGGTTGTCGAAGAGACCACCGAGATGTTTGTTCCGCAAATGCTGAACCTGCACGCCCTGGGCGCGATCAGCTTCGACAAGGGCTGTTATCCCGGCCAGGAAGTCGTGGCCCGCATGCACTACCTGGGTAAGCTCAAAAAACGCATGTTCCGCCTGGCGATCCACACTCAGACCCCACCCCAGCCGGGTTCCCCCGTATTCCAGGCCGCCGGTAATCCGGATCAGTCGGACGGCCAGATTGTCGCGGCGGAGTTACATCCGGACGGCCTGTATTCCGCACTGGCGGTCGTCCAGGTCGCCGCTGCCGAGACCGATTTGCACTGGGGCACACCGGATGGCCCGAAGGCTCAGATCGTCGAGCTTCCCTATGCCGTGCCGGAAGGAGCCTGACCGATGCGCTTCCTGTTCTTCTTTTTCGTCCTGATTCTGCTCGCGCTGTGGGCGGCCTTCTTCAGCCGCCCGGACAATCCAACGCTGTCCAACTGGCTGTATGCCCTGGCGGGTGTACTGGCCGTGCTGTTCCTGATCGGCTATCTGCGGCTCGACGGGGTCATCTGACCCCGCCTGCCGGGTGCATCGTCAGGACGCGAGTCGGGGCCGGTTATCCGCGGCCGACTCGCCCAGGCGCGTCTCCAGCTCGCGCACCCGTCGGGCCTGGTCTCCGGACAGGGCAAAGCCGACGAGGCGCCCTTCGGCGTGATATTCGAGATGACGCCCTGAGGCACCGCCTGCGATCTCGACCCAGTCACCACCCGCCGCCGACGGCGGACAGACATTGAGCGGCAGGCTTGCGGTCTTCACCTGGACGATCCCGGCATCCGGACGAAACACCGTGGGCTCGCCCGACAACGTGCGCGCCAGCGCAGCGGCCTGACCCCGCAGGGTTTCCACGTAGGGTCGCAGCTTCCCTTCGAACTCACAGCCATCCCCCAGGGCGTAGATCGACGTATCGGTGGTGCGCAGCAGTGCATCCACCTCGATACCCTGGTGACAGGCCAAGCCGATGCGCTCGGCCAGGTCCCGATTCGGCACCAGTCCCAGCGCGGTGATCACCACTTCGGCCTCAATGGCTTCGCCAGTGGCCAGCTGCAGCCGCTGGGTACCCTCGGCCACGCGCTCGATACGCTCAACCGTGGCCTCCATATGCCATTCCACACCCCGCTCGGCGAGCGCGTTTTGCAGGTCTTCCGCGAGTGCCCCTGGTAACAAACCGGACAGTGGCTGTGAAGCGCATTCGATCAGCGATACCGGGTACCCACCGGCGGCGAGATCATCCGCCAGCTCGCAGCCGACCAGTCCCGCCCCGACGATCGCCACACGGGTGTGGCTGGGGGCGCCATCCCGATCCTCAAGCGCCGACCGCAAAAGCCGGTAATCATCCAGCGTGTTCACGCTCAAAGGCGGCGCGGCATCGCCAGGAAACTCGATGCGCCGCGGGCGCGCCCCGGTCGCCAGGACCAGCTCGCCGTAGGGGATGCCCCCGCGTGCCGTAATCACCCGTTTCTGAGCACGATGAATATCCAGCACGCGAACAAACGGCATGAGTTCGACGCCCAACCGCGCCGCTCGAGACACACCGCGCTCCTCGACCAGATCCTCCACGGCCACCCCGCGCTCGACCGCGTTGGACAGCCGTGGCTTGCTGTAATAATCCCCCGAATCGGCGGTGAGCAGCCGGATTGTCCGGCGCGGATCGCGCTCACGCAGCGCCTCGGCCAGGGCCCATCCCGCCATGCCGCCGCCAATGATCACGACCGCATTCGGATCATCTGCACCACCGGTGGCACTCCAGGCCATGGCCGCCGCGCCCGCATCCGCCAGTTCGCCACGCGGTTCCAGCGCGGTGAAGTCGGCCTTGGTCACATTGCAGTCCGGGCAATACCAGTCGTCGGGGATATCCTCGAAACGGGTCCCGGGGGCGAGGCCGGAGTCCGGATCACCCTTCGCCTCGTCGTAGATGTAGCCGCAGACCTTGCAGATGTACCGCTTGAAATCGTCTTGTTCGTCGCTCATGACATCACCTCTTCCAGGGCATCCAGAACGGCCGCCAGCTTGGGATCCAGCTCGGCACCGATGGCGTCCAGCTGGGGGCTACCCCAGGGCGCAAACACCGAACTCGCGGGGCGAGTACGAACGTGAATCAGTCCCCCCTCCTCGGACACATGGATGCGCAGAGGAATGTCGATGCCCGCCGACTTGCAGGCCTCCCAGACCCGCACGGCGTAGGCAGGATGAAAGATCTCCAGGATCTGATCCGTCGGGACCTCGACACCAATCTTGGCGGCATTGGCCTGGCCATTGATGTGCGCGACCAGCTTCAAGCCCTGGTCTTCAATTGCGGCCTTGAGCTTCTCGACCACGGTTTCCGCATCGAGTCGGGTGGTGATTTCAAGCATCGGTCTATCCTTCGCGGTTCGGGTTGGGGGCACTCAGTGCGCGTGGATACGCGCCAGCTCCTTACGTAGGTGCTTGATCGCCGGGGTCACGATGGCGACAAAGTACGACTCGCGCAGCTTGCGCTGGGCCGCCGCGTTCGCCAGGTACCCGCGAGCACCGCAGTGCAACAGGGCCGACTGCGAGGCCCGCAGGGAAAGTTCGGATCCGGTGAGCCGCATTTGCAGTACGTCCGCAAAGAAGCTTTCGGAGTCGTCGAACGGGGTCTCGGACAGGGCGTAACAGGCCGCGCGGCCATCCTCCAGCGCCTCTTCCAGCTCCCCGACCTGGTCGTCCAGATAGCCGTTGACATGCGCCAGGGTCTCGTTCGACTCGCGCATGGTGCGAATGCAGCCGTCGATCAACCCCAGACCCATCCCCATTTGCAGCAGCACGAAGCCGGGACGGATGCGGCGGATGTACTCCGGAAGCGAATCCGCAAGAACATGCTCATCCGGTACGAAGACTCGATCGAAGTGGCAGCCGAAGGTGCGCGAACCTTCCAGCGCGGTGAACTCCGGGCAGGCGGTCAGGCTGAAGCCGGGATCGGAGCAGTTGATCAGGGCCATCACGGGGCGCGGGTTGGCGTCGGTCGTGCGGAAGATCGCGCCAAAGTAATGGTCCTCGCCCAGGTTGGAGACCCACGGCAGCGAGCCGGAGACGACGTAACCCCCGTCCACCCGCTCGGCGCTCAGCTTGAGGTCCTCGATGTTGGCGAACCATTTCATCGGGTTGGACAACGCGGTCGCACCCAGCGCCTCGGCATTGGCCAGCTTCGGCAATGCCTCGCGCTTCAGGGTGTCCGAAGCACTGTTCTCCACGTACCAGGCGCAGGCGTTCTGGCACCAGGCCACGAAGCCTGTCGTCATGCACTCCGCCGAGATCACCTCGGTTCCGCGGATCGCGCTGGCGATGTCGGTAGTCCCTGTCGCGTTCTGACTGGCCAGGTGGCGATTAAAGGCCCCGAGGCGTCCGGCCTCGCGGAGGAATTCTTCGGGGTACAGGCCCTCGCGGTCGATACGGGCGGTCAGCGGAGCCAGATCTCGCTCCACCAGCGCCTGCAGGGCCGCGTCGGCATCCGCCGGCCTTGCGGCCGGCGACACCCCCGTCACATCTTGAGTGCGGGTTTCAAGCATTGGGGTTTTCTCCCGTTGGGTTCAGAGCGCGGTTCAGCCGAGCTCGACGCTGACGTTCACCGGGTTACGCATGGTGTTGGCGACCGGGGACCAGAAGTCCGCATGAGCGACCAGGTCCTTCAACTGTTCTTCGCTGGCGTCGCCTTCCAGATGGGCCTTCACGCGGATGTCAGTGAAACCCAGACGCTTCGTCTGATCGGTGTCACCCACGCCCCAGACGGCAGTCACGTTGATATCCCCTTCCAGCGTCAGCTCCAGCTTGGTCAGGGTGATACCACGATCGATGGCATTTGCATGCATGCCGACCGACAGGCAGGCACCCAGGCTGGCCAGTACCGCCTCGGAGGGGTTCGGGGCGGTATCGTCACCCAGCAGGTGCGGCGGCTCGTCGATCACGTGGGCATCCAGATCGCGCACGTAGGTCAGGTTGCGGAACTTGCCCTCGCAGACCGTGGTGGCCTTCAAGGTCACGATGCTCTCGGGGTTGGCCTTGCCCTTGGTGGCCAGATTGTTCAGGCCGTCCTGATCAATCGGTTCCAGGGCGTTCATGGACAAGGAAGTGGTGGCTTCGGCTACGGACATGGTTTGGCTCCTCACATTTGGGATTCGATGAAGCCCGGCGTTCGACCGGGTCGCCCAATCCAGTGCAGAAGCCGTGCCAAAACCGTGCAGACCGCAGCATGAAGCCGTTTCGCCGCAAATCGCTTCCAAAGCCGTCCGCCCAAACAGGACAATTCGTCCCATTTGTTCAACCGCGTCGGACACTTTGTCCGCTTTGTCCGCCCTGGACGAGCCCGCCACCGACCACGCGGTGGTTCGGCTTCATGACCGCAACCACCCCTATTCGGCTTCAAGACGCGATTTCAACCCCTTTATCCAAACAATCTCCGGTCCCCGGTGCGGGTTTGGCACGCTGCTTGTAAGGAACCTCTGTGAACGCGCCGTCGGCTCACGAGATCCGCCGGCTCATGAACGCAAGGTCAAGAGGGAATCGCCATGGGCGCCGCCATCTCCATCGACTACATCACCCATCACTATCCCGGGCAGGAACAGCCAACCCTGAAGGACATCCAGGTGCAGGTCGCACCGGGCGAGACCATCGCCCTGATCGGCCAGAGTGGCTGCGGGAAATCCACCCTGCTGCACATGCTTGCGGGGCTGCTCATCCCCAGCGACGGCTGCGTGCGCATCAACGGGCATCAGGTCATCAAGCCCAGCCCGCGCTGGAACATGATGTTCCAGAAGCCTTCGCTCTATCCCTGGATGACCGTCCGCAAGAACGCCTCGCTAGGCCTGATCTTTCAGGGGCGCAAGCGCGACATGCAGTCCCGCATCGACAGCCTGCTGGAGACCGTCGGCCTGACCGAGAAGGCCGAGGTCAACGTGCAGTCCCTGTCCGGTGGCCAGCAGCAACGGGTCGCCCTGGCCCGCAGCCTCGCCACAGACCCCGAGCTCTTGTTGCTGGACGAGCCGTTCTCGGCCCTGGATGCCTTTACCCGCGTCGCCTTGCAGGACGAGGTCGTACGCCTCGCCCACGAACGCGGGATCTCCGTGGTGTTCGTCACCCACGACATCGAGGAGGCCGTTGCCATGGCCGACCGCGTCCTCGTCATGGGCTCCAACCCCGGAACCATCACAGCCGAACTGAAGGTGGATATCGCCCACCCACGCAACCGGAACAGCCAGGCCTTCGTCGACCTCAAGGCCGAACTAATGGGGTACTTCGGCGCGACTCGCACCGCGGCCACCGCCGAAAGCAGCACCGGAGAAACCGAAACCACGCCGGACGACGACGCTGGCGAGGACAAGAGCAAGACCGAGCATTCCAGCGCCCGCGTGCGCGCCGCCTGATCCAACGCCATCACCGACCCTGACCGAGGAATTGCCACCATGTGCAACTGCGACAATCACCACGACATCGACCGCGAACTGGACCAGCTGCTGGATCGCAGCTTTTCCCGCCGCAACTTCCTGCGCACCGCCGCTGTGGGTGGTCTGGCCGGTACCGGCCTGGCCATGCCGGGCTCTCTGTTCGGCGTTGAACCCGACGCCCTCGAAGAACCCGATAACATCGTTCGCGACTTCGACGGAGTGGTCCGCATCGGCTACATCCCGATCACCGACGCCGCGGCCCTGCTGGTCGCCCACTCCGAGGGTTATTTCGAGGACGAAGGCCTGGAGGTCGCCGACCCGACCCTGATCCGGGGCTGGTCGCCGCTGATCGAGTCCTTCGCCTCCAACCGCTTCAACCTGGTGCATCTGCTCAAGCCCATCCCCCTGTGGATGCGCTATCAGAACGACTTCCCGGTGAAGATCATGTCCTGGGCGCACACCAACGGTTCCGCCGTGGTCACCGGACGCCACGTAGACGTGCAGTCGTTCTCCGACCTGGGCGGCAAGAGCGTCGCGGTCCCCTACTGGTACTCCATGCACAACGTCGTGATGCAGATGGCCTTGCGCGATGCCGGCCTGACCCCCGTGATCCGCGACCAGGGCGCCGCGCTCGAGTCGCACGAAGTCAACCTGATGATCATGCCGCCGCCGGACATGCCCCCGGCCCTGGCCGCCCGTTCTATCGATGCCTACATCGTCGCCGAGCCCTTCAATGCCGCTGGCGAACTCCTGGCGCGTGGGAACGTACTGCGCTTCACCGGTGACATCTGGAAGAACCACCCCTGCTGCGTGGTCTGCATGAACGAGCGCCTGACCGAACGCGAGCCGGAGTGGACCCAGAAGGTGATGAACGCCGTGGTCCGCGCCCAGGGCACCATTCAGGAAGACAAGAAGAGCATCGCCACCATGCTGTCGCGGGATGGCAAGGGTTACCTGCCCATGCCCGCCAATGTGGTCGAACGCGCCATGACCCACTACCACGACGAAAGCACCTACGCCGACAGCGGCGCGATCCGGCATCCCGAATGGGAGAACGGGCGCATCGATTTCTCCCCGTGGCCCTACCCATCCGCCACCAAGATGCTGGTGGGCGCAATGAACGAGACCCTGGTCGGCGGCGACACCCGGTTCCTGGACGACCTTGATCCGGACTTCGTCAAGGACGACCTGGTCAACTATGAGTTCGTGCGCAAGGCCATGGAACAACACACCGCGTGGCAGGGCGCGCCCGGCGTCGACATGGATTCGCCCTTTGACCGCGAGGAGGTGGTGGTCCTATGAACCGCGAAGCCACGCTCTCCGTCGACCCCACAACCGTGGAGCGGCTGATGCCGCTTCTGCGGTTCGCCGACCGCGCCCGCCGGGCACTGCAATACCCGGCACTGGGGATCGCCGGCCTGTTCGCCCTGTGGTACTGGGGCGGCTGGGCCATCGCCAACAACGAGGACACGATGGCCTTTGCCAGCTTCGCCCCCGGGCCCACGCTGGCGGCCTTCTGGGAGCTTGTCAGCACTGGCAACGTCTGGTCCCCGATCGAGTCCAGCCTATATCGCGTGGGTTGGGGCCTGGCCTATGCAATCGCCATCGGCGTCCCGCTGGGGGTAATGATCGGCTACTTCCTGACCCTGAAGCAGGTCACCCATGTGCCGTTCCAGTTCCTGCGCATGATCTCGCCGCTGGCCTGGATGCCGATCGCGGTGCTGGCCTTCGCCACCTGGGACGCGGCCATCATCTTCCTGATCGCCATTGCCGCCGTCTGGCCCATCACCTACGCGACCGCGCATGGCGTGCAACGTATTGACCCGACGTGGCTGAAGGTCGGCAACAACCTGGGTGCCAACCCGTATCACACCCTGCGTTATATCGTGATGCCCGCGATAGCCCAGGATGTCTTCGCCGGGATCCGCCTGGCGGTCGGGGTGGCCTGGATCGTCCTGGTACCGGCCGAATACCTGGGGGTGACCTCCGGCCTGGGCTATGCGATCAACGACGCCCGCGACACCCTTGAGTACGACAAGCTTGCCGCCATCGTCCTGGTGATCGGCATCATCGGCTACATGCTGGACGCGATCTGTGTACGGCTCATCAAGCGCAGCAGCTACCACGCACAAGGCTGATGCATCCGGTGTGGTCGGGGCTACCCCGGCCACACCTTTCTTGTTTTTCGCCACCGTCCGGTGCAACACCCGCCCCATCGCAATGCACAAGCACCACAATCGCGCCTGCTGGCGATGGAACAACGGGCCGCAACCCGTGTTCGCCGCTGGCAAGTTTTCTGCATGCCCCCTTGTATGACACTGGAGACCTCCACAGAGCACGCCAGCCCCGATCTGGCCACCCGTGAACAGGAGATCACCCTCCTGCTGGAAGTCGCCAAGCTGATGGGACGCTCCGGCGACCCGGACGCCGCCATATATCGCATCCTCGGGATGATGTCGCAGCTGCTGGGCCTGAACCGGGGCCGAGTCCTGCTCCCGGACCCCGATAGCGGCCAACTGCGCATTCGACACGCCTACGGCCTGACCGATGCCGAACGCGCCCGTGGCAGCTACAGCCTCGGCGAAGGTGTGACCGGCCGCGTCATGAAGACGGGTCAGATTGCGCTGATCCAGGACATCGACAACGAACCGGAATACCTCGCCCGCGCCATCGACCGCTCTACCCTGCCGCAGGAGACGGTCGCCTATATCGCGGTACCCATCGTCCAGGACGAACACGCAATCGGCGTGCTCGGCGTGCATCGCCTGCGCCGGCGCACGCGCCAGTTCCAGGACGACCTGAATCTTTTACGGGTGGTCGCCAGCATGATCGGCCAGGTCCTGCGCATCCATCAATTGATTGCCGAACGCACCGCCGAACTGGTCTCCGAGAATCGTTATCTGAAAAGCGCGTTGGATACCCAGGGCGGCCAGTACGGCATCCTCGGCGAAAGCCCCGCACTGCGCCATGTGCTCAAGCAGGTCCACCGCATCGCGGATACCCAGGCGACTGTGCTGGTCACTGGGGCCTCGGGCACGGGCAAGGAGAAGATTGCGCGCATGATCCACCGGATCAGCCAGCGCAATGCCAAGCCCTTCATCTCCATTAACTGCGCCGCGATCCCCGCCGACCTGCTCGAATCCGAATTGTTCGGGCACGAAAAGGGCGCGTTCACCGGCGCCTCCAGCGCCAAAGTCGGCAAGATCGCCCTGGCCGACGGTGGCACGCTGTTCCTGGACGAGATCGGGGACATGCCCGAGGCACTGCAGTCGAAGATCCTGCGCGTGCTACAGGAACGCGTCGTACAACCCATCGGGGGCAATCGGGATCTACCGGTGGATGTCCGCATCATCGCCGCTACCCACCAGAATCTGCAAGCCGCGGTGAACGCCGGGCACTTCCGTCTGGACCTGTTTTATCGGCTCAACGTGATCCCGCTACACATGCCCGCCCTGCGCGACCGTTCCAGTGATATCCGCCTGCTGACCCGCCACTTCC
The DNA here is from genome assembly GCF_000376865.1 of Thioalkalivibrio sp. ALJ7. Classification (GTDB taxonomy): domain Bacteria; phylum Pseudomonadota; class Gammaproteobacteria; order Ectothiorhodospirales; family Ectothiorhodospiraceae; genus Thioalkalivibrio. The sequence goes on along the minus strand of NZ_AQXQ01000010.1, from coordinate 84,002 downwards.
TTGACCGTTACACCCATCTGCATGGCTGGAACGTGGTCGTCGACGATGGCGTACTGGAGCGCCTGGAAGGCTTCGACTGGCCGGGCAATATTCGCCAGCTGGAGAACGTACTGGAACGGGCCGTGCTGCTATCCACCGACGGACGCATCGGCACCCCGTTGATTGACGAAATCCTGCATGAGGAGTCGCGCATCAGCCCCTTCGAGTCCGAAACCCGATCGCCCCCCGCGGAGGCACCATCGGCGGGCACAACGGGCCAAACCATGCCCTCTTCCAGCGCAATGCGCACCGACATAGTGCGCCCCTATCAACGAGTCAATGCCTCCGAAGCGGAACGCCTGAAGCAGGCGATCGTGCAAACCGGCGGGAACAAGACCCGCGCCGCCATGGCCCTGGGCCTGACGCCGCGCCAGTTGCGTTACCGCCTGAAAAAACTCGGCATAGAAACGACTTAGCGCACCTCCTACTCGGAACGTGGACGTTTCGTCCACTTTGTTTGGATTGACGTCAAAGCGTCTGCTCATTTTTGATCCTCGTCCGCGCGTCTGTACGTTTCCCGGGTGTTGGCATGGCACCTGCAAAGACCCTCGACATGCGCGGCAAAGAAGCCCGCAACGATTCGACACACGAGGAGAGCAAACCCATGCCGACCAAGAGCCTTCACGACCCGTTTGACGCCAATGCCGATCTGCGCCACGGCTCCAGTTGCCGCCACGGCCACACCAGCCCCGGTAGCTGCAGCTGCTTCGATACGGCCTCCCCGGACCTGGAAGAAAAGCTGGAACGCCGCGCGACCCACGATCCCGTGGCGGCCGAGGCCCACACCACCGGAGAAGACCTGAGCGACGAGGCCATGGTCGACCGCGCGGTCGAAAGCGCCATCGTCCGCGGGATGTTCGGACATAATGAGATCAATCGCCGCCGCTTCCTGCAGATGATCGGAGGCGGCACCGTCGCCGCGGCTCTCGGCTCTGTCCTGCCGCTGGACAAGGTGAAGGCCGCCATCAAGGACGGCGGGCCGCTCGAGAAGACCAAGCTGCGCGTCGGTTTCGTGCCGATCACCTGCGCGACCCCGATCATCATGGCGCACCCGATGGGCTTCTACGAACGCCAGGGTCTGGATGTCGACGTGATCAAGACCGCAGGCTGGGCGGTGGCCCGCGACATGTCGCTGTCCGGCGAATACGACGCCTCGCACATGCTCTCGCCGATGCCGCTGTCGATGACCCTGGGATCGGGCTCTTCGCGCGAGCACTACATCATGCCGGCGGTGGAAAACATCAACGGCCAGGCCATCACCCTGCACAACAAGCACAAGGACAAGCGGGACCCGAAGGACTGGAAGGGCTTCACCTTCGCCGTGCCCTTCGAGTACTCCATGCACAACTTCCTGCTGCGCTACCTGGTCGCCGAGCACGGGCTGGACCCGGATCGCGATATCAGCATCCGCGTCGTCCCGCCGCCCGAGATGGTGGCCAACCTGCGCGCCGAGAACGTCGACGGCTACCTGGCCCCCGACCCGTTCAACCAGCGCGCGGTCTGGGACGGGATCGGCTTCATCCACATGCTCACCAAAGAGATCTGGGACGGCCACCCGTGCTGCGCCTTTGCCTGCTCGGCGGCCTGGGCGGAAGAGCATCCGAACACCTTCGGGGCCCTGTTCCGTTCCCTGATTGAGGCCACGCAGTACAGCTCGGACATCAACAACCGGGCCGAGATCGCCGAGGCCATCTCCCCGCGTGCATACCTCAACCAGCCGCAGTCGGTGGTGGAACAGGTCCTGACCGGGCGCTACGCGGACGGTCTGGGCGAGGTCAAGAACGACCCGCACCGGATCGACTTCGATCCCTTCCCCTGGCACTCGATGGCGACCTGGATTCTCACGCAGATGAAGCGCTGGGGCTACGTGGATCGCGACTTCGACTACAACCAGCTGGCCGAAGACGTATTCCTCGCCAGTGAGTGTGCCGAGGTCATGGCCGAGCTAGGATACGAAGCCCCCAGCGACACCTACAAGAACTTCGAGATCATGGGCAAGGTGTTCGACTACACCGACCCGGAAGGCTATCTCGACAGCTTCGAAATCCGCAGGAGCTAAGCCATGTTGAGTAATCTCAACTTCCGCGCAACGCTACTTTCGATCGCCATTCTGGTGCTCTTCCTGGGCGTGTGGCAGCTTGCCACCGCCCCGGAGGCATTGATCCCGCAACAAGGCGAACTAAGCGAGTACGAACAGCTGATGGGCGCCGGTACGGACCGCAGAAGTTCGAGCAGCGGCATCCCGGCACCCACCGAAGTGTTCGCTCACGCCTTCAGCGAGCTGAGCAACCCGTTCTACGACGCGGGCCCGAACGACAAGGGCATCGGCATCCAGCTGGCCTACTCGATCTACCGGGTCCTGCTGGGCTTCGCCCTGGCCGCTCTGATCGCCATCCCGTTCGGCTTCGTGATCGGTATGTCGCCCCTGCTGAACAAGGCCTTCGATCCGTTCATCCAGGTGCTCAAGCCGATCTCGCCGCTGGCCTGGATGCCGCTGGCCCTGTTCGTCATCCGCGACTCGAACATCTCGGCGATCTTCGTGATCTTCATCTGTTCGATCTGGCCGATGCTGGTGAACACCGCCTATGGCGTGGCCTCGGTCCGTAACGACTGGCTGAATGTAGCCAAGACGCATCAGCTGTCCAAGGTCCGCACCGCGTTCACGGTGATCCTGCCCGCCGCGGCCCCGACCATTCTGACCGGCATGCGCATCTCCATCGGCATCGCCTGGCTGGTCATCGTCGCCGCCGAGATGCTCGTGGGTGGTACCGGCATCGGCTACTACATCTGGAACGAGTGGAACAACCTCGATCTTGCCAGCGTGATCTTCGCGATCCTGATGATCGGCGTAATCGGCTTCCTGCTGGATGCCTCCCTCGCGCAGGCCACCAAACTTGTGCGCTACGCCGACTGAGTCGGCGCAGCCCAACCAGGAGTAAAAACATGAGCAAGGGATTCCTCGAAATCGAGAACCTGAGCCAGCGCTTCCCGCAACCTGACTCGCCGGACCTGATGACGGTCTTTGAGGGCGTCGACCTCGGGATTGAAAAAGGCGAGTTCGTCTGCCTGATCGGCCATTCAGGCTGCGGTAAATCCACCATCCTGAACGTGCTCGCCGGCCTGGCCACGCCCACCGACGGCAACGTGATCATGGATAACAAGGAGATCAAGGGCCCGAGTCTCGATCAGGGTGTGATCTTCCAGAACCACAGCCTGCTGCCCTGGCTGTCGGCACGCGACAACGTGATGTTCGCGGTACGTGCTCGCTGGCCGAACTGGAGCAAGGCCAAACGGCTGGAACACGCCGAGAAATACCTGAAGATGGTCGGCCTGGACGATGCGATGGACCGCAAGCCGTCGCAACTCTCCGGCGGCATGCGCCAACGCGTCGGGATTGCCCGGGCATTCGCCATCGAACCCAAGTTGCTGCTCATGGACGAGCCGTTCGGGGCCCTGGACGCCCTGACCCGAGGCGTGATCCAGGAAGAGCTGCTGAAGATCTGGTCGGAGACCCATCAGACCGTCTTCATGATCACCCACGACGTGGATGAAGCGATCCTGCTAGCCGACCGCGTGCTGCTGATGACCAACGGCCCGCATGCCCAGGTCGCCGAGTCGGTCAAGATCGACATCCCGCGCCCACGCACACGGGCCACGCTGCACCAGGAAGAGGCCTACTACCCAATCCGAAACCATCTGGTCGACTTCCTCGTCGAGGGCGCCAAGGTGATGTCTGCCAAGGCTCAGGAAGCGGCCGCGCGTGGTGACAATCCGCGCCACAGCCCGCGCAGCGTCAATCCGGCCAACCCCGAGGCCAACCCCGAACCGGGCCCGCGCATGGTCCGCGCGGTCTAGCCCCCTTTATCCATCGCATTCAAGGAGCACATGATGAGTCTCAGCAAGAGCGCCATGACCACCACCATCCTGGAGGCCAAGGAGAACCGCGACACCACCTGGGCCGAGATTGCCAAGGCCACCGGCCTGCACGAGGTCTACGTGACCTCCGCCTGCTACGGCATGAACCACCTGGAAACGGACCAGGCCGACAAGCTCGTCAGCTTCCTCGGCCTCGGGCCGGAGGTCTCACAGGCACTCCAGGTCTTTCCGCACAAGGATTGGGACAAGACCATTCCCACTGATCCGGTGCTCTACCGCTTCTACGAGGCGATCAACGTCTACGGCGACACCATGAAGGCGCTGATCCACGAGAAGTTTGGCGACGGCATCATGAGCGCGATTGACTTCACCATGGACATCGACAAAGTCGAAGATCCGAAGGGTGACCGCGTGAAGATCACCTGGAACGGCAAGTTCCTGCCCTACAAGAGCTGGTAGGTTGTTAAGAGCCGACACCTGAAACCAAAAAAAGGCCTGCAAAAGCAGGCCTTTTTTCTTGAATCCTGGTGGAGCGGAGGAGGATCGAACTCCCGACCTTCGCATTGCGAACGCGACGCTCTCCCAGCTGAGCTACCGCCCCTTCAGAAGCTGCGCATTCTAGCAACTCCACCTGTTAGCGGGAAGCCCCGGCCGCGCAAAGTCCATCGGTACAGGATTCACTCGTCCTACCGCTCAACCGAATGCCCTTTTCGCGTGACCCATCACGGAACTGGAGCCTGGACCCGGTCTAGCATACCGATATGTCCGTCACCCACTTTCAGCGTTCCGGGGCGAGCGGCCCTGGCCTCCGGTTTATGTCGGGGGCCGCAGGTGCACCCGAAATGGGACTGGACGACGATCACCCATGAGCCTCTCCGTTCGCATCCTCGGCGCCAGTGGGGGAATCGGTCCAGGTCGGCGTACCACCTCGATCCTGATCGATGACGATATCCTCATCGACGCTGGCAGTGGCGTGGGTGATCTAACGCTGGAAGAACTGCGGCGGATTCGCCACGTCTTTCTGACCCACTCGCACCTGGACCATATCGCCTTTCTGCCGATGCTGGCGGACATGGTCTACAGCCCGAACGCCGAGCCCATTCACGTGCATGGGCTCCCAGCAACCCTGAAGGCCCTCTGCGATCACGTGTTCAATTGGGTCATCTGGCCGGATTTCACCCGGCTACCCCGACCCGATCAACCGTTGATCCGCCTGGAGTCGTTACAGCCGGATCAGATCCTTCACGTCGACCAACGCGAGCTACGGGTGCTACCCGCGCGCCACACAGTCCCGGCGGTTGGCTATAGCGTGACCAACAGCGACGGCGCGGCCTTCGCCTTTAGCGGCGACACCACCTCCTCCAGCAAGCTCTGGCCTGCCCTCAACGCCATGCCCAATCTCGACCTGTTGATGATCGAGACGGGGCTGCCCGACGAGATGGAAGGCATGGCGGACCTGGCCAAGCACTACACCCCGCAACACCTGGAAGAGGATCTGGCCCTGCTGGAACACCGCCCGCGCATTGCCATTACCCATCTCAAACCAGGTCACGAACAAGCCATACGTCAACAATTGGCGCGTTCGCCCCACCACGACGGCATGATCTTCCTCCACGGGGACGAGCGCTTCGTCCTCGGCAGTTAAATCCGCGTCTCCCTAGAATCGGTCTTCTATCCATTCCACGGCTATCCAACGTCCGTGCGTTCACATGGCTGTAACATGGCTGTTATCTAATGCCGACCAGGCAATCACGAGGCGAGGCCATGGCCACTCGAATTCTGCTGGTTGAGGATGACGCGGCTATCCGCGAGATGCTACAGCTGCCGTTCCAGAAGGCTGGCTACGACGTGCGTGAAGCGGGCGATGTCCGCAGTGCCAAGTCTTTGCTTCTGGAAGACCCACCCGATTTGATTTTGCTGGACTGGATGCTGCCCGATATCAGCGGCATTGACTGGGCACGCACCCTGAAGACCAGCGCGGTCACCAAGGACATTCCTCTGATCATGCTGACCGCTCGCGGCGAAGAAGAAGACCGTGTGCGTGGTTTGGACGTGGGCGCCGACGACTATGTGACCAAACCGTTCTCCCCACGCGAACTGGTCGCCCGCATGAAGGCCGTTCTGCGGCGCACCTCGCCCACCACCAGCGAGGAACCCATCGAGGTCGAAGGGCTGCGCCTGGACCCGATTTCGCACCGCATCACCGGCAACGGTGAACCACTCAGCATGGGTCCCACCGAATACAACCTGCTGCATTTCTTCATGACCCATCAGGACCGGGTATTCAGCCGGGAACAACTCCTCGACAAGGTCTGGGGTACGAATGTTTACGTAGAAGAACGCACGGTGGACGTGCATATCCGTCGCTTGCGCAAAGCGTTGACCGACACCGGCCACGACCACCTTGTGCAAACCGTCCGCGGCTCGGGGTACCGTTTCTCGCAAACGCCGTAATCGGCTCCCGATGTTTGTACACTCATCGGTATCTACTTGAGCTCCGGCGGTTCCCGTGCAGCCACGCAATACCTGGCCCGACATCCTCATTACCAGCCTGCTGATCGCGCTGCCGATCCTGTTGCTTGGCTGGGCCACGGGCCAGTTCTGGCCTACCGTGGCCTTCCTGCTCGGCGCCGCACTGGCCTGGAACATCGCCAACCTGATGTGGCTGGAGACTTGGCTGCGGCGCGGCGGGCGCGCCGAACCACCAGACGTGCGCGGCCTTTGGGGGGTGATCTTCGATCACCTCTACCGCCGCCGCAAACGCCACGAGAACCGGGTCCACCGCCTGCGCCAACTGCTGGAGCGCTACCGCGAATCCGCTCGCGCGATGCCGGACGCCGTCGTCATCCTCAACGATGACCTGCGCATCGAATGGGTCAACGACATGGCCTGCCAACTACTGGGGCTGCACTGGCCCCGGGACGAGGGGCAGCGCATCACCCACCTGCTGCGCCACCCGGAATTCCTCGCCTTCATGGAACGCGCCCGCGAATCCCTGGCCCGCGTCACCGTCCCCTGCCCACTGGACAGCGAGCGTCAGCTGGAGATGCGCATGCTCCCCTATGGCGATGCGCAGTACCTGTTGCTGGCCCGGGACACCACCCACCTTCACCGGCTTGAGGTGATGCGGCGCGACTTCATTGCCAATGTCTCGCATGAGCTACGCACCCCACTCACCGTGCTCTACGGCGTCACCGAAAGCCTTGAAGACGAGTTGGGGGAACAGCCGCAACTGACGCGCTCGGTCCAGATGCTGCGTGAACAGTCCGAACGCATGAAACTGCTGGTGGATGACCTGCTACTGCTATCACGCCTGGAGACGGGCGAAACCACCGGCCCGCAGGACTGGTTCAACCCATATCCGATGCTCAATAAACTGATCGAAGAGGCTCGCCTCCTTTCGGGCAGCGAGGCACACCAGATTGAACTGCAGGCGGACCCGGAACTGGAGTTCCGGGGCAACCCGGACGAACTGCGCTCCGCCTGCGCGAACCTGCTGTTCAATGCCGTGAAATACACCCCCGGCGGGACCACAATTACCCTGCGTTGGCGCCGTGATCCAGACGGGGCCCGGCTGATCGTTGAGGATGCCGGCCCTGGGATTGCCAGTCATCACCTGGGCCGCCTCACCGAGCGCTTCTACCGCGTGGATGCGGGGCGCACACAGTCCCGCGGCGGCACCGGGCTCGGGCTGGCGATCGTCAAGCATGTGCTCGCACGCCACGATGGCCACCTCGCAATCGAGAGCCAGGTCGGCCAAGGCAGCCGCTTCACTTGTCTGTTCCCCCTGAGCCGTACCCGCCACGGAGAAGCCCCAGACCGGTCCAGTCAGGCAGACCCGGCGGGCGCCTGACGGTCATCCGCAAGGCTCCCGACCCGCGGTCCCTTAGGACCGATTGCCGCGTCGCTGCGCTCCTCGCAATGACCGCTACAGCGCCATGTCATTGCGAGCGCAGCGAAGTAATCCATCGGGGATCGCCCGAGCCTGGCCGAACCCCTATCCCCGATCGCTGCGCAGGCGTAGTGGCCCACCACATGTCACATGCCTGTCACGTGCGCGTCACCGAACTGCAAGCAAGCCTCCCGATAATCCTCCATCAAGGACCGACCGGGTCCGAGCAACCTTTCAAGCAAGCACCAGGGAGTACACCTATGCTGTTCAAGCGCACCATTCTCGCCGCCGCCGCGGCCGCCGCCCTCGCCATCACCCCGGCGATGGCCGAAGTCGATGCCGACATCCCGGCCTACGAGTCGGTCTCCGGTATCTCCGGCAACCTGTCGAGCATCGGCTCCGACACCCTGAACAACCTGATGACGCTGTGGGCCGAGGAGTTCCAGAACTTCTACCCGAACGTCAACGTCCAGATCCAGGGCGCCGGCACCTCCACCGCGCCGCCGGCCCTGACCGAAGGCACCGCCGACTTCGGCCCGATGTCGCGCATGCCGCGTGACAGCGAACACGCCGAGTTCGAACAGCGCCACGGCTACGAGATGACCGCCGTTCCGGTCGCGATCGACACCATCGCCGTGTACGTGAACCGCGATAACCCGATCGAAGGCCTGACCCTCGAGCAGACCGATGCGATCTTCTCCTCCACCCGTCGCTGCGGTGGCGCCGAGGACATCACCCGCTGGGGCCAGGTCGGCCTGGATGGTTCCTGGGACAACCGCGACATCACCATCTACAGCCGTAATGCGGTCTCCGGTACCTATGGATTCTTCCGCCAGCATGCCCTGTGCGACGGTGACTTCAAGGATTCGGTCAACGAACAGCCCGGCTCCGCCTCGGTGGTCCAGGGTGTCTCCGAGTCCCTGAACGGTATCGGCTATTCCGGCATCGGCTACATGACGTCCGGCGTTCGTGCCATCCCGCTAGGCGAGAACGAGGGCGAGTACTTTGAGCCGAACGCCGAAAACGCCTCCACCGGCGACTACCCGCTGGCCCGCTTCCTCTACGTGATGGTCAACAAGCACCCGGAAGACGGCCTGACCCCGCGCGCGGCCGAGTTCCTGAAGATGGTGCTGTCGAAGGAAGGCCAGGAAGTCGTGGTGCGTGACGGGTTCATCCCGCTGCCCGCCTCCGTGGCCGAACGCGAGCGCAAGAACCTCGGCCTGGAATAAACCAGGTCAGTTGCCGGCCATCTTCGGATGGTCTGAACCGGGCCCCTCGCGGGGCCCGGTTTTTTTGTGGCCGTTGCATGCGCCCAGGCGCCACAACCTGCCATCCAGCGTTCAATCGTCCGTCATATTGCTGTCACGTTTTTGTCACGAAGCACCCGTAGCATTCCCGCCAGTTCCACCCTACACCTGCCGCATCAGGGGACCCTGAATGTCCAGCCTTACCGCAACCACGACCCTCGGTCGCTTCCAGCGCTGGCGCCGCGCCAAGGATCACACCGCCCGCTACACCATCGGCTTTTTCGGTGTGGCCGTGATCGGCGCGCTCACCCTGATGTTCGTGTACCTGGCCAGCGAGACGCTGCCCATGTTCCAGGGGGCCACACTGGAACCGCGCACCGAATACGCGGCCCCAGGCGGCGCCGACACCCAGACCATCCATCTCGCCGTGAACCGCCACCGCGAGATGGCCGTGCGCCTGACCGAGGACCGCCGTGCTCTCTTCTTCCGCCCCTACAGCGGCGAGATCGTGAACGAGGAGGCACTTCCGATACCGGAGGATGTGCAGGTTACGAGCTTCAGCGCAGCCGAGCCGCGCACGCGCCTGGTGGCCGCCGGCCTGGACAACGGCCAGGTGCTGGCCATCGAGTACGAATACAACGAACGTTTCAGCCCCGAGGGTCGCCTGTACGACCCAGGTCTGGTGTATCCGCTGGGCGATGAGGACTCGGCCCTGCTGGACGTCGATGATGAGGGCCGCGCCATCTCGGTCGTCGGGGTGCAACGCGGTTCCAGTGGCATCCGTATAGCCGCCGCAACGGAAGATGGCGACCTCAAGCTGGTGCGCTTCGAGGAACGCACTTCGATGATGACCGGCGAGACCGAGGTCCGACGCTCCGCCTACGACCTGCCCTCGCTCCCGGAGGGCGCCACGCCGACCCGCATCCTGCTGGATATCACCGGCCGCCACATGCTGGTCGGCGACGACCAGGGGCAGCTGCACTTCTTCGACATCAACAACCCCTCGCGCGCCAGCCTGGTCGACAGCAAGCGCGTCATCCGCGGCGACGATGCCAAGGTGACCTCGCTGGAATACCTACTGGGCACGGTCTCCATCATCGTCGGTGGATCTGACGGCACGGTCGCGCAGTACATGCTGGTGCGCGACGACGACAACGTGAACCGCATCACCCGGGTGCGCGATTTCCCGTCGCACGCCGGCCCGATCCGCAACACCCAGCCGGAGTACATCCGCAAGGGCTTCCTGACCGCCGACGACCGCGGCGAGGTCAAGATCCACTATTCCACTTCGCAAAGGACCCTGATCGAACGTCAGATCACCGACCAGCCGCTGCATCGGGTGTATGTCGACCCGCGCAACCGCCTGCTGATCGGGATCGACGACCACGAGACCTGGCACCTGCAGGACCTCTCCAACCCGCACCCGGAGGTCTCCTTCCATGTGCTTTGGCAAAAGGTCTGGTACGAAGGCCGTTCCGGGGGTGACTACGTCTGGCAGTCGTCCTCGGCCACGGACGAGTTCGAGCCGAAATTCTCGCTGGTACCCCTGACCATCGGCACTATCAAGGCCGCGTTCTACGCGATGCTGTTCGCCACCCCGCTGGCGATCATGGGCGCGATCTACAGCGCCTATTTCATGTCGCGGCGCATGCGCAGCATCACCAAGCCCTCGATCGAGCTGATGGAGGCGCTGCCGACTGTCATCCTCGGCTTCCTCGCCGGGCTGTGGCTGGCCCCCTTCATCGAGGCCAACCTGCCGGCGATCGCCAGCATCCTGATCCTGATGCCGCTGGGCATGCTGGTCGCCGCGTTCCTGTGGACACGGGCGCTGCCGGAGAGCCTGCGCAACCTCGTACCCGCTGGCTGGGAAGCCGCGATCCTGATCCCCGTGATTCTGGCCATCGGCTGGTTCTCCGTGTCCATGAGCCCGCTGATCGAGGTCTGGATGTTCAGTGGAGATGCCCGCCAGTGGCTGACCGACCAGGGCATCACCTATGACCAGCGCAATGCGCTCGTGATCGGCATCGCGATGGGCTTCGCGGTCATCCCGACCATCTACTCGATCTCCGAGGACGCGGTCTTCAACGTGCCCAAACACCTGACCCAGGGCTCGCTGGCCCTGGGCGCCACCCCGTGGCAGACGGTGGTGCGCGTAGTGCTGCTGACCGCCAGCCCCGGGATTTTCTCGGCGGTGATGATCGGCTTCGGCCGCGCGGTGGGCGAGACCATGATTGTACTGATGGCCACCGGCAACTCGCCGGTGGTCAACTTCAACATTTTCGAGGGCATGCGCACGCTCTCCGCGAACATCGCGGTGGAGATGCCGGAGGCCGCCGTCGGCAGCACCCATTTCCGCATCCTGTTCCTGGCCGCCCTGGTCCTGTTCGCGCTGACCTTTGCGGTAAACACGGTCGCCGAGATCGTGCGCCAGCGCCTGCGCCAGAAATACAGCTCCCTTTGAGGCATACCCGATGAATCGTTGGTTCAAATCCGGCACCCCGTGGATCTGGCTGAATGCTGGAGCGGTCGCTGCCTCACTGGTGATGGTCTTCGGCCTGATCCTGATGATCGCCGTGAACGGTCTGTCCTTCTTCTGGCCCTCCGAGGTCATCGAATTCGAATACCAGACCGAGCAGGACTCCGAGCCCCGACGCGTCATGGGCGAGCTGCAGCGCTCCGAGACCATGACCGCCCAGGCCATGCGCGACGCCGGCTTCACCGTGCCGGAAGGCCAGGACATCGTGGTCCGCCACCTGATCAAGCGTGGCAATCGTGACCTCGACAGCCGCGACTTCCAGTGGTACCTGGACGACTTCATGTCCGAGTGGGAACGCCCGCGCGACGTCGTCGTGCTGGAGCGCCTGCAGTGGGGCGATTTCTTCGGCTATATCCGCGAATACCAGGAGGACGGCGAGACCGTCGCCGAGGGGGCCGAGGCGCGGACCGCGTTCGAGGAACGCATGCCGCAGACCCGCGAACTGGTCCAACAGATCCAGCGTATCGAGCGCATCGAGATCGGCCGGGTCAACTTCGATCTCGAACGCCTGCGCATCGCCCAGCGCGGCGTGGAGCGGGCCGAAGAGCTGTCGCTGGAGGAACGCGGCCAGCGGCAGGAAGAACTGGAGGCCGAACGCGAGGAGCTGGACGCCCGCTACGCCGAACTGGAGGCCGAACGCAACGCCCTGCGCGACGAACTGGCCCGCTTTGCGATCGTGCTGGAGACCGCCGACGGGCAGCACGCGACCATCCCGCTGTCACGCATCGTGAATGCCTGGTGGCCGAACGACATGAGCGTGCCGGCCAAGCTGCGCCACTATGTCGTCGCCTTCTGGGACTTTATGACCGGCTTCCCGCGCGAGGCCAACACCGAGGGCGGCATCCTGCCGGCGATCTTCGGCACCGTGCTGATGGTCATCCTGATGTCCATCGTCGTCACCCCGTTCGGCGTGCTCGCCGCGATCTACCTGCGCGAATATGCGAAGCAGGGCCCACTGGTGCGCACCATCCGTATCTCGGTGAACAACCTCGCCGGGGTGCCGTCGATCGTGTTCGGCGTGTTCGGGCTAGGCTTCTTCGTCTACCTGATCGGCGGCAACATCGACCAGATCTTCTTCCGCGATGCACTGCCCTCGCCGACCTTCGGCTCGCCCGCGATCATCTGGGCTTCGCTGACGCTCGCACTACTGACCCTGCCGGTGGTGATCGTCTCCACCGAGGAAGGACTGACCCGCATCGGCGCCAGCATCCGTCACGGCTCGCTGGCGCTGGGCGCAACCAAGGCCGAGACGCTGTGGCGCCTGATCGTGCCGCTGTCGGCCCCGGCGATGATGACCGGCCTGATCCTCGCGGTCGCCCGCGCCGCCGGCGAAGTGGCCCCGCTGATGCTGGTGGGTGTGGTCAAGCTGGCCCCGACCCTGCCGCTGGACGGCAACTTCCCCTATCTGCACCTGGACCGCGCGTTCATGCACCTGGGCTTCCATATCTTCGACGTCGGCTTCCAGAGCCCGAACGTCGAGGCCGGACGCCCGCTGGTCTACGCCACCGCCCTGGTGCTGGTGATGCTGATCATCGTGCTCAACCTGACCGCGATCTCGATTCGCAACTACCTGCGCGAGAAGTACCGCGCCGACAGCGACTGAGGCACGCGATGCACAACGTGCCTCACACACCCCGTCATTGCGAGGCCCCGCGGGGGCCGCGGCAACCTCGTGACGCAAGCGCGACGCCCGTCCTGGCTCACGTCGGGGTCGACCACGGAGATCGCCACGCGCCTGCGGCGCTCGCGATGACGGTGCTGTTTCCCCGTCATTGCGAGGGTCCGCAGGACCCGTGGCCATCTCCCAACGCAACTCCGACGCCTGCCCCGAGTCGCGTCGAGGTCGACCACGCCGATCGCCACGCGCATGCGGCGCTCGCGATGACCATGCTTTTCCGTACCGTCGCGATCACGCGATGTGTCGAACCCTGTTCCCCATGGAGTACCCGAGATGAGTGATTCCCAGACCCACAGCGTCAACGTGGCCCAGAATACGCAGGCCCACCGTGGTCTGAGCCTGGATCGCGAGGACATCTGCCTGACCGCCGAAGGCCTGAAACTGTTCTACGGCGAGGACCAGGCCCTGAAGGGCCTCGACATCCGCATCCCGAAAAACCGCATCACCGCGTTCATCGGCCCCTCGGGCTGCGGCAAGTCGACCTTCCTGCGCTGCTTCAACCGCATGAACGACCTGATCGATGCTGCCCGCATCGAAGGGACGATCCGGCTCGACGGCGACGACATCTACGAAAAGGCGGTGGACGTACCGGAGCTGCGCCGCCGCGTCGGCATGGTGTTCCAGAAGCCCAACCCATTCCCGAAGTCCATCTACGAGAACGTCGCCTACGGTCTGCGCCTGCAGGGCGTGAAGAATCGCCGACGCCTGGACGAGGTGGTGGAAAAGTCGCTCAAGCGTGCCGCGCTGTGGGACGAGGTGAAGGATCGCCTGCACGAGAACGCCTTCGGCCTGTCCGGCGGCCAGCAGCAGCGCCTGGTGATCGCCCGCGCCATCGCGATCGACCCCGAGGTCCTACTGCTGGACGAGCCCTGCTCCGCGCTGGACCCCCTGGCCACGCTAAAGATCGAGGAGCTGATGATCGAGCTGAAGAAGGACTATACGCTGGTCATCGTCACCCACAACATGCAGCAGGCTGCGCGCGTGTCCGATTACACCGCCTTCATGTACATGGGCGAACTGATCGAATACGCCGACACCGACACCCTGTTCACCTCGCCTGCCAAGAAGCAGACCGAGGACTACATCACCGGTCGCTTCGGCTGAGGACACGCACCATGGACAAGACCTTCTTCAAACAGCATATCTCGCAGCAGTTCAATGCGGAGCTCGAGGACATCATCAAGCAGGTGATGGCCATGGGTGGCCTGGTCGAGCAGCAACTCGCCGATGCCGTCCACGCCATGGTCGAGGGGGATGTCGAACTCGCTGAAAAGGTGATGACCTCGGACTACCAGGTCAACGCCAAGGAAGTCGAGATCGACGAGGAGTGCACTCACATCCTCGCGCGGCGCCAGCCCACTGCCTCCGACCTGCGCCTGGTGATCGCGGTGATCAAGACCATTACCGACCTGGAGCGCATGGGCGACGAAGCCGAGCGCGTGGGCCGTATGGGTCTGCACCTGCTGGACGAGGACCGCAACAGCGCCCCGATGGCGGATATCGCCAGCATGGGGGAACACGCCCGCGAGATGACCCGTGGCGCCCTCGACGCCTTCGCCCGCATGGACGTGGATCAAGCCGTGCGCGTCGCTCAGCTCGACATCCAGATCGACAGCCTGTACGAGACCATCACCCAGAAACTGATGAAGCAGATGACCGCTTCGCCGGACTCGGTACCGCGCCTGATGGACATCATCTGGGCCACCCGATCCCTGGAACGTATCGGCGACCGCGCACGCAATATCTGCGAGTACGTCGTCTACTTCGTTAAGGGCAAGGACGTGCGCCACACCAGCTACGACCAGATGGCCGAGCAAGCCACCGGCGACCGCCACTGATTGGAGTCCATCGCAGAAAGGACGCGGTCGTTTGCGTCCTGAACACGCGCCCGATTGAATAGGGGGCATGAGCCCACATCGACTCGCCAGTATATTTTCCACCCGCCTCGGCGGGCTTGTGACCCTGTGTCTGTTCGTCCTGCCCGCACTGGCGGCCGACCCGCTCAGCGCCCCCGACGCTACACCCGAGGGCGAACCCTCGGACGCCATTCTCGAACTCCTGAAGCGAGACGAACTCCCCGAGGGCGTGGTCTTCGAGATTATCGAGAATGACCGCGCGGCGCTCTCCGCGCTACTGCCCGAGATCCGGGCCAACATCGCCCGGCTGCGCGATCACGATCCCGACTATCCGGTCGCCGTTGTGGCGCACGGCGCGGAGCAGTTCAGCCTGACTCGCAGCGAAGCGGCCCAGCACCCAGGCCTGCATTCCGAGGTGGAGGCCCTGGTCCGCGACGAGGGCGTAAACGTCGCGGTCTGCGGCACCTTCGCTGACTGGCGCGGTCTGGAGGCCGATGCCTTCGCCGACTTCGTCGAAGTCGCCGACCTCGCACCCGATCGCATTGATGACTATCGCGAACTCGGCTTCGAGATCATCCGCCTGCGCCCCTCCCTTCTCGACGCCCCCGAAGAAGACCCCTGGCAATTCGACTTCGGCACCCCCTGATCCTTCATCTAAGGGGCTTTTTCACCACGAAGCGCACGAAGGCACGAAGGCACGAAGAAGGGCCAGGTAAAAAGCGATTCACAGGAAGGCTGGAAGATCGGAAGGATAGATCGGGCAGGACCGCCCGGAAACCCGCCGAAACCAGGGTCCGGCTCGCGCCCCTGTAGGAGCGGACTTGCCCGCGAATCCCACGCCCACTCGAGCACCAGCCTTCCCACCTACCCTCTCCGGCGGGCCTGGCCAGTTCCAATTCCACATCACGTCCCCTGCCCCTCTTACCTTCTTCTTGTAGATGCTTTTTCGCCCTTGACCTGGCCCTTCTTCGTGCCTTCGTGCCCTTCGTGGTGAAAAACGCCCTTGACCCAGCATGACTAACGCTACAGGGGATCGGGGTGTTGTATTGGGCGCGGGTTGCTGTGGCATTCTTCGGCCATGCGATTTCTGATCCGATGGTTCTTCCGTGGCGTACGCCTGCTGCTCACCCCGTTCATGCTGATCGGCGAGCGCCTGTCGCGCCCGCGTGGAATCGAGCGTGACCCGGCGGACCAGGCCAAGGTCGATGAGCAGACGCGCCAACTCGCGCTTTATCACTTCCCCGCATGCCCGTTCTGCATCCGCGCACGGCGAACCATGCAGCGTCTCTCGCTGGATATCGAGTTACGCAACGCGCAGGCCGCCGGCGCGTGGCGCGAGGAACTACAAAGTGAGGGCGGCAAGCTGCAGGTACCCTGCCTGCGCATCCAGGAAGCCGACGGGAGCGTCCGCTGGCTGTACGAGTCGGACGCGATCGGCCAGTACCTGCGTGAACGCTTCGACCCCAACCACGGAGATGGCCACTCCAATCGCTCTTCGAATGACACCACCGTGTCTGGGGATAGCCGCGCCTGAAGCCCCGCGCAGCTGCGACGCCCTCGACCGTGGGGCCCGCCCTGTCGCACTCTACGGTATAAAATTGGAGTTCCCGTATTTAGAGGAACTCGCAGAATGGAATCGACGACCGCCCAGCGCCGCTTTCCCCACGTTCTAGCCGTTGCCGCTGCGGCCCTTCTGCTAGGTCCGCTACTGCTAATTTGCAGCCCAAGCCACGCGATCGAACCGCTGTTCGACGCGCACCTTCACTATCGCGACACCCAGGCCGAGCGCTTCCCCCCTGATGCCGTTGCTCGCACGCTGGATGAAAACCACATCGAGGCCGCGATCATGATGGCCCCCCGGGCCTCGCTGATCGAGTCGCTCGAATCCTCAAGCCAGGCGCGCATTATCCCGTTTCTCGAGATCGCTCAACGCCTCGGGCGCAAGATGGACTGGATGTACGTTGAGGACCTGCGCGAACAGGTCGAGGCCATTCTGGACCGCGACGCCGTGGCCTGGCGTGGCATCGGCGAACTCCACATCCAGGCGGATGACCGCTTTGCGCCGAGTTTCGAAGACCTGCTCGAACTGGCGGTGGAACGCAATCTTTGGATCGTCATCCATGGCGACCCGGCCGTAATCGACCATGCCTACGCTCTCCAGCCCGAGGTACGCATCCTCTGGGCCCATGCCGGGTCCTATGCCTACCCATCACTGGTACGCGACTACCTGATCCGTCACCCCAACATGGTCATCGACGTCTCCATGCGCAATCCGCGCATCAATCCCGGTGGGATTATCGACGCCGACTGGTTCGAACTATTTCTCGACTATCCCGATCGCTTCCTGATCGGCAATGACACCTTCAGCCTCGCACGCTGGGAACACTTCACCGTGCTAAAAGACGGCACCCGAGACTGGCTGATGCAGCTCCCCGACAACGTCGCTCGCATGATCGCCTGGGAAAACGGCCAACGCCTCTTCCCCGCTCCGTAAAGCCCACTATTCACCACGAAGTGCACGAAGGCACGAAAAACGGCTGGGCCAAGGTCAAAGGCGACTCACAGGAAGACTGGAAGTCGCGAAGGATAGATCGGCCAGAACCGCCCGGGACCCGTTCGAAACGATGGTCCACCAGGCGCACCGATCGCCCCTGTGGGAGCGGGCTTGCCCGCGAAGCCCCCGCCCGCGTGTCCTCTAGCACCGGCCTTCACACCAACCCTCCCCGGCGAGTCCTGCCAGTTCCACTACCTCATCAATCTCTCTTCCGATCTTCCCCACTTCCTGTAGACCGGTCTTCGCCCTTGACCCAGCCCTTCTTCGTGCCTTCGCGCACTCCGTGGCGAATCAACCCCTTCGCCCCCACACGCATGAAAAAGCCCGCCCCCTCGAAACGAGGATGGCGGGCTCGGCTACGGGCATTGGGGCGTGATCAGACCTTGAACTGACCCACGCGCTGCTGCTGCTGCGAAGCCAGCTTGGACAGCTCCTCGGAAGCATTGCGGATCTGTTCCGATCCGGCGGCGGTCTGGTCCAGTACCTCGGTGATATTGGCGACGTTACGGTTGATCTCCTCGGCCACCGTGGACTGTTCCTCCGCGGCGCTGGCGATCTGCGTGTTCATGTCGCTGATACGAGTGACGGACTGGGTAATCGCAATCAGCGACTCGCCGGCAAGGTTCACCTGTTCGACGCTCGCATGCGCCTTAACGCGCCCGTCCTCCATCGCCTGGACCGCCTCGCGGGTACCGTTCTGAACCCGCTCGATCATCTGCTGGATCTCGTGGGTCGAGTCCTGCGTACGACTCGCGAGCGTGCGCACCTCGTCCGCGACCACGGCAAAGCCACGGCCTTGTTCGCCCGCACGCGCCGCCTCGATGGCCGCGTTCAGAGCCAGCAGATTCGTCTGATCCGCGATATCACCGATCACCTCGAGGACCTTATTGATCTGCTCGGCATCCTGCGACAGGCGACTCACCACATCCGCCGCGCTCTCCACCTGCGTGGACAGTCCATTGATCGTGCTGACGGTCTTCTGCACAACCTGCTGGCCAGCAGTGGCGTCCTGGTCCGTGCTGCGCGCGGCAGCGGCGGCATCCGACGCGTTGCGCGCCACTTCCTGGACGGTCGCCGTCATTTCGTTCATTGCGGTGGCAACCTGGTCGGTCTCCGCCTTCTGACGGCGCACCTGCTCGTTGGTCTCCTCGCTCGTCGCGGACAGCTCGGTGGCGGCGGCTGCCACCTGATCGGACCCGGCAGCCACCTGCTGGATCAGCACCCGGATCTTCTCTACGAAATGGTTGAAGGCAATCGAGAGGTCGCCCAGTTCATTCTTTCCGGAAACCTCCAGCTTGCGGGTCAGATCCCCTTCCCCACTGGCGATGTCATTCAGGCGCACCACCGTCTGGCACAACGGATGCACAATGCTGCGAGTCAGGAACCAGGCCAGCAGGGCACCCAGCACGACGGCAAGCGCGCCTACCATCACAACCGTTCCAGTCGCATTGCGGGCCATCGCGACATAGGCACTGCGATCAACCATGAGTTCGAGCACACCGACTGCATCACCGGAAAAGTCCAGCACCGGACGCGCGATGACGGCCATCGGCTCGCCCTGATAGGTGACGTTACGCACCCGTTCCTCGCCTTCCAGCACCCCACGCATCTCCGCATCAGTAAAGGTCGCATCACCCTCAATGGTGCCAGCAAAGCGGGAGAACCGACCGTCGTCGCGCAGGTAGAGTGCAGCCGGGGCGCCCAGCTCTTCAGTGAACTGCTCGAAGAAGGGTTCGCCGAAGGACAAGCCGAACTCAACGGAGCCGACATGCTCGCCGTTGTGGGCGATCGGCACGACACCGCGGATACCCAGGCCTGCCACACCCTCTTCCAGACCCGAGATGGGGGCCTGCCGATCGTTGGTATCCACAACGGTCTGGCGGAAGCCAGACAGATCGTCACCGTAGCGATCCGGGCGATGTACACGCAAGAAAGAGGTCGCCGGCGGCGTATGGAACTGGTATTGACTCACCCCGAAATCGCTGCTGAGCGACTCGAAGCTGGGCACGGTCATCGCGGCCAGGCGTTCACGGTCGCCATTGGCCATGGCCTCCTCGACATCCGGGATACGTGCGACGGCCTCGGCCATGGCCGTTGCCCGCACGGCTTCCTGATCCAGACGGTCAAGCAACTGCCCGGTTAGGTCGTTCAGCTCACGCTGCTCCGCCCGATCTGCCATCGTCCCCAGGGCATTCACCACCACCACCAGGGTCAGCGCCACGGCGAGGACCACCACGCCAATGATGCCCACCATGAGCCGCACGCCAATTCGAATGTTGTTGAACATCTATCCAGTTCCTTCGATCAATCGGATGCCAGTCGGCACCGCGGGAAAGTCAGGTCCGTCACCCCACTAGCGGCGGCGAATGCTAAAACTTGAACCCCGTAGAGCCTTTTTCCCCACAAGAACACCGGGGAGACACCGACCCATGACCGGGCGTAAGCGGCTGGGGAGACACTGATTGAAAGAGCGGGCTCGGCCGGCCGTTGTTGACCAGAAACGGGTGCGCGAACCGCGTTGCGATTCCCTTGTGCAGAATGGCTGCACGGCAGTAACCGCGCATAAAATGTAAGCCAAAGCGACTCGAGCGCAAACCCGCGCGTAAAGCAGCGTCTCCCTATAGCAAAAACGCCTCGGCAAAGACATAGACCGCCAGGCTGATCAGAACCAACGCGACCACCGACAACAGCGCGCCACCGCGCACCATATCCAGCACTCGCAACCGATTGCTGGCGAACACGATGGCATTCGGCGGGGTCGCCACCGGCAGCATGAAAGCCACCGAAGCAGCAAACGCGACGGGTAGTGCGAGCAACAACACGGGCACATCCATGCTCAAGGCGAACGCGGTCACCAGGGGCAGCAACGTAGCCGCCGTCGCGGTGTTACTGGTCACATGACTGAGCGTCATCGTCAGCAAAGCCACGCCGGCCATGATCAAGATGAGTGGCCAGACCTGTGCGACCACCAGCGCATCGGCCGCCAGCGCCGCCAGCCCGCTGGACTCGATCGCCGCCCCCAGGCTCAACCCGCCGCCGACCAGAAGGAGTACACCCCAGGGTAGTTCGCGGGTGTTGTCCCAAGTCAGCAGGCGGCGCTGCTCGCGCGAGCCCGAGGGGATCAGGAACAACAACCCCGCACCCAGAATCGCGATTCCAGCATCAGTCAACGAGATCGGCAGCAGCCCCTCCAGCGATGGCCGGGTCAGCCACGCCAGCGCGACCAGCACGAACACCCCCGCCACCCGTTTCTCCGCCGCCGACCATCGACCGACAGAGGCTCGCTGCTCGTCCAGCAAGCTACGTAGACCGCTCAGCTCCACCCGGTGCACAGGAAACACCCATTGCGTCAGTAGCCACCAGGCCATCGCCAATAGAATCGCGGCCAGCGGCAATCCCAGGGTCATCCATTCCAGAAAACCGATCTCAATCCCGTGCCGGTCCCCAAGATAGGCCGCGGTCAGGGCGTTCGGTGGCGACCCAATGATGGTGGCCATACCGCCGATGTTCGCCGCGAACGCGATCCCCAATAGCAAGGCCAGCGCAGGGCGCCGCGAGGCCACATCCTGCTCTTGCGGCGGGGCACCCCGCTCAATCAGGCCCAGGACGGACAGGGCAATCGGCAGCATCAGCGCCGCGGTCGCGGTATTGCTGACCCACATCGACAGCCCAGCGGTCGCCAGCATGAAGGCCCCGACCAGCATATGCAGACGATTACCGGAGCGCGCCACAATCGCCAGCGCCATGCGCCGGTGCAGGTCCCAGCGTTGAACCGCCAGAGCGATCGCAAACCCGCCCATAAAGAGAAAGATGATGGGGTTGGCATAGGGGGCGGTCGCCGACTCCATCGACGTGATGTCGAGGATCGGCAGGATCGCGATCGGCAGCAACGCCGTCACCGGCAACGGCAAAGCCTCGCTAATCCACCAGATCGCCATGAACAGAGTCAGCCCCAGCACCCACCAGGCGGCGGGATCGAAGCCTGCCGGTGCCGGCGCTATCAGGAACAGCGCGAAGATCAGTGGCCCAAGCAGCAACCCGAACCGGCCGCGCCAGTTCACCGGCGTTTTTCCAGGCAACTCCGCCTGGTCCGGCTGCGTACTATCGTCACGATCGGCCATCTACCTCGTCTTTCAGGCGATCAGGGATTCGAAAAACCACTGAAGAAACACTAATCGAGAACAGTTTTCCCCCCATTACAAGACCAACCTGAATCATCGGAAATTGCATCGCTTGGGCAAGGTGACTATCGTTGTCGAGTTCGGCGGCGGTCCTGCTTCGGGGCGCGCCGCCACGCAGTTTCTCACGACACAGTACAAGGAGTCTTTCATGGCCTACGAACTGCCCGAACTGCCCTATGCCAAGAACGCGCTGGAGCCGCACATCTCCGCCGAGACGCTGGAATACCATCACGACAAGCACCACGCGACCTACGTGACCAAGCTGAACGGCCTGCTGCCGGGTTCCGAGTTCGAGAACGCCTCGCTGGAAGACATCGTCAAGAAGGCCCCGGCCGGCGGCATCTTCAATAACGGTGCCCAGGTCTGGAACCACACCTTCTACTTCAATTGCATGGCCCCGAATGCCGGCGGCGAGCCGTCCGGCAAGCTGGCCGATGCGATCAACAGCGCCTTCGGTTCGTTCGACGCCTTCAAGGAGAAGTTCAACGAATCCGCGGTCGGCAACTTCGGCTCCGGCTGGACCTGGCTGGTGCAGAACAGCGATGGTTCCGTCGAGATCGTGAACACCTCCAACGCCGCCAACCCGATGCGCGACGGCAAGACCCCGCTGCTGACCTGCGACGTCTGGGAGCACGCCTACTACATCGACTACCGCAACGCGCGCCCGAAGTACCTGGAAAACTTCTGGGCCGTGGTGAACTGGGACTTTGTTGCCCAGCAGATGAAGTAAAGCCCCAAGCGGCTTACACTAGGCGTTTTTGGCTGCATGACGCGGCCACGCCTTTCATCGAGCCGGCGGTCCTCCGCCGGCTCTTTGGTTTTGGAGAAACCCATGAATGATGCCCTGCAGAACACCTACAACCGCCTGCCGATCGCATTCGCACGCGGCGAAGGCGCCTGGCTGTGGGACACCGAGGGCAACCGCTATCTGGACGCGCTCTCTGGCATCGCCGTGTGCGGGCTGGGACACGCCCACCCCAAGGTGGCGCATGCCGTCTGCGACCAGGCCAACACGCTGGTCCATACCTCTAACCTCTACCGCATCCCGCTACAGGAGCAACTCGCCCGGCGCCTGTGCGCCCTGTCCGGCATGGACCGCGCCTTCTTCTGCAACTCCGGGGCGGAAGCCAACGAGGCGGCGATCAAGCTCGCGCGTCTGCATGGCCGCGCCAAGGGCATTGGCACGCCGAAGATCATCGTGATGGAAGGCAGCTTCCACGGCCGCACCATGGCCACGCTGTCCGCCACCGGGAACGCCAAAATCCGCGAAGGTTTCGAGCCACTAGTGGAAGGCTTCGTGCACGTCCCGCACGGGGATGCGGCCGCTGTCGAGGCCCTGGCCGAAGACCCCGACGTGGTCGCCATCCTGGTCGAGCCGGTTACCGGCGAAGGCGGCATCCATGTCCCGCCGCCCGGTTACCTGCGCCAGCTGCGCGACCTGGCCGACCGCAAGGACTGGTTGCTGATGCTGGACGAGATCCAGGCCGGCATCGGCCGCACTGGATACTGGTTCGCCTTCCAGCACGAGGGCATCACCCCGGACGTACTGAGCCTGGCCAAGGGCCTCGGTAACGGCATCCCGATCGGCGCCAACCTGGTGGCCGGCGCGGCCCGCGAGCTGTTCAACCCAGGCATGCATGGCACCACCTTCGGCGGCAACCCGCTGGTCTGTCGCGCGGCCCTGGCCGTGCTCGATGTGATGCAGGACGAGGCCCTGTGCGAGCAGGCCGCACGCCAGGGCGAGCTGCTCCTGCAACGCCTGCGCCAGCGTCTGGAGGACCACACGGGCGTGGTGGCCGTACGCGGACGCGGCCTGATGATCGGGGTCGAACTCGACCGTCCCGCAGGCGAACTGGTCATGGCGGCCCTGGAACGGGGCCTGGTCCTCAACGTCACCGCCGGGTCGGTCATCCGCCTGCTCCCGCCGCTGATCATCGACGACGAGCAGGTCGAACAGATCGCCATAACCGTCTCCGACCTGGTGGACGCCTTTCTGACGTCCAAACCCGTCAATGAGGTCTCTGCATGAACCCACGTCACTATCTCTCGTTCCTCGATCTCTCCGGAGACGAAACCCGTGCCCTGCTGCAGCGGGCCATCGAGCTCAAGCAGCAACTGAAGAGCGGCGAGCATCACGACGACCTGCTGCGCGGCAAAACCCTGGGCATGATCTTCGAGAAATCCTCGACCCGGACCCGGGTGTCATTCGAAGTGGGCATGCAGCAACTGGGTGGGAATGCCCTATTCCTGTCCCCACGCGACACTCAGCTAGGCCGCGGCGAGCCGATTGAGGACACCGCCCGAGTGCTGTCGCGCATGGTCGACTGCGTGATGATCCGCACCTACGAGCACGAGAAGCTCGAACTGTTCGCCAAACACTCGTCCGTGCCCGTGATCAATGGCCTGACCGACCTGGAACACCCGGCTCAGCTGCTGGCAGACCTGCAAACGTACTTCGAGCACCGCGGCGACATTCGCGGCAAACGCGTGGCCTGGATCGGTGACGGCAACAACATGTGTCACAGCTACATGTACGCGGCGCGTTCGCTGGACTTCCAGCTAGTCGCCGCCTGCCCCGAGGGCTACGACCCGGAACCCAGCGTGGTCGACACCACCCAGAGCCATTTCGAGCTGACGCGAGATGCCCGCGCCGCCGCCGAGGGCGCGGACCTGGTCGTCACCGATGTCTGGGCCAGCATGGGTCAGGAACAGGAAAAGAGCGCCCGCCGCCGGGCCTTCTCCGGCTTCTTCGTGGATGCGGACCTGATGCAGCTGGCCAACGACGACGCCCTGTTCATGCACTGCCTCCCCGCGCACCGCGAGGAAGAGGTCTCCACCGAGGTCCTCGAAGGCCCGCAAAGCGTCGTCTGGGACGAGGCCGAAAACCGCCTCCACGCCCAAAAGGCCCTCCTCGAATTCCTCGTCACCCTCAACGCCGGCCAGCGCGCTTCGTAAGGGCGCGGTCAAAGGCCTTTTGTTCACCACGAAGTACACGAAGGCACGAAGAAGGGCCGGGTCAAGGGCGATTGAACCACGGAGGGCACGGAGCAGATCAAAGGATTACAGGCACAGAGCCGGACTTTGGCCCATCGCCCTACTGTCCGGCCGCAGTTCCGCTAATCACTTGTTACGGTTTCCGTTCTCCGTGTTCTCTGTGAACTCTGTGGTTACAAGCCTTTTGCCCTTCTTCGTGCCTTCGTGCGCTTCGTGGTGAAAAAAGGGCCCTTGACCTACACCTTCAGGCGGGGGCGTGGCGGCGGGCGTGGATACGCCGTCGGGTTTGCCAGCGGTAGACGACGCGCCAGCCGAGCAAGAACGCCAGGATGGCCGCGTACAGCGCGACCTCGGCATAGTCGGCTCGGGCCAGCCACAGGAAGTGCAGCACCGCCAGCACGCCGGCCACGTAGACGCCGCGGTGCAGCAAGACCCATTTCTTCTTGAGCCAGCGCTGCGCGGCATTGGTGGACGTGACGGCGAGCACCAGAAGGATCAACCAGGCGGCAAACCCCACCATCACGAACGGACGCTCGGTGAGGTCGTAGAGCACCAGCTCCCAGTCGAAAAACAGATCCACCCCCAGCCAGATCAGGGCGTGGGCGGTCACATAGCCAAATGCCACCAATCCCAGCATCCGGCGCAGGCGCACGATCCAGGCGAGCCCGGTCATCTGCCGTAGTGGGGTCACCGAGAGCGCAATCAGCAGCGCGATCATGGCGTGCGTGCCGGAAAGCTCCAGTAATTTCTCAATCGGATTGACGCCTAAGCCACCCAACAGTCCAAGCGCGCGCATGCCGATCCAGATGGCCGGGACCAGCGATAGCAGCAGCACCGCTGTCCATACGCCTCTGGGTGGCTGCGCGCGCTGGCGCCGCGAAGCGGTCACACGAGCCTCCTCAGGGTGGGCCCCATCAGAAATGCTCGCGCAGATCCATGCCATCGTACAGCGACGCTACCTCGTCCCCGTAGCCGTTGAACATCTCGGTTCGGCGGCGGCGGAACTCGCCAATGCGCCGCTCGGTGCGTTGCGACCAGCGCGGGTGGTCCACGTCCGGGTTCACGTTGCTATAGAAACCGTATTCATCCGGCTGCGCCTGATTCCAAAGCGTCGGCGGTTGCGCCTCGACAAAGCGGATGTGCTGGATCGACTTGATGCTCTTGAAGCCGTACTTCCACGGCACCACCAGCCGGATCGGTGCCCCGTTCTGGTTGGGTAATACCTCGTCGTACAGGCCCACGGCCAGGATCGTCAGCGGATGCATCGCCTCGTCCATGCGTAGCCCTTCCGTGTAAGGCCACTCCAGCCCACCGGAAGCTCTGGGGCGCCGACGTTGACCCCGCAGGTTGTCCGGGTCGTAGATGCTCTCGAAGGCCACATAACGCGCATCGCCACGCGGCGCCGCCTTCTCGATAATGCGATTCAGCTCAAAGCCGATCCACGGGATCACCATCGACCAGCCCTCGACACAGCGCATGCGATAAATCCGCTCTTCCAGCGACCACGGGTTGATGAAGTCCTCCACCGCATACTCGCCCGGGTTTTCGCAGAGCCCGTCCACCGTGATCGTCCAGGGGTCCGTCTTCAGCTGGTCGGCGTAGGTCTTCGGGTCACTCTTGCCCGGCCCCATCTCGAAAAAATTGTTGTAGCTCGTAATCTCATCAAGGGAGGTCTTCGACTCGTCCGTGGAGAAATCACTGGGCTCGAATTCCAGCTCGTAGCCACGCAGCGCGGCCGCCGCCGGCGCACTCATCCCGAGTCCACCCAGCGCCAACCCGGCTCCCAGCCCGATACTGGTCCGCAGAAACTCGCGCCGGCGGGCGTAGACCTCCCGTGGGGTGACCTCACTATGGGAACATTCGGAACGATGTCGGGTGCGGATCAACATGGCCTGCCCTCACGACTGTTCGGTGGCGGCGGAAAGCGTCGCCATTCGTGCACGATGGACCAGAACCGCGCCCGTGAGTTCGGCACCAGGAGCCTATAAGGCGAACTACTGAACAATAAGAATTTTCTGCTTGCGAACCGGCCGGAAGACTTTATAAGACTTTTCTGATACCGCAGTCCGGGATGGCCCGGCCGGCTTGTCAGGAGACCCGACAATGGACCCGACGATCGACTTCTCGGCCGATGGCGCCGACGAGATCGCCAGCCTGTTCGAAGATCAGCTCGTCAACGACCGCGGTCCGGCCCGTCACGCCGCCCGCCGTACCCTCGAACGCCTGATGGAAGAACGCGCCCTGCGCGCCCACCTCCAGGACGACTTCGACCTCGACACCCCCCACGAAGCCATGGACTGGTAACCCCGAGGTGGCCTCGCGCCACCCCTCTCCTGCAAGCAGATCCATTGCACCACAGAGGGCACAGAGGACACGGAGAAAGGCCAGATCCAGAACGACTAACAGGAAGACGTGCAATCTGGAAGGGTTGTCGTGGGGCGCCCGGGCACCCCCAGCGTGCGAAGCTGATCCTGCCTCCGACGCAGCACTGCGGGACCCAAAAACCTTCCGATCTTCCAATCTTCCTGTGAATGCCTTTCGTTTTTGACCTCGCCTTTCTCCGTGCCCTCTATGCCCTCTGTGGTAGAAACGCCTTAATCGTCCTCATACCCCGTCAACTCCACAAACCCCCGGCCAATGGGCTCACCATCCGGGCCGAGGATATCCACCGCCCCTTCCCAGTAGCGAATCACCGTGTCCATTTCCTGTTCATCACGGATGGCGCGCACGGTGAGTTCGCGCGGGGCCGAGCCGTCCGGCGGCGCGATGCGCATGGCCCATTCCACCGGATAGCGATTGCCGGATGGCTGCGTGGCCCAGCGCCGGGGCTCCAGTTCGACCTGGTCGGGCTCCAGCAGCCGGTCGTCGGCATCCGCCGGCATCCAGCGGCCCTTGGACAGCGGGTGCGGCTCGCCGTCCTCCTTGCGCAGCTGGTAGTACATGACGTCCAGCCCGTCGTCGAACTGCAGCGCGAACCAGTCCCAGCCCACCTGATCCTCGGATAGCGCACTGGTGCTCCACTCGCGGTCCATCCAGGCCTGACCGGTCACCGCCAGGCGCCCGTGCTCCGCACGCTCGACCTCCCCGCGCACCGCGATACGGGGCATGGAGTAGTAATAGGAGGCGTTGCCCGGCTCCGGGCCCTTCTGGCTGAGCCCCGCCTCGCCCTGGAGGACCGGGCCGCGCAGGGGCTCCAGTTCCAGCGCCAGCCGGTAGTCGTCCACGCTGAAGTCCAGCGTCCAGCGGCCCCGGTCCAGATCCGCCAGCTGCCAGTCCTCGGCCCAGACCCGGCCGACCGGCTCCGTGGCCCCCGCCAGCCCCGCCCCGTCGCGTACGAAGCGCTCCTCGGAGGCGTGGTGCCCGGCCTCGCGGTCGACCACCGCCGTATGCGCCATCCAGATATCCGGGCTGGCCCAGGCCGAATCGTGCCAGCGCGCCTCCCCCGCCAGCTCCGGCGCCAGCCCAACGCGGAAGAAGGTGACGTGAAAGCCCAGCCGCTCGCCCTCCGGCCCATCGAGATTACCGGTCACATACCACCACTCGTTGCGAAACCCCGGGTGCGGCCCGTGGTCACGCGGAAACTCGAACACCCGCGGCGCATCCGCGCGCCGGAACCCATCCGTATCCTCCCCGCCCAGGGCCTCGCCCACCCGCAGCCCGGACACCTCGGCCTCGCGCACATCCGGCGGCTCCGCCCCGCCACAGGCCACCAGCAGCACCACGAGCCCAGCCAGCACCAACAGGCGCAGAATCTTCTGAGGAAACATCTGCAGGAGCACCTGTGGGAGCGGGCTTGCCCGCGAAAGGGCCTTGCCAGAGCCTAGCGCGGGCAGGGGCTTCGCGGGCAAGCCCGCTCCCACAGAGCCCGCTCCCACAAAACCCATTTCCACAAGCCGCAACCCGACCATCATGGTACCTCTCGCAACGCGGGCACCAACCGCATGCGTGCCATGCGCCAGGCCGGGATCAGCGCCGCCAGCAGCGCAGCCCCCACGCCCAGGACAACGGTCTCGGCGATCTCGCGGCCCGGCCAGCGCAGGTCCATGCCCCAGCCGAAGGCCTCGCGGTTGATGACTTCGATCAGCAACCAGCCCATGCCCAGCCCCAGCGGGATCGCGGCCAGTGCGGCAAAGCCCCCCAGCACCGCGCCCTGAAACACCACCAGCCCGCGCACCCCGCCGGGCAGCAGGCCAAGGCTGCGCAGCGTGGCGAATTCGCGCGCGCGTTCCATCTGCAGGGCCATCAACGCCCCGAGGATCGCGATGAACGCGACCAGCAGCGTAATCACCCGCAGCAGGTGCGTGATTGCAAAGGTGCGGTCGAAGATCGCCATGGACTCCTGCTCGATATCGCCGGGGCGCGTGACCATGGCCGCCGTCTCGCGCTCGGCCAGCCACGCCTCCAGGCGCTCGATCACCGCGCCAGCATCCACGTCGTCGGGCAGGCGCAGCCCAAACGAGCCCACCTCCTCTGCACCGGCCGTGCCTGCATAGAACCGCTCGCCCAGCATCAGCACGGTGCCCTGCGGGCTACCGTAGTCGCGATACACGCCCGCCACCTCGAACATCCGCCGTCCGTCGTCCACGCGGATCTCCAGGCGATCGCCCACACCCACATCGTGATGCGCCGCAAAGGGCTCGGTGACCAGCACCGCATCGGTCTCGCGCAGGCGCCGGTCGAGTGCCTCGCCCGTGGCCTCGGCCCGCAGCAGCGGCAGGTAGTCCAGCCAGACCGGATGCGGCTCGACCACGTAGAGATCGATCATCCCGACAGCACTCGGCGTGTCCTGGCTGGAACCGGTGCTGACCGACTCCGCCTCGGCGATGCGGGCGAGCGTCTCCCCCCAGTCCGCGGGCAGTCGCGCCCCGCTACGGGCGGCGGCCGGGGCCACCGGCACCACGTACACATCCGAGGTCAGCGCCTGCCCCAGCCACTGCTCCACGCTGTCGCGGAAGCTCCCGACCATCACCGACACGCTGATCGCGGCCGCCAGGGCCAGCGTCAGCGCGGAGGTCGCCGGCGCGCTGCGCGACAGACTCCGCTCCAGACTGCGCACCCCGATACGCGGGAGCGTCCGCCCGCGACCGAGCCGCGCCAGACCACGCAGCACCCCGGCCAGCACCAGCGGGAGCAGCAGCACAAAGCCGGTAATCAGCAGAAACAGCGCGACGAAGCTGCCTACCAGCCCCCCGGTCCCGAGCAGCAGCATCACGCCACCCGCCGCTAGCAGCACGACCGCCGCCACGGCCAGCCCGCGCAGGCCCCGGCGCGCCCGGCGTTCCAGCCGCCCGCGCCCAAGGCTGCCGGGGCTGGCCGCCCGCGCCGCCTCCCAGGCCGGGGCCAGCGCCGCCAGCAGCGACAGCCCTACCCCCAGCGCGATCACCGCCAGCAGCGCCAGCGGGCGCGGCGTCACCTCCGTTACCGCCACCACAAAGAAATGATCGGTTACCGTCTGCGCGACCTGGCCGACCAGCACCTGCGCCAGACCCATCCCGACCAGCACACCCAGTAGCGTGCCGATCACCCCGACCAGCAAGGCCTCCAGCATCACCACGCCGAACAGCGCCCGCCGACCGGCCCCCACCAGGCGCAGGCTCGCCAGCACTTCGCGTCG
This sequence comes from Thioalkalivibrio sp. ALJ7, assembly GCF_000376865.1. Taxonomy (GTDB): domain Bacteria; phylum Pseudomonadota; class Gammaproteobacteria; order Ectothiorhodospirales; family Ectothiorhodospiraceae; genus Thioalkalivibrio. The sequence continues at coordinate 53,535 of NZ_AQXQ01000010.1, read as the reverse complement.
GCGCAGGACCGCGAAGGTCTGGGTGTTGTAGATCAGGAAGGCCGCAATCAGCAGCGCCAGCAGGCTCATCGCCGTCAGGTTGATCCGAAAGGCCTGCGCCAGCTCGCGCGAGGCCTGGTCGCGCGCCGCGACCGGCACGAGCTCCAGGCCATCCGGCAGTAGCTCCGCGAAGCCGTCGATGTCGGCGTCATCGAGGCGCACGTCGATACGATCAAGCCGCCCCGGCCGGCCGAGCAGCGTCTGCGCGGTGGCAATATCCGTGACCCACAGCGAGCCGCCCTCGTCGTCTGCCTCGACCGCCGGTTCGTCACGCTCCGCCGCGCGGTCGAGCAGCGTGACCTCGAAACGCCCGGCGGTGGTCTCGAGCGTCAGCCCGTCCTCGTGCGCCATCCCGGAGCCCGCCCACCAACCACTCGGCGGCAGGATCGTGCCCGGCTCGGTGACCAGCCGTTGCACCGGGGCATCCCCGATGTCCGAGGCCGCCCCGCGGAACGGGCCCTCGGCCAGCGGATCGACGCCCAGTACATAGATCGTGCGCCCGTCCGGCAGCCGCGCGGGCCCCTCCACGATCGGCGCGGTATCGCGCCAGCCGGCCAGCCGCAGATCGCGATAATGCGCCTCGTCGAATCCCCGGGCCGGCCCCAGAATCTGGTGAGTGGCCGTGCCAGCCACCTCGTCCATCGAGCGGTCGAACGCGCGCTGCGCCGACTGGTTGGCCAAGTCCACCGCCAGCACCACGGCCACGGCGATCACCACACCCACCAGCGTCAGCAGCCGCTGCAACGGGCGCCTTCGCCAATCGCGCAGCCAGGCCTTTACCAGCAGTGAGTTCACGTCGCCGAGGCTTCCGCGGCGAGATCCTGCAAGTGGCCGTCCTGCATGCGCAGCACCCGGTCCAGACGCCCGGCCAGATCGTCACAATGCGTAACCAGCAACAAGGCGCAGCCGGTCGCTCGCACCTGTTCCAGCAGCAGGCCGAACACCGCCTCGCCGGTGCGCGAATCGAGGTTGCCGGTCGGCTCGTCGGCCAGGATCAGCGCCGGCCGGTGCACCAGCGCCCGCGCGATCGCCACGCGCTGCTGCTCGCCCCCGGAGAGCTGCTCTGGCTCTCGCCCGCCCTTGTCCCCGAGACCTACGGCCGCCAGTTGCCGCGCAGCCCGTTCACGGCGCTGCGCGGCATCCAGATCCGTCGCCAGCTCCAGCGGCAGCATCACGTTCTCGAGCACCGTCAGCGTCGGAATCAGGTGAAACGACTGGAAAACGATCCCTACGCGCGAACGCCGCAGCCGCGTCCGCGCCGCCTCGTCCAGCCCCGCCAGCGCCTTCCCCGTTAGGTGCACCTTGCCGCGATCCGCCGCCTCCAACCCCGCCGCCAGATGCAGCAAGGTGGACTTGCCGCTGCCGCTCTCGCCGACGATCGCCACGCGCTCCCCGGCGGCCAGCTCCAGGTCGACCCCGTGCAGTACCTCGCCCTCGCCCGGATAGCCAAACGCCACATCGGTCAGCGACAGCACAGCGCCTTCTATCGAGCCTTGTTGCTCCATCGCGTACACCTTTTCTGATACACAAATCGTTGCGTCAGACAGACGCCGAGTTGATCGCCTGCAAGCAGGCTCCTACAAGGCAGGGCAATCCCCTGTAGGAGCCTGCTTGCAGGCGATCGGGCTCCCCCCGACCGTGCCCGAAAACCTACCCCACCACCCAACGCTCAGCACTCATCGACCCGCGTACTGGCTGGCCCATCACTGACCATGAAGAGTAGATGAATGTTTCAAAACCCGGCACAAGCGGTTGATTGCGGGCCAGCATCCGTTAGAATGAACACCATCTCCACACACGGGAACGCGCCTTGAAACGCCGATCACGCAGCCGATCTATCTGCGCCTAGCGGCAAGCGTCCGTTCTCCGAACCGGTCGCTTCCCGTCAGGCCTTTTTAAATAAAGAGCCGGGAACGGCCGGGTCCACAACCCGACTGACCCCTGGAATCATCCACCGCATCCTTGCGGCGCCTTGAGCGACTGTGCCCATGCACGTGTCCCTCCCGCAGCGCCCGGATGCCACCGGGAGAAGGGCATGGAGCTTCACCTCGAACAATCCATCATCGAGCTGAAGGAGCTGTTGCGTCTGGACGACCGCGACGGACTCCACGAACTGCTCGACTACATGCGCGTGCAGGATATCGCCCACGCGCTGATGGAGCTGGGCGAGGCGGACCTTACCGCCGTATTCAACATGCTGCCCCCCGGGCGCAAGGCGGATGTCTTCGCCTACCTGGACTCGGCGCACCAGATCCGGCTGCTGGAGTCTTCACCGCGGGACGACGCTCGCTTCATCCTCTCGGAGATGGAGGCGGACGACCTCACCGCCCTGCTGCAGACGCTGGATGCGGACACCCTGCGCGGCTATCTGCGACTGCTGCCGTTTCGCGCCATCCGCCGTGCCCTGAAACAACTGAACTACCCCGAGGACTCCGCCGGCCGTGTGATGTCACCGGATGTCGTGGCCGTAGACCCGGACTGGACCCTCAAGCGGGCCCTGGCCTTCATCCGGCGTAACGCGGACGAACACTCCAACAACGTGATCTTCGTTGTCGACCAGGACCGGGTGCTGCAGGCGGCCGTGCCGATCCGGCACTTCCTGCGCGCCGCAGCCGACAGCCCGGTACGCGACCTGCTGGACGACGCCGATCCCATCACCATCGGCGTCTCCGAAACCGCCGTGGCCGCCGCCCGCAAGATCCAGCATTACGACCTGGAGACGCTTCCGGTGGTCGGCGAAACCGGCGAGCTGCTTGGCGTGATTACGGTCGACGACGTCATGGACGTCCTCGAGGCCGAATCCACCGAGGACTTCCACAAGATGGGTTCCGTGGGCAGCCTGCCCCTGTCGCCCGACGCCGCCAGCCCCTGGCTGCTGTACCGCAAGCGCGTGGGCTGGCTGATTGGGCTGGTGGCCTTCAACAGCATTGGTGCACTGATGATCTCCCAGTACGAGGAAGCCATCGAGGCCCTCGTCGTGCTCGTGTTCTTCCTTCCCCTGATCATCGACTCCGGCGGTAACGCCGGGGCCCAGAGCTCCACGCTGATGGTCCGCGCCATGGCGACCGGCGAAGTCACCGCGCGCGACTGGCTGCGGCTGTGGGGCAAGGAGCTGGGGGTATCCGTCGGCATCGGCGTGACCATGGGCCTGGCCGTCTCGATACTAGGCTTGTGGCGGGGCGGCGCCGAGATCGCACTGCTGGTCGCCGTCGCCATGACCATCATCGTCGCCTTTGCCAGCATGATCGGCATGCTGCTTCCGGTCATTCTGAGCCGCCTGAAACTGGACCCGGCAACGGCCAGCGTACCGATGGTCACCGCGATCGCCGACCTTGGCGGCATCATGATCTACTTCTCGCTGGCCGTGGCAATGCTCGGCCTGGCCACCCCGTAGGACACAAGCGATGAGCCCGACCGACCACGAGATCGACCACCTGCCACAGACGCTGGGCACCGCGCTGGATCAACCCACGGATGATGCCCTGCAAGGCCTGTGCGCGAGCCACGCGGCCCCGGATCTGTCCGACGCCCTGGAAGCACTGCCCGAAGAACTCATGCAGCGCTTCTTCCAGCGCCTGGATATCGCCTGCACGGCGGATATCTATGCCCACCTGCAGCCGGACCACCAGTCCCGGGTGCTGAAGTCCCTGGAGGAGGAACACGCCAGCCGTTTGATCGCCGCCCTGTCCTATGACGACGCGGCCTCGGTCATCGAAGGCCTCAAAGACGACCACGCCGAGACGTTGCTCGAGGCGCTGCCGAACGACGACCAGGAGGCACTGGAAACCCTGCTCGGCTACCCCGAAGAGAGCGCCGGGCGCCTGATGACACCCGAGTTCGCCTCGGTCCAGCCCGACTGGTCCGTGGCCGAGGCGATGGACCACCTGCGCGAACAACACGAACTGGCGGAAACCATCAACACGATCTTTGTCATCACTCCGGACGGCGAGCTGCTTGGCTGGGTACGACTAAAAGAACTCCTGCTGTCGAGCCCTACCACCACCGTGCGCGAACGCATGCACACGGATGTCGTGAGCGTCGCTGCCGAGGAAGATCGCGAAGAGGCCGCCCACCGCATCAGCCACTACGACCTGGACGTCCTCCCGGTGGTCGACGACAACGGCCACCTGCTCGGCATCATCACCGTGGACGATGTCATGGACGTCCTGCGCGCCGAGACCACCGAGGATTTCCACCGCATGGCCGCGGTCGGCGACCTCGTCCTCTCCCTGCGCGATGCCAGCATGCAGCTTCTCTACCGCAAGCGCATCGGCTGGCTCCTGATCCTGGTCGCGGTGAACATCTTCGCGGGCATCGCCATCGGCTACTACGAAGCCGCCATCGAGGCCGTCGTCGCCCTGGTGTTCTTCCTGCCCATGGTCATCGCCACCGGCGGTAATGCCGGCGCACAGGCCGCCACACTGGTCGTGCGATCACTCGCCGTGAACGACATACAATTACGCGACTGGTGGCGCCTCGGCGGCAAGGAAGTCCTCGTGTCCGGCGCCCTGGGCGTCACCCTGGCCGCCGCCATCTGGATCTCCGGCAACTGGCTCGGCGACATGCAGGTGGCCAATGCCATCGCGCTCGGCATGTTCTTCGTCGTGATCTTCGGCTCCATGTTCGGCATGCTCCTGCCGTTTGCCCTGTCCCGCTTCGGCTTCGACCCGGCGGTCGCCAGCGCCCCGCTGATCACCTCCGTCGTCGACATCGTCGGCATCCTCATCTACTTTGCCGTCGCCGTCGCCATCCTCGGCCTCTGACCCCCGGCCCCAGGAATCGCGTCATTGCGAGGCCCCAAAGGGGCCGTGGCAATCTCGTGAACACACCCCCGAGTCCTATGCAGCCCTGAGCGACCTCATCGACGAAGCCCCCGCCAAAAGAAACCCGTCATTGCGAGGAGCAAAGCGACGAAGCAATCGGCCTGATAGTCGCGAGCGCTTCTCGCAGACCCGCGCCCAGTAACCCGAAGAGCCGGCACCGCGCAGGTGACAAACCCCAAACCAAACTGACCACCCACGTCACTCGGGGTGACCATTTTTGTCACGTTACACATCTGAACCCCCGCATGTAGTGACCCAAACCCCACACCGAATGGCCACACAGCGCCGTTTATCCGGATTTTCCCGCTCCTGGCACACCCATTGCTTCTACTCTGACAGCTGCCCACGGGGCGGCCGGGCCTCCGGCCCAGCTTTCATCACATCAAGGGAGTACGAACATGCAGAAGAAGACCGCCCAAAAGGGCTTTACGCTTATCGAACTGATGATCGTTGTGGCGATTATCGGGATTCTGGCGGCTATTGCGCTGCCGGCTTATCAGGATTACACCACTCGCGCACAGGTATCCGAAGCGCTATCACTCGCGCAGTCGGCACGCACATCTGTGACCGAGACGTTCCAATCCACGGGTGACTTCCCTGATAACAACACTGAGGCGGGCCTTCCAGCCGCCACTTCTATCACTGGCGACTATGTTGATTCGGTTACTGTAAACGAAGATGGCGTGATTGCCGTTGTATACAACGGCAACCAGAACTTTACTGTCACTCTTACGCCTAGCGACGAGGGCGGTTCGGTAACCTGGGCGTGCACCACCCCGGAAGCTAACCATCGATGGGTTCCCGCCAATTGCCGTACCGAAGCGGGCACCCCGTAGGGAAGGCAGTAGCTAATGCATTAAAAATAAACAACTAAAGAATCAAAAGGGGACATGAATCAAAAGGGGACAGATTTATTTTCCCCACTCCAAACCCCGGCCTCACGCCGGGGTTTTTTGTTGTCATACGCCCGATTCACCGACACCAGCGACACAACCAACTGGCGGCAGGCGCCGCATTCCCACTCCGCTCCTCCCCCACAGAGCCACTACCCTTCCGCCGGCGTTTTCGGCATGGCGTGTGATGGCTTGCCAGACGACTGAGTTTGCCCAGGTGCCGAGGCTGATCCAGCCCGCCAATTGCATTCACTGAGCGAAAGGGGACAGATTTATGTTCCCCTCTCTCACTGGATGGGGTAATCGATGACGCCCTCCCCCTTTGTGCGCTGGAGCCCCGGCACATCCCGGGGCTTTTAGTTTTCTGTTTGTTGGCCTGCTTTCTCGGATACAATTCCAGCATTTTGTGGGACACTCACTTTCCTCCGCCTTTTGTCCCGCGTAAAGGCAGCAAGGTGCCCGCCTCGATCATCTCCGTTACGATGGCTGCATGATCCCTCGACTGTTGCCCACTTTTGTCGTCGCGCTTTCAATCTCCATCCTGGGTACTTTGTGGGCTTGGGTAGCACTCGCCGATATCGCGGGGATACCGACAGTGCGAAGCGACTGGCTACTAGCGGACTCCCCGCTACCGCTGCTCTGGTATGCACTGTTCAGCGAAGGCAGAGCGGTCGAGATGGCTCAGTGGGGGTTATTGTTCTGTTCGACCCTGCTGGCTACCGGCTGGTGGCTATCACATCTGAAATCGACCCCCGCAGCCATCAGGGTGCCATTTCTGCTATTGGCCAGCGCACTGCTTTTGATGCTCGTGGAAGATTCTCTGAACCTCCGACATGTAGTAGCAAACGACTACCTGCCTCTTCTGCACAGCCTCCTGCCTTTTACTGAACGCTTCGTCAGCCGGCTCACATGGGAGCTCTTCTTCTACTCGGTTCTGAGCGCGATGATGCTCGGAGCTGTCGCGGCAATCATATTGCGCTACAGACCTCGCCTGGAAACATTAGTCTGGCTGTCCCTTGCTTTCGTCATCTACGGTTCCGTGGCCTTCGGCTCAGCCATGCGACGAGTCGGAGACTGGCAGGAACGGCTCGGGACATGGCTGATGGAGCGATTGGACCTGTACGCCCTGCCACACTGGCAGGATACGCTGGCGATCATGGAACAGTCTCGTGCCAATAATGAAAACTACACTTTCACCCTCGAATACCTGCTGGTCGACCATTTGCTGGAGGAGTCAGTGGAGCTAATCGCCGCCAGCCTTCTGCTAGCCGCCCTGCTATCCCTATCCCGCGACATTCACCAGTCAAGGACGACATCTATGAGACACCCACTTTGAAAAGAAGCAAACGGGGACAGATTTATTTTCTCCTTCTTGAACCCCGGCCTCGTGCCGGGGTTTTTGTTGTCACAAGCCCAAATTCGCCGACGCAATCGGGCGCAAGCCCCGCGTCTGCATCCCCTTCCCTCGCGCCACCCCATTTCCGCGACGGTTGTCGCCACGCTATGATATGACCATCTACATGGTCAGGAGCGCACGAAATGCCCGAGCCGACGGTTAGCCTGGCGAACGCCAAAGCCCACCTGAGCGAGCTGGCGGAACGCGCTGCGGCCGGGGAATCCATCCTCATCACCAAGCGAGGCAAGGCCGTCGTGCGCCTTTCCAGCGCGACGGCGCCTAAAAAACCCATTGATGCGAATGCGCTCCGCGCAGTCACCGATGCCCAGCAACACGGTTCCAACGAGACCATCGAGCAACAGATCCGCGACGATGCACGCTACTGATGCGCTATCTGGACACTAGCATCCTGGTCACGGCGCTCACTCGCGCGCCCCGTACCGAAGAGGTACAAGATTGGCTGGCGGCACAAGACGCCGATGCGCTATGCATCAGTCACTGGGTGCTTACGGATTTCTCCGCAGCCTTGTCCATGAAGGTTCGAATGGAAATCCTGACACCCCGGGAACGGGCGAACGTGCTTGGCGCATTTGCGGCGTTGCGGGAATCGTCACTCTCGACCCTGCCGATCTCGTCTATCGATTACCACACCGCTGCCCACTTCGCCGACGATCATGCCTCCGGCTTGCGCGCTGGCGACGCTCTTCACTTGGCCATTGCGTACAACCACGGCGTGGCACTTTGCTCACTCGACGAGACGCTCGTGGCCGCTGCAGAACCCATGGGCGTGAATGCGACGCTGCTGTAATAAGACCCCGCCCAACCTTTCGAGCGTTCTGCACCAGCCTTCCGGATCACCCACTTTCCTGATCCTCTGCGACACCCACTTGTGGCTGAAAGGGCACGCCAAAAAAGAAAGGGCCGCTTGGAATCCATTCCATGAGCGGCCCTTCCGGGGGCGTCCCTGCCCCCACACGCAACATATCAAACATGCTGCCGATTTCCAGCGAATCGCAAATCTGATTACTCAACGGTCGAATTGGACCGCTAAGCGGTAGCAAGAGCATGGAATAAATAAAAACCTCTCGGTTACCCAAGGCCCAGCACCACTGAGCCTTCGGTCCTGGACAGCACATCGACTAGAACGCCCTCCCAGCATCGGCGAAACCGCTATTCATGATTTTCCCTGCGCGGCACAACTAGCGCCGGGGCAAACAGGAAACCCAGGCTCTCCGCTTCTCGACGGCCGGGATGACAAGGACGATGTCAGCGAGGCCCTCGAACGCCGGACATCCACTGTTACACGTCTTACAGATAAGCGGATCGGCTGACACTGGCTGGAACCTGCCCCACAAAGAGAAAGGGCCACCCTGGCGTCCATGCCCAAGTGGCCCTTTCAGGGGACGTCCTTGTCCCCCGCGACAAAAACTAGCACATAAAGTAGAGGAATCCACCCTTATCGCCAAAATTTATGCGAACGGTCGATTGCAACCCCTCAACGGTAGCGCCGACCCTGCCGACCTGTATTCGCCCATCACCCTACCAATTTCTGGCCACTGACAAGCCCCTCACACAAAATTCCGCATCCCGGCGATAACCCCAGAACCAGCCACGCCGTAATGCGAAGCGCACAGCACACTGCAGGAGGCCAGCCCCTGGCCGATGGAAGACCGGAGCAGGCACGCCAGCCAAATGGCTGGGCCGCCCACATCAAGCATTCCCGGACTCGTGGGAGCCTGCTCGCAGGCGAAGCTCCCGCCAGCGCCCGATTCGACCCCAACCTTCGCCTGCAAGCAGGCTCCTACAAAACAGAACCCAATAGTCCGATCCTGGTTATTACGACGGTCGGATCCGATCTCCTGAACCCTTTCCGGTCACCGTGAGCACCAGATACCGGAAATAGTCCCGGAGGTTTAAAGAACCGATCATCTCCGAATCCATCTTCGCCAACCGCTCCGGGTCCGACATATCGATCCCGTTCACCTGTGCCAGCCCGGTAATGCCGGGGCGCACCGCAAACACCCCGCGCGCCTCCCGCGCCGCGATCAACTCCACCTGACTCACCAGGCAGGGCCGCGGCCCCACCAGGCTCATCTCCCCCTTCAGCACATTCCAAAGCTGCGGCAACTCATCCAGCTTCGTACGACGCAAGAAACGGCCTAGGCGCGTAATCGACGAGGCCTGCGCCAGATGCGTCGCCACCGACGCCGTATCCGGCCGCATCGTCCGAAACTTCACCAGCAAAAACTGATGCCTTTCCACAGGAGTCGCCTGGCACCGCGGACATGGACTGTTTCAACCGCACGTTGGAACCAGATAGACCCCTTTCGCTTGGAGACTGAACGCACTTATCATCGTCCGCTGTGACAACGTATATCGACACATTCGACCAGCGGGGCCGCTCGTACAACAACGCGATGGCAGAGTTCCCTAATGCCCGTAATCAGGAGCTTGCCGAGCTACTAAAAAGGCTGTCGCCCCTTCCAGGGGAAACGATCGTGGATGCCCCAGCGGGGGGTGGGTACGTTGCCGACCGGTTGAAGACCCAGGGCGCTGAAGTGGTGTGCGTAGAACCCTCGTCCGAGTTTGCGTCACCTCTCGAAGAAAACCATACGACGATCATCTCCCCAATCTGGGATATACCTCTTCCGGATCAAAGCGTTGACAAGGTTGCGAGCCTGGCGGGACTCCATCACCTTTCTTCTTCAGAACGTCGCGGCTTCTTCAACGAAGCCTGGCGGGTGCTGCGACCCGGCGGGCAGATCGTTGTCGCCGATGTTCGAACAGGATCAGCCGCTGCAGCGTTCTTGAACGGACCCGTGGATCGTTGGACCGAGACTGGCCACCGCGGTGTCTTCTTCGCCCTCGGTGAATTGCGCAACCACCTAGTCCAAGCCAAATTCCTGAACACATTCGAGACCGAAGAGCGTATCACTTGGCAGTGCCCCGACTTGCCCTCTCTGGCTCGTTTTGTTCATCAGTTGTTCGGCATGGTTCGGCTGCCACCATCGGACGTCATGGGGCTCATTGTCGACCACTTGGAAGCCTACGAATCGCCCGGTGGCGCCTACATGCCATGGTCTCTCGCCTATGCTTCAGGTACCAAGCCCTTAGATCCGAGTTCCGCGTGAAATACCTGGACCGGGCACTGCTGGCGGCGGTTACCCTTTGGTGCTGGATTCGGTATCTCCCCATCACATTGCGCACCCTACGCCGCACGCGTCGTCTCCCTTGTGCCGGCTGCCCCGTCACCGGAAACGACAAGTTCTTCTGGCGCAAGATATTCGATCATGATCCCCGATTTGTAATCGTCAGCGACAAACTCGCGAGCAAGGAGTGGGTAGCGGCCCGCGTCCCTGGGCTCTCGATCGCTTCGGTACGCTGGACGGGTACCGATCCGTGTGACATACCGGACACCCTTCTTCGGGGCGACACCGTATTCAAAGCAAACCATGGCTGCGGGACCAACCACATGGTTCGAAAAGGCAACCATAACCGGGCTGAGATCGAGCAGCTGGGCCACCAATGGATGTTGCAAACGCACGGCCGCAAGCATTATGAATGGGGGTACCTGGGTATCCCTCGCCAGCTATTTCTCGAAGAGATGATTGCACCCGACACAGGCGGACCGGACGAACTCAAGATCTACACCTTTGGTGAAAGAGTGGAGCGCCTCATTCACATCAGCGGACGGTTTCAGGACATGCGGGCCAACGTCTGGTATTTCGACGATTCAGGAGCACCCATTCGAAGCGAGGAGCGAGCTGCCGTCGCCCCACCCTCGCCCACCCTGTTCTTGCCGGTGGACATCAACCAAGCGCTAGCAATCGCCCGAAAACTCGGACAGGAGTTCGACCATGTACGGGTCGACTTTCTCTGGGATGGCCAACGCCTTTGGTTTGGAGAGTTGACGCTCTATAACCAGGCGGGGCACTTTCCCGGTACCCTTGGAACTAGCAAGAGCTCGCCCCTCGCCCGGCAGTGGAATCTAAGCAACAGTCACTTCTTCCGACGGTCAGTATCAGGCTGGCGCAAGCTGTACAGGGACGCCCTACAGCGCCAACTCCCCTGAACCCGACCGAGCCCCAATAACGCCGATCTGGCACCTTCACACTCTACGGTCGGATCCGATCTCCTGAACCCTTTCCGGTCACCGTCAGCACCAGATACCGGAAGTAACCCACAAGCGTCAGCGACCCAATCATCTTCGCATCGACCTCGGCCAGCCTCTCCGGGTCCGACATATCGATCCCGTTCACCTGCGCCAGCCCGGTGATGCCGGGGCGCACCGCAAACACTCCGCGCGCCTCGCGCGCCGCGATCAACTCCACCTGACTCACCAGGCAGGGCCGCGGCCCCACCAGGCTCATCTCCCCCTTCAGCACATTCCAAAGCTGCGGCAACTCATCCAGCTTGGTCTTGCGCAGAAAGCCCCCCAGCCGCGTCACCGAGGAAGACTCCGCCAGATGCGTCGCCACCGACGCAGTATCCGGCCGCATCGTCCGAAACTTGACCAGCACAAACGGCCGCTGATGCCGCCCTATCCGCTCCTGCCGGAACAGCGGCGAACGCGACTCCAGCCAGCCCAGCACCCACAACACCGCCATCACCGGCGCGGCCACCACCAGCCCCACCAACGCCAGCACCACATCCAGAATCCGAATCAAAACGCCTCCCACATCCCAACCAACAACCCCCCGTAGGGGGCCAGCCCCTGGCCAATCACCCAATGTTCATTTGGAGGGGAAACGAAGCTAGCCGAGATTCGCACCAAGGGCCAACGCGCTACTGACGGTATCCATGGTTCCGGTGCGCCACCCGGACGACGAGTATCCGCAGCGCATCGTCTTCAATTGTGGCCAGCACACGGTAGGGCCCCACTCGATATCGCCAATACTCGCCCCCCGAGAGCGCCTTGACTAGACGACGAGGATCATCCGCAGGCGCAACCCGCTCGGCCAGATATTTCAGAATGCGGTTCGCTGCCTGCTTATCGAGCGCTCGCAGTTCTTTCTCTACGGGTTTTCGAACTCAATCGTCCAGCTCAAGTCGACGCCTCATCTCATCCATGGAGACCGTTTCTCCGCTTCCCTTGCGGTGGTCAATCAGGCGCTGCTCAGCCAAATAGATGTCTTCGAGATCCTCAAGATGCTGCACGATCGCTTCGCGCGCATAGAAGCTCTTGCTGCGCCCGGTCGCTTTCGCCAAGGCGGCCAGGCGCTTCTCGACATCTTCAGGCAAACGCAAAGCCAACATGTATGTTCCTCCAGACAGTGCTATACAAGTATAGCAAAGCGCTCTCTTGCAGGAGGCCAGCTGTCGCCTTCCCGTAAATTCGGTCCATTGAAAACTGGAGGTCTCCGGGCACACTAGAGCCCAAGGAGGCCGAGATGCGCAAGAGTCGGTTTACGGAAAGCCAGATTGTTCAGACGCTGAAGCAGGTCGAAGGCGGCCGGAAGGTGAAGGACGTCTGTCGGGAGGTCGGGGTCTCGGAAGCAACCTACTACCAGTGGAAGTCGAAGTACGGCGGCATGGAGGCAGCCGACGTCCGACGGCTGAAGGAGCTGGAGGACGAGAACAACCGGCTCAAGCGGATGTATGCCGAGCTGGCCCTGGAGAACACGGCCCTGAAGGACGTCATCACAAAAAAGCTCTGAGCCCGGACGAGAAGCGCTGCGTGGTCACTGCGTTGACGCAGGAGCATGGGCTGAGTCAGCGCCGGGCCTGTCAGGCGGCCGGGGTTGCGCGATCGGTGGTGCGGTATCGCAAGCAACCGGACCGGGACGATGCGGTGATCGCACTACTGCAGGAGCTGGTGGAACGCTATCCGGAGCGGGGCTTTGGCAAGCTGTTCAAGCTGATCCGGCGTCGGGGCCTGCCCTGGAACCACAAGCGGGTCTGGCGCGTGTACTGCGCCCTGAAGCTGAACCTGCGGCGCAAGGGTAAGCGCCGCTTACCACCACGGGAGCCACGACCTCTGGCATCGACCGAAGCTCCGAACGCGTGCTGGTCAGCGGACTTTATGTCGGATGCGCTGTGGGACGGACGGCGCTTTCGCACCTTCAACGTCGTAGATGACTTCAACCGGGAAGCGCTGGCGGTGGAGATCGATCTGAATCTGCCCGCACCCCGTGTGATCCGGGTGCTGGAGCGTATTGCGGCCTGGCGGGGCTATCCCCAGCAACTCCGCCTCGACAATGGTCCCGAGTTCGTCTCGGCCGCGATCGCCGACTGAGCCGAGCAGCGGGGCGTGGAACTGAGCTTCATCCAGCCGGGCAAGCCCATGCAGAACGGGTTCATCGAACGGTTCAACGGCAGCTACCGCCGAGGGGTCCTGGACCTCTACGTCTTCCGAACGCTGACCGAAGTCTGGGAACACACCGAGCAGTGGCTGCAGGACTACAACGAAACCATCCCCCACGACTCGCTGGGGGATCTCACGCCGGTCGAATACCGGCAGCTACACCACCCGGAAACCTCTAGTTATGCGTGGACCTAATCCGGGGAAGTGGACACAGCCCCTTGGCCGATCACCCACGCGAATCCAACCCCCAACGCCCAGAAGCTGGCCTGCTACACCAAATGCTACCCTGTATGAGCGGCCTTGGCCGCGAAGCCCCCGCCAAACTCGAAAAACCACCAAACCTACCCAACCAACGACACAACCGCCCGCCGCAACCCCTCATCCACACTCACCGGAGGCTCCCACCCCAGCGTCTCCCGCGTATGCGAAATATCCACCTGCAACGAGTCCAGCAACCGCCGCGCCATCTCCCCGCGCCCCACCGCACGCGCCCCGGCCCGCAACAGCACAGGCGGCACCGGCACCAACCGCGCCCGCCGCCCCATCGCCGCCGCCACACGGTGCAACAGATCAGTGGTGGAAAGGTCCTCCCCATCCCCCGCCAGGAACACCCGATTCGCCGCAGCCGGATGCTCCAGACACGTCACCAGCAGATCCACCAGGTTATCCAGCCCCACCAGCGAACGCCGATTGTCCACAGCCCCCAGCGGCAGCGGCACACCCCGCGCCACCCACTGCATCATCCGTGCGAAATTCCCGCCCACACCCGGGCCGTACACCAGCGGCGGCCGCACCACCACAATCTCCATCCCCGTCTCACGGCCCAGTGCGAACAACCCCGCTTCCGCCTCCGCCTTGGAAACGCCATACGGATCAACCGGCGCCGGCGCATCCGCCGCGGAAAACGCACTACCGGTCGCAGTCTGCTCCCCATTCACCTTGATGGAACTGACGAACACAAACCGCCGCACACCCGCCTGCGCCGCCTGCCGCGCCAGCGCCAGCGTGCCCTCCACATTCGCGCGTCGATACTCCGCCAATGGATCGGCCGCGTCCTCGTCCATCACATGCACACGGGCCGCGGTATGCACGACGGTCTCCACACCCTGCAGCGCGCCGCTCCAGTCCGCATCTGGGCCAAGCGACGGCGTTACCGCCAACTCCGCGTTTCCCGGTAACGAGACATCCCGTCGGCATCCCGCCACAGGAATACAGGAATCCTCGAACGCCAACCTTGCCACCACCGCTTTACCCACGAAGCCGGTAGCTCCGGTCACCAACCAACGCCGGACATCGCTTCTAACGCCTGGATCTGACATCGGCCTACGCCCCTTATCGCCTGGGGTCGAACGAACTCGACAGGCGATAGACTCTATGCTGCGCCCACAGCGGTAGCAACGACCTGAAAAAAGGAGCAAAACAGGCCACCTGCTTCCAGACAGGCAGGCCCACCTTGCGTGACCCGCGAAAGCCAATTACACCCTGCCTCCACGCCGCCAAGGTGCTTTGCTTCTTGTGCGTATCACGATTAAACCGGTACCAGATCAACGGCTCTCCGATGTTCGCGAAGCGCCCCCCTGCCTGCGCCACACGAAACCACAACTCATAATCCTGCCGCCGTCGAAGCGACGCATCATAACCACCAACACCCCGTATCAGATCCCGCCGAAACATCACCGAGGGGTGAATAAACGGACACGCCCAAAGCCGATCCATTAGTGCTTCATGCTCCTCGGCCACCACCCTGAGCGGGCCCGCATTCCCATCAAACCCTAGTTCACGTGCAGCGCTCCCCAGCACACCGATCTCGGGATTCTCTTCCATGAAGGCACCTTGTCGCTCGAGGCGATCCGGAAATGAAACATCGTCCGCATCCATGCGGGCCACAAGCGGATACGCACAGCGTTCAAGCCCGGCATTGAGCGCGCCTCCCAATCCAATGCTTTCTCGAAGCGACACGACCTCCAGTTTGTTGCCAAGCCGAGCCTGCCAGTCACTCAATACACTTTCGCCTTTCGCCGACAAAGGGCCATCTTTCACCAAGACCACTTGGTCCGGCTGCCGCGTCTGGCCGAACGTCATGCTCGAAATAGCCGGATCCAGGAACTCGACGCTGTCGCTCGAATGCACCGCGATCAGCACCGAAACTCCTGCTTGCTCCCCTGCCCCCATATCCCTAATGCCCGACCCGTCGTGATGTTCGTTTCGACTCTTGTTGATAGAGCTTGAGATACCCCCCTGCCATCACCTCCGAGGAAAAGGACATCACAGCATTATCCCGGGCCGCAGCCCCTGCTGCCTCGGTGTTTTCCAGCACTCTCAGCACTGCTTGCGCCATCCCTTCAGCGTCGCCGACCGTGAAAAGCTCACCCGCGCTCGGCTGATCCTCGAGCAACTCCCTGTGTGGCGGTATGTCCGATAGAACGCATGGCAAACCACAGGCCATCGCCTCCATCACTGAATTCGGCAACCCTTCAGATTTCGAAGGCGATACAAATACGTCCGCCGCTTGCAACCAGGGCCTCACGTCCTCTACGCGCCCTACAAACCGAACTTGGTCGTTCGCACCCCAACGCCTTTCCAACTCTGGGCGCAGCGCTCCGTCTCCAACCAGGACAAACTTCACCTTGTTTTCCAACGCGGTCATCGCCCTTAGTGCGGTTTCGGGATCTTTCCGGTCAATCAAGTGCCCCGTAGCCACCACAAGGGGCTGCTCCCCGAAGTGCCCCACAGCCTGTTTTGCAGCGGCTCTCCCTGCCGGAACATCAAAATACTCCACGTCGACACCATTCTGAATGACATCCATTTCCAGTCCGTGTCGCTTCAGCATCTCAGCCACGCCCCAGGACACTACTACCGGCCGAGACACCCTGCGAAGCGCACGCATATGCCAGTGCGCCATACACCAGCCGCGCCACCGCCCGTACAACAATGGGTAATCTTCAAACGGATAGTTCCGCAATGTCGCCACGTGGGGGATCCCGAGCGTACACACCATGGAGTCTGCACGAATACCCTGGGTATGAAGCACATCCACCCGAGATTGCTCGGCCCAAGCCTTGATCTTCCTTTTGCCCGCCAGCATGCTCACGCCGCGCCCCATGGACAACGTACTCAAGCGAACGCCGAGAGCTTCAAACTCGCGCCACAAAGAATCGTCAGGCTCGGACGACAGTGTGAGAACGTGGACACCGTACCCCCACCTATTAAGCTGCGTGACCAGATTCAACAGCTGGCGTGTCGGCCCGCTACGCCTCAAAGTGGAAACGACGTACCCCACTTGCACGGCGCGCGGGCCCGGATCCGACGACGGTTCTTGAGTGTTCTCGTCCAAAGCCGACCCCATGAGTATTTCTCGAAACCGCCTAGCCTGCTCATCGTTCTGTGGCGCTGTCTGTGCAGCAACTCACAGGGCCGTCAGTATTCGGCGATCTGCAATCAGTCCGCTGATCCAAGCGGCCTTCCGCTTACTAGCAAGGATTCATACCGGGCTACCACGTGTTCGGCCAGATATCGGTTGGCGGTTCCGCGCACGGCCTCCCGGTCAATATTTCCGGCAAGAATGTTCAGAAAGGCATCGCTAAGCCTGTCCAAATCACCCTCGGGAACCAGATAGCCATTGACCCCATCGACCACGATCTCGGACGGGCCATTCGGGCAATCGAAGCTCACCACCGGCGTTCCCAGCGCGATCGACTCGATCAGCACGTTCGGCAGCCCCTCATAATGCGAGGTCAGCACCGTCGCACAAGCATGTCGATACCAGGGCTCAAGATCGTTCTGGTAACCCAGAAAATGCACCCGGTCTCCAGCTCCAAGCTCTTCGGCTTGTGCTTCCAGGCCTTCCTTCAGACTTCCGTCCCCGAGCATCACGAGCTGTAGCTCGGGGCATTGGTCCATCGTGTGGGCAAAGGCTGCGAGCAGCCGATCAAGACCCTTCTGTGGCTCAAGGCGGCCGGCATACAGCAGGTACGGTCCCTCCACGGGCAGCCGCACGCTTTGCTCGCCCCCCGCCAGCAAAGCCGGGGACACAGGGTTGGGGATTACGCCAAGCCTGTCGCGCGGCACACGGTACCGCTCCATCAGCTCAGCCGCCATCCCCTGCGACTGCGCCACCACATGATCCGCACGGCGGTACACCACCCGTAGGCCATAATCCAGCCATCGCCGCGTTAACGAGGGAGAAGAACCGGCGACCGCACTGAGTGTATTGATGGTCCGCACCACCAGGCGGAAGCGCGCTCGCATGCGCCACCGCACAGCCATCATCAACACCCACAGTTCCACAGCAAACGCCAACACCGCATCCGGAGGGGCCGCCCGGTAATGCGCCACCAGCGGGCGCCAGGCACTGCGGGCGCGCTGCACACCCAGATCCACGATGCGCACCTGAGCACTAACGTCTGCCATACGGCGGGCATCCCTGGTCGTCAAAGCGACGATCTCCACATCGTGCCCCCGATCCGCCAGCCCGTTGGCCAGCGTCACGCAAACCCCCTGAGCGCCCCCACCGCCCAGGTTGGCGACAAGCAGGCTCAGCCGCGCCACTGATGAATCGCCTCGACAATCCGCCGCGCGTGCGCCTCGGCCGGCTCCCGGCCATCATTGACGACATCAAGCCAGTGCACGCCGTGCTCCACAAATGCATCACGCAACCACCTCTCCCGCTCGCGCACGGGCCGGTTTCGTAACGCCGCTTCATCCTTCTCCGTCAAAGGCTGGTCAGTCGACTCCTCCAACATTGTTTGAAGCATGCTGTCATCCAGCACGGGGCGGCACTGCCACCGACTCCACGCCCGCAGGCAGCGCAAAGCCTCATCTGGTCCCCAAAGCGCATTCCATTGCCTTGCGCGGGCCCTTCCTGCTTCCACCACCAACTCACCGGACAGAAAACGTTTAGGCACATGGTCCGGCTTGTCCCGCAACGCGACCCGCGCTGCCTTGACTGCGCTGGGAGCCGTAACGTGAACAACCATGTCCGGCAGCGGCAGCCGCGCCACAAGGGCTGCTGCGCTCGCGCTGCCATCTTTCCGCAGTGCATTGGTCATACCCTGATCCACCAACACGACGCGAGAATCCGAGTACCACCACCTCCATGCCCTTTGATTGGAGATTCCCCTCGCCCATCCCCACACGCTCCGCCCCCTCGGGCCCGCGCGGTTATGCGATACCAACTGAAATGCCAATGGCAGGCAAGTTGGGTATAACACCCGGGGTATCAGCCAATTTGGCACGAGTGAGCTGAGCCCCTGTACCTCTCGCGCGAGCGTAAATGCGCCCCCGGCCCCTACAAGTCCTAGCAGCGTCGACTTTCCGGTACCCGCACCACCAATGAAATGAACAATCACTGCAGCACCTGCTGCCACAGCGCCATGATGCGTTCCTCTGAAAATGCCTTCCGCACCTGAACGGCCTGCCCACCAAGCTCCGTCCGCATAGCCACATTGGCCATCAAGCCAGCCATACGGTCGCGCAACTTCTCGACGTCTTCAGCAGGCACCAACAATCCATTGGCGCCATCCTCAATGATGTCTCGCGGCCCGGTATCGCAATCAAACGCAATGCATGGGCACCCGGCGGCCATCGCCTCCAACAGCACGTTCGGGAAGCCCTCGTAGCGGGAGCTGAGCACAAAGATATCGGCGCGCTCGTACCACTCCATCACATTGCCAACCCGTCCCGGCAGATGGAGCCGCTCCGGTATCCCACTCTGCTCAGCCAGCCGCTCAACCACGGCACCACCGCCACAGGCCGCCGACGAGCCCGCGTCCACACCGAGGATCACCAGGTCCCATTCGGGCCAGTCCTTCGCCAGAGTGGAGAAGGCACGCACCAGCAGGTCGAACCCCTTCTGCTCTGGCTTGCTGCCCACCGCGAGGATGACCTTACGCTCCCGCGACACAACGCTTTCCGTGGCTACCTCGGGCGAGAAGGAGGGAATCGGCCAAATCACCGGGTTGGGGATCACATGCACATTGCGCGCACCGGTGTGGCGCTCCAGCCAGACGGCCGCCTCCCGGGTCTGTGCAATATGGCCGGCAGCCAAACGGTAGACCAGCCTTCGCAGTACCCCCCACGGGCGGCCGGTGGTCTTGCGCCCCGGGTAATTGCGCTCGGAACCGTATACCCGCACGGGCAAACCGACGGCTGCAAGAATGGCGAGAACGATGGATGTCGTCATCATCGCCACCACCACATCGGGCTGCTCGGCCTTCAAAGCCCGGTGCAGTGCCCGCCAGCGCCTGTAGTTGGCGGTGAGCTTGCCCATCCCTCGGTTGACCCCCACCAGGTCCAGAGAGACGCGGCGCACACGATCGTCCAGCGGGTAGAAGTCCCCCTCCGCCGAAGCCAGTGTCACCACGCCGACGTCATGGCCCTGGGCCACCAGATGCCGGGCCAAGGCTGCCGTTACACGCTCGGCCCCGCCACCGGTCAGCGACTGTATGTAAAAGAAAATCTTCAAGCGCTTACTGCCCCAATCCGACGCAGCTCCGAGAGGATATGACCCGCACGGGCATCCCATGTATGCCGCGCTTCATAGTCCGACCGAGCCTGCTCCCCCAACCGCCGCGCCAACTCCCCATCGTCGCGGAGCAGTTCCAGCGCCCGCACCCACTCGTCTACCTTGCCCGGCCCGGCCAGCAAGGCATTGTCACCATCCCTCAGTACCTCGCGCAGAACCGGCAAGTCAGCCGCCACAATCGGACGCAACATCGCCATGTATTCAAACAGCTTTAGCGGAGACATCCACCGAGCCACATCCCCGCCCCCACCATGAACCGATACCTTCTCCAGATAGGGCGCCACCAGCACATCACACTCCGCCATCATTGTGGGAAGTTCGCGGTGCGCATGATGCCCCAGGAAATGCACATTGGCAGGTATTACGTGCTCTTCTCGCCAGGCCTGGATGGTCGAGGGGTCCCCGCCGACAATCCGAAAGGTGGCCCAGGAGCAGCGAGGTGCAACCTCCAGCAAGGTCTCCACACCTTTCCCCTTGTGAAGGCTGCCAAAGTAGCCGACTACGAATTCTTCATTGCGCCCAGCGCTTTCGGGTTTTTCCAGCGCAGGGGCACCATCGTGCGCCACGATGGTTCGACCATCCAACCCCGGAAAGGCTTCCAGCAGACGGCGCTCCAGAGCTTCTGAGATGCACACCACCGCCCGAAAGCCGGTACCCGCCAATAGCCGCTCAAAGTCCACTCGGCTTCGTTCTCCAAGCTCCCACTCCGGCTTATGGGCCTCAAAAGCCGTAGGCTTTCCAAGCTCAGCGGCTATCCGACAGCCCTGAAGCGATCGTCCGTACACGAAATCGGCAGGAGAGGTACTCAACAACCTTTTCAAGAAGAAGCGATAAACCAGGCCACCGCCCCGAATGCCAGGCTTCCATAAACGGTGGATCGGCACTTCATGCTTCACCCCATAGCCACTCAACGCCGAACGCGAAGCACGCCCGAATGAGGAAGCCGGAGGCGCAACACTCACCCGCAATCCGCGTCCAATCAACGCGTCGCACATATGCACGACGTGAACCGAATTGGCGGCTGCAGACGGAACAGGACCACTAGCGATATAAAGCCATTGGGCCGACAACACGGGACCTCGCACTTTATCCTCTTCCCGCCTTGACTGGGTTTTCTACGACCCTCCGAAGTATGCCCTCGACCCGCTGCACCATGGCGTCCACCGAAAACGTGTCACGCGCAAACGCTTGCGCCCGCAAGCCCACATCATCGGCTCGCTCGGGATCAGTCGCCCACTCGATCACGTGATCCGTGAAGACATCGAAGTCCCCATCGGAGACAGCACCGAGCCCCTGCTCCCTGATGTAACCACTGGGATCGAACTCCAGACTCACAGATGGACGCCCCTGCATCCACGCCTGAATGAAGACGTTAGGGAAACCTTCCGGCTGGCAGGTATGCACATGAAGGCGGCTACCGGCCAGAAGGCCATTGACCTCGGTCGGGGTGCGCGGACCCAGGTAGTGGAAATTGGAAGGGACACGGTCCGGGTCATTCAGCCAGTCATACCCGCCGGATTGGATGTGGCCCACCATCAGGGCGTCGAGGCCGCGGCTGGCCAAGGCCCGGGCAACCTCGACAAACAACTCGGGCCGCTTGGCCGGTTTGATGTTCGCCACCCAGGCTACGTAGGGCCGCGGCCACAGGAAGGGCTCGGCCTCGGCGCTCATACCGTTGGGGACGTAATGCGTGTCAGTAACGGGAGACAGGGATAGGAGATCGCGATTGTTGGTGGTCAGTGCTCGCACATGACGGAACCCGGCGTGCTCTCGACGCGCCTTAAGCTTCCGCTGGAACTGGCAAATCCTTCCCCGCCATCCACCAGTTCCGGGTTTCACCGCCCAGGGCACAAGATCATTGACGTGTGCCACGGCGAAAACCATCGGGATACACGCTTCCGCCAGCGCGGAGGAGACCGCACGAAAATGGTGTTTGTTATAGCGCCAGTAGACAACATCAGGCCGGGCCGTGAGTACTGCTTCCGTCAACGAAGCAGCCGAGTCCCGCACGGACACAACCTCGTACGCGTATCCCCTCGCGTACGATGGCGATTGCGACGGGGCGATATAGACCACTTCATGCCCTCGCTCATGGAGCCCCCAGGCCAGGAAGTCGCACTGTAACTCGCTCCCGCCCACTGTATGGGCGATGTGCTTGTTGATGATCGTCACTCTCATGGAATGTGCGGAAGGCTCACGTAGGAGATGGCGAATCGGTGCCTGCCGGAAGTGCTGGGCACGCTCTCGCCTGGTGATCAAACAACACCACACCATCGGAACCATGCGCCATGTAGGTCTCTTCCGTCAGGGCCGCCTCATCATGCCCCGACGCGATCGCCCAATAGGAGACTGCTCCTCCCTCCATACCCACGTATCCCCAATTGGACAACGAACCGTCAGTAGAGCACAGAGCCATGGCATATCTAGCAATGGCCATCAGCGTCCCCACTGACACTACCGTCCCCAGCAATTTTCTTAGAGAACGATAAAACTGCTGACGCATTCCTCGACACACAAGCCGAGCCATCTAATTCCAGCACAGGGACGCCCCGCGTGCCCAGCACTTCCCTGGCGATGTTGGCCACATTAGCGGAGAAAGCAACGTCCTCTTGGAGCTCAAACTCGCTCAGCCCCTTGTGCCTTGCTGCAACGCGCTCCCTACTTTTCACTCTATGCATCAACTCATCTTCACCGATAACCAAATGCGCGACCGCCGACGGCAACGGCATCAACTCATAATATCTTCGAATTATCGCCTCATCACAAAGCCCGTTAAATAGACTTAGCCTATAGCAAAGCGGCTCGTCATCCAAGCAAAGAACCCCTTCCCTTTCGATACAATCTAACGCTAACCTATCGAGAAAAGTGTCGGCCCACCACGCCGCAACCTTTGTTTTAAAAAGCCAAGGACTCTTTTGGGAATGAATAAGGCCCAATGAATGTTGTACATAGCAAGACCAATCCTCTAACGATGCCTCGAGGTTAGGGCTATATTTAAAGCTCTGCCCGCTTTTCAAAAAAAACCTCTCCAGCAGTCTGTTTCTTACCGAAAGCCTAGAAGCTAATTCAGGAATCTTCCGAAACAACCGACGTGGCTGCTTGAGGCTGGTTTTCTTCCCCACAATTATAGGTCTCGTACTTAACCCCCTGCCATTCACAACTGCACGCAGTAAGGTGGTCTTTCCAGCCCCTGGCGCGCCGACGATTTCAATAATGGGTATGCTCACTTTAGCCTCCCGCCCAGGCTCGCGAAACGTCGCTCGCTCCATTGCATGCGTTCGAAGCGGAACGGTGTGAGGTGCTGTCCTTGCAGTGCCGAGACGGTCGCGCTCAACCCCGTGTTTCGGCCCTCGAGCGCGTCGTTCTTGGCTTGGCTGGAATGGTTTACACCCAGCACGCCGATGGCTTCCGGACTGTGCGACGATTGCGTCAGGTGCGGTCCCACCTTGGCGTTGGCCGAGGTCTCCGGCGTGGACTGTCGGCCTTCGTAATTGACGACCCCGTCGGCCTGATTGATGACGCCCAGGTGGGCGCCATGTTCTAGCCTTGAAGGTCGTAACTTCTCAGGCAGCCACCATTCACCAAGAAAAGGCAGTTTCATGCAGCGAGTCCCTGGAAACACCCAATAACGCGTCGGGCATGCTGTCTCGGCGGCCCCGAGTCCGTCAGCGACAAGATCGGCCAACCCCGCGCCTGCAGGCATCCGGCGCCGATACGCGCAACCTCCCGGCTCGCCTCGGCGTTACTCACCAGCTCATCGACACTCAACCCGCGATGGCCGGGAATGAGCTTGCCGGTGGAGCGCTCGCAGACCTGGCGCACCACCTGGGCGGCGTCGGCGTCGAGGTGGATCAGCGCCGTTGGCAGCGGCATGTGTTCGAAATACCGGCCGCGCGGGAAAATTCGCTGCCCCGATCCCACGGCATCACAGCGTAAACCTTTTGGCTGAGTGACTCGTCGAACACCACGCTCCCGTCTTCCAGCCACTCCTCCAGAAAGGCGATCCGCCGGACGATGCGGAGGAAATCGT
Organism: Thioalkalivibrio sp. ALJ7; assembly: GCF_000376865.1. Taxonomy (GTDB): domain Bacteria; phylum Pseudomonadota; class Gammaproteobacteria; order Ectothiorhodospirales; family Ectothiorhodospiraceae; genus Thioalkalivibrio. The sequence continues at coordinate 29,527 of NZ_AQXQ01000010.1, read as the reverse complement.
AATAGCCCTCAACCCGGCGGTACTCGCTGCGGCCACAAAGGGCGAAGCTTTCGTCGACGGTAGCGACGAAGGCGTCGTGTTGTTCGGCGAAGCCGGCGAAGGCATTATTATCGCCTGCCTCAATAGCGTGACGGAGAAGCGGCTGGCGACAGTAAGGAATTCGAGCCATGGGGCGACGCTTGAAACTGGAACCATCATTGATATCAAGCGCGCGGTGCGCAGCCCGGTCTACTGCAGCGCTTTGGTCACGAACAGCTTCATTGTCTATGAGCGTTACAACTAGAGTGGTTTTGCCACTACCCCCGCCTCCCAAAACATCAATTCGCTGCATCTAACGAACCCAGGAAATCATTCGCTTGTCTTTTTGCTACAACCGGAGCTGCATGATAGTTCACAGTAACAACCGGAATACCCCTCTCGACAAGCGCCATCTTTTTGTACCTGTTACGTTGCAACCTGGAATCCAGTAACTCCAACGTCTCTTGCTCAGTTCGCTCATTCAGTCTCCTCGCACCTTTTAAGTTGCCTGCCACCGCCCTATTTTTTAGTCCACACAGCAAGCTAAAAGGATCCGAATCAACATGAACGACACCTAACAACTTATCCAGCGCGTTTTCAAAGTAGTGAGACTCTAGATCTTTTATGCAACCGAGAAGACCCTCATCGAAAACAGGAATTTTTGTATAGCTGTACTTTTCCCCAGCCAGCAGAAGCGCACATCTAGCCCTCAAAGGCTCAGGGCGAACCTTCTTGCGATCAATGTCATCCGTGAGACACCGATAGATCGTCCCTGATAAAATACAATGCTCTTCTCTCAAAGCTGACTCAAGAACCACACTTCGTGAATTCCTTTTTTTCACATACCAATCAAAAACGCTTTGCGGCAATGCTCCACAAATTCTCCCAAGCAACGGTGAACTCTCTAGAAATATGCACCTTGAAACAAATAATACCAAGTCCTCTCGGGACCCAAACACAGTTTGATGAAACTCCAAGGACTGATATATAGAGGTCTTCCCCGATCCGGCTGTACCCAGAAACTCTACGCGCTTCATAACGACCTGGAGCCCAGCCCATAATTCTTGGCTCCTTGTCTAACGCATAACCACTGCGGGCATAAAGAATAGTCCAAAAATAGTACTACCTTATCAAACATGACCAATTCAATCCTTTGATACGGCCTTATGAATGGCCTCAGACCATTGCCGCGACACCGCAGTCCTGGAAAATTTGTTCCATGTTTCAGACCGAATAAAATCGCAATCGAATTCATTACGCGAATTGTAAACCTCGATCATTGCCTCCGCGAGCGCAGCTGACGATCCCCTATCAACACAACGCCCGAAACGCTCATCGCGGACCAACCACTCCGGACCGTTGCAACGCGTCGTGACAACCGGTTTCCCCGCTGCCAACGCCTCGAGCGCCGGCAAGCCGAAGGTCTCGTAGTCGCTGGGAACTACATTACAGTCGATGGCGTGGGCGATTTGGTGGATCTGTTCGCGATCGGCTGGCCCAAACATGCGTACAACACTCTCCAGGCCGCTTCGTCTAATATAGTCTGCAGCCCGGCTCGCGTTACTCTCCGGCTCAATTGGCCCGGCAATGATTAATCGCGCATCTGGATGTTCCGAGTATACTTCCTTGAACGCTTTGAGGAGCAAGTCCACCCGCTTGATCTCTCGCCAACGGGTCCAGGCGCCGTAGACAAAAAGCTTTTCCCCAGAGCTACCGGCCTCATCCCAATGGAACTCGAACCTCACTTTTGGTGCCTGAAAGAATTCATCCGATAATGCGTTTGGAATGACGCTAATGTCACGACGCACCCCAACTCTCACCATGATATCCGCAAGAAACGGTGATACTGCTACAAGGGTATCTGCCGAACGCAGGGCTTCAAGATAGTCTGACGATATGTCGTCGACGGTCTTGATGCCGGATTCATAAATTTTATGCTCTTGGACCAAAAGTGGCTTCCGCAATAGTTTAGCAACCATATGACCCAGAAGCGCAGGGTGGTTTGCGGTACACAGCGCTACCACCGCATCAAAATCGTTATTGCGCCTTGTCCAAGCTTTTATGGCCAAGGCAGTTTCCCACTTTGTCAGTCGATCAACTGAAACGCGCCAGCCGATCCGCGATGCTATTCCCTTAGCAACACGGAATCCAATTCGCGAAACGCCTGATAACGTCAGCGGCATGCGAGGCAAATCGACAGGATCTGCCCGGCCTTGCGTTGCGAGCACGACATCGAAGCCAGCCCCTGTGAGGCCATCAATTGCAGACCACAGCAAATCTGATTTTTGGTCGTGACCACGGGACGGAATATATTTCAGGAAGAGGACTATACGCATGCATAATTCTCGGTGGCGAGGCCTGGAGCCAACAAACCATTAGAACTTTTGAGGCAACTCCCTTTTCAGAAGCTGTGCCAAACGACGATTTGATTCATGGAAGCGTGATCGGATAGCCGATTCTAGATCCGCAGTCATCTCGATGACGCCTCTATCTCGACTGAAGAGACGGGACTGGACCGAATTCAACACTCTCTTTCCGAGTTGGTACCGTGATGCTTTCTTGTAAAACTGCGTTTTCTTGAGGCGTTCGTCTCGCCTCAATGCCCATCGAGAGTCGGCCACCGAACGCACGTTCTCACGGTTTTTTTCTGGATCAATAAGAGACGAATAATCCACAGGCAACTCACTTACCTTTCCAAGGTACGACCAAAACGTATTTGTCCCAATCTCTTCCAAAAAAAGCATGTGCACGTGACTCTTGCCAATAACCCCCGACAGAGCCTGATACAAGGCATTGTATTCGATAAAACCGGAACCTCTGGTGGCCGGTTCTCGCAATATATTTCGTGTCCGGGCTTCAAAATCCTCTTGGGATGGCGCTTTCATCAGATGCGATTGCTGGGCATAGAGCGAGGCAAGCCACTCGACTTGATTGCGGACCGTCACGACAACGTCAACAGAAATGTGAGAAGGCTTATGTTCGATCAGTCTCGCAAGGTGCGCCGCAACAGGAAATTGCCTCGACTCCACACCGAGGAACATAGGCTGTTTTACCGGTCGATAGAAAAACGGAATCGACAGGCCTTCGTGACTGTAGACAAAAGGGATCTCGTAGCGATCAACGGTAGCCCATAGCATTCGTGCGGTTTCTTCTCCCCACTTAGTCCGCCAGTCTTCAGGGGCGTGCTTTCTGAACATGCCAGCTACGCGTTTTTTTAGTTCTCGCTTCTCGGGCTCCTGCGAGAAAGGATTAATTTGGTTATCGAAGCGAGATAACCATTTTTTCTGTATCGTGGTTGTTCCGGTTTTAGGATAGCCAATATGTAAAACTAGCTTTTTCTCAGACATCGCTCCCCCTTAAGCGAACTTGAATAGTGCGCCCAAAGCACAAAGAGCAGGCACCTAAGACAGCAAAACGTAACGCTATTGCCACGATTATTGATTCGCCGCCATGTTGCGAAACCGCTCATTGGCTTCTTCCAGCTCGTCAAAGCCGCCCTGCCCCTTTAGCTCGCCCGTTTCCAGCAGGAAGATTTGAGCACATTCCCGCACGGTGGAGAGCCGGTGTGCGATGAGGATGATGGTCTTACGGTGACCGAGATTGTGCACCGCCTCCATCACCGCTTGCTCGGTGAGGTTATCCAATGCGCTGGTGGCCTCGTCGAGGATCAGCACCTCGGGGTCGTGGTAGAGGGCGCGGGCGATGCCGATGCGCTGTCGTTGGCCACCGGACAGGCGTACGCCGCGCTCGCCGACGGGGGTAGCGTAACCTTGGGGCATATCGTTTACCACGAACTCGTGCAGGTTGGCGATGCGCGCGGCCCGCTCTACCGCGCTCTGGTCGATCTTCCCCGATGGGACACCAAAGGCGATGTTGGCGGCGACGGTATCGTCGGACAGGTAGATGTGCTGTGGTACGTAGCCGATGGTGCGCTGCCAGGCGCGAACGTTTTCGGTGGTGATCGGCGTGCCGTCGACCTTGAGCGCTCCTCCGCCGGGGTTGAGCAGACCGAGGATGATATCCACCGTGGTGGTCTTTCCGCTGCCGGTGGCGCCTACCAGGCCAACGGTGGTACGGGCCGGAATGGTGAGGGTTAGGTCGTTGAGCGCCGGGCGCTCCGCGCCGGGATAGGTATAGTTGATGTGGTCCAGTTCTAGGGCGTGGTTCAGGCCCAGGGGTTGTGGCTGGCGCCCTTTCAGCTCCTTTGTTGACAGCGTCTCTTCTCGGCGCAGGCGCACGAGGTCCTGGTGCAGGTTGTCCAGCGCGGCGTTGGTGAACCGCATCAGGCTCAGGTTCTTGTATACGTCTCCAAGGGCGGGCAACAGCCGCTGCGCGCCGAGGGCGAAAACCGCCAGCGTGGGGATTGCTGCCTGAAGGCCGCCGGGCTGGCGCAGCAGGTAAAGGATGACGAGGAAGGCGCCGCCGTAGGTCATGGCCTGGAGGGCGTATTTCGGCACCTCCTTGAACAGTACGGCGGTGGCCTGGGTACGGGCGTACCGCTTGGCGGGCTGTTCGAAGCGCTTCAGGTAGGGGCCTTCCAGCCCGGTGACCTTGACCTCTTTGATCCCGCCAAAGCACTCCTGCACAGCCTCGAACCGGCCCCGATTGGCAGCCACCCGGCGGCGACCCAGGCGGTTGAGAATACCGCGGGCCACTAGATAGATGCCGCCGTAGCCCAGTGCCAGGCCCGCAGTGATGGCCCCGGCCAACCGTGGGTCGACGATGAACAGCAGGATGATGATGGCGAGGCTTACCGCGGCGCCGGCGAGGAACAGCATGAGCGGCTTGAGGGCACCTTTTACCACCTGCCCGGCCTCGGCGAGGATAGACTTGCCAAGGTCCGCGCTGTTTCGGTTAAGGAAGTGGTCGTAGGGCTGGCGCAGGTAGCTTTCCACCAGGTGGCGGCTCAGGGCGTAGCTGCGCATGTGCATGAAGCGCTGCATCAGGTAGGTAACCAGCGCCTTGAAGGTGATGGTGGTGAGCAACGCCAGCATCATGACGATGCCGAGGAAGAACATGAACCGATCGGTACTCTCGAACCCGAGCGCGGTGTAGACGGCGTTCAGGTGGCGGTTGGTCTCGACCACTTCCGGGTTCGCCAACACCATGACGAAAGGCATGATGGAGGCCACGCCGACCATTTCCACGAACGCCAGGGCCACGATGAGCACCAGCATCAGGTAGGCACGGCGCCGGCCTGGGGCATCGAGCAATGCGTGCAGTTTGCGGATGGTGTTCAGCATGAGGCGTTATTGTGGCTCGACGAGGGTGCGGGCTGTGTAGAGCGACCCGGGTGCGGCGCCAATGCATAGCCATTACAGGTGGTGATGAGGGTGTTCACGAGGGCTGGGTTCCGCGGGCGGGTCTTCCAGGTAGGAGGCCAGCCTTCTGGCCGATTTGGCGTGCACGCGTGATCGGCCAGGGGCCAGCCTCCTACGGGGGTGCGTTCAGTAGTTGAACACGGATTGGACCATGGTTGGGGGGCTGGGCTCAAGGTTTGGTGGGTGGGGAGGCATTGTTGGTAGCCAGCGCTGCTTCTTTCAGGCTCGTGAGCAGCGCCCGCTTTGGTGGCAGAGAGCGGGGTGTCGTCTGGCTCGCGCACGCTGCGCCGGGAGGACGGGATGGGGGTGGCCGTCTATTCGAACTCGGAACGAGAAATGCCCGACTACGGAATGATCGACATCAGAGCGCCCTTTCGCAGTTCCGAATGATCCGGTATGCGGTGATCGTGGAGTGTCCGTCTTTTTTCTGTATGGCACATGGCTGCCCCGTTGCCGAACGGGCTCGACGCCGTGCCTCGCAAGGATGACGATCACCTCCTTGCCCAACAACGGTCACAGCTTACCCAACGGCGACCTCAACGCTGGTCGCGAAGACTTCCCCGTGGAGGCGCTCTTGAAGCTCGTCTTCCGAGGCCGACTCGAAGAACAGCTCCAGCGCTTCTCGCAAGTTGTTCCGAGCCTCTTCAATGGTCGCGCCCTGGCTTGCGACATCCACCTCGGGACAGAGCGACATATAGCCGCCGTCCTCCTGCTCGAGAATCGCCGTCAAATGATTGGTCATCACGCTTTCTCCAGTGCCGAACAGCCCAGCCACTAGTATGGCGGTGCCACCGTCACTCCTTCTGCCATCCCGCACTTTCTTGAACTGCAACCGGCGCGGTGTCGGGGCTCGCAGTTCCCGGGCCCAAGCCTGTTGGCACTGGCCTTCTGGGCGCTGGGCCGCCCTGCGTCGTTATCCCCTAAGCCGCAACGCCACCCAGTCATCCTGGAAACCGCGCAGTGGTTATCCGGGATCTCGGGCGTCCGGGCAACCCTAGCCGCTGGCGAGCCCGCTCTTCGCTTCGCTACGGCCTGGATGACGTGGTGGAGGAGGTGTGGCTTGGCTAGGGAGATTGGGTGTTTTTCTGGCTTTGGCGGGGGCTTCGCGGCCAAGGTCGCTCCCATAGGGGGGCTAGCATTGGGCGTGGGAGGCCAGCCCTCTGGCCGATTGGGGGTATGTTCAGCGTCCAATCGGCCAGGGGGCTGGCCTCCAAAAGGTGAAGGGGTTAGCGCACGGGGTGGATCTCGATGTCCAGGTCGAGATGGGTCCACGCCCGGTCGGCGGTCAGCACCGGGAGGGCCTTGTCCCTGGCCAGCGCGAGGCAGGCTCGGTCGGCTATTGACAGGCCATGCCGGCGCGAGGACTCCCACAGCTGTGCGGCGAGATCCGCCTGCTGTGCCGTGAATGGCTCGAACACGAGCCCGACGTCGATAAATTCCTGCTGCATGCCCTGGACGCCGACCTTGCGCTGCAGGGATTTCTGCAGCACCTCGGACCAGTTCACGGTGGACACGCAGCCGCCATCGAGCGCGCGGGCCACCCTGTCTCCGCCCGGCTCCTCATGCAGGAAGGCCAGCAGTGCGGAGGCATCCAGCACGGTGGTCATGACTCCCCATGCTCGTGTCTGGCCTCGGCCCGCCGATCGCCGATAAGTTCGTCCACAAGGCTGACGTCCCGCGGGATGTGCCTGAACCGCTCACGGAGCCTTCGCTCGACGAGCTCGCGCCGTTCCAGCACCAGGCTCTCCCCCACCAGCCGGGCAACCAGGCGATCGCCAGGGCGCAGCTTCAAGGTATTACGCAGCGCGGCCGGGATCACGACACGGCCTTGTGCGCCGACCTGCACCTCGTTTTCATTTTGTGCCACTGTTCTTACCCTCTGCCACGTTCGGTTCAATATGGCACATAAAGGCGAGACGAGCCATGCTGGTACCGGGCGCTTGGAATTCCCGCGCCTCGAACCCCAACAACCTCCCGGTCATCCCGGAAACCGCTCAGCGGTTATCCGGGATCCCCTCTCGTCAGGGCCACCACAAAGGCCGGAGATCCCGGCTCTTCGCTGCGCGGAGGCCGAGATGAGGTGGTGGAAGGGGCGTGGCTTGGCTGGCTATGGAGATTAGGCGGTTTTCCGGCTTTGGCAGGGGCTTCGCGGCCAAGGCCGCTCCCACAGGGGGGCTAGCATTGGGTGGGGGATGCCAGCGCTCCTACGGGTGAGGTTGAGACCTCTGGGTTGCGGGAATCAAGCGGCTCTGGATCGCAGGAGGGGCCAGGCACTCTGTTTGGATGCCTCCAGGACCACGACTGCGACGATCGTTCCGTCTTCTGCGTAGCTCACATGGGTATTCCAGTACTGCGAGCATTCACGCTTGATCGGCTTGTCCGATAGGTGAAGCACGAGAGTGTCGTCCGCTTCGTCATATGTGGTCCGCATCGTCACCTTCTCCAGTCAAAGTGGTGCATAGCGGTTTTGACCACCAGTTGCTCCTCAAGGATCACGGCTGCACAGATGAGATTGTCGGACCGCTCCTCGAAGTGTTTCGCCACCCAAAGCCGTATCTCGTCCTTGTTTCGCAAGTCGCCGCGCTCACTCAATTCAAACAGTTCGTGTTCAGAGATACCGCGCTGCTTCATGCGCTCTTGTGCGGGGCGAGTGATCGCTACATGCCGTTCAAATCTCTGGGTATGCATTCCATTGCGTTCCATCAAATCTTCCGTAGAGGAGGCCAGCCCTCTGGCCGATCGTGCGCTAAGGGTTGCGGATGAAGCCCATGGCTTCGAGTTTGAGCAGGATGCGGTGGGCGGCTTCGTCCGGGGTCATCTCGCGGGTGTCGAGGCGCAGCTCGGGGTGTTGCGGCTCCTGGTAGGGGTCGTCGATACCGGTGAATTCCTTGATGAGGCCGGCGCGGGCCTTGGCGTAGAGGCCCTTGCGGTCGCGGGCCTCGCAGGTTTCCAGCGGCGTGGCGACGTGGACCTCGATAAAGCCCCCTGCCCGCTCGATGCGTTCGCGCACGCGGCGGCGCATGTCGGTGTACGGGGCGATCGGGGCGCAGATGGCGCAACCGCCGTTCTTGGTGATCTCGCTGGCCACATAGCCGATGCGCTGGACGTTGATGTCGCGGTGCTCCCTGGAGAAGCCGAGCTCGCTCGAGAGCTCCTTGCGCACGATGTCGCCATCCAGCAGCGTGACGGCTCGCCCGCCCAGTTCCATCAGCTTGACCCGCAGGGCGTTGGCCATGGTGGACTTGCCGGAGCCGGACAGGCCGGTGAAGAACACGGTGAAGCCCTGGCGGTCGCGCGGCGGGAAGCTGCGGCGAAGCTCCTGCACCACTTCCGGGTAGGAGAACCACTCGGGGATCTCCAGGCCCTCACGCAGGCGGCGGCGGAATTCCGAGCTGGGGAGGCTGAGGGTGTGTTCGCCCTCGCGCACTTCATTGGCCGGCACGAAGTCCGCCCGATCCTGCACGTAGGTCATGGCCTGGAACGGGACCATCTCGATACCGATCTCGTCGGCATGGCGCTGGATCAGTTCTTGCGCCTCGTAGGGGCCGTAGAAGGCCTGCTCGTCCGGGCCCGCATCGGGGCTGGCATGGTCGCCCCCGACGATCATGTGCGTGCAACCGTAGTTACGGCGGATGATCGCGTGCCACAACGCCTCGCGCGGGCCAGCCATGCGCATCGCCAGCGGCAGGAGGCTCAGTTGGGTGGTCTGCTCCGGGGCCTGTCGCAGCACATGCTCGTAACAGCGCACGCGCACGAAGTGGTCCACATCTCCCGGCGCGGTCACGCCCACCACCGGATGAATCAGCAGGTTGGCCTCGGTTTGGCGCACGGCACGACGGGTGAGCTCCACCTGGGCGCGGTGCATAGGGTTGCGCGTCTGGAAGGCGGCCACGCGGCTCCAACCCAGCTTGTGGAAATACTCGCGAAGCTCCGCGGGACTGTAGCGGTAGTTGCGGAAATCGTAGTGCACCGGGGACTCGATGCCTTGCAACGTGCCGCCCAGGTACACGGGCCCGGAGCGGTTCATCAGGAAGTTTACCCCGGGATGTTCAAGATCCGTGGCGCCGAACACTAGCTCGGCCTCGCGCGTCTTGTCGGGCGTCCACCGTTGCTCGACGTCCATCACCGCGAGGGTCACCCCCTCGGCATCCCGTAGGGCAATGCGCGTACCCGGAGCGGCCTGTTCCGCGAACGCCTCACTGACATCCAGCGTCACCGGTATCGGCCAGAGCGTTCCATCAGCCAAGCGCATCTTCTCGATCACGCCCTCGTAATCCGCCTGCCCCATGAAGCCCGTCAGCGGGGAGAAGCCGCCATTGAGCAACAGCTCCACATCACACACCTGCCGCTCGGTCAGATCCCAGGTCGGGATCTCCCGCGCGATATCCTTCAGTTCGCGGGCGGTGGCTTCGTCAACGTAGCGATCACACAATGTGCCGCCGTAGGGGCTGATGAGGTTCATGTAACGTCCAGTGTCGATGCAGGTGCGTAAAGCCGCGCATTATGAACCAAGAGAGGCACCGCGTCCGCGCACCACCGCCCCGTAGGAGCCTGCTCGCAGACGAACGGCCCTGCCCGAGTCGAGCTTTGGCAGGGGCGTACGCCTGCAAGCAGGCTCCCACACGCGGAGTGTTGTAGGCGGGAAGTTGGGGTTAGTCGCTGCCGAAGAGGTCGCGAGTGTAGATTTTGTCGGCCTGGTCGCGGATGTCGTCGGTGACGCGGTTGGCGACGATGACGTCGGACACACGCTTGAACTCGTCCAGGTCGCGGATGACGCGGGAGCGGTAGAAGTCGTCACCGGGCAGTTCCGGCTCGTAGACGACGACTTCGATGCCCTTGGCCTTGATGCGCTTCATTACCCCCTGGATGGCGGAGGCGCGGAAGTTGTCGGAGCCACTCTTCATAACCAGCCGATAGACACCCACCACCTTCGGGTTGCGCTTGATCACGGCATCGGCCACGAAATCCTTGCGCGTGCGGTTGGCATCGACAATGGCCTTCACGATGTTGTTGGGGACTTCATCGTAATTGGCCAGGAGCTGCTTGGTGTCTTTCGGCAGGCAGTAGCCGCCATAGCCAAAGGACGGGTTGTTGTAGTGGCTGCCGATGCGCGGGTCGAGGCAGACGCCGTCGATGATCTGGCGGGTGTCTAGTCCGTGGGTCTCGGCGTAGGTATCGAGCTCGTTGAAGTACGCGACGCGCATGGCCAGGAAGGTGTTGGCGAACAGCTTGATCGCCTCGGCTTCAGTCGAGTGGGTGAACAAGATCGGGATGTTCTCGTCTGCTGCACCTTCCGCCAGGAGACCAGCGAAGGTCTCTGCCCGCTCGGATTCCTCTCCGACGATGATTCGGGAGGGGTGGAGATTGTCGTACAGTGCTCGGCCCTCGCGCAGGAACTCGGGCGAGAACAGGATGTTGTCCGTCTCCATCTGCGCCTTGATGTCACGCGTGTAGCCGACCGGAACGGTGGATTTGATGACCATGACCGCGTGCGGATTGATCGCCAGCACGTCGCGGATGACCGACTCCACCGTGGAGGTGTTGAAGTAGTTGGTCTGCGGGTCGTAGTCGGTGGGTGTCGCGATGATGACGAAGTCCGCTCCGTCGAAAGCCTCTTGCTTGTCCAGCGTGGCCTTCAGGTTCAGCGGCTTGTTCTCCAGGAAGTGCTGGATCTCCGCGTCAATGATCGGGGACTGCTTGCGGTTGATTTGTTCGACCTTTTCGGCCACAACGTCCAGCGCGACCACCTCGTGGTGCTGCGCCAGCAGGACCGCATTGGAAAGGCCTACATAGCCGGTGCCGGCAACTGCAATCTTCATCCCTGGTTCCTTCTGTTTTCGGTGTTGTGTTCTGGTGATTTGGGGACAGACGAAGAATTCTCGGCGTCGCATCCCCTAATCCAGACCTTTCTAACTCCTCTTAGGAGCCTGCTTTCAGGCGAAGCCCCTGCCCACGACTGTCTTTGGCGGGGGCTTCGCCGCCAAGGCAGCTCCTACGGGCGAACGCTCCTGCCCACATCTGACTTTGGCAGGAGCTTCGCCGGCGAGCCGGCTCCTACAGGGGCGTGGTCGGCAGGATAGTGGGTCGATACGTCAATTCGATGTGCACACACCACATTCCGTATCGGATCGGCCGTGGCACTATTCACGTTCCTCGCGCTGCACCTCTTGGCGGAGCTGTTCGATCTCGGTCATCAGGGCCACGTGCTCCGCACGCTTGCGCTGCAGGAAATGATAGGCCAGGCGCGCCTTCTCGGACACACCCGTCGGCGTGAGCTTGTACAGGTAGCCGCGCTTGTTGTCGCTTCGCGTGAAGTTCTGCGCCTTGACCCACCCGCGCGCCAGCAGGGCCCGTAGCGCGTGGTTGGTACTGCCGACCGAGATACCCAGTTCGCGGGCCAGCGTGCGTTGCGAGCGCGTCGGGTCCTGTTCCAACAAGCGCAGGAGTTTCAACTGGACTTCTTCGGAGGACATGGAATCGGTCGTTAGCCAGTGATGCCGGGGTTTAACGGTTACCCAGAAACGCTGAGGGGTCCGTCATTGGATGATCCCCAAGACTTCCATGGGCGCGTTCATCGAGTGAACGCCGATTGGAGCATGGGGTTGCCCGTGCTGCAAGGAAGCCGCCCCTTCAGGCCGATATTCGTTCTTGCGGTGGGTGGTCCACCGGCTGGTACTCGTGGACCACCAATTTCAGGACAGTACATGCCGCTTCATGGTCCATCTCGCGATCGGCCCGGTCGAGCTGTTTGAGTGCCGCTTGTACTGCCTGCGCCTCCACACAGTCCTCCCGTGCACGCATGATCTTGCTGTGAGGGGTTGGCTCGACATTGTCGCCGATCAGAAGCTCTTCATAGAGTTTTTCGCCCGGGCGCAGGCCGGTGAATACGATCTCGATGCCGTCTTCCGGATACCCATCCTCTTTCACCTGGCGGCCGTGCAGCCTAATCATGCGGCGGGCGAGATCAAGGATCTTGACCGGCTCGCCCATATCCAACACATAGACCTCGCCGCCTTCCGCCATGGCCCCAGCCTGGATGACCAGTTCGGCGGCCTCGGGAATGGACATGAAGTAACGCGTGATCTCCGGATGCGTGACCGTAACCGGGCCGCCGTCCCGGATCTGCTGGTGAAATAGCGGCACCACGGAACCGGACGAGCCAAGTACATTGCCGAACCGCACCATGCTGAAGATGGTGCCGCGATTCTCGCGCGCCCGATCCTGTAGCACCATCTCGGCCATGCGCTTGGTGGCCCCCATCACGTTTGTAGGGCGCACGGCCTTGTCGGTGGAAATCAGAATAAAGCGCTCCACTCCGGCCTCGATCGCCGCATCCGCCAGAATGGCCGTGCCGAACACGTTGTTGCGCACGCCTTCGATCAGATTAGCCTCGACGATCGGGACGTGCTTGTAGGCGGCCGCGTGGTAGAGCGTCCGGACGCGGTATTCCGTAAGGACGGACGCCACGCGCCGAGCATTGGCGACCGATCCGAGTACCGCATGAATCGTTGGACTCGGGTCCATCTGTGCCGCGGCTTCCCGCAGCTCATGTTCGATGCTGTAGAGGGCAAATTCGTTGCGCTCATACAGAACCAGCGTTTCCGGTGCCAGGCGGACAATACGACGAGACAACTCCGAACCAATCGATCCCCCAGCGCCGGTCACCATGACTACCCGACCACGGATACTGGATTCCAGCAACTCAGGGTTTGGCGGCACGGGGTCGCGCCCGAGCAGATCGGCCACATCGATATCCTCGAGCTGATCGAGGTTCGCGTGGCCCGAGACAACGGCCTCCATCGAAGGTACCGACTGGACGTAGACCGGGAATGACTCCAGCTGCTCCAGAATGCGCCGACGCTCCTGGCGAGGAGCCGAGGGAATGGCCAACAGCAGGCGCTGGACCCGGAAACGCGCGACCAGCAAAGAAAGGCGCTCCGGGGCATGCACCGGGACACCATCGATCGAACTGCCCTGCAGGGACTGGTCCTCGTCGACAAATGCGACTACCCGGAAACGCCCACCTGCCTTAAGCCCCGACAGCAGTTGCACTCCGGCCTCCCCTGCACCGTAGACCACGACCGGCTCGGCTCCGGAGGCGGCATCGGTCATCGAGTGGTACCAGGCCCGAATGAGGAACCGGCTACCCCCGAGGTAAAGGAACGCAATGATGGCGAAGTTGATCGGTACCGAACGGGGGAAACCCTGAACCTGACCGAGGGCGACAGCAGCCCAGAGAACTAGCGCCAGAATCACCGCACCCGTGCCCACCGCCCAGATGGCGCGCGAACCCATGAATCGAATCACGGCGCGATACAGCCCGAGGCGCACGAACAGCGGAATACCGACGATGATCACCAGCGGGAACAGCCACCAGGTCTCGAACATGATCGGCGGGAAGGGCTCGGCCATGCGGATCATGAAGCCCGACCAAAGCGCCAGCGGAAGCATGACGGCATCGGCTGCCACCATGACCCAGCGCTTGCGACTGCGAGACAGGCTCAACAACCGTTTAAGGCCTTGGTTCAGCATATTCTCTGGCTGAGGGTTTTCATGGAAAGGCCGTCCTCGCGTTCCGTCATTTCCCCCTGCCGCCACACTACACCAGGCGCACCCGTTCGGGGAGCCGCATTCCGCTGCGGCTGGCGGAGGATAAGCAAACCCTCATGGGATTGCATCCTTGACTGTGAGATGCACCCGGAGAGAACGCTGTTGCCGTTCGATCACGCTGGCAGGGGCTTCGCGGCCAAGGCCGCTCCCACAGCTCTGCCAATCCTGGGCGAATCGAGTGGGTGTGGGAGCGGGCTTGCCCGCCAAGCCCCTGCCAAAGTCCATTCAGCCCCCTCACTCTAACCAGATCGCATCCCACTGGGGATAATCACCGAGATTGCCCACCAGCCCAGCCCGAAGCGGGTTCGCTACCACGTAACGCGCGACGGCCTGGAGGTCCTCCTCCCGGCGCAAAGCGCGGTCGTGAAAACCCGGCTGCCAAACCCGGCACGGTAGGCCTCGCGCAGCACCCATTCGCCGAGTCGTGGAACCCTTCACCTTCTGTACGGTGCGGGACAATTCCCCATCGTCCAGTTGCATCAGCCAATGAACATGGTCGGGCATGACCACGAAGCAGAGTGTAGTCGCCGCCCCTTCCACCTCACGCAACGCCTGAACCACGCAGCGACCGTGATCGAGCGCGCCAAACCAGGCATGCCGATTGGCGCAAACTGCCGTAACCAGGTAAATCCTTCCGTGCTCGCTAAACCGCCCAAGCCGCAGCCGGTGGGATCGTGCCTTCCGTGGCATTCGAACCTCCCGTAATTGTTACCGGTTCAACCTTAATGCAATCCCATATTTGTGTGGGAGCGGCCTTGGCCGCGAAGCCCCTGCCAAAGTCGGACCCGGGCAGGGGCTTCGCGGCCAAGGCTGCTCCCACAGAACTGCTCCCACAAAAACCAACCCTACAAACCCAGCTCTATCAGACTACTCACTCCAGCCCAATCCCACAGGAGGGTCGATTAGGCGAGGAGCTGGGCGAGGTCGTCGGGGCCGAGGATGGGGATGTCGAGGGACTCGGCCTTGGTGACCTTGGAGCCGGGGTCGGCGCCGGCGATGACGGCGGTGGTTTTTTTGGAGACGGAGCCGGTGATCTTGGCGCCGCGGGCCTCTAGGGCAGCCTTGGCCTCGTCGCGGGTCATGGACTCGAAACTGCCAGTGAGGACGTAGGTCCGCCCCGCCAGCGGCGCTGCATCGGCGGTCTCGGGTGCGGCGCGTCTGGGCGGATCGGGCCAGTGCACGTCGGCCTCGCGCAGCGCGCGGATGACCTCGAGGTTGTGCGGTTCGGCGAAGAAGTTGGCGATGTGCTCGGCGACGATAGGGCCAACGTCCGGGACCTCCTGTAATGCCTCCGCATCGGCTTTCATCAGCACGTCCAGGTCGCCGTAATACGAGGCCAGGTTGCGGGCGGTGACCTCGCCCACCTCGCGGATGCCGAGCGCGAAGATGAACCGGGCCAGCGTGGTCTCGCGTGCCTGATCCAGTGCGTTGACCAGATTTTCCGCCAGCTTGGGGCCGACGCGTTCCAGCGCTTCCAGGCGTTCGGCGTCTAGGGCGAACAGGTCCGCGGGGCTTTGCACGAGGCCGCCGTCCGCCACCTGTTCGATCAGCTTCTCGCCGAAGCCCTCGATATCCAACGCCCGGCGCGAGACAAAATGCTTGAGCGCCTCGCGGCGCTGGGCCGGGCACACCAGCCCGCCGGTGCAGCGGGCCACCGCTTCGCCCTCGGGGCGCTCGATGTGCGAGCCACATTCCGGGCAGGCGGCGGGCATCTCGATGGCGCGGGTGTCCGCGGGGCGCTCGCCGCCGGCGCGGCCGACCACTTCAGGAATTACGTCGCCCGCGCGGCGCACGATCACGCGATCGCCGATACGGATGTCCTTGCGCGCGATCTCGTCCATGTTGTGCAGGGTGGCGTTGCTGACCATCACGCCACCCACCAGCACCGGCTCCAGGCGCGCCACCGGCGTCAGGGCGCCGGTGCGGCCGACACGAAACTCGACATTGCGCAGCGTGGTGGTGCGCTCTTCCGCCGGGAACTTGTGGGCGATCGCCCAGCGCGGCGCGCGCGAGACGAAGCCGAGCGCCTGCTGATCGGCGAGCGAATCGACCTTGTAGACGATGCCGTCGATCTCGTAATCGAGCGTCGCACGCCGCTCAGCGACCCGCTCGTAGTAGTCAAGGCAGGCCTCCACACCTTCCAGCACCTCCCGCTCCGGGCAGGCCGGGAAACCGAGCTGCCGCAGCCAGTCCAGCGTGCCGGATTGGGTGTCCGGGAGGGTTCCGCCCTCCACGAAGCCCACTGAGTAGGCGAAGAAGCTCAGCGGACGGCGCGCGGTCACCTGCGAGTCCAGCTGCCGCAGGCTGCCGGCGGCGGCGTTGCGCGGGTTCATGAAGCCGCGCTGCCCTTCGGCCTCCAGCCCGGCGTTCAGACGTTCGAAGTCGGCGCGGCGCATGAAGACCTCGCCGCGTACCTCCAGCACACGCGGGGCATCGTCGGTAAAGCGGTCGCCCAGGTGCAGCGGGATCGGCCGGATGGTGCGGACGTTTGTGGTCACGTCCTCGCCGGTCTCGCCATCACCACGGGTAGCGGCCTGCACCAGGCGCCCGTCCTCGTAGATCAGGCTGATCGCGAGGCCGTCCAGCTTGGGCTCGGCCATGTAAATCACGGCCGCCTCGACAAGCTCGGGGTCGCCGGTCTGCTTCGCCAGGCGTTCGCGCACGCGACGGTCGAAGTCGCGGATCTCGTCGGGCTCGAAGCCGTTGGCCAGCGACAGCATCGGAAGCCGATGCCGGACCGTGGCAAAACCCTCGGCCGGGTGCGCCCCTACGCGCTGGGTCGGTGAGTCGGGTGTGACCAGGTCCGGATGGTCTTTTTCCAACCCCTCCAGCTCGCGCATCAGCGCGTCGAACTCGGCGTCGGAGACCTCCGGGTCGTCGAGCACGTAGTAACGGTAGTTGTGGTGCTCGATCTGTCGACGCAGCTCGTCGCTACGCGCCTTCGAGGAATCGGTCGAGCCAGCCTGCGGGGCAGGCGAGCCCGCCACGCTCACCGCGCACTCCGGCGGCGCAGCACATCGGGCCGGTGGCGGCGCAACCAGTCGTTCAGATCCTCGCGCATGTAGGCGAGCGTCTGGTTGGTGGCAGTGGATTGCTGCGCGTCCAGGATGCTGCCGCCCAGGTCACGCGCCAGCGTATGAGCGTGCTCCAGCAAGGCCTCGAAGGCCCGCTGCGGCTGGGCACTCCGATGCACCTGGGTAAACAGCGTGACACCCGGCGTCATCATGTCCGCCAGGTCTTCTTCCCGCAGGGTGCCCGGTGGAACCATGTTGGCTGCGGAGAACAACGGTACGCGGGCGTCGGTCCCGGGTTCGTGAAAGTGGTAAATGTCCATCTCGCCCGGCGTCATGCCGGCGCGCTGCATCGCGGCACCCAGCGCGACACCGGTGAACGGTTTGTTGCGCGGCGCGACAACGTGCAACAACAGGATCTTCTCGTCCGTCGCGCGGCGATCGGCCCTGGGGTTACGCCCCACCACGCGCGGCTCGGAGACGTACTCGCCCAGGGTTTCCATATCGGGGGATGGTTGCTCGATCAGGTCCGGATCCACCTCGTGGTCCGGGTCCAGGTGTTCGCCCAGGGTGTCGTCGGCTCGCGGGCGCTTGAGTCGTGCC
This sequence comes from Thioalkalivibrio sp. ALJ7, assembly GCF_000376865.1. GTDB lineage: Bacteria > Pseudomonadota > Gammaproteobacteria > Ectothiorhodospirales > Ectothiorhodospiraceae > Thioalkalivibrio. The sequence goes on along the minus strand of NZ_AQXQ01000010.1, from coordinate 11,964 downwards.
GAGCGCAAGCGGTCCATGCCGGAACGCAGACGCCCACCCAGGCCTCCCAGTACCTCGCGGGCCCGCTCTACTGGCGCGGTCGACGAACTGCGCCGCCGCCCCCGGCCCGGGCGATCCTCCGGTGAAGGCTCGAAGGCTCCGTGCGGCGGGGGTGGCGTAGGCTCCTCGTCGCTGTCCAACACGCCATAGATATCCTGGGCGCGCTCGCCTCGCCGTCCGTAGTCAGGTTCCAGGTCCGGCTCGTCTTCATTGGCGGTCACGCCGAGATGCGGCTCATGGCGCTCGTCGCGGACACTGCCAGGGATATGAGGTGCGTCAAAGGCGGGCTCACGTGTGCCACCCGTGGTTCGGTTGGTATCCAGCGGATCGCCCCAGCCCGCTTCCGGCTCGGCGGACGCATCCGGGTCGGCCGGCTCGTACCAGCGCTTGTGGCCCGGCTCGTCGCTCGCCCGGATGTGTACCGCCTCGTCGCCCCAATCCTCGGCATCGTCTTCAAGATCGCGCGTCACCGCCCGCGTGCGCAGGCGATGGGCGATCCAGATCCCCGCGATCAGGACAATCCCCAGAATGACCAGACTGATGCGCATCCAATCCACGCAATACCTCGTTGTGTTGCTGTTTTGTGCCGTGGGCTACCGGGGCCCAGAGCCCGTTAGAACACGCTGGGAAGCCGCTGGAGATTGCTTCGCTTCGCTCGCAATGACGGAACCTCGGTCAGGCCTCCGCCAGTTCCACGGCCTCGTCGACATCCACACTGACCAGCCGCGACACGCCCGGCTCGTGCATGGTAACGCCAATGAGCTGTTCCGCCATCGCCATGGTTGCCTTGTTGTGCGTAATAAAGATGAACTGGATCTGCTCGGACATCTCACGCAGCAGATCACAGAAACGCCCGACGTTGGCTTCGTCCAGCGGCGCGTCCACCTCGTCCAGCATGCAGAATGGCGCCGGATTTAGCTCGAAAATCGCGAACACCAGCGCCGAAGCCGTGAGCGCCTTCTCACCACCGGACATCAAATGGATGGTCGACAGCCGTTTGCCGGGTGGCCGCGCCATGATGGTGACGCCCGTATCCAGCAGGTCGTCCCCGGTCATCTCCAGGCGCGCCTCGCCCCCACCGAACAGGCGCTGGAATTTGTGCCCCAGCCCGGCGTTCACCTGATCGAAGGTCTGCTTGAACAGGGCCCGGGTCTCGCGATCGATGCGGTGCATCGCCGCCTCCAGCGTCTCTAGCGCCTCGATCAAGTCCGCGTGCTGCTCTTCCAGGTAGCGCGAACGCTCCTCCAGACTGCGCGCCTCGTCGATCGCCGCCAGGTTGATCGGCCCGAGCTTCTCGATCTTGCGATCCAGCTCGCCAATCGCCTGCTCCCAGGCCGGAACCGCCGCATCCTCCGGCAGCTCCGGCGCCAGCGCCTCCGCGTCGAAGCCGGATTCCTGGAACTGGGTCTTCAACTGATCAATCTGGACCGAGCGTTCGCGCAGGTCCAGGCGAAGCTCCTCGCAGGTGGAACGCTGCGCCTCAACCCGATTGCCCAGCTCGGTGCTGCTATTGGCTAGTTCGCGCAGGCGCGCGTCGCAGGCCTCCAGGCCCGAGCGTGCCTGGGTCAGCTGCGCCTCTGCCGCCTGGCGCTGTTCGGCGGCGGTTTGCAGGTCCGCGCGCCACTGCTCCAGCGGCCCCTGGCGATCACTCAGGCCCTGCGCGAGGCGCTCGCGGCGCTGGGTATCGTCCTCACGCTGGCGTTCCAGACGCCCGCGCTCGTTCTGCTCGCGCTCCAGGCGATGACGCGCCTCCTGCTCGGCCATACGCGCCTGGTTGGCCGCGTCGCGGGCCGCACGAACGGCATCGCGCCCTCCCCCTTGGGCCGTGCGCGCGGCCTCGACCCGCGCCTCCAGATCGGTGCGGTCGGCCTCCAGGGTCTCGATACGGGTCAGGGCCTCGTTGCGCTCGGCCTCCGCCGCAGCGAACTGCTCGCGGGCACGGGCGGCTTCCTCGTCCAGCTCGCCGGCCTCGCGATCGATGCGTTCCTGCTGCTGTTCCAGCTGGCGCGCCTGGTCGCGCAGGCGTTGTACCCGACGGTCGCGGTCGTCGATCTGCGCCTGTTGTTCGCGGATCTGGCCGTCCAGCGCCTCGCGTCGGGCGCGAGTGGCCGCGATGGTCTCGTTGCGCTCCTCCAGCGCGGCCTGCATACGGTTCACCTGGGTGGCCAGTTCCTCCTGGCGCTCCTGCAGCTCGCGCGCGAGCCGGACCCGGGCCACGGCACCACTCGCGCCACCCTCCAGGGTACGGTGGGCGACCCACCCCGGACCCATCCAGGTGCCATCCGGGGTGATCACACTCTCGTCCGGCCCCAACGTGGCCACACGCGCACGGGCCGCGTCGGCATCGTCTGCGCAATAAACCGAGGCGAGCCAGGCGGTGACCACCGGGGAACCCTGGACTCGTTCCCCCAGGCTACCCGTCCGCGCCTCCGGCGTGGACGACAGATCCGTGCCGACCAGGCGCAGCATCGCATCAGGGAGATCCGTGGCCGCCTCCGGCCGGTCAACCACGGCGGCCTCCAGCCAGGCGCCCAGCACCAGTTCCACGGCGGTATCCCAGCCCTCGGCCACCTCTAGCTGCTGCACCAGGGGGCGTGACAGGTCCAGCCCGTGTTCGCGTGCCCAGGCCTCGCGCCGGGCGCGGGTCTCCTGCGGGTCGTCCTCGCCGGCAAAATGCTCCAGCCCAGCCAGGCGCCCGGCTACCTCGCGCGCCTCGCGTTCGGTGGCGTGCAGGGTGTCCTGTTCCTCGCGCTGGGCCTGCGCCAGCCCGGCGAGCTCGTTCTGCTGCTGTTCACGCTCGGCCTGAAGCGCCTGCAGCCGCTCCCGCAGACCGGCCAGCTCCGTGTCCAGATGATCTGCCTCGGTGCCCGGATGGGTCTGCGGCAGGGCCGCACGCTCGGCCTCCAGACGTTCCCGGCGTTGAGCGATGCGTTTGAGCAGGTGCTCGGCGTTGTCCATCCGCGAGCGCGCGAGCTGGGCATTCTGGCGCGGCTCGGCGAGCGAGCGCTCCCATTCGGTCAGCGCCTCGCGAGCGGCCTGGAACTCGGTCTCCGCCTGCTCGGCGGCGGCCTCCAGGCCCTCGCGCTCGGCCTCGGCGGTTGCGGCCGCCTCGCGACGTTGTTCGCTCTCCTGTTCGGCCTGGGCGATGCGCGCCGCGACCGCCTGGTGGTCGTTGTCGGCGGTCTCGATGCGACTTTCCAGCTGGCGCAGTTCAGCCTGTTCGCGCGCGAGTTCTTCCTCGGCATGGCGGATGGACTGCTCCAGGCGCGAGACCTCGGCGGCGCGATCGTAATAGGCGCTCTGCGCCTGGGTGGTGGCCGCTTCCAGCTCTACGCGTTCCTGGCGCGCCTGTTCGGTGCTCGTCTGCGCCTTTTGTGCCTCGGCCTGGGCGGCGGCGAGGGCCGTCTCGGCCTCGTTCAGCCGGGCGCGACTGGCCTCCATCTTCTGTTCCTGGGCCTGGAGGCGCAGCAGGATGGCCTCGGCGCGCTTGCGCCGGCGCTCGGCGGCCAGGGCCTGATATCGCTCCGCGGTAGCGGCCTGGCGGTTCAGGCGTTCGGCCTGCTTGGCGACCTCGTCGCGGACGTCGTCGAGGCGCTCGAGGTTCTCGCGGGTGTGGCGCACGCGGTGCTCGGTCTCGCGGCGGCGTTCCTTGTACTTGGAGATCCCGGCAGCCTCTTCCAGGTAGACACGCAGCTCCTCGGGCCGCGCCTCAATCAGGCGCGAGATCATGCCCTGCTCGATGATGGCGTAGCTACGCGGCCCCAGGCCGGTGCCGAGGAACAGGTCCACCACGTCGCGCTTGCGGGCACGCTGGCCGTTGAGAAAGTACTTGGACTGGCCGTCGCGGGTGAGCGCGCGCTTGACCGCGATCTCGCCGTAGCCACTGTACTCACCGCCCAGGCGGCCGTCGGAATTGTCGAACACGAGTTCGATGGAGGCCTGACCAACCGGCTTTCGGCTGGACGAGCCGTTGAAGATCACGTCCTCGCTGGAATCTCCGCGCAGGTGCTTGGCCGAGGACTCGCCCATCACCCAGCGCACCGCGTCGATCGTATTCGACTTGCCACAACCGTTCGGGCCGACCACGCCCACCCGGTTGCCCGGAAGGACGAGGGTGGTCGGGTCCACAAACGACTTGAAGCCGGCCAGCTTGATTCGGGCGAGTCGCACGTTCGGCGCTATCCGCGGTCAGGAAACTCGGGGTTAGAATGGTACACGCTTACACCCTCAGAGTGACCCGCCCCCGAAAGCCGCCCGCTATAGGAGCCTGCTCGCAGGCGAAACCATGCACGTGCCCGGCTTTGGCAGGGGCTTCGCCTGCGAGCAGGCTCCTACAGCGGGCTGTCACACGCGGGGGGACACCCATTCAACCACGAGAGACGCAGATGCCCAGCCAGCCAAGCAAGACCCTGGAAACCTTCGACAACCCGGCACCGGAGAACGATTTCGCGATCTACATCCGGATCCCGGAGTTCACCTGTCTGTGCCCTGCCACCGGCCAGCCGGATTTCGCCGAGCTCCACATCCAGTACGTCGCCGACGGCAAGTGCGTAGAGCTGAAGTCGCTGAAGAACTACATGTGGTCCTACCGCGACGAGGGCGCATTCCACGAGGCGGTTACCAACCGCATCCTGGCCGATCTGGTGGAGGCCACCGACCCGCGCTACATGCGCCTGACCTCCTACTTCAACGTGCGGGGTGGCGTCTACACCACCGTCGTTGCAGAGCATCGCAAGCCCGGCTGGACGCCGCCGGAGCCGGTTCAGCTACCGGCACCGACCCGCAGCCCGCTGGACATGAACGGCTGATCTCAGGAAAACACGGATCCATGCACGCCATCGGCATTGACCTCGGCACTTCCGGGATCCGGCTAGCGCTGCTGGACTCGGAGGGTGCGCGTGTCCATGCCGCTTACCGGGCGCTGCCGGCCTCGGTCGGGGGGGACGAACAGCGTGCGGAACAGAACCCTGCGCTGTGGTGGTCCATCGTGCGCGAGTTGCTCCGCGAGGCGGCTACCCATTTGCATGGCGAACCCGCCGCCATTGCAGTGGACGGGACCTCCGCTACGCTGCTGCGCCTGGATGCCGACGGCCGCCCGACCCATCCGGCGCTGATGTACAACGATGCCCGGGCCAAAGACATGCTGTCCGTCCTGGCCGGGGTCGCGCCAGCGGATTCGGCCGTACACAGCCCGAGTTCTTCGGCGGCCAAACTGCTGTGGCTGCGCCGACACGAGGGGTTGTCCGGTGTGCGCCGCATTCTGCACCAGGCCGACTGGATCGCCGGGCGGCTGCGCGGACGCTTCGACCGCATGGACGAGAACAACGCCCTGAAGCTTGGCTACGACGCGCTCTGGGGTGGCTGGCCCAACTGGTTACAGGAGACCCTGGGTACCGATGCCGCGCTGCTGCCGGAGGTGGTCCCGGCCGGCACCGTGCTGGGGCCGCTGTCCCCCGAAATGGCGGAATCGCTGCATCTGAACCCGGCCTGCCGCGTGGTCGCCGGCACCACAGACAGCATCGCGGGGTTTCTTGCCTCCGGGGTGGACGATGACACCACGGGGGTCACGAGCCTGGGCTCGACGCTGGTGATCAAACAGCTGGCACCGGAACCGATCTACGCCCCGGAACTGGGCATCTACAGCCACCGATTGCTGGGGCGCTGGCTGGTCGGCGGCGCCTCCAACAGCGGCGGTGCCGTGCTGCGCCAGCACTTTGATGACGACACACTGGAACGGCTAAGCGCCGCGATCGATCCAGACACCGACAGCGGACTCGACTACCTCCCCCTGCCCCGTCCCGGAGAGCGCTTCCCGATCAACGACCCCGAACTGAAACCTCGCCTCACACCCCGCCCGGACGATGACGCACGTTTCCTGCAGGGGCTGTTCGAGGGAATTGCCCGAGTGGAATGCGATGGCTATCAACGCCTGGCCGAGCTGGGGGCCCCACGCGTGGAACGGGTCGTCTCGCTGGGCGGCGGCGCCCAGAACCCGGTGTGGACCCGGATCCGCGAACGCACCCTCGAAGTGCCCGTCTCCACTGCCGAGGATGACGATGCCGCCACTGGGGCCGCCCGGCTTGCACGCATCGGCGTGGGACTGGAGCCGGGCCCTGGGGGCTGATCCGCATCGCAATCCCCAGTTTGGCCGACGCTTCGTCTCCGAGCCGACTCCTAAACGGGGCTATGGGCAGGAGGCGCCTGAGGTGGCACTCCCATGCGTTAGCCCGAAATGTGCGCTACCAGACATTTGGGCAACGCGGATCGCGTGCTACATTCAGGGGAGAACACCACAACAAAGGAAACCGCCATGCACTGGACGCGACTTCTCGGGATTGCCTTGCTGGTAGGCGGCATCATCCTGCTGGTAATGGGGTACAACGCTACCGATAGCCTGGGCGAGGAACTCCATCAGGAGTTCATGGGCCGGTACACGGAAGATACGCGCATGTACCTGATCGCCGGCGGCGTGATGACCGTGGTTGGGCTCGTGCTCACGATCTTCGGGGTGCGCCGCTGAGGGCAGCTGTGAGGCCCGCCCCTGCGGCTCTCAGCCCCCTGTTCGCCTTCCTGGCACCGTTTCGGGGCCTCTCGCGCGTATTCGAGCCAGGACTGCGCGGCCTTGTGATCGGTCCGCTCATCATCAACGTCCTGGTGGTGGTCGGGCTCGCCGTCGCCGCGGGGTTCGGGTTCGAGGCCCTGCTGGCCGCCTGGCTACCCAGCGGCTGGGACTGGTTGGCCTGGTTACTCTGGCCCCTGTTCGCGCTGGCCCTGCTCGTCGCCTTCGCGGTCTCCGCCGTGGCGGTTGCCGCCATCGTCGCCAGCCCGTTTTCAGGACCCCTGGCCTATCGGACCGCGCGCAGCCTCGGGCATGAGCCGCGGCAACCCGCACGCTCCTTCCTCGGCGAGATGGGCCATGCCACCACGACCGCATTGCGCAAGACCGGCTACTACGCCCTGCTCTTCATCCCGGTCCTGCTGATCACCGTCATCCCCGGCCTGAACCTGCTAGCCGCCCTCGCCTGGTTCACCTTTGGTAGCTGGGTGCTGGCCGTGGAATTAATGGAGGCACCACTGGCCAACGATGGCCTGGCCTTTTCCGAGGTCCGGCAGACGCTACGAACCCACCGCCTGCAAACCCTGAGCTTCGGCGCCGGCACCACGCTGCTGGCCATGGTGCCCGTCGTAAACCTGCTACTGGTCCCCGCCGCGGTCATCGGCGCCACCCACCTCCGCGTGCGCCTGCCCAAAAACTCACTGACCCATCAACGTCGGGGCTCAGCCTGAAGGGATTGTATTTTCACCACAGAGGACACAGAGAGCACGGAGAAGACCGAAGAAGGTTTCCTGTGATGGTGTGGTGATAGGTGCAGTCATTAGCATCGTTCCGTTGCCCGGGAATGCGACGGAGGGTTGCTGCACAGCTTTATGGCACAGCCTGACTCCCAACACCCGCTCCCTTCCATGCTTCCTGTAAACCGCTTTTGAATTTCTCCGTGGCCTCTGTGTGCTCTGTGGTGAAAACGCCCTTCCCGCTTCGCTTGGACTTCTTCGTGCCTTCGTGCTCTTCGTGGTAAATATGCCCTGGCTCTTCAGACCACAGGCGCTGATCAACCCAGCAACGCATCCAACGGGTTGTCGTCCGGGAGCGGGCGCATGCGGCCCTCGCGGAGTTCCTGGGCCACGCCCTGCAGGGAGTGGCGGCGGCTGGCACCTAGGTCCAGCGACAGGAACAGGAAGCCGCGAGTGGCCTCCCCGCGCCAGACCAACGCAACGCGATGAACGTGGCCACTGGCCTTATCGACCACTTCGAACCAATCGCCTGTGCGGATACGGCTGGCATCAAACACCCAGGTGTCGTCCAGGTCGGTCAGCAGATCGGCATCGTCATCTTCCAGGCGCACCGCTCGTCGCGCCTGGATGCGGGCTTGCGGGTCGAAGCGCGGCTCGTCAGCGGACGACCGGATACGCTGCAAATGGGCCTGGCCCAAGTGTTGAACCACCGCTTTGATCCGTCCCTCGTCCACCCCATTCTCGCGCGCCGTCGCCACGATACGCTGGACGAGTGGATTGACCTCCTGCGGTGTCGCCTTGTTACAGATCGCGCGAGCGACATCCTGGACGCCCGCATCCAGCCGCTTGGCTGCACTTTCTTCCACCGCCAGCAGGTCTTCCCAGGCCTCCGCAATTTCTTCGGCAGAGCGCTCCGGTAACTCCGCGCCCGTCTCCAGTACACAGACGGTCAGGCTCCGGCGGGCGCGTGCCGCGCGCTCCTGCTGGCACATCGGCTCCGCCTGCTCGGCTGCCAGGGCATGCCATTGTTGTTCCTGCGTCGCCAGCGACGTCTCCCAGGCCTCGTTCAAGTCCTGTGCCGCGGCACGATCCATCTGGTCCGCTTCCTGCCGCAAACGCTCGACCGTCTGGCGCATGACGCCCAGGTAGCCGGCCACGCTCTCAGAGCCCCCGGTATCGAGTTCCGGCGTGATCCGTATGCCGGTATTGATCAGGCTGCCGACCCATTCGCGCAGTGGATGCCTGCGGTCGTGAAAGAACTCCAAGTCCCGGCTAGCCGCGCGCGCCAGCAAGGGCTGCAGCTCCAGCATCAAGGCCCGAAACTCCGAGTGGCAATTGAGCTGGCGGGATACCTCTGAAAACACCCCGCCCAACACGCCCTCGATTACGCTCTCCAGCGGTGGCGCCTCGACCGCAGATGCACCGTCGTTGCCAGGCAATGCCCCACCCCTGGCGCCACCACCGCCGGTTAGAGGTTCACTGCCAGTCACCGTTTGACCGGCGGAGTATAGCCAGCCGGAAGCCGCGGCCCACTGCCGCCACGCGTCCGGGTCGGCATCGACTGCGGGCATTTGCGCTGGCGCCCCCGGGCCCACGGGAGCCTCGTTCAGCGCGGGAGCGGGCCCTCCCTCTGAACCCGACTCCGAAGGGGAGTCCGTGTCTGAATCCCGGTTTGCGGCCGCCCAACTCGCCCGTACGGAAGGCTGGGACAGGTCGCCGTCCGGCACCTCGGAAACCGGCTCACGCACCAGGCCACAGGCCTCCACCGTTTCGATCACAAACGCCAGGGTGGGTGCGGCCGTCTTGCCCAGGCAACGCACGTAGGCGCGCATCAGGGCCAGCGTCAGGTCTGTGCGTCCGAACTGCTTCTCGGCGGCTTCGATCAGACGCTCATACCAGTTCAGGGGCGACCAGGGAGCCCAACCGGGATGTTCGAACCGATTCTCTTCACGAGCGGCCTGCAAGAACACGAACCAGGAGTAACGGTTGTGTTCGCGGATCAGGCCCTCGAGCTTGTGGCGCAGCGAGCGGCGGGTCGACTGGTAATCATCGAGAATCTGCAGACCGGAGTTGGCCCCTGCATAGCTGGAGCCGGAAAATTCGTAATGTGGCGGGTAATTCGAAGCAACAAAGTCGCGCTCCAGCGCCTCTTCAAACTGGCGGCGCAACACGTATTGGAAACCTTGTAGCTGGTTGGCCCACTCGGTGGAGTCGTGCGTCTCGGCGCGGCCCGCGGACCACTCCTGCGACGCGGATCCAAGACAGTGATCCAGATGGTCAGTGACGCGAGGCACGACCCCTCGGGCCAATTGCTGGCGCTGGGCATCCGACAACCCCGTAAGCCCAGACCAGATCACATCCAGCCGCTTGGTCTTGCCTTCCCTGTTTGTTTGGTCCGTGCCTGCCATCGCGGCGATGTCCCCTTGTGGCTGCCCGCCCACGTGAGTACAACGTGAGCTCGCGAACAGTGTACAAGAGGATGCAAAACTGAAGCATCCGGCACAGGTTCTAACCGGATCACCTAGTCCAGTGGATGGCTCCCAACCTGGACCATGTCCGCCTCGATCCGCACCGGGAACCGCGTCAGGGGTTCCTCCGCTGGGGGTTCAAGCACCTCTCCCGTGCGCAGGCAGAACTGGGCATCGTGCATCGGGCAGGTGATGCAGTCGTCAGCATCGATCTCGCCATCCGCGATGGGCACGTCCTCGTGGGTGCAGAGATTCTCCACCGCGAAGTACTCACCTCCGAGGTTAAACACCGCGACCTCAGTGTCGGCCGTCCCCACCAGCCGATGGTCGCCATCCTCGATGGTGCCCACCGGGGCCACGTCAATCCATTCCGTCATTCCACTCCCCCAAAACCGCTCATCGTCAGTGTGTCGACGCCTGCAGGGCCGCCGTCGCGGCCGGGTCGATCTCGATCTGACGCCCCTCTTCCTGGTGGTAGGAGAAGCGCCCGACCACACGCAGGCGCTCACCCACGTGATCGCGAACCGACGCACCAGGCGTCACCGCCACACGGTTGATATCTTCATCCTCCAGCCAGTAGTGCTCCGGGTCGTCAAACCGATTCACCACGCCTTCGGTTTCCACCAATTCACCATCGAACGCAGGCGCCGACGCCGCCAGCTGTTCCAGCGTCACCGGCGATACACGTTCGCCGCCGCAGGCTGTTAGCAGGCCCGCCACAGCCAACCCCAACCACATGCCATTGATCCATTTACGCACGATCTCTTCTCCCGGCGCTGCACACGACAGTCGCCGCTTTTCTCCATTCCAAGCCTAACGAACCTGGGTCGGGTTACGCCCAATCACCCCCGATTGGCAGGTCTAAGCAGGTCGCACACCATCCACGTTTTTCGACTCGCGGTGCTCCCTGTGAGCTGGTCTAATTTCCGTGGACACCTCGTTAGGTGGGACGATACCCCCTGGACGAGGAGAACAACCATGGCACGCAAGCGCCGAAGTTTTTCAAGCGAATACAAGGAGCGCGTGGCCCGGATGGTGGTCGATGACGGTCTGGAGGTCTCGGTCGTATGCCGGGATCAGGATCTAGGCGAGACGGCCGTTCGCCGCTGGGTCGATCAGCTCAAGGCGGAGCGCAAGGGGCAACCGGGCGAGGGTCGGCCGCTGACGGCGGAACAACAACGGATCCGCCAGCTCGAGGAGGAGAACCGGCGGTTGAAGGAGGACAAGGAGCTGTTAAAAAAAGCGTCGGCCTTCTTCGCCCGGGAACTGAAGTGATGCATCGCTGCATCACGCGGTTGAGCGGAGAAGGCCCTGTCCATCGTCTTTGTCGGCTGCTGGGAGTGAGCCGGGCCGGCTATTACGCGGCGCGGGCGCGGGCCGAACGTCCAAGCGTGCCCTGCGCCGCTGGCGCTCACCTTGAGCGGGTGTTCGCGGCTTCCGGGCGAACCTACGGCAGCCGGCGTTTGGCAAAAGCCTTACAGGCGGATGGCACCGCCATGGGCCGTTACCGGGTGCGGACGCTGATGCGCGAGCGCGGCCTGCGGCCCGTCTGGCGGCGGCGCTTTGTGACCACCACGCAACGCGACGACCGGGCCCCTGTCGCCGAAAACCATCTCAACCGCGAGTTCACCCCGGCCGGACCGAACCAGGCGTGGGCGTCCGACATCACCTATATCCCAACCGCGACCGGCTGGAGCTACCTGGCGGTCATCCTCGACCTGTACTCGCGCAAGGTCATCGGTTGGGCCCTCGATCGGCAGATGCCGGCGAGCCTGACCTGCGAGGCGCTGCGCATGGCGCTGGAGCAGCGCCAACCGGAGCCGGGACTGCTGCTGCACTCCGACCAGGGTTGCCAATACACCAGCGCCGCCTGGCGGCGGCTACTGGCCCGGCACCAGATCCAGGCGAGCATGAGCCGCCGGGGTAACTGCTGGGACAATGCCGTCGTCGAGCGCTTCTTCCTGAGCCTCAAGACGGAACGCGTCTGGCAGCGCCGCTACGCGAACCACGGCGAGGCGCGGCGGGATATCGCGGACTACATCGCTCGGTTCTACAACACCGTTCGCATCCACTCGACGCTGGGCTACCTGCCTCCCAGCGTCTACGAGCAACCAACGGCAGCCAATCCACCTAACGCGGTGTCCGAAATCACTTGACCGCCACA
>NZ_AQXQ01000009.1 GCF_000376865.1 Thioalkalivibrio sp. ALJ7 | reverse complement strand
CCGGGCGTTCAGCCAGGCCTGCCGTCGGCTGGGCATCCGTCATCGCCGGACACGGCCCTATACGCCGCGAACCAACGGCAAGGCGGAGCGCTTCATCCAGACCGCCCTGCGCGAGTGGGCCTACGCCTTCACCTATGCCACCTCGGAGGAGCGCAAACGCCACCTGCCCCGGTGGATCCATGACTACAACTGGCACCGCCCACACGGTAGCCTGAACAAACAGCCACCCATCAGCGTCCTCGGGCTACCTGAGGACAACCTTGTGAGACTCCACATCTAGAGCCTAGACAGTGGCGTGAGGACCAAAGCGACCGCCTCCTGGTCCTCGGCAATCTGATCGCCGAAGCCCTGCAGAAAAACCAGCTGGAGACCCAGCTACGCGACCTGGGCCTGATCGACCCCCTGACCGGGCTGTACAACCGTCGCTACCTGATGGAACGCCTCAACGAGTTACTGCAGGAGTACCAGCGCCATGGTGATGACTTCGCCCTTGCGGTGTTGGACCTGGACCATTTCAAGACGCTGAACGACACCCGCGGGCACCTCGCGGGCGACCAGGTCCTGCGCGAATTCGCCGATCTGCTCCGTCAGGAGCATCGCAGCTTCGATGTCGTAGCGCGCTTTGGGGGAGAGGAATTCATCGTCATACTGACCCACACCGACCGCACGGCCGCCACCCAGGCGGTGGAGCGGATCGTCAAGGCCTCGCGCAAGCTCACCCCGGTATTCGAGGGTGAAACGCTGCCCTTCACGGTAAGTGCCGGCCTCGCCTGGTCCGGCGAATGCGACCCGGAAACCTTGACGCCCGAGAGCCTGATCGATCGCGCCGATGAACGGCTTTATCAGGCCAAGGCCGCCGGACGCGACCAAGTCAGTGCGGGTTGATCAAGTGCGTCACCGTACTCCTCGGTGCACCGGCTCAGAAACGGGCGCGAGGTGCCGACAACCGGCTCAATGCCCACGATCCCAGGAGCGGTCCGGGCAATAACAGCCAGGGCACCCATACACCGCCATCAGCCCATAGCGAGCCGGTCCGCCACCCGATCTCGACCGGCGTCCAGCCCAGCGCCTGCTGCGGCGACAGCCCGACACCATTGACCGAAATCCAAAGCGGGATCCCGAACAGCTGCACCAGCACCATCACCACTAAGGGCTGACGGCGGAGCACAGACCCGTTCACGGGGGGTAGCCGGCGCGCTACCCGACTCGCCCCCTCTTAGCGACTGGCGCCACGAATCCAGCGCTTAATCAAGGCCACCAGGGCGCCGCCGGATACCAGGCCCAACAAATAGATCCCGACAATCAACAACGAGAGCGGCATGGTCACATGCAGGGTCAGGAAGTTGAGCGTGACCAGACGCAGATTCTGGATCGCGAAAATCGCCACCACCGTGACGAAAAGAAGAATCAGAAACGTGTAGACGTACCGCATTCAGACCTCCCTGGCCCATCGACAAACGTAGAGGTTCCGGTTACGCGAACAGCGCGTCAACCGGGATAGGAACAGCGGCCCTGCAGCGGACAGCCCTCGCAACGCGGCCGCGGTCGGCAACGCTCCTTGCCATGCTCCACGATCAGCGCGTGAAGGTCGTTCAGTGCTGCGACATCGGGGCCCACCTCGGCCTCCACCTGGGCGCGCAAGCGGTCGTATTGGTCACGCGCCTGCGGGATTTCCAGGCGCTCGAACAGGCGCCGGGTGTAGGCATCCACCACGAATACGGGCCGGTTGAAGGCATACAGCACGATATCGTCGGCGGTCTCCGGCCCCACGCCCTTTACCGCCAGCAACGCAGCGCGCAGCGCATCGGTCTCAAGCGATGCCAGACCCTCCACACCACCGGCCTCGTCCAGAAATGCCAGCAGGTGGCGCAAACGATCCGCCTTGACGTTGAAATAGCCACTGGGGCGGATGTACCCGGCCAGTTCCTCCTGGCCCAAGGCCATCAGCCCGTCCGGTGACAGCGCGTCGATGGCGCGCAGATTGGCCAGCGCCTTCTCGACGTTCGTCCAACTGGTGTTCTGCGTCAGTACCGCACCGACCATCACCTCGAACGCGGTATCCGCCGGCCACCACTGCAGGTCGCCGTACTCCGCGCGCAAGGCCTCCAGCAGCTCACGAATCCGCATGCGGCGCTACCGCTGGCGACGGCCGCCCGGCTTCCCGCCCCCCGCCGGCTTGCTGCCCGAGCGGCCACTTGCGGGCTTTGTGCCCCGCCGTCCGCTGTCCGGCTTGCCGGATTTCTTCGGGGCCGACGAACTCCAGCCATCCTCGCGGGCCGCGCGGCTATTGCGTGACTTGCGCACAGGCGCTTTCTTGCCGGGCTGCCCAGACCGACTGTCCGGGCGCTTATCGCGGCGTGGCCCGCCACGACCGCGCGGTCGCACCGCTTCCGGAAGCGGCAACTCCACCGCCTCGTACAGCCCCGCCACCTCGCGCGGCTCCAGATTGCGCACAGCGCCGGTCTTCAGGCCCCGCCCAAGGACCACCGGCCCGTAGCGCACCCGGATCAAGCGGCTGACGGTCACCCCGACCGCATCCCACAGGCGTCGTACCAGCCGGTTGCGCCCCTCGCTGACGATCACGTGATACCAGTGATTCGCGCCCTCTCCGCCCTGCTCCTGCAGGCTATCGAACCGCGCCGCACCGTCTTCCAGTTCCACACCCTCGCGCAGCATGGTCAGCGTGGCCTCGGGCACCTCGCCCAGCACTCGCACCGCGTACTCGCGCTCCATGGCCATGCTCGGGTGCATCAGCCGGTTCGCCAGCTCACCATCGGTGGTGAACAGCAGCAGGCCGGAGGTATTCAGGTCCAGGCGGCCCACCCCCACCCAGCGCTGCCCCTTGAGCCGGGGCAGGCTCGCGAACACCGGCCGCCGCCCCTCCGGGTCGGAACGACTGCAGATCTCGCCCACCGGCTTGTGATACACAATCCAGCGATGGGGGTAATCCGGCTGCCGCACTACACGCCCGCGCACGCGGATCACGTCGCCTTCGCCGACCTGGTCGCCCAGCTTCACCGTGCGGTTGTTCACCTGCACTTCGCCGCGCTCGATCCAGCCCTCGATCTCGCGCCGCGAACCCAGCCCCCGCGCCGCAAGGACCTTCTGTACCCGCTCCGACATTCCCGGAACTCCAGCAACTCATTAAGATGGGCGCCACGATACACCAACAGGACGTTGCCATGACCGCTTCCGCGCCGGATACCTCCCCTGTCACCACCCCGCTGAACATCGCCGTCCTGACCGTCTCCGACAGCCGCGAACTGGCGGAGGACCGCTCCGGCGATGCCCTCGTGGAACGCCTCGAGGGTGCCGGCCACCGCCTGGCCGATCGCGGGATCGTGAAGGACGACATCTACGCCATACGCGCGGAGCTCTCGCGCTGGATCGCCGATCCCGAGATCGACGCGGTGATCACCACCGGCGGCACCGGCATCACCGGTCGTGACGGCACCCCGGAGGCCGCTTCGGTGCTTCTGGACAAGACCATCGAGGGCTTCGGCGAGCTGTTCCGCATGCTGTCCTATGAAGAGATCGGCACCTCCAGCCTGCAGTCCCGCGCCCTGTCGGGGGTGGCCAACGGCACCTACCTGTTCGTGCTGCCCGGCTCCACCGGCGCCTGCCGCACCGCCTGGGACCGCATCATCCAGGCCCAACTGGACGACCGCACCATGCCCTGCAACCTGACGATGCTGATGCCGCGCCTGAAAGAGTCCTGAGGGAAATTCGGATTTCACCACGAAGCACACGAAGGTACGAAGAAGGTCAAGGTCAAGAGTGGATTAACCACAGAGGACACGGAGTACACGGAGGCGGGTCGAGGCATTTCGGGTGAAGGGCGCGAGCGTCATGGGCGGGAATAGCCCATCTAAAGGGGTTCACCCCCAATGCAGCTCGATGTGTTTGGCACGTACTTCAGCTGCAAGCCAATCAACGACTTTGTCCTGTGCTCCGTGGTGCAACCCGCCCTGGACCTTCTTCGTGCCTTCGTGTGCTTGGTGGTGCTATACGCCCATTGATCACGCATCCAAGTGGGTCTGCAGGCAGTATTCGCGCAAGGCCGCGTGCCACAGCTTGAAGCCCTGAATGCGGGTGAAGTTCTGGCCGGGTGTGTCCAGCAGCCTGTCAATGTAGGCCGGCTGTACAGCCCGCGCTCGCGCAAGCTGGGGATGCCCCGCATGAACTCGTGGAAGTCGCTGCGCACGTGATTTGAGCGCCGACACCGGGAAGTAGCCCTTCGGCGTGGAATTGGCGCACCCCAGCGGGCTGTTTCCTCGCCTCGAGGAAGGCCTCGAGATCCTCATGCCGGCCTACCTCTACGTCGCGATCATCCTGTTGTGGCGCGAGACCCTCCACGGACCCTTCGCAACCTTGTTTCGCAACGAATAAAGCCCGAAGCAGGATGAAGCGCCTCGATTGTCGGGACGCCCGCCCGCACCGGCACGCTGTCAACGGTTGCCACAAGAAAAATTCCTAAAATGCTCTAAAAAAGCCTATTAGTGTGCCGCTACCCCCTGTAACGGTTGCATCGCAGAGGCGGATCTGCTTGTAGACCGACAAATACAACAGCGATATGGAAGGCCAACGCGATGAGATCCCTGAATCCCCTGTCCAGAGCCGGCTTCGGCACCCGCCTGACGCTGATGATCCTTTCTCTTATCGTAGGCGCGATCCTCATCGTTGCCACCCTCATCTTCTTGCAATACCGGGCTTCCTACACCGACGCGACCATCGACCGGCTTCACGCAATGGGCGAATCCAACGCCCAGTCCTTCAATGAATGGCTCATCGGGCGCCAGGACGAAATGCGCTATCTGGCAGGCCTCGATGCAGCGCGCGAGATGGACCTTGATGAACTCGAGCACCTGCTCGAACAGATCGCCACGCTGCGCGGCGAATACGACACGATCTTTGTCGTGAACGCCGACGGCATGGGCGAGGTAGGAGTGTCCTTCGACGGCCAAGCGCACGTCCTCAGCCGCGAGGAGGCGAACGATTTCAATGTGCCCGACCGGGCATGGTTCCAAAGCGCGATCAGTGGGGAGGACACCTTCTCGCGGCCGGTGGTTTCCCGCGCGACGGGCAACCGGGTCAGTACCGTCGCGATCCCGATTGAGGGGGCGGATGGCGAACCCATCGCCGTAATGCGGGGCGCCGTGCAGCTCGACGCGATCTTCGATCGGGTCAACGCAATCGATCTTGGCGAAGGTTCCGAAATCTACCTGGTGGACCGCGACCGCCGCCCCGTCACACCCGTTGGCTCAGCCCCCGATACTGACCGGGCGATCGACACTCGTGCCGCACAGGCCATCGCTGCCGGTGACAGCGGCGTTGGGCGTTACGAGAACGCGATCGGCACCGCAGTGATCGGCAGCTACACCGACATCCCCCTGCTCGGCTGGGGCCTGCTGATGGAGCTCGACGAAGGGATCGCACTGGCCGAACTGCAACGCGCACTGTGGTTGGTGGTCGGCCTCACTATCGTCATCCTTATCGTTGCCTCGCTGATCAGCCTCGGCGTGATCCGCAACGTCCTGCGCACGCTGGGGGGCGACCCCGCCTACGCCTCGAACATCGTCCGCCAGGTATCGGAAGGCGACATGACCGTCCCGATTCAGCTGCGCAAGGGGGATAACTCCTCGCTGCTTGCGGCCATCGCCACCATGCAGTCGCGCCTGCGCGAATTGATCGGCAACGTCCGCGGACATGCGGAGGAAGTGGCCTCGGCCGCCACCGAGCTTTCGCACATCAACGAAGAAACCGACAAGGGTGTAAACCGTCAGAACGCCCAGCTCAGTGACGCGGCCGCGGCGATCAACGAGATGACTGCAACCGTCGAGGAGGTCGCCCGGAACAGTCAGAGCACGGCAGATGTCGTGCGAGAGACCACGGAACAGGCCCAGAGTGGCCGCAACGTGGTAAGCGCGTCGGTCACCTCGATCAACAAGCTGTCGAACGAGATCCAGAGCACCGCGGAAGTCATCACCGCACTCAAGGGCGACAGCGACAACATCGGCGAGATCCTGCAGGTCATCAACAACGTTGCTGACCAGACCAATCTGCTGGCGCTGAACGCTGCAATCGAGGCGGCGCGCGCCGGGGAGGATGGTCGCGGTTTCGCTGTGGTCGCCGAGGAGGTTCGCAACCTTGCCGTCCGCACCCAGGAATCGATCACCGAGATTCAGCAGATGATCGAGGCGGTTCAGAAGCGCGCGGATCAGGCTGTAACGGCGATGGCCGCCAGCCAGACCCAAGCCCAGGATGGTGTGGATCAGGTCAACCAGGCGGGCACATCGCTCGAACAGATTGTTGCCGCGGTCGAGAAGATCGAGGACATGACGCGTCAAATCGCGAGCGCGGCCGAAGAACAGTCGGCGACCTCCAACGAGATCAACCGCAACATCCACTCGATCAGCGAGGTCTCCGAGCACAACGCAACCAACGTCGTGCAGATGGGTCAGGCCAGCGAGACCCTGGCCGGGCTGTCGGAGCAGCTGCGCGAAATCGTCAACCGCTTCAAGGTCTGACGCCGGTCAGGAAGCGCGGGGAGACACGGAGCCGAGCGATCTACTCCGTGTCATTCCCGCTTCCGGGTTCAAAGCACACCGGCGAAGCGCGCTCCCCCGCTGGTTCTGCCTCGGCCCATTCGGCGTCGAGAAGATCACGCAACACCACCGTGTGGCTGTAGTCCACGTCTCGGGTGGCCGTCAGCAGGGTCAGGGGACCATGGAGGGTATACGCCAATAAACGAGCCCACGCCTCGGGGGCCGCCTCCAGTTCTTTTTGGTAACGGCGGCAGAAATCGCGCCAGCGACCCGGGTCATGCGCGAACCAGCGGCGCAGCTCCGAGGACGGCGCGATCTCTTTCTCCCAGGCGTCCAGTGCGAGCGCGGATCTCTTGATCCCCCGCGGCCACAGGCGGTCGACCAGCACGCGGTACCCGTCGTCGGGATTCACCGGATCGTACACACGCCGGATCCGCACCCGTTCCATGCAGCGCTTACCGATCCACGTGTGTCTGCAGCCAGTACTCGAGCAGGGCCGCGTGCCAGAGCTTGGAGCCCTGGATGCGGGTGAAATACTGGTCGGGGGCGTCCAGCAGTTTGTCGATGTAGTCCGGCTGGTACAGCCCGCGCTCGCGCGAGGCGCGCGAGGTGAGGATGTCGCGCATGAACTCGAGGAAGTCGCCGCGCACGTACTTCAGGGCCGGCACCGGGAAGTAGCCCTTGGGCCGGTCCAGCACCGCGTCCGGCAGACGCCCGCGGGCGATGCGGCGCAGCACGTCCTTGCCGCCGTCGCCCAGCTTCAGGTGCGGCGGCATCGCGGCGGCGGTCTCCACCAGCTCGTGATCCAGGAACGGGACCCGTGCCTCCAGGCCGAAGGCCATGGTCATGTTGTCCACACGCTTGACCGGGTCATCCACGATCAGCGTAGTCACATCCAGCGCCAGCACCGCGTCGATGAAAGAGCCGGCGCGGTCGGTCTCGAGTTCGGCGAATTGTTCGCGCAGCCAATCCCCGGTGATGTCGGTGGCCGGTGGGTGCTGCAGCATCTCGGCCATTTCCGGATGGTCGCGGTCGAAGTAGTGGCGGCGGAAGCGTTCCACCCAGTCGCCGTGGCGGTCCTCCGCCATCTGTGGATACCAGAAGTAGCCGCCGAATACCTCGTCGGCCCCCTGGCCAGACTGCACCACCTTCACGTGCTGCGACACTTGCTCCGAGAGCAGGTAGAAGGCCACCGCGTCCTGACCGAACATCGGTTCGGCCATCGCGCCGACGGCCTCCGGCAGCCGGGCCAGGACCTGGTCGTTGGGGATCAGGGTCGCCTGGTGGTCGGTGGCATAGCGTTCGGCGACCGGATCGGAGTATTCGAACTCCGAGCCCTTCTCCTCCGGCTGGTCCTCGAAGCCGACGGTGAAGGTGCGCAGGTCCTGTGCCCCCTCCTCCATCGCCAGCGCGACCAGCAGGGAGGAATCCAGCCCGCCGGAGAGTAGTACGCCCACCGGCACATCGGCCACCTCCAGACGCTTGCGCACGGCGCTGCGCAGACTGTGCTCGATACGCTCCTGCCACTCGGCGTCGGACACGACCGGCTCCGGGCGGTGGGCATACAGTGTCCAATAGCGCTGTAGCCGTTCCTGCCCGCGCGCATCGATGCTCAGGTAATGTCCTGGCTCCAGCTTGCGGATGCCGCGCAGCACGGTGCGCGGCGCGGGCACCACCGCATGCAGCGAGAACAGCATGTGCAGCGCCTCGGCATCCAGCTCGGTGTCCACGTCGCCCGCCGCCAGCAGCGCCTGGGTGTTGGAGGCAAAGCGGATCCCGTCGCCCATACGCGCCAGATATAGCGGCTTGATCCCCATACGATCACGCGCCAGCAGCAGACGCTGGGCATTGCCGTCGAACAGGGCGAACGCAAACATCCCGTGGAGGCGACTGACGATCCCCTCGCCCCACTCCGCGTAGCCACGCAGGATGACCTCGGTATCGCCGGTGGAGAAGAAACGGTGGCCGCGGCCTTCCAGTTCGGAGCGCAGCGCGCGGAAGTTGTAGATCGCGCCATTGAACACCAGGGCGAACCCGGTCTCCGGGTCGAACATTGGCTGATGGGCACGTTGCGACAGGTCGAGGATGGACAGCCGCCGGTGACCCAGGGCCACCCGCCCGGAGGCCCACAGGCCATCGGCATCCGGCCCGCGTCGTTCCAGACAGGGCAGCATGCGGGCCACGCCCTCGCCGCTGGCCCGGTGTTCACCCCAGACAAATTCTCCTGCGATCCCGCACATCGGTTCGATCCTTGTTGATTCTTGTTGGGTTCGGCGCGATCACCCGAAGTCCGACGTGGGCCGGGGCTTCGCGTGCGAGCACGCTCCTCCGGGGAATTCCCGTCAGGAAGCGGGATCGGCCCGGAAGGCTTGCTCCAGCGCTTCCATCAGGGACTGGCTGGCCACGCCGGCACGATCCCGGTCCGCGTGCACGATGTAGAACGGCACCTGATGCCGAGTACCAGCCTCCAGGTTCAATTCGACCAGCCGGCCCGCCGCAAGATCCTCGGCGATCCGGTCCTCCGGCATCCAGGCAAAACCGATACCGGAGCGCAGGATCTCGCAGGCGGTACCCATGTGGGAAACCGTCCAGCGCTGGTCGGCCTCCACCCAGCCGCCCTCGCCGGGGGCCTGGATACCTGAATCCCGCACCACCACCTGACGGTGTCCCTGGAGATGGCGCCGGGTCAGCAGCATCTCCGCCTGCGCCAACGGATGCGAAGGATGCGCCACACAGACCATCGACAGCTCGCCCAGGCAGCTACCGAGATAGCCGGACGGAAGCTCCGGACCCAACAGGATGTCCACGGCCGCGTCGCGCAACAGGTCCGGCCCCCCACTGAGCACGACCTCGTGCAACTGGATCCGCGTGGCTGGATAGGCCCGCGAAAAGGCTTCCAGGGCGCCAATCACCGGCGCGCGCGGCAGGAGCTGATCGACCGCCAAACGAATCTCGGACTCCACCCCGGCCGCGAGCGCACCCGCCAGGGCCTCGATCTCCGCCGCCTCTTCCAGCAGGTGCTCGGCCCGGCGCAGCAGCGCCTTACCGGCCGGGGTCAGGACCGCCTTGCGGCCCTGCACCTCGAAGACATCCACGCCCAGCTGCTCTTCCAGCTTCTGCACCGCATGGTTGATGCTCGACGGGCTCTTGTGCACCCGTTCGGCTGCCCGTGCGAAACCGCCGGCGTCCACCACCGCCTGCAGCATGCGCCACTGTTCAAGGGTGACGCGAATCACTGCAGCCGCCCGCATTGGTGGAGCCTATTCCTCAAGCCCCGTTGCGGTGTCCGGCCGGTGCTTGTCGTACCGACTCGGTCCGGATGGGTTCGGGGCATCAATCGGTATCGGGGACCGTCGAGGATCGAATGACGACCCTGCAGGCGCCACAGCTTGCACGCATACGAAAGCCGCTTGAACGCGAGCAAGTCGATTGACCCTCGCCTGGCTAGTGTCCCTCGGGACATCCGCATCCTGGGTTGTGGATTCGCACGTGCCACTCCTCACGCAGACGGGCATAGGCGTTGGCAGTCAACAAGACCAGATGGATGGTAGAGGGGTAGATCCGACGGTCCATCCGCAGGGTCTCGGTCAACTCGGGATCACTGCCTTCCGGGATGTAGAAGAAGTCCACCCCCTCGCGCAATTGATCCTTGCGCGCCTTGAACAGGCGAAAGGCCGTGCCCTTGGGTACCCCGTTCCATTCATCCACCTGGCGCAGACTCAGGGTCGCGTATCCGGCATAGATGATCGGTTCGGGCAGTGGGCCCACTGCGGAACCTTCCCGGTCGAGAAACCGTCCCGCACTACGAGGGTCTTCAACTGTATCGGTATTCATGCTGGCATTATGCACGCACAGGCTTCGGGCCTCACCACGCCATCAATCCAGGACATGAAATGGAATTTCTTCAGGAGTACGGACTTTTCCTCGCCAAGGTTGCCACGGCGGTCATTGCCGTGCTGATCGTGCTGAGCGCCGTCGCCGGGCTGGTCGCCCGTTCGCGCGATCGGCGTCCGGATCGCCTGAGCGTCAAGCGACTCAATGACCGCTTCGAGCGAATGGAAAAGACCGTCCGCCGCGCAGTGGAGCGCCGCCGCGGGCGCGTCGAACGCCTGCGTGACTGGGCCACGCGCAAGCTCGCACGCAAGGGTGCCGAGACATCAGGCACGGGGACCACCGCCGAACAGGACACAGCGACCGATGAACAAACGCGCGACGCCCCCGACACTGCGCAACCCGAAATGGAAACGCCTACCGAACGTCCACGGGTTTACGTACTGCGTTTCGAGGGGGATATCCGCGCCTCCAGCGTCGAAAGCCTGCGAGAAGAGATCACCGCCATCCTGACCATGGCGCGACCGGAGCAGGACCGGGCCATTGTCTGTCTGGAAAGTCCGGGCGGGCTGGTCCCCTCCTATGGGCTCGCGGCCGCCCAACTCGCCCGCCTGCGTGAGGCCGGGATGGACCTCACCGTGACGGTGGATCGCGTGGCCGCCAGCGGCGGCTACATGATGGCGGCAGTCGGTCACCGCATCGTGGCAGCCCCGTTCGCGGTCCTGGGGTCCATCGGCGTCGTGGCTCAGATCCCCAATTTTCACCGTTGGCTGACGCGCAACGATATCGACATCGAGCTGCTGACCGCAGGCGAATACAAGCGCACGCTGACCATGCTCGGCGAAAACACCGACGAGGGCCGCAAGAAATTCCGTGAGCAGCTGGAAGAGGCCCACGAACTGTTCAAGACTTTCCTGACCCGGTATCGCCCGCAGTTGGACCTTGAACAGGTCGCCACCGGCGAGCACTGGTACGGCGAACAGGCCCGCGAGATGGGCCTGGCCGATGAGCTGCGCACCAGCGACGATCTACTGCTGGAACTGACCCGCGAAGCGGATGTTTTCGAGCTCACGTATCACCGCCCACAGACCCTTGGCCGCCGCGTCACCGTCGCGATGGAATCCTTCCTCGAACGTGTACTGCGCAGCCAGGGCGAGACCCGGATGTAACCCGAGGGAAGACCCCGGGCCGCTGCAACGTCGAACCCTGACAAGCCACACCAAAAGGAGTCCCCCATGAACCGGAAGAACCGACCCTTGATCCGCCTGCTGCTGATCCTGCTGGCCGCCGCCAGCCTGCTCGCCATGCCATTGGTCGCCAGTGCCGATGACAACCTCCCCTGGGGCTCGGCCGAGAAGATGGATCGCCCATATGAACCCCGCAAGGTGGTCTACGACGTGTACACCAGCAGCGCCCGGGAACTGGAGATGGTCCTGGACCGCGTGAGCATGCTGAACAACGTCTACGAAGCCGATCCGTTCGAGGCGCATATCGTACTGGTGCTGCACGGGCAGGAAGTGCCCTACTTCACCCGCGACGAATTCGACGAGCACGAGGAGCTGATGCGCCGGGCCAAGTCCCTGACGGACGCTGGACCGGTCGAATTCCGCATGTGTGAGGCCTCCGCCCGCCTGCGCGGCATCGAGCTCAAGGACATCCACGGCTTCGTCAACGTCGTGCCGATGGCCGATGCCGAGATCATCGAGCTGCAGCACGAAGGGTACCTCCTGATGCAGTAACCCTGGCCGCAGTCAGCTGAAGTCGCACGCCTGGCCGAGAACCGGGCGGACCCTTTACCGGCCCGCCCGGCATGCCACCTCTACCGCTCCAGACATCGGGGCATATCTTCTGGTCGCATGAACATGGGCGCCACGGGATCGAGAATCGTGACGGCAACCTCGACAGCATGAGCAACGCCCTCGACGCCCTGACCAACCCGGCAATCGCCGGAGATTGAACGGGTAAACGCCCAGCACCGGACGGGCGATTCGTTATAGTGTGGGTTCGACCCGTTCCGGGAGCCCACGTGGATCGCTCTTCCTCTTTAGACCCCACTCAAACTGAACCCCGCAACCGGCCGATCCTCGGCTGGCGCGAATGGGTTGGCTTGCCCGATTTCGACATCCCGGCCATCAAGTGCAAGGTCGACACCGGCGCGCGCAGCTCCGCGCTGCATACCTTCCAGGTCGATCCCTTTACCCGCGACGGACGTGAATGGGTGCGCTTCGGCATCCATCCTTACCAGCGCGACGCCGAGACCGAGGTCTGGCATGAAGCGCCGGTATTGGATATCCGCAGCGTGACGGATTCAGGCGGCCACACCGGCGAGCGCTACTTCATCGCCACCCGCGTGCAGCTCGGATCGACCTTGTTGCCAGTTGAACTCTCCTTGACCAGCCGCGATACCATGCTCTTTCGCATGCTACTCGGCCGCGAGGCCATGCGCGGTCGCTTCCTTGTCGACCCCCAAGCGTCGTTTGTCGCTGGCCACCACCCGTAACCCTCCTCAGCTCAACAGGCGTCTGCATGAAACTCGGTATTCTCTCGCGCAACAGCAAGCTCTACTCCACCCGGCGCCTGGTCGAGGCCGCCGAACAACGCGACCACGAGGTGCGCGTCGTGGACCCATTGCGCTGCTACATGAACATCACCGCTCACAAGCCGCAGATCCACTACAAAGGCGACATCCTGGACCAGTTCAACGCGGTGATCCCGCGTATCGGCGCCTCGGTCACGTTCTACGGAACGGCCATCCTGCGGCAGTTCGAAATGATGAACGTCTACCCCCTGAACGAGTCGGTCGCAATCTCCCGCTCACGCGACAAGCTGCGCAGCCTTCAGCTGCTGTCGCGTCGTGGCATCGGGCTCCCGGTCACCGGATTTGCTCACTCGCCGGATGACATCGATGACCTGCTGGCCACCGTCGGCGGCGCACCCTGCGTGATCAAACTGCTGGAGGGCACCCAGGGCCTGGGTGTGGTTTTGGCCGAGACCAAGCAGGCCGCCGAGAGCGTGATCCAGGCCTTCATGGGTCTCAAGCAGCACATCCTCGTGCAGGAGTACATCAAGGAGGCGAAAGGCTCCGATATCCGCTGCTTCGTGATCGGCGACAAGGTGGTCGCTTCAATGAAGCGCCAGGCCAAGGAAGGCGAGTTCCGATCCAATCTGCACCGCGGCGGCAGCGCTACCCTGTGTCGTATCACGCCGGAGGAACGTGCCACGGCCGTGCGCGCCGCCAAAGTGATGGGCCTCAATGTCTGTGGCGTGGACCTGCTGCGTTCCAACCATGGGGCGGTGGTAATGGAGGTGAACTCGTCCCCCGGTCTGGAAGGCATCGAGAACGCCTCGGGCAAGGATGTGGCCAGCATGATCATCGAATTCATCGAGAAGAACGGCAAGCCCAACCGCACCAAGACCAAGGGCAGCGGCTAATGATCCGGACACACCCTCTCCGCCGACCCTTGGCGACGGTCCGAGGTCTCCCAACTTGTTGCGAGAAGCACTAATGCCCGGAACACCCCGCGCTCTACGCAACAACCCGATCACCATCGGCAGCACGACCGTACGCCCCGGCGAACGCCGCACGGTGGAACTCGAGCTGGGGGCCCTCTATACCCACACCCCCACCAATATGCCGGTGCAGGTGCTGTGCGGACGCCGCAAGGGTCCGGTGCTGTTCGTCAGTGCCGCGATCCACGGCGACGAGATCAACGGGGTCGAGATCATCCGGCGGCTGCTCAAGGTACCTGCGCTGCGCCGCATGAAGGGCACATTGCTCGCGGTACCGGTGGTCAATATGCACGGCTTCATCAACCAGAGCCGTTACCTGCCCGACCGGCGTGACCTGAACCGCTGTTTCCCAGGATCGCAGAAGGGCTCGCTAGGCGCCCGCGTGGCCCGGCTATTCATGCGCGAAATCGTCCAGCGCAGCACCCACGGGATCGACCTCCACACCGGCGCTATCCACCGCTCCAACCTCCCCCAGATCCGCGCCAACCTCGACCACCCGGAAACGCTCGATCTGGCCCGGGCCTTCGGTGCGCCGGTGATCCTCAACTCGGCCCTGCGAGATGGCTCCCTGCGCGAGGCCGCCGCGGAACGCCAGGTCCCGATCCTGCTCTACGAGGCCGGCGAGGCCCTGCGCTTCGACGAGCTCTCGATTCGGGGCGGGGTGCACGGCATCATCGAAGTGATGCGCCAGCTGGAAATGCTTCCCGCCGTGCGGCGACGCGCCCGCAAGGAGCCCATCATGGCCCGCACCAGCGGGTGGGTACGGGCGCCGCAAAGCGGCATCCTGCGCACCTTCGTGCGACAAGGCGACCGCGTGGTCCGCGATCAGACCCGCCTGGCCATCATCTCCGACCCCTTCGGCGAGACCGAGACCGAGATCCTGGCGCCGGCCTCCGGCATCATCATTGGCGAGCTCAACCTGCCGCTAATCAACGAAGGCGATGCCCTGTTCCATATCGCGCAGTTCAACCGCACGGATCTGGCCGTGGAGCGCCTGGAGACCTTCCAGGAGAACCTCGAAGCCAGCGATTACCCCTACGCCGATGCGCCTCCCAGGGAAAACCCCTAGCCACGCCGACCGCGGGCACCCTTAAAGCGGTGCCTCAGTGGCCGATGTCCTCGTGCCACAACTCCGGGTAGGTTTCGATGAAATTCTGCATCAGCGCCCGGCACGCCGGGTCCTGCACGACATCCACCTGGATCCCGTGGCCACGCAGCCAGTCCTCCTCGCCCATGAACGACGCGTTCTCGCCAATCACCACCCGCGGGATGCCGTACAGGACGATCGCCCCACTGCACATCGCGCAGGGCGATAACGTGGTGTAAAGCGTGCACTCGCGATAGACCTGGGCGGGCTGCCGCCCGGCGTTCTCCAGCGCGTCCATCTCCGCGTGCAGGATCGCACTCCCCTGCTGGACCCGCCGATTGTGCCCGCGGCCAAGTACCGTACCCTGGTGCACCAGCACCGAGCCAATCGGGATCCCTTCCTCCCCCAGACCGGCCCGAGCCTCATCCAACGCCTGTTCCAGAAATGGATCCATCATCATTCGGAGCTTCCCTGTTTAACCCGGCTCAGTCCGCCACAATACGCGGTTGCGGCCCTGCTGCTTGGCTCGATAAAGCTGCTGGTCGGCTTCATGCAGGGCACTGTCGAGATGACTGGGATCATTGAAACGCGTCAGCCCCCCACTGAATGACAAGTGATGCTCGCTGCCCCCGAGCTTCTGTGGTGTCCGAGACAGGTTCTCGCGGATCGCCTCGACAACCTCCCGAGCCGTCGCACATTGTGTATCGGTCAACACGATCAGAAACTCCTCACCGCCCCAGCGACACACGAGGTCCCGGCCCTTCAAATGACGCCGCAAATGGTCGGCAACGGCCCGGATAACCTGGTCGCCCACATCATGCCCATAGCGATCGTTCACCTGCTTGAAATGATCCAGATCCAGGAGGGCCAGTGCTGCGGGGAACGCCTCCTCCCCCATGCTTCCGATCGCCTCCTCCAGCCCACGACGATTCAGGAGACCGGTCAAGGGATCATGCCGCGCATCCACACTGAGTTGATCGTGGGTACTGGTAATCGCCATGTATGACCGAACGCGCATCCACTCCGCGAGGATCGCCATCAGGCAGAGCGCGGAAAGCCCGACGAGCAAGCGCGACTTCTGCACCGACTCGTAGTCGTAAACGGCTGGAAACGGTCCATACAGCCCGACAGCGGCCGTGCCTACCAGGAGCGCGCAAAAGAACACCGCCAGACGGACGCTGGTAAACCCCGCCATGACCATAATGACCGTGACCGGGAACGCAAAGAACACGCCGGACCCATCAACGCCCCCGCCCAGAATCAGATACAAGGCCAGGACGAATGCCTGTGCAGCAAAAAAGTAACTGACCTCCCGGGCATGCGCCCGGGTCAGGCGGTTGTACAAGAACAGGCTCAGGCACAGTACGGCATTTAACAGCAACACCAGCGCCAGGCCATGCCGACCCTCGGATAGCGAAAGGAATCCAAATACCACCAGAATCATGGAGCCCGCGCTGGCGAACAACATGACCAACAGGGCCCGGCGGCTTTCCTCGATCTCCTCTGGTGTACGGCCAAATTCCATAGTGCCTCCGTGCAGCTGCGGGATCTCCCGTGCCGCCCCCAACGATGAACCTCCTGGCTAACCGATTACGACTCCGTAGGTTGGCACTACGAACCCATATCCCGATCACGGGTCCGGAATCCTGCATTCCCCTAGGCAGCACCCTCACATGTGACGGGTCGAACCCCGCCAATCATTCCCGACGCCACACATTTCAGCGGCCAAATGTGGCCCCTGTCAGGGCAATCACGCCATTCGGCATGCATCACACTGACGCGTGGACCCTCATGGGAGGGTCGCGACACATGAGAAATTCGTGGCCGCAAGGCCGACTACGCGCGCGGGAAAAACAGGGCAGAACAGGCTCTCCCCAACACGCGTACAGCCCTACCTGGGGACCACTCGTCCTTTACAACGGAAGCTCTCTAGGATAACAGCATCGGTCCCTGGCGATCAGACGTGAGCGCTGAACTGGCCGCGCCGGGGCTGACCCAGAAGGAACAGGAAGTCCCCTTCGCCCAAGTGCACCAGAGACTCATGGTCGCCGGCCTCGAAATACACGTCATGCTGCTCCAGCAAGGTGTCATCCACCAGCGTTTCCAACCCGTAGGCCGGACCCAACGCAGGGATAGCACCACGCTCGCAATCCGCAAAGACACTGGCAACCTCGTCCTCGGTGGCCAGGCCCACGTGGTCGCCGAGCAGGCGGTGCAACTGGCCCAGCTTCACGCGGCGTGTAGCTGGCACAACGGCCAGTCGATATTGCGTGTCCTCCTCCACAAGGAGCACGGCCTTGGCCACGGCATCACCCGGTATATGGGCCGCCTCGGCCGAGCGGCTGGCGGAATCGGAGTGCGGGTGATGCACCACCTGATAGGTCACCGCATGCTGGTCCAGAAAATCGCTCAAGGTCCTCGAAATACCCATGGCATGCCCTCCGCAAAGCCTTTCTTGACTATAGACCCCGCCATGACTGACGAGGTCTGCGGCCACCTGCCACATCGGTACAATTCGGACCATGACCGCATTCTCCGTACTCGACCTCGCCCCGATCACCGCCGGGGGCGACGCCACGCAAGCGCTCCACAACACCCTGGATCTGGCCCAGCATGCCGAGACACTGGGCTTCCATCGCTACTGGCTGGCGGAACACCACAACATGCCCGGTATCGCCAGTGCGGCCACCGCCGTCGTGATTGGCCAGGTGGCCGCGGCGACGCAGCGCATTCGGGTCGGTGCCGGCGGGATCATGCTTCCCAACCACGCCCCGCTGATCGTGGCCGAGCAGTTCGGTACCCTCAACGCCCTCTATCCGGGGCGCATTGATCTGGGTTTGGGCCGGGCACCGGGAACCGACCCGACCACGGCACGTGCCCTGCGCCGCGCACCCGACATCGACCCCGACCAGTTCCCCCGCGATGTCGCCGAGCTCTTGACCTACTTCGACGAGCCACAGCCGAACCAGGTCATTCACGCCATCCCTGGGGCGGGCCAGAAAGTGCCCATATGGATACTCGGATCCAGCCTGTTCGGAGCGCAACTCGCAGCCCAACTGGGTCTGCCCTACGCGTTCGCCTCTCATTTCGCGCCAGGCCAACTCATGTCTGCGCTGGAGCTTTATCGCAGCCAGTTCCGCCCCTCTTCCTACCTGGCACAACCCTACGCCATGGTGGGATACAACGTGTATGCCGCAGAGACCGACGCCGAGGCCCGCACCCTTGCAAGCTCCATGGAGCAGGCCTTCGTGAGTCTCCGTCGTGGGCGCCCGGAGCCGATCCAGCCCCCGATTCGGGAATACCGGGAGCAGCTGGATCGCGCAGAGCGGGCCATCGTCGAACAGACCATGGCCTGCTCCGCGATCGGCGCTCCTGACACCGTGGAACGCGAGATCCGCGACTTTCTCGAGCAGACGGCCGCCGACGAGCTGATCATCACCACCTCCACCTTCGATCACGCCGATCGCAGGCGCTCGCTAGAGCTGACTGCGGAGGTACGCGACCGTATCGGCTAACCCGGTTTCCGAGATCCAAGCGCTTCCCTATGCTTGGGAGTACGGCCAGCGACCCAAGGGAAACGCTGATTAATGTACACGCTCGCGTTGGCACCCCAGGTTTTCCGAGGCAAGGCGCGTCGCGCAGCGGATAGTGGTTCTACCCGCCCGTTTTTGATGGATTGGGGCGCAACGCAGGATCGGGGAACCTGGGGTACCAACCCCACAACCTATTGAGAGCAGGGGCTCGGCCGCCCGTTGTTATCAAAAACGGGCGCGGGAAACGGCGTTGCGGTTCCTTTGTGCAGAATGACTGCACCGCAGTCACCGCGCCTTGTTCGCACGCAAAAGCGACTCGAGCGCGAGCGTGCACATTAATCAGCGTTTCCCAAGGGAGAGGCCCATGCGCGTCGACATCCACGGCACCACCATCGAATGTGTCACCGGCGACATCGCCGCACAGCGCGACATGGACGCCGTAGTCAATGCCGCGAATGCCTGGCTGCGCCCCGGAGGCGGGGTCGCGGGCGCCATCCACCGCGCCGCCGGCCCCGGTTTGGAACGCGAGGGCCAGCCACTGGCCCCGATCGAACCCGGCCAGGCCGTACTGACCGGAGGCCACCACCTGCCCAACCGCTTCGTCATCCACTGTCTGGGACCGGTCTACGGGCACGATGAGCCGGCCGGTCGCCTACTCGGTGCCTGCTATCGCAATGCCCTGACCCGAGCCGAGGAGGCCGGAATCTACAGCGTTGCCTTCCCAGCACTGTCGACCGGGGCATTCGGTTATCCACTGGAAGACGCCGCCCGAATCGCAATCCAGACCGTTCTGGACGCCACGCCAAGACTGGACGCAGTCGGCCATATCCGGTTCGTGCTCCACACGGAACAGGATCGCGACCTGTATGCGCGGCTCCTGGAGGAATGTACGGCGTGAGGCCGTATGAAACGGTCGGCGCGGATATACCGCCCGACAGACCCTGATCGGCTCTGGCCGGGTTGGCATTCCGGATGGGACGCAGGATCATACAGCCCCGAACCGGCCCCATAGGCCCTTTCAACAACACAAGGCAGTGAGACCGCCCATGTCGTATCTCAAGGACTACCCCAACGCGGAAGGCTTTTTTGGTGAATTTGGTGGCGCATTCCTCCCGCCAGAACTGGAGCCGCACTTCGCCGAGATCAACCGCGCCTATCGGACGCTCGTGCGCTCTGGCGATTTCCTGAACGAGCTGCGCTACATCCGCAAGCACTACCAGGGGCGGCCGACGCCGGTGTACTACGCCCACAACCTGAGCCGAGCGGTGGGTGCACACATCTACCTCAAACGCGAAGACTTGAACCACTCCGGCGCGCACAAGCTGAACCACTGCATGGGCGAGGCATTGCTGGCCAAACACATGGGCAAGAAGAAATTGATCGCCGAGACCGGCGCCGGGCAGCACGGTGTCGCCCTGGCCACCGCAGCCGCCTACTTCGGGATGGAATGCGAGATTCACATGGGCGAGATCGATATCGCCAAGGAAGCCCCCAATGTCACCCGAATGAAGCTGATGGGGGCGCAAGTCGTACCGGTATCGTTCGGGGGGCGTTCCCTGAAAGAGGCCGTGGATTCCGCCTTTCAGTCCTACCTCTCGCAGGCCGCCGAGGCGCTGTTCGCGATCGGGTCCGTGGTCGGGCCGCACCCGTTTCCGCTGATGGTACGTAACTTTCAGTCCGTGGTCGGCATCGAGGCGCGCGAGCAATATCTGGAGATGAGCGACGGCGAACTGCCCGATCACGTGGTCGCCTGCATCGGCGGCGGCTCCAATGCGATGGGCATGTTCGCGGGCTTCATCGAGGACGCACAGGTGCAACTCAACGGCGTGGAGCCACTGGGGCGCGGCACCAAGCTGGGCGAACACTCCGCCACCATGACCTATGGCAAGCCGGGCATGATCCACGGCTTCAAGTGCATGCTGCTGGCCGACGACGAAGGCAATCCGGCCCCGGTCCACTCCATCGCCTCGGGGCTGGACTACCCCGGGGTCGGACCGGAGCACTCTTACCTGAGGACCACCGAGCGCGTCGCCTATCACGCAATCAACGACGATGATGCGCTGAATGCCTTCTACCAGCTCTCGCGCACCGAGGGGATCATCCCGGCACTGGAGAGCGCGCACGCCGTCGCCTGGGCGATGAAAAAGGGCCGCGAACAACCGGGCACAACGATCCTGGCCAACCTCTCTGGCCGCGGCGACAAGGACATCGATTACGTCGCGCGCGAGTTCGGCCACGGCTAGGGAGACGGAACTTCCGACCCGAGGGCTACAGTCTCATATCGAAAGGCCACCCCCATGCGAGGACACGCTATGGCAGGCGGATGGGCAAAAGACGGCGCGGAGCAGGAGCAGATCGACCACACGGTCGAGGATGCCCTGCAGCGCGTGCGCAGCCAGATCCCGGCCGGCGAGAGTCGGACCGAATGCGAGGCATGCGGCACGCCGATCCCCGAGGGCCGGCGCAAGGCTCTACCGGGCGTGCGCCTGTGCGTCACCTGCCAGGAGGCGCAGGACACCGAGCAGCAGGCCACCAGCCCCTACAACCGGCGGGCCTCCAAGGACAGCCAGCTGCGCTGAGCCAACCCTAGAGGTACTTCATCCTCGCCCGAATCGAATCGGGATCGGATACGGCATCCCTCAGGCTGGCCCCTTCTTCGGCACCCCCCACGACCAGTCCCTTACCGGAAACCGGAATCACGTTGTCGATCTGGAAACGTCCCGTCGTGCCCCGCAGGAAGCACTCCTCGTCAAAGAACAGGCGATCACCGTCCGGCCCGATCTCGTCGGACTCAAGCGTTTCGTAGCCAATCAGGCGCGCGATATCCTCGTGGTCTGCGATATTCACCTGTTCAATCGTCTGCTGTTCCGGGTCAATCAACAAGGCCTTCATTCACGTCCTCGGTCACACGGGTTCACGGACTCATCAAGGTACGCGATCCACGTATGCGCTGACTATGGTAAGGCAACCATTGCCCGGCGCGGCGCCCAGCCGTTCGCACTCCCATCACTTATAGTCGTGCGTTACGAACGCGTAATCGGGATCTCTCATACCCCTTTTGCAATTCTCCGCTCATGGGTCTTTACTCCCGTCAGGCGGCCGCAAGCAAGCACGCGTGATACCGCCGCACCCACGCAGAATGGAGGAGGCGACGGTGAGCGAGAATCCACAAGACCTCGAAGAACAGAGAAAGGAACTGGAAGCCGAATACGAAACCGACCACGAGATCGGTGAGCAAAACATCAACCCACTGGGCCTGGACCTGCACAACCCGGTCTTTGTTACCAGCGCCTTGTTGATCAGCGTATTCGTCATCCTCTCGCTGATCTTTCCGGAACAAGCCAACGAGAACCTCGACAACACCCGTCAGTGGATTGGCCGCACCTTCGACTGGCTGTTCCTTTCGGCCGGCAACATCTTCGTCCTGTTCTGCCTGGCCCTGATCCTGCTCCCCATCGGCCGCATCCGCATCGGTGGGCAGGACGCCAAGCCGGAATTCTCGGTGATCTCCTGGTTCTCCATGCTATTCGCCGCCGGCATGGGGATCGGGCTGATGTTCTGGAGCGTGGCGGAGCCAGTGGGCTACTTCACCGAATGGTTCGGCACGCCGCTGGGGATCGAAGGCGGGACCGAGGAATCCCGGCAGGCCGCACTGGGGGCCACCATGTATCACTGGGGGCTGCACCCCTGGGCGATCTATGCGGTGGTGGGGCTGGCGCTCGCATTCTTCGCCTACAACAAGGGCCTGCCGCTCACCATACGCTCTGCGTTCTACCCGATCCTCGGGGAACGCGTGTGGGGCCCCATCGGCCATGTGATCGACACCCTCGCCGTGCTCGCGACCATGTTCGGCCTGGCCACCTCGCTCGGTCTCGGGGCGCAACAGGCGGCCTCGGGTCTGGAGTTCCTGTTTGGCATTGATGCCGGCCTGAACACCCAGGTCGCCATCATCATCGGGGTCACCATCATCGCCCTGCTGTCGATCATGCGCGGCATCCATGGCGGCGTGAAGGTACTCAGCAATATCAACCTGCTATTCGCCGCGCTGCTGCTATTTTTCGTGATGGTGGCTGGCGGCGTGCTTGCGTTCCTGTCTAGCGTCGGCACCACGGTGACCGGCTACGTGCAGTACATCATCCCGCTCAGCAACCCGGTCGGGCGCGAGGACGAGACGTTCTACCACGCCTGGACCATCTTCTTCTGGGCCTGGTGGATCTCCTGGTCGCCGTTCGTCGGGATGTTCATCGCCCGCGTCTCGCGCGGACGCACCGTGCGCCAGTTCGTGACCGCGGTCCTGCTGGTGCCGACCATGGTCACGGTCATCTGGATGAGTGCCTTCGGCGGTTCCGGAGTGGATCAGGCGCGAGAAGGCATCGGCGCCCTGGCCGACGGGATCTCGGACTCCTCGCTGGCCCTGTTCCAGATGCTGGAGCACCTGCCCTTCACCGCCATCACCTCGTTCCTGGCGATCGCCCTCGTCCTGGTGTTCTTCATCACCTCGTCGGACTCGGGCTCGCTGGTGATCGACTCCATCACCTCCGGCGGCAAGACGGACGCCCCGCAATCCCAGCGCCTGTTCTGGGCCACCTACGAGGGCATCGTTGCCGGGGTCCTGCTGGCCGTTGGCGGGGCTGCGGCCCTCAACGCGCTGCAGGCGGGGGCCGTTAGTACCGGTCTGCCGTTCGTTATCGTGCTGCTCGTGATGTGCGTCAGTCTGATGAAGGGCCTGTTCCACGAACTGGCCCTGATCCGCATCGAGGAGGCCAAGACCTAAACGAGACGCGCGTCCGGGATTCCCGAGCCCCACCACAGCCCTCCCCGCATCCGCTTCGGCGGCGCGGGGATTTTTCAGATCCTGCGCATCAATGTCTTCCTTCGCAGGACAACGGCCCCCGAGATCGGGCATCCTCGCGGGGATGACCCCTGCATGCCCCGTCCACTCGCGATGAGTCTGCGCAAGACGATCGCCCGACACCCATTGCTGGCCGGAATCGTCTTCCAGGCCGCGCTGATCCCGCTGGCAATAATTCTGGCGGGGCTACTGGAGATCCCCCTCCATGAAACTCTGATCTGGAGCGTCGAAGCCGTGGCCCTGGGCGCCCTTGCGGTTCTCCCGATGCTGGCACTCCTGAGTGTCCTCGCCATGAGCCACTGGGATTCCTATCGCGAGTTATCGGCGCAGGTACGCGAATTCGTCCAGCGCCTCTTCCGTGGTGCGCTGCCAGGGGCCGTGCTGCTGATCTCGTTACTGGCCGGGGTGGGCGAAGAGCTACTGGTTCGGGGCGTCCTGCAGGGCTGGCTGAGCGAACGCTGGTCGCCGGCATGGGCGATCCTGATCGCCGCGGTGGTATTCGGCCTGGCCCACTCGATCAGTCGCCTCTATTTCGTATTCGCCACCCTGATCGGCCTCTATCTTGGTGTGCTCTACCACCTGACCGGCAACCTGTTGGTGGTCATCGTGACCCACGCACTCTACGACTGGATCGTTATTCACCTGTACCTGCGCTCACGCTCGCCGGGGTAGCGGACAGGGATCACCCATTGGCCTTCGGTTGCGCCCCCGACACCTGCTTCATGAAGTGTGGCAGGCGCGCGGGGCGTCCGAGGTAAAACCCCTGGACCAGGTCACAGCCCAGGGCCCGCAGGCGGTTCAGCGTGTCCGCGTCCTCGACCCCTTCGGCCACCACAGTAAGTCCCAGCTTGTGCCCAAGACCGATCATGGACTCCACGATGCGCTGATGCGGCGGGCTGGAGATCAGCTCGTGCACGAAGGTCATGTCGATCTTGAGCTCATCCAGCGGCATCCGCAGGAGTCGCTCCATGGACGAGTACCCGATCCCAAAGTCGTCCATGGAGATGCGCAGACCCAGCTGCTTCATGTTGTGCAGGGCATCGCGTGCCGCCGCATCGTGGCTTTCCATGACCGCTGTTTCGGTCAGTTCAACCGTTACCTGCTCGGGTGGCACACCCCAGAGATCCAGCGACTGGGCTACCAGATCCACCACCTCTGGCTCCTGCAAGTCATCGGCGGAAAAGTTCACCGACACCCCAACGGCGAGCCCTGCCTGCCGATACTCGGCGCATTGCCGCAAGGCGGTGTTATAGACCCAATGGGTCAAGCGTGGCATCAGGTCGGTGCCCTCCGCCGCGCGGACCATGATATCCGGCCGGATTGCGCCGAATTCCGGGTGATCCCAACGCAGCAGCGCCTCGGCCGATTCCACCTGCCCCGACCTCAATGAAATCTGCGGCTGATACTCGAGATGCAGGGACCCGTCCTCGATCGCATCCCCTAGCTGCGACCACAGATCCACTCCCTCCAGCATCGTCTTGGTAGCCCCCGGGGCATGCAGACGCAGCCGGACCCGCTCACGCCGAGCCTGGCGCATCGCCGCATAGGCCTGAGTCAGCAATTTGCGCGGTGCCACGGGGTGCAGTCCCTGAGACAAGGCTAGGCCCGCCCGCGGCCAAAGGAGCACCTCACGCTCGCCGCAGGGAAAGGGCTCACCCAACACACGCAGCATCTTGTGACCCGCCAGCTCGGCGAATCCGCTGCCATCGACGTGGGGCAGCATGCAGGCGAGTTGATGGCGTCCCGTCATCCCGACGGAACCACCCGGTAGTGCCGTCGCCAATGCCTCGCCGGCCTGCCGAAGCAGCGCATCCGTCGCGTCATAACCCAGTGCGGCGTCAATATCGCCCAGCCCTTCAAGATCGATCACGGCCAGGGCCGGCGAACGGTCGCCACCACTCGCCTGCAGGCGCTGGAGAAAGGCTTGATAATCCGATAGGTTCGGCAACATCGCTGGGCCCGGCCAACGGCACCCAAGCGGTGCCTTCAGGGAAACATGGATCAGTCGCCCGCTCGCGAAGAAACCGGTCGATTGATCCCTTTTACCCTAAAGATAATAGCGTGCAGGATCGACCCCGTAGGCCCCAGGCGGCAAATCGCGCATGATCTGCCGTTGGGCACCCTCGGATTCCGGGTCCGTCGAACCCAGATCGAGCTCCAGCGGATCGGGATAGGGACGTCGCTTCGGGTCCAGAATGCGCATCACCCTTGGCATGAAGCGCTGGGTCCTGCGGTGGCTCAGCACAATGGCCACCTCACCGCTGTCCAGCTCCACCAGACTGCCGACCGGGAACAGCCCGACACAATGGGTGAACTGGTCGACTAACGCCGAATTCAGTCCCCAACGCCCGAACTCGCGAAGCTCCTTCAGGGCTTCGTACGGGGTTCCAGCCAAGCGCTGATCGGCGAGCATCTCCTCGTAGGAATCGACGATCGCGGCCATCCGCGCACAGGCGCTGATCTCGTTGGCCACCAGCCCATGCGGATAGCCGCGACCGTCCTCACGTTCGTGGTGTTGCATGACGATATCGCGGACCTTATCCGGGATCCCGTGGGACCGCAGCAAGATCTGCTCTCCGTACTCCACGTGCCGTTGTACCTCGCGCCGTTCTTCGGGGGCGAGCCGCTTCCCGCGCTCGAGCAACTCTTGCGGCAGCTGCATCTTGCCCACATCCATCAGGAGCCCGCCCAGGCCCAGCACCGAAAGCTCGGAACGATCGAGGCCCAGATGCCGGCCCAGGGCCAGCAGATGAATCGACACCCGCAGGGAGTGGTCATACAGAACATCGCCCGACTCGCGCAGGCGGGCCAACAACAACAGGGCATCGGGGTTACGCTCCACGCTCTCGCGCAACGCCTCGGAGGCCTCGCGCGCGGCCGCCACACGTACCCCTGGGTTACGCTCCATGCCGGCGCGTATCTGCTCCAGAACCGTTCCGGCCGTAGCCCAGGCCTCGCGCGCGGCGGGCAACTCTTCGTCCACGGAGCACTGGTCACGATAAACCGTCATGCCACGAAACTGGGCCGCCTCGGCACGGCTCGGAACCGAATCAGCCCGCGCAGTATCACGTGTGGGGGACGCCAGCTTGCTCACCGACTCCGGGGCACTCTTCTCCAGGTCGATGAACACGTGATGGCAGTGCCGGGCCAACTCGTCGATATCCTCTTGCGAGCGGATCAAGATGCCCTCGACCCAGTACGGGGTATCCCGCCACGGGCGATCGAGCTGGCTCACGTACATGCCAACCTGCAGTTCCGCGACGGGAATCTCCTGCTGTATCAATCCCCAGGACATACGAAAACGCTCCGACATCCATCCGGCGGTCGTAGGGTTCGACCCCTTCCATATCGTTCCTACACTATCGACCTGCCCCGAACTAGGCCAGTCCGTTAGTGTGCCCAGTGTAAATTGCTAACGCTCCCGTTCCCCAAACTGGTGCACACATCTCTGTTTTGCGGGACGATGGGGCGGCGGCCACCTCGACGCGGCCTTACACTCAGCACCGGAGTGACCCCATGCCACTCGACCAGGACACAATTCTTGGCTCCACCAACCCGCCTGTCGCCACAGCGCGCAAGTGGACCGGGATGGCGGGGCTGTCGATCGTACAGCGGGAACAACTCGCCGAGATGGTCGTTCCTCGCGTGATCGAGCACCTGGAACGTTGCCTTGCCACCGCCCGCGACGAATGGGAAGCCGGGCGCACCTGGGGCAATGTTAGTGGTAACACCCTGCTGTGGGCGAACGACTTCCGCATGTTCGAGACGCGCGTGATCCGGGATTTCCAGGACGCCCTGATGGAGGATTTCCGCAGCCACGACTACCCGCCGCAATACGAGTTCTCCGGAGTTGCGTTCGCGGACCAGGATGACGGTCTCACCATCCTTGATGACTATCAGTCCACACGCCGCTCGCTCCGGCACAAGCTGGAAGGCGCGATGCGTGAGAACAACCGCTATTCGCACTACGTCTTCACCCAGGCAGCGCAGGAGAAAAACCGCTTCGAATACCCCAACTGGGCCCCCTGGTCGCCCCTTCACTGGTACGAACGGCTGATCGAGATCGGTGAGCTGTATTTCGGCAAGACCGAGATGACGCTGGACCTGATGCGCTCCTATCTCGACTGCGTGCAAAAGACCGCAGCGCCCACGCTCGCCTTCGTGGTGGAGGCCATCGACCATTGCGGCCTGATCACCGAACCGCGAACCGACCCTGAAGCGGCCGGCACGTTGCGCAAGAACGCCTCCTGGAAGCGCTTCGCCGGCAACCGAGACGACGACGCGGCCACAGAGGCCGAACCCGCGAGCGACACCTCCCGCTGGCGGCCCTCCACGCGGGCCGCCGAGGCGGAGCCCTCCCACACAATGCCGGATACGGAGGCGGACCCGTCGCAGTGGGCCGCCTGGGCCTCCAACATGGTCCAATCGCCCGTGTTCCGCCCCGCCGGAGGCGGAACAGGCGGCGGCAATGGCGCCGTAGCGGCGGGGACCACACCGACCACCGCCTTCGTGATGCCGGGCCAACAGGCCGACCCGCGAAGCGCGCTGATGCCGTTTATCCACGACTTGCTGCAGGGGCTGTTCGATCACATCTTTCGCGAGGTCGGGTTCAACCCCTCCGTCCGGACCGTCATCGCCGAGATGCAGTACCCACTGGCGACCGCGGTCATCCACGACCTCGGCTTCTTCCGTGACCGCTCGCACCCGCTACGGCTATGGATTGGGAGCCTGATCAACGTCGCCATCCGAATTAACCCGCAGACCGAGCCCGACAGCGAGGACGTGGAACGCTACCTCGGTTGCATCCGACAGTCAGTGGAACACTTGCGCAACCAGGCGGACCGCATGGATCGTGACGCCGCCGAGGTGCTGATGAACCACTTCCTCGATCAGGTCGAGGCGGAAGACACCCACTGGCGCGAGCGTCAGGTGATGCAGATCGACTTGCCACACGCCGAGGAATGGGCCGAGCAGGCACGCCGCAATCTCGCCCTTGCCGCCCTGGAGACGGGTGCCGACCTGCCCGAAACAGCGGCCGAGGAGATCTTCCAGTCCTGGGAGACAGTATTGGCGGTGGAACACGATGCGGGGGAGGCCGGCGAATCCCTGCATCGGGTGCTGCGTCAGGTGGTCCGACACATCTGCAACATGGCCACCGCGCAGGAGGTCAATCCGCTGGTCGCCGAGGCGCGGGACCACGCGCGGGCCGCGGGGCTGGGGGACGATCGCATTCGCGACCTGGTACAGCACTTGGGCAAGGCCCACCTATTCCGGCTACGGGCGCCAGAAGACGCGGAACGCTTCGATCCCCGTGCCCGCCTGCAGATTCGCGAATCGGTGCGCTACGAGGACGACGATCCGACCCTGGACCAGGACCGCGACGATGACCACGTGTTCGCGGCCATCGGCCTCGATGTGGGCGACTGGTTCGAATTCATTGACGAGAACGGTGAACACCCGCAACGCATGGCACTGATCTGGCGCGGAGAAACCACCCGGCGGTTCTTTTTCCTGTCCATGGATGGCGTGCAGTCGCGGCGCCACAGCCTGCAGGGGGTCGCTCAGGAGCTGCGCCAGGGCCGCATGCGCGCCCTGCCCGAGGACAACCCGCTGGATGCCATCATCGAGGCGCCCGCCAGCTGATTCCGCTTCAGTCGCGTCCCTGGCGTATCGCCAAGGCCATCTGATTACGCACCGCCTTCAGGGACTTCAACACGACCGAGTCCAGAGACCCACCCTCCGGCAGTTCCAGATACAGCAGCCCCACGCAGCGATCGCGAACCGCCAAGGGCAGCAACAGGAAACTGCGGGCGTCCAGGGCCTGGCGAAACTCATCGGGGATGTAGCGACTGATCGAGGGCTCATGGCTGTCGGTAATCACCAGGTCCTTCTTTTGCTCCAGGGCCAGCGACAGGATGTCGCCCTTGCCAGACAGGCCCAGTCGCAAGCGGCCGGACAGCGCTTCGGCTTCATGCCCGAACGCGGTGTGCGCGACCAACACCCGGTGCTCGCGGTCGGCCAGCATCAACATCACCCGTCGCAGCCCCAGTGTCTGGTACAACGTCTCAAGTGTCGTCTGCATCAGGGTGTTCAGGTCGAACTCACCGACCATGCTGTCGAGCATGTCGGTCAGCGCCTCCATCAGTACTGCGGCCTGCTCGGTCGGGTCGCCCGTGGCGGTCGTCGCCCCCGCGCCGCTCGCGTCGTCGCCTTCGCTCCCCACCGCCTCCTCATCATCGAGACGCACGCCCAGATTCGCCTTCAGCCGGTTCAGGGGTTCGCGGCCCTCCGGGGGCAGCTTCACCACCGCCAGGAAATGGTCCATGTGCTCGCGGCCGGATTTGATCGCCCGCTGCATGCCACGAGCGTCGACACCCAGTGCGCTCTGGTAGCGCCGGCGCAGATCCGCCAACAAGGGCCCCTGCTGTTCCCGATCCGCATGGGTAATGCACTGCCCCATCTCCGAGGCCAGGGTGACGATCCGGTGCAGACGCTGGTCTGCGTCGCGGGCCGCCGGCAGCGTTCCGGAGGGCGCACGTTCGACGGAGGTGACGATCTCGCGTGGAAAGTTCCAGTCCTCCAGGACACTGCGCGCCAGAGCCTCGTAGGAAATCCCCAGCACCTGGCGGGCCGCACTGCCCTCACCCGTGCCTTGGCCCACGCGAATCTGGATCTCGTCGGCCTCTTCGGGCAGGTAGTACAGGACCAGCATGTGCCCAATATCGTGGAACAGTGCGCAAACAAACGCCTGCTCGCTCTCCACACCCCCGACCTGTTGCGCGAGATCGCGCGCCAGCATGGCACTGAACAGGGTGCTCACCAGGGCCTCCATCAAGCGTCCGGAATGGCGCCCGCCCTTCAGGTTCTCGAATAGCACCAGCCCCAGCGCTGCGGTGCGTACCTGCTCAAACCCCAGCAGCACAATCGCGCGCGAGACCGTGCGAATATTGCCGCCGAAATTGCTGTAGAAGGGCGAGTTCGCCAGTCGCAACAGCTTCTGCGTGGTGGCGTAATCCTTGAGCACGGCGTTCGACAGCTCCGCGACCGAGCGTTTCAGCGTGTCATCGGAACACTGGGTGATCTCGCGGATATGACTGGAAATGCCAGGGAAATCCGGCTTGCGGCGAATGCGCCGCAGAATAAAGTCCGGCGAGCCATCCCCTGGCTCGCCCTGCACGTCCTCGACGACAGCCACCAGGGCCTCGCGAAAGGCCCGGACCGAGGTAAAACGATCGGCCGGGTCCGGTGACAGCGCCCGCAACACCAGAGCATCGAAACGTTCGTCCCCATTCCCCGCCCGCCGGGACGGCGGTTCCAGGTTCCCGGCCTGCATCGCTTCGAGAATCGTTCCAACACCAGCACCGACGAAGGCCCGCTCGCCGGTCAGCATTTCGAAGAACAAGGCACCGAGGGAGAAGACATCGGAACGCTCACTCGGCATCTCGCCACGCAGCTGCTCCGGCGCCAGGTAATAGGGCGTGTCCGGCAGATGGCTCTCGCCCGCGGCCACCTCGTCGGACAGGACCATGCCGAGCCCGGTCATTCGGGCATGGCCATCCCCACTAACTGTTACGTTGGCCGGCTGCAGAGCACCGTGCAGAATCCCCTGTTCATGCGCCGCCGCTGCGGCATCCAGCAGCTCACGCATCAGGGCCAGGGCACGATCGATTGGCAAGGCCCCCTGCGCAAGGATCCGGTCCAGAGTCTCGCCCTCGACGTACTCGAAGACCAGATAGACCCCGTCGGCGTAGTTCCCCGCTTCGAAAATCGGAGCGATGTTCGGATGGCGGAAGCGGCTCAACTGGCGG
The DNA here is from genome assembly GCF_000376865.1 of Thioalkalivibrio sp. ALJ7. GTDB lineage: Bacteria > Pseudomonadota > Gammaproteobacteria > Ectothiorhodospirales > Ectothiorhodospiraceae > Thioalkalivibrio. Next base: position 215,269 of record NZ_AQXQ01000009.1, on the reverse strand, counting down.
GCTTCCTCGAGCAGCGCCTGGCGCGTCGCCGCATCCGCCGCGGTGTTGGTCAGCGTACGAATCGAGACCTGGCGGTCCAGCAACGGATCATGCGCCACATAAAGCCCGTCCCGGCTACTGGCCCCAAGCGTCCGGGTGATCCGGAAGCGCTCAATCGCAGGTACTGAGTTCGCATCAGCCATCAATGGGCTCTCCGTGATGCGCGCACCCGGTGTCGATGCGGAATATTTTCACTCCCACGATATACGGAATCATCCGTCTTCCCCCTGTTGCCCCTCTCGGAACCCAGCCCAGGCCCGAGAATGCCACTACAACACCCCCGTTGTGCGCGTCCCCAATCGCCGCGCACCCTCGCCTTAATCGGCCGGATCGCGGGCGTGCTCCTTGAGGATATCCAGCGGGATCACTGCCAGGGTCTCCTCGTGGGTCGCACGCAGAAATACCCCGGGAGCGGCCCCCGCCCGGTAGGCCTCCAGCCAGCGCGCCGCACAGAGGCACCAGCGATCACCGGCCTGCAAACCGGGGAAGCCGAACTCCGGCATCGGCGTCATCAAGTCGTTCCCCTGGGCCAGGGAGAAATCCAGAAACTCACGGGTAACCTCGGCGCACACGGTATGCATGCCTTGGTCGTCGTAGCCCGTGGCACAGCGGCCATCGCGGTAAAATCCGGTGACCGGATCTCGCCCACAGGGCTCGAGGGCCCCGCCAAACACGTTCTTCGAGGGAAAAGGCTGCATGGGTCGGCTCCCGCTCTGATTTCCCTACAGGATAACGAAGACCCCACCAGCGCACGCGAGCCCTCCTCCAACTGCAGGGAATCGGTCGACGGTTCAGTCGGCGTCGGGCCAGCCCCACTCCTGCAGATGGGACCTCAGGTTCTCGGGTCGATACGAAGTGTCCTTTTGATACCGCTCCAGCACGCTGGGATGCAGTTCAGTCGGGTAGTCCGGCTGATGCAGGGGGCGCCGATACGTCCGGCGCAGGCGGTAGATGTGACGCCGGGAACGATGCAGCGGCGCTGTAGCGTGCGGCCGCAGGCTATCCGGCAAATGATCCTCCAGCTGCAGCCCGGCAAAACGCGCCTCGTCCAGCATCCAGGCCAGCGGCATCTCCGAGGCCAGGCGGCCCTTGGCATCGGGTGCATAACCGCCCCCGATATCGGCATGGACGCCACTGAACCAGATCTGCTTCAGATCCAGTCCTGGGCGTGGCGCCCACAGCGTCGGCTCGAAGTCGGCGCGGGTCTCGTCGATCGCCAGCGCATGGCGGGCGATGCGCACGTTCGGCCCGAGCTTGGTGTCGTAGAACTCGTCGGTGCGGTCGAGCAGACCCAGCAACGAGAACGGGATTCCCAAAGCCCCCACCGTATCCCAGACCCCGACAAAGCGGATCTCGCGTGAGGGGTGGGCATGTTTCTGGCGAAAGGCCCGCGAAGCCTCGCCTTCCGGGGCATGGCTAGCGGCCGTCTTCTTGTAGTGCTGGAACGCCTGCTCGATCCGACGCGCATCCGGGCGCTTGAGGATGCCGCAGTTGTTGATCAACCCGCACAGGCTGCGGACGGTATACGCCCCGCGGCTAAAACCGAACAGGAAGATCTCGCTACCGGGTGCATAGTTCTGGACGATATAGCGATAGGCATCCTGGATGTTCTTGTGGATCCCCCGGCCCGTCACACCCCCGGTGAGCTTGGCGTAGTAGGCACCTACACCCCAGTCGTAGAAGACCTGCTGCGGATCACCCGCGGCATCGGTAGGCGCGATAGCCCGCGCCAGGCGCAGGACATTGGTCGGCACATCCGACTCGATATCTTCCTCCGGGCGATTCCAGGTCCCGTCCGCACAGATCACGATCCTTCGTGTCATTTCACTGCCTCGCTCGCACGCTGCTGGGTATCACGCCGGTGTACCGGGAAGTCCCGAACGTTGGCCGCTGGCGGATGACTCGGGCTACCGTACCCCGTCCCTCTATTGTAGCCACGGAACCCCAGAGACGGCGTACAGTCTGGCCTTGTACGTTGCCGACCCGGGCCTGTCCTCTGAAGAGCATTGAACCGTGAACTTTGAACCCAGCATGACCCTTTATATCGTCGTGGCCACGGTGGTGGTGTCCCTGCTGGCATGGCAAAACCCACGCTGGCTGCATGCGATGATCCATCACCCGCCGTCGGTGCAACGCGGGGAATACTGGCGCCTGGTAACGCATGGATTCATTCACGCCGACGGCACCCATCTCGCCTTCAACATGATCACGCTGTTCTTCTTCGGCATGGCGATGGAGCGCGTACTGGTACCGGAGATCGGGATGGGCGGGTTCTTCCTGTTCTATCTGGCCGGCATTGTCCTCGCCAGCCTGCCCAGCCACCTGCGGCATCTGCGCGATCCCGGATACCGCTCGCTGGGTGCCTCCGGAGCGGTGTCTGCGGTCCTGTTCGCCTATATCCTGCTGCAACCCTGGTCGCTGCTGTTCGTGTTTTTCATCCCGGTGCCGGCGATCGTGTTCGCCGCGGTTTATGTCGGCTATTCGCTCTACGCCCAGCGGCAGAACCGCGACAACGTCAACCACAGTGCCCACCTGTGGGGTGGCGCCTGGGGGATTGCCTTCATGCTGTGGCTGGAGCCGGCGCTGTTGGCACGCTTCTTCAACGAGCTGCTATCGCCATTGAGCTGATGCCGCTGCCTGTTGTTCGCCCCATGCCCCCTCTATGCTTTGCGCCCTGTCCACCAACCTTCGGATGCCACCATGCAAGACGCCATTGCCACACTCCCCAAGGTCGAGCTGCACCTGCACATCGAGGGCTCTCTGGAACCCGAACTGATGTTCGCCCTGGCTGAACGCAACGGCGTCGAGCTGCCTTATGCCTCGGTGGAGGAAGTCCGAGCGGCCTACCAGTTCCATGACCTCCAGTCGTTCCTGGACATCTACTACGCCGGCGCCCGCGTGCTGCTGACCGAGCAGGATTTCTACGACCTGACCTGGGCCTACCTCGAACGCTGCCTGGCGGACCACGTCCGCCACACCGAGATCTTTTTCGACCCACAGACGCACACCGAGCGCGGCGTACCCTTCGCGACGGTCATCGACGGTATCCGCCGGGCGCTGGCCGATGGCGAGCGCAAACTCGGCATTACCAGCCGGTTAATCCTGTGCTTCCTGCGTCACTTGAGCGCCGACGGCGCACTGGAAACCCTCGAGGCCGCGCTCCCCTGGCGCGAACACATCCATGCGGTCGGCCTCGATTCAGCGGAACTGGGCAACCCGCCGGAGAAGTTCCAAAAGGTGTTTGATCGCGCCCGTGCGGAGGGCTTCCCTGCCGTGGCCCACGCCGGCGAGGAAGGCCCGCCGGAGTACATCTGGCAGGCACTGGACGGGCTCCAAGTCGCGCGGATCGATCACGGGGTTCAGGCCGAGCGGGACTCCAAACTGATGGAGCGCCTGGCCCGCGAACAGATCCCGCTGACGGTCTGCCCGCTATCCAACATCAAACTGTGTGTCTTCGACCGCCTGGAGGACCACAACCTGAAGCGCCTGCTGGATGCGGGCCTGTGCGTGACCGTCAGTTCGGACGACCCGGCCTACTTTGGCGGCTACGTGGGCGAGAACTTCCGCGCCACGGCCGAGGCCCTGAAGCTGGACGTGGACGACCTGGAAAAGCTGGCGCGCAACGCGGTCGATGCGGCGTTTCTGGACACCACCGCGAAGCAGCATCTGCACACCGAGATCGACGACTGGCGCCGGCGGCAAGTGGTCTGAGAGGCCCTGGGCCTAGGTGTTATCTACCCCGAGAAGGTCTTGGGGCGCGCCCGCAGGCGCCCCTTCTCCACCAGACGCTCGATGCGGGAAAACACCTCGCCACGCCCAAAAGGCTTCTTCATGAAATCGTCTGAGCCGATGCGATCGAGGAAGAACTGTTCCACCGCATCCTCGTTACCACTCATCATGATCACCGGCACCCTGGCGGTCGCCGGATCACGGCGCAGCTGACGCAGCATCGCGAACCCCGTCATCTCCGGCAGGATAATGTCCAGGAAGATCAGGTCGGGCGGATTCTCCCGCGCCCGTTCCAGCCCCTCCTCGGCGCTACCGGCCCCCACGGCTTCCAGTTCATTCTGCTTGAGCATGCTGGAGAGCAAGGCCACCACCGTCCGCGAATCGTCCACCACCAGCACACGCAGTCCGCGAGCCGGTTCCTCGCGACGCTTCTTGCGACGTTCGCCGGCCTTGCCGAAACGCAGCAGCTTCCCCATACGGCGCATGTAACTCATGCCTGATCCCTTTTCCCTGGTGGTGACCCTGTAACCGACAAGGCGGGCGCATCCCCAGCCAGGATCTTCCAATCGCCGCTGTTCATTCTTCCCGGCTCCGCGGAAGCAGTCTACTCCAGACCTAGCAGCCCGTTTGATACCCGGCGCGCAGGCGCGCATCATCGGGGCTTGCTCGCCGACCGCTGAATGGAGTCAGGGACGCGCATGAAGGGATCCAAACCCCGCCCGACAGGCACACCATCCTCGGCAATCCGGGGCCACACTGACGCATGAAGATCCTGGTCGTTGATCGCTCGCGCGTGTTTCGGGCCCTCTGGAGCCGCATGGTCCTGGCTGCTGGCCACAAGCCGATCATGGCCAGCACCGGCGCCGAGGGCCTTGCCCGTATCGAGGAGAACGACCTCGAGCTGGTCTGCGCCTCCATCACCCTGCCGGACATGAGCGGCGTCGAGTTCTGCCGTCAAGTGCGAGCCAAGCCAGCCGGGCATGATCTCCCGCTGATCCTGCTGACCTCCACGCAGGATCACGACATGCGGCGGGAGGCCTTCGAAGCCGGTGCCACCGATGTCCACGACAAGACCAATATTCGTGACCTGTTCCACCAGGCCGCCCACTATGGCCGACCGGTGGAACACGCCCACGAGGGGCGCCTGCTGTATGTCGAGGACAGCCCTACCGTCGCCCGCGTGATGATCCGCATCCTCGAAGGCATGGGGCTGGAGGTCGCACACTACCGAAGCGCGGACGCGGCCCTGAAGGCCTTCGAACAGGAAGCCTACGATCTCGTCCTCAGCGACATCCTGGTTGAAGGCGAAATCAGTGGCATGGGGCTGGTAAGCCGTCTGCGCCAGCAATTCCCCGACAAGACCAGCATGCCGATCGTCGCGATGTCCGGCCTCGACGACCAAAACCGCCGCGCCGAGCTGTTCCGGCTCGGCGTGAACGACTTTGTGACCAAGCCGGTACTGGAGGACGAGGTACGCGCCCGCATCGGAAACCTCCTGGCCAACAAGCGCCTGTTCGAGGAGGTCCAGAGTCAGCGCAAGAAGCTCTACGACCTGGCGATGATTGATCCGCTCACCGGCCTGCGCAACCGCAACGTGCTGGCCGAATGCGCCGAGCGTTTCTTCAACCAGGCCAACCAGGAAGACATGGCCCTAAGCCTGATCCTGCTGGATATCGATCACTTCAAGCAGATCAACGACGCGCACGGCCATCTGGTCGGCGACGAGGTCCTGGTTGGCGTGGGCGAGCTTCTGCGTACCACCGGTCGGGAACAGGACGTCGCCCTGCGTTTCGGTGGCGAGGAGTTCCTGCTAATCCTGCCCGAGTGCGATCTGTTCGACGCCCACACCCGCGCCGAAGAACTCCGCCAGCAACTTCGCGAGCTACAGCCCGCCGGACTGACGATCACCGGGAGCTTCGGAGTGACCAGCCGTCCGTCCGGGAGCGAGGTTGGCATGAACGACCTCTTCCGGGTCGCGGACCAGGCGGTCTACCAGGCAAAAAGTGAAGGCCGGGATCGCGTCGTCTCGCAGACCCTGAACTTAAACGCGGACCGCAATGGGCAGGACGCGTCGCCCGGATCGGGACAACCGGCACCGGAACCCATGGGCTGAACCCCGCACACCGCCCGGCGATCAGCCCTGGATACGCCAGCTGCCATCCGGCTGGCGGCAGGCCGCACCGTACACCTGCTCCTTCTGCCCACCGATCACCGCATCGATGGTGTATTCCCTGCAAGGGCCGGCGGTCGTCTCGTAGGTTCGGGTCGGCACCACGGTGTACTGGTGACCGCTGTCGGGGTTCACCCATTGCGAAGGCACGCCGGTACGCACGCTCTCGAGGGTCTGGGCCGTCTTCATGCGGTCGACCTCGTCCATGGACTGCCCCACCGACCCGCCGATCGCCGCGCCCGCAAGCGTGCCGGCAATGATCGCCGCGGTACGTCCTCGGCCGGACCCGACTTGCGAGCCGAGCGCTCCGCCCAACACCCCGCCGATCACCATTCCGGCCTGCTCCTGCGAGCCCTGATGGGTTGCACAGCCGCCGACCGCCAAAGCCCCTGCGAGAGCCATCGCGAGCAAAAGATTGCGCCACATAAGCATTCCTCCACCAGCCTCATGGCTGGATCATGGGGCCACGGCTCCACCCCCTGATCGGAGTACAGGCGCAGGGAGGTCACTCCGAGCCCCTCGCCGGGGGATCGTAATCAGCTCGGCGACTTCGGCGTGGCCGCTGCAGCCCCCTTCGCCTCCGGCTTCGAGGCGTTGATCGCGCGCTGGAACACCCAGCTCTTGATCTCGCGAATCTGCTCTACCATGGTCCGCGACAGCGGCACGGTATTGATCACGTTGCGGACCACGTCACGCTGGTTGAATGCCCGTCCTTCCTGATAGGCGTCGATGCGGGCCGATTTCACGGCCTGTTCGATCTCGGCGCCGCTCCAGTCCTCGGTGCTGGCCGCCATGTAGTTCAGGTTGAAATCTTCGAGACTCCCGCCGTGGCGCGCGACGTGAATGCGCAGAATCTCCTTGCGCTCATCGACGTTCGGCAGGTCGAGGAAGAACAGCTGGTCAAAACGGCCCTTGCGCATCAGCTCGGCCGGGAGCTGCTGGATACGGTTCGCGGTGGCCGCCACGAACACACGCGGCGATTTCTCCTGTAGCCAGGTCAGAAAGCTGGAGAAGATGTTTGCGTTGCCACCACTACCCGAGGAGTGGCTGTCGTAGCCGAAGGCATTCTCCAGTTCGTCCACCCACAGCACCATCGGCGCGATTTCCTCGGCGATACGGGTGGCGCGGGCAAAGGCATATTCCGGCGTACCAAAACTGCCGGACAGCACCAGACTCATATCCAGCCGCACTAGCGGCAGACCCCAGGCACTGGCGATCGCCTTGGCCGCCATACTCTTGCCGCAGCCACTCACCCCCATGAACAGCACCCCGGCCGGGAGCGGCACGTTGTCGCGCCAGGCCTTCTCCGAAAACAGGTCGGCGCGGGTACGTACCCATTCCTTGAGATTCTCCAGCCCGCCAATCTGATCCAGCGACTGCTGCGGGGGGTAGAACTCCAGGCAACTCTCCTTGCGCAGGATCTGCCCCTTTTCCTCCTGAATCTCGGCCAGCATCTCGGCTTCGTCCATGCCCTTGGCGCGAAATAGCCGCGCGCTCAGATGCCCGACCTCATTCAGCGACAGACCCCGCATCCCGGCCGCCAGCCGGAACAACTGATCACGGGGGATCGCCGCGGCGCCCTGTGTGTCCTCCAGCTGTTCCAGCACCTCCTCCTCGGAGGGCAACTCCACCTCGACCAGGAAGACCTCTTTCTTCAGGATCTCGGGGAGCTTCAGCAGCGGGCAGCTGAGAAACACCACGTTACGGCCCTTCTTCAACTGGTAATAAAGGTCGCGCACTCCCCGCACCAGGGCCGGATTGTCCTCGAACCAGGTGGGCAGATCCTTCAGGAGTACCATGCGGGGCGTATCGGTTTCGCGAGATGCCACCCGCGCCACGGCCGCCAGCGGATCCGTCGTTGGGGTATCCGGATCGTCATGCTCGCCAAACCCGTGGCTGGCTGACCAGACGTCCAGGTGGCCGTCTTCGCCATAGAACGAACGTGCGACCGAGCGCAGCAACCGCTCCATCCGGTCCTCGTCCCAGCCTAGTAAATAGAACACCGGGTAACGCGACTTGAGCCCACGCAAAATCTTGTGGGCCGTCCGATTCTGCAGCTTCGTCGCCAACACACCTTTCCCTATACGGGCCGGGCCTAACCCATTCCCAAATCGTACTCGAGTGTAACGATATCCACTCCGTAAACGAGTGACACACTATGGTGCGGAAAGGTGTCGGCTACCCTGAACCAATGGTTCCGCCCTGCAAGAGGCCTGCGATGTCATCCCCCCACCCCCGCACCCCTCCAGCGACCTCTACTCGCATCGGCCAGGGTCTCCTCGTGTTCCTGATCGGACTGGGGATCGCAATCGCCCTGTGGATCGGGGATCCGGTCCGCATGCTGGCCTGGGGCGAGGCCCTCGCAGGGGGACCCTGGGCCACAGCCGGGCTCGTGGTCCTGATGACCCTGATGCTGACGTTTGCATTACCCGGGACGCTGATGTTCTGGCTGATCGCCCCTTTTCATCCACCTATCGTCGCGGTCAGCCTTCTGCTTCTGGGCAGCCTGAGCGGGGCGTGGGGTGCTTACCGGCTGTCAGCCCGGTTGGCCCGAAAGGCCGATCGCCGCAGCGGCGATGGGCCCTGGCTGGCGAAATTCCTGCGGCGGCACAGTGGCCTGGCAACGCAGATCGCGCTCCGTGTGCTCCCCGGATTCCCCCACGCCATGGTCAACTACGCGGCAGGCACATTGGGCCTCCCCGTACGTTGGTTCATGCTGGCCGCTGCCGTCGGGCTCGCCATCAAATGGTCGGTTTACGTCATGGCCGTGCAGGGCGCCACCGACGCCCTCAAAGCGGACGAGGCCCTGCAACCACATGCCCTGCTGCCCTTGTTCGTACTCGCGGTCTTGCTCCTGTTAGGGGCCGCCCTGCGCTATCAGATCCAGCGGCGGTTCTCCTGAACAAGGACACTCCTGACCGGATTGGCCACCGCCCTCCACGTCAGTCCGCGCGAAAAACGCGAACGGTGTCGCGCGAACAGCCCGGCACTGGCCAGGCATCCTGTGGTCCCCGGACAGGTTCGTTACACTGCTCAGGTACATACAAGCTTGAGTCCCATGTGATCCACGACCCCGCCTCGCACGAAAAGCCAGACATCGGTGACATCAACCAGCGCTTCTACGACGGCCTGTGGGCCGATGCGCGTCTGGTTGGTCCGGAACGCTTCAATACCTGGGATCTCGTCTCGGGTTTGGCGGACTCACATGCCCGGCGCCTGGAGGTTGGACCAGGAATGCGTCCACGGCTGCCCATCGCCAATACCCATTTTGTAGACATCAGCCGTCCCGCCCTGTCCGCGCTCAAGCGCGAAGGCGGAGTGACCCGAACGGCCCCTATCTCGGCCCTTCCCTACGCCGATGACAGCTTTGACCTGATCTGCGCCCTGGACATCGTCGAGCATGTCGAAGACGACGAGGCGGCCCTGTCCGAACTCTCCCGCGTCGCGGCACCGGGGGCCACCGTCCTCCTGTCGACCCCGCTGCATCCGGAATACTGGACGCCCTTCGACGAGATCGTGGGACACTATCGGCGTTACGAGCCGGAGGCGCTCATCGCCTTGCTGGCGCGCCACCATCTGGAGATTGAACACAGCGCAATCTTTGGCATGAAGCCGCGCTCTTCGTGGATCAACGACCTGGGCATGTGGTTCATGAGGCGCCACCGCAACGTCGCCATGAAGGTCTACAATCGTTTTCTGATGCCCTTGGGCCTGCACCTGCAAAAGCCCCTGGAACTCAACCCCGGAATGGTCCCCACCGACGGGGTGGAAGAGATCTTCATGGTGTGCCGAAGAACCGCTTGAGCCCTGCCCAACCGCAGGGCGTGCAGGGCCCGCAAAACCCCGCACGCCGCCGGGACAGCTTGATCGAAACCCCGGCCCGGGCGTACTGTCGTATCCAGGAAGATCTAAAAGAGAACATCGATGCTCCAACTGCTTCGTTCCCGTTCCACCTATAGCGACCAGCGTTTCCAGTTTTCCCTGCTGGTGCTGGCCACCGGCATCGTGCTGACCCTGCAGAATCCGCAAGCGCAAGAGTCGGCCGCCGAGCTGTTCTCCAAGGTGGAATTCCCGAACCTGGCTCAGGTGCAGGATATGCGCCCACAGTTGCCGCCGCCCTGGATGGAGGGTGACCAACTGGTCAGCGAGGACAGCGAATCGGCACCCGTCGTGACCCTGCTGGAACGTGGGGACGGCCGTTCCGCCGACCTCCGCGAACGCCCAACTCGGGCCACTGGCGAGGAATAGCGTCCGCGCACCCGCCGCCTGACGGCGGAGCGCCCAGGCGTTCCTCTACACCCTCTCCGCGCAAACGCGGTTACGGCCCTCGCGCTTGGCGCGGTAGAGCAGTTGATCCGCTCGCTCCAGTATCTCCAACGGCTCGACTTCCCCCATCCCCGCGATCGCACAAACGCCGAGACTGACCGTGACCGTATAGAACTCGTTGTCCGGATGGGCCAGCTTCAACGCCTCGACCTCGGCACGTACGCGTTCTGCCACCGCCACCGCCCCATCCAGGGACGTATCCGGAAGGATACAGACGAACTCCTCGCCCCCGTAGCGCGCCACCAGGTCCGTGGGACGATGCGCCGCGCTCCGTAACACCTCGGCCACGCGACGCAGACACTCGTCGCCGCGCTGATGCCCAAAGCGGTCGTTGTAGGGTTTGAAATGGTCGATATCGATCATCAACAGTGCGAGCCGCACCTCCCGCCGCGATCGGCATTCGCGCTCCAATACGGCATCGAGCTCCCGCCGGTTGGCCAGGCCCGTCAGCCCATCCACCCGGGCCTGGCGCGCAAGCTCCAACTCCGCCTGCTTGCGTGCGAACGTCCCGGCAATAATGTCGGCGACCACTTGCAAAGCCGCAATCTGCTCCGGGCTCCACTCGCGGCGTTGGGCCACCGAATCGAACCCGAGAAAACCGAAGGCGTTCTGGTCACTGATCAGCGGAATCAATAGCAGCGACTCGATCCCCTGTCGCCGGAACTCGGCTTGCTCCACGGCCGCGACCTCGGGCAGCGAGTTCACGTCAGGCACATGCACGGTGCGCCGCTTGCGGATCTGGCGGGTCACCCAGCCATGCGCCTCCATGGGGATGTCCTGCATGTCGTCCAGAAACGGCGTAACCCCTGGGGCACACCATTCGTTCACCAGATCCATTGCCTGTAGATCCGGCCGGAAGCGCACCACGTAGGCCCGCCCTACCCGAAAGAACTCACCCAGCCGGTGCAGCGCGTCCGCTACCGCGGAATCCACCTCGTTCGCCTCCAGATCCGCGAACTGTGCGGAGATAGCCGACACCAATGCCTGTAGCTGATACTGCTGTTCCGCGCGCACTTCCAGTTGCTTGCGCTGGGTGATGTCCTCGCCAATCGCGCTCGCCCCGAGCAGGGCACCGTCGATATCGAAAAACTGCTGTGAATGCCAGGACAGCGTGCGTTTCTCGCCGCTGCGTGTACGAATGACCGACTCCAAACCCGCCACGGACCGACCTTCCTGAATGATGGCCTGCACCTCGACCATGAGCGCCGCGCGATAGTCGGCATCCGGGTAGAGCCAGTCCCAGACCCCCTTATGGCCGACCACCTCCTCGCGACTGTATCCACTGATGCGCTCGGCGGTTCGATTCCACAGGGTAATGCGCCCTTCGGTATCCAGGGTATTCACCCAGACCGGGGCATGTTCAATGATCAAGGAATGAAAATGAGTGGGGCGCTGCTGTTCCGCCATAGCCGTCCTCGCAAAGGGAACCGATGAACTCGGGCCGCGCGCCCGCCAGCGGCGACACCGAATCCCTTCTGTGCATCTCCGACCTGACCCCAAGGTAGCAACTTTCGCCCCTGAATGCCCCCGTCTGATAGGCTTTTCAGCCTCATCTGAACAAGGCCCACCCGCATGTCCGAAACCTTCAAGGCGCTGCTACTGGAACAGGGCAGCCCCCAACCTGAGGCCCAGGTTCGGGATCTCGCGATCGAAGACCTGCCCGCGGGCGATGTCCTGGTTCAGGTTCACTACTCCGGCCTCAACTACAAAGACGGCATGATCCTGCAGGGATTGGGCAACCTGGTCCGTGATTACCCCCATGTGCCGGGGATCGACCTCGCCGGGACCGTGCTCGAATCCGAAGACCCGAGGTATCAACCGGGCGACCCGGTGGTCCTGACCGGCTACCGCGTCGGCGAGACACACTGGGGCGGCTATGCCCAACGGGCCCGTGTCCAGGGCGACTGGCTGGTGCCGCAACCGGAGGGCTACAGCGCACGCCAAGCCATGGCAGTCGGCACCGCCGGTTTCACCGCCATGCTGGCGATCCAGGCCCTGGAAGATCGCGGCCTGCAGCCAGACGACGGGGAAATCCTGGTCACCGGTGCCTCCGGCGGGGTTGGCAGCATTGCCGTCCGCCTCCTGGCGCGGCTGGGCTACCGCGTTACTGCCGTCACCGGGCGCTCGGAAAACACCGATTATCTACAGGCGCTGGGGGCCCACACAGTGCTCCCGCGCGACGAACTGGCGGCCGCTCCGGACAAACCATTGCTGCGCGAACGTTGGGTGGGTTGCATCGACAGTGTCGGCGGCGACACGCTGGCCCACGTCCTGGCCACCCTGGCCTACGGCCGCTCGGTGGCCGCCTGCGGCCTGGCCGGTGGCCCGCAACTCCAGACCACAGTCCTGCCGTTCTTGCTGCGCGGGATCAATCTGCTGGGAATCGATTCCGTGATGTGCCCCGCCCCGCGGCGCCGCGCAGCCTGGAGCCGCCTGGCGCAGCTGCTCCCCGGAGCCGACCTCGATGCCCTCACCACTGAGATTTCCCTGGACGACCTGCCGCACTACGGCGAGCGGATCCTAAAGGGCCAAGTCCGCGGCCGCACGGTCGTCCGACTGGACTAGGGAGACGCTGATTGAATCGCACGTGAACCGGCTATGCTCGGCATATTACTCTGGAGACGCTCGTGAACGAACTCGCAACCCGCCTGAAACAGATCCGAGACCGCCTGGCTGACCTGGAGAGCATGGCCCGCGCGGATCAAACGGAGTCCGCCCATCGCCTGACTGCTGAACTCACCCGAGACCTGAATCAGGCGATGGAAGAAGCGGCCGCGTCCGGCGAGACCCCGAACCCATCAGCCCCCGCAGAACCGCGAGCACCCCGCGACCCGGTCGAGAAATGCCCGCGCTGCACCCTGCGCAGTTTCACCTTCCAGGAAGGCACCATCCGCGAACTCGCCAACGATCCGGGCCATTTCGAGGCGCAATACCACTGCATGAGCTGTGGCCACGAGGCCTGGCGACGCATGAGCTGTGGCCACGAGGCCTGGCGACGCATGAGCTGAAACCCCGGCCCGGGCTATAACCGGCCGCGCACCCAGCGTACGATATCCGCCGCCCCCATCGCACCCGCCTGACGCCCTGCCTCGTGCCCACCGCGAAACAGTGCGAGGGTCGGAATGCTGCGGATCCCGAAATGCTGGCCCAGCCCCGGCTCGGCCTCGGTGTTCACCTTGGCCAGGCGCAGCATCGGCTCCAGATCACTCGCAGCCTGGCGAAACTGCGGGGCCATCATCTTGCAGGGGCCGCACCAGGGCGCCCAGAAATCCACCAGCAGCGGGATGTCGTTACGCTCAAGGTGGCGGCGGAAATTTGCTGTGGTCAATTCCAGCGGCTCGCCTGTAAAAAGGCGCCGATGACACTGCCCGCACTTCGGGCCCGCATCCAGACGGGCCGCAGGGATGCGATTGACCGCATCACAGTGCGGGCAGACAACATGCAGGGCGTCACTCACGGCAGCACCTCCGTTCCAGCCAGAAGAAAACCGACCCTATCCCCTGATCTTACGCCGAGAAGACCGCATCAATGCGAACGCGCAATTCAATCCGCGTCTCCCTAGGTGTGATCTCTCAATAGGTTGTCCACCGTACAGCGCGCCCGCGCCGGCCAATGGCGGGTCAGTTCTTCTAGGTTCACGGGCTGCGCCGTTGCCTCGTACTGCCTCAGGAACACACCCGGTTCGACCGGCCCGACCCGCGCGACAGGCATGGTCTCGATCATGCCCCGTCCTGCAGACTACGGGCGCGACCGAACCGAGACAGCAGCCAACTGGCCAAACGATGGGTGACCCACCACACCCCCGCACAAAACGCCATGACCACCATCAGCCAGGCTACCGGGTGCATCCAGGCCTGTTCCTGGCCGCCAGGGCCAAGCACCCAGTTCACGTTGCGCTCGGGCGTCGCCAACACGAAGGTCAGCAACAAGACCCCCAGGCCCAGCACCACCATATAGCGCCAGGCCTTTGGGTCGTAGCCTAGCCGCCACACCAGCCAGATCAGCACAAACGGCAGCGGCAGGTGATAGAGCGACAACAGGCGTACGAACAGGGGAATCTCCGGGTTGAACATGTAATGCACAATCCCCAGCGGCGCCCAGCCCCAGATCACCATGCTCAACATAAAGTCCAGGACCCAGCCGAGTTCCAGTAGCACCACGGCCACCAGCATCATGCTCGCAATCCGGCGGCTCTCCAGCCAGACCGCCAGCAGCCCACCCAATAACGCCACGTTGGAGAACCACAGAAAGTTAAGCCAGCCGTGTTCCAGCGCGTACACCGGCACCAACACGACCACAAAGGCGAGATAGGCCCATTTGAAGCCTCGCGGAATCGCAACCCCGGAGCCTTCTGGACCAAGCCTCTCTTGTCGCTCCATCACTTGCTCCCCGGCGGATTCAGGCTCACGGTAGACCCATCGCGTGTTGCGCAAAAGGACACTATCCCATGAGATTCGCGTCCGTTGTGTTGCTGGCCTGTAGCCTGTTGGTCACGCCCACCATCGCGACAGCCGATGAGCGCAATCCGCTACCGCACGAAATCGGGCTGGCGCTCGGATCCGGTGGCGCAACTGGGCTTGCCCATATCGCCATGCTCCGAGTCTTTGACGATCTGGACATCCAGCCCGACCGCATCGTCGGAAGCAGCATCGGGACCGTGATCGGCGGTCTCTACGCCGCCGGGCTGAGCGCCAACGAAATCCTGGATATATTCGATGACTTCGCCGGATCCGAACTGAACGCCCTGACGGGATTGGCGCGCTCTGACATCCGACTCCTGGACCTGATCCCTTTGCGGCTGGGGCGCAATGCCCTGATGGATTCCGGCGAGTTCCTGCGCTTGCTCGCGGCGCATACCGACGCCCGCGACTTTGGTGACCTGGGAATCCCTTTTGCGGTCGTTGCCACTGACCTCCACACCGGTGAAAGTGTGGTGATCGACGAAGGCAACCTGTTCCAAGCGATCGAGGCCAGCATGGCGGTACCGGGCCTATTCGAACCGGTTCGGGGCGACGATGGCCGTTACCTGATCGATGGCGGGGCGTCCAACCCACTCCCCTACAACCTGCTCCAAAACGGCCATGATTACGTCATCGCCGTCGACGTGTCCGGAACGGGCGCACACAACGATACCGCGTCCCTCGGCATCACCGACATCCTGTTCAAGAGCTTCAGCATCATGCAGAGCTCCATTATCCGGCACATGATCAGACTGGACCCACCCGATCTGTACCTGGCGCCGGACACCGGCACGATTCGCCTGCTCCATTTCAACCGCATTGATGAAATCATGGCGAACGCCGAGCCCGCAGCCGAAGAGCTGCGTGCGGCACTCACCGCTTTGCGAGACACGAACTAGTCCACGTTCCCTTGCGCCGATCTGCCCTATACTCCGGGCATCCGCCAGCAAGGACGCGGCGGCACCATCCAGCGCGTGGACTCCGTGAGCAGCGATTCCCCGGATACCCAGCATGAACCCGACACCCCGCCACCGGAATCCGGCGAGGGGCGTTACGAACTGTGGTACACCCACCGTGACGGGCAGGTGTGCGGCCCCTACCCGCAGCGTCAGATCGGTCGCTTCCTGATCCTTGGGCGCCTCCACCCCCGGGACCAAGTCAGCCTCGACCGCGAAACCTGGTGGCGCATAGACCAGCGCCCACACCTGATCCCCGAAGAGCTCCAGAACGCGCACACGCCCGAGGGACGCGAGCGCCTGGAACAGGCCCGCCTGCGGGAAGACGAACGACTCCGCGAGCGCCGCCACGACGACCCACCCGCAGAGACCGGCGAGCGTCGCAAGGGCGATCGGCGCTGTCCCGAGTCACCGGAAACCCTGGTACACCGCCAGCAATGGCTCGAAATTCTGCAGCGCCCCCTCCCCCCCTGGAGTCAGTGGATGCACGGCCCGCGTCCCTGGATCGCAGGGGCGGCCAGCGTGGTGATTGCACTCGCTGTGCTGATCGGTTTTGCCTTGCAGTTCGAACAGGACCCAGGCCCCGACTGCGACCAGCCCGCCGCACCGGGCGTGAACTGGAACTACTGCGACATGGCCGGGGCCGACCTGCGCGAAGCCGACCTGCGCGGGGCCTCGCTCCACAATACCCGCCTGGCCGGGGCCCGCCTGCACGACGCACGGCTGACCGATGCCGACATGCGCTTCGCCGACCTCACCCTGGCGGCCCTGGACCGAGCAGAGCTCGGTGCGTCGAACCTGACGGGTGCCGACCTGATCAACGCCCGACTGACCGGCGCCAACCTCGAAAATGCCAATCTTGAACACGCCAATCTGACCGGCGCAGATATTGCTGGCGCTCGATTGGACGGGGCGCACCTGGGTCGCAGCATCTGGATTGATGGGCGTTTCTGCGCCCGCAACTCCATCGGTTCCTGCGACTAGTCCTCGCGCCCCTGAACACCCTGGACCGGGTCCAGCTCGATCCCGAGTTCGCCGGCGACCTCGACCCAGTAGGGCTCCGCCTCGCAGGAACAACAGTCACAGGCCGCGGTCACGCCCTCGTGCATACTGAGGCGACTATGGAGCGGTTCAGCCGCTGGATCCAATGGTTTCCGGGACGGTCGCTGCTCCAAACGTGCGTTCATGGGACACCCCCAAGAGATCAGGCCTCATCCCAAGGATAGACCGGCCAGAGCGCGGCAAGAATGCTTCGGGCCTAAGCCGGTATCCACCCAACCGCATGTTAATATCCAAATGATTCGCTTCTTCCACGGCCACCATGATCACCCGACGCGACAAGGTCCTGATCTCGATCTCCGCAGCGGCACTGCTGGGAATCCTGCTGCCGCTTACGGCGTTGGGGTGGTTCCTGTGGCAGGAATCCGTCGTCGCCGAAGAGAAACGCCTCGCCGACCTGTCTCAGCGACTGGGGGAGCAGACCGAAACGGCCTTAGTCGATGCCCACGAGTTGCTGGACCACCTGAATCAACTGGGACTCGAACCCTGCTCTCCCGAGCACCTTGAACAGTTGCAGGACGCGGCGATGGCCCGCCCCCACGTGCGCGCCATCGGCTATTGGCGAGCCGCCGAACGGGAGTGCGGCGCCGGGTTCGTGCAGGGCGATGCCCTGACCCCACCACGTGCCAGCCGCATCTATGACACCGGGGTGATTGCCTGGTGGCCCAGTGCGGACACGGCCGTGGGGGGTGTGGAGCTATTCCTGATGCGGTTTGGCCAGCACGATGTCGCCATCGATCCGCGCCTGCTGATGAGTCCCGGCCTGCTGGACTCGCAGCAGGTTGGACTGTGGGTGGAGGGGCTTCCGATGAGCCGCCACCCTCACGATGCCGAGCTGCCATCACTCGACGACGCGAACCCAGGCCTTTCCGTCGATCGTTCGCAGAGCCGTATCGTCAGCCGTTTCTCGCTAGGGACTTTATTCCCGATTGATGTTATCGCCGTACAGCCGCTGGCGGCCTTCTGGGACCGCTACCTCCCGACGCTGGTCGTGGCCGGCGTGTTCGGCCTGCTCCTGGTCGTCCTGTGGTTGCTCCTGGTTCTGCACTACCTACGTCGCCACCTGAGCCTGTCCAGCGAACTGCGCGAGGCCATCGCGCAGGACCGGCTTAGCGTGGCATACCAACCCATCGTGGACCTTGCCGACGGCCGTTGTCGGGGTGCCGAGGCCCTTGCTCGCTGGCACCGCGAGGGCGACGAAACGATCCAGCCGGATGTCTTCATTCCCCTCGCCGAGGACACCGGCCAGGCCACCGATCTCACCCTGGCGATCCTGCGGGCGATCCTGCGCGACCAGGCCGGCACCCTTCGCGATCACCCCGAGCTGTCGATCAACCTGAACATTACCGGTCAGGACCTCGCCTCTGATCGCTTCGGCAATGCGATGCGCACGGCATTGCGCGAGGCTCGCATTGAACCGCACTCCATCAAGCTGGAGCTAACCGAGCGCTCGCTCCTGAATAGCGACGAGGTGCGCACACGCCTGCGCGAGTTACGCCGCCGCGGCCATCGGATCGCGGTCGACGACTTTGGAACGGGATACTCCAGTCTTGCCTACCTCGAACGCTTCGAACTGGATACACTGAAGATCGATAAATCCTTTTCCGATGCCATTGCCCACGAGGCAGTCACCAGCCAAGTCATCGGGCATATTATCGAGATGGCGCGCTCCCTCGATCTGCACATCGTGGCCGAGGGCGTCGAATCGGCCCACCAGGTGGATTGGCTGCGTAAACAGGGCGTCGACGGGGGTCAGGGCTACCACTTCAGTCGCCCCCTGTCGGCCGAGGCCTTCAGCACCTGGTGCCAACAACACTGAGGAGAGCATGACCCCAGCCAGAGTATCCCGGACCGCAGCACGCAACCTGGCCGCCGCCCTGTTGCTGACGATGACGGCTAGCGGCTGTGCCCTGTTGCCAGTCGGATCGGAAGAGGTCGACGAACCCGCAGCCCCCGAACCCCAAGCGTCCGCCCCCCCCGCGTCTCCGGCGGAAACCGAGGCTACCCCCAACGCCAGCCCGGAAGCCGACCCCGACCCGCCCGCCGAACTCGACGAGGGTCTGCAAATCGCCCGTACGGAGACCGCCGAGAGCGAACGCCAGACTGCCCTGCGCACAAGCGGCCACGAGACCCTGGAACCCGACCGCCTCGGCTACTACATGGATGTACTCGGAGCCCGACTGCGCCAGGAACTCGCGGGCCAGGACGTCGCAATTCACCATCAGGATCCCGGCATCCGCGTGCAACTCTCGGCCGACGCCACTCCGGAAGATCACGAGCGCACTCTGGACACCATCGGCCGGGTACTCGACGAGTTTCGTGCCAGCCTGATCACCGTGATTGCCCATGACAACGCATTGGGTGCGTCAGAATCTGATCCCCAGAGGTCGGAGGACGACGCCCTCGCCGCCGGTCGCCGACTGGAGCAAACCGGCGTGGCCCCTGAGCGCCTGGTGCTCCGTGTAAACGACTCGGAGTCCCATACCGTCGACACCGACACTACGACGACATCCCCGCGCATCGAGCTGCGAATTCAGCCCCTGGCTGCGGGTTGAGGCTTCCCCTCCAACCTTTCGCCCTTTCCAAGAATGCCCCGTAGGCGATGGCAAAGGATTGTCACGCCATGAGCGCAGATTTGCCTACATTGGCCACTCGATTGAGGCGCTGCTCGGCCGGACCAGCATTGATGACTGGGTGGAACGCATGCCCCCGGAAGACCGCGATTCCGTGACCTGCCCCGATTCTTGCCGGATACGGAATGTCACGAGCTGGAAAATCCCGCCCGTTCGGACCAGACTCAGACGATCTGCACACCCTTAGGGGTATAGACAGACATGACCAGCCTGCACGACCCCACTCGGGAGCCCGCCCTCTACTACCTCCTTGGACTGGTCCTGCCACCCGTCGGTGCCTACCGCTACGGCGCCGCCGCTCACAGTTGTGCGGCGCCGATCGCCATCGTCTGGGCCACCGCGCTCGCCTCCATCACCTACGCCCTGGTGACCGGGCTGCCCGAAGCTTCCGACTACGGAGGCTTCCCACTCGCAATCGGCCTGTTCCTCTGGGCATTCGCCTCGCTGTGGACCTTTCTCGTAGTGCGCAACGTGCAGACCGACCGATCAATCACCGACCCTGCGGAACACGACCGGCAACTACGCCGGCAATACGATGACCACGATCCACTGAACGACTCCGAATCGGATCTCGAAGGCTCACCTGACGACCGCAGTAGCCACTAAGTCCACCCGTATTTCCCGAAACTTCCAGCCCTATGTGCCAGACTCTGGGCGTGCCTCGCGGATCCAAAACCCTTTTGGCGCCGTCTTTCGCCGAGGTCCAGAACCCGGCCTTGATGGCCAAAATGACGGGCGCGAGTATCAGGCACCACGACATCCACAGGACCGGCATCATCCGGTACGGCCATATCAGCTCGGGAGCACACGTGCGCGCACAAATAATGATGATCGCCGGGGTCATGCTGGCAGCCGGCTGCAGCGCACTGCCACGCGGGGATGACACCCCGCGCGAGGTCGCCTACGTCTGCGCGTACGGGCCGGAACTCACCGCAACCTTCGAAGGCGAGCAGGCGATACTGGCCTTCAACGGTGCCCGCGCCCGGCTACAGGCCACCGAGACCGCCTACGGCGGGCGCTACGCCAACCCGACTGACGACATCGTGTTCTGGACCCGCGACGATGCGGCCATGCTCGAGATGGTGGGTGTGTTCTGGAGCTGTCGCGCCCTGCCCGATCGGTGATGGCGGACGCCGCGAACCGTTTCGTGTTGCAGTCCACAGGGGCCCGCAACGCAGTCCGTGAACACGTGATCCAGACGCTCTGGAGCGGGTATGGCGAGATCGTCCGCTACCGCCTCGAAGGGGCCAAACGGCCGGCCGTGATCCTCAAGCACATCGTCTTCCCGGACGAGCTGGACCACCCTCGCGGCTGGAGCAACGACCGCTCGCATCAGCGCAAGGTCCAGTCCTACCAGGTCGAAATGGCTTGGTACCGCAACTGGGCCGGCCCGTGCGGCGCCCATAACCGCCTACCCGAGTGCCTGGCCGCTGCCACCCACGGTGATGAACACCTGATCCTGCTCGAAGACCTGGACGCCAGCGGCTTCCCGTTGCGCAAGGACCACCTGACCCGTGTCGAAACGAGACTTTGTCTCGACTGGCTCGCACGCTTCCACGCGCGCTTCATGGGGGTCAACCCCGAGGGCCTGTGGCCCGAAGGGAGCTACTGGCATCTGGCAACCCGCCCGGACGAATGGGCCGCGATCGAGGACGCCACGATCCGCGAAACCGCGGCCGCGCTCGACGCCGCTCTGACCGGCGCTCGCTATCGCTCGCTGGTGCACGGCGATGCCAAGGTCGCCAACTTCTGTTTTGCACCGGAAGGCAATGCCGTCGCGGCCGTCGATTTCCAGTACGTCGGGGGCGGCTGCGGTATGCGCGACGTGGCCTACTTCCTCGGGAGCTGCCTGGACGAACACGAACAGGAGACCTGGGAGCCCGGGCTGCTGGACGACTACTTCACCACCCTGCGCCAGGCATTGCGCAAGCGTCATGGCAACTGGGATGTTGAGGCGATCGAACGTGAGTGGCGCAGCCTGTTTCCCATCGCCCAGGCCGACTTCTACCGCTTCCTGGTGGGTTGGATGCCCGATCACTGGAAGATTCACGACTACAGCCGCCGCACGGCCCTCGCGACCGTGCGGCGCTTTCAGGCGTCCGGATCGTTCGATGATGCCTCGTCGGGACCAGGGTCCGGGTCGGGTATAGACTCGAGGTCTTCCGCTACCTCTCGCCAATAAGGCTCGGCCGAGCAGCTCCCCCAGTCACAGCCATCACCCCCAGACAGCGTTCGGTCCGGGCCATCCTGCAGATCGGCAGCATGCTGGGTTTCCGTCAGTTTGTTTTCAGCTTCGCTCATCGCGTAGCGATTATGGCATGCACCCTGCCCTCAGGGGGCCTCGGGATGCCCCGCGGCGGGTGCGGCTGTGCCCGAAAACTCCGGGCCGCGAACGTCACGGGCCTCCCAGCCGCGATCCGCATCGCGACCGGTCACCCACCATTCGTGCACGAACAGGCGTAGCGGCCCGCGCACCCGTTCCTCGAAGCGCGTGGGCAGGGTGAAACCCGCGATCTCGTCATACTCGAGGAAGGTGGTGTCGACGTGCGCCCCCTGCGTGGGACCAAAACCGTTCAGGGTGATATGCACGCGATACAGCAGGTCGGTCTCCGGGTCGATCCACATCACCACCTGATCCGACTCGGCCTCACCAAACCCCGGTTCGATCGTGGCCAGCAAACGACGATATTCCATACCGCCCTCACGCTGGTTCGGCAGCCGCTCCATGGCCGTAGCGCGATGCTTCACGAAACTGGGTCCGTAGTGGAAGAGCTCCCCCGCATCGGTGGTCATCGCACTCGCCCGGATTTTCTCGCGGTCGTCGCTGCGCTCACCGTCGTAGTACACCCGGAAGTCACCGTCGCCGCGAATCACGGTCTTGGTGCCCTCGGGACCGGTGTAATGAATCGCGTACAGGCCGTCCGCGGGACGATAGCGCTCCTCGCCCTGACCGCGGTACCCACCATCTGCAACCAACGGCTGGATACGCTGGATCAAGCGCCCCCACTCGCCATCGGTTGCCTGGTTCAGATCACCCTCGTACTCGCGCAGGTCACCGCCGTGCGCCGCGAGTGTTTGTTGAAAAAGGGTCTGTGCGCTGAAGCCATCTTCTACGGGCCGGTCTGCATCGGCCTTCGGGAAAGTTCCGCCGCACCCGGCCATCAGGGCCGAGAGTGCTAACCCCAGCACCGTGATCCACCCCCCTTGCCTGATTCGCTTGATCATCACCTGGCTCCCTGAATACACTTTCTGTACTTTACTTGTACAAGTACTGTACATTCATTGCAACGGCGAGTGCCGTATCCCTTGTCCAAGGAGCTCGTCATGTCATCCATTTCTGCCCTCCCCCCAACCACCGAAGCCAATACCCCTGTGCTCGAGGCCATCCGCGAGGCCGTTGCGTACATTGAATTCACCCCACGCGGCCAGATCCTCGAGGCCAACGATCTGTTCCTCAAGACTGTAGGGCATCCACGCGAGGCGGTCCTTGGCCAGCACCACAGGATGTTCTGCAGTCCCGAGTACGCCCGCTCCATGCAGTACCGCGACTTCTGGCGCCGCTTGGCGGCCGGGGAGTCCCAGTCCGGTACCTTCCCGCGAGTGACGCATGACGGCGAAACCTTATGGCTGGAGGCCACCTATTTCCCGGTACGCAATGCTCAGGGGCAGGTGGAAAAGATCGCCAAGATCGCCTACGACGTCACCGAGAAACAGGAGCAGCTACGCGACCAGGCGGCGGTCTTCACCGCCCTGGATCGGTCCATGGCGGTCATCGAATTCACCCCGGAGGGCGAGATCCTCAAGGCCAACGACAACTTCCTTGAGGCGGTTGGCTATCGCCTCGAAGAGATCCAGGGCCAACACCATCGCCTCTTCTGCGACGACGCCTTTTATCGCGATCATCCGGATTTCTGGGAACGCCTGGCACGCGGCCAGTTCATGAGCGGCAAATTCCGACGCCTCAAGGCCAGCGGCGAGGAGCTGTGGCTAGAGGCCACCTACAACCCGATCCTCGACCCGCAGGGCCGGGTTGAGAAGGTCATCAAGTTCGCGACCGACATCACCGCCAGCGTGCATACGGCGCAGCGTACCCGAGAGGCCTCGTCTGTCGCCCACGACATGGCCCGGAAGACCGCGGAAAGCGCCCACAATGGCGAAGAGTCGCTGCGGCTGAACGCCCAACACACCGACCAGATCCGCACCGAAGTCCGCGCGGCCCAGGACGCGGTCGAGCGCCTGAACGCCGAGGCGCGCGACATCGAATCCATCATCGAGACCATCCGCACCGTGGCCGAGACCACCCGGATGCTGTCGCTTAACGCCGCGATCGAGGCGGCACGCGCAGGCGAGCAGGGACGCGGCTTTGCCGTGGTCGCCCAAGAGGTGCGCAAGCTCGCCGCCAACACCCGTGAAGCCACAACCCGTATCGCCGAGGTACTCAACGGCAATCTGGACCGTACCCGCGAAATCGCCGATCGCATCGACACCGTTCGCAGCGTCGCCGAACAGGCCGGCACGCAGGTGAAGGCCGTCCAGGACATCGTTAACGAGATCCGCGAAGGCGCGAATCTCGTGGTGGAATCCGTCTCCTCGATCCCTCACGATATTCGCACGTAAGGTTAGCCCTCTTTACTCGTCACTCACCGGCGCCGGTGTAATCCAGACTGTGCAAGGGGGAACCACCCGCGAAAAAACCTCGGCCCCACACGACAGTGCGCGCTCCTGACCGTCAACGGATCGGAGCATGGGCACCTTTCCTCCAAGTCCTGGTCCGATATCCTATAGCGCATCCTTCGATAAACCCCATGCCCATCATTCGTGCATTTTGGTTTGCCACACTCGTGCTGCTCGCATTGACCGCCCCGGTCCAGGCAGAAGAGCCCGTACAAGCGGTGCTGGCGGGTGGCTGCTTCTGGTCCATGCAGCCGCCCTTTGACGGGCGCGATGGAATCCTCGAGACCGAACTGGGGTACACAGGAGGCCACACCCTCAATCCTTCCTATTGGCAAGTCGTGACCGGAAAGACCGGCCACGTCGAGGCCGTACGCATCGTCTACGACCCGTCACGTATCGACTACGCCAAGATCCTGGATATCTTCTGGCGCAGCATCGACCCGACGGATGCCCATGGGCAGTTCTGTGATCGCGGCGCTCACTACCGCACCGCCATTTTTGCGCAGGATGCCGAGCAGCGGGCGATTGCCGAAACCTCACGCGACACACTCACCCGCGCGCAACGGTTCGACCGGCCGGTCGCCACCCAAATCCTCGGCGCAAAACCCTTCCACCGGGCCGAAGATGTGCACCAGGACTACTACCGCAAGCACCCGGAACGCTATGCCGACTATGTGGCGCAGTGCGGCCGCGAGGAACGCCTGCACGCGCTCTGGGGCCCGCCGAACGAGCGTCCACGCGAGCGTTAACCCCCATCACCCGCGCGCTAAAGTTCGCCTCAAATCGGCCGTTAACCAACTGTATCCGGAGAGTTCCGGCTACAGTTCCCGGCGGCGTGGCACCGGGGTAGGCCGCGGTCGCGGGCTGCGAGGGTCCTGGTGATCAACACGAATCTCCTGTCGCTGAATGCACAGCGTAACCTGCGCCTCTCTCAGGACGCCTTGCAGGTGGCATTGCAACGCCTGGCCTCCGGCCGCCGGATCAACTCGGCGCGCGACGACGCCGCAGGTCTTGCGATCAGCGAACGCTTCACCACCCAGATTCGCGGCCTCAATCAGGCCATGCGCAACGCGCAGGACGGCATCGCGTTGGCGCGGACCGCCGAAGGCGCACTCGGGTCGATGGGCGGCAACCTCCAACGCATACGCGAGCTGGCCCTGCAAGCCGCTAACGGGACCCTGTCGCCCTCCGACCGCCAAGCCCTGAATCAGGAGGCCCGGCAGCTTCTCGCCGAGACGAACCGGGTCGCTACGCAGACCACATTCAACGGACGCTCCCTACTTGACGGTAGCGCGCCCACCGCGTTTTTCCAGATCGGCGCCAACGCCGGGCAAACCCTTGCCGTGGGCCTGGGCAGCGGCATGCGCACCCAGGATCTTGGCGCAGTCGCCTCCGCCCGTACCGAGGATCTCACCAGCCTGTTCGAAACGGGACCCGTCACCGTCGACGGCGACTTCCGCATCCAGATCCGTGACGCCAACGAGATCGCGGTACCCGACGGCGACTACCACTCGGCACAGGAACTGGCAACGGCCGTGAACCGGATACTCGCGTCCCCGAGCCGGGCCTTTGCGACCCAGGACGGGCGTCTGGAGATCACGGCGCAGGAAGCAATCACCATCAGCGGCGATGCGGCGCTCAACACGCTCAACCTCTCAGCTACGCACACCGTGGGCGGAAACCTCACCGCCATCGACCTGAGCACGGCCCAGGGAGCCACCGATGCCCTCGCCCGCCTGGACCGGGCCATGGATCAGATCAACGCCCGGCGCAGCCAGCTCGGTGCGGTCCAGAACCGCTTCGAATCGACCATCGACAACCTCGGCATCAGCAGCGAGAACCTCTCGGCCGCCCGCAGCCGCATCCTGGACACCGATTACGCCACCGAGGTAGCCGCCCTGATCCGCGCCCAGATCCTGCAACAGGCCGGCATCGCCGTCCTCGCCCAGGCCAACCTCGCCCCACAGACCCTCCTGCGGCTGCTCACCTGAAACGCCATAACGGTCCTGACGCCGCACTGAATCCAAACCCAGTACGGGTCGCCCCCAACCACGATGGTAACGCCGCTCTCCCTACCCGGCGTGGCCGGGCAAACCGGACCAGAGCTCGTCAAGGTCCGGGAATGGCCATGCGGCCGGATCTTCGCGCCCGGCAATCGCGTCCTGGTGATGAGGTGCTGAGAGATCCACGATCCTGGGAGGAATCCGGCAGCCAGAGCTGGTGGAATAAAAGATCTTCACAACCGGCTTGAGCAGCGACCCGTCCGACTGGTCGACGACCACCCCAATCCGGCCCGACGCCATGCGCACCAGGGATCCCACGGGATAGATCCCCAGGCTCTTCACGAAGGCATGGAACACCTTGGTGTCGAAGTGCCCGTCGGCCCATTCGGCCATCTTCCGGATGGACTCGCCCGGGTCCCATCCATTCTTGTACGGGCGATTGGACGTGATCGCGTCATAGACGTCGCAGACCGCGCCCATCTTAGCAAACAGGCTGATCTGCTCGTCGGTGAGTCCCTCGGGATACCCCGAGCCATCCACCTTCTCGTGGTGATGCAGGCAGACATCCAGGGTGATCGGGTGCAGGGCCTCGTCAGCCGCCTGCAGGATACGGTACCCCTCGCCTGGATGGCGCTTCATCACGGCAAACTCCTCATCCGTCAGCTTGCCGGGCTTGTTGAGTACCTCCAGCGGCATGGCGGCCTTGCCGATGTCGTGCATCAACCCGGCCTCGCCGGCGGCCATGAGCTCCGCCTCCTCGAGCCCTAGCTCCCGCCCCAGTGCGACCATCAATGCGCACACCGCGACCGAGTGCATGTAGGTGTAGTCGTCGGCGTTCTTGAGACGGGCCAGGCTCACCAGGGCGCGGGAGTTACGGGTCACCGAATCGGTAATCTCCTCAACGACCTTGCGTGCCAGCTCCGTATCCACCGCCCGGCCCATGCGTGCCTCGCCAAAGATCGAGGTCATCGCGTGCCGCGATTTCTGGCAGATCGTGGCGGCCCGCTGCAGTTCTTCCGCGGTGGAGACCGGTTCCTGGTGGCGTTCCACGGCTGCCGCGGC
Source organism: Thioalkalivibrio sp. ALJ7 (assembly GCF_000376865.1). GTDB lineage: Bacteria > Pseudomonadota > Gammaproteobacteria > Ectothiorhodospirales > Ectothiorhodospiraceae > Thioalkalivibrio. The sequence goes on along the minus strand of NZ_AQXQ01000009.1, from coordinate 188,158 downwards.
CTGCAACGACGCCTGGACCTGGGCCTCGCGTTCCGCCTCCATCACAGCCTCTCCCGCACCCTCGAGGTCACGGCCCTTGGCGGTGTCGATCCACACTTCGCGGATGCTGCTATTGCGCAACGTGTCGAGCTCTTTCGGATCGTTCAGTAGAAAGTGCGTGCGCCAAAAGGGGTGCTCCATCCACGAGCCACAAAGCTCCTGGATGTACATTCCGGGGACGACATGCTCCACCTTGATCTTTTTCAGCATCCAACGCTCTGAGATTGCGACAACAGGCCCGGGCCTCGCTCCGGACCATGGATTATGAGGCCGGATCCAATACCCCACAAATCGCGGCTAACGGCGTCTAACGAGAGTCCACGATGCAGTGGCGGGACTCACGAGGAGAAACATAAGCAGCAAGGCCATCAAGGTGGCGGGACTGGCGGGGCGGGCCTGGCCGATCAGGGCATCGTCCTGCTACTGACCGGGCTCTCGACCGTCACCGAGGCCATCCGCTTGCGGCCCGCAGTCAACGTGGAGGGCGTACACCTCTCGGCCAGACGGCTCTTCCTCGTGCCCGGGCCCTGTCCATACCCTACTGGTAGCTGGATTCCTGAAACCTAACGTCACGCGATAACTTTGCTTCGTCAGCACGCAGTTCACGGCGGGTGTATCGGCACCTCTAGTGATCCAGTCGCAGCAGCCGCAAGAACAAACGAATTCAGGTGAATGCACTACACTCGCTCCAGAGGTCACCAGACGGGATGGTCGGGCGCGCCTCAAGGGGGTCAGCTGCGGCATCGGCCCATCATGCAGCAACGGGTCATGGAGTGATCCAAAGGGGGTGTGATGCCCAGAGTCCATTCGGCTCTGCCTTCCGGCAATGGCACGCGATACTCCGACCATCTGGCGCGCAGCACCTTGCGCGCCTGGGTGGGTATGTCTTTCGTGAGCGCTAGCCTGCTGATTATTGGCGGCCTGACGCTGTCCTGGGTGATTGTCTACACCGCCGGGGGCGCGGACAGCATCGTCCCGCATCTCTACTACGTGCCCATCCTGTTTGCCGCCGCGCGTTTCGGCGCGGGTGCCGCCCTCGCGGTGGCCCTGGTCGCCGGCGTACTGGCCGGGCCACTCACCCCTGTGGATGTCAGCGCTGGGATCGCCCAGGAAACCGAGCGCTGGTTAACCCGCACGGGTTTCTTCGTGGGCATCGGCCAGCTGATGGCCTGGCTGGTAATCCCGGCCCTGCACCCAGTCACCGAAGAACTGCGGCGGATGCGTCAGGAGCTCGATATCCGACGCGGGCTGCGGCATAACGAGTTCTTCCTGCGTTACCAGCCCATCTACTCGCTTGAGCAGGAGCGTTATGTGGGTGCCGAGGCTTTGATCCGCTGGCAGCACCCGATCCGGGGCGAGCTCGCGCCCGCAGACTTCCTGGAGGTAGCGGAGGATTCTGCGCTCATCCACGACATCAGTGATCTGGCCCTGAACGAGGGTTGTCGCCAGGCAACCGCGTGGAAGGCATTGGCTGCCGAACATGGGCGCCCGCCCTGGCACGTGGCAATCAACCTCTCGGCCCGGGATTTGTTGCGTCCGGAAATGGCTGCGCACGTCGCCAGTGCAGTGGAACTCCATCACCTGCCACCCGATCTGCTACACCTCGAGCTGACTGAAACGGTGCTCGCACTGGACGATTCCACCGATGCCCTGAACCAACTCAAGTCCCTGGGCGTACAGCTCGCTATAGACGACTTTGGCACTGGCTATTCATCGCTGGCCTACCTCAATCGCTTCCCCATTGACATCCTCAAGATCGATCGCCACCTGATCTCCGGGCTCGGCCTGGCTGCATCCGCTCGTGACCTCTCGCGCGGTATTGTCCTGCTCGCTGAATCGCTGGGGCTTCGCACCATCGCCGAGGGGGTGGAGACCGGCGAACAACTGTCGATCAGCCGAGAGCTGCAGTTTGACTGTATACAGGGCTACTACTTCGCCCGCCCCCTCCTGGCCGACGAGATCCCGTACCTCCTGCTCTCCGATCAACCGCACAAGGGCCGCCTTCATTCAGTCCAGTAATTCCCTCTTGGGAGACAAGATTTCGATGCATACGCCCACCCCGCGCTGAAGCGAATGATGGTCAGGTACAACCGACTAACGGCCGGGCGCGGTAGCATTAGGGGCACTTGTTAGCGGAAATCCCAATGATGCTGTTCTGGCTCACGCTGGTGCCCTTCGTCGTGTTGTTCGCACTACTGGTGCCTCTGCGCCGGCCCGCGTACGAAGCAGCACCCGTGGCATACCTGGCCACGCTGGTGCTGGCCGTGGCCATCTGGGAAGTCGGCGGGATGGTCATCGTGACCAGCCTGCTGGATGCATCCGTGGTGTTCGTCGAAGTCCTGCTCATCATCGTCTTCGCACTCCTGGTGCTGAACGTGATGATCGTGACCGGGCACATGAACGCCATCCAGCAGGTGATCGCCAGCGTATCCCGCGACCATCGCGTCCTGGCGATGCTGCTGGGCTGGGGTCTGGTGGGATTCGTCGAGGGCATCGCCGGCTTTGGCACGCCGGCGGTTCTGGCCGCCCCGTTGCTGGTGTATTTCGGCATGAAACCGCTCAAGGCGGTCGCGATCGCGCTGATCGGGAACAGCACGGCGGTGCCCTTTGGCGCCGCGGGCACCCCGGTGATCATCGGGTTTGCCGGCCTCGGGCTGGAGGAGGCGACACTTGAGGAAGCCGTACGCCAGACGGCCATGATCCACGCAGTCCTCGCGATCTTCATCACCATCTTCATCACCTGGGTCGCCACACTGGGCGAGGCCAAGGGACGCTTCCGCGAGTTCCTGCCGTTCGCCACCCTGTCCGCACTCGCTTTTGGCATCCCGTATCTGCTGGTCGCATGGCTGATCGGACCGGAGCTACCCTCGATTATCGGCGGCGTGGTGGCCATGGCCGTGATCGCGTTGGCGGCCCACCGCGGGCTGTTTCTTCCCAGCCACCAGCCTCGGGCGGAGTCCGTGGAACAGGCGCCGATCGGGCGCGTACTACTGGCATTCGTACCGTTTGTCGTGATGGCTCTGGCCCTCAGCGCCTCGCGCACCATCATGCCGCTGCGCGAGGCCCTGCAATCGGTGCGCTGGTCACCGGGTGACACCCTCGGGATCGAACTGGGCCAGAGCCTGTCGCCGCTGTACACGCCGTATTTCTACTTCGCCCTGGCCCTGATCACGGCGCTGATCCTGTTTCGGGTGAGTCGAGCCTCGCTAGGGGAGGCCGTCGTAGCCACCTGGAGCAAGCTGCGCGTCGCGGCCATCGTACTGGCGTTCATTATTGCCCTAACCCAATTGCTCCTGGTCTCCGGTCAAAATGCCGCGGGCCTACCCTCCATGCCGCAGGTACTGGGACAGGGCCTGGCCGAACTGCTGGGTGGGACGTTTGTGCTGCTCAGCGCCTTCCTGGGGGCACTGGGCTCGTTCATGACCGGGAGTGCCACGGTCTCCAACCTCCTGTTCGCGCAGCTCCAGGTGGATACGGCGGATGCCCTGGCGATCACCCTGCCCTCGGTGCTGGCCCTGCAGCTGATTGGCGCCGGAGTAGGCAACATGATTTCGCTGCACAACATCGCCATGGCCGCCGCCGCGGCAGGGCTGCAGGCGCGCGAAGGCCAGGTCATACGCGAGACCATCATCCCGGTGATCGTCGTGTGCCTGGGCGCCGGATTGCTGGCGCTGGTCTGGTAAGCGACTCGGCCGAACCGCTACTGGCCGAAATAGTCGCGCAGGAGCTGCGTGGTGCGGGCAGCGGGGTCCTCGCGGATGCGGCGTTCCTCGTCGGCCAGGATGGTGAACAACCCGTCCAGGGCATGATCGGTCACGTAGCGATCCAGATCCACGTCCAGGCTGGACAGACCGGGGATACGACCCGCGGCGTCACGCAACGGTTGATATACGCGATAGACATCGGCCCGTTCCATCTGCTCGCGCACAATGGGCATATAACGCTCGCGCAGGGTCGATTCCGACGCGCCCCGCAGATACTGTGTGGCGGCATCCTCCTCGCCACTTAACACGCCTTGTACATCCTCCGGGCGCATCTGCCGGATGGCACTGACGAACACCGGAACCGCCTCCTGCGCGGCGGCCTCCGCCGCCCGGTTCATACGCCGTTGCAGATCGTCGACCTCGCTGGCAAAGCCCACCCGGCGCAACGTATCGCCCGCCTGTTGCAGCTCCTGCGGTAGTCCGATCCGAATCAATTCATTGCCCCAGTACCCGTCCTCGCGTCCGGTCCGGTCGACCGTGCGCTCGGTCCCCACGCGCAGCGCCTCGCGGATGGCGTCCTCGGCGCGGTCGCCCCCGCCGTTCCCAAGGCCAAGATCACGCACGTCCAGGCCGGCGCAGGCCGTCAACAGAAAGGGTAGAAGTAGAAACGGGACCAACTTCGATAGGCGCATGCCAGAACTCCTTTGAGGCCAACGCCGTCATCATACACAGCGCACTACCCAACCCCGGAAAGAAACGCCAGCGCATCAACCGCTACCGGTCCATCGCACCGCTTGCTGTACACGCCCAATTGCCCGATCGTGTGGAACGAAATGAAGCCGAAGAACACACATCCATCCCGGCGCCGCCGACGCCTGACCGCCTTCCTGGTATTGCTAGGCGCCCCCCTGCTGGTCCTGGCCATCTGGGTGGGCTGGGCCGAGCAGAACCCGGAACAGGAGCGTGAGCTGCGCGTCGAGGTACAGGACCGCCTGCAGCAGTGGTTCCCTGAGGCGATGGAGTTGCCCGACGAATTGGTCGGCTTCGTGCCCCGCTCCGAGACCTTCACCGCCGACCAACCGCCGGACGTGCTGATGCTGCACGGGCTCGACGAGCCGGGCGATATCTGGGACGCCCTCTCCGAAGCGCTGGACGACACCGGAACCAACGCCTGGGAGTTCCGCTATCCCAACGACCAGGCCATCGACCACAGCACCGACCTCCTGGCCCAGCATTGGGACCAACTCGAAGGTGACGACCCACTGATCCTGATTGGCCACAGTATGGGGGGGCTGGTGATCCGTGATTTCGTAACGCGTTACCTCCACCCTTCGGCAGCACCGCCGCAGATCGGGGGCCGCCCGGTAGCCGGCGTCATCCTGGTCGCAACCCCCAATCATGGCTCCGAGTGGGCCCGCCTGCGCGTCTGGCTGGAGGTTCGCGAGTGGCTGGCCGACATCCAGGAACAGCGCTTCTCGCTATTTGCGGGCCTGCGCGACGGCACCGGCGCGGCCAAGATCGACCTGCGTCCGGACAGCGCCTTCCTCGCCGATCTGAATGCGCGCCCATGGCCGGAGGGCATACCCATACGCATCATTGGCGGCATACTCCCCGAACCCACCCCAGCGATGCGTGAGAGCCTGGCCGCCCTGGACGACCAAATCGATCTCGAGGCCGTGGCCGGCCGCATCAGCGAATGGTGGGAACAGACCGACGAAGAACTGGGAGACGGCGTGGTGCCGGTGGAGTCGCTTACCCTGCAGAGTCACCCCGAGCCACTCATCCTGGAGGCCTCGCACCGCGGACTTCTGGTCCCCGGACCGCTGACCGACGAACCGCCGGCGATCGACCCCGTGCTGGAGATCGTCGACAAATGGCGCGAGCAGCGAATCAACTAATCCCCGAACAGCCGCTGCCACCAGCGACGGCGGCTTCCGGTGGGCGGCATCGCCGCCTCCAGGTCCACCGGCCGCACCCGCGAGATCACCCAGCCCGGCAGCACACGAAGCCCCGAGGAACCGCAACTCGATCCAAGGTTATTGGGATCAAAGATCTTTACGAATGCCGGGTTCTCGCGGTCATCGACGTAGACAATCCCGCAATACTCCTCGTCGTGGTCCCGACGCAGCAGCGCATCCACCTCGTCGATAAAACGCAAAAAGCGTTCCGCGGGTGCCGGTTCCCGGGGCACCTCTTCACCAACGGCATAGACATACCAGGCACCGTCCGCCCGCTCGCGCAGTTGTGCCCACAACCGATCCAGTTGCTCCCAGTGGAGGATCCCGGTCGAACCCGCCTCGAAACGCTGAAGAAAGTCGGGGTCGGGCAAGGGTTGCGCAAGGGACATGCTAGGAATCCGGGGCCAGGGCAGAGAGGGTCATCCTAGGCTGCCGTCCACGAGCCTACAAGCATCCAGCACTTGCATGGAACCCCGCACGCACGGGATGCTCTTAGACGATAGAACCTGGCCGCAAAGACGATCCACTCATGCGAACCATCAGCCACGCTACATCTCTGCGCGCCGAGCCGCAGCAGGTCTTCGATCTGCTCAGCCATGTGCCGAACTTCGTGGAGCTGTGCGACCACGTCGAGCACATCGAGGATCTGGGCGACGATCGTTACCGCTGGACCATCCGGGCGGCCGGGATGCGCCTGGATTTCGACGTCGAGGTCTGCAGCGCGATCGCCCCGGAACACTTCGCCTGGCGCTCCATTCGCGGGATTCACAATCGCGGCAGCTACCGGCTGCAGCCAGAAGGCGATGGGCACACGCGGGTAGAGTTCGAGCTGGAATACAAACTGAACCCGCTGCTCGACGCAGCGGTGCGCCGCGCCGCCCAGTCACTAGTAGATCGGGTATCGGGCCAGCTGATGGCGCGCGCTCAACAACGTCTCGATGCCGAGGCGGCGCGTTCCTGAGCGACGCGATTCAGGCGCCGTCGGTCGCAGCCGCTGGGCGGGTCTGGTGGCTGCTGGCGAGCAGATCGCGAAGAGTACGGCCGTCCAGGCGCTCCTGCCGCGCCACATCGACTTCCTTCAACGTCGTCTCCACCGCCGGGCTACCACGTAGCCGTCGGATTGCGTGATCATCGGTATCCTCGCGCAGGGCCGCCAGGATCTCCTCGACACGGATGGCATCCAGATCGCGCGCCGGCACCAGATGCTGCCCCTCCGCGCCTGCCTTGAGCAGGAGCCCGGCATCTTCCAGACGCCGAGCTGCATCACCCAGCGCATTGCCCGGCACCGCCAGAGCCACCGCGACCTCATCCAGCGTCGGCGCGGGTTTGCCATCATGGAAACGCTGCCCCACCTGCTGCATCAGATGAAGCCCCATACGCTCGCGGGCCGCACCGGAAAGCCGCAACCGCAGACCGCGTACATTCATGTACTCGGGGTGCTGGACGAAGAACGCCACGTTTGCGCCGATCAAAAGGATCAGCCAGGCCAGGTAGATCCAGATCAGCAGCATGATCATGATGGCGAAGCTGGAGTAGATCGCCGCATAACGAGTGGAGCCCGCCACCATGTTGGCAAACACCCAGCCGACGCTCTGCCACAGCAACCCGGCCACCACCGCTCCGAACAGCGCCGGGAGAATCTTCACTCGCGTGTTCGGCACGAACACATAGATAAAGGCGAAGGCGGCGATGATCAGCAAATACGGCACCAGCCGCGAGATCTCGGTAATCAGCATGCCAAAGGGCTCGACCCCGGCAATCGCCTGCATCGCCGCCGACGACATCACCGTGGCAGTGACCCCCAACGCCGAAACCACCAGCACAGGCCCGATCAGGATCACCGACAGATAGTTCGAGAAGCGCTGCGCCAGGCTGCGGCTACTTTCCACCCGCCAGATGGTGTTGAACGCCAGCTCGATCTTCTGCACCAGCGCGATCACCGTATAGACCAGGAACAGCAGGCCCACAAAGCCGAGTACGCCCACTCGCATGTTGTCGACGAAATCGAGCACATTGTGCGCAATCTCGACGCCTTGCTCGCCCAGCGGCTCCAGCACGCCGAGCAGGAACGGCTCGACCGCGTTGTGCGCCCCAAAGGCCTTGAGTACCGAGAACGACAGCGCCAGCAACGGCACCATCGATAACAGCGTGGTGTAGACCAGGCTCATCGCGCGCAGGGTCAACTGGCCTTCGCCGACTTCCCGCGCCAGGGCAAACAGGCCCCGCACCATCCCGAGAGGGACCGCCTTCCAGCGCGGGAGCGCGGACAGGTCGGTGTCGTGGATCAGCTCAAGGATCCGCCGACGGCGTGCATCCAGTCGTTCGGCCCAGGCTACACCGGCCACGCAACCCCCTTGCGATGATGATCGTGCGTCACGACCCGGCTACTTCTGCTGCCACTGACCGTTGCGATCCTGATACCAGTAACCCGACGGGGCCTCCTCCACCCAGACGCGGGCGAAGGTCTCGCGAATCTGACGCTCCCAGTCCGGGCGGTCATTGGCCCGGGCAATCTCGCGGTACAGGGAATCGCGGTCCGAGTTCTCCTCGCTCACCAGGCGCTGCACTGTGCTGCGATCCCGCAACGGGATCTCGGAGAGATCGCGGATCACCACGTCACCGTTGTTACCGAAACCGATTGCGCCACTGCGCAAGTGCGGCGACAGTTGCGGGGCCCGTTCCCGGATCGAGGCGCGGATGCGATTGATCGCGGGCGTCTCGATCTGCAGGTTCGGGCTTTGTGCCGCCGCCGGGCTCACCAATCGCTCCAGCACCCAAGCCACTACCGGGGTCCCATTCGCTGCCGCCGCCTGACGAACCTCCGGCGCATCCAGGCGCGCACCCGGCTCGGACTCCGGCGTGGACTCGGCGTCCGGCACCTGCAGTGCATCACGCACGATGGCACGAGCCGCCTCCTCCGCCGCAGCGGTGGGGAAGTAGATATTGATGGTCACGCAGCCCGCGAGCAGCGCGAACATCAGGGCCAACCCCGGAACACTCCACAAAGCCTTCATGCCTGTCATTCCTTGTTCGGGCGGGTGACTCCCGCATGTGTCCAATCTACACCATCAACCTGAACCACAACCAAATGCCGAGGCGGGATCATTGCACCGTGGGGCCCTCTCCGGCCTGGATAGTCGCCAGACGATTGATCAACTCCGGCCAGTCCACCCGCCGGTTGTAACCAATCACCTGAATCTGTGGCAGCCCACCACCCTGCACCAGCACAAACCCACCGTCGGGCCGGTCCGCGACCCCGGAGGCCGTACATACCTCTCCGCGCAGCTCGCAGCGAAAACCCAACCGGCGATAGCTGAAGTTCTCGAAAAAGCGCAGGAAGATGGACGAAGCCGCCGCCTGGATCCCACCGCCCAACTCGGTGATGTTCTCCACTGCGCGTTGGCTAATGCGCCGGCGGCCCGGATGATCCATCGGCGTCATCAGCTCCAGATCCATGTGAACCGGGGACCAGTCGATCATGACCAAGTCGTTCACATGTCCTGACAACCGTCCCTGAACGCGTCCTATATCGAACGCCCGCGTGACCAGCTCCAGGTCCAGCCGCTGGATCTGGGTCGATAACCCAAGCTCCGGGGCATACCCGAACAGATCGTGGATATAGACATCGCGCAAAATGACCTCGCCATCGAACACCTGGACCAGCAAGCGACCATCGACGTTCAGATCCCCATCCTCCAGGCGCACGCGCGGGATCATCCCGGCGATCTGCCCCGAGAATCGAGGCCAGCCCAGGACCTCGGTCAACGGCTCCAGACTGATGGCGCGAATCCCGCCCTGGAACTGCACATCCGGTCCGGTCTCAGTCTGCTGCACATTGAAAGCCCCGATCCGCAAGCCACCATCCAGGATCGGGATCTCGGTCGGCTCCAGAAGCTCCAGGCCCTGTGGGCGCGCTCGTACCTGGGCAACGAAACCCTCGAACGGCAATCCGTACAGATGGGCACCTTCCAGCGCAATCCGGCCCGGCTGACCCGGCACGCTATCCGACCAATCCAGATCGCCGGACGCGCCGTGGATTCCAAAACGCCCACGCCGATCCTCGGCTTCCAGAGAGGACCATTGAGCCCGGGCATTGCGCGGCGCGGACGCCTGCAGCTCTAACCCGACGTTCATGCGCCCCTTCGTCTCCAAATCACCCAGGGGCGTGCCCACCAGCCAGGGAGACAACAGCGCATCGTAAACCACCTCCAACGCCCGGACCTCGGCGTCGAATACGCCATCCAGCCCCCGCTCCGGCGCGAACTCCAGGGCCCGACCGCGCACCGCAAGCGCCTCGCCATAGTCCAACGCCAGCGTGTCGGCACGCCCCTCCTGGGTAGCCGCATCGGCTACCAGGCCACGCGCCGCGAGCACCAACGGGCCATCGGTTTCGACATCCACAAACCATGGATCGACGAAGACCACCCCCGCCGTCAGTGATGCGTCCACATCCCAGCCCCGGGCATCCCCCACGAGCTGGAGACGGCCGTCCAGCTCCTCGCCAGCCTGCAAGCCAAGGGCGTCACTAAAGGCGAGGTCGCGTATCACCAGGGTCGCCTGAGAGCGCCTTCCTTCGCGCCAGTCCAGTGTCAGATCCGCGAGGCCCTGTCCTAAGTCGACCGGGAGCTCCAGTGGTAGCCGCGGCGAAGCGGCGAGCGCTGCCAGGTCGAATTCCCGCAGGTCGGCGCGCACCTCCCAGCCTCGTGCTGGATCGAGATGCGCACGCACTTCGCCCCGCGCCCCAAACCAGCCAGGCCATGAGCCCGCCAGGGTAAGCTCACCGCTCTCTCGCCCCCAGCGCAGGCTCACCGGGGCGCCGCGCAGGTCCAGATCCCCGGCATCGCCCCACAGTCGCGCGGCATCGCAACGTATCTGTGCCCGACTGACCCGCAGGTCGGGACACTCCACACGCACCCGCTTCAACACCCCGACGGGCTCGGGCAAGGTGAACTGCTCGGCCCTGACCTCCAGCGACAACCCCGCCTGCGACCACCGAACTCGCGAACTCAGACCTCGGGCATCAAGACCATCACGCAACAGCGATTCGATCTTCAAATCCAGTTGAATGCCCTCCTCCGGGGGAGGCTCGGAATCCGCCGCAACACTCAGGCCCGTCCATCCGCAAAGCAGCAGACCGACCGCCGCGACACGCCACACCGGTGGACGGCGCCATCGCTGCATCAGGCGGGGTCGCTCCGCCCTTGCAAGCGGTCACGCAGGGGCCGCGCCAGCCGGGCGAGCCATTCGCGCAGGGCAAACTGGGAGGTCTCCAGTGCCTCCCAACGCGGCAGAAAGTCCGTGATCTGGCGCGGATCCCCGGTCGGACCTCGAAAGCCCGCGGGGGCCGGATCGGCCGCCATGCCAGCGCGTTCGAAGCAGGCCAGGGCCCTCGGCATGTGGAGTGCCTGGGTCACTACCAGGACTCGTTGCACATCGCTGTTTTGCAGACGCTGGCGGGTATGTGTGGCGTTCTCGCAGGTATTGCGCGAGGTGTTCTCCAGCCAACGCACCGGCACCCCAAGATCACCTTGCAATGCCGCCGCCATCAGCTCCGCCTCCGACCGCCGACCGGGCAGGGCACCAGGACTGCCACCCGAGACCAGGATTGGCAGCCCGGTGTCCCGGTGCAGCCGCGCGGCGTGGCGCACACGTTCGTGGGTCTGGGGATTCAGCGCATCCCGGCCGCCATCCTCGCCACGCCCGGGCAGGCGCCCGCCCCCCAACACCACGATGGCATCCGCCCGCCCTACGGCCAGGACCTGATCGCGCAGGTCGCGTTCGATGCTGTGAGCCAGCGGCTGAGCGACAATATTGAGACTGGGCAGAACGAGGGCCAGCAACCCAACCGCCAGCAACGGCCGGCCACCGCGCCAGTCCGCCCGCCAAAAGGCGATCCCAACCAGGGTCAGCACCATGCCGAGCCCCGGTGGCAGGAGCAGGTGTTCGGCGACCGTCTGCAGGCTGGCGAGCACGCGGGTCTCGGCTCGCGGCCGCCGTTACTTCTTGCCCGGCGAGTAGAGGTAGTGGGCGTAGGTGGCCACGTCCTCGGAGACCCGGCGAATCAGGTGATCCAGACTGATGATTGCGAACTCCAGCAGGTTCACCGCGATGTAGGGCTGCTCGACACGCAGGCGATCGTACATCGAGCGCGACAGGCGCAGCAGGCGCGTATTGTCGCTGAGGGCGCGCATACGGACCCCGCGCGGCACCCGGTCAAAGAAGGACATGGACCCGGCCAACTCGCCAGTCTGCATGCGGCCGACCTCGATCTCCTGGCTCCCGTCATCGTGGTATAGCGCGGCGGTCCCACTAACCACGAAGAACAGCGACTCTCCGACCTCGCCGATATCGGCGATCACCTGCTTGTGGTGGGTCTCCAGCACCTCCAGGTATTCGAGCAGAACCTCGACCTCGGCCGGCGTCAGCGACGCGGAGATCGGGTGTTTGGAGAGGAATTCGGTCAGCAGTTCCTTGGACATGGAGAGGCTTCCTTCTGACGGGTCCGCAGTAGAAGTGAGAGTCCTTTAGAGTATAACGAACGCGGCCCCGGGACGGGGCCGACGCCGAACACCGGGGGAGGTATCACTTGATCGACATCGACGTCCTGCGCCGCCACCTGCCGCAGCGCCTGCGCGACGGGCGCGCCGTCCTGCTGGTCACCGCCCCGGAGGCCGCGGGCCGCCCGCCGGACGTGGAGCAGGAGACGGTGGCGGCATTTCTCGACCGGCCACCCGAACAGCGTATACCGCTGGTGCTGCTTCCGGACACACTCAGCGAACTGGACGTCACCACGGGACAACAACTGCTGGGAGGCCTGCGCGACCGCTGGGCCGACGAGGTGCTGATCCTGCACCGGCTGGACGATCCACGTTGGGACCTGAACGATTTCCTTGCGCTCGGATTCCGGCGCGATCCCGAGGCGGAGGCCGCCGCGCCGGATCACGCCGTCTATCGCACCAGCCTGTACGACTACAAGCTCACCCCGGACTGGCTGAACGCCCGCTTTTGGGCCAACCCGGAGATGTGGGACCGGGCGCGCTGGTGATTCAGTCCTCCGGATTCAGGCGCGGATGCGTCTCCTCGCCCCACCACCAGACCAGGGCGCCGGAGAGGAATATCGCGATCACCACGAACCAGAAGCCCCAGATCACCGAGCCGCCCAGGTGGGCGACGATGCCCAGCCCCAGCGCACCCACGCCATAGCCAAGATCACGCCAGAACCGATAGGTCCCGATCGCCGAGCCGCGCCAGTTCGGATGGGCAATATCCGCCACCGCCGCACTGAGGTTGGGATACAGCAGCGCCATCCCGAAGCCGGTCACCGCCGCGGCAAATGACCACCACAGCACGCCCTCGCCCAGCAATGTGAGCGCCACCCCACCACCGCAGATCCACATGCCCCAGACAATAGGTTGCAGGCGCCCGATGTGGTCGGACAGCCGCCCGGTGACGAACTGCGAGCCGCCCCAAACGAAGCCATAGATCCCTACCACCCAGCCGATCGCCGCCAGGCTGAGCCCCTGCTGGTACAGGAATACGGGGTAGAACACCCAGACCAGGGCATCCACGAACTTCTCCACCAGCCCCGCCTGGCTGAACGCCGCCATGCGTCGGTCGCGCCAGGACATCAGGGTGAACACCTCCCAGGTGGTCGGTGTGTCGGAAATATTCTTTGGGTAACGAGCGACCGGACCGGTGGACTGCCCCGCCGCATGCCGAGCGCCCTCGGCTTTGGCCCAATCGAGGGTCTCGCGCACGAAGAGCGCGGTCATCACGATGGCCACGGCAATCACCACCAGACCGAAGATCAAGAGACCCATGCGCGGGCCAACGGCGGCGGCCATGTAACCGGTCACGATCCCGGCCACGGCGACCCCGACATAGCCGGAGAACTCGTTCATGCCCATCGTGAAGCCGCGTTCGTCCGCGCGGGTGATATCCATCTTGGACGTTTGCGTCATCGACCAGGCCAGCCCCTGATTCACGCCCAGCAGCACCGTAGCCGCGACAATCCAGCTCCAGGACGGCGCATAGAGGATCATGAACGGGATCGGGATGGCGGCAATCCAGCCCAGCATCAGAACCGTCTTGCGTCCGAACCGTTCGGACAGGCGCCCGGCCACGAAATTGAGCACCCCCTTCACCACCCCGAAGGCAACCACGAACGCCGTCAACAGCATGAACGAGCCCTCGGCCACGCCGAACTCGCTCTCCGCCAGCGCCGGCACCACCGTGCGCATCATCCCGATGGTCAGGCCCACGAAGAAGACCTGGATCAGCTGCTGACCAAACTGACCGAGGTTATCCCGAATGCCGTGCGTCAGATGGGCGTAGGCCTCAGCGGCCTTGTGATCGTCGGTCATTCCGTGGCCTCCTTTTGATCCGACTCCATCTCCAATGGCAAGCCTTGATAACGCCATTCGGCAATGCCGTCGTCGAATCGACTGGCGTGGATGCCGTGCTCACCCAGAATCTCCACCGCCTCCCGGGCCATCAGGCAGTAGGGCCCACGGCAATACGCCACCACGGGTCGGTCCTTCGGCAACTCTCCGAGGCGAGTACGCAGTTCATTGACCGGTATCGAGCGCGCATAGGGCAGATGCCCTTTCGCATATTCCATGCCCGGCCGCACATCCAGCACGATCAAATCCCCTCGCCGCGCCTGATCCAGCAACTCGGCTCCGGCCATCGGGGCCAGCTCGCCAGGGCCCTCGGCCATCTGCCGGGTAGCGGCCTGTAGTTCAAGCAGCCGCTCCTCGGCCAGCGTGCGCAGCAGCACCCAGAAATCGGCCACATGCTGGTCCACCAGGCGATAGAACATCCGCCGACCCTCACGCCGGGCCTCGACCAGACGGGCTTGGCGCAGCTGTTTCAAGTGGGCACTGGTCAGCTTCACGCTGATCTCGGCGTCGGCCGCCAATTGCTCAACACTCTTTTCGCCCTGCACCAGCAGCTCGATCAATTCGAGGCGCTTGGGGCTCGCTGCGGCCCGAGCAATGCGCGCGACCTGGTCATACAGCAAATCTTTCAGTTCACGACCCGACATGATCAGTTATTCCAATATTCGTTTGAATACACGATAGAGAAAAGATGAGAGATCAGCAAGGGTGCGCGACGTGGCGGCGCAAAGCCCCTTCGAGGCCGAGTCCGCCCATTTAGTAAGCGATATTTTGACGTCACCGAATAACCGAGTAACGTACTCAGGAACTTCAATTAGAAGTTGCTTACTAACTGAATGAGCTTCCCGTGCCTTCGGGCACCTTCCCCCGAAAAGGAGGACGTTATGAGCCAGCTGATCAACAACTTCCCGGCCGACGGTGTGGTCACCATCAACCGTGTGATCCTCAAGCCGGAATACACCATCGATGACCTGCAGGAACGCGTCGCGGTGCTGTGCGAGAACGTGAAGACCTACCACTCGGACACGGGCTTCGTCGGCGGCTTCGTCGCCCTGAATTCCGGGTCCGTCTCCAACGAGGGCTCCACCATTGGGCAGGCGGTCGAAAGCCCGATGAAGGACAAGGAAGCGCTGATTATCACCTTCTGGAACAGTTTCGAGGAACACGAAGCCTCGCACCAGAGTGAGACGTTCCAGCCGCTATTCCAGCAGGTCCTCGAGCTGTGCGAGAACGGGAACGAAGAGATTGCCTACGAAATGCTGTGGTCCGGAGCCGCCTATGATCCGGAGCAGGCGCAGGCCGCACGCGAGGCGAAGGAGACACACGCGGCCTGAGGGTCGCGATCCAGGAACTGTCGTCTCTCCAACGACTGTACCCATTGCCGGGGCCTTGCGCCCCGGCTTTTTTGTCACCCCCCGACCGCGCCTCCATAGCCCCCTGTAGGAGCCTGCTTGCAGGCGAATTCTCCTGACCACCTCTAATTTTGGCAGGGGCTTCGCCTGCAAGCAGGCTCCTACGATTTTTGGGGTGTGCTGAACCGGTGGTCATCTCGAGCATCCGGGTTCTTTCTGACGCCGGAGATTCCGGCTATACGCTTCACTCCGGCCGGGAAGACCGCGTGGCCTCTAAACGCAGATGGGTGTTCTCGCTCCGGCCGCGCCGGCCCCAAACAAGTCCCGCGGCATGGCCACGGGGCTTGCTGGGTATGCCGAAAAGCATCGGTCTCAGCGGGATGCGTCGTCCTGATCCTCGGGCTCGTGCATCTCCGGCGGCGAAGACAGGGTGTGGGTCTTCTCGTCGTAGCGCCCCTTCAGCTCGTCGGTCTTGCTGTTTTCCCACAGCGGAACACCGACGAAATACCCGGCGCGCCCGATCGCATGGGCGGCCACCGGGGCGGTCAACAGCAGGAAGCCGATCACCGCCACCGCGCGCGTGGTCACGCCGCCGTCACCGAAGTACACCGCGACCCCGACCATCATCAGGCCGGCCCCCAGTACGCCGGCCTTGGTGGTCGCATGCAACCGCATCGGCAGATCCGGCATACGAACCAGACCCAGGGCCGCGACCACCATAAAGGCCGCGCCGACCACCAGGAACAATCCGGTCAGGAACTCAATCATTTTCGCGATGCCCCCCTTTCTCGAGGTAACGGGCAAAGCCGACTGCCGCCAGGAAGGCCGTCAACGCCAGCACCATGGCCACATCGATAAACGGCGTACGGCCACTGGAGATCACATAGACCGCAATGAAGCCGATGGTTAGCGAGGCAATCAGCTCCAGGGCGACCACACGATCCGGCAGCGTCGGCCCCTGCAGCAGGCGCCAGAACCCCAGCACCAGTGCGAGACTCAAAAGACCATTGGCCGTCAGCAGTGCAATTTCGAACATCGTCACACCCCGCGTTACCGCAGGACCTCCAGGGCTCGGTGCTCCAGGTACTTGATGGACCGAATGACCTCATCCCGGTCCTCCAGGTACATCACGTGGATATAGAGCACCTTCTTGTCGGTGGACACGTCCAGGCTCAGGGTCCCCGGTGTCAAAGAGATCAGATTCGCGACGATGGTGATCTCCCCGTCGGTCTTCGCTTCCAGTGGGAACGCGATGACACCCGGCACCATATGGTGGGTCGGCGTGATCACGTCGTAGGCCACTTTCAGGTTCGACAGGAATAGCTCCCACAGGAAATAACCAATAAACGCGATGAACTTCGGCACCCGCCGCGCGTAACTGGCAAACCCCGGCATGTCGCGCAGGGCAAAGGCCAGCAGCACGTAGCCGAGAAAGAACCCCACCAGCAGGTTCCCGGCGGTAAAGGTACCGGTCAGGAAGACCCAGATCAGGGCCAACGCTATATTCCAGGTCAAGGCGATCATTGGCGGCTCTCCCCGAGGACCGCTTCAATGTATTGCGACGGATCCAGCAGTTGCTCGGCCGACATCGCCGCCATCTGATAGATCGGCTCGCCGTACAGGCCAATGGCCACGGTCATCAGTGCGAGCATGATCACCGGGACCCACATCCAGACCATCGGACCGGAGGTCACATCATCGGTCTCCACGCCTTCCGGCTGGGCCTTCCAGAATACCTCGGCCCAGATCTTGATCATCGAATACAGCGTCAGCAGCCCCACCACCAGTGCGACCGCCACCGCCCAGTAGGCCTCGGCCTCGATACCGGCGCGGATGATAATGAACTTGGCGAAGAATCCGGACAGCGGCGGCAGACCGGCCAGCGACAGCGCCGGGATCAGGAACAACACGCCGAGCATCGGGTGGGTGCGATAGATCCCGCCCATCAGCTTCAGCTCGTGGGTCCCCTTCATCACGAAGGTGATCCCGCTGATCAGGAACAGATTCGCCTTCACGATGATGTGGTGCATGATGTAGAACACGCCGCCCACGATAGCCAGCGGCGTGAACAGTGCCAGACCCAGGATCATGTAACCGATCTGGCTAATGATGTGGAATGACAGGATGCGCCGGAACTCGTAGTGCGCCGCGGCCCCGAGCACGCCGGTCAGCATGGTCGCGGCCGCCACCCACAGCAGGATCTCGTGGGTAAAGTCCACCTCTTGATTGAAGATCAGCGTGAACACGCGATAGAGCGCGTACACCCCCACCTTGGTCAGCAGGCCCGCGAACAGCGCGGAGACCGCGACCTTGGGCGTGTGATAGGACGCCGGCAGCCAGAAGAAGAACGGGAACGCCGCCGCCTTCACCCCGAACGCGACCAGGTACAGCATCGCGATCACGGTGACCAGCCCGGTGTCCTCCACCGTAGACAGCTTGTCCGCGATGTCGGCCATGTTCAGTGTACCGGTCAGCCCGTAGGTCAGGCCGATTGCGGTCAGGAAGATCATCGACGACAGCAGGTTCAGGGTGACGTACTTGATCGCCCCTTCCATCTGCGCTCGCTCCCCCCCCAGGATCAGCAGCGCGAAGGAGGCGACCAGCATCACCTCGAACCACACGTAAAGGTTGAAGATGTCGCCGGTCAGGAAGGCGCCGTTCACGCCGGCCAGCAACAGATGCAGCAGCGGGTAGTACCCGAACTTCTCCGACATCTTGCCGATGCCCGAGAGCGAATAGATTGCGGTGGCAAACCCGATGATGCCGGTCAACACCACCATGATCGCCGCCAGCATGTCGGAGACCAGCACGATGCCGAACGGCGCCGGCCACGAGCCCATCTCCATCACCACATGGCCGTGCTCCCAGGTATCGGCCAGCAGCCAGACGGACACCACCAGCATCGCGCCGGTCCCGATCACGCCGAGGGAGCGCTGCGCGAAGTGCGAGCGCCAGAGCATCACGGACAGTGCGCCAAACAGCAGCGGCAGCACGACCGGAAGGGCCACCGAAATCATCATCGATCGGTGTCCTTCATCTGGTCCATGTCGTCGGCCTGCACCACCTCATAGGCGCGGTGGATCAGCACCACGGCGAACGCCAGCACCCCAAACCCGATCACGATCGCGGTCAGCACCACGGCCTGGGCCAGCGGATCGGCGGATACGCCTTCGGGCACCGTGTCACCCGGTGAAATCAGTGGTGGCGCCCCCGAGGTCATGCCGGCCACCGTGAAGATCAGCAGATTCGCAGCATTCGACAGCAGCACCAGCCCGATCACCAGCTTCACGATCGAACGGCGCAGCATCATGTAGATGGCCGCGGCGTAGAGGCCGCCGACCACGATGGCCATGACGACTTCCATTACTCCTCCGCCTCCGCGAGGGTCAGCATGATGGTCAATACCGAGCCGATCACCACGAGGTACACCCCAATGTCGAAGATCAGCACGGTCGAAAGCTTGATCTCGCCAAACAGCGGCGCGGTGAATTCCCACCACTGCGCAGTAAAGAAGGGCTGGCCCCGGAAAACCCCCGGGATCGCACTGATCACCGCCAGCACCATCCCGGTCCCGAGCACATCGCGCGGATCCACTCGCAACACCTTGCGTGCCGACTGGATATCCATCGAGAACAGGTACAGCACGATCGCGGCGGCCGCGACCAGGCCACCGATAAAGCCACCGCCCGGCTCGTCATGCCCACGCAACAGCAGGAATACGGAGAACAGCAGCAGCAGCGGCAGCAGGAAGTGCCCCGCCGTGCGCAGGATTAGCGAGTGCATGTTCATCGGCGGTCCTCCGCACGGAACCGGATCATCGCGTACACCCCGATCGCGGCCAGGGCCAGCACGAAGATCTCGCCCAGCGTATCCAGCGCGCGGAAGTCGACCAGCACCACATTCACGATGTTCCGGCCATAGCCCGAGGGCACCGACTCATCAATGAAGTACTGCGAGATCGACGGAAACAGGCGCGCGTCCAGGGTGCTCAGGATCAGCAGCGTGATCATGCCGCCCATCACCAGGGCAATGCCGGCGTCGCGGATACGCAGCGCGGTGGACGACAGATTGAGGAAGCCCGGGAGGCGGAACAGCACGAGCACCAGCAGGATCACGGTCAGGGTCTCGACCAGCACCTGGGTAATACCGACATCCGCCGCACTGTAGAGCACGTAGACCAGCGCCACGGTGAAGCCCAGTGAACCCAGCGCGGCGACACCGCCCAAGCGGGATCGGGTCAGCACGGCATACAGCATGGAAGCGACCAGGATGGCGAGGATCGCCATCTCATGGACCTCCAGGCGCTCGAGGTTCAACGAGCCCACCCCAACTCCGAACAGCTGAGCGGTGAAACCAACCAGACCCGCAGTCATGACCACAATCACGATCACGTAGTAGCGCAGGTAGCCGTTCTGCAGCACGCGGGTCTGCCACTCGGAGATCCAGACCAAGCCGTCCATCATCTTGAAATAGCCCTTCTCGGGGCCGTATTCGGCTGCGCGATCCACCCAGGCCAACGCGCGGCGCGCCTGCTCCCAGCGCCAGTACAGCACCCCGCCCGCGACCAGGCTGAAGGCCGAGATCGCCAGCGGCCAGTTGATGCCGTGCCACAACGACAGGTAGCCGTCCACCGGCGCGCCCTGCACGCTGGCCGCCGCGGCGTTGACCAGCCCCTGATCCGCCAGACCCGGCCCCAGGCCGAAGATCAGGCCGAGACTAGCGAGTACGGCAGGACCCGCCAGCATCGCCACCGGGGCATCGTGATGCGGGGTTTTGGGCGTTTCCACCCGTGCCCCGAACCAGGGACGGATACCGACGATCGCGGCCACCGCCACCCCCAGGATCGCAGTCAGCACGGCCAGCAGCGCCAGAATACCGCCCAGACTCGGGGCCTCCAGCACTGCCTCCAGCATCAGTTCCTTAGCGACGAATCCGAACAGAGGGATGACCCCACCCAGCGACAGGGCCGCCAGGATCGCGAACGCCGCCGTCACCGGGAGCGCACTGCGCAGCCCCCCAGTCTGCAGGAAGTCCTTGGCCCCGGCCTCGTGATCGAGGATGCCCGCGACCATGAACAGCGCGCCCTTGTACAACGAATGCGCCAGCAGGAAGGCCATCGCCGCCATCAACGCGGTCTCGGTGCCGATCCCGATCAGCATGGTCAGCGTACCCAGTGCCATCACGGTGGAGTACGCCAGGACCTTCTTCACGCCGGTGGAGCGAAAGGCCAGGAACACACCGGTAAACATCGTCACCGCGCCAAACAGCGCCAGCGTGGTAAACCAGATATCGGTCCCGCCCAGCGAGGGATTCAGGCGCGCCATCAGGTACACGCCGGCCTTCACCATAGTGGCCGAATGCAGGTAGGCGGAAACCGGGGTCGGCGCCGCCATCGCGCGCGGCAACCAGAAGTGGAACGGGACCTGGGCCGACTTGGTGAAGGCCCCCAACAGGATCAGCAACAACAACGGCAGGTACAGCGCATGCTCGCGGACCACGTCGCCGTTGTTGAGGATCTCCGACAGCTCCCAGGACCCGCCGGCCATCGCCAGCATGATGATCCCGGCCAGCAGCGCCAGACCGCCGCCTACGGTGACGAACAGGCCCTGCAGGGCGTACTTGCGGGCGTCCGCGTTCTCGTGGTTGTAGCCAATCAGCAGGTAGGACGTGATGCTGGTCAGTTCCCAGAACACGAACATCGCGACCAGATTATCCGCCAACACCAGGCCCAGCATGGAGCCCATGAAGGCGAGGATAATGACGTAGAACCGCCCGAGATCGCGATGCCCCTCAAGGTAGCGACCGGCATAGGTAACGATGAAAAAGCCAATGCCTGAGATCAGCAACGCGAACAGCAGCGACAGGCCGTCGACCAGGAACGAGAGCTGGATATCCAGCCCCGGCAGCCACGGCCAGACCAGCACAATCGACTCGCCGCTGGAAACGGCGGGCAGGAAGCTAAGGAAGTAAACGAACAGCGCAGCCGGCAACAGGCCCAGCACCCAGCCGCTGGAGCGGCCGGTCACGCGATGGACCGTGGGGGCAATCGCCGCCACCAGGAATGTTGACAGAATCGCGTACAGCATCCGGCCAGCTCAGTCCTTTCGATTCCGCGCCATGGACGCGGCCGATCGCCGCGCGTGAAGGGTCCTGCGTTACCGCTCAACGCCGTTCAGCACGCCTTGAGGCGCGACGCCCAGGTCAAACGGTTGCGGAAGCCTAACGACTCGGGTGGGACCGCGCAAGAAACTTGAAATTCCTCACGTCCGCCCCAGTCAAACCCAGTCGCTCTGGCGTCTACCAGTCGCTGCGGCGCCTACGGGCGGGGATTCGGGTCAGAATGATTCCGAGGATGACCGAGCCCACGGTCACCAGGGCCCCAGTCATGAACCATTTGCGCTGACTGTCGGCCTGCATCACTTCGACCTGGCGGCGATACTCGTCGGCCGAGTCGCGCGCCTCGATCAGGTCCTCTTCCAGACGACGGTTCTCGCGCTGGATCTCCTGCGGGCGTGCCGCAATCTCGCGCAACTCATCCAGCTCGGTTTCCATATCCCCGATCTGTCCCTGCAGCTCGTCACGCTCGCTGGTCAGGGCATTGCGTTGATCCAGCAGCTCCGCAATCCGACCTTCCTGGTCATCGGATCCCGACCGGATCTCGGCGAGCTCGGCCTCGACTTCTTCCAACCGCTCCCGCGAATGGGGCTCGTCCTGCAGATAGCGCGTCAGGATCCAGGCCTCCGTTCCACTCGGGAGTCGCACCCGACTCCAGCCATCGCCGGACTGCTCCATCACCGTAAGCGGCTGCCCCGCACGCACCGAACTGATGATCCGGTTCTGATTGGACGGGCCACCGCGCACACCCACTTCCAGCTCTTCGCTGACGTACCGGGTCTGTTGCGCGGAGGCACCACTCCATGCCAGCACCAGCAAACCACCCAGAACCAGCGCTAGCGCGCGCATCGGCCACCCTCTCATCGTCATGTCTGCTGCCATCTCTTGATTAGTCGGGATCAACGGCGCCGCATTCTACCGCGCGAATCGACCGCCGAGGGTGCGGCGCATGTCAGGTGTTGATCGAGTTCACATTCCCGGCAACGTATGTTTCACGCAAGGCGTTCGCGCACCGCTCGCGACGGGAACGTGATCAGATCAAACACCACCGGCAACAAGCGGCGGATCTGTGCCGCGGTCACCGCCAGCAGATACAACACCCCGGCCAGCAGGGCCAGCAACAGGCTCAAAAGCCCTCCCAGCATTACCCGGGTCGCCTGCAGTACCCCCACCAGCCACACGGGCGCCAACGCCACAATCAACGGAATCACCAGCCCGAGAAGCGCCCCTACGGACTGCTCGAACAGGTCCAGCATCAATGGTGGGGATTCCTCACCTTCCAATAGAGTCGCCATCAGCTCCTGACGATAGGCCACCCACTCCAGGTGAAAACCACCCAAACCGGAGATCAGCACGATTGCGGCCAACACCCCGACCGCAACGGCGACCAGTGCCCGGCGCACACCCTCGCTGCCGTCCATCAGGGCTTGCGGCAACAACCTTGAAGCCCCCCGTGCCTCGGCCAACAACCAACCGCTGACCGCTGCGGTCCCCAGCAAGATCGCGACCACAAGATCCGGGAAGGCGACGCCTCCGGCTTCGACCGAGGCTGGAAACTGCGCGCCCAGGGCCGGATCGAACAGACGCTGATACACCACCACTGCGGCCCCGGTCAGCACGAGTCCGGCGACGCCCAGCAGCCATTGGCTACCGGCTTGAGCATATGCTGGCAAATGCCGCTGTGCTGGATGATCACGGCTCTCACACCGTGCAAGCCCATTGTCCAGCCGCTCCCCCTGACGCTGCAGGTCCGCCAGCCTCCGATGTACTTGTTCCAGCCGCGCGGTCAGCTCGTGCAGCGGTGCTTCCATCCGGCGCCGGGCGGACAACAAGCCACTCGCCATCTGGCGGTGCTCTTCCATCCCCAGTCGCGCGATCCGCAACACGGTTTCCTGCATGTCATGCGCCAGTCGCTGACCCTGAGGGCTATTGCTTACCGGCGTGCTGATCAGCGCCTCCAGCCGACTCACCCAGGCCGGCTCGGCGGACAGACGTCCCTCGTCACGCGTATAGGCATCCTCCAGCTCCCGCAGCGTCTCGTGCACCTGCTGGCGCAGGTCCGGGATCTCCGCCAGGTCATGCCCCACCAGATGCCCATAGCGCCGCTCAAGGGCATGGACCGCCACATGCACACGTTCCGCCTCCAGGCGCGCCAGATGAGTGTGGTGCCAGCGCAAGGCCGAGTCGCGCAGGTGCAGGACCTGGCGCCGCAAGGCGCATACCAGGCGTGTAGCGCCACCCGTCACCCCCACCAACAACCTCCGCAAGGGTCGCCGTGCCAGGTCCAGCACCACAATCGCGACAACAATCCCCAGTACCCAAAGCAACACAGTGACGGCCACGGCAACCCCTTGCTTGTTGTTCTTTTACCGCATGGTCCGTGCCCGCCATCCCCAGCGCAACTCCGACCTCCATACGGCCCGCCGATTATGTCGGATCATCCCCGCAGATGCCCGTTCTCGACCAGACCCGTGGATCTTAGTCTCAAGTTTGTGCCGCTGACGCCGATACTCGATTTAAATCCCCGGAGACTTCGCGATGCTCAGCCTCGACCTTCTGCCAGCCCCACTACCGGCCCGCACCGAGAATCCCGCCTGGCTGGATGCCGGCTTTACCGCCGGCTGGCTCCCGGCCTTTCGCGACCGCCAAACCGGCGAAGTACACGCCAGCCACCTGGAAGATGGCCGTCTGGCCTGTACCCACATCCTGGATACCGTCCCTTCACACTGGGTCGCCGAACACGACAATAAGGGCCGCCCAGGGGCACTGGTCGCCGACATCCAGGCCGGTTACCTGCGCGGCGATCGCTTCTTTACCCTCGCCGAACTGCTACGGTATCCCTCCGACGCCTGATTAAGGAAACACTGATTACTGTGCACGCTCGCGTTGGTACCCCAGGTTTTTCGAGACCAGGCGCGGTGCGCAGCCGGTAGTGGTTCTACCGGCAAGGGCCGCAACGCGGGATCGGGGAACCTGGGGCGCCAACCCCGCAAGCCATTGAAACCAGGGGCTTGGCCGCTTTTACGTGGGAACGGCGTTGCGGTTCCCTTGTGCAGAATGACTGCACGGCGGTCACCGCGCCTTGTTCGCACGCAAAAGCGACTCGAGCGCGAGCGGGCACAGTAATCAGTGTTTCCTTAAAGGCCATCAGCGCACCACCGAAACCCGCCGCAATTGCTTTTGTGCGCGGGTTTCGGTCCAATACCGGCCTTTTCCCCGAGCGGCGCTCCCATGCAGAAGAATCAGTACGATCGCGACGAACTCCTGGCCTGTGGCCACGGCAACATGTTCGGCCCCGGCAATGCCCAGCTACCGGTCCCCAACATGCTGATGATGGACCGCGTGCTGGAGATCAACAGCGACGGTGGCCAGTACGGCAAGGGCGAAATGATCGCCGAGCTGGATATCCATCCCGATCTGTGGTTCTTCGCCTGTCACTTCCCCGGCGACCCGGTGATGCCCGGCTGCCTTGGGCTGGACGCCATGTGGCAGCTCGTCGGCTTCTATCTGGCATGGCTCGGCAACCCCGGCCGCGGCCGCGCCCTGGGCGTCGGCGAGGTCAAGTTCACCGGTCAGGTCCTGCCGACCGCCAAGAAGGTCACCTACCACATCGACATGAAGCGGGTGATCTCGCGCAAGCTGGTGCTCGGCATCGGCGACGGCATCGTCAAGGTCGACGGGCGGCCGATCTACGAGGCCCACGACCTCCGCGTCGGCCTGTTCACCTCCACCGAAAACTTCTAGTCCCACCGGCTTCCGCCATCGCGAGCGCGGGAGCCGGTGTTCTTCGCCCTCCCACGTTTCCCTGCCCTTTACCCGCCTCCTGCCTGGTAGTGGCTGGTCCTGGAGTGGCATCCGGTGTTTATGGTGCCTTCGGTCCGCGACCTGCCAGGCGCTGACTCGCCAGCGCGCCCCGAGTTACTTCTTTGCTCGTGCAAAGAAGTCCCCAAGAAACACGCCCGACTGCCGCGACCCCGGCCCGCTGCGCGGGCCGGGGTTTCCCTCGCTCCGAGGGTTTTCGCGGGCGGCGCTGAACTCGCTGCGCCTTCGGCTCCGCTCAGACATCCAGCGCCTCTTCTCCCGCGAAAACCCTCTCCGCTCGGCGCGACGACAACGGGGAGGCAGGTCAAGACAACGGCCATCCCGGCGTTGTTGCTAATGGATGATGGCTAGGCCTTCGATCATCTCGGGCACGCTCGGCCTGCGGCCATGGCGTGCCGCGCCCGCGTAGCGGGCGCCGGGGCCTTCGAACGGCATTGCCTATTGTTATGTCCGGGGGGCGGAACACCTTCTGTCTTGACCTTCGCCTCCCGTATGGAGCCCCTTGCGGAAGGGTTTTCGGGCCGGAAGAAGGCGCTGGATGTCTGAGCGAAGCGCAGCGTAGCGAGTTCAGCGCCGCCGGCCAGAGAGCCCTGGAGCAAGGTTCCCGGGCGAAATCCGGGTGCCCTTCTTTGGGTCCTTTCTTGGGCAAGCAAGAAAGGACCTCGGGGCGCGCTGGCGAGTCAGCGCACGGCAGTACGTGGACCGAAGGCACGTAAACACCGGAGGACGAACCAGGACCAGCCACAGAAAGGCATGCGGCTGAACGAAGTCTCCGGATACACCCGATGCCGAACCAGGGTCTTGATGGGGCCGGACAACCGAGGCGCTCGGCCGACGGCGGACAAGCCGCGTCACCCATCCACTTCGGAGGACGCGCCGAACGCGTCGTGCAGCCAGCCTCGCAGGGCATCAAACCCGTCTTCGGCAAACTCGGACGGCGGCTGCATCCCGGGCACAAAGCCGCGCGCGCGGAACGGCTCCAGCAACTCCGGATCGCCCGAGATCACATGCACCGGCACCGCCCAACTGGCGTCCTGCCCAGTGATCAACGCCGCCGGCTGGTGATCCCCCAGCAGGAAAAACAGCGTGTCCTCGTCCGCATAGCGCGCGGCATAGCCCCCGGTGACCTCCAGCGAATAGCGCACCGACTCCGCGTAGTACTCGCGCACCCGATCAAAGTCCCGCCACAGGGCTTCCGGCGTCGGCCCCTTCCCGGCCCATTCGTGGAACACCTCACCATCGCCGATCGTGTCCCAGTTCTCGATCACAGGGAGGATTGGCGTCCACGGCGCATGCGAACTCACCAGCGCCAGCATGGCGAAGATCGGCTCATCGCTCGGGGCCCGCACCTGCTCCTCGAAGAACGACCAAGTGTACTGATCCGGCATGGTCACCCAGAAGAAGGGCGGGCCCGCGTAGTCAAAGGCATGCTTATCGACGATCCGGTCCCAGCCAAACCAACGCCCTTCCGGCCAGTCGAGCTGAATGGCCGGGGCCAGCATCGCGGTGTGATGCCCGGTTTCCCGGAAATCCTGCACCAGCGTGTCGCGCGGTTGTGTCTGCAATGCCGCGTAATGCCCGGCGTAGCGCACCTGCAGGCCGGCGAGCAGCGAGGCCTGTGCCAACCAGGACTGTCCGCCGGCAATCGGCGCCTCCAGCACCCCCGTCGCCACATGCAGATCGGCGGCCTCCAGATCGGCCTGGAGCGCGTCGAGTACGGGACGAATGACGGGCGCATAGCGATCGTCGAACACCGCCGAGACCCCATAGGACTCGATCAGGCCCAGCGTCACGTCCACCCCCGAGAGTCCCGGGAGCGGTTGCGCACTGGCCTCGTGGGACAAACGCTGCAGTTCATCACGGAAGCGGCGATTATCGGCGGCGGCGCCCTGTGCGGCGGTGACCTGTTGCGCGACCAGTCCCGCGCCAGGCGCCACCGTCCCAGGGGGCGCAACGCCACGCAGGTCCGCCAGGGTCCCGACCAATCCCGCGACCAGCAGGCCCGCCGCAGCGGCCGCTGGCACTCGCCGCCATCTCGAGCCGCCCGATGAAAGTGCGAACAGACCGCGGTGGGCACCCCAGATCACGGCCATCAAGCCCACCACCAGCACGAATCCCAGCAACATAGTGGCGACAAGGCCGAGATTGCCGGTAACCAGACGGTACACCGCATCCAGCAGGATCCAGTCCTGCCAGACGTTCAAGGGGCGTGTGAGGCTGGCCCGGGTGAGGGCGTCAAACAGGGTCAGCACCACCAGAGAGAGCAGCACCAAACCAGCGGCCCAGGCCAGAAAGTGGGCCAAACGGCCCGCCGGAAGCAGGGCAAAAAGCCCGGTAAGGAACAACGCCTCCCATGCCAGCCAGTGCCCGCCGAAGGCCGCGTACTGCGGGATCTCAAACGCCAGCAGGACGATGTTCAGCGCCGCCAATACCAGTAGCAGGCGCAGCATGACGGTCAGGACCGATCCCCGCCGAAAGTCATCCGCTGCATCACACCGTCCCGACGCACCAGCGCGTGATGTAACGCCGCCGCGATGTGTCCCAGCGCCAGCAGGGTAATGGCAATGCCCAACGCCCGGTGCCAGCCAAACAGGACCTCCGACAACGCCTCGTTCTCCGGGAACAACCCGGGCAGGAACAACGGACCCAACTGCACGGGGTAGCCGCCGGCGGCGGTGGCCCACCAGCCGATGACCGGCATCACGATGAGTAGCACATACAACAGACCGTGTACGGACTCGGCGGCGATTCGTTGAGCCCGCGGCAGCGCCATGGCGTAAGGCGGTTTGCCATGACGCAGGCGCAGGCCCACCCGCGCCACCATCAGAAACAGGATCAGCACGCCGAAGGACTTGTGCCAGGTATAGATCCGGTCCGTCCCCGCCGCTCCAAATCGCTCCTGCAACCCCTCGAACCCAAACCAACCAATCGTTCCGCCGAGTACCAGCGCACCCAGCACAAGGGCAGCGATCAACCAGTGCAGGACCCTTTGGCTGCGGGCGTAGCGCGGCCAACGCTGGGCATTTTCGGTATCCATATCCTGCTCCCGCTCAAACCGGTCTTCAAAATGCAGGGGGTGTTCGTTGATCGCAACCGGAAGGGTTTCCCCAACCCCACTAGCGGCATGCCCCTCAAGGCGCGCAGCGCCGCTAAGCTACGGGCATGCTACCGAAGAATCCACCCGACCTGTCCGGCATCCGCTGCCTGACGTTCGACCTCGACGACACCCTGTGGCCGGTGATGCCGGTGATCCATCACGCCGAGGCGCGGTTCTATGCCTGGCTTCGCGAGCATGCCCCGGCCGTTTGTGAACGGTTTGACGCCGAGGCGCTGATCCAGGCGCGCACCGCCTTCATGCGCGCCGCGCCCGCCCACGAGCGACATGACCTCACCGGCCTGCGCAAACAATGGCTGCGCGAGCTTGCCGACACCTGCGGCTGCTGCCCGGACCATCTCTCCGGCGAGGGCTTCGAGGTGTTCTGGCATGCGCGCAACGAGGTCACGCCCTACCCCGAGGCGCAGGATGTCCTCGACCAACTGGGTCGGCACTTCCGGCTCGGTGCGATCAGCAACGGCAACGCCGATGTCTTTCGCACACCTCTGGGGCACCATTTCGATTTCGCGATCGCCGCCGGCGAGGCCGGGGCCGCCAAACCGGACCCGCGCATCTTCCACCAGGCCCGCGAGCAGGCGGGCGTGACGCCCGGGGCCATCCTCCACGTCGGCGACGACAGCAACGCCGACGTGCTGGGCGCCCTGCAGGCCGGCTTCCGCGCCGCCTGGTTCAACCCGCAATCCCTGCCCTGGGAGCACGGTCACCCTCGCCCCTGCCTGACCCTCGGCCGCCTCGGCCAGCTCCCCCGGCAACTCGGCATCGAAACCTGACCCCGCGCACGACCACACCCGTGGGAGCCTGCTTGCAGGGTCCCACAAGGGCAGAACCGATGAAGGGACCCATCCCATGCTCCGGGATTGGCTTTACCCCACGATTCTCCCAAACTGCGCCCATGACCCCGACTGCCTCCCCGCGTCCATGAAGCTCCTGTGCGTGGGCGATATCCACCTCGGCCGCCAGCCCTCGCGCATCCCGCCGGCGGTGGACGAGGCGCTGGGTATCGCGAACCTCAGCCCGGCCGCTGCCTGGCGCCGCACCGTCGACTACGCCGTGGAACAGGACATGGACGCGGTGCTCCTGGCCGGCGACGTGGTCGAACAGGAAGACGACTTCTACGAGGCCTACCGCGACCTCCGAGCAGGGGTCGAACGCCTGACCGAG
The DNA here is from genome assembly GCF_000376865.1 of Thioalkalivibrio sp. ALJ7. Lineage (GTDB taxonomy): Bacteria > Pseudomonadota > Gammaproteobacteria > Ectothiorhodospirales > Ectothiorhodospiraceae > Thioalkalivibrio. Next base: position 158,494 of record NZ_AQXQ01000009.1, on the reverse strand, counting down.
GCGGGCATACGTGTACTCGGCGTTGCCGGCAATCACGATGTGCAGGTCCTTCCACGGCTCGCCGAATCCCTGCCCGCCTTCGAGTTGCTGGGCGCCGGCGGACAGTGGGAGACCCGCGACCTGCACCGCGAGGACGGTGAGCGCCTGCGGGTGGCCGGCTGGTCGTTCCCCGATGCACGCGTCACCACCAGCCCGCTGGAGGGCGACTTCCCCAAGGCGACCGACTGCCCCACCGTTGGCCTGCTGCATTGCGACCGCGACCAGTCCCGCAGCCCGCACGCCCCGGTGCGCAGCCGAGACCTGGAGGCGGCCCCAGTCGAGGCCTGGCTGCTGGGCCATATCCACCGCCCCGACTCACTCGCCGCACCGCGACCGATGGGCTATCTGGGCTCCCTGACCGGCATGGACCCGGGCGAGCCCGGCCGCCACGGACCCTGGTGTCTCGAGGTCAACCCGGATGGCCACCTGGCCATTGAGCAGATTCCACTGGCACCGCTGTACTGGCATACGCTCGAGATCGCCGTGGATGCCCTGCAGGAAGCGGCCGACATCCACCGCCGCGTGACCGAGGCCCTGGAAGCCCTGCATGCCGAGCTGGAAACCTGGAATCACGGGCCCGCGGCCGTGGGTTGCCGTCTGCGCTTCACCGGGCGCAGCGATCAACGCCATGCCCTGGAGCGCAGCCTGCATGCCGACGACCCACGCACCACTCCGCAGGACTTTGGGGGCCGGTTGTATTTCGTCCACGACTGGCGCCTGGACGCCCTGCCTGCCGTGGATCTCGAGGAGCTGGCCGCGGGCAGCGACCCCGCTGCACTGCTGGCCCGCAAGCTCCAACTGCTGCAAGGCCCGGACACCGCGGCCCGCCGCGAACTGCTGGACCAGGCCCGCGAACCACTCACCCAGGTGATTCACGACCCGCGCTATCGCGCGCTCGCCCCCGACACCCCCGATGACGAGGTCATCGCCCGCCAGCTGGAGGCCGCCGCCCTGCATGCCCTCGACCGGCTCCTGCTCCAGCGCGAGCACGAATCGTGAGGGCGGCATGAAACTGGACTCACTGAACATCGTCCGGCTGCCGGGCATCCACCCAGGCTTCCGCCTGGATGCCCTGGGGCCCAGCGTGAACGTGATAGTCGGCCCCAACGCCTCCGGGAAATCGAGCCTTGTGCGGGCCGTGCGAGCGGTGCTGTATGCGCAGGAACTACGCCAGACAGGCGTCCACATCGAGGCCTCCTTCGTCGAAGACGAAGGCCCGCTGCAGACCCATCGACTGGGGACCGATCTGTACTGGTCCCGCAATGGCGAACGCATCGAGGCGCCCCCGCTGCCGGATGCTCGCTTCATCGACTGCTACACCCTGCGCATCGAGGACCTGCTGAACGCCGACCACGGCACCGAACAGGAGATCGGTCAGCGCCTGGCCCGCGAACTGGCCGGTGGCTACGACCTGCCAGCCCTGCGCGACGATCCTGCGCTGAACCTGAAGACCACCCACGCGCGCAGCGAGTCGCAAGCGCTGACCGCTGCGGAAAAGGAACTGCGCGAGTGTGCGCAGCAGCAGCGCGGCCTGCAGCGCGACGAGCAGCGCCTGGACGACCTGAAGGCGCAACGCGAGCAGACCCAGCTCGCCGCGCTCGAGGCCGACCAGTACTCGCGGGCCCTGGACCTGCTGGGGGCCCGCCGCGAACACCGGGACCTCGAAACCCGGATGGCGGCCTTCCCACCCGGTCTGGACGCGCTTCGCGGCGACGAGCTGCAACGCCTCGCCCCGCTCCAGGACGAGTTGCGGCGTCTGGAGGACGAACAGCAACTCGTCTGTAAGCGCCTCGAGGAGGCCGGCCAGCGCCGCGACGAGACCGGGCTGGCCGACCTCGATCTGGACACGGATGCGGTGGACGCCCAACGCCCCGCGGTGCGCCGGCTGCAGGAGTTGGAAGGACGGCTGGAACAGGCCTCGAGCAAGCTGCACGAGGCCCAGGTCACGCTGGACCAGGCCAACGAAGACCTGGGCGGCACACCGGTGGCCGCCCCCGCTCTGGACCCGGACACGCTCCACCGGGTGGAAGAGGCCTTGGAGGCCCTGCGTACGCTACGGGCCGGCATCGAGCGGCGTGAGGAAGAACTCACGAGCCTGCCCCCGGTGGAGAACGCCCTGGCCGCACCCGACGCACTGCGGCGCGGGCGCGACGAGCTGTTGCATTGGTTGGGCGCTCCAAGCCCAGCACCCTGGAGCGGCCTGCGTCGTCTCGCCGCCGGGGTCGCTCTGGTCGCCGCGGCCGCCGCGATCGGCACGGCGGCGATGCTGGTGCACCTCGCGTTCGCTGCACTCGCGCTACCAGTCGCCTGGGGTACGTACATCCTCGGCCGCCCAACGACGGACAACATCCCGCGCGAAGCCGCAAAGGCACGCTTCCGTGATACCGGCCTGACACCCCCCGCAAACTGGGAGACCGACCCGGTCCGCCAGCGCCTTGCCCTGCTGGAACAGGAGTTGGAAACCGCAGAGACCGGGCGGCGAGCGGCGGAGCGGCGCGCCCAACTTGAACGCGAACTCCAGGAGCGTCGCACGGCCCGGGACCAGGAAGAAGACCGGCTGACCGCCATCGCCCAACAGGTCGGCTTCGACCCCGGCCACCTGGATGCCTCGCTGCAGCGCTGGGTCCACCTGAGCGCAAACCACGACCGGGCCCGCCAGGCCGTGAACGCGGCCCGTTCCGAGCAGGCGCACCTGGCGACCGAGCTGGATACCACCCGGACCCCCGTCATCGCCTTTCTGTCCCGCTATAGCGTCACCCCTCCAGACCCGGCCCCCTCGGCCGACAGCCTGGCCCAGCGTCTGGATCGCCTTGCGGCACGGCTGCAAACGCGGGACACCGCGCAGCACGAAAAAGAGGCCGCCCGGCGCGACCTCGAGCGGGCGCAAGCCAACGCGATCCGGACCCGCGAACAGATCGCCACACTCTACAAGGACGCCGGTCTGGAAGATGGCGATGAACCGACCTTGCGCGAGCGGCTGCGCCAGTGGCCCGGCTGGCGGGAACTGAACACGAAGTTGGGTCAGGTCCACGAGCGCGAGCGCGACCGCCGACGCCACCTCGAAGACCGCCCGGACCTGCTGGAGGAAGTCGAGGCTAACGACGCGGAGGCTCTGGAAGCGAAGCTCCAGGCGCTGCAAGACCAGGCGGCCGCCCGCGATCAACTAAGCGAGGAGATCGCCCGCATCGAGGCCGCGATCGACCATGCCGGCCACGCGCGTCAGCTGGAAACCGCCCGCGCCCGACGCGAACAGGCCCGCGATGCCCTGTCGGAGCGCCTGGATCAAGCCCTGTTCGCCACGGCCGGGAACTTCTTGCTGGATCAGGTCGAGGCCGAACACGAACAGTCGGTGCAGCCCGCGGCCCTGCGCCAGGCCCGCGAGTGGTTCCAGCGCTTTACCCGCCATCAGTACGAGCTGCAGTTCTCGCCTCACACCTCGGCGCGGTTCACCGCCCGCGAGACCGCCAGCGGGTCCACCCGCTCGCTCACGGAGCTCTCCAGCGGCACATGCATGCAGCTTCTCCTGGCCGTGCGCATCGCCTTTGCCCTGGAGGCCGAGCGCGGGCGCAGCGCGCTCCCGCTGTTTCTCGACGAGGCATTGGGCACGGCAGACCCGGATCGCTTTCGGGCCGTGGCGGAAAGCCTGCAGGCACTGGCCCACGAGGCCGGCCGTCAGGTCTTCTACCTGACCGCCCAACCCGAAGACGCCCGTTACTGGCAGGCGCAGGATTCCAGCGTCGAGATCATCGATCTGGCCGCACGCCGCTGGGGGCAGCAAACATTGGCCAGCGACAAACAGCTGGCTTTTCCGGAATCCAACCCCGTACCCGCCCCCGGCCGCGATACGCCCGAAGACTATGCTCAGCGGATCGGCGGCGTCCCGCTGATCGACTGCTGGCAGGATCCGGCTCGCATCCACCTGTTCCACCTGCTGCGCGACCGCCTGGACCTGCTGCACCACTTGCTGGAGCTCGGCGTGGATCGTCTGGGCACACTGGAATCACTGTTACAAAGCCCGGCCGACTCCCTGTTGGAGTCCACCGACCAACAGATGCTTCTGGCGCGCAGCGACGCCGTGCGCGCATGGATTCGCGCCTGGCGCCAGGGTCGCGGCCGCCCGGTGGATCGCGCTGCCCTGGAGGCCTCCGAGGCGGTCAGTGCGACCTTCATTGACGCCGTCGCCGACCTGGCCACACAACTGAATGGCGCAGCCGAACCGCTCCTGCGCGAGCTTGAGAACGGCACGGTCAAGCGCTTTCAGACCAGCGCCCGCGAGCGCCTCGAAGAATGGCTCAACGATAACGGCTACATCGACCCAAGCCCCGTCCTGACCGATGTCGAACTCGAGCACCGCGTGATCGCGACCCTCAAGCCCTACCATTCCACACCGGAAGCCGCCGTCACCGAAGGCCAGACCCTGGCCCGCGCCCTCCAGACCGCGTTGTTCCATCCCACCTGAGTGGCGCAATGACGGAAGCCCGAAAAGCGTTAAGGAGACTGGAAGGAAGATAATGGTGGTCGAGCTTAGGATCACCCGGTCATCCCATCAGGAACCTGCTTACGCTTCTTGTCTTCCTGTTACCGGCCCTTGACCTTCAATGTGCGCTGACCCCCGCCGCGAGGATTCGGTGCTATTGTGGAGAGACCACAATTCGTGACCCCCCGCCTTGCTGGCGAAACCTCAATGGAGACCCTGCTGCCCTATGGCCAAACCGAACTACCAATACGAAAAACGCCAGCGCGAGCTGAAGAAAGCCGCCAAGCAGGAAGAGAAACGCCAGCAGAAACGGGCACGCAAACAGCCGGATGGCGCATCCGGCGCCCCGGAGGATCCACCCCATGAAGACCATGGATCGTAAGCGTGACAACAAGAAGAAGGCCGAAAAGAACATAAGGCAACACTGAGCAGTGTTGCCTTAATGGAAAAACGCGCCGCCAAGGCGGAGAAGCACAAGCCCAAGGTCTTTCTACCCTAGTTTTGGAACACGCGCCGCCGGCCCCCCGGGTCGGCGTCTTTCGTCCCGCCGACCCAGTACGCACTCATGAAAACCCCCAAGATCCTCCAGCCGCTCGTCGAAGACGGCGTAATTGATGACGTCCTCGCCCAGTTGCAAAGCGGCAAAGAAGCCAACATCTATATCGTCAGCAGCGGCGGTGAGACGCGCTGCGCCAAGGCGTACAAGGAAGCCAAGCATCGCGGTTTCCACAAGCTGGCCGAGTACCAGGAAGGCCGCAAGGTCCGCGGCAGCCGCGACGCGCGGGCCATGGCCCGGCGCGGACGTCATGGCCGCGAGGTCGAGGAAACCCAGTGGAAGAACGCCGAGGTCGAGGCGCTCTACCGCCTTGCCGACGCCGGTGTACGGGTACCGGCCCCCTACGGTGTATTCGACCGCGTCCTGTTGATGGAACTGGTCCTGGACGCCGACGGCAACACCGCGCCCCAGCTGCACGAAGTCGAGATGACAGCCGATCAGGCGCGCGAATGGTTCGCCTTCATGATTCGCCAGATCCAGCGCATGCTGTGCGCCGGCCTGATCCACGGCGACCTGTCCGAGTACAACGTACTGGTGGATGCGCAGGGGCCGGTCATCATCGACCTCCCCCAGGCCGTCAATGCCGCCGGCAACAACAACGCCTTCCGCATGCTGCAACGCGATGTGAACAACATGCGCGCGACCTTCGGCCGGGCCGCTCCCGCGCTGCTGGAGACGGAGTACGCCCACGAGATTTGGGAGCTGTTCGCCAACGGCGATCTGACGCCGGAAACGCCGTTGACCGGCCACTTCGAGCACAGCGAAGAGACCGCCGACGTCGAAGGCGTGCTCGACGAGATCGAGGACGCGCGCCTGGAGCACGAGGCCGAGTTGGCCGCGCTCGATCCAACCCACCCGGATAACCAGTAAACCGCGGGCCTGCGATTTCCGGGCCCGACCCTGGTTAGGATCGAAGCTTCGTTGACGTCCATTCGCCTGCAAGCAGGCTCCAACGTGGGGCAAGACCTTGCAGGAGCCTGCTTGCAGGCGAACATCGCGGCGAGTCCGGCCGAATCAGCGGCATTTCCGCCGCCCGCGAAGGATAGGGCCGATCAGGAGTCGGCCAGCGCACTACACCCGGGTCGTGCCGGAGAGGAAGGCGTCGACGCGATCCAGGTCCTCCGGCGTATCCACGCCCGGGGGATGGGCCTCGGACCGGCGTCCCACCTGAATCCAGGCACCCATCGCCAACGCCCGTAGTTGCTCCAATTGCTCCAGCCGTTCCAGTGCCGCCGGCGGCTCGGCACTCATGCGCCGGAGAAAGCCGGCGCGGTAGGCATAGAGGCCCAGATGACGGGTCGCCTGATCCAGCGACGGGCTCGCCCCCGCACGATGGGCTTCGCGATCCCAGGGGATGGGGGCACGCGAGAAGTACAGGGCCCGCCCCTGGTGGTCGGTCACGAGCTTGACCTGGTTGGGGTCAGCGAGGTCCTGGGCACAGCGGATCGGCACCCCCAGCGTCGCCATATCCGCCTGCGGGGTCTGCTCCAGCAGGGCCGCCAGATCATTCAGCAGTGGCCCCGGTGTCAGGGGCTCATCCCCCTGCAGATTCACCACAATCGACTCGTCGCCCCAGCCCTCGGCGGCCGCAACCGCGGCGATCCGATCAGTACCGGAGGGCAGTTCGGGATCGGTCAGGAAGGCTTCCGCACCACACTGGCGGGCGACCTCCAGGATGCGTTCATCATCCCCGGCCACGATCACACGGCTCGCGGCACTCTCCCGCGCCCGGCTGATCACATGCGCAATCAATGGCCGCCCGGCTACCGCTGCCAGCGGCTTGCCCGGCAGCCTATTGGAGGCCATGCGGGCCGGGATCACCACGACAAAACCGGTCATGCCGCGCACTCAGGCCTCGCGCCAGCGTTCCTTCTCGTCTTCCGAAAGGGTGCGCGCTTCGTCCTCCAGCATGACCGGGATGTCGTCACGGATCGGGTAGGCGAGCCCCGCCGAGACGGAGATCAGCTCCTGGTTCTTTTGGTCGTACTTGAGCGGGCCCTTGGTGACCGGGCAGACCAGAATATCGAGCAGACGCTTGTCCATGCATTACCCCAGGTGTTTGAGCCGACTGACGGTCTCCAGACGCGCGAGCAGCGCCGGCTCGAAAGTGGTTGGCAACCGGGCCGCAATCGGCCAGTACCAGTGATTGTCCTGCGCAAACGACCGGCATTTTACGGCATCCTTCTCCGTCATCAGAACCGGCAGGTCGTCGTCGAAACGGATCTGATGCGGCAGGAAGCGGTGATGATCCGGGAACGGATGCCGAATGATACCGATCTTCGCCGCCTCCAGGGTACGGAAGAAGCGTTCCGGGTCCGCGATTCCCGCGACCGCATGGGCATCCCGCCGGGCAAATCGGCTGGGCTTGCGCGACTGCTCGGCCCCGTCCACCCGCTGCAGGCGGCTGGCAGGGACCAGCTCCATCGGGACCTCGCCGGGTTCCGGTTCGCCGCCCGTGACGATCACGAAGTCCGCCCGTTCCCGCGCCCGCTTCGGCTCGCGCAACGGCCCGGCCGGCAGACACAGGCCATTCCCGAACCGACGGCGCCCATCGACCATCAGGATGGTGATGTCGCGCGGCAGCCGGTGATGCTGCATGCCGTCATCGGCGATCACCACGTCCACACCCTGATCCGTCAGCGCCCGCGCCCCGCGCACACGATCCCGGTCCACCTGCACCGGCACCCCGGTGCGCCGGGCAATCAATAGCGGTTCGTCCCCGACCACCACTGGGTCGGACTCGGGCGTTACCGCAATCCCGGCCACATCACCGCGACCCCCATACCCCCGGCTCACGATGCCGGGACGATAGCCAGCGGCACGCAGGCGCTTGGCCAGCCAGACCGCCATTGGGGTCTTGCCACTGCCGCCCAGGGTCAGGTTCCCGACCACGATCACCGCCTTCGCCGGGATCGTAATATCGCGCCGGGCCTGTTCCTGACGCTGGCGATTCCACTCGGCGAGTCCGGCATACACCAGCGAAAGCGGGAACATGGCCGCCGCGAACGGTCCGCGCTGACCCCACTGGTCCCACAACCGGGCCCCAAGCCACGCCTGGAAAGAGCCCATGGCTACCAGTCCCAGACCTGCTGCAATACAGCATCAAAGTTGGCATCCACCTGGCGCCGTTCTTCCCAGAAACGCCGCCGGGCCTCATCGCCCTGCTGCCGCCGCGCCGCCGGATCGTCGCGCAGGTCGTTCCAGGCCCCCAGCACAGCATCGGGCGCGTCCAGCACCGGGCAGGGTACCTTGGCATCCGGCGCCTCGCCCAGGCTCACCGCCGCACCTCCGGCCAGGCCCTGCCACAGTGCCTGGCGGTCGGGTGCGGCCAGGTGCACCGCATGAGCCGCACTGGCCGCCGCAGCCAGCCAGCGCCGGTCGTCCAGATGCAGGATCGTGCCTGGCGCCAGCGGCGACCGGTCCCAGCCGGAGATCGCGAGATCGGCACCCGGCAATTCGGACCGCGGTGCTTCGGGCACATCGTGCAGACTCGCCAGCAGGATGTCGGTCCCGCCCCAGCCCGACGCCTGCCAGGCCGCCTGCCAGGCTGGCCAGTCGCCTGCCGTGCCATGCCACCACCACAGGCGCTCCACACGACCCCCAACCAGCGAGCGCAGGACCACATCGGCCTGCGCCTCGACAAAGCGCGCCTGGGGATCCGCCGGAGGCAGGGTCGTCCCTCGAGCCTCCGGTGGCCAGCCCTGCTCCGCTTTCGCATCGACGGGCCAGAACCCGGCGACCGCGGGTACGGTCCCGACGGGTGGTGCCGTATTGACCGCAATCACCGGGACGGCCGTCGAGCGCAGCAGATTTGCAGGGGGCTGCCCGCCGGCGAGCAGGATGCCATGGGGCTGAAACCGCTCCAGCACCCGCCGCACCACTCGCGGCCGGTCACAGGGCCCATAACCGACCCCGACCTTCCGAAACGGCTGCATGTGGCGTTCGAAGAGCGCCGGGTAGTCCTGCTCGAAGGTCAGGACAATGCGCACGTCGTGGCGTTTGTCACGCACCGCCCCGAGCAGCTCGATCCCCAGGCGCACGTCCTCCGGCGTACCCCCCGCCTTGACCCAGATCAGCCGCCCACGATCCCCGGGCGGCGTCAGAAACCCCCGTCGGGCCCGGGCCCGGCTGCCGTCGCCCTTCCTGTAGTCCTTCCAGATTGCACGCCATACCGGCAGCAGACGGTCCCCGTAGCCCGCCGCCTCATCGGCCATGAATGCACCCCGGAGCTTGATCAATCGTCCTCACCACCACTCCCCAAGGTGGCGATGGAGACCGAGGTGATACCCAGGCGGCCGACCACGTCCAGGGCGCGCACGACCGACTGGTGGCTGGCGTTGGCGTCGGCGCGGATCAGTACCGGGTCATCCTCACGGCCCTCGCGGGCCTCGGAGAGCACCCGCTCCAGAGTCTCGGCGCGGCGGTTGATCAACTCCTGGCCGTTGATGAAGTAATTGCCGTTCGCGTCCACCACGATGTCGATCCACGCACGCTCGACCGCCTCGGCCTCGCGATCGGCTGAAGGCAGCGTCAGTTCGATGTCCGCGTGCTGATCGAAGGTGGTAGAAACCATGAAGAAGATCAGCAGCAGGAACACCACATCGATCAGCGGCGTCAGGTTGACGCCCGGTTCTTCCTGGCGGCGTGGCGTACGGAAGTTCACGCCTTCGCCCCACCCTCGACCGCACCGGCCTCGCGCTCGCCGTGGATCACCTCGACCAGCTTGGTGGCCTCCTGCTCCATTTCCAGCACCAACTCGTCGATATGCCCGCGGAAGTAGCGATGGAAGGCCAGCGCCGGGATGGCTACGCCGATCCCCGCGGCGGTGGTGATCAGGGCCTGCGAGATCCCGCCGGCCAGGTCACGCGGGCTGCCAACGCCAATCTCCGTGATTACGGTGAACACCTCGATCATCCCGACCACGGTCCCCAGCAGGCCCAGAAGCGGCGTGATCATCGCGATGGTGCCGAGCGTGTTCATGTAGCGCTCGAGCTCATGCGCAACACGCCGACCGGCCTCCTCGATGCTCTCTTGGGTGATCTGTCGGGCCCGGTCATGGGTCGCAAGCCCCGCCGCCAGGATCGCGCCCAGGGGCGAGCCGGCCCGCAGGCGCTGGATATCGTCCAGCTTGAGCCCCTGCGTGCGCATCTGTTCCCACACCGAGGTCAGCAGACGCGGTGGCACCACACGCGAGCGGCGCAATGTCCACAACCGCTCCAGCACGATGGCCACGGCCAGTACGGAACACAGCAGGATCGGCAGCATCAGCCACCCGCCCGCTTGTACGATCTCCAGCATGCAATCCCCCTCGGGTAGCGGTGCGCGCGTCAGGCGCGCCGGAATACGGCCATGGATTCCACGTGCGCGGTGTGCGGGAACATATCCATGATCCCAGCCCGCTCCAGGCGATAGCCATGATGATGCACCAGGCGCTCGGCGTCACGGGCCAACGTCGCCGGGTTGCAGGAGACATAGACCATGCGCTCGATGTGCTTCGGCGCCAGGGCCTCGATCACCGCGGCGGCACCGGTGCGCGGTGGGTCCAGCAGGACCCGGTCAAAACGCTCGCCCAGCCACGCGGCATTCTTCAACGCCTCCACGTCGTCCAGGTCCGCCCGCTCGTAACGGGTATTGGCAATGCCCTGGTCGCGGGCATTGCTGCTCGCCCGCGCGAGCATCACATCATCCACCTCGACCCCGACTACCTCGGCCGCGGTGCGCGCCAGCGGCAAGGTAAAGTTGCCCAGGCCACAGAACAGGTCCAGCACCCGATGGTCCGGTTGCAGATCCAGCGCCGCCAGCGCCTGCGGGACCATCTTGCGGTTGATACCCGCATGCACCTGGATGAAATCCGTCGGCATGAACGGTACGGACACGCCGTAGTCCGGATGCCGGTAGACCAGAGGCTCGATGGGACCGGCCAGCGGCTCCACCGTGTCCGGGCCACCGGGCTGCAGGTAGAGCTGGATACCCTCGGACTCGGCCCAGGCCGACAGTCGCTCGGTATCGGCCGGCGACAATGGGTCCAGGTTGCGGAAGATCAGCGCCACGCGCTCGTCATCGTCCACCGCGATCTCGATCTGCGGCAGACGATCGCGTGCCTGCAGACCATCCATCAACTCGCGCAGCGCATGGATACGCTGGCCCACGGCCGGGTGCAATACCTCGCAGTGGGTCATCTCGGCCAGGTACGGACTCCCGCGCTCGCGAAAACCAACCAGCACCCCGCCCTTCTTCGGGACGTACTTCGCGCCCAGACGCGCCGTCCGACGATAGCCCAGCGTGGTGTCCGTCAGCGGATCGAAACGAGCCTCGGGGGTGACATGGCCGATGCGTTCCAGGGCGTCGAACAGGGCCTGTTCCTTGATCGCGCGCTGGGTCTCGATCGATGCATGCTGCAGCTTGCAGCCGCCGCACAGGCTGAAAAACTCGCAGGGCGGCTCGACTCGGCCCGCGGCCGGCTCCAGCACCTCGACCACCTCGGCGGAATCGAAACGGCGCTTGCGCCCGGTCTGCTGGGCCATCACCCGTTCGCCCTTCAGCGCCCCGTGGATGAAGCAGGCCTTGCCATCGCGGCGGATCACGCCCTGGCCATCCAGCGTGACCTCCTCGATGGTGGCCTCGAAGGGGGTCTTGTCGATGCGTGCCATCAGTCCGCGCGTCCGGCCGGCTGCCAGGCGTCGAGGAACTCCCGGTGGTGGGCCGCGCCGCTGGCCTCCAGGTACTCGGCCAGCTGCTGCTGCCGGCTGGCCAGGGCCGCGTCGGTCAGATTGCCGCGCATGTACTCGAAGCGCAGCCAGACCAGATAGGTGTTCAGCACGTCGTGCTCCACGTAGTCGTGGATCTCGCGGGCGCGGCCGTCGCGCCAGGCCGGCCAGACCTGGGAGCCGTCCATGCCCAGCTTGCCGGGAAAGCCGAGCAGGCTCGCCATCATGTCGAGGCTGGTGACCGCGCGGCCCTGGAAGCCGGCGAGCACGTCCATCAGGTCCACATGGCGCCAGTGGAAGCGCGACAGGTAGTTGTTGTAGCGGAACTCGCGATCGTCGTCGCCCTGCTCCCAGTAGCGCGGGGCCTGCACACCGTTGACCAGCGCGCGGTAGTGCAGAACCGGCAGGTCGAAGCCGCCGCCGTTCCAGCTGACCAGCTGCGGCGTGCGCTTGTCGATTACATCGAAGAACTGGCCCAGCAGCTCGGCCTCGGTCGGCGCCTGGCCGTCATCGCCCTCGCGCCCGAAGGCAGAGAGCTTCAGCGCGTCGCCACCCTGGTAGAGCACGCCGATGGAGACGATGCGGTGCAGCGGGTGCTTCAGGAACTCCGTGCCGGCCTGCGCGCGGCGCAGGGCGAACAGCGCCTCGGCCACCTCGTGATCGTCGAGGCCCTCGAAGTCGTGCAGGCGCCGGGCGCCGTCGATGTCGGGAACGGTCTCGAGATCGAAGATCAGAATCGGGGCACTCATGCGGGGAACACGCCGGTGGAGATGTAGCGGTCGCCGCGGTCACAGATGATCGCAACGAAGGTGCCGCCTTCGGTCTGCGCCGCGAGCCTCAGCGCAGCGGCCACCGACCCCCCGGAGGAGACCCCGGCGAAGATGCCTTCTTCTGTGGCCAGGCGGTGCATGGTGTCCTCGGCCTCCTCCTGGGTCACGTCCACGGTCTGGTCCACGCGCGAGGCCTCGAAGATGGTCGGCAGGTACGCCTCCGGCCAGCGCCGGATACCGGGGATCGACGATCCCTCGGTGGGCTGCACGCCGACGATCTGCACGCTGGGGTCGCGCTCCTTCAGATAGCGCGACACCCCCATGATGGTGCCGGTGGTCCCCATCGCCGAGACGAAGTGGGTCACCGTGCCCTCGGTGTCGCGCCAGATCTCCGGCCCGGTCCCGATGTAGTGGGCATCGGGGTTGTCCGGATTGCCGAACTGGTTCAGCACCCGGCCCTTACCCTCGGCCTCCATCCGGTCGGCCAGATCACGCGCGCCCTCCATGCTCTCCTCGCGCGAGACCAGCACCAGCTCGGCGCCAAACGCCTTCATCGAGGCGCGGCGCTCGGCGGACATGTTGTCCGGCATCACCAGGATCATGCGATAGCCCTTCATCGCCGCGACCATCGCCAGCGCGATGCCGGTATTGCCGCTGGTGGCCTCGATCAGGGTATCGCCGGGCTGGATGTCCCCGCGGCGCTCGGCCGCCTGGATCATGTTCAGCGCGGGCCGGTCCTTGACCGAACCGGCGGGATTGTTGCCCTCGAGCTTCACCAGCACGGTGGACGGCAGGTCCGCCGCCATGCGCTGCAGGCGCACCAGCGGCGTGTTGCCGACAAAGTGCTCGAGGGTCGGGAAGGATTCAGGATGCAGGCGTTTCTTCATGCGCGCAGAGTATAACGACCGGGCCCCGTCCCTGCCCATGCACGCGACGGTCCGGCGTCGGGGCTTCCCATGGAGATTGCTTCGTCGCGTTGCTCCTCGCAATGACGCGAAGGGGGCACCGTCATCGCGAGATCCCGCCGGGGCGCGGCAACTTCCGTCCGGAACCACCGGAACCGGATTTCGGGCGCCCCGCAAGCGTCAGGCGATTGCTTCGTCGCTTGGCTCCTCGCAATGACACCAAAAGGGCACCGTCATCGCGAGGCGCGCAGCGCCGTGGCGATCTCTATGGGCGCCCTCGGCGCTTGCCAGGACCGACGTTGGGGGTTGCGTCCGGAGGTTACTCGCTGCGCTCGCCCTTCGGGCCGGCCTGCGGCCGTTCAACGCGCTTCGCGCTTTTGTGCCACGGCCCCTGCGGGGCCTCGCAATGATGTCGGAAAAGAATACTGTCATCGCGAGGCGCGCCGCGCCGTGGCGATCGGTGTGACCCGACCACCTGCGCGAGCCCACCTCGCAACCTTGCAGATTCCGGCCTAAGCTCGAACACATGCTTGTGTTGCTGGAATACCTGGTCGTCACCTTCCTGGCGGTGTTCGTGATCGTGAACCCGCTGACCACGGCGTTCATCTTCACGGCGATGCTGCCGCGCGCCTCGGAGGAGAAGCGCCGGGCGATCGCACTGCGCTCGGTGAAGGTGGCCACCTCGCTGCTGTTCGCCTTCGCGCTGCTGGGCGGGGTGATCTTTCAGCTGTTCGGGATCACCCTGGCGGCGTTTCGCATCGCCGGCGGCATCATCCTGTTCGGTATCGCGATCGGCATGATCCGGCAGAAGGGGGCGACCGAGAAGGAGACCGCCGAAGAGGTGAAGGCCGACAAGGGACAGGTGACCGAGGACATCTCGGTGATCCCGCTGGCGATCCCGTTCATGAGCGGCCCGGGTGCGATCGCCACGGTGATGATCCTGACCAGCGAGGCCCCGACCGTCTACCACACGGGGCTCGTGTTCCTCGGCGTGCTGGCCTGCATGGTCGCCTGCTACTACGCGATGATCTATTCGCGCTACATCGTTCAGTACCTGGGCGACACCGGGAAGGACATCCTGACCAAGGTCTTCGGCCTGATCCTGGCGGTACTGGCGGTGCAATTCGTGATCAATGGTGTGAGCGATGCAGCGGTCGGCTTCCTTCTGGACACCCAGGTGCTCGACGAAACCGAGGTCGAGGACCCGCGCCTCCCGCCACGCGACAACGACTGACCCCATGGCGTACGCATCCCACCTGGGACGCGCTCAGCCCACGCGGGCCCGACCCTACGCTCTGGCGAACCAGTCACGCAGGGTGGCAATATCGAGCACCGCGCCCGGTAGCGCCGGGCCGGCTAACACACAGGCCGGTGAATCTACCTCACCCAGGCCATCCAGAACCGCCATTGCTCCGGCAAAATCCTGGTCTCGCGTGTAATCGTTGGTGGTCACGACCACCTTCAGGCCGGCACCCCGCGCGGAGCGCACTCCGTTATCGGAATCCTCCAGTGCCAGGCAGGCCTTTGCGGGCAGATCCATCGCGTCCAGCGCATGGGAAAAGATGTCCGGGGCGGGCTTCTTGGCCGGTACCACATCGCCGGCCGCGATTACCTCGAATCGGGATGGGCCCTCCTTCCCCAGCGTGGCCTCCAGCAGGGCCGTGACGTTCTCGGGGGTCGTGGTGGTCGCAATCGCCAGACGCAGGCCTTCGGCCTCCGCCTCGTCCAGCAAGCGGCGCACCCCAGGGCGCAACGGGATCGCACCGGTCTCGAGCAGGGCGACGTAGTGGCGCGTCTTGGCTGCGTGCAGTTCGCGTATTCGGTCATCAATCCCTGCCTGTTCGAGGATCGCGGGATGGTCCTCGGACAGGTATTGGCGAATCCTTTCCTTACCACCGGTCACCTTCAGCAACTCGCCGTAGCGGGCAACATTCCAGTCCCAATCCAGACCGGCCTCCGCGAATGCCTTGTTAAAGGCAATGCGATGACCGTCCCGTTCGGTGTCCGCCAGCGTGCCGTCCACGTCAAAGATCAGCGCCTGCAATTGCGTCATCCCGTATTCTCCATGTCCTTATCCATCTCACTGAAACTCCAGGCCATGCACGGATTCGCGGGCATCCTCAATTGCTACCGGGCGCAAGCTGTCATGGCACGGGACTTGCCCAACCCGCCGGACTCTGGTACTAAGTGCGCCTCATTTTTCCAGCCGGAGAAAGGCCGCATGGCTGCAGACAACAAGACCGCCAAACCCTCCACCCAGCACATGGTCGCCGGGGGTATTGCGCCCTACCAGCCGAAGCCGGACGAAGAGTACATGAACTCGGAGCAGCTGGACCATTTCCGCAGCCTGCTGCAGGCATGGCGCCAGGAATTGGCCGAGGAAGTGGATCGCACCGTGGGCCACATGCGCCAGGATGCGGCCAACTTTGCCGATCCGGCAGACCGGGCCACGCAGGAAGAAGAATTCGGCCTGGAGCTGCGTGCCCGCGACCGCGAGCGCAAGCTGTCGAAGAAGATCAACGAGGCCCTGCGCAAGATCGACACCCACGACTACGGGTACTGCGAGACCTGCGGCGTGGAGATCGGCATTCGTCGCCTGGAGGCCCGCCCCACGGCCACCATGTGCATCGACTGCAAGCAGCTCGACGAGATCAAGGAAAAGCAGCGGGCGTAAAGCACGCCACGGTCATTCGGCCTCGGCCGTGACCCCATCGCACCGGAATGACTCCGGCTACGTCGGGCGCTTCGCCCCGACCCCCTCGGGGCCCCTCCATGCCGGTTCACTCCTAGCGGCAGTGGTTTCCTGGCTGGACGCCCGCCATCACGGCGGGCGCTGGCATCTTCGGATCGACGACATCGACGGCCCGCGTGTGCGGCCCGCAGCCGAGTCCCTGATCCTGCAGACACTGGAGGCCCTGGCCCTGTGCTGGGACGGCCCCCTGACCCACCAAAGCGACCGCACCCCGGCGTATGAAGCCGCACTGGACACCCTTCTGAACGGTGACCACGCGTTTGCCTGCGCCTGCTCGCGGCGCGACCTGACCGCGACTGGCCAACCGGGTTGGGAGGGTCCGGTCTATCCCGGCACCTGCCGTAACGGGCTCCCCGCTGGGCGCGAGGCACGGGCCGTGCGCGCCCGGGCGCGGCAGCGCTACTGGGAGGTAGAGGATGGCTTCCTGGGGCTCGTGAGCTTTGACCTTGAGGCCCTGGGTAGCGATTTCGTGATTCGTCGTGCCGACGGGATCTTTGCCTATCAACTGGCGACGGTGGTCGACGATCTGAAACTGGGCATTACCCACGTCGTCCGAGGCATCGACCTATTGGGTTCCACCCCCCGGCAGCTACAGCTCTACCAGGCCCTTGGGCATACCGGACCCCGGCATGCCCACCATCCTGTGCTGGTGGCCGGTGACGGGGCCAAACTGGCGAAGGCCACTGGCGCCGTCGGCGTGCGTACGGACGCCGTGCGACAGGAACTGGCTGCGATCCTGACCCGCATCGGACTGGCCCCCTCCGACCCCTCCACTCCGGATACACCGGAACAGCAGCTGAGCGAGGCCCTTAGCCGCTTGCGAGACTCGGGCCTGCGCGATCTTCTGCTGCTGTCGGCAACCCTGCCCGTTGGACCTGACAGGCGGTAGACTGCCGCCATGCCGCGCTCGCGACCACAATCGGCCCCATGTTGAGTTCCCGCGCCATCCTGGTCGCCGTGCTCGGGGCTCTGCTGTTCCTGAGCCCGCTGGTACCCTGGGTCGCCCATCTCGCCCCCGCATGGTGGTGGCCGTTTGTCGCCTGGGCGGCTTTCATCGGCGTGATCGCCCTCGCCTTCGCCGGGGTGCAGCGTGACCCTTAGCCTGGGTCTGCTCTACACGGTCGGCGTCGCCTACCTGGCCTTGTTGTTCGGCATCGCCTTTCTGGCCGACCGCGTACCCCGTATCGGTCGCCTGGCCGCCAACGGCTGGGTGTTCAGTCTGTCGCTGGGCGTCTACGCCACCTCCTGGACCTTCTACGGCAACTTGGGCTTTCTCGCTGATCAGGGCTATCTGTATCTGACGATCTATCTCGGTGTGACCCTGGCCTTTGCCGCCACCCCCTGGCTGTTGCGACCGATCCTGCGTCTGACCCGCGAGCAGCAGCTGACATCACTGGCGGATCTGTTCGCCTTCCGCTACCGCAGCCGGATGACCGGGCCTGTGGTGGCCCTGTTCATGCTCGCCGGCGTGCTCCCGTATATCGCCCTGCAAATCAAGGCCGTCGCCGAGTCGGCCGCCGTGCTGACCGCGGAGACCCCACCCCACCTGCTCGCCCTGACCTTCAGCGCTACCATCGCGCTGTTCGCGATCCTGTTTGGCGCCCGCCACATCGCACCGCGCGAGAAGCATGCAGGGCTGGTGCTGGCCATCGCCTTCGAATCCATTATCAAGCTGATCGCCATTCTCGGTATCGCGGGTGTGGCCCTGTACGCCGTGTTCGGCGGATTCGGCGGCCTGTCCGACTGGCTCACCGAGCATCCCGAGGCCGTCGATGCCCTGTACGAACCGGTCCGTCAGGGTGGCTGGTTCGCGATGATGATCCTGGCCTTTGCGGCCGCGTTCCTCCTGCCGCGCCAGTTCCACATGCTGTTCACCGAGAACATCAATCCGCGGGCCCTGAACACCGCCGCCTGGGCCTTTCCGGCATTCCTGTTATTGCTGAACCTGCCGATGCCCATCCTGTTCTGGGCCGGCAACGCCGCGGGCCTGGAGATTTCACCCAACTATTACGCCATTGGTATCGCCGGGCTTCTGGAGTCTCCCAGCCTGGCCATGTTGGTCTTTATCGGCGGGCTGTCCGCCGCCAGTGCAATGATGATCGTGACCACCCTCGCACTGGCCCATATGGGCACCAACTACCTCTCCCCGCTGACGCGGCTGCACGAAGAGGAGCGCACCGCCAATCTCTACACCCGCCTGCTTTGGGGACGGCGCATCTGGATCGTATTCATTATCGGGCTCGGCTATGCCTTTTACGGTCTGTTGCAGGTGGTGGAGGGTCTGGCCCAGCTGGGCCTGATCTCGTTCGCCGCCGTGGCCCAACTGCTTCCAGGGCTGATCGGCTTAATGCTGTGGAAACAGGCAACCCGGGTCGGCTTCCTGCTGGGTTTGACGGCTGGCATTGCCGGCTGGGCATTCACCCTGGTGATGCCACTGCTCTCGGATGCCGGCATCGCCACTGGTCTGCCCGATCCACAGCACCTGCTGGGTGCCGAGATGCTGGATCCGTGGACCTTCGCCCTGATGTTGAGCCTGGGAGTCAACGCAATTTTGTTCGTCATTGGCTCGGTATTGACGCGGCCCAACCGCGAGGAGCTCGAGGCCGGACGGGCCTGCTGCCCCAACGAATCGGCCGGTGGTGGGGCCGGCCTGCCCCTCGCCGGAGACGTGACCGAGATGGAGACCGCGCTGGCCGCAACCCTGGGGCCGGGCGCCGCGCACCATGAGGTCCAGCGGGCCCTGGACGACCTGGGCCTGCCTCGCCATACACGCTCCCGCAGCGACCTTCGACACCTGCGGGAGCGTATTGAACGCAATCTGTCCGGCCTGCTAGGGCCGGTACTGGCACGGATGATCGTCGATCAGCATCTGCGTCTGGACGCCGCCGGACGCCATACGCTGAGCGAAAGCCTGCGCCTCATCGAGGAGCAACTGGAAACCCGTTCGCTCCCGCTATCCGGCCTGGCCGCCGAACTGGATGCCTTGCGCCGGTTTCACCGTCAGATCCTGCACGAACTCCCCCTGGGGGTCGCGAGCCTGACCAACTCCGGCGAGATTACGGGCTGGAATCAGGCCCTGGAACAACTGACCGAGGTCACCACCGAGATCGCCGTGGGCCAGAACGTCGGGCAGCTCGACAGCCCCTGGAGTGGACTGCTGACTGCCTTTCTCGAGAGCCCGGACCGGCAGTGGTATA
This sequence comes from Thioalkalivibrio sp. ALJ7, assembly GCF_000376865.1. Taxonomy (GTDB): domain Bacteria; phylum Pseudomonadota; class Gammaproteobacteria; order Ectothiorhodospirales; family Ectothiorhodospiraceae; genus Thioalkalivibrio. Next base: position 139,091 of record NZ_AQXQ01000009.1, on the reverse strand, counting down.
AGCTGAACGTGGAACTGCCCACCGGCAACCGGCGCCTGAACCTGCACCGCTCCGAGTTGCAGGATGCCCACGGCCAGGTGGATGGCCGCGTGGTCCTGATCGAGGATGTAACCGAACGTGCCCAGATGGAATCCGAAATCGCTCATGGCGACCGCCTAGCCTCCATCGGCCGCTTCGCCGCCGGGGTGGCCCACGAGATCGGGAACCCCCTGACAGGGATCGCCTCCCTGGCCCAGACCCTGCCGCTGGAGGACGACCCCGACGAGATCCGGGGAATCGCCGACGACATCCTGGCCCAGACCCGCCGCATCAACGTCATCGTGCAATCTCTGATTACCTTCGCTCATGCTGACGAGGGCCCCTCAGCCGGTCACTTCGAAACCATCGCCCTGGACGAACTCCTCGCCGAGGCCATCCGCCTGACCCGACTGGCGGGACGCAAGGACCTGCGATTCTCGACCACTGGGCTCGAAGGGCTCCACGTACGCGGCTCGCATGCGACGTTGCTGCAGGTCTTCATCAACTTGCTAACCAACGCCGAACAGGCCTCGCCCGAGGCCTCCACGGTCGTGATTGCCGCACGTACCCATGGCCGCCACGTGCAGATCACGATCGACGACGCCGGGCCTGGAATCGAAGAAGCCAGCCTGGAACGCCTCTTCGAGCCATTCTTCACAACCAAGCCGGCGGGCCAGGGCACTGGCCTGGGCCTGCCCGTGGCCTACAGCATTGTTCGCGATCACGGTGGTACCCTAATAGCCGCCAACCGCCCCGAAGGCGGAGCCCGTTTCCTGTTAACCCTGCCGCGCCAAGGCTGATGACCCGCATTCTCCTCGTTGACGACGAAGCCCCGATCCGCCGCGCGGTGCGCCGGTTCCTGGAGCATCACGGCTTCGCGGTCGGCGTGGCCGAAAACCTGGCCGAGGCGCGAGCCTTGGCGGCCGCTGACCCCTACGACCTGCAACTGGTGGACCTGCGCCTTCCGGATGGCGAGGGCATCGAGCTCCTGCCCGAATTCACTCGCACACCCACGGTCATCATGACCAGCTATGCATCGGTTCCTTCGGCGGTGACCGCGATGAAAGAAGGCGCGGCCGACTATATCGCCAAGCCCTTCGATCACGACGCCCTGCTGCTGACCCTTCGGGCCGCGCTGCGAGAACGCGCGGAACGCGACCGCCCAACAACCGAAGCGACTGACGAGGATGCGGAAGCGCCATCCCATCCCGGCCTGGGGCTAGTGGGCGAGAGCGCGGTCATGCAGCAGCTACGCGATCAGATTCGGCGGGTGGCCGCGACCCATTCCACGGTGCTTTTACGTGGCGAGTCCGGCACCGGGAAAGAGCTCGCCGCACGTGCCCTGCACGAGCTGAGCCCACGGGCCAGCGGCCCGTTCGTGGCGGTCAACTGCGCGACGATCCCGGAAGGTCTAGTCGAGGCCGAGCTGTTCGGTCACGCCCAGGGCGCCTATACCGGGGCCGTCAAGGCGCGTACGGGTCTGATCCAGAGCGCCCATGGTGGCACCCTTTTTCTGGATGAGATCGGCGAACTCGCGCCCGCTGCCCAGGCACGCCTGCTGCGTGTGCTGCAGGACGGCGAGATCCGCCCGGTCGGGGCCAACGAAAACCTGAAGGTGGATGTACGGCTACTGGCCGCCACGCACCGGGATCTCGAAACCATGATCGCGGAACAGACATTCCGCGCCGACCTTTACTACCGATTACGCGTGCTGGAGTTGTCCATACCGCCATTGCGCGAACGCCGCGAGGACATCCTCCCCCTGGCCCAGCATTTTCTGGAAAACCTGCCCACTTCCGGTCCGGCTCCACACCTGACTCCAGAAGCGCAGGAGGCCCTGGGGACCCACGACTGGCCCGGCAACGTGCGCGAACTGGCCAACGCCCTAGAGCGCGGCTGGGTGCTGAGCCCGGATGGTCACATCGCACCGGAACAAATGGGCTTGTCGACCCATTACGAGACCACCGTGGACGACGACATCCCCAACCCCGCGTTCCCCACGCGGCGCAAGGGAAAAGGCTCGAGCCTCAACGAGTACTTCCGCCAGTTCGTGCAAGAAAATCAGGACCGCATGACCGAGACCGAGCTGGCGCGGGCGCTCGGCATTAGCCGCAAGACCTTGTGGGAACGTCGCCAACGCGAGAATCTTCCCCGTCCACGCTCCTGATCGAGCCGCCGATGGACACCCCCGCCGAAGTCCGACCCGACGTTCGGCGCGTCTTCCTGGCCCTTTGGCCCGACGAACACACCCGTGACGCCCTGACCGCGCTGGCTCACGATCTCGACGGCCCCGGGCGTCCGGTGCCCCGAGACCACCTGCACCTGACCCTGGCCTTTGCCGGGACGGTGCCGACCAACCAGGCCGACTGCCTCGCGGCCCGCATCGGCACACTGGCCTGCGCCCCGATCGACCTCTCGCTAGACCATTTGGGGTATTTCCACGGCCCGCGCATTACCTGGGCCGGACCGACGAGCCCGCCACCCGCGTTGGTGACGTTGGCGAACGCGGCACGGCTCCTGTGCAACGACTGCGGTATTCAGATTGGCGCGCCGCATCCCTTTCGGCCACACCTATCCCTGCGCCGCCATGCGGCACCGCCCCATCAGGAAGCGATCCGGCCGCCTATCCTGTGGACAGCCGATACCGTGGTCCTCGTGGAATCGGGACAAAACGGCCACCCAGGGCCTTATCGCGTCCTCGCCCGATGCGGCACGGATCACCCCTCGTACGGCCCACCATAGGCGGACCGCATCACGACCGGATTTCGACGCAGTGCGCCCGTGACGGGCTCAGGTTCAATCCGTCGGCGGAAGGTTATCCCCACCCGAGGGCTCGGCCGGCTCGGCGGGATCCGCGGGCTGCCCGCCCGGCTGTGGGGTACCCGTATCGGGCTGCGTGGGCCTTTGATCGCCCAGGGGCGGCGGATCATCCGGCTGACCCTGGGGTTGCCCCTGCCCGCCGGGCGGAGTCGCAGGCCCACCCTGGCCCGGTGACTGCTGACCGCCGGGCGGCTGCTGCCCTCCCGGAGGTTGTTGTCCATCCGGCCCCTGGCCTGGCGGCATGTCTTGCCCACCGGGCTGACCTTGACCCGGCGGCATTTCTTGCCCGCCCGGCTGACCCTGACCGCGCGGCATACCGCCCTGGCCCGGCGCCGGCTCGCCCCCTGCGGGAGGGGCACCGCGCTCGGCGGGGGGAGTGCCCTGCCCCATACCACCTTGTCCCATACCACCCGGTTGTCCACCTTCCTGTGGGGCCTGAGCGTAGGCCGTGCCCGCTACAAACAGGGAGCTAAGGGCAACGGTGATGGCTGTGCTGCGAAATTTCGACATTGGGTGCTCCTCCTCGGGCCAGTACGGCCAGATTTTCGAACCCAATGGGTAACAGGCCTGCGCCCTGTACCTCAAACCCCAGACCCGAGTTCCAAAGATTTTCGCGAACCATTTCACTTCATGGCCAATCGGCCACGAAGGTTCAATTCTTCAGCACCACCGGACTCGTGAACACCAGCAGCCCATAGTCCGCCTCGTATTGCTCCTTCAGGCGGGCGGCGATCCGATCACACAGTTCTGCGCTACCGATCACCTCGAGCTTGATGTTGCCACCCTGTCGCCAATTGCCACGGCGCTTGCCGTGCTTACCCCAGCCACGCGCATCGGTGACCGTATAACCGGCCGCGCCCTGACTGCGTACCTCGTCGATGAGCATTTCCTCCAGGATCGCTTCGGCCATGACCGTCAACAGAAACATGTCGTCCGATTGCATCGAGCTAGCCTCCTAGCGAGTACAGGGTCTGAGCCATCCAGAAATACAGCGGAACGCCCACGAAAATGTTGAACGGGAAGGTCACCCCCAGCGAGGCACCAATCGACAATGCGGGGTTCGCCTGGGGCACCGCGATACGCATCGCCGCCGGTGCCGCGATATACGACGCACTGGCGTACAACGTGGCCAGCAACACCGTCCCGCCCATGCTCATGCCCAGCCCCCAGCCGAGCATGACACCCAGGATCGCCGAGACAATCGGCATTACGATCGCAAAGGTGACCAGAAAGAAACCATACTGGCGTACATCGGCAATCCGACTGGATGCCACCAGCCCCATCTCCAGCAGGAACAGCGCCAGCACGCCCTTGAAGAGATCGAAGAACATGGGCTCCAGGGGTTCGATGTGAACAGGGCCGGCGATAAAGCCAATCACCAACCCCCCGACCAACAGAAAGATACTCTTGCCGAAGAAGACCTCATGCATGGTCTTGCCCCACCGGGTCGGCCCCTTCGCCCCCGCGCGCGCGAGCAAGATGCCGATAATCAGCGCCGGCATCTCCAGCAATACCAGGAAGACCACCATGTGGCCCTCGTAATCGATCCCGCGTGATGCCAGAAGCGCCACTGCAACCGAAAAGGTCACGACCGAGACCGAGCCGTAATGCGCCGCGATCGAAGCCGAGTCCGCCAGTGGCATCCGCCCCAGCCAGCGCAGCACCGGAAACGCAATCAGCGGGATCAAAGAACCCACGGCCAACACCGCGAGCCCTGGCAGCAGCAACGGAAGAAGTTCACTCTCCGCGAGCTTGACCCCGCCCATCAGGCCGATGGCCAACAGCAGATAGATCGACAGCGCCTCGTAGATCGCCATCGGGATCTTCAGATCCGATTTGGCGAGCCCCGCGATCGCGCCCAGCAGAAAGAACAGTACAACCGGATCGAATGCCATCTCGCCTCCGTGGGCAGACGCGTTATCCCTATCATTCGCTCCTTAATCCTAGGCCAGAGCCCGCAGGAGTAAAACCGTCCGCCACACCCGCGCGGGGCGACTGAACTACCCTCCGGGGTGAGGGAAACACTGCGAGGAACGTCCCATGACCCGCATCCTGATACTGCAAGGCCATCCCGACCCCGACGAAGGACACTTGGATCATGCGCTGGCCGGCGCCTACCGCGAGGGTGCGGAAGGGGCCGGCTTCGCCGTGGACGCCTACACCATCGCACATCGGGATTTCCCGCTGCTGCGCAACCAGGCCGAGTTCCTGTCGGAAACCGTGCCCCCCGCGATCCTCGAAGCCCAGGAACTGATCGAGGCGTCCCATCACCTGGTACTGATCTATCCGCTCTGGCTGGGCGACATGCCATCCGGGGTCAAAGGGTTCCTGGAACAGACCCTGCGCCCCGCCTTCGTCGCCGATGGCGACATGAACCGCCTGCGCCACACCCGCCTGAAAGGTCGCTCGGTCCGTATCGTCGTCACCATGGGCATGCCGGCTTTCGTCTACCGCTGGTGGTTCGGCGCACACAGCCTGAAGAGCCTGGAACGCAACGTTCTGCGCTTTTGCGGGTTCGGACCTGTACGCCACACCCTGATCGGCCAGGACGGAGGCGATGCCGCCTCCCGCGAACGCTGGTTGCACCGTATGCGGGCTCTGGGCGCTCAGGCCCGCTAGCCCCTTCCATCCTGGGGCGATAGTGTCGGGCCCCGCGCACCGATACCCGGTGTCCCTTCGGACCCACGGTCGGTACACTCGCCCGGTCCCCCGACCGGCCGTCCAGCGTGCCTCACAACGACCATCCGCTCAGCGAAGTCCCGGCCCAGGCCCGCAAGGGGTTCTGGTCGCTCACCGTCGTCCTGTTCGGCTTCACCTTTTTCACCTCGACCCTGTGGGCCGGTGGCTCCCTGGGCACGGCCTTCAGCTTTGGCGAGCTCATGCTGGTGATCGCGCTCGGCAACCTGCTGCTGGGCGCCTACGCGGCCACCCTGGCCTATATCGGCTGCAAGAGCGGGCTGCACACCGTGCTGATGGGCCGGTTCTGCTTCGGCGAGTGGGGCAGCAAGCTGTCCGACGTGATCCTGGCCTTCACACAGATCGGCTGGTACGCCTGGGGCACCGCCACGGTCGCTATGATCCTGGTGGAAACCACGGCCCTACCGGAGCCGATGGAGACCGGTCTGATGGTGGTGTTCGGGCTGGCCTTCTGCATTACCGCGATGATCGGTTATCGCGGCCTGGACTGGCTGTCGCGTGTCGCGGTGCCTGTCATGCTGATGTTCATCCTGTTCACGCTGTACACCGGGTTTGGCCAGGCGGGCGGCGTCGGCGGGCTGCTTGATCAGGAGCCGACCACGGAGATGGGCTTCGGGGCCGCATTGACTATCGTGATCGGCACCTTCGTTGGGGGCGCCACCCTGGCCACCAACTGGACCCGGTTCGCCCGGACTCCGCGCATCGCGGTCATCGCGACCCTGGCGGCGTTCGTACTCGGCAATGGCCTCATGGTCCTGACCGGCGCCCTTGGGGCACTGGTCTACCATGAGGTGGATATCGTGCACGTGATGCTGGCACAGGGCTTTGTGGCGATGACCGTCACCATGCTCCTGCTGAACATCTGGAGCACCCAGGACAACACGATCTACAACTTTGGCGTGGCCGGATGCAACCTGCTGCGCACCCAGCGCCGCCGCCTCGTCACGGTACTTGGAGCCGTGATCGGGACCGGCCTCGCGGTCCTCGGGATGTACGACTACCTGGTCCCGTTCCTGATCCTGCTGGGCACCTTCATCCCGCCCCTGGGGGGCGTGATCATGGCCGACTTCTGGCTACGCCATCGGGGCCGCTACCCGGCCCTGGAGCACGCGCAGCTGGCGTCGTTCCATTGGCCGGGTCTGCTGGCGTACGGGGCCGGGTCCGTCGCTGCGTTCTACTCGCCCGTGGTCCCCCCAGTCATCGGGGTCCTGGCCGCCGCCCTTGCCTACATGGTCCTGACGCATTCCGGCCGGCCACGACCCATCGGCACCCGAAACCGGCCCTGACCGGCCCGACCTGAAGTCGGGGCCGATCCATTCGGCATGGGTTCACTCGGCACGACGCACAGAAAATCTCCGGCGAGCGCAACAGTCCTGTCACGACCGCACCGGGGCTCCTGACACTACGGGCACTACAACCCCGGTGTAGGGGGCTCGGGAAGGTCCGACGGGTCCGGCAGGTCGGAGGGGTCCGGCAACGGGCCATCACCCGGTGACGGGGCATCCGAAGGACTTGGCGGTTCAGGCAGATTGGGGCCACCGCTCCCGCCACGGCGCTGTCCCGGTGGCGTCCCGCCATGCCCCGGCGGGGGCTGGCTCCCGGCCGGGGTATCACCACTGGCGCCCGGAGATCCGGAAGGGGGTCCACCGGGGCTTGGCTGCGCCTGTGCACTACCAATCGCCAGCGGCGCCGCGAGCAACACGGCCAATACCCAGTCATTCGATGTCTTCATGTCACGCGCTCCTTGTGTGGGCTCTATCCGTGTGTCAGTCGACTGGCCACCGGTGTTCCACCCGAGACCTCAACCTGACAAACGCGTCACATGGTCAAGGCCTATGTTGCAACAACCAGCTGCTGGAACAGCGCAGCCAGAATCACCAGGGAAAAACCGGCATACAGGCCCGCGACTACGTCATCCATCATGATCCCGTGACCGTCCTGCCACTTTTCATCAAAGTAGTTCGCCGGCCAGGGCTTGAGAATGTCGAACAGCCGGAACAGCACAAAGCCCACGACCACCCACATCAACCCCGCGGGCGCGAAGGCCAACGTGATCAGCAGACCCGCCCATTCGTCCCAGACAATGCCGGGGTGGTCGTGCACGCCCAGCTTGCGAGCACTCTCGCCGCAGATGTGAAAGCCGGCCATCACCACGATGACGGTCACCGCGAGATAGGCCCACTCCGGGAAATTCATGATCGCGAAATACAACACCAGCGCCGCCAGCGAGCCGGTGGTTCCGGGCGCCCAGCGCGACAGGCCCGACCCGAAACCGAAGGCCAGCAGGTGAATGGGATCGCCGAATACGGTCTTTGCCGACGGCATCTTGGGCTTTTTCTGCGACATGACTCCCCTTTGCTTTTTTGTTATTTCAACCCGGCGAAATGATCGTGCCCCACATGCTCGGCGTCCAGTCTCATGCCATTTTCATCCACCACTTCCACCGCATTGCCCTCGACAAACTCACCAATGACGGTTAGCGCGCTGTCCACGCTGAAGGCCAGCAGGTCCAGTGATTCACCCGGGGGCAGTGCGAATAGAAGCTCGTAGTCTTCCCCACCCGCAAGCGCCAGCTGACGGGCCTGTGTGTCCGGAAGGCGGCCCAGGAGTGGATCCCGGGGAATGACCGGCCAGTCGACCCGCGCACCACAACCCGAGGCGGCACACAGGTGGCCAAGGTCGGCCAGGAGACCGTCGGAGACATCGATCGCCGCACGCGCGCGATTGCGCAGCATGCGGCCCAGCCCCAAGCGCGCTTCGGGCCAGAACAGGCGAGTCAGGCCCGGGTCCGCAGAATCCGGTATGGGTCCGCCCCGGTCGCGGCGCTCGCCTTCCATCGCCAAGCCGGCGGCAGCACCACCCAATGTGCCACTCACCACCAGGCGATCACCCGGACGCGCGCCCGACCGGCGCAAGGCCTGCCCGGCCGGCACCTGTCCCAGAACGGTGACGCTGATCGAGCGGGGTCCGCGATTGGTATCGCCACCTACCAGCGCCACCCCGGCGGCCTCTGCCAATGTGAGGAATCCCTCGCTGAATCCTGCCAGCCAGGCATGATCCACCTGTGGCAGGGTCAGGGACAGGACCACTCCCAGCGGGTCGGCCCCCATCGCAGCGAGGTCGCTTAGATTCGCCGCTAGCGCCTTGTGCCCGAGACTTGCCGATGGGTGATCAGGGAAGAAATGGGTGCCCTCAACCAGCGTGTCGACACTGACGACCAGCTCATGACCACTCTCGACGCCCAGCAAGGCGGCGTCATCGCCAATGCCCAGCCGCACGCAAGACATGGCCGAGCCAGCCGCCGCTGGTTCGGCAAAGTAGCGTTGGATCAGGTCGAATTCGGACTCAGGGCCGGACATGGGGGAGCACGCCGGCCGGATTCAGCGCGGGGCGGAACGCTCGTGACCGCGCAGATCCGCGGACAGCCGATCCAGTACGCCGTTGATGTAACGATGCGATTGCTCGGCCCCGTAGCGCTTGGCCAGATCCACGGCCTCGTTGATGACCACGCGATAAGGCACCTCGATCCGCTCGGCCAGCTCCCACTGTCCCAGCCACAAAAGCGCATGCTCCACCGGGTCCAGCTGATCCAGAGGACGCCCGAGGTAGGGTTCCATGCGGGCATCCAGGGCCTCGCGGTCGCGGGTCACCCCGATCAGGAGCTCGCGGAAATACTCCGCATCCGCCTTGGCATGTTCCTCGTCATCACGGAACTCCGCCAGGATGTCCTTGGGGTGGGCGCCGGTCATCTGCCAGGAGTAGAGCGCCTGCATCGCCCGCCGCCGTGCGAACGAACGCGCATGCCGCGCCCGCTGCTCGGGCGTGCTACGCGGGCGCCGGGCTCGACCGGACTTGCCGGGCTCGGCGTCCTTGCGCGGGGTCCGGCTTTCGGGGCGGGGATCGGAGGGTTCAGTCACGGCAGACCTGTTCGGATGGGCGGATGACACTCGGGCGATGTGCGGAATCAACCGCGCAGCTTGCGCATCAGGCTGACCATCTCGATCGCGCCCATCGCGGCGTCCGCACCCTTGTTGCCGGCCTTGGTGCCCGCGCGCTCGATCGCCTGCTCGATGGAGTCGGTGGTCAGCACGCCAAAGCTGATCGGCAGATCCTCAGCCATCTGCACCTGCGCCAAGCCTTTGGCCGCCTCGCCCGCGACGTAATCGAAATGCGGGGTCGAGCCCCGGATCACGCAGCCCAGCGCAATCACGCCATCGTACTGTCCTGAACGCGCCATGGCCTGCGCCGCCAGCGGCAACTCGTAGGCGCCCGGAACACGGGCGATGGTCATGTTCTTTTCCTGCGCGCCATGGCGCTTCAAGGTATCTACAGCCCCTTCGAGCAGGCGCTCCACGATCAGGCTGTTGAAACGCGCCAGCAGCAGGCCATAACGGTGATTGGCAACGTCGGTGAAGTCGCCTTCCAGGGTCTTGATGTCGTACATGGTATTATTCCGATTGAGACGGAGACGAGGCGACCTTTCGGGGCCGACCCGCGGGGCCGAGTTGCAAAGGCCGCCTAGTGTAGCACCGCGAACCCGCGCGGTAGAGCGCGCCCGCCCGAATCGCGCAGCGGGCCGCCTGCCATGGCGCTGACTGGCCCTGCATATGGCGCCGGTATTTTCAGTGGCCTCGGCCCGGAGTCCCGCTCGATCATCGCGGACCCTTCTTCATCGCTCGGTGGTTGACGGTCCCTTCGTTGGGTCACCTGCCTGTTCATGGCTGGTCCTGGTTCTGCATCCGGTGTTTACGTGCCTCCGGTCCGCATACTGCCGTGCGCTGACTCGCCAGCGCGCCCCGAGGCACTTTCTTGCTTGCCCAAGAAAGTGCCCAAAGAAGGGCACCCGGATTTCGCCCGGGAACCTCGCTCCGGACGCGCTGGGCCGGCGGCGCTGAACTCGCTGCGCTGCGCTTCGCTCAGACATCCAGCGCCTTCTCCCGGCCCATCACGCCCTCCACGAGGGGCTCCATACGGGAAGGGAAGGTCAAGACAGAGGGTATTCCGGCCCCACGACACCACAACAGGCATTGCTGCCCGAAAGCCCCCCGGCGCCCGCCCGCGGGCGCGGCACGCAACGGCCGCAGGCCGAGCGTGCCCAGGATGTCGGAACCGCCTGCCTCCAACCATTGGCAAGAACGTCGGGATCGCCGTTGTTTGGACCTACCCCCCGTTGTCGTCGCGCCGAGCGGAGAGGGTTTTCGCGGGACGATTCTAAATAGAAACGGGGGCGCTGGATGTCTGAGCGGAGCGCAGCGCAGCGAGTTCAGCGCCGCCCGCGAAAAGCCTCGGAGCGAGGGAAACCCCGGCCCGCGCAGCGGGCCGGGGTCGCGGCAGTCGGGCGTGTTTCTTGGGTACTTCTTTGCACGAGCAAAGAAGTACCTCGCGGCGCGCTGGCGAGTCAGCGCCAGGCAGTATGCGGACCGAAAGCACCGTAAACACGGAGCCCAATCCAGGACCAGCCACAACATGGCAGGCGGCCAGGCGCATGCGCGCCCGGGGGCTATTCGTGGACGTAGTCCACGACCTCCAGGCCGAAGCCGCCGAGGCCGTGGAAACGCTTGGGTGCGGACATTAGCTTCATGCGGCCAACGCCACAGTCGGCCAGGATCTGCGCCCCGATGCCGTACATACGCCATTCGGCGGAGTTCTCGCGCCCAGTGCGTTCTTCCTGCACCGGCGGCTGACCAATGGTCTCCAGCCGCTGGGCCAGAGCCTCCGCGCTTTCGTGCTTGCGCAGCACCACGACCACACCTTCACCCGCCTCGTCGATCCGGCGCAGGGCATCATCCAGCGGCCAGCCACGATCCGGCCCGGCATACCCCAGGGTGTCGTACAGCGTGCTTTCCAGATGCACGCGCACCAGGGTGTCCTTGTCCGGTTTCGGCTCACCACGCACCAAAGCGAAATGCAGCTCGTGGTCGACCTCGTCCTCGAAGGCCAGCAGCCGGAAGTCGCCAAACTCGGTGGGGAACGGACGCTCGGAGACCCGCCGCACGGTCTTCTCGTTCTCGATGCGGTAGCGGATCAGGTCTTCGATAGTCCCCATCTTGAGGTCATGCTCGGCACAGAAGCGTTCGAGATCCGAGCGGCGCGCCATACTGCCGTCCTCGTTCAGGATCTCGACGATGACCGCCGCCGGCTCGGCCCCGGCCAGGCGCGCCAAATCGCAGCCCGCCTCCGTATGGCCGGCGCGCACGATGACCCCACCTGGTTGCGCCATCAGCGGAAATACGTGACCCGGCTGAACGATATCCTCGGGGTTTGCGTTCGGTGCGACGGCCGTACGGATGGTATGCGCGCGGTCGTACGCCGAAATACCCGTGGTCACGCCCTCGGCGGCCTCGATGGACAGCGTGAAATTGGTGCCGTGCACATCATTCGTGTCGGTCACCATCAACGGCAGTGCCAACTGCTTGCAACGCTCGCGGGTCAGCGTCAGGCAGATCAGTCCGCGGCCGTACTTGGCCATGAAGTTGATATCTTCGGGCCGGGCGTGGGACGCCAGCATTAGCAGATCGCCCTCGTTCTCGCGGTCCTCGTCGTCGACGATGACCACCATGCGACCGGCCTGCAGTTCTTCCAAAATGGTTTCGGTATTGGAGAATTCCATAGATTCCTGCTTTCGGCTGCGCGGCTAGTCGCGCGGACCGGATTGATTGGGAAAGCCCTGCTCGGCCAGCCAGGCCTCGGACAGATCGGCCGCCCTGGCACCGGGCTCGGCCGCACGATCGCCCAGCATCAGTCGTTCCAGATAGCGTGCGATCAGGTCGACCTCCAGGTTGACCGGGCTCCCGACCGTATACACCGCAAAGCGGGTGAGCGACCAGGTGTGCGGGATGATATTCACCTCGAACTCGGCCCCGTCGACCCGATTCACCGTCAGGCTGGTGCCATCGATAGTGATCGAACCCTTGGCTGCAATGTAACGTGCCAGCGCCGCTGGCGCGCGGAATCGTACCCGCGTGGAGCGGGCATCCGGCTCCATCGTCACCACCTCGCCGACGCCGTCGACATGCCCGGACACCATGTGCCCGCCCAGGCGATCGCCCAACGCCAACGCCCGTTCGAGATTCACCCGATCTCCCGGGCCGAGATGTCCCAGCGTGGTCACATCCAGCGATTCACGCGAGACATCGGCGGCAAAGCCATCCGCGGCAAGATCCGTCACCGTAAGACAGACACCGTTGACGGCGATGGAGTCTCCCAGGCGGGTATCGGACAGGTCCATACCCGCCGCATTCACGTGCAGGCGCACATCCCCACTACTGGGGGTCAGGCGCTCCAGGCTGCCAAGGGTCTCGATGATTCCGGTAAACATGGATGTCCACTCGTTCGGATGCACCCGCAGGCTCAACGCCGGGCCGCAGGCGCCCCACTATAGGGAAACGCTAATAAATTCGCACCACGCCCCGCCCTTTTGCCCGGTTCTTGGTCGGAAAACCCTTATTCACCACGAAGCACACGAAGGCATGAAGAAGGGACAGGTCAAGGACGGTCTACAGGAAGATGGGAAGGCTGGAAGGATGATTGGGCTTGAAACGGAGTACACATCGGCCTCGCAGGGGCAGGCCATGACCACTCCCTATTTTCTTTACCGAAAGACCCTTCCTATCTTCCCATCTTCCTGTGAATCGCCTTTGACCTTCTTCGTGTCTTCGTGTGCTTCGTGGTGAAATCGGCTTTCAGGAACGTGGGTGGGCGCGGAGGCGGAGGGTTTCGCCGACCCAGCGGGAGTCGATGATCTCGAGTTCGGCGCGTTCGGACATCCGGGCCAGGGGCCACTCCACCAGGGGACGGGCACTGGAACCCATCAGCAGGGGCGCCTGGTAGATCAGCCACTCGTCGACCCAGCCGCCACGGGCCAGCGCCCCGGCCAGGCCGGGGCCGGATTCTACGTGGAGCTCATTGACCTCGGCACGCGCCAACTCCGCCAGCACCGCGCCGAGATCGAGCCCGCCCTCCGCCAATTCCTCCGCCAGCGGCACCGCTCGTACCTCGGCCCCCTTACCACGCAATGCGTCGGCGGTCGGTGAATCCACTACATCGTGGCCGGTGAGGATCCATACGGGCCCCTCGCGCAGGATCTGCGAACCCGGGGGGGTGCGCAGACGGGCATCCAGGATCACCCGCAGGGGCTGGCGACTGGGCAGATCGTGATAGCGCGGGTCATCCGGAAAACCGGCATGGGCTGCCAGGTCGAACGGCTTCATGCGCACATTCATACGCGGGTCGTCGCTGACTACGGTGCCACTGCCCGTCAGGATGGCCCCGGCACGTGCCCGCCATAGCTGGACATCACGCCGTGCGGCCTCGTCGGTGATCCACTGCGACTCGCCAGACGCCATTGCGGTTCGACCATCCAGGCTCGCGGCGAGCTTGACCCGCACCCAGGGCCGTCCCTGTTCCATACGGTGCACGAACCCCGGGTTCAGCGCTCGGGCTTCTGCCTCCAAAACGCCGTTCTCGACCTGGACACCAGCCGCTTCCAGCGCCTGAACACCACCCCCGCAGACCTTCGGGTTCGGGTCCTGCATCGCGATCACCACCCGCGCGACGCCCGCACGGATCAACGCCTCGGTGCACGGCGGGGTGCGCCCGTGATGACTGCAGGGCTCTAGCGTTACGTACACGGTCGCACCGCGCGCCTGCTCGCCTGCAACCTGCAGCGCGTTGACCTCCGCATGGGCCTCACCCGCCTGCCAATGCAGGCCGGTGCCCACCTCGTGGCCATCGCGCACGATCACGCAACCCACCCGTGGGTTTGGGTCAGCAGTGAAACGCCCGTGGTCCGCCAGTTCCAGGGCATGTGCCATGTAGCGGCGGTCGGCGATCGCCTGCTGGGTGGTGGGCGCCTCCATTACTTCCCCTCCTGCGAGCCGTCGTCCGCATCCGGGAGGGCTCGTCCCTTCACCGCCGGGTCCGGGACGGGTCCGGTTGCCTCCTCGTCGATCAGGCGCATCTGCGAGCGGCGCATCTCCGGGCTTAGGTCTTCTTCCAGCCGTTCGATGGCCTCGCGGAAAGACTGCACGCTGGCGAAACTGAGATAAATGGAGGCAAACCGGATATAGGCCACATGGTCGAGGCCATGCAAGGCCGCAAGCACCATTTCGCCAATCCGGTCCGACTTGACCTCGGGGGCCGTGAGGGCCGAGAGCTGACGCTTGATGTCGTCGATCACACGCTCGACATCATCGGTTTTCACCGGGCGCTTGTGCAGCGCCCGGCGCAGACCGCTGCGCAACTTTTCCTCGTCGAAGGCGACCCGTTCGCCGGAACGCTTGACCACCCGCGGCAGGCTGAACTCGGCGCGCTCGAAGGTGGTAAAGCGCGCACCGCAGGCGCGGCACTGGCGCCGCCGCCGGATCTGTTCCTGCTCCGGTCCGGCCACCCGCGAGTCGATCACGCGGGTGTCCTGGTCATGACAGGACGGACAGCGCATCGCGAGCCGTCAGCCCGGCGCTTCGACAGGCTTACTCGCTGACGCCGTAAACCGGGAAGCGCCGGCAGATCTCGACGACCTTGTCACGGGTCGCGTTGATCACCTGCTCGCTTTCGACGTCATCCAGCACGTCCGCAATCCAGCCGGCCAGCTCACGGGACTCGGCCTCGGTAAAGCCACGGGTCGTCAGCGCGGCGGTGCCGATGCGAATGCCGGAGGTGACAAACGGGGACTGCGGGTCGTTCGGCACCGCATTCTTGTTGACCGTGATGTTGGCGCGCCCCAAGGCGGCGTCCGCGGCCTTGCCGGTGATGCCCTTGGCGACCAGACTCAGCAGGAACAGATGGTTGTCGGTACCGCCGGAGACGATGTCGAAACCGCGCTCGACCAGCACTTCGGCCATCGCGCGGGCGTTGGCGATCACCTGCTTCTGGTAGGTCTTGAATTCCGGCTCCAGGGCTTCTTTGAACGCCACCGCCTTGCCGGCGATCACGTGCATCAGCGGACCGCCCTGGGTGCCGGGGAAGATCAGCGACTGGAACTTCTTGTTCAGCTCCGGCTGACCCTTGGTGATGATGAAGCCGCCACGCGGCCCGCGCAGGGACTTGTGCGTGGTGGAGGTGACCACGTGAGCGTGGTCGATCGGGTTCGGGTACTCGCCCGCAGCGATCAGTCCGGAGACGTGGGCCATGTCCACCATCAGGTAGGCGCCCACGGAATCGGCGATCTCGCGGAAGCGCTTCCAATCCACCACACGCGAATAGGCGGAGAAGCCGGCGACGATCATCTTCGGCTGGTGCTCGGTGGCCAGGCGCTGGACCTCGTCGTAGTCGATCAGCCCTTCGTCAGTGATGCCGTACTGCACCGCGTTGTAGATCTTGCCGGAGAAGTTCGGCTTGGCACCGTGAGTCAGGTGACCACCGGCGTCCAGGCTCATGCCGAGCACGGTGTCGTGCGGCTGCAGCAGGGCCATGTAGACGGCCGCGTTGGCCTGCGAGCCGGAGTGAGGCTGCACATTGGCGTAGTCGGCACCGTACAGCTCTTTGAGGCGGTCAATAGCCAGCTGCTCGACCACGTCGACGTGCTCACAACCACCGTAGTAACGCTTGCCCGGGTAGCCCTCGGCGTACTTGTTAGTCAGCACCGAACCCTGTGCCTCCATCACGCGCGGGCTGGTGTAGTTCTCCGACGCGATCAGCTCGATGTGCTCTTCCTGGCGCTGCGCTTCCTTGCTGATAGCGCCCCAGAGTTCGTCGTCGTAGCCGTGGATGCTCATGTTGATCGAAAACATTCGGTTCTCCCGTTCAAGCGTTGGATTCTGCGGATTTCGGCGCGCCAATCGTCGGGGAGACGCTGATCAACTTACCTCGCCAAGCTTAGTCATCGAGCAAGTATTCACTCGGGCGAGGAGGTGCAAGTTGATCGGCGTCGCCCTGGGGGCACGGCCGTCAAAAAGGCCGCTAAGCATACGCCATCCGGCCCCTCTTTTCAGGCCGCACCGCGCCAGAAGGCACGCCCTGCCCGTGCTCAAGCCGAACGCGAGCGCCTGGATTTCGAAGTGAAATCAGTGACTTTCTCGACTACAGCCCCCTCCCTGCACAACCTCCTATATCCGGACGGCCGGAAAGGTCAGGCCGGCCCCTCAATGCGGTGTACATCGACCTCGTGACGGGTCGGGTATACCGGCAGGCCGAACTGGTTGTAGATCGCCACATCTGTCGCGTCACGCCCGTAACCGACAACGACATAGCCGCCGCGCAGTTCGGGCTGTGTCGGATCGAAGGTATACCAGCGCCCCCCGACAAAGGCCTCGAACCAGGCATGCATATCCATCGGCTGCAGCCCGTGCAGATACCCGACCACCAGGCGTGCCGGGATGCTGAGACTGCGGCAAAGCGCGATGCCGAGATGCGCCAGATCGCGGCACACGCCACTCCCGCGCTGGTTGACCTCCACCGCCGAGATCGGGATGTCACTGGTGCCCGGCAGATACTCGATCCGCTCGCGCAGCCACTGCTCGATCGCGGCCACCTGATCGTAGCCCAGCCACTGGCCGGCGGTAATCTCGGTTGCCATCAGGTTGAAGCGATCCGACTCACAGAACCGACTGGGCAGGAGATATCCCAGCACGGCATCTGGCAGGGATTGCACCTCGACAAACGGCGCACCAGGCGCCCGGTCCAGGGCATCCGCCGTCTGCACCTCCGCGGCGGTATGGATGGAGAACGGACCCGGCGGCGCGATCAGGCGCTGACAAAGATTGCCGTAGATATCCACGAACTCGGAGATCGGGGCGCTCGGCACCAGGCGATACTCCTCGCGAGCAATCCATTGCAGCGGGCCGCTGCGCGGTCGCAGCATCAGCACAAACGGCGTGGGCGCGACGATCTCGAACTCGAAGTCACAGCGGGTCTCGAGCCACATAAGCGGGGCCTCTTTGGGTGAACCGCACACACTACGCCCTACCCCGCAGCCGAGCGACCCCTTTGACGCCCGTTCGGGAAGTCCCGAACGGTGTACATTGCCTCGCGATTCCCTAAACTTCCGAAACGACCCCTGTTGCCCGGAGCACGTATGCGAGCATCCCCTGACCGCTGCGCACCGACACGTCACCCCCGCCGATGGGCCGGCGGCCTGCTGGTGCTCGGACTGCTGCTGATCGCGCCACTGGCCCAGGCGGAACAGCGCTTCATCAACATCGGCACCGGCGGGGTCACCGGCGTCTATTACCCGGCTGGGCAACACCTGTGCCGGCTGTTCAACACCCGCCGCGACAGCCACGGGATGCGTTGCACTGCGGAGAGCACCGGCGGCTCGGTATTCAACCTCAACATGGTGCGCTCGGGGGACATGGACTTCGGCGTGGCCCAGTCCGACCTGCAATATCACGCCTATCATGGCAGCCGCCGCTTCGAGGACTTCGGTCCCGCGGACCACCTGCGTGCCATGTTCAGCCTGCATCCGGAGCCGCTGACCCTGGTGGTCCGCCCCGATGCGGATATCGCGGGCATCGACGACCTCCCCGGCAAGCGCGTCAACATCGGCAACCCCGGCTCCGGCCAGCGCACGCTGATGGAGGAGCTGATGGAGGAACTGGGCTGGGACCATGACACCTTCCGTCGGGTCAGCGAACTGCCCTCGCGCGAGCAAGCCCAGGCCCTTTGCGACAACCGCATCGACGCCTTCGTGTTCTCGGTGGGGCACCCCTCCGCGGCCATCCAGGAACCCATCGCCACCTGTGACGCTCGCCTGGTCTCCATCGAGGGCCCGGCCATAGAGGCCCTGATCGACTCCACCCCCTACTACCTCACAGCCGTAATCCCGGCCGACACCTACCCCGGCCAGGACGAGGACGTCCACACCTACGGTGTCGGGGCCACCCTAGTGACCTCCAGCCGCACATCCGACACCGCCGCCTATGAGCTGACCCGTGCGGTGTTCGAGAACTTCGACACGTTTCGCGGCCTGCACCCGGCCTTTAGCGCGCTCGAACGCGAAGGGATGGTGGACGAGGGTCTGTCCGCGCCGATGCACCCCGGTGCCCGGCGCTACTTCCGTGAGGCAGGGCTGATCAATGACTGATACCCGCACAGTGAATCCCGGCACCCCGGACCAAGAGGCGGTCGCCGAACTCGAGTCCGGCTGGCGTCACCCCGGTCGTGCCACCCGCAGCCTGATCTGGATCACGGCGGTGGCCTGGTCGCTGTTCCAGATCTGGATTGCCGCGCCGATCGCGGACTGGTTCGACCTGTTCACCGTGTCCGAGACCGAGGCGCGGTCGATCCATCTGGCCTTCGCGATCTTCCTCGGCTACCTGCTCTTTCCGGCAGTGCGGGCCACCGCCCGGGGCACGGGCTGGCAACACGCCTTCGGCATCCTCTACGCCCTCGGCGGGCTTGCGCTGATCGCACTGGGTCTGTGGCAGTTCCTCGGCCTGGAACGTTTGGGCGAGGTCTACCTCGCGCTCGGCATCGCCCTGGTTGTGGTCGCCTGGCCGCTGCTGCGCGGGAACGACCCCGTCCATCGCGTGCCGCTGGGCGACTGGGTATTCGCGGTGGTCGCCGCCTTTAGCGCGCTCTACCTGTACCTGTTCCACGAGGCCCTGGCGGCCCGACCCGGCGCGCCCACGGAACTGGACCTGATCATGGCCGGGATCGGGCTGATCCTGCTGCTGGAGGCCACCCGCCGGGTGCTCGGCCCGGCCCTGACCATCATCGCCGCGATCTTCCTGTTCTACACCTTTGCCGGGCCACTGATGCCGGACCTGATCGCCCACCGTGGCGCCAGCTATCCGCGTGCAATGGCCCAGCAGTGGCTTTCCAACGAAGGCGTGTTCGGGATCGCGCTGGGGGTCTCCACCAGCTTCGTGTTCCTGTTTGTGCTGTTTGGCGCGTTGCTGGAACGCGCCGGGGCTGGCGACTACTTCATACGCGTGGCCTTCTCCCTGCTGGGTCATATGCGCGGCGGCCCGGCCAAGGCCGCGGTGATGGCCTCGGGGATGACCGGCGTGGTCTCCGGCTCGTCGATCGCCAACGTGGTCACCACCGGGACCTTCACCGTGCCGCTAATGAAGCGCGTCGGCTTCGCCCCGCACAAGGCCGGCGCGGTGGAGGTGGCCAGCTCGGTCAACGGCCAGCTGATGCCGCCGGTGATGGGCGCCGCCGCCTTCCTGATGGTCGAATACGTCGGCATCCCCTATGTCGAGGTGCTCAAGCACGCGATCCTGCCGGCACTGATCGCCTATATCGCACTGATCTACATCGTGCACCTGGAGGCCTGCAAGAACGGCATGGAAGGCCTGAAGCGCGCCACCGTCACCACCTGGCGCGGGCGCCTGATCAGCTTCGGTCTGACCGTCTCCAGCCTGATCATCCTGGCCGGAGCAGTGTACTGGGGACTGGGCTGGATCAAGACCGTCGCCGGAGATGCCGCCGCGTGGATCATCGCCGCGCTGCTGCTGTTCACCTACCTGGTACTGGTCTGGATCGTGGCCCGGGAACCGGAACCCGAGGCGCTGGATACCGAGCAACCCTTGCCGCGTGTCGCTCCCACGGTTCTGAGCGGCCTGCACTACCTGCTGCCGCTGGTGGTGCTGGTCTGGGCGCTGGTCGTGGAACGCCTGTCGCCGGGGTTGGCGGCATTCTGGGCGGTGGCCTTCATGATCTTCATCGTGCTGACCCAGCGCCCGCTGGTGGCACTGTTTCGGCGTCAGGGCCGTCTGCTCCAGGCGACCTGGGTCGGGGTCTGGGAGCTGTTCCAGGGGTTCGAGACCGGGGCACGCAACATGATCGGGATCGGCCTGGCCACCGCCGCGGCCGGGATCATCGTCGGGACGGTTGCGATGACCGGAGTCGGGCTGGTCCTGACCGATCTAGTGGACACCCTCTCCGGCGGTAACCTGCTGCTCGTGCTGGTGCTGACCGCGCTGATCAGCCTGGTGCTCGGGCTCGGTCTGCCAACCACCGCGAACTACATCATCGTCGCCACCCTGATGGCGCCGATCATCGTCGATCTGGGCGCCCAGCACGACATCCTGATCCCGCTGATCGCGGCCCACCTGTTCGTGTTCTATTTCGGCATCATGGCGGACGTCACGCCACCGGTAGGGTTGGCCTCATTCGCCGGCGCGGCGATCGCCAAGGCCGACCCAATCCGTACCGGGATCCAGGCCTTCGCCTACAGCCTGCGCACCATTGCGCTGCCGTTCTTCTTCATCTTCAACAGCCAGCTGCTGTTGATCGGCGTGGACAACGTATTCCAGCTGGCACTGGTGTTCTTCGCCTCGCTGGCCGGCATCCTCGCCTTTACCGCGGCCACCCAGGGCTGGTTCCTGACTCGCAGCCGCTACTGGGAGTCCGCCGCGCTACTGGTGGTCGCCTTCGTGCTACTAGTCCCCACGGTCCTGATGGACCGCATCGCCGCGCCCTATCAACACCAGCCGCCGGAGACTCTGCTGGAGGTTGTGGAGACCATCCCGGATCGTGACTCGCTGCGCGTGGAGGCCACCGGCATCGATCTGGAAGGGCGCGAGATTACCCGCACCGTTATGTTCCCGCTGGGCGATCCCGAACTCGCCCCACGCGAACGCCTGGCGGATGCCGGACTGGATGTGCGCTTCGACCCCGACGCACAGAAGGCGCAGATTCAGACGGTTGCTTTCGGCAGCCCGGCCGGCCGCGTAGGCTTGGAGGGTGGCTGGTCCATCACCGGCGTGCTGGTGCCGACCGACCGTCCGAGCCCCTACTGGTTCTATCTACCGGCTCTGGCCCTTGGACTGCTCGTGGCCTGGAACCAGCGGCGGCGGGCGCCGCCGTCGGGGCCGGGGCCCAGCGCGGATGCGCCCGCCCTGTCGGCATGACCGCAACGCGGAGGAGCAAGACATGGAACAACCCATCTACGGCTTCAATATAATCGTGAAGGGCGATATCGATCAGGTGATCGAGCGCACCACGGCCGCCCTCGGCGAGGAAGGCTTCGGCATCCTCAGCGATATCGACGTAGCCGCGGCCTTCAAGAAGAAACTGGACCTCGATCATCGGGCCTACCGCATCCTCGGCGCCTGCAACCCGAACCTGGCCCGCCAGGCGATCGAGGCGGATCCGAACATCGGGCTGCTGCTGCCCTGCAACGTGCTGGTGCAGGACAACGAGAACGGCAGCTGCACGGTCGGGTTTATGGACCCCGTTGCGGTGATGGGCCTGGTCGACAAGCCCGGCGTCGAGGACCTGGCCAACGATGTGCGCCATCGCCTTGAGCGCGTCCGCCTGACCCTGGAGACCGGCTAACCCCGGCCACGATTCCACGCGATGCCATCCGATCACGACCAGTCCGCAACGCTGGCCGAGCGTATCCGCTCGGCCGCCAGCGCCGGGCATCGACTCGCTCTCGTCGGGGGCGGCAGCCAGCGTGACCTGTCCTTCCCCGAAGGCTTCGAGGCGGATGTGCAACGTCTGGAGATCAGCGGCCACCATGGCATCGTCCATCTCGCCCCCAGCGAACTGGTCGTCACCGTTCGAGCGGGGACTCCCGTCAGCGAGTTACAGGCCGCACTCGACGCGGTCGACATGATGCTCCCCTTCGAGCCCGCCATGCCCACCCCCTCGAGCACCGTGGGGGGCATGGTGGCGCTTGGACTATCCGGCCCACGGCGGCCCTGGACGGCCTCATTGCGCGATGCTCTGCTCGGCATCCGCATCGTCAACGGACAGGGCGAGATCCTGCGCTTTGGTGGTGAGGTCATGAAGAACGTTGCCGGCTTCGATGTCTCGCGCCTGATGGCCGGCAGCCTGGGGGGACTGGGCCTGATCCTGGAGGCCAGCTTCAAGCTCCTCCCCGCCCCGCCCTATCAGGCATGGCTGCGTCAGACGACCCCCGCCGACGCATTCATTGAGCAGGCCCGCGACTGGGGCCGAACCGCCCTGCCATTCTCCGGGCTGGCCTGGGCCAACGGGGTCACGCACATCCGGCTGGGCGGCGGTCAGGAGGCCGTGCAGGAGGCCGCCGAGCGCCTGGGAGCAGAACCGGATACGGAAGGCCCCGCGTTCTGGGCCGGGCTGCGCGACCGGCACCTGCCCTTTTTCACAAGCACCCTGGTTCCGGGAAAACGCCTGTGGCGGCTGAGCCTGCCACCGGCCACCCCGCCCCTGGGCCTACCCGGCGAGTGGCTGTTGAACTGGGGTGGCGGCGAACGCTGGCTGCGCTCCGAGGCCACCCCGGAGGCCGTCCGTGCGGCCGTCGAGGCAGCGGGCGGGCACGCACGGCTATGGGCCGGCAATCCATCCGGCGCGGCCTGGCTACACCCCCGCCCCCCGGCCCATGCACGGCTGGAGGGCCAGGTCCGCGCGGCACTGGATCCGGACGGCGTATTCTATGCCCCGCTGGTCACGCCGCCCACGCTCACCGACCGGGCAGGCTGATCGAATGGAAACCCGCCTCCACGAACGCTTCAAGGACGACCCCGCCGCCCGCATCGCGGAAGATGCCCTGCGTGCCTGCGTCCACTGCGGCTTCTGCAACGCGACCTGCCCCACTTACCAGGAACAGGGCGACGAGCTGGATGGCCCGCGCGGACGTATCTACCAGATCAAGCAGGTCCTGGAGAGCGGCGAGGCGGATGTCACCACGCGTACCCATCTGGATCGCTGCCTGACCTGCCTCAACTGCATGACCACCTGTCCCTCTGGCGTGGACTACAACCACCTGGTCGCGTTTGGCCGCGAGGTCATCGAGGAAGACCTCCAGCGCCCCTGGCGCGAACGCCTGCTGCGCAGCCTGCTGGTGCGGACCCTGCCCGCACGCTGGCCGTTCCGTATGGCCCTCGGGCTGGGGCGTCTCGCGCGGCCGGCCCTCCCCCGAGCGCTGCGTCGCCGCGTACCCGAGCGACACCGGCCACGAGAGACCAATCCGGATGCCGGAACACACAGACCCAAGGGCTTCCCCCACGGGCGCGTCCTACTGCTGGGTGGCTGCGTGCACGATGTGATCGACGCCCGCATCAATGCCGCGCTCCGCCAGTTGCTGGGGCGCCTCGGCATCGAGGTGGTCGAGGCCGGCGCGGCCCGCTGCTGCGGCGCGGTGGAACACCACCTGGCGTTCGAGGAGCGCACCCGCCAACGGGTCCGAGCCAATCTGGATGCCTGGGAACCGCTGCTCGAGGATGGCGTGGACGCCGTCGTCAGCACCGCCAGCGGCTG
Source organism: Thioalkalivibrio sp. ALJ7 (assembly GCF_000376865.1). GTDB lineage: Bacteria > Pseudomonadota > Gammaproteobacteria > Ectothiorhodospirales > Ectothiorhodospiraceae > Thioalkalivibrio. The sequence continues at coordinate 115,424 of NZ_AQXQ01000009.1, read as the reverse complement.
CGGCGTGATGCTGCGCGACTATGGACATCTGCTGGCCGAAGACCCTGCGTATGCCGAACCCGCCACCCGCCTTGCGGCACTGGTGCGGGACCCGGTTGAACTGTTCGACACCGAGACCATCCGCCGCATCGGCATCCGGGCGCCCGCGGACCACCCATCCATCGTCTGGCACGCCCCTTGTACCCTGCAACATGGCCAGGGGCTTGCGGGTCGCGTGGAACCCCTGTTGCAGGCCGCCGGCTTCCATCTGCTTCCGGTCTCCGAACCGCACCTTTGTTGCGGCTCGGCCGGCACCTATTCGATCCTCCAGCCGGAAATGGCGGGCCGGCTGCGCCAGCGCAAACTGGACCACCTCGAGTCCGCGCGCCCTGCACGCATCGTCACCGCGAACATCGGCTGCCAGACGCATTTGCAGTCCGGGACCGAGACGCCGGTCGAGCACTGGCTCACACTGCTCGAACGTCACTGCCCCGCAACTCCCGCCAGTGCGTAGGGGCGCTTGCCCGCGCCCGGACAGCGATCTAGATTCCCTCTTTTCCAATCCGGTAGACGCATCCATGCAGGCAAAATCCTTTCTCCCCCCGCAGCGCACCCTGATGGGCCCTGGCCCCTCCGATGTGAACCCGCGTGTTCTGAGCGCGATGAGCCGCCCGATCATCGGCCACCTGGACCCGGTCTTCGTCGGCATGATGGAGGAGATGAAGGGCCTGCTGCAGTACGCCTTTCAGACCAACAACGCGCTGACCCTGCCGGTCTCCGCCCCCGGCTCCGCCGGCATGGAAACCTGTTTCGTCAACCTGGTCGAACCGGGTGACAAGGTCATCGTCTGCATCAACGGCGTGTTCGGCACGCGCATGAAGGAGAACGTCGAGCGCTGTGGCGCCACTGCCGTGGTGGTGGAGGACGACTGGGGCGCGCCGGTCTCCCCGCAGAAGGTCGAGGACGCGCTGAAGGGCAACCCGGATGCGAAGGTCCTGGCCTTCGTCCACGCCGAGACCTCCACCGGCGCACGTTCGGATGTCGAGACCCTCTGCAAGCTCGCACAGGACCACGACTGCCTGACCATCGTCGACTCCGTGACCGGCCTCGCCGGTAGCCCGCTGTACGTCGACGACTGGGGCGTGGACGCGATCTACTCCGGCTCGCAGAAGTGCCTGTCCTGCACCCCCGGTCTGTCGCCGGTCAGCTTCAGCGAGCGCGCGGTGGAGCGCATTCAGGCGCGCAGCCACAAGGTCCAGAGCTGGTTCCTCGACCTGAACCTGGTCATGGGCTACTGGGGCGGGGGCGGCAAACGCGCCTACCACCACACCGCCCCGATCAATGCCCTCTACGCGCTGCACGAATCGCTGGTGATCCTGGCCGAGGAAGGCCTGGAGAACAGCTGGTCACGCCACAACCAGCACCACGACGCACTGGGTGCCGGCCTCGAGGCCATGGGCCTCAGTTTCCTGGTGGATGCCGAGCATCGTCTGCCACAGCTGAACGCGGTGCACGTGCCGGAAGGCGTGGACGAGGCCGCAGTGCGCGGCGAACTCCTGCAGCGCTACGGCCTGGAGATCGGTGCGGGTCTTGGCCCGTACGCCGGCAAGGTCTGGCGCATCGGCCTGATGGGCTATGGCGCGAACGAGAAGAACGTACTGCTGTGTCTATCCGCACTGGAGGCCGTGCTGGCCGACATGGGCGCGGTAACCCCGGGCCGGGCCATGCCCGCCGCTCGGGCCGCCTACGCGCAGCAGGGCTGAATCCACCGATCACCGGTAGTCGCCACGCCTGTGGGCGCTGGCGGCTCCTCGAGACCCAACGAGAGGCGCACCATGACGCTAAGTGAACTGCTGCAGTACCTGGACGAACACATGGACGGCGTGTTCCTGGACGGAGACCCCGCCGCGTCACTGGAGAAGGCGCGCAGCGGCGAACACCGCAACCCCATTGCGGCCGAGGTTCTGGTCGCCCTGATGGACGGCGCAGGTTCCGACAGCCCAGACGCCACCATGGAACGCGCCGAAGCGGTGAAGTCCATCGGCCCGACCCGACTGAAGTACATGGGCGACGACGCCCCGGTCGAGGGCTTCCGCCTGGTGGAAAAGACCATCGTCACCATCGACGCCGCCTACAACGAAGAGGCCCTCGCCTCGCGCGGCTAACCCCCCCACCATCTCCAATGAATGTCATTCCGGAAACCGTGTAGCGGTTATCCGGGATCGGGTTGCTTGTATCCGGGATGTTCACGGAGATCCCGGCCGCCGCGCGGCGGCCGGGATGACTGCATGAAGGCGGTTGCGCCCCGGCCGAGCTGACGTCGAGACCGATGGCGGTTTGGCTCAGAACAGGCTGACCACTCCCAGGACAGCGGCGGCCATCGAGGCCCCGATTAGCGCACCCATCGCAACGTCGCTCGGATAATGCAGCGCCAGGACCAGCCGCGAGGCGGCGACCAGTAGCGCGAACGGCACGACCAGCCAGCCCCAGACTGGCAACCAGGCCACCAGGATCACACTAAAGCCCACCGCATGCATGGTGTGTCCGGAGGGGAAGCTGAACTCGTCCAGGGGCGCAACTGTACGCGCGAAGGGCCGATCACGGTGGCAGGGGCGGCGCCGGCTGGTGCGCCGCTTGAGCCATTTGTACACCGGCAGCGAGGCCAGCCCCACTACCGCCATCTGCAGGCTCACCCAGGCCGCCTCCGGTCCGTGGATCACGGGCAGCGCGAGCATCAACGCGTACCACAATACCCCGTCGCCCAGGCGACTGACCGCACCGAAGAAGCGGCTGATGGCCCGGCGGCGGTTGTAATGATTGAACTGCTGGCAGACCGCCAGCTCCAGCTCATCCATCCATTGCAGGACTCGCATCGCGCGCCTCCTTGAGGATGTCCATACAAACCGTTTCGAACTGCGCGACCACCTCGACCCAGTCGAGACCCCGGGCACGGGTCCGGGCATACCGTCCCATCTCGTCCCAAGCCTCCGGGGCCTGGGCGAGTTCCGCCGCGGCGGTCACGAACGCGGCCGCGTCGGTATTGGGGTCACCGGTGTAGGGAACGCGCGCGCCACTGACACCACTGAGGACATGTTCATGCGCCGCGGCAGTGTCAAAGGCCAGCACCGGAAGCCCGCTGGCCATGGCTTCGATCACCACGTTGCCAAAGGTCTCCGAGGTAGACGGAAACAGGAACAGATCCGCGCTGGCGTAATGTTGGGCCAGGGCCTGCCCAACCTGTTGCCCGGTAAAGATCAGGTCCGGATGGGCGCGCTGCAGTGCCACCCGCGACGGACCGTCGCCCACGAGCACCAGGCGGGCATCCGGCAGGCGGTCCTGCAACGAACGGAAGGCCTCCACCACCAAATCCAGATTCTTCTCCGGCGCGAGGCGGCCCACGTACAACACGATCGGCCCCGCACCCCCTGCACGCCATTGCTTGTGCAGACGCGAGGAACGTCGCGCCGGACTGAAGCGCCGGGTATCCACACCTCTTGCCATCACCCGCACCCGTTCGAAACCGTACTCGGCAAGATGGGTCGCCAGCACCTGCGTGGGCGCCAGGGTGACATCACAGCGATTATGGAAGCGCCGCAGAACGGCCCGCACCAGAGGCGTCAGCCAACCCACGCCGTAGTAGCGGGCATACCCGTCAAAATGGGTGTGAAATCCCGAGGCGACCGGAATCCCGAGTCGGCGCGCGACCCGCAAGGCCGAATGGCCAAGAGGGCCTTCGGTTGCGATATACACCGCATCGGGCCGGTCCTCGGTCCACCACGCCTTCAGGCGCCGCCCGGCCGGAAGCCCCAGACGCAACCCGCTGTAGCCCGGAAGCGGCAGACCCGGGAGGGCCCGCTCATCCATGGGCGCGTCCAGCTCCGCTGGATCCACGACAATGACTTGCGGGTTACCCGGCTGGTGCGGCCGCAGCACCTGCACATGGTGACCGCGGCCGCGCATACCCTCGACGAGACGTGCGAGGGTATGCGCAACACCGTTCACCTCCGGCGGCCAGGTTTCGGTCACCAGAGCGACTTTGAGGTAAATGCGGGAGGGGCGGCGGGATTCCGTGTTCGGCTGTGACGACATGATGATCCCCGCCCCGGTCGCCGCTACGAGGCGCGGCGCGTTTGGCGTCCTGAAGGCGGGTCGACCGGAAGGCCCAACGTACCGACGATGGCATTGCGGGCCCCTTCAGCAAGGTCGCGCCGCTCCTGATCAGCGGTTTCCATCGGCGCCAGGAAGTGCAGTGTCACCGGCGTCTCACGGCGGCACAGCAGCTTCCAGACGCTCACCACCAGACGATCATCATCGGCATAGGATGCAGGCACCTGACCGCTGGGCGCGCGCTCGTAGTCCAGCGCCACCGGCTGCACTGGATGTCCACTTCCCGTGACCGCTGCAAACAGACGGGGGTGAAAGCGGCGCACGAACTCCCCACGACTGGTCGTCCCTTCGGGAAACACGACGAAATGGCGCCCATCATCGAGCCCCTGGCGCATGGCCTCGACATGGGCTGAGGCCTGATGAGCGCCACGCTCGATGAAACGGGTATCGTGCTGACGCGCCAACCAGCCGATGATCGGCCAGCGCGCGATCTCGGCCTTCGACAGGAAGCACGGGTCGACGGTAGACCCGATCAGCGGGATATCCAGCCAAGAGACATGGTTGGCCACCACCAGCGATGGGCGGGGCGGCAATTCGCCCTCGACGCGCACGCGGACTCCGGCGATCCACAGGGCGCGGTCATACCAGGCCCGACGCACCCGGCTGCGCTGCTCGAAGTCGTCGCCCCGGCGCGCCATTCGCCAGGTCAACCAGATCGCACTCAGCATGTGCAACGCGATACGCATCAGCCTAGCCAGTGCCCGCAGTGTTCCGATCATGCTCCGTTCCTCGGCTTACCGGCGCCGTAGCGCCCATGAAGTGCCGATGGTAACGGTCCGGCATGGTGCGCACATCCAGCAGAATGAGCACGTCGGCCACATTAAAGTCAGGATCAAAGCACGCCTCCCCGCACACGCGGGCCCCGAGACGCAGATAGGCCTTCAGCAATGGCGGCATGCCGGTGCGGCTGGGTGTGCCATGGCAGATGGTCAGGGAATTGGGCAGCGGTCGACGCGGTGTTACCCGCAGGCGTGACGGGGCCCGGTGAAACAGGCGCAACCAAGCCAGCTGAGACGGCGTCTGCTCGCTCAGTGGCAGACTCGCGCACCCGATCAAGTAGTCGTAGCGATGAGCGTTCATGAAGCGCGCCAACCCGGCCCACAGGGCATTGATCGCGGCGCCCTGGCGATGGCTCGACGCCACGCAGGTACGACCGATCTCGAGTGTCCGCCCCGGCAGATTCATCAGCGGTCCCAACTCGAACTCGGAGAGCGAGTAGAAGCCGCCAGCGGTGCTGGCGCTCTCTTCGGTCAGCAGGCGCGTGCAGGCCACGACATCGCCGGAATGGCGGTCGCGCACCAGGAGGTGATGGCAAAACGGGTCCAGCGGATCGCGATCCAGCCCCGTTTCGCCATCCGGGAGATTCGCACCCATCTCACCGGCAAAGACCTCGTGGCGCAGACGCTGGGCGGCTTCCAGGTCTGCGGGGCTGGAGGCCAGGTGGACACGGTAGGCACTTTCGGTGCCCGCGTCCGGGATCGGCGGGGCGAGATGCGGTGCGGTCATGGGGCGACCTCCGATTGAACTGTCCCGGAGACTACGCCGCCCGTTTGACCACCCCATGTAGAAATGATGACGACCGGATGAATCCTTCGTCCGATCGATGCCTGATGATCTTCACAACCAACGGCGGCACGGGCGCACTCATCGTCCCCGTGCCGCCGACAACACTATGGCAGCGGACCCGTATAGGCGCCGGACTCGACCGGCAGGTCTTCGCCTTCCCAGCTCTTGATGCCGCCCGCGATGTTGAACACCTGGGTGAAACCCATATCCTGCAAGCGCTGCACCGACATGGCCGCACGGCCACCGGTGGCGCACATCACGGCGACCGGCTTTTCGCGCGCATTCACCAGCGCGTCGATGCGGTGCGGGGTATTCGGATCGGCCGCGCCCTCGAGCAGACCACGCGGGACCAGGATGGAGTTCGGCACATGCATCTTTTCGTACTCGTAGGGCTCGCGCACGTCGACTACCAGCCAGTCCTCGCCGTGCTCCATCTTCTCGGCGAGGTCGTCCGGGGCGATCTCCTTCACGTTCTTCCGCGCCTCGGCGACGAAATCCATCAACTTCTTCTCGCTCATTCGAACCTTCCCTTCTGCAATAATCTGGATGTTTTTGTGGGAGCCTGCTTGCAGGCGAAGCCCCTGCCAGAGCCGGACATGGGCAGGAGCATTCGCCTGCAAGCAGGCTCCTACCACCCGACTCATTCTACCGTGGGTATGCGACCAGGCGTTTCAACCCTGTAAGAGCGCGCTGTCCAGCGCCAAAGGGTCAGTCACGGGCGCCTCGCATTGCAGGCCGCGGCAGAGATAGGCACGCACACCCGTCTCCGGGGCGGCCTTCTCCGCCAGCGCGGCGGGCAGGTTGCCGGCATCGGTCGGGATCGCGAACGCCCAGACCGGGGCAGCCTGCGCCCGCAGGCGCTGCTGCCACCCGGGCAGGTCACCAGTCGCCCCGCGCAGCACGACCAGGGCCGGCGGCTGGTAGTGGATGTCCAGCGCCATCAGCAGGCTCATGTGACCCACCGGGGCCTGTTCGATCATCGGGCCGGCATTGGCCAGGGTGCGCTCGGCCGCCTCGAGGTACCGTGGCTCGGCCAGCAGGAACCCGAGCTTCTGCAAGGCCTGCGCCGCGATACCGTTGCCGTTGGCCATGGCATCGTCGGCATACACCTTCGGTCGCTGGATCAGGGCCTCGTGATCGCGGGCGGTAAAGAAGAAACCGCCGTGGTCGCGGTCCTCGAATTCCGCCAGCAGGGTATCGGCCAGGGTGACGGCCCAGCCCAGCAGGTCGCTGTCCCATTCGGTCTCCAGCAACGCCAGTGTGGCCTCCAGCAACAGGGCGTGATCGTCGAGATAGGCGCGCGGCATCGCGCCGGTCGCCCCCTCGCGCACACTGGCGTACAGCCGCCCCCCGTCGCGCCACAGCTGCTCGCGCACGGCGGACATCGCATCACGCGCCAGGTGCAGCCATTCCGGTCGCTCCAGGGCGCGCGCCGCGCGCGCCAGACCGGTGATCATCAGGGCGTTCCAGGCGCCCAGGATCTTCTCGTCACGGTGCGGCCGCACGCGGCTCTCGCGCGCCACCAGCAACAGCGCCCGCGCACGGTCCAGACGCCGATCCGCCTCCACCTCGTCGATCCCCAGGGCATCGGCGACCGTTGCCAATGGCACCACTTCGTGCAGGTGCCAGCGCCCTTCGAAATTGGCCGGGCCGTTCAGGCCCCAAACCCGGCTGGCGACCCCCCACTCGTCCGCCGGCAACAGGCCTTCGACGGTCTCCGGATCCCAGACGTAGAACCGCCCTTCCTCACCTTCGGAATCTGCATCCAGGCTCGAATAGAAGGCACCGGAGGCGTCGCGCATCTCGCGCCCCAGCCAGCCAACCGTCTGCTCGACCACCCGCCGCGAGCGATCGTCGCCCCCAGCCGCGCGTTCAGCGTAAAGCCCCAGCAGCGGGCCGTTGTCGTAGAGCATCTTCTCGAAGTGCGGGATCATCCAGCGGGCGTCCACTGAATAGCGGCAGAAACCACCACCCACCTGATCGAAGATGCCCCCGGCCGCCATCGCGTCCAGGGTTCGATGCAACATGCGTTGCGCTTCGGTGTCGCCATGGCGCGCGCCATGCCAGGCCAGCCATTCAAGCGAGGCCGGGTGCGGGAACTTTGGGGCATCGCCGAATCCGCCGAAAGACTCATCAAAGGTCTGCGCGAGTTCGGCTCGCCCCTTGTCAACGACACTGAGCGCCGGGATCTCGCCACCCGCAGGGCGATAAATTCGCCCCAGGGCTTGTTGCAGTGAGTCGTTCTGGCGCTGGATTTCCTCCGGATGCTCCGTCAGGAAGTCCGAGATCCGGGTCATCAGATCCACGAACGACGGCAGCCCGTGGCGCGGCGTGCTGGGGAAATAGGTGCCCGCAAAAAACGGCACCTGGTCCGGAGTAAGAAAGACCGTCAGCGGCCAGCCCCCAGGGCGCTGCGACAACAGCATGTGCGCGTTCTGGTAGATGCGGTCGAGATCCGGGCGCTCCTCGCGGTCCACCTTGATGTTGATGAAGCGCGCGTTCATCACCTCGGCGGTGGCCGGGTCCTCGAAGGACTCGTGCGCCATCACGTGGCACCAGTGGCAGGCGGAATAGCCGATCGACAGCAGGATCGGCTTGTCCTCGCGGCGGGCACGCTCCAATGCCGCCTCGCCCCAGGGATACCAGTCCACGGGGTTGTCGGCGTGCTGCAGCAGATAGGGGCTGCTGGCCCCGGCCAGTCGGTTCATCGCGCGGCCTCCTTGCAAGTGAATCCGGCGAACAACATGCAGGTGCACAAGGTCGCCAGGCCGAGTAGCATGTGCAGCCGGTTTTTCATCCGCAAGCGCCCATGCCCACGCACCCGTTTATCGATCCGGTCGCCCTGTCCGTTGGCCCGCTGACGCTCTACTGGTATGGGCTGATGTACCTGGTCGGCTTCGCCGCGTTCTGGGGCCTCGGCGTCTGGCGCACGCGCACCCGCAACTGGGACCCGCTACACCCCTGGCAGGTCGGCGATTTGCTCTTCTGGGGTGTGCTTGGGGTCATCATCGGCGGACGGCTCGGCTACGCGCTGTTCTATAACCTGGATACCACCCTCGCCGACCCTTTGAGCCTGTTCCGCGTATGGGAAGGTGGCATGGCCTTCCACGGTGGACTCGCCGGGGTGCTGGTCACCTGTTGGCTGTATGCGCACAAGATCGGCCAGCCCTTCTTCCGGCTGACCGACTTCATCGCCCCACTAATCCCGATCGGCCTCGGGGCCGGACGCATCGGCAACTGGATCAACGGCGAACTTTGGGGCAAGCCCACCGAGCTGCCCTGGGCCATGGTCTTCCCGGCCGCGGACTACGTCCCGCGTCACCCCTCGCAGCTCTATCAGGCCTTCCTTGAGGGCCTGGTGCTGTTCGTGGTGCTGTGGTTGGTCTCGCGCCAGCCGCGCCGCACCGGCCTGATCTCGGGCCTGTTCCTGACGTTGTACGGCAGCTTCCGCTTCCTGGTCGAGTTCGTCCGAGTACCGGATGCGCATATCGGCTACCTCGCATTCGACTGGCTGACCATGGGGCAAGTCCTGAGCCTGCCAGTCATCCTGTTCGGCGTAATCCTGATCGTCTGGTCGCGGCGCAACCCGCTGCCGGCCGCGCGCCCTGCCCCGGAGACCCCCTGAGATGCAGCAATACCTGGACCTGGTGCGCCACATCCGCGACCACGGCTCGGATCGCCCGGACCGCACCGGAACCGGCACGCGCTCGGTGTTTGGCTACCAGATGCGCTTCGACCTGGCCGACGGCTTCCCGCTGGTCACCACCAAGCGCACTCACCTGCGCTCGGTAATCCATGAACTGCTGTGGTTCATCGCCGGCGACACCAACATCGACTACCTGCGCGAGCACAAGGTCCGCATCTGGGACGAGTGGGCCACCGACTCTGGGGACCTGGGTCCGATCTACGGCGCGCAATGGCGCAACTGGGCCGGCCATGACCAGCTGGTCGAACTGATCGACAATCTTAAAAACCGGCCGCATTCCCGGCGCCACATCATTAGTGCCTGGAACGTGGCGGACCTGCCGGACGAATCGGTTTCGCCCCAGGAAAACGCCCAGGCCGGGCGCATGGCGCTCGCGCCCTGCCACACCCTGTTCCAGTTCTACGTGGCGGACGACCGCCTGTCCTGCCAGCTCTACCAGCGCAGCGCGGATGTGTTCCTCGGGGTGCCGTTCAACATCGCCAGCTATGCCTTGCTGACCCACATGATTGCCCAGGTGGTCGGCCTGAAGCCTGGCGAGTTCGTGCACACCTTCGGCGATGCGCACCTCTACCGAAACCACCAGGAACAAGTGGAAGAGCTGCTCGGGCGCGAGCCCCTGCCCCTCCCCAGCCTGCACCTGAATCCGGACGTGACCGACCTGTTCGCCTTCACCTTCGACGACATCGAGGTCCGCGACTACCAGTCGCACCCCCCAATCAAGGCGCCCATCGCCGTTTAAGGAGTCCCGCCTTGGCTCAACCCGAGATCCACCTGATGGTCGCGCTTGATCCGGATCATGTGATCGGGCGCGACAACGACCTGCCCTGGCATCTGCCGAAGGACCTGCAGCACTTCAAGCGCGTGACCGACGGCCACCCGATGATCATGGGGCGGCGCACCTTCGAGTCCATCGGGCGGCCGCTACCGAAGCGGCGCAACCTGGTCCTGACCCGCCAGGCCGGCTGGCAGGCCGACGGGGTCGAGGTCTACAACGACCTGGACGCCGCCCTGGCCACCATCGAGACAGGCCCGGCCTTCGTGATCGGCGGCGCGGGTCTGTTCGAGGAGGCCCTGTCCCGGGCCGACGTGCTGCACCTGACGCGCGTGCACGAGTGCCACGCCGGGGATACGTACTTCCCCGCGATCGACCCCGCGGACTGGGGCGTCGTCTGGTCCGAACACCACGAGGCCGACGACCGCCACGCCTGCCCCTTCACCTTCGAACGCCTCGAACGCCGCCGCTGACACAGTGTCCCGGCACCCTTTTTGTTCACCACGAAGCGCACGAAGACACGAAGAAAGGGCTAAAGATTAAGGGCGATTGCACCACAGAGGGCACAGAGGACACGGAGAAGGGCTTCGGGTTGAAAAAAGTCGCTGCTAGCGTACTTGCGGCCATTCCAGTTGTAGGTCCTGAAGAAACTCGGGTTCAGAGGTGCCAGCAATCTTCGATCAGAGCCGACGTTCATAACTAAAAATCTTTCTCCGTGATCTCTGTGTCCTCTGTGGTGCAATCGCCCTTGACCTAGGGAGACGCTGATTGAATCGCACGTCCGCGTTGGTGCCCCCTGTTTTCCGAGACAAGGCGCGTCGTGCAGCGGGTAGTGGTTCTACCCGCAAGCGGCGCAACGCAGGATCGGGGAACAGGGGGCACCAACCCCACAAGCCATTGAAAGCAGGGGCTCGGCCGCTCTTGCGTGGGAACGGCGTTGCAGCTCCCTTGTGCAGAATGACTGCACGGCAGTCACCGCGCCTTGTTCGCACGCAAAAGCGACTCGAGCGCGGACGTGCGATTCAATCAGCGTCACCCTAGCTTTTCTTCGTGCCTTCGTGTGCTTCGTGGTGAATAAAGGGTTTCAGCGTCCTCCAAACGGGGCGAAGAGGCGGCCGGGCAACAGGTGGATCAGGATGAAGCCAAGCATGGCGGCCACCACGATGGACGGCCCCGTCGGCGTGTCGTAGACAAACGAACCCCATAGTCCGGCTCCCACGGCCAGCATCCCAAGGACCGCCGCGAGTACAGCCATCTGCTCGGGGGTGGCCGCGAAGCGACGCGCACTGGCCGCCGGGATGATCATCAGCGCGGTAATCAGCAGCACCCCCACCACCTGCATCGCTGCCGCAATCACCAATGCGATCAGGAGCATCAAACCCAGACGCACGGCCACTACGGGAACCCCTTCGACGCGCGCCAGTTCTTCATGAACCGTCAGCGCGAGCAAGGGACGCCACAACAGCATCAGCATCACCAGCGCAATGCCTCCACCGATTGCAATCGCCAACAGGTCGTTCGTACCCACCGCGAGGATATCCCCGAACAAATAGGCCATCAGATCGACCCGCAAACCCTCGATGAACGTGACCGCAACAATCCCTAGCGACAGAGCGCTATGCGCCAGGATGCCGAGCAGGGTGTCCGAGGCCAGCTCCTGGCGCCGCTGAAGGAACACCAGCAATACCGCGATCAAGACGCAGACCAGCGTGACCATCAGGTTCAGGTTCAACCCGAGCAGGAAGCCAAGCGCCACGCCCAGTAAGGCGGAATGCGAGATCGTGTCACCAAAGTAGGCCATGCGCCGCCAGACCACGAACGCACCCAGCGGCCCGGCCACGGCAGCCACCATTAGCCCCGCCAGCACGGCGCGCACCAGGAAATCGTCCAGCCACCCCTCGATCATCGTTTGGTTGATCCATGTTCGTGATGGCAATCGTCCGTGCCATGTCCATGCAGGTCATGCACCTCGCCATGGAGGTCGTGGACATGGTTGTGGTCGTGCCTGTAGATCCCAATGCCCTGCACATCGCCCGTCGGGAAAAGGCGCTGGTACTCGGGATGGCGCGAAACTTCCTCCGGTCGCCCGGTACAGCAGACATGCTGGTTCAAGCAGATCACGGCATCGGCGCCGGCCATTACCAGGTGCAGGTCGTGCGAGACCATCAGGACCCCGCAGCCGGTCTCTCTGCGAATGTCGTCAATCAGGCGGAAGACCTCCCCCTGGCCAACAACATCGACCCCTTGAGCCGGCTCATCCAGCACCAACAGATTCGGTCGATTCAGCAGGGCGCGCGCCAGCAGAACTCGCTGCATTTCGCCACCGGAGAGCGATTGCACCGCCTTGCCTAACAGGTGCGGGACGCCCACCTGCTCCAGGCGTGCAAGTAGCTCCTCCTTCGCGGCCCGCTGGCGCAGGGTTAGAAAGCGATGCACGGACAGTGGCAATACCGGCTCGATCTGCAAGCGCTGGGGCATATAGCCAATACGCAAACCGGATCGTCGCTGGACGCGACCCCGCGTCGGCGACCAGAGCCCCAGCAAGACGCGCAACAGCGAAGTCTTGCCCGCGCCGTTGGGACCAATCACCACCGCGACTTCGGCAGGCTGAATCTGCACCGAAACCCGGTCAAGGATCAGCTTGCCACCGAATTCCAGGGAGATATCGCGGGCATCCAGCAGTGGCTTTTGGTCGAGTTCGGGCTTGGGCATGGTGACGGGGCTTCCCTTCTACAAATTGATATACTATAACGTTAGGAACGTTGTTTCAGACACCCTTGGAGACCACACCATGCCATCGCACCACCGCCGCCCCTTTGGGCTCGCGTTCCTGACCAGTCTGGTTACCGTGCTCGCCCTTACGGTCCCGGCCAGTGCCCTTGCGGACAAGCCGCGCATCGTGGCGACCATTCTACCGATTCACAGTATCGTTGCCGCGCTGGCCGGGGATGCCTACGAGGTCGAGCTGCTGGTCCCGGCCAACGCATCCCCCCATGGCTATTCCATGCGCCCCTCGGAGGCTCGCCGCCTGCAAAACGCGGACATGGTGGTCTGGGTTGGGCCGGACATGGAAACCTTCCTCGAACGCCCGTTACGTCGATCCGGGAACCGCGAGATCGTCAGCCTGATGGACGACCTCGATCTAGAACTCAAGCCCACCCGCGAAGGCGGTGTCTGGGAACATGATCACCATGATCACGGCCATGATGACGATCATGGGCACGAGGATGGCCATGGGCATGACCACAACGACCATGGACACGAGCACGACCACGGGCATGACCACAACGACCATGGACACGAGCACGACCATCATCACGGTCATTACGATGCTCACATTTGGCTGTCACCGGTGTTGGTGCGCTCGATTACGGAGCAACTCGCCGACCGCATGATGGGATGGGACCCGGAACGCGCAGACACTATCGCGTCCAACCGGGATGCCCTGCTTGAACGCATCGATGACCTGGATGATCAACTGGCTCAACAGCTCGAGCCGATACGCGATCGGGCCTTTATCGTCTTCCACGACGCCTACCAATACTTCGAACAACACTACGGGCTGACCGCCGCCGGCTCGATCAGTATCGACCCCTCGCGCAGCCCCGGCGCACGGCGCATTAGCGAGTTGCGCGAACGGGTCGCCGATGGCGACGTCGTTTGCCTGTTTACCGAACCTCAGTTCCGTCCGGCCCTGGCGGAGACCGTATCCGAAGGCACCGATACGCGCCTGGGCATACTGGACCCCGTCGGCTCCGACCTGGAACCCGGCCCGGACGCCTGGTTCGAACTGATGCGTGGGATGGCCGATAGCCTTGAGGAATGCCTGACCGCCAACTGAGGTGTAAGTACGCCCCTGGTGGCCCGCCGGCCGCCGGGGGATCACCAAAGCACGAGCAACCAGACCACGCCGGCATTCACGAAACTGAGCAGCACCGCCGCCGAGGCCATGTCCTTGGCGCGGGCGGATAGCGGGTGGCGTTCGTCGCCGAAACGGTCAACCGCCGCCTCCACCGCAGAGTTCAGCAGCTCCACCACCAGAATCAACAACAGGCTCCCCACCAACAACGCCCGCTCCACCCCGGTCTCGCCCTGCCAAACGGCGACGGGCACCAGTACCGCCACCAACGCGAGCTCCTGACGGAACGCGGACTCATGACGGAAGGCCTCGCAAAGACCCCGCCAGGAATAGCCAAACGCATGCCACACGCGGCTGAACCCGCGCCGCCCGCTATCCGCCATACGGGTACTCCCGGGATCGCCGGCTCATGACGCGGGAGGCGCCGCCACCGCCACTCGGTTTCGGCCCTCGCGCTTGGCGCGGTACATGGCTTCGTCGAGCCTTCGGAGCAGTTCACTGCGCGGCTCTTCGGCATAAAACTCCGCCACGCCGAGACTGACGGTGACCTCACCCACACGAGGGAAGGCATGCCCGGCCACCCGCGCTCGGATTGCCTCGGCCACCCGAGCACCGGTCTCCGCCCCGTCACCTGGAAGCAGAACCATAAACTCCTCGCCGCCCCAGCGTCCGAGCACATCCGAGCTGCGCAGGCGCTCGCCTGCGACCCGCGTAACGTCCTGCAAAACGGCATCCCCTATGGCGTGTCCGTAGGTATCGTTCACGTCCTTGAAATGATCCAGATCGAACATTACCAGCGAAAAAACCTGGCCGTAGCGCTCGGCACGCTGGACCTCCCGATCCAGCAGGCTTTCGAAGTAGCGCCGGTTGGCGACCCCCGTCAGTCGGTCGTAGAAGGCCTGACGCTCGAGCTCGGCCTGGTTACGCTCCAGTGCCTGCTGGGTCGCCTTCAGTTCGATGATATCGACCGCCGTCCCCGCCACACGCGTCACCTGCCCGTCGGCATCCGTGATCGGGTAGCGGCGGACCCGGACCCAGCGTTCTTCGCCGTCCGGCCGACGGATCCGGAAGGTCTCGTCGGCCGTGCCATCCCCGAAATCGGCAGACAGGAAAACCGCCTCCACCCGCGGTCGGTCGTCCGGGTGCACGGCCTCCAGCATCGCGACCGAATCCTGGTACAGGCGCTCGCGACTGTACCCCCAGACCCGCTCGTACGCCGGGTTGACGTACAGAATCTTGTCCGCGTCCTGCAGCCAGAAGACCTCGTTCACCGAGCCCGCCAGCTGGCGGAAACGCGCCTCGCTCGCACGCAGAGCATCTTCCATCGCCACCTGATCGGAGATGTCGATCATCACGCCGTGCCAGACGATGCTGCCATCCGCTCGCGACGCCTCCGGAGTCGCTCGGCCCTCGATCCAGATGGTCCCGCGTACCGGGTGATGCATGCGGAAGCGTTCGCGCCAGGGGGCGAGTTCGCGCGCCGATTCATCGATGCTGGCCTGGATACGCTGTAGATCCTCCGGGTTCACGCGCGCGAAGGCGGCATCGGCGTCCTGTTGGATCCGGTCGGGAGACAACCCGAACACGAGCTGCGCGCCTTCACTGATGAACGGGAATTCATGGCGCCCGTCGGCGAACACCCGGTACTGGTAGATCGCACCGGGTAGGTGGCTGGTGGCCTTGTTCAGGTGTGCCTCGCGCTCGCGCCGGGCAGTCTGATCCTGGAACGAGACCACGGCGCCATCCACCCGGCCGGCCGCATCGAAGGTGGGCGCGGCAAACACACTGACCGGAACCCGCGTGCCGTCGGTGCGGACGAAGTGATCTTCCCAGGCCTCCAGTGGCTTGCCCGTCTCGAGGACGTGATGGATCGGGCAGGCCTCGGGCGGGTAGACCGACCCATCCTCGAGCACGTGGTGGCTGGTCGAATGGGCATCCCGCCCCAGGGCATCGCCCTCGGTCTCGAACCCCAGCAGACGACAGGCCGCCGGATTCAGGAAGGTATAGCGCCCATAGCGATCCAGGCCGAAGACCCCTTCGGCCAGGTTCGCCAGCAGACGCGTCTGAAAGGCCTCGGCCGCGCGCAGCTCGGTGATGTCCTCGATCACCCCGTCGAACACGCACTGACCGTCCGCGTCCTCGGTCCGGTAGGCGGTGATCCGGGCACGGAAGGGACGCCCCCGCAGCGTCTTCAGGTCCACCTCGCGTCCGACCACCCGCCCGTACGCCGCCAGATCGCGACTGAGCGCCGCCCGCTCGGCGGGGTCCCGGTACAACTCGCGGACCGGCGTCGATCGCAGCTCGGTCTCGGTCGCGGCCTCGAACAGCTCCACCATCGCCGGGTTGAGCCGCACGAAGCGGCCCTCCGGCCCCGGTGTATTGCGGTACACGCCCACCGGCAGCCGGCCGAACGCCACCCCGTAGAACTCCAGCTCACATTCGTAGTGGCGGGTCTCCGAGACATCGTGGATGATCGAGTAGAGGTAGTGTGTCCCGTCCAGAACCACCGGCCCGGAATACACCTCGACATCGCGGATCTCGCCTCCACAGATGCGATGGCGAAAGCGAAAGAACCGACGTTCCTCGCGTACCGCCCGGTCCATCTCCGCGCGCACCTCTTCCGCCGAGAGCGTATTGATATCCTGGATATGCATGGTCTTGAGCGTATCGGTTGAGTAGCCGTAGAACGCCTCCGCGGCCGGATTGGCATCGACGATCCCGCCATCGTCGGGATCAATCAGAAGCTTCGGGGCGGTGTTGGCAGTAAAGGTCTGTTCGTAGACCTGGGCGGCGGAGTCGCCCCCCATCCCGCGCTGCACAGTCGCGAGTCGCCCGTCCGGATCCGGCGCCAGCACCATTGTGCAAGCGACCGCCGTTGCATTCGAAACAGTCGGCGCGGTCAGCGAGAGATCCAGGGTCACCTCGGCTGAGCCCGAGCGTGCAAGGGCATCCATCAGCGTCTTGCGTTGTCCCTGTGGGACACAGTCACCCAGCCACACAGCGCGGAGATCATCCGGGGTGCAGCCCAGCCATTCGGCCAGTCGCGCATTGGCTACGCGGATAATGCCGCCAGGCTCCAGATACACGAGACCCATGGCCACGCGATCAAAAAGGCGGGTCTCTTTCGCCCCCGTCTGGCCCATCAAGTCCCTCCAGGAAGGTTGCGCCCCTCCTTCAATTCCCTTGTACCACCTGATTGCGGCCCGAATGCTTGGCGCGGTACATGGCATCGTCCGCGCGCTTGGTCCAGTCCTTGATGGCCTCGCCATGGCGGCACTCGGCCACACCCAGGCTGATGGTGACGTTTCCCACCAGCGGCAGGTCCAGCGCCGCCACCTTGGCGCGCAGATCATCCGCTAGCTGAACGGCCGCATCAGCACCCGTCCCCGGGAGCAGAACCATGAACTCCTCGCCACCCCAACGGCCCAGCACATCGGCATTGCGCAGGCGGCTGCGGACCGCACCCGCGACCCTCCGCAGGACTTCATCGCCAATATCGTGCCCGAAGGTATCGTTGATCTGCTTGAAGTGGTCGAGATCCAGCATCACCAGTGAACAGGGATCTTCGTAGCGGTCGGCCCGCCGGGCCTCCTGTTCCAGAAGGGCCTCGAAATGGCCTCGGTTGGTGGCTTCCGTCAGTGTGTCGTAGAAGGCCTGATGTTCGAGTGCGGCCTCCAGTTCCTTTTGTCGCGTGATGTCATGAAACACGGCGATGTAGTTCTCGATAGCCCCGTTGGCGTCGTGGATCGCGGTCACGATCTCGTGCAGGGGGAATACCACTCCGTCTTTGCGCCGGTTCCATACCTCGCCCGCCCAGGAGCCATATTCACGAACGGTCGCGAACATGTCTTGATAGAAGCTGTAACCCTGGTAGCCCGAGTTCATGATGCGAGGGTTCTGCCCCACCGCCTCTTCCTCGGAAAATCCGGTCAACTCGGTAAAGGTCGCGTTGACCCGCTGGATGGTCCCCTCCACGTCGGTGATGAAGATAGCCTGGCTGCTGTCGAAGGTTGCGGCCAGCAGGCGCTGCTCCTGTTCAAGCTGGTGTTGCTCGGTAACATCCTGGACAGTCCCAATCATCCGCAACGGCTTCCCGTCCGAACCAAATTCCACATGGCCACGCTCGCGGACCACCCGCTCCTCGCCATCCGGACGCAGGATGCGATGCGTGGTATCGAAAGGCGATTCCCCGGCGAGCGCCGCATCCACATCGGACTGGACCCGCTCGCGATCCGCCGGATGTACCGCCTGCATGAACGCCTCGTGAGTCCCGTCCCACGTACCGCGGTGGATCCCGAAGATACGGTAGACCTCGTCCGACCAGCGAATCTCGTTACGCACGAAGTCGGACACCCAGTTGCCGATGTGGGCAATCCGCTGGGCCTCGGCCAGTTCGTGCTCGCGCAGATGGAGCGCCTCCTCGGCCTGCACCCGCTCGGTAATATCAAGGATCACGCCATGCCACAGCACGCTGCCATCCTCCAGGGCCTCGGGGCTCGCATGCCCCTCGGCCCAGATCTCGCCGCGCTCGGGGTGACGCACCCGGTAGCGCTGACGCCAGGGCTCCAGGCAGCGCATGGATGCCTCGATGCTCGCCGTCACGCGATCCACGTCCTCCGGATGAATCACCTCGAAGACGTGGCAGGCGTCCCGCATCACCGCCTCGGGCGTCACGCCGTAGATGTCCGTGATCCCCTCGCTGGCATACGGGAACGCCGCATGCCCGTCCGGGAACTGCCGGTACTGATAGATCACCCCCGGCAGGTTCTGCGCGATCTTCTCGAGGTAACGCTCCGTTTCCACCCGAGCGCCCACGTCCTGGTAGGCGCCGATCAGCTCGGCCACCGCCCCCTGGTCATCCCGGATCGCGGTGATCTGGTCCTCCAGCCACTGCCAGTGCCCGCCAGGCATGCGCTGGCGATAGTTCAGGCGGCAGAATCCGCGAGCGCGTTCCGCCAACCAGCGTTTGATCTGGCTTGCACAGCGCCGGTAGTCCTCGGGGGCGAGATGGGTGACGAGCCAGTCCGGCTCGCGCATGATCTGCTCAGGGGTCCAGCCGGTCACCGTCTGCACATTGCGGCTGAGCCAGGTCATCGTGCCCAGGTCCGACGGGTCCATGGTGTAGATCACCGCCGGGCTGGCCCGCAGCAGGGTCTCGGTACGCTGTTCGGCCGCCTTGCGCGTGCCGATATCGGCGACCACCACGAGCAGGGCCTCGGGGCAGTCTTCAGTTGCCGGGATACGGCTGGTCGTCAACTCCACCCAGCATGCCTCGTCGGTGGCATCCAGCAGCCGAGCCTCTACCTTGCTGTTGCCGCACTCGCCCTTCAGCAGGGCGTGGCGGTGAGCCGTCACCTGTTCGCGGTCGTCCGGACAGACGTGCGCTTCCAGGGTGGCGCCGGCCAGATCCGCCGGATCACAGGCCAGCAGGGCCCCAAGGCAGGGATTAGCGCGCAGGATGCGCCCGTCGGTATCCATCTCGGCCAGCCCCACCGGCGCTTGTTCGAACAGCGCCGCATAGCCGTGGATGGCACAAAGCTCACTCATTGTTTTCCTTGCCCGTCTTGCTACCCCTCTATGTGGAGGCTTTGCCGGAAACGTAATGAGCGTTTCCCTTGCCCTCGGACCTGACAATGGATTGGTAGACTTGATTCAAAAATACCAGATAACCCGTTGGGTTGGGGCTTTTCCCTACAGAAACACGCTTACTCCCCCTCAAAACGAAAACGCCCCCGATCTACGGGGGCGTTTTACCGGGCATAAGCCCGGGATGTAGACAGACGTACCTCTAACCGTGGGTACCGGTCCGCGGGGCGTTGTCGTCCCCCTCGTCTACCGGCTGGAAGACCACATCCAGCGCCTTGGCCGCGGCCACTTCGTTGAAGCGGCGGTTCGGCAGGTTATGCGGCGCACTCTTGATGGTTTCCATGTCGTTCTCCGACTCGGCCAGGATGCAGGCCATCGCCTCGACGAAGCCGTCCAGCGTCTCCTTCGACTCGGTCTCGGTCGGCTCCACCAGCAGGCACTCCGGGACCAGCAGCGGGAAGTAGGTGGTCGGCGCGTGGTAACCGTGGTCGAGTAGCCGCTTGGCCACGTCCCCGGCCGTCAGGCCGCGCTCCTTGGCCTGCTTTTTCATCGTCACGATGAACTCGTGAGTGGCGCGGCGCTTGGGATAGGCCAGATCGAAACCGGCCGCCGCCAGTTCTCGCGCCAGGTAGTTGGCGTTCAGGGTCGAGAATTCAGAGACCCGCACCATGCCCTCGCGCCCCAGCATGCGCATGTAGACGTAGGCGCGCAGCAGCACGCCGGCGTTCCCGCCGAAGGCCGACAAGCGCCCGATGCTCTGCGGACGATCAGACTCCTCGGCGAGGCGATAACCACCCTGCTCCGCCTCGATCACGTGCGGGATCGGCATGAACGGCAGCAGACGCTCGGAGACGCCCACGGCACCAGAACCCGGCCCACCGCCGCCGTGCGGCGTGGAGAAGGTCTTGTGCAGGTTCATATGGATCACGTCGAAGCCCATGTCGCCCGGGCGCACCTTGCCGAGGATCGCGTTCAGGTTCGCGCCGTCGTAGTACAGCAGGCCGCCGGCGTCATGGACGATCTTCGCGATCTCGGAGATCCGCCGCTCGAACACGCCCACGGTGGACGGATTGGTCAGCATGATCCCAGCCGTCTGCGGGCCCACCGCGGCCTTCAGGGCCTCGATATCCACGTCGCCGGTCTCGTCGGTGGGGATCTCGCGCACCTCGTAGCCGCACATGATCGCGGTCGCCGGATTGGTGCCATGTGCGGCATCCGGGACGATGATCTCGCGGCGCTCGGTATCGCCGCGGGCGTCGTGGTAAGCCCGGATCATGGCCACGCCGGTGTACTCGCCCTGCGCACCTGCCATCGGCGCCAGCGACACGGCCTTCATGCCCGTCACTTCCTTCAGCATCTCCTGCAGCTCGAACATGGTCTGCAGGAAGCCCTGGCTGTGGCTGGCCGGGGCGTGTGGATGCCGGTTCAGGAATCCGGGCAGCATCGCCAGGCTGTTACAGGCGCGCGGGTTGTACTTCATCGTGCACGAGCCCAGCGGGTAGAACTCGGTGTCGATGGAGAAGTTCTTCTGCGACAACCGCGTGTAATGCCGCACCACGTCCAGTTCCGAGGCAGCCGGAAGACCCGGGGCTGACTTGCGCTGCAGGTTCGCGGGGATGCGGGTCGCCGCGTGGTCGCGCGGGGCCTGGGCCACGGCCGAGCGGCCGGCGCGGGAACGTTCGAAGATCAGATTGGCATCAGTGGTGCTCATAGCGGTTTCTCGCTTGCGTATTCGGGTAACGGTGACCGGGCACAAACCCGGGCACCGGCGGCGCGGATCCGGTCCGGCCGATTACTGGGTCGGACTCAGGTTGGCCCGGTCATCCAGGGCCGCGAACGCGGCGTCGTAGTCCGGCTCGTCGCCGATCTCGGAGACCAGCTCGGCGTGCATCACCAGGTTGTCTGTGTCCAGCACGACGACGCCACGCGCGGTGATCCCGGCCAGCGGGCCGTCCTGGATCAGCACGCCGTAGTCCTTGGCGAAATTGCGATCGCGCATCATCGACAGCACGGTCACGCGCTCCAGGCTCTCGGCGGCGCAGAAGCGGCTCATCGCGAACGGCAGATCGGCGGAGACGATCAGGATCTCCAAGTCCGGACGGCTGGCCACCATCTCGTTGAACTTCTTGGTCGAGTCGGCACAGACCGGGGTGTCCAGGCTGGGTACGATGGAGATCAGCTTGCGCTTGTCGCCAAAATCGCCCAGCGAGACGTCCTGCAGATCCTTGTTGGTCAGCTTGAAGTCCGGGGCCGGCGAGCCCACATGCGGCAGGTCGCCGTTGGTGTTGATCGGATTACCTTGCAGCTTGATTTCGGCCATGATTGCCTCCTAGGCGTTGTGTATATGGCACGTTGGGTCGGTGACCCTGGGGTTATGTATAGACTCAGGCGGCCTTCGCCTGCTCCCAGGTCGTCACGTACTGCTCCAGGTCGGATTCGGTCTTGGTCTCGGTGGCACAGGCCAGCACGCAGCCTTCCAGCTGGGCGTAGTCGCGACCCAGCTCGAAGCCCGGCAGTACGCCGGCGTCGGCCATGGCCTGCACCCGGGTTGCGGCATCGCCGCCGAAGTCCAGCGCAACCTCGTGGAAGTACTCGCCGGTAAAGCGCGGCTTGATCCCCTTCGCGGCCAGCTTCTCCACCAGGGCGTGAGTGTTCGCATAGCAGGCCTCGGCGACACGGGTCAGGCCCTCGTCACCCAGCAACGACATGTGAATCGTCGCGGCCGTGACCACCAGGCCCTGGTTGGTGCAGATGTTCGAAGTCGCCTTGGAGCGGCGGATATGCTGCTCACGCGCCTGCAAGGTCAGCACGAAGCCGGGCTTGCCGTCGGCATCCTCGGCACGACCAACGATACGCCCCGGCATCTGCCGGATGTGCTTCTTCAACGTGGTCATGAAGCCGAAGTACGGCCCGCCGGAGGACAGTGGTGCGCCCAGCGGCTGCCCTTCACCGACCACGATATCCACGCCGTTGGTGCCCCACTCGCCCGGCGGCTTCAGCAGCGCCAGCGAGACCGGGTTCACCACGGCGATCACAGGGATGCCGCGTTCCTCGGCCCAGCCGGTGAGGGCATCCACGTCTTCCAGGATGCCGAAGAAGTTCGGCTGACTGATGACCATGGCGGTGACGTCCTCGTCCGCATGTGGCGCCAGAGCGTCCACCGGGGTCTGGCCAGTGGTCTCGTCGAACGGCAGTTCCACCAGATCGATGCCCTGGTTGCCGATCAGTGTCTTCACCACCTTGCGGTAATCCGGGTGCAGCGCCCCCGGCAGCAACACGCGCTTGGCCTTGGAACGGCGATTCACGCGCACCGCCATCAGCACGGCCTCGGCCAAAGCGGAGGCACCGTCATACAGCGAGGCATTGGAGACCTCCATCCCGGTCAGGCGGCTAATCATCGTCTGGTATTCGTAGATCAGCTGCAGCGTGCCCTGGCTGGCCTCCGCCTGGTACGGCGTGTAGGCGCTGTAGAACTCGCCGCGGGTGGCGATCTGCCACACGGCGGCCGGGATGTGGTGCTCGTATGCACCGGCCCCGATGAAATTCGATGGCATGCCGTCCAGCGCGGCCCGCTCCTGCATCAGGCGAGCAATGCCCATCTCGTTCTCGCCCTCGGGAATCCCGGTGAGCGGTGGCGAGCGCAGATCGGCCGGGATCTCGTCGAACAGGTCTTCGACGGAATCGGCACCGATGCGATCGAGCATGGCGCGGATGTCTTCTTCGGTATGCGGGATAAACGGCATGTCAGGTCTCGCTTTTGCCGGTTACGGCAACGTTCGGTTGGGTCCCGGCCGGACGCGGCCGGGACCGGTGATACGCGGCTACGCTCAGGATTCCGCCTCGACGTGCGCGGCATACGCATCCGCGTCCATCAGGGCATCCAGCTCGCCGGCATCGGACGGCTGCACCTTGAACAGCCAGCCGTCCTCGAAGGGCGACTCATTGACCTTCTCGGGGCTGTCGGCCAGCTCCTCGTTGATCTCGGTCACCTCGCCAGAGATCGGCGCATAGATATCGGAGGCGGCCTTGACCGATTCCACGGTCGCACAGGCGCTGCCGGCCTCGATGCTGCTGCCAGCCTCCGGGGCTTCGACAAACACCAGATCACCCAGCAGTTCCTGCGCGTGATCGGTAATCCCCACGGTCACGCTGCCATCCGCCTCGCTGCGCACCCACTCGTGGCTTTTGGTGTACTTCAGGTCCTTCGGTGCTTCGCTCATGACGTCTTCCTTTTGCTTGTTGGATCCCGCCTGCGCAGTGTAGTCCGGCGCAGGCGGGATGAGGCAATTCTAGTTAGCTCTTGAGTTCGATCTGCGGCTCGCCATTTCGGACAAACACCGGCTTCACCACCCGCACCGGCAGCTTGCGTCCGCGGATGTCCGCGTGCAGCTCCTCTGCCTCGACCCCGGCCGGGATTCGCGCAAAGGCGACCGACACACCGAGACTGGGGGAGAAACTACCGGAGGTCACCACGCCATCGCCGGCCTCGGTCTCGATGCGGGTGCCACCACGCAGCACCCCGCGACCGTCCAGCACCAGCCCAACCATGTGTTCCTTCACACCCTCGGCCTTTGACTGCTCGATCGGCTTGCGACCAATGAAATCGCGATCAGCATCCTTCAGGGCGATGGTCCAGCCAAGGTTGGCCGTCAGCGGATTGGTCTGGTCGTCCATATCCGTGCCGTAGAGATTCATGCCGGCCTCCAGGCGCAGGGTGTCGCGGGCGCCGAGGCCGATGGGGTGCACGCCAGCGTCCTTGAGCTTCTCCCAGAGACCGTCGGCCTCCTCCGCCGGCAGCATCACCTCGAAGCCATCTTCGCCGGTGTACCCGGTGCGGGCGACGAACCACTTGTCATTCCAGACCGCGGAAAACGGCTTGAGATCCCCGGCCGAGCGCAGATCGGGTGGCAGCAACGGCAGGGTCTTCTCCACTGCCTGCGGGCCCTGGATCGCGATCAACGCAAACTCCGGACGCGGCGCGACCGTGGCGTCGAAGTCCTGCGCCACCTTCTGCATGTGCGCGATATCACCCTCGGCGGTCGCCGCATTCACCACGGCGCGGTAGCTGGCGCCACCGGTCCAATAGATGATCAGGTCATCAATCACGCCGCCGGACTCGTTCAGCATGCAGCTGTACAGGGCGCGGCCTTCGGTCTTCAACTTGGCCACGTCGTTCGCCAGCAGGTAACGCAGAAACGCCTGAGCCTGCGGGCCGTGGATATCCACGACCTGCATGTGCGAGACATCGAACATGCCAGCGGATTCGCGTACGCGCTTGTGCTCTTCCATCTGGGAGCCGTAGTGCAGAGGCATCTCCCAGCCGGCGAAATCGACCAGCTTGGCCCCCGCGCGCTGATGCGCGGCATGGAGCGGAGTTGTCTTCAACGTCGTCATCACATTCTCGCCTTGCGTCCGTATGGTGGTCAGTTCGCCGGCATCCGCCAGTGGAACCACGAGGCCCGGCCGCCGTGCTCCGGGCATAAAAAAAGGGGCGGCCGGCAGAGTGAATCTGCCAGCCGCCCCTCTGTCCTGAAACCTGAGAGTTTGCGCCGTGTCAGCTGCATCTGCGCTGCACGGCCGCCCCCTTCGGTGGACCGTTTCCGGCCGCTCTCCAGAGTGTGTCTCCTGCACCGTTCCGGTCCTGTAGCCTGAGCGATTCCGGGCGGATGTTGCGCCTTCGGCGTCTGCCAATCGACTCGCGATCGCAGATCTCTTCCAGAACGGTGTGCGGGCATTGTCGAGCACCCGCAGACGAAACTAATTGTAGACCAAAATACCCTCGCTGCGAAAGCCCGGACGGGCCGCGCCACTATTCCGCCGCCGCGGCCTGCCCCGTCACCTACCCCCTCATGCATCCAAAAAGCACCGTCATTGCGAGGAGCCGAAGGCGACGCGGCAACCTCCGTCCGAAACCACCGGATGCTGATCGTGACGCTCCGCCAGCTTTCGGAGGTTGCTTCGTCGCCTTCGGCTCCTCGCAATGACGGTGCCAGTGGCGACACTCTGCGCGCGCCCTACAACGCCATGTCGATCGCAAGCAGGACGACGAAGCCGACCAGGACCCCCACCGTGGCCTGGGCCTCATGCCCTTTCCGGTGCGACTCGGGAATGATTTCGTGGCTGATCACGAACAGCATCGCGCCGGCCGCAAACGCCAGTCCCCAGGGCAACAGGAACTCCATCAGCGTAACGGCACCCGCCCCGATCAGCCCCCCAATCGGCTGAACCAGTCCTGTCAGCAGCGTCACGCCGAAGGCCGACCACTTGCTGTAGCCCAGCGACAAGAGGGCGATTGCCACCACCAGACCTTCGGGCATGTTCTGCAGACCAATCGCGATCGCCAGGGTGATCCCATCGCTGACATCATCCCCGCCGAAGCCCACACCCACGGCCAGACCCTCTGGCAGGTTGTGCAGGGCAATGGCAAAGATGAACAGCCAGACCCGGCGAATCTTCGCGGGGTCCGCCCCACTTTGCGGGCCAATGTGAAAATGCTCGTGCGGGACGCACTTGTGCAACGCGAGCAACGCACCACCGCCAAGGGCCATGCCCACTGACAGTACAACGATCGCCATGCCCACCCCACCGTACTGAAGCTCCGCCTGCTCCACCGATGGCAGGACCAGCTCGAAGGCCGTGGCGGAGAGCATTACACCCGCGCCAAAGCCCATCATTGCGTCCTCCACCGACTGACTGATGCGGCGCAGGAAGAAGATCGGGATGGCGCCCACCGCCGTCATCAGGCCGGCGACAAAACTCGCCAGAAGCCCAATTTGCAGCGTACTCATGTCCGCGGCCCGGTCTTCCAGCGTGGGCCAGACCAGGCTGATCAGCCAGATAAAGGCCGCCAGCGCGACCAGCGAGCCGACCAGGAAGATCCGGGGCACCGGCTTGGTGTGATCGTCCTCAGGCAAAGAATGGGGGGCGTCGCTCATGCTCGATCCTTGAACGTTGGGGTGGTGGGAGAGTACCCATCGACTTACTTCATGGAGCCCCGCCAGCCCATGGTGTTCCACAGCAAATTACTATCACTGAGGTACGCATAACCTATCGTAAACACGGGCGACGCGCGGTAGAGTTTTCAGACCATGCTGCAGCGGCACCAACGGACCACAAGGACCTCGTGATGCTCGACACCATCGACCAGTTCCTCGGCGACACCGCCGGCCTGCTCTGGGGCAACCCGATCACCCTGATCCTGCTTCTGGGCACCGGGCTCTATCTCACCATTCGCCTGGGTCTGGTCCAGGTGGTGGCATTCCGCGAAGGCTGGCGCGCCCTGCGCGGCACCGACGGGCGTGCCGGTGGCACCGGCCAGATATCGCCCTTCCAGGCGCTGTCGACCGCGCTGTCTGGCACTATCGGCACCGGGAACATCGCGGGCGTGGCCACAGCGATCGCCCTCGGCGGCCCCGGGGCCCTATTCTGGATGTGGGTGACCGCATTCTTCGGCATGGCAACCAAGTTCGCCGAAACCACCCTGGCGGTGCGCTACCGCGAGATTGCCCCGGACGGGAGCATCGCCGGCGGGCCGATGTTCACCCTGCTCCACGGACTCAAGATGAGGAAGCTGGCGATCCTGTTCGCCGCCTTCACCCTGATCGCCTCCTTCGGCATCGGCAACATGGTGCAGGCCAACTCGGTCGTCGACGGCCTGACCTTCATCGTGCCGGACCTGCGCGCCGACGACGACATCATGGGCTGGATGGCCCTGATCATCGGCCTCACCATGGCGGTGCTGGTGGCGTTGGTCATCATTGGTGGCGTCAAGCGTATCGCGATGATCGCCTCCACCATCGTCCCGTTCATGGCCGTGATCTACATGCTGGGCGCCTTCGTGGTGATCGTCGCCAACATCGAGGCCGTCCCGGCCGCGATTGGTACCATCTTGAACCTCGCGCTCAACCCCTGGGCTGCAGGCGGTGGCGCGATTGGTCTCGCCATCCAGTATGGGGTCGCGCGCGGCATGTTCTCCAACGAGGCGGGTCTGGGTTCGTCGGCCATGGCGCACGCCGCGGCCAAGAACGGTGATCCGCCGCGCGAGGGTTCGGTGGCCATGCTCGAACCCTTCATCGACACCATCGTGGTCTGCACCCTGACCGGTCTGGCCATCGTCGTCACCGGCGCCTATATCGACCGTGCCGACGACGTCGTCGGGGCCTCGCTGACCGCGACCGCCTTTAGCTCCACGTTGGGTCCGTTTGGCGCCATGGTGGTCGGGATCAGTCTGATGCTATTCGCCTTTTCCACCATGATCGCCTGGTCCTACTATGGCGACCGCTCGGCCTACTTCCTGTTCGGCGAGAACGCGGTGATGCCATATCGCATCGTATTCGTCATCCTGATCGTGATCGGCGCGACCATCCCGCTGGGCGTAGTCTGGAACTTCTCCGACATCGCCAACATCGCGATGGCCGCCCCCAACCTGATTGCGCTCATCCTGTTGGCCGGCCTCGTCAAGAAACTGCGTGACGACTACGTGGCGCATCGCCCGATGCCGGATCGCCATGACGGATAGGGGTAACGGCACGGCCGCTGCCACCGATCCGTTCGCGCAAGGCCCTGCACGCCCGGATGCGGCAACGCTGGTGCGCGAGGTTGAGGCCGCCCTGAGCGAGGACCTGGGCCCTAATGGAATGGAGGGCGACCTCACCGCCGCTCTGGTCCCGGCCGACCACATGGCCCGTGCGACCCTGCTGCTCAAGGAGCCCGCCATCGTCTGCGGCCAGGCCTGGTTCGAGCGCGCGTTCACCAGTCTCGCCCCGGAAACCCGGATCGCCTGGCTGGTCGCCGAGGGCAGCCACGTGGACATCCCCCATGGCCCGCAGACTATCGCGACTTTGGAAGGCCCGGCCCGCGCGGTGCTCGCTGCGGAACGCGCCGCACTGAACCTACTACAGACCTTGTCCGGAACGGCCACCGAGACCGCTCGCTGGGTCGCGCGCCTGGACGGCACGGGAAGTCGCATCCTCGATACCCGCAAGACCCTGCCCGGGCTGCGGCACGGACAGAAATACGCGGTGCGCTGCGGCGGCGGCTACAACCACCGCCTCGCCCTGTGGGATGCCGTCTTGATCAAGGAAAACCACATCGCCGCCTGCGGCTCCATCGCCGCAGCGGTCGAACGGGCACGCACACGGGGTGCCGGGCGCTGGGTGGAGGTGGAGACGGAGAATCTCGACGAGGTCGAGCAGGCCCTGGCGGCCGGGGCCGACGTGATCATGCTTGACGAGCTGTCCCCGGAAGACCTGGCCACCGCCGTGCAACACATCCGCGGCCGTGCGATCTCCGAGGCCTCCGGTGGGGTCACACCGGACACCCTGACGGCGATCGCGGCCACCGGCGTGGACTACATCTCGGTCGGCGCCCTGACCAAGCATCTCCACGCCATCGACTACTCCCTCCGCCTCGACTAACCCGCCCCTGCCCCCTCTCAGCGCCAGACGCCCCGGTGAGAAGGCCGCCGCGGCGCATCCAGTACTTGCGTGGCCTCGTCTAACGGCCTACCACTGGTGGCCAGGTTGGGTCCGATGTCCGTGTTTACGGTGTCTCCTCCGGTCCAGCTTACCGGTGGTCGTGGCTGGCACCCAGGACCAACGACCTCCAGATGTCCGCGTGGAAACGCGTGTTAGCGCTTGACGGTAGCTCGCAGGGCGAGACGGACCAGCGTCTCAACGGAGTCGGCCTCGCCGCGCACGGCGGCCACCATCTTCTCAGCGCTGGCGCGCGGGTAGCCAAGCGTTTCCAGGGCCGCCAGGGCCTCGCCCTCCATCGCGGCGGCGGGCGTCGGCTCGCTGCCGGGCACACCGCCGACGGGGCTACCGGTAAACCCCATCTCGGCGAGGCGTTCGCCGAGCTCCAGCACGATGCGTTCGGCGGTGCGCTTGCCGATGCCCGGCACCTTGGCCAGGCCGGTAACATCGCCCCCGCTAATGAGGCCCGCCAGCTCGTCGCCGGCGTAGGTGGACAGCATGGCCAGCGCCAGCTTCGCACCGATCCCGTTCACGCGAATCAGACGTCGGAACAGATCGCGGTCGCGCTTGTTCATGAACCCGAACAGCTGATGAGCGTCCTCACGCACAACCAGATGAGTGGCCAGCACCACGGTCTCGCCCGGCTCTGGCAGGGCCGCCAGCGTGGACAGTGAGACATCCACCTCGTAGCCCACACCACCAGCGTCAATCACGACGCCATTCACCTCACGGCTGATCAGCCGTCCCTCCAGCCGCGCGATCATGGGCGCCCTCCGATCATGGCAGAGGCCGCGCCCAGCAGGCGGGCCTCGTTTTGCTGGGTATGGGCGTGGCAAAGCGCGACCGCCAGGGCGTCGGCGGCATCGCTGCTGGCCGGTTCGGCCAGGCGTAACAGTTGCTGCATCATATGCTGGACCTGTTCCTTGTCCGCGCCACCGACACCAACCACGGCCAGCTTGATCGCGCGCGGGGCATATTCATGTACCGGGAGCCCGGCCTGAGTGGCCGCGCAGATGGCCGCTCCTCGGGCATGCCCCAGCTTGATCGCGGATTGGGCGTTGCGCGCCACGAACACCGATTCGATTGCCAGGACGTCGGGCTTCAACTCGTCGATCACCTCGACCACCCCGGCAAAGATCTCGCCCAGACGCTCGGGAAAGCCCTTGGCCTTGGGCCGGATGACGCCATGCCCGCAGGATCGGCCGCGGCTGCGATCGAACTCGATCACCGCAAAACCGGTGACCCGGGAGCCGGGATCAATCCCGAGGATTCGCATACCCGGCTACCGACCCGCGCGCAGAAGGCGATCAGTCACTGCTGACCTCTTCGGGGAAATCGGCGTTGGTAAAGACGTTCTGCACGTCGTCGAGATCGTCCAGCATTTCCAGTAGCTTGAGGACCGACTCGGCGGTCTCCGCATCCAGCGGTGCCAGAGTGTCCGGTCGCCAGGTGACTTCGGCGTTCTCCGGTTCCATCCCGCGATCCAGCAGGGCCTGGCGCACGTCCTGATAGGTATCTGGTTCGGTGATCACCTCGATCGCGCCGTCATCCTCGACCTGCACATCCTCGGCACCACCCTCCAGGGCCGCCTCCATCACGGTCTCTTCGTCCAGCCCGGGGGCGAAACGAATCACGCCCTTGTTCTGGAACAGGTAGGCAACCGAGCCGTCGGTCCCCAGGTTGCCGCCCATCTTGGAGAAGGCATGACGCACCTCGGCAACCGTACGGTTGCGGTTGTCGGTCATGCAGTCGACCAGGACCGCTGCCCCGCCCGGACCATAGCCCTCGTAGCGGATCTCTTCGACGTTGTCGCCGTCGGATTCACCGGCGCCGCGCTTAGCCGCGCGTTCGATCGTGTCGCGGGTCATGTTGGCGCCCAGCGCCTTGTCGGTCGCCAGACGCAGGCGCGGGTTGGTCTCCGGGTCCGAGCCGCCCTGACGCGCCGCGACGGTGATCTCGCGGATCAACTTGGTAAAGAGTTTGCCGCGCTTGGCGTCCTGGGCGTTCTTGCGATGCTGGATGTTCGCCCACTTGCTGTGGCCTGCCATTCGGTCACGACTCCTTGGATTGGATTGAAGGCCCTGATGCACGCCAGGACCCATGAGATTCATACAGTCTAATCGCTGGGCCGGCGCTAATCACGGATGGGAGTGGCGCCGGCGTCGTTCGTCTCCACGCTCGGCGCGATAACGCGGCCACGCAGACCCCAATTACGGCAGGAACTCGCCTGTCTCCAGGAAATGCAGGGTCTCCTGCGCAACGGCGCGGTCGACCAGCATCCCCATGTGGGATTCCGGCAGGGTCAGATGGCGGAAGACATCCGGCCCCTGGGTCTCCTCCACCGCGACCATGCCGTCATGCGGATGGGGTAGCCGCGTGAACAGCGGACCCGGGCCCCGTGCGCGACTGCCGGCAATCATGCCGATATCGCGCCCACGCAGGATGGGGCTGCCACCCAGGAGACCGCGATCCAGGGCCGCGCCCAGCCACCAGCGACCAATCCGGTTCTGCGCCAGGCGCGCGGCCACCCGGCTGCCCTGAAGCGGCGACCCCAGCATTACGATACGGCCGGGGCGCTGCACTGGGGCGACCTCGAACAGGTGGCGGACGATCACTCCGCCCAGGCTGTGCGCGACCAGGTGCACCAGGTCCCCGGGAACGTCGTCAAGAAACGCGGCCAGGGCGCGGGCAGCCTGCTCCGGCGTCCGCCGGCGGGAGGCATAGCGAAACGGGTACACCTCGTGGCCACCTGCGCGCAGGCGGCGGCGCAGCAGGGCCATCTCCAGCCCCGTCATGTGCCAACCGTGGACGGTGACGACGCTGGTGCGCATGCCGGCCATCGCGTGCGACCGGGCGCGGACTTACTCGGCCTGTTGCGTGGCGCTGGGGCGCAAGCGGATACCCAGCTCCCGCAACTGCTTCTCGCCCACCGGCGCCGGGGCGTCGGTCAGCAGGCAGGCGGCGGTCTGGGTCTTGGGGAAGGCCATGACGTCGCGGATGGAATGGGCACCGCTCATCAGCATCACCAGGCGATCGAGACCGAAGGCCAGACCGCCATGCGGCGGGGCGCCGAAGTTCAATGCATCCAACAGGAAGCCGAACTTCTCGCGCGCTTCCTCTTCACCGATGCCCAGGGCCTCGAATGCAGCCTGCTGCATCTCGGGGTTGTGGATACGGATGGAGCCGCCGCCCACCTCGGTGCCGTTGAGCACCATGTCGTAGGCACGCGAAAGCGCCTCGCGCGGATTGGCGCGCAGGGCCTCCGGGCTGTCCACCGCCGGGGCGGTGAACGGGTGATGCAGGGCGTACAGGCGCTTGTCGCCATCGTCGTACTCGAACATCGGGAAGTCGACCACCCACAGGGGCTGCCAGCCCGCCTCGACCAGGTCCAGGTCGTGGCCGAGCTTCACGCGCAGCGCACCGATCGCCTCGTTGACCACCGAGGCCTTGTCCGCGCCGAAGAAGATCAGGTCGCCGGCGGCGGCCGCGGTCTTCTCGAGGATCTGCCGGGTCACGTCCTCCGGCAGGAATTTCAGGATCGGCGACTGCAGCCCGCCCTCGAGATCCGCCGGGTCGTTGACCTTGATGTAGGCCAGGCCCTTCGCGCCGTAGCGACCGACGTACTCGGTGTAGACGTCGATCTCCTTGCGCGTGAGCTTGGCCCCGCCCGGCACGCGCAACGCGGCCACGCGGCCCTCGGGGTCGTTCGCCGGGCCGTTGAACACCTTGAACTCCACCGCCTGCATCACCTCGGTCAACTCGGTGAACTCCAGCGGGATGCGCAGATCGGGCTTGTCCGACCCGAAGCGGGCCATCGCCTCGGCGTAGGCCATGCGCGGGAACGGATCGGGAAGCTCCACGCCCTGCACCTCGCGGAACAGGTGCCGGATCAGGCCCTCGGTCACATCCATCACGTCGGCCTCGTCGACGAAGGCCATCTCCATGTCCAGCTGAGTGAACTCCGGCTGGCGGTCAGCGCGCAGGTCCTCGTCGCGGAAGCAGCGGGTGATCTGGTAGTAGCGGTCCATGCCGGACATCATCAGCAGCTGCTTGAACAGTTGCGGGGACTGCGGCAGGGCAAAGAAGCTGCCCGGATGCGTGCGGCTGGGCACCAGGTAGTCGCGCGCGCCTTCCGGCGTCGCCTTGGTCAGCATCGGGGTTTCCAGGTCGAGGAAGTCGCGCTCCTCGAGGAAACGACGCATGGCGGCGGTCACCTGTGCACGCAAACGCAGGCGTTGCTGCATCAGCGGACGGCGCAGGTCCATGTAGCGATACCGCAGGCGGGTGTCCTCGCCGACGTCTTCATCGTCCAGCGGGAACGGCGGAGTCTTCGCGACGTTCAGGACCTCCAGCTCCAGACCCAGGATCTCGACGGCGCCGGTGGTCAGGTCCGGGTTCTCGGTGCCCTCGGGACGCCGGCGCACGCGGCCCGTCATGCGGATCACGTATTCGCTGCGCAACTGCTCGGCGCGGGCAAAGATCGCCTCGCGATCCGGGTCGAACACCACCTGCACCAAGCCCGCATGGTCACGCAGGTCGACGAAGATCACGCCGCCATGATCCCGCCGGCGGTTCACCCAGCCGCACAGGGTCACCTCCGAGTCGAGTTCGTTCTCGGTGACACGTCCACACAGATGAGTTCGCATTGCGCTGTTCCAGCCGAAGGGCACGACCGCTTCCGGGTCGCACGCGGTTAGTCGGGAAAACGGGGCAAACGTCGCATCTGCGCCCGTGAAAAGGGCGGAAATCTTACGATTTGCCCTGCTCTTGCGCAACCGGAGCGGGCGCATCCTCGGGGCTTCGCAGGGGCGTGACCACGCCCATGGACATCACGAACTTGAGCCCGTCCTCCACCGTCATGTCGAGTTCTACGGCTTCGTCGCGTGGCACCATGATCACGAATCCGGAGGTCGGGTTCGGGGTCGTCGGGATAAAAACCGTGATGACTTCATGTTCGGTGCGGCGCTGCAACTCCCCCATCCCGACGCCGGTCATAAAGCCCACCGACCACAGGCCACGGCGCGGGTACTCCACCATGACCACTTTGCGAAAAGCCTGCCCCCCGCCACTGAAGACCGTCTCGGTCACCTGCTTGACCGCCCCGTAGATCGAGCTGACCAACGGGATACGCCGCACGATGGACTCGCCCATGTGCACCAGTCGTTTGCCCACGATGTTGGCGGCAATCACCCCGGTGACAAGCACGACGATGACCGCCAGCACAATGCCGGCACCGGGAATGGAAAAACCCAGCAGTGCCTCCGGGCGCCAGCCCGGCGGCAGGAGGAGGATCGTGAAGTCGAGCAGATCCACCAGCAGCTTGATAATGAAGCCGGTGACGATCAGCGGCAGCCAGACCAGCAGCCCTGCAATCAGATAGCGGCGCAGGGTGACCAGCATCGATCAGGTGCCGGTTGCGGCGGTACCGGTCTTGGCGCTGCCGGAAGACCCGGACTTTCCGGTGGACTCCGCTTTTGTCGAACTGCCACCACTGGAACGGGTCCCCGAACTGCTGCTGCCTTCTTTCAGATTGCGCTTGCCATCCTTCTTGAAGTCGGTCTCGTACCAGCCGCCGCCGGCCAAACGGAAGCCGGCCGCCGAGACCTGCTTGGTCAGGGCCTCGGCACCACAGGCCGGACAGGTGGTGGCCGGCGGATCGGAGACCTTTTGCAGGATCTCGCTCAACTCCCCGCACTGCTTGCACTGATATTCGTAAATGGGCATCCGTCGTCTCCAGGAACACACGCTTTGGCAGCTATTATGCGGCCGTTTCCAGGGAATAAAAGAGTGCCCGACAGAATGTTCACGGTTTGCGCAAATCGCCCTCACCGTCGATCATTCGCGCGATACCCGACAGAACGAAGCACAAGGACCGAACCATGGCCGAAAAGATCGTGATCATGCTGTTGAACCTGGACCTGGATCGACCCGGCACCCTGGGGGCCCCGTTCTTCCAGGCCACCGTGGCCGCCGCCATGGATCTCGAGGTGGAGATCTACTTCGCCGCCGGGACCACTCGCCTGCTACGGCAGGGCGTGGCGGATCAGATCTACCCCGGTGAGGCCAAGGAGAAATCCGTCTACAGCTTCATGCAGGACGCCCACGAGGCCGGCTGCGCCTTCTACGCCTGCGCCGGGGCCATGGACGAGAACGGCCTGACCCTGGACAACGCAGTGCCCGAGCTGGACGGCATGCGCGGCGGCGGCGCCTTCATTGGCGAGGTCGTCGAAGACGGCGTTGCCACGCTCACCTACTGACCCCGCCGCGATGAGCGAACCCTCCCAGCGCGCGGTCCTGATCACCGGCTGCTCCAGCGGCATCGGGGCCTGCACCGCACAGGTGCTGCGCGATCGCGGCTACCGCGTGTTCGCCACCGCGCGGCGCAGTGAAGATGTTGCACGGCTGAAGAAGGACGGCTTCGAGGCCCTGCAGCTGGACCTGGACGACTCCGCCAGCATCCACAGCGCGGTCAACGAGATCCTGCACCGTACCGATGGCCATCTGTACGCCCTATTCAACAATGGCGCCTACGGCCAGCCCGGGGCGGTGGAGGACCTCAACCGCGCGACGCTGCGCGCACAGCTGGAGACCAACGTCCTCGGCTGGCTGGAGCTGACCAACGCCGTGCTGCCCGCGATGCGTCGCGCCGGCGAGGGTCGGATCATCCAGAACAGCTCGGTACTCGGCCTGGTCGCGCTGCGTCTGCGTGGCGCCTACGTGACCTCCAAGTTCGCCATCGAGGGCATGAGCGATACCCTCCGACAGGAGCTGCATGGGACCGGCATCCATGTCTCGCTGATCGAGCCGGGCCCCATCCGCAGCGAATTCCGCACCAATGCGCTGAAGGCCTTTCGTTACCATATTCAGCGCCAGCACAGCCCCTGGGAAGAGACCTACCGGGCCGCCGAGGCGCGCATGGCGAACGCCGAGGCCGATGCGCCATTCACACTGGGCCCCGAGGCCGTGGCACGCTGCGTGATTCACGCCCTAGAGGCGCGCCGGCCCCGCGTGCGCTACCACGTGACCTTCCCCACCCGCCTGTTCGCCTTCCTCAAGTGGCTGCTGCCGGCCCGTGGCATGGATACGGTCCTGCGCGGCGTGTCACGCGGCGAGAACCGTTGACCATGGCACACTCGCCCGCATGAATCTGATCTTTCTCGCGTTGATCGTGATCGCCGTGGCCACGGCCGCGATCCGCGAGATCCGCTCCACCGATCCCGACGAACAACCGATGCAGGCCCTGTCCGAGGGCGCGATCGACGCCGCCGGCTCGGCCGTGGAGCTGGCCCTGGGCCTGGTCGGGGTCATGGCCCTGTTTCTGGGGCTGATGAAGATCGCCGAAGCGGGCGGGTTGCTGACCGTGCTGGCCCGCCTGCTGCGCCCGCTGATGGTGCGTCTGTTCCCGTCGGTCCCGCCGGAACACCCGGCGATGGGCGCGATGATCCTGAACTTCTCCGCCAACATCCTGGGGCTTGGCAACGCGGCCACGCCGTTCGGCATCCGCGCGATGCAGGAGCTGGAGAAGCTGAACCCACACCCGGGCACGGCCACCAACGCGATGGCCCTGTTCCTGGCGATCAACACCTCCAGCATCACCCTGTTGCCGACCGGCGTCATTGCCCTGCGGGCTTCGCTGGGCTCCGAGGTACCCGCCGCGATCCTGCCGACCACGTTGTTCGCCACCCTGTTCGCGACCATCGCCGGCATCGCCAGCGCCTTGATCCTGCAGCGTTATTTCCTGCCGCCACCCGCGACTCGTTCGATCGACCCCAATGCAACGGACCCGGCGGAGACCGGCGCAGCAACGGACGCCCCATTGGGCGAATCGCAAGCGCAGGATCGCTCGACGGGCGAAATCCGCGACAGGGGAGCTGATGAAAAAGACGGTGAGCAGCAGCCGATGAACATCGAGGTGCCCACCGAAGGGTACCCGACCTGGGTCTCGATCCTGGTCCTACTGGGTGTGCTGGCGATCATCCCGCTAACGATCGTGTACGGCCAGGCGATTGCGCCCTGGATCATTCCCGGGCTGGTCGTCGGCTTCCTGTCCTACGGCGTGATCCGCGGTGTTCCGGTATACGAGGTGTTTGTCGAGGGGGCCAAGGAGGGGTTTAACGTCGCACTGCGCATCATCCCGTACCTGGTGGCCATCCTGGTCGCGGTAGGCATGCTGCGGGAGAGCGGCGCGCTGGGGATGTTCGTGGGCCTGGTCGGCCCGCTGACCACGCCGTTCGGGCTACCGGCCGAGGCCCTGCCCATGGCCCTGTTGCGGCCGCTGTCCGGCTCGGGGGCCTACGGCATCATGGCCGGGATCATGCAGGACCCGGCCACCGGGCCGGACACCCACGTCGGCCTGCTGGTCTCCACCCTGCAAGGCTCCACCGAGACCACCTTCTACGTACTGGCGGTGTATTTCGGCGCCATTGGCATCAAGCGCGTGCGCCATACCCTGGCCGCCGCCCTGACCGCAGATGCCGTGGCCGTCATCGCCGCCGTCGCGATCGTCGGCTTCCTGTTCCTGTAACCACCTTGGCGGGTGGCGCCAGCGGAGCCGCACGCTATTCGGTGTCTCCTGCGGGTGTCGAACCCCGGCACCTCGCTAGCACCCCGGCCATCTCCCCCGCGCCAATAGGCTTGAGCAGGAGTGCGCTGAAGCCAGCCTGCTCGACCCGTTCCCGGGTGGCATCGGTGGCGTCGGCCGTTACCGCAACCACCGGGATCGAGGCCAGAGCAGGTTCCGCCTGGAGTGCACTCATCACCTGAAAGCCATTCATGATGGGCAGGTTCAGATCCAGCAGGATCAGATCGGGTGGGTCGCGCAGGGCCTGATCCAGTCCCTGTTCAGCCGACTCGGCCAGGCGGCATTCGGCCACCCCGTGTTGGCGCAGCATCTCGTCGACCAGATGGCGATTCGCGGCGTGGTCATCAATACACAGCACCCGACACCTCGGGGCCAAGGTCTGGGCCGGGGTGCCGAACGCATCCACGCATGCCGCCGATTCCGCAGCGAGACTCGGTCGTGCGGCACCGACCGTGCTCGGCAACTCGAACCAGAACGTGCTGCCCTGTCCCGGCATACTCTCGATGCCGACCTGCCCGCCCATCATCTCGACCAGACTCCGGGTAATCGCCAGGCCGACACCACTGCCCTCGATGCTGTCGCGGTCGGCCCCGAGGCGTTCGAATGGCTGGAACAGTCGTTCCTGGGCCTCCGGCGAGATACCCGGGCCATCATCCACCACCGCGATGCGCACGGTTCCGTCGGCGGGGCGGGCACGCAACCAGACCTGACCCTCACGCTGGTTGTACTTGATCGCGTTGGAGACCAGGTTGATCACGACCTGCTTGAATCGCCGTGGATCCGCCTGAACGGTGGGCAGATCCTCGAGCTCAAGGTGAATGCGGATGCCGCGTTCCTCGGCCAGTGGCCGCATCAGCGAGAGGCAGTCCTGCAACAGCGCTTCGAGTACCACCGACTCCGGCTCGACCTGCATCCGACCGGCCTCAATGCGCGCGAGGTCCAGGACCTCGTTGATCAGTTCCAGCAGATGGCGTCCAGCGCGCGTGATCTCGCCGAGGTGGGCACGCTGCCCCTCCCCCAGCTCGGGGTCGCGTTCCAGCAACTGGGCGAAACCCAGCACCGCGTTCATCGGCGTGCGCAGCTCGTGACTCATGTTGGACAGGAAATCCGACTTGGCCCGGTTCGCCGATTCTGCCTCCTCGCGGGCGCGGTGCAACTCGGCACGCCGGCGCAGCTCATCGGTGAAATCGCTGAAGATGTTGAAGCCATATTGCGGCTCCCCACGATCATCGTGCACGACCCCGATGGTACTGGCGGTGATGAATACCGCCCCGCTGGCACAGCGGTGGGGCAACAGGCCGCTCCAGGCACCACCCTCGGCCAGTACCTGATCGATCTCGCGGGCCTCGCGGGCGTTCTCCTCGGGGATCATCTCCAACTCGCGAAAGCTATGGCCGAGAAGGTCTTCTGCCCGATAACCCACCATCTCCAGGGCTGCGGGATTGACGTAGACGAAACACCCCTGGCGGTCGATCACGGCAATCCCCTGCTCGGAGGACTCGAAGATCCGCTGGAACAGGGCCAGGTGCTCCTGCGCCTCGTGTAGCTCGGTGATGTCCTGAAGGGTCCCGCTCGCGTGCACCAGACGGCCTGCATCATCGAACTCCCCGGTGGCGATCACGTGCACGTGACGAACCCGGCCATCGGCCAGCAGCACGCGATGGTCCATCTCC
Source organism: Thioalkalivibrio sp. ALJ7 (assembly GCF_000376865.1). Taxonomy (GTDB): domain Bacteria; phylum Pseudomonadota; class Gammaproteobacteria; order Ectothiorhodospirales; family Ectothiorhodospiraceae; genus Thioalkalivibrio. The sequence goes on along the minus strand of NZ_AQXQ01000009.1, from coordinate 76,062 downwards.
TGCTGACGATGGGTCGCCAGACGATCCTGCAGGCCGGCCACCTGCGCGCGATCTTCGGGATGCACCAGGGCGAGGTAATCCTCACGGTCCAGGACCGTGCGGCCCGGGTCGAGCTCAAAGATCTCGCAGACCACGCGCGACCAGACAAGCTGACCGGTCGGAACATCCATCTCCCAGTTGCCGATGCGCGCCAGCCGCTGCGCCTCCAACAAGCGGGTGGACAACTCGGACAGCGCCAGCTCGGAGGCCTTGCGCTTGGTGATGTCCTGCATCACCCCCAGCATGTAGAGGACCTCGCCGGCCTCGTTACGAACCGCGTCACCGCGTTCCAGCAGCCAGTGTTCGGAGCCATCCGGCCACAACACCCGGTGCTCCAGTTCGAGATAGGAACCCCGGCGCAGACTGCTGGCGATGGCCGTGCGCACTCGGTCGCGGTCTTCCGGGTGCACCGCCCGGATGAAGTTGGTCACGGTGGGCTCCAGTTCTCCCTCCGCATAGCCGAGTAATGGCGGGATGCGCTCGGACCAGCCCAGGGCCTCGCTCCCCGGGGCCCATTCCCAGGTGCCCATGTTCGCGAACACCTGGCTGGAACGCAGGCGATGCTCCTGGTGCTTCACTTGGGTGATCTCGGTGCGGATGGAGACGTACTGGTAGGGCCGCCCATTGGCGCCGAGATACGGCACGATGGTCGTCTCCACCCAGTACAACGCCCCATCCTTGGCACGGTTGCAGACCTCGCCCTGCCATATGTGGCCGGCGGCGACGGTGGCCCACAAGTCGGCATAGAACTCGGGCGGATGCTGCCCGGATTTCAGGATGCGATGGTTGCGCCCAAGAAGCTCGTCAATGGCGTAGCCGCTGACGCGTGAAAAGCGCTCGTTGGCATAGACGATGGTACCGGCGACATCGGCGATACTGACCAGGGCATGTTCGTTGACCGCCAGATGCTCGCGCTCGCGCTCGTACAACGCCTCGCGATAGGATCGGCTCACTCCATCGATCTGCCGCAGCTGGCGCCCGCGAGCCGCCACCGCCGCGGCCAGGCGCGACGGCTCCACCGGCTTCAGAAAGACGCCCATCACGCCGGGATGCAGCGTCATCAGGCGATTCACCGCACTGGCATCGTCCGTCAGCATCAGCATGGGAATGGACCCGCCATTGTCGTGGGTCCGCAGGAGTGCCGCGAAAGACTCCGGCGGTTCCGCCAACCCCGGCAGGTCCAAGATCAGTACATCCGCCCCGGATTCGTCGAGCTGCTGCCGGGCCGCTTCGGGGTCACCGGCTGTCGTCACCCGGAATCCCACCGCTTCGAGATGCTGGGGCAGCCCCTTGTGCCCGGCCTCCACCGTGGCCAATAGCACGCGATAGTCGGCCTCGACCATCAGGCCGCCAATCTGGGTGAGCTGCTCGATCAGCGTGTCGGTGGCCAGAGGATGATCCAGGCACCGCGCCACACCATGACGGACGCATGCCAGCCTCGCCCCGGGGCTCCAGCGCCCCGCCACGGCTAGAAAGGGGAGCCCCGACCCAGTCTCCCGGATCCGCTCGGGAAACCCGCCGCCATCCGCCGCCACCGCGTCGGCGCAGAGAACCACCGCCGTGAAAGGGTCATCGTCCGGCGCCCGCGCCGGCTCGGGGGTACTCCGTACCACTCGGAAACCTCGACCATCGAGCATGCCAACAACGGCATCCCCCACCTCTCCGCCATCATCGATGACCAGTACACGGGAATCCGCCGGGCGCGTGATCTGGGGCTGCGGGCGCGCCTGAGCGGCCGGCTGGGCCCGTTGGCGCAACGCCTCCACACCGGAGTTGAGGCGTTGCACACCCGCCTGGATCAGATCGCGGTCAGCGCCAGGAGGGGCCCGACGCACACCCGTGAGGGAGGCCCGCAGGGACTCCGCCACATCCCGCACCAGGTCGATATTGAATACTCGGGCCGCCTGCGCCAGCGCCTGAACCTCATGGCGCAGGCGGTCCAGACGTTCGCGGTCAGCGGGAGAGCCGTCCAACTGCTCCACCAGCCGCGCCAGACCGACGGCGCGTTCGCCGAGGGTCTCGACAAACTCGTTGCGCAGACCCGACAGCGTCGGGGAGCGCGGGTAATCCTGGCTGGGGGTACCCCGTGCGGCTTGTGTCACGTGATCAGTTCGGCGGGCCGCCCGGGTTGATGTCCTTGTCCTTCACGATGAAGTAGACCCCAACGGCCGCCAGCCCCATCCACATGAGCAGAGCGAACACACCAAACACCTCCCAGAGGGTGACGAAAAAGAACAACATGACGGCGGCGGCGCCCAGCAGGATGTTGCCGATCAGAAAATTGGACGGGCGACGGGATTCGTTGTCGGGCATGGAGGGCTCCGGTGCGAGCGCGCGGCGCTATTGCTTTTTGTAGGGGGCAAAATCGAACTGCCCGGCGGTCATGTCGTCCCACAGGTCACTCTGTAGAACGGCCAGCAGTTTGAACAGTTTGCGCAGCTCGGGGTCGTCCATGAAACGCTGATCTTCGCTGGCCTTCAACACCTCCACCAGGGTCGCACACTGTTCACGGCTAATCCCGAGGACGTTCAGGCCCTCTTCTCCCATCTCGACATCCATCGAGCGTCTCCGGTTCGTTTGAGTGCCGCCGATTGTAGCCGCATGCCGGCGTACGGCGAAAACACCGGAACGGAACCCCGTCATTGCCAGGCCCCACGTGTTGGAGTGAGGCAGCGCCCGCCCCCCACAACGTCATTGCGAGGAGCGCAGCGACGAAGCAATCCCCGCCCGGAACCACCGGATCGCTGACACTGGCACTCTGCCAGCTTCGGAAGGTTGCCGCGTCGCCTTCGGCTCCTCGCAATGACGGTGCCCGCCACGGCGCTCGTGCCACGGCCCCTTGCAGGGCCTCGCTAGGGAAACACTGATCAATGCACACGCTCGCGCTCGAGTCGCTTTTGCGTGCGAACAAGGCGCGGTGACTGCCGTGCAGTCATTCTGCACAAGGGAACCGCAACGCCGTGCGCAGGCAAAAGTGGCCGAGCCCCTTCGGGGTTGGCATCCCAGGTTCCCCGATCCTGCGTTGCGGCCCTTGCCGGTAGAACCACTACCGGCTGCGCACCGCGCCTGGTCTCGAAAAACCTGGGGTACCAACACGAGCGTGTACATTGATCAGTGTTTCCCTAGGACGGGGTCGTGGCGTTACGCCGCCTGGGCTCGGATCAGTTCGGTGCGGTTGCGGACATACAGGTAGTACAGCACCGGAATGATTACCAGCGTCAGCAGCGTAGAGACGAACACGCCAAAGATCAGCGAGATTGCCAGGCCGGAGAAGATCGGGTCATCCAGGATGAATCCGGCACCCACCATCGCCGCCAGACCGGTCAGCACGATTGGCTTGGCGCGAACGGCGCCGGCGTGCACCACCGCCTCGATCACATCGACCCCGCGGCGGATCTCCTCGTTGATGAAATCCACCAGCAGGATGGAGTTGCGGACAATGATCCCGGCCAAAGCGATCATCCCGATCATCGAGGTCGCGGTGAACTTGGCATCCATGAAGAAGGCGTCCATGAACGCATGCCCCGGCATCACCCCAATCACCGTCAGCGGGATGGGCGCCATGATGATCAACGGCACCATGTACGACCGGAACTGCGCGACCACCAGCAGATAGATCAGGAGCAGACCCACGGAATAGGCAATGCCCATGTCGCGGAAGGTCTCGTAGGTCACCTGCCATTCGCCGTCCCACTTCAACGAGAAGTTGTACGGGTTGTCCGGCTGACTGATGAACAGCTGCTCCAGCGGTTCGCCATAGGCCATCGGCTGATCCCGCAGCCCGAAGAACATGTCGAACATGCCATACAGCGGGCTGTCCAGCCCACCGGCCAGGTCGCCCATTACGTAGACCACCGGCAGCAGGTTCTTGTGATGGATCGAGTGCTCAAGGGTCGAGTCCACCACATTGACCACCTCGGACAGCGGCACCAGGGTGCCGTCGCGCGAGCGCACCTTGAGCCCCAGCACCGGGTCCAGACTGCCCTTCTCGGCCTGCTCGAACTCGAGCCGCACGGGCACCGCGTACTTCACGTTGGAGCCGTAGAGGTAGGTCACGTCCTCGCCGGACAGCGCGGTCTCGATCGCCTGCACTACTGCCTGCTGCGACACGCCCAGACGCGCGGCCCGCTCGCGGTCCACCTGCAGGATCTTCTTCTGCCCCGGATATTCCACCGAGTCGTCAATATCGGTAATGCCGTCGGTGTTCTCGAAGCGCTCGCGCACCTGGCGAGCGATCTCGATCTGGCCGTCGTAGTCCGGACCGTAGATCTCGGCCACGATCGGCGACATCACCGGCGGGCCCGGCGGCACCTCGACCACCTTCACCGCGGCACCGTGACGATCCGCGATCTCGTTGATTGCCTCGCGCACACCGAGCGCCACCGCATGGCTCTGGCGCGAGCGCTCGGAGGCATCCACCAGATTCACCTGGATGTCGCCGACATGCGAACCCTCGCGCAGGTAGTACTGCCGCACCAGCCCGTTGAAATTGATGGGGGCCGCGGTGCCCGCGTAGGTCTGCACGTTATGCACCTCGGGCACCGTCTTCAGATAGTCGCCCATCTCCGCCAGCACCCGCGAAGTGCGCTCCAGGCTGGTGCCTTCTGGCATATCCAGCACCACCTGGAACTCCGACTTGTCGTCGAACGGCAGCATCTTCATGACCACGAGCTGGAAGTAGGCCAGCGACACTGACGCCAGGATCAGCACCAGCGTTCCCGCCCACAGCGCCAGGCGGTTCATCTTCTTGCCACGACCATCACCGAGGAACGGGAGCAACAGGCGGTTGAACAGCTTCATCAGCCCATCGGAGGCCGCTTCGGAGTCGTGGCCATGATTTCCGCCGACCGCCCCAGGGGCGGCGTGTTCGTGCTGCTCGGCCTGACGCCGCAGGACCTTGTAGGTCAGCCATGGTGTAACGACATAGGCAACCGCCAGGGAGATGATCATCCCCATGCTGGCGTTGATCGGGATTGGGCTCATGTACGGGCCCATCAGGCCAGTCACGAAGGCCATCGGCAACAACGCCGCGATGACCGCAAACGTCGCCAGAATCGTGGGCCCGCCCACCTCGTCCACCGCCAGCGGGATGGATTCCAAGAATTTCTTGCCGCCCTTGACCATATGCCGGTGGATGTTTTCCACCACCACGATGGCGTCATCCACCAGGATCCCGATGGAGAAGATCAGCGCGAACAGCGACACCCGGTTAAGCGTGAAGCCGTAGGCCCAGGAGGCGAACAACGTGATCGCCAGCGTGATCACCACGGCCACACCGACGATGAAGGCCTCGCGCCAGCCGAGCGCGATCCAGACCAGGATCACCACCGAGGCGGATGCCAGAATCAGCTTCTGGATCAGCGTGTTGGCCTTGTCGTCAGCGGTCTCGCCGTAGTTGCGCGTAATGGTGGTCTCAATGCCGTCGGGGATGTAGGTTCCGCGCAGCTGATCCAGACGCTCGATCAGGGCGTCTGCGATATCCGGTGCGTTGGTGCCCGGTTGCTTGGCAATGGCCACGGTAACCGCCGGATGACTTTCGCCTGTCCGGGCGAGATCGCCGGCGGCAGCGCCATGGGCAAATCGCACATGCTCGGTCGCGTAGGCCGGCCCTTGCACGACCTCGGCGACATCCGAGAGGTAGACCGGTCGATCGTTGTGCAGCCCGACGACCAGGGCTGCGAAGGCCTCTGGCTCGGTGATGAAGTCACCGGCCTGGACCAGGATCTCTTCGTCGTCCTGGTACAAACGTCCGGCGTCTCGAGAGAAGTTGGAGGCCTGCAGGCTGTCACGCAGATCGTCCACCGAAAGATTGAAGGCGGCCAGCGTCTCTGGCTTGAAACGCACATGGACCACATGGTCCGGCCCGCCGACGGTGTAGATGTCCCGGGTGCCCGGCACACGCTTGAGCTCCGACTCGATCCCGTGGGCGACGCGCAGCAGGTCATGTCCGCCCCGCTCAGGGTCATCGGTCCACAGGGTCACGTTCACGATGGGGACGTCATCAATCCCCATCGGCTTGATGATCGGCTCGCCCACCCCGAGGCCCTCGGGTAACCAGTCCTGGTTGGAGAACACCTGGTTGTACAGACGCACTAGTGCCGCGGTGCGGTCCTCGCCGACCTCGAACTGAATGGTGATCTGCGCCATGTTCGGGCGCGAAGTGGAGTAGATGTCGTCGATGCCCTCGATCTCGGAGAGCACCTGCTCGGCCGGGGTGGCGACCAGTTGTGCCACCTCCTGCGCGCTCGCCCCAGGGAACGGGATGAACACGTCGGCCATGGTCACATTGATCTGCGGCTCTTCCTCGCGCGGGGTCACCAGGATAGCGAACAGGCCCAGCAGCAGGCCCAACAAGGCCAGCAAGGGAGTGATCTGTGTGGTCAGGAAGGCCTTGGCAATGCGTCCCGAGATTCCCATGCGACCGGACGCCTCGTCCGTGCTGGCATCGCTCATCGGTTCACCTGCTGATGTTCTTTCAACCAGATCTGCGCGTGGATCGGATCCATCGCCACACGCTCACCCTCGGTCAGGCCACCGTGGATCTCGATCATGCCGTCATGCTGACGCCCGACCCGAACCTGGCGGAAAGCGACCCGGTCATCCTCGTCCACCACATACACGGCCACCACTTCGCTGCGGTAGACAACCGCATCCACCGGGACCAGCAGGCGTTCGACGTCGTCGATCACAAAGGCGGTCTTCACGAACATGCCGGGGAACAGCCCCAGATCCTGTTGTTCCGGCAGGTTCACGCGGATGCGGAAGGTGGAGCTGGCGGGATCGGCATAGGGGAAGATGGTCAGACTTTCGGCGGCCACCCGGTCACCGTTCAGCAGCACCTCGGCCGTGCGCTTCTCGCGCACGCCCTGGATCAATCGCTGCGGAACATCCACAGCAACCCGAAGCTGGTCAAGGCTGATACCGGAGAGCAGCGGTGAACCTGGGCTTACGGACTCGCCCACCTCAACGTGACGCTCGGTCACGATGCCGGAGTACGGCGCGTACACCTCGGTGTAGCCCAGTTGTTCGCGGGCCTCTTCCACCCGGCCTTCCGCCGAACGCAAGCGCGCGCGGGCCGATTGCAGCTCGGCCTCGGCGCGTTCGAACTCGGACCGCGAGACGACTCCGCGCTCGAACACATCCTCGATCCGGTTGAATTCCGAACGGGCCTCGTTGAAGCGGGCGCGAGCCTCGGCCAAGTCCCCCTCGGCCTGGCTCACACGGGCCTGCTGCTCGGAATCGCTGACCCGCACGAGCAATTCGTCGGCCTCGACGAAATCATCCACGTCCACGTAGATCTCCCGGACGCGACCCGAGGTCTGCGCGGAGATAGTCGACCGCTGCACGGCCTCGACGCGGCCGTCCAGAATGCGCTCCTGGGTGATGGTCTGACGTTCGGCAGTGGCCGTCTCGAACGGCAGTTCGGCCTGGGCCGAGAACGGCAACAGTAGCAGGGCCCACAGGGTGTGGCGCATCCGGATTCGTGTCATGAGGCGTCTGTCCTTGCTTGGGGTCGGTCACGCGGGGCCCGTGCGGTCCAGCGCCTACCGATCTCATATATTAGCTTTTGCTAATTTATTACTTCCTGATAATGAACGCAATGCGGAATCCTTCCGCGGATCCAGAATAGCGCCCTCGCAGCGAGTATAGCGATGCACGCTCGAGTTTCACGCGCGCCACCGGAAGCCGCACCGCTGCACGCCTCCCGCGCTCCCCGTATCATAGCCACCGTTCCCAAGCCATGAACGCCCCGGAGGACCTCATGCCGCTGCTGCGAGTCGAGACCAACACCGACCTGCCCGACGACACCGCAGGACTGTGCACCCGCCTCTCCGCTCAAGTCGCGGACTGGCTGGGCAAGCCGGAGGGCTACGTGATGGTGGCCTGCACGCACAACCCCGCGATGTGCTTCGGCGGCAGCACTGACCCCCTCGCCTACTGCGAGCTGAAGAGCATCGGTCTGCCCGAGGGCCTGACTCGCGAGCTGTCGCGCAAGCTGTGTGACAGCCTGCAGACGGAGCTGGGCCTGGACCCGGCCCGTGTGTACATCGAGTTCGCCGACGCCCCGCGCCATTTCTGGGGCACCAACAGCACCACCTTCTGAACGTTCCAAGTACGACTACCCGCCCTTTCACGCACTCAACAACGGACTGCCCCCGATGCGCGTCTCGCAATTCCCGCTGAACACCCTGAAAGAAACCCCGGCCGACGCCGAGATCATCTCCCACCAGCTGATGCTGCGCGCCGGCTATATCCGGCGGCTGGCCTCCGGCCTGTACACCTGGCTGCCGCTGGGCCTGCGCGTGCTGCGCCGGGTGGAGGGCATCGTGCGGGAGGAAATGAACCGGGCGGGCGCACTGGAGGTGCTGATGCCGGCGGTGCAACCGGCCGAGCTGTGGCAGGAATCCGGGCGCTGGGACTTCTACGGCGCCGAGTTGCTGCGCATCAAGGACCGTCACGAGCGTGACTTCTGCTTTGGCCCGACCCACGAGGAGGTCATCACCGATCTGGTGCGCCGCGAGGTCCGCAGCTACCGCCAGCTACCGGTGAACTACTACCAGATCCAGACCAAGTTTCGTGACGAGCGCCGCCCCCGCTTCGGCGTCATGCGCGCCCGAGAATTCCTGATGAAGGACGCCTACTCCTTCCATATCGACAGCGACTCGCTGACCGACACCTACCAGCACATGCACACGGCCTATACCCGCATCTTCGAACGCTGCGGCCTGGATTTCCGCGCGGTGGAGGCCGATACCGGCGCCATCGGCGGCAATGCCTCGCACGAATTCCACGTGCTGGCCAGCTCCGGCGAGGATGCCATCGCCTTCTCCCCAGCGGGTTTTGCCGCCAACGTGGAGCTCGCCCCCTGCCCGCAGCCCGCTGCGGCCCCGACCCCCGGCGCGGCGATGGAAAAGATCGCGACGCCCAACGTGCATACCATCGACGAGCTGGCGGACTTCCTGGGCATCCCCACCGACCGGACCGTGAAGACCCTGGTGGTTGCCGCCTCGGAAGAGATCGACGCCGACCTGGTGGCCATTGTGCTGCGCGGCGACCACGAGCTGAACGCGGTCAAGGCCGAGAAGCACCCCTGGATCGCGGAGCCCCTGCGCATGGCCGAGGCGGCCGAGATCCGCACCGCATTTGGCGCCGACCCTGGCTCGCTGGGCCCGGTGAACAGCCCGATCCCGGTGCTGGCCGATCACGCCATGCTCGGCATGGCCGACTTCGTGGTCGGTGCCAACGAGGACGGTCATCACCTGACCGGCGTCAACTGGGGCCGCGACCTGCCGCAGCCGGAGCACGCCGACCTGCGCAACATCACCGAGGGCGAACCCGCCCCGGACGGCTCCGGGCCAATCGAAATCCGCCGCGGCATCGAGGTCGGACACATCTTCCAGCTGGGCGACAAGTACTCCCAGGCCCTGGGCGCGCGCGTGCTGGACGAAGACGGCCGCGAACAGATCGTGACCATGGGCTGCTACGGCATCGGCGTGTCGCGCGTCGTGGCCGCGGCCATCGAACAGAATTTTGATGAGCGCGGCATCTGCTGGCCCACCGCCATCGCGCCCTTCGACATCGCCCTTTGCCCGATCGGCGCGAAGAAGTCACAGCGGGTGCGCGAAGCAGCCGAGCAATTGCACGACGAGCTACAGGCCGCCGGCTTCGAGGTCCTGCTGGACGACCGCGAACAGCGCCCCGGCGTGATGTTCGCCGACATGGAGCTGATCGGCATCCCGCACCGGGTCGTAATCGGCGAACGCGGCCTCGACGCCGGCGAACTCGAATACCAGGCACGCACCGCGACCGAGGCCGAACACCTGTCCCTGGACAACCTGGTCGACACCCTCCGCGAACGCCTGCGCGGCTGACGAGAACGTCCACGATGGACGAGATCCATTTCACCCTGGAGATGGGGATCGTGTTTGGCCTGCTGGGGCTGACGATCCTGCTGTTCGTGACGGAGGTGATCCGGATCGACCTGGCCGCGCTGAGTGTGCTGTTCCTGTTGGGGATGGTGGCGCTGGTGCCCGGGGTTGCACCGATCGTGGAGGGCGAGGCGCTGTTCTCCGGCTTCGCATCGAACGCGGTGATCGCGATCATCGCGGTGATGATCATCGGCACGGGGTTGGACCGTTCCGGGGTCATGAACCGCCTGGCGGACCTGATCCTGCGCTTTGGTGGGCAAACCGAACGCCGGGTGATGGCCACCACCTCCGGCGCTGTGGGCATCATCACCAGTTTCATGCAGAACATCGGCGCCGCCGCGCTTTTCATGCCGGTCATCAACCGCATCGGGGCAGCCGCCCATATCCCCCGCTCACGGCTGCTGATGCCAATGGGTTTCGCGGCGATTGTCGGGGGCACCCTGACCCTGGTCGCCTCCAGCCCGCTGATCCTGCTAAACGACCTGCTACCCAGCGATGTCGAGGGCTTCGGCCTGTTCGACGTGACCCCGATCGGACTGGCCCTGCTGGCGATGGTCATCCTCTACTTCGCCCTATTCGGGAGATGGGTACTCCCCGCCAGGGACGCACTGGCCGAAGATCCCGACGAGAGCCGGGTGCAAACCACCTCGGCCTGGTTCCGCGATGTCTATGGCATGGATTTCGGGGTGCGCGAGGCACGCCTGGGCGAAGACAGCTCGCTGGCCGGGCGCAGCGTCGGCGACTTCGAGGCGGCCTTCGGCGTGCATGTGGTCGGGGTGACCACGGACGACGAGACCCGTATCGAACCCAACCGGGACATCGAGCTGGAACGCGGGGCCCACCTCGCCATCCTCGGCCCGGTCACCACCATCGAGAAGACCTGCGACACCACCGGCACGGTCCTGAAAGACGAACTGGACGTATTCGCTCGCGCCTTGTCCGCCCGCTACGGAGGGATCGCCGAGATCATCGTCCCGCCCGGCTCCGAGCTCATCGGCCAGACAGTGCGCGACAAGGGCATGCGCCGCACCTATGGGATCTCGGTGCTACGCATCCAGCGCGGGGATGATCTACTCATCGACGAGGTCCCGGACACCCTCCTCAAGGCGGGCGACACCCTGGTCGTGCACACCCCATGGGAGAACCTGCAGAGGCTGGAGGATGACCGTGACTTCGTGGTCATCACGAGCCGCTATCCGCGCCGCAAGCAGGAGACCTCGAAGACCCACCGACCACTGGCGGCGCTGGGCTCACTGGTACTGGGGCTGGGGCTCGTGCTGTTCACCGATCTGCCGCTCGCCCTGGCGCTGCTGGGCGGTGCACTAGGGATGATCCTGACCGGCGTGATCAACATGGACGAGGCCTATCGCGGCATCAGCTGGAAGACCGTGTTCCTGCTGGCCTCTCTGATCCCGCTGGGGCTGGCCGTGGAGAACTCGGGTGCTGGCGAGTGGATCGCCACCAACGGCATGCAACAGCTGCAAGGCATGCCGGTCTGGGTGCTGCAGGTCGCAGTATTCCTGTTGACCACCTTCTTCACCCTGGTCATGTCCAACGTCGGGGCGACTGTACTGCTGGTGCCACTGGCAGTCAGTTTCGCCAGCGTCGCCCAGGGCATGGGTATCGATGCCGACCCGCGAGTCTTCGCCCTGATCGTTGCGATCGCCGCATCGAATTCCTTCATCCTGCCCACCCACCAGGTCAACGCCCTAATCATGGATCCGGGCGGCTATCGCGTAGCCGATTACCTGCGCGCCGGTGCCGGCGTAACCCTTCTCTTCATGGTCGTCGCCCTTCTCGTCATCAATCTGATCTTCTGACGATTCAGGCCCGGTACAGCCTCGGCGGACAAACTGGCGCCCTACCGATTCCCGCCCCCCGGAGCCCGAGATGTTCCTAACGCTTCCCCGAGGTCTTGTCCCGCTGGTCATGATGTTCGCGCTGCTCCTAGCCGCCTGCAGCTCGCGGATCTACGGGGTAAGCGAAGAGCAATGGGATGCGATGGGCGAGGCCGAACGCATGGAGGCCATCCGGGCCTGGGAATCGGTCCAGAAGGCGCGCGAGGCGCGGCTACAGGCCGAGGCCGAACGGGAGGCAGCCCTGGCGGCCGAACAGGCCGAGCGAGTAGCGGCCATCCGCAGCGGCGCGGCGGGCCTCCCTGGTGATCTGATCCGCGTCAGTCTGCGCGCCGGCACCGTGCGAATTGGCGGTCGCGACCGAGCCCTGGAGAGTACTTCGTTCACTCTGGCGAACGGCGAGACCCGCACGATCGAGATCCACGCCGATCGCTATCGAAGCGAGCTGGACGTCGCCTTCGATGACGGGCTGCTGCTAATCGACCTGCCGCGCCATTCCCGCGCCGGGGCCGCGCGCGTGCCCTGGGACGGGGCCTGGATGCAGGGCGCAGAGACCCGCATCCGCTCGGACGGACCCCACCGCCTGCGCGACGTCATAGCCTTCGTCCAGGTGATCCCGCCACCCGGGCGCCCGATTCGGCGGCACTAAGCCGCCCAAACCCTAAGGAGACGCTGATTTAATCGCGCGTCCGCGCTCGAGTCGCTTTTGCGTGGGAACAAGGCGCGGTGACTGCCGTGCAGTCACTCTGCACAAGGGAACCGCAACGCCGTTCCCGAGCAAAAGCGGCCGAGCCCCTGCCTTCAATAGCTTGTGGGGTTGGTGTCCCCTGTTCCCCGATCCTGCGTTGCGCCGCTTGCGGGTAGAACCACTACCCGCTACACGACGCGCCTTGTCTCGGAAAACAGGGGGCACCAACGCGGACGCGCGATTAAATCAGCGTCTCCCTAAGTTCAAGCCGTCGCGAAACCGACTGGACGCTGCGCGGGCACCGGGAGCTCTTCGGCCTCGACGGCGTCCACCCGTGCCATGCGCGGGCCATCGGCCAGCCATTCCTCCAGTGTGTCCAGGGCGGCCCTGGGCCCCACGGCCATGACCTCGACGCTGCCGTCTGACTCGTTGCGGGCATACCCGGCCAGGCCCAGACGTTGCGCCTCGTCGCGGGCGGATGCACGAAAGAACACACCCTGCACCCGTCCCCTGACACGCCAGCGGCGGGCATGGTTATCATTGGCCTCCGTCATTGCTGTCCTCCGGAGTGGATTCATGTCCGATACCCCTACGCTGTACCACAACCCGCGCTGCAGCAAGTCGCGCGCGACCCTGGAGCTGCTGCGTGCACAGGGTGTGGAGCCAGAGATCGTCGAGTATCTGAAGACGCCGCCGGATGCGGCCACCCTGCGCGCAATCGTCGACAAACTCGGCATCTCGCCGCGCGACCTGCTGCGAACCGGCGAGGCGGAGTACCGCGAACTGGGCCTGAAGGATGCGGAACTGGACGACGAGGCATTGATCCAGACCATGGTCCAGCACCCGAAACTGATCGAACGGCCGATCCTGGTCCGCGGTGACCGTGCCCGCATCGGGCGTCCTCCGGAACAGGTGCTGGAGATCCTGTCGTGAGCGCCGCCCCCGAGGTCCTGGTGTTGTATTACAGCCGCTACGGCGCCACAGCCGAGCTGGCACGCCACGTGGCCAGTGGCGTCGAGCGCGCCGGCGCGGTCGCCCGTGTCCGCACCGTGCCGCCCGTCAGTACCAACATCACGAGCGATGCCCCGGCGATCCCGGACGCTGGGGCACCCTATGCGGAGACCCGCGACCTGGAGGAATGCGCCGGACTGGTGATGGGTTCGCCCACCCGCTTCGGCAACATGGCCGCGCCCCTGAAGCACTTCCTCGATGGCACCAGTGGGCTGTGGGCCAGCGGTGGACTGGTGGATCGCCCGTTCGGGCTGTTCACCAGCACGGCGACCCAGCACGGCGGCCAGGAGACCACCCTGCTGACCATGGCCCTGCCGCTGATCCATCAGGGCATGCTGTGGGTGGGCGTGCCCTACACCGTGCCTGAACTGAGCACCACCACCTCGGGCGGGTCGCCCTATGGCGCCAGCCACGTGGCCGGCGGCCAGGGCGAACATCCAGTCACCCGCGAAGAGCAGCGCATCGCCGACGCACTGGGCGAGCGCGTCGGCCGCATCACGCGGCAATTGCAGGCCGGGAGTCCCGCATGATCTTCGCGGCTCGCGGCCTGGCACTGCTCGCCTACCTCGGCCTGATGGGTCTGATCCTGATCTGGACGACCTGGATCGCTCCGCCGGAGATCGTGCCCATCTCGGTGGCGCTGGTGATCCTGGTACTGCCCCTGCTATTCCCACTGCGCGGCATGCTGCACGGTCGGCGCTACACCCACGCCTGGTCCAGCCTGCTGGCACTGGCCTACCTCACCCTCGGCATCACGCTGGCCGCCGCAGCCGATGCCCGCCTCTACGGCGTGCTGATGACCGCGGCCGCCTTCGCCTGGTTCGCCGGCTGCCTGCTCTACGTCAAACTCGACGCCCGCCGCGCCCGCAAGCTTGCTTCCTGATATTCACCACGAAGCACACGAAGGCACGAAGAAGGGCCAGGTCAAGGTCAAGGGCAGTTTGAACCACAGAGGGCACAGAGGACACGGAGAAAATTCGATGTTGGTCTGGGGAACGACATAAGTCAGGGGCCGAGAAGGACCGCCGGCGCTTGATGCATTTTCGCCCTGCTCAACAACCGCGTGCGGATCTCAAGGCGTTTCCTGTTTATCTCTGTGTTCTCCGTGTCCTCTGTGGTGCAATCGCCCTTCTTCGTGCGCTTCGTGGTGAAAATCAGGAGCGGGTGAGCTGATCGCGGACGAAGGGGATGGTCAGGCGGCGCTGTTCGGCCAGGGCGGCCAGGTCCAGGCGGTCCAGGAGCTCCAGTAGCGCCACCAGGTCGCGGCGGTAGTGGCGCAGCAGGTACTCGGCCACCGCCTCCGGCAGTTCCAGGCCGCGCAGTACTGCACGCTGAGCGAGGATGCGCTTGAGGTCGCCGTCCTCCGGGGTCTGCAGGCGAAACACCGGCCCCCAGGACAGGCGCGAGGTCAGATCCGGCAATCGACTGCCCAGGCCATCCGGCGCATGGGCCGACGCCATCAGCACTCGACATGCACCATCGCGCAGGCGGTTCAGCAGCCCGAACAGTGCTTCGTCCCAGTCGCCCTGTCCGACGACGGCATCGAGGTCGTCCAGCGCGACCAGACGCGAGCACTCCAGTCCATCCAGCACCGCCAGTGGCGGCGCGGACGCAACCTCGGCCAACGGCAGATAGGCCACCGGCTCGCCGCGTTCGTGGCCCTGATGACAGGCGGCCTGCAACAGGTGCGTCTTGCCCACGCCTGCCGGGCCATGCAGCAGGATCTGCGGCTCGGTCATCCCGACCCCGACCGCCAGGGCCTCCACCGCATCGCGCGCCAGATGGTTGCCCCCGGGGTAAAAGCCCGCAAAGCGTGAGGCGTCACGCAGCCGCAGGTCCAGCGGAAGCTGCCGATGGGGCACAGCGCTACCCGATTGCCCGGTGCTCACGATCGCTCCTCGTTGTCACCCGCGACTGCCGCGTCCGCATTCAAGCGCCGGTAATGGGCCAGCGCATGACGCACGGCCACGGCCAGCACCGCGGCGACCGGCAACGCCAACAGCACACCGAAGAACCCGAACAACTGACCACCCGCCAGCACGGCGAAGATCACCGCGACCGGATGCAACCCGGTACGGTCCCCTACCAACCACGGCGTCAGGACCATGGATTCCAGTACCTGGGCGACGGCGAAGATCGCCAGCACGATCAGCAGCAGGCTCCAGCCATCGCCTTGCACCAGGGCCGCCACACCCGCCAGCAGCACACCTACGATTACGCCTACGTAGGGGATAAAGCTGACCAGCCCCGCGATCAGACCGATCGCCAGACCCATCTCCACGCCGGCCACGGTCAGGGTCACGGCATAGAACAGGCCCAGCGCCAGCATGACCAGCAACTGTCCGCGCAGGAAAGCCCCCAGGGTTTCGTCCGATTCCTTGGCAAAGGTCAGCACCGTTGGGCGCCAGGCCCGGGGCAGCAGATCGCGCAGGCCGTCCAACAGCCGCGGCCAGTCGCGCAGCAGGTAGAAGCTCACGACCGGGATCAGCACCAGATTCAGGACCGCCAGCACCAGGGCCCCGGTCGAACTACTCACCCATTGCAGCGCGCCACCCGCCAGGCCGCCGGCTTCCCGCCAGTGTTCGGTTACCAGGGCCTGGATGGCCCCCGCATCCAGCGGCGGCAAGGCCTCCCCGGCTCGTTCCTCCAGCCACGGGCGCACCCGCTGGTCAAACCATTCCAGCAGTTCCGGCAAGGCCAGTGTGAGACGTTCAAACTGCGCGAGTGCCAGAGGAATGAGGATCAGAACCAGCGCCGCCAGCCCCAGCATCACCAACAGGAAGATCACGACCGTGGCCAGGGTCCGCGAGCCCCCAGCCCGTGGCGCAAGGCGCGTAACCAGTGGGTTGAACAGGTAGCCAATGAGCAACGCGACCACGAAGGGCGTCAGGATAGGCGCCAGCAGGTACAGCGCACCGCCCAGCACCAGCAACCCGACCAGGGCGGCCAGGGTTGCGGCCGATAGCAGCCCGACCTGCGCGTGGGCACCCTGGTTCACGGAGTCCTCCGGTTCGAGGCGGCCGCATCCCCTGGTCCATGCAGGTGACGCCAGGCGTACAGACCCCATTGGGCGGTATAGGCGAGACCGCTGGCGAGCGTGGTAAAGGCCACCACGATCGCCAGCAGCTGCACCCAGATGGGATCAAGATCCAGCAGGCCCACCTTCACGATGGCAACCAGCACGAGGGTGATCTGCAGGAAGGTATTCACCTTGCTGATGAACAGCGGTCGGATCGCCAGCGGCCCCACGAATGCGCGGTAGAGCGCGGAACCCACGGTCAGCCAGACATCCCGCCCCACGACCAGAAACAACAACCACAGCGGCAGCAGGCCGGACAGCGTGACCGCTACGTAGATCCCCAGCATCAGCAGCTTGTCCGCCGCCGGGTCCAGCCAGGCCCCCAGACGCGTATGCCAGCCATAGCGCCGCACCAGCCAGCCATCCAGGGCGTCACTGAGCCCTGCAATCGCCAGCAGCACCACCGCTATCCAATAGTGTTCTTGCACCAATAGCCAGACGATCGGCGGGATCAACAGGATCCGGCCGATCGTGACCGCATTCGGGATCTGGTGACGGGGCAGCATCCGTGCGTGGCAACCGTCGATCAGCGCCGATCGAGCCAGGCGTCTGCCTCGGGCGCATCCTCCGGCACCTCGGCCCGCGCGAAGCCCGAGCCACGCAGCAGATCGACCAGGTCGTCCTGGTCCAGCCCACTGCGCACCTGCAGTACCACGGTATTGCCCGCCAGCGCGTCCAGGCGTGCCACCTCCACTGCCTGCAGACGCGTCAACTCCGCGCGCAAGCGTTCGAAGGCCGCATAGCCCTGCACCCCGGAAAAGCCCAGACGCACCCAGTCGGGATCGGCGGGCACCCGGGCCAAGCGCTCGGCCACCTGATCCAGAACCAGGGCGACCGCCTCGCGAGCGGACCCCTCGGGAGCATCCCCGCGGGCGGAACCGCGGAACTCACGATCATCATGCACGGCAATGGCCCGCGCCTCGGTCTCGCCCGCCGTCTCGCGCACGTGCAACAAAATGACGCCGTCCGCCTCATAGCGGCGGGCGGCATCGACCAGGGGCTCGGTTACGCCCCCAACGATGTCGGATGGCTGCGCCGCACGTCGGTCCTCCAGGTCCCCCAGCGGGAACAGCAGGGGCATGTCGCGCGCCTCGGCCAGATCCTGCAGCGCCCGCAGGACACCCGGGCCATCCACCGCATCGCCCAGCAGGTCGCGCTGCCCGCCCTGGTCGTAAACCGCCCAGACCAGGAGCCCTGGGCGCTCACCCAGCACCGCTGGCACGCCGGCATCACGCAGCGCGGTGCGCAGACGGAAGGGGTCAAACTCCAGGCGCCAGCGGTCATCCTCCACCTGCTGGCGCCGCTCGAGCGCGGCAATCCAGCCCTCGTCATCGCGCTCGGCGAGGAGCGCCTCGACCAGTTCGTGGACCGACTCCGAACGCAGCCCGGCCAGGCGAACAAGCGCCTGTTCCAGCCCCTGCTCCAGCGCAGAGGCATCGTCTTCGGCCGCGACCGTCACGACCAGTGACTCCTGAGCCTGCGCCAGGGGGGCCAGAAGCAACAAAGCCAGGCTAAACAGGAACGCCGAGAACGAGTGCAATTTGCGATGCGTTGGCATGATGGTGATCGGTTGTTCGAAAGGCGCCCAAAATACCACAGGCGCGGCGCAAAACCCTGTCACAACACGCATGGATGGGCTTGTCGCTTTGCACGCCCGCATCCGGCTCGCTACCATGCCGGGTTCTGCGAGACCGCCGCAGCGCGCGGCCGTCCAACCGCGCTCATCCAACATCGGGGAACCCATGTCCGAATCCCGTTCAGGCCTGACCTACCGCGAGGCCGGTGTCGATATCGAGGCCGGCGCCGAGCTGGTCGAACGCATCAAGCCGCATGCGGCGCGCACCCAGCGTCCCGGCGTGATGGCCGGGTTGGGTGGCTTCGGTGCCCTGTTCGAGCTGCCGATGGACCGTTACAAGCAGCCCGTTCTGGTCTCCGGGACCGACGGGGTGGGTACCAAGCTGCGCCTGGCGCAGGAGACCGGCCGCCACGACAGCATCGGCATCGACCTGGTCGCAATGTGCGTGAACGACATCGTGGTCCAGGGGGCAGAACCGTTGTTCTTCCTCGACTACTACGCCACCGGCCACCTGGACGTGGATATTGCCGCGGACGTGGTCACCGGCATCGCCGAGGGCTGCGAACAGGCGGGCTGCGCGCTGATCGGCGGCGAGACCGCCGAGATGCCCGGGATGTACCAGGGCGAGGACTACGACGTGGCCGGCTTCGCGGTCGGCATCGCGGAAAAAGACGCCCTGATCGACGGTAGCCAGGTCGCGGCCGGAGACGTGGTTCTGGGCCTGGAAGCCACCGGACCGCATTCCAATGGCTATTCGCTGATCCGGCGCGTGCTGGAGCATTCCGGTGCGAGCCTGGACGACGCCCTGCCGGATGGCGACGGCAAGACCCTGGGCGACGCGCTGATGGCCCCCACCCGGATCTACGTTCGCCCGTTGTTGGAGCTCTTGCAGCATTTCCCGGTGCATGCGATGGCCCATATCACGGGCGGCGGTCTGACCGAGAACCTCCCCCGTGTTCTGCCGGACACCCTCGGCGCGCGCATCGACCCGAACAGCTGGGCACGCCCCCCGGTCTTCAACTGGCTGCAGCAGGCCGGCGACATCGCCGACGAAGAAATGCTGCGCACCTTCAACTGTGGCATCGGCATGACCGTGATCCTCCCGGAGGATCGAGTCGAAGCCGCCAGCACAGAACTCGCGCGAGCCGGCATCCGTAGCTGGCCGATCGGCGTGATCCGCGAGCGCGACGACTTCCAGCCCAGCGTGACCTACGCCACCGCATGACCGAAGCCCCCGGGCAAATCACCGCTGAAACGCCGCAACGCCTGGTGGTCCTGATCTCCGGACGCGGCAGCAACCTGGGCGCGCTGATCGAGGCCTGCGAGCAGGGCCAGATCCCGGCCCGGATCGTGGGTGTGGTCAGCAACCGTCCGGATGCCGGCGGGCTTGGCTTCGCCGAGCAACACGGCATCCCGTCCCAAGTGCTGAACCACCGCGACTACCCGACGCGCGAGGCCTTCGACGCCGATCTCGCCACCGCCATTGAAGGCTACGCCCCGGATTGGGTCATTCTCGCCGGGTTCATGCGCATCCTGACCCCGGGCTTTGTGGACCGATTTACCGGCCGCATGCTGAACATTCATCCCTCGCTACTGCCCAAGTATCGTGGTCTGGATACCCATGCCCGTGCCCTGGCCGACGGCGAGACCGAACACGGCGCCAGTGTGCATTTTGTGACGCCAGAGTTGGATGGCGGCCCAGTCATCATGCAGGCTCGTGTGCCGGTCGTATCCGACGATACCGCCGACACCCTGGCCGCCCGGGTGCAACGGGCCGAGCACCGACTGTATCCCGAGGTGGTTCGCCGAGTGTGTTCAGGCGAAATTCAGTGGTCCGGGCGGATCCTGCAGGCCGATGGCACGCCGCTGGGCGCGCCGCTGCAACTCGACGAGGACACGCACAATGCTTCACCGCCACAACCGGCTGGCTAGATCCGCCATGTTCAGGCTCGCACCCACTATGGTTATGGCCATTCTGCTGGCCCTCCTCGCAGCCCCGGCGGCGGCGGATCGTGACCTGCGTCCGATCCCGCCGTACACCGCGAGCTATGAGGCCAGTGCGATGGGCAACACGCTCAAGGCGCGCATCACCCTCAATCACGAAGACGTGCAGACACGCATGGCGATGGACGCCCATGTGTCCGGTTTTTTGCGGGTCCTGGGTCGGTTCGAGCTGAGCCGCGAGGCGCTGATGACCAACCCGAACGGCGAGCTACAGCTCGTGCATTCGCGCAGCAAGCAGATCACCCCGCGCCGCGAGCGCAAGGTCGAAACCCGGTTCGACTGGGACGACAACCGCGCGATTGGCACCATCAACGGCGACCGCTTCGACCTAGAGGTGCCCCCGCAGACGTTGGACTTTCTCGGCTCCCTCTACCTGATGATGCAGCAACTGGAGAGCGGCGCGCTGAGTCAGGAAGGCGACCGGAAGACCATCCAGTCACTGGAGCGGGACCGGCTGCGCGAATACCGCTTCGAAGTCGCCGGACGCGAGACCATGGACTCCCCGATCGGTCGCGTGGAGACCGTCCGCATCGATCGCCGCACCGATGACAGCGATGTTGCCCTGTCCGCCTGGTTCGCCCGCGAACTGCGCCACGTCCCGGTTCGTTTCGACTACGAGGCCGACGGCCGTGTGTTCGAGCTGAATCTCACCCAGCTCGAATGGCACGACCCGATCATTGATCTGAACGATTAGGGAAACACTGATGAATGGCCTCCGCCCTCACTGTTCCCCTGGCCAGACGAGGAATTTTCCTCGGTCAGCCGTATAACCCCGACGCGCTGTACCCTGGGAAAATCCCCGTACAGCCAATATCCTGCGCGACCATCGCACAAACTCACGAACCATCCGGGCTAACCAACCATGAGCGAAACCTTTGACCTGGCCATCATCGGCAGTGGCCCCGGGGGCTATCGTGCCGCCGTCCTGGGCGCCCTGCGCGGACTGAATGTCGTCATCATCGAGAAGGGCGACTGGGGCGGCTGCTGCCTCAATCGCGGCTGCGTGCCCAAGAAAGACTGGTACCACACCGCCCGCACGGTCGCCGCCCAGCGCCACTTCGAGGGCCGCGGCATCAGCGGCAGTCTCAGTGCCGACATGGACCAGGCCTGGCAACACCAGAACGACGTGGTCACCGAGGTCCGCAACTCCTATCTCGGCTACATGAAGCACCTCAAGATCCAGTATCGCCATGGCAACGCTAGCTTCCGCGATGCCGAGACCCTGGAAATCGTGAACGATGACGGTACCGAGACCGTCAGCGCACGGCACACGATCATCGCCACCGGCGCGACGGCCAGCGTACCGGCACCGTTCAAGGCCAAACCCGGCCGCGTCCTCACCACCGACATGCTGTTCGACGACAAGCCCCCGACCGGCTCGCGCGTCGCCATCATCGGCTCCGGCGTGGTCGCCACCGAGTTCGCCTGGATCTTCCACCACCTCGGCAAGGAGGTGACCTGGTTGAGCCGTTCCAAGCCCCTGTCCGGCCAGAAGTTCAGCCCCCAGGCGCTGGGTACGCTGAAGGAACGCCTGGCCGAGGATGGCGTCGAGCCGGTCCGGGTCAAAGGCTACGACAAGGTCGAGGCGTCGGACGACGGCGTCACCATCACCGACAGCGAGGGCAACCGCTTCGAGGTCGACTGGGTCCTGCTCGGCACCGGGCGCACCCCGCATACCGAAGGCCTGAACCTGGACACCATCGGCGTGAAAACCGACCGTCGTGGCTTCGTCCAGCGCCGCCCCACTCTGCAGACCAACGTCGACAACATCTACGCCATCGGCGACGTCGCCAGCGAATGGCAAACCGCCAACCATGCCCTGGCCGACGCCACCATCGCGGTCGAGAACATCCAGAACGGCAACACCCGTGAACAGGACGAGCGCTTCGTGCCGATCGCGATCTACACCGCGGTCGAGATGGCACGCCTGGGGATGGACGAGGACGACGCCGAAGACGAAGAGCTGGAACCGGCCGTCGGCTTCGCCGCCTTCGAGACCTCCCCCCGCGCACTGGGCCAGGACGAACCGGAAGGCTTCGTTCGCCTGATCGGCGACATGGATACTGGCGCCCTGCTGGGCGGTGAAGTCATCGGCGGTGATGCCGGCGAACTGATCCACATCCTGTCCCTGGCCCCCGACCGCGAAACCGCGCTCGCCTGGCTCGCCAAGGGCCAGTGGAACCATCCGACCCGCGCCGAGGAATTCCTCAACGCCACCGAGACCCTCGCCTCCAAGTGGAACCTCAAATCGGAAATCTTCGGGCTCTGAGCCACCAGCGGATGCAAGGAAGCAGGATCGCCGCCACTGGAAAACCGAAGGCTGACCGAACCACGCGGCTGCAACGTCAAACCAGCCCTACCCCAGCTTGCGTCCACGTTTAGCCGAAAGGACTTCGGCGTCGGCGCGCTGGACGAGCGTGTCGAGGTGATTATCGGCGGCAAGGTATCCGGCGGCGCCCAGGCTGATGGCCACCCCGGCCTCGGCCTGTACGCGGTTGCGCAGACGATCCCCCATCTGACGAGCAGACGCCAAGGGCGTATCAGGAAGAAGCAGGACAAATTCGTCCCCGCCATAGCGGGCAAAGAGATCATTCGTCCGCAGCTCGGCCTGCACACTAGCCGCCACCCGCTGCAGCACAGCGTCGCCGGCCGCGTGGCCGTCCTGGTCGTTGATCTGCTTGAAGCCGTCGAGGTCGAACATCAACAGCGACAGCGCGCTGCCATGGCGCCGCGCGCGCTCCATCTCCCGCTCGGCCCCAGCCTGAAAGTAACGGCGGTTACCGACGCCCGTGAGGCTATCCCTTGAAGCCAGCAATTCCAGCTGCGTATTGGCCTCCTGCAGCTTCCGGTTCGCCTCGTTCAGGGCCTGGGTACGCACCTCGACGACGGCTTCAAGGTCCTGGTTATAACGCTCCAGATCGGCGCACGCGAGACGCAATTCGGTGACGTCCTGGGCGATCCCAAACACGTGCGAGACCGCCCCGTTCGTATCGTGCACAGGCACCAGCAGGGTCAACCAGTGCCCCGCGCGCTCCTCGCCATGGCCATCACGGAACGCCGCATGCTCTTCGTAACGAAGCGGTTTGTCCTGGCGCAGACAGTCCCGATAATGCCCAACCGTCGCCTCCGCGACAGACCACGGCAGGAAGTCGTGCAGCCGCTTTCCGATACAGTCCTGAGCAACCACTTCCGTCATTTTCGGATTGGCCGCCTCAACCACAAAATCGGGCCCCTCGACCCGCATCAGGAACATGTTCTCCGGGAAATGTTCCCAAATCTCGGTGAGCAGGCCAGTCTGGGCGATGGCTTCCATAAACCCCGGGGTTCTATCGTCCTTCATGTCGTTCTCCATCTCGCCCTAACGCCCGGCATTATTCCCTTTTCATGGTGCATCCAGATTTTTCCCGGCACTTCCCTGCTCGCGATGGACCACTGCCTCGAAATCGGCAACGGGCATCGCGTGGTGGTACAGGTACCCCTGGAAGCGATTGCAGCCATGGCGTACCAGGAAATCACGCTGGATTTCGTTCTCCACACCCTCGGCAATGAGTAACAGGCCCATGTTGTGAGCTATAGCGGTGATGGTTGCGACGATGTTGGCGTCATCGGCGTCATGTTCGATGTCCTGTACGAATGAGCGATCAATCTTGAGCATATCCAGCGGTAGCCGTTTCAGATAACTCAATGACGAGTACCCGGTCCCGAAGTCGTCCAGCGCCAATACAACACCCAGGGCTTGCAAGGCCTCCAGGTTGGCGATCAGTTGCGACGAGGCATCGGCCATCACACTCTCGGTTACCTCGACATGCAGACGCTCGGCCGGTGCACCCGTCCGTTCCAGAACACTCGTCACCTCGTCCATCAGGCGTCGCTGGCGCAGATGATGCGGCGACAGGTTGACCGATATCGGCAACGTCTCCAGCTCTGGCTGGCCCTGCCAGCGGGCAAGGACCTGGCAGGCCTGCAACAACGCCACGCGCCCGATATCCAGGATCTGACCGGTGTTCTCGGCTATTGGAATGAACTCGCCCGGGGAGATCCAGCCACCATCGGCTTGCGGCCAGCGCATTAGCGCCTCGCCACCCAGGATGTGACCGTGTGAATCCACCTGGGGCTGCAGGTGGATCACCAGCTCGTCGCGCTCCAGGGCCTGGCGCAGACTGCGTTCGAGTTCGGCCTCGCGCAGTAGCGTACGCTGCATCTCCGGATCGTAAAAACGCACCGCGTTGCCGCGCTGGTGTTTCGCCTGATACATCGCGAAATCCGCCTGCTTGAGCAGCTCCTCGGCGGTATCAAAGCCCCGCGGGAACAGGGTGATGCCGATACTGCCCGACATCACGTGCTCGATCTCGTCGATGACGACGGGTTCGCGCATGGCCCGCAGGAGTTGTTCGGCGATCCGCCGGGCATCCGCGCCGGCCTGCGAACGATCCGGACTCAACTCCTCAAGCAGGGCCACAAACTCGTCGCCACCCAGGCGTGCGACGATGTCCTGATCCCGCAACCGGTCGGTAAACCGCCGGGCCAGGGTCTGCAACAGGCGATCACCCGCGGAGTGTCCGCAGGTATCGTTCAGCGTCTTGAAGTTGTCGAGGTCAATCAGCAAAAGTGCCGCATGGCGCCCGGTGCGATTGACCGTGTGGATCGCGTGCTCCAGGTGTTCCAGCAGGAGCCGCCGGTTGGGCAGATCGGTCAGTGCATCGCGAAAGGCCAGCCGGGCATTCTCCTCTTCCACCTCGAGGATGCGGCCCAGCCGCTGCGCCATGGTCTGCGTCACCTCCTGCAGCCGCGCAATCTCGCGGACGCGCGAATCGGCGCGTAGTTCGGTGGCAAACTCGCCATGGCCGATCCGATCCAATGTCTGCACGGCCTCTCGCATCGGCTTCAGGGTGCGACCCAGCCACAGATAAAGTCCGCCCGCGATCACCAGCAGTACCAGGAACGCGACGGTGTAGGTCGTCAGGTTGATCAGCTTCTGGGTGGCAACAGATTCGGTCAGATCGCGCGCCAGGACCACATTGGCGGTCGGGCGCGCGGCGGCATACGGGGTCAACGGCAGGTACACCAGCTGCGAATGCCGCCCGTCGAGGTCGACGCGACCGGCCGCCGGCTGTTCATGCAGCCGGCGGCCCACCGACAAGTCCATCGCGAAGGGGGCAGTGAGCGCGAGTGGGCCCCGCTCGTCCAGTAGCGCGGCCCGACCACCAATGGCGTCCGCCATGGACTCCAGTGCGGAGGTCGACAGGTCACGCAGCTGCACGACACTGCCAATCGGGTTTCCGCTTCGATAGACCGGGACGGCCAGGCCCGCGTAGACCCGCTCGCCGGGGACGTGATGCAGGCCTTCGTGGAAGCGTCCATCGGCCAAGGCTGCAGCAGCCAATGGCACCCGTTCGCCGCGCGTACCGGCCGAGTCGTAGCGCACGGTGCCCTGGGCATCAAGCACGACGATACGGTCGGCAATCTCGCCCGCGCGCAAACGATTGTAGAGGGGATCGGCGTAGCTCTGGATACCCCTGTCCGCGCGCATAGCACCGATCAGGGCATCGTTCCGGGTAACCGAGGGCACCTCCGCGCGCATGCGCTGCCACTCGTTCTCTAGCGTCTGGCGCCACGCGGCCGACTGGCCGTCCACGCCCAGACGGTCAAGACGCTGCTCCGCCTGGTCGACTGCGAGGTGTGTCCCGAGGGCAAGGGTTCCCGCCAGCACCAGCAGGCCGGCGAACATGACCCCGGCCAGGATCGTCTGAAGCCGAATGCCCCGGCCGAGCTGGGCGGCGCCTGCGGAGTCCATCGGGTTATTCGAAAGGGTAGCCCGCGCGGATCCACTCCGGGAAGCCGCCGGGGAAGTAATGGAGATTGGTGAAGCCCCACTCCTGCGCCCTGTGAATCGCCGCTTCGGTACGCCAGCAGTCCCGTTCGTTGCAATACAGGACAACCGGTTCATCCAGCTCACCGATGAACGCCAGGAGGTTCTCGCGGGTATAGCGGTTCTGCGCGTCGTCAGCGGCGCGCATGATGGTCAGGTTGCGCGCCTCGGGTATACGTCCGGCCTCGTAATCGGTTTGCAACCGGGTATCCACGAACGGCACGCCTTCGCGGAACAGCGCCCAGGCCTCGGACGCATCGATGGTCTGGGCACCGGGAATCTTGTCGGGGGCGCGATATGGCCCCTCGGTGGCGCTAAGGCTACCTGCGAACAGCGACAGCAAAATGCCCATGACGACCACCAACACACATCCAGAACGGCGCGCCCAGGCGGGATTCGGAGCAGTTTTACGGAGGCCTCCATGCATGCCGGAACCCTATCACGTCACGCCCAACGATCCAGCGTAAAACTCGTTTTTCATGCACATTTCTAGCGCGACTGACATGACGCCCGGGCGACCGAGGGGGCAGAGAGCATCGGCACATACAAAAACCGCGCACAAAAAAAGTCCCGCACATGGCGGGACTTCTGCAACCTGGCGCTTACGCGCCGGCAGTTGTCTTACTGCGCTTCGACGTTCGCGGCGGCCGGACCCTTCTGGCCCTGCTCGACGTCAAACGAGACGCTCTGGCCTTCGGCCAGCGACTTGAAGCCGCTACCCTGGATGGCGCTGTGGTGGACGAAGACGTCCTTGGAGCCATCGGTCGGGGTAATAAAGCCAAAGCCTTTTTCGTCGCTAAACCACTTCACCGTACCTGTAGCCATTTCGGTTACCTCTGCTTGTTCATAGTAGATTGGGATTTCGAGGAGGAGAGACTGAAGGGCAACCGAACGACGGTGGGTCTTGATCGTGATTCTCTGCGGTCCCGAGCGGGGCCGGTACTGCGAATCTGTACGTCCATTTTCCTGGGTGTCGCCTGGTGCAATATGGAGCCTGTTACCGTTACCTCGCAGCCATTGTCCTCCTAAACGGCCGCGCATTGATAGTGTTTTTTGGGATTTTCTTTCCGGAAGGCGAGAAATACTTTGCTTATCCGCTGCTTGAACCACAATTTAATTTCGTCGAATACGCGTTATTTCTCCTACAACGGCGCTCGGAGGCCGAGTTACAGGGCATCTCCCGCGATATCGACAAGGCCATCGGAAGCCAAGGGAAGGGGCACATGCAGCGAGGCAGCCATTACCCGCAGCAGCTCTGCCTCGGCGACCCCAACAGTGCCTCCGTGGTGGGCGGTCACGGCCATCGCGCGTATCAACCGATCCTTGTCGCGCAGACGCAACCCATCCAGCTGATCCAGCACACGATCCAGCACGTTCGCCCAGGCCCTCGCCCCACCGGCAACGGAGAGGGCCTCGGGAATCGTGGCATCCAGCGGCAAGGCCCCGGTGAGCTCACCCAGCCCGGCCGTCAGGGCCGCCCGAGCGGCGTCCGGATCATCCGGGTGGCCGTGGTGGGCCAACAACGCCAGCAGGTAATGCGCTCCCTCCTGATGTGCATCCAGCCGGGCATGCCGCGGACGGGACGCCGTGTAGGGGTCCTGCACGTCACCCAATTGCCGCGCCAATAGCCGGCCCAGGGCATATTCGAATACCGCCACCCGGCCATCGGCGTGAATCATGCGCTCCACCAGTGCCTCCAACCGCACCCGTTCCTCGGCGGCCAGCCGCCGCAAGGCTGGAAAGGCAAGCTCGAGCACCGGCATACGCAGGTCCGCGCGCAAGGACGGTTCGGCGTCCAGCAGCCCACGCACTGCCTGCGCACGGGCCTCGCCCTCGGCCTCGGCGATCAAGCCCAGTTGCTGCTCACGCACCTCGAAATCGGGGTTCAATAGCAGGTACAAGACCACCTCGACCGCCCGGGCCTCGGAACGCGCGGTCCAGGCCAGCGGTCCCGGGATTGCGGCGAGCAACATCCCGGCCCCCAGGATGTGGGTCAGTGCAGGGTGGCCGCCCAGGGCATCCCCCACCGCTTCGCCCCCGGGTAGTGTGCCCTCCCGCTTGTGCTGCATCCCGTCCACGGCACGTTCCCGGGCGGCCTTGCGCACACGGGCATTCAACTGATCCCGCAGGCCTTCCAGTTCGTCCGGCTCGAAGTGGGGCTGCAGGACGCGGATACGGTCCAACAGCGGAGGGTGGGTCTCGTAGAGCTGGCCAATCGCATCGCTGGCGAACAGCATGTGGGTAATCTCTTCGGTATTGCCGTTGAGCCCCGCATAGCGCGCCGCGACCTTCTTCAACGCCCCGGCCAGACCTTCCGGCTCGCGGGTGAACTGCACCGCATGGGCATCTGCCAGATACTCGCGCTGACGCGAGATCCCGGCCCGAATCCAGCGCGCGAGCGCCAGCCCCATGTAGCCAACCACGATCAGGGTCACGCTCACGATCGCGCCACCGGTCTCGGCAATATCGCCCTTGTGTCGCCGCCGGCGCCGCGCCAGCCCGCCCTGCCCTAGCAGCGCCAGGATCTCGATCCCGTAGAGAATGCCAATCAGGCGCATGTTAAGCCGCATGTCGCCATTGAGGACGTGCCCGAACTCGTGCGCGATCACGCCCTTTAGCTCAGCTCGGTCCAGGCTGTCCAGAGCGCCACGGGTCACCGCCACCACCGCGTCACTCGGCGCAAAACCGGCAGCGAAGGCATTGATGCCCAGGTCCTGCTCCAGCACGTACACCTCGGGCACCGGAACCCCCGAGGCGATCGCCATCTCCTCCACCACGTTGCGCAGCTGGCGCCGCTGCGGGTCGGTGGGGTTGCCATCAACCTGCACTCCGCCCATCTCCCGGGCGATCAGCCGGCCGCCGCCGGCGCGCAGCTGCCAGGCCCGGTACAGGCTGGCCAGGGCGATCAGCCCCGCGGTCACCCCCATGGTCCAGGCAGCGGCCTCGGTCCCACCCCCGAAGGCCCAGACCATCAGCCCCAGGGACCCAACGATCACCAGCACGGACAGACCGAACAGGGCCAGCAACCAGCGAGTCCTGCGCTGCGCCTGATCCTGATGCTCAAAGAAGTTCATGGCCGCTCCTCGCCACAGGGGAGGAAACCGGCTGCTGGGTAACGACCGGTCGAGCCCCGAGAAAGCGCCGATCGTTCGGCGCCGCCGGAAGACAGGCTACAAGAAAAGTGCAGTACCGCGCCCTACCGAGAACCAGCGGGCTCCAGGCTACTCTCCGCAGTACGGACGGATTCAGTCGCCCGCGACCGTCATGGACTCGATGAGGATAGAGCCAGTGTGGATGTTGCCGCGGCGGTCAACGTCGGTGCCCACGGCCACCATGCGCTGGAACATGTCCTTCAGGTTGCCGGCAATGGTGATCTCCTCCACCGGGTACTGCAGTTCGCCATTCTCCACCCAGAAGCCGGCGGCACCACGCGAGTAGTCGCCCGTTACCTGGTTCACACCCTGGCCGATCAACTCGGTCACCAGGAAGCCGGTGCCCATCTCGCCCAGCAGGGCGGCGAAGTCCTTGTCGCCCGGGGCCACCGTCACGTTTCGTGCCCCGCCAGCATTACCGGTGGTTTCGAGGCCCAGGCGGCGGGCTGCGTAGCTGTCCAGGGTGTAGCTTTGCAATACGCCCCCCGCGATCAGCGGGCGATTGCGGGTCCGCACGCCCTCGCCGTCGAAGGGGGCCGAGCCCAGTGCCCGCGGGGTCAGCGGGCGTTCCTCGATCTGCATCCACTCGGGGAACACCGCCTCGCCGACCGCGCTCAGCAGGAACGAGCTCTCGCGGTACTGGGCCGGGCCGGAGATCGCGCGGGTGAAGCTGCCGATCAGGGTCCGCGCCATCTCCGGGGCGAACAGCACCGGGCAGCTGCGGGTGGAGAGTTTGCGCCCGCCCAGGCGGCGCACGGTGCGCTCGGCGGCCTCGTGGCCGATCTGCTCGGCCGCGGTGAAGTCTTCAGCGTGGCGGGCGACCGTGTAGGCATAGTCGCGCTGCATGCCAGCATCGTCACGTGCAACCAGGGCGCAGGACAGCGAATGCCGGGTGCTGCGGTATCCACCCATGAAGCCTTGGCTGTCGCCGAGAAAGGCGATGGCGCGACGGGTGCTGACACTGGCCCCTTCGGAGTTTTCGATCCGCGCATCGGTGGCAATACCGGCGGCCTCAATGGTGCGTGCCAGTTCCGAGGCCTCGACCGCGCTACAACCCCAGGGGTGGTCCAGATCGAGATCTTCCCACTCGGCCGCCTTGAACGCCGGGTCCGGCATCCCGGCATACGGGTCCGGCTCGGTATAACGGGCAATGCGACAGGCCGCCTCGACGGTATCGATCAGGGCCTGATCGCTGAAATCGGTCGTGGAGGCCGCACCCTTGGACTGACCAAAGTAGACGATCAGCGACAGGCTCTGGTCGCGTTCGTGTTCCAGGGTCTCGATCTCGCCCTTGCGCACGCCCAGCTCCAGACCCACGCTGTGACTCACCACCGCCTGGACATCCGAGGCCCCACGCGCCTGCGCGGCTTCCAGCGTGCGCTGCACGCGCGCCTGCAGCGAATCCGGCGAATGGGACAGGGCCTGGACTCCGTCTTCCTGGGACACGGGTTCCGGGATCGCGCGTTCGGGTGATGTGCTCATGCAGGGTTCCGTTACTCGGTAGCTGATCGGGATAGCGAAAGGTGGGCCGCGCCCCGGGGGCCAAACCCCGGGGCGCGGCTCGACTGAGGGGGCGGCGCGGGGCTAGTCGACCCGGGCACCGTGCTTATGAACCGCGCCGACGTTACCCCAGCGTTCCAGGTCATCGACGTGTACACCGACCCAATAGAGCATGCCGACGCTGTCACGCGTCCAGCCGCCGACCAGATCCTGGCCTTCGCCCAGCTCCACATGATGGGCGAACTGCTCGGCCTTCTCGCGTGCCCGGAAGACATGCCACTGGACAATCTTGTCATGGCCATGGCCTTCCGGAAGGGACCGTTCCTGCTCCAGAAAATCGAGATTCATCTGCTGCCTCCTTGGTTGCATTCCGTACCGCGAGCCTCGGGGAAACGCCCCTTCAATTGCGTAGTCACGCTCAGGCCGCCTGGGTACCGCCCACGGTCATGCCGTCTATACGCAGCGTTGGCTGACCCACGCCAACCGGCACGCCCTGGCCCTCCTTGCCGCAAGTCCCGACGCCAGTATCGAGCTTCATGTCGTTACCGATCATCGACACCCGGGTCAGAACATCCGGGCCATTCCCGATCAGGGTCGCACCCTTGACCGGATAGGTCACTTTGCCCTTCTCCACCCTATAGGCCTCAGACGCCGAAAACACGAACTTGCCCGAAGTAATATCCACCTGGCCACCGCCGAAATTCACTGCGTACAGACCATCGTCCACCGAGGCCAGGATCTCCTCCGGATCGGCGTCACCGCCAAGCATGTAGGTATTCGTCATCCGCGGCATCGGCAGACGGGCGTAGGATTCGCGCCGGCCATTACCGGTGGAGTGCACTCCCATAAGGCGGGCATTCATCTCGTCCTGCATGTAACCGCGCAGCACGCCGTCCTCGATCAACACCGTCTGCTGGGTCGGGTTGCCCTCGTCGTCCACGTTCAGCGAGCCACGCCGCCCCTCCAGAGTGCCGTCGTCGACAATGGTGATGCCCTTGGCCGCCACCTGCTCGCCGATGCGCCCGGAGAACGCCGAGGTCCCCTTGCGATTGAAGTCCCCCTCCAGCCCGTGACCGATGGCCTCGTGCAGCAGCACGCCCGGCCAGCCAGGGCCCAGCACCACTTTCATGGTCCCGGCCGGGGCCTCGCGCGCCTCCAGATTCACCAGCGCCTGACGTACCGCTTCGCGGGCATAACCGGCGGCGCGATCCGCCTCCAGGAAGTAACGGTAGCCAGAGCGCCCGCCGCCGCCGGAGGTACCGGATTCGCGGCGCCCGCCCTGCTCGACAATCACCTGCACGTTGAGACGCACCAGCGGGCGCACGTCGGTGGTCAGCTCGCCACGGGCGTTCAGGATCAGCACGACCTCGTGCACCCCGGCCAGCGAACACATCACCTGGGTCACGCGCGGGTCGGCGCCCCGGGCGACCGCATCCACTTCCTTGAGCAGATCGATCTTGGCCTGTTCGTCCAACGAATCCAGCGGGTTGTCCGGGGCGTACAGCACCGGACGCGAAGGCGCTCGCGAGGCAACCGCGATGCGCCCGCTCTGCCCGGCATCGGCAATGCTGCGGGCGGTCTTGGCCGCCTCCAGCATGGCCGGCATTGCGATGTCGTCGGAATAGGCGAACCCGGTCTGCTCACCGCGCACCACGCGGATCCCGACGCCGCGCTCGATATTGAAGCTGGCGGATTTGACGATGCCATCCTCCAGCGACCAGCGCTCCTGGCTGGAGAACTGGAAGTAGCAATCACCCCCATCAATGCCCCGTCCGAAGGTGGTGCCCAGGAGTGTGCTGAGCTCGCTGTCGCCAAGGCCGGCGGGGTCGAGCAGGGTTTGTTGCGCAAGGCTGTCGATCATGAAGTCCTCTCGGGTGCCGCGGTACCGACGCCCCGGGCCAGGTCCGGACGGGGCGCGTCGTGTTGATCGTCAGTATGGAGCTTGGGGCGCGGGCTTCGCTTTCAAGCGCGCGGGCGTTGCGGGTTTATCGCGCGCCTGCCCACGGCCTGGGTATCCAATAAGCGAATCACGTGGTCCCGGGGCAAGGCAGGCGTCGATGTTCAACGGCCGGGAAGCTGTTGCGGATACGTTTCACCTGCGCGTGATCCAGCTTGGCCAGTAATACGCCGGGGTTGCGCTGCAACTGCCCCACAACCCGGCCCCACGGGTCCACCAGCGCGCTATGCCCGTAGGTCTCGCGCCCGTTGACATGGAACCCGCCCTGAGCAGCCGACAGCATGAAGCATTGATTCTCGATCGCACGGGCGCGCAGCAACACATCCCAGTGCGCCTGCCCCGTCTGCGCGGTGAAGGCGGCCGGCAGGGCGACCCATTCCGCATCCTGGTCCAGCAGGGCCCGGAACAGCTCCGGAAAACGCAGGTCGTAGCAGATCGCGAGGCCCATCCGCCCCACCGGGGTATCGACCACCACGACCTGGTCACCGCGCTCGAAGACCTTCGATTCGGTATAGGCCTCGGTACTGTCCGGCAGGCGTACGTCAAACAGGTGAATCTTGTCGTAGCGGGCCACTTGCTGCCCCTGGTCGTCGAACACCAGGCAAGCCGAACGCACGCGTTCGCCGCCCTCGGTCTGCAGCGGGATGGTCCCGCCGACGATCCACAGCCCCAGGCGGCGGGCCTGTTCCGACAGGAATGCCTGTAGCGGACCCGCGCCATCGGCGACCTCCGCGATCCCGAGGATGTCGGTCTCCTGCATGCCCATAAAGGCGAAGTTCTCCGGCAGCACGGCCAGGCGTGCCCCCTTGTCCGCGGCCTCCTGCAGCAGGCGCTTGGCCTCCAGCAGATTGGCCTGGGGTTGGGGTCCGGAGGCCATTTGAATGGCCGCTACCTGATTCATATTGCTCCGATCATCCAGTCTACTGTGCGTCAGTCGTTGTCGCTTCCGTCCGTATCCGCGGCGGGTTGCACCAGCACGCGTATTTGCGGGTCGTCCCAGGCGCCTGTCACCGCGTACTCAACACGGGCCGCCTCTTCTATCTGATCACCAATCCCCAGTACTCGTTCCGCAATCAGGACCACCACTCCGGTCACCGGCCCACCCACCAGCGCGCCGACAATCGGCAACGCGGTGCGCAGGCTGGGTACCACCACGATCTCGTGGTCGTAGTCGCGCGCCACCAGGCCCGTTCGTCCGCTCAAACGCACCCGCGCCGAGGGGCCCTCCATCCGCAGGCCGGGCACATGCAGGTCGCCATCCTGCAGCACTGCATCCGCCGTCAGTTCGCTGAAGCTCAGACCCTCGGTGAATACGTCACGGAAGTCGAGGCGCAGCCGCCTTGGCAGCACATCCAGACTGACCAGGCCCAACAGGCGCCCGGCCCCCGGCTCGACATCGGCCAGGCGGCCATCCTCCAGCGCCAGTTCCATTGCGCCTGCCAAATGCGCAAGGCGGGGGGCATACAACGCCCCCGGCCAGGACAACGACAGCGTGCCGTCCCCGGAGCCACCCACCAGCGCTCGCGACAGGCCCGCCGATTGCAGCGCACCCCCCCAGTCATCCCCGACCAGGGTTACATCCAGCCGGGCCTCCGGCCACCCCTCGGCATCCACCTGCCAGACGCCCGTAGCGTCCGCATGGAGGTCGCCTTCCGGGGCCCGAACCTCCAGACCCCGAACCACCAGTCCATTTGCCTGCGGCTCCAGCCCTAGCTGGATGTCCGCGAAACGGTAATCGCCCAGCGCCAGGCTGTCGAGTGCAAGGGCCACAGACGGCCAGACACGCGGGTCCTCGAAGGTTCCGGCCTCAACCGGTCTCGGGTCCGCCTGGGATTCCGGCTCACTGTCGCCCCAGTCAAGGTCCTCGATCAGCAGATGGCTCAGATTCGCCTCCAGGCGACCGCGTTCATCGGCCGCCAGCGGCCGCCATTGAGCCTCTCCTGCCAGCCAGTCAGAGGCCGCCTCCATATCCCAGCCGGAATCCGCGCGCCGCGCCAGGAAGCGCAGTCCTGGGAACGCCCCGTCGCCCCAGAGAATCCGGTCGCGTATATCCAGCTCCAGACGCGTCAGCGCCACTTCGCCGGTGCTTTCATCGTCGGTCGGCGCACCGATGTCGACCTCACGGCCCCACGGCGCCGATTCCAGGGCCGCCTGCCAGGGGTCCACTGCGAGCTCTGGCAAGCGCGCACGCACCGATACACCCGAACCTGGCAGGGCCAGGTCACTGGCCGCGGGCGCGCCGATCTCCAGCGCCATCGCCTGCAGCCCTACCCCGCGCCCGGCGGTATCCGGTTCGGCCCCGCGTGCCGCCGGGTCCTCCGGCGCAGCCGCGGGCGACAGGCGCATGTGCGCACGCAGCACCTGACCCAGGCTGATGCGCCCGATCCCGGCGCCGGAATGTCCCAGGGGCAGGGAGAGATTCAGCGCGCGGGCTTCCCCCGCCGGCTTTCCGATGGGCTCCGGCCAATCGATCGCCACCCCGACCAGGTCGGAGCGCAGTTCCAGTCGAACCCCATCCACGGCTTGCCCCAACCGCAGCTGGGCGTCCCATTGCGCGGAGCCCTCGAGATAGGGTTCAAGCTCCGGAAACCCCGCCAACCAGGGCGCCAGTGGTTGGGGCCCTTGCGCGGTGATTCGGGCCTCATCGCCGTTCAGCGGCCAGTCCGCCCCGAAGGTCACGGTCTCGTCGTGCACAAGAGCCGTCAGCCCCTCCGTCGCCACCCGGCCCGCGGTATCGAACCGCACCCGCCCCTCCACCGATCCGAGATCGGCGGGCCAACCCGCCACCTCGAAATCGACCCCGCGCAATTCGAGCTCGCCTTGTACGCGGGTCTCGTCCATCCGGCCTTCCTGCAACGGCAGACTGAGGGCGAGACTCAAGCGACTGGGTCCTTCCGCGACGGCCTGGTCGCGAATCTCCGCGGCGGGCTCAAGCAGTTCAGCCTGACGCAGATAGGCCAGCAGATCCGCGGCGTCGCCCTCGGACTGCCCTTCGAGTTCCAAGACCGCGTTCTCCATATCGGCGATGCGGATCTGGGTATCACGCACCTCGGTGTCGAGGATGCGCCCGCCCGCGCCCTCAGCCCGGAAGCGCGCGTTATGGAACAAGAGCCGACCGCTCAACGCTTCAGCCCGCGGCCAGCCGTCCTGATAGTCCAGCACACCCGCCTCGACATCGGCCCAGAGGTCGAACACCCCTTCGTCATTGGCAAACGGGAAGTCCTGCCCGCGCCCCCGGTACGCCATGCCGCCACCGGAGGACTTCCCGGTACGGATACTGTCCACCAGCCACTGGTAGGTGTTTTCCGGCAAGTGATAAAGCGGCAGGTAGCGCGCCGTGTGGTCGCCGTCCGCACGCAGGATATCCATTGCGATATCGACCCGTGGCCCCGCCGCGTGACCGTCCAGGTAAACCTGCATGCGTCCCCGCACGGCGGCATGGGCGTTGGCCGCATGCAAGGCGTCACCGCTCAAGCGCCAGTGCCCCTGCTGATCACGCTCTGCCTGCAATCGCCCGCGAACCCGATCCAGCGACACCGGATCCGCCAGTACCCGTGGCAGATCGACCTGCATCCCGCGGCTATCCAGCAGCCATTCCGCCGTATCGTCCCGCCACTGAAGGTAGCCCGACACGCCTTCCACCCCCGGGATCTGCTCAACCGCCCGCCATTCGAGATCGCGCAGGTCGGCCTCGGCCCAGACCGGCTGCAGGCGGTCGTCTTCGCGACGGGCCTCCACTCGGCCGAAATCCAGGCGGCCGCGAGGTCGCAGATCGCCAATGCGCTCCGCCAGCTTCGGCTCGGCCTGCTCCAGCAAGGTCAGTAGTGGCGCGTACGGCGCGATGTCGAGGTCGCGCGCCGCCAGCTCTACCGCATCCACCACTAGCTGGCGTGGTTCGCCCTCCAGGTGATACCTCAAGCGCAGGTCGCCCGAACCGGGACGGGTCGCGGCCCAGGAAGAACGCTGCCAGTGGTCGGTAACCCGCCAATCGAAGCGGTGACCAATCGCCGATCCGGCGGGCTCGCCGTCCAGGCTGAGGATGGTGTCATGTTCACCGCGCAGCCAGGCCATGCGCCCATCGTCCAGCCCCCCCCACAGGTGGAGTGAGGTCGTGCCCTGGGGGGCCGGCCAGCCCAGATAGGCCAGCCAGGGTTGCCAGGCCTCCAGTTCCACGGCATCGGCCTGCAGGAAGAAACGCGCGTCGCGCAGGTCCGCCGCCGGGGTCTCCAACCCGACTTCCACCCGGCCGCCGGGGCTGGAGGCCTCCAGCTCGCCGTTGACGTAGGCCCGCAACGATCCGTCATGGGCCGTGCGCAAGGCGGCCCGTTCCAGTTGTAGTGAGGATTCGAGACCCGCCTGACGATCGTCCCAGATCAGATGCACCTGCTCGGCATCGACATCAGGCCACTGTGCAACCGGGATGGTTAGCAGACGTCCCTCGCCCAGGCCGATCTCGCGGCCACTGAGGACAAATCGTCCGTCGGAATGGCGTACCAGGCGCAGTTCCACGCCTTGCACACGAAGAGCCAAGGCGGGGTGGCGGCTGCGCAGGCTGGCGCCGGCGCGAAGCGACACCCCCAACGAGTCAATCGCGATCGACTCGCCGGAGGGCATCGCAACCGAGACCTCTCGGATCATCAGCGCGGGCGACCACCCCACCCAGCCGAGCTCGATCCGGGACGCGGTGACCTCGTGCTCGAGTTGCTCGCTCGCCGTGGTTTCGACCCAGGAATGGAGACCGTTCCAGTGTGGCAGTGCGAGACGCAACACCAATAGCGCGATCGCGGCGAGCAGAATCAGGAAGAGCAGAAGACGCAGTAGCACGCGCAGACTCTGTGACAGGGTGCTCATTTCGACCCCACGCGGTCGCAATCCAGCCTCCCCGGCCGACCGGGACCCGTATCCAGGATGGGTCCGCTTTTGCGAATCAACTGGGTGTCCTCTCCCCTGGGGAATGCCCGGCAACGATGGCATCCGCCGATCGTGCCGCACGGGTCGTCAGGTTCCGCGAATCACCGCGCCGCATTGGCCCTTGCGACGACGCATTGACGCGCATCACCCGGGCGGTCGCTTCGCGTTGGATGATCCACGCGCCCTTCAATTGTCAGACGAAGACCACATCGAACTGTTCCTGGGTATATAGCGTCTCCACTTGGAAACGAATCGGAATCCCCACGAAACTCTGCAACTCGGCAAGGCTGGCGGACTCCTCGTCCAGCAACAAATCGATCACGCTCTGCGAGGCCAGCACCCGCAACTCGCGAGCGTCATACTGGCGCACCTCGCGCAGGATCTCGCGGAACAGCTCGTAGCACACCGTCTCCGCCGACTTCAGATAGCCGCGCCCGCTGCATACCTGGCAAGGCTCGCACATCTGGTGCTCCAGGCTTTCGCGGGTGCGCTTGCGCGTCATTTCCACCAGACCCAGCGGGGAGACATCGCAGGTCTGGGTCTTCACGTGGTCGCGTTCCAGCGCCTTCTCCAGCGCGCGGATCACCTGGCGCTTGTGCTCGTCGTCCTGCATGTCGATGAAATCAATGATGATGATCCCACCGAGGTTACGCAGGCGCAGCTGGCGGCCGATCGCCTGGGCCGCCTCCAGATTCGTCTTGAAGATGGTCTCTTCGAGCTTGCGATGGCCGACGAATCCGCCGGTGTTGATGTCGACCGTGGTCATCGCCTCGGTCTGATCGAAGATCAGGTAGCCGCCCGATTTCAGCTCCACCTTGCGCTCCAGCGCGCGATGGATCTCTTCCTCGACATTGAACAGGTCGAAGATCGGACGCTCGCCCGGATAGTGCTCGATACGACCGATCAACTCCGGCAGATAGCGTTCCACAAACCCGCAGACCTTCTGATAGGTCTCGCGCGAGTCGATGCGGATGCGCTCGATATCCACCCCCACCATGTCGCGCAGGATGCGCTCCACCAGCGGCAGATCGGTATAGACCTCGGTCCCCGGAGGAGCGCCCGCAGCCTGCTCCTGCAGGGTGTCCCAGACCTTCTTCAGAAAGGCCGTGTCGTTGTACATGGCCTCGTAGTCGGCCAGCTCCGCGGCGGTACGCACGATGAAGCCATGCTGCGGGGCCAGCTCATCGCGCAGCTGCTCGATGGACTCGCGCAGCCGCGCACGCACGCCCTCGTCTTCGATCCGCGTGCTGACGCCCACGTTGGTC
This sequence comes from Thioalkalivibrio sp. ALJ7, assembly GCF_000376865.1. Classification (GTDB taxonomy): domain Bacteria; phylum Pseudomonadota; class Gammaproteobacteria; order Ectothiorhodospirales; family Ectothiorhodospiraceae; genus Thioalkalivibrio. The sequence goes on along the minus strand of NZ_AQXQ01000009.1, from coordinate 37,226 downwards.
TGGTATGGCATCAGCACCAGATTGCGCGACGGCAAGGTGATGTACGTGGTCAGCCGAGCCCCTTTGGAGCCCAATGGATCCTTGACCGCCTGCACCAGGACTTCCTGACCCTCGCGCAGCAGTTCGCGGATACCTTCACGCGCCACGGGAGCGGGGGCACCGTTGCCGTGGCCATTGCCATTGCCATTCCCGTTGGCCGTGGACGCGGGGACCTCTGCGTCGGACAGGCCATTGCCATTGAATTCCTCGCGCTCCACCGGCGCCACGTCGGAGGCATGCAGAAAGGCCGTGCGTTCAAGACCGATGTCGACAAAGGCGGCATCCATGCCCGGGAGCACCCGGGCGACCCGGCCCTTGTAGATATTGCCCACGATCCCGCGGCGGCGGGTGCGCTCGAGGTGCAACTCGGTCAGGACGCCATTTTCCACCAGGGCCACGCGGCTCTCCTGGGGTGTCACGTTCATCAGGATCTCAGTACCGGTCATGCGTTCTTCTTGTTATTGATCGAGTAATGGGGCAGGCCGCCGCGCCCGCGAATCCGCGGTGCAGCGGCCTGGAGTATCGGCCTACTTCGAAGCGGGTTCGGATGCCTCGCGCTCGGCGTCGGTGATCGCTGCCTCGGGCGGGGGTCGGTCGACGCGCGGCCAGGACTTGATCACCGCATGCACCAGGGTCGCCAGCGGGATCGCAAAGAACACGCCCCACAGGCCCCAGATGCCACCGAACACGAATACCGCGGCGATGATCGCGACAGGATGCAAATTGACCACTTCGGAGAACAGCAACGGCACCAGCACATTGCCATCGAGGAATTGGATCACCCCGTAGGCGATCAGGATCCAGGCGAACTCGGGCCCGATGCCGAACTGGAAATACGCCACCGCCGCCACTGGGATCGTCACCACCGCCGCACCGATGTACGGGATGATGACCGATATCCCCACCATGAACGACAACAGCACCGCATATTCCAGGCCAAACCAGTTGAAGGTGAGGAAGGTAACGGCCCAGACGATCAGGATCTCGATGAACTTGCCGCGCACGTAGCTGGCGATCTTGATGTTGACCTCGCGCCAGACCTCACTGGCCAGGTGCGTGTCCTGCGGCATAAAGCCGCGGATCCAGTTCAGGATCAGGTCGCGGTCCTTCAGCATGAAGAACACCATCAGCGGGACCACGATCAGGTAGATCACCACGTCCACGATATGCCGTGCCGAGGACAACGAGAACGAAAGCACCCGCTGACCCAGCAGGGTCGCCTCGGCCTGGATCGCTCCCATCAGGTCCCGCACCTGTTCGTCGGTAATCAACTGGGGATAGTGTTCCGGAAGCTGTAGCAGCAGGGACTGCCCCTCACGGATCATCCCCGGAAGCTCGCGGACCAATTGCGTCACCTGGGCCGACAGCAGCGGCACGACGCTAAACAGTGCCGCCACCGTCAGCGCCAGGAACGCGATCAACACGAGGGTGACCGCCAGCAACCGCGGCACGTGGATCCGGGTCAGTTTCTTGACCCCACCTTCCAGCAGGTAGGCGATGATCAGCGAGGCCAAAAGCGGCGCCAGGATGCGCCCGGCGAAGATGATGACCAGGAACCCCGCGAGCAGCAAAAACGCCAGGATCACGACCTGCGGGTCGGTGAAATGACGCTGGTACCATTGGCGCAGAACTTCGATCATCGCGCAGCACCTCCCGCCGCGCCGTCATCACCAGCGTCCGCCTGACGCGTCGGATCCTGAGCCACCGTCTTCTCGTAATGGGTGCGGAAGACCACTTCCAGCTCGTCGATCACCTCCACCGCCGGGCGCCCCTGCATCACGTGCTGCCCCATCAGGGCCGAGGTCTCGTTCAGTAACTTGGAGCGATCCAGCATGTGATACGTGGCCGACAGCCGACGCATCGCCTTGATCACCGACTCGCTCTCCGGGCGCGGAATGGATTCCGGCTCGGGCACCGGCTCCGGTTCCGGAGCTGGCGACTGCTGTTCCAGGAAGCGGGCAAACTTCAGCAGGCTGGCCTGGTCCTCGGCGGACAGGCGCTGGGCGATCTCGGCAATCGCCTTGGCCGGGTCATCCCGACCCTTCTTGCGCGCGCCGCCAAGCACCGACCCGAGGTCACCCCCGGGCAGGCCGCCCTGCTGGCCCGGCCCCAGGGGTGGAATCATCCCTCGTCCTCGATCTTCAGGCTGAACACCGGCATCTTGCGGCGCTCCTGCATCAGACCGAGCTCCTTGACCAGGGCCACGATTACGTCCTCGGTCACCTTCTGCATGTCGCCCCATTCCATGCGGGCCTCGCCCAGTAGCTCGCCCATGTTTGGTGGCGGATTGTGCTTGGCCTCCATGATGATGTCCTCGAGCATGCCCGGCTTCATTTCGGGCCGGAAAAGCACGCCATAGGTCAGTGCATCGGGACGCACGGCCAGCCAGTCACCTTCGTCATCGACCAGGATCGGTTCCAGGTCGTCCGGCAGTGTCACGCTGCCATTGACCAGCTGCAGCACACGCCGGCCGTCCAGGGCCTCGGCCAGGTCATCCCCTGTGCCCGCCGCAGTCTTGTGTGCAGTCACGAAGCGGGCCCGGTACATCGGATCCTCGTGGGCCGTGCCACCAGCCTGCTCGGCCACCAGCAACCCGCCCATGCCGATGCCGACAACCGGGCGCTTCGAGCGGCGGAAGATATCGATCAGCGACAGCTCGTCCGGGACCTGAGGATTCTCTTCGTGATCCGCGGTCGGCCAGGCCCCACCGAGCAGCCAGAGGCCATCGAACTGGGCCGCCGAGCCCGGCAGATCCTGGCCCACGAAGGGGCGGTAATAGGAGAAGCCGATATCGCGTTTTTCCAGTTGCGACTCGATCAGACCGAGAAACTCGGAATACGTATGCTGCACCACGCAGTAGTTCTTCATGTCGCGTCAATCCTGTTTGGGTTCTTTTGCGGGGCCGGGCGTCCGCTGGCCGGTGCAATAGCCATGCAGGAACTGCATCAGTACCTCCAGCGTCGGCACGCGGAACTTCTGCCGCGCGTGCACCAGCGAGATTGGCCTTTCCAGCGGCGGCGACAGCGGCAGCGCCACCAGTTCGCCCAGGGCCAGTTCCTTGGCCACCACCGCTTCGGACAGCACCGAGACCCCCATACCGGCTACCACCGCACCCTTGATCGCCTCCGGGCTGCCCAGTTCCATGCAGCCGCGCAGACTGTTGCGGTCGTAACCAGCGCGCCCAAGGTACTCCATGATGACCTCGCGGGTCCCAGAACCCTCCTCGCGGCATATGAATGGGCGTGCGATGAAATCGGCAACGGTCGCGGTCTCGCGGCCCGCCAGTTCGTGTTCCGGCGGCACAATCAGCCGCAACTGATCCACCAGGCAGGGCTGAACCTGCAGGCTGCGATGGGTCACCGGTGCCTCGACGATGCCGAGATCGACACTGCCGTCCTCGACCATTACCACCACGTTCTCGGTGTTGCCGACCCGTAGCCGAATACCGATATCCGGGTGCTCGCGCCGGAAGGTCCCCAACAGGGCGGGCAGCATGTATTCGGCCACAGTGGTACTCGCCCCGATCACCAGCGCGCCTCCATCGGCGCCCTTCAACTCGCGCAGGGCCGCCTCGAGCTCGCCGTAGGTGTCAAAGATGCGCTCGGCATATCGTTGAACGAGACGCCCGGCATCGGTCAGGGTCACCCGATTGTGATTGCGATCAAACAACCGAGTATCCAGCTGCTCTTCCAGCTGCCGCACCTGAAAGGTGACCGCCGGCTGGGTCATATGCAGCACTTCGGCCGCCCGGGTGAACGACAACAGGCGTGCCACCGTAAGAAAGACCTGCAAGCGTCGATCAGCCATGCCACCCCATCCCTGAATATTGCCGTGCCCCGCAGGGCGTACCGGAATGCTATCAAGCCCCCACCGTGGGCAACAGCGCCCCCCGGCCAGCGCGCGCCCAAGCTCATCACCCGGACCTGACACATAAACCGGATAAAAGTGGTCTATAACCCAAGGCAGAAGTAGCGGCGCGAGCCAAAGGACCCGAAATGGCGCAATCCCCGTTTGGCACCCGGCCCAACGCCCATTCGCAACGGATTGGAAGAAGCTGGCAGTTCGCCGGCGCCGCCACCGCCACCGCCCTGATGGCACTGGTCGCCCTGCTGGTACACCAGACAGGCGGCACCACCACCGCTTATCTGAACTTCATCCTGATCCCCGTACTGCTGGGGGCCGCCCTGTTCGGACTTTGGGGCGGCCTGGCTTTCGGGCTCATGGCCGGCCTGGTCCTGGGCCCGTTTATGCCCCTGGACACTGCGGTCGGCCTCGCCCAACCAACCCTCAACTGGCTCACCCGAACCGCCATCTACATCACGCTCGGCGGTTTTTCCGGCTGGTTATTCGACACCCTGCGCCGGCACTCGGATCGCCTGCTGGAACAGGCCTATCACAATCCAGTCACCGGCCTCCCCAACCGTGAAGCACTGGAACGCTACACCCAACAACTGATGCAGCAGGCGGAGGCACCCGAGCGTTCGGCCACTCGAGTGTTCGTGATCAGCCTGCAAATGGACAACTATCAGGACACTATCGCCGCGCTCGGTTTCGCCGCCGAGCGCCCACTGCTGCGGTCAATCTCCGAACGCTTGCAGAGCGTGGCCGGCTCGGTAGACGCGACGGTGTTCCATATCCACGACGACCACTTCGCGCTGATCCTTCCGCACCGCAGCCGCCGCGATGCACTGGGCGTTACGCAGGCAGCACTCGACGGTCTGCAGGCCCCCTTCGAGGTGCTCGATATCCCGGTCTACCTTGGAGCTCACGCCGGGCTTTCGTCCTTCCCGTTCCACGAACAGGACGAACCCGCGCGCCTGCTCACCAAGTCCTGGCTCGCAATGCACCAGGCCAGCCTTTCCGGGCGCCGCTATCGCAGCTACGACCGGCGCAGCGACGACAACAGCCTGCACACCGTGGAGCTCCTGGGCGAGCTTCAAGGGGCACTGGATAAGGGCCAACTGCGCCTGCACTACCAGCCCAAGGTGGACCTCGAAAACCGCCAATTGACCGGCATGGAGGCCTTGCTGCGCTGGGAACATCCAAGCCGCGGCCGGATTGCCCCGGGGGACTTCATCCCGCAGGCGGAACGTACCGGCCTGATCCACAGCCTCACCGATCGGGCGATCGATCTGGCGCTGGCCGACCTCGCGGTCCTGCGCGGCGAAGGCCTGGAAATGCCGGTCAGCGTGAATATCTCGGCCCGCAATTTTCTCGATCCAGGATTTGCAGAGAACCTGCTGGAGAAGGTCCGCGCCTCAGGATTGCCGCCATGCGCCCTCGACCTCGAATTCACCGAAACTGCGGTAATGGCCGATCCCGACGAGGTCATCGCCGCCCTGCAACGCCTGACCGACGCCGGGCTGAAACTCTCCATCGATGACTTCGGCACCGGATACTCCTCACTGGCCTATCTCAAAAGGATGCCCGTGACGACGATCAAGATCGATCAGGCCTTCGTGCGGCAAATGCAGGAACACTCAGTAGACGCCCAAATCACCCAGGCCAGTATCAGCCTCGCGCGGGACCTGAGCCTGAAGAGCGTCGCCGAGGGCGCGGAGGATGCGGCCACACTGCAGCGTCTGTATGAATATGGCTGCGACGCCGCCCAGGGCTTTGCCATCGCACACCCGATGCCGCTGGAGGAAGCCATCACCTGGGCGCACGCACATGGCGTCGACCCGCATGTGCGGTGCAACTGCGCCATCCAGGCCGGATGAGCCTAGGGAGACGCTGATTTAATCGCACGTCCGCGCTCGAGTCGCTTTTGCGTGCGAACAAGGCGCGGTGACTGCCGTGCAGTCACTCTGCACAAGGGAACCGCAACGCCGTTCCCGCGCAAAAGCGGCCGAGCCCCTGCTTTCAATAGCTTGCGGGGTTGGTGCCCCCTGTTCCCCGATCCTGCGTTGCGCCGCTTGCGGGTAGAACCACTACCCGCTGCACGACGCGCCTTGTCTCGGAAAACAGGGGGCGCCAACGCGGACGTGCGATTAAATCAGCGTCTCCCTAGGGGAGCGCTGATTGACCATACGGCTGATCACCGCGGGGTCGGCAGCACGCCCAATCCAGGCCTCCGCGACTGTCAGATTCCTCCGTGCCTCCCTTGCACCGCCCCAAGGCCTGCGCTATAGTCCGCCGTCTTTCTGGTAGACCCAAATTCCGGAGTCCCCCGATGGCCCGAGTATGTCAGGTGACCGGCAAACGCCCGGCGACCGGTAACAACGTTTCGCACGCACACCGCAAGACGCGGCGGCGCTTCCTGCCCAATTTGCACTCCCATCGTTTCTGGGTGGAGAGCGAAAACCGTTTCGTACGCCTGCGCGTTAGCAGCAAGGGCATGCGCATTATTGACAAGCGCGGTATCGACGCGGTCCTGGCGGACTGCCGATCCCGTGGTGAGAAGGTGTAAGGAGAGTACCCAATGGCAGCGAAGAGCGCACGCGACAAGATCCGCCTGGTGTCCTCCGCCGGCACTGGCCACTTCTACACCACGTCGAAGAACAAGCGGAACATGCCCGAAAAGATGGAGATCAAGAAGTTTGATCCCGTCATCCGCAAGCACGTGATGTACAAGGAAGCCAAGATCAAGTAATCGCGCCTTCCGGCCCGATTGCCTGGTCGACAGGCGAAAAAAGCCCGGCCCGCTCACGCGGTGCCGGGCTTTTTTTGTGTCGGCGTGAATTCAGACCGGATCCGGCTGCTCGCCCTCCCCCGGGTGCGCGCTACCCTCGGCGGCCGTGTTGGCCCATTGCGTCATCACGCGGCCCCAACGGTGGGCCGTCGCAGGGTCCAGTTCGATCTTGGTATAACGCCCACCATCGCGGATAATAATCCGCAGGAGTGGTACTCCAGAGTCGTGCAGGATCTGCCGCAACTCCACGACTTCGCCGAAAGGCGCATCAATTGAATCCATGGTGCGTGGGTTCCTCCTGAGCCGGCCTGTCGCACACCGTCGTGGCCGCCCATCCGTTTTATTGATCAAGGGAAATACTGGTTAATGTACACGCTCGCGTTGGTGCCCCAGTGTTCCAGAGACAACGCGCGGCGTGCAGCGGGTAGTGGTCCGGCCCTCCCGTTTCGGATGGATTCAAGGCGCAACGCAGGATCGGGGAACCTGGGGTGCCAACCCTACAAGCCGTTGAAAGAAGAGGCTTGTCCGCTTTCACATGGAATTGGCGTTGCAACTCCCTTGTGCAGAATGACTGCACGGCAGTCACCGCCCATTAAACGCACGCAAAAGCGACTCGAGCGCGTGCGTCTACATTAATCAGTGTTTCCCTGGCACAAGCATGCAACCAATTTTTGTCGGCCGGCAACCTATATTCGACGATCAGGAGAACCTGGTCGGATTCGAGCTCCTCTTTCGCGCCGGCCACCTGGACGCCGCCTCGGTCACCGACGGCGACCTGGCCACATCGGATCTCCTGCGCAGCGCCTTTATCGACATCGGCCTGGAACATCTGGTTGGAGACCATCTGGCCTTCGTCAACCTTACCCGTGGCTTTCTTGAACACGAGGTCATCACCAGCCTGCCACCGGAGCAGGTCGTGCTGGAGATCCTCGAGGATGTAGAGATTGACGCCGAGGTCATCGCCGCCGTTCGCCGGCTGAAAGGGAGTGGCTTTCGCATCGCGCTAGACGACTACCAGTTCCAGGAGAGCCACGCCGAGCTGGTAGAACTCGCGGATCTGGTCAAGCTGGATGTGCTCACCCTCGGTCCCGAGCGCCTGGAACGGGAGGTCGCGACCCTGCGCGCCTTCGGGGTGGAACTCCTGGCCGAAAAGGTCGAGACCGCGGAAGAATACGCCCATTGCCGGAGCCTCGGCTTCAGCCTGTTTCAGGGCTTTCATCTCTCCTTCCCCCACGTGATCGAGGGCCAGCGCCTGGAGAGCCTCGAGCTCGCCCTGCTGCGCCTGCTGAAGGCATTGCAGGCACCCGACCCCTCACCGGGAGAGCTGGAAGAATTGATCGCCGCCGAGCCGGGATTGGCGATTCAGCTGCTACGCATCGCCAACAGCCCCGCCTACCGCGCAAACCGCCCGACGGACTCCCTGTACGGCGCGATCCTGCGCCTGGGACAGGGGCGCATCAAGCGCTTGGCCATGCTAATGGTGCTGCGCGGCTCCAGCGACCAGACCCAGGGACTCGAGCAGGTGATGATCCGCGCACGCATGGGCATGCTGATGGCCCGCGCCCTGGGACTACCCGCCGAGGAATGCGAACGCTATTTTACACTGGGCATGCTCTCCGGGATGGACCGCGTCCTGGGCGTTCCCCTGCGTCGCATCCTGGGCGAGCTGCATCTCTCGCCCGAGATGGAGCAGGCGCTACTGGAGGGGACTGGCCCCCTCGCACCCATGCTGGCGACCATTGCGGCGTTTGAGGGCGCCAGTGCAGAACCCGACTCCGACAAAGCCCCGGTCCCCGCCCCGGTCTCCAGCCGCCTGTACCTGGAGGCGGTACGCTGGACCGAGGATTTACTCGCCTCACTGTCGGAGAATTAGAACACCAATGGCCATCGCCCTGCGCAGCCAGCTAGCACCGGCCACCGCAATCGGACCGGACGCCGGGATGCGGATCCGCCTGCGCGAACCCGCCGGTATCGATGCTGGACCCGATTACCTGCAGGTCCAACCCGGACTGCTCCCCTTGGTTCCCGATGACTATGTAGAACTCTGGACCACGAGCAGCGAGTCTCGGATGGCCAAAGAAGGGCCCGTCCACCTGCTCGAGTCCGATGATGTCCTGTTCGCGAGCTGGACCGGCACCGATCACGGCCTGAAGGAACAAACAGAGCAGGCCTACCGCGCACTGCTCGAGGCCTGCCGCGCGCGCGGGTTTACCCATCTGGTGCGGGTCTGGAACTTCTTTGGCGACATCCACGCCGAGGAGGACGGTCTAGAACGCTATCAGGCCTTTTGCATCGGCCGCGCCGCCGCATTGGAGGCGCTGGAGATCCCTCTGGCCAGCATGCCAGCGGCCACTGCCATCGGCAGCGACCAGCGCCAGTTGATCATCTACCTGATCGCCACCCGAACCCCGGCCGAACCACTTGAGAACCCACGCCAGGTAAGTGCCTACCATTACCCCAAGCGCTACAGCCCCAAAAGTCCGACGTTTGCCCGCGCGACCCGTCTGGAAACCCGGGACGGCCCCCTGATCCTCCTCTCCGGGACCGCCAGCATCGTCGGCCACGAAAGCCGCCATCCAGACGACGTAACCGCCCAGGCGCGCGAGACCCTGGCCAACCTGCAAGCCCTGCACGACGCGGCCGGGCGTGAGCTTCCCTGGCCCTCCTGGCTGCGCGTCTATCTGCGCCGTCCGGAAGACCGGCCCAAGGTCGCGGCAGTGCTCGCGGAACACTACAAGGCGGCCCACCCTGGCCCGATCGTGCAATGGGTTCGAGGCGACATCTGCCGCCAGGAGCTATTGCTGGAGATCGAGGGCGTACATGCCTGAACTGCCGGAGGTCGAGACCACCCGACGCGGGCTCGAACCCCTGCTGGCAGGGCGCCGTATCACCACCTTCGAGATCCGCGAGCCACGCCTGCGCTGGCCGGTACCGACGGAGCTGGCGCAACAGCTAGCCGGTGCCCGAGTGCAAACCCTGTCCCGCCGCGCCAAATACCTGCTGCTGGAAACCGATCGCGCGGGCATCCTGCTACACCTGGGGATGTCCGGAAGCCTGCGCCATTGCACACCGGGGACGCCGCTGCGCCGGCACGATCACTTGATCCTGCATCTGGACAACGGCTACCAGATCCGCCTGCACGACCCACGCCGCTTTGGGTGCTGTCTGCCCTTACCTTGCGACGACACACTGCATCCGTTGCTGGCAGACCTGGGACCGGAACCGCTGGCCCCGGAATTCGACGCTGACTACCTGTTCCAGCGCAGCCGCGGACGCCGGAGCGCGGTGAAGGCCTTCATCATGGATCAGGCCATTGTGGTCGGGGTTGGCAACATCTACGCCACGGAGGCGCTGTTCCTCGCCGGCATCCGGCCCGGCCGCGCCGCCGGCCGAGTCACTCGAGCCGAATACGATCGCCTGGCGGCGCACATTCGCACTGTGCTCGCCGCAGCCATCGAACAGGGCGGCACCACCCTGCGCGACTTCCTGCGTGAAGATGGCACCCATGGTTACTTTCGTCAGTCCCTGCGCGTCTACGGACGCGCGGGAGAGCCCTGCCCCATCTGCAACGGCATGCTGCGCACCCGCCGCATCGGCCAGCGCGCCAGCAGCTACTGCCCCACCTGCCAGAAATAGCCGCCCGTCTAGCTGCAAGGCCGCGAAGCGCTTTTCACCACAGAGGGCATCGAGGACACGGAGAAGGGCGGGTCACAGAAAGACCGGAAGCGGGTGAAGATTCCGGATGGAATGAATGTGATCCGTCGCGATGCGGGCCACCGCGGCTACAACGATCCACCCAGACCCGTCGTCATCCCGGCCGCAGTGCCGCGAAGAGCGGTAATCTCCCAGGGCACCCTCAGCGCCTGGCGCTCTGCCCGTTTTGGGCCACCCCGGGTCTTCTGCGTGAACTCCATGCCCTGTGTGGTGAAAACGCCCTTGACCTCGCCCTTCTTCGTGTCTTCGTGCGCTTCGTGGTGAATCAAGACGACCTCACCAAGGCACAAAGCCGCCGGCTCGCCCGGTTCAGAGGTAACGCGAGACACGGGGTACAGCATCCAGCAAGTGCCGGGTGTACTCCGCCTTGGGGTTAGCCAGCACCTCGGCGGTGGTGCCGATCTCTTCCATGCGGCCGTCATGCATCACCAGCATTCGATCCGAGAAATACTCGACCACGCCCATGTCGTGGGTGATGAAGATCATCGCCAGGCGCCGGTCCCGGCGCAGCCGCGCGAGGATCTGCAAGACCTCGGCCTGTACTGACACGTCCAGCGCGCTGGTCACCTCGTCGCAGATGATCACGTCCGGGTCCAGCACCAGCGCGCGGGCAATCGCGATTCGCTGGCGCTGACCGCCGGAGAACTCGTGTGGATATCGCCACAGGGTGTCCTCGGGGAGCGCGACCTGGTCCAGCACCTTCCCGGCCATCGCGATGCGCTCCTCCTGGTCAACGCCAATGCCGTGTACGGCCATTGGTTCCGTCAGCAGAGTCAGTACGTTCAGGCGCGGATTCAGCGACGACGCCGGGTCCTGGAACACCACCTGCAAGTGGCGTCGCAGCCGACGCAGGGGCTTGCGCGGCATGCGCGTCAGCGACTCGCCCCGGTAGCGGATCTCGCCACCGGTCGGTTCCACCAGGCGCAGAAGGGCCCGGCCCAGCGTGGTCTTGCCGCAACCGGACTCCCCGACCACGGCCAGAACCTCGCCGTTCTCCAGGGAAAACGAGACATCGTCCACCGCACGCACTACATCGACCTGGCGGCGTAGCAGACCCTTGAGCACCGGGAAATGCACCTGCAGCCCGGAGACCTCGAGCAAGGCCTCGCGCCCGGCGCCCGGTACCGGTGGCAGCGGGGGCAGGTTCTCCGGCAGGGCCTGAATCAACTTGCGGGTGTAATCGTCCTGCGGATCGCGCAACAGCGGGAGGCATTCGCCCTCTTCCACCAGGCGCCCATTGCGCATCACGGCCACGCGGTCGGCGACCGAGGCCACGACGCCAAAGTCGTGGGTGATCAGCAGCACCGCCATGCCGTTCTTTTCGCGCAAGTGATCGATCAGCTTCAGGATCTCGGCCTGAATGGTTACGTCCAGTGCCGTGGTCGGCTCGTCCGCGATCAACAGGTCCGGCTCGGCCACCAGCGCCATGGCGATCATTACGCGCTGGCGCTGGCCGCCGGATAGCTTGTGCGGATACTCGTCGCGGCGCTGCTCGGGGTTCGGCAGCTGCACCTCGCGCAGCACCTCCAGCGTGCGTTCGGCCCGCTGCTCCGGGCTCATCTGCGGGCGGTGCAGGCGCAGGACCTCCTCGATCTGATCACCGACGGTCAGCACCGGGTTCAAGGAGGTCATCGGCTCCTGGAAGATCATACCGATGCGGTCGCCACGCACCTGCTGCATCACCGCATCGGGCAGGCCCAGCAATTCCTGGCGCCCGCCGCGACCGGCCAGCCAGATTTCACCGGTGCTGGCCCGGAACCCGGCATCCAGCAAGCGCATGATCGCCAGGGCGGTAATCGACTTGCCGGAGCCGGACTCCCCGACCAGGGCAAACAGCTCGCCCGCGCGGATGGAAAAGCTCGCTTCCGCCACCAGCGGCTGCTCGCTGTCGCGATGGCGGATCTGCAGGTTGCGCACATCCAGCATATTCAGCGCATCCCGCCGCTGGTCGCGCCGCCCGCACCCGCGGCCGGCCGTGCACCCTCGTCACGGTTGGCCGTGCGCGCGGCCGAACGGGCATGCGGGTCCACTGCGTCACGCAGGGCCTCGCCGATCAGGTTGTAGGCGAATACCGTCAGGAAGATCGCCCCGCCAGGGAAGGCCGCCATCCACCAGTTGAAGGTGGAGCTCTGCACTGCCTGGTTCAGCATCTGGCCCCAGGAGGGCTCATCCACCAGCCCCAGGCCCAGGAACGACAGGGTGGCCTCGGCCAGGATCGCCGAGGCGACACCGAAGCTGGCGGCCACCAGGATCGGCGCGATGCCATTGGGCAGCATGTGGCGGAACAGGATCGAAGGCAGTGACAACCCGGAGGCGATCGCCCCCTGTACGAAATCCTGCTGGCGCAGGCGCAGGAACTCCGCGCGCACATAGCGAGCATAACCCGACCACGAGGTCAGGCCGATGATCAGCATCATCAGGTACAACGAGCGCCCGAAGAAGGCGACAAAGGTCAGCAACAGGAACAGCGTCGGAATGGCCTCGAAGATCTCCACCAGACGCATCCCGATGATATCGACGATCCCGGAGAAGTAGCCCATCAAGCCGCCCAGGATCACGCCAATCCCCAGGGCGATCCCGGTGGCGATGAAACCGATGGACAACGCAATGCGCGAGGCATGGATCATGCGCGAGAGCACGTCCGCCCCGGTATCGTCGGTACCAAACCAGTGCACCCGCTCCAGTACCTCGCGCGGGGCCTCGAGCCCGGTATCGGCGTAGTCGCGCAGGTAGTCGCGCGGGGAATACGGGATCAGTGCACGCACCACCGTCTGGTACTCTCCCATGGCCTCGGCCTCGCGATACTGCTCATAGATCACCAGCGACGGCGGGGACACCGTCTGCCAGGCGACTGCCCCCAGGATTGCGCCTAACACGCCCCAAAGGGCGAAGCGCCGCCACGGCCGCCCGGGCAGACGCCAGAACACCAGCGCCAGCAGCAGCATACCGAGTAGTGTGACGTCGGCCGCGGTCAGGTAACGCAGGAACGGCATCGCCCACTCGCCGTCGGCCGTCTGCACCAGCAGCGGGTGCGAACTGGCCAGCAGTGGCGCCAGCACCGCAACCAGCGTCAGTAACGCGATCCAAGCGATTCCAAGCCGTGCGCCCCAGCGCAGCAGCACCTCGCCCACCACGCGACGCGACCAGGAGCGGCTGCGGCGCTGGTTCGCCGAACGTATGGCCTCAGTCATAGTTCACCCGCGGGTCGACGATCGCATAGGCCAGATCCGCCAGCAGGTAGCCCACCAGCGTCAGCACACCGGAGATCAGCGTGATCGACAGCACCAACTCGCGGTCGCGGGTCTGCACCGCCTCCACCGCCAGCTTGCCCATCCCGTCGATGGAGAAGATCGCCTCCACGATGACCGAACCGGCCAGCAGCGATGGCAGCAGGGTCGCGGAAACGGTAATCAGCGGCAGCAACGAGTTGCGAAACACATGGCGCCACAGCACGTCGTGCTCGGCCACACCCTTGGCCCGGGCGGTACGGGCATAGTCCGAGGTCAGATTTTCGAGCACCGCCGAGCGCGACAGCTTGGCAAGAAAGGCCAGCCCGCCGTAGGACAGGCACAGCACGGGCAGGACCAGATGCCAGGCCCGGTCGAGCAGGAAGCCTGGCACCATGCTGCCGGGCGTGAGGCCAAGCGCCAGGACCAGTCCGGCCCCCAAACCCACCGTGCCCAGGTAGAACCCCCGCAGCACGCCCCAATCGCTGTGCGCCATCAGCCAGCCTGCCCCCAGGCCCACCAGAGCCGCAACGAGGGTGCTGAAGGCACCGGCCGCAGCCAGATCCCGAAACATCAGCCAGCCACAGACCGCCCCGATCAGGGCCCCGAGGCCGCCTCGGATCAGGGCCGGTAGATGCCGCGCCAGATAAATTCCCAGCGCCGCACCCAGAAACGGCAGCACCAGCAACAGTGGCAATGCCCAGACCACCTCCACCGTCGGGAGAAAGGTCATGTCCAGCGCCGCGCGCTGGCTCAGCCCTCCGGTGGGGAACCACTGCCAGAACTGGTCCGAAGCGAAGAAGCCGATCAACAACACCCCCGCCAGCATGGTCGGCACCGACCACAGCGCCAGCAGCACCACACCGGACTGGGAGTCGAAGGCCTCGCCGTGACGCGTCGCCGCGCGCACCCCCACGGCCACCGCAATGATGTAAATCAGCGGGATGGAGAGGACATTCAGCAGCAACGTGATCGGCAATCGCTCGGCAATCAGGTCCATGACCGGACGGCCGTAGCGGAAGCTGGTCCCCAGGTTCGGTACCTTGAAGTGCGGCCACCCGGTCATTGAGCCATCCGCGTCCTGGGCAAAGCCGACCGGGGAGATGTTGTTCAGCCAGCGCCCGAACTGCACCGGTGCGGGCTGATCCAGGCCGTACAGGCGGTTGTAGTACTCCTCCATCGCCTTTTGCGCCTGCGGCTCCAGGCCCTGTCCCTCGACCAGGGTCAGGGCGCTGATCCCACCGGGCGCAGCGGCCATGACGGCAAACACGATCACGGTGATGCCGAACAGCGTCGGCACCATCAGGACCAGGCGGCGCAGGATATAGGTCAGCATGACACGCGCGGGCTCCTGGCGAACTCGGCTCCGGTTCGCATCCCGGCTACTGCCCGTGGCGCTGTTGTTCGAACGGCACGTAGACCTCCAGCGGCACGAACCCGAGGTTCAGGCCCAGCGCCGTCTGCTCCAGGTTCTGGATTCGGCGGTCGATGAAGGCCAGGGTCTGGCGCCGCATCAGGAAGGTATACGGCTGGTCCTCGTGCAGGATGCGTTCGGCCTCGCGCCAGTGCTCCATGCGCGCGGCCTCGTCGACCTCGCCACGTGCGGCCTCGATCACCGCATCCATCTCCGGATTTTCGTAGTGGATAAAATTGTCGCCACCGGAGACGGTCTGGCTGGAATGGAACATCTGGTAGATATCCACCTCCACACCACTGGTCCAACCGAGCGTAATGGCATCGAAGTCCTGGCGGCTCAGATTCTCCAGCATCACCGACCACTCGGTCGGCGTCGGCTTCATTTCGACCCCGGCGCGGGCATACAGGTCACGCAGGAACAGCGCGATACGACGGGTGTCCTCGTTGTCCTGGAAATACACCAGTTCGAAGGAGAACGGTTCACCTTCCTCGTTGACCAGGACGCCGTCGCGGTTCTTCTCCTCGTACCCGGCCTCGGCCAACAGTTCGAGCGCCCGCTCGACGTTATACGGGATCGGCTCGAGGTCCGGATTGTGCTGATCGCTGCGCGGGCTGAACGGGCTGATCGCACGTTCCGCATAGCCCAGCATCACCTCTTCGATCAGGCGGTCGACATCGGTTAGATGGCTCATCGCCTTACGCACGCGTGGATCGGCGAAGCGGGTCGGCTCGCCCCCGCGCCGCTGGTTCCAGGCGATGTAGGAATACCCCGCGGTCGGACTCATGTACTCGTGGGTATCGGCCCGTTCGCGCAAGGCCTCGTCATCGCGCAGCCGGGCGTATTCACGCGGACGGGCGCCGTAGACGTCGATGTCCCGGTTGCGGAACGTGGTCAGACGCGCCGAGTCATTCTGGATCACCCGCCAGACCAGGCGGTCGAACGACGGCTCCACCGGGCCCCAATAACGCGGATTGCGTTCCAGCTCGATGCGGCCGGCGTCCGGGGTCCAGCCGGTCGGGTCCTCCAGGCGGTAGGGCCCGGAACCAAGCAGGATTCCCCGCGATTCGTTGAAGGTCTCGGGCTCGTCCAGATAGCGCTCGTAGAAGTGTTTCGGCAACACGCCCAACCCGCCGGCCACCCGCATCGCATCGAAATACGGCTCCTCGAAAATGAACCGCACCGTGCGTTCGTCGAGCGCCTCCACGGCCTCGACTTTCTCCAGAAACGCCCGCGCCCGCGGCACTGCAATGGCATCGACCATCAGAAAATCAAAGGTGAACTGCACATCCTCGGCGGTCAGCGGCTCGCCGTCGGAGAACTGGAGCCCCGGGCGCAGACGAAAGGTCAGCTCGGTCCCGCTGTCGTCGAATTCCCAGGATTCGGCGAGCAGACCCTGCCACTCCAGCGACTGTGGATCGCGCTGCACAAGGGATTCCAGCACGTAGTTCTGCACCTCGGAGGCATAGGCATCCGAGGAGACATAGGGCGTGATGGTCGCCAGCCCGGTGCCGAAGGCCTGGACCAGCCAGTCGCCCTCGGCATAGTCCTCGGCCGCCGCGGCTTCGGCGGCACGGCGGAAGGCCGAGGGGACCTCGTCCACCCGCGGCGCGCGCTCCGCATCCATCCCGGCAAAACGGCCGGACGCCAGGTCGGATTCCAGCCCCTGGAGGCTGCGCCGCAAGGCCCGAAGGTCTCGGGCCTGTTCAGTCATGACGTTCTGCATGGAGGCCATGCGCTGCCACTGGCGGTCGATCTGAACCATTACCAGCAACAAGAGGATGCCCAGCACGATCAGGGTGGCGATCCAACCGAAATGACGATTCACAAGGCCTCCGAATTGCAGCGGTGGCGCGCCGTCGCCCCCGATTTCGGGACGCCGGGCGGGTGGTCGCACGGACCGTAGGTGTTCGCACTATAGCAAGCCATTCCCTTCGACTCATTGGGTGGTGGCCGCACTTGCGGCACATCGGTATGATCCCGAAGACAGTCGCGCCCGACCACGGTTCCACAAACCGTCGGGCGCCGTCGAGACCGCCCGCCCGGGTGCGTCGGCACGGACCTGAGCCAAGGAGTTTCACATGGGTTTTCTGAAGGGCAAGCGCGCGTTGATTGTCGGCGTTGCCAGCAACCGCTCCATCGCCTACGGCATTGCCGCGGCCATGCATCGCGAAGGCGCCGAACTCGCCTTCACCTACCAGAACGAACGCCTGCGCGACCGCGTCGAAAAACTGGTTGCCGATTTTGATTCCGACATCCTGGTGCCCTGTAACGTCGAGGATGACCGCGAGATCGAGCAAGTGTTCGAACACCTGGACAACTACTGGGACGGGGTCGACATCCTCGTGCACTCGGTCGCCTTTGCCCCCAAGGAGCAGCTTGAGGGCGACTTTCTGGACAACATGACTCGTGAGGGCTTTCGCATTGCCCACGACGTCAGCTCCTACAGCCTGGCGGCCCTGGCCAAGGCCGGGCGCGGGATGATGAAGGACCGTGACGCCTCCATCCTCACGCTTAGCTACCTCGGTGCCGAACGCTCCATGCCCAACTACAACGTCATGGGTCTGGCCAAGGCCAGCCTCGAGGCCAACGTGCGTTACCTGGCCAGCACCCTGGGACCGGAAACCACGCGCGTAAACGCCATCTCTGCCGGTCCGATCCGCACCCTGGCGGCCGCCGGTATCGGCGACTTCCGCCGCATCCTGGACCACGTCGAGGCCAATGCCCCACTGCGGCGCAACGTGACCACCGAACAGGTTGGCAACGCCGGGGCCTTCCTTTGCTCCGATCTTGCGTCCGGGATCACCGGCGAGATCATGTACGTCGACTCGGGCTACAGCACGGTGGGACTGGGCGCGGCCGAGATCGGCCTCGAGAAGTAGCTCGCGGGCTTCGGCCCCGACGCCGCCTCTTCCGGTGGAAGGCATGGAAAAGCCCGGCCCGCGTGAGCGGAGCCGGGCTTTCTTGTGTGCGGGCTTCAACCCGGCCTCGGCCAATCAAACCCGCTCGGCATTACCGGCCATAAGGCAAGGGCGTTGAACCACAGAGTGCACAGAGGACACGGAGAATTCGCAAGAACTGCTCAGCGCGAAAGTATTCCGCGAAAAAGGACAAACGCACCGCTCCCCGCGCCCCGTCCAGTCAATCACGATCGACTTTCTCCGTGGGCTCCGTGTCCTCCGTGGTGTTACGTTCCTTGGCCTTTATAGACACCGAGTCAGGCTAGTCGAGAGCGTCGGGGAAGCGCTTGATATCCGCCTGCTCCTCCAGCCACGCCAGATAGGACCGGAATTCGGCGCTGCCATAGGCATTGCCCATCTGATCCCGCGCCTGCTGGCGTGCGGCGGCGTCCACCACGTCCTCGCCCATGCGGACCGCCTCAAGGACCGTTACGGCAAAGTCACCGTCCCCGATCCGCGTCCCGGCGATCTCAACCGAACCCTCGCCTGGAGCCGGCATACGGAACAGGTAGTCCTGCAAGCCGGTTGGCAAGTCCGCAGCGCTCTCGCGAGTCACATCCACCGACCGGCTCCACTCGCCATTTTCGTCGGCCTCCGTGGTCCAATCCTCGGCCTCGCGCAGACGCTCAATCAGGGCCTCACCCTCGGCCTGCGCTGCATCGGCGGCGGCCTGGCGCTGCAGCCGCTCGCGGATTTCATCCTCGACATCGGCCAGATCCCTCACCTCGGAAGGCTCGTGGGACTCAATGCGCAGGATCACGGTAGAGCCATCCTGCAGGTCGATCGCCTCACTGTTGTTGCCATCCTCCAGCACCCGAGGATCGAAGGCCGCATCGCGGATAGACCGATGACGCGCGATGTCGTCACCGGAACCACGGGAGAACCAATCGCTCGTCTGGATCTCGAGTCCCGTCGCGTCGGCAGCCGGCTCCAGGCTGTCGGAGAATTCGGCCGCCAGCGACATTAGGTCGTCCAGGGCATCGATCTGCATCTGCTCGGCGGTACGATCACGCAGATCCTGCTCCACGTCGTCGCGGACGTCCTCGAACGGCTGCGGCTGCGCCTCCTGGATCGAGGTGACCTCAAGGATGTACCAGCCACGATCGGTGCGCACCGGCTGACTGATCAGCCCCTCCGGCAGGGTGAAGATCACCGTCTCCAGGGTGGAGTCCAGATCGCCGCGCGCCACCTCGCCCATACGCCCACCACGATCGGCGGTCAGACTGTCCTCGGAGTACTCCTCGGCCAGCTCGGCGAAGTCTTCGCCCGATTCCAGGCGCTCGCGCAGCTCACGGATCTTGGCCTCGCCATCCTCGCCAGTCTCTTGAATACGGATCAGCTGGACATCGCGCACCTCTGGCTCTTCGTAGCGGCTCCGGTTGACGCGGTAATGTTCGCGGATCTCGTCCTCCGTCACATCGACCCCCGCTTCCAAGCCTTCTGGATCCAGGCGCAGGTAGCTTACGCGGACCCGCTCGGTGGTAGTGAATTCGTCGGGATTCGCCTCGTAGTACTCGCGAATCGCCTCGTCATCGACGACGTCGGGACGGTCGAAATCGTCGGCCTGAAAGACGCGCCAGCTCGCCACGCGCGTCTGGTTGCGCAGGCGGCTGTAATCTTCCACCAGGGCTTCCGGGACCACACCTGTGGCCTGGATACCGCGCTGAATTTGAGACATCACGATGCTGCGCGCGATGTCCTGCTCGAAATCGGCCGGGCTGATGCGCTGGGCATTGAGCAGCTGGCTGTAACGCTCGCGGCTGAATCGGCCCTGTTCCTGAAACACCTGCATGCCCCGAATCTCGCGCAGGACACTGTCACCTGAAGCCTTGAAGCCTGCCGAATCGGCCGCCTGACGCAGAAGCTCTTGTCGGATCAACGTCTCCAGGGCCTGCAGCCGAATGCCTTGCTCATCCAGCAAGTCATCGGGGATCTCGCCACCGAACATGCGTGCCATTTCATTGCGCTGGGTGCGCGCTTCCTGGTGGACATCGCGGACCGCGATGTCCGTACCGTTCACCTCGGCTGCCACCAGGGGACCGGCGCCGCCGAAGTATTCCCCCAAACCCCACAGGGCAAAGGGAATGGTAATCAGGCCGATGATCACATAGGCGAGCCAGCCGCTCGCCCGGTCACGAATCGCTTGTAGCATGTTGGTCTCTGCTCGCTCCGCCGTGGAGAGGAAATCGGGAATCCGCCGCCGATGGTAGCAGGCACGCCCGCGCGCGTCTGCGCTAGCGCCAGAGATCGGCTGTCTACCACGAAGCACACGAAGGCACGAAGAAGGGCCAGGTCAAAGGCGTTTGCACCACAGAGGACACGGAGGGCACGGAGAAAGTCGATAGCGATCCACGGGAAGGACAGAGTATCGTGGAAGGATGAAGTTGCGTCGGGGGGCAAGCCGAGCGTTGCCGCGGACCCGAATTCCTTGCCCTTCTCCGTGTCCTTCGTGTCCTCCGTGGTGCAAACGCCCTTGACCTTCTTTGATTCTGGATCGCAATAGTCAAGAAAAGAAAAAGGCGCCACAAGGGCGCCTTTCTCAGATGATGGCGGAGCGGACGGGACTCGAACCCGCGACCCCCGGCGTGACAGGCCGGTATTCTAACCAGCTGAACTACCGCTCCGTATTCTTTCAGCGCAACCAGGGTCCGGGCTGCACTTGGTGGGTGCTGACGGGTTCGAACCGCCGACATTCGCCGTGTAAAGGCGACGCTCTACCAACTGAGCTAAGCACCCAATAAAGCGCGCTAGTTTACGCGATCCTTAAGGGCTTTACCAGCCTTGAAAGAAGGCGTTTTCGAAGCGGCGATCTGGATGGTCTGACCGGTACGGGGGTTACGGCCGGTGCGGGCTTCGCGTTCGCGCACCAGGAAGGTACCAAAGCCCACCAGGGAGACCTGGTCACCTTTGGCGAGGGTATCACCCACGACACTCACCATGGCATCCACGATCCGGCCGGCCTGGGCCTTCGGGACATCGGCTTCTGCGGCGATCGCGTCGATCAATTCGGATTTATTCATGAAGCGCTTCCTTATCTCAGTGGTGACTCAGGCTTTCTGCCGGATGGGAGGTAGCTTACACCAGGCGGGACCCTTTTCTCCATGGTCCCGCGACTGCCCTGCGGCACGAAATCAGATGATGCGGTTGGGGTTATAGCAAGCCGCCGGAAAAGGAGTCAAACACCCCGGCGGTCGGGGCCCCGGACGAGGGTGACTCCGGGCATAAAAAAACCGCGGGCTCCGGCTCAGTCGCGCCCGCGGTTTGTGCCCGATTACAGGGGCTTAGTGGTGGCGAACCCGTCGGCGACCGGATTCCTTGGCCGGCTTGACCACTTCCTCGACCTTTTCCGGGGTATCGGTCGTTTTGCCCTCCGGCATGTGTGTCAGCGCCACCTCAAGAACCTCGTCAATCCAGCGTACCGGACGGATATCGAGTTTCTGCTTGATGTTCTTCGGGATGTCGACGAGGTCCTTTTCGTTCTCCTCGGGGATCAGCACCGTACGGATACCCCCTCGGTGGGCCGCCAGAAGCTTCTCCTTAAGCCCACCGATCGGCAGGACCTGACCACGCAGGGTAATCTCGCCGGTCATCGCAACATCCGCACGTACCGGAATCCCGGTCAGCGCCGAGACGATCGCGGTGCACATGCCGATACCGGCAGACGGACCATCCTTGGGCGTCGCGCCCTCCGGCACGTGGATGTGCAAGTCCTTCTTCTCGTGGAAATTCTCTTCCAGGCCCAGGGCCTCGGCCCGCGACCGCACGACCGTCAGAGCGGCATGGATGGATTCCTGCATAACGTCACCCAGCTTCCCGGTTTGCTGGGTCTTGCCCTTGCCAGGAACCACGCTGGCCTCAATGGTCAGCAGCTCGCCACCCACCTCGGTCCATGCCAGTCCCGTCACCTGGCCAATCTGATCGTTCTCTTCGGCCAAACCGAAGCGGAAGCGACGCACACCCAGGTACTTCTCCAACGTCTTCGGCGTCACCGAGGTCGTGCGCGCACGCTCCTTCTCGCTCGCCAGGAGGCGCTGCTTGGCCACCTTACGGCAGACCTTGGCAATCTCGCGCTCTAGCGCGCGCACGCCCGCCTCGCGGGTGTAATAACGCACCATGTCACGCACAGCGGCATCCGAGATGCTGATCTCCTCGGCTTTCAGGCCATTGGCCTTGATCTGCTTCGAGAGCAGGTAGTTGTGCGCGATGTTGACCTTTTCGTCCTCGGTATACCCGGACAGGCGGATGACCTCCATCCGATCCAACAGGGGACCGGGGATGTGCATGCTGTTGGCCGTGGCCACGAACATCACATCGGACAGGTCAAAATCGACTTCCAGGTAGTGATCGCTAAAGGTGTGGTTCTGCTCCGGATCGAGCACCTCGAGCATGG
The DNA here is from genome assembly GCF_000376865.1 of Thioalkalivibrio sp. ALJ7. GTDB lineage: Bacteria > Pseudomonadota > Gammaproteobacteria > Ectothiorhodospirales > Ectothiorhodospiraceae > Thioalkalivibrio. Next base: position 14,851 of record NZ_AQXQ01000009.1, on the reverse strand, counting down.
CCGAGGCCGGATCGCCACGGAAATCCATTGCCATTTTGTCGATCTCGTCAAGCAAAAATAGCGGATTGCGCACCCCGACTTTGGCCAGATTCTGGATGATCTTGCCAGGGAGCGAGCCGATATAGGTGCGTCGGTGGCCGCGGATCTCGGCCTCGTCGCGCACCCCGCCCAGCGCCATACGCATGAACTTGCGATTGGTCGCACGGGCAATGGACTGGCCCAGCGAGGTCTTGCCGACGCCCGGGGGCCCCACCAGGCACAGGATCGGCCCCTTCAGCTTGCGCACACGGGACTGGACGGCGAGGTATTCGAGGATGCGCTCCTTCACCTCCTCCAGACCGTAGTGGTCCTCGTTGAGGATCTTCTCGGCGCGCGCCAGGTCCTTGCTGACCCGGGTCTTCTTCTTCCAAGGGACGTTCACCAGCCAGTCGATATAGCTGCGCACCACCGTGGCCTCGGCCGACATCGGCGACATCATCTTGAGCTTGTTCAGCTCGGCGGTGGCCTTCTTCTTGGCCTCCTCCGGCATGCCGGCCTTCTCGATCTTGTCGGCCAGGTCTTCCTGCTCGTTGGGCGTGTCTTCCATGTCGCCCAGCTCTTTCTGAATGGCCTTCATCTGCTCATTCAGGTAGTACTCGCGCTGGGACTTCTCCATCTGCTGTTTTACACGGCCGCGGATCTTCTTCTCGATCTGCAGCACGTCCATCTCGCCCTCGATCTTGCCGACCAGGTGCTCCAGACGCTCGCGCACGTTCGCGATCTCGAGGACCTGTTGTTTCTCCTCGAGCTTCAGCGACATGTGGGCGGCGATGGTGTCGGCCAGGCGCGAGGTATCGTCGATCCCGGCCAGCGAGGTGAGGATCTCCGGCGGGACCTTCTTGTTCAGCTTGATGTACTGCTCGAACTGATTCAGCGCGGAGCGGCCGAGGACTTCCAGCTCCTTGTCCTCGGTGTCGTATTCCTCGTCGATCAGGCGGATATCGGAGACGAAGTAGTCTTCCTCCTTCTCCGTGTCACCGGTCGTGGAGACGTCCATCACGCGGGCACGCTGGGCCCCCTCGACCAGTACCTTGATGGTGCCGTCGGGCAAGCGCAGCAATTGCAGGATATTGCCGAGGGTACCGATCTCGTGCAGGTCTTCGGCCTCGGGCTCGTCCACCTCGGCGCTTTTCTGCGCAACCAGCAGGACCTGTTTGTTCTCCGCCATGGCCGAATCCAGCGCTCGGATCGACTTCTCGCGACCCACGAACAGCGGGATCACCATGTGCGGATACACCACAACGTCGCGCAGCGGGAGGACCGCTACACGCTTGACGGGGGAATCCACCTCGTTCTGGGAGGAATGGGTATCGGTCATGTGGCCCCCTCAGGGCTGGACGAATGTACAAAGGAAGTGGGGGCGACGGCGCCCATTTCAAGGGCGCCGCAACACTTCCGGTCAGGAATCCGCAGAGGCCTGCTTCTTGGCAAACGACTCGTTTTCGTAGACCAGATAGGGCTCCGCGTCGCCGCGAATTACTGCTTCGTCGATCACCACCTTGCTGACGCCCTCCATGGACGGCAGCTCGTACATGGTATCGAGCAGGATGTTCTCCATGATGGTGCGCAGGCCGCGCGCTCCGGTCTTGCGCTCCATCGCCTTGTGGGCGATGGCGGCCAGGGCATCGTCGCGGAACTCGAGCTCCACACCTTCCATGTCAAACAGGCGGGCATATTGCTTCACCAGCGCGTTCTTCGGCTGGGTCAGGATCGTGATCAGAGCGTCCTCATCCAGCTCGTCGAGCGTCGCCTGTACCGGCAGGCGCCCCACGAACTCGGGGATCAGCCCGTAACGCACCAGGTCATCGGCCTCCAGCTGCTTGAACCACTGGCCACCGGATTTGGCCGCCTCGGTGGTGCGCAGCTCGGCACCGAAGCCGATACCGCCTTTCTCGGCCCGCTGCTGAATCACCTTTTCCAGTCCGGAGAACGCCCCGCCACAGATAAACAGGATGTTGCTGGTGTCCACCTGCAGGAACTCCTGCTGCGGATGCTTGCGGCCACCCTGCGGCGGCACCGAAGCGGTGGTGCCCTCGATCAGCTTGAGGAGCGCCTGCTGCACACCCTCACCCGAGACATCGCGGGTAATGGACGGGTTGTCCGACTTACGCGAGACCTTGTCGATCTCGTCGATGTAGACAATGCCATTTTCGGCCTTCTCTACATCGTAATCGCACTTCTGCAACAGCTTCTGGATGATGTTTTCCACATCTTCGCCCACGTAACCGGCTTCAGTGAGCGTGGTCGCGTCGGCGATGGTAAACGGCACGTTGAGCACGCGCGCCAGGGTCTCGGCCAGGAGCGTCTTGCCGGAACCAGTCGGGCCGATCAGCATGATGTTCGACTTGGACAGCTCGACATCGTCCTTGCCGGCCTTGGCCTGCAGGCGCTTGTAGTGGTTGTACACCGCCACGGAAAGGATCTTCTTGGCGGAATTCTGCCCAATCACGTAGTCATCGAGGATCGCCCGGATCTCGTGCGGGGTCGGCAGGGAATCCCGTTCGGTGTGCCCGGCCTCCTGCATCTCCTCGCGGATGATGTCGTTGCACAGCTCGACGCACTCGTCGCAGATGAATACGGATGGCCCGGCGATCAGCTTGCGCACCTCGTGCTGACTCTTTCCGCAGAAAGAACAGTACAGGAGTTTGCCGTCGGCGGAGGGGGTGGTTTCGTCGCTCATCCGTTTGCCTCGGTTGCGATTTCAGTGTTCCTCAAAACATGCCCCGTTTGCCGAATAGTTGCAAACGAGCCATCCCGGAGTCCGGTATTGAGGCCTCACCCCGAGCGAATGCCCGGGGCGTGGTTGCGGCAGTGGAGCGATCAGGTATCCGCGGAGCTACGGTGGGTCAGCACGTGGTCGACCAGGCCGTATTCCTTTGCATCGGTCGCGGTCAGGAAACGGTCGCGGTCGGTGTCCTGCTCGATCTTCTCGATCGGCTGGCCTGTGTGATGGGCCAGCACCCGATTCAACTCGTCGCGAATCTTCAGGATCTCGCGCGCGTGGATATCGATATCCGATGCCTGCCCCTGGAAACCGCCCAGCGGCTGGTGAATCATCACTCGCGAGTGCGGCAGGGTGTGGCGCTTGCCCGGGGCGCCGCCCGCCAGGAGCACCGCACCCATGCTGGCAGCCTGGCCTACGCACAGGGTGCTGACTTCAGGCTTGACGAACTGCATGGTGTCGTAGATCGCCATGCCGGCGGTGACCGCGCCACCCGGAGAATTGATATACAGGCTGATCTCCTTGTCCGGGTTCTCGGACTCGAGGAACAGCAGCTGGGCCACGATCACGTTGGCCATGTAATCCTCAACCGGGCCCACGCAAAAGATGACCCGGTCCTTCAGCAGCCGGGAATAGATGTCGTAGGCACGTTCGCCGCGGGCAGTCTGTTCGACCACCATCGGCACCAGGTTCAGACCCTGGGCGTGTTGCGCACCCTGATCGGCCATGTCGTGGCTCATTCAGTCGACTCCTTGTTCGGATTCATGATGTCCTGGAAGTTGGTCTTCTTCTCGCTGACCTTGGCCTGTTCGATGACCCAGTCAACGACCTGATCTTCCAGAACCAGTGACTCCAGGTTGCCCTTCGCCTGGGGGTTGGAACGGTAGTAGTTCTTGACCTCTTCCGGGTCTTCGTAGGTAGCCGCCATTTCCTCAAGATCGCGTTCGACCCGCTCGGCATCCACCTCGAAGCCCTTCTGCTCGATGATCGCCCGCAGGGCCAAGCCCAAGCGCACGCGGCGCTGAGCCTCTTCTTCGAAGAGGCTGTCGGGCAGCGGCTGGGTCTGCTGTGCGCCGCCGAAGCGTTTCTCGGCCTCCTCGCGCAGGCGGTTGATCTCGGACTTCACCAATGCGTCCGGCAGATCGAACCCGTGCTTTTCGACCACGGCCTCCAGTACCTGCTGCTTGACCCGACCCTTGAGGGCCTGGCGCAGCTCCCTCTCCATGTTGGACTGCACATCGGCGCGAAGTTTCTCAACCGAGCCATCCTCGATACCAAATTTCTTCGCGAATTCCTCGTCGACCTCCGGCAGCTTGGGCCCTTCAACCTTCTTGATGGTCAGGGCGAACTGCACCGTCTGGCCCTTCAGGTTTTCGGCCGGGTAGTCGTCCGGGAAGGTCACATCAATGGTCGGCTCCTCGCCGGTCTTGACACCCTTGAGCTGCTTTTCGAAGTCTTCGATCAGGCGACCGGCACCGACTTCGATCTGGAAGTCTTCGGCCTTGCCACCTTCAAACTCTTCGCCATTCAGGCTGCCCACGAAGTCCAGGGTCACACGATCGCCCTTCTTGGCCTTGCGCTTGACGTCTGCCCACTCCTTGTTCTGCTCGCGCAGGGAGTCAATCACTCGATCGATGTCCTCGTCACCCACCTCGGCGACCGGTCGCTCGATCTCGACATCGGCGAAATCGGCCACTTCCACGTCGGGGAACACCTGGAAGCTGGCGGTGAACTCGATGGCGTCGCCGCCTTCGAGATTGGTCGGCTCGATGCTCGGATTGCCGGCCGGCTCCAGCCCTTCCTGCTGCACCGCCTCGCGGTAGCTCTCCTGCAGGACTTCGCTCAACACCTCCTGGTACACGCCGGTGCCGTAACGCTGGCGTACGACCTTCAGCGGGACCTTGCCGGGACGAAAACCGTCCAGCTTGACCCGTTTGGCCAGGGACTTCAGGCGATTGTCGACCTCGGTGTCGATCCGCTCGGAGGGGACCTGGATGGTCATCTTGCGTTCCAGGTTGCCGGTGGCTTCAACAGAAACTTGCATGGAGGGCCTCGTCAGTATTCGGAATATCGGTCATCCCTGCCGATGATCAGGCACCATCCGGTGCCTCGGTTCGGGACCAATTCTTGGGATTCATGGTGCGAAAGGAGAGACTCGAACTCTCACGGGTTTTACCCCACTGGGACCTAAACCCAGCGCGTCTACCAGTTCCGCCACTTTCGCTTCGCTTAAAAGGCGCGCATTTTAGCCTGTTCCGCCCCTGTAAACACAAAAAGCCCGCAAAAGCGGGCCTTCGCGCCGATCTGGACTGCCGACCGGATGAATATGGTGGGTCGTGTAGGATTCGAACCTACGACCAATTGGTTAAAAGCCAACTGCTCTACCAACTGAGCTAACGACCCGGTACTGGCACTACCGAAGGCCCGGGGGTGCCGAGCCTTCGGCGCGTAGTGTACGAACCGCCGGGGAAAACGCAAGCGCACCCCCGGCAGCCAATCAGATGGCCTCAAGCTTGCGCAGACCACCCGGCAGCAGCTTCATGTCCACCAGCGAGGTGATCAGCGCCTTGCCGAAGCTGGCCTCCTCTTCGTAGACCATCTTGTAGTACTGGATCTTCATGGTCAGGGCAGAACCGAACACGATGAACGCAAACGTGAGGAAGCCACCCAGGGCCAGCGTGGAGATACCGGTCACGGCCTGCCCAATGGTGCAGCCCAGCGCCAGGATGCCGCCGACACCCATGAGGATCCCACCGAAGAAGTGGTTGACGAAATCGCGGAAGGAGGAGAACCACTCCACCCGGAAGCTACGGGAGACCAGAGCCCAGAAGAACGAACCCAGGATCACACCGGCCAGCGCCATCACACCGAAGTACAGCAGGGTGCGATCGAAGCCACTGGACACGTAGCCCACGCTCTGCCCCATCGGGTTGATAAACGTGAACGACTGGTTGGCCCAGGGAGCGGACAAGGCCGGGCGCTCGCCGTCATCGGCGTCGGAGACAAAGTCCCACTCCTGGATATATTCCTGGGCGCTGTAAACGCCGCCCATGCCATCGTCGACCTGCACGTTGCTGGTCAACCACCAGGCGCCGATCACGACCAGGCCGATCACCAGGCCGCCAAGGACATTGTCGAAGCTGCGGCGGAAGTCCGCGGCCTTGAAGATCAGTGCGAGAAGCAGCACACCGATCACCAGGCCCAGCACCAGGCGGGCGGTGTCCGCGCCGTCACCGGCGATGATCGAGCCCAGATCCTGGCCGCCTTCCAGGCGGATAGCCGCGCTGTCCATCCAGCCGAACAGCAACTGGAACAGCGTCTGGCCGGTACCAAACACGGTTTCGCGGCTGGTCAGCCAGAAGGCGATGACCCCGATGATAATCATCACCATCACCGACTTGATATTGCCGCCACCGACACGCACCAGCGTCTTGTTACCGCAGCCGGAGGCATAGGTCATACCAATCCCGAACAGGAAGCCACCGATGACATGGCCCAACCAGTTCAGGTTTTCACCGCGATAGGGAGGGAAGGAGCCCTCGGCGCTCAGAACCCCAAAGAACTCGAGCAGCGCGACGCCCAACATCGCAGTGGCAATCGCGAGCAGCCAGGAACGCATACGCCCGGTGTCGCCCATGTTGACCCAATCGGACACCGCACCCATGGTGCAGAAGTTGGTCTTGTTTGCGACGGCGCCCATGATAAAGGCGAGAATGAAGGTCCCGCCCAGGAACGCCAAAGCGGCCGTTGAAAAACTGGAGAATTCCATCACGTATCCTCTCGACGAAAGATTTCAGGGCAAGCCTGCACCCATGGGGTGCGCAGCATACATCGGACGCTAGACGAGATCGACCCCGAATTCATTCCGGAATTACCCGGGCCTGGGCCCCCAAGCCTCAGGCGAGACCTATGGTGTGGCGTAGCGGGTTGGATCGGTGACGCCGGCGGCGGCAAATCCCTCGCGGCGGATGCGGCAGCTGTCGCAGCGACCGCAAGCGCGGCCCTCCGCGTCGGCCTGATAGCAGCTAATCGTCTGACTATAGTCCACGCCGAGACGCGCGCCGGCCTGGATAATCTCGGCTTTGCTTAAATGCATGAGCGGGGCACGCACCTCCCAGGGCACACCCTCTACGCCGCTTCGGGTTGCCACGCACGCCAGATCACGAAAGGCCTCGATAAAGGCCGGACGGCAATCCGGATACCCGGAATAGTCCACCGCATTGGCCCCCACATAGAGCAGGCGCGCATCCAGCGTCTCGGCCAGCCCCAGGGCCAGCGACAAAAAGACCGTGTTGCGGGCAGGTACGTAGGTGACGGGGATGCCTTCAGTCGGCGTGGTCGGGACATCGATCGCCGGGTCCGTCAGTGCCGACCCACCAATGGCACTCAGGTCCACCGCAACCACGCGATGGTCCGTCACACCCTGAGCGGCGGCGACACGCCGGGCCGCATCCAGTTCTGAACGGTGGCGCTGACCATAATCAATGGACAGGGCGTGGCACTCGAAACCCTCGGCCCGCGCCATCGCCAGACAGGTCGCCGAGTCAAGACCGCCCGAGAGCAGGACCACGGCCTTCTCCGCGGGTACGTGCATCCTAGCGCCCCGGCTGGTCGCCCCAAAGGAGCTTGTGTAGTTGTACCTGAAAGCGGACTGGAAGACGCTCGGCCACGATCCAGTCCGCGAGGCTACGCGGCTCCAGTTCGCCGAATACGGGCGAGAACAGCACCTCCACCTCGGGGTCCAGCCCCAGGCGCACCAGCTCAGTCCGGGCCCATTCGAAATCGTCGCGCCCGGCGAGCACAAACTTCAGCTGGTCGCCAGCCTTCAATCGAGGAAGGTTCGCCTCGCGGTTACGTTCGGCCTCGCCCGAACCGGGCGCTTTCCAATCCATAACCACCGCTACGCGCGGATCGACAGCCGATACGTCCATCGCCCCACTGGTCTCCAGCGAGACCGCAAAACCCGCGTCGCAAAGACCCGCCAACAGGGGAAGACAACCCGGCTGCGCCAGTGGCTCGCCCCCCGTCACGCAGACATGGCGCACGCCAGCACGCCCGACCCAGTCGAGGATGGAGGTCAGCGGCAAGGCCTCTCCACCCTCGAACGCGTACTCACTGTCGCACCAACGGCAACGTAGTGGGCAACCGGTCAGGCGCACAAACGCGGTGGGCCAGCCGACCTGAGCCGCCTCGCCCTGTAGCGAGATGAACATCTCGGTGATGCGAAGGCGCTGACTGACCGGATCCACCAGGTCAGCGCTGCGGGCGTCCCGCAACGATGTTTCGCTCATTGGGCCTCGTCGATCCGCCGCAGGCGTTCGCGGGCCAGGCGATCCAGGGTGGTCCCGCCGTAATCGGCGCGCACCGCCTCCAGCGCCTCGCGAGCTTCGTCGAAGTTTTCCAACTCGTAGTGCGAATAGCCGATCTTTAACAGGGCGTCCCCGCTCTTGTCACTTTCAGGGAAGTCCTCGCGAAGGCGCTCGAAGTCTTCCAGCGCGGCGTCGAATTCGCCGCTGGCATACTTCGCCTCAGCCAGCCAGTACCAGGCGTTGGCCGCAAAATTCCCATCCGGGTAATCCTCGATGAAGCGCTCCAGCTTCCGGATGGCGGTGGTGTAGTCACCGGACATCAGGTCGTCAAAGGCATCTTGATAGGCGGCCTGCTCGTCGGCCTCAGGAAGATCCAGCTGCACGACCTCCTCACTCGCGCCGTCATCGGCTACCACGGCCCCGCCCTCGACTGCCGCCACCCGCTCATCGAGATGTCGGAACTGGTCACGCTGGCGTGTACTGAGGCGATTCACCTCGTGGCGGAGCGTCTCCACCTCTCCGCGCATCTCGCGCAGATCGCGGTTGAGGGACTCGGAGACCTGCAACAGCTCATTCATCGCGCTGGAATCCAGGACCCGCTCGATGCGCTCCAGGCGCCGATCCAGCTGGCGGATCTGGGACTGCGTCGCGAACACCGTGTCGTCCTGGGCACCAGCGGGCCCCGGCACCAGCGGCGCCATGGTGACCAGGGCAAACAACGCGAACGCCAGAGCAATCGAGCGCCCCGGCCACCGAAACAGAAATGCCCCCGAGGGGGCATTTCCGCAAGACTGTTCAACCACTAAAGGCATCGGACTTCCCGTAATCAGCGCCGGGATTCGTAGACCAGCTCAACCCGGCGATTCTTGGCCCAGGCCTCCTCGTTCTGCTGGAAGGCGACCGGCATCTCTTCACCATAACTGATGACCTCGAGTTGGTCATCCGAAGCGCCATTAAGGTTCAACACCCGGCGTACCGACTGTGCGCGCCGCTCACCCAGCGCCAGGTTGTACTCGCGCGTGCCGCGCTCGTCGGTATGCCCTTCCAGACGCATCCGCGCACCCGGATTCTGCGACAGATAGGCCGCGTGCGCCTCCAGCATCGGCATATGCTCGGACTTCACCTCATCGCGGTCGAAGTCGAAGTACACCATACGCTCAGCCAGCGGGCTGTCGGGATCGTCCAAAGCGGCCGCGTCAAACTCTCGATCGCGGCCAAGACCGCGAGCCTCGGCCGCTTCGCGCTCGGCACGTTCGGCGCGCTCTTGCTCGGCAGCCGCTTCACGCTCGGCTTCACGCTCGGCGTCTTCGGCATCACGGGTCGGGGTGGCACAAGCCGACAAGGCGGCCACCAAAACGGCTGCAAGGGTCAGGCGAAAAACGTTATTCATGGCTTTCGTTTCCTCGAAAGGAGATCACAATAATAAGGGGTCAACGTTCAATTCAGGGGCGACCAGGCAGGCTCGCGTACCTCGCCCTCACGGGCCGCCAACCGCTGGTGGACTTGCCCGTCCCGACTCACCGAACCCAGCACACCGCGACCCCGGTCTGTCATGGCATAGAGAATCATGCTGCCATTGGGGGCAAAGCTTGGCGATTCTGCATCCCGTCCGTCCGTGAGGCGCGTCACACGGCGATCATCCAGATCGAGACGCGCCAGCTGAAATCCACCATCACCCCCGTGCACATACACCAGTGAACGACCATCCGGAGAGATCGTAGCCGCGGCCGCGTAGCCGCTTTCGAACGTCAGACGCCGCGCGTTACCGCCACCCGCAGGCTGGGCGTAGATCTGCGGCGCACCCGCTCGGTCGGAGGTGAAGTAGATGGTCTCGCCATCCGGTGACCAGACCGGCTCGGTCTCGATAGCACTGGAACGCGTCAACTGCCGCAGGTCACCGGAGTCCAGATCCATTACGTAGATGTTCGGCGAGCCGTCACGTGACAGACTCAACGCCAGATGTCGCCCGTCCGGCGACCAGGCCGGGGCGCTGTTGATGCCGGTAAAACTCGCAATCCGCGAACGCTCGCCGGTCTCCACGTTCTGGCGAAAGACCTCGGAGCGGCGGTTTTCGAACGACACGTACACCAGTTCGCGCCCGTCCGGCGACCAGTCCGGCGACATGATCGGGTCCTCGGAACGGAACAGGGTGCGCGGGTTGGCCCCGTCGGAATCGGCCACCTCCAGGCGAAACTCGCGGGAGTCGTTCTGACGCTCGACGCTGACGAATGCAATCCGTGCACTGAAGGCACCCGGATCACCGGTGATCTGCTCGTAGACGATATCCGAAACACGATGCGCGCCACGGCGCAGCATGTCCGCCGGCACGGGGATACGCCAACCGCCCAGGCGCTCCTCCGCCAGCACGTCGAATACGTGGAACTCCACGATCACGTTATCCCCGTCCTGGCGCTTGGAACCGACCACCAGATATTCCATACCGGCGTCCGCCCAGGGCTCGGCAAGGAAATCGGCCGGGCCCGAGGGCGCCGAGGGCAGACCCTCGCGCTCGACCTCGAACAGCCCGCTACGGGTCAGGTTCGCGGCCAGGATCGAGTCGACCTCCTCATCAGGGCTGCCCTCACCCTCCCAGGCAAACGGGGCCACCGCGACCGGGATCGCTCCAGTCACCCCTTCGGTCACCGTCACTTCCAGCACGGCCTGGGCCTGGGCCGACCAAAGCAGCGCCAGCCCCAGCAGCATTGCGTGAATCACTCGTTGCATGGTGTTCCTCATTGCCCGGCTTGTAACCGATCAGTCCGGCTCGAAACGAATCCGCACCCCGCCGCGCACGGCATCCGCATCCGGCGGGCGTGGCAGCGAGGACAGACGATCCATGGTCTGCTGAACCGAGCTGCAGAAGGCAGACCCACCGGAACAGCTCTCGATATCGAAATTGATGATACGCCCGGCCTCGTTCACACGCACGAGAACAATGGCACGGTCTGAACTATCCACTCCCGAGGGCTGACGCCAGCGCCGCTGCACCACCGACTGCACCTGTGAACGCCACTCGTCGATCTCTCGATCCAGCTGTGCCTGGCGTTCGGCAGCCTCGCGCCGAGACTGGGCCTCGGCCATGCGCTCGCGCTCGCGCTCCATCTGTTCGCGGCGGCGCTGTTCCTCCAGCTCGCGCTCCTGCTCGGCCCGGCGCTCGGCCTCTTCCTGCTCACGGCGTTCGGCCTCCTCACGCTCACGCCGCTCCGCCTCCTCCTGAGCCTGGCGCTCTGCCTCCTCGCGTTCCCGGCGTTCGGCTTCCTCGCGTTCGCGGGCCTCCTCGGCCTCACGCCGCTCCCGTTCCGCCGCCTCGCGTTCCTGACGGATCTGCTCCCGCTCGGCCTCGGCTTCTTCGCGCGCCCGCTGGCGCTCTTCCTCGGCTTCACGCCGGGCCTGTTCGGCCTCTTCGATGGCCTGCTGGCGCGCGCGCTCTTCTTCCTCGCGGCGCCTTTGCTCCTCGGCCTGGCGCTCCTCTTCCTCGCGCCGGGCCTGTTCTTCGGCGCGACGCTGATCTTCCTGCTCACGAAGTTGCTCGGCAACCTGTTCCTGTTCGGCCACTACACGCTCGTGCTCGATGCGATCGAAGGTCTCGGCATCCACGGCCACCGCATCGATCACCTCGATGTCCTCCTGCATGGCGATCTCCACCGCCGCGCGCGAGGATGAAGTCGAGGGCGAGATCAGGCTGACATTCAGCAATAACGCCGCGAACAACACCCCGTGCAGAAGCAGAACGAGGAGCAGACTAAACGGGTGGCGGCGCAGGAGCTCGAACACGGCGGTTGGCTCAGTCCTGGTTATCGCGTGGCGGCTCGGTGATCAAGCCGACACGGCCACCCCCGGCACGCTGCAGGGCAACCATCGCGTCGATCACCCGGCCGTAATCCACATTGCGATCGCCACGCACAAAGGTCTGGGTGCCCGGATTCTCGGCAAGGAAGTCGCGCACGATCTCGGTCATTTCCTGCGGCGCTAGCGGCTCGTTGACGTAAGGCCCCTGATTCAGGCTCATCGCCCCGGAGGCCGCGACGGTCACGACCAACGGCTCGGCTGCCTGCTGGTCCTGTTCCATAGATTCGGCATCCGCCTCCGGCAGATCCACCTCCACGCCCTGCTGCAGCATCGGGGCGGTGATCATGAAGATGATCAGCAGCACCAACATCACGTCGATGAACGGCACGACGTTGATCTGCGACATGGGCCGCCGCAGGCGACGGCTATTACGACGAGACTCGGCCATGGCTTAGGCCGGCGCCCCGGCGGCACCCTCGGCGGGCTTGCCCGCACCCTGGCGGTTCAGCAGGGCCACGAACTCGTCGCTGAAGTTTTCCAGGCGACCTGCCACCCGATCCACATCTCCAGCGAACCTGTTGTAGGCAATCACCGCCGGGATAGCGGCAAACAGGCCCAGCGCGGTCGCGATCAGCGCCTCGGCGATCCCTGGGGCCACCATCGCAAGCGTCGCCTGCTGCACCCCGGAAAGACCGAGGAAGGCGTGCATGATCCCCCAGACGGTGCCGAACAAGCCGATATACGGGCTGGTGGAGCCCACCGTGGCGAGGAACTGCAGGTAGCGCTCCATCTCGTCGGTCTCGCGCGCAATGGCCACCCGCATCGCGCGATAAGCGGGTTCGCCAGCTGACATTCCGTGCTGGCGGGCACGTAGAAACTCCTTGAACCCGGAGGAGAATACGTGCTCCATCCCGGACATCTCGGGCTTGCGGCGCACGCCCTCATACAGGTGCGACAGGTCCGCACCCGACCAAAAACGTTCCTCGAACTCGTCGCTGGCGCGATGAGCCGCGTTCAGGGAGCGCGCCTTGATGATAATCACCAGCCAGGAGAGCACCGAGGCGATCACCAGGATCACCATGACCAGCTGCACGATCAGGCTGGCATCCATGATCAGCTGGTACATCGAAAAATCGACTGTCACTTGTCCGTCTCCCGTTATGCCGTTGTTCCTTCCGCCGCACGCATCGCGCGCGCCACTTCGTCGGGGACCGCCACCGGCGCCTGCCGCGCCACATCCACACAGGCGATCCCCACCTGCCCGGTCGCCAGCACCGTCGTGTCACGTCGCACGACCTGCTCGAACTCGACGCTCGCGCGGCGTAAGCGCTGCACCTGGCAGGTGGTGACCAGCGCCTCGTTAAAATGCGCCGGGCGCTGCATCTCTACAGCCAGACGCCGCACGGCGAACACAATTCCGTATTCGGCGCGCAACTGGTCCTGCTCAAAACCCAGGGCGCGCAGCCACTCGGTGCGGGCGCGCTCCATGAATTTGAGATAGTTCGCGTGATACACCACGCCACCGGCATCGGTGTCCTCGTAATACACGCGCACCGGCCATTCGAACTCCACCGTCATGAAGAGTTCGCGTCCCGGGCCACCGGCGTCAGCAGATCGCCCTCCTCCATGCGCGTCAGGCCAAACATGGCCAGCGTGCGCCGAGTCGCCTGGCGCCCGCGCGGGGTGCGCTGCAGATAGCCTTGCTGAATCAGAAACGGTTCGACCACATCCTCCAGCGTACCGCGGTCCTCGTTCATGGCCGTGGCGAGGCTCTCCACGCCGACCGGGCCACCATCGAATTTCTCGACCAGCACCTCCAGCAGGCGCCGGTCCTGGGCATCCAGACCCGAAGCGTCGATCGCCAGCAGGTCCAGCGCCTGGGAGGCGACCTCGTGCGTCACCACCCCATCGGCCCGCACCTGGGCAAAATCGCGCACCCGGCGCAGCAAGCGATTGGCCAGGCGTGGAGTGCCTCGCCCGCGGCGGGCGATCTCCGCCGCGCCCTCGGGCTCGATCCCCACACCCAGCAGCCCGGCCGCACGATTCACAATATGCGCGAGGTCCGTGACAGTGTAATGATCAAGACGCTGCACGATACCGAACCGGTCACGTAACGGAGCCGAGAGCAGACCGGCCCGGGTCGTGGCCCCCACCAATGTGAACGGCGGCAGATCCACCTTGATCGAGCGCGCGGCCGGACCCTCGCCGATCACGATATCCAGTTGGCCGTCTTCCAGCGCCGGATACAGGATCTCCTCCACCACCGTCGGCAGGCGATGGATCTCGTCCACGAACAGCACATCTCGGGGTTCCAGCGCAGTCAGGATGGCCGCGAGGTCACCGGCGCGCTCCAGCACCGGACCGGAGGTCTGACGCAGCCCCACACCCAGCTCGTGGGCCACGATATGCGCAAGCGTGGTCTTGCCAAGCCCGGGCGGGCCGGCCACCAGGGTGTGATCCAGGGCCTCGTCGCGTGCGCGCGCGGCCTCGATGAACAACCCCAGCTGCTCGACAACACGAGGCTGACCCGTGTAGTCCGCGAGCCGTTTCGGGCGCAGGCTGACCTCCGCCCGATCTTCTTCGGAGCGACTCTGCATATCCACCAGGCGCGATTCCATAGCCCCGCAGTATGCAGTGCCAGCGGCCCCGTTTACAGGGTCCGGACGAGCAATTTCACCCCGTAGACTCTGAAGTACCCCTAAGGGAGACGCTGATTGAATCGCACGTCCGCGCTCGAGTCGCTTTTGCGTGCGAACAAGGCGCGGTGACTGCCGTGCAGTCACTCTGCACAAGGGAACCGCAACGCCGTTCCCGCGCCCGTTTTTGATCAACAACGGGCGGCCGAGCCCGCTCTTTCAATCACTTGTCGGGTTGGTGCCCCCGATTCTGAATGAATATGGCCCGATCCTGCGTTGCGCCCCGAATCCATCAGAAACGGGCGGGTAGAACCACTACCCGCTGCACGACGCGCCTTGTCTCGGAAAACAGGGGG
>NZ_AQXQ01000008.1 GCF_000376865.1 Thioalkalivibrio sp. ALJ7 | reverse complement strand
ACGAACGGTCCACAAGACCTGAACGGCCCGCCTCCTGGAACCGCTGGACCCAGCGCTGCACGGTCTTCGGATCCACGCCAACGGCGCGGGCCGTGGCCCGAAGGCTCTGGCCGTGATCCACGACCAGACGAGCCATCCGCTCTCGACCGCGGGGGCCCATTAAGGCATTTTGGTGAAGGTTCACGGGGCGTCCTCCTTGGGAATGGCTCAGTCCGCAAACTCAGCATCCTTCGGAGTCGTCCCGTGGACAACCTATTGAGAGATCACACCTAGGGAGACGCTGGTTTAAATCGGCGCCTCACTAGAGAAGCGTTCGTGTGAGCGTGTTCGGGCAGTTGGAAGGGGAGGGTACGACTCAACACCCCCACCCTTCATGTTGTCAGAAGCCTCGGTGCAGCGCATCAAAGCCCAGGGCGACGTCGTCCGGGTCGGCGCCGGGCTCGATGCGGAGGCGTTCTCGTACGGTGTCGCGGTCGATGTGCGAGGCCTCGATGGCCTCGTCCTCCAGCCGGTATAGCCACCAGGCGAGCGCCGCTTGGGTACGGGTCTCGGACCAGGGTTCCAGGTCGGTCCCTACGCGTTCGGCATGCGCTCCTAACGCTTCATCGAAAAATGGCTCCAGGCGATCCAGGGCAGCGACCGGGTCCGGTAGCTCCGGTTGTTCGCCTTCCAGCGCGTATACGGCACGTGCGAGTTCCTGCCGAGCGATCTCGGGCCAGATCTGCGAGGGAAGATAGCCCTCCATTGCCGGGCGGCCCGCGGCCGTAATGCCGTGCAGGTAGCCGCGTTCGGTCTGGAGATAGCGATCTAGCGCTTCCATGGCTTCCAGCGCCCACTCCAGCGTCTCCTCGTCCTTGGTGACCCGAGCCAGATTGGCGAGGGCCGCGATGGCCTGCCCGGAGGTGTCTGCGTAGGTGTTGCGGTCGACCTGCGGTGGGTCGGTGGCGCGGCGAGTCTCCGGGTCCAGTTGGTAGTAGTCGCGGTCGGCGTACTGGCTGTTGCCGAAGCGTAGCTGGCGTTGATCCCAAAGCTGTTCCCGAAAGTAGTCGCGAATCCCCTGGGCGATCTCCACGTAGTGGTCGTCACCCAGCGCTTCGTAGGCATCGGCGAACAGCCACATGAAGGCGGCGTTCTGGTCCAGGCGCTTGGAGGTCTCCAGCGCCAGGACGGGATCGCGCTGGTCGGGGTCGTGAAAGAAGAAGAACCCGCCCTCGACTTCGTCGTAGAGATCCTCCGCGATCTGGTCGAGCAGGCCGGGCATGCGGTCTTCCCACTCTTTCTGGCCCAGCAGGAAGCGGTAGGTCCATGGCTGGGGGCGTTTGCTCAAGGTGCCAAATGTGGCGCTGCCGCTGAGGCGGTCGGCACGTTCGTCGTAGACCTCGCCGAGCATTTCGAGAAAGGCGTCCAGGTCATCGATGCCAGCGTCGTCCGGCGTGATCTCGCGCCCGGTGACGGAGAACATGTCGCGCTGGCTCTCCAGGATGTTCTGCAGGTCGCGGGGATTCACATGCCCGGTGAACCGGGTCAGCATCTCGTCTTCGTGGTTCACGATGACTACGAAGGGCAGGCCCCGGCCGCCATAGCGCCGGAACAGGTCCGCGCGTTCGTCCAAATCGACCAGCACTGGGATGTAGTCGCGCTCAATCGATTCCACTACATCCGGGTTTTCCAGCGATTCGTCCTGAAAGTCTCGACACCAGGTGCACCATTGGCCGTGGAAGTAGAAGAAGATCGGGCGTTCGCGGGCCTCGGACTCTTCGAAGAGCGCACTGTCCCAGTCCTGCCAATCAATGCTCGAATCCGCCGGATAGTCTTCGGCGGCGCCTGGAACGGCGAACATCAGCAAGGCGCCGGCCGCGAGGCATGCGAAGAGTGCGGCGCCTCTGTGACGGTTAATTCGGGGTCGGTGTTGGGATGCGTACTGACGGTTCATCGTGAGTCCGCCCTGTTCACGTATGTAAAGGTATAGACCAAATGCCGGGCCTGAGCGTTCCTGTCGGGCGCGCGTTCCGGTGTGGGGCGGGTGGTAGGATGCCCGAGTTCTGGGACCACTGGGAGTGAGCATGAAGTATCAGCGCGCCGGGCATCTGCGCA
The DNA here is from genome assembly GCF_000376865.1 of Thioalkalivibrio sp. ALJ7. Taxonomy (GTDB): domain Bacteria; phylum Pseudomonadota; class Gammaproteobacteria; order Ectothiorhodospirales; family Ectothiorhodospiraceae; genus Thioalkalivibrio. The sequence continues at coordinate 200,413 of NZ_AQXQ01000008.1, read as the reverse complement.
TGCCGCCGCCGATTTCGATCGTCGTCCTGACGCGCGTCGGATTGCAACGATGACCGACGCTCGACCACGAGTCGTCCATCTATTGCCAGGGCTATGGGCGTCTCCAGCAGGGATGGAGGGTCATCATCCGTCGCCGTGGGTGCGACGGTTGGGACGCTGGCTGGGGCGTGCCCAGGCCCACCGTAGGACGAAGATCGCGGTGGGCTGGGAGGCTGCGTTGGCTGACTCCCTGGATTATCGCCAGCCGGAACAGGGCCGGCGGACCTGGCTGGCCCAGCCTGTGCAACTCACTCCAGGGATGAAGGATCTGGTCGCCCATCCGGTCGGTCCCGTGGCCGATGCCGAACGCGAGGCCTTGTGGTCCGCCGCCGAGCCCGAGCTCGAAGCAGCCGGTGCGACCCTCCAGCTCTCGGAGGACGGGTTGTGGGAATTATTGCTCGAGGCCGAAGGCCAAGCGGCAGGGCTGCCGCCGTCGGTGGGGCTGGGTCGGTCGATGGGAACACCATCTCTTAAGGACGACCTGGCGCGGCGCCTTCAGGTGCTTAGCAATGGTCTGCAGATGGTCTGGTTTCAGCATCCGGTGAACCTGGAACGCGAACGCGAGGGTCGCGGTGGCGTTCATGGACTCTGGTTGTGGTCCCCGGGTTGCGCCTCCAAGGCAACGCCCGTGCGCCGAGTATGTGGCGGTGGGACGATTGCGCGTTGGTTGGCCCGCGGCGCCGACGTTGACTGGCAGGCCGACCCGGCGGCGGCGCCGTCGGAGCATGGGGACACCGTGGTGGTGGTCGATGCGCTGGCCGCGCCGCCCTCGTACGAGCGGCGACTGGAGTTGCTGGAATCGGTGGCCGAGGACGTGGTGGCGCCCAAGGTACGTGCCCTGCTTCGCGGGGAATTGAGTGCCCTCGAGTTTATTGACCCCGATGGCCCCCATGCAGGCGAGGGTTCGGGGCAGCCTGGGATTCCCCTGGTGCTGACGCGACGCGACGCACTAGCGCTGTGGCGCCGCCCGCGCAGGCCCTGAAGACGTTGGTGGGTGTTATACTGCGCGGCTTTTCTTCTCATGCGATGGAACGTGTCGTGAAACCTGCGGCACCCGACGGAAACTGCCATGGAACTGAACGCGCTGTATTCCCGGATTGATGATCTGAAAGGCCGCCTGGAAGGCCTTAGGGGGTATCTTTGACTACCCTGCCAAGGAAGAACGGCTAGAGGAGGTCCAGCGCGAGCTGGAACAGAATCCGGATATCTGGAATGACCCGGAACAGGCCCAGGCCCTGAACAAGGAGCGCGCCCAGCTCGAGAATGTCGTGGTCAATATCCGCGAGATCGGTATCCAGCTGGACGAAAGCCGCGACCTGCTGGAGATGGCCGAGGCCGATGACGACGAAGAGACGGCGTCGGCGGTGGAGGCGGATGTCGAGGCGCTCACCGCGCGTATTGAGGGCCTGGAGTTTCGCCGCATGTTCTCCGGCGATATGGACGAGGCCAACGCCTACCTCGACATCCAGGCCGGCTCTGGCGGCACCGAGGCGCAGGACTGGGCGAACATGCTGCTGCGCATGTACCTGCGCTGGGCCGAACACAAGGGCTTCAAGGCCGAAGTGACTGAGCTCTCCGAGGGCGAAACCGCCGGTATCAAGAGCGCGACCGTGCATATCCAGGGTGAGTACGCCTTTGGCTGGTTGCGCACGGAGACTGGGGTTCACCGCCTGGTGCGCAAGTCGCCGTTTGATTCAGGCAACCGCCGCCATACCTCGTTCGCGTCCGTGTTCGCCTCGCCGGAGATCGACGAGAATTTCGAGATCGAGATCAATCCGGCAGATCTGCGAGTGGATACCTACCGCTCGTCCGGCGCTGGTGGTCAGCACGTGAACACGACCGATTCGGCGGTGCGCATCACGCATGTCCCGACCGGTGTCGTGACGGCCTGCCAGGCCGGGCGCTCCCAGCACAAGAACCGCGAAATGGCGATGAACCAGCTGCGCGCCAAGCTCTACGAACGGGAGCTACAGGAGCGTAATGCAGAGAAGCAGGCGGTCGAGGACACCAAGTCCGATATTGGCTGGGGTAGCCAGATCCGGTCGTACGTGCTGGATCAGTCGCGGATCAAGGATCTTCGCACCGGCGTCGAGGTGGGCAACACCCAGGGTGTGCTGGATGGCGACCTGGATCCGTTTATTGAAGCCAGCCTGAAGAGCGGCTTGTAAGTCTCTTATTACATTGGATTTCCGATGACCGAAACCACCGATGAAAACAAGCTGATCGCGCAACGCCGCGCCAAGCTGAATGAGCTGCGCGAGGCCGGTCCGGCCTTTCCCAATGACTTCCGGCGCGATTCTCTGGCGGCCGCGCTGCACAACGCACACGACGAGACGGAAGGCGAGGCTCTACAGGCACAGGGCGTCCGCGTGACGGTCGCCGGCCGCATGGTTGGTAAGCGGGTAATGGGCAAGGCGAGCTTCATTCGCCTGCGCGACCAGAGCGGGGATATCCAGCTGTTTGCCCAGCGCGACAGCCTGCCGGAAGGCGTGTACCCGGCCTTCAAGCAGTGGGATCTGGGCGATATCGTCGGTGGGCAGGGGACACTGTTCAAGACGAAAACCGGCGAGCTGACCGTGCAGCTGGACGAGCTGCGTCTGCTGACGAAGAGCCTGCGCCCGCTGCCGGAGAAGTTCCACGGCCTGACCGATCAGGAACAGCGCTACCGCCAGCGCTACGTGGACCTGATCACCAGCCCGGACAGCCGCGAGCTGTTCCGCACCCGCACCCGGATCGTGCGCTACATCCGCGAATACTTCGAGCGCGAGGACTTCATCGAGGTGGAGACCCCGATGATGCAGGTGATCCCGGGCGGCGCGACCGCGCGGCCGTTTTCCACGCACCACAATGCGCTGGATATGCCGCTGTACCTGCGCATTGCGCCGGAGCTGTATCTGAAGCGCCTGGTCGTCGGCGGCTTCGAGAGGGTCTTCGAGATCAACCGCAATTTCCGTAACGAGGGGCTGTCCACGCGGCACAACCCCGAGTTCACGATGCTGGAGTTCTACGAGGCGTTCGTGGACTACCACGCGCTGATGGACCGCACCGAGACGCTGCTGCGCGGGCTGTGCGAGGACGTGCTGGGCACGACCACCATCGAGTACCAGGGCGAGACCTACGACTTCGGCCAGCCCTTCACCCGTATGACGGTGCGCGAGGCGATCCTCGAGCACAACCCGGAGATCGGCAGCGAGGACCTCGCGGACATCGAAAAGGTGCGCGCCCACTGCGAGCGCCTGGGGATCCCGATCAAGGCGAGCTTCGGGCTCGGCAAGTTGTGGACCGAGATCTTCGAGTACACCGCCGAGAACAAGCTGCGTCACCCGACCTTCATCACCGCCTATCCGACCGAGGTCTCGCCTTTGGCGCGGCGCAACGATGACGACCCGTTCGTCACCGACCGCTTCGAGTTGTTCATAGGCGGGCGCGAGATCGCCAATGGCTTCTCCGAGCTGAACGATCCGGAAGACCAGGCCGAGCGTTTCCAGGCGCAGGTCGCGGAGAAGGACGCCGGCGACGCCGAGGCCATGCACTACGATGCCGACTACATCCGCGCCCTGGAGTACGGCCTGCCGCCGACGGCGGGCGAGGGCATCGGTATCGACCGCCTGGTGATGCTGCTGACCAATAGCGCGTCCATCCGCGACGTGCTCCTGTTCCCGCACCTGCGCCCGGAGGCGTAGATAAACGACGGTTGCGCGAGGGAGATGGCTCGGGCCTCTGGGGAACACCGGGAGACCATGCTGGTCGCATGGGTACGGCATGTTTTCAAGCAAAGGAGGTTGCCATGGCCATTCAGCGTCGCAAGTTGGATTCGTTGCTTACCGGGGTTTGTGCGAGTGTACTGCTCACGGCGGGTGCGCAGGCTGGCGAGATGGTTGAATCCGGGATTTCCACCGAATACGAGTCCTTCGATTTGGTAAAGGTAGCCGGTGGACTGGAGCATCCCTGGTCCGTTGCATTCCTCCCTGGCGGGGGCTACCTGGTCACCGAGCGCGGTGGCACTCTCAAGCAGATTGATCGAAGTGGGAACGCTCGCGAGGTAGAGGGTGTACCCGACGTGGTCGCGAGTGGGCAGGGCGGTCTGCTGGATGTGGCCCTGCACCCCGATTTTCGGGATAACGGCTGGGTCTACCTGACCTATTCCAGTGGTAGTGAGGATCAGTCCTACACCGCATTGGGGCGCGGCCTGATGGAAGACGGCACCTTGCACGAGTTCGAGAAAATCTTCGAGCAAGATCGGGGTGGCAGCAATCACGGCCACTTTGGTTCGCGGCTGGCCTGGTTGGCCGACGGGACGTTGCTGATGACCATTGGAGACCGCCGCCAGGAAGAACCGTCCCAGGATCTGTCGTCGCATACCGGTTCGCTATTGCGCCTGACCGAGGATGGCGCGGCCCCGGCCGACAACCCGTTTGCCGATCGCGATGACGCCCAGCCGCACATCTACGCCTATGGCCTGCGCAATTCCCAGGGACTGGTAGTGGATCCGGCGGACGACACCATCTGGCTGACCGACCATGGCCCGCGGGGTGGTGACGAGCTGAACCGTATGGAGGCCGGGGGCAACTACGGTTGGCCGGTAGTCAGCCGAGGGCGTGACTATCGTTCCGAAGAGCCGTTCGGCGAGGCTCGGCAGGACGCTGACATGTTCGACCCGGTCTACGAGTTCCTGCCGACCCTGGCGCCGTCCGGGCTGGCCATGGTCACCTCGGATCGCTTCGAGACCTGGCAGGGCAACCTGCTGGCCGGCGGCCTGCGCGCCGAGCGCATCCTGCGCATCGTCATCGAGGACGACGAGGTCGTGCACATGGAGGAACTGCTGCACGGCAAGATCGGGCGCATTCGCGATGTGCGCGAAGGCCCGAACGGCCACCTCTATGTGCTGACCGACGAATCCGACGGTGGCTTGTACCGGATGGAGGCCCGCTAAGCCGCTGTCACGCGGCCTGCGGCCCGGCCCAGGGTTTACCCCTCGGCCGGCTCCAGCAAGAGCGCTGCCAGCGGCGGCAGATGCAGGTAGAGCGTGGCCGGGTGGCCGTGGCGCTCGACCGGCTCTGCGTGGGCGTGAGCGGGGCCGCGTGAGCCGCCGCCGTAGACATCGGCATCGGTATTGAGGAGCACGCGCCAATGACCGGCATGTGGTGCGGGCACTGGATGCGAGGGGCGTTCCATCGGGGTCAGATTCAGCACTACGATCTGTGCCCGGCCATGGTGGTCCCGGCGCCAAAAGCTGATGGTCGAATGTTCGGCATCGTCACAATCCAGCCACCCGAAGCCGTCCGGTTCGAACTCCCGGGCGTGCAGGGGCGGGCAGTCCCGATAGACCCGATTCAGGTCGCGGACCAGCTGTTGCAGGCCCTTGTGTAGCGGGTACTGCAATACATACCAGTCCAACTCGCGATCTTCGGACCACTCCGGCCCCTGGCCAAATTCCTGGCCCATGAACATCAGCTTCTTGCCAGGGTAGAGCCACTGCCAGGCGTATAGCAGGCGCAGATTGGCGTGCTGTTCCCATTCGTTGCCGGGCATGCGACCGCGCAGACTGTGTTTCCCGTGCACGACTTCGTCATGCGAAAAGGGCAGGACGAAGTTCTCGCTGTAGGCGTAGAGCTGCCCGAAGGTCAGCTGGTTGTGGTGGTACTGCCGGTACAACGGGTCCATGCCGAAGTAGGTCAGCGTGTCGTGCATCCAGCCCATGTTCCACTTCATGGTGAAACCCAGGCCTCCCATGGACGGCGGCCGACTGACACCGGGCCATGCGGTGGACTCCTCGGCAATCATGGCGACACCCGGGTGACTGGTCTGTACTGTCTCGTTGAGGTGGCGCAGGAAGTCGATGGCCTCCAGGTTTTCGTTGCCGCCGTGGATGTTGGGCAGCCAGTCCTGGCCCTCGCGGTCGTAGTCGCGATAGAGCATGGAGGCGACGGCATCCACGCGCAGCCCGTCCAGGTGGAAGTCTTCCACCCAGCAAAGGGCGCTGGAGAGCAGGAAGTTGCGCACCTCGGGGCGGGAGTAGTTGAAGATCAAGGTGCCCCAGCCGCGATGCTCGCCGATGCGCGGGTCGGCATGTTCGTACAGCGCCGTGCCGTCGAAACGGGCCAGCGCGAAGTCGTCGCGCGGGAAGTGGCCCGGAACCCAGTCCAGGATCACGCCTAGCCCCGCCTGGTGGGCCTGGTCGACGAAGTAGCGGAAGTCGTCCGGATGCCCGAAGCGCGAGGTGGGGGCAAAGAAGCCGGTGCTCTGGTAACCCCAGGAGCCGTCGAAGGGGTGCTCGGTGACCGGCAATAACTCCAAATGAGTAAACCCCAGGTCACGGGCATAGGGCACCAGACGCTCCGCCAGTTCGCGGTAGGTCGGCCAGTGACCCTCGGGGCTGCGCTGCCAGGAGCCCAGGTGCACCTCGTAGATGCTCATGGGGCGGTGTTTCCACGCCTCGGGATGGCGGTTCTGCATCCATTCTTCGTCGTACCAGGCGTAGTCGCTGGCGGGCTGGATGCGCGCGGCAGTCTCCGGGCGGACCTGGTAGGCGCGGGCGTAGGGGTCGGTCTTCAGATGCAGGCTGCCCTGTTCGCGGTTGCGAATCTCGAACTTGTACAGCGTTTCCTCGGCAAGCTCAGGGATGAACAACTCCCAGATGCCACTCCCCGGGTGCACGGTCATCGGGTGACAGCGGCCGTCCCAGCGGTTGAAGTCTCCCACGATCGAGACGCGTTCCGCACTCGGGGCCCAGACGGCGAAACGCACGCCGTCGATGCCGTCACGTGTGGTGGGGTGAGCGCCCAGCATGCGGTGGGCATGCCAGTGGCGGCCCTCGGAAAAGAGGTGGCGGTCGAAGTCGGGAAGATCCGGTGCGAAGCTCCATGGGTCAATGGTTTGTAATGAACCCGTGCCACCCTGGGGCGTCCAATCGACCCGAGGGTGCGCCGGCAGGCTCTCCGGCGAGCCCTGCCAGAGGAACAGACCGGGAAAGCCGGGGGCCGGGATCAGGGGCTCGCTTTGACCCTTGGAAAGTGTGATGGAGGCCTCGTCTGCGTGCGGCAACCACGCGCGATAACAGGCGGATTGTTGATCCAGCGCATGATGTCCGAGGACGCTGTGCGGATCATGAAGACGCGCCTCGACCAGACGTCCTAACGGGTCCGTGACAGAACGGGTGCATTTGTTGGGGGCTGTTGCCATACTCGGATCAAACTCGCGTTTCGGACGTGGGAAGACATGGTTCGGGAGGATCCGCCGACCACGTGAGACAATCAAACCTTTTGCAAGGATGGGTGCATGAGTCCGCAACCGCAACGTTACGTTAGCCGCCTGACCCGGGAGACCTTGGCCCTGATCCTGGCCGGCGGGCGTGGCTCGCGTCTCAAACAATTGACCCTGTGGCGGGCAAAGCCGGCCGTGCCGTTCGGGGGCAAGTTCCGCATTATCGATTTCCCGCTGTCTAACTGTATCAACTCCGGCATCCGGCAGGTGGCGGTGGTTACGCAGTACAAGGCCCATTCGTTGATCCAGCACATGCAGCGCGGCTGGAGCTTCCTGCGTGGTGAGTTTGGCGAGTTTATTGAGCTGCTGCCGGCGCAGCAGCGGATCGAGACCTCCTGGTACGCAGGCACGGCTGACGCGGTCTATCAGAACATCGACATCATCCGGCAACACAATCCAAGCTACGTGCTGATCCTGGCCGGGGACCATATCTACAAGATGGACTACGGCCAGATGATTGCCTTCCATGTGGAGAGCGGGGCCGACATGACCGTCGGCTGTCTGGAGGTCGAACGCGAGCGCGCGAAGGCATTCGGCGTGATGGGCGTGGACGCGGCCAGCCGTATCACCTCGTTTGCCGAGAAGCCTGAAGACCCGGCACCCATTCCCGGCAGCGAGACCCACTCGCTCGCCTCCATGGGCATCTACGTCATTAACACCCAGTTTCTGTTCGAACAGCTCATCAAGGATGCGGATGACACCTTCTCCAGCCACGATTTCGGGAAGGACATCATTCCGAACATCATCGAGCGCTATCGGGTGATGGCCTATCCGTTCCGCGATGAGCAGGGTGTGCGTCAGGGGTATTGGCGCGATGTGGGGACGATCGACTCTTATTGGCAGGCGAACCTGGAGCTTATTGGCGTGACCCCGGAACTGAACCTGTACGATTCCGAATGGCCAATCTGGACGTATCAGGAGCAGCTGCCGCCCGCGAAATTTGTCTTCGATGACGAGGATCGGCGCGGCATGGCGATCGATTCCATGGTCTCTGGTGGCTGCATCATCTCCGGCAGTACCGTGCGTCATTCCCTGCTGTTTTCCAACGTGCAGGTCAATGCCTGCGCCACGGTGGAGGACTCGGTCATTCTGCCGAGTGTCACCGTGGGCGAGGACTGCGTGATCCGCAATGCGGTGATCGACAAGGGCTGCAAGGTACCGGATGGCACCGAGATCGGGGTGGACGACGAGGCGGACGCACGCAACTACTTCGTTTCCCCAGGTGGGGTGCGAGTGGTGACGCCTGAGATGCTGGGCCAGGCCACGCACCATGTCCGCTGAATCCGGGAGTACCGCGCTCGCCACCCAGCCCCCTCAGCTTGATGTGGTGCTTTGCTGGCACATGCATCAGCCGCATTACTACGATTCCGGCAGCGCCGAGTACGTGCTGCCGTGGACCTACCTGCATGCACTGAAGGACTACACCGACATGGCCGCGCACCTCGAGGCCTGTCCCCAGGCGCGGGCGGTGGTGAACTTCGCGCCCATCCTCCTGGAGCAGATCGCCGATTATGGCGAGCGCCTTGAGTCCGGGATCGGGAGCCACTCGAGTTTCGGCGATCCCGTGCTCGACCTGTTGCAGATGGATATCGTCCCGGTGGACCCAGTGCAGCGGCGCGAGATCCTTCGGGTATGCCTGCGGGCCCACGCCCCGCGAATGATCGAGCCGTTTCCATTATTCGAGCGTCTCGCCGCCCTGGCGCACCAGGCGCTGGAAGATCCGGTGCTGCTGGCCCACCTGGACAACCGCTATTTCCAGGATCTGGCTACCTGCTACCACCTCGCGTGGCTGGGCGAAACGGTGCGCCGTGCCTATCCGGAGGTGCAGGGCTGGTTGAAGGCGGACACGGGCTATAACCGGGATGTACGCGGGCGCCTGTTGAAGCTGATACGCGATGAAGTGAAGGCGATCCTGCCGCGTTATCGCGAACTGGCGGAGCAGGGACGGGTAGAACTGTCATTTACCCCTTACGCGCACCCGATTATGCCGTTGCTGCTCGACCTGAACTCCGCGCGCGAGGCAATGCCCGATGTGGAGCTACCGCAGGCCTTGGCCTATCCCGATGGCGAGGCCCGTGTGCGCTGGCACATCGAGCGCGGGCTGGAGGTCTTCGAGCAGCACTTTGGATTCCGTCCACGGGGCTGCTGGCCTTCGGAGGGCAGCCTGAGCGAGCCTACCGTGCGTCTTCTCGACGACTACGGCATCTGCTGGACGGCCAGTGGCCAGACGGTGCTGGGCAATAGCCTGGTCGCAGCGGGTCAGACCGCGGAGTCGCACACAGGATTGGCCGAGCAGGAGGGTTGGTTGCACCGCCCGTATCGCTTGAGCGATTCGACCATCGAGCTGTTCTTCCGTGATGACGGGCTGTCCGATGCCATTGGTTTCCGCTACGCCGATTGGCATGCCGACGACGCCGTGGGCGACTTTGTTCATCACCTGGAGAACATTGCGGCGGTGTCACCGGACGGCGGCGTCGTCGCCGTGATCCTGGATGGCGAGAATGCCTGGGAGTACTACCCGGACAACGGCTTCCACTTCCTCCGAGGGTTGTACGAGCGCCTGGCCGAGAACCCGCGTCTGAACCTCTGCACCTTCTCGGATGTCTGTCAGCGCACCGGTCCTCGGGCGGATCGCGGTGATCTGCCGGGAATGGTGGCCGGCTCCTGGGTCTACGGGACCTTTTCGACCTGGATCGGTGATCCGGACAAGAACCTCGGTTGGGATCGGCTCATCGAGGCGTGGACGGCGGTCGATCAGGCCATCGCTCGGCATCCGGCCCTGGACACCCCCGAGCTGCGCAAGCAACTGGCGGTGTGCGAAGGCTCCGACTGGTGCTGGTGGTTCGGCGAGTACAACCCGGCTGGCTCGGTCAGCGACTTTGAGCAGCTCTATCGGCGGCATCTTGCCCGGCTTTATCAGCTGGCGGACCTTGAAGTCCCCGAATCGCTGGGTGAGGTCCTGTCCGTCGGAGGCGGTGATCCGGCGGCGGGCGGCACCATGCGCAAGGGGCAGTAGTTGATGGAGGCAGGCGAAGACCACTGTAACCCCCTGATGCAGCGCCGCCGCGCCGGCGTGCTATTGCATCCCGTATCGCTGCCGGGCCCGGGTCCGGTCGGCACGCTCGGGCACGAGGCATTCCGTTTCCTGGATTGGGCGCGAGATGCCGGTTTCACCCTGTGGCAGATTCTGCCGCTGCATCCGCCGCAGGAGGATGGGTCCCCCTACGCCAGCATTTCGGCCTTCGCGGGCGATGTGCGTCTGATTGACCCGCAGCGGCTGGCCGAGCGCGCGGGCCTGGATAGCACCGGCACGCCGCTCGCGAATCTTCTACAGCAGGCGCGCGAACAGATTGCGCAAGCGGACGAGGGATGGGCGCAGTCCTATCAGGCCTTTCGGGATGCCCAGGGCCCGGTCTGGCTGGATGACTTTGCCCGTTTCGTGGTCGTCCGTGCGCGTGAGGGCGGACGCCCTTGGTGGGAGTGGCCGCCCGCCTTGCGTGATCGTGATCCCGAGGCCCTGGCGAACGTGGAGAACGAGGCGGCGCTCGCCCTGGAGGCGGAACGTTTTGCCCAGTTCGTGCTCTTCGATCAGTGGCAGGATGTGCGCGACTACGCCCACCAGAAGGACGTCACCATCCTCGGTGATATGCCGATCTTTGTGGCCCATGACTCGGCCGAGGTCTGGGCCCACCGCGATCTGTTTGACCTGGATGACACCGGTCACCCGCTAACGGTGGCCGGTGTCCCGCCGGATTACTTCTCCGCAACCGGGCAGCGCTGGGGCAACCCACACTACCGTTGGCACCGTCTGGCCGAGCGGGGTTACGACTGGTGGGTGGAGCGCATGCGCTGGACGCTGGAGACAGTGGATGCGGTGCGTATCGACCACTTCCGTGGGTTCGAGGCGAGCTGGGCCGTGCCGGCAAGTGAGCCAGATGCCACACAGGGCCATTGGGTCGCCGGGCCCGGTGCAGATTTCTTCGAGAAGCTGCAGGCGCGCCTGGGCGTGCTACCGCTGTTGGCGGAAGACCTGGGCGTCATCACGCCGGAGGTCACGGCCTTGCGTTTGCGCTTTGATCTTCCGGGAATGCGCATTCTTCAGTTCGCCTTCGAGGGGGGAGAGGACAACCCCTACCTGCCGGCGAACCACGATGACCTGAGCGCCGTGTACACCGGCACCCACGACAACGACACCACCCTGGGCTGGTTCCGATCCCTGGATCCCGGCATGCAGGCGCATGTGATTGCGACGTTGGTCGAGGGACCGGGCGAGGAGATGCCCTGGCCGCTGATACGCGCGGCGTATCGTTCGCCGGCACAACTCGCGATCCTGCCGATGCAGGATGCACTGGAGCAGGGAACGGAGGCCCGCATGAACACCCCGGGGACGGTCGACGCGGGCAACTGGAGCTGGCGGTTTGACTGGAGCCAGGTGCCGGATGGCCAGAGCGAGGCGTTACGCACCCTTGCGCAGGCCACGGGGCGTCTTGAGTGACCTGCGCAGGCTTGTAGCCTGCCCATAAGAAAAGCCCGGTCCCTTTTACAAAGGCCGGGCTTTCTTCATTGGCGGGCAGGGTTGTGCGTTTAGCGCATCATGCCGCCCTGGCCACCTTGTTGCTGCTGCATCTGTTGTTGCAGGGACTGCATGCGTTCGATCACGTCGTCGATATCGGCGTTTTCCTGGCGCATGGCGGCCATCAGATCTTCGCGCAGGGCTTCCTGAGCCTCAAGGATCTCTTCATCCTGGGCGACGGCCTGCTGGGCCTCCTGCAGGTTCATCTGGGCCTGCTGGACTTCTTCGGTCTGGATGAGCTCCTGACGCTCTTCGGCGCTCAGGTCCGGATCGCGGAGCTGCTCCTCGGCGGATTCCAGGGTCTCCAGATCGCGGCGGGGCTGGTAGCCAGCGGCCTCCATCTTGTCCAGCACCAAGTTTTCCAGCGCTTCACCCTTCTGTTCTAGATCGGGGTTATTCTCGATGGCCTGCTGCTGCGTTTCGGCGAGGGTTTGCTGGAGCTGCTGCATCTCCATCTGCGGATCTCCGCCCTGGCCACCCTGGCCCTGTTGACCCATGCCCTGGGCCATGGCCAGCGGGCTGGCCAGTGCCAGTGCGGCGGCCGCGATCAGCCCGGCGAGAGACGGGTAACGAATCTTCATAGAGGTTTCTCCTTGTGGATACACGTACATTCTGTTCGACCGTACTTAACCCTAGCTTAACAAGCGTGGCCTGATTGTGCCGGGTGGGCGGGGATGCAGGAGGCATGTGTCCATTGGCAGACTGGCCGTTCGCCAAAGGGTTCCCGCGATCCGTGCTATGCCTCGCGGCCTGTGACCGAGACGAGGTTTCGGCTCGTGCTTCGCCTCAAGGATGTTCGGCGTCTGAGCACTGGGAACGGGTGAAGAGCGCGACCCCCCGGGCCGGTAGGTCCACGGTGCAGCCGAAGTGTTGAGCGGCCCAGCGCAGGCTATTGGGGCTGTAGAAAGCCACATGGGTTGGATCGCGCCGGTAGTGCCAGCGATTGAACTGACGGGGTTCGGGGAGCCACTCGGTCATGATGGCGAGGACACCGCCCGGTCGAATCCGATGCAACATCGCCTTCAGGCTGGCGCGTGGTTCGTGCAGGTGCTCAATGACTTCGGTGCAGGTAATGAAATCCCACCCATCGGCGGGCGCGGCGGGTAGCGCTGGGCCGAAGGCAGGGTCCCAGGCCGCCATCTGATAGCCCTTCTTCCGGAGCCGATCGGCCAGGACCGGGTGCGGCCCGCAGCCCCAGTCGAGGCCGGTGGCGGGTGCCGGTATTGCCTGGGTCAAGGGGGTGATCAGGCGTTCCAGATGGAGGAGGTAGCCTGGATCACCCGGACGATTTTCGTGGGTCTTGTAATAGGTGCGTTCCTCTTCCCGATCAAGCCAGGCATCCGCCTCCAGCATGCTCAAACCGCAGTGGCGGCAACGCCGATAGTCGCCCGGCGAGGCGCTGCCCACGCCACGGTGGTGAAAGGCCTGTGTCGGATGTCCGCACAAGAGGCACGCGACCGTTGCGGCCTCGCTCATCGACGCAGATACCGGAACCAGGAGGCAATGTTGAGCAGGCTCATCAGAGACTGAGACAGGTACGTATAGGCCGCCGCTTTCAGGATGCGCTCGGCGTGGGGATAGTCCGGTGGGTGCAGGTAGTGGCCGTCGCGTAGCATCGGCATGGCGCGGCGGAAGCTCGCATCGAACTCGGTGGGTAGGGTGATGAAGTGAACCAGTGCAGCGAGCCCCATCGACAGAACCCCGGCGAGGAAGAACAAGATGGCCGGCGCCGGATGGCGAGCGATGATGGTAATAAAGGGGATGGCGACCAGAAGCCAGGCGCCAATCTGTTGGCCATAACCCGAGACACACACCAAGTAGCTGCGCATCCGCAGTGGGGCGTAACCCTCGGCATGCTGTATCGCGTGGCCGACCTCGTGGGCCGCCACGGTGACGGCCGTGAGCGAGTGCCCGTCGTGATTCTCGGGCGATAGCCGTACGGTGCGGGTGTCAGGGTCGTAGTGGTCGCCAGTCTTGGTGGTTTCGACCTTGACCTTGTGCAGTCCGTGGCGATCCAGAAGATCGCGCGCCAGTTCCGCGCCGTTGCCGTCGTAACGATCCGCGGGCTGCTGGTATTTCTTCATGGTGTGACGCACCCAGAGTCCGGGTGCCCACGCAATGAGCAACAACAAAGGAGCGAGCAGGATTAACAGTCGCATGGGGCTATATTGACCCAAATCCCCCCGGGCCGGAAAGGGTAAGCACCTTTTGGATGCAACGGCGGGCCGATTCAGTGCACGTGTGCGCCACTGTGGCCCGTCGTTTGGCGTCCAGCCCGAGGATGATGTGTCCCCAAGCCGGGGTTAGGGTCAATCGTCGGCCTCGTCATAGTCGCCCTTGTGTTTCGGGTTCGGACGCGCCCGCTGGTCACGAGAATAGTCCTTGTCGTCCTTATCGCCCTCGGCCTTCCCCTCGAGGAGGCGCAAATTGGCGGCCGGTGCCGAGCCATCTTTCTCCTGACCGAAGTAGATGGTCTGGTGCGGGAACGGAATCTCGATGCCGGCGGCGTCGAAGTGCTTCTTGACCAGGCGGTTGAAGGCTCGACCCAGACCGAACTGGGTGCCCGGAAGGGCCTTGATCCGGATCCGCACATTGACCGCGCTGTCGCCAAGGGAGGTCACGCCGTGTACCTCCATTTCGTCGAGGACATTGGGGCCCTGATCCGGATCTTCCTTGAGCTCCTCGAAGGCCTCGCGCAAGCGCACGATGACCTCGTCGATATCCTCGCGGTAGGCCACGCCGTACTCGCCGACATGGTAGCCGTACTCGCGCATGTAATTGGACACGGCGTCGACTGAAGAGAACGGGATCAGGTGGTAAGTGCCGGAGAGATCACGCAGACCCAGAGAACGGATCGTCAAGCGTTCGACGACCCCGGTGGTGCCGGCCACGGTAACCACATCGCCGACGTTGATCGCATTTTCGAGCTGGATGAAGACACCGGTGATGACGTCCTGCACCAGTTTCTGTGCGCCAAACCCGACCGCGAGGCCGAGCACACCCGCGCCGGCCAGCAGCGGGCCGATGTTCACGCCGATCTCGGCCAGCACGATCATGGTGGTCATCACGATCAGCACGATCGCGACGGCGTTGCGGAAGATGGTCAGCAGCGTGGCCTCGCGGGCCGTCGGCAGGCCGTCACCGGTGTTGGGGTTCATGCGGTGCTCGATCCAGCTGGCGAAGACCAGCCAGATGGCCAGCACGGCCAACAGGATCAGTGCCACCGAGATCGCGGTCCCCAGCACCGCCATGCCGGTATCCGACGCGAGCCAGTTGGCCAGGCTGAATGCGCCCCATGCATCCCCGATCACGGCCAGCACAATCAGCAGGATTACCAGGCGCATAACTTTCAGCGCCTTCGGGATGTACGAGTTCAGACGCAGTTCCAGCGATGGGAACTTCTCCCGGGTCTCTTCCGGTACGTGGATCTGGCGGCCGATCAGCTGGGTCAGCAGGTTGGCGACGAAGACGCCGACGAAACCGGCGAGCAGGGTTTGCCCAGTGGCCTTGGCCATGAAGGGCAGGGCATCCTCCGGCCGCGTGATGCTGACCACTGCCAGGGCCAGGAAGTACAGCAGCGCGATCCAGTGCCAGAAATTCGCCAGCAGGGAGATCAGGATGCGGGTAAAGGCGAATCCGGCCCGGTTGGCCAGCGCAATCAGGCGGTCGTGCACCCGCGTGCGGTTCTGGAGGATGATCACCGCCGCGTACAAGAAGGCGGTGAGCATCACAATCAGGCCCAGGGAACGCCCGGCCTCGGACGAGATATGGTTGTTCGCGATCGGTACCAGGAGCAACAGGCCGTAGCCGATGTACCCGACGATCCGGGCCAGCCAGGCATTCCAGTAGGCGGCCTCGTCCCCAGCCATTGGCAACAGGCGCAGGCCTTTATAGCGAGTCGCGAAGATCAGGCGCAGCGCGGCCTTGGTCACCTCGATCAGCAGGAAGGCGTTCAGGAACAGCGAGTGCCGGGTCAGCATCTCCCCGGACTCGCCGAGTACGAACAGGGCCAGGGCGTAGCCGGCCAGCCAGGCCAGGATGACGATCAGGAAATCGATGGCAGCGGCCAGTATCACCGCCGGTAGCGCCCGCATCAGGCGCATGTGTTCCGCCGCGTTCAGGGCCCAGCGGTCGATGGCGGTGAACATGGGCGCACCCAGTCTCCGCAGCACCAGAAACACCACCACCGTGAACACGATGATGCTGGCAAGATCCACTACGGCCATCCCGAACACGGTGGGTTCGACCGCACGAACACGCTCGGCGACATCCGCCGCGATGTCGTTCAGGGCACGGACCTCGGCAACAGCACCCTCGGCCAGCGACTGCGTGAGCAGGGCGATCTGTCGGGCCACAGATACGTTGTCGCCGGTGTCTACCGGCACGGCATCGGTGACTGCGTCTTCCTCGCTGGAGCCGCTGTCGGAGCGCAGGGCTTCCAGCAGGCGCTCACGCGCTTCTTCGTTCTCCAGGGCCTCGATCAGCGTCTGGCGCAGATCGTCACTGGAGGCGTCCGCGCCCGCTTCCTGGGCCGACAATCCCCCCCAGGGCATCAGCAGCATCAGGGCGACCAAAACAATCAGGTGAGAGAGAAAAGAACGCGGCGAACGCAGATAGGTCACGGCTAACCTCAATGTCTGGAAGGGGCTTCCTTGCGTGCCCCGTGCGAGTGAGTCTAAGGGCAGGAAGTTCCCGCGAACAATGCACCGGGGCGGAGGTGGGCTCATTCCAGGAGCATTGGATCCAGCCAGGCGATGCCGAGTTGGGCCATCTGTCGTTCAACCCAGGCGATGCGTCGGTCCAGTTGCGGACCCGGCTGCACGGGGTTCATGCGCCCGGGGCTGGGCAGGATGGCGGCCAGGCGCGCCGATTGGTGGCGGTCCAGTTCGGTGGCGGACACGCCGAAGTAGTGCTGTGCCGCATTCTCGATACCGTAGATGCCGGGTCCCCACTCCGCCAGGTTAAGGTAGATCTCCAGGATGCGCCGCTTGGGCCAGAGGGTCTCCATGCCCAGGGTAAATCCCGCCTCGAGCGTCTTGCGGATCCAGGAACGCCCGTGCCACAGAAAAAGGTTCTTGGCGGTTTGCTGACTGATGGTGCTGGCCCCGCGCAGACGGCCACCACGGGCGTGGTCGCCCAGTGCCTGGCGTACCGAGCCCCAATCGAAGCCTTTGTGGTTCGGGAAGTGCTGGTCCTCGGCCGCGATCACCGCGAGCATCAGATGCCTTGGCAGATCGTCCAGGCGTTGCCAGTCCGGGCGGCGGTTGGAGGCAGTTTGCCAGTCGGTAGCGACGACCATGGCCATACCGTAGGGGGGGTCGACCCGGGCGAACAGGACGACCAATGCCAGCATGGCGCCGATCCCGATTCCCAGCAGGAGTCCGACGATGCCGCCCGTCCACCAGGCCAGGCGACGCAGGATGCTGCGCTTGCGGCGACGGGCCATTAGCGGCCCATCCCTTTGCGCAGGGGCGGCGGGCCAGCGGCGTTCTGATAACGAGTATCCATGGGCTGAAAGGATACCGCTTGGTGGCGTCTTGGGGGATAGGCGTCCGGCGTCGGTTGCCACCGCGGGTTGTGTCGTGCGGGCGAACTGTTTGCCGGTTTCGTGGCCCAATGGCGAAGGGGTCGCTCTGCGAGACTCCACAACCCGCACGATCACGCCAACCGTTCGCGAAGGAGAGAGCCATGGACGTATTGCCCTATCGCTATGTCACCCCGAGTGGCGAGGCCGTGTCCTTCGAGTTTCGTCTGCACCCAGAGACTGGCTCGGCGGTGCGGGTGCAACAGTTGCTGGATCGGCTGACGGACACCCTGGATAACGAGATCGGTTTGCTGGGAGATACTTGTAACGGCGATGTGCTGCAGGCGCTGGCGATGGCCCTGGCTGTGCGCACGGAGATGATCCCGGCAGACCCCGACATGACCCAGGGTCTGGCGCGTGACGTCGTCGAGCGGGCATTGAAATCCCTGGCGGAGGCGCAGCATCGTCAGACGGGGCCAGTCGGACATGCCTGAATCGGTAGCGCCTTCCCGCCCGGTTACGGCCGGTCGACCCATTGTGTTTTATGACGGTGGCTGTCCACTTTGTCGGCGCGAGATCGGCCACTACCAGCGGCTGGATTCGGCGGGCGCGGTCGACTGGCGCGACATCCATGCGGATGCCACACCGCTTGCCGACTGGGGGATCACCTGGGATCGCGCCATGCTGCGCATGCACGCGATCAGTGCCGAGGGCCAGATTCGTAGTGGTGCCTGGGCCTTCGTGCTGGTCTGGCGGCACCTGCCATATTACCGCTGGCTGGGTGGAACCCTGCACCGGCTACCGCCGATCGTCTGGCTCATGGACCGGGTGTATAACGTGATCGCCCGTTTCCGGTGGCGCTCGCGCTGCGACGACGGGGTTTGCCGCCCGGGTCGCTGACGTGGCTCACCGCAAACCTCACCTGCCGCAAAAGGACTGCGTGGTTTGTGGCAGGCCATTTGCCTGGCGGAGGAAGTGGGCGCGTTGCTGGGACGAGGTTCGTTACTGTTCCGACGCCTGCAGGCGTCGCCGTTCGAGGAAGACGGCTGCATGAAACGTGGGTTTGGCTTGGCCCTTGCGATGCTTGTGGTGATCGGCATGAGTCCGGCAGCGGCGGATGATCTCTCCGCAGAACGGGCCATCGTGGCGCAGTTACAGGAGCCGCATCGCATCCTGTTGATGCGCCACGCCCTGGCGCCAGGGATTGGTGACCCGGCGGGCTTCGAGGTCGAGGATTGCGCCACCCAGCGCAACCTGTCCGCTGAGGGGCGGGCACAGGCCCGCGAGACGGGCGAGCGCCTGCGGGCCGCGGGACTGGATGCCATTCGCGTATTCGCCGGTCCTTGGTGCCGTAACTTCGACACCGCGGAGTTGCTGGGATTTGGCGAACCGCAGGTACTGGAGGCGCTGGGGTCGGTGTTTCGCGCGAACGAGTCCCATCGTGAGCGACGCATGCGCGCATGGCGCGAGCATCTGGCGGAGGAATACAGGCGTGAAGGCGGCCCTGCGGTCTATGTGACGCATCGCGCCAATATCATGGAGTTAAGCGGGCGCAGCATCGGGGCCGGCGCCATGCTGGTGGTGGCCGTGGATGCGGAGGGGAATGCCCAGCCCGTAGATCCGTAAATACGAGATACCCTATTGGTATCGGCTTTCGCTACAGCCGGATGTCTACGCGATCGGCTCCGGGGGCGTCGATCCCGCGATGCAGGAGCAATGTACCGCTGGCGTTCAGAAGCTCGGTGGTCAGCTGGCGAAAGCGTACTACGGTTTCGGTCAGATTGAGGCGGCTCTCCAGCAGATCACGCTGGGCCTGGGCCACCGCCAGGGCGGTGCCCGCACCGACCCGGAAACGTGTCTGTTCCACCCGTAGCAACTCTTCCTGTAGCTCCACGGTCTCCTCCTGTGCCTGGATTTGCTCGCGCACGCGGGCGGCATCGAACCAGCGACCGCGTACATCCTCGATGGCAAGCTGTTCCAGGTTCGCCAGGGTCTCCTGGATCTGCTGGCGGGTCAGTCGGGCACGCGTGTGTTCAGCCTCGGCCGCGCGATTGCCGATGGGCATCTCGAAGCGCAGGCCGGCGGTCAGGTCGTAACCGTCGCCCTGGCGGTCGCGCCAGGTACGGCTGAAGCTGTCGGCATAGCCCGACTGACCCAGCGTCACGAAGAAGTCCAGACGCGGGAGCAGACCATTGCGGGTGCGTACGACCTCAAGTTGGTTGCGTTGCACCCGAAGGCGGGTCTCGTTGAGGTCGGCACGGTGGTCACGGGCCAGGGCGACATAGGTATCCATGGGCTCCAGGGCATAGCGCTCCAGGCCTGGTTCCGAGCTGGGTTCCAGGCGCGTATCCCACAGGCCGCCTTCGCCCTGCAGCAGCCGCGCCAGGCGATCCTGGGCGCGGGCTCGTTCGGCACGGGCATCGATCAATCCTTGGCGGCGCAAGGCCACCTCGGCCCGGGCCGAGGTGGCCTCGGTCTCGGGGCGGTCACCGGCGCTGATGCGGCGCTCGGTTTCGTCGAGTTGCTGGCGGGCGACGGCCAGTGCCTCCTCGAAGATGGCCTGTTGCTCCTCGGCCAGCACGAGGTCCCAGTAGCGACCCTCGACATCGGTAATCAACTGCTCGACGAAGGCGCGCACCTCGTACTCGGAGGCCTCGACGTCGAGCGTGGCCTGGCGCAGGCTCACCAGATTGGATTCGATGCGCCCGCCCCGTAGCAGGGCCTGGGTGAGACTCACGCCGGCGCGGGTGGTGAATTGGGGCGCCTCGACGCGCGAACTGGAGCTGCGCGAACTGCGCACCGAGACCGTCAGGTCGGTACCGGTGGGTAGCGACTGGGTGAGCCCGGCCTCGCCAAAGCGGCGGGTGGTGACGACGGCGTCGGTTTCGCCTACTTCTTCCAGTTGTCGCACGCTCTCGTCGCGGCTGAGTTCGATCTCGGCGAACAGTTCCGGGTCGAAAACCGCGCGTTCCTGCGCCTCGAACGTGCCCTGGATTGCGGTTTGCAGGCGTTCGGCGCGCAGTCCCCGGTTGTTCTCCAGCGCCCGTGCCACCGCTTCCTCCAGGGACAATGTCTCTTCGCCCACGGTGTCGCGCTCGAACGGGCGATTATCCAGGAGCTCATCGGCCGACAGGGACAGGCGCAGGCCGTCTCGATCGCTGTAGGCCCCTGTGTCATCGGCGCTGGTAGGCTGCGCGGCGACGGGCAGGGCAAACGCGACGAGGAAGATGAGCAGAGGTTTACGCATGTTCGGTGGCGACTCGGTAGACCGGTTGCGGGTGTTCGCCCCGACGGTGGAATAGCAGATACAGCGTCGGGATCAACACCAGGGTAATCAGGGTAGACGAAAGCAGCCCACCGATCACGACCCGTGCCATCGGGGCTTGCGCCTCGCCACCGTCACCCATGCCGATCGCCAGTGGTGAGAGCGCGAGCATGGTGGTGAGCGTGGTCATCAGGATCGGACGCAGCCGCTCGCCCGCGGCGGCGACGATAGCCGCGCGCAGTTCCATGCCATCGTCGCGGTGGCGTCGCGCCATCCGGTCGACCAGCAAAATGGCGTTGTTCACTACAATCCCGACAAGCAGCAGAATCCCGATCAGGGATTGCACATTCAGGGTGGTGTTGGTGACCAGTAGCGCGCCGGTGACCCCGATAATGGCCAGTGGAATCGAGAACATCACGATCAGCGGATCGCGCAGCGATTCGTACAGGCTGGCCATGACCATGTACACCAGCAGGGTGGCCAGCAGGGTGCCCAGCAACAGTTCCGAGAATGCCGCTTCCTGTTCCTCGATATCGCCGGTGATGGAGTAGTCGATCTCTTCGGGTAGCGCGATGTTGCCAAGGGCTTCGCGTACGTCCGCCGCGACCTCACCCATGGACCGGTCCCCAAGGTTGATGAACAACGTCCGGACGCGGGCCTGCTCACGACGTTCGATGCTATCTGGGCCGATCTCGGTGTCGAACGACACCAAACTGCGCAGGGCCACGCGCTCGCCGCCTTCGCTGCGTACGGTGAGGTTGAGCAGGTCATCCAGCGAACTTTGGTCGGCATCCCGTAGCTGCACCCAGATCCGGGTTTCATCGCCGCCAGCGCGCAGTTGTCCGGCACTGGAACCACCCAGTGCGGTTTCCAGCGTCTGGGCGATGGTGCGTACGTCCACCCCCAGGTCCGCCGCCCGATCCCGATGGATGCGGGTTGCGAACTCCGGCTGCCCCCCATCGGCACCGATCCGGGTATCGGTAATGCCGGGGATGTCGGCCAGGGCCTCGTCGAACTGCTCGAGTACCGCGTTCATGGTGGGCAGTTCGAAGCCGCGTACCTCGACCGCCAGACGTTCTTCGTCGCCACCGCGTCCAAAGCCGCGGAAGAAGATACCACTGGAGGCGCGTACGCGGATCTCGGTGCCGGGGGGGTCACCCAGGGCCTCGCGCAGCTGGGAGGCGATCTCCTCGGAGGAGCGGCTGCGACTGTCGCGCGAGCCCACCATCACCCGCATGTTGCCGGAGGCGGGCGAGGAGGCGCGGAAGGCCGAGGCCCCGGAGCTGCTCACCAGGTTCTGCAGTTCCGGCACCTCCTGGCGGATCACTTCCTCCAGGTTCGACATGGTGGCGTAGAGCTCGGGCAGGGGCGTGCCAGGTTCCATGGACACGTTGACCCGCAGCTCGCCCTCGTCGGTGGCGGGCAGGAACTCGGTCCCGACGCCGCGCAGCCCGGCCAGGGCCACCATCAGTAGGAGCGCGCTCAAGCCGATAATCAACCAAGGGTACGAAAGTGTCCGTTGCAGCAGTCCCTGGTAGCGGTGTTCCATTCGGGCAAGGGCGCTGGTGTCGCGCTTGGGCATCGGGGCGTGTGCCATCAGCATCGGCACGACCGTCAGGGCTACGATCAACGAGGCTGCGAGCGCAAAGGCCACGACTGCCGCCAGCGGCTTGAACAATTGCCCGGCCAGCTCCTCGGCGAAGAACAACGGCAGGAAGATGGCCACTGTGGTCAGCGTGCTGGCGATGATGGCGGGGGCCACGCGGCCAGTACCCGTGACCGCGGCCTCCATGGCCGTTTGCTCGGAATGTTCCTCCCGCCTTCGGGCAATGCTTTCGATCACCACGATGGCGTTGTCGACCATCAGTCCGACTCCGAGCGCGATGCCGCCCATGGTCATGAGATTGAGGGAATGCCCGCCAAAGTAGACGAGCCCGAAGGTTGAAATGACGGCGAGCGGGATCGCGGTCGCGGCCACCAGCGTGTAACGGATGTTGCGCAGGAATACGAGCAGCACCAGTACGGCGAGCGCGCTGCCGTACAGGATCGAGTGGCCGACGTTGGTGATGGAGCTGCGGATGAAGCTCGCCTCGTCGGTGACCGCACGGATGCTGATCTGCGGGAAGTCGCGGTTCAGGCGGACCAGCTCGGCGTGAACGGCCTCGGAGACCTCCACCGTGTTGGCGTCCGCCAGCTTGCGCACGGCCAGCTGGACCCCTTCCTCCTGGTTGACACGGAAACGCCGGGTCACCCGTTGATGGGTGTCCTGGATGCTGGCGACCTGGTGCAAGTGAGTGACGCCATCCTCGCTGCGCTGAATCACCGTGTCGGCAATCTCTTCGACGGAACGGAACTCGGCGGGGGTGCGCAGACGGTACTCGCGCCTTCCATCCATGATGGGGCCGCCGGGGGTAATGACATTGGCATCCCGAATTCGGTTACGGAGGTCGTCCAGGCCCAGATCGATCGCCTGGATGCGATCGGGATCGACCTCGATGCGGACCTCGCGTTCCAGCCCGCCGAAAGTATCCACGGCCGCCACACCGGGGATGCGCTCCAGGCGGGGCGCGATGCGGTTATCAATCAGGGTGCGCAGGTGGATGGCGTCGAGCTGCGAGCCGATCCCCAGGCGCATGATCGGGGAGTCCTGAGTGTCGAACTGGCGCACCAGTGGGCGATCGGCCTCGTCGGGTAATCGGTCCTCAATGCGGGCCAGGCGATCGCGCAGGTCGTCCACGGCCTGGCGAATATCGGTACCCCACGCAAAGTTGATGCGGACGTTGCTATTGCCCTCCGCGGAGGTCGAACGGATCTCCTGAGCGCCGGTGATCGCAGCCGCCGCCTGTTCCACCGGTCGGGTGACAAGCTGTTCGACCTCCTCGGCACCGGCATTGGGATAGGAGGTCATGACCGTGACGACCGGGTAGGTGATATCCGGTAGCAGGTCGACGGGTAGCCGGGTCAGGGCGGTCAGCCCGAGGATGACCACGATCAGGGCCACCATGCTGGTCAGCACGGGCCGACGGACGGTGAACGTGGCCGGGTTCACGGGGCGTCGGTCTCCGATCCGGCCGGCGCGAAGTCGCCGCCAGGCACCGCCTGTGGGTCGGTGATGCGCAGTGGCGTACCGTCGGCGAGCAGATGCTGCCCCAGGACGATGACCTCGGTACCTTCGGGTAGCTCGGGTTGCAGCAGCTCAATCCAGTTGCCATCGCGGATGCCGGTCGCCGCCGTGTGGCGACGGGCCACGGGGCGTTCGCCCGAGCGGTCGACGCTGAAAAGGGTCGGGCCGGCCTCGCGCTGGATGATCGCATCGCGGGGTACTGCCAGGGTGTCGGTGCGTTGCCCCAGGCGGATCGCCGTCTCCACGAACATGCCGGGACGCAGGGCTTCATCGTCGTTCGGGATTTCGACTTCAACCCGGGCCTGCCGGGAGCCCGGTCGGAACTCGGGGGCTACGCGGGTGATGGAGCCCTCGAACTCGCGATCGGGATAGGCCGAGGTGCGCACGATGGCTGCCTGGCCGCGGGATAGACGGGCATAGTCGGCCTCGGTCACCGCCAGGATGGCGCGTACCGGTTGCAGTGTGACCAGGGCCAGGGCGGGTTCGTTGGCACTGATCAGCGCGCCGCGGTCCACATGGCGTTCCGCCACCCAGCGCGGCTGGCTGCCCACCGCGTCGGCATCGATGCGGGCGTACCCAAGCTGTATCTCGCGGGTGCGCAGGGCCGACTGGCGCTGCCGGATTTGCGACTCGGCCAGGGCAACGCGCGTCCGGGCCAGCGTCAGCTCAGTCTCGGCGGAATCGAGCTCGGAGCGTGAGGCAATGCCCTGGTCACGCAGCTCGCGGGTACGTTCCAACTCGCGCTGAGCGGCGTCACGACTGGCAACGGCCTCGTCCAGACTGGCCTGTGCGACCTCCAGCTCCGCCGCCGCCTGGGCTACGTCCTGCTCGAATTCCTCGGTATCCAGCTGCAAGAGCGGGTCACCCGGTTCCACGCGGTCGCCGAGATTTACGAACAGCTCGGTGACCCGACCACCGATACGGGGTGCGATCTCGATTCGGTCGGCACCCTCGATGCTCCCGGTAAAGCGTCGGCGCTCGACCAGGTCTCGTGATTCAACTTCGGCCGTCGCAACGGCAACCGGCCGCGTCTCGCCTCCGCCGGGGCGTCCGGAAGTCGCTGAATCGTCCTCCGGACCCAGGGTCATCCAGGCCAGAATGCCGGCGGCCAGCAGGAACAGAATCGCAGTAATCAGGGTAGCGGGGCGGGGCATTGCAGCTCGCTCGTGTTCAGGGTCATATGGCAGTCTGGCGTGGCTGACTGAATCGCGTATGAACTCCGTTCGGGCCGCGGCGTCCGTTCAGCGATGCGAACCTTCCGACCGTGACCACCCTGGAGAATTCCATGACCTTACCCGACCCGGCTCGCCCCAAGCGCCCCCGACGTTCGTTTGGACTGGACCTGTTGGGCCTCCTGGCCTGGTTGGCATTGGTGTTCATTGTGGCCGGGCTGGGCGGGTGGGCCACTAGCGTATCGGTGGGGGATTGGTATCCCACCCTAGCGCGGCCTCCATTGAACCCGCCCGATGCGGTGTTCGGCCCGGTCTGGAGTGTGCTGTTTGGACTGATGGGGCTGGCCGCCTGGCACGTCTGGCGGCGCGCAGGCCTGACCGGGGCACCGGTGGCGCTGGGCCTGTTCCTGGCGCAGCTCGCGCTGAACCTGGGCTGGTCCGTGCTGTTCTTCGGCCTCCAGCGCCCGGATCTGGCGCTCATCGAGATTCTGATCCTGTGGCCCCTGATTCTGGCCACCCTGGTTGCCTTCTGGCGCATCGACCGCATCGCGGGCGTGCTCTTGGTCCCCTACCTCCTGTGGGTTGCCTTCGCCATCTACCTCAACGCCGGCATCGTCTGGCTCAACTGATCGGTTGCCGCTGAAACCTGGTTCCACCACGAAGCTCACGAAGGCACGAAGGAGGGCAAGGGCTTGTAACCACAGAGTGCACGGAGGACACAGAGGGAAAGAAGCGGCTCCGGCGTTTCGGGTGGCGAAAGAGGACAGAACCCGCGACCGTGATTATTGGACCTTCCTGCTTTTCAGTCTTAGCCCTTCTCCGTGTCCTCCGTGCACTCCGTGGTGAATTCGCCCTTGACCTTGCCCTCCTTCGTGCCTTCGTGAGCTTCGTGGTGGAACCGGGTCTTGGTGGTCGGGCGTCATGCGTTGGTCATGTGGGCGGGGTATTCTGACGGGATTTTTGTTGGGAGGGACTCCATGGCGGTGCGTGTCGGCATTAATGGGATGGGGCGGATCGGCCGGCTGGCCTTAAGGGCGGCCTGGGGTCGGGACGATCTGGAGATCGTGCACCTGAACGAGGTCGCGGCGGATGGCACCGTCACCGGACATTTGCTGGAGTTCGACTCGGTGCACGGGCGCTGGGGCCAGGAACCGGTAGCCGAGGCCGAGCGAATTCGTATCGAGGGGCGCGAGCTGCGGCACACGAGTTTCACCGAACCGGGCCAGGTGCCGTGGAATGAGTCGGATGTCGACATCGTGATCGACGCGACCGGGGCCTTTCGGACCATGGACACGCTGGAGCCGCATTTCGGGCAGGGTGCGAAGCGCGTGGTGGTCGCGGCGCCGGTGAAGGACGATCGGGCGCTGAACGTGGTGATGGGGGTTAACGATGGCCTCTATGATCCGGTGCAGTATCGTGTCGTGACCGCCGCCTCCTGCACTACCAACTGTCTGGCGCCGCTGGTGCAGGTGCTGCATCCGGCCCTGGGTATTCGCCACGGCACCATCCTGACCGTGCACGATATGACGGCCACCCAGTCCGCGGTGGACCTGCCGCGCGACAACCTGCGCCGAGCGCGTGCCGCCGGGCTGAACCTGATCCCGACCACCACGGGGTCGGCTAAGGCGATCGGTGACATCTTTCCCGATCTGAACGGGCGGCTGAATGGCCATGCGGTGCGTGTGCCGCTGATGAACGCATCACTGACCGATTTCACCTTTGAGGCCGGTCGCGAGACGTCGGCGGAAGAGGTTAACAACCTGCTGCGTGAGGCGGCGCAAGGTTCGTTGCAGGGCATCCTCGGCTATGAGGAGCGACCGCTGGTTTCCAGCGATTTCCGCACCGATCCGCGCTCCTCCATCGTGGATGCACAATCGACCATGGTGGTGGGCGGCACGCAGGTGAAGGTGCTGGCCTGGTACGACAACGAGTGGGGCTACGCGAACCGCCTGGTGGAATTGGTGGCCCGTGTGGCGGCGCAGGGCGTCTAGACCGCAATGGCGGAAAGTGCGACCAATCCAAGTGGGCCCCCGACTCTGGGTCTGGGCGCCTATGCCCGGATCATCGCGAACTACTGGGCGTTCACCATTACCGATGGCGCGATCCGCATGCTGGTCGTGCTGTTCTTCCACCAGCTGGGCTACAGCCCGCTGGAGATCGCCTTCCTGTTCCTGTTCTACGAGCTGTTCGGGGTGATCACCAACCTGACCGGCGGCTGGCTGGCCGCACGGCTGGGCGTGAACACCACGATGATCGGCGGGACGCTGTTGCAGGTCGCGGCCCTGCTGATGCTTACCGTGCCGGAGGCCTGGCTCGGGGTGGCCTATGTGATGTTCGCCCAGGCCCTGTCCGGGATCGCCAAGGATCTGAACAAGATGAGTGCGAAGTCCGGGGTGAAGCTGGTCGCCGGGGATGGAGAGGGCCGGCTATTCCGCCTGGTGGCGGTGCTCACCGGCTCCAAAAATGCACTGAAGGGCGTGGGTTTCTTTGCCGGTGGCGCACTGCTGTACACCGTCGGTTTCCAGATGGCGCTGGTGATCCTGGCCGGGATGCTCGCGGTGGTGATGCTGTTCTCGATCGTCGGGCTGCCGCGCGGTTTGGGAAAGGTGGGTGGCAAGCCGAAGTTCACCCAGATGTTTTCCAACTCGACTGCGATCAACGTGCTCTCCGCCGCGCGCTTTTTCCTGTTCGGGGCCCGCGACGTCTGGTTCGTGGTCGCGCTGCCCGTGTTTCTCAGTGCCACGCTGGACTGGAACCACATGCAGGTGGGCGCGTTCCTCGCGCTATGGGTCATTGGCTACGGCATCGTGCAGGCCTCGGTGCCACGCCTGCTGGGCAAGGGCGGGCTCCACCCGACCGGGCTGACCGCGCGGCTGTGGGCCTTCATTCTGATGCTGCTGCCCCTGGCCATCGTGATCGGTCTGGAGGTGGGCCTGGACCCGGCCTGGGTCCTGATGGTCGGCCTGGGCGTGTTTGGCGTGGTCTTCGCGATCAACTCGGCGGTGCACTCCTTCCTGATCCTCGACTACGCCGATGCCGATCGCGTCGCGATGAAGGTCGGCTTCTACTACATGGCCAACGCCGGCGGCCGCCTGGTGGGTACCGTCGCCTCCGGCGCGATCTTCATGGTCTGGGGCCTGGAGGGGGCTCTGATCGCCTCCACCTTGTTCATCTTCGCCACCTGGATGATCTCCTCGCTGCTCCCGCGTGAGGCATCACCTGCCTGAGCGCGGCGTCCGTGCCGCGCGACCACTCGGCTGACGGCTATCGACTTTGCAGAGCCTCGATGACTGCATCGACGGTTCGCGATCGATAGCGTTGGGCGTGTCGTACCCAGCCCAGAGAACGGGTGATGGCCGAACCCGGCCAGTCGAGCACGATCAGGTCATCGGTGGCCATGGAACGCGGCAAGAACCCGATGCCGAGGCCGGCGCCAATCATCATGCGGATCACTTCCAGGTAGGGGCTCTCCTGGGCGGCGCGCGGGCGCAGGCCCTGGGCGCTCAGGCTCTGTTCGATATGGCGGCGGGTGGTGGAGTCGACGGGTGGCAGGATGGCGGGCCACTGCTTCAGGCGCTCCAGGGTGTCCAGCGGGGTTTCGCTGTTGCGGCCTCGGGCGATCATCGGCACGAGCTCGTCGGTCCAGACCGTTTCGGCCTCGATGTCGCCGGGCAAGTCGTCGGGCAGGGTGGCCAGGGCCAGGTCGGCATCGCCGCGCAGGATCGCCTCGACGCCGGTCTCCGAGTCCATGAAGGCCAGGGACAGCTCCAGATCAGGGTAGCGGGCGCGCATTGCGGCCAGCGGGCCGGGCAGGCGGTGCAGCGCGATGTGGTGCGAGGTCGCGAGGCGGATGCGGCCATGTACCACCGTGTCCAGGTCCGCGATCTGCTGCTCAATGGCGCGCAGGCGCGCCAGGATCTCGCGCGCTTCGGGTAGCAGACGTTCGGCGACTTCGGTCGGGCGCACGCGCCGACCCTGACGTTCGAACAGCGGGCGTTCCAGCGTGGCCTCCAGCGACTGGATCCGCTTGCTGATGGCCGGCTGGGTCAGGTATAGGCGTTCGGCCGCTGCGGAGAAGGCGCCGGTATCCACGACCGCAACAAAGGCCTGCAAGGACTCCACACTGAGCTGTTCGGGACGCATCGCTCGCCTCCGTGGGATAATGACCGGCTGATCGCCAACCGCTGGGCCTTCCATAACGGGATGGAATGGTAAAGATAATAAATCGGATTTGAAAGAATAGCAGGGCGGCCGCAGACTCTACGCAGATAGGTGCCCTGAAACCGTGTCACTGCGCGGCGTGGCTAATGGCGCCGTCATTGCGAGGAGCCGAAGGCGACGCGGCAACCTCCTCCAGCTGGCAGAGAGCCAGTATCAGGACCGGTGGTTCCGGACGGAGGTTGCCACGGCCCCTGCGGGGCCTCGCAATGACGGTGTGTGTTGCGGCGCTGTGCGATGCCGGTGCATGCCGCGACGCGGCGCAAGGGCGAGCCTTTCTAGCGCTGGTAGATCATCGGCGGTGGGGCGCAAGAACGATAGAACGCGGCACGGCCGCGGGAGCAGGTGATGGTAGGCAAGACTCTGTACGACAAGCTGTGGGAGGCGCATGTAGTGCGCGAGGAGCCGGATGGCTCGACGCTGCTCTACATCGATCGCCACCTGGTGCACGAGGTGACCAGTCCGCAGGCCTTCGAGGGCCTGCGTCTGGCCGGGCGCAAGCCATGGCGCGGCGATTCCGTGCTGGCGGTGCCGGATCACAACGTGCCCACGGCCAATCGAGATCGAGGCATCGAAGACCCGGTCTCGCGCACTCAGGTGGAGACGCTGGAGAGCAATGTCACCAGCCTCGGGCTGAAGTTTTTCCCGATGGCGGATGTGCGCCAGGGCATCGTGCATGTAATCGGGCCGGAGCAGGGTGCGACCCTGCCGGGGATGACGGTCGTGTGTGGCGATTCGCACACCTCTACCCACGGTGCACTGGGCGCGCTGGCCTTCGGCATCGGCACCTCCGAGGTCGAGCATGTGCTGGCCACGCAGTGCCTGTGGCAGAAGAAGACCAAGGCCATGCAGATCCGCGTGGAGGGCGAGCTGCGCCCGGGCGTGACCGCCAAGGACGTGGTGCTGGCGATCATCGGCCGCATTGGCACCGCGGGCGGCACCGGCTATGCGATCGAGTTCGCCGGCTCGGCGATCCGCAGCCTGTCGGTCGAGGGGCGCATGAGCATCTGCAACATGTCGATCGAGGCCGGGGCCCGCGCGGGCATGGTTGCGGTGGACGAGAAGACCATCGAATACGTGCGTGGCAAGCCGCAGGCCCCCACCGGCGAGATGTTCGAGCGGGCCGCCGAATACTGGCGCACGCTGGTATCGGATCCGGATGCCGAGTTCGACGCGGTGGTGGAGATGGATGCCGCCGAGATCGCGCCCCAGGTCAGCTGGGGCACTTCGCCGGAGATGGTCGCGCCGGTCGATGGGCGCGTGCCGGATCCGGCCGCCGAGAAGGACCCGGTGCGCGCCGAGGGCATGCAGCGGGCGCTGGAGTACATGGACCTGAAGCCGAATACCCCGATGACGGAGATTCGTCCGGACAAGGTGTTCATCGGCTCCTGCACGAACTCGCGGATCGAGGACCTGCGTGCGGCCGCCGAGGTGGTCAAGGGCCGCAAGAAGGCCGACAACATCAAGCTGGCGATGGTGGTGCCGGGCTCCGGGCTGGTGAAGCAGCAGGCGGAGCAGGAAGGGCTGGACCGGGTCTTTCTGGACGCCGGCTTCGAGTGGCGCGAGCCGGGCTGTTCCATGTGTCTGGCGATGAACGCGGACCGACTGGAGCCGGGCGAGCGCTGCGCCTCGACCTCGAACCGAAACTTCGAGGGCCGCCAGGGGCAGGGTGGGCGTACCCATCTGGTCAGCCCGGCGCTGGCCGCCGCGGCCGCCGTGGCCGGGCACTTCATTGAACCGTCCGCGTTGAAGGAGGCGTAAGCGATGCAGGCCTTTACCGTACACCGTGGGATTGTCGCGCCGCTGGATCGCTCCAATGTCGATACCGACGCGATCATCCCGAAGCAGTACCTGAAGTCGGTCAAGCGCACGGGCTTTGGCCCCAATGCCTTCGATGACTGGCGCTACCTGGACCCGGGCGAACCCGGCATGGATAGCTCGCAGCGCCGTTCGAACCCCGATTTCGTACTCAATCAGGCGCCTTATGACCAGGCGACGATCCTGCTGGCTCGCAAGAATTTTGGCTGCGGTTCCTCGCGCGAGCACGCGGTGTGGGCATTGACCGACTTCGGCTTTCGCGCGGTCATTGCACCGTCGTTCGCCGATATCTTTTTCTCCAACAGCTGCAAAAACGGCCTGCTGCCGGTGGTGCTGGCGGAGGGTGAGGTGCAAACCCTGTTCGATCAGGTGGAGGCGAACCCGGGTGCGCAGGTCGAGGTGAATCTGGAAGAAATGACCGTAACGGCGCCGGACGGTACCGTGTTCCGTTTCACGCTGGACGAGGACCGGCGCCACCGCCTGTTGAACGGCCTGGATGACATCGCCCTGACGCTGAAATACGGCGATGACATCCGCGCCTTCGAAGAACGCCAGCGCCGCGAATGGCCGTGGATGGCGGAGCAACGTTAGAAACGATAGAGATGGCGCGGGCGACCTGAACCCGGGCACCGTCATCGCGAGAAGCGAAGCGACGTGGCGATCTCCCAAACAATGGCCGAGCGCCGGTACCGGGATCCGGTGGTTTCGTCCGGAGATTGCCACGGCCCCTACGGGGCCTCGCAATGACGAGGTAGAGGTGCCGTCATTGCGAGGAGCGCTGCGACGAAGCAACCTCCGTCCGGAACCACCGGATCCATGTGCCGGCGCTCTGGCAGCTTCCGGAGGTTGCCACGGCCCCTTGCGGGGCCTCGCAACGACGGGGCCGGGGCGCACCGTCGTCGCGAGAAGCGAAGCGACGTGGCGATCTCTGTGGGTGGCCCCGGCGCCGGGTCGGGTGAACGTTGGGGTTTCGTTGGGAGGTTGCCACGGCCCCTGGCGGGGCCTCGCAATGACTGACGGTCAAGGACTTGAATTGAAATGATTGGGAGAGGTTTGTGAGCCGAATTCTGGTATTGCCCGGGGACGGGATCGGGCCCGAGATTGTGGCCGAGGCGCTGAAGGTGCTGGAGCGTGTGGGCGAGATCGGCGGGCTGGATCTGGAGATCGAGCAGGGCCTGATCGGGGGCGCGGCGCACGATGCGGCCGGGCACCCCTACCCGGAGGCCACGCGCGAGGCGGCGCGCCGCGCCGACGCGATCCTGCTGGGGGCGGTCGGCGGCCCGCAGTACGAATCGCTGGAACGTGATCTCCGCCCCGAGCGCGGGCTGCTGGGCATCCGTTCGGATCTGGGTCTGTTCGCAAACCTGCGCCCGGCGATCCTGTATCCGCAGCTGGCCTCAGCCTCCACGCTGAAGCCGGAGGTGGTCAGCGGGCTGGATATCCTGATCGTGCGCGAGCTGACCGGCGGGATCTACTTTGGCCAGCCGCGCGGGATCGAGGAGCGCAATGGCGAGCGCTACGGCTTCAATACCGCCGCTTACAGCGAATCGGAGATCGAACGCATCGCGCGGGTCGGCTTCGAGGCTGCGATGAAGCGGGGCAAACGCCTGTGTTCGGTGGACAAGGCCAATGTGCTCGAGGTCTCCGAGCTGTGGCGCGAGGTGGTCGAGCGGGTCGGCCAGGAATTCCCCGAGGTCGAGCTGTCCCACATGTATGTGGATAACGCGGCAATGCAGCTGGTGCGTGACCCCAAGCAGTTCGACGTCATGGTGACCAGCAACATGTTCGGTGACATCCTGTCGGATGCAGCGGCGATGCTAACGGGTTCCATCGGTATGTTGCCGTCGGCTTCGCTGAACAGTGAGGGGGTTGGTCTGTATGAGCCGATCCACGGTTCGGCACCGGATATCGCGGGGCAGGGCAAGGCCAACCCGATGGCAACAGTGCTGTCGGTGGCGATGCTGCTGCGCCACAGTCTGAACCGGAATGACCTGGCCGAGCGTATCGAGCAGGCCGTGGGTCGAGTGCTGGATCAGGGCCTGCGTACGCCGGACATCTTCGGCGATGGTATGACCCTGGTGGGTACTCAGGGTATGGGCGACGCGTTGGTTTCTGCGCTCGACGATTAAATAGAATACAGCTACTTAACGAATAAAGTTCAATCGGGAATAGACAATGAGTGACCGCAAGTTTGACGTGGCCGTGGTGGGTGCGACCGGCGCCGTCGGCGAGACCCTGCTGTCCATTCTGGCCGAGCGCGGCCTGCCTTTGGGGCGGGTGCATGCGCTGGCGAGTTCACGGTCGGTGGGCAAGACGGTCAACTTCGGTCGGCGCGAGCTGGACGTGGAGGATCTGGCGACCTTCGATTTCTCCACTGTACAGATCGGGCTGTTTTCGCCGGGCGCGTCCGTCTCAGCGGAGTACGCACCGAAGGCTGCGGCGGCCGGCTGTGTGGTGATCGACAACACCTCGCAGTTCCGCTACGACCCGGAAATTCCGCTGGTGGTGCCGGAGGTAAACCCGGACGCGGTGGGCGATTACACGAAGCACGGGATTATCGCGAACCCCAACTGCTCCACCATCCAGATGCTGGTGGCGCTCAAGCCATTGCACGATGCGGTGGGAATCGAGCGCATCAACGTCGCGACCTACCAGGCCGTCTCCGGCACCGGCAAGGAGGCGATCGAGGAACTGGCCCACCAGACGGCGGCACTGCTGAATGGCCGCCCGGTGGAGTGCAACGTCTATCCCAAGCAGATCGCGTTCAACGCGCTCCCGCACATCGACGTCTTCCAGGACAACGGCTACACCAAGGAAGAGATGAAAATGGTCTGGGAGACCCGCAAGATCATGGGCGACGAGTCCATCCTGGTGAACCCGACCGCGGTGCGTATCCCGGTGTTCTACGGCCATTCCGAGGCCCTGCATATCGAGACGCGGGAGAAGATCACCGCCGATAAGGCGCGCGAAATTCTGGCCGCCGCACCGGGCGTGACCGTGCTCGACAAGCACGAAGACGGGGGCTATCCCACGGCCGTCACGGAGGGTTCTGGCAAGGATGCGGTGTTCGTTGGCCGCATCCGCAAGGACATCTCGCATCCGCGCGGTCTGAACCTCTGGGTGGTCTCGGATAACGTGCGCAAGGGTGCCGCACTGAACACGATCCAGATCGCGGAGGTTTTGATCCGGGATTACCTGTGATTTAATCCGGGAAAACGTCGGGGGAACCTTCCCCCGATATATCCGTGGCCAGGGGCATTGGGGCCACGCGGCACTTTCAGGGGGAATTCGTGCGCAAGCTATTGGTTGGGTTTTTGTTCTTGCTGCTGGTGGCCCCGGCGTCCTCGAATTCTGTGGGCTTCGGTGAAACCAATCTTCAGTCCTTCCTGAATCAGCCCTTGCAGGCGGAGATCCCCTTGCGTGGGGTGGATGCCGTTGGCGATTCCTTGCGAATCCGGCAGGCCTCCGAGGATGCCTATCGCCGTGCCGGGCTGAATCGTGGCGGGGTGCCTGGCGACCTGAATATTGAGCTTGAAGGTAATCGCGTGATCCTGACGACGCGACGGCCGGTGCGCGAGCCCTACGTGGGTATTCTGCTGGAAGCGCGCTGGGATGGTGGCCGCGCGATGCGTGAAGTCTCCTTGCTGCTCGATCCCCCCGGGACGATGCCGAGTGGTGTCTCGGCCCCTACCGTGAGCCAACCGTCCGAGGATGTACCTCGCACCCCGCGTGAAGGTGAGACCATCCAGGTGCGCAGCGGTGACACCCTGTACTCCGTCGTGCGCCGTAGCGGTATCTCCGGCTACAGCGACGAGCAGGTGATGCTGGCTTTCCTGGACGCCAACCCGCGGGCATTCATGGGCAATAACATCAATGCCCTGCGTGCCGACGCAGAGTTGCGCACGCCTTCGCGCGCCGAATTAGAAGCACGCAGCACCGCGCAGGCGCGAACCGAGGTGGTCGAGCAGACGCAGAGCTGGCAGGCGTCCACCCAGGCTGCTCGCGAGGCACCCGAGGAGGCTCCGGAAGAGGAGGTCACGGCTGCTGCCGATGAAGAGGCGGTGGCAGCGGAGGATGAGGCAGCTGCCGAGGACGAGACGGCGGCAGCCATTGAAGACGAAGAGGCCGCGGTCGCTGAAGTGGAAGTCGATGCCGCCGCGACCGAAGAAGCGACGCCGGCGGAGGATGATGTCGCGGCCGAAGAAGCTGTGGCGGAAGATCGTCTGGAAATCGTGGCCGACCTGACGCCGGAAGACGCCGAGGCGGGAGTGACCCAGGGCGGTTCGGAAGAGTTGCTGCAGGAGGCCTTGCTGTCACAGCGTGCCGAGATGGAGGGCATGCGTGACCAGATCTCCGATCTGCGTGAGGAGCTCGGAGAGCGCGGGCGCCTGGCGGATATCTCCAGCGAGAACATGGCGGAGTTGGAAGACCAGCTCAGCCAATTGCGCGCCGAACGCGAACAGTTGATGAGCCGTCTGGATCGTGCGGATGCCGAGCGTAATGCGCCGCTGCACGAGCGGATCATGAATGATCCGTTGTTGCTGATGATGGCCATCGCCCTGGTCATCCTGCTGCTGCTGGTGCTGCTGGCATTTGCACGCGGTGGACGCCGCGAGGTGATCGTGGACGACCGCAGCGCCGGCCTGCAGCCGCGGGCGGATAACAGCAAGGTTCAAGCGGCGGGCGATGCGGCTAGCGGGTATGAGGCCCGAGAAGTCGACGAGACGTCCGGTGGGCCAGCCGCGGGCGCTGCAGCGGCCGGTACGGCGGCCGCCATCGCCACGACGGCGGCATCCGGTGACGATGACCGTTCCATCACTCAGCAGGAAGAGTCCGCGCATCCTCCGGCCGATCCGGAGGAGGCAGTGGGCGAGATCGTTGTGGCCAGTGCGACTCAGGACGGCGAGGCAGCGGATGATGTGCTGGCCGAGGTCGACGTCTGCCTGGCGTACGGCATGAATGATCAGGCCCTCGAAACGCTGAATGCGGCGATCGAACGTAATCCCGAAAACACCGAGTACCAGCTGAAACGGGTCGAGGCGTATCTGGCGCAGGAGGACGATGAGGGGGCTCGTCAGGCGGCGTCCGCGCTGCGTGATCGACTGGATCCGAACGACACGGATACGCGTGACCGCCTTTCCGAGCTGGAGTCGCGCATCGGTGTCGCGGGGTTGGGCGCCGCTGCGGCAGGTGGAGCGGCGGCTGAGGACCTCGGCGAGACTGCGGACGCCGGCGGCGTTCCGGAAGGCAGTGACAGCAACGAGATCGATTTCTCCGGCCTGGAGTTGCCGGAAACCGATGAAGGGACCGAGAGCGCTGACACCAAGTCGGTGACAGGTGACGAAGGCCTTTCCTTCGATATCGACGAAAACCTGGAGTCGGATCTGGCCAGTGCCGCGCAGGGTGATGCGGAAAGTGATGAGGCTATGGATGACCTCAACAACCTGGCTTTCGATCTCGACGACGCCGAACTTCCGGATATGGACGCCGAGTCGGAGTCGGGTGAGACGGCCGAGCAGGAGCCGGGACTGGATCTGGACGAGAACCTCTTCGGCGGGGGTGCGGCCGAAGAGCCGACGGAAGGTCAAAGCGACGATGTCACGGAGTCCGCTGACACGGACGAGAATGTGACCCGCCTCAGTCTGGCCCAGGCCTACGCCGACATGGGCGACCAGGAAGGGGCCCAGGAACTGATCGACGAGGTCCTGGCCACCGGTACCGATGAGCAGAAGCGCGAGGCTGAAGCGATCAGGGACCAGATCAAGGGTTCGTGATCACGGCTCGGCCGGGAGTTGGGCGACGCAATGGCGATCGCCTTAGCAATTGAACGGATGGGTAGAATGAAGGCCCCGCCTGAGGGTAAAGCTCCGGGCGGGGCCTTTTTCGATTGGATGGATCGTTGCCAGTGGTGGAGACCGAGACCGTTGCATCGCCGACCGCGTCGGTGCCTGACCCGCATGCCGTGAGGCTGGGGATTTGGGGCTTGCTGGGGGTGCTCGGGGCTTCCGCGGTTCTGGTGACGGCATTGCCATGGGTTTTGGCCGTGATCGCCGCCGTGGTTCTGGGGTTGGCTGCCGCTGAAGGATTGCCGTGGCGACGGGCGGGGCGACTGATTCTGCGCATGAAGTGGTTCTACCTGTCGCTGCTGGTGTTCTATGGCCTTTGGCCGACCGAGGGGGAAAGTCTGGCTGCAGGGCTTCTGGAGGCCGGTGGCCGCATCCTGGCGTTGGTTTTGGTGCTGTTCCTAGTGGTCTGGTTGACCGAGCATTTCCCCCGTACCGTGCTTGTCCGCAGCTTGGGGCGGCTATTGGGTGGGCCGCGGCAGATGTTGGGCGGCTGGGGCGAGCGCTTTTCCGGGCGATTGTTTCTGGCGCTGGCGTTGTTCGAAAGTGAGCGGCCGTCGGTGGAGGCGCGGCGCGCCGGGCTCGACGGTTCCCGACGCAATCGGTTGCGCGCGGTGCACGAATGGCTGGTGGTGCAGCTGGATCGGGCCCTCACGGGGGGCGGGCCAATGCAACCGTCGGCGGATACACAGGAGCCTGCTGCGGGAACATGGTTGAGGTCGGATTGGCCGGTGGTCGTGTTGTGGGCGGGGGTGATCGCGGCATGGGTGGCATGGTGGCTGGGGTGACGGGCTTGAGTGAGTATCAAGAACGAGCGGGGCATGAGCTGGCCGGCGCGGGATCCCAGCGCTGGGCCCTCGGAGTGGAGTATGACGGCCGCGGCCTGCTGGGCTGGCAACGCCAGAAGGATGGACCCAGTGTGCAAGGGCATTTGGAGGCGGCACTGGGATTTGTGGCCAATCATTCGGTGGAACTGACCTGTGCGGGGCGCACGGACGCGGGGGTCCATGCCACTGCACAGGTGGTGCACTTCGATACGCCATCGCGGCGCGACACCCATGCCTGGGTGCTGGGCGCGAACAGTCGCCTTCCGGATGGGATTGCGGTGACCTGGGCGCGGCCGGTGGCGGACGACTTTCATGCACGCTTTGGTGCGTTTGGCAGGCGGTACCGCTATGTAATTGCGAACCGAGCGGTGCGGCCGGCGCTGGAGGCGGGGCGGGTGTCCTGGTGGCGGCGGCCACTGGATGCTTCGCGTATGCACGACGCCGGGCAGGTGTTTGTTGGCGAGCACGACTTCACCAGCCTGCGGGCTGCCGCCTGTCAGGCAAAATCCGCTGTGCGCCAGGTCCATTCCCTTGCAGTGGTGCGCCGCGGTGCCCATGTGGTGCTGGATATTCACGCGAACGCCTTTCTGCACCACATGGTGCGCAACATTGCCGGGGTGCTGCTGGCCGTCGGCGACGGGCGTGCCGAGGTGGACTGGCCGGTGAAGGTGCTGGCCGCCCGCGACCGTCGCGCGTCGGGGATCACCGCTCCGGCTGGTGGGCTGTACTTCGTGCATGTGGATTACCCGGGCGAGTTCGAATTGCCGATCACGTCGGGTCCGGTCTTCGACGGGGTACCGGGGAATGGAGCGGTTTGATTGCGGAAACATCGGGCGGGTGGCTCGCTTCTGGTAGGCTTTGCGGCTTGATCAACAGGGCCGGCTTCGGATGCGCTATCGGGTCAAAATTTGTGGGATCACCACGCCGGAGCAGGCGGTGGCGGCGGCGGCCGCCGGGGCCGATGCGATCGGACTGGTGTTCCATCCAGCGAGCCGTCGGTTCGTGGAGCCTGCGCAGGCTGCATTGATTGCGTCCGCGCTGCCACCTTTTGTGACCACCGTCGGGCTGCTGGTGGACCCCGATGCATCCCGCGTCGAGGCGGTACTGCAGGCCGTGGCGCTGGATTGTCTGCAGTTCCATGGGCAGGAGGCGCCGGCATTTTGCGCGGGCTTCGGTCGGCCGTACCTGAAGGCCATTGCGATGGGCGAAGGGCAGGACCCACGACCCCACATGGACGAACACCCCGATGCCCAGGGCTTTCTTCTGGATAGCCACGGTGCCGGGCGCAGCGGTGGGTCGGGTCATCGCTTCGACTGGGGGCAGGTGCCAGGTGCGTTGGAGCGGCCCTGGCTGCTGGCCGGGGGGTTGGATGCGGACTCGGTGCGCGAGGCGCTGGAACACCTGCGCCCGTATGGGGTCGATGTGAGTTCCGGCGTGGAATCGGCGCCCGGGATCAAGGATTCACGGCGTATGCAGGCCTTTGTTGGGGCCGTACGCCAATGCGAGGTGGAAACGAATGAGCAAGATTGACTGGGCGGCGTTCCCGGACGCCCGCGGGCATTTTGGTCCCTACGGGGGGCGGTTTGTCTCGGAGACCCTGATGGGGGCTCTGGACGAGTTGCAGCAGGTGTACGAGCAGTACATCAACGACCCGGATTTCATGGCGGAGCTGGATCACGACCTGAAGCAGTTCGTGGGGCGGCCCAACCCGCTTTATCACGCCGAGCGTCTGTCGCGCGAACTGGGCGGAGCGCAGATCTACCTCAAGCGCGAGGATCTGAACCACACCGGCGCGCACAAGGTGAACAACACCATCGGACAGGCGTTGCTGGCGAAGAAGCTGGGCAAGACGCGCATTATTGCCGAGACGGGCGCAGGGCAGCACGGTGTGGCGACCGCGACCGTGGCCGCGCGTCTCGGTCTGGAATGCGTGGTGTACATGGGCGAGGAGGACACGCGCCGCCAGTCGCAGAACGTGTATCGCATGCGCTTGCTGGGGGCCGAGGTGGTCGTTGTGAAGTCCGGGACCCGCACGCTGAAGGATGCCTTGAACGAGGCGATGCGAGACTGGGTCACCAACGTCGACGATACCTTCTACATCATCGGCACGGTGGCCGGGCCGCATCCGTATCCGGCGATGGTGCGCGACTTCCAGGCGGTGATTGGCCGTGAGGCCCGCGAACAGCATCTGGAGATGACCGGCAAGCTGCCGGACGCCCTGGTGGCCTGCGTGGGCGGTGGATCGAATGCCATCGGGCTGTTCCATCCATTCCTGGGCGACGAGTCGGTGGAAATGATCGGGGTCGAGGCCGGTGGCGACGGCGTCGAGACGGGCCGGCACTCCGCGCCGTTGTGCGCGGGACAGCCGGGGGTGTTGCACGGCAACCGGACCTATCTGATGGAGGACGAGAACGGCCAGATCATTGGCACGCACTCGGTCTCCGCCGGGCTGGACTATCCGGGGGTCGGGCCGGAACATGCCTGGCTGAAGGACATCGGTCGGGTGAATTACGTCTCGGTGACGGATGACCAGGCATTGGCCGGTTTCCACCGTATGACGCGTACCGAGGGCATTATCCCGGCGCTGGAGACGAGCCATGCGATCGCGCATGTGCTGGATCTGGCACCGCAGATGCGCCCGGATCAGAGCATCATCATCAATCTGTCCGGGCGTGGCGACAAGGACCTGAACACCGTGGCCGAACGCGAGGGGATTACGTTATGAGCCGCATCGAACAGCGCTTTGCCGAATTGCGCGAGCAGAACCGGGCTGCGTTGATCCCGTACGTGACCGCCGGCGATCCGGAACCCGGCGCGACGGTGCCCCTGATGCATGCACTGGTCGCGGCGGGCGCGGACCTGATTGAGCTGGGCGTGCCGTTTTCCGATCCGATGGCGGACGGTCCGGTGATTCAGAAGGCTTGCGAGCGTGCACTGCGCTTCGGGACCAGCCTGCGTGACGTGCTGGCAATGGTCGCGGAGTTTCGCAAGACCGACACCACGACGCCGGTGGTACTAATGGGGTACCTGAATCCGGTGGAGCGCATGGGTTACGAGGCCTTTGCCGCTACCGCGAAGACGGCGGGCCTTGATGGCTTGCTAACCGTCGATCTGCCGCCGGAGGAGAGCGAGGAGGTCGTCGACCTGTTGGAGGCGTCCGGGATCGATCCGATCTTCCTGGTCGCGCCGACCACCTCCGACGCCCGCATCGATCACGTGGCCAGGGCCGCGCGCGGGTTCGTCTACTATGTTTCGCTGAAGGGCGTGACCGGGTCGCAGACGCTGGATACCTCGGCCCTGGCCGAGCGCCTGGAGGGATTGCGCCGGCACACCGGGTTGCCGCTGGGCGTCGGGTTCGGCATCCGCGATGCGCAGACCGCCGCCCAGGTGGCGCAGGTAGCCGATGCGGTCGTGGTGGGCAGCGCTATCGTACGCCTGGCCGAGGAACATGACGGCGATGCCGATGGTTTTGCCCGGGCTGCAGCGACGGTGGTGCGGGAGATGCGTGACGCGATGGATGTGGCGCGTTCCCCGGGTGCGGCGGCCACAGTGTAGAATGCGCGGCGCCGATTCGGATTACAGGGAGACGGCATGAGCTGGTTCGAGAAGTTGATGCCTTCGCGCATCCGCACCGATAACGCGACCAAGAGGGGTGTACCCGAAGGTCTCTGGGTGCGTTGTGAGGGCTGTGATGCGACGTTGTACCGCCCCGAGGTGGAACGCAACCTCGACGTGTGCCCGAAGTGCAGTCATCACCGCCGCATGAGTGCCCGCCGCCGTCTGGAAACCTTCCTGGATGCCGAGGGTCGTGAGGAGATCGCGGCCGATATCGAATCCTCCGATGTCCTCAAGTTCCGTGACTCCAAGAAGTACAAGGATCGTCTGGTGGCGGCTCAGAAGGCGACCGGAGAGCGCGATGCCCTGGTCGTGATGCAGGGCCAGTTGCTGGGACGCCCGCTGGTGGCTTCGGCCTTCGATTTCCGCTTCATGGGTGGGTCGATGGGTTCCGCAGTGGGTGAACGCTTCGTCCGGGGGGCTAATCGTTCGCTGGAGCAGGGTATTCCACTGGTCTGCTTCAGCGCCTCGGGTGGGGCACGCATGCAGGAGGCGTTGTTCTCGTTGCTGCAGATGGCCAAGACCAGCGCCGTCCTGGCGCGGATGCAGGAAGAGCGGATCCCGTTTATTTCAGTGATGACCGATCCGACGATGGGTGGCGTCTCGGCGAGTCTGGCGATGCTGGGCGACCTGAACGTCGCCGAACCGAATGCCCTGATTGGTTTTGCCGGGCCGCGCGTGATTCAGCAGACGGTTCGCGAGACACTTCCGGAGGGCTTCCAGCGTTCCGAATTCCTGCTCGAGCATGGGGCAGTCGACATGATCGTGGACCGTCGCGACATGCGGGGTCGACTGGCTTCGGTGCTGGGGATGCTGACCCATGGTCCAGCCCCGGTCTCGGACGTTGAACCGACGGACGACGAAGACACGAACGTCGAGGTCATTAGTCCCGACAATGGCGGGGACGTCCAGAGCACGACCCCGTCGCACCGCAACTGACCACCGTGCGGTTCTCCACCCTGGAGGAGTGGCTGTCCTTTCAGGAACAGCTGCATCCCGTGGGCATGGACCTGACGCTGGACCGGATTGCGGTCGTTGCCGACCGTCTGGGATTGCGTGATGACACCGGGCCGCGCAGCGCGATCGTCGCCGGGACCAACGGCAAAGGCACCGTCGCCACGCGCACGGCGGCGCTGCTGCAGGCGCAGGGGCTGCGCGTCGGGCTGTTCACCTCGCCGCATCTACTGCGTTACAACGAACGCATCCGCATGGATGGCGATCCAGTTTCCGATTCCGCTCTGTGTCGCGCCTTCGAGGCCATTGACCAGGCCCGCGGCGATGATTCCCTGACCTACTTCGAGTTCGGTGCGTTGGCCGCCGCCTGGTTGTTTCGAGAGGCGGGCGCCGCGGTCCAGGTCCTGGAGGTCGGTCTGGGCGGGCGTCTGGATGCGGTTAACATCTGGGATGCCGACGTGGCGGCCATCACTGCGGTCGACTTGGATCACCAGACCTGGCTGGGGGATACCCGCGAGGCGATCGGCCGTGAAAAAGCGGGGATCATGCGGGCGGGGCGCCCCGTCGTGTTGGGCGAGCTCGAGCCACCTGCCAGTGTTCTGGAACACGCCGAACGCCTCGGGGCGAAGTCGCTGCGTGCGGGCCAGGATTTCGGGCTGGAGCGGGAGGACGGCCGGTTGCTATGGCGATTCGGGGACAGGGTCTCTGAATGGAAGGTGGAGGGTGCCGCTGGGATGCTGGACGGGGCCACATTGCAGAATTCGGCGACCGCGTTGGCGGTTGTGGAGGCCTTGGGTGTGACCGAACATTTGACGGACACCACCATCAGCCTGGCCTTGGGCACCTCGGCGCCGGGGCGCCTGCAGGTGTTGCCGGGCGAGCCGCAGTGGTTGCTGGACGTGGCCCACAATGTCCATGCCGTTGGCGAGCTGGCCCGGTGGCTGGGCGCCCACCCGGTATCTGGCCCGACGGTGGCCCTGGTTGCGGTGATGGCCGACAAGGAACGCGCTCCCATGTGGACGGCCCTGGCGGGCCACATGGATGCCTGGGTACCGATACCCTTGACGCTACCCCGCGCGCTTCCCGCGTCCACCCTGGCGGACGAGCTGGAGGCGGCGGGGCAGCCGCGCGTGCAGCGCCTGGATGACGCGCGGGCCTGTATGCGCGTGGCGGCCGAACTGGCCGGGCCGGACGGCCGGATCGTGGTTTTCGGCTCGTTCTATACCGTGGCCGCTGTGTTGGAGCTGACACCCGAACTGGCCGCGACGGCCTTGTCGGGGTGTGCGCACGTGGGTGGGCCGGGTCGCGGAGTCGCGAATGCGGTCTGAGCGCTCCGGCAATGGCTTGCTTGCGGCGGGACCGGGCGCGAGCGTAATGTCAGGACGTTGTTGTACCCCTTCAACATCCGCACACGGATGGCTGCATGAATAGCGACAATCCAATCCGCTTTCGCCTCGTCGGTGCGGTGATCCTGATCGTGCTGGCGGTCATCTTTCTGCCGTGGCTGTTCGATGGTGCCGGCTATGAGCACATGAGCGGTGTCGAAAACCCGGTCCCTGCACCCCCAACCTTCGCCGAGCCGGACATTGCCCTGCCGTCGGAACGTCCCGGACCGGGACGAGAGGCCGAGGCCTCCCCGCCGACGCCGGTGCCGGAAC
The DNA here is from genome assembly GCF_000376865.1 of Thioalkalivibrio sp. ALJ7. GTDB lineage: Bacteria > Pseudomonadota > Gammaproteobacteria > Ectothiorhodospirales > Ectothiorhodospiraceae > Thioalkalivibrio. The sequence continues at coordinate 156,520 of NZ_AQXQ01000008.1, read as the reverse complement.
GGGATGGGTTGGTGGCCGAGTTGCGCAGCCTGGACAATGGCGGTCCCGAAGCCGACGCCGAGCGCGAGTCCAGCGACGCGACGCCCCAGGCGGCCGCGCCGGTGGAGCCCGATCAGCCTGTACAAGCCGGCTGGGCCGTGCAGATTGGCAGCTTTCGTGACGAGGATAACGCCCGGGAACAGCGCGAGCGCCTGCGCGAAGCCGGATGGCCTGCCTTTATCGACGATTCCACGGCGGATGGGCGTGCAATCTACCGCGTGAAGGTGGGCCCGCTGGCCCAGCGCGAGGACGCCGTGGCGCTGGGTGAGCGCCTCGCGGAAGAGCTCGAGTTATCCGGGATCGTGGTGGCGCATCCATGATGTGGCCAATGGACTGCGAACGCCGCACGGCTACGGTAAACTACGCGCCCTTTCACCATGCGAAGCCCGCTCCGTGAACTGGATTGATCTCATCATCATTGCCCTGATCGTTGTATCGGGGCTCATAAGCCTGTTTCGCGGCTTCGTGCGTGAGTCGTTTTCGCTCGCGACCTGGATCGTGGGGGTGTGGCTGGGCATTCGCTATGCAGCCGAGGTGGCGGAACAGCTTCCGCAGGCGATATCGGATGCGACGCTGCGTCTGGGCATTGGGTTTGCGCTGGTATTTATTGCGGTCCTGATTGTGGGTGGCATCCTCGGGGTGCTCGCCAATCGTCTGGTCAAGGGAAGCGGCCTGACGGGCACGGATCGCTCGCTGGGTGTGATCTTCGGCCTGCTACGTGGCGTGCTTCTGGTGGCGGTGCTGGTGTTCCTGGCCTCGTTGACGCTGATGCCGGACGAGCCCTGGTGGGAGAGCAGTCGCCTGATCCCCGAATTCGAGCGCCTGGTGGACTGGCTAATCGGACAGTTACCGGAGGGCTGGCAGGAACAGATCCACGACCTGCTGGCTAGCGACGAACCGGTCGAAGAAGTGATCCCCGACGGCGACGCATCGACGCCGTAAACCTGGAGTTCTGAACTGTATGTGTGGAGTTGTCGGAATCGTCGGGCGCAGCCCGGTGAACCAGCCCCTTTATGACGCCTTGCTGGTGTTGCAGCACCGTGGCCAGGATGCCGCCGGCATCGTGACCTGCGACGACGATGGACGGTTGCATCTGCGCAAGGACAATGGTCTGGTGCGCGACGTTTTCAACAACCAGCACATGCAGAGCCTGACCGGAAACATGGGTATCGGCCATGTTCGGTACCCGACGGCGGGCTCATCCAGCTCGGCCGAGGCCCAGCCGTTTTATGTGAACTCGCCGTTCGGGATTACATTGGGGCACAACGGCAATCTGACCAATGCCCGCGAGCTGAAGCAGGCGTTGTTTGCCACGGATCGCCGGCACATCAACACGGATTCGGATTCCGAAATCCTGTTGAACGTGTTTGCGCAGGAATTGCTGCGCTTTCTCGACAATGGGCTGACCCCCGATTCCGTATTCGACGCGGTTGAACGCGTGCACCAGCGCGCCGAGGGCGCCTATGCGGTGGTGGCGATGATTGCGGGTGGCGGCTTGCTGGCTTTCCGCGATCCGCACGGCATCCGTCCGATCGTCTATGGCTCGCGTGAGGCGGAAGAGGGTGGACGTGAATGGATGGTGGCGTCGGAGAGCGCGGCCCTGGACTCTCAGGGCTTCGATTTGGAGCGTGATCTAGCGCCGGGGGAGGCGTTGTTCATCACGCCCGAGGGTGAGGTCCGCACGCGGGTATGCGCGGAAGAGACGGCCCTCAACCCCTGTATCTTCGAACACGTGTATTTTGCTCGACCCGATTCGGTGATCGATAACGTCTTCGTGCATCGCGCGCGCATGCGCATGGGTACCGCGCTGGGCGAAAAGATCCGCCGCATCTGGCCGGATCACGACATCGACGTGATCGTGCCGATCCCCGACACCGGCCGCACCGTGGCGCTGGAGATGGCGCATGAGCTGAACATCAAGTACCGCGAGGGGTTCATCAAGAACCGCTATATCGGTCGTACGTTCATCATGCCGGGCCAGACCAAGCGGCGGAAATCCGTACGCCAGAAGCTGAACGCGATCTCGCTGGAATTTCGTGGCAAGAACGTGATGCTGGTGGACGACTCCATCGTCCGGGGTACGACCTCGCGCGAGATCGTGATGATGGCGCGGGAAGCGGGGGCCAAGAAGGTGTATTTCGCCTCGGCTGCACCGCCGGTGCGCTACCCCAACGTGTATGGCATCGACATGCCCGCCGCGGAGGAGCTGATTGCCCACGATCGCGACGAGGACGCTGTATGCGAGGCGATCGCGGCGGATCGTCTGATCTATCAGGATCTCGAAGATCTGCAAAAGGCCGTGCGTCGGGGCAACCGAAACATTAGTACCTTTGACTGTTCCGTATTCACGGGCGAGTACGTGACGGAACTGCCCCCGGACTACCTGGAGCACCTGGCCGCGTTGCGGGGTGATGGGCTGGTGAATACCCCAGTAGCCGGCGAGGTGCTGGATCTGGCCAACAAGAAGTAGACGTGAGGTGAGCTTGCCCAGCCTGGAATGGATCGAACCCGTGATCCGGGATGCGCAGGAGCGTGCCCCGGATGCCGTTGATGTCCCGATCGTGGTGGTACGGGTCGACCAGCAACGGCTGTATGTCTGGGAGCGCGGGCAGGTGACCGACATCTTCGATGTGTCGACATCCGAACGGGGTATCGGCTTCGAGGAGGGGACATTCAAGACCCCATTGGGTTTGCACCGCATTGCCGAACGTTTTGGCGAGGATGCCCCACGCGGCACCATTTTCCGTGCCCGGGGTGACACCGGCCAGATCGCGGATATCCTGACCGAACCGGGCGCGCGCAGCCCCCGCGACAACATCACCTCGCGCATTCTCTGGCTGGACGGGCTGGAGCCTGGCATCAACCAGGGCGGGAATGTCGATTCCCTCCGGCGCTATATCTACATCCATGGCACCGACGAGGAAGGCCGCATTGGCGAGCCGGCTTCAGAAGGTTGTGTGCGCATGCGCAACGACGACGTGATCGAATTGTTTCCGCGTCTGCCCGTGGGGACGGTGGTGACCATCCTTGATGGCCCTGAGGTCCCGGATCTTTCCTGACCGTTTGGCCGTGCCCGGCCACCTGTTCGACTCCCATTCCGAACGACCGCTTTAAGACGCGCCCCCACGCGATTTGTGGTCGTGCGGGAACTTACCGTGGGTGGGGGGTCTGAACATCTACGTTAGCATTCCGTGATCTTTGCTCATTCGCCTGCTAGAATAGGGGAATTATTCCCGACCCTGGTGGTCAGGTAAGAAGGGAATTATTCCTGACAAGCGTTGTCAGGAAATTAGAACGGATTCAAGCCTGCGAACGGATGTCGAGCAGGACACATATACACGGTATTTCGGAGGCAAGGCATATGAAACTCTCAACCAAGGGCCGCTACGCGGTGACCGCGATGATGGATCTCGCAATCCATGACCGGATTGGTCCCGTTACGCTTGCCGACATCTCGCAGTGCCAGGGTATTTCGCTGTCCTATCTGGAACAGCTGTTTGCCAAGCTGCGTAAGGCCGAACTGGTGGAAGGCGTGCGCGGACCCGGTGGTGGCTACCGCCTGGCCAAGCGTGCCGATCAGATCAGTATCGCCAATATCATCACCGCGGTGGACGAATCGGTGGATGTGACCCGTTGCAAGGGCCACAAGGACTGCCAGGATGGTGATCGCTGCCTGACCCATGAGTTGTGGGATGACCTCAGCCAGCAGCTCTATGACTTCCTGGACGGGATTACGTTGTCGCAGTTTGCCAACCGTCCCGAAGTGCAGAAGGTTGCACGTCGTCAGGATGAGCGCCGCGGAGCGCGTCACCACTTCATCTTCCGTAACGACGCGGCGTAATTCGCCGGGTGTCCCCCATCGGGGGGCGCAGACATGGAACGGGGCCGCCTGGGTTTGTACGACCAAGTGGCCCCGAGTCGTTCTGGCGGGTGCGACGCACACCCGGAAGGCCCGCGTACCAGCATGCACGTGCGATTCGATCAGTAGCGTTTCCCTACTGATGGATGGGCGTATGGACGGCCTGCCTGGGTGATCCGCGAGGCACGTCGCGCAACAGGTCCCGTAGGCGTTCGAGTTCGTCCGCGCGTTGATTGGACGAAAGCTTGCCGAAACGCTGCCGGTTATAGACCTCGGCGAAGGCCCTGAGGGTGTCCGCCAGGTCTGGCCGTGCCTGCGCCACTCGGCGTGACCAGACATGCACCGGCTCATGGGGGTGTCGCGCAAGCGTCCGGTCATGTCGCGCGAGGCGGCGTGAAAGGCGTTGCAGCAGTCGTTCGGCCGCGGGTAGTCGCCGCCGCGGCGTGCGCAGCCATACCCAGGCGATCGCCAGCACCGCAAGACTGCCAAACCCGACCGCCAACGCAATCAGAATAGAGCGCCAATCCTGTGAATCCAGCCCCAGGCGAGCGAACAGCTCGCGCTGGCGCTCCGGATCAAAGGCGAGCACCCAGCTCTCCCAGCGGAACTGCGCAAAGTCGCGCCAGTCCTCCAGCCCGAAGCGGGCGCGCTGCATCCACGACAATCCTTCGCCATCACGCAGGAAGCCGGGAATATCCTCACCGGTGTCCTGTGCCAACCCGGTCAGACCCTGTTCGATACGCTCCGGCGCGATGGCGGCGGTGGGATCAATCCGCACCCAGCCTTCGCCATCCAGCCACACCTCGTTCCAGGCATGGGCGTCCGCATTGCGCAGGCGCAGGTACTCGCCCCGCGTCTGCCAGGCGCCCCCCTGGTAGCCGGTGATAACCCGTGTGGGGATGCCGGCTGCGCGCATCAAGACGGCAAAGGCCGAGGCGTAGTGCTCACAGTAGCCGGCCTGGGTCTCGAACAGAAACTGATCGGTGGTGTCGTCCTGCAGGGTTGGGGGTTGCAGGGTATAGCGGTAGGGCTCGGCACCAAAGCGTTGCAGGGCCTCCTGGATGATCGCGCGATCATCGTCGCCGTGGGTAGCCCGCCACAGGGCGACCTCCGCGCGCGACCGTGGCGCGGCGGAGGGGGGCAGGTGCAGCGCCCGTTCGCGTTCTTCGGGGTCCAGCTCTGCCTCGCCTGCCCCCGGCGGGGTGGTGAGGTCCGCCGCAGCGCTGTACTGGATACGGTTGGTAATACGCCGATCGCGCAGGACTTGGTGGTTCGCCCGCAGGTCGGCGTCATCGGGCAACACGGCCGGGTAGTCGAGTACGGGTAGATAGCGGGCGCGAGTGGGTTCCAGGGTCGCGGTGTAATGCACCAGAGTGTCGTGATCGACTGCAGTTGGCTGGATGGTAGACCGGCCCTCGTCGACGGACCAGCGGCGGCCGTCGAAGTCGGTCATGACCAGGGCGCGCCAGTATTGGGCACGCAGAGGCGGTACGTCGGTGTCGAACTCGACGCGCAGGGCGGTGGATTCGTCCTGCAGGAGCTGGGCAATGTCGCCTGGGTTGAGCTCGCCGGACAGGCCGGTCTGGGCCGTTTGGTCACGCTGGGGGTCTCCCCACAACGGTCCCTGTATGCGGGGAAACACCACGAACAGGATCAACATGAAGGGCAGGGCATGCAGGAGCATGGTGCCCGCCTGGCGGGCGAGTTGGCGCCGCGCGATGAACCGTTCGGCGTGCACTTGAATCAGGGCGGCCGTGAGCAGCGCGGTGGCCAACAGGGAGTAGGCCGCGATCAGGATGGATTGGTCGAAGAAATAGGTGGTGACGACGACGAAATAGCCCAGGAACAACGCAATGACGATGTCGCGCCGGTTGCGTGTCTCCAGCAGTTTGAATGCGATCATCACCAACAGCAGGGCGGTGCCGGGCTCCTGCCCAAAGACCGTGCCGTACTGCACGAAGGTGAGTCCACCGGCCATCAGGGCCAGAAGGCTCATCACGCCCAGCGAGGGTGCCTGGCGTCCGCTTACTAGAAGCCAGGCACGAACGGCGATGGCCAGCGCCACCAGCACACTGATCCAGATCGGCTGGTGCCAGATGTGAGGCAGCGCGGCGACCGGCAATGCGATCAGGGCGAGTTCGAGGCCCCGTAGGTTGGGGTTGGCGTAGGCTGCTGCGAACGTTGGTGTCATGCCCCACGGGCCTGTGGCTGAAGCTCGACGGGTTCCGTCTGGAACTGCGCCAGGCTGCGCAGGCAGTGTGCGCGGTGGGCGGGGCCCTGGGCGGGTTCGAGTGTCTGGCCAGGCAGGCGCAAGCCGTAGATCCGACCCTCGTTATGCGCGGCCAGGACTTGATGGCACAGCATGGACAGCCGTGTCTCGGGGTCGCTGGCGGGCATGGCCTCCCAGTCCAGCCACAGGCGATCCCCCTGGCCGCTGGCAGCCTCGCGCACATGCAGCTTGCCGCTGCGGGCGTAGGCCTTCCACACAATGCGTCCGGGTGGGTCCCCGGGGCGGTAGGGGCGGATCTGGTCCGGCGCCTCGCCCTCGCGACGGGCCAAGCCCTGTTCGGATTGGTCGCCGCCCCCGCCTTGGGGGTCGCCCGGATCAATGGGCGCGGGATAGACGACGATTTCCGGTGCGAGCGTAAGCCAGGACCAGACTTCCAGGATGCCGAGGGGGTAGCGTGTGTCCAGGCGCTGGCGCGGTAACGAGTAGATGCCGCGCCCTGGGTTGGCGAGCGTCAGGGTGGCCGTGGTCGAGCCCTGCGCCGGGATCGCCAGGGGCTTGGTTGCCTGCGGCCCAACGCGCAGGTTTAGCGCCTCACGGGCGCGGCCTGCGGCCTCCTCCAGGCGTAACGGGATTTGCAGGGGCTGCCCGGCAAACACCGGCGGCACGGGCAGGGTGGCAATGCGCAGGCCCAGCAGGTTGCGATGGGTGTACCACATCGCGTTGTGGCCGATGCCGACCAGCAGGAAGGTCAGCAGAAAGGCCATGTTGTTCGAGTAATTGATGGATCCAAGGAGCATCACCAGGATGATCCCGAGCAGGGTGTAACCGGCGCGCGTGGGCAGGATGTAGATGCGGTCACGCCCTAGGTGCGCCGCTGCGCCGTCGTGCGCATGGCGGCGGGTGATCCAGCGGATGGCATCGTCGCGCAGCCGCGCCATGCGCCGGCGCGAACGGGACGGGACGCTCACGGAGTCGGGACGCATTCCATCAGGCGGGCGACACTGCGTTCGGGGGTTTCCGGCTCGCGGGCGCGCAAGCGGTGCCCGGCCACGGCCGGAAGTACGCGGGCAATATCATCCGGTGTGGCGTAGTCACGACCATCGAGGAAGGCGTGGGCGCGCGCGGCACGCAATAGTCCCAGGCCGGCGCGCGGCGACAGGCCGTGGGCAAAATGGGCGCGGTCGCGACTGGCGGCCAGTAGCCCTTGCAGATAGTCCAGTACCGCACCCTCGGCGTGAACGTCCGATACTTGCTCCTGCCACTGCCGCAGTTGATGTGGGGCAACCAGGCTGGGTGGGGCCGGATGGCTGTCGGCGAGAGGGGACGCGGACTGCGCGGGACTTCCCCGTTCCAGCAAGGCGCGCTCGGCACGGGCGTCCGGATAGCCGAGCTGGATGCGCATCAGGAAACGGTCCAGTTGGGACTCCGGCAGCGGATGAGTGCCGACCTGTTCTTCGGGGTTTTGCGTGGCGATCACGAAGAAGGGCACCGGCAACTCGCGCGTGGCGCCCTCGACACTGGCCTGGCGCTCTTCCATGGCCTCCAGTAGCGCGCTCTGGGTTTTCGGTGGGGCACGGTTGATCTCGTCGGCCAGCAAGACTTGAGTGAAGATCGGGCCCGGATGGAAGCGGAATTCCCCACTGCCCTGCTCGAATACCGAGACGCCCAGAACGTCGCCCGGCAGCAGGTCGCTGGTGAACTGGACCCGACGATAATCGAGGTTCATGGCGCGCGCGAGCGCGTGGGCCAGGGTGGTCTTGCCGACCCCGGGTTGATCCTCAATCAGCAGGTGCCCGTTGGCGAGCAGGCAGGCGAGTGCTAGCCGTACCGGCTCGGGCTTCCCGAGAAGGATCTCGTTCAGGGCGTGTTCCACCTGCTGCAGGGCATCCGTTGCCGGTGGCATGCGAACCTCTTGGTCGATATGGAGTAAGGAGTACCGCTTGGGTCGGCTCCCGTAGAAGAGTTTGTCGGGCCCGAATGGTTCCCGGGGCCTTGTTGCGGCTACCATGGCGGCAATCGTCCAGCGAGTTACCTGATGGATCCTCCCGCCGCCGGATCGGGCCAGCCCTTCGAATATGATGCCACAGCCGGATCGCCATCCCGTCTGCGGTTGGGTGGGCGGCTGGATGTGCATGCGGTGGAGCACGTCTGGGGTGTGTTGCGCCGCGAAGCCAAACAGCTCGGCGCGGGTGGCTCTCCCGTAGTCGTGGATGTGTCGGGGGTCGAATACTGCGACGGCGCTGGGGCGGCGCTGTTGCATGCCCTGGAACAGGACCTGGCACGCGCGGGCGCCGAGGTCCGGATGGAGGGCGTGGGGCGCATGGTCCAGGAGCAGCTGACGCCCTATCGCGAACTGGACGACATGGAGCCGGCGCGCGATGGCAGCGGGCGTGGTGGGGGGTCGGGTCTCCTGGATGGGGTGGATTCGGTGGGCCGTGCGGCCTACTCCCTGTTTGGATTTGTTGGCGAGCTCACCCGCGCCATCGGGAGTGCGCTACGTCACCCGCGCCAAGTGCGTTGGGGCGATACCTTGCGCGTCGCCGAGGCCGCGGGTTTCCAGGCACTGCCAATTGTCTCCCTGATCGCCTTCCTGCTGGGGGTGATCCTCGCATTCCAGTCTGCGATCGCGATGCGCCAGTTTGGCGGCGAGATTTTCGTGGCCAACCTGGTGGCGGTGTCGCTGTTTCGCGAGCTGGGGCCGCTGATGATGGCGATCTTGCTGGCAGGGCGTTCCGGGGCCGCGTTCGCGGCCGAGATCGGCACCATGAAGGTCAACGAAGAGGTCAACGCCCTGAAGACCATGGGGCTGGACCCGGTGCGTTTTCTTGTGCTGCCCAAGGTCCTGGCGGGGTTGTTGGTGGCCCCCCTGCTGGCCCTGTACGCGAACATGATCGGCCTGATTGGCGCGGCGGTGGTGATGCAGGGCTTCGGGATTCCCTGGGTGGCTTTCTTTAACCAGGTGACTTCGGCGCTATCGGCCTCCGATTTGTTCTCCGGGCTGGTCAAGGCCGTGGTGTTCGGCCTGGTGATTGCCGCCGTCGGTTGTCTGCGTGGCTTGCAGACCGGCAGTGGAGCGGCCTCGGTGGGTCTGTCCACCACCAGTGCCGTCGTGACCTCCATCATTCTGATCGTGGTGCTGGATGGCGTGTTTGCCGTGCTGTTCTACCACCTGGGGGTCTGAGGCATGAGTGAAGCTCGCGTAGACAACGCGAAAACGTTGGACCGCGACGTTGTGATCCGGGTCCAGGGCCTGACCATGGGCTTCGATGACTTCGTACTGATGCGCGATCTCGATTTTGAGGTCCGCCGGGGCGAGATCTTCGTGATTCTTGGCGGGTCCGGGAGTGGCAAGAGTACGCTGCTCAAGCACATGATTGGGCTGCTCCAGCCGCAGGCGGGGCACATCTGGGTGGCGGGGTCGGATATTACCGCGGCGGAAGGTGCCGAGCGCGAGGCGATCCTGCAGCGGGTCGGGGTGATGTACCAGATGGGTGCGCTGTTCGGCTCGATGACACTTCTGGAAAACGTGCGCTTGCCCTTGGAGGTCCATACCGATTTGCCGCGCGAGGCGATGGACGCGATCGCACGGTCGCGCCTGCAGCTGGTCGGATTGGGCGCCTTTGCGGATTTTATGCCATCCGAGGTCAGCGGTGGCATGCAAAAGCGCGCGGCGATTGCCCGGGCGATGGTGCTGGACCCGGAAGTCCTGTTCCTGGACGAGCCCTCGGCGGGTCTCGATCCCATTACTTCGGCGGACCTGGACCGGCTGATCCAGCGGCTCGCGCGCACTCTGGACATGACCATCGTGATCGTCAGCCATGAACTGGCCAGTATTTTTGCGATCGCGGATCGGGTGATTATGCTCGACAAGGAGAGTCAGGGCATCGCGGCCGAGGGCGACCCCGCCGTACTGCGTGACACATCGACTCATCCGTGGGTACAGCGGTTCCTGCGGCGAACGGATTCCGACGAAGAGAGGCCCGCATGAGTGCCCGACATCATTTCCGCCTGGGGCTGTTCATCCTCGGGGGCCTGGCGGCTCTGGTGGTGGCGTTGCTGATTTTGACGGCAGGCAATCTGCTGCGCCCCTCCATCCAGATCGAGACCTATATGGATTCCTCCATCCAGGGACTGGAGATCGGGGCGCCGGTGAAGTTTCGCGGCGTCACGATTGGTGAGGTCACCGATCTGACCTTTACCTCCGTGGAGTATGAGGCCGACATCCGCCCTGGCGAACGTAAACGCTATGTCATGGTGCGGGCCCGTCTTTATCCCGATCGCTTTGCCGCCAGTGCGCGGGAGGGGGAGTTCCAGGTGCAGATCCTGGAGAACCTGGTCGAGTCGGGTCTGCGGGTGCGCATGGCCGCCCAGGGCATCACTGGCATGAACTACCTCGAAGCGGACTTTTCCGACCCGGAGTCGCATCCGCCTTTGGACTATGACTGGGAACCGCAAGCCTTTTACATCCCGTCGGCACCCAGCACGGCCATGCAGTTCCTGGAATACGCGGAAAGCCTGCTCAAGCGCATCGATGAGCTGGATATCGAGGGCGTGGTGGATAACCTGACGCAGCTCCTGGTGACCGTCGAAACGACCATTGCGGAGCTGGATACGGGGGCCATCGCGGACCGCGCCGATCACCTGATCGCCGAGCTGGAAACCACCACGCGCACCGCCAACCGGGTGATGGAATCAGTGGAACGCATCGTTGACCATCCCGATACCCAGGCGCTCCCCAGCGAGACCCGGGCGGCCCTGCGCGAACTGCGCGAGACGGCCGAAGCCGCAGATGTCGGCCGTCTGGTCGATCGCATGGATTCGATGGTGGAGCGGCTGGATCGCGGTATGGACGTCAGCGAGACCAAGCTGCTGGAAACCCTGGACGAACTGCAGGCCGCAATTTCCGGGATCCGCAGCCTGTCGGATGATGTGCGCCGTAATCCGGGTGGCGCCCTGTTTGGCGCCCCGCCACCGCGCAGCACGATGGACGAGGAGTAGACCGATGATCCGATGGACACTACCCGCAACCCTGATCTTTGCCTCGTTCCTGGCGGGTTGCACGCTGATTCCGGAGCGCGAGGCGGTCGACCGCTCGTGGTTCCTTCTGGAGCTGCCGGCGGAGCCGGCACCGCTTCAGGCTGATTCCGAGGGTCCGCTGGCCGTCGAGCTGGGTTCGGTCCGTGTGGCCCCGGCCTATTCGGGCAAAGGGCTGGTGTATCGGCTGGGTAATCATCGCTACGAATCGGATTATTACAACGAATGGTTTCTTGCGCCGGCCGAGCAGATCGAGCAACTGCTGCGCGAACGCTGGACGCGTAGCGATGCAGCCATCGAACTGGTCGACAACGCGGCCGATGCGCGTCGCGAAGGCCGACCCGCGGTACAGCTACACATCCTGGTCACCGCCCTGTATGGCGACCTGGACGAGGCCAATCTCTCGGAATTGGCCGACGTGGACGCCGATACGCCAGTGCGTGGGATGGGGCGCGTCGGATTGAGAACCCAGCTGAGGACGGATCAACGGTCCCGGCTGGCACACATGGACGCGGAACGTTCCATTGATCGCCGCTCCGCCTCACGCCTGGTGGCGGCACTCTCCCAGGCCACGGCCGAAGTACTACTGGAACTGGAGCGCGAACTGCTGCGCGAAGCAGAACAGGAGGCCCGCGAATGACCGACGTCTTCGATTTTTCCGCACCGACATCCGAAGGCGGTGAACAGGTGTTGGCGGACTGGCGAGGTGATGTCCTGTTGATCGTGAACGTCGCGAGTGAGTGCGGCTTTACCCCGCAGTACGAGGGGCTGCAGGCCCTGGCCGATCGCTACGCCGACCGCGGTTTCCGGGTTCTGGGCTTCCCCTGCAACCAATTTGGGGGTCAGGAGCCCGGGGGCGTGGACGAGATCCAGGCCTGCGGACTCAAGTTCGGCGTTTCCTTTCCCGTCTTCGCTAAGATCGAGGTAAACGGCGACGGCGCGCATCCCCTGTACCAGCACCTGAAGGCCCAGGCACCCGGCGCATTGGGTACCCAGGGCATTAAGTGGAATTTCACCAAGTTCCTGGTTGGGCGCGATGGCCGGGTGATCGACCGCTTCTCCCCACAAAAGAAGCCGGCCGACCTGGCCCCGGCCATCGAAGCGGCCCTGGCCGTGCCCAAGCCGCAGGCCGATGGTGGCCAGTAGCCCGTCGGCGGCCACGCCTGAAGGCCCCCGCCCGGAGCAACCAGAGGCGCACGACTTCTGGATGGCCCGAGCCCTGGAGCAGGCCACGCACGCAGCAGATGCGGGCGAGGTGCCGGTGGGCGCGGTCCTTGTCGCGGCCGACGGCCGTTGCCTGGCGGCCTGTCACAACGCCCCAATCGAGTCTCACGATCCCACCGCCCACGCCGAGATTCGGGCGTTACGCACCGCCGGCCAACGCCTGCGGAACTACCGTCTGCCTGGCACCACGATGTACGTGACCCTGGAACCCTGCAGCATGTGCGCCGGGGCGATGATCCATGCCCGCGTGGAGCGCGTGGTGTACAGCACCACCGACCCCCGCACGGGCGCGGCCGGTAGCGCTCTTGACCTCTTGGGTCACCCCACGCACAACCACCGCATCAAAGTCGTCAGCGGCGTCCGGGCCGAGGAGGCCGGTGACCTTCTGCGCGCGTTTTTCCGCGCCCGCCGTGGCCGCCGCGAGGGCTGAATTGAAGGAGCGCCCCCTGGCAGAAGCCGTAACGGCAACATGGGCCACGGATGTGCAGGACGTGGGTCGGGGCTCGACACGGCGAGCCATGAGCGGGATATTGCGGTCAGGAGCTTAAGCCAGGGATGCCGCGCGAGCGGTGCGAGCATAGGGAGCAACGCATGTTCTGTACGCAATGTGGGCAGGAAAACCCACCCAATGCCCAGTTCTGTTCCGCTTGCGGCGCGCGGATGGGTGCGGCACCGCAAGCGCCTGCAGCCGCTACAAGCGTGACGGGGGAATCCAGTGGCCTGGGCACTGTTCCGGACGAAGTGCGTTACGCCGGCTTTTGGTATCGCGCCCTGGCGTTACTGATCGACTGGGTATTGGTCACGATTCTCGCGCTCGTGATCGTCATGCCACTGGCCTTTATCATGGGTGCGTCCATGGCGGGCAGTTCGGACATGCACACCATCGAGGCAGCCGGGCAGGGATTGGGCAACCTGCTGGGCATCATCATCTCGTGGCTGTACTACACCATCTTCGAGTCATCCGAATGGCAGGCCACTCCGGGCAAGCGGATGTTGGGCCTGCGCGTGACCGACCTAGACGGTCAACGCATCGGCTTCGGCCGGGCGAATGCCCGCTACTGGTCCAAGATCCTCTCCGCCCTGATCCTGATGATCGGCTACCTGATGGCCGCCTTTACCCGCCGTAAACAGGCCCTGCACGACCTGATCGCCTCGACGCTCGTGCTCAAGCGCTGATCGGGTTGGGGCTGGCAGTTGACGGTTCGTGTTCGCCACTGTGTGCGCCACAGGGGGTGGCTCAGGGCATACTGAATAAAGGTGGAGAGCGAAAGCGCTTGATCAATTGGAGCCGGCGACAGGAGTCGAACCTGCGACCCTCTGATTACAAATCAGATGCTCTACCAGCTGAGCTACACCGGCTTGGGTGCGGGGGTGGCCCGCGTCGGGGCCTGAAAATGAATGGTGCCGGGAGCGAGAATCGAACTCGCACTCTGTTGCCAGAACCGGATTTTGAATCCGGCGCGTCTACCAGTTCCGCCATCCCGGCATCGGGTGGGGCGTAGTGTAGCGCACGTAGGGATTGAGACAAGGGATTCCAGCGTTCCCGAGTCTACGCTGCGTGGTAGGATCGCGCGCCATGCGTGTTGCCGATTTCAATTACGAGCTCCCTGCAGAGCTGATTGCCCAGTATCCATTGCCGGATCGGGCGGGCTCGCGCCTGCTCGTTCTGGAAGACGAACAGGCACAGGATGCCCGCTTTGCGGAGATCGAACGCCTGCTGAAACCGGGTGATCTTTTAGTCTTGAACGATACCCGCGTGATTCCGGCGCGGCTGTTTGGGCAAAAGGAGAGTGGCGGGCAGGTGGAGGTGCTGGTCGAGCGCATCGAGTCGCCGCAGCAGGTGCTGGCGATGGTGCGTGCGAGCCGCGCACCGAAGCCGGGCACGCGCCTGCGCCTGGCGGATGCGTTCACTGTGGAGGTCACCGACCGCCAGGGTCCCTTCTTCCGGCTGCGCCTCGTGGATGGCGGGGACGTGCTGGAGCAGTTGAAGCAGCACGGCCATATCCCGTTGCCGCCGTATATCGAACGCGCGGACGAGGGCAACGACGCGGATCGCTATCAAACGGTGTTTGCACGCCGCGAAGGGGCTGTGGCCGCCCCGACCGCGGGCCTGCATTTTGACGATGCCCTGCTGGACCGGTTGCGCGCGGCGGGTGTGGAGACGGCGACCGTGACGCTGCATGTCGGGGCCGGCACCTTCCAGCCAGTAAAGGTAGACGACACAGAGGCCCACGAAATGCATTCGGAGTGGCTGGAGGTGGGGCCGGAGGCGTGCGCGGCGGTGGCGGCCTGCAAGGCGCGCGGCGGGCGCGTGGTCGCGGTGGGGACGACTTGCGTGCGCTCGCTGGAGACCGCCGCGGCGGGTGGCGAGCTCCAGCCTTTCCAGGGCGAGACGCGGCTGTTCATCCAGCCAGGCTACCGATTCCGGGTAGTGGACCGGATGGTGACGAACTTCCATCTGCCACAGAGCACGTTGCTGATGCTGGTGGCGGCATTCTCCGGCTATCGCCGGATACTGGATGCTTACGCGCATGCGGTGGCAGAGCACTACCGCTTCTTCAGCTACGGGGATGCGATGTGGCTGGCACCCGGCGACCCCGATGATCTGCCGCCGAGTGCTCGGGAGGGCGTCGATGGAGTTTGAATACCTGGGCCAGGACGGCCCTGCACGGCGGGGGCGCCTGCACTTCCCGCGCGGTAGCGTGGAGACGCCGGCGTTCATGCCGGTGGGCACCTACGGCACGGTCAAGGCGATGACGCCGGAGGAGCTGCGCGAACTGGGTGCGGAGATCATCCTCGGCAACACGTTTCATCTAATGCTGCGGCCGGGGACCGAAGTGATCCGGGCGCATGGTGATCTGCACGACTTTATGCACTGGGAGGGGCCGATCCTGACGGACTCCGGCGGCTTCCAGGTCTTCTCGCTGGCCGAGATGCGCAAGATCAGCGAGGAGGGTGTTCGCTTCCAGTCCCCGGTGGATGGCTCGAAGGTGCTGATGACGCCGGAGTCTTCCATGCAGGTGCAGCGCGAGCTGGGCTCGGACATCGTGATGATCTTCGACGAGTGCACGCCGTATCCGGCGACGCCGGAAGAGGCGCGGCGGTCGATGGAGCTCTCCCTGCGCTGGGCCGCGCGTTCGCGCCAGGCCCATGCGGACAATCCGGCGGCACTGTTTGGCATTGTTCAGGGCGGGATGTACCCGGAGCTGCGCCGCGAGTCGGCGGCGGGCCTGCAGGAGATCGGCTTCGATGGCTATGCGATTGGCGGGCTTTCGGTGGGCGAGCCGGAGGACGAGCGCCTGTCCACGCTGGACGCAACCCTGCCGCTGCTGCCGCAGGATCGGCCGCGCTACCTGATGGGTGTGGGTCGACCAGAGGACATCGTGGAGGCCGTGCGTCGAGGGGTGGACATGTTCGACTGCGTGATGCCGACCCGCAATGCGCGCAACGGCTTCCTGTACACCCGCGAGGGTGTGCTTCGGATCCGTAATGCGCGCTTCCGCGACGATATCGGCCCGATCGACCCGGAATGCGGGTGCTACACCTGCCGGAATTATTCGCGGGCCTATCTAAAGCACCTGGACAAGTGCAACGAGATCCTGGGCTCGCGCCTGGCAACGACCCACAACCTGCATTACTACCAGGATTTGATGCGCGGGTTGCGCGAGGCGATCGCGGGCGCGCAGCTCGCCGAATTCGTCGCCGATTTCTACGGTCGGCGCGGCATGGATGTGCCGCCTGTGCCATAATCCGCGCGTTATTTTTTAGCGCTTCGGCCACGGGTTTCCACCGGGCCCCGCGCACCCCCTGAACCAAGAGACGGAGTGTTTCGATGGACTTTCTGATTTCAGCAGCGCATGCCCAGGAAGGTGGAGCCGGTGGCGGTGGCATGATCGAGTTCCTGATCATGATCATCATCTTCTTCGCGATCATGTACTTCCTGATCATCCGGCCGCAGAGCAAGCGCGCCAAAGAGCACCGCTCCATGGTCGAGGCCCTGTCCAAGGGTGACGAGATCGTGACCAACGGCGGCGTGGCCGGCAAGATCACCGAGGTCGCGGATGACTTCATCAAGGTGGATATCGCCGACGGTGTGAACGTAGCCGTGCAAAAGCAGTCGGTTGCCTCTGTGATGCCCAAGGGCACGCTCAAAGACCTTTAATCGCCCTCCAGGGTTTTCCATATGCGCAATTCCTATCCGGCGTGGCTCTACGCCCTGATCGTCGTGGTCATCCTGGGCGCGGGCCTGTATGCCGCGCCCAACCTGTTCCCGGAAGACCCGTCGGTGCAGATTGGCAACCCGGTCACCGGCGAGATTGACGAAAACATCCGTGAGCTGATGGGCACCATTCTGGGGGCTCAGGGGGTGACGCCGAAGCAGGCCGAGGAGCAGGACGATGGCCAGATCCTGCTGCGCTTCGAGACCACCGACGAGCAGTCCGCGGCGGCGGAGATCCTGCGCAATGCCCTGGATGACAACCACACGGTCGCCCTGAACCTGGCTCCGGCCACGCCCAACTGGCTGCGAGCAATCAATGGCCAGCCGATGGCGTTGGGGCTCGACCTGCGCGGGGGTGTGCACTTCCTGATGGAGGTGGACCTGGAGGCAGTGATCGGCACAGCGATGGAGCGCTACGCCAACGAGCTGCGCGGGCGCATGCGTGACGAACGCATGAGCTTCGACACGATCGAGCGCAGTTCCAGCGATCTCACGGTGATGTTCGCGAACGAGGAGAATTTCGAAGCGGCCGAAAGCTGGCTGAACCGCGAATATCGCGACGAACTGAACTGGGAAGTACGCGGCTCGGGCGACACGATCCGTATGGTTGCCACGCTGGACGATGACCACCTGACCGAATTGCGCCGCCAGGCGCTGCAGCAGAACATCTCTACCTTGCGTTCGCGGGTGGATGAGCTGGGTGTGGCCGAGCCCATCATTGCTCAGCAGGGCGAGAACCGCATTGTAGTGCAGCTTCCGGGTGTGCAGGACACGGCACGCGCCAAGGAAGTGCTGGGTGCGACGGCCACCCTGGAGTTCCGTCTGGTGTCGGAAGCGGGTGATCCGCAAGAAGCCGACTCGACGGGAAGGGCGCCTTCCGGTACTCGCCTTTACTACGAGCGGGATGGGACGCCCGTACTCCTGCAGCGTCAGGTCATGCTGACGGGTGACTACATCACCGATGCCTCGTCGGGGATCGCACAGGATACCGGCGGTCCGGCGGTGTTCATCAATCTCGATGGCCAGGGCGCGCGTATCTTCTCGCGCGTGACGTCGGACAACGTGGGCCGTTTGATGGCTTCGGTGTTCATCGAGACCACCACCGAAACGGTAGAGGAAGACGGCGAGCAGGTCCTGCGGACCTCGCGCAGCGAAGAGGTCATCAACGTTGCGCGCATCAATGAGCCTTTGGGCCGACGCTTCCAGATCTCCGGTCTGGACAGTACCCGCGAGGCACGCAATCTGGCGTTGTTGCTGAGGGCCGGGGCACTGGCGGCACCGATGTCGATTGTGGAAGAGCGCACGGTCGGCCCGAGCCTGGGTCAGGAAAACATTGATCGCGGGATGCAGTCGGTCGTCATCGGCTTCATTGCGGTCATGATTTTCATGATTCTCTACTACCGGACTTTCGGGTTGATCGCGAACGTGGCGTTGGCTCTGAATCTGGTGTTTATCGTGTCGGTGTTGTCCATGCTGCAGGCGACACTTACGCTGCCGGGTATCGCGGGGATCGTGTTGACCGTGGGTATGGCGGTGGACGCGAACGTACTGATCTTCGAACGCATACGCGAGGAGATACGCAACGGATTGTCTCCACAGGCGGCGATATCGTCTGGCTATGACCGTGCGTTCACGACGATCGCCGATGCGAACGTCACCACCCTGATCGCGGCGCTGGTGCTATTCCTGTTCGGCACCGGCCCGATCAAGGGCTTCGCCATTACGCTATCGATCGGGATTATCGCGTCCATGTTTACCGCGATCATCGTGACCCGAGCGATCGTTAACCTGACATACGGGCGCCAGCGTCGGCTGACGCGCCTGTCTATTTGAAGGCGGAGATAGACGCATGCTTCCGCATCTGAATTTCGCCGAATCGAATATCGATTTCCTGGGTAAGCGCAAGATTGCCCTCACGATCTCGCTGGTCCTGATTCTGATCTCCATCGCCCTGCTGGCGACCCGAGGCCTTAATTTCGGGATCGACTTCACCGGGGGCACGCTGGTAGAGGTCGGCTACCCCGAAGCGGTTGAGTTGGACCCCATCCGCGAGACGCTCTCGGCCGGTGGCTTTTCCGGGGCCCAGGTGCAGACCTTCGGGACGTCGCGTGATGTCCTGATCCGTCTGCCGCCAAGCGAGGACGATGATGATCCGGCGACGTTGTCCAACCGGGTGCTGAACGCCTTGCAGGACGGTGGGCCGGATGATCCGGACCTCCGTCGGGTGGAATTCGTCGGGCCGGCGGTGGGAGAAGAGCTGCGTGAGCAGGGCGGGCTGGCCATGATCTATGCCTTGGCGGGCATCCTGATCTACGTGGCTGTTCGGTTCGAGTGGCGCTTTTCCATCGGTTCGGTGCTGGCGTTGATCCACGACGTGCTGATTACGCTCGGTATCTTTTCCTTGCTGCAGATGGAATTCGACCTGGGTGTGCTGGCCGCGGTGCTGGCGGTGATTGGCTACTCGTTGAATGACACCATCGTCGTGTATGACCGAATACGCGAGAACTTCCGTATTTTGCGTAAGCAGGGTACAGAGCAGGTCATGAATATTGCGGTGAACAAAACGCTGGCGCGTACCATTGTGACCAGTACGACGACGCTGCTGGTGCTGTTTTCATTGGCTTTTCTCGGTGGCGCCGCCCTGCAAAACTTCTCCATCGCGCTGATTATCGGGGTGATTGTGGGGACGTACTCGTCCATCTTTATCGCGGCGACCGCAGCCTTTTTGCTGGGGGTCGACCGTCAGGTGCTGCTCCCGGTGAAGAAAGAAGGGGCCGAGGAAGACCAGACGCCATAGGCGACTCCGCGCCACGTGCGCGGTTTAGCCTCCGAAGTTGCGTGCATAAAAAACGCCCGGAAGCCATAGGCTCCGGGCGTTTTTTATGGGGCCCTGGATCTGGACACCCGTGGCTGGAACGTTTAGAAGGCCAGGGCCTCTTTCACGATGCGGTCGACCAGTTCGTTGACATCGCGCAGGCTCTTCTTCGAATCCTTGTCGCCAATCTCCGGCACGGGGGTGTAGCCGATGTAGATGGTGCCAGGCTCGTCGCTCAGCTCGTAGACGGTGATGATGTAGGGGCAGAAGAGCATGTTGTGCGGGTCCGCTTCCATGGTCGCGCGCGAGTAGGTGGCGCTGCAGAAGTCCACGGAACGTCCGTTCAGGTAGATGCCTTCGCCCTTCTCATGGCCGCCGGTGCGATCGAGCATGTCGGCGATGTGGCCGACGTTGTTGATGACCAGTCCTTCGGATCCGATGGCCTCTTCGATCATCTCGAAGTAGAAATCGAACTCGCCTTCGGTTTTGTAGATGATGCGCTCGTCCGTCTCCATGTGGGTCTCGTACGCGTTTGCCGTGCCAGCAATGGCGAGGCCAAGGCCCAGGGTGGCGGCGATGCCGGTGTTGCGTACGGCGCGGGTGATACGGGGAAACGTCTTCATGGTTCCGTCCTCAGTGATGGAGTGGGCCTAATGCCCGGTCAGTCGAAGAAATGTCCGGCGAAGCGCTTGCGCGGCTGCCAGTAGGGGTTGTCCAGGTGTTCGATGCGGACCTGCCCGCGGGAGCTGGGGGCATGCACAAAACGGCCATCTCCCAGGTAGACCCCGACGTGGTCGATTTGATTCCCGTTGATCGCGAAGAACACCACATCGCCCGGCGTGGGGGAACCATTGCTGCGCGTGGCAGCGCGAGCCTGGTCACGCGTGGTCCGTGGGACGTCGCGCCCGGCTTCGCGATAGGCGCGCTGGACAAGGGCCGAGCAGTCCAGCCCGGAGGCGTCGGTTCCGCCATAGCGGTATGGGGCATCAAGATGGCCGAGAGCGGTTAGCACGACCTCGGAGCGCTCCAGGCCCGCCGCCGGCGCAAGGCTCATCGGGCCTTGAGGCGGGGGGGCGGTGTCGGTAATGGGTTTGGGAGCCGCGGTGGGTTCCGTGCCACGAGGTTCGGGGCCCGTGCTACAACCCATCAGCAGAAGAAACGCGGCGCCGGCCAAAGCAACCGGCAGGTGCACGCGGGCGATGTCAGAAAAGGTCTTGTTCGGCATAGCTATCGGGGACCCTGAAGAGGTCCGAACTCAGCTCGTCGGTGGAGAGTCCGGCAAGGCGCGTGGTAACCCCGTCGCGTTCGCTGACCTCAAGCGGGATGCCGTCGACGCGAGGCAGCAGTGAGGCGCCCATTTGCGAGGCCATGGGCCCGCCGGCCTCCAGGGCGCTCAGGGACAGCTCGTACAGGCGATCCATTAGCGCCCCAAGGGTCTGGAAGTCGGCCTCGGACAGGCCGAGCGAGTCGGACTCAGCCACGCATACGATGCTTTGCGGCTCGCCACCAATCAAAACCTCGTGTTCGTCGCAAACGAAGTCGCCGACCTCGCGTTGCTCGCCCGTGTCGCGTGTGCTGATGTCGGCGTCGAAGCCTTCCTCGCCGATGCCCAGTTGCTCCTCCAGTTGCTGGCGAACCTCGGGCGGGAGTTGTTCCATCTGTCGGCGTAGGTCGCTGACCATGTCGGTCATCGCCCGCATCTGTTCGTCCATGACCTCGCGGGTCAGCGGGGTGAAGGTCTGTTCGCTGTCGTCCACCACCGTGAGGGTGTCGGTCGTGGCATCGAACAGCATGTATCCGGAGGTGCCGCTGATGGCTTCGTTCAGCTCCATGCGCACGATTTCGCCCCGTACCAGGATCTGGCTTTCCAGTCCTTCGTCATCCACATAATGCAGCATGGCGTCCGCCTGCGCGCTGGAGCCGACCGCCAGCAAGCCGCAGGTGGCGAGACCCAGGAGGGCGTGACGGATGCGGGACGCGGGGCGTTGGCAGTGATGAGGCATGAAGGCTCCTACGATCGGTCGGTGTCGGTCTGCGGCGGGAGGATGTCCACCCCAGGGAAACACTGATTAATGTACACGCTCGCGCTCGAGTCGCTTTTGCGTGCGAACAAGGCGAGGTGACTGCCGTGCAGTCATTCTGCACAAAGGAGCCGCAACGCCGTGCGCATGCCCGTTTTCGACAACAAAGGGCGGCCGAGCCCCTGCTTTCAATGGTTTGAGGGGTTGGTACCCCAGGTTCCCCGATCCGGCGTTGCGCCCCAGTCCATCAAAAACGGGCGGGTAGAACCACTACCCGCTACGCGA
Source organism: Thioalkalivibrio sp. ALJ7 (assembly GCF_000376865.1). Taxonomy (GTDB): domain Bacteria; phylum Pseudomonadota; class Gammaproteobacteria; order Ectothiorhodospirales; family Ectothiorhodospiraceae; genus Thioalkalivibrio. The sequence goes on along the minus strand of NZ_AQXQ01000008.1, from coordinate 134,794 downwards.
CGCGCCTTGTCTCGGAAAACCTGGGGTACCAACGCGAGTGTGTACATTCATCAGTGTTTCCCTGGTTGCCATTGTATCCCTTCGCTCAGGGCGTGACGGGTTTTAACAGCTGATGGGCCAGGGCGTCCGGGTCCAGGGGGGCTTCCGGGGCAACCTCGATGGGGTGCTCTTCGGGGGCTGGCCATTCCTGTGTCGGTTGTTGTTGTTCCATGATCTCGATGCCGGCATCGGAGGCGTCGGTACCGGCCTGGGCGCGCGCCTTCAGCCGGTCCCGCAGGATGGCTTCGTTGGCCTGACAGGCCACCACGGCAAACCCCGCCCCGTGCTCGCGGGCGAGGTCTTGGAATGGCGTCCGCTGGGCACGGGTGAGGAAGGTGGCATCGACCACCACGGTCAGGCCGAGGGTCAGTAGGTGATTGGTACGCTCACGCAGGTGGTCGTAGATCTGTGCGCGGGCGGATTCGCTGTACGAGACGGAGTTGGATATGCGTTTGCGTTCAATGTCAGAGCGCAGCCGCACGGCGCCGAGGGTCTCGAGGACTTGGGTACTGACGACCGTCTTGCCACTTCCGGAGACGCCGTGCATCAGGATCAGGCGCGGCTCACCGCGTTCGGTCAGGCGCTCGGCCAGCGCAAGGTAGCGCCCCATCTCGGCCTTGTGTGCGGCCTGTTCATCGGACGGCAGTTGAGCCTCGGACCCGTGAATTCCCTGGACCTTGGCCCGAATCAGGGCCCGGTAGACCTGGTAAAGCGGGAGCAGGGCCAGTCCGTCGAGGTCTTCGCGACCTTCGAGATAGGCGTTGAGCAGTCGCCAGGCGTGGGCACGGGACTTGCGCGCCAGCAGGTCCATGGTGGTGAAGGCGATCTCGGAGATGACGTCGATCCAGCGCAGGGCGGGATCGAACTCGATCGCATCGAAGGCGACCGGGACTTCGTTGCCGTGTTCGTCATCGACGTAGACCAGGTTCCCCAGATGCAGATCGCCATGGCCGTGACGCACGAAGCCTTCGTCATGTCGTTTCTTCAATAAATCGTGCATGCGATGGATTTCCTTCGACGTCCAGGCCTCAAGTCGGTCCAGTCGAGCCCGGTCAGCCGCGCCGGTGACGGTTTCGGACAGCGCGGGGAAGTTGTCCAGCATGGGCTGGGTGGTGGCCTCGGCCGTGCCGTATTCGGATTGCGCATCGGTGCGTTCGGTGCGCTCGTGGAAGGCGGCAATGTAGTGACCTAGCGCATCCATGGCCGCCGCCGGCAAGCGGCCCTTGTCGAGCAGGTGATCGAGCTGGCGCTTGCGGTCAAAGCGGCGCATGTGCACCGCATAATCGACGATCGGTCCGGTGCCATTGATTTGGGGGTGGCCGTTGTCACCATTGAGGGTCACCACCTCCAAATAGATCTGGGGCGCCAGGCGGCGATTGACTTCCAGTTCGGTCTCGCAGTACTGCCGGCGAGCTTCGAGGGTTGAGAAGTCGAGGAAGCCGAGATTAAGGGGCTTCTTGAACTTGTAGGCGTCTTCACCGGCGAGGATCACCGTCGAGATATGGGTTTCGATTGTGCGCACGGTGGTTGGATCCGGCTGCGGATCCGGAAAGCCGCCGTGTTCGACCAGTTGGCGCAGACGCTTGTGGTGCTGTTGCAGTTCGGTCATCAGGGCTCCGCTTCCGCTGCGGCGCGGGGGGTGTTTTCGCGCTTGGGGTCTTTTTGCTGGAATCGCCGGGTATGCACCCGTTTTTGATTAGGTCTCAGGTTACCATTGCAGCCGTTTCGGTTACCCCGTCGACGTCACGTCATGCCGCGAAAGCCTTCTACACGTTCCCGTAAGCGATCTGCGTCCCGCAAGGGACCGCTGCGGCGCCTGTTTGGCGCGGGCGCTTGGACCCTCGTCGGGCTGTTGCTCGCAGGCATGACGGTGGGCGGGATTTATGTCCATCAACTGGACCGCGAGATCCGAGAACAGTTCGAAGGCCAGCGCTGGGCGTTGCCCGCGCGGGTCTATGCGCGTCCATTGGAGTTGTACGCTGGGCGGTCGCTGACGGTGGACGCGCTGGAAGCCGAGCTGCGTGCGCTGAATTATCGCGAGACGCCGGCGGGTGACGGTCCCGGCGAGTTCAATAGCAGCGGCAATACGGTTCGGTTCACGACCCGGCCCTTCACCTTCGGGGATGGCCTGGAGCCGGCACATTCGGTACGGGTGAGCCTGTCCGGTGGGCGCGTGCAGACGGTTGCGGAACAGTCCAGCGGGCGCAATGTGGACCTGATGCGGGTCGAGCCGCTGTTGATTGGCAGCATTTACCCGACCCACGGCGAGGATCGCATCCTGGTCGACATCGACGAGGTTCCGCGTGAGTTAATTGGGGCTTTGCTGGCGATCGAGGACCGGCGTTTCATGTCGCACCGGGGGGTCGATCCTGTGGGCATCGGCCGCGCGATGGTCGCCAACCTGCGCGCCGGCCGCACCGTGCAGGGTGGCAGTACCCTGACCCAGCAGTTGGTGAAGAACTTCTACTTGACCCGCGATCAGACGCTAACCCGCAAGCTCAACGAGGCAGTGATGGCGCTGCTGCTGGAGCATCGGTACGACAAGCGCCAGATTCTCGAGGCGTATCTGAACGAGGTGTTCCTGGGGCAGGCAGGCGAACGCGCGATCCATGGGTTTGGTCAGGCCGCGCAGTTCTATTATCAGCGACCGTTGAACGAATTGCGGCTGGACCAGCTAGCGCTTCTGGTCGGTTTGGCACGGGGTGCCAGCTACTACGATCCGCGGCGCTACCCGGAGCGTGCGCAACAACGCCGGGATCGCGTGCTGGGGGCAATGGCCGAGACGGGCCTGGCCGAGCGCGATCGAGTGGATCGGGCCCTGGCCTCGGCCCTTGATGTTTCGCCGGTAATGCCGGAAGGGCGCAGCCGCTACCCGGCGTTCCTGGACCTGGTGCGCCGAGAACTGCGTGCCGACTACGCCGATGAGGACCTGCGCAGCGAGGGCCTGCGGATCTTCACCACCATGGATCCAGTGGTCCAGCAGCGCCTTGAAGACCGGCTGGTTCGTGGCGTGAACGACCTGGTGCAACGCCGCGCGGGCGGGAGGGACCTCGAAGACTTGCAGGCCGCAGCGGTTGTGACTGATCCGCAGGCCGGTGAAGTGCTGGCGGTGGTAGGGGATCGCAACCCACGCTATCCCGGCTACAACCGTGCCGTGGAGTCCCAGCGACAGGTAGGGTCGGTCATCAAGCCATTTGTGTATCTCGCCGCCCTGACCAATCCGGATCGCTATACCCTGGCGACACTGTTGGACGACAGCCCACTGACGCTGCAGCTGCCGCATGGGGAGCCCTGGACGCCGCGTAACTTTGACCGGGAGTATCGGGGTCAAGTGACGGCCTGGGAAGCGTTGGTGCAGTCCTACAACGTGGCGACCGTTCGCCTTGCCGAGGATATCGGTATCTCGCAAGTTGTCAGCCTGCTGCAGACCCTTGGGTTGCAGCGGACGCCCGCCCCCTTGCCGTCCCTCGCGCTCGGTGCGATCGAACTTTCGCCGCTGGAGGTCGCCGGCTTGTACCAGGCGCTTGCGAATGGCGGCTATGCAACCGGTACGCGGGTGATTCGCGATGTGCTGGATCAGAATGACGAGGTGCTGTCGCACTACGGATTGTCCTTGCAAGGGGCGGTGTCGGATGGATCGGTGCGGTTGCTGACACATGCCTTGCACGATGTGACCCGGGAAGGGACCGGGCGCCGGATCGATGCACGCCTGAACGGTCAGGTGGTGGCCGGCAAGACGGGCACGACGAATAACTTTCGTGACAGTTGGTTTGCCGGCTTCGACGATCGCCATGTGGCCGTGGTGTGGCTGGGCATGGACGATAATCAACCGACCGGCCTGACCGGCGGGGTATCGGCCGCTCCAGTGTGGGCGGAGATCATGGCGGGGATCGGCGTGCAGTCGCTGCGCCTGGACGGGCATCCCGGTGTGGATTACCAAGGCATTGATCTGGCGTCCGGCCTGCGAGTGGAGAGTGACGATCACTCCTGCGAGGCGGTGAAGACGCTCCCGTTCTGGCAGAATTCGAGCCCCGAGACGCGCGCCGACTGTGATCTGGGCAGTGATTCCGGTTCGCAAGGCTGGTTCGAGAGGCTATTCCGTTGAAGACGTTCAGGATCACCAACACAGCACGGGCCCGGGGCCGGGCATCGACACGGGGGCGACGGGTGCGGCCAGCACAATGGCTTGTGATGGTGGCGTTGACCCTGGTGCTAGGAGCCTGTGCCACACCGGCTCCGCGCGATTCGGGTTCGGTCGAGCGAGACGATGAGGGCGTTGCGGAAGATGGCTCACCAACCCGTGACGAAGCGGAGAGGGCACCCGAACCGGAACACGAGCCCACACCGGCTGCCGCCCTCAATCTGGCTCAACAGGCGGAATCGGCACGAGAGGCCGGGGATACGGCCCGGGCAGAGCAGCGTCTGGAGCGTGCCCTGCGGATTGCTCCGCGGGATGCGCAGCTGTGGCACCAAATGGCGGTTATCAGGATGGATCAGGAGCGCTACGAACAGGCCGAAAGGCTGGCCAGTCGGTCCTTGCAGGTGGCCGGCAGTGGAGATCGCGAACTGGCGTTGAAAAATTGGCGCCTGATCCTCGCGGCCCGCGAGGCGCAGGGGGATACCGCTGGGGCCGAGGAGGCCCGCGAAGAGATCCGTCGCCTGGAATCCGACGTTGTCTGACACGCCGGGTTTTGCAGCCGAAGGGTCGGCGGCCGTCCGAGCCCTCAGCCCAGGCGGAGATCTGGCGGTCGCAGTCGATGGCTTCCGGCCGCGCGAGCCGCAGCAGCGCATGGCGGTCGCGGTGGAAGAGGCGCTGGCGACCGCACCCACCGCGTTGCTGGTCGAGGCTGCGACCGGGGTGGGCAAGACCTTTGCGTACTTGGTGCCCATCCTGCAGTCGCGCCGGCGGGCGTTGATCTCGACCGGGACCAAGACCCTGCAGGACCAACTGTTCGACCGGGATCTCCCGGTGGTCTGCGAGGCCCTGAGCTATCGCCCCAAGGCGGCTTTGCTCAAGGGGCGCGCCAACTACCTTTGTCACTACCGTCTGGAGCTGGCAGCCGCCGAGGCCGGCGGGGCGATCGGGGGCGGAGTAAAGCGCGATCGGCTGGAAGTGATTGAGGCGCTGCAGCGCTTTGCCCGCACGAGTCAATCGGGCGATCTGGGCCAGGCCGGGATCCTCGCGGAGGATTCGGTGTTGTGGCCGCAGGTGACCTCAACCGTGGATAACTGCCTCGCTGGTGAGTGCCCGAACTACAACGATTGTTTCGTGGTCCAGGCGCGCAAGCGGGCCCAAGAGGCGGAGGTGGTGGTGGTCAATCATCACCTGCTGTTGGCTGACATGGCACTGAAGGAAGAAGGCTTTGGCGAGCTCCTGCCCGAGGTCGATGCGGTCATTGTGGATGAGGCGCACCAGCTGCCGGATATCGCTGGGTCGTTCTTTGGGGTGGCATTCGGTACCCGTGCGCTGCGCGAGCTGGCGCGGGACGCTCGCCGCGAGCAGCAACAGCATGCGCCGGAGATGCTGGATATCCCGCAGCGGATGGCCGAGCTGGAGGCCTGTGTCGCTGAATTGCTGGAGACTTCGCGCACCTGGGAGGGGCGTTCCAGCTGGGATGCGGTTAATCCCGACCGAGAGCTGGATCCGTTGCTGGATCGCATGGACGCCAACCTCGGGTTTGTGGGCGACGCCCTGGAGGTGGCGGCCGCGCGCGCACCGGGCCTGGAGCAGCTGCGTGGACGCAGTGCCCTGCTGCTGGAGCGGCTGCGCGAGTGGCGCGAGGAGACCCCGGATACCGTTGCCTGGGCCGAACGCTTCAGCCAGAGCCTGATCCTGCATCGCACGCCGCTGGATGCGGCGCGGCCCCTGGCACAGCGTCGGGCCGCACGGCCGGCGGCGTGGGTGTTTACCTCCGCGACCCTGGCGGTGGGGGACGACTTTGGTCACGCCGCGCGCCGGCTGGGGCTGCCGGCCGATGTCGCCAGCGAGCGCCTGGACAGCCCCTTTGATTTCCCCAACCAGGCCTGCCTGGTGCACCCGCAGCCACCGCTGCCCAACCCCAACGCGCCGGGCTACACCCGGGCCTGCATCGCCTGGGCCTGGCCCTTGTTGCGCGATAATCCGGGCGGCGGCTTCTTCCTGTTTACGAGTCACCGCGCGTTGCAGGAGGCGGCGGCGATCCTGCGCGCCGAACTCCCGCCGGAGCGCGAGCTTCTGGTCCAGGGCGAGCAGCCACGCGGGGATTTGCTGGCGCGTTTTCGTGAAAGCGGAAATGCCTGGCTGTTGGGGGCTCACAGCTTCTGGGAAGGCGTGGATATACGCGGTGAGGCGTTGTCGGTGGTGATTATCGACCGCCTCCCGTTCGCCGCCCCGAACGACCCTGTGCTCCAGGCCCGCGCATCGGCCCTGGAGGCAGAGGGGCGATCGCCGTTCATGGAGTTCACCCTGCCGCAGGCGGTGCTCGCGCTCAAGCAGGGGGCCGGCCGCCTCATTCGGGATGCCGAGGATGCCGGTATCCTCGCGCTTTGTGACCCACGGCTAACCGGAAAATCCTATGGTCGGCGATTCCTGGCCAGTCTGCCGCCGTTCTACCGCACCCGGGAGCCGGCGACCGCACTTCGCTTTCTGGAACAGGCACGAGGACGTGACGTATGCGCCTGATCGCGCTGGAGACCGCGACCGAGCAGTGTTCGGCGGCGCTTTATCTGGATGGCGAGATCCTCTCCCTGCGTGAGCGGGCCGCCCGCCGCCATGGCGAGTTGATCCTGGGACAGATCGAGCAGTTGCTGCGCGAGGCCGATGTGCCGCGCGGCAGCCTGGATGGTGTGGCGGTGGGTCGGGGGCCGGGCGCGTTTACCGGTGTGCGTTTGGGGCTGGGGGTCGCCCAGGGCATTGCGTTCGCACTGGATTGCCCGGTGGTTCCAATCTCCAGTCTTCAGGTTCTGGCTCAGCAGGCGTTGACCGCCGAACGGCGCCCGGCGGCCGTTCTTGCGGCCCTGGATGCGCGCATGGGGGAGGTCTACTGGAGCCTTTGCCCGGTTCAGGGAGAACGGGTGTTGCTGGGGGTGGAGCAGGTGAGTGCGCCGGAGGACCTTGAGGTGGTGTGGCCCGAGGGCGAGCGCTTTGCGCTGGGGTCTGCCTTTGCTGCCTTTCCCGAGCTGGCCGCCTCACAGGGACTGTCCGCAGGGGCGGTTGCTGCCGACGCCCTGCCGGATGCCCGCGAGGTCGCGCTGCTGGGTGTGGATGCCTGGGAACGCGGCGAGGCCGTGGCGCCCGAGGATGCCCAACCGGTCTACGTCCGTGATGATGTGGCGCGCCCGGCGGGCGCGTCGTAACCGCCTGCCCTGGAGGCTCCGCCCGAATGCACGAGACACCTTATCCCTGGCAGGCGCCTCTGACGGCGACGATCAAGGCACGTCCGGAGGACTTCCGGGTCGAGGAGATCCCGGCGACGCTACCCGAGGGCTCCGGGGAGCATGTCTGGCTGGAGATCGAGAAGACGCTGCTGAACAGCGAGGATGTCGCGGTGTGGCTGGCGCGCGAGTCCGGCGCAGGACGTGGCCGAGTGAGTTACGCCGGGCGCAAGGATCGTCAGGCGGTCACACGGCAGTGGTTCAGTGTGCAGTGCCCGCCGGAGTCCGAACCCGACTGGGAAACCCGGGCTAGCGCCTGGAATGCGGCGCGTGAAGCGGCGGGAGAGCCCGGAGCCGTGCGGGTGTTACAGGTCGCTCGCCATGCCCGGAAATTGCGAACCGGACACTTGAAGGGCAACCGATTCGAGATCCGCCTGAGCGATGTGGAAGGCGACCGGGATGCGGCGGAGACCATCCTGGAGGCCATCCGCCGTGGCGGGATCCCCAATTACTTCGGTGTGCAGCGTTTTGGGCGCGACAATCTGGCCAAGGCGCGCGCCTGGCTCGGCGGTGGCCGAGCCCCTCGGAGTCGCAATCAGCGCAGCCTGCTGCTGTCCGCTGCGCGTTCCGCGATCTTCAATGCCGTATTGGCCGAGCGAGTTCGTCGGGGCGACTGGGATCGTCTGTTGCCGGGTGATGTTGCCAATCTCGAGGGGTCGGGGAGTGTGTTCCCCGTGGCCGAGGTGGGTGCCGAACTGGAGGGGCGTTGCCAATCGCTGGACATCCATCCCACGGGCCCGCTTTGGGGGAGTGGCGCCTCGCAGACGGACGGCGAGGTTCAAGCGCTCGAGGCCGCGATGGCCACCCGTGAGCCGGAATTGGCCGAAGGTTTGGTGCGAACGGATGTGAAGGCGGCGCGGAGAGCGCTACGCATGGTGCCGGGCGCGGTGGATTGGCGCTGGGAGGCCGATGATCTGGTTCTGTTGCTCGAGCTGGGTGCGGGGGAGTACGCCACCGGGGTGATCGACGCGATCTGCGTGCCGCGTTCGGAGCCTGGCTGAGCGGCGTTAGGCCGAGCTTTTCAGCTTTTGTTCGGCGCGCTCGGCACGTTGTTCTGCTTCAATCCGAGCGGTGATGTCTTTCTGGATACCGATGTAATACGTCAGCCGGTCTTCGTCGTTGAAGACGGGGGTTAGCGAGAGCTCGTTCCAGAACAGGCTGCCGTCCTTGCGGTAATTGCGCAGGGTAACTCGGCAGGGGCGGTTCTCTTCGATGGCGTTGCGGATCTCCGTGCGTACGTCCTGATCGGTGTCGTCGCCTTGCAGAAAGCGGCAGTCGCGGTAGAGGATTTCCTCGGAGCGATAGCCGGTCAGCTCCTCGAAGGCGCGATTCACGTAGATAAGGATGTTGTCGTCGCCTTCGCGTTCGGCGATGACGATGCCGTCGTTGGAGGCATCGACGGCGAGGGCAAGGAGTTCGGAGTCAATCGTTCGGGTCATAGAGGTCGGTACGGGTTTCGGGCCTGGAAATGCGGGAGGTGCATCATTTTCGTGCTTTAGGCACAAAAATAGCACGTTCCGGGCGCTTCGTGTTCAAGCTCCGTTGATCGGAACGGTCGGGTGAGATCGGTTGCACACAAAAAAGGCCGCCCGGAGGCGGCCTTGGCGAACACCCTGGAAACAGGGCGCTACATCTCCTGCGTGACGGTGAAGGCACCCCGTACGTCGCCTTCGCTGAAGCCCGTGGCCTGGTCGTCCGGGTACAGACGTTCCAGGGCGTGCTTCACGTCTCCGCTAATATCGGAACCGTGACATGCCAGACAGGCACCGCCGGTCGGGATGGCGGCCATGAAGCGGAACTTGGGGTCGCCGTCATCGGATTCGACGACGCCGAAGCGCGGGGGCAGGTCGGGGGCGGCCGTGCCGGCAGCGTGCTGGGCCTCGAAACCCTGCAGGGTCAGACGCTCCCAACGATCCGGGGCGTTGTCCTGATTACGCAGCTTCAGACTGGTGCGCCCGATCTCGATACCGGTCTCGGCGGAGATATCCCGCGCAATCTCGGGGGCCCGCTCGTTACAGACCTGGATGGCCTCGGTCGGACCACCGGACTGCATCGCCGACATGAGTTCGCCCTGTAATGTGCTGGCGAACTTCTGGATCGCTTCACGATTGGCGGCAATCCTTTCTTGCAGATCGTCCTGGCTCAGCTGCGGCATGCTGTCGGCGCTTGCGGAGCCGCTGCCGGCGCCGAACGCAATCAGGCCCAAGGCCAGGGGGGCGAGCTTCCACTTCTTCATGACAATTACCTCGCAGAGCAGTATCCGTTGCAGCCTGGTATGTGTACAAGACCTGTACAAAGCATGGACCGGTCATGACGCAAATGCAAGGATGTTCGTAAGGAAACCATGAATCAATCCGGGTGGCCGGGTACGACCGCATGGGTCACAGTTCACGGATCAGTTTAGGCACTTAAATCGGAAAACGCGAATATATCGAACGGCGCATGTGATGCCGTCGTTTGTTGGCCCGAAGAGGGGTTCGGCATGCCCCTTTCAGCGTGTCGCGGCGGGATTACGGGGGCGCTTAAGGAGTACGTAAACGGCCCCGGTTCCGCCATCCGCAGGGCGCGCGGAGCAAAAAGCAAGGACGTCGTCTCGCTGGCGCAGCCAGTGGTCTGTCAGTCCCTTTAGAACGGGGCCTTGCTGGCGCGAACGCAGGCCCTTGCCGTGAACGATCCGTACGCAAAGTGCGCCTTCGCGGCGGGCATCATCGAGGAATAGCCCGATGGCGCGGCGCGCCTCGTCGGCGAAAAGTCCGTGCAGGTCGATTTCGTCCTGGATGCGATAGTGTCCACCGCGGAGTTTGCGGAAGACACGCTGGCTAATACCGGGGCGGGCAAACCGAAGCTCATCGCCCGGTTGCAGGTCGGCGGCGTTAAGAGGATCGCTGAGCCAGTCGGCATGGGCCTGGGCCTCGTCCGCATCGCGCTGACGTGCCCGCGGGGCCGGACGCGGTGGGCGCACGTCGGCCTGGTCGCTGTGCAGTCGGCGAACGTTGCCAACCGCCTGCAGGAATTCGTCGAAATCGTTGGGATCGTCCCCGGAGTTCATGGCAGGATACTCGCACTTTTCGCGGGGCGGACGCGATCGGATGGATACGCGAGCGTCCGGCCGCAATCGTTTCCAGTATATTAAGTGCCCTCTCAACGGCCCTGTTCCTGCATGCGCATTCTGGTAAGCAACGATGATGGAATCCACGCCCCGGGCATCCAGTGCCTGGCGACCCACCTGCGCCGAATTGCCGAGGTGCATGTGGTCGCGCCAGACCGAGATCGCAGTGGGGCCAGCAACAGTCTGACTCTGGTGCGGCCTCTGCGCGCACGGCATCTGGAAGGTGGCGATGTGCAGGTTGATGGCACGCCAACCGACTGCGTACACCTGGCGATTACCGGGCTGTTACAGAAGGAACCCGATGTCGTGATTTCGGGCATCAATGCCGGCGCGAATATGGGCGATGACGTGCTGTATTCCGGCACGGTGGCGGCCGCGATGGAAGGGCGGTTTCTCGGGCTTCCCTCCATTGCGGTATCGCTGGTTGGCCCCGAGCTGCGACATTACGACGCCGCGGCCAGCGTCGTCGTGGAGTTGCTGGACCGGATCAATCGTGTGCCGCTCCCGGCGTCGACGATCCTGAACGTCAATGTGCCCGACCTGCCGCGCGAGGCCATCCGCGGGGTGCAGGCCACGCGTCTGGGGCATCGTCATCGGGCCGAGCCGATGATCGCGGACGAAGACCCGCGCGGACGCCCGATCTATTGGGTAGGGCCGGCCGGTTCGGAACAGGATGCCGGCCCCGGGACCGATTTCTATGCGGTGCGCGAGGGTTACGTCTCGGTCACGCCAATCCAGGTAGATCTGACCCGCTTCGATGCGATCGACACGGTTGGGCGTTGGCTGGATGACTCTCTCCCGGAGGTGGGGCATGGTTCCTGACGCGGCGGGCGCCGGTCTGACCTCGCAGCGTGCGCGGGACCGTCTTATTCGAGTGCTCGAGGGGCAGGGGATCCGCGACCCCCGGGTGCTGGATGCGATACGTAGCATCCCGCGCCACCTGTTTGTGGAAGAGGCCTTGAGTCATCGCGCCTACGAGAATACGGCGCTTCCGATTGGGCATCGCCAGACCATCTCGCAACCGTTCATCGTGGCGCGCATGACCGAGGCGCTGCTGGAGGGTGGCCCGGTCCGTACGGTTCTGGAGGTGGGCACAGGTTCGGGCTATCAGGCGGCGGTGCTCGCGCAGATCGTGGACCGGGTGTACTCCGTTGAGCGCATCCAGGCGCTTAGCCGGGGTGCGCGCGAGTTGCTGAGCCGTCTAGGTATCAACAACGTCAATCTTCGCCACAGTGACGGCGCCGACGGCTGGCCAGAGAAGGCGCCGTTCGATGGAATCATTCTGACGGCAGCGCCGAAAGAGGTACCGGAGGCGTTGCTGACCCAGCTGGCACCCGGCGGACGCCTGGTCGCGCCGGTGGAGAGTGGGGCTGGACGCCAGCAGCTGGTGCGCTTCACCCGTACGGATGAGGCCTATGTACGCGATATTCTGGATGCTGTGATGTTTGTGCCGATGTTGCCAGGGGCCGAACAGTGAACCGGTGCCGAATGTCAGCCCACGCGGCTTCGCGGCCGGCTTGTGCTTGACTCGGCTAGGATGATGTCGCGGCGATGAAGCTGTTTGAACCGTTATACGACCGGGTGATGGGCTGGTCTCGCCATCGCCACGCGCCGCGCTATCTCGCCGGGCTGTCGTTTGCGGAGTCTTCGTTCTTTCCGATTCCACCCGATGTGATGTTGGCGCCCATGGCGGCGGCTCGCCCGAAGTCGGCCTGGCGCCTGGCGGCCCTGACCACGGTGTTCTCGGCACTCGGGGGCGTGCTGGGGTATTTGATCGGTTGGCTGGCCTTCGAGTGGATCGGGCCCTGGCTGGAACAGATCGGGTATGCCGATGAACTGCAGCAGGCCGAGGCCTGGTTTGCCATCTGGGGGGTATGGGTGGTCCTGGTGGCCGGGTTTTCCCCCATTCCGTACAAGTTGTTTACGGTGACGGCGGGGGCGCTTTCCATGGCGTTGTTGCCCTTTGTGATCGCCTCGCTCGTGGGACGTGGGTTACGGTTTTTCCTGGTTGCGTTGTTCATGGCCTGGGCGGGGCCACGCGCGGAACAGCATTTGCGACCCTATATGGAACGGCTGGGGTGGGCCGGCGTTATCCTGTTAGTCGTGGCGATGACGATTTATCTGGTAATCGACTGATGCGGTTGGGCACGGCACTGGGGCTGCTGGCAGCGCTGGTCCTGGTGGTGGGCCTGATGACCGGTTGTGCAGCCAGGGCGCCCAGTGGCGCGTCGATGCCGGACACCCATGTGGTTCAGCGCAACGAGACCCTTTATCGGATCGCCCAGCGCTATGGCCTGGAGTGGCGGGACCTCGCGAGCCGCAACGTCATTGGCGCCCCCTATGTGATCCATCCCGGTCAGGAGCTACGGCTACGGGGATCGGCCCGTTCCACGCCGCCCAGCGCGCCGCAGCGTTCGCCCACGCAAACGGCGAGCCAGGGGAGTTCCTCCAGCGGCGACGGAGGAGATACCCGATCATCCTCGTCTTCCTCCTCGTCGTCGGCGCCCAGTTCACCGCCTTCGGATCCCGGTGGTTGGCGCTGGCCGGCGGATGGTGACGTACTGCGTGGATACTCCAACAGCGGCACTCGTCGTGGCCTGTCCATCGGCGGCGAACGCGGCGATAACGTCCGGGCTACGCGGGCCGGCGAGGTGGTCTATGCAGGTGGCGGGCTGGTGGGGTATGGTCGATTGATCATCCTGAAACACGATGACCGCTTTCTCAGCGCCTACGGGCACAACGACGAGCTGCTGGTTTCGGAGGGTGATCAGGTGCAGGCGGGCGACACGATCGCACGGCTGGGCTCATCGGGTGCCGAGCGTCCGATGCTGCATTTCGAAATCCGGGTGGATGGGACCCCTGTGGACCCCGCGCGATACCTCCCGGATCGCTGACTCGATAAGGAGCGCGCCACTACATGGCCAAGACCCCGCAGCCGGTGGATCCAGAATTGGACGAAGACCGCCTGACGCCTGATCCAGTAGCGGAAGAGGATGTGGGCCGCGCTCCCGAGGATCTAGCCATTCCAGGCGAAGCGACCAACGAGCCGGAAGATGCGGACGGCGAACCGAAGGCCGTGGCGCCCGAGGCGGCGCTGGAAGCCGAGGAGGTTGTTCCGGTTCGGCCCAAGACCCTGCGTGATGCCCGTGCATCCGAGCTGGATGCCATCCAGATCTATCTCCGTGACATCGAGTACCGCCCTCTGTTGACGCCGGAAGAAGAGCGCAAGTACGCGCGTCTGGCTCGCGACGGGGATGCCGATGGCCGTCGGCGCATGATCGAATGCAACCTGCGGCTGGTGGTCAAGATCGCGCGGCGCTATATGAACCGTGGCCTGCCACTGCTTGACCTGATCGAGGAAGGCAACCTCGGGTTGATGCACGCCGTGGAAAAGTTTGACCCGGAGCGGGGCTTTCGCTTTTCGACCTACGCGACCTGGTGGATTCGCCAGACTATCGAGCGGGCCTTGATGAACCAGGGGCGCACGATTCGGATCCCGGTGCATGTGAGCAAGGAACTGCGCATGCATGCTCGAATCGCGCGCAACCTGACTCAGGAGCTGGGTCGTGATCCCTCCGAGGAAGAATTGGCGCAGCGCCTGGGCAAGCCCGTGGCCGAGATCCAGAAGCTACGCGCGATGTCCGAGCCCTCAACCTCCATGGATCTCCCCTCGGGGCCGGAAGGGGATCGCTCGCTCACGGATATCGTCGCCGACATCAATGCCCCCGAGCCTTCCACGTTGCTGGAGGACGAGGATTTGCATCATCTGGTGGATGCTTGGCTGGGCGAGCTGGAACACAAGCAGCGCGAGGTGCTGGTGCGCCGATTCGGGTTGCACGGCTTCGAGCGTTCGACCCTGGAGCAGGTGGGGGCGGAGATCGGCGTGACCCGCGAGCGCGTACGCCAAATCCAGATGGACGCCCTGAAACGATTGCGCAAGCTGTTGGAAGCGCGGGGAATGAAGGGCGACGAGGTCCTGCCAAATTCCTGAAGCGCCGCGCGGCAGGGCCGCCTGGCGCTAATCCGATGACCCGTTGATGATCAGTGCGGCCGCAACGTCACGGCCTTCCGCCATGATCAGGTTGTAGGTGCGACAGGCTGCCGCGGTATCCATGATTTCGACCCCCAGTCCCTGCGAACGCAGGTGGCGCCAGACCGCCCGGTCCGGAAATTCCTGCACCTCGCCGGTCCCGATCAGCAAAACCTCCGGGGGGCTGTCCAGGATCGTCTGGAGATGCTCCACCTCGAGTTCAGCGACGGTTTGGACGGGCCACGCGGTGCGCAGATCGTGCGGGCGCACGATCAGACTTTGCAAATGAGCGACCTGATTGATGCCCACCCGTCCGGCTTCGTAGCCGGTGACGATGTAGGACTCTTCGCTGGTGACTTCGGAAAACAGCATGTCGACTACGCTACTCCGGGACCTGGATTGGCTCAAGATTCCGTTGCCCACACGGGCGTGAGCTCCGGCGCGATTCGTTGACAGCGAAGGGTCCGGGTTATACTTTGGCGCGCTTTCCGGTGCGGCAGCCGGAGGGGCCAGCGAAACGCTTTCGGTGTTTACCGGGACGGCCCCGCGAAGCGACTGCCCAGGCCAAACAGGACCCAGACCCGTGACCGACGTCTTTCCCCGTATCGAGCGCCTCCCGCCCTACGTCTTCAACATTGTGAATCAGTTGAAGGCCGAGGCGCGCGCCCGTGGCGAAGACATCATCGATTTTGGGATGGGCAACCCGGATCAGCCCACGCCGAAGCACATTGTGGACAAGCTCTGCGAGGCCTCGCAGCGCGGTGACACCCACCGCTACTCGGTCTCCAAGGGGATTCCGCGACTGCGCCGCGCGATCACGCGCTGGTACAAGACCCAGTTCGATGTGGACCTGGACCCGGAGACCGAGGCGATCGTGACCATCGGCTCCAAGGAAGGGCTGGCGCACCTGGCACTGGCCACACTGGGTCCGGGCGACGCGGTCCTGGTGCCCAACCCGGCGTACCCGATCCATCCCTACGGCTGCGTGATCGCCGGCGCCGATGTGCGTCATGTGCCGCTGACGCCGGATGTCGACTTCTTCGCCGAGCTGGAGCGGGCGATCCAGGACTCCTGGCCGAAGCCGAAGATGCTGATCCTGAACTTCCCGGCGAATCCGACCACCCAGTGCGTGGACCTGGAATTCTTCGAGCGGGTGGTCGCGATCTGCAAGGAGCACGGCATCTGGATCGTGCACGACCTGGCCTATGCGGAGATCACCTTCGACGGCTACAAGGCGCCGTCCATCTTCGAGGTGCCGGGGGCCAAGGACATCGCGGTGGAGTTCTACACCCTGTCCAAGACCTACAACATGCCGGGCTGGCGCGTGGGCTTCATGTGCGGCAACCCGACGCTGGTGGCCGCGTTGGCCCGCATCAAGTCGTATCTCGACTACGGCACGTTCACGCCGATCCAGGTCGCTGCCATCGCGGCCCTGGAAGGCCCGCAGGACTGCGTGGACGATATCCGCGAGCTGTACCGCGTGCGCCGCGATGTGCTCTGCGAGGGCCTGACAAAGCTCGGCTGGCAGGTGGAAAAGCCGAAGGCGACCATGTTTGTCTGGGCGCCGATCCCGGAGCCTTACCGCGAGATGGGTTCGCTCGAATTTGCCAAGAAGATGCTGCGCGACGCCAAGGTGGCGGTATCGCCGGGTGTCGGATTCGGCAACTATGGCGATGATTATGTGCGGTTCAGCCTGATCGAGAACGAACAGCGCACACGCCAGGCGCTGCGTGGCATCAAGGCGATGTTCCGCGCCGACTCCATCCTGTCGGAGGCGACCGAGGACAGCCCAGCTTCGGGCAACTGACTCGGCCTTCTACACACGAATGCAATCAACACCGGGCGTCCCGCGGCGCCTGACGTCAAGGACAGCAAGGCTATGACGCCGGTAAAGATCGGAATTCTGGGACTGGGCACCGTCGGCTGCGGCACGGTCAACGTGCTGGAGCGCAACGGGCTCGAGATTGCACGCCGTGCCGGGCGCGACATCCAGGTGGTGGCCGCGGCCGCACGGGACGTCAACCGCGAGCGTGATTGCAACTGCTCGGACATTCGGCTGACCAGCGATCCCGCCGAGGTCGTGAACGACCCCGAGGTCGAGGTCATTGTCGAGCTCATGGGTGGCACCGATCCCGCCCTGAGCCTGGTGCTGGCCGCGATCGATGCCGGCAAGCACGTGGTGACCGCAAACAAGGCGCTGATCGCATTGCACGGCAACACGATCTTCGAGCGGGCGCAGCAAAAGGGTGTGATGGTGGCGTTCGAGGCCGCCGTTGCGGGTGGTATCCCGATCATCAAGGCGATCCGCGAGGGCCTGGCGGGCAACCAGATTGAGTGGCTGGCCGGAATTATCAACGGCACCGGCAACTTCATCCTGACCGAGATGCGCGACAAGGGTCGCGACTTCGAAGACGTACTGGCCGAGGCGCAGGCGTTGGGTTACGCCGAGGCCGACCCGACCTTCGACGTCGAGGGTATCGATGCTGCGCACAAGCTGGCGATCCTGGCCTCCATTGCCTTCGGCATCCCGCTGCAGTTCGATCGGGTCGCGGTCGAGGGCATCAGCAACATCACTCGCGAGGACGTCGGTTTTGCCGCTGAGCTGGGTTATCGGATCAAGCATCTGGGCATCGCCCGCCGTACGCCGAAGGGCTACGAGCTGCGGGTGCACCCGACGTTGATCCCGGAACGCCGCCTGATCGCCAACGTGGACGGCGTCATGAACGCAGTGCTGGTGAATGCCGATGCAGTGGGCCCGACGCTGTACTACGGTGCCGGCGCCGGGGCCGAGGCGACTGCCTCGGCGGTGGTGGCAGACCTGGTCGATGTTGTGCGCGCTTTGACCACCGATCCGGAGAACCGGGTGCCGCACCTGGCCTTCCAGCCGGATGCCCTGTCGGACAAGCCGGTGTTGCAGCTGGCGGATGTCGAGACCTCGTTCTATCTGCGCCTGCGGACTCAGGATCGTCCGGGCGTGCTGGCCGATATCACGCGCATCCTGGGCGAACATGGCATCAGCATCGAGGCGATCCTGCAGCGCGAGCCGGATCCGGAACGTGGCGAGGCGACGATCATCATGCTCACGCATAAGGTCCGCGAGGGCGCAATGAACGAGGCGATCTCTGCCCTCGAAGCGCTGGACCACCTGCTGACCCCGATTACCCGTATCCGCATGGAGGGTCTGGCGCGCTAGACGAGCGTCTTTCCTTCCGCAACGACGAAGAGAACACCATGGCCTTTGGACACCGCTATACCGGACTGATCGAGCGTTACCGTGACCGCCTGCCGGTGCATGACGATACGCGCATCATCTCGCTGGGCGAGGGCAACACGCCGCTGATCCGCCTGAACAACATCCCGCGCGAGCTCTCCCGCGAGGTCGAGATCTACGTGAAGTTCGAGGGTTTGAACCCGACGGGCTCGTTCAAGGATCGTGGCATGACGATGGCCGTGACCAAGGCAGTGGAAGAGGGCTCGCGGGCGATCGTCTGCGCCTCGACTGGCAACACCTCCGCGGCTGCGGCCGCCTATGCGGCACGTGCCGGGATTACCGCGTTTGTCGTCATCCCGGACGGGAAGATCGCGATGGGCAAGCTGGCCCAGGCGATGATGCACGGCGCCACCGTAATCCAGATCGAGGGGAACTTCGACGACGGCATGCGCCTGGTGAAGGAGGTCGCGTCCAATACGCCGGTGACGCTGGTCAATTCGGTGAACCCGTATCGTCTGCAAGGTCAGAAGACCGCGGCCTTCGAAATTGTCGAGGAGCTGGGCCGTGCCCCGGACTACCACTGCTTGCCAGTGGGCAATGCAGGCAATATCACCGCGCACTGGATCGGCTATAGCGAAATGGCCGCGAAGAGTAGCGATGACGTGACCGAGGCGTGTTCCTACTGCAAGGGCCACTGTAAGTACGCCGGCGGTGGCATGGTGGGTAACCGCCCGCACATGGTGGGTTACCAGGCCGCGGGTTCCGCGCCGTTCATGCGCGGTGCGATGGTGGACGATCCGGACACCGTGGCCACCGCGATCCGCATCGGCCACCCACAGTCCTGGGATATGGCCTGGAAGGTCCGCGAGGAATCCAACGGTTGGTTTGACGAGTGTCAGGACGACGAGATCCTGGCTGCACAGAAGCTTCTGGCAGAAAAGGAAGGCGTGTTCTGTGAGCCGGCGTCCGCCGCATCGCTCGCCGGTGCGCTGCGCGACATCCGTGAGGGCAAGATTCCGGAAGGCTCGACGGTGGTGTGCACCCTGACCGGCAACGGCCTGAAAGACCCGGATACCGCCATTGCTCAGAGCCTGGTGCAGCCGACCAAGGTCCCGGCGGAGCTGGAAGCGGTCTCCCGCGCGATCCGTGACAACCTGAGCTGACGCTCACGCACGATCGACCTCGGAGCGGGGTATAACCCAGCTCCGTGCCCGTCAGGGTTTGCTGCGCAGGTCCAGGTCGAAAAGGGTGTCGCCCCCCAGGCGGAAGATCCGGCAGGGCGGGCGCAGGGCCTGCTCCAGCGAGTCGATCTCGGGCAGGGTGACACCCGAGCGCCCGGAGCCAATGAGCATCGGCGCGATGGTCAGGTGCAGGCGGTCCAGGGTGTCGGCTTCCAGGAAACGCGAGACGGTTTGTCCGCCGCCTTCGACCAGCAGGCGATGCAGGCCCATCTCCGCGAGCCGACCGCGGATGCGCGCGGGACCGAAACGCCCATCGGACTCGGTCGGCATCTCCAGGCACTCGACATGCTCCGGCAGGCCGCAGGGCCCGTACCCGGCCGCGTGCAACACGATCGTGCGTACATCAGCCGACTGGAACACATGGGCATCCGCCGGGATGCGGCCGTCAGGGTCCAGGATCACGCGCACCGGGTTCGGGCCTTCGGTCTTGCGCACGGTGAGTCGTGGATCATCGGCGACCACGGTACCGGCGCCGACGATCACGGCATCCACCAGCGCTCGTAGCCGGTGCAGGCGTTCGATGTCTTCTGGCCCCGTTACGTAATGCGAGTCACCGCTGGTGGTCGCAATGCGCCCGTCCAGGCTTTGCCCGAGCTGGGCCACGGTAATACTGGGGGCTTCCACAATGGGGCCATAGAGATCCAGCAACTCGTGTGCCCCGGGGGCAAGGGGCCCTGGCAGGGGACAACAGCCGGGATCGTCGCGCTGCGCCAGTAGCCAGCGCCACGCCTGCTCTTCGGTCACGGGATAGGCTGTCATGCCGCAATTTCCGTGGTTACGGGACCGCGACCGGTCAGTTGGGGTAGGCTAGCGACGTCCGTCACCTGCTCGGCCAAGCCGGGGACCCCGGTCGGGGAATTCGCGGATTGCGGGCTGGTCATAAATAAAACTCCGTATGGAAGCACCCGATGCACAACGCCGATCGCGGGATCTTTGATCTTCGCCGGGGCCATCCGGTCCTGGTGAGTGGTTCGCAATCGAGTGTACTCGTCGCGGCCGTCGAGGGTCTGACCCCCGTTTTGCTGGATCGCCTGACCCACATGACCGGGTCGGCGCCTCGACTGATTCTAACCGCGCACCGGGCCTCTGCAATGGGCTGGTCGCAGCCGTTGCAGGAAGATTGGGAAGGCGTAGCCCTGGAATTTGCTCCGGATACCGATCCGGAGGCCCTGTTTACCCTCGCGAGCGCCCCTGAGGCCTCGAATGAGACGGCACACATCGATGCCGCGCTCGGTGAGCCGAAGGTGATGCGGGCGCTGCCAGCCGAGGTCGCCGCGCTCGAATTGGTGCGCGCGGGTCGCTTGCTGCCTGCGGTGATCGCGGCCCCCGTGCCCGAACCCATTCCCGAGGCCATTCGTTCCGCACTTGCGGATGGAATGTTCCTCGACGTGGAAGAAGACGAGGCGCGCGCCGTTGCGAAGCATCCGCGCCTGGAACTGGCCTATGTCAGCGAGGCCCCGGTACCTTTGGCGGATGCCCCGGTCACGCGCTTCATGCTGTTTCGCGAAGGCAACGGCATCCTGGAACACGTCGCCGTGCTGATCGGGGAGCCTCGCGAGTGGCCGGATGCGGTGCCGGTGCGTTTGCACTCGGCCTGTCTGACAGGCGACCTTTTTGGGAGTCTGCGCTGCGATTGTGGTGACCAGTTAAGACTGGGCGTGAAGACCATCAACGAATCGGGCGGGGGGGTGTTGTTGTATCTCGCCCAGGAAGGCCGTGGCATTGGCCTGGCCAACAAGCTGCGGGCTTACACCATGCAGACCGCGGGCTTGGACACCATCGACTCGGATTGCCAACTGGGGTTCGAGGCCGATGGCCGTCGCTATGACGCGGCTGTGGAGATGCTCGAGTTTCTCGGGATTGACTCCGTGCGGTTGCTGACCAACAACCCGGGCAAGATCGAGGCCATGCGCGCCGGTGGCATCGACGTTGTGGCGCGCGAGCCGGTGCATGGCAAGCTGAATCCGCACAATCTGCGCTATCTCAGCACCAAGGCCGATCGCAGTGGACACTGGCTGCAGGAACTCCTGGCATCGGAGGCAGAGCGCGGCTAAATCGGCCGTGTTCCAACCGTCATCGCGACGCGCGAAGCGCCGTGGCGATCTCCAGGGGCGCCAGCTGAACACCCTAAGGAGACGCTGATTTAATCGCACGTCCGCGTTGGTGCCCCCTGGTTTCCGAGACAAGGCGCGTCGTGTAGCGGGTAGTGGTTCTACCCGCCCGTTTCTGATGGATTCGGGGCGCAACGCAGGATCGGGCCATATTCATTCAGAATCGGGGGGCACCAACCCCACAAGCTATTGAAAGCTGGGGCTCGGCCGCCCGTTGTTATCAAAAAACGGGCGCGGGAACGGCGTTGCGGCTCCTTTGTGCAGAATGACTGCACGGCAGTCACCGCGCCTTGTTCGCACGCAAAAGCGGCTCGAGCGCGGACGCGCGATTAAATCAGCGTCTCCCTAAGGATTGCCGCGCGATGCGCGCAATGACTCGGGCTTAGAGCGTTCCGAGGTGTGTCAGGTCAAAGCGGGCCGTGTCGCGAATGGCGGCCGCCAGGCTGGAGGCATAGTGCGCGATTAGCGTCGCGCCCAATTCGGGGGTGGCCGCTCGGGCATTACCGACGACCCCGGTCGGGTTGAGATCGCCCGCCATCCAGGAAAAGGCCGCGCGTCCTTCGGGCTGGAGCATCTCGAGTTCACTCTCCAGTGTTGTTCCTAGCGAGCCGGCATCGGCGGCCGCCGCCATGCGTACCTGCTGCGGCGCCAGAACCTGCATCATCGCGGTCTCGAGCAAGCCCCCGTGCAGGCCGTGGCGCTGTTCCTCCGCGGGGATGCCCAACGCGGCCGGCAGCGGTTGCTGAAAGTAGTGATGCTTGACCACCAGCATGTCCTGTTGCCGGCGCAGGTCGAGGCCGACCAGATCGCAGATCGCGGTGTTGCCGCCATGGCTGTTGGCAATCAACAGGCGGCGGATGCCGCTTCGAGCCACGCTGATTCCGATGTCGCGCAGGGCGGCAATGGCGGTCTCGGGCTGCAGTGTCAGCGTACCCGGGAAGCCCAAATGCTCATTGCTGGTGGCGATCGCCATGGGCGGAAGGATGGCCAGGGACGGGGCGTCGTCCAGTTGTCCGTAGGCCGCCTGCAGGAGCCCCAGGCCGATCCGGTAGTCGGTGTCCAGTGGCAGGTGCGGTCCATGCTGTTCGATCGCCGACAGTGGCAGGATCGCGACGCCATCGTGGGCGGCGAGCTCGGCAATCGTGGCGCTGGTGTGGTGCTGCCACCAGGGAAGGGCGTCGACGTTCATGCGGTCAGCCTTGCCGCTCGTGGATGCCGCGTCAAGCGTTGATCTGGCGGGCGTAGAGATCGCCCGAGCCCAGGCGCTCGCCGTTTACCTCCAGCCAGGCAAGGATTTCCGGCCCTGACTGCCATGCCTCGAAGTGGTATTGCCGATGTTCACCGGGGATCAGGTTGTATTCGTATTCACCCAGCGCGGCGAGCTGATCCAGGCAGTCCTGGGTGATGTCCAGCGCTCCGGCCACGAATTCGAATGAAAGGGCCCGCACCGGCTGACTCAATCCACGCAGGACTTCGGCCTCCAGACCCTCCACATCGATCTTGCAAAAGCTCGGTGTGCCGTACTCTGCGATCAGTTGATCCAACGTGACCATGGGGACCGCGATCTCGTCGTCCCAGGTCACATGCTGGAAGCTACGATTGCGGGTTCGCAGGGACTGCACCCAGGGACGTGAGGCCGAGGAGACCGTCGGATGCCGGCGGCTGACCTGGAGCTGCGCGGAACCGGGGTGCGGCCCCGCAACCTCGCGCCGGATGGCGATGCCCGTACGACCCCGCACGGCGCGGCGAAGCCAGGGCAGGAGCTGTGGTTGCGGCTCCAGGGCCACCACGCGAGCCCCGAGATCCGCGAAGGCGCGGGTCCGGTCGCCGACGTGTGCGCCAATATCGAAGGCCAGGTCGCCGGGCTGGATGAATGGGGCATACATGCGTTGCAGCCCTTTCTGTCGGCCCGGACGACGGTAAATGATCAGGGATCTCAAGATACCGATGGTGCGATCGAACCACGCAGGTCGAACGAAGAATTTCGAGGGGTTGGTCATTGCGGCAGGCTAACCCACAGTCGGCATCGTGGGAACGTCCGATGCCCTCTGGGGTCTTCTGGAAAGTTTGTTGGCTTCGGCCGTGGGTGCTGCGGCCGGTTGCCTTCGAAACATAGGAGTTGGACATGCACGCAGGTTTGCGGATTCGACACGGCTTGGCCGTGGGCACGTTACTGAGCGCCCTGATGGTCAGCAACGTGCAGGCAGAGAGCGAGTGCCCGCCTGCGGGCGGTTGGGCCACGCCCGCAGGCGAGGTGCTGGACAGCGCCGAGCTGTACAAGGAACTGGCGACTGCCGACGCCGTGCTGCTGGGCGAGCGGCATGATCGTATGGATCACCATCGCTGGCAGCTGGGCACGCTGGCCGCGCTGCACGGGAAGCGGCCCGACATGGTGATTGGCCTGGAGATGTTGCCGCGCTCCAAGCAGGCGGTATTGGATGCCTGGGTCGCGGGCGAACTTGACCCGGATACCTTTCTGGAGGCGAGCGAGTGGTATACGCACTGGGGATTCGATCCCGAATTGTATTGGCCGATCCTGCATTTCGCGCGGGTGCACGACGTGCCTTTGCTGGCGTTGAATCTGGAGCGTGAGAAGATTCGGCAACTGGGTCACGAAGGTTGGGACGCCCTTGATTCGCAGGCGCGCGATGGTGTGTCCGCCCCGGCGGAGGCCAGTGCGGGGTATCGCGATTATTTGCAGGCCGTGCTGGAGCGCCATCCCTCCGGTATGGGGCCCAATGGGGATCGGTTTATTGCCACGCAGCTTGCTTGGGACCGGATGATGGCCGGCGCCATCGCCGATCGGATTGAGGCCGGTGGGGATTCGCCGCCGTTGGTCGTGGCCATTATTGGCTCGGGCCACCTGGAGTTTGGGTACGGGGTGCCGCACCAGCTTGCCGACTTGGGTGTGACCGAGTCACCGGTACTGCTCCCGCGCGAGCCGGGAGCGTGTGGCAACGCCGATCCGGATCTGGCGCGTGCGGTCTTTGGCGTCCCAGCCGATGAACGCTTCGAACGTTCGTCGCGGATGCTGGGAGTACAGATCGAGCCGGGCGAGCCGGGCATTCGCATTCAGGCCGTGCAAGAGGGCTCCATTGGCGAGGCGGCTGGTCTGCGAGCCGGTGATCACGTGTTGAAGGCTGGTGAGCGGTCATTGCAGGCGGTGGCGGACCTTCAGCGCGTGGTCCAAAGCGTGCAGCCAGGGACCTGGTTGCCACTGGAGATCGAACGCGACGGCGAGCGGATGGAGCGGGTCGCCCGCTTCCCGCTGGAGGACTAGCGGATGCGATTGAGTGTGGCGATCACCTGCGTGGTCGTGCTCGTGCTGGTCGGCAGCAAGGCGGTGGCGGACACGGATTTTGAGGGGGTCACGCTGCAGATCGAGCTGATCCCGAGCCAGGCACGGATGGAAGGGCGATTCGAGGTGGATCCGGCACGAGTGGACCCGGCCTCGCTGGCTTGTTTTCGGTTGGATCCGGCTATTGCGGTGGACGCCGTGACCCAAGGTGGCGATCCAATCGAATATTCCCGGAGTGATGCGGGCTGGATCGAACTCGAACGGCCACCTGAAGCCGGTGGCGGTGTGCTGGCGATTGTCTACGGCGCGCGTCTGTCTGCGCCCAGCCAGGCCCGCCCGGGTGGTGGCTTTCTGGGCGACCAGGGTGGCTTCCTGCCGCCCGGTGCGGATTGGTACCCACGGCGTCCGGATTCAGAGCCGCACCCGGTCCGTATTCGCCTGGATGTCGCGGATGGCCACCTGGGCGTAGCCTCGGGATCCCGTGTCCACGAAGAGGAGGATGGGGGGCGTTACCGGGCGACCTTCGAGCATCCGGCTGGGCGTGCCCTGGCGGTTGCGACGGGCCCGTGGGAAGCCGCCGATCACGAGATCGAAGGGCTCTCAGTACGCACCTTGTTTCCGGCCGCGCTGGAAGGACGCTTCGGCGAGATTTACCGCGAGCAGGCGGCGGAGTATCTCGAACGGTTTGGTGAGCAAATTGGCGCCTACCCGTTCGACACCTTCACGATCGCCGCCAGTCCGCAACCAGTAGGACAGGCCTTCTCCGGCTTCACATTGTTGGGGGAACGGGTCATTCCCCTGCCGTTCATCCCGCATACCTCACTGGGGCATGAGGTCCTGCACAACTGGTGGGGTACCGGTGTTTACGTCGATGATACGGGTGGCAACTGGTCCGAGGGGCTTACAACCTACCAGGCGGACTACGCCTTCAAACGCGAACGTGGCGAGGGTCGCGAGGAGCGCGGTCAGTGGCTGCGTGACTATGCTGCATTGCCCCAAAGCGAGGACCGGCCCCATGGCGATTTCCGGGGCGGCAACTCGGGGGCTGCACGGATTGCGGGATATCACCGGGGGGCCATGTTGTGGGCCATGCTGGAGGACTGGGTAGGGCGCGAGTCCGTGGTGGAGGGATCCCGGGCGCTTTTTGGCGAATGGCGCTTCCGTGAGGCGCACTGGGACGCCCTCGTCGATGCCTTCGATGGGGTTACGGACGAGGACCTGAGGGCGTTTTTCGAGCAATGGGTTCGCCGTGCGGGCGCACCCGCATTGGAACTGACCGATTTGCGCCTGGCCGAGCAAGGCGAAGGCTGGCGTGTCGAGGGACAGCTGCGGCAACGTTTCGAGCAGGACCCGTGGTCCGTGCGCGTACCCTTGGAGATCAAAACCGAGGAGGGAACCAGGACGCATTGGGTCGAACTCGAGACCGCTGAACGGTCGTTCACCCTCGAGCATGACCAGCGTCCACTCGCCATCGCAGTGGATCCGGATTGGCGGGTATTTCGCCACCTCCCTCCGAGTGAGTCGCCGGCGATCCTGCGCCAGGCGGCCCTGGACCCGGATGTGCGCGTCATCGCGCTGGGGGATGCCGGTGTCGAGGAAGTCGCCCCCTGGCTGGGTCGTGCCCCCAAGGAGGCCGATGAGATGGAGGGCATGCGCATCCTTCTGGGTGAACATGAACCGGTCGCCCAGTGGCTGGCGGATCGTGACCTGCCCGCAACCCCATCGATGGTGGAGTCAGAACTGGAAGCGGGTTCAGGCGCGCGTGCCTGGGCGGTTCCCGATGCCGACCTGGTGGTGATTAGCGGGGCGGATGCATCGGAGCGGCGTGGTGTGGCTGCGGAGCTGCGCCATCGTTCCCATTACAGTTATCTGCTCCCCGATGGGAATGGTGAGCGCGTGACCGGGCTCTGGCCCAAGGGTGGGGTGTGGCAGGATCTGACGTATGACGAATGACTTTGTCCTGGATGCGCGCCTGGAAGCCGACACCTGGGCCGTGGCGGACTGGCCGCTGTCTCGCGTGCGCCTGATGGATCACTGGGACTATCCGTGGTTCATCCTGGTCCCTCGTCGGCCAGGTGTGCGTGAACTGCACACGCTGGGTCGGGAAGATGCGGCCCAGCTGGCTCGAGAGTCCTGCGCCCTGGCGCAGGCGATGGAGCAGGTCTTTACCCCCAAGGCATTGAACGTGGCAAAACTGGGCAATATCGTCGAGCAGCTGCACCTGCACCATGTTGCGCGTTTCGAGGGCGATCCAGCTTGGCCCGGCCCGGTCTGGGGCGTGGCGAGATCGCGAGGTCTGGAAACGCAAGAGGCCGAGGACCGCATTGCGCGGGTCCTCGGCCTCGTTGCCGACGTGGGGGCTTAGCCCGACGTCGCCCTCGCTTGGGCTACGGCTCAGAAGCGGTAGCCGACGTTCATCCCAAAGGCCCAAGGATCGATCTCGACCGTTCCTATCCGTTCGCCGTTGAGTCGCGCGGTGCTCTCGATGTCGATCCAGCGGACTTCAGCGTTCACAAACCAATTGTCGGTAACTGCCAGGTCGATACCGGCCTGAAGCGCGACGCCCCAGGAGTCGTCCAGGCGCAATTTGTGATCGGACAGTGCCCCCCGGGTGGTCTCATCGAAGAAATGGGTGTAATTCACGCCAGCGCCTAGGTACGGGCGGTATGCGGTCCCGGTGTTGAAGTGGTACTGCAGGCTCAGCGTTGGCGGCAGGTGCCGGGTGTAACCCACATTGCCCAAGCCATCGAGTGCGATGTCATGCTTGAACGGGATACCAACCAACAGCTCCAGACCGAGGTTGTCGGTCATCATGTAGGTGACCGTGCCGGTTGGGCGGGTGCTGGAACCGACATCCACGCCCAGGTCGCTGTCTGTTAGCTCCCCATTGTCCGACTTCGGAGAGATATAGGTCAGACCGCCACGCAGCAGCCAATCACCAGCGGAGACGTCGGCATTGGCGGCGGTGGCGTGGGCCGGAAGCAGTGCGGCTGGGGCCAGCAGGCCCGCCAGGGCCAGGGAGCGGAAGGTCAGGGTGCTTCGCATTTCAATGCCTCCAAGGGGTTATCGTTTGGAGGCATAATGCGCCAGCTGCATCAGGAAACGTTGATGCAGATCATCTGGGGCGGCGATTGTTCAGAACGGCAGGCGCTGGCCCTCGAAGTCATAGAGACGTCCGGAGTCCTCGGCGTCCCGTTTATCCAGGACCTTGAGCAGTTCTCCGGTCGAGTACGCAGGCGTAAGCACTTCCGGTGCCCGCGCCCGGTAGGGTTCGGAAAGCGATGTGGCAACGGTGCCGGGCTGAAGGGCGATGACCACGGCCTGGCGATGGCTGAAGCGCAGCTCCAGGGCCGTGGTGCGCACGATCTGGTTGAGCGCGGCCTTGGAGGCGCGATAACTGATCCAGCCGCCCAGGTGGTTGTCCTCGATGGAGCCTACTCGCGCGGACAGGGTGGCGAGCACGCCCTTGTGATTGCGAGGGAGCAGGGGAGCGAGGTGTTTGAACAGCAGGGCCGGGCCAATTGCGTTGATGGCGAAGGACTGGGCCATGATCGCAGGATCGATCTCGCGCAGCCGCTTTTCCGGCCCGTTTCCATCGATGGTCAGGATGCCGGTCGCGTCCAGGATCAGGTCCCATTCCTTGGCCTGTTCGCGCAGCCAGATCGCGGCCTGTTCAATACTGGCCTCGTCGAGCAGGTCCACCGGGGGAGTACTTTGACGGCCCAGCCCGACCACGCGTTCGCAATTCGGGTCCTGCTCCAGGTGCTCGACAAACGCGGCGCCAAGGCCGCCCGTGGCACCGATGACGACGGCGCGATAGGGTGTATTCAGGGATTCCATGGATACTGCGACCGCGGGTCTGGAAATAGATTCCGGGCGTGCGTACCCGGAGCAAGCCGGGATCGGAAAAGGAGCGCATGAACTTCCTTCACACCTTAGGCCATGCCGCGCGCAATCTGGCCCCGATTGTGATCGTGGTCGCGGTGTTTCAGGCACTTGTGCTGCAAACCGTGCCGGATGGCTTGCTCTCCATGGTGGTGGGCCTGGCCATCGTGGTCTTCGGCGTGGCGTTGTTTCTGCAGGGTCTGGAGATGGGGATCTTCCCCATTGGCAAGAACCTGTCGAACGCGCTGGCGCGGCGCGGCTCGCTGCTATTGCTGATGGCCTTCGGATTCACGCTGGGCTTCTCCACGGTGATCGCGGAGCCGGCGCTGATTGCGGTGGCCGAGCAGGCAGAGCTGATTAGCGAGGGTCGGATCGAGGGCTTCGTGCTACGCATGATCGTCGCCCTGTCGGTGGGCGCGGTGGTCGCGCTGGGTATCCTGCGCACGGTGCTCGGACACCCGCTGCACTGGTACATCCTGAGCGGCTACGTGCTGGTGGTCCTGGTGACCTTCTTTGCCCCGGAGGAGATTGTCGGCCTGGCTTATGACTCGGGCGGGGTCACCACGAATATCGTCACGGTGCCGCTCATTGCGGCCCTGGGGCTGGGCCTGGCGGCGTCGATCAGTGGGCGCAACCCGCTAAGGGATGGCTTTGGCTTGGTCGCTCTCGCGGTGATGGTCCCGATGATCACGGTGCAGATCTACGGGATCATCGTATTTGCCGGAGCGGATATCGCGGCCCCTGCAGGCGGGGAGGCGGAGGCAATGGACCCGGATACGGCCCTGCCGGGTGAGGGCGAGCGCCACTGGCTGTCGGCGATGGGCATGGACTTGTTGCTGATGCTGCGTGACGTGGCGCCCATTATCGCGGTGATCGTGGTCTTCCAGTACTTCGTGCTGCGCAAGCGTATCCCCTATCTACCGCGCGTGATCTTTGGGTTTGCGCTGGTCGTGCTGGGCCTGTATGCCTTTGTGGTCGGGCTGAAGCTGGGGCTGTTCCCGATCGGCGAGAGCATGGCGGAGCAGCTGATCACCAACGAGCTGTTCCTGTGGGTCTATCTGTTCGCGTTTTCCATTGGCTTTGCCACAACGATGGCGGAACCGGCGTTGATTGCGATCGGCCAGAAGGCGGAGGAGGCGGCGCATGGCTCCCTGCGGGGCAATGTGATCCGAATCCTGGTCGCGCTTGGGGTGGCGATCGGGATCACCATTGGGGTTCATCGCATCCTGGCGGGCGATTCTATCCATCACTACATCATGGGCGGCTATCTGCTGGTGATCGTGCTGACGATCCTGGCACCGAAGCAGATTGTGGCGCTGGCTTTTGATCTCGGTGGGGTTACCACGTCGGAGGTGACGGTGCCGCTAGTAACCGCGCTGGGGATCGGCCTGGCGACCCACCTGGAAGACCGCAATGTGCTGATCGATGGCTTTGGCCTGATCGCCTTTGCCTCGATCTTCCCGATCGTCACGGTCATGCTCTACGCCATTGCCGTGGACCTTTACGAACGCTGGCTGGCTCGCAACGAGCAGCAGGAGGAATAGCAATGAGATTTTCCGCACTGGTGGCGGTTTTGTCCGATGACCTGGAGGAGCGTGCGATCGCAACGGCCAAGGAGGCGGGCGCGGGTGGTGTCACCATCATGGATGGCCGTGGGATTGGCGCCGAGGCGCGCAAGACCTTTCTCGGTATGACCTACGAGGGTAGCCAGTCCGTACTGTTGTGGGTGCTGGAAAAAAAGGTGGCCCTGGGTGTGCTCAAGGCCATTTCGAAAGAGCTTGATCTGGCCAATGATCCCCGGGGGATCGCCTTCACGGTCGATGTCGCCCATCTGGCCGGTATTGGGCGCAACCAGATCGAACAGTTCCAGGAACAGGTCAAGGAAGAACTTTGAGGGAGAACATCATGCTGGTACGCGAAATCCTCAAGTCCGACGTCATCACCGTATCGCCGCTGGCACCCCTGCGCGAGGCGATGCAACTGATGCGCAAGCACAAAGTGAAGTCCCTGGTGGTGGACAAGCAGCACGCCCACGATGCCTATGGGATCATTACCTACACCACGATCCTCAAGACCATCGTGGCGGAAGAGGGCGATATTGACCTCTCCAATGTCTATGATGTCTGTACCAAGCCGGTGATTACCGTGCCCGCCGAGATGGACGTAAAGTACGTTGCACGACTCATGGTCAGCCAGGGGATCCGCCGCCTGGTGGTGCTGAAAGGCAATGAGCTCGAAGGCATCGTTACCACCAGTGACATTGTCGGCTCGATCCTGGAAATGGCCGACATGGACTGACCGCGACGCAGCACCGGTTTCATCGTCCTGGGGAACCTCCGTAGACGAGTGAACTCGCACTACATTTGGAAACCCGTCCTGCGGCGCGCCTGCGTTCGCTGTTAAACCGGAGCTGCCCCACACATGACGACCGTTCCATCCATCGAGGGCTACGAGAAGCTGCGTTTGCTGGAGACGGCAATTGAGCACTCTCTCAACGCGGTTCTGGTCACCGATGCCGATCTTGATGAAGGGCCGCGGATTCTTTACGTGAATCGCGGATTCGAACGGATCACGGGATATTCCCGGGATGACGTGTTGGGCAAGACGCCGCGGATGTTGCAAGGGCCGGAGACCAGCGAAGAATTCCGGCACGAATTACGTGCGGCGTTGGAGCAAGGCCATTCCTATGACGGCGAGACGGTGAACTATACCCGCGAGGGTCGTCGCTACGTTGTCAGTTTGCACATCTCCCCCATCTACGCCGACGACACGGGTGCGGTAACCCACTTTGTTTCCGTCCAGCGTGATGAAACCGAGGACCGGGAACGAGACGATCAGTTACGCCTGCTCTCCACGGCCCTGGAAGTGGCGGGAGACCCGGTGCTGATCACCGACCCCCAGGGCAACATCGTATACGTGAATGTGGCCTTTGAAGAACAGACTGGATATAGCCGCAACCAAGTGCTGGGGCAGAATCCGCGTCTGTTCAAATCGGGTCAGCAGGAGGATGCCTTTTATCAAGAGATGTGGGAGACCCTGAAACGTGGCGATACCTTCCGGGGCGAATTTGTGAACCGCCGCCACGACGGCTCGTTGATTCATCTTGAACAGACCATCAATCCGGTGATTAACGAAAGGGGCCAGATTACGCACTACGTGGCGATCGGGAAGGACATCACCGACCGGGTGCGTATGGAGGACGAAGTCCGCCGTCTCGCCCATACGGACTGGCTGACGGGCCTGGCGAATCGTCTGAGTCTGGGCGATACGCTGGAGACGGAGATGGAGCGCAGCCGGCGCTACGGGCGACCGCTGTCACTGATCATGTTCGACATCGACCACTTCAAGGACTTCAACGACGACTACGGTCATGAAACCGGCGATGAGGTGCTCAAAAAGCTTGCCGACACCGTGCGCAAGGCACTACGCGAAGCCGATGCCCTGGGGCGCTGGGGTGGTGAGGAGTTCATGGTCGTGGTGCCGGAGACCCCCTGCAAGGGCGCGGAGGCGATGGCCGAAAAGCTCCGTCAGACCGTCGCTGCGATGAAGACGTCGTGTCCGATTTCGGTTACCGCCAGCTTTGGCGTCACGGATATGCGGCCCGGAGATACCCCCAAGACCTTCGCCCGCCGCGTCGACGAAGCGATGTACCAGGCCAAGGAAGCCGGCCGTAACCGCGTCGTCTCGCTCTGATGACCACGTAAGCTCGATTTCGATTTCACCACAGAGCGCATAGAGAGCGCTGCGAAGGGCTAAGGGCGGTTCACAGGAAGTTGGGAAGGCAAGGAGATTGTTGGTGGGACGATTGGCAGTTGATACGCGATGGGATCAGGTCTGACACCCCAATACCTTCATAGCTTCCGGTCTTCCTGCAAATATCCCTTGAATGGGCCCTTCTTCGTCTCTTCGTGCGCTTCGTGGTCCATTAAGGAAACGCTGATTAATGTGCACGCTCGCGTTGGCGCCCCAGGTTTTCCGAGACCAGGCGCGGTGCGCAGCCGGTAGTGGTTCTACCGGCCCGTTGTTGACTGATTCGGGCCGCAACGCAGGATCGGGGAACCTGGGGCGCCAACCCCACAAGCTATTGAGTGCAGGGGCTCGGCCGCTTTTGAGCGCGCACGGCGTTGCGGCTCCCTTGTGCAGAGTGACTGCACGGCAGTCACCGCGCCTTGTTCGCACGCAAAAGCGACTCGAGCGCGAGCGTGCACATTAATTAGCGTTTCCTTAATGCTTCAAAATGCAACGGGCCGGCGCAAAGGCCGGCCCGTTGGTGCGTGGCGAGACGGTAGTGTCCGTTTCGCTGGCAACTTGCTGAGGACTAGGCGCGGCGGCGCAGGACCCAGATTTCCAGCAGGGCCCAGTCTTCGCCTGGATAGTTCTCCTGTTCCAGCGGAGAAAGCCGACGATGGCGGCTGGCGGTGCTGCCCACGAACTCCAGATGTTCCAGCAGCAGGCGCTTGGTCGCATCGGCCTTTTCCAGGGCGAAGGGGTTCAGGAAGTTGACCAGCATGTAGCCTTCGCGCGGGGCTTCCGCGAAGGAGCGCACCAACTTCTCGATCGCCGGTGGATCCAGATAGACCAGGGAGGCCGTGGAGATCACGATGTCCGCATCGGCCATGGCCTTCTCGATCGCGTCCTGGGTCTCCGGGGCGGGCTGGTTGAGGTCAGCCTCGAAGGTCTCGTCGAACAGCCCGGCGCTCTTGCCATAGGCCAGCGCATTGCCGGAGATGTCGATGCCGGTGGTCTTCATCGGCAGTCGGCGCGGGGCCGCGACGGTCTTGCAGGCTTGTTCGTCCGCCCAGTTGGCGCGGATCGCCTCGACATCCATATTGTGGATGGCCGCCATGGTGGTGTTGCCGAAGCAGCAGCAAAGATCCACGTAATTGAGGGTCTTGCCGGCTGCGGCCTGTTGTTCGGCCCAGGGGAGGATCAGCCGGTCGAAGGTTTGCCGGTTGAAGTCGTCGGAGATGTAATCGAGCGCGTCGATAATGCGCTCCTTGAACGGCACCGGGGTCTCGGCGACGTAGATATCGTCAAAATGCTGCTTCTTCTCCTCGGTCTTCACTTGCGGCTCACTCATCGGCTTCTCCTCGTTGGATAAACACACCATGTTCGGGGGCATGCGTCAGTAACGTCAAGTAACGTTGTTCACGCCAATGGCACTGATCGGGCGCCATGGGCCGTTTTGGCTATGTATCATGCGGTGAGGAGTTGTGATTCCCTCGATAGGCTCGGGGGTGGTGAACGCCGGAAGGGATGTGCATGAAGATCGACTGTTTCAAGGCCTATGACGTGCGGGGCCGAGTGCCGGATCAACTCAATCCGGAGGTTGTGCATGCGATCGGTCGCGCCTTTGCCGAGGAGATTCGGCCGGGACGGACCGTGGTCGGGCACGATATCCGTCTGTCCAGTCCGGAGCTGGCCCAGGCCCTCATCGGAGGTCTGACCGCCGGTGGAAGCGATGTGGCCGATATCGGCATGTGTGGCACCGAGGAGGTGTACTTCGCGACCGCCCATCACGGGGCTGGGGGAGGGATTATGGTTACCGCCAGCCACAACCCCCTGGACTACAACGGGCTGAAGCTGGTGCGTAGCGATGCCCGCCCAATCAGCGGCGATTCCGGGCTGCAGGCCATCCGGGCGCGAGCCGAACGCGGCGATTTCCGGCCGCTGCCGAATGGTCAGGTCCGGCGCCTGGATCATCGTGCGGATTACATTGCCCGCTTGCTGGCCTCGGTCGATTCTCCTTCGCTGCCCAAACTCAAAGTGGTCGTGAATCCCGGCAACGGGGGCGCGGGCCCGGTGCTGGAAGCACTGGAGCCGTATCTGCCGTTCGAGTTCATACGGGTGAACTTCGAGCCGGATGGTCGGTTTCCCAATGGCATTCCCAATCCGTTGCTTCCCGAGAACCGCGCCGCCACGGCCGAAGCGGTTCGCGCGCATGGCGCGGATCTGGGGGTTGCGTGGGATGGCGACTTCGATCGCTGTTTCCTGTTCGACGCCGAAGGCCACTTCATCGAGGGCTACTACATCGTTGGATTGTTGGCCGAGGCCTGCCTGGAAGGGCATGCCGGAGAGCGCATCGTCCATGACCCGCGCCTTACCTGGAACACCATTGAGATGGTCCGCGCCGCCGGAGGCGAGCCTATCCAGTCGAAGACGGGGCACGCCTTTATGAAGGAGCGATTGCGTTACGAAGACGCCATCTATGGCGGCGAAATGAGCGCGCACCACTATTTTCGGGATTTCTACTACTGCGATACCGGTATGTTGCCCTGGCTGCGGGTGGCCGAACTGATGGGGCGCCGTAAGCAGTCGCTGGGCTCCATGGTCGCGGAGCGGATGGCGCGCTTCCCGTGCAGTGGCGAACTGAATTTCGAAGTGGAGGACGCCGCCGCGGCTACGGATCGTGTCCTCGAGGCCTATGCAGGGCAGGGTGGCATCCGGGACGATACCGATGGTATCTGCCTGGAATTCGCCGACTGGCGCTTCAACCTGCGCAGCTCGAATACCGAACCGCTGTTGAGGCTGAATGTGGAGACCCGCGCTAATGCAGCCCTTCTGAATCAGCGTGTGGACGAGATTTCGAGCTTGATCAAGGGGTGAGCCCGATGGAACGCATGGATCGCCAGAGCGAACTTCAGCCCGTCATCCTCGCCGGAGGCTCGGGCACTCGATTATGGCCGGTATCGCGCAGCCATTACCCCAAGCAGTTTCTCCCCCTGACGGGTGAACAGACTCTGTTACAGCAAACCGCCCACCGCCTGGAGGGCCTTGGCTGCTTTGCGCCCCTGGTGCTGGCAAATGTGGAACACCGCTTCCTGGCGGCCGAGCAGTTGCGGGCTATTGGGGTGGAACACGCCCGAATCCTGTTGGAGCCGGAAGGCCGAAACACGGCGCCTGCTATCGCGCTGGCGGCTCTGCAGGCGCAGGCGGAGGGCCGCGATCCGCTGCTCCTGGTGCTGGCGGCAGATCACCACATCGGTGATCCCGATGCCTTCCGGGAGGCAGTCGCTCGCGCGGTGGCGCTTGCCGAAGCGGGTTACCTAGTGACGTTCGGTATCGTGCCGACTGCCGCCGAGACCGGCTATGGGTATATCCAGCAGGGCGAGCCCCTGGGCAGTTCCGGGGCGCGGGTCGCCCGCTTTGTAGAAAAGCCGGATGTAGCGACCGCGCAGGCGTATGTGGACGGCGGGGACTATCTCTGGAACAGCGGCATGTTCGTGTTCCGTGCCTCGCAGTATCTGAAGGAACTGGAGCACTTCGAGCCCGCTATCGTGGCCGCCTGTCGCGGGGCGCTGGAAAGTGCGTGTGAGGACCTGGACTTCCTGCGGGTTGATCCGGAGGCCTTCGCGGCCGCCCCGAACATCTCGGTGGACTACGCCGTGATGGAACGCACTGAGCGTGCCGCCGTAACGCCGCTGTCTGCTGGTTGGAGCGACATCGGCTCGTGGTCAGCCCTGGCCAACGTTCGCGGCATGGACGGGGAGGGCAACACCCTTCGCGGTGACTGCCTGCTGGAAGACAGCGAGGGCTGCGTGGTCGACGCCGACGGCCTGCTGGTGGCGGGCATCGGTCTGCGCAATCTGGCCGTGATTGCGACCCGAGATGCGGTGCTGGTGGCCGATCGTGACCGCGTACAGGACGTTAAACGCATCGTGGATCGGTTGCGGGTCGCCAATCGAACCGAGCATATGAATCACCCTGCGGTCTATCGCCCCTGGGGATGCTACGAATCGATCGACACCGGAGCTCGGTACCAGGTGAAGCGGATCACGGTGAAGCCCGGCGCCCGACTGTCCCTGCAAATGCACCATCATCGGGCCGAGCATTGGGTGGTGGTCCGCGGGACGGCGCGGGTGACCAATGGCGAGCAGAACTATCTGGTCACCGAGAACGAGTCGACATTTATCCCCATCGGGCAGGTTCATTGCCTGGAGAATCCGGGAACACTGCCCCTGGAGTTGATCGAGGTGCAGTCGGGCAGCTATCTGGGTGAGGATGATATCGTCCGCTTGGAAGACGTCTACGGCCGCACCTGAAAACGGTAGCGGGTGCGGTCAATGGAGCCGATTCCCCGGCAGACGCTGATCAAGCCGCCTGTTCGCGCATAACTCGACTTTGCCTTGTTGCTGCTGTCCCTTGTCTGTTCTTCGTGCCTTCGTGGGCTTCGTGGTGCAAAAGCCATTGGTCCTTAATCCGCATCCCACCAGGGAGACGCGGATTAGCCGAAGTCGCGGGAGTGGGTAACGAGCTCGCCCAGCCAGGCGCTGCGGTCGATCAGGCGCTGCACGATCAGGTGGCCGACCCCCTCGCTGTACTGCCATTCCCCGTGGGCCTCCAGCAGGCGGCCGTGCAGGACCTCGGCGCGAAAGCGCTCCACCCGGTCCGGCCAGACGATCAGGTTCAGCGTGCCGCTCTCGTCCTCTAGCGTCAGGAATACCGTGCCTTTGGCGGAACCAGGCCGTTGGCGGGTAATGACGATTCCGGCGTAGCGGGCGCCGCTATGACCGGGCTGTTCCAGTAGCCGGGCGGCGGTGGCCAGGCGCTGCTGTTCCAGAAACGGGCGCATCAGTGCCAGCGGGTGTGGGCCCAGGCTCAGGCCTTGGGTGGCGTAGTCCTGTACCAGGTCGTCGATCCCATCCGGGCGGGGGAGCAGCGGGGTTACGTCGGCTTCGCGGGTGGCCTCGGCTGGGAGATTGGCGAACAGTGGCAGAGGTTCTTCCACCGCCTCGGTCGTCCAGCGCGCCTGGTGGCGGTTGCCGGCAAGGCCTTTCAGGGCGTCGGCGCGAGCCAGGCGATTGGCCTGGGCGCGGGTGAGGGCGGCCCGCGCCACCAGGTCCGGCACATCCTGAAATGGGCGCGTCTGACGCGCGGCCACGATCCGCTCCGCGACGGTCTGCGCCAGTCCGCCAATCCGGTTCAGGCCCAGGCGCAGGGCCAAGGCGTCACTGCCCGCGATGGGTTCCACCGTGCAGTCCCAGTCGCTGAAGCGCACGTCCACTGGGCGCACCTCGACACCGTGGCGGCGGGCGTCGGCCACGATCTGCGCCGGGGCGTAGAACCCCATTGGCTGGCTGTTCAGCAGGGCGCAGGCAAAGATCGCGGGTTCATGGCGCTTGAACCAGGACGAGACGTAGGTAATCAGGGCAAAGCTGGCGGAGTGCGATTCGGGAAAGCCGTATTCCCCGAAGCCGAGGATCTGCTGGTAGAGCTTCTCTGCAAATTCCGATGGATAGCCACGTTTCTGCATGCCTTGCATTAAGCGTTCGCGGTAGGTCGCCAGGCGTCCGGTACGCCGCCAGGCGCCGATGGCGCGGCGCAGGCCGTCGGCCTCGCCGGCGGTGAAACCGGCTGCGACCATCGCCAGTTCAATCACCTGCTCCTGAAAGATCGGTACGCCCATGGTGCGCTCCAGGACCCGCCGAACCTCGGGGTTGGGATAGCGCACCTTGTCCGGGTGGGCGCGGCGCTTCAGATACGGGTGGACCATGTCCCCCTGGATCGGGCCAGGGCGCACGATGGCGATCTGGATCACCAGGTCGTAGAAGTTGCTGGGCTTCAGCCGCGGCAGCATGCTCATTTGGGCGCGCGACTCGATCTGGAATACGCCCAGGGTGTCGGCCTTTTGCAGCATGCGGTAGACGGCCGGGTCTTCGGTAGGGATGTCGGCCAGGCCCCAGTCGCGGCCACGGTGGAGGGCCATCAGCTCCAGCGCGCGGCGTACGCAGGAGAGCATGCCCAGCGCCAGCACATCGATCTTCAGCAGGCCCACGGCGTCCAGGTCGTCCTTGTCCCACTGGATTACCGAGCGCTCCGGCATGGCGGCGTTCTCGATTGGGACCAGTTCGTCCAGTCGTCCCTCGGCGATTACGAAGCCCCCGGTGTGCTGCGACAGGTGGCGCGGGAAGCCGAGTAGCTCGGCGGTCAACGCCTGCCACTGCCGAGCCAGCGCGCCGTTCGGGTCCAGCCCGACCTCGCGCAGGCGCTCGGCGGGGATGCCGTCGTCCCACCAGGCGAGGTTGGCGGTCAGCGCATCCAGCCGCGCGCGCGAGATGCCCAGGGCGCGACCGACGTCGCGCAGGGCGCTGCGCCGGCGGTAGCGGATTACGGTGCAGGCCAGGGCCGCGCGCTCACGGCCATAGCGCTGGTAGATGTACTGGATCACCTCCTCGCGGCGCTCGTGTTCGAAGTCGACATCGATATCCGGCGGCTCGCCACGCTCGGCGGAGATGAAGCGCTCGAACAGCATGCTGGAGCGCGAGGGGTCCACCGCCGTGATGCCGAGGGCATAACAAACGGCGGAATTCGCCGCCGAGCCGCGCCCCTGGCACAGGATCCCGCGGCCACGGGCAAAGCGCACGATGTCGTAGACCGTCAGAAAGTAGGGCTCGTAGCCGAGTTGCGCGATGATCCCGAGCTCGCGCGCGATCTGCTCGGACACCTTCGGCGGGATGCCATCGGGCCAGCGCCCGCGTGCGCCCTTCAGGGTCTCCTCGCGCAGATAGGCGGCCGGGCTCGTGTCCCGGGGCAGGGGATCGGTCGGGTAGCGGTAGGTGACCGCGTCCAGCGAGAAGTCGCAGTCCTGTGCGATCCGCACGCTGGCCGCGAGCCAGGTGGCGGGATACAGCGTGGCCAGGTCGTCGCGCGGGCGCAGGCAGCGTTCGCCGTTGGGGAAGCGCGCCGGGGCCGCCTCGGCAACCGTGGTGCGCAGGCGCAGCGCGGTCAGCACGTCCTGCAGGGCACGCCGGCCGCGAGAATGCATGTGCACATCGCCGCAAGCGACGATCGGGAGTCCCGTCGTGTCGGCGAGCTGCCGTGCGCGGGTCGCGAGTGGGACATCCTCCGGCGTGCGCAGCTGACTGACCGCCAGATGGACCTGCCCCGGCGCGGCCCACCCGGCCAGCCAGCGGGCCGCCTCGGCGAGCGTCGGCTCCGGGATCTCGGGTTCGATACGCAGCAGGACGTGCCAGCCGGCCCGCGCCTCGGCGGGCAGGGCATCGAGGTCCGACTGCGTCAGGTGGTAATGCCCCTTATTTGCTGCCCCGCGCGCCCGGGTGATCAGACGGCACAGCGCGGCATAGCCCGTGGCATTGCGCACCAGCAGGGTCAGGGTGGGGCCATCCGCGAGTTGGAAGGTCGCCCCCAGGATCAGGTGCAGGCCGCAGTCCTTCGCGGCGGCGTGGGCGCGCACCACCCCGGCTAGCGAGGCGATATCGGTCAGCGCCAGTGCTCGATACCCCAGTGTCTGTGCCCGTTCGACCAGCTCCTCCGGGTGCGAGGCCCCGCGCAGGAACGAGAAATTGCTGAGCGCAGTCAGCTCGGCATAGGCAGGTTCCGCTGAGGGGGCAGGAAAGGTGTGGGACGCGCTGCACATAGACTGTAAAAATATACAGTACTATGCGGAAGTCGACAGGTATGCCCGTCATCGCGGCGCAGGAACGCCCGTCCTGATGCTTTGTGGCCTGATTCCGGAGTCCCGCGACCCGCGTGTGTACACTGCGCCCAATACCCTGATCCCCCGCCGATTACGCGGAGTCCCTCATGCGCTACGTCTTCTTGCCGGTCATGCTTCTTGTCCTGGTCTTTGTGCTGGGCAACGTGATGCTGTTCAATGCCCTGCCCAAGCCGGACCGTCTCAAGGAACCGCTGGCGCTGGACTATGGCACTTCGTCAGACCAGTTCCGGCGCGATATGGGCCTGCTCCTGCAGCAGCCCATTGTCAGCGGTAACGAGATCGAGATGCTAAAGGATGGCGAGGCCATCTACGCGGCGAAGATCGAAGCGATCGAGAACGCCGAGCACTCGGTTACTTTCGAGGTGTACGAATACTGGGGCGATCAGGCGAAGGTCTTCTCCGAAGCCTTGACGAACGCGGCGGAGCGCGGCGTTAAGGTGCATGCCGTGCTGGATTTCATTGGTTCGCGCAATGCCGATCCCGACCAGTTCGACCGCATGGAGGAGGCTGGGGTGGAGCTGGTTCGCTGGCGGGAGCCGTCCTGGTACCAGTTATCACGCTTCAACCACCGCACCCATCGCAAGTTACTGGTGGTCGATGGTCAGACCGGCTTTATCGGGGGCGCCAATATGGCGGATGCCTGGCTCCCCGGTGAGGATCGGGAGGCCTATCGTGACAACCATTTCCGCATCACGGGGCCGGTGGTGGGCAATATGCAGGCTGCGTTCATGGAGACCTGGCTTGATGCCACGGGCCGGATGCCTACCGGCGAGGCGTATTTTCCGGCCTTAGTGGAAGCCGGCAACCGCGATGCCCAGGTGGTAAACAGCGCCCCGCGCGAGGGGCGGCACCGTGTGCGCGCCATGTTCCTGCATGCGATTGCGGCCGCCGAGGAACACATCACCATTGGCACGGCGTACTTCTACCCCGATCCGGATTTTCTCGATGCATTGGTGGAGGCAGCCGACCGGGGCGTAACGATTCGCGTCCTGGTGCCGGGGGATGGCATGAATCTGGGTTTCTTCCGCCATGCCTCGGTCAATCGCTGGCGTCCGATGCTCGAAGCCGGTGTGGAGCTCTACGAATATCACCCCCGCATGTACCACTCCAAGCTGATGGCGGTCGACGACCGCTGGGCTAGCGTGGGTTCGGCCAATCTGCACAATCGGTCGTTTCGTCTCAACGACGAGGCCAACCTGAACATATGGGACGAGGACTTCGCCCGGGAGATCCGCGAACTGATCCAGTCCGACAAGGCTGAGGCGGAACGCTTGACGATAGAAGCATGGGAAAACCGGCCGTGGCGCTTCCGCCTTGCGGGTTGGATTACCTGGGTGATTGGACCTTATCTATGACGACAGATCTGCCACGTGCGCTTGAAATTGGAACCCTGCGCTTACCCGAGGGCGGGGCAATTGGCATCACCCGTTGTCCGGGTACAGAGCTCGATCTGCCCGCATCCGCGCGCGAGGGCGGCGATCTCTCGTCTGACCTGGCCGCGATCCGTGACTGGGGCGCGACCACTGTGGTCACGTTGAATCCGCCACAGGAGCTGGAGGCCCTGGGTGTGCCGCAGCTCGGGGAGACTGTCCAGGCAGCGGGGATGGAGTGGCTGTACTTGCCAATCGGTGACATGGCCGCCCCTGATCGCCCCTGGGAGGAGCAATGGCTGGCGGTAGGGCCGACCATTCATCAAAAGCTGAAAGACGGCGAGTCCGTGGTGTTCCATTGCGGCGGCGGTTTGGGCCGGGCAGGGACCATCGCAGCGCTGACCCTGATTGAGCGCGGCGAGTCACCCGACCAGGCGATCGCCACCGTGCGCCAGGCGCGCCCAGGTGCCATCGAGAGCCCCGATCAACAACTCTACCTGCAGACGCGTCCCGGATCGGCGATCTGAATCCGAATCCACCGGTTCAGGGCGCGCAGAAAGATGGTTGGACGACGGTCGGGGGTAGAAGACACCTGCGTCTTAATTGCAGTCGCCGCAGCAGCGGTCGCGCCCGGCGGCCTTCGCGGCGTAGAGGTGCTCATCCGCGCGGCGCATCAAGCGGTCCAGGCCTTCTCCCGCTTGCAGGCGGGCACACCCAATCGAGATCGTGAGGTGAAGGTCGGGTGCGGCGTTCGGTAACTGAATGGTGCGGACCGTCTCCAACAGCCGGTTTGCGGTGTGCCGAGCGCCCTCCAGGTCGGTCTCTGGCAGGATCACGGCAAATTCTTCTCCGCCGGTGCGGCCCATAAAGTCGTTGTCTCGCAGCATCTCGCCGCAGGCGCGGGTGACCGCACGCAACGCGTCGTCGCCAGTGGCGTGCCCGTAGTGGTCATTGATCCGCTTGAAATGATCGAAGTCGATCATCAGCACGCAGAACGGACGTCCATGGCGGTGCGCCCGCTCGACCTCGCGGTGGGCGCGATCAAACAGTCGTAACCGATTGGCCACCCCAGTCAACGAGTCGGTATGAGCCGCCTCGCGCCAGTACTGCTCCAGCTGCTTGCGGGGGGTGATATTGACGGCCACCCAGAGGGCCACGGGTTTCGGGTGATCGAAAGGCGATAGAGGGATGACACGTCCCTCGAACCATTGTTCGACCTCACCTTTTGAACCTTTCCGTGAGGCATCGGGAAGTAGCGCGACTTCGGACACGCGCAAGGG
Organism: Thioalkalivibrio sp. ALJ7; assembly: GCF_000376865.1. Taxonomy (GTDB): domain Bacteria; phylum Pseudomonadota; class Gammaproteobacteria; order Ectothiorhodospirales; family Ectothiorhodospiraceae; genus Thioalkalivibrio. The sequence continues at coordinate 92,349 of NZ_AQXQ01000008.1, read as the reverse complement.
GTACTCCACCGTTTGCAGATCGCCCGTGCGGATGGCCTCGTGTACGAGGTTTAGGCAGCGGTCCGCGATTTCAGCGGGCAGCGCTTCGTGAAGGGTGTGGCCTTCCAGCGTCTTGCCATCGATGTACATGGTCTCGTTGGCGCCCCCGATGACACGCACATACAGGCCATCGGTATCGATGACGAAGGAGATATCCGGAAGCGCGCGAAGGAGTGCGAGCAGCTGGTCGCGTTCTGCCCGAAGGGCCTCATATTCGGCCCGTGAAACCTGGGCATTCTCGTTTTCCATACCGTTTTCATCGCTCTGCGCGGCCCGAGTGGGGCTGAACTATATAAGGAGAATGCGATATAGGTACAGTGCTGCCGGCATTGGAGTGAGTTCGCGGCTCACGCTGAGCGAACGCCGAGATATCCGTCATTCGACGCTGCGGCCGTGGGGCATGGCATGGGGGCGAGGGGTTTGGCGTTACGCGGAAGGGCGTCTGGCCTGAAGCATGTAGTTCACGCTCATCGATGGCGATAACCACATCTTGCGGTTGAGCGGATTGACCTTGACGCCGGTGCGGGCCACTTCTTCCAGGCCGTCGCGGGCAAACAGTGCGCGCGTCTCTGCGGGGCTTACGAAGCGTCTCCACTGGTGGGTGCCGCGGGGCAGAATTCGGAAAAGGTATTCCGCTCCCACAATCGCGACGAGCCAGGAGATCGGGTTGCGGTTGATGGTCGCCACAAAGGTGTGGCCGCCGGGACGGAGCATGCGATGCACGCTGCGCATGAATGACGAGAGATTGGCCACATGTTCGACCACCTCCATGTTGAGGATCACGTCGAAGGTCTCACCACGCTCGGCCAGTTCCTCGGCCGTGTGCAGCTCATAGGTAACGGCGAGGCCTTGATCTGCCGCGTGCTGTCGCGCGACAGCGATATTGCGGTCCACCACATCTACCCCCAGAACGTCGGCCCCCTCGCGGGCCATGGCCTCGCTCAACAGGCCCCCTCCACAGCCGATATCCAGCAGTCGTAGACCCGCAAGGGGCTTGTCTGCGTGGCGGTCGCGCCCCAGGGAGTGGCAAAGCGCCTCGCGGATGTACTCGGTCCTCAATCGATTCAGGACATGCAGCGGCCATAGTCTGCCGTCCGGCTGCCACCACATCTCGGCCAGGGCCCGGTAGCGGGCGACCTCCTCGGGGTCGACGGTAGAGTCCTGCGCAACGTTTGGAGACGCCATCGGGCTTATGCTCCTGGCAAGGGGCGGTGTCTTTGCGACCAGTGGGGGCGGGAAAAGATCGATCCGGGCGCGTCGACGATGCCGATCGGAGAACCGTTTTCTCTCGCGACGGTCTCAGCATCGTGCCACTGCGGAGATCTGCCATGTCCTTTTCTGCCCGCCTTTTCGCCGTCCTCCTGCTGGCCGTGCCCTTTGGCGGCACGGCCGCTGCCGAGCCGGATACCGCAGCGCTGTTCGAGCACGAGTTGGGGCGCCTGCATTCCTCCGAAGTGGTGAACCTGCAGGAGCGCTATCAGGGGCATCCGCTGCTGGTGATCAACACCGCCAGTCATTGCGGCTATACCGACCAGTTCGGGGGCCTGGAGGTGCTGTACCAGCAGTATCGGGATCAGGGGCTCAAGGTCGTTGGATTCCCCTCGCATGACTTCAATCAGGAAGCCGACGACGAGGCCGAAACCGCTCGCGTCTGCTTCGAGAACTTCGGTGTGAGCTTCGACATGTTCAAGCCGATCGGCGTGCGTGGCGAAAACGCCCATCCGATCTTCCAGGAGCTGGCGCGCCAGTCGGCCGAACCGCGCTGGAACTTCTACAAGTATGTGGTCGACCGTGATGGTCGCGTAGTGGCGAACTTTCCCAGTCAGGCCGGCCCCGAGACAGCCGACCTTCGTCGCGCCATCGAGAGCATCCTCTGAGCCACGCGGCCCAAACGGCGCGCTAGGGAGGCGCTGATTTAATCGCGCGTCCGCGCTCGAGTCGCTTTTGCGTGGGAACAAGGCGCGGTGACTGCCGTGCAGTCATTCTGCACAAGGGAGCCGCAACGCCGTTCCCACGCCCGTTTTTGATAACAACGGGCGGCCGAGCCCCTGCTTTCCATGGTTTGTGGGGTTGGTGCCCCCCCGATTCTGAATGAATATGGCCCGATCCTGCGTTGCGCCCCCAATCCATCAGAAACGGGCGGGTAGAACCACTACCCGCTACACGACGCGCCTTGTCTCGGAACGCTTTGTCTCGAAAAACTGGGGGGCACCAACGCGGACGTGCGATTCAATCAGCGTCTCCCTAGAAAGGCCCGGAGGGCTTCCTTCGTCCAGCGTCTTGCGAAAGGCGTGTGTTCAGTCCGATTGCTCGGACGTGTTGTGGGACGCCTCGTAGCCTCGCAGTCCGCCCGCGATGGACTGGACATTGGTATACCCAAGCTCCAGTAACTGGGCTGCGGCCAATGCCCCGCGATTCCCGCCATTGCAGAAGCACACCATCGGCGCGTCCTTGTCGGGCACCACGCCTTCAATCTGTTGGCTGATCGAGTCCAGGGCGACATTCCGTGCTTCCGGCAGGCTGCCTTTCTCGTATTCGTCGGGTTCGCGGACATCGATGGCCACCGCGCCGGACTGCAGATGTGTGTCCACCTGCTGTGGCGCGATCTCCTTGATACGGGCGCGCGCGGCTGCTGCGCGGCGCAGAAACTCTTCGTCGTGATGATCCATTCCTTTCTCCTTTGTGTTCTTGGTCAAGCCAACGAGTGATGGGCTCAAACGGCGCGATGGACGATTTGGCTCTTGCCTGCAGTATTCTCGGCAAGCTTGGTCCGCCATGCCAAAGACCCTTGTGGGTGCCGTGAGTGCGATCAGCGTATCGACTCACGCGACCGACTGATGGCCTTTGGTTACCACCCACTTAGGGGCCGTCATCGCGGGGCGCCACAAAGGCCCCGGCAAAGCCAGCAATGCCCCACGAAAACGTCCCGGAGCGCCCGGGATGATGGTCGCCAAGCGTGTCGCGAGCCATCGATAGTGCGTTGCCGGTTGGCAATCCAGTTCCGGAGGGGGCAGAACGGATTTGCCGGTTCTGCGCCGTACTCCGGGGGGCGCCGAGTTAAGGTGCAGGCAGCAAAATCGCGTCATGCTGCGCAGGGCGACGGATGAGATGAGATCGCGAAGGCAGTTGGCATAGTGGCTGCTTGGGAACGGGCGTTCGACCGCAAGAGCCAGTAGTTGCTGGTCCGGTCCTAGCCCAAGGAGTCGCTTTATGTTCGATGGGATTACGAGCCAACCCGCCTATACCCGAACCACGCCTGCCAACAACCCTCAACAGGCAGGCAATCAAGCCAATAACAACGCCCAGAACCAGAACACTGCTGCTGCGCAAAACACTGCGGCCCAGCAGCCCCAGCCCCATCAGCCCCAGTTCAACCAGCCCGTCCATGCGGCACACGCCGCCCAGCAACCGCAGTTTACTGCCATGGGGGTACAAGGCTTGACGGCGCCAAGCGCGCTCGAAGCGGCGCAAATGGGGACGTCGAACGCTGTCACCGCCATGGGGGGCACGATGGTGCAGACATCTGCCGCAACCACGGTTCAGACCTCCAACGATGCCGAGCCTGGGTTCTTCGCGGATACGTTACAGGCGGATGGGACAATAGACGCCAGTGATCCCGCCAATCGGGGATCGCACGTCGATACGGAAATTTAGACACCAATCGGTAGAGGGATCTACCAATGACTTGGCCGAGATAGGGTAAGTCCAAAGGCGGGTAAGGTAGGTGAGCGTGCAGGAGTCAGTTAAGGAGACGCTGATTGAATCGCACGTCCGCGTTGTTACCGACTTTTGATAAAAGAAAAGGCACGTCCATGTGCCGTTTGTGGAGAGAGTGCTGAATGGGCCCGTCGTTAGCGGCCCATCTCATCATCGTCATCGTCGTCATCATCGTCGGGGTCAGGGAAGCCGCCACCGGCCTCGGCACCGCCTTCGGCGCCTGCGCCACCCGCTTCAGCACCAGCACCACCACCGGCACCGGCACCGGCACCACCACCTGCTTCAGGCGGGGCTCCACCCGCTTCGGCACCACCTTGGGCGCCGCCTTCAGCACTCGGCGGAGCGGCTTCGCCTTCGGCACCCATGCCTCCGGCTTGGGCGGCCCCAATCGAGCCAATGGTAAACAGCGAGCTTAGGGCGAATGCCAGGGCGGTTTTGCGCATAGTCCACATAATGAGACTCCTCACTTACTTGAAGTTTTTCGCACTGCCAGCGAGTGGATGAATAGTGCTTGCTGGCGGTGCGGGATTGATGTTTTCAAGCCGACCCCGGTCCAAGCAACCGCATCTCCGGTGCGATGTGAAATGCTTCAAACGCGTCTGTATTGAGTTGTGATCTGTCGAGAATCGTAGCCATCGAGAGTTGATGCTAGGGAACTCCAGCCGAAGTGCTCGATACACGACTTGAGCTCGCCACGGGCCAGTACCCGTTCTTGCGAGAATGCACGGTCGGCTACGATGGCCGCTATCGAGGCATCAAGGCCCAGGGAGGCACGGATCGATGCACCCACTCGCGTTGGTACCCCAGGTTCTTCGAGACGAGGCGTGTCGTGCGGCGGGGGGCGGTTTACCCGCACCCGGTGCAACGCAGAATCCGGCAACCTGGGGCACCAGCCCCACAGACCATTCAACGCAGGGGCACGGCCGTCCGCGCTTGTCAGAAACGGGTGCGTACGCGGCGTTGAGGCTCCCTTGTGCAGAATGCTGCGCGGCAGTCACCGTGCCTTGTTCGCACGTAAGAGCGATTCGAGCGCGAGTGCGCACTTTCATCAGTGTTTCCCGAGGAGAGATGAGGATGGGCAACGATTCAGACAAGGAGACAGGACTGGAAGCGCTGGCCGCGCGTGCGGAGGCGTTTGTCGAGGAACGCGAGTGGCAGCAGTTTCAGTCGCCCAAGAATCTAAGCATGGCGCTTTCGGGCGAGGTGGGTGAGCTGATCGAGCACTTCCAGTGGCTCACCGAGCAACAGTCCCGCGAACTGTCCGGGGAAAGACTCGAGGCGGTCCGAGAGGAGCTTGCGGACGTGCAAATCTACTTGCTCCTGCTGGCGCGCAAGCTGGAGATCGATCTCTTGCAAGCGACGGCGGACAAGCTGGAAACGAATGCGCGCAAATATCCGGTCGAGAAGGCCCGTGGCCACGCCCGGAAGTACACGGAGTTGTAGCAACCACTCGCCTGTTTCATGGCGCAGGTCGGTACCGGCCGCGGTTGAGGCGTGTGAAGCACAAGAGCCGGCTGTAGGTGGATCGGCCTGTACCCAACGTTGGCGGGCACCTGGGATCAGAGGGTCTCGCCGGCAATTAGTCGTCGTCTTGGTCCTTCTTGCCGCTCGGCGTTACGGCACTACCCACTGCTCCGGCCGCCTTTCCAGTCGCCTTGACGGTGCCGGTGGTCGCGCTGACAGCTGCACTGCCCGCGGTTCCAGCAACCTTCACGGCGGTACAGCCGGTAGCCAGCGGCAGGATGACAACGAGCAGAAGTAGCGGGCGTATATAAGCGTAGATCGACATGGCGAAAACTCGATTCAGCGTACGAACAGCATACGCATGAGCACCCCCTCGGGGCCAGGCGTGATCCGGATCGGTGTACCCCGGAACATCATTGCGACGACCATGGCTCCCTCAAGGTGTTGTCCTAGCCCTCAAGGAGTTGTGAACAGGCGGAGTGAAGGGGTGCGGTCCCTCGTCCCTGTGCGTTCCTCGCCATGATCCTCGAATCGCTCCTGGCTGGACTACACTCCAAAGCATAGCCGCATGGATACTAGGGCTAATGGGGCCCGGGAGGCGTTGGCTGCGATGGAGCTTCGGGAAGGAAGGCGGAGGCCCGTCAGTATGGCGGCCGAAGTGGAGGACCTGACCTGTGCCCTGGCTTATCAGGCCACCGGGCGGGTGCGTAATGTCAGTCTCAGCGGTTTGTACCTGGAACTTCCGGTCTCGGGGCTCACCAGGCATTCTCGACTGCGGTTAGTCGTGAGGCCCGAAGGGGATGGCGGTGGTCGCGCATATGTATGGGACTGCATCGTGATGCGGTTGGATGAGCGCGGTGCCGGCGCGATGTTTGAGGCCGAAGATCCATCGGAGGTGGACGGCTTGCTAGACCTGTTGCGTGCCCGCATGCGGTACTCGCCTCGGCGAGCACATTGATCGATGCTTCCCCAGTCGTCCTACCGCACATAGGAGAACCACGAGATGGGTTTGAGTCAGTGGCGGCCCTTTGGGCGCGTCCCCGAGATGAAGGCCCATGACCTGGCCCAGGCGTTGGAGCGCGGCGAGGTTCAATTGCTGGATGTTCGCACCGGGCTGGAGTATCGGCGTAGTCGCATTTCGGACGCATGCCATCTGCCAATCACGCAGCTCACCGAGAAGAGGCTGGACTCCCTGGGCCTCGATCCCGAGCGTCCCGTGGTGGCGATCTGCCTTAGTGCACATCGCAGTATTCCGGCGGTTCGCAAGCTGCGCGCGCTCGGCTACGACGCGCGCCAGCTTCGGGGCGGCATGCTGGCCTGGTGGAAGGCAGGGCTCCCATGCGAGGCGGGCCACGAAGACGCGGGCCGTTAAAGGTCTGGATCCTCCCGGCCTCGGGTCGTGGGCAAGAGAACTTCCGGGTGCCGCTTCGTTTTAACCCTCACTCCTGCCAGAGATGGCTCCAGCGTTGCCACCAGTCGCGTGCGATGGCTCGGTTCGCGGCGTTTTCGTTCTCGTCGAGGACCGTGCCCAGGCGGACATAGTCCCCATCAGTGCGCGCAGTCACTGCCGGATCCTGCGAGGCCAGCATTAGCGCATAGAGTGCGAGCTTCAACTCCCATGGGTCGTCGGAGTCGAGGTATTGAACCAGGTGCGGGACCGCCGGTTCGCCGATGCCGCCGAGTTCTTCGGCTGCGGTATACCAGGTGCGCGGATGCTCCTCGCCCCCGTAGGTTTCGGTGTAATTACGGTCCGACAAGCGTTCCAGGTAGTAGTGGATCTTGTCATCGGGACTCGCGAAGCCTTTCTCCGCTGCTTCGATCGTAGCGGACTCCTGCGGCGCGCCATCCGCTGTGGTAGATGACTCTGCCTGGGGTGCCCCGGTGCAGGCCACCAAGAGCATCCCGACCGCCATCCATGCGGGTAGCCACGACGGAGAATAGGGGAGAGCGTTGTTCCTCACGTGACATCCGGGCGCGGGCGTCTGAAGACCGCGGCTTTACTCCTGGTGAGGACGATTTGGAGTGCGCGGCGACATCTTGGCGGGTGGAACGCGAGCTATGGCTGCGCGTCTGGTGGCCCGGAACCCAGCCAGAAGTCCAGGCGCTTGCCGAGGAACTCCTGGCCGCTCATGTAGTGGGAGCCGTCGCAGGAGAAATTCAGGCCGACCATGCCGTTGAAGATGTTGACCGAGCCGGAGCGTAGGTAAATCGTATCGTCCATGAACCGTAATTCGCGGAATGTACGAAACACCGCAGCCACCTCAGCCGGAGAGAGTAAGGCTTCCTCGGGATAGGCCCGCTGGGGATAGGCGAGGCAGATGCCCGGGTCCGTCAGGTCCTCGTAGTCCAACAAGCGATAGCGGAAGGGATCGTCCCGCAGCCACAGCGTCGCTCGTGAGCTCGAGAAATGCAGCTTGCCGTGGAACACGCCGTGGGCGGCCACCAACTCGGTCACCAGGTCCAGCACCTCGTCGATACGGCCGTCCAACGGGCTGTCGACCCGGTGCTGGTTGAACAGTCCCCCGCGGATGGCCGGGTCGCCCTTGAGCTGCATCCACTGGTCCGGCTGTTGATAGAGCTCGCGGGTCAGGGGCAGCTCGCGCAAGTCGAAGTCCGCGCCGAGGAACCCGAGCAGTGTGTCGTCGCCTCGGATCAGGCGCTGCACGGCGGTCAGGGTAGGGCGGCGCCGGTTGCGGCTGATGTAGGCCGACGACATCGAGAACTCCGCGCCGGCCAGGGCCTCGGCCATGTAGGGCCGGGTGCTACGGTCCCGTCCGGCCTGATCCGGTAACGGACCTTCCGGAGACAGGTTGGCGGTGACCTGATGGCCTCGATGGTCGAGCACATAGAGGTACTTGCAGGAGGGCAGCGTGCCCAAGGCCTCGGTGAGCCGCTGTTCCAGGGCGTCGCGATCCCCCCATCGCTCGGCGCAAGGGCCGACCAGACGCGCCAAGGCGGTCGACAGTTGCCCCTGGAGCAGCAGGCGTTGCCGGGCCACTGCCGTCATGGTCGCTTCACTCATGCATTTCGCTCGCAGATGCCGTGGGGACGCCTTGTGGGCGTGCATTACTCGAGGGTGCCGCAGGAGCGGGGATGGCGCAACAATCCGCCTGGCGCGGGAAAGGCGAAGCAAGGATCGGTCGGCTATGGCGCTGGCTAAAGAAGCGCTTCGATCCCGCATATGACGCGTGTGGAGACCGACTGCATGGCACAGGCCTACCAACAGACGCAGCAGATCGATGCGCCCGCACAGTCCCAATCAGCGTGGCGTCGTGGCCAGTTGGCTGAGGCCATGCTCGAGCGCTTCAACCAGCCGTCGCTGGAATTCCTGGAGAATCCCGTCGAGACCGGCGGGCGGAAACATGTCATCCGGCTGGGTCGGTTGGTTCGCGCCAAGGGGGTCCGGTTCGGGACCGTTATTACTTTTCCCCTCTGATAAGTCGCGATGTTCTTGGTCATCGCTTATGTGTGGCGTGTCACGTGCCGCGCGTCGAGTGGCTCCGGCGATGAAAATAGCTGAGCGCTCCAGGTCGGCCCGAAACACGATCCCAATTGGGTTCGATACTGAGGTTTACGAGACCGGCGGGGTATGCCCCGTGAACTGGGGCTGTACGCAGTGGTCGGATTTCATGCCTTCGATGTGGACCAGGAGGTCTGCTTGACCGGGGTGTTAGCGGCGGGATTATGGGCGCCGGAGATCGATCTTCCGTCCGATTCTTGAATAGTCCTTCGCTATCGAAATGATGGTGAATAACAACTGGTACCAATGGCTTTGTCGGCCTACCTTTAGAGACAGAAGGAACATAAGTCGGCCCTCGGCCAACCGGGTCGTGGAGCTGAAGCGGCTTACCGTTCCCGAGGAAGGCCATCATCCATGCACGGATGGCTGTTTCCGTACGGCAAACACGCTCAATAGCAGCGAAATGGAGAATTGAAATGGGTGAGCATCAGAACATGGGCAAATGCCCGGTCATGCACGGCGGCCAGACCGCCGCAGGCCATTCGGTCACCGACTGGTGGCCGGAATCGCTGAACCTGGACATCCTGCACCAGCATGATCGCAAGACCGATCCGATGGGTGAGGACTTCGACTATCGGGAAGAGGTCAAGCAACTCGACTTCGACGCTCTCAAGAAGGACATGCACGCTCTGCTGACGGAGAGCCAGGCCTGGTGGCCGGCCGACTGGGGTCACTACGGCGGCTTGATGATCCGCATGTCCTGGCACGCGGCGGGTACCTACCGCATCGCCGATGGCCGCGGTGGCGGCGGCACCGGCAACCAGCGCTTCGCGCCCATCAACAGCTGGCCCGATAACGTCAGCCTGGACAAGGCGCGCCGTCTGCTGTGGCCGCTCAAGAAGAAGTACGGGAACAAGGTCAGCTGGGCCGATCTGATCATCCTGGCCGGTACGGTCGCCTACGAGAACATGGGTCTGAAGACCTTTGGCTTCTCGTTCGGCCGCGAGGACATCTGGCACCCCGAGAAGGACACCTACTGGGGCGCGGAGAAGGAGTGGCTTGCGCCCTCCGACGAGCGCTACGGCGACGTTGAAAAGCCCGACACCATGGAGAACCCGCTGGCAGCCGTTCAGATGGGCCTGATCTACGTGAACCCGGAAGGGGTCAACGGCAAGCCCGATCCCATGAAGACCGGCGAGCAGGTCCGCGAGACCTTCGCCCGCATGGCGATGAACGACGAAGAGACGGCGGCGCTGACCGCCGGTGGTCATACCGTCGGCAAGTGCCACGGTAACGGCGACGCCAGCGCCCTCGGCCCGGAGCCCGAAGGGGCGAACGTCGAGGAGCAGGGTTTTGGCTGGGCCAACCCCCACATGCAGGGTAAGGCGGCCAACGCGGTCTCCTCCGGCATCGAGGGCGCCTGGACCAAGAACCCAACCAAGTTCGACATGGGCTACTTCGAGGCCCTGCTCGATCACGAGTGGGAGCTCAAGAAGAGCCCGGCGGGTGCCTGGCAATGGGAGCCGGTGGACATGAAGGAGGAGGACAAGCCGGTCGACGCCAGTGATCCCTCCAAGCGCCACAACCCCATTATGACCGACGCCGACATGGCGATGAAGGTGGATCCCGTCTATCGCAAGTACATGGACGCGTTCCGCAAGGATCCCGAGTACTTCAGGGATTGCTTTGCCCGCGCCTGGTTCAAGCTGACCCACCGCGATATGGGGCCGAAGACCCGCTACATCGGCCCGGAAGCACCCCAGGAAGACCTGATCTGGCAGGATCCGGTGCCGGCTGGTAGCACCGACTACAACGTCGAGGCCACCAAGCAGAAGATCGCCGAAAGCGGGCTCAGCATCGCCGAGATGGTCAGCACGGCATGGGATAGCGCCCGTACCTTCCGCGGCTCCGATATGCGCGGCGGTGCCAACGGTGCCCATATCCGCCTGGCACCCCAGAAGGATTGGGAAGGTAACGAGCCGCAGCGTCTGGCCAAGGTGCTCAAGGTCTATGAGCAGCTCTCCGCCGAGACGGGTGCCAGCGTGGCCGACCTGATCGTGCTGGGCGGCAGCGTGGGCATCGAGCAGGCGGCCCAAGCGGCCGGTCACGACGTCCAGGTGCCCTTCATCCCGGGCCGTGGCGATGCCAGCGCCGAGATGACCGATGCCGAGTCCTTTGACCCGCTGGAGCCGCTGGCCGATGGCTTCCGCAACTGGCTGAAGAAGGACTACATCGTCAAGCCGGAGGAGATGCTCCTGGATCGTGCCCAGCTGATGGGCCTGACCGCGCCGGAGATGACCGTTCTGCTCGGCGGCCTGCGCGTGCTGGGCACCAACCACGGTGGCAGCAAGCACGGCGTGTTCACCGACCGTGAAGGACAGTTGACCAACGACTTCTTCGTCAACCTGACCGACATGGCCTACGCCTGGAAAACCGCGGGTAACGGCACCTACGAGGTGCGCGACCGCAAGAGCGACCAGGTGAAGTGGACGGCCAGCCGTATTGACCTGGTGTTCGGCTCCAACTCGATCCTGCGCAGCTACGCCGAGGTGTACGCCCAGGACGACAACGAGGAGAAGTTCGTGAAGGACTTTATCCAGGCCTGGACCAAGGTGATGAACGCCGACCGCTTCGACCTGGAGCGATTCCAGCAGTAACGTCAACCCGAGCCGGGCAGTGAGCCCGGCCTGCAGACCAAAACGCCCGGGATCATCCCGGGCGTTTTTTTGCCCCCCGTTTACCCCCCGCGGCTAGCCCGTTGCCCGCATCCCGCCGCCACCCCCACCGCCCGGCGGTGGTGTCCAGACATTGCGGAAGGCCTGGTGTGTCATCTCGGGAAGATCTCGGGAGAAGCGCAGCTGCACACCCCCGTCGGTTCGTACCGCATTGATCTGGCCACGCTTCAAGCCATATCGACGCGCCACATCCTCGCAGCCGCTCACGAACCGCGACGGCGGCTTGCCACGACGTACACGTGCGGCGCCATCGCGCAGCTCCACCGAAAACACTAGCCGCGCGTGCCAAAGCATCAGCGCAACGCCAAGGCCCAGTGCGGCGAACATAAGCAGAAACGTGATCAGCATGACGGTTCGTGGGATGGGGTGGGCAGGGGATATTGCGCAGTGTAGCGCACGCCGTTCGACATCCATCGTCTCCTGCCGTGGGGCGCAGGGCAAGACCCGACCCTTCGGTACTCGCTGTAGGAGGCGAGCCCTCTCGCCGATCGGGCGTGTCCAGCTCCCAATCGCCCAGAGGGCTGGGCTCCCACGAGAGAAAGCGGCTGTGGCGGCAGGTGACCACGATGGGTGTCTTCTTTCTCGCCTTAGGAATGGCTAAGTCCGCAAACTCAGCATCCTTCGGAGTCGTCCCGTGGACAGCCTATTGAGAGATCACACCTAGTGGGCCCCGGTCTGCATCATCATCTGCCGTTGGCGGCGGTCGCTGACGGCGGCCACGCCGCCTGGTGACAGACGCTGGTCCACGTAGTCGGCGAGCATCCACATCATCCGTTCGACCCGGTGAGTGCGTTGTAGCACCTGGTCCAGGGCGCCGCCGGGCGCTGGATCGGCCTTGAGATACCGGGCTCGGAGGTCGTCGAAACGTGTCCGCTGGTTGCGCGAGAGTTCCTGCAACCATTCGAAGTCTTCCCGTTCGCCGCTTTCCACCGCCATGCTGACGGTGTCCAGCAGGCTGCGCAGGCCCTCGGAGACTCGGGTCTCCAGTTCGCCGGCCTCTTCCGCATCCGGTAGCGCGTCGGCGATCGGCATACGCAGGTGGTCATAGAGTTGCTGCTCCAGCGCGCGCAGTGTGTCGAATCGGGCGCGCAGGTTTTGGTAGCGCATGACCGTGGACTCGAACAGCGGTTCTCCGGCCAGCGCGGTGAACTCTGTCTGCCAGGGCTCCAGGGCATAGCCGAAGTCCTTGTGCAGGGATTCCAGGCGTCTCGGGTCGACACCGCGGGCACGGCCGGTCTCGCTTTCTTCCAGGTAGGTCGACAGGCGCTGCCACAGGGCGGGTTCCGCCGCTTCCAGGGCATCCAGACGACGTTCCGGCAGGGTATGCGGGTCGCCCATCTGTAATGGGTTCACCCAGCCGGACCACAACACCAGAAGCCGCGCCACGAACAGGCTCACGATGACGCCGTTGGTGACCATCAGGATGTAGAACATCGAGAGTTCCACGGGCGGCCAGAGAAGCAGGAGCGAGTAAGCAATGCCGCCGATGATCGCGATCTCGGCAAAGGAGTCGCGCTTGAGCATGTCGATGTTGAAGTCCGAGCGAACCACGTCGCGCATGATCACGCCGAAGGATGCGGTGACCACGGCCATCACCGGTCCCCAGAGCCATAGCGGGCTGGCGTGGGCTTCGACGGCCACGCCCACGCCGATCACGGTGAACGCGGCTACCGCCCAGGCATCCAGGCCGTGCTGCACATTGCCGACCATGCGCCCGCCGAGGCCCGCGCGCTGACGTGCCAACAGTCGCTGTGCGGGGGCGAGATGCACGAGCCAGTGGTCATGCAGCTTGTAGAGCGCGAAGCCGCCCAGCACCACCGCCAGTGGCAGTAACAGGAATTCGGGCGTTTCGAAGATGAATATCGGATCGCGTCCCAGAAGCAGGTCACGCAGCACACCGCCGCCGATGGCGGGAAGCGTGGCCAGGATCAGGGCGCCGAACAGGTTGTAGCGCTCGCGGCGCGCCAGCATCACGCCGGAGGCGGAGAAGGCGAGGATGCCCATCAGCGTCAGTACGTTGAACCATCCCTCGCTGGTGGTCATGGCCAGAAACGCGGGTAGCAGGTGTTCTACTTCGAGGTTGGCGATTCGGCGGCTGTCCCCCAGAGCCTGTAGCTCGGCATCGAAGGCGTCGACGAATTCGCGTGGAACGGTCGCGCGGCTGAACATGACACGTACGCCTACCGAGCCGAGCTCGAGGCGGGCGCGGCGGACCTCGTGGGTCTGGGCGTTTTGTGCCAGGAACAGGTCGAGGATCACCGGGTCGGCGATAAACCCGTCGATACGGCCCTCCACCAGGGCGGCTACGTTCGCGGCATCGCTGTCAGTTTCCAGGATTCGGGCTGCATCGCCTGGGTCCCGCACGAGGCGCGCGACCTCGGGGTGGGCGAAGGCATAACCCCGTGTGATGCCCAGGCGAAACGCGCCGGCTTCGACCGCCTCCAGGAACTCCTCGCGGCTGGTCGGGCGGATGTCGCCGTCATCGCGCAGGTAGAGCGCGTTGCGTTCCTCGCGATAGGGCCGCGAGTAGTGGACGTAACTCAGACGCGCGGGTTCATAGTACGTACCGACGACCAGATCGAGGGTGCCTTGCTTCAGCCCCGCCAGTTGGTCGGACCAAGGCATGGGGCCATAGCGTACGGTGTGGCCCGTGGCCGCGGCCGCCTCGCGGGCGACACGCAGGTCCAGCCCCGTTGCGGCTCCGGATACGCCATCCGGATCGGCATATTGGTACGGCGGGCGCTCGAACCAGCCGGAACGCAGCGTCTCCGGAGGGCCTTCCGTTGCGACCGGAAGCGGCGCGGCGAGGGATGCGACCGGGTCGGCAGCGGCCACGGGAACCGTTACCAGCCCGGCCACCATCAACACCAAAACAACGAACAGATCCCGCAGCCGCCCCCGGATGCGCGAGGCCGTCCTGACCGGTATGCTGTCCGTCGTTTTCATCCATCCTCCCGGTGGTCTTCAGCCGATGCCGAGTTCGTCCATGCGACTTCCATCACCGGGTCTCCCCTGGAACCCGACCCGGTGGGCCGGCCGGTTGCTGGCCCTGAGTCTGGTCCTGGCGGCGGGTTCGGCATTCGCGGAACCCTTGCGTGTTCAGCCGCACTGGGTTCCGCAGTCGCAGTTTGCCGGTTTTTATGTCGCCGCCGACCAGGGCTGGTACCGCGATGCCGGCCTGGACGTGGACATCCTTCCGCACGGCCCGGACTATCCGGCATCCGAGGCGCTGGCTCGCGGCGAGGCCGATATTGCCCTGTTGTATCTGGTGCAGGCGCTGGAGCTTCGCGACGCCGGTGTGGAGGTCGTCAACGTAGCACAACTGCTGCACGACTCGTCGCTGGTGATCGTGTCCTTTGCCGATCGCGATATTCTCGCGCCCGAGGATCTCGATGGGCGCCGTGTGGCCCGCTGGCAGAGCTTTCGCACTCAACCCGAAGCGCTGTTTCGCGCCTACGGCGTGGAGCCGGAGATTATCGATCAGGGATCGGGTGTAAATGCCCTGCGCTCGGGTGCGGTCGATGCGGCCATGGCCACTCGGTTCAACGAAATGGTGGAGCTCTATCTTTCGGGATTCGAGCCGGAGGAGCTTTCCACGATCGGGCTGGAGGAACACGGCACTGGCCTGGCCGAGGACGGGATTTACGTTCTCGAATCCACGCTCGAGGAGCGCCCCGAAGCTGTAAAGGCCTTCGTGGCTGCGTCGCTACGCGGTTGGCAGCACGCGTTCGAGCATCCGGAGCAGGCGGTGGATGCGGTGATGGAGCGGGTCCAGCAGCACGGTGAGCCCACGAACCGCGCCCACCAGAGCCTAATGCTCAAGGTGCTTCGCTCGCTTTACTTCGACTCGGACGGTCGCCTGCCGGCCCCGGTGCTCGACCCCAATGATTATCTAATGGCCCACAACTTGATGAACAACCTGGTCAGCCTCGAGCGTGAACCTGTGGACTACGACACCTTCCACCGCCCGGTGATTGATGCACGCCCCGAGTAAGAGCCTGGCGGTACGTCTGGCGCTGGTCACCGTGGTCACGGTGGCGACCATCTTCTTCACCACGTCGGGGCTGCTGTACTACATGGTCCGCGACATCATGCTGGACCATGCGGAGCATCAGGCCCGCGAGCTGACCCGCGCCACGGCCGGGCGCATCGAGGCCTCACTCAACGAAGTCGCGGGCTCGGGGCGCACCCTGGCCGCCTCGTTGACTCAGGGCGGGCATGACCCCGAGGCCATGCGGCCTCTATTGGAGTCGATTACGACCCATACAGCGGCCGCCCAGGGTGCCGCCATCACCTGGGAGCCGGAAGCGGCAATCCCCGGGCAGCGATATCACGGGCCCTTCGTTTATGAGGGGCCCGATGGGGAATTGGAGTACATGAACCTCGGCGGGGCCGACTTCGACTATTTCACCCGCGACTGGTATCAGATCCCCGCGCTCACCGGCGAAGCATTCTGGGCGGATCCGTTTGCATCGGCGGCCGATCCCGATCGCCTGATCACCACCTTCTCGACGCCCTTTGCGATGGCTAATGCCGTGGCGGACGGCACGGAGGAACTCGGTGGGATCGTGACCCTCGACGTCGAGTTGCGACGTCTGACCGAGACCGTCGATGCGGTTGAGGTGCTGGACAGTGGCTTCGGCTTTTTGTTGAGCGGGCAGACGCGGTTTATTTCCTGGCCGAACAGCGACTGGATTATGCGCGAGAGCCTGTTCAGTCTGGCCGAGACGCTGGATGAACCGGAACTGCGCGAACTCGGGCGCATGCTGCAGCGTCAGGAGGAGGGGTTCAGCCGGTTGCCGAATGCGCTGCTGGACGAACCTGCGCGGCTCTACCACGTCCGCCTCCCGGATCCTGACTGGGTGGTGGGGGTGGTCATCCCGGAGCGGGAACTGTTCGGTGATGTGCTGCGGGTGATGCACCTGGTGCTGATCATCGGAAGTGTCGGGTTCCTGATCCTGCTGGGGGCCATTATCGCGATCTCCCAGGGTATCACGCGCCCCCTGAAGGGGCTGGTTACCAGTGCCGGCGAGATCGCCCGGGGCAATCTCGATCAGCCGATGCCCCCCATCCGCTCTCAGGACGAGATCGGTGAATTGGCTCGATCCTTCAATGACATGCGCCTGTCCCTGAAGGACTACATCAACGACCTGACCGCAACCACAGCGGCCAAGGAGCGGATCGAGTCCGAACTGAAGATCGCCCGCAACATTCAGATGAGCTTTCTGCCGCGGCGGCTGGAGCTCTCTCGGATGCAGGCGGATGTCGATCTGCATGCGGATCTGCTCCCGGCACGCCAGGTTGGGGGCGATCTCTATGACTTCTTTACGATGCAGGGCGATCGCCGCTTGTTCTTTGCCGTAGGGGACGTCTCCGATAAGGGCGTCCCGGCCGCACTGTTTATGGCCGTCACCAAGACCCTGGTCAAGGGCATTGCGGAACAGGAGCCGGATCCCGGGCGCATCCTCGAACGGGTCAACAACGAGCTGTGCCTGAACAACGACAGCGGTATGTTCGTGACCTATCTTTGCGGGATTCTCGACTTGGACAGCGGGGAGCTGGTGATGGCGAATGCGGGCCACAACCCGCCGTTGATCCGGCGGGTGGATGGCACCGCAGAGTGGTTGAAGCTGGCACCTGGACTGGTGCTCGGGGCGATGGAAGATATGCCGTACGCGACGCAGCATCTGCGCCTGGCTCCGGGCGAAGAGCTGCTGCTGTACACCGACGGCGTGACCGAGGCGGCGAATCCAGCGCAGGACCTGTTCGGCGAGGACCGCCTGATCCGCCTGTACGGCGAGCTCAAGGGCCGAGCGGCTGGGGAGCAGACTGCGGCCGTCATGAAGGCGGTAGAGGAGTTTGCCGGCGAGGCCGATCAGGCGGATGACGTCACCGTGCTGGCACTGCACTTTGTCGGACCGGCGGGCGGACGCACCTGAGGCCCGGACACTGGAATCAGTACCGGGCTTCAGTCCTCGCCGCGGGCGCGTGCCACGGCCACCGCCCGATCATCGCAGACGTCCAGGATCGACAGGAAGCCGCTGATCTCGAAGACCTCCCGGATCGGCTCATGAATCTCGCACAGCACTAGCTGACCATTCAGCTGCCGAACCTTCTTCGCCGCCATAAGCATGACCCGCAGCCCGGCACTGGAGATGTATTCCAGGTCGGCAAACCGGATCACCAGGGTGGGCGAATCGTCCAGAAGGGCGAGCAGTTCCGCCTCGAAAGCCGGCGACGTATTACTGTCCAGGCGTCCCTCGGGGCTCACCACGCATACGCCGTCCACGGTCTCTTTATTCAATTCCATTACGTAATCGGGCCTTGTTGTTCAGTTCGTTGTCACTTGCGCTTGAGACGTCGCAGTCGAAGGCGATTCACTCCGTCGGCACTGTCGTACTGAATATCGTCCATCAGCGTTCGGATGAAATACAGCCCCAGGCCTCCGACCGCGCGGTCCTCGACGCCTCCCTCCAGGGAGACCTCCGGTGCGTCGTCTAGCGGATGAAAGGAGTGGCCGTCATCGGTTACCACGACTGTCAGGCCTTCGGTGTCCGCCTCGAGTTCCACACCAATCCGGTGCTCGCCGCCGTCATCGAAGGCGTAGGACACGAGATTGGTAATCCATTCATCGAGCGCGAGATTCACCGTGTTGGCTTCCATGCCGGCGCGCTCGCAGAACGCCTCGACTTCATCAGCGAGTCGAGGGATCTCCGTCAGTTCGTTCCCAATATCGAGACTGCACCGCACGCCGTCACTGGCCTCCGCTTACTCGCATTCGTACCCAATAGACCGCCGGAGCCCGCGTAGCCTTCTCGGACGCAGCGCTTACCTTTACAGGCGCAGGGTATAACACTCGGGTCGCCGACACATGCGCATGGGCCGGTCGGGTGACATCCGAATGCTGTGACGATGCCAATCTCTCCTGTCGCCTTCCCGTACATTCGGTCCATTGATAGGACTACTCGCAGAGATAGCGACCATAACGCGGCGCGTATTCGATAGGTTCAGGCCGGCCCTCTGGCCGAGGCACCGGCAAACGACATGCGCTGACTCCATGGGCAAAAGGCAAGTTCCTACAGGGCTTTCGGTGTTCTGAATGCGCGATCATCCCCGGAAACCGCCCAGCGGTGCTCCGGGATCTCGGGCGTAGGGGCAGGCGCGGCCGTTAGAGATCCCGGCTCTGCGCTTTGCGGCGGTCGGGATGACGGCGTGGCACCCGAAGGAAGATGGGGGAAGATGGGGGAAGATGGGCGTCCTCTTCCTCGGAGTTCTGTCGCTACCTTGGGTTGGGCTGGACGAACTCGAGGGCTCCGCGGTCCCAGCCGCCCTTGTCGGCAGCCGCCTGGTAGGTGCTCTGCAGAAAACTCAGCAACACAGCATCGGGATCGGTCGACGCTCGAACCACATCGAAGGGCAGGATGTATTCCCCGAGGCCTTCGTGGAACCGCGCCGCGGCGGGCTGGAAAACGGCCTCGCGATACCCCTCCGGTTCCGGGTAGGCGTACGCATAGAAGGCCGCTTCACCCAGGCCCGTGCCGGGCCAGAAGCCGGCGCTGGCCAGCTCATGGGAATAAGCCTCTTCCATTACCCAGTCGGCACAGTTGGGGACGCCGCCGGGATGCGTCGGCGCCTCGCGGCCGGAAAAGCGTGTGACGGCCAGGTCGAACGCACCCCAAAAAAAGTGCACGGGGCCGCACTTTCCCAGAAATCCCGCGCGGAACTCCGAGAAAACCCTGTGCGCCTGTACCAGTGCCTGCCAGAAAGCGTGGATGGCATGCCGATCGTAGCTGCGGTTTCGCGTGTTCCTGGCAAAGGGGATGGCTTCTGGTACCTCCACCGGGCGCGCGAGGATGCGTACGTGAATGCCGAGGAACGTAAGTGCATCAAAGAGCTTTTCGTGGAAATCGGCAACGCTCATTGGTTCCAGTCCAAAGAGCACCTTGCGGCCGCTCGATGTGGCGATCACCAGCTGGTGCGCGACGAAATCGAAGTCAATGGTGAAGGTCCACCCCTGGTAGGGAATCGGCGATGTCGTCAGCCCGGTGCTGGTGGCATACAGCGTGGAGCCCCAAGAGTGATTCACCCAGGGCCCCAGTTCGAGGCGGATCTTGCCAACAATCTGTGTCCACATGTGGACCGTGGTGCATGTGTCCTCCCACTGATCAAGGGGTGGGAGTTCGGGCCAGTGGGTATGTCCATTCTGCGAGCGGGCGGGCATGAGATCCTCCGGGGGCAGATTCGGGGCCATTGCGAATCGAGCGAAAGCGCTGGAAAAAGGGTTCGCCCACCAGTCTCGAGGAACCCACGAGGCCACCCTGAGGAGTGTAGACCGCAGCGAAGGGCTTGCTGTCGGACGTCTCGCTTGTGATCCCGGCCGCGTACGACGCTGGTGTTCTGCCCAGCAGGCCGCTTTTTTCGAGGCCGTCAAATATGAGCTGCATGGCCTGCGAAATCCAAAGGTAGACCCCGGAGCCCTCACAGGCCCGACAGACTCCTGGCGGGTCAACATTGGGCGACGACCAACAGCCGGCAGTAGACTTGCCGCAAATCGCTGACCAGAAAAGGATGCGGACATGACCGATGTCTTACTTCAGATCGCCAATGCACTGGTACTAGGGCTCGAAGCAGTCGGCATCGCCGTGATCATAGGTGGATTCGTGCTGGCAACGGTGGTTTGGCTGGTGAACATGCGCCGCATGAGCACACACGAGGCCTACGTCGATTATCGCCGTCGCAGCGTGCGCGGCCTGATTCTCGGACTGGAGTTCCTGGTCGCGGCCGACATCATCATGACCGTAGCGATCGAGTACTCCATGGAAAACGTACTCATGCTGGCCCTGATTATTCTCATACGCACACTGCTAGTGTTTGCCCTGCACCTGGAGATCGAGGGCCGTCTCCCGTGGACCCAGTCGGAGGACGATAGCAAGGCCTGACCAACTCGCAGCGGTGGGCCAATGTCCGGCGGAGTTAAACGGGGACAGATTTATTTTCGGCCGCGAGGATGCGGCGGTGATGCAGGAGGAGAGATATGCCAAGGATGGCGCGAGTGGTGTTGCCGCATATGCCGCACCATGTGGTGCAGCGAGGGCACAATCGGCAGATCGTGTTTGCGGAGGACGTGGATTACGAGCGGTACCTGGAAGACCTGCGCGAACTGAGTAGTGCGCTGGACATTCGGGTGTACGCGTACTGCCTGATGACCAACCACGTGCACCTGTTGCTGGGGCCAGGCGAAGAAGTGGCTGCAATGGGCCGCTTGATGAAGGCATTGGCGGCGCGTGCCACGCGGTATCGCAATCGACTGGAAGGCCGCTCCGGTACGTTGTGGGAAGGGCGCTACAAGTCCAGCCCGGTGCAGACAGAGACGTATCTTCTGGCTTGTACGCGCTACATCGAGTTGAACCCCGTACGAGCGCAAATGGTGCCGGCCGCCGGAGAGTACCCCTGGTCCAGCTTCCGCCAGCGCATGGGTGAGGCGGAGTGCTGGATCGATCTCGACCCGGCGTATTGCGAGCTCGCGGATGACAATGCCGAACGACGTGTCCGGTATGCGCGGTTCGTGGAGCAGGGCGTTCCGGAGCAGGAGCTGTCGCTGATGCGCGAGGCGCTGCAGCGCGGCCAACTCACCGGCAACCAGCGTTTTGTGGATGAGGTGGAGCAGGTCATCGGCTGTCGCATTGAGCGGCGCCGTCCAGGCCGTCCCCCGTCACGTCGGGCATGAGAAATAAATCTGTCCCCGTTTTTCCCCGTCATTCGGCGCCGAAATAGTCGTCCTCGCGCTGGTGCCGAAACGCCAGCAGGGTGACCGTCTCGGCATCGTCGATCTCGAACAGGGCAACATAACCCGAGCGCCCAAACGGGATCAGGAGTTCGCGGATGCGGGGGCGGGAGGCGTCGGGCATGCGGCAGCTCAGCGGGAAGCGCTCCAGTAGCGACACCGCCTCGCCGATGGCGGTTCGGGCATGGGCCGCGGCCGCCGGGTCCCTCTCCGAGAGGAACGCGACGAGCCGCAGGAGATCTCCGCGCGCCTGCGCTGTAAATCGTACCGAGTAACTCATCCTTGAGACTCCAGTGGGGCGGCTACTACTTACTTAACAGGCGGTCGAGATCGTCAAGCACCGATTGGGCCGGGAAGTACTCATCCGCTTCCCGGGCACTGCGCGCGGATTCCAGACCACGCGCCAGGAACTCGGCCCGGGCTTGTCGGCGGTCAATCTCGTGGCGAACGGCATCCTCGATAAAGGCTGACAGCGTTTCTCCCTCGCCAAGGGCCTGCTCCACCTGATGCCGAAAACCACCGCTGACCCGCAGGGCCGGTAACGTTGTGTTTTTCATGCCGCGTCTCCGCAAGGACCTTCACGTAGTGTATCGCAAATGCAATACAGCGCGCATCAGCGGGCCAGTCCTCGCCATTCGTCTCCCTGGTTCACTGAGAGTATCCAGGGTGCCGTGAAGGTCCATTACTCCCTGAAAAACCCGACCCCCGTGGAAGCACTCCCACCAAAGCCAGACGTTGACACACCCCTCGTCCAGAAGGCGTCCGGCGGGGCAGGCGTTAGTATCAGCGATCTCGGTTCTCCGCCTCGCTCCGGCGGAGATGACGTTCTGGCCGCGGAAAAATCAAGCGGAAAAATCAATCTGTCCCCGTTTCCGCGTCTCCACGGGATCGTGTAGCCGGGGGTTACTCGTAGTGGCTCCATAAACGAATCACTTTGACCACTTTCTCGTCTTCAAGAACCTGGTACACAAGCCGGTGCTGAATATTGATGCGCCGCGAGTACGCGCCGGAGAGATCACCCACCAGCTTCTCGAACGGTGGGGGCTTTCGATACGGATCTTCCGCGATCAACGTCAGCAGCTCCTGTGCCTTCGGCTTCAGGCCGCTGGCCGCCAGCTTCTTCGCATCCTTCTGAGCCTGTCGGGTGTAGACCAACTTCCATGTCACCAATCCAGCTCCTCGTGGCATTCATCCGCCGGAGTATCCATGCCCTCGCGGATCGACTCGCGCATACCCGGCACCGATAGCAGGTACAGGGTTTCCTGAATGGCCGACCAGTCCGACTCGGATAGCAGGACCGCGTTGTTCCGCTTGCCGGTGATCACAATCGGCTCATGGGATTCCGCCGTTTCGTCGATCAGCCGGTAGAGGTTGCTGCGCGCCTCTGTAGCCGTAATTCCCGTCATGGCGCACCTCGCAAGTGTGTGGGCTTCGACCAAGAGTACGCTTTGGCGTACGTCCCGTAAACCGTACGGGTATCCGATCACTGCAAGACACCGCAGAAACTGCGGCAACGGGTCGGATCGTTCCAGGAATTATCCTTCCGCCCAGCCTGGAAGGTCATCCCGGAAACCGCGCGCCGGTTATCCGGGATCTCGGCCGGCGGGGCAGGCGTTAGCGTCAGCAATCTCGATTCCCCGCCTCGCTCCGGCCGGGATGACCGTTTGCCGCCAGGGAGAAGCTGGGAGGGAAAAGATGGGTGTCCTCTTTCTCTGATTCATGGCCTGTATTCTTTCAGGCGTAATTGTTACCTGTTACGTTACGCGTTACATTCGCTGAATGATTCGAAGCTTCAAGCACAAGGGATTGGCGAAGTTTTTCGACTCGGGCAGTACTGCGGGGATTCAGGCGGTGCACGCAAAAAGGCTTCGACTCATTCTGGGCCGACTCCATGCAGCGTCACAGCCCGCAGATATGGACCTGCCCGGCCTGCGGCTACACGAACTCACGGGCGCACGTGCCGGAATCTGGTCCGTCGCTGTCAGTGACAACTGGAGAGTGACGTTCCGCTTCAAGGATGGAGATGCCGAAATCGTCGATTACGAGGATTACCACTGAGGTGGCGCCGATGTTGATGTACAACCCCCCCCATCCAGGTGAAGTATTGCGCGAGCTTTGCCTCGATCCCCTTGGGCTGTCCGTGACCGAAGCGGCAGAAGCCCTGGGCGTAAGCCGAAAAACCCTGAGCGCCGTACTTAACGGCAAAGCTGGGATCAGCCCTGAAATGGCCATCCGCCTTTCCATCGCGTTCGACACCTCGGCGGAAAGCTGGCTGAACCAGCAGTCTCAATATGAGCTCTGGCATGCGGAGCAGCATCGGAAAGACCTCAAGGTAAAGAGGCTCGTAGCCGCATAAATCCCGCTCTTCTCCCTGGCCCAATGGCCGTACCCATGCAGGGCATGCCCCCGATGCAACCCATGGTCATCCCGGAAACCGCAAAGCGGTAATCCGGGATCTCGGCCGGCGGGGTAGGCGTTAGCGTCAGCAATCTCGATTCTCCGCTTCGCTCCTGCCGAGATGACGTTTTGGCCGCGGAAAAATAAATCTGTCCCCGTTTCGATTGTCGTCCCCGTTTCGATTGTCCCCGTTTCGATGAGAAAATAAATCTGTCCCCGGTTTTCGGTCCCCGGTTTTCGCCTTCTATGCATTGCTCCGCGGTCGCCTTACTCGATTCCCGCCAGGCGCCCTCAGCGGCCATTTTCAACGACTAAATGGGTACTTTAACGCAGTGAAGAAGCCTTCAGGTAACGTTAATCGTATGCAATCCAGATGGTTGCCGTGGTTCGACCCCGTCATGAATCTGTCCCGCCGGCCCTAGGTGTCCCCCAGAGAACCGATCAAATCAAGAATGCTTTGACCGACCCAAGGCTTCTCGAAGTTGCTTCTCAGCAGCCACCCACGTCTTGCGGAGCTCTTTCGAAATTTCGTCGTCTACCGCTAAGTCATGCGACATGCAATTTTCCGATTTATCTATTCTCGACAATAACAGCGAAACACGATCCTCGACTGAACCCACGCCCAGACGCTCAGCAGCTTGATCGAGTGCCTCCCCTACCTTCTCGTCAAAGGGAAGAAAGACCTCATATACCCAGACCCCCATAACAACGCCAGCTTCAAGGCGGGCCTCCTTGTACTCCTCCCACTCTCTTCGAGCCTCAGCGGCTCTCCTTAGGTACACGTCCGCTGCCGCTATCACCGTCTTCTCTCGCTCCGAAAGCCCATCTTCAAATTCTATTACTACTTTTTGAAGCTCCGCGGACCTAACCTCTTTACTAAGTTCCGCGCAGGCTCTCCAAAGCCGGTGACTACATTTCAGAAGACTCCTGGCAGCATGAAATTGCTCCTTTCCTGCAAGTTCACGTTTCCATGTCCAAAGCCCGATCCACGCCGCAACAGTCGTAAGCCCCGCTGACAGAGCCAACACCAGATCCCTCCCCACAGGCACCCATACAGATATGATCTCACTCATCGACTTACCTCAACTGTGAATCGTGGGGGGGCGGACCTTGCCATTATCCTCCCCCTCGATACGGGAGCAAAAGGCAAGGTCTGACCCTGAACCCCTTTTACTCCCTGGCCCGCACGCACCATCCACATATTCACTTCACCCATCATGCCCCCTGTTCAACATCTTGATCCGGTTCAGTATGGCAGCCTCTCCGTCGTCGCCTTACACGATCTCCGCCAGGCGCCCCCGGCGGCCGATTTCAGCGTCGAAATGGGCGCTTTAAGGCGTTGAACAAGCCTTCAGGGGACGTTACTCGTCTGCACTACAGATGGTTACCGTGGTCCGACCCCATCAATTGGCGCTGGCGGCCGATTTCAGCGTCGAAATGGGCGCTTTAAGGCGTTGAACAAGCCTTCAGGGGACGTTAATCGTCTGCAATACAGATGGTTACCGTGGTTCGACCCCGTTATGCTGGGGCTGCGACTGAGGACCGCGTAAGTGGGACAGCAGTGAGCGCAAGGGCAAAAGGCAAGGTCTGACCCCAAAGCCCCGTCCTGTTCCTGCTGGTGCCCGGCCTTTGAGCGTTCATCCTGGCCGCTCGGGCCGTCCTTCTCCTTAAGAATCATCGAATCTCCTGAGTTGAGTCGTACAGTCTCGACAGTGCGTTACCGTGGTCCGACCCCGTCATGGCCTTCGGGAAAAATAAATCTGTCCCCTTTTTTTGTTTTTCCTCGACCTTGCCTTTTGCCTCTCCCTTGATGCGGGGTCAAAAGGCAAGGTCTGACCCCCGAGTTTCTCAGCTTAGCCAGATTGTCAGCTTCTTGGCTTGCATTCTTTTCGTGCCTAGCCGCTTCGCGCAACTTGCTACCTATCGTGGAAGAATTGTTTGATCGACTGGCGGCTTCGGATGCCTTTTGAGCCTTTCCAGTATAGTCGGCCAACTTCTTCTGAAGTTTCGCTTTGTCAGCAGATAGCTTCGCCAGCTCTTCGCGGTTCCGCTGGAGCGCGTTTCGGTAGGTATCGATCAAAGGCATGTGAGCCCCCAGAGGCTTCTTCTACTGCTCAAGGTTTGCAGCACGCGCGCCCTTGGATCGGAGCCGAAGGCGCAATAGAAAGGGCGTCGGCGCGCCTGCGCTGGTTAGGCCTTGTACGGTTTGCGTTACCGTGGTCCGACCCCGTTGTCTCAGCCCATCATTTCCTTTTCCGTGGTCCGACCCCGTCATCGGCGTTTTGTCAGTCTATCTGCGCAGACGGGATCACGCAGAGCTGCCCGGAGATAAGGCTTACCTGACACTCCTCATCGTCTCGCGACGTTCAGGACCGCCCCTGCTTCACCCCGGTCGCATACGCCTCCATGAAATGGTCGCTGACCAAGCGCCAGCGGGCCGTGCCGGGAAGAAGTCGCAACAGTTTCGGCAGCAAGAGCACCGCTCCACCGGCGAGCACGGCCATGACGGCGCCTCGCAGGGGCCATGACGACGCCATCAGATCGGCCGACTCAAGCCAGGCGAACCCGCCCCATACCAGCAGCAGTGTGAGGACTACCAGCACTGCCTGGCGCCAGCCGACATCCTTGAAGACGCACCACCAAGACGGGTCCTTGCGGATGCCGCCGCTGCGCTCGATGTACACGTTGCGCCCGGTGTGTCGGAAATTGAGCGCCATTGGCGGCACCCGGGGCACCAAGTCCGCGCCGTTGACGATCCGGAAATGGGGGTAGGGCGACGCGCTCTCCAAGTGCTTGGCCTGGTCGGCTCCGAACACCCTGGGGGAGCCGAAGGTGTAGACGGCCGCGAGCTGGTCACGGTCGGGAAACACGTCGCGGTGGAGGTAGAACGCGGCAAGCTGTGCCAGCGCACCGCCGAGGCTGTGTCCAGTGACCACGAGGCGGTCCTGTGCGTCGACCTCGCTGGCGATGATCTCCGTGACCCCCTCCGAGCCGACGCGCGTCACCAGGGCGCCGTCCGCCTCGTCTGGCAGGTCCGGTTCCCACCAGGAGCCCCAGACGCCCTGAAGGGCGGTCAGGAAGCCACCGTGGACCCGCCACTTATTGCGGTAGTCGGAGGTGCGCTTGAGGAACGTGACATCGGCGATGATGTCCTGGTAATCCGCTTCGGTGCCCCGCCACGCCAACACCCAGCGGCGGCCGCGCTCCTCCGGGGTTGGACTGCAGCGCGCCAGATAAGCGTTGGTGCCGCCGTCGCGGAAGATGACGACCCGGTCGTAACCGGCGGCCGTGAGGGTTGTGGCGATCTCCCGGTGGCCCTTGTAAACGAGAGCGGAGTGGGCGGCCATGCAGCTAGCCAGGTCAGTGTCGTAATCGCCGAACTCGGCGGGGTCGGGGAATGGCAGGTGTTGGATGTCCATATCGGTGTCAGCTCCTGTGATCTCGTGTCCGTTGAGAAGGTGCGCGCAGACATCAGACGCGTGGCGCCAGAGGATCAGACCAGCCTTCTCGCGGAATGCAATCAGGCGAGACCTGCCAGCTAGGGAGCAAGAAGCAAGGTCTGACCCCAAAGCCCCAGCCTTCAGGGGGCGTTAATCGTCTGCAATACAGATGGCTACCGTGGTCCGTCCCCGTTATGCAGTCTCGATTCTCCGCTTCGCTCCGGCCGGGATGACGTTCTGGCCGCGGAAAAATAAATCTGTCCCCGTTTTCCGCGCAGTCTCGACAGTGCGTTACCGTGGTCCGACCCCGTCATGGCCTTCGGGAAAAATAAATCTGTCCCCGTTTTTCAGTTAGCTGCCTATCTTGGCGTGTGATACAACATGACAGCGATACTTACCGCCCTATTTCTGTCACCATTTAGGTGAAATGAGTAGTTTAGCCAGGTCTCATCAATCTGATCTTTATACTCGATGTAATTTTGGTGCTCACTGATGACGTGCTTTGCGGTTTCAAGGGCGGACGTAAAATCTTTATTTGGTACAAACATAATCACTGCAGCTTTAGAGTCTCTCCACGTCAAATATCCGAGTAGCTGGGTGATTGTATCTAAGAAATTCTTTTGTCCTCGCCAAAATTTGCACTCCGCAATAAACACGTTTTTACCTTCGTAACGCAGAAGGATGTCAGTTTTCCCTGTTTTATTAAATGTTTCACCTGTAGCAGACCCCTCAAAATTGGGCTCAAGCATCATAAGAAAGTGATCCCTTAAATGCTCTTCTTCTTTTCCCGCGTAGAGGCTCGGGAGACGTTCAAACTCTTTTCCAACATCATGAATTAGTCGAAGTATGTCTGTATATGCCGATTGGTCAAGGCTTGGCTCAGGCTTGTAGCCAGTCTCAGCTACAGCAGGGCGACTGAAAGTGACTTTCTTCCGCTTTTGCGGTGTGGGAACAGAAAATGTTGGAGAAACATTGCCAGCCTTTTTAATAGGCACACCTAAAGAAGCCAGCACATTACTTTTTGCCAGGATTCTCTGCTTTCTCGCTTCAAACGCTTGCTTAATTTGTGAATGCAAGCCTGAGTTATAACGCTCTACTTCTGAGGAAACGTTCCCAAGTTGCTGCATAATGCTTCGCATGTTTGAATCTTTATCTCGGCCTATGCTTTCGGCATTATCACTAAAATTTATTATTTCAAATGAAAATTCGTTACCTGAAATCTCCACATCCATCGACCATAAGACTCGTGTACTAGGAACGCATCTAAGCAGGTCTGGGTTGCCGCTAAACGGAATGTGGAACTTAATAACGTCTTTCTTATAGCTTTTTCCTGAGCAAACATGGAACGATTGAGGAAAATACTCAGCTGGAATCATTTGCTCCGATGACGAAGCATAAATCTGGTCTACATGAATCTCTAAAGGGTCAACCAGCGCCTCATCTACCTTGTACCTTACATAGTCGGATTCATTCACATTAAGAAGGTAGTCATCCTGTTCATTTTCGATGGAATGAATTACTGAGGATTTTCTCCCCTCCAAGTAATCTCCCAAGTCTTTTTCAGCGAAAATTGCTATTTTTCCGTAGCCGCGCCTCATATTCTCTCCGTTCCTTTTACAGCTAACAGTGATTGGATAGTGCGCGCGGATATCGGATGAACGTGCGCGCGTGTTTAATTGGATATTGAGTCGGGCGCGTGGGATCAGGAAGCGGCCGTGAATCAATCAGATGTGTCGCGGGGGCGGTTTTGAGCACCGTGTTATCTCCCGCTGCTGTCGATGAGGTTTGGGAACATGGCCGGGCGATGGACTCTTGATGCTGTGGGTGGTTTGTCATATCAGGCGCCAGTGGTCGTTGTCTGTTGTGGCCTGGCCTAGGATTTGTAGGGCGGCGAGGACCTGGGTGATCGACTTGGTTGGTTTCCGCTTGAAGTGGCTGGCCAGAGCTTCCGGGGTCTGGGGGACGATCGCGAGGAGGCGGCAATCGACTTCGACCCGGTCGGGCATGGATTTGGGCTAGATGGGCTTTTTTGCAGGTTCGATTGGGGGTCTCGGCGGCGGCCTCGGGCTTGGCTTCCAGTGTCGCGGTGGTCTGGGTGGCTTCGAGGGCCTGGTAGTCGGGGCGGAGCCAACGGATGTGGCCCTGGGCTTCTTCGGCGGCGCGTTCGGCGTTGAGCGCGACGAGGCGGCTGAGGAGTTCTTCTTCGGCTTCGGCCTGGTCGGCGGGTTTGTCCGGCAGCGGGGTGGTGGCGCCGGGGCGGCCGACGAGGCGGTCGGCGAGGTCGTTCCAGCCGTAGGCGTCGAAGACGGCGCGGTCGAGGTCGTCGTGCAGTTCGCGCAGCAGGGAGACGAGGTCGGGTTCGGTGGATGACACCGATTTCAGGCCGTGCCGGTCGCTTGGGTGACGCGGAGTGTTCGAGGGCATCAGGCGGGTGGATTTCTGCGCCGTCATTGCCGGGTGCCCTCCAGCAGGAGCTGGTTGGGCGCGGGTTCGCGGAGGAATTCGGCACGGAACTCGCGGCGCGCGCGGATACGGTGGTTGGTGCACTCGACCATTTGCGCTTCGGAGTCCCAGCTGTCGCAGCCTTCCGGGACGTCATACTGGGCGATGAACGCGCGTTCAAAGGCGCGTTCCCTTTGGGCCTCCGCAGCTTCACGCTGACGGATTGCTTCTTCCCGCCGTTGTTGTCGCTCGAGGCGTTCCTGTTGGCCGCGCAGGCCTTCCAGAGCCGGTTTCACGAGCTGCTCGGTCGCTTCGGACTGGACCACTCCTAGCCGCTCGAGCAGGTTGTTCACGGCCCGGATCTGCATGTGGTAGTGCAACAGGTAGGCTAGGGCAAGGATGAGCGCGAGGATCAGGACGACCATAAGCAGTTGCTTGGTGCTCCGGTCCATCGTTGGCTCGTCCGAGTGACGCGGTTGTCGTCCCCGTTTACGACGGGGCGGCCCGTCACGGTCGTAATCTCGGTCTGATAGCCCCATCCGTGCAGCTCTCTCGTTGTTTATCCAGTTGTTCGTGAGCTCCTTCGGGGAGACCATACCAATATTGAGCGAATGGCGCGTGTACGCAGGGGTAGCCGCGATTACTGGAGCAGGGCGGAGTTCGCTAGGATGCTGGGTAGTGAAGGCGTTCATACCAAGGGATGCGGGTGACGAGGGAGAGCGCAGGGACTGGTGGGGCGGCTATGCCGTTGTCTCCGAACGGGTTACATCTGCAACAGACAAGGAGCGTTGTAGTGCGCGCTAGCAGGCAGAGTTTTAGGCGGGGGCAGGGAACGTCGGGATGCTGATCTACACGGCTGACAAGCGCCGGTTCATCGAGCATGTGCGCGGCAACGAGATCGAGGATCGCATTCTGGCAAGGATGCTGGGTAGCGGGAAGGGCAAACCCTCGCCCAACGAGATCACGTCGTGGCGCAACTCCATGCAGTACATGGAAAACGTGCTCAGCGCGTCCAGGATCCCGGATGATGCGGGCGTGGCGATCGAATACATGATCCCGCAGACCTCGAAGCGGGTGGACTTCATCCTGACCGGGCGCAACAGCGACGGGCATGACACTGCAGTGATCGTCGAGCTAAAGCAGTGGGAGCATGTGGAGGCGACCGAGAAGGATGCGATTGTGCGTACCTTCGTCGGTGGCCGAGAACGCGAAGTCACCCATCCGTCCTACCAGGCGTGGTCCTATGCAGCGCTTCTGGAGGACTACAATGAAACCGTTCAGACCGACAACATCGGTTTGCATCCCTGCGCCTACCTGCACAACAGCATGTCGCCTGCGATCGGGGATGAGCGGTATCACGAGCACCTGGAACGCGCGCCGGCCTTCTTGAAGGCGGATACCGAAAAGCTCGCCCGGTTCCTGAGCCAGCATGTGCGTGAGGGGGATGCCAACGACATCCTCTATCGGGTCGAGCACGGCCGCATCCGTCCGTCGAAGTCGTTGGCGGACCATCTGGCCTCGTTGCTGCAGGGCAATGCCGAGTTTCTGATGATCGATGACCAGAAGCTGGTTTTCGAGAGCGCGCTCAACCTTTCCGCGATCGCCGAAGAGCACGGCAAACAGGTGTTCATCGTGCAGGGCGGGCCAGGAACCGGAAAGTCGGTCGTGGCGGTGAACCTGTTAGGGGAGTTAACCCGGCAGGGCAAGGTGGCCCAGTACGTGACGCGTAATG
Organism: Thioalkalivibrio sp. ALJ7; assembly: GCF_000376865.1. GTDB lineage: Bacteria > Pseudomonadota > Gammaproteobacteria > Ectothiorhodospirales > Ectothiorhodospiraceae > Thioalkalivibrio. The sequence goes on along the minus strand of NZ_AQXQ01000008.1, from coordinate 61,139 downwards.
CAGCCCCCAGGGCGGTATACGAGGCTCGACTGACCGGCACGATGAAGAAGACTCGGATCAGCAACCTGTTCCGAGGTTCCGGTTCCTATCACGAGACGGAGGCGGACACGTTCGACACCCTGATCGTGGACGAGGCCCACCGCCTGAACGAGAAGTCCGGCATGTATCAGAACCTGGGGGAGAACCAGGCCAAGGAGATCATCCGGGCCGCGCGTACGGCCGTGTTCTTCCTGGACGAGGAGCAGCGGATCCACTGGAAGGATATCGGCTCGCGCGAGGAGATCGAACGGTGGGCTAAGGCCGCCGGGGCGACTATCCACTACGCCGAGTTGCGCTCGCAGTTTCGCTGCGCTGGTTCTGACGGCTACCTGGCCTGGCTGGATCAGGCGCTGCAGATCCGGGAGACCGCGAACGAGAACCTGGACGACTTGGATTACTCGGTCGAGGTGGTTGGGTCGCCCACCGAGCTGCGTGATCGCATCTTCGCGCTGAACGTGGAGGCCAATCGGGCGCGGCTGCTGGCCGGCTACTGCTGGGACTGGGATAGCAAGAAGGACGCGGAGGCGATGGATATCCGGTTCGCGGAGCACAACTTCGCGATGCAGTGGAACCTGGACAAGGACGGTTCCGCCTGGATGATCCAGCCGGAGTCGGTGCACCAGATTGGCTGTATCCATACCAGCCAGGGGCTGGAGCTGGATTATGTGGGCGTGATCATCGGGCCGGACCTGATCGTACGCGATGGCGAAGTGATCACGGTTCCGGAGGCGCGTTCAAAGAACGATGCCTCGATCAAGGGTTACAAGAAGGCGCTGAAGGAAAACCCGGACCACGCGCGCAAGAAGGCCGACCAGATCATCAAGAACACCTACCGCACGCTGATGAGCCGCGGGATGAAGGGGTGCTTGATCTGGTCGGCGGACCCGGAGACCAATGAATACTTCAGCGCGCTTGTGCATCGACACGTTGGAGAGCCTGATGTGGCGGATAGCGACAGCGTCGATGCGGATACGCTGCCGTTTCCGAAACTCGCATTGGAGGAGGTCGAGCCTTTCGCGAATGCGCTGCCGGTGGTTTCGTTCAAGGCGGCTGCGGGCGGCTTCAGCGAACTGCAAAACGTTGAACAGAACCCGGAGGCCTTCGATTGGGTGACACCGCCCGACTTCATCGCACCAAAGCCAGGCATGTTTATCGCCCAAGTGGTCGGTGAATCGATGAACCGCCGGATTCCGGATGGGGCGTGGTGCCTGTTCGCTCCGCCTGGGGGCGGTACCCGAGAGGGCAAGATCGTACTGGTGCAGCATCGCGACATCGATGATCCGGACACCGGCGCCAGTTTCACCATCAAGCGGTACCACAGCGAGAAAACCATCGACCCGGATACGGAGTGGCGCCACGCACGGATCATCCTCAAGCCGGAGTCCAGTCTTCCGGGGTATCAGCCGATTGTGCTGGAAGAGGATGCGCTGTCCGATCTCGTGGTCGTGGGCGAGTACGTCGGTCAGCTCGATAGCTGAGGGACTTCGCCCAGGCTGCTGATTTTGCCGTGCGGTCGCCTCAGCCGTGTTGGTGTCTTACGGTGACGGGTGTTAAAGCTCCGAGTACTTGCGGGCGTTGCCGTGCGCCTTTTCCACGGGATACTTCCGCGCGTTCATATCCAACTTGTCGCTGGCAGCTTGCACGAGATCGATATCGAGCTTGCGCGCCAGGAGTAGCAGATAGATCTGCACATCGGCGATCTCTTGCCGAACCGACTCGTATGCCTCGCCAGACAACTCCCGCGACTGCTCCTGAGTCAACCACTGGAAGTGCTCAATCAGTTCACCAACTTCGCCGGAGAGCGCCATCGACAGGTTCTTGGGCGAGTGGAACTGGGCCCAGTCGCGCTCCTCGACGAACATCTCTACCCGGGAAGCCAGTTCTTCTAGGGTCTTTGTGCCGTTCGATTCTGCGTTCATCTTCGCTCCTCAGACTGTTGGTCTTGGTCCGGGCATCCTAACGGATTCACTCCCCTGTTGATTCACGGCTGTGCGGTGCCGTTTATACCCGGCTCTACGCTGCGCCGCGGCCGGGATAACGATGAGGTGGGGCACAAATTGTGGGAGCCTGCTTGCAGGCGAAGCCCCTGCCTGTGCCCGGGTTTGGCTGGAGCTTCGCCTGCAAGCAGGCTCCCACAGGGGAAGGCATGGCGCGGAGTTGCCCCTGGGAAAGCTGGAAGGCGATGCGTTGCGATGGGCTTTGACAGGGGGCGGGGAGGCGGTACAATACGCCGCTCGAAGACGACAGGCGCGTAGCTCAGCTGGTTAGAGCACTACCTTGACATGGTAGGGGTCGTTGGTTCGAGTCCAATCGCGCCTACCAAATTTAAAAAGCGAGTCCGGGTCCGCCCGGCTCGCTTTTTTTGTTTCTGGGCACCGGAATGGACAGGCACCGGGTGGAACGGCACGCTGTGCCTGGCGTGCTAGGGGGGCTTTGTTTGCGGCTGGCGATTGATGCGTGATCTCTACAGGGGCTTTGGGGTTGTGGCGGTGCTGCTTCTGGTGGTGCTGGCGGGCGGCTGTGCGCCGTTGCAGCCGGCGCCGGACCGCGTCCCCGTGGCCCAGGAGCCGCCTGCAAGCCAGGGGCCTTTGGCCGAATGGCTGGGCGAACTGGCGCCGGCCCGCGAGGACGGCAAGACCGGGTTCCGCTTGTTGGATGACGGGACGGAGGCCTTTCGCTGGCGGGTGATGAGCGTGCGAATGGCGCGCGAGCGGATTCAGGTGCAGTCCTATATCTGGCGTGACGATGTGGCCGGGCGTGTGTTGATGGGGGAGTTGCTGGGGGCAGCCGATCGCGGGGTACAGGTATCGCTACTGCTGGATGATATCGACGCCCGCGGGCGGGACGCGTTGCTGGCAGCGGTGGATCAGCACGCGAATATCGAGGTGCGCATCTTTAACCCGTTCCGAACGCGTGCTGGGCTGCTGCGGGCGAGTGCGGAGTTTGTTCTTCGCGGCAGCGACTTGAACCATCGGATGCACAACAAGGCGTGGGTGGTGGATGGGCACCTGGCGATCACCGGGGGGCGCAATGTGGGGGATGAGTACTTCGAAGCGAGCCCGGACTACAACTTTGCGGATCTCGACCTTGTGTTAGTGGGGCCGTTGGTCGCGGAGGTGGAGCACTCGTTTGTGGAGTTCTGGAATAGCCCGGGTGCGCTGCACGTGGCCCGCGTGGCACGGGAGTCGGGTTCGCCCGAGCAGCTCGCCCGGCAGCATGGTGAATTACGCGCTTGGGTGGCGCGGCATCACACCCACCCTCTGATGCAGATGGAACCCCTGAACGGTCAGCCTGTGCCCCAGCCGGTTACGGATTCGGCCGCGTATGTGTGGACGGACGCGGCGGAGTTCGTGGTCGACGATGAGGCCAAGGCGCGCGGACGTGGGACCGGCTCGCGGGTCGCGGATGCCCTGGGTGAGCGCATTGAAGGCGTGCGCGAGGAGTTGCTGATTGTGTCGCCGTACTTTGTGCCGGGACGCGATGGGGCGGCGCAGCTCTCGCGGATGAGTGAAGGCGGTGTCCGGGTTCAGGTGTTGACGAACTCGTTGGCGGCAAACGATGTGGCGTTTACCCATGCGGGCTATGCGAGCCGACGGCATGCGCTGCTGGAGGCGGGGGTGGAGCTGTTCGAGTTGCGCCCGACCGGGCCGCCGCGTTGGGCGCGCCTGGAACGGGACCCGCCCAGGGGGCCTGTGCAGGCGAGCCTGCACACCAAGCTGCTGGTGTTTGATGGGGAGGAGGCCTTTGTCGGGTCGTTCAATCTGGATCCGCGCTCGGCACATACCAATAGCGAGTCCGGTGTGTTCCTGCGCGATCCGGTGCTGGTCGAGCGGCTGGTGGCTCTGCATCAACAGGGGATTCGGCCGCAGGTGGCTTTTCGCGTGAGCCACGATGAGATGGGCTGGCTGGAGTGGCGGGACGCTGACGGTAACGTGTACCGCTACGAGCCGAAGGCCAGTTTGTGGCGGCGCTTTGTTGCGGGCGTGACGCGGATTTTGCCGGTGGAGCCGTTGCTGTAAGGCGGGGCTAATTCAAGGTCAAGGGCGGGTTTTGACCACGAAGGGCACGAAGAGACGAAGGAGGGCAGGCGGGGCCAGCTCAAGGGCAATTCACAGGGAGGTAGGGAAGGGGGTTGATGGGATTGGCCCAAAGGTAATGGCACGAGGACGTGCGCAGGTAAGGTCAAGGTCAAGGGCGGGTTGTTGACCACGAAGGGCACGAAGAGGCGAAGGAGGGCAGGCGGGGCCAGGTCAAGGGCGGTTCACGGGGAGGCAGGGAGAGCGGGAAGGGGCGGATGCGGTGAGTGGATTGGCGTGGGGTGGGGGTCTCCTGTAAACAGGGGGTTGGTTTAACGGTTGAGGGTTGGGTATGACGCGAAAGATGGTGTTTCTGACCGGCATGGTTGGGCTGATGGCATTTTCCGGTTCGGTTGTAGCCGGGGATGAGGCGGCGATTGAGCAGCTGCTGAAGGCCAAGGAGTCGGCCTGGTCGGCTGCGGATGGCGCCGGTTGGGCACGCGACTACCAGGAAGATTCCGTGGTGGTGAATCTGGCAGGAAGCCGCTTGGAGGGGCGCGACGAGAATGCGCAGCGGCATGATTCGGTGTTTGCGGGTCCTTTTGCAGGTACGGAACTGGATCTTTCGGTAGAGCACATCGAAATGCTGGGTGACGACCGCGCGTTGGCGGTGGCCAAGCTGGCGGTCTCGAACATCGAGTCGATGCCCGAGGGGTTGCCGGATGGGGGTGACGGCATCCTGCATACCCGTATGAGTTTCCTTCTGGAGCAGGACGCGGATGCCGGCTGGCAGATTCGCTTTGCCCAGAACACGGCTGTTTCGCCGTACTGAATCCAGCACAAGGAGGTAGTGGATGAACTGCAGGGAATGCGGTCAGGATAATCCGGACGATGCCCGGTACTGCCAGCACTGTGGTAGCCGGATGGATGCGGGTGAGGCCCGCTCGGTCCCACAGGAGGAAGTCGGGGCGTCCGGCCCGCCAGAGGATCGCAATGCCTATGGTGGCTTCTGGGTGCGCGCGGGAGCGTACCTGCTGGATGCGGTGATTATCGGTGTGCCACAAGTACTCGCTCAGCTGGTCATTAGCCCGGAGACCATGGTGCCACGCGAGCCGGGTGACCCAATGCCGCCGGCGGAGCTGGCCTGGTTTTTGGTGAATGTGGTGGTGGGCTGGTTGTACTGGGCCGGCATGCATAGCTCGCAGTATCAGGCGACGCTGGGCAAGCTGGTGTTCGGGCTGCGGGTCGTCGACTACCACGGTGAGCGGATCTCGTTCATGCGCGCAACGGGGCGCCACTTCGCCACCATCCTTTCGGCCATCATCCTGATGATCGGGTACATCATGGTGGCCTTTACCCGGCGCCGGCAGGCCCTGCATGACCTGATCGCGCAGACGGTAGTGGTGCGCAAGGAGTGGCTGCGCTGAGCGCGCGGTTGCCCGCTCGGGGGCGACGCCAGCGCTTCGGGTAGAATCGCCCGCCATGAGCGAGGCGGGGCATACAGTAGAGGCGTTTGATGTAGTGGTGGTCGGCGGCGGCGCGGCAGGACTGATGTGCGCGTTGACTGCCGGGGCCCGTGGGCGTCGGGTACTGGTGCTGGAGCATGCCAACCGGGTCGGCAAGAAGATCCTGATGTCCGGCGGTGGGCGCTGCAATTTCACCAACATGTACTGCGAGCCGGAGAACTTCATCTCCGCGAATCCGCATTTCGTAAAATCGGCGCTTAGCCGCTACACCCAGTGGGACTTCATCGCCCTGGTGGAGAAACACGGGATCCCCTACCACGAGAAGAAGCTCGGCCAGCTGTTTTGCGATGGCTCATCCAAGGACATCGTGCGCATGCTGCTGGACGAGTGTGCGGCGGCCGGGGTGACGGTGCGCACGGATACGGCGGTGACGCAGGTGGAGCCGGGTGCGCCGCACCGATTGATGGCGGGTTCGCAGCCGGTGAGCTGCGAGTCGCTGGTAATCGCCACGGGTGGCTATTCCATCCCGCGTATGGGGGCCACCGGCTTTGGGCTGGACCTTGCGCGTTCGCAGAACATCCCGGTACGACCGACGCGCCCGGCGCTGGTGCCATTCACCCTCAGCGGGCGGCCCCTGGAGGAACTGGAGGGCCTGTCGGGCGTTTCGCTCGACACCATGACCCGTGCCGGTGGGGCCGGGTTTCGCGAGAACATCCTGTTTACGCATCGCGGGCTCAGCGGTCCGGCGGTGCTGCAGGCCTCGTCCTACTGGGAGGAGGGGCAGCCGGTGGAGATCGACCTGTTCCCGGAGCTGGACCTGGCGGCGCACCTGCGGGAGCTGCGCGAACAACGTCCGAAGGTGGAGCTCAAGAGTGTGCTGGGGGAGCAGCTGACGCGCCGGGTGGCGCAGCGCTGGTGCGAGCTATGGGTGGGGAATCGCCCGCTGGATCAATTGAGCAATGCCGATATTGATCAGGTCGTGGCCGCCTGCCAGCCGTGGACGGTCTGGCCCGCGGGTACCGAGGGCTATCGCACGGCGGAAGTGACGCTGGGCGGGGTGGATACCGATGCCCTCTCGTCGAAGACGATGGAATGTCGCAGCGCGCCGGGGTTGTATTTCATTGGCGAGGTGGTGGATGTGACCGGGCATCTGGGGGGCCACAACTTCCAGTGGGCCTGGGCCTCGGGGCACGCGGCGGGCGAATACGTTTAAGTCCAATCAAGTGCTGGTAAGTCCGATCAAGCGCTGGCGCAAAGGCCTTTCGTGCATTTCCGGAAACTGTGTTGGGGTTCTGTCTGTCAGGTTGGAAGAACCTGCGGAGGGTGACTACTCTCCGAAGGCAGTCCCACGCAGAAATGCAAGGAGCCCGTATGAAGATTGATCAGTTGGTAGAAACGGCCGAAGCGATGGTGGCACCCGGAAAGGGGATCATCGCGATCGATGAATCCACCGGGACGATTGCCAAGCGCCTGGGAGCGGTCGGTGTCGAGAACAGCGAGGAGAATCGCCGTACCTACCGCGAGCTGCTTCTGACGACGCCGGGGCTCAATGAATATATCTCCGGCGCGATCCTGTACGACGAGACCATCCGCCAGTCCACTCGCGACGGCAAGCCGTTCGTGGATGTGATGAACGAAGCCGGCATTCTGCCGGGCATCAAGGTGGATACCGGTGCGAAGGATCTGGCCGGATTCCCTGGTGAAAAGGTGACCGAAGGCCTGGATGGCCTGCGCGAACGGCTCGAGGAATACGCCAAGATGGGTGCACGCTTCGCCAAGTGGCGCGCGGTCATCACAATTGGCGAAACCATGCCCACCGATACCTGCATCGAGGCGAACGCCCATGCCCTGGCGCGCTACGCCGCGCTTTGTCAGGAGCAGGGGATCGTGCCGATGGTGGAGCCGGAAGTTCTGATGGATGGCAGCCACGATATCGAGACCTGCTATGGCGTGACCGAGGCCACGCAGCGGGCGCTATTCCGCGCCTTGTACGAACACCACGTGTTGTTGGAGGGCACCATCCTGAAGGCCAGCATGGTGCTCCCTGGCAAGGATTGCCCCGAAAGGGCCAGCGTCGAGGATGTGGCGCACGCCACGTTGCGCTGCCTGGAATCCGCGGTGCCGGCGATCCTGCCGGGGATCGTGTTCCTGTCCGGTGGTCAGAGCGATGCCGATGCCACGAACCACCTGGATGCGATGAACCGCATTGGGGGTACCCCGTGGCCGCTGTCGTTCTCCTATGGCCGTGGTATGCAGCAGGCCGCGATGGAGCTCTGGGGCAAGGACATGGCCAACAACTTCGAGAAGGCGCAGCAGACCGTGTACGAACGTGCGCGCGACAACGGGTTGGCGGCCCAGGGCAAATACGCCGCCTGATGCTCACGAATTGCATCGTCTGTTGATCTGGATCAAGAACGAGCGGGTCGGCCGTTACTAGCCTGAGGGCGTCGGATTCGACCCGTGGTCTGGCAAGGGATGCACGAGCCCCCAACGTGCGTGCCAGACCCTCGTATTCGACGGTGTATGTCGCGTCTTGGCCTGCTATCTCCGGATAGCAGGCTTTTTTGTGCCCGCTTCGCGGGGAAATGTGAAGCCTTTCCCAAATTTCTGGAAAATTGTGAACAGGCGATAAATCGGTACGATCTCGCGCGAAACCCGTGCATTGAGCGCGAAATCGCGGGTTTGGCCTGCCGTTTTCCGTGATGGGGTATGGAACATTCCTGGATGGAGAGCGTCGTGATGCAGGTAGGAGGTGCGCTTCTCGTGCCTGGAAAATATTCAAACCACCAAGGAGATCCATAATGAGCCTGACGCGCAGAGAGTTTCTGGAAGCCATGGTTGCGGCCAGTGCCGCCGGCTTTTCCATGAATGCCTGGGCCGGTGAAAAAGGGTCCTGGCGCCCGGCCGAGTCGGATATGTATGACCTGCCGAAGTTTGGCAACGTTTCTCTGCTGCACTACACGGACTGCCACGCGCAGCTGAAACCGGTGCACTTCCGCGAGCCGGATGTGAATATCGGTGTGGGCGACATGCAGGGCAAGCCGCCGGTACTGGCGGGCGAGAAGATGCTCGAGTACTTCGACATCGAGCCGGGCACGCCGCTCGCGCACGCCGTGACGCACCTGGACTTCAAGTACGCCGCCGAGAAGTATGGCCGGCTGGGTGGGTTCTCGCACCTGTCCACCCTGGTCCAGAAGCTGCGCGCCGAACGTCCGAACTCCTTGCTGCTGGATGGCGGTGATACCTGGCAGGGTTCCGCGACCTCGTTGTGGACCAATGGCCAGGACATGGTCGATGCCCAGAAGCTGCTGGGTGTGGACATCATGGTCGGCCACTGGGAGTTCACCTTCGGTGACGAGCGGGTGATGGAGATCATCGAGAATGACTTCAAGCCCAACAACATCGACTTCCTGGCGCAAAACGTCGAGGACCGTGACTGGGGTGACCCGGTATTCGATCCCTATACCATCCGCGAGATGAACGGCGTGCCGGTCGCGGTGATCGGGCAGGCGTTCCCGTATACCTCCGTGGCCAACCCGGATTACATGTTCCCGGACTGGTCCTTCGGCATCCGCGACGAACACATGCAGCGCATGATCGACGAATGCCGCGAGAAGGGCGCCAAGGTGGTGGCGATCCTGTCGCACAACGGCATGGTCACGGATATGGAAATGGCCCGCCGCCTGCGCGACGTCGACATCATCATGGGCGGTCACACGCACGATGCGGTGCCGGGTGCCATGGAGATCGAGAATGCCGGTGGCGAGAAGACCCTGGTGACCAACGCGGGCTCCAACGGCAAGTTCTTGGGTGTGATGGACCTGGACGTCACCGACAGCGGTATTCGCGATTACAAGTTCACGCTGCTGCCGGTATTCTCCAACCTGCTGGAAGCGGATGCGGAGATGGAAGAACACATCCGCAAGGTGCGTGAGCCGTACGAAGACAAGCTGAACGAAGAGCTGGCTGTGACTGAAGGTGTGCTGTACCGCCGCGGCAACTTCAACGGCACCTTCGACGAGGTGATCATGGACGCCATGATCAAGGAGATGGACGCCGAGGTGGCGCTTTCTCCGGGCTTCCGCTGGGGTATTAGCGTGCTGCCGGGGGCGCCGATCACCTTTGAGGAGCTGATGACGCAGACGGCCACGACCTACTCGGAGACCCAGCGTAACGAGATGAGTGGTGAACAGCTGAAGAATGCGCTGGAGGATGTGGCCAACTCGATCTTCAACGCCAATCCTTACCACCACCGCGGTGGAGACATGGTGCGGACCTCCGGAATCGAGTACACCATCGATCCGCACGAGTCGATGGGGAGCCGCATCAGCGACATGCACATCAACGGCGAACCGGTGGATCCGGACAAGTCGTACGTGGTGGCCGGCTGGGCCAATGTGCATGAGCCGCTGGATACCGATCCGGTGTGGGATGTCGTAGCCAGCTACTTGCGTGAGCACGACACGATCAGCCCCGGCAAGCCGTATCTGCCGAAGCTGAAGAACGTGGAAGGCGATCCCGGTATGGCGCGCTCCAGCTAAGCGATCCAGCCGGCTTGGCCCGCGCACGCGGGCCGGGTACTCTCGCAGCCGCCGTACACTTCGAGGAGTGTGCGGCGGTTTTTTATTGGCGGGTAGTGCCTGTCACAGGGGATACGGAATGCAGGGAATCGGGGCGGACTTTGCGGGGTTGCTGTTGTACTGCCGCGCGGGATTCGAGGCGGATCTGACGGCGGAGCTGACCGAGCGGGCCGCCCGTGCCGGTTTAGGCGGTTATGCACGAGTGCAGGCTGGCGCGGGACACGTGTTCTTTGAACCGGCGGGCTGTAGTTTGAAGGAGCTGATTCGGGCCTTGCCGCTGACAGAGCTGATCTTTGCCCGGCAGGTGTTCCCGGCGCTACCGGTCCTGGCGGATCTGGACCGGGCGGATCGCCTGACGCCCATCATTGAACAGGCTGTCGCGGCCGGGTGGCGCGTGGATTCGGTTTGGCACGAAACGCCGGATACCAACGAAGGTAAAGGTCTGCGGCGTCTGATCAAGGCCGTGGAACGCCCTCTGGCAGCGGTGCTGCGCAAGCGTGGGGTGCTGTGTTCGGATGCCGGGGGGCAGCGGCTGCATGTGTTCTGGCAGGCCGGTGATCGGGTGCAACTGGGATTCAGTCGTCCGGGCCGGCGCAGTGAGTGGCCCGGCGGGGTACTTCATCTGCGCTCGCCGCGCGAGGCCCCCAGCCGTTCCACGCTGAAGCTCGAGGAGGCCTGGCACACCTTCATCCCCTGGGACGAATGGGATACACGCCTGGCACAGGGGATGCAGGCGGTGGACCTGGGTGCCGCTCCCGGTGGTTGGACCTGGCAGCTGGTGCATCGGGGGATGTACGTGCACGCGGTCGACAATGGCCCGATGGATGCACGTTTAATGGCCACCACCCAGGTAGAGCATCACCGTGAAGATGCCTTTTCGTGGGTTCCGCCAAAGTCGGTGACCTGGCTGGTCTGCGACATCGTGGACAAGCCAGCCAAGGTCGCCGCGCGTATGGCGGACTGGCTGGAGGCGGGCTGGTGCCGGGAGGTCATCTTCAATTTGAAGCTGCCGATGAAACAGCGCTGGCAGACCGTGTACGACTGCCTCGACCACATCGAGGAGCGCCTGCTGGACGAGCGGGTGCGGTTCCGGCTGAGGGCGCGGCAGCTCTATCACGACCGCGAGGAGATCACGGCCCACGTGAAGCTGGACTGAGCCCGGGGCTATTCGCCCTGGACGGTGACGGTCAGGCGACGGGTGTGGGCGGCGTAGCGGTGCTCCCAGAGGAACAGGCCTTGCCAGGTGCCCAGAATCAGGCGCCCCTGTCCGACCGGGATGGTCAGGTCGTTGTGGGTCAGCATGGCGCGGGCGTGGGCGGCCATGTCGTCGTCGCCTTCCATGTCGTGGCGGTATTCGGGGTCGCCGTCCGGGGCCATGCGGGCGATCAGAGTTTCGAGATCGTGGCGCACGTCGGGATCGGCATTCTCGGTGACGAGTAGGGACGCGCTGGTGTGATGCTGGAACACGTGGCAGGTACCGGTGGTGATACCGGAGGCGCGTACGATGTGCTCCACCGCTTCGGTGATGTTGATCGTGCCGCGACCCTGAGTCCGTTGGGTGAGGGTGTCCTGGTAGACGGCCATTCGTTACCTCGAATCCAAACAAAAAAGCGCCCGTAGGCGCTTGATTGGTCGATCTAAATTGGTGGAGGCGGCGGGAATCGAACCCGCGTCCGCAGGACCTCCGCCTTCGGCTCTACATGCTTATTCTGTCTTTTAATTTAACCAGCGACTACCCGACAGGCAGGGAATGTAACTGGCGATCCCGGTTGAGTTTTAATGGATCCACGCCGGGCGCGCTTCACCACGAGCTTATGAGAGTCGACGCCCGATACTGGACGCATAAGCACGGCTCCAGTCGGACGGCATCTACCGGTTTTTAAGCGGCGAGTGCGTAGTTGTCGTCGTTGGCAACTATTTTTTTGCAGTGATTTTTACGAGGTTCACCACATCCTCGGCATGCACCTAAGGTTTCGCGACCCACGTCGAAGCCAAGTCGCCCCCCAAGTACTTTCATAGACATGGTAACGCATCGCGAGTTCCCGGGCCATGTGGTTCTTCGGCGGGGCGAAGGCCAAGGGCGGGGTTACCACGAAGCACACGAAGGCACGAAGGAGGGCCAGGTCAAGAGCGGTCCACAGGAAGCCGGGAAGCTTGGGAAGGGTTTGGATGGATTGCTTTGGAATCACGAGGTCAGGGAATCGGGCCATTGATGAGATGATCTTCGCCAGCTTCCTGTCTTCCTGTCGGTCGTCCTTGAATTGGTTCGTGCCTTCGTGTGCTTCGTGGTGAAAATGCCGTAGTTCGGTTTGGAATGGAGCAGATGCGCCGGGTTGCAGGTCCCGCGCGGGGGGCGGGTCCGGTACAATGCGCTGCTTTTGGCACGTCCGGTTTCGAGGATACGCAATGCGGGTTGTGGAAGGGGGCGCGGCGGTCTCGCCGTTTCGGCTGCAGGCTCTGGAGGCAGGTCTGCGGACAAGCGTATCGGGTGCGGGCCCGCTAGCGGCACGGTTCGTCTATTTTGTCGAGACGCGCCGGCGGCTAAGCACGGAAGAGGACGCCGTGCTGGAGCGGCTGTTGAGTGAGGGCGAGGCGTGGGCTTCTCCGGGGTTCACGGTCGCACGCGAATTGGTGGTGATTCCGCGCTTTGGCACCATCAGCCCCTGGTCCTCGAAGGCCACGGAGATCGCCCATCACGCGGGCCTGGAAGGGGCGGTCCAGCGTATTGAACGGGGTGTGCACTGGCTGATTGGTGGCGAGGCGGCCGAGGGTGCCGACCTCGAAACGTTATCGGCCGTGCTGCACGATCGCATGACCGAGACGGTCATCGAAGACCCGGCGGCCGCGGTACAGCTCTTTCATAGCGAAACGCCGCGTTCGCTTACGCGCGTGGCGTTGGGCGATGACGCGCGTACCGCGCTGGAACGTGCCAATGGCGAACTGGGGCTGGCGCTGTCGCCGGATGAGATCGACTACCTGGCGGACGGGTTCTCGGCCCTGGGACGTGCGCCCACGGATGCCGAGCTGATGATGTTCGCGCAGGCGAACTCTGAGCACTGCCGCCACAAGATCTTCAACGCGGCCTGGGTATTGGATGGCGCGTCGGACGATCGTACGCTGTTCGGCATGATCCGGCAGACACACGCGCGCCATCCAGAGGGTGTGCTCTCGGCCTACAGTGATAACGCCTCGGTGATCGCCGGGCATCAGGGAACCCGCCTGATGCCGAATGCCATTACCGGCGAATACCAGCGTGAGACGCTGGATCTACCGATCCTGATGAAGGTGGAGACGCATAACCACCCGACCGCGATCTCGCCCTTCCCGGGGGCCGCGACCGGTTCCGGTGGGGAGATCCGCGACGAAGGCGCGACCGGGCAGGGCTCCAAGCCGAAGGCGGGGTTGACCGGGTTTTCTGTGTCCAACTTGCAGATCCCTGGGCATGAACAGCCCTGGGAGCGGGACTTTGGGCGGCCCGGCCGAATCGAGAGCGCGCGCCAAATCATGCTGGATGGGCCGATTGGGGCGGCGGCATTCAACAACGAATTCGGGCGCCCGGCGCTGGCGGGTTACTTCCGGACGCTGGAGCTCGCTGTGCCCAACGCGAACGGCGACGAGACGCTTTACGGCTATCACAAACCGATCATGCTGGCAGGCGGGGTCGGTTCGATCCGCGGCGAGCACGTGCACAAGCAGGACGTGCCAGCGGGTACTCCGATCGTGGTGTTGGGTGGTCCAGCGATGCTGATTGGCCTGGGCGGCGGTGCGGCCTCCTCCATGGCCAGCGGTGCGAGCGCCGAACACCTGGACTTTGCCTCGGTCCAGCGCGGCAATCCGGAGATGGAACGCCGCTGCCAGGAGGTCATTGATCGTTGTACGGCCCTGGGTGCCGGCAATCCGATCCTGTCGATTCATGACGTGGGTGCGGGCGGGCTTTCCAATGCGATCCCGGAGATTCTGGACGACGCCGGACGCGGTGGCGTGATTGAGTTGCGCGATCTGCCAACCGCGGAGTCGGGCTTGTCGCCCATGGAGCTTTGGTGCAATGAGGCCCAGGAGCGCTACGTACTCGCGATTGCGGCGGATCAACTGGAGACCTTCCGCACGCTGGCCGAACGCGAGCGTGCCCCGTTCGCGGTGGTGGGCGAGGCCACGGATACCGGGCATCTCAAGGTTGAGGATCGCCTGTTCCACGAACCACCGGTGGACATGCCCATGGGCATGCTATTGGGCAAGACTCCGCGGATGACCCGCGAGGACCGGCGTCTAGAGCCGCCGGTGTCAGCGTTCGATCCGGAGGCCCAGCCGCTGGGAGAGGCCCTGGCGCGCGTGCTGCACCTGCCATCGGTGGCGTCCAAGCACTTTCTGATCACGATTGGCGACCGCAGCGTGGGCGGCCTGGTGGCACGGGATCAGATGGTGGGGCCGTGGCAGGTTCCGGTGGCGGATTGTGCGGTGACCCTGACGGATTTCGACCGTTACACCGGTGAGGCGATGGCCATGGGCGAGCGCACGCCGTTGGCGATGCTGTCGGCCCCGGCCTCCGGCCGGATGGCGATTGGCGAGGTGATTACGAACCTTGCAGCCGCGGATATTGACGGGACGGCGTCGATTCGACTCTCCGCGAACTGGATGGCCGCGGCCGGCGTGCCGGGTGAAGATGCCAATCTGTTCGATACCGTGCGCACCATCGCCGAGGATCTTTGCCCGGCTCTGGGGATCTCGATTCCAGTGGGCAAGGATTCCTTGTCGATGCGGACGGTGTGGGAAACCGCTGACGGCCAGGCGCGCCACATGCACGCACCGGTGTCGCTGATCGTGTCCGGTTTTGCGGCGGTCGCGGATGCGCGGCGCACGCTGACCCCGGAACCAAAGCGTGATGCGGATGAACGTCTGTGGCTGATTGATCTGGGCGAGGGGCGTACCCGCATGGGCGGCTCGGCGCTGGCTCAGAGCTACGGGCATGTGGGCGAGACGACGCCAGACGTGGTCGACGCTGGGCGTCTGCGCCACTTCTTCGACGCAATCGGCACGCTGCGGCGCAACGGCCTTCTGCGCGCCTACCATGATCGGTCCGATGGCGGGCTGATCACAACGCTGCTGGAAATGGCGTTTGCCGGGCGCTGTGGCCTTGATGTCGAGGTGCCGGCCGATGGATCGCCCATGGCCTGGCTGTTCAACGAGGAACTGGGGGTCGTGGTCCAGACGGCGGCGGGGGCTGAATCGGCCTTGCGAGATGCGATGGCCGAAGCCGGATTGGAAGCTCATCTGCACCCGGTTGCCCGATTGCGCGATGACGAACAGGTGTTGATCCATCAAGATGGACGCGAAATCCTGGCCGCGTCCCGCGCGGACCTGCAACACCAGTGGCAGGAGACGTCGGCCTGGATGCAGCGCCTGCGTGATGATCCTGAGTGTGCCGATGAAGAGCTGGCTCGCGTGAGGGAAGACGGCGGTCTGCAGCCGCGCCTGACGTTCGACCCGGCGGAAGACATCGCTGCACCGATGATCGCCCGCGGCGAGCGCCCACGTGTGGCGATCCTCCGCGAGCAGGGTGTCAACGGGCAGTTGGAGATGGCGGCTGCATTCGAGCGTGCGGGTTTCGCGCCCGTGGATGTGCATATGACGGACCTGCTGGATGGGCGTCAGGACCTCGGTTCGATGCAGGGTCTGGCCGTCTGTGGTGGCTTTTCCTATGGGGACGTGCTGGGCGCGGGCGGTGGCTGGGCCCAGACGATCCTGAATCATCCCGCGCTGCGGGACGCGTTCCAGGGCTTCTTTGAGCGTGGCGAGACGTTCACGCTTGGCGTCTGCAATGGGTGTCAGATGTTGTCCCACCTGGCGCCACTGATTCCCGGTGCGGGTCACTGGCCACGGTTCGTGCGTAACCGCTCGGAGCAATTTGAGGCCCGGCTGTCGCAGGTCCGCATTGAGCCCGGTCCTTCGGCGCTGCTTGAAGGCATGGCCGGGTCCATATTGCCGGTGGTGGTCTCGCACGGGGAGGGGCGGATCCGCTACGCGGACGGGACGCCCGTGCATGACCAGGCGGCATTGCGCTACGTGGAGGCGGACGATTCGCCGGCACAGTTGTATCCGGCCAACCCGAACGGGTCCGCGGGCGGTGCGACGGGTTTCGCCAGCGAAGACGGCCGCGCCCTGATCATGATGCCGCACCCCGAACGCGTGTTCCGAAGTGTTCAGCACAGTTGGCATCCACAGGATTGGGGCGAAGATGGGCCGTGGTTGCGTTTGTTCCGCAACGCCCGCGCGTTCGTCGGCTGAGGCTGGATGCGACCGCAGCGTTACGTTAATCAATGGTGTATAACCGGGCCATTCGCGCGGACAACATGAGAGGCGGGAGCGGGCATGGATGACGCCAATCAGGACGAATTTCTCGGTGACGAACTGCGTGTAACGACGGGGTTGATGATCGGGCCGTCGACACGTCCCACGACCGACCCGGTCCTGGCGCAGCGCCTCATTGAGAGTCTGGATTTGTTCGACGATGCGCATCCGCGTGGCGCGATGCCGCACGAGGACGAATCCTCACCCGAGGTGCAACGCCTGGAGCACAAGTTGGACCTCTTGCTGCACCTGGTGGCGGAGTCGCTTCACCCCGAGCGCCCCGATCCTGTTGAAGCAACGCTTAGTAGCCACGGGATTGCACTACCGGCGGGAACGTTGCCGGAAGCTTGCGACCGTGTGGAGGTTTATCTCAGCCGGTTGCTGCCCCAACCCTGCGTCTTGGGTGTCGAGACTCCGACAACGCGTGGAAGCCAGCAAATGACTCGCTGGACCGGGATCGAGGGTCCACTGGAAGAGGCCATCGGGCGCTGGATTTTCCGCCTGCATCGCCGTGACGTGGCGGAAAAACGCCAGAAAGTTGACGCCGGTCGCGATTAGACGGGATACTGCGAACTCGATCACATCATCGGATGCGGCCTTCCTTGGCATCCGGTTTCGGCCATCGGGGCACAGCGGTATGCAGGATTCGGGCGACAAGCAGCAGAACATGCGTATTGCACTCAGTGGCGACGCCGGCGCGGCGGATGCCACGCGGGCGATCCTGAACTGCCTGGGATACGAGGCCGAAACCCACAGCAACCCCCAAGACCTGACCGACGGCACTCCAGCCGCCGCCGTGTGGCTTTGTGGCCCGGCGGCAGAGCTCGAAGCCCGTCTGCGAGAACAACGCGGTGAGGTGGCGCCGATCGTGGTGCAGCCGACCGATGGTGGAGAGGTTCAGGCGGACGGTATCGGTTGCGTCGTCGACCATCCGCTGTCGATTGGTGGCGTGTCGCAGGTCCTGCAGTGGCTGCGTTTCGGCCGCGAACCCGGTTATGACGACATGCCGGGCCTGGTGGGTGCACATCCCACCATGCAAGCCGTGAAGCGGCTGGTGGGACAGGTAGCGCGCACCGATGCCACCGCACTGATCCTGGGCGAGACGGGTTCCGGCAAGGAAGTGGTCGCCCGCACCATCCATAACGCATCGGACCGTGCGGACAAGCCGTTCGTGGCGGTGAACTGCGGCGCCATCCCAGGTGACCTGCTGGAGAGTGAGCTGTTCGGCCATGAGAAGGGGGCCTTTACTGGGGCCTTCACGGCCCGCGCCGGGCGCTTCGAGCTGGCCGAGGACGGCACGCTGTTCCTGGACGAGATTGGTGATATGCCGCTGCCGATGCAGGTGAAGCTGCTGCGCGTTCTCCAGGAACGGGTGTTCGAGCGGGTCGGCTCGAACAAGTCGATTCCGGCCCGCGCCCGCATTATTGCCGCGACCCACCGCAATCTAGATGATGCCGTGGCGGAGGGTAGCTTCCGACAGGATCTGTTTTTCCGTCTGAGTGTGTTCCCCATCGAGTTGCCCCCCTTGCGTGAGCGCACCAGCGATCTGCCTCAGTTGATCGTTGCGCTGGAGGAGCGGTTGCGTGACCAGGGCATGATGCCGGCCCATCTGACGCCTGCCGTGATTGCCCATTTGGGGCAGCTCGCGTGGCCCGGCAACATCCGGGAACTGGCGAACCTGCTGGAACAACTCGCGATCATGTATCCAGACTTGCCGGTGGATCTGGCGCAACTCCCGCAGCGTGTGCGTCCCGAGGGAATCGAGGACCTGGCACTGCGGCCGTCTTCCCAGCAAGAGTCGAGCGCCGGGAATGGCGCGGACAGCAACATTCTGGTGGGAGGGCTGCCGCCTGAAGGGGTGGATCTGCGCAGTTTCCTCAATGATCTGGAGCGCGAAATGATCACCCGGGCCCTGGACGAAACCGGACACGTGGTGGCGCGCGCCGCACGTCGACTGGGTATGCGCAGGACTACCCTGGTCGAACGCATGCGCAAATTTGGCTTGGGTAAGTAGCTCGTAGTGGACGTTGCGACACTCGGCTCGAGGTCGATTCGCACCGAATAGAGTTCACCCGTCTTTATTCGACGCGGCCTGGCACCCATCGTGAGCCGAAACCTACTCGTTCGTTCTCCATGCGGTGTGTGCGTGGTCGGTAGCTGTTGTGTCATTCATGGCTAGCGGGGCGTCCCCCCAAGCCCGATGGTTACGTGGGGGTCGTCATGCGGGAAAGGTCGAGATCTCGTCACCGGGTGGTTGTGGATCGGGCTCGATTAGCGCCATGAGTTTGACGGACTCGTGATTGGATCTTTCGTAAGTCCATGTAAATACGGCTAGTATCTAGATGGCGCGCTTTTTGCTGAATGTCTCCCGAATCTCTATGGGAAGACCTTCATGTCGCGAGCCACAATCCTGTTGGTGGATGCCGACCCTGCATTGCGCGAAGCGGTGGTCGCGGTCCTGGCCAAGATCCCTCGGGTGCGATTGCAGGCCAGTACGGCCGCCGACTTGCCGCGGATGCTGGAGGCAAGCCGCCCCGCGGCGATTCTTGTTCACCGACTCGATGAATTGCATCTGAATGCGCTTCCGGAACCGACCGCGGCGGTGGCCGCCGTCAGCCTGGAATCGACTCAGGAGCGCGCTCTGCAGGCGATGCGCGCCGGGGTTCAGGCCCATTTTGGATTGCCGGAGATGGCCGATGGCCTTGCGCAGTGGCTGCGGCCGCTCATCCAGCCAGAACATGGGTTTGAAGCCCCAGCCCTGGTGGCTCGCAGCGCGGCAATGCGCGGTCTGGATCGGTTTGTCTCGCGTATCGCGCGCAGCTCGGCCACGGTCTTTGTGACGGGTGAATCGGGTGTGGGGAAGGAGGTCTTCGCACGCCAGCTGCACCTGCGCTCGCCGCGCAACCGTGGACCGTTCGAGGCGATCAACTGCGCCGCATTGCCCGAGGCCATGCTGGAGGCGATGCTTTTTGGGCATGCCAAGGGCGCCTTTACCGGTGCCGTCGAGGCGCGCCCGGGTAAGTTCCAACGGGCCCATGGCGGCACGTTGCTGCTGGACGAGGTCACCGAGATCCCGGTGCATCTGCAAGCCAAGCTCTTGCGCGCGCTGCAGGAGCGAGAGGTGGAGCCCCTGGGGGCGCGGCAGACACAGCGGGTCGACGTGCGCGTCGTTGCGACCTCCAATCGAGACCTTCGCACCGCCGTGAGTGACGGGCTGTTGCGTGAAGACCTCTACTATCGGCTCAACGTTTTCCCCCTTTGTATCCCGCCTTTGCGGGAACGCCACGAGGATATCGTTCCCTTGGCGCAAGCACTTTTGCGCCGGCTTAGTGGTGGGCACTTGCGCGACCTGGACGCAGGCGCACAGCGGCGCCTGAACGAACACGACTGGCCGGGCAACGTGCGCGAGCTCGCCAACGTTATGGAGCGGGCCATCACGCTCCACGAAGGCGAGGGCGAATGCGTGTCCGCCGAGGCGGTTTGGCTGGATGCGGACATGCTCAGTCCCTGGTCCACCGGTGGCGACTCAGAGCAAGGAACCGACGCATACGCGGCGGACGCCACCGTGGGCGACGAGAACCCGACGCCGATGTTGGAGCAAACCCTCCAGACGCAGGAGAGCCGGGTGATTCTGAACGTCCTTCGAGAATCGGGCGGGCGCCGGAAAGAGGCGGCCGACCGGCTGGGAATTAGTCCAAGAACATTGCGTTACAAGATCGCGCGGTTGCGCGAACACGGCTTCGCGGTTCCCGCATCGGGTTGAAATCTGCGCACTGGCATATGGATTGCTTGATGCTTGGTAGCGAGTAACGCGTTAGCAGAGGACGTGCAACAGCTGGTGATTCGGATCACGGCACGCCTTGGGGATAAAGATGATGAGCGAGATGCAGATTCAGAACGTCCTGCAGCAGATGCGTCAGCTGACGCAGGCGAGTGGGGTGGAAAATACCAACCCGGCGCAGCAAAACCGTGAGCCTCAGCGGGTCGGCGGTGCGGACTTCCAGAACGTGTTGACGGAGTCGCTGCGAGGTGTGAACCAGGTGCAGCAGGAGGCGACCGACCTGCAGACTCGCTTTGAGCTTGGCGACGACAACGTGAGCCTGCCGCAGGTCATGACGGCGATGAGCAAATCGAGCATCGCCTTCGAGGCAACCAACCAGGTACGTAACCGGTTGTTGACGGCATACCAGGAAATCATGCGGATGCAGGTTTGATCGGCCGCGCTGGCTGAAGGAGAGAACGGACGATGGCCGAGAATGCACAATCCCTGCCCGCGGTGGTAACCGGCGGGATCAAGGAATTCAATGGGATGCCCGCGGGCCGTCAATTGGCGTTGATGGGCATGGTGGCCGGCGCCATCGTTGTGATTGTTGCGTTGCTCTATTGGGCGTTGCGACCGACCTATGTGCCGCTGTTTCCGCGCATGGACGCCGAAGATGCGGCGGAGGTGGTGCAGGTCCTTACACAGGCCGGGATTCAGTATCAGGTCGACACCACCACCGGGCAGGTCAAGGTTCCGCAGGGCGACGTGGCCAATGCCCGGCTGCAGCTTGCCGGTGAGGGGCTGCCGCGCTCCGGCGACATGGGGTTCGAGTTGCTGCAAGAAGACACCGGGATTGGCACCAGCCGAATGATCGAAGGCGCGCGTCACCATCGAGCGATGGAGGGCGAATTGGCGCGTACCGTGGCTTCGCTGGATGCGGTCGACCGGGCGCGCGTGCACATCGCCGAGGGTGAACAGTCCGTGTTCGTGCGTGATCGACGCCCGGCGAGCGCGTCAGTGGTGGTGCACTTGCGCGGCAACCGCTCCCTGAGCGAGTCGCAGGTGGGGGCCATCGTGCATCTGGTCGCTTCCAGTACTTCCGACCTGGACCCGGACCGCGTCACCGTCGTTGATCAGCGTGGGACCCTGCTGACAGAGGATGGTGCCGCCGCCGGCATGGGCGGGAGTGGGGATCGCCTGGGCTTCACTCGCGATGTGGAGAACCGCTACACCGACCGTGTCCGCGATCTGCTGGTTCCGATCGTGGGGCGTGACAAGGTGCGAGTGCAGGTGAATGCCGATATCGATTTCTCGAGCGTCGAGCGTACCGAGGAGCTCTATGACCCCGAGACGATCGCCCTGCGGTCCGAACAGTCCCGCGAAGAAGAGCGCACGGGTGCTGATGGGGGCGCTGGTGGGGTGCCCGGTGCCTTGACCAATCAGCCGCCGGATGGCGGGGCCATTGGGGCGGAGGGCGAGGAAGGCGTGGCTCAGCCCGCCCCGTTGCCCGGCAGCCGCAGTACCAACGTGACGCGCAATTACGAAGTGGATCGTCGCATCAATCACATCCGCGAGATGCCGGGTGGTGTGCAACGGGTTTCCACCGCCGTGGTCGTGGACTTCCGCCAGGAGGTGAACGAAGACGGCGAGACCGTGCAGGTGCCACGGGATGCGGAGGAATTGGAGCGGATCGAGGCGCTAGTCCGCGAGGCCGTTGGCTTCAATGCCGCGCGGGGGGATACGATCAATGTGGTGACCGCCCCGTTCGAGGCCGTGGACGAGGAGCTTCCGGCTGAGGAAATCGCGTTCTGGGAGCAACCCTGGTTCCTTGAGGTGGTCAAAATCGTCGCGGCCCTGCTGCTGGCGCTACTGATCTTGCTAACCGTGGTGCGCCCGGCGATGAAACAGTTGATGAAGCGTCCGCCGCCGCCGCGACGGGAAGAGCAGGAGGCGTTGACCGATGAATCCGGCGCGGCAGGTATGGGCCTCGGCCAAGGGAGCGAGGGTTCGGCGGTAGCGGCCCTGACGGGTCCGAAGGGTCCGGATCAACAGGAGATGGATCTGGAGGCGGTGCGCGAGATGGTCCGCGAGGATCCGAAGCGGGTGGCTCAGGTGATGAAGACGTGGTTGGGTGATGATGGCCGCTGAAAAAAACTCCAAGCTGGAAGGCGCCGAGCGCGCCGCCGTGTTCATGATGAGCCTTGGCGAAGATGCAGCCGCCGAGGTTATGCGTCACATGGGACCGAAGGAGGTGCAAAAGATCGGCACCGCGATGGCCTCCATGGATCGCATCTCGCGTAGCGACGTGAACGCCGCCTTGCACGAATTTTCCTCCCATGTGCAGGAGCAGACGGCGCTGGGAGTGGGCGCGGACGAGTATGTCCGCAGCGTGATGGAGAGCGCCTTGGGCGACAAGGCTTCGGGCTTGATTGACCGGATTCTTCTAGGGCGCAATTCCAAGGGGATCGAGGCACTGAAGTGGCTGGATCCGCGTGCCATTGCGGACATGCTGCGCAATGAACACCCCCAGATCGTTGCCATTGTGTTGTCCCATCTCGATTCGGATCAGGCGTCGGATACCCTGAAGTATCTGCCGTCCCGCGTGCAGTCCGATATCGTCATGCGTATTGCCACCATGGATGGGGTACAGCCGCAGGCCCTGCAGGAACTCGACGACATCCTGGACCGCCAGCTGTCCGGGAATGCGGCGAGCAAGACTTCCCTGTTGGGTGGGGTGCGCTCGGCGGCCAACATCATGAACCTGATGGAAGGCTCACGCGAAGCGGAGATCATGGAAGCCATCAAGGAGTCGGACTCCGACCTCGGTTCGAAGATCGAAGAAGAGATGTTCGTCTTCGAGAACCTGGTGGAGATCGACGACCGTGGCATCCAGACCCTGATGCGCGAGATCCAGACCGAATCGCTGGTTCTGGCGATGAAGGGCGCGGACGACGACCTCAAGGACAAGATCTTCCGCAACATGTCCAAGCGTGCGGGCGAGATGCTGCGCGAGGACCTCGAGGCCAAGGGCCCGGTGCGTGTGAGCGAGGTTGAGGCCGCGCAGAAGGAGATCCTGACGGTTGCCCGGCGTCTGTCCGAAAGCGGTGACATTGTGCTGGGCGGTGGTGGTAGCGAGGCCATGCTGTGACCGACGGCCCCGCGGCCCGGTTGTACACCGACGCATCGGCGTCGCTCTGGGAGCCCCCGGAGATCGGCGACGATGGTGTGCATCCTCCGCGGCGGCTTCCCACGGCCTCCGAGATCGAGTCGATCGAAGAAGAGGCCCGTAAGAATGGTTTCGAGAGTGGTTATGCCGAAGGGCATGAACTGGGCCAGCGGGAGGCCGAAAAGGCCGCGCGCGCCCGCGAGGAAAAGAAACTGCGGGCGACAGTAGCCGAGCTGGAGACCATCGCGGGAGGCCTGGCCGATCCGCTGGCAGACGGGGTGGATGCCCTGGAGCCCGAGTTGCTGGCCCTGGTGACGGCGCTGGCGCGCAAGGTGGTTCAGAGCGAACTGGAGGCCCGTCCGGAGCAGATCAAGACGGTGCTCCAGGGGGCGTTGGCCCAGCTTCCGGGTCGTAACCAGGAGGTTCGGGTTCACTTGCACCCTGAGGACCAAGCACTGGTCGAGGCCTACGGCGAACGTTCAGATGTCCGTATCACCTGGGTTCCAGACCCCGCGCTGGCACGCGGCGGGTGTCGGGTCGAGGCGGGTGCGGCCACGGTTGATGCCAGTCTGGAGCGACGCCTGCAGCATGCGGTGGAGGCGTTGTGGAACGGTGACTATCCGGACGAGGTTTCGCCGGCGCCGGTCGACCCGGCACAGGCGGATGATCGCGCGCGCCCGGAGGATTTGTGAGCACCCCAATCGACGAGGTCCGCCGCAAGGGGCGGGAACGACTTGGCAGCGGCCTCCTGGATCGGCTGCAGCAATCGCGCGGGCGCGTGGAGCGGGTCAATCTGCCGCAGGCAGAGGGGCATCTGTCCCGCCTTACGGGGCTGACCCTGGAGGCCGAAGGCCTGCGGCTTCCGATTGGCGGGCGCGCTCTGATCCACGGTGAGACCGGCCCGCCGGTGCCGGCGGAGGTGGTGGGGTTCCAGAACGATCGTACCTTCCTGATGCCGGAAGAGCTGGCCGCGGGTTTGACCCCGGGTTCGCGAATCGAACCGCTGGATAATCAGCGCCAGATTCCGGTGGGCGACGGCCTGTTAGGGCGGGTGATCGACGCCAACGGCGAGCCGCTGGATGGGAAGGGGCCGATTCGGACCCATCAATTTGGGGGCTTGGCCGGTCGGCCGATCAACCCGCTGCTGCGGGCCCCGGTGCGCGAGCCACTCGATGTGGGGATCCGGGCCATCAATGGCTTGTTGTCCGTGGGGCGTGGTCAGCGTCTGGGTCTGTTCGCGGGCTCGGGGGTCGGCAAGAGTGTGTTGCTGGGGATGATGACCCGAAACACGACCGCGGATGTGATCGTGGTGGGGCTGATTGGTGAACGTGGGCGAGAGGTAAACGAGTTTATCCACGAGATCCTCGATGAGGAGTCACGGACCCGGACCGTGGTGGTGGCGGTGCCGGCCGACCAGTCGCCGCTGCTGCGCCAGCATGGCGCGTGGGTGGCCACTGCGGTCGCGGAGCATTTCCGTGATCAGGGGCTGCATGTACTGCTGCTGATGGATTCTCTGACCCGCTTTGCTCAGGGGGCCCGCGAGATCGCCATGGCGATTGGCGAGCCACCAGCCTCCAAGGGCTACGCGGCGTCGGTGTTTGCGCGGTTGCCACAGTTGGTCGAGCGCGCGGGCAATGGCGATGTCGGGGGTGGCTCGATTACGGCTTTCTACACCGTGCTGGCCGAGGGGGACGACCAGAATGATCCGATCGTGGATGCGGCGCGGGCCATCCTCGACGGCCATGTAGTGCTTTCCCGCGAGATCGCGGAGACCGGACGGTATCCGGCGATTGATGTCGGCGCGTCGGTCTCGCGCGTGATGTCGTCTCTGATTGGACCGGAGCACGAACGCGCGGCGCGACGCTTCCGTGACCTGGCCGCCACCTATATGCGCAATCGCGACCTGATTGCGGTAGGCGCCTATCGCAAGGGGGCGGATCCGCACCTGGACGAGGCGGTGGCGATGCACGAGCGCCTGGAGGCGTACTTGGGGCAGGGGCGTGACGAGGCGATCGGTTTTGATCGCGCCCGCGATGACCTGTTAGCCCTGGTGGGTGGTGGCGCATGAATCCAAAGCGGCTGGAGCGCTTGTTGCGGCTGCGCCGGATCGAGGAAAGCGAGGCCACGCGGCAGCTGGGCGAGCGGTTGCAACAACTCGACGGGATCGCGGACCAGCGCGATCGGCTTGAAAGCTATCAGCACGAGTACCTGCAGGCGACGTTGCCCGATGATGCCAATGCCCTGAAATGGCTGGCCGGGATGCGTGATCAGTTGCGTACGGCTCTGGAACAGCAGGATTTGCGGATTCAGGCCGCGGAGTCACAGGTAGAGACCGCCCGCCAGGCATGGCTGGAGCGACACCGCAACTGCCTGTCGCTGGAGAAGCTGGTGGAGCGGCGGCGGGCCGAGGCTGCGCAGGCCGATGCGCGCCGTCAACAGACCGAACAGGACATGTGGGCGACGCGTCAGGCTCATGCCCGCGAGGGCGCGGCCGGAGGCAGTCAGGATTCGGAAAGTACAGATTGGCAGGGTTCTTGAATGGACCCTGAGTATCGAATGAGGCGAGCGCGCGGGGAATGCCCCGGCACGAAGAGGATCCGAACATGATCGCGACACAAAACGCCGGCCAAGGGATGCTGCCGCTGCTGCAATTGTTGGGCGGTGGATCGCTGCAGGACCTGGATGGCCTGAAGGGCATGGAAGGCGGCTTGCCGGGCTTGAAGGGTGAGGGTGGCGAAAGCTTCCTGGCGGTGCTTGAACCGCAGATGGAGGCCTTGTTGGCGAATCTCGGGGTCCCAGCGGACGAGCTTGAAGGGCTGGACCTGGAGGCGATGCTCTCACGCTTGCAGGATCTGCTGGACGGGCAGGAGTTCGCCGGCCAGGAAGAGGCCGATGGCAAGGGTTTGCCGCTCGCCGGTTTGATGGCGGCAGTATCGGATGCCGGCTCGAATGCCTCCGGACGGAGCGAAACGACTCCGGTAACGGGCCGTTCCGGTGGCGAGGCGCAGGCGCTTCCGGTCAAGCCGTTGCCGGCGGCCGTGATGCGTCTCTTTATCGAAGCCAGCCAGGCCTCAGGGGGCGGGGCCAACCTGAAACCTGAGGTGCTGGGTGCACCTGTGGGCCTGACTCGCGAGAATGTGCTGGATGTGCTGACCCAATGGATGACGCAGGGCGGTGATGATGCCCGGCGCTCCCGAGCGGATACGGTGCAGGGTGTGTTGCCGGCTCTGGCCGGGCAATCCGAAGCGAGTGAGTCGGCGCGAGCGCTGCCACGCTTGGATTTGACCCGTTTGTTGCAACAGCCGAACGGTGCGCGGGAGCTGGCCGATCAGGTCCGGATGCTCGCGCAGGCTCAGGGTGGACGTACCGAGCTCAAGCTGCACCCCCCACAGCTGGGGAGCCTGGATGTGCGCGTGCTGGTGGATGGTGATCGCACCAGCATCCAGTTCATCAGTGCCAATCCAGTGACCCGCGAAGTTCTCGAAGCCGCCATGCCCCGCTTGCGCGATAGTCTGGCGGAGAGCGGGCTGACGCTCGAGGATGCAACCGTGTCCGATCAGGCGGCTGAAGAACAGGCCGAGCAGGATGCGCAGCAGGCGGCGGCTGATGCCGAGGCGGAGCTCATGGATGAGGCCAACGATGACGACGAAGGCAGCACGCTTTCGATGCTGAACCGTCGCCTGGACCTGTTTGCCTGAACTGCCGGCCCGGGCAGTGGCCCTGGGCCCTTTTCTACCTTGATGTACAGAGTCCCTCTGGACGTTCTGGCCGGCCCTTCTGATGGGCGCCAAGATCCCGTCTTTCGGTGCGCTGTGACGGCCGATTCTTGACGTTATCCGGTCTCCAGGGGCGCGTCCGCGCCCTCTTCAATACCTTATTTGTGTCATAACCGTCGGATAGTTCGAAGAAAATCGAACTCTGGCATCCAGCTTGCTATGGTCCTGGCCAAGAGGGAATTCCTGGTTTAACCGGACAGTGGGTGCGAAATGGCAGAGAAGGAAGTCAATCTGGATGGCGGTGAAGACGGCGCCCCGAAGAAGGGTGGCATGGGCAAACTGATTGTCCTGCTGCTGGTTGCCGTTCTATTGATCGGCGGGGCTGCGGGAGCGGCCTGGTTCTTCCTCGCCGGAGACGGCAATGACGAGCAAGTCGAAACCGGCCCGCCGGAACGCTTCTACACCAGCCTGGAGCCGATGACTGTGAACATCGAGGCCCCAGGCCGGATTCGCTACCTGCGGGCCGAGTTGAGCTTGGTGACGCACGACGCGGACGTCACCGCGGCGCTTGAGCGACATATGCCGGCGATCCGCAACGACGTCCTCGGCATCCTGGGCGAGCAGCGCTATGAAGACCTGAACACACGGTCGGGCAAGGAGACACTTGCGGAGGAGCTGAAAGAGGCGATCCGGGAAATTCTGAGCTCGCGGGATGCCCCGAACGCGGTCGAGGCCGTGTTGTTCAACGAACTGGTGATGCAGTAGGAGCCTCGTCATGGCACAGACGGATATCCTCAGCCAGGACGAGATCGATGCCCTCCTGCACGGTGTAGACGAGGGCGAAGTCGAGGTCGAAGACCCGTATCCCAGTGATGGGCAGGCGCGGGAATTCAATTTCGCGACCCAGGATCGGATCGTCCGTGGGCGCATGCCCACGCTGGAGATGATCAACGAGCGCTTTGCGCGTCATCTCCGGGTCCGTCTGTTCAACGTGTTGCGGCGGTCCGCCGAGATCTCGGTGGTGGGCACCCGGATCACCAAATTCTCCGAGTACATGCATTCGCTGTTCGTGCCTACCAGCCTGAACCTGGTGCGCGCGCACCCGCTGCATGGCACGGGGCTGTTCGTGTTCGATCCCAAGCTGGTGTTCATCCTGGTCGACAACTTCTTTGGCGGGGACGGGCGTTACTACACGCGTATCGAGGGGCGTGATTTCACGCCGATGGAGATGAAGGTCGTACACGGGGTGCTTCAGGGTGCCTTCGAGGACATGCAGAAGGCCTGGCAGCCGGTGATGGAGCTCCAGTTCGAGTTTCTGAACTCCGAGGTGAATCCCCAGTTCGCCAATATCGTCTCGCCCACCGAGATCGTGGTGATCAGCGAATTTCACATCGAGCTCGACGGTGGGGGCGGCAACCTGCACGTAACCCTGCCGTACTCGATGATCGAGCCGATACGCGAGCAGCTGGATACCGGTATCCAGTCCGACCGTTCCGATGTGGATCAGCGCTGGATGCACGCCTTGCAGGAGGAGATTCAGACCGCGGAGGTCGAGATCAGCTCCATGCTCGCCGAGACCGAGGTCACGGTGCGTGAACTGCTGGATATCCAGCCCGGAGACATTATCCCGGTCGATCTCCCCGACACGATCACCTTGCAGGTCGAAGACATCCCGATGTTCCGTGGGAAGTTCGGCGTATCCAATGGCATGAATGCGCTCCAGGTTTCGGAACGCATTATCAAACGATAGAGGGCCGCAACATGGCAGACACCGACGATCCCAAACAGGACACTCCAACCCCGGATGAAGAGGCCACGGAAAACGAGGCCACGGATTCGACGGAAGGTGGCTCCGATGACCAAGCCCTGGCCGATGAATGGGCGGCGGCTCTGGCTCAACAGAAGGACGAGGACGACGAAGGCGCCGCCGACCCGGACGCCCTGTTGAACGAGGCACAGGGTGGCAGCAGTGCCGAGGCGGTGGCAGAGGATACCCCGAAGGCCGAGAAAGCAGAGAAAGTCGAGAAGCGAGAGCGCAAGCACAAGCCTGACGAAAGCGCCGAGGCTTTGCAGCCCGAACAGCTGTCGGGAGTCGTTCAGGGCGATGGCGAAGAGATGAATCTGGAGATGGTGCTGGACGTGCCGGTCACCATCTCCATGGAGATCGGCCGTACCCGAATCCCGATCCGCAACCTCCTGCAGTTGAATCAGGGTTCGGTGGTGGAGCTGGACCGGTTAGCCGGTGAGCCGTTGGACGTGCTGGTAAACGGCACGCTCATCGCCCATGGCGAGGTGGTGGTGGTCAACGAAAAGTTTGGTATCCGCCTGACCGACGTGATTAGCCCCAGCGAGCGGATCCGAAAGCTTAAATAGCCATGAATCAACGTTATACGCGCATATCGGCCACCATTTTGGCGGCCGTCACGGGGAGCCTCTGGCCACTCAACGCCCTTGCCGACAGTGGCAGTGGTGGTGCGGCGGGCTATCTGGCCCAACTGATTGGCGGGTTGGTGCTCGTGATTGGGGCCATCGTGGTGTTGGGGTGGGTCCTTCGTCGCACACAGGGTGGCTTGAACCGGGGATCGCAGGCGATCGAGATCGTAGCGGCACGCTCGGTGGGGACCCGAGAGCGTCTGGTGCTCGTTCAGGTCGGGAATGAGCAGGTCCTGGTCGGCGTGGCGCCCTCCGGGATTCGCACCCTGCACACAATGAACGAGCCGGTGACGGCGGCGGTGGGCGAGACCCCGGATTTCTCCAGCGCACTCAAGCGCGCCGTGAGCCGCCGTAGCGCGCCCGCCAGCGAACGGGGAAATCCGTGATGTCGCGGGTTATGCGAATCGCAATGGCCTTGGGTCTGTTGGCCTTGCCGGGTCTGGCGGGTGCTCAGGTCGCACAGGGCATCGAGGCCCTGACCGTGACCACCAACGGGGATGGGGGCGAGACCTACTCGGTCACGCTGCAGATCATCCTGCTGATGACGCTGCTGACCCTGCTGCCGTCGATCCTGATCATGATGACCGCGTTCACCCGCATCCTGGTGGTGCTGGCGATCCTGCGTCAGGGCCTGGGGACGACTCAGACCCCATCCAACCAGATCCTGATTGGCCTGGCGTTCTTCCTGACCTTGTTCGTGATGGCACCGGTGTTCGACGAGATCTACGAGACTGCGTTCGTGCCCTATGTGAACGAGGAGATGGGTACGGAAGAGGTGCTGGAGGCGGGCGTGCAGCCCCTGCGCGAGTTCATGCTGGCGCACACGCGCGAAAGCGATATCGCGATGTTCGCCGAGATCAACGGGATCGACGGCTTCGAGGAAGCCGAGGACATCCCCTTGAGCCTGTTGGTACCCGCTTTCATCACCAGCGAGCTGAAGACCGCCTTCCAGATCGGCTTTTTGATCCTGATTCCCTTTCTGATCATTGATCTGGTGGTCGCATCCGTCCTGATGTCGATGGGGATGGTCATGCTGTCACCGCTGATCATCTCTCTGCCGTTCAAGGTGATGTTGTTCGTTCTGGTCGATGGCTGGGCCCTGATGATGAACACCCTCGCCACCAGTTTCTTTGTTTAGGAGATCCAGATGACACCCGAACTGGTTGTCGATGTGGGGCGCGAGACCCTGACTATCGTGGTGCTGTTGGCGGCGCCACCGCTGCTAACCGCCTTGGCTGTGGGCCTGGCGATCGGCATGTTGCAGGCGGCTACCCAGGTGCAGGAAATGACGCTGTCGTTCATCCCGAAGCTATTGGCGATGTTCGCGGCCCTGCTGATCAGTGGCCACTGGATGCTGGCGTTGCTGATTGACTACACCGAGCGGCTCTACGAGGGCGCGCCGGGGATGGTGGGCTAAGTGACCCTGGCGGCCGAACAGCTGGTGCTGTGGGTGGGGGCGGTCCTGTGGCCGTTCGCGCGCATTGGCGCCATGTTGGTGGCCATGCCGATTTTTGGCGCCGATACCGTGAATGTCCGTGTGCGCATGGGCCTGGCGCTCCTCCTGTCGATTTTCGTCGCGATGCAGGGTCCGGTGCTGCCGGACATCGACCCGCTCAGCCTGGAGGGGGTCGTCGTCACCCTGCATCAGATCGCGATTGGTGTGTTCATGGGTTTCATCCTGCAAATGGTGTTCTCGGCCGTGACCCAGGCGGGCGAGGTGATCGCACTGGGCATGGGTCTTGGTTTTGCGTCCATCGTGGATCCAGCCCAGGGGGTGCAAGTCCCGGTGGTGTCGACCATCTTCGTAATCTTCTCGACCTTGCTGTTCCTGGCCATGAACGGGCACCTGATTGCCCTCGAACTAATGCTAACCAGCTTCGAGACCATGCCCATTGCGCCGACGGGTCTGAATGCCGAGGCGTTCCATGCGTTGGCGGCGTTCGGCTCCATGATGTTTGTCGGCGCGGTACTGGTCGCCTTGCCGGCGGTCGCGTCGCTGTTGTTGGTGAATATCTCCATGGGGGTCATCACCCGCGCATCGCCGCAGCTCAACATCTTCGCGGTGGGCTTCCCGATGATGATCCTGATGGGTTTTGTGCTGCTGATGTTCACCTTGCCCGGGCTGCCGGAGCGCTTCGGGGAGTTGATGTTCGAAGGCTTCCACCTGATGCAGACGCGGATGGGTTTCTGAGATGGCCGAGAACGAGAGCGGACAAGAAAAAAGTGAAGAGCCGACTCCGAAACGCCTGCGCGAGGCGAAGGAGAAGGGGCAGGTACCGCGCTCGCGTGAACTCAGCACGTTCCTGGTGCTGATGGCGGCTGGGAGCTTCATGTTGATGTTCGGTCCGCACATGGGCGCGCAGCTCGCGGATCAGACGGGTAACCGCTTCGATATTGAACGCGAGATGGTGTACGACTCCTCCTTGTTGCTGCCGTACTTGGCGGAGGAGATCTTTCGGACGCTGCGCATGCTGTTCCCGTTGTTTGGCGTGCTCATTGTCGCCGCGATGCTGGCGCCGATCGTGATTGGTGGGGCCAACTTTTCGTGGAAGGCGGCGGCACCGAAGGCCTCTAAGCTGAATCCGCTGAAGGGCCTCAAGCGGATCTTCTCCTGGCAGGGCTTGATGGAGTTCGGCAAGACCTTTGCCAAGTTCGTGTTGATCTCCAGCGTGGCGGTGGCGGTGCTGGCCACGTTCTCGGATCGACTGCTGATGCTGGGATACGAGCCGCTCCATCAGGGGATTGCGCATGCCGCGCAGTTGGTCCTGGGAACGTTCATCGCGGTCTCGGCGGCGTTGATCTTGGTGGCGGCGATCGATGCCCCGTTCCAGATGTGGAACCACCAAAAGCAGCTGCGCATGACTCGCCAGGAGGTCAAGGACGAATACAAGGAGACCGACGGCAAGCCCGAGGTCAAGCAGAAGGTCCGTCAGTTGCAGCAGGAGATGGCCCAGCGCCGGATGATGGAGGAGGTGCCCAAGGCCGACGTCGTGATCACCAACCCGACCCACTATGCGGTGGCGATTGTCTACGAGGCCTCGCGCATGGCGGCGCCGAAGGTCGTGGCGAAGGGCGCGGATGAAGTGGCGGCCTCGATCCGCGCGGTGGCTGATGAGCACGCGATCATCCGTGTCGAGGCCCCGCGCGTGGCACGAGCCATCTACTTCACCACCGATCTGAATCAGGAGATCCCGAACGGGCTGTTTGTGGCGGTGGCGCGCATTCTCGCTTACGTCTACCAGCTCAAGCGCGCCGACGCGGATGCCGAAATGCCAGGTGACCTGCCGGTACCCGAGGACTACCTGGATCCCGACAAGCAACGCGGTAATCGGAGGAATCGCTGATGGCCTTCTTCGACCGCCTCGGGAACGTGGGCAAATGGGGGCTGGGCGCGCCGATCCTGTTGGTCGCGATGCTCTCGATGATGGTACTGCCATTGCCGCCGTTGGCATTGGACGTACTGTTCACCTTCAATATCGCGTTGTCGCTGGTCGTGATCATGGTGGCGGTGTACACACCGCGGCCGCTTGAATTCGCCGTATTCCCAACCGTTTTGCTGGTTGCCACTCTGCTGCGCCTGGCGCTGAACATCGCATCCACGCGCGTGATCCTGCTGGAAGGGCATACCGGAACGGACGCCGCCGGC
This sequence comes from Thioalkalivibrio sp. ALJ7, assembly GCF_000376865.1. Lineage (GTDB taxonomy): Bacteria > Pseudomonadota > Gammaproteobacteria > Ectothiorhodospirales > Ectothiorhodospiraceae > Thioalkalivibrio. The sequence goes on along the minus strand of NZ_AQXQ01000008.1, from coordinate 27,969 downwards.
AAGGTGATTCAGGCCTTTGGTGATTTCGTGGTCGGTGGGAACTACACCGTCGGCCTGGTGGTGTTTGCGATTCTGATCATTATCAACTTCGTAGTCGTAACGAAGGGGGCTGGGCGCGTGTCCGAGGTCAGCGCGCGCTTCACGCTGGATTCCATGCCTGGCAAGCAGATGGCGATCGATGCCGATCTGAATGCCGGCATCCTCAGCCAGGAAGAGGCGCGCAAGCGCCGCGAAGAGATCGCCAGCGAGGCGGATTTCTACGGCTCGATGGACGGTGCCTCCAAGTTCGTTCGCGGGGATGCGATCGCGGGCATCCTGATCCTGTTCGTGAACATCATCGGTGGCCTGACCATTGGTGCGGTGCAGCACGGGATGTCCCTTGGCGACGCCGCCACCAACTACGTGCTTTTGACCATTGGCGATGGCCTGGTCGCCCAGATCCCCTCGCTGGTCCTGTCGTCGGCCACCGCAATCATCGTGACCCGCGTGACCAGCAGCCAGGACATGGGCCAGCAGGTCTACGGCCAGATGTTCTCCAATCCGCGCGTGTTGTATGTCGCGGGTGGGGTGATTGCCGCACTGGGCGTCGTACCGGGTATGCCGAATGCGGTGTTTCTGGGTCTGGCCGCGCTGATCTTTGGGTGGGCCTACCTGCTCAGGCGGCAGAGCCGCCAGGCAGAGGTGGAGGTTGAACGCATCGCACCGGAGTCCGAGTCTGCAACCCGCTCGGAGGATCGCGATCTGACCTGGGAAGACGTGCCACCGGTGGATCTGGTGTCCCTGGAGGTCGGCTACCGCCTGATTCCACTGGTGGATCGCACCCAGGACGGACAGTTGATGGGCCGCATCAAGGGGGTTCGGCGCAAGTTGTCGCAGGAACTGGGTTTCCTGCTGCAGCCGGTGCATATCCGCGACAACCTCGAACTGAGCCCCAATGCCTATCGCATCAGTCTGCTCGGAGTCACCGTGGCCGAGGCCGAGGTGTTCCCCGATCGCGAGTTGGCGATCAATCCGGGCGAGGTCTTTGGAACGGTGCCGGGTACGCCCACCAAGGATCCGACCTTCAACCTGGACGCCCTGTGGATCGATCCGGCGGATCGGGACCAGGCCCAGGGGGCGGGCTATACCGTGGTGGATTGTTCGACCGTGATTGCCACGCACCTGTCGCAGGTGTTCCGCGAGAACGCTCACCGCCTGATCGGCCACGAAGAGGCTCAGCATCTGCTGGACCAGCTGGCCCGGCATTCTCCGAAGCTGGTGGAGAACCTCGTTCCCAAGACGCTGTCGCTGTCGATCGTGCTGAAGGTGTTGCAGAACCTGCTGGCCGAACAGGTCTCGATTCGCGATCTGCGAACGATCGCCGAAACCCTGGCAGACGAGGGTGTAAAGAGTCAGGATCCCGGCACTTTGACTGCCGCCGTGCGCGTCGCATTGTCGCGTTCGATCGTCCAGGACCTTGTAGGACCGGAGGATGAGCTGCCATTGATCGCACTGGACCCCTCGCTGGAACAGCTCTTGCATAAGTCCCTGCAAGGCAGCTCGGGCGGGACGGTTGGATTGGAGCCCGGACTGGCGGAACGGTTGCAGCGTTCGGTGGCCGATGCGGCCCGCCGTCAGGAGATGGCCGGACAAGCGGCGATCCTGGTGGTGGCACCGGAGATCCGGTCCTGGATTGCCGGGTGGCTGCGCGGCGCGGTTCGTAGCCTGACGGTGCTGGCCTTCACCGAGATCCCGGACAACCGTCGGATTCGGGTGGTGGCGACCGTGGGCCAGGAAGAGTCACAGAAACAGCCGGCCTGAACGTGAGCGCCTGAGAACAAGCGCCGAAGAACGAGCAAAAGGGTTCCGTCGCGCAAGCGGCACAGGAGATAAAGCATGAACGTCAGACGATATCGGGCCCGGGACATGCGTGACGCGATGCGTCAGGTGCGCGAGCAGCAGGGCGAAGATGCGGTGATTCTGTCCAGCCGGCGCGTCGATGGTTGGCTGGAGGTGGTCGCCGCGCTGGAAGACGGTGAATCCTCCGAGCCGATGCACGAGCCGGAAAGGACACGCTCCAGCAGCCCCGCGCGCCCGTCCGCCGAACGAGCCCCGGAGCAGGGGGCGCCTTCCTGGCCCGCCGATCCGGAGCTGAAGGCGATGCGTCAGGAGCTCCGCGACCTGCGCAGCCTGATGAATCGCCAGTACGCCGAGAGCGAAGAGGCCCGATGGGCTGCGCGCCACCCGCTGGCAGCCGAGTGCAAGGCGCGCCTGATGGACCGGGGCTTCAGTGAATCCCTGGCACGGAGTCTTGCGGGCAGCATTCTGGATGACAGCTCCCCGGAGCAGGCATGGGAGCGTCTGCGTGCCCGCTTGTCGGGGGCGATCGCGACGCATCGCCCAACCATCCTCGACGAAGGCGGATTGCTGGCAATGGTCGGACCCACAGGTGTCGGCAAGACCACCACCCTCGCGCGGATCGCATTGCGCCAAATCCGTCGCATGGGCCCGGATTCGGTTACGCTGGTTACATTGGACTCACAAAGGATCGGCGCGACGCGGCAGCTGCAGGCCTTTGCCCAGATGGCGGGGGTCTCGGTCCGTGCGTTGCAAAATGCGCGCGAATTGCGTGACCTGGCCCGGCGGGTGGAGGATGGACACCTGATCCTGGTGGATACGGCGGGGCAGGCTCCGAACGCAGTGGAAGAGGAGTCGTTGTTTGCGCATCTGCCGCCGAGCATTCGCGCCGAGAGCTGGCTGGTGGTATCGGCCACTACTCAGGGCAACACCCTGCGGCGGGTGCTCGAGGCCTTCCGCAAGGCAGAGCCTTCGGCGCTGGTGTTGACCAAGCTGGACGAGGCCGAACAATTAGGCGAGGTGTTGTCAGTGCTGCTGGATCAACATCTGGGGCTGGGATTCGTCAGCGATGGTCAGCGCGTCGCGGAAGACTTCCATCGCGTGGATACCGGCCATCTGACCCACCTGGCACTGGATGACGACGCGGATGGTTCAATGGCGAAAGCAAACGCCCGCGAGACCTGGGCCGCCGAGCGCCTGGCGGAGATGGACCCGCCGCGCCGAGCGCGCTCGCAACCGCGTCCGGCCACCAGTGCCGAACCCGCGAGCCTGGAACTGATTCACCCGGTTGGAAAGGGCCGTTATGCCACGCACTAACAAACCCTTGAAGGTCATCGCAGTCGCCTCCGGCAAGGGTGGCGTTGGCAAGACCAATGTCTCGGTCAACCTGTCGGTGGGCCTGGCTCGGCTGGGGCGCGAAGTGATGCTGTTCGACGCGGACCTAGGCCTCGCCAATGTCGATCTCTTGCTTGGCCTGCGGCCGGAACGAACGCTGCACGACCTCGTGACCGGCGAGGTGGAGAGCCTGGAGGATGTGCTGGTCCAGGGGCCGGACGGAGTGAAGGTGGTGCCATCGGCTTCCGGCATCGCCGCGATGGCGAACCTAACCCCGGCCGAACATGCTGGGCTGATCCATGCCTTCAGCGCCTATAGCAAGCCGTTGGATGTGTTGATCGTGGATACCGCAGCAGGGCTGCAGGAGTCCGTGACCTCGTTCTGTCGCGCGGTTCAAGAGACCCTGGTGGTGGTTTGTGACGAGCCGGCATCGATTACCGATGCCTACGCCCTGATCAAGGTGCTGCACCGGGACCACGGCATGCGTCGTTTCCGCATGGTGACCAACATGGTCAGCGGGCGCGAAGGTGCCGACCGCCTGATGCAGAAACTGAATACCGTTTGCGGCAACTATTTGCCGGAGGTTGTCCTGGACCTGGCCGGCTATATTCCCATGGACGAGCACCTACGCAAGGCGGTGCAGAAGCGCGCGCCGGTGGTCCAGCAGTATCCCGGCAGCCCGGCGGGCAAGGCCTTCGCCGAGCTGGCCCGGACGGTTGATCGTTGGCCGGTCGGTAAGGGTGACCACGGGGGCGTCGGGTTTTTCGTGGAACGAATGCTCCAGAGTGCATGATGACGACCCGAAATCGACTTTCCGGCTACCAAACAACGTCCACTGCATCCGGTGGGCACGAACAGCTGATTGCTGATCACATCGAACTGGTGCACCGGATCGCCCATCATTTGATGGCCCGCCTGCCGTCCTCGGTCCAGGTGGATGACCTGATTCAGGCGGGAATGATCGGTTTGCTGGAGGCCGCGCGGCAGTTTGAGGGCGGCCAGGGCGCCACTTTCGCGACCTATGCCGGGATCCGTATTCGCGGTGCGATGATTGACGAATTGCGCCGTAGTGACTGGACGCCGCGTTCGGTGCACCGCAATAGCCGCCGCATCGCCGCCGCGATTCAGGCGGTCGAGGCGCGCGAAGGCCGGGCCGCACGCGGTAGCGAAGTCGCGGCGGAACTGGAAGTGCCCATCGATCAGTATTACGAGATGCTTCAGGATCACGCCGGTGCCCATTTGTTCGCGCTGGACGACCTCGGCGGCGGCGATGATGGCGCCGATCGGGTGATCGAGGGTCAGGAGGTTTCGCCCGCGCGGAATATGGAAGCGGGCGAGTTCCGCGAGGAACTGGCCGAGGCATTGGGCGACTTGCCAGAACGCGAGCGTCTGGTGCTTTCGCTGTACTACATCGAGGAACTGAATTTGCGCGAGATCGGTGCGGTGTTGGGCGTGACCGAGTCGCGTGTCAGCCAAATCCGCAGTCAGGCGGTGATCCGCCTGCGCGCGCGCATGGGGTCGTGGCTCGAAGACGGCACGGCTTTGCAGTTATTCTAAAACCCACCCTACGAATCCCGGAGTGACGTGTGGACAAGGGAATGAAAATTCTCATCGTGGACGACTTTTCCACGATGCGGCGCATTATCAAGAACCTCTTGCGCGATCTCGGCTTTAACAATACCCAGGAAGCCGACGATGGGAGTACCGCGTTGCCGATGTTGCAAAACGGTGACTTCGACTTCCTGATTACGGACTGGAATATGCCCAACATGCCGGGCATCGATTTGCTCAAGGCCGTCCGGGCGGATGCCAATCTGAAGTCGATGCCGGTGCTGATGGTGACGGCAGAGGCCAAGCGCGACCAGATCGTGGAGGCGGCGGAAGCAGGTGTGAATGGCTATGTGGTCAAGCCGTTTACCGCTGAAACCCTAAAGGAAAAGATCGATAAGATCTTTGAACGTATTGAGGCGCAAGGATAACTTGGTGCCGATAGCGGTCCATTTTGGCTTGGCGCCAAAGTGGACCGGTTCGCCTGTTAACGCCGCCGGGAGTCATATCCTGGCGGCGGGGTTTCAGCAAGAGGCTTTTCATGACTGAACAGGAACATCCGCCGCGTGACGGTCAGCTCGATCTCGCCCGCAAGCTCGTCGAGCGACTGGAAGCCGGTGACGACACGGGTGCCCGGGCGTTGGTCCAGGACTTGGCGCGTCCTTATGACCGCGAGCTCTTCGATGAACTGGGCAAACTGACTCGAGACCTCCACGAGGCCTTGCAGAGCTTCCGGGGCGACTCGAGACTGGTCGAGCTGACGCAGGCCGAGATCCCCGATGCGAAGGAACGCCTGAACTACGTGGTCACGATGACCGAACAGGCGGCACACGACACGATGAATGCGATCGAGTCGAGTCTTCCCATCGCCGAATCCTTCAGCCAGCAGGCCGCTGAGCTGACCGAAAAATGGACACGGTTTCGTAACCGCCAGCTATCGGTGGATGAGTTCCGGGATTTCGCGCGGGATCTGGATGGCTTCTTTGCCCAGGCTGGTACCGATACGGAAGAACTTCGGCGACTGCTCTCCGAAGTGCTGATGGCCCAGAGTTATCAGGATATTACGGGGCAGGTCATTCGTCGTGTGATCCAGCTGGTGACGGACCTGGAGGAGAACCTGGTGTCCCTGATCCGGCTGTCCAGTGGCCGCATGGAGCAGGTGGAAGCGGCCGAGGCCTCCATCGAGCGGAGCAAGGACGACCGCGAAGCCGACCGCAAAGGGCATGGCCCGAGTGTGCCAAAGACTCAAGATTCCAGCGGAGATGTCGTTCAAGGACAGGACGAGGTGGACGATCTGTTGTCGAGCCTGGGCTTTTGACAGCACCCCTCATGCGACTGGCGCCACGGGATTGGAGAGACTGAATGGCCATCGACCCCAACGACGAAATCCTTCAGGACTTCCTGATCGAGGCCGGGGAACTTCTTGAGGGGCTCAACGAGCAACTCATTGACCTGGAACAGAACCCGGACGACCGGGAGCTTCTGAATGCAGTCTTTCGCAGCTTCCATACGATCAAGGGCGGTGCCGGCTTCCTGAGCCTGGACGCGCTGGTGACCGTATGTCACCACGCCGAAGATGTCTTCAATCTGTTGCGCAATGGCGAGCGTCGGGTGGATAGCCACCTGATGGACACCATGCTTCGGGTGCTGGATAGCCTGAACGTCATGTTCGGGGATCTGCGCTCCGGTGTCGATCCGACGCCGGCAGAAGCGGATCTGGTCGAAGATCTGCGCCGCATGGCCAGAAACGAAGATGTGGCCGCGGCTCCGTCATCACCTCCGGAACCGGAACCGGAACCGGAACCTGAGCCTGAGCCTGAGCCTGAACCCGAGCCCAAGGACTCGGCTGCGGACGGAATGGTGGGGGCTGGTGACGAGATCACAGACGACGAGTTCGAAGCGCTTCTGGATACCCTGCATGGGGACTCTGCGCCCGCACCCTTGGCCAAGGATTCGGAGTCCGATCCGGCCGGTGCCACGGACGGTGATGTGGATACCGCTGCGAGCGGCGACCTGATCAGCGACGACGAATTCGAGAATCTGCTGGATGAATTGCAGTCCCGGGGCGAAGGCCCTGTGGCGACGCCCACAAGCGAAACCCGCGAACCCGCAACGCCAGAGCCGGTCCCCAGTGCCCCGGCCGAAGAGCCTGCCAAAGCGGAGGTCGGCTCTGGAGGGCAGGGTGGTGGTGCTGCCCGCGCAGGCGGGGGCGGCGAGGCTGGAGGCCGCTCGGCCCCGCAGGGCGAAACCTCCGTCCGCGTCGACACCGAGCGCCTGGACGAGATCATGAATCTGGTTGGCGAACTGGTGCTGGTGCGCAATCGCCTGAGTATGCTGCGCTCGCAGCATGTCGACGACGAGTTGGGCAAGGCGATCAGTTCGTTGGCGCTGGTGACTTCGGACCTGCAGACCTCGGTGATGAAGACGCGGATGCAGCCGGTGAAGAAGGTCTTCAATCGCTTTCCCCGAGTCATTCGCGACCTGTCGCGCAATCTGGGGAAAGAGATCGAACTGGAGATCTTCGGTGAGGATACTGACCTCGACAAAAACCTGGTCGAGGCGCTCTCCGATCCGTTGGTCCACCTGGTACGAAATGCGGTAGACCATGGTATCGAGACCCCCGAGGTGCGCGAGGCCGCCGGCAAACCGCGCAAGGGCACCGTGGTGCTGGGCGCGGCGCAGGAAGGCGACCATATTGCACTCCTGATCAAGGATGACGGCGGTGGCATGGATCCTGATGCCCTGCGTCGCAAGGCTGTGGAGAAAGGCCTGATGGAGCCCGCCATGGCTGAGCGCATGACGGATCGCGAGGCCTTTAACGTGATCTTCATGGCCGGCTTCTCGACCAAGACGGAGATCTCCGATGTCTCCGGCCGCGGGGTCGGCATGGACGTGGTCAAGACCAAGATCTCGCAACTCAACGGCATGATCGACATTGAGTCCGAGATTGGTGTCGGGACCACGCTGCGCGTCAAACTGCCGCTGACGCTGGCGATTTTGCCGGCCTTGATGGTGATTCTGGATGGGCGCCGTTTCGCGATCCCCCTGGCCTCGGTTTCGGAGATCCTGGACCTGGATCTGACCAAGACGCACTACGTGGATGACCAGGAGGTCATCATCGTGCGCAAGCACGCGCTCCCGATTCACTACCTCAAGCGCTGGCTGAAGCCTAGCCACGAGCCCGAGCCGAGCAAGGAAGCCCATGTGGTTGTGGTGCATACTGCCGACCGTAAGGTGGGGCTGGTGGTGGACGACCTGGTGGGACAGGAAGAGGTGGTGATTAAGCCTCTCGGTCAGAATCTGCAGGGGGTGAAGGGCCTCGCGGGGGCGACCATTACGGGGGATGGTGGAATCGCGCTGATCCTCGACGTCTCGGACCTGGTGACCATCTTGATGCGGCAACTGCAGATGTCCGGTCGGCCGCGCCGCGCGGTGCGGTCGAGCGAGGGCTGAGGATGCCGATCAAGGTCCTGGTGGTCGATGATTCCGGATTTTTTCGTCGAAGAATTGCGGAGATTCTCGATTCCGATTCCGGCATCGAGGTGGTCGGTTCAGCCGAGAATGGTGAACAGGCGATTGCCAAGGTTCGGGAGCTGGATCCCGATGTGGTAACGATGGATATCGAGATGCCGGTAATGGACGGCATCACCGCTGTACGCAAGATCATGGCCGAGAACCCGCGGCCGATCCTGATGTTTTCCAGCCTGACCACCGAAGGTGCGCAGGCGACCCTGGATGCGCTGGAGGCGGGGGCGGTTGATTTCCTGCCCAAGCGTTTCAGCGACATGGCCAGCGACGAAGACAGCGCGCGCATGCTGTTGCGCCGGCGCGTGCGTTCCTTGTCGCGCAGCCGGGCACGCTCGGTGAGTGCACCGGGCAGTAGTGCGCCTGCTCGCGAGGCCCGGCCCAACGCGCGCCGGGAGGAGGCCGACCGGGTTGCGGCCGACGCCCGCAAGCAGGCTCCCCCAGTTGTCAGTACGCGTCCCAAGACGCCGCTGCGGCAAATGCGCGCGGTGCTGATTGGGACCTCAACCGGTGGCCCAGTCGCCTTGCAGGAAGTTCTGAAGCCGCTGCCAGCGAGCTTTCCACTCCCGATTCTGCTGGTGCAGCACATGCCGGCCAGTTTTACCCCGGCCTTCGCCGAGCGCCTGAATGCAATGTGCAATATCGAGGTGCGCCAGGCGAAGGACGGTGATGTCCTGAAGCCGGGTGTGGCCCTTCTCGCGCCAGGTGGTATGCAAACCACCCTGGAGCGCGGAAGCCAGACGCAAGTTCGTATTTCCGAGAGCCCTTTGGGGACGATCTATAAGCCAAGCGTGGACGCGGCGTTTACTTCTGCCGTTGATGCCCTGCGGGGGCAGGTCCTGGCCGTGGTGCTGACCGGTATGGGTGCGGATGGCCGTGAAGGGGCCCGTGCTCTGAAGGCGGTTGGTGCTCAGGTGTGGTCGCAGGATGCCGCGACCTGTGTGGTGTACGGGATGCCCGCGGCGGTTGCCGAGGCGGGGCTGTCGGACCACGTGTATCCGTTGCCCGAGATCGGACCGGCCCTGGTAAAGGGGATCTGCTGACATGGATATCTTGAGCCTCGTCGGGATCACGCTGGGGCTGGTGGCCGTCTTGGGCGGAAGTATTGCCAAGGGCAGTGGTCTGGGTGCGCTGTGGAACGCCGCTGCCTTCGTGATCGTGGTGCTGGGGACCCTGGGGGCGACCCTGGTGCAGGCGCGGATGGTGGTGTTTTTGCATGGGATGCGCATCCTGCCTTGGGCCTTCAAGCCACCCAAGATCAATAACCGGGCGATGGTCGAGCAGATCGTCGAGTGGTCGAATGTCGCGCGCAAAGAGGGCCTGCTGGGTCTCGAGACGTTGGCCGACGAGGAAAGCGACGAGTTTGCGCGCAAGGGGTTGCAGCTGCTGGTTGATGGCAGTGAGCCTCAAACCATTCGACAGATCCTGGAGGCCGACCTGGACAACCGCGAGCACTTTGACCTGCAAGGGGCCAAGGTCTTCGAGAGTATGGGGATCTATGCCCCGACTCTGGGCATTGTGGGTGCGGTGATGGGGTTGATGGCGGTGATGCAGAACCTCGCCGATCCGAGCAAGTTGGGGGCGGGGATAGCGGCGGCGTTCGTGGCCACGATCTACGGTATTGCATCGGCGAACCTGTTGTTCCTTCCGGTGGCAAACAAATTAAAGTCAATTATTCAGAATCGCTCGCAACATCAACAAATGTTGATGGAAGGGCTGATTGCGATTGCCGAGGGCGAGAACCCCCGGAACATCGAAAGCAAGCTGAGTGGCTTCATCCACGAGTGAGGTCACCATGGCACGACGCAAGCGGGCGGAGGAACACGAGAATCACGAGGCCTGGGCCATTCCCTACGGGGATCTGGTTACGCTGCTGCTCGCGTTTTTTGTGGTGATGTACGCAATCTCCTCGGTGGATGACGGGAAATACCGAGTCCTCTCGGAGTCGCTTGTGGATGCGTTCCGCGCACCCATGCAAGCCGATCCGATCCAGGTGGGGGAGCCGACCGTGGCTCGGGAGCGCAGTCCACAGGATCTGCGAGCCCTGGTGCCGATCGAGGTGCAACCGGGGCTGGTTGAGGATGGGCCGCAGCCGATCGATATGGCGTTGAGCGGGTTGATGGACGATACCCCCGAGGCTGATGGAATGCAGGCCTTCCTCGACGACCTGGCGGATACGGCTAGGGAGATCGAACAGGCTATGGCGCAGTGGATCGAGGACGGCGATCTGCGCGTCACCCGTGAGGCCTATTGGCTGGAGATCGAGATCACGAGCCGGTTGTTGTTCCCTTCCGGGTCCGCAACGCTCAATGCGGAGGCAACGGCGTTGCTGCGTGAAGTCGGGGTGATCCTTGCGCCGCGTGTCTCGCGCATCCATGTAGAGGGGCACACGGACAATGTGCCGATCCAGACCGCCGTCTATCCTTCCAACTGGGAGCTCTCTTCCGGGCGGGCGGCGGCCGTAGTGAACGAGTTTGAAGTGGCCGGCGTCGATCCCGAAAACCTGGTGGCTCTGGGCTATGGCGAACATCGCCCGGTGGCGAGCAACGATACGGCGGACGGCCGGGCAGAGAATCGGCGTGTCTCGATCGTGGTGCTGCCTGGGGCACGACCACGTGCCGAAGGCGCACAGGAGCCGGAGCGCCTGCGCGACGACTTGGCACCCGCACCGCTCTCAACGGATGGAGACACACCATGAAGGTCTGGGCGGTAGCAAACCAGAAGGGGGGCGTGGGGAAGACCACGACGACGGTGACCCTCGGTGGCCTGTTGTCCGGACCAGAGCAGCGTGTGCTGTTGGTGGATGTCGACCCGCATGGCTCGCTGACCGCCTATTTTGGCCACGATCCGGAGACGGCTACCCGAGGCGTGTACGAGCTGTTCAGCCAGTGCGCGGAGGGCGAAGCGCCTGACCCGACGGGCCTGATCCGCGAGAGTCGTTTTCCCGGGCTGGATCTGCTGACGGCCAGTACGGCGCTGGCGACTTTGGATCGTCAGCTGGGTACCCGCAGCGGCATGGGTCTGGTTTTGCGGCAGGCCCTGGAAAAGATCGAAGACCAGTACGACTACGTGCTGCTGGATTGCCCGCCGATGCTCGGGGTACTGATGGTGAATGCACTGGCGGCCTGCGACGAGTTGCTGGTGCCGGTGCAGACCGAATTCCTCGCCCTGAAGGGGCTTGAACGGATGATCAACACGCTGAAGATGGTGCAGAAGTCGCGTAAGGCCGAACTCAAGTATCGGATTATCCCCACCTTGTTCGACCGCCGTACGCGTGCGGCGCACGAGGCGCTGGCCGAGTTGCGTCGCCTGTATGACGATGACGTCTGGCCTGGCGTGATCCCGGTGGACACGAAATTTCGCGATGCATCCAGTGCCGGGCAGCCGCTTTGTTTTATGATCCCGGATGCCCGTGGTGTGCTGGCCTATTCGGACCTGCTGGAGGCGATCGGAGGAAGGCTGTCCGAGCCCCATGAGCGGAGGCGACGCGGATGAACCCATCCAAGGCAGATAATCTCGCCCTGAAGGCGGAACCGGAAGCGCTGGACGACTATTTCGGCAGCTTGTTGGACGATCCGGCACCGGCTCGCCCCCTCTTGCGCCCGGACATCCTGGAGCCGCGGTCCGTGGTGGCGGAGCCTGTCGTGGAGGTGGAAACCACGATGCGCGAGGTCGGAGTGGCCGCCGAGGCGCCAGTGGTTCCGCCACCGACCGTGCCGGGTGAGCGCGAGTACGCGCGTCCCGAGCAGTCCTTCTCGGCCCTGGTGATCGAGGCCGGCAATTTGACCTTGCTGGCGCCATTGCATGCGCTTGGGGGTGTTGCCCCGCTGGACAGTCTGGAGGTGCGACCCACTCCGAATCACTCGGTCTGGTACCTTGGGCTCGCGGATACGAAGCAGGGCCGGGTGCAGCTGATTGATCTTGCGGCGGTGGTAACCCCCGAGGATCGTGAATACGAGGCCGACACCGCCCGCCAGGTGGTCTTTGTCGCGGGCTCGCGTTTTGCCCTTGCCTGCCGCGCAGTCCATGGCACGCGTGTGATCCAGCCGGATTCGCTGCGCTGGCGCAGCCACCGCCGGCGCCTTCCCTGGTTGGCCGGCGTGGAACGCGAAAAGATGGCCACTTTGCTGGATCTGGAGGCACTCGACCGGACCCTGGATGAAGGGGCCTGGGAGTGATCAAGGCCTGCCGATTGTCATGTCCGTTCAAGCATCCGGATGTGCGGCCGATACACTGGGCAGGACGATATTACAGGGCAGTCTGTACCTGTACGGAATGACGAGGACGACATGAGCAGCGCACAAGACGTACAAGCCATGGCCAATGCCGATACCGCCCCGTATGTGACGTTCAGTCTGGCGGGCGAGACCTATGCCATTGACGTCCTTCAGGTACAGGAGGTCCTCAAGGTGACGGAGATCGCGCCGGTTCCTGGCGTGCCGGACTACATCCTCGGGATCATTAACCTGCGGGGTAACGTGGTGACCGTGATCGACGCCCGCCGCCGGATGGGCTTGGATGATCGCGAATCCGACGAGGCTTCGCGCATCGTTATTATCGATGTCGACAACCAGAACGTTGGCATCCTGGTCGATTCGGTCTCGGAGGTTGTACGAATCTCGCCGGACTCCGTCGAGCCGGCGCCGGAGGTCGGCAATGACGATAGCAGCCGCTTCATTCAGGGTGTGACCAGCACGGAGGAAGGTTTGACCATCCTGGTCGACCTGAACCGCTTGCTATCGGACGAGGAGTGGGCGCAGTTGCGCGAACTCTAGGTCGATACCCGGGGTCCATCTGGATAGGGGCCATCGGGTTTAGCCGGGGAGGTGAATCATGGTCGATGAACTCCAGCCGGACCGGACCGTGCGCCCGGTTCACACAACCGTTCCCGGGCGGCGCCTGAGCGATGACCATGATCGGGATCCCGTCTTCCGGCCCGCTGTGCGCCCGACTCAGCAACGCCCTCCGCGCAAGGACGAGCGTCCGCCCCCCAGGCGGGGCCTGATCGACGACTACGCCTGAGCGGTGTTGTCCTGGTAAGAGCCGATCCTCACCGCCAAAAATTCCCCGTGGAGTATCGATCGCCCGTATGGCTGGTCATTTGGGCATGATTCACGCGACAATCGTCGAGCCCTGGGTGCCAGGAGAGAGTGCGAAATGGGTGAGGGATTACTGGTCTGGCTGGCTGCATTGATTGCGTTGTTGGCCACTGTGGTGGCTGGCTTCGCAGTGGGTGTGGTGATCTTGTTGCGCCGGCAGCTGGCCGCGCTGCGCGTGGACTACCAGCGCCAGGCAACCTCGGTGATGGCATTGCAGGGCGCGATGAAGGCCTTGTCCGAGGGGGTTGCGACGCATGGTCAGGCACAGGCCTCGGTTCAGCGTGCCCTCGAGCGCCTGCATGACCAGCACAGCGAATTGCGGGCCCGCGATGGCGACAGCGGCGCCTATGAGCAGGCGATTCGGTTGATCCAGGAGGGGCAGGGGCGGGAAGAGGTTCGTCGCCGCTGCGGACTCACCACCACCGAACTCGATCTCCTGTTCAGCCTACACGGTTCCGGAACTGCCGCCGGGAGCGGGTCAAGCGGGTATTCATGATCGCGGTCCGGGCCCGCGGTAGCCATCTTCTCGGTCGTCGGGAGTGATGCCGGCCAGCAGAAACACGAACGCCAGTATCTCCGCAACGGCCACATAGAGCTCTTCGGGAATCTCGCTGCCTAGCGGGATCTGCGCAAGGGCCTCGCTCAGACCGGGGTCCTGGTGCAGGGGGATTCCGTGTTCTTCGGCGATCTTCAGGATCGCATCCGCCGTCAGCCCCGACCCGGCGGCGGTAATGCGTGGTGCCTTTCGGCGGTCCCATTCCAAGGCCACTGCGCGGGTGGTGCGATCGGCGTTTGAGCCCTTGCCTGATGAGTCCTGGGCCGATGAGCGTGAATCGTTGTCTTCCATGGCCTCAAGCCTGTTCGTCGAGCATGCGGGGCCCACCGGAGGCCGGTCTCGGGTCGGTGTCGACGGGGCCCTGGCGCACCGAGAGCCCGGAAATCTTGAGTTCCCTCTGAGCCAGGCGTTCCCGGAGTTCGGGCATCTGCTCGCGCAGTCGCGCGACCGTGTTGGGCTCGCTCGCCGTGAAATGGACGTTCATATTCCCTTCGCGTGAGGCGACCGCGATCCGCGTCGGACCAAGTTCGGTCAGATCCAGGGTCAGCACGATGGACCAGGGGTTCTGGCTCTCCTGCTCGGCGCCGGAACCCTCACGTATTTCGCCCATTATGCCGTGTATGCCTTGCTCGCCCCGAAACGGAAGTTCGAAGAACCAGCGGTTGTTCCCGGGCTCATCACTGGCAAAGGACTGCAGCGACTGGAGTTGCAGTGACGTCACGCGCTTGAGCAATCCCTCCAGGAGCCCCGTAAAGGAAGGCAGGGTCGTGGTCACTGCCGGCGTGGGTGTTGCAGGAGCCGTCGGCGTTGCCATGCGTGGCTGGGGCGGTGTCTGGCGCAGCTGATCGGCGGCACGCAGGAGTTGAACCTTGAGATCGGTGGCAAGTTGGGGCGCGATGACTGTGCTGCGTACGGCCTGTCCCAACATCGCCTCCATCCACAGACCGGACTGTTGCACCTGGTGGCGGAGCTTGTCCGGCTGCACGAGTTGCCCCGGGCCCGGGAGCTGTTCAAGGATTCGCTGCAATGCGGGTGGAGCGGGCTGAGCAGGCGCCGCGCCTCCATCGGGGCGCGCCGCCGCCAGTGCGCTGGGTAGCAGGCTTTGCAGGGCCTGTGCCAAGGGGCGGGCGCCCGGCAACTGATGGCGCAGCTCCTGGCCCAGCCATTGCTGGGCCGGATTCGCCGCTACGTTCCTGCTCGGCCGAGGTTCGGTCCGGTCGGCGGCCAGCGGGATCAGGCGTGCCTCCAGGCGGGGTTCCGTACGGGTGATCTCGGCCAGCATGGGCTGGGCGCGTATCGCCGCCGCGCTTCGATTGAGCAGGGCGTCAGGTAGGGCGCCCGCCGCCAGTTGTGCAGTGACTACGGGCTTTGATGGCGTGCCAGGACCCGTGCGTGTCGTGGGCGCCTCGAGCCGAAGCCGCACCGCGCGATCAGCCAGCACCTCAATCACCCGGACTTCAACCCGTGTGCCGGTGGTCAGATTCAGCCGCTCGCTGGCCGCCGTTCCTGCCGGGCTGGCGCCTGGCACCATCCAGCCGGGTACACGGGGTCCGCTCAGGTCGGCCATGGCATGCTCCGCCGATGGAAAACTCCAGCATCGCACACAGAAGGGTGGTGCAAGAAGCACGGGAACTCGGGATCGGTCGGTTTGCTATCCTGAGCACTCGTTCGAGACGGGTGTGTGGATGTATGGCGAAGATACGCGTATTGATGGTTTGTCTGGGCAATATCTGCCGGTCACCCATGGCGCATGGGGTATTCGAGGCGCGTGTGCGTGAACACGGCCTGGAGGATGTCATCGAGGTGGACTCGGCCGGTACGGCGGGTTATCACATCGGGGCCAAGCCAGACCCCCGAGCTCGCCAGGAGGCTCGCTCCCGAGGCTATGACCTGGAGCATCTGCGGGCCCGCAAGCTTGAGCCCGAAGATTTTCAAGAGTTCGACTATATCCTGACGATGGACGATGCGAACTACCAGAATGCGGAAGATATTCGACCCGCTGGTGGGCGTGCGGAGCTCTTGCGCTTTCTGGATTTTGCGCCGCAGTTTGACGAACACGAGGTTCCGGACCCGTACTATGGAGGCGATCAGGGCTTCGTTCACGTGATGGATCTCGTCGAGGCTGCGGCCGATGGCCTGCTGGAGCATATTCGTACCCATCGTGCCCTGAAGGCTTCCTGACGGACGGGGGTGTACAACCGGGCTTGAACGGTTGCGCGGCCCGCGCAGTGCGGCGCCACTCGTGGTCATTGAACCTGCTCAGAAAACAAAAGGGCCCGCCACATTGCCGGGCCCTTTTGCGTTTTGGACGGGCGTTTAGTCGCCGCCCTTGCGCTCCCCTGGATCGGACGATTCGGCGGCCGGTTCGGAGCGAGGCTCGCGTTGTGCGGGCTTCTCGTTGCTCTCCGTAGTAGACGCCAAATCACGATCTTTCTGGCCAGAAGGGCTCGGTGCATCGCCGGAAGGGTCAGCCTGCTGGCTGGGTCCCGGCGTTTGGCCTTCGGACTGGTTCGACGGTGCACTAGCATCGGCATCACGTGCCGGGGCCTTCGCCCGTGAGCGGCGGGGCTTCGCTGGAGTGTCAGCGGCATCAGGGCCGGCGCTGCCCGTCTTCTCCGAGGCCGGATCGCTCGCGGCACCCGCTCCGGTTACGGACGCGGGTTCGGCTTTCTGGCCCGAAGCCGGGTCCGCTGCCGCGGCAGACGTGTCGGACGCATCCGAGCGAGCTTCTGCTGGGGCCTTGTCGGCCGCCGGCTTCCGGCTACGGCCGCCTCGGCTTCGACGCGGCGAGGCCGGTCCCGTCGCATCGGTGTCGTCGCCCTTGGGGGGCTCGCCGGACGATGCCTCGGGGCTAGAGGCCTGATCGGGACTATCGGCCACGTTCGTTTTGGCTCGTGGCTCGGGTGCGTTGTCGCTGGGGCTCGTGGCTTCAGGTGTCGCAGCGGGGCCCGAGTTGGATTCCGGTTTGCGGGCCTCTTGATTCGGCGAATTCGCGGAATCGTTGTCCTGATGATTGCTATTCCCGGCCTCAGACCCCGCTTCACCGGATTGATCCCCCCCAGAACGACCCCGGCCGCCGCGACGGCGTCCGCCCCGACGGGACCGACGGCTGCGTGTACGGCCCTTGTTGGCGTCGTCGTCCTCGGTCTTCTCCGGCCCCTTGGAATTGGGCTCGGACGGGCTGTCGCCTGTGGGCTCCGCCGCCGACTTGTTGTCGGCCTGAAGTGCGGCTGGCTTGCCCGCGGACTTGTCGTCGACTTTGGCGTTCGCAGCCGGCTTGCGGTCCTGCGACTCCTTTGCGGCCTCGTTGCGGCCGTTGGTGTCCTTCTTGGCCGCCCCGCTGCCGCGGCGAGAACGCCCCTTGCCACCACCTTCAGGCTTGTCGGACGCACCTTTTTTGGCATTGCCCGCCTCTTCGCTGGAAGCCTGGGTCTTGTCGGCTGCCTTTTTCTGGCTACCACCGCGCCCTCGGCCGCCCGATTTGCCGGCGCCGCCACCTTCGCCCTTGGGACCGCCGCGTCGGCCACCGGCTTTGCCGGACGCTTCCGGTTCGCGTTCGTCTTCGGTTGGGCGGGCGTTGGGGAACAAAGAAGACCAGATGCGGGTAAAGAAGCCCGGTTGGGGTACTCGCGCTTCCGGTTCCGGCGTTTCCGTCGCGGAATCGCTGACCGGTGCGGGACCCGTCATCTTGACACCCTTCACCAGCGGCTTTTCGACCTTGCTACGGCGTTCGTGGTGCGGAGTGGTCTCTTCCTCGACGGCTTCCACCAGCTCGTGGGAGCCGCGATCACTGATGGCCTCCTCACGCTCGTCCCCCCGCACCCTGCGGACCTCGAAACGAGGGGTAAGGAAGTGAGGATTGGGAATGATGCTGATGTCGACCTTGTGGCGATCTTCGATATCGGTAATCGATTCGCGCTTTTCGTTGAGCAGGAAGGTGCCGACATCCACCGGAACCTGGCCCATGACCAGACCGGTACGGTCCTTCATGGCCTCTTCTTCGATCAGGCGCAGGATCGACAGAGCCAGAGATTCGACGCTGCGGATCTGGCCATGGCCCTCGCAGCGGGGGCAGGTGTTCTGGCTGGACTCACCGAGCGAGGAGCGCAGGCGCTGGCGCGACATCTCCAGCAGACCGAAGCGGCTGATGCGACCGACCTGGACCCGTGCACGGTCCATCTCCAGCGCCTCGCGCAGCCGGTTTTCCACCTCGCGCTGGTGCTTGTTGGCGTTCATATCGATGAAATCGATCACGATCAGGCCGCCCAGATCGCGGATGCGTAGCTGACGGGCGACCTCTTCGGCCGCTTCCAGGTTGGTGTGGAAGGCGGTCTCTTCGATATCGCCGCCCTTGGTGGAGCGGGCGGAGTTGACGTCGATGGAGATCAGGGCCTCGGTGTGATCGATCACCAGGGCGCCACCCGAGGGCAGGGTGACGTCTCGATCGAAGGCGCTCTCGATCTGGCTCTCGATCTGATAGCGATTGAACAGCGGGACCGGGTCGTCGTAGCGCTTGAGCTTGCGCAGGCTGTTCGGCATCACCAGGCTCACGAATTCCTCGGCCTGCTGGTAGACGTCGTTGTCATCAATGATGACTTCGCCGACGTCGTTGCGCATGTGATCGCGCAGGGCGCGGATGATGACGTTGCTTTCCTGGTGGATCAGTGCCGGCGCCTTGGCCTTTTCGGCGGCCTCGGTCACGGCGGCCCACAGGGCGGTCATGTAGTCGAGGTCCCACTGGAGTTCTTCGGTGCTGCGGCCAACCCCGGCCGTGCGCGCGATCACCCCCATGCCCTCGGGCATGTTGAGGCCGGAGAGGGCGTCACGCAGGGAGGCACGATCTTCCCCCTCGATGCGGCGCGAGACGCCGCCGGCCTTGGGATTGTTGGGCATCAGGACCAGATAGCGGCCCGCCAGGCTGATATAGGTGGTGAGCGCGGCACCCTTGTTGCCGCGTTCTTCCTTCTCGACCTGTACGAGGAGTTCGGTGCCTTCCTTCAGGAAGTCTCGGATCGGCTTGTCGCTGTCGGCGGGACCACCCACCGCCGAATGGGCAATTTCCTTGAACGGTAGAAAGCCGTGACGATCAGCACCAAAGTTGACGAACGCAGCCTCGAGGCTCGGTTCGACGCGGGTGATCTTGGCCTTGTAGATGTTCGCCTTTTTGCGCTCGCGCGAAGGCAGTTCGATGTCCAGGTCGTACAGCCGCTGGCCGTCGACCATGGCGACACGCAGCTCTTCGGGCTGCGTGGCATTGATCAGGATCCGTTTCATGCATTGGACTCGGTAGGCCGTCCTGCCAGCCGGCGGTAACAGCAAAAGCCCGTGAAGTGGTGATGGAGCGGCGGCACGGCAACGCTTGCGCACGCGTGCTCGCAGCGGCGGCGCGTAGCGCAAGCCAGCGCGCCAGCCAGGTATTCACCAGCAACCACGGGTTTAGTCGCCTGCGGGAGGCGAAGCCGGGGAGACAGGACTGGGTTAGAAGAAATAGTGTCACAGTGTCGCTTTTCGGCGATGGCCCTCCGACCGGAAGCTGCTGTCAGCTCGCGGGTCGAAGTGGCGGATGATTCGAGGTACTTGGCCCGCTTCACGCGGCTACGTACCGTGCGCCAATGTAGGGCATAACCCCCCGTATGGGCAAGTTTTTTCGGTATTGCGTGTGGTGTGTGTTGTAGCCCGGGACGCGCCGCTCGGGTAGCATCCCGCGCCATGAATGCAAGGCGTGAATCCTCCGGCCCTCGTACTTTGCAGGTCACCGAACGGGGTGACGGGCAACGGCTCGACAATTTCCTGCTCCGCGAGCTGAAGGGCGTGCCGCGAGGATTGATCTATCGCCTGGTGCGCCAAGGGGCGGTACGGGTGGATGGGCGCCGTGCCAAGGCACACAAGCGGCTGGTAGCGGGCAATGAGGTGAAGGTGCCCGATCTGGATCGGCCGGAAACGGCCACCGCCGAGATCCCGCCCAAGGTGCTGGAACGGCTGCGCCAGGCGATCATCTTTGAAGATGACGATGTTCTCGTATTGGACAAGCCCTCCGGTCTCGCCGTCCACGGGGGCAGTGGGCTGGCCTTTGGGATCATCGAGGCGATGCGTCAGCTGCGGCCGGATTGCGAATTGGAGCTGGGCCATCGCCTGGACCGGGAGACCAGCGGCTGTCTCCTGCTGGCGAAACGCCGAGCGGCGCTGCAGGACTTTCACTCAGCGCTGCGCGAGGGGCGGGTGGAGAAACGTTACCTGGCGTTGCTGGTTGGCCGTTTTGACAAGGACCAGCCGATCGAATGTGCGGCCCCGATCACCAGCGGCCGCCAGGACGACGGACGTCGCCGCATGAGCGCCGGCGAGCCTGAAGGCGAGGGCGGGCGTCCACGCGAGGCGCAAAGCGTCTTTGTGCCGCTGGAGACCCATGGGGCGTTCCAGCTGGCCGAGGTTTGCATTGGCACGGGACGTACCCACCAGATTCGCGTGCATGGTCAGGCGATCGGGCATCCGGTGGTAGGGGATCACGACTACGGCCTCCCGGATGCCAATCGGTTGTTGCGGCGGCACGGGTTGAAGCGCCTGTTTCTGCATGCCCAGGCATTGGGGTACCAGTCAGCGGATGGCGAACAACATATCTTTTCGGCGCCGCTGCCGGACGAGCTGGTGGCGGTTCTGGCGAGCCTGGACGCGGGCGACGACGACGCATGAATACACCTCTCCTGCCACCAGCGGAGAATGCCCTGCGGCTGGTGGTGTTCGACTGGGACGGGACCCTGATGGATTCGCCCCGCCGGATCGTCCACTGCCTGCAGCGGGCTGCCGGGCAGATCGGGGCGCCCGTGCGAGATGAAGCTGCGCTGCGCAACATCATCGGCCTTGGTGTGGACGCCGCCGTACGCGAGCTCTATCCACAGGCGGATGATGCCTTCGTGCGCCAGTTCGCGGAGACCTATCGCGAATGTTACCTGGGCGCCGAGGATGCGCCGGAGACGCCGCTGTTTCCGGGAGTGGCGCCGCTCCTCGACTGGCTGGAGGCGCGCGATGTCCTGTTGGCTGTGGCGACCAGCAAATCGCGCCGCGGGTTGGATCAGGCATTGGAGGCAACCGGTCTGGCACGTCGCTTCGTGGCGACGGCGACCGGTGACGAACACCCGTCGAAGCCCAACCCGGCGATGCTGGAACATGTGATGAATCGCGCGGGCGTCGACCGTGCGCGAGCCCGCATGGTCGGTGATAGCGTTTATGATCTGCAGATGGCGCGTCATGCCGGGGTGCCAGCAGTGGCGGTGACCCACGGGGTGCATTCGCCGGAACGGCTACGCGAGGAAGCGCCGCTGGGAATGCAACCGGATCTGGAATCCCTGTTAGACGTCTTCCGGCAGGCCGAAGGCGAAACCGAATAAAGGAATCAAGATGGGCTGGGCGAACGAGAACAAACCGGGCTGGGAACGTGAAACGCTTGAAAAGCTGGTTCAGGCCCAGGTGATCGAGCAGCGTCGGGCACGGCGCTGGGGGATCTTCTTCAAGCTGTTGTTTTTCTTTTATCTGGTCGCGCTTCTGATTCTTGTACGCGGCGGCGACATGGGCCTGGCCGGCCTGTTCGAGAGCGATCGTGAGCCGAGCGACCATGTGGCGGTCGTGGAGGTCGAAGGGCTGATCGCCTCCAGTGCCTCGGCCAATGCGGAAGACATCTCCAAGGTGCTGAACGAGGCCTTCGAGGCCAAGGGCACCCAGGCGGTGATGCTGCGCATCAACAGCGGCGGTGGTAGCCCGGTCCAGGCTGCGAATATCCATGACGAGATCCTGCGCCTGAAGGAGAAGCACGCGGATATCCCGGTCTATGCGGTGATTGGTGACGTGGGCGCCTCGGCGGCGTACTACATCGCGGTCGCGGCCGACGAGATTTACGCCAGCCAGGCCAGCATGGTCGGCTCGATCGGTGTACGCATGGATAGCTTTGGGTTAGTGGACCTGATCGAGAATATCGGCGTCGAGCGCCGCTTGTTCACCTCGGGCGAGAACAAGGGCTTCCTGGACCCATTTCTGCCGCTCGACACCGACCATGTGGACCACCTCGACGGTGTCCTGCAGGGCGTTCACCAACAATTCGTGGACGTCGTGCGCAGTGGTCGCGGTGACCGCCTGAACGAGTCCGACAACCTGTTCAATGGCCTGATCTGGACCGGGGATCGCTCGCTGGAGCTGGGGCTGATTGACGGCCTGGGGACGGACCGCAGTGTGGCCCGAGACGTCGTTGGTGTGGAGAAGCTGGTGGTCTTCAAGCCGCGGCGAACTGCCTTGCAGCTGTTGTTTGAGGATCTGGGGATGGCCGCGTTCCAGCAATGGATGAGCTGGGAAACCACGCCGCAGTGGCGGTGACGCGTCATCGAGTGGTACGCCGCCCCAAAGCGGGGCGGATCGCTCGCTTCTATTAGCTGCGACGCCCCTCGTCGATACGGGTGACGCGCGCAATCATGCCGATAATGGGGTGGTCCAGGTAGAAGAGGTCGTCCCCGGAGTTCATGCGCTGACTGCCGCGCACGACGACGGAGCGTGGTGGCTGATCGTCGCGCGGTTCATCGACGTGATAGATCAGGTCGGTTTCGAGGTGCAGAAAACGTCCGACCCAGATGCGCAACCGTCCCTCCAGCTCGAATCGAGCGTGCTGGTCCTCCACCAGGGCGCGTGGGGTGAGAGGGCCGGGCTCGTCTTGCACGAATGTGCGTGCCCCCAGACGACGCCCTTCCTGTACACGCAGCCACGGTGACGAGGCGTGGTCGCGCCCGGTCTGGTCCCAAGCCAGACGCGCGAGGACGCGACCCGTGCCGGAATCCTCCACTCGGCCCGCCGCCCGTTGCAGTTCGAAGCCCCGCCGCGAGGTACGGTAGACGCGACCGCCGAGCTCGGATTCTCCGAAACGGGGCTCCCGGGGAGCGGCCAGCTCCATCTGCAGCCGGCGGCTTTCATCGGTGCGGTGTTCGAAGATCACCAGTTCGATACGGTATTCGCGACCGGCCTGGGCCATCGCCGGGCTTCCCAAGCCGACGACGGGGAGGGCAGTGAGGCCCGCGAGGACGCGGCGGCGCAGAGGGTTCGGGGTGTTCGGGGCGTGGTCGGACATTCAGGCGGCCTGTTGTTCGGGGCTAATGGTATTTAAAAGACGCAGTACGGCCTGCGCCCGGGCCTCCAGGGTCTCCATCTCGGCAAAGAAGCGGAAGGCCTTCTGGCCATCCAGTTTGTACCCCTGTGGATCGGATTGCACCAGTTGGATCAGGGCCGCGATGTCGAGATTGGGACTGGGACCAAAAACCAGGCGTCCGCCGGCGGGGCCCAGCTCCAGCTTGCGGATGCCGAGCGGCGTCAGTTTCAGACGCAGACGCGCGGCCTCGAACAAGGCCTTGGCGGCATCGGGCAACAGCCCGAAACGATCCACCAGTTCGATCTCCAGATCGCGCAGCGCTTCGGATGAGGCCGCCGAGCTGATCCGCTTGTAGAGGATCAGGCGCGTATGCACGTCGGGGACATACGCCGATGGCAGCAAGGCGGGCAATCCGAGTTCGACCTCGGTCCCTGTAGCCTCAGGCGCGTCCAGTTCCGGCATGTTGCCGGAGCGCAGGGCGTTCACCGCGCGGTTGAGCAAGTCGTTGTACATCGAAAAGCCGACCTCGTGAATCTGGCCACTCTGCTCGTCGCCCAGTAGTTCGCCGGCTCCGCGGATCTCCAGGTCGTGGCTGGCCAGGGTGAAGCCCACCCCGAGGTCCTCAAGTGACGCGATGGCCTCCAAGCGCTTCTTCGCGTCGGCGGTCATCGCCTTTTCGGGTGGCGTAACCAGGTAAGCGTAGGCGCGGTGGTGGGAGCGTCCGACGCGACCGCGCAGCTGGTGCATCTGGGCCAGCCCCAGCTTGTCCGCCCGATTCATCACAATGGTGTTGGCGGTGGGAACGTCGATGCCGGTCTCAATGATGGTCGTGCACACCAGGATGTTGTAGCGTCGGTGATAGAAATCGAGCATCACCTGTTCCAGCTCACGTTCGCGCATCTGCCCGTGTGCAATACCCACGCGGGCTCCTGGCAGCAATTCCTGTATACGCTGCGCGGTGCGTTCGATGGTGTTCACCTCGTTGTGCACGAAGTACACCTGGCCCCCGCGGCGGATCTCGCGCAGGCAGGCCTCCTGGATGATCGCATCGTTCCATTCATTGACGAAGGTCTTGATCGCCAGGCGTTCGCGCGGCGGTGTGGTGATCACCGACAGGTCGCGCAGGCCGGCCAGCGCCATGTTCAGGGTGCGCGGGATCGGGGTGGCGGTCAGGGTCAGCATGTCGACCTCGGCGCGCAGTTTCTTGAGCGCTTCCTTGTGACGGACCCCGAAGCGCTGTTCTTCGTCCACGATCACCAGACCCAGGTTGGAGAAATTCAGATTCGCCTGCAGCAGCTTGTGGGTGCCGATTACGATATCGACCTTGCCGTCTTTGAGCCCCTCCAGCACGGCTGCCTGTTGCTTGCTGCTGCGAAAGCGCGACAGTGATTCGATCTCGACCGGCCAGTCCGCGAACCGGTCGGTGAAATTTTGATGATGTTGTTGCGCGAGCAGCGTGGTGGGGACCAGTACCGCGACCTGCTTTTGGTTTTGTACCGCGACAAAGGCGGCGCGCATGGCCACTTCGGTCTTGCCGAAGCCCACATCGCCGCAGACGACGCGGTCCATCGGACGGGTGTCGGCCATGTCGTCCAAAACCGCGTCGATTGCCTGTTGCTGGTCCAGGGTCTCCTCGAACGGGAAGCCGGCCGCAAACGCGTGATATTCGGAGGTGTCGGTTGCGAAAACCGTTCCCTGTTTGGCAGCGCGTCGGGCATGAATGTCCAGGAGCTCGGCGGCGACATCGCGTGCTTTCGCGGCAGCCTTCTTGCGGGCCTTGTCCCATTGCTCGCTGCCCAGTCGATGCAGGGGGGCATGCTCGGCGTCCGCGCCGGTGTAACGACTGATCAGGTGCAGGGACGAAACCGGGACATAGAGCTTTGCACCATCGGCGTATTCGAGGGTCAGGAACTCCGCAGGTTGGCCATTGAAATCGAGCGTCTGCAGTCCCAGGTAACGGCCGACGCCTTGTTCCTCGTGGACCACCGGTGCGCCCATGGTCAGGTCGCTGAGGTTCTGGATGACGGCATCGGCATCACGGGTGCTGCGGTTACGCCCGCGCGTCTGGCGCGCCCGCTCTCCAAGCAGCGCGGCCTCTGGAGCGACCGCGATGCCATCCGGCAGTACGAATCCCTCGCTTAGCGCCGCCACGGTGACATACAGACCGGGTTCGGCGGTGAGGAAGTGCGCCCAGTCATCGACGGAGTGATGGGCAACGCCCTGATCCCGCAGTAAGGTCAGCAGGGCCTCGCGGCGGCCGGCGGATTCGGCCGTTAGCAGCAGGCGCGGTTGCTCGCTGGCGAACGACTTCAGGCGCTGGGCCGCGTCGTCCTTGCCCTGCTGAAGCCCCAACTCGGGAAGTGGGGTGCAATCGAATGGAATATTCGCGCCGCGCTCGGCCGGAAGGGGGGCTGCAGGATCGCCCAAGGCAATCCCGGCGTACTCGCGCAGGGCGCTTCCGAGCCCATTGGTATCCAGATACAGCCGCTCTGGATTCAGCAGGGGGCGGTCGTACTGATGGCTGAGTTGCTCAAAGCGGTCCCGAATCTCCTGCGCGAAGTCTTCCGCAGCGCCTGCAATGTCTCCAACCTGGACGACCTGTGCCTTGGGGCAGTAGTCGAAAACCGTGTCCATGTGTTCGAAGAACAAGGGGAGGTAGGCCTCGATACCCGGTGGGACCAGTCCCTCGCTAATGTCACGGTAGATTGGGTGGCTGGAGGGGTCGCCGGCGAACTGGGCCCGATAGCGGGTTCGGAACTCGCGGATGGACTCATCGTTCAGCGGAAATTCGTGGCTGGGAAGGATTTCGAGCTGTTCTACCCGTTCCGTGGAACGCTGGGATTCGGTGTCAAAGCGCCGCAGGGAGTCGATCTCGTCGTCCAGGAACTCGATCCGGACGGGCTCGTCGGCCCCCATCGGAAACAGGTCGAGGATCTCGCCTCGCGCCGCGAATTCACCATGGCTGATCACTTGCTGGACGGCGCTGTATCCGGCGTTGGCAAGATTCTCGCGCAGGGTCATGCGATCCAGACGCTGTGCGGTGCGCAGCGAAAGCCCCTGGGTGGTCAGCCAGTCTCGTGGGGGCAGGCGCTGCATCAGCGTGGAAACCGGCATCAGTACGATCCCGCGTTCCAGGCTCGGTAGGTGATACAGGGTGCGCAGGCGCTCGGAGATGATGTCCTCGTGCGGGGAAAAGACATCGAAGGGCAGGGTTTCCCAGTCCGGCAGGCGCATCAGCGGAAGGTCGTGATGCCCGGCAAAGAACTCCCACTCTTCCTGCCAGCGATCGGCGGCCTCGTTGGATGCGGTGATGACCAGTATCGGTCCGCTGAATTCGGCTGCGCTGTGGGCAAGGGCCAGGGTGGCCGCGGAGGGATTCAGGCCTGACCACACCTCGAAGCCGGAGCCGGGCAAACGACCAGGATGGAGCGGATTTCGCCGTGGATCGGACATGTTTCGTGTGCTTGGGGGCTGCGGAGAAGGGCCGAGATTATACGGATTCCGCCCCACAGGTGCGCGATCGGCCATGTGAAGGTCAAGGGTGATTCACCACAGAGGACACGGAGGTCACGGAGAAGGGCGAGGTCAACCGCGATTTACAGGAAGTTTGGAAGGCGGGAAGGGTTTTAGGGTGAAGAGTTGGCGGGTGAGCGCTGCGGATGCACGGCGCCAGCAGTAGACCTATGCGGCCCTCCACTGTGGCGGTCAAGTGATTTCGGACACCGCGTTAGGTGGATTGGCTGCCGTTGGTTGCTCGTAGACGCTGGGAGGCAGGTAGCCCAGCGTCGAGTGGATGCGAACGGTGTTGTAGAACCGAGCGATGTAGTCCGCGATATCCCGCCGCGCCTCGCCGTGGTTCGCGTAGCGGCGCTGCCAGACGCGTTCCGTCTTGAGGCTCAGGAAGAAGCGCTCGACGACGGCATTGTCCCAGCAGTTACCCCGGCGGCTCATGCTCGCCTGGATCTGGTGCCGGGCCAGTAGCCGCCGCCAGGCGGCGCTGGTGTATTGGCAACCCTGGTCGGAGTGCAGCAGCAGTCCCGGCTCCGGTTGGCGCTGCTCCAGCGCCATGCGCAGCGCCTCGCAGGTCAGGCTCGCCGGCATCTGCCGATCGAGGGCCCAACCGATGACCTTGCGCGAGTACAGGTCGAGGATGACCGCCAGGTAGCTCCAGCCGGTCGCGGTTGGGATATAGGTGATGTCGGACGCCCACGCCTGGTTCGGTCCGGCCGGGGTGAACTCGCGGTTGAGATGGTTTTCGGCGACAGGGGCCCGGTCGTCGCGTTGCGTGGTGGTCAC
Source organism: Thioalkalivibrio sp. ALJ7 (assembly GCF_000376865.1). GTDB lineage: Bacteria > Pseudomonadota > Gammaproteobacteria > Ectothiorhodospirales > Ectothiorhodospiraceae > Thioalkalivibrio. The sequence goes on along the minus strand of NZ_AQXQ01000008.1, from coordinate 656 downwards.
AAAGCGCCGCCGCCAGACGGGCCGCAGGCCGCGCTCGCGCATCAGCGTCCGCACCCGGTAACGGCCCATGGCGGTGCCATCCGCCTGTAAGGCTTTTGCCAAACGCCGGCTGCCGTAGGTTCGCCCGGAAGCCGCGAACACCCGCTCAAGGTGAGCGCCAGCGGCGCAGGGCACGCTTGGACGTTCGGCCCGCGCCCGCGCCGCGTAATAGCCGGCCCGGCTCACTCCCAGCAGCCGACAAAGACGATGGACAGGGCCTTCTCCGCTCAACCGCGTGATGCAGCGATGCATCACTTCAGTTCCCGGGCGAAGAAGGCCGACGCTTTTTTTAACAGCTCCTTGTCCTCCTTCAACCGCCGGTTCTCCTCCTCGAGCTGGCGGATCCGTTGTTGTTCCGCCGTCAGCGGCCGACCCTCGCCCGGTTGCCCCTTGCGCTCCGCCTTGAGCTGATCGACCCAGCGGCGAACGGCCGTCTCGCCTAGATCCTGATCCCGGCATACGACCGAGACCTCCAGACCGTCATCGACCACCATCCGGGCCACGCGCTCCTTGTATTCGCTTGAAAAACTTCGGCGCTTGCGTGCCATGGTTGTTCTCCTCGTCCAGGGGGTATCGTCCCACCTAACGAGGTGTCCACGGAAATTAGACCAGCTCAC
>NZ_AQXQ01000007.1 GCF_000376865.1 Thioalkalivibrio sp. ALJ7 | reverse complement strand
TGCTATCACGCCCGGGCGTTCAGCCAGGCCTGCCGTCGGCTGGGCATCCGTCATCGCCGGACACGGCCCTATACGCCGCGAACCAACGGCAAGGCGGAGCGCTTCATCCAGACCGCCCTGCGCGAGTGGGCCTACGCCTTCACCTATGCCACCTCGGAGGAGCGCAAACGCCACCTGCCCCGGTGGATCCATGACTACAACTGGCACCGCCCACACGGTAGCCTGAACAAACAGCCACCCATCAGCGTCCTCGGGCTACCTGAGGACAACCTTGTGAGACTCCACAGCTAGGTACATGGCGATGGTTTTGGCGTGTTACACGAAGAAGCCCGCAATCCCCGTCTGTGGAGCGGGCGTTGCGGGTCGGATCGTCCAGCAGGCGCTCAAACGCTGGCGGCTTCGCGCGTCGGCGCGGCGAGCATGGGCGCCAGGAACCGGCCGGTATGGCTGCGCGGGTGTCCGGCGACAGCCTCTGGCGTGCCCGCTACCAACAGTTCACCACCGCCACTGCCACCCTCGGGCCCGATGTCGATGAGCCAGTCGGCGGTCTTGATGACGTCGAGGTTGTGCTCGATGACGACGATGGTGTTGCCGTGGTCGCGCAGGCGATGCAGGACCCGAAGCAGTTGGGCGATGTCTTCGAAGTGCAGGCCGGTGGTGGGTTCGTCCAGGATGTAGAGGGTGCGTCCGGTATCGCGCTTGGACAGCTCGCGTGCCAGCTTGATGCGCTGGGCCTCACCGCCGGACAGGGTCGTCGCATTCTGGCCCAGCTGGATGTAGGACAAGCCGACCTCCATGAGCATCTCCAACTTGCGATGGATGACCGGGACCGGCTGAAAGAAGTCCAGGGCCTCCTCCACGGTCATTTCGAGGACCTCATGGACATTCTTCCCCTTGTACCGAACCTCCAGGGTCTCTCGGTTGTAGCGGTGGCCCTTGCAGACATCGCAGGGAACAAAGACGTCGGGAAGGAAGTGCATTTCAACCTTGATGACGCCATCGCCCTGGCAGGCCTCGCAGCGCCCGCCGCGCACATTGAACGAGAAACGACCCGGCTTGTAGCCACGGGAGCGTGCCTCGGCGGTGGCCGCAAACAGTTCGCGGATGGGCGTGAACAAGCCGGTGTAGGTGGCTGGGTTGGAGCGCGGTGTGCGTCCGATCGGACTTTGGTCAATATCGACCACCTTGTCGATCAGCTCGAGGCCGTCGATGCGTTCGTGTTCCTCGATGTGGTGGCGGCCCCCATGCAATTCGGTGGCGACTGCGGGGTAGAGCGTATTGTTGACCAGCGTCGACTTGCCTGAGCCGGAGACCCCGGTGACGCAGGTGAACAGGCCGGTAGGGAAGGCGAAATCCCCGCCCTTGAGGTTGTTGCCACGCGCGCCGATCACGCGGATCTCTCGGTCCGGATCGGGTTCAATGCGGTGTTCGGGGACGGGGATGCAGCGGGTTCCGCGCAGATAGGCGCCGGTCAGGGAATCGGGATGCTGGGTGACCGCCTCTGGTGTTCCCGACGCGACGATCTGACCGCCATGGCGGCCGGCACCGGGGCCGATGTCCACGACGTAATCGGCCTGGCGGATCGCATCTTCGTCATGCTCCACCACGATCACGGTGTTGCCGAGGTCACGCAGGTGGCTGAGGGTGTTCAACAGACGTGCATTGTCACGCTGGTGCAGGCCGATAGAAGGCTCGTCCAGGATATACATCACACCCACCAGGGCGGAACCGATCTGAGAGGCCAGCCGGATCCGTTGCGCCTCGCCACCGGACAGGGTGTCGGCGGAACGGTCCAGGGTGAGGTAATCGAGTCCGACATCGTTGAGAAAGCCCAGCCGCGACGAGATCTCACGCACGATCTTCTCGGCAATCTGGGCGAAGCGTCCTGGGAGTTGCAGGTCACTGAAGAAGGCCTGGGCGTTGGCCACGCTCATGTGCGTGACCTCCGGCAGGGTCATGTCGTTGACAAAAACGTGGCGTGCGGCCGAGTTCAGGCGCGTACCGTGGCAGTCGGGGCAGGGCTGCTCCGCCAGGTAGCGCCCCAGCTCCTCGCGTACGGCCGAGGAGTCGGTCTCTCGGTAGCGTCGTTCCAGGTTCGGGATCACCCCTTCGAACACGCGTTCGTCGGTGCGCATGCGTCCATTCGCGGCCGGGGTCGAAAGCTTGACCTTATCGGTACCGGAGCCATGCAGCACGACGGCGCGGACCTCGGCCGGGAGTTCTTCCCAGGGGGTCTCCACGTCGAAGCCATAGTGCCGAGCCAGGCTCGTCAGCAGGCTGAAATACCAGGCATTGCGACGGTCCCAACCGCGCACCGCGCCGCCGCCCAGGCTTAACGCGGGTTGCGAGACCACCCGCTCCGGGTCGAAGTACTGGCGCACGCCGAGGCCATCACAGGTGGGGCAGGCGCCGGCCGGGTTGTTGAACGAGAACAGCCGAGGCTCCAGCTCGCGCAACGCATAGCCACAGACGGGGCACGCATAGCGCGCGGAGAAGATCATCGGCTCGCGTTCCGGCTCGTCCATCCACGCGACTAGGGCCAGGCCGTCGGCAAGTTCGGTGGCGGTTTCGAAGGACTCGGCCAGGCGCTGGCGCAAATCCTCACGGACACGGAAACGGTCGATTACGATCTCGATGTTGTGCTTGCGCTTGGGGTCCAGCGCCGGCAGCGCGTCGAGGTCATGGATCTCGCCATTGATGCGTGCGCGCAGATAACCCTGCGAGCGCATCGCCTCCAACATCTTGTGGTGTTCGCCCTTGCGGCCCCGGACCACCGGCGCCAGGAGCATCACCTTGTCGCCTTCGGGGAGAGCCAGTACCTGATCGACCATCTGCGAGATGGTCTGGGCCGCCAGCGTCTCGCCGTGCTCCGGGCAGCGTGGCTCGCCGGCCCGCGCAAACAGCAGGCGCAGGTAGTCGTAGATCTCGGTGATGGTGCCGACCGTGGAGCGCGGGTTGTGCGAGGTGCTCTTCTGCTCGATGGAGATGGCCGGCGACAGGCCCTCGATCTGGTCCACGTCGGGCTTTTCCATCATCGACAGGAACTGGCGGGCGTAGGTGGACAGGCTTTCCACGTAACGTCGCTGACCTTCGGCAAACAGGGTGTCGAAGGCCAGTGACGACTTGCCCGACCCGGAGACGCCAGTGATCACGATGAGCCGCTCGCGCGGCAGGTCGAGGTCCACGTTCTTCAGATTATGGGTGCGGGCGCCGCGTATGCTGATGCTGTCCATGGGGCTGGATCGACTCCACTGGTTTGCGTCCGGCGGCGCGGCCAGGGAAATTCCCGGGGCGCCGCAAACCGTCCATGGTAACACCCAGGCCGCGAGCGCCATGGTTTCCGCGCCAGGGTTGCCGGTAAACTCCGCGGACATGACTACCTTTCCTGCCTCGCTCCGGTCCCGGGCGCCATGAATTCGCGCGAGCTGCGCGCCACCAGCGGTCTGGCGGCCATCTACGGCGTGCGCATGGCCGGCCTGTTTATGGTCTTGCCCGTGTTTATGCTGCATGCCGACCGCATTCCCGGAGCGACTCCCCTGCTGATGGGGCTGGCGCTTGGGGTCTATGGACTCACCCAGGCCCTGCTGCAGATCCCGTTCGGGCTTCTCTCGGACCGAGTTGGGCGCAAGCCATTAATCCTTGCGGGCCTCCTGTTGTTCGTGGCGGGGAGTCTGGTGGCGGCTCTCGCCGAGTCCATCCACGGGATCATCCTGGGGCGCGCCCTGCAGGGTGCGGGCGCGGTGGCGGCGGTGATCCTCGCGCTCACCGCGGATCTCGTGGGTGAGGAGCGGCGGATGCGGGCCCTGGCCGTGATTGGTCTGACCATTGGTCTGACCTTCACGGCTGCGATGGCCCTGGGACCGGTGGTGGATCAGGCCGCAGGGCTGCCCGGGATCTTTGGCCTTTCGGGACTGCTCGGGCTGGTCGCCATTGTGATCCTGTTTGTGTGGGTGCCTAACCCTTCGCGTACACGGGCCCACCCGGACATGGTGCCGGTATGGTCGGCCCTGCCGCGGGTCTTGCGGGCCCCCGATCTGCTGCGTTTGAACCTTGGCATCTTCGTGCTGCACCTGGTCCTGGCGGCCAATTTTCTGGTGATCCCCGTGCTGTTGGTCGAGACCCTCGCGCTGCCAGGAGCGAGCCACTGGAAGTTCTACGTGCCGGTGCTGTTGGCGGGATTCGCATTGATGCTGCCGGGGATTCTTTTCGGGGAGCGCCGCCGCCGGGTACACAGCGTAATGCGTGCCGCCATCGCCCTGCTGGCCGGGGTGCAGATCCTGTTGGCGCTGCTGGTGCTGGATGGCGGTGGCGTGTGGACGCTGGCCGCGCTGATGATCCTGTTCTTCGCCGCATTCAACCTGTTGGAGGCCGGCTTGCCGTCGCTGGTCGCCCGCGTGGCGCCAGTGGCCCACAAGGGCACTGCAATGGGTGGATTTGCCACAGCGCAGTTTCTCGGCATCTTTGCCGGCGGCGTACTGGGGGGCGGATTGCTTACACTTGCGGGGCCGGTTGGGGTGTTTCTCGCCGGAGTGCCGCTGCTCGTGATCTGGTGGTGGAGCGCGCGCGGCCTGCAACCGCGTTATCGATCCAACCGGGTCATGGCCGTGCCCGCTCACTGGCGCGGGCGCGAGGAGGAGCTGCTGCAAACACTTGCGCAGTGGCCGGGTGTGCATGAGGCGGCGTTGTCACCGGATGCCGGCTCCTTGTACATGAAGGTGGAACCGAACGGTCCGGATACTCCCGAGCTCACGCTCTGGCTGGCGCGCTCGCCCGGCACCTAGTGCCACTGTGATGTGGGTAGCCGGCAAGCGATGGAGGCTGCCCTTGTGCGGGGCCGCACTGTCGTCGACGGGGCAGGCTGCTACACTAACGGGTCTGTCTCTCCATGCCCGACTGAAGGAGGCCCCATGGCCCGCGGCGTCAATAAAGTCATCCTGCTCGGCAACCTCGGGGCCGACCCGGAAAAGCGCGAAACCCCGAACGGGGTGACCGTCACCAATCTGCGTCTGGCGACGTCGGAGCAGTGGACCGACAAGAATTCCGGCGAAAAGCGCGAGAATACCGAATGGCACCGGGTCGTGATGTTCGGACGCCTGGCGGATATCGCCGCGCAGTACCTGTCCAAGGGCTCGCAGGTCTACATCGAGGGCAAGATCCAGACCCGCAAGTGGCAGGATCAGTCCGGCAATGACCGCTACAGCACCGAAATCGTCGCCAACGAGATGCAGCTGATCGGCGCGCGCGGGGGTAGCGGCGGCGGTGGCGGTTTCGACCAGGATCCGGGCTATGGTGGTGGCAGCGCCTACGGTGGTGGCGGCCAGCAGAGTGGCAACCGCAGCCCTGCGCCGGCCTCGGGTGGCGCCTTCGATGACGATGACGTCCCCTTCTGAGGCTCGCGTCCTGAAACCAAAGCAGCGAAGTACCGAAGCATGATCCGCAAGGTCTATATCCAGACGCACGGCTGCCAGATGAACGAGTACGACTCCGATCGTATGCTCGACGCCCTGCGCGAGCTGCACGGGGCGGAGCGTACCGACGACCCGGAGCAGGCCGATGTCCTGCTGATGAATACGTGCTCCATTCGCGAGAAGGCACAGGAAAAGGTGTTCTCGCTGCTGGGGCGCTGGCGTCAGATCAAGGAACGTCGGCCGGAGGTGATCATCGGCGTGGGTGGCTGTGTCGCCAGCCAGGAGGGCGATGCCCTGCGTGCCCGCGCCCCGTATGTGGATCTGGTGTTCGGACCGCAGACTCTGCATCGTCTGCCGGCCATGGTCCAGTCCGTGCGCCGCGAGCGGGCGCCGGTGGTGGATATTTCCTTCCCCGAGATCGAGAAGTTCGACCGCCTGCCGGAGCCGAAGGCCGATGGCCCGACCGCGTTCGTCTCGGTGATGGAGGGGTGCTCCAAGTACTGTTCCTTCTGCGTCGTTCCGTATACCCGAGGGGACGAGATCAGCCGTCCGTTCGACGACGTGATCGCCGAGGTTGCGGCGTTGGCGGCGCAGGGGGTCAAGGAGGTCAATCTGCTGGGCCAGAACGTGAACGCCTATCGCGGGCCGATGGACGACGGCGATACCGCCGACCTGGCCCTGCTGATTCACTATGTGGCCGCAGTCGACGGGATCGAGCGCATCCGCTTCACCACCTCGCACCCGGTCGAATTTTCCGACTCGCTGATTCAGGCCTATGCCGACGAGCCGAAGCTGGTCAGCCACCTGCACCTGCCGATCCAGAGTGGTTCCGACCGCATCCTGGCGCAGATGAAGCGGGGCCACACGGTGCTCGAATACAAGTCCAAGATCCGGCGCCTGCGCGAGGCACGCCCGGATCTGGATCTCTCTTCCGATTTCATCATCGGCTTTCCCGGCGAGACCGACGCCGATCACGCTGCGACCATGAAGCTGATCGAGGAACTGCACTTTGATTTCTCGTTCAGCTTCATCTACAGCGCCCGTCCGGGCACCCCGGCTGCGGCCTTGCCGGACGACGTACCGATGGCGACCAAGAAGGCGCGCCTCGCCGAGTTGCAGGCCATGATCGAACAGCACGGCCGCGAGCGTAACCAGGCCATGGTGGGTAATGTGGAAAGGGTGCTGGTCGAGGGTCCGGCCAAGCGCAATCCGGGCGAGCTGGCCGGCCGCACAGCGAACAACCGTATCGTCAACTTTGCCGGTGACCCCAGCCTGATCGGACAGATGGTTCCGGTCGAGATTACCGAGGCCCTTGCGCACTCCTTGCGCGGGCAGACGGTCGCGCGGGACATCCCCGCTGCCGTCGGCGCCTGAACTGAATGGCCAATCGTCTGGATTTCACCCTGGAACCCGGTGACCAGGAGACGCTCGCGCGGATCTCCGGGCCACTGGATGCGCATCTGCGCCTGATCGAGTCGCGCCTGGGTGTGGCGGTGCACAATCGCGGGCCGCGTTTCAACCTGACCGGTCCGAAGTCCGCAGTGCAGGCCGCCGGGGCCTTGATCCATGACCTGCACCGCATGGCGCAGGAGGAACCGGTCAGTCTGGAGCAGGTGCACACCGCATTGCAGACGGCCCACGTCGAGGGGTTGGCCGATGATGGGGGCGGGGCGAATGGCAGCGACCCGTCGCTGCGGCTCAAGCGCGCGGTGATCCGCGGGCGTGGACCGCGTCAGGCCAAGTACCTGGCCGCGATCGCAAAGCACGACCTCAGCTTCGGGATCGGACCGGCCGGTACCGGCAAGACCTTCCTCGCGGTTGCGGCGGCGGTGGCCGCGCTGGAGCAGGATCGCGTACAGCGCCTGGTGCTGGTACGCCCGGCAGTGGAGGCGGGCGAGCGCCTGGGCTTCCTGCCCGGCGATCTGGCGCAGAAGATCGACCCCTACCTGCGGCCGATGTACGACGCCTTGTATGAACTGATGGGCTTCGACCAGACCGCGCGCCTGATGGAGCGCCAGGTGATTGAGGTCGCGCCGCTGGCCTATATGCGTGGCCGCACCCTGAACGAGTCCTTCATCATCCTCGACGAGGCACAGAACACCACCGTTGAGCAGATGAAGATGTTCCTGACCCGTATCGGTTTCGGGTCCACGGCCGTCGTCAATGGCGACATTACCCAGGTGGACCTGCCGCGCGGTCAGCGCTCCGGCCTCAAGCACGCCATGCAGATCCTGACCGATGTGGAAGGCGTGCATATCACTCGCTTCCAGGCGGGTGACGTGGTTCGTCACCCGCTGGTGCAGCGTATTGTCGAAGCCTATGACGCCCACGAGCAGGAGTCCGGGACCCCAGGTCCCGCGCCCGAACCCAACGAACATGGCGCTTGAGGTGGCGGTGCAGTACGCCGTGCCGCGTGCGGGCGTGCCCGCCGCCGCCACCTTGCACCGCGCCGCCCGTGCCGCTTGGCGAGGGTCAGGCGTGGCGGCGGTGACCCTGCGCCTGGTGGACGCCGAGGAGGGCCTGGCACTGAATCATGCGTTCCGCGGGCGCGACTACGCGACCAATGTGTTGTCATTCCCGGCCCCGTCGCTGCCGCCCGGCTTGCCCCCCGAGGCGAACGCCTATCTGGGTGACGTCGTGTTGTGCGCACCGGTGTTGGCGCAAGAGGCGGCCGAGCAGGGCAAGACGCTGGCGGCCCATTACCATCACATGGTGGTACACGGGATGTTGCACCTGCAGGGCCTGGACCATCAGACCTCGGACGAGGCCAAGCGGATGGAGGAAATTGAGTCCTCGATCCTGGCCGGGTTAGGCTATTCCGACCCCTACGCTGCCGAGCATCCGGCCCGCACCCTGTCGTCGCATCCTGCCGGAACCGCCCCTGATGCCTGAACCCGAACCCGACGAGCAACCGATCTGGCGTCGCTGGCTGACCCGGGCCTGCAAGATCCTGCGCCCGCTCCGCGAACCGACGACCCGCCGTGAACTGATCGAGACCCTGCGCGGTGCCCATGCCCGCGAGCTGGTCGACCCCGAGGCCCTGACCATGCTGGAGGGCGTGCTGAACGTCGCCGATATGCAGGTGCGGGACATCATGATCCCGCGCGCCCAGATGGAAGTGGTGCGGCGTGATGCCGGGCTCTCCGAGTTTCTCCCCGATGTGGTGGCTTCCGCGCATTCGCGCCTGCCGGTGGTCGGCGATCATCGCGACGAGGTGGTCGGCGTATTGCTGGCCAAGGACCTGCTGCGCTTCTTTGGTGAACCCGACGATGCCGCCTTTGATATGCAGGAGATCCTGCGTCCGGCGGTCTTCGTGCCCGAAAGCAAGCGCCTGAACGTATTGCTGAAGGAGTTCCGCCTGAGTCGCAATCATATGGCGATCGTGGTGGACGAATACGGCGGCGTGGCCGGGCTGGTGACCATCGAGGATGTGCTCGAACAGATCGTGGGCGAGATCGAAGACGAGCACGACGTCGAAGACTACCTGACCCAGATCATGCAGCACCCTGGCGGGCGCTACACCATCAAGGCGCTGACCCCGATGGAGGAGTTCAACGCCTACTTCCAGAGCGCGTACAGCGAGGCCGATTTCGACACCATCGGTGGCCTGCTGCTGTCACATTTTGGGCATGTCCCGCGGCGCGGCGAGCAGATCGTGGTGGATGGCATGCAGTTTCGCGTGCTGCGTGCCGACAACCGGCGTCTGCACCTGCTGGAGATGCGGCTTCCGGAGCCGGATGCTGCGGTCGCGGCTAGCGAGGGCGCGCAGCCGTTTGACGGACCGCCCCGGGAACCGGACGACGGACGCAGCCCCTGACCCGCATGCAGCCTCTTTTTGAACGTCTGCCGCCCTGGGCCTCGGCCTTGGTGGCACTGCTGGCCGGCGGCGCCGCCACTCTGGCCTTTGCCCCCGTCAGCTGGTTTCTGGCTGCACCCCTGGCCCTGGCCGTCTGGTTTGCCCTGTTGCCCGGTGCCACGCCGCGGCAGGCCACCGTGTTGGGTTATGCCTTCGGCCTCGGCTTCTTCGGGGTTGGGGTTACCTGGATCTTCAACAGTCTCCTGGTCTTCGGGCAGGCCCCACTGGTGGTCGCCTCGCTTATTACCGTGTTGTTCGTGCTGGTGATGGCGGCCTATCCGGCGCTGCTGGCCGGATTGGCCGCGCGTTTCCTGCCACTGGCACGACCCGCCGGGATGCTGGCACTGGCCGGCGGGCTGGTGCTGATGGAACTCGCCCGTTCCTGGTTGTTCTCGGGCTTCCCCTGGCTGCTGTTCGGTCACACCGTGCTGGATACGCCCCTGCAGTCCTGGTTGCCGCTCGTCGGCGAGCTCGGAGCGGGTCTGGTGGTGGCCCTGCTGGCGGTGGCGGTGGTCACCGTGTTCCGGCCCGGACAGCGCTGGCTGGGTGCGGGCCTGGCGGGGATGCTGGTGATCGCCTCGGTAGCACTGGGGCTGGTGCGTTGGGTGGAGCCCGGTGGCGCGCCGATCTCGGTGGCCATGGTGCAGGGCAATATCGACCAGGCTCGCAAATGGGATGCCGACGGCATTGAGTACTCACTGGGCATTTACGAGGACCTGACCCATGAGGCGGGCGGTGTGGATCTGGTTGTTTGGCCGGAGACCGCCATCCCCGCGCTGTATGTCGAGGTACAAGGTCCGCTGGGGCAGCTCGCCCAGTCGCTGGCGGAGCACGATGGCGAGCTTCTGGTAGGGGTCTTCGATCATCAGGCGGCGGGTCGCCATGTATACAACTCGGTGGTCAATGTGACCACTGGGGCCGGCTACAACAAGCGGCAGCTAGTCCCCTTTGGTGAATATATCCCGTTGCGCGGGCAACTCGACTGGCTGGATCGATTGCTGGCGATCCCCATGTCCGACCTCAGTCCTGGTGAGGGGGATGGTCGTATGCAGATTGCCGGGCAGATGGCTGGGGTGAGTATCTGCTACGAGTCGGCGTATTCGCGGCACATTCGTGCGGCATTGCCGGAGGCCGGCTTTCTGGTGAACGTTTCCAACGACGCCTGGTTTGGCGACAGCCTGGCCCCGGCCCAGCACCTGCAGATTGCGCGGGTGCGCGCGGTGGAGGCCGGGCGTCCAATGATCCGTGCCACGAACACCGGGATCTCGGCCCTGATCGATGCGGATGGCCGGTTGCTGGAACGCTCGGGGCTGTTCACCCGCGAGGTGGTCACGGGTTCGGTACAGCCCCGTCAGGGCGTGACGCCGGCGACCGCCACCGGGATGGGGCCGGCGGTACTGGCGGCCCTGGTCCTGCTGATGGCGGGCGCCGCAATCCGGCGCCGAGCGGGCTGAATGCCTATTCGGCCTGCGTGCCCCCAGGGCCGCGGCGGAACGTGGTGTTGTGGCAGTTGGAGCAGGGCGGGATGCGCCCCACCCGGGTCATATGTAGCGGGTGTTCGCATTTCTTGCACAGCAGTTCGCCGGGCCCGGTGATCTCGCCCGTATGCCACTCGCCCATGACCTGGGCGCGTGCGGTGAGCTCGGTGATCTCGATCCGGGTGCGGTCCGCGATGCGTTCCAGAGCGCTTTTGATGCCGGCTTCGATCAGGCCGAGATCAATCTGTAGCCAGCCACGCCAGTCGGCGCTGCGGCTGTCGAGGTAGGCACCCAAGTCCTGCAGATCACGGCGCAGATAGTCCATGACTTCATGGGCTTCTTCGCGGGTCAGGTCACTGGCTTTTTGTACGCGGTCGCGGGCGTTCTCCAGCGCTTCGGTGATCGCCTTGCTGGTCTTGTCTTCCAGCTTTTCCAGGTCATCGGTGACCTCGTGGAGCATGCGATGATAGGCCTCGCTCAGGCGCGATTCGCGCTCCTGATCCTGGGGCTGGTCCTTGGATTCCTCGCTCATTAACCTCTCCTGTCCTTTAGGTCGCGGTGTTGCGTGGCTGGAGTTTTACGTTAGCACGAGCGACCGCACCCGGCGTGCTCGGACTTCGGGTGTGGGCGCGGGGCCAGTGGCGCGGAAGGATCAGTTGGCCGCGACCAGATCCCGGTAGCCGTGCCACATGGCAAAGCCAAGCCAGGGGAAGATGACGACCAGGGCCAGTAGCGCGGTGGCCACCGACACCATGAACAAGGCGGTGATGATCAGGCCCCAGAGGATCAGAGTGCCTGGGTTGTGGCTGAAGGCCTTCAGGCTGACGCCAATTGATTCCACCAGGCTTTTCTGCGGCGCATCATCGCGCAGACGGTGATCGAGCAGTGCCGGGATCGTTGCCAGACTGAGGGCAAACACCAGCAGGCCGAATGCGATCGCCGCGACCACAACGCCCACCAGGGAGATGATGCCGCTGCCGCTACTGAGCATCGCGCCCAACAGGTGGTGCAGTTGTCCCATTACGGCGAGTTCGCCGATGTTGAGGACGGCGATCCACATCCACACAAAGCTGGCCCAGATCACGAACAGGAACGCCAGCAGCGCGGCAAAGGCCCAGACCGAGCCGCCCAGGGCGCCCAACCAGCCAAGGCCGGCGCCCCCTGGCTCGCCGCGTTCGTTTTGCAGGGCCAGATAGTTTACGCCTACGGCGAGCACAGGCCCCAACAACAGGATGCCGGCCAGGAAGGAGAACGCCATCCACGGCTGTTGCCAACTGAGGCCCAGCAGGATCAGTGCCGCCAGGGCGATAACCAGGCCATGCACCAGTGCGACGGGCATCTGCCAGAGGTCGCGCCAGCCCTTGCCTAGCCAGGTACCCAGGTCTTCGGGGTGTACCGTGCGGATGGCGGGGGAATCGGTCTCGGGGGTGTGTTCGGGGGCGACTTCGCCCAGGTCTTCGGGGTAAGCGCGTTGGACAACGGGGATCTCGTCCTTCTCGTGGCTCACTTCCTGCCTCCTTGGATGACGTTCTGAAAGTACCTCGTGTGTTCAGTTACTTGGGCCGCTACGAACAAAAATTGTTCAGCCCCTGTTGTGATCCAGTTCTCATGAAGGCCGGGACGAATGCTTGCCTGCATCCGTGCCGCCCCGGCGATGTCCAGTGGCATGTCTTGCTTGGAGGGGGTGGGGGCGACTGGTATTCTGCGCGGTTCTTCCGTCGCAGTGGCAAGGAACAGGTGAGGCGCATGCAGGAGCATTATTCCCCGGAACAGGTCGAGGCGGAGGTTCAGCAGCGCTGGGAGGCCGCCGACTCCTTTCGCGCGCGCGAGGACGCCCCCGGCGAGCCGTTCTATTGCCTGTCCATGTTCCCCTACCCCTCGGGCAAGCTGCACATGGGGCATGTGCGCAACTACACCATCGGTGACGTGATCGCCCGCTTCCAGCGCATGCAGGGCAGGAGCGTGCTGCAGCCAATGGGCTGGGACGCCTTCGGCCTGCCGGCGGAGAACGCGGCGATGCAGAACCACGTCCCGCCGGCCGCATGGACGCGCCAGAACATTGAGCAGATGCGCACCCAGCTCAAGCGCCTGGGCTTCGCCTACGACTGGTCGCGCGAGTTCGCGACCTGCGATGCCGACTATTACCGCTGGGAACAGTGGCTGTTCGTGCGCCTGCTGAAGAAGGGCCTGGTCTACCGCAAGAAGGCGACCGTGAACTGGGACCCGGTGGACCAGACCGTGCTTGCCAACGAGCAGGTGATCGAGGGTCGTGGCTGGCGCTCCGGTGCGCTGGTCGAACGCCGCGAGATGCCGCAGTGGTTCCTGCGCATCACCGACTATGCCGACGAGCTGCTGGAGGCCCTGGACGGGCTGGACGGCTGGCCGGACCAGGTGCGCACCATGCAGCGCAACTGGATCGGGCGTTCCGAGGGCGTGGAGTTGGAGTTCGCGGTGGATGGCGGCGAACCGCTGACCGTCTACACCACGCGCCCGGACACCCTGTTCGGTGTCTCCTACATGGCGCTGGCCCCGGAGCACCCGCGGGTGCAGGCGCTGGCGGAACATGATGCCGAACTGGCTGCGTTCGTCGCTGACTGCGCGCAGGGCGGGGTGGCCGAGGCCGATCTGGCGACCATGGAGAAGAAGGGCCGGTCGCTGGGCTTTACCGCCCGCCACCCGCTGACCGGAGCGGAGGTCCCGGTATGGGTCGCCAACTTCGTGCTGATGGAATACGGCACCGGCGCGGTGATGGCGGTGCCGGCACACGACGAACGTGACCACGAGTTCGCGACGCAATACGGTCTGCCGATCCGGCAGGTGATCGCCCCGGCCGACGGTGCCGAGTGCGACGTACAGGCTGCGGCCTTTACCGATCCCGGCGTGCTGGTGAACTCGGGCGACTTCGACGGGCAGGCCTCCGAGGCGGCCAAGGCCGCGATCGCCGAACACCTGGAACAGGCCGGGCTGGGCCGGCGCCGGCGCAACTACCGCCTGCGCGACTGGGGCATCTCGCGCCAGCGCTACTGGGGCTGCCCGATCCCGGTGATCCACTGCGAGGCCTGCGGGGCGGTCCCGGTGCCGGAGGCCGACCTGCCGGTGCGTCTGCCAGAGGACGTGATCCCGGACGGCGCCGGCTCGCCGCTGGCGCGCATGCCCGAGTTCTTCGAGACGGCCTGCCCGGAATGCGGCAAGCCTGCGCGGCGCGAGACCGATACCTTCGACACCTTCTTCGAGTCCAGCTGGTACTTCGCCCGCTACGCCTGCGCGGACAACGACACCGCGATGCTGGACCCGCGCGCCGACCACTGGCTGCCGGTGGATCAGTACGTGGGCGGCATCGAGCACGCGGTGCTGCATCTGCTATATGCGCGCTTCTTCCACAAGCTGCTGCGCGACGAGGGCCTGCTGGACTCCGACGAGCCGTTCACCCGGCTGCTGACCCAGGGCATGGTGATCGCGCCGACCTTCTACCGCGAGCGCGAGGATGGCGGGAAGGATTGGATCAACCCGGCCGATGTCGAGTTGGAACGGGCGGAGGACGGCTCGGTGAAGGCCGCGCGCCACCGCGAGGACGGGCAGCCGGTTGTGGTCGGCGGCATGGAAAAGATGTCCAAGTCGAAGAACAACGGTGTGGACCCGCAGGCCCTGATCGAGCGCTTCGGCGCCGATACCGCGCGGCTGTTCACCATGTTCGCGGCCCCGCCGGATCTGTCGCTGGAGTGGTCCGACTCCGGCGTGGAGGGCGCCCACCGTTTCATCAAGCGCCTGTGGCGCGCGGTCCACGAGCACGTGAACGGCGAGACGCCGGGCAGGCTGGAGGTGGATGCGCTGGACGATGCCGGGCGCGAGCTGCGGCGCAAGCTGCATGACACCATCGCCAAGGTGACCGACGACATCGGCCGCCGTCAGACGTTCAACACCGCAGTTGCCGCGAACATGGAGCTACTGAACGACCTCGGGAAGTTCCCGAAGGGTGCCGTTGGCGCGGCCGCCGTGCGCCAGGAGGCCCTGGAGGGCATCGTGCGCATGCTGGCGCCGATCATCCCGCATGTCACCGAGATGTTGTGGCAGGTTCTGGGTCATGACGAACTGGTAGCCGGCACGCACTGGCCATCGGTCGACGAGGCCGCGCGCCAGGCCGCGCAGGAGACCTTGGCGGTGCAGGTCAACGGCAAGCGCCGCGCCGAGATTGCGGTCGCATCCGGCGCCGACAAGGAGGCCATCGAGATCACCGCGCGCAACGACGAAAACGTCCAGCGCCATATCGAGGGGCAGAACGTGATCAAGGTGATCGTGGTTCCCGGGCGTCTGGTGAACTTCGTGGTGAAGCCACAATGACCGGCCTGCTGCGCGCGGGACTGGTGCTGGTGCTGGCGGCCGCGCTGGCGGCATGCGGTTTCCAGTTGCGTGGCAGCGGGGAGTGGCCGGAGGGAATGGATCCGGTCCAGATTACCGGGATCAATACCCGCGATTCGCTGTACCGGGAGCTGGCTGTGACGCTGGGTTCTTCCGGGGTGGAGGTGGTGAATCAACGCCCCGAGGGCCAGGGCGCGATCCTGGAGATCCGTTCAGTGGATGACCAACGGCGCACCCTGTCGGTGACCGACGCCGCACGGGTGTCCGAATATGAACTGATCCGCACGGTGGATGTACGCCTGCGTCCGGTGGATGGGGAGGCGGTGGACCTGGGTCCGTTACGTGCATCGCGCATCTACCTGTTCGACGGCAGCGCGGTGCTTAGCCGAAGCGAGCGCGAGGAGACCCTGCGCGACGCGATGAACCGTGACATTGTCGGCCAGTTGCAGCGACGGGTTGCCGCATTGCTCGACGCGGACGGCACCCTGCAACCGAGCGTGGAGGACGCGGCCCCGTAATGGCGCTGGATATCGCCCGCCTGGAGCAGGACCTGGCGCGCGGGCTCGCGCCGATCTACCTGCTGCTGGCCGAGGAGCCGCTGCAGGCGATCGAGGCGGCCGATGCAATCCGAGCTGCCGCGCGCGAACAGGGCTTTCTAGAGCGTACGGTGCTGGACCTGACCGCACAGTCGGACTGGGGGCCCTTCGAGGCCGCGATCCGTGACCGTTCGCTGTTCGCCGAGCGCAGCGTGCTGGATCTGCGCCTGGCCACCGGCAAGCCGGGCAAGACCGGCGGCGATCACCTGAAGGCCTACGCTGGCGACCCACAGGCGGACCTGGTGATGATGCTTCATCTGCCGCGACCGGATCGGGACATGCGCCGGGCTGCCTGGTTCAAGGCCATAGAAGGGCGTGCGGTGGTGATCCACGCACGCCCGGTCCCGCCGGCGCAACTGGGCGGCTGGGTTCGCGCGCGATTGCAGAAAAACGGCCTGCGCATTACCGACCCGGCGCTGGCCCTGCTGGTGGCCCGGGTCGAGGGCAACCTGCTGGCGGCGCGCCAGGAGATCGAGAAACTGGCCCTGGCCGGTGTCACCGAGATCGACGAGACCGTGCTGGCGGAGGCCACCACCGACAGTGCCCGTTTCGAATTGTTCGGCCTGGCCCCGACTGCGTTGCGCGGCGATGTTCATCACGCGCTCCGCATGCTGGAGGGGCTGCTGGACGAGGGGCAGGCGGAGCCGCTGATCCTGTGGGCCCTGGCACGCGAGTGCCGGCTGCTGGTGCAGGCGATGGAGCGCAAGGCAGTCGGTGCCCCCGACCGCGAGGCCTTTCAGGGCAGTTTTGGGGACGGCCAAAAGGCCTTGCGCCAGGCGATGTCACGTCTGGACTTGAAGATGGCGCGAGGTCTGCTGGCCGAGGCCGCGCGGGTTGATCGGATCATCAAGGGTCAGGAAAACGGCAACGCCCGGCAGGGGTTGCTAGACTTGGTGGCCCGTATGGCGGGGCGTCCGCTGACCGTGGCGGACCCTGCCCTGAATCTACAATGAGTGGACTGCATGAACGCTGCTGTACATCCGACCGATAGCGCCGATGCCGTGATTGCCCAGGTCGAAGGCCTGGGGCGTGCCGCGCGCGTGGCCTCCCGGCGCATGGCCGAGGCCGAGCCGGGCGCGAAGAATGCGGCGCTGCACGCGATTGCCGAGGGCATTGCGGCACGCCGTGCCGAGCTGGCGGCCGCCAACAGCCGCGATCTGGAGGACGGACGCGAGCGCGGCCTGGACGCCGCGATGCTGGATCGCCTGGCGCTTACTGATGCACGCATCGACAGCATGATCGAGGGCTGCCGTCAGGTAGCCGGGTTGCCCGACCCGGTGGGCACGATCTCCGACATGGCCTATCAGCCGAGCGGCATTCAGGTTGGCCAGATGCGCGTGCCGCTGGGCGTGATCGGGATCATCTACGAATCGCGCCCGAATGTGACCATCGACGCGGCCGCGCTGTGCCTGAAGTCCGGTAACGCCGCGATCCTGCGCGGTGGCTCGGAGGCGATGCACTCCAACCAGGCGTTGGCCGCGATCATCCAGACCGGGCTGGAGCAGGCCGGCCTGCCGCGCGAGGCGGTGCAGGTGGTAGCGACCACCGACCGTGCCGCGGTGGGTGCGTTGCTGCGCATGCCGCAGTACGTGGATGTCATTGTGCCGCGTGGCGGCAAGGGCCTGATCGAACGAGTTAGCAACGAGTCGCAGATCCCGGTCATTAAACACCTGGACGGCGTCTGCCATGTCTATGTGGACGGGGGCGCGGACGCCGACAAGGCCCTGGCCGTCGCGGTGAACGCCAAGACCCAGCGCTATGGCACCTGTAACACCATGGAGACGTTGCTGGTGCACGCGGACCAGGCCGAGGCCTTCCTGCCGCGCCTGGCTGTGGCCCTGGGCGAACACCAGGTCAGCCTGCGCGGCTGTGCCCGAACGCGTGCGATCCTATCCCACAGCGGGTCGGACATCGCCGAGGCCACCGAGGAGGACTGGGTGGCGGAGTACCTGGGGCCGATCCTCGCGATCCGTGTCGTCGACGACCTGGACATGGCGATCGATCATATCAACACCTATGGCTCGCACCACACCGACAGCATCGTGACCGAGGACTACACGCGCGCCCGGCGCTTCCTGCGCGCTGTGGATTCCAGTTCGGTAATGGTGAATGCCTCCACCCGCTTCGCCGACGGCTTCGAGTACGGTCTGGGCGCGGAGATCGGCATCTCCACCGACAAGCTGCACGCCCGGGGCCCAGTGGGCCTGCACGGGTTGACCACACTCAAGTACGTGGTGTTCGGCGACGGTCATGTGCGTAGCTAGGGGCCTACCGGGTTTGGGGATGATCTGCTGTGCGCGATGGAGTCAGCGTCTCCCTGAGGCAGTCCCGGTGTGATCGGGATTCTCGGCGGCACCTTCGATCCGATCCACTTCGGCCACCTGCGTCCGGCGCTGGAGATCCAGCAGCATCTGGGGCTGGAGCGAGTGCACTTCATCCCCTGTCATGTGCCGCCGCATCGCGCGAGCCCCGGCACCGGCAGCGACGACCGCCTGGCCATGGTGGAGCGGGCGATCGCCGACGTACCCGGCTTTGTCGCCGATCGTCGTGAGCTGGATCGCCAGGGACCGTCCTACACGGTGGACACCCTGCTCAGCTTCCGCGAGGAGCTGGGGCCGGAGGCGCCGCTGGTGCTGATTATGGGCATGGACGCGTTCGCCGGGCTGCCGTCATGGAACCGCTGGAAGCAAATCCTTGAACTTGCGCATATCGTGGTCTCGCACCGCCCGGGGAGCCCGGCCTCCCATGACCTTGGGGGCTGGCTGGGGAATGCTGCGACCCACGATTCAAAGGCGCTGTGTAAGGCCCCCGGGGGGCTGGTGTACTTCCAGCCGGTGACCCAACTCGACATCTCCGCCACCGCCATCCGGGACGAACTGCAGGCCGGGCGCAGCCCGCGCTTCCTGCTCCCGGGGAGCGTCAATCGTTACATTCAGGACCGCGGCCTGTACCGGGCCGGGTCGAACCGCAATCACGGGACATGACCAACACAATGAATAGCGAACAACTCCTGGAGCTGGTGACCACTGCTCTGGAAGACCGCAAGGCGCAGAACATCCGCTCGATCGATGTGCGCGGCAAGACCACGCTGGCCGATTTCATGGTGATCGCCTCCGGGACCTCCGGGCGTCACGTGCAATCCACTGCCGAGCTGGTGGCCGCCGAGGCCAAACAGTCCGGTATCCAGCCGTTGGGGATCGAGGGTCAGGAAGGCCAGGAATGGGTCCTGGTGGACCTGAACGACGTGATCGTTCATGTGATGCTCCCGGAGACCCGCGACTTCTATAACCTGGAAAAGCTCTGGCTGGCGGAGGAGGCCGCGGACACCGAAAAGGCCGCGCCCGAGGACCCGAGTCTGGAGCGCGTCCGCCGCCTGCGCGGCTGAGCGGGGGCGCGTTGCCATGCGCCTGGACCTGATCGCGATCGGCAAGCGCATGCCCGACTGGCTGGCGGACGGGTTCGCCGAATACGCCGGACGCCTGCCGCGCGAGCTGGAGCTGAACCTGCAGGCCCTGTCCGGGCCCTCCGGCGCGAAATCGATGGATACCACCACGCTGTTGCGCCGCGAGGGCGAGATCCTGCTGAAGGCGATCCCCGAGGGCGCCCGTGTGATCCTGCTCGACGAACGCGGCAAGGGCGTGGACACCCGGGGCGTGGCCAAACGCCTGGAAGCCTGGCAGCAGGATGGTCGTGACGTGGCGCTGGTAATCGGGGGTGCCGCCGGACTGGATGATGCCGTACGCGCTCGCGCTGAATGGGCGTGGTCGCTGTCGCCGCTAACCTTCCCGCACATGCTGGTGCGGGTGCTGGTTGCCGAGCAGATCTACCGCGCCTGGTCGCTGCTGAACAACCACCCTTACCATCGCGCGTGACGTCCGTGGCGCATCCGCTGCTGCTGGCCTCCGCCTCTCCGCGCCGCCGCGAACTGCTGGAACAGATCCAGCTTGCATTCGAGGTGGCCCCGATGGACGTGGACGAGACCCCGCAGCCGGGCGAAACGCCGGAGGCGCTGGTCGAGCGCCTGGCGATTGCCAAGGCCGATGCGGCCCGGGAGCGCCTGGCGGCGGGACAGTGGGCGCTGGCGGCCGACACCGTGGTTGCTGCCGACGGCGACGCGCTGGGCAAGCCGGCAGATTTCGTCGAGGCCGCGGCAATGCTCCGGCGCCTCTCGGGCGGCGAGCACCGGGTGGTCTCCGGCATGGCCTTGTGGCGCCCGGGCGAGCCGATGCGCGCCCGCCACGTGACGACCCGGGTGCGCATGCGTGACCTGACCGAAGGCGATATCGCGGCCTACTGGGCCACCGGCGAGCCGCGTGGCAAGGCCGGGGCCTACGCCATCCAGGGCCGTGGTGCGGCCTTTGTCGAATGGATCGAGGGCTCCTATACCAACGTGGTCGGGCTACCGCTGTTCGAGCTGGAGGCCTGGCTGCAGGAGATCCCCGACCCGCCACCGCGCGTCTGATTCGTGCCCCGAGACCCTGGTTGAATCGAGACCCTGGCCGAACCCGGGCCTTTACGGAATGTTGTGGTGCTCCAGCGGGTAGCCGCGTTCCTTGAAGAAACGGTAACGGGTGCGCCCGGCCTCGCGGCCCGTCTCGTCGCCGCCGACGATGTCGGCGACCCGCTCGAAGCGCCCGCAGTACTCCGGGACCTCGGCGGCGAGATTGATCAGCACGTCGCAGCGATCCGACGGGGCATGGGCCTCGTGCAGGGAGACCGCGACGTCCGCATCGCGCACGTCGGTGCTGTGCGGCAAAAAGGCGGTGTCCTCGAAGGTCCACAGCCACTCGTCCAGCGTGCGGGTCAGCTCCGGCGAGCCGGTGTGGATATGCACGCGATGGCCCTGGCCGCTGGCCTTCTTCGCCAGGCGGCAGGTGAAGCGCAGGCGTGCCTCCGGAGCCGGGTCCTGCAGCAGGTAGAAGCTGACGTGGGTCATCCGCGCCCGACCCGGATCAGGCCTGGTCGAGCAGGTAGCGCATCAGCATCGGTACCGGGCGGCCGGTCGCGCCTTTCTCCTTGCCGCTCTTCCAGGCCACGCCGGCGATGTCGACATGCGCCCAGGTGTAGTCCTCGGTATAGCGCGACAGGAAACAGGCGGCGGTGATGGTGCCGGCCGGGCGCCCGCCGATATTGGCCATGTCGGCGAAATTGCTCTTCAGCTGTTCCTGGTACTCCGGCCACAGCGGGAGTTGCCAGCCGCGATCGCCGGTCTCCTCGCCGGCGGCCAGCAAGCGTTTGATCAAGGGTTCCTTGTTGCCCAGGATCGCCGCACCCTGGTGACCCAGGGCGATGATGCAGGCCCCGGTCAGGGTGGCGATGTCGATCACCACCTTCGGCTTGTAGCGCTCGACCCAGGTCAGGGCGTCGGCCAGCACCAGGCGGCCCTCGGCGTCGGTGTTCAGGATTTCGACGGTCTGTCCGGACAGGGTGGTGACGATGTCGCCCGGGCGCGTCGCGCGGCCATCGGGCATGTTCTCGGCACTGGTGACCACGCCGACCACATTGACCGGCAGCCCCAGCTCGCAGCAGGCTTCGATCACCCCGAACACGCTGGCCGCGCCGCACATGTCGTACTTCATCTCGTCCATCTCGGCGCCGGGCTTCAGCGAGATGCCGCCGGTGTCGAAGGTGATGCCCTTGCCGACCAGCACCACCGGGGCGGCGCCCTTCTTGCCGCCGGCGTACTCCATCGCGATCAGGCGCGGCGGGCGCTCGGAACCCTTGCCTACCGCCAGGATCGCCCCGGCGCCGAGCTTCTCCAGGTCCTTCTCGTCCAGCACCGTGGCCTTCAGCTGATTGTACTGCTTCGCCATCTCACGCGCGGTCTCGGCCAGGCTCTCCGGGTAGCAGACATTCGGCGGGGTGTTGCCCAGGTCCTTCGCGCGGTTCACGCCAGTGGCGATCGCCGCGGCCTCGGTGCAGGCCTTCTTCGCGGCCTCGGCGTCCTTGCGCTCCACGCACAGCTGGATCTTGTCCAGCTGCACCGGGGTGGTCTTCTCCTTGCCCTTGAACGGGGTGAAGCGGTAGGCGGCATCCGAGATCGCCGCGACCAGGGTGTGCACCACCCAGGCGATGTCCTTGCCGCGCGGCTGGAAGTCCGCGACTGCGATCGCCGCGCTGGTGGCCGGGCGCTCGACCAGTGCGGCGGCCAGGGCCTGCGCCGCCTTGCGCGCGGCGCCGGCGTCGAAGTCCTTCTTCGCCCCCAGGCCGATCAGGAGTGCGCTACCCTTGCTTCCACTGCCGGGGAGCAGCAGCCGGCTGCCGGCGTCGCCGTCCATCTCGCCGGCCTTCAACAGGGCGGTGATTTCGCCGTCGCGCGCGACATCCAAGGCCGCGGCGCCCGCGGCCGGCTTGCGCTTGTGGGCGATCCCGGCGGCGCGGATCCCGGCGCGGGGTTTGTCGAGGGTCGAGGTAGTGACGGAGAATTGCATGAATGCCTCCCGAAAATGAGTCCGATCATGGTACCAGCGCCAAGCCGCGCCCGACCACGCGCCGTAAGGGCGGCGGGGTAATACGCGCATGATCCTGCGCCGCACCGAGCGTTTTATTGCCCGCGAACTGTTGGTCACGCAGACCGCGGTCACCATCGTGCTGTTGCTGGTGATTGTTGGCGGCGTGTTGGCGCGGGTCCTGCGCGACGTCGCCGAAGGCAGCATCCCGGTGGATTTTTTGCCCGGCATGGTTGCCTTTGGTGCGTTCAAGGGGATCGTGTTTCTGTGGCCGGTGGCGCTCTTCCTGGCCTTCATGCTGGTGCTGGGTCGGTTGCAACGTGACAGCGAACTGGTGGCGCTACAGGCCAGCGGCATGTCCTTCGCCGCGCTTTATCGTGCGCTGTTCTGGGTCGCCGCGCCCGCCTCCCTCCTGCTGCTGGCCCTGATGACACTGGTGGTGCCGCGGACCGAGGCCCAGATCGACTCGATGCGCGACCTCGCCGAACAACGTTCGGATCTGGTCGGGATCACACCGGGGCGGTTTTTGCGCTCACGGGTGGGGGAGCAGGTCTTCTTTGCCGAACGCCTGAGCGAGGACCGCGAGGCCCTGCTGGAGGTGTTCATTTACCGCGAGGTGGACGGCGAGGCGCAGGTGACGGTGGCCGAACGGGCGATTCCGGACCCCAGCGCCGAAGGCAGCGGCTTCTTGATCCTCGAAAACGGCTATCGCCACGTCGGTGTGCCGGGCGAGGGCAGTTTCCGCATGCTCGAGTTCGACCGCCTGCGCACCCAGATCACGGAACCGGATGCGGGGGTGGGAAGCCGGGGTTTCGATGCCATGTCCAACCGTGAGTTGTGGGACCGGCGTGATGACTCCCGAGCCCGCGCGGAGTTGGAGTGGCGCCTCGCCATGCCACTTTCCATCCTGGTGTTGACCTTGATTGCCTTGCCGCTGGCTCAGGTGCCGCCCCGCTCGGGACGCTATGCCCGTATCCCGGCGGCGATCGGGGTCTACGTGCTGTACGCGAACTTCCTGATCCTGGGGCAAGGGCAGCTGGCCGACGGGCGCACACCCCTGGCTCTGGGGCTATGGTGGACGCATGGGCTGATGCTGGTTCTGTGGCTCTTGCTGGCCTGGCGCAAGGGGTTGCTGGGCTTCGGCCGCGGCGCCCGTAGACTGGACCGCGAAGAGGTGACGTCGTGACGACGGTGCTGGGGCGCTACGTGATGCGCCAGGTGCTGATCGGTACTGCGCTGGCCGTGATGTTGCTGGTGGCGCTGGATGCGGTGTTCGCCTTGATCGACGAGCTGCGTGATACAGGTCGTGGTGACTACGGTTTGCGTGAGGCCCTGCTCTATGTAGCCCTCACCCTGCCGCGGCGGATGTATGACATGTTGCCCTCGGCGGCCCTGCTGGGGGGGCTGCTGTGGCTGGGTAACCTGGCGGCCAACAGTGAGCTGACCGCAATGCGCGCGGCGGGTATGACCCTGGGCCGATTCATCGCCTGGGTGATGCAGGCCGGCCTGGTGGTCGTGGTGGTGATGGTGGTGGTGGGCGAGTTCTTTGCCCCTGCCGCCGAGAGCCGTGCGCAAAACCTGAAGGCCACCGCTTTCGACGAGCAATTGAGCGTGAGCCCGATCGGACTGTGGGCGCGCGACGGTCGGCGTATGGTGCAGGCGGATGCCGTGCTGCCGGGTAACCAACTGCTTGGTGTTCGCATCATCGAGGTGGACGAACACCGCGAGCCGCGAGAGATCACGCGCGCGGAGAGTGCCCAGTATGTAGACGGTGCCTGGCGCTTGCAGGGGGTGGAACGGTCGCGGCTGTCGCTGGATCGCGTCGAGCCCGAACGCGTGGAGGAGCAGACCATCGAGCGCCTGATCGCGCCGGAGTATTTCGATGTGCTGGTGGTGGAACCAAGTCAGATGGCGGCCCATGATCTCGCTCGCTATGTCGCTTACCTGCAGGAGAATCGCCTGGACTCGGCACCCTACGAGGTCGCCTTCTGGCAACGCATCACCCTGCCGGCGAGCACCTTTGTGATGCTGCTGCTGGCGATCCCGTTCCTGTTCGGCTCGCAGCGCGAGGGTGGGGCCGGGAAACGCCTGTTCATCGGGATCGCCATTGGCGTGTCGTTCGTGATCGTGATGCGCGCGATGACTCATCTGGGCCTGGTTTACAACCTGCCGCCAGTGATGGCGGCCAGCTTGCCCGTGGTGTTGTTCCTGATCCTGGCGTTATATGCCCTCCAGCGCATGGGGCGGCAGACATGATGGCCTGGCTGCGCACGGGGTTCCTGCTGGGGCTGATGGCCATGCTGGCGGGCTGTGGCGGCGCCGGGCCGGACGGCTTCGATCCCCTCCCGCGCCAGGCCACGGTGCTCGCCTTTGGCGACAGCGTGACCCACGGGACCGGGGCGGGCGCGGGCGATGACTACCCGACGCGCCTGGCGGCGATCACTGGCTGGACGATCATCAACGACGGGGTGCCCGGCGATCGCGCCAGCAGCGCACGCGAGCGTCTCGCCCCGAGCCTGCGCGCACACGAGCCCGACCTGGTGCTGATCTGGCTGGGTGGCAACGACTTCCTGCGCCAGCGCGACCCCGCAGCGGTCAAGGAAGACCTGCGCGCGCTGGTGGAGATGGCGCGCGAGCACAGCGCCCAGCCGGTGCTGTTGGGGGTGCCGCGGGCCTCGGCCCTGGGGGCCGCCACCGGACGCCTGCGGGACGACCCGATCTACCGCGAACTGGCGCGCGAGGAACAGGTGCCCCTGATCGAGGGCGTGCTCTCGGGGGTGCTGTCCGCTAGCGAGCTGCGGGCGGACCCGGTCCATCCCAACGCCCGCGGCTACCGCCGCATCGCCACCGACATCGCCGAGGCCCTGGACGACCTCGGTTTCTGGCTCGCGTCTTGATTCTTGTGAACCACGAAGCACACGAAGGCACGAAGAAGGGCAAAGAGCGGGTTCACCACGGAGAACACAGAGGGCACCGAGAAAACCGAAAGGCTTTCGGGTCGAGCGTCGTCGGGACGGGGGGCATGCAAGATTTACCGGGGGTGGTCGGTCCGCAGGCTTGATGCGATCCGTTGCGCACGTCGGCACACTGCCTGCTGCCAAACAAACACCGGTTTTCTCCGTGTCCTCTGTGCCCTCTGTGGTCCAGTCGTTTTTGATCTTGCCCTTCTTCGTGCCTTCGTGTACTTCGTGGTGAAACAAACAGGCAGGCAGTCGAGGTCAGGTCTTGCGGTTCTGTTTCCAGCGGGGCTTGGCGAGGCCCTGGATGCGGACGAGTTCGGTGCTGGAGAGCCAATCGTGCAGCATCCAGCGCCGCGGGTGGAACTGTGACAGGCCGAGAGTGAAAAGCGCCGCGGCGGTGACCAGGATGATGGCCACCGCGCCGTATTCGCGTACCAGCCAGATGGCCATCAGGATCACCAGCCACTGGGCGACCGCGACCAGGTAACGCAGGGTCGCCTGCCAGGCGTTGACGGCGTGGCCGGCCTCTGTGCGTAGCTGGATGTTCCAGGCCTGCATGCCGAGCGTCTGTCCGGTGCGGGTCCAGAACCAGTAAAAGAAGCCCCAGGCCACGATTAAATTGAGTACGAAGTGCGCACGCGGCGAGTACAGCCCGGTGGTGTTGCCGATGATGACCACCAGCAGGCCGAGGACCATCCATATTGCGATCAGGAGAAGGGCGTCGTAGATGATGGCGGCCAGGCGGCGGAGCAGGCTGGTCGGCTGGCCGTCGACGGAGGAGGCGGCGGTTTCGGTCATGGGGTTTCCGAGGGTTCTCGATTTGGCCGCAGGCGCGGAGTGGGCGTAGTCTTGCTGCATGGAGCGACGCTTTCAACGTATCCCCCTGGAATTTCCGGCTACCTTGCTGACCGATGGCGGGGGGTGTTCGGTTCGCGTGGAGGATATCTCGCTGAAGGGGGTATTGCTGGAGGGTGCGAATCTCCCGGCCATGACCGACGGTGACAAGGTCAGCGTCGACATCCCGCTCAGCGAGGAGGCCCGTATTACCTTCGAGGGCCGTGTGTGCTGGCACGAGGGGCTTTGGCTGGGCGTGGAGATTGAGGCCATGCCGCTAGAGTCCGCCTCGCATCTGCGCCGCCTGGTCGAGCTCAATCTGGGCGACGAGGCCTTACTGGAACGGGAATTCGCCGCGCTGATCGAGGCACGCTGACCCCGGAGCGCGTCACACCTGCGGGAAGATCTCCCGAAACGGCAGGACCTCCACCCAGTCCCCCGCTCGTGCCCCGGTCGATTCGCGTGGTAGCACCACGTAGGCGTTGGCCTCGCTCATCGCGCGCAGCTGGTGCGAGTTTTGGCCCCCCGATGTGCGCACCACCCAGCCACGGTCATCCGTTTCCAGTATGGCGCGCTGAAAATCCGCGCGGCCGGGTGTCTTCTGCAGGTCTTCCAGCAGGCGGGCGTTCAGGGTCTGTGGGGCAGTCGCGTCACGCCCGGCCAGCTGCTGGAGCGCCGGGCGTACCAGCAGGCCAAAGGTGGTGATTACGGCGACCGGGTTGCCCGGCAGGCCAAAGAAATGGGCCTGCCCGAAGTGGCCAAAGGCCAGAGGCCGCCCCGGCTTGATCGCCAGCTTCCAGAAGTTCACCTGTCCCGAGGACTCCAGCACACGGGTGACATGGTCGGCGTCGCCGACCGAGACGCCGCCCGTCGTGATGATCAGGTCGGCCTCGGCGCCGGCCCGCGTCAGGGCTTCGCACACGGCCGCATCGGTATCCCGGATCACACCGTAGTCCAGGGGCTCCACTGGATAACTCTGCAACAGGGCACGCAGGGTGTGGCGGTTGCTGTCGTGGATCTGGCCCGGGCCCAGGGGCTGATCGATCGGGATCAGTTCGTCCCCGGTGGAGAAGAACGCAACGCGGGGCCGACGCAGCACGCTGACGCGGCCGATCCCCTGGCTCGCCAGGACCCCGATCTCGGTCGCGCCGATAGGCTGGCCGGTGGCGTACAGCGGGCTTCCGGAGGCGGTATCGCTCCCCGCGTTGCGGATGTTGTGGCCTGCGGACAGGCCGCCATTTTGCAGGGTGATGGAGTCGCCATCGCGCTCGACCTGTTCCTGCATGATCACCACTTCGGCCCCGGCCGGAACCACCGCGCCGGTCAGGATGCGTACGCACTGTCCGGCCTTAAGGGTGGCGTCCCAGGGGTGTCCGGCGGCGGATGTCCCCACCATGGTGAGCGTGGCACCTTCGGTCGCGTCGGCGGCCTGCAGCGCATAGCCGTCCATGGCCGAGACCGCCGCCGGGGGCACATCGATGCATGCGTGAATCGGCTCGGCCAGGGTGCGCCCGACGGCTTCCTCCAGAGGGATCTCCTCCTTCTGCGTGATCGCCTGGCAGGCCTCGAGAATCGCGGCGCGCGCCTGTTCCAGGGTCTTGGCGTTGGGGTCGAACTCGTCGCAGCCGGGGGCAGCCTTGGGCATCGGGTGTCTCCGCTTCAGGGGTGGATGTTCAGGTAGTCAATGATAAAGGCCGCTATGGCGTCCGGGTCATTGATCGGCAGCAACGGGCCGTCAAAGTCCAGGGTCGCGGCGTCAGTGGCCACCGCGATCACGCCGTCGATCTCGCGATAAAGCGGGGTCTTACCCAGCGATGGGCGATGCACCTCGATCTTGGGCAGCTCCCATTGCTTGAAGCCCTCGACCAGGATCAGATCGGAGCGCTGTGGATCCAGTCGTGAACACAGCATGTCGAGGTCCGGCACCCGGCCGTCGTCGGTCTCCGGGGTCTCGACCATCAGGGCATAGCGCCGGCCGGAGGCCACCAGCATCTGGTCGGCCCCGGCATGACGCAGCTCGAAGCTGTCCTTGCCTGGCTTGTCCACGTCGAATTCGTGATGGGCGTGCTTGATCATCGCCGGGCGCAGGCCGCGCGCTCGCAGGGCCGGGATTACGCCCTTGAGCAGGGTGGTCTTGCCGCTGCCGCTCCAGGCGGCGAAGCCGATACGGGGCAGATCTGCAGCGCTGGATACGTCGATCATGGATGTCCTACCGGCATGGTGCATTGGATGGCCCGCAGTATAGCGATCATGGTTTTGGTCTCGCGGTGTCGAGATCATCCGGCGTGTTGATGTTGGCGAACGCCTGCGGTTGATCGGAAAAGTCGACGGTCAGCGCGCCGATATCGCGGAACCAGCGCCCGACCGCGAGCGAGCCCTGAGCGAGATCATCTTGCATGCGTTCGGCCAGGGTGGGGCGCAACAGGGCAAACAGGGGCTGTAGACGTTCACCGTCGTGGGCGATGGCGGCGGGAGCCGGGCTCGCTTCCAGCGCATGGTGCAGTCGTTGGCCCAGATCAAGGGGAAGCTCGGGGGCATCCACCGGTGCGCACAGGAGTGTTTGCCCGGGGCAGGCGGCAAAGGTCGCAGCAATTCCCGCCATCGGGCCGCGGTAGTCGGGGTGGGAGTCGGTCAGCGCGGGAAACCCCAGCGCCCGATAGCGGTCGATATCGGTATTAGTGCTGATGACCAGCTGTTCGGCCTGAGGCTGGAGGCGCTCGATCGCATGTGCGATTAGCGGGCGACCGCGATAGTCGACCCAACCCTTGTTGCAGCCACCCATGCGGCGGCCCTGGCCGCCCGCCAGGATGACAGCGGTTACGGATGCGAGCGGGGTCTTCATGGGCTGCGCGGACATGCGGTTTGCGGGCCTCGGCGCCGGGCTGGCCTTTGGTTTATCGTGGTCGGTATAGAACGCTCATCGCGTGTGCGCACGCAGTGTACGACGAATCCACCCTGACGGGAGAGGATGCCCATGCGGGTTTCATTTGGGCCCAAGGCAACACGGAAAGGCTGGCGTTTCTGGAGGCATTGCTTGTGGTCGGCCTGCCTGCTGCTCGGCGCGGGATCGCTGGTGGCAGCCAGCATGGCCGACACCAGCGATCGCCATGGTCTGCTGCTGACGGTGGAGGATGCGATCGGTCCGGCCACCGGCGATTACATCCGTCGCGGTATCGAGCGCGCCGAGGCGGAAGACGCAGAGATCATGATCCTGATGCTGGATACCCCTGGGGGGTTGGACTCCAGCATGCGCAGCATTATCAAGAATATCCTGCAGTCTGATGTGCCGGTGGTGACCTACGTCTATCCGTCCGGGTCGCGGGCGGCCAGTGCGGGCACCTACATGCTGTATGGATCGCATGTCGCCGCCATGGCCCCGGCCACTAACCTAGGCTCGGCCACCCCGGTGCAGATGGGCGGCGGCGGGCTCCCGGGCATGGACCCGCCGGAGCCGGACGAGGACGCGCGCGACGATACGGAAACCGATGAGGCCGATGGCGAGGCGCGCGACGACGAAACGGACGCGGCGGACGAGCCCGCGGATGAAAATGGAGCCGCCAACGGCGAGGTCGAACCCGCTAGCGAGGAGGAACTGCTGGAGGACGACCCGGCCCCGCGCCGCGGCGACGATGCGATGGAACGCAAGGTGCTGGAGGACGCGGTGTCCTATATCCGCGGCCTGGCCGAGCGCTACGGGCGCAATGCCGACTGGGCGGAGGAGACCGTACGCGACGGCTCCAACCTGACCGCAACCGCCGCACTGGAGCAGAACGTCATCGACTTCGTGGCGGACAATCTGGACGACCTGCTCGCGCAGATCGACGGGCACACGGTGCGCATGCACGACGGCGAGCGTACGCTGTCCACCGAGGGGCTGCGCATTGAACGCATGGATCCGGACTGGCGCACCCAGTTGCTGTCCGTCATCACCAACCCGAACATCGCCTACATCCTGATGCTGTTGGGGATCTACGGCATCATCTTCGAGTTGTCCAACCCGGGCGCGATCTATCCCGGTGTGATTGGTTCGATTGCGCTGATCCTGGCCTTCTTTGCCTTGCAGGTGATGCCGGTGAACTACGCCGGTCTGGCACTGATGCTGCTGGGCATGATTTTCATGATTGCAGAGGCCTTTGTGCCCAGTTTCGGGGCGTTGGGCATAGGAGGTATCGTGGCGTTTACGACCGGTTCGATCATTCTGTGGGACGACCCCAACCTGAACGTGGCCCTGCCGCTGGTGATCGGCACGGCCATCGCCATCGGCATCCTTTCGGTCTGGGTACTGGGGCGCCTGTTTAGCCTGCGGGGCAAGAAGCCGGCCACGGGTTATGAAGAGATGATCGGCATGATCGGCGAGGCGCGCGAAGACTTTGAACGCAGCGGCCGGGTCTGGGTCCACAGCGAACAGTGGAACGCCGAAACCTCGGTTCCGGTGCGCCAGGGGCAGAAGGTGCGCGTCACCGCCATCGAAGGGCTCAAGCTGCAGGTCGAACCCGCGACTGCAGAGGACACACAGGGTTCCGCGTCGGCCGGCTGAACGGTCACGCGGAGTTCATAACGTAAGAGGAGCAGGACATGAACGATCTCGGTTTCTTTGTCGTCCCGCTAGTCATCCTGGTTGCCATCCTCGTGATGTCGATCAAGGTGCTGCGTGAGTACGAACGCGGTGTGGTCTTCTTTCTGGGTCGCTTCCAGTCGGTCAAGGGCCCCGGTCTGATCATCATCATCCCGGGCATTCAGCAGATGGTTCGGATCGACCTGCGCATCATCACCCTGGATGTGCCTAGCCAGGACGTGATCTCTCAGGACAACGTGACTGTTCGAGTCAACGCCGTGTTGTACTTCCGCGTAGTGGATTCGGCCAAGTCGGTGATCCAGGTCGAGGACTACTACGCCGCCACCAGCCAGCTGGCGCAGACCACACTGCGTTCGGTCCTGGGCAAGCATGACCTTGACGAGATGCTCTCCGAGCGCGACAAGCTCAACAGTGACATCCAGGAGATCCTCGACGCGCAGACCGATGCCTGGGGGATCAAGGTCACCAACGTCGAGATCAAGCATGTCGATCTCGACGATTCGATGATCCGCGCCATCGCGCGGCAGGCGGAAGCCGAGCGCGAACGCCGCGCGAAGGTGATCCACGCCGAGGGCGAGCTGCAGGCGGCGGAGAAGCTGGTGCAGGCCGCCCAGCAGATGGAGGCCAGCCCGTCCTCGCTGCAACTTCGCTACATGCAGACCATGTCCGACATGTCCTCCAACGGCCATGCGAACACCATCTTCTTCCCGCTGCCGCTGGAACTGACCAAGGTGTTCGAAAACCTGGCGGGCAAGTTCCGTGCGGAGAACCCGGAAGCCCCGGGCAACACCGGGAAGCCGGATGGCCAGTAGGGCGTGACCGCCGCTACGGCGACATCACCCACCCTCGACCGCTTCCTGGACGAACTCTGGGCGGTCGAGGGTCTTTCCGATCACACCCTTGTCGCTTATCGGCGCGATCTAGCAGCGCTGGCACACTGGCTGGAGCAGCGGGACACGGCCCTGGAGACGGCCGAGGCGGCCGACCTGCTGGGCTTCGTGAGCAGTCGTATGCAGGCCGGTGCGCGGCCGAAGTCCATTACTCGGGCGCTTTCCAGTATCCGGCGTTTCTATCGCTACCTGGTCCAGCAGGGCGAGCGCGAGGACGACCCCAGCGCTGGGATCGAGTCGCCCCGTGCCGGGCGCCCATTGCCGGATAGCCTGTCCGAGGCGCAGGTGGAGGCGCTGCTGCAGGCGCCCGATCTCGAGGATGCGGTGGGTCTGCGCGACCGCGCGATGCTGGAGCTGATGTATGCCACCGGTTTGCGGGTCTCGGAGCTGGTGGGCCTGGAGCAGTCGGAAGTGAATGCCCGTCAGGGCGTGGTGCGCATCACCGGCAAGGGTGACAAGGAGCGCCTGGTGCCACTGGGCGAGGAGGCGGGCCACTGGCTGGCCCGCTACCAGCGCGAGGCGCGCCCTGACCTGCTGGACGGACACCCGCCTTGCGAGGCGGTGTTCGTGACCCGGCGCGGGCGCGGGCTCACCCGCCAGGCCTTCTGGTACCGTATCAAGGCCCATGCGCAGCGTGCGGGCATCGAATCACCGCTGTCGCCACATACGCTGCGCCATGCGTTCGCGACCCACCTGCTGGATCACGGCGCGGACCTTCGCGTGGTGCAGATGCTGCTGGGGCACAGCAGCCTGTCGACCACTCAAATCTATAC
Source organism: Thioalkalivibrio sp. ALJ7 (assembly GCF_000376865.1). Classification (GTDB taxonomy): domain Bacteria; phylum Pseudomonadota; class Gammaproteobacteria; order Ectothiorhodospirales; family Ectothiorhodospiraceae; genus Thioalkalivibrio. The sequence goes on along the minus strand of NZ_AQXQ01000007.1, from coordinate 146,901 downwards.
CCACGTCGCACGCGCCCGCCTGCAAAGCCTGCACGCGGAACATCATCCCCGCGGCTGACGTCTATTACTCCGATCCCGGGAGACACGGGTTCGCCGGTGTCTCCCGGTCAGCGGTCACAGGGCCGTCCTGCGGGCCTGCTAAACTGCCCCCGTTTTGTTCTACAGCCACGAGAGAATCCATGTTTCTGAAACGCGCTCTTCCCCTCGCCGCGGCCCTGGCCGTCATCAGCACCCCAGTCCTGGCCACGGACGCCATTGAGGAATACATGGCCCGGGTGATCCCGGATGCCGAGATCGACAGCATCCAGTCGACCCCGATGGACGGTATCTACGAGGTGCGTTACGGCACCGATATCTTTTATGTCTCGGAAGACGGCCGTTACCTGATGCAGGGCAATCTCGTTGACCTGGAGACCCGCGAAAACCTGACGCAGTCTGCCTTGAGCGGTGTACGCGCCGATATGTTCGCCGCGATCGAGGACAACGAGCTGGTGACCTATTCGCCGAACGGCGACACCAAGGGCGTTCTGAACATCTTCACTGACCCGAATTGCCCCTATTGCCGCGAAATCCACCAGGATCTCCCGGAGTACCTGTCGGCCGGGATCAAGGTCCGCTACCTGATGTTCCCGGTACTGGGCCGCGACTCGCCCGAGATCATGGACCGGATCTGGTGCGCGGATGATCGCGAAGAGGCCATGGACCGGGCCAAGGAGGGCGACAAGCTGAACGACATCGACGGCAGCTGCACCACGCCGCAGGATCAGCACATGGCCATGGGCCAGCAGCTCGGGCTGCGCGGTACCCCGGCCCTGATCACCGAGGGTGGTCAGCAGCTCTCCGGTTATCAGGAACCGCAGGCCGTGATCGAGCGCATCCTCGGCAGCAACTGATTCCCCGTGCCCCGCCGGACCGCAGTGCGATCCGGGTCGCGGGTGGAGACGACATGCTGGAATATCAACTCAACGTCGACCGGGTGGATACCCACGGCAGCCTGGCACGTGCCAAGCAGGCCGAGATTACGCTGGATACCGACATGGATGGGCGCGACGACGCGCTGAGTCCACCGGAGCTGCTGCTGGCATCACTGGGCGCCTGCATGGTGCGCGGGATTCAGCGTGCCCTGCCGATGCTGCGCATCGAGGTGGGCAGCCTCTCCATTCAGTTACGCGGCTGGCGTCAGGACGATCCGCCTGCGATGGCGAAGATCGAGTATCGCGTCGAAGTCGACACCGATGCCGACGAGGAGATGCTCGAGATCCTGCACCGTAACGTGCAAAAGGGCACGATCTACTCGACCCTCGCCGCCGGCACCGAATTGACTGGCGAGGTCGTCGCCAGTCAATAGGCGCTGCCGACGGGGCGCCCTCTGTGGGAGCGAGCTTGCTCGCGAAGCCCCTGCCCGTGCTTGACCTGCACGCCGCGGTTCCCGTCGCAGGGGAAGCTTGGATCGATGGTGGTTGACCAGCGCTCGATCGCCGAGAGGGCTCGGCTCCTACGGGGTTGGGCTTGCGCGTGTTGCAGGAGGCCAGCCCTCTGGCCGATGGGGCGACTTCGAAGCCGTACCCGTTTGCGAGGAGCTGTGGCGGCAACCGGAGCCCGGTCAATACAGCAGCGAGGCCATCTGCCGGCGGAACTGCCCGACCAGCGGGTGATCGTTGCCGAGTACCTCGAAGGCGGCGAGCAGGCCCTTCTGGCCGGCGCCTTCGTTGTAGCTGCGATGCTGTTTCATAAGCTGCAGGTACAGCCCCAAGGCCTCTTCAGCCCGGCCCGAGAGCATCGCGTAGGCCGCCATCTGTTCCAGCGCCTCGGGCCGCGGGCTGTCGCCCTTCAGTTCCTGGGCGACGGCCTGCGGGTCGATGCCGGCGGCCGTCTTGGCAAACACCAAGCGGGCCTTTAGGGCCTTGGCCTCTTCCTTCTCGCTCTGGTCCAGCGGCAGCTTGGCGAGCTCGGACTCGGCCGCGTCGGGGTCTCCGGACTGGGCCAGGGCCCGGGCGAGTTCAATGCGCAGGTCGCCGTTGTCGGGATCTTGCTCTAGCGCGGCCTTTAGTGTCGCCAGTGCGCCGTCGACATCGCCGCCCTTGGCCTGTTCGCGCGCCTGTTCGATCAGCTTGTCAGAGGGCTTCTCCAGGTACTGGTCGATCATCGTGCGGATGTTCGATTCCGGCTGCACGCCCATGAACTGGTCGGCCGGTTTGCCGTGGCGGAAGATCATCACCGTGGGCAGGCTGCGCACGCCGTACTGTTGCGCCAGCGCCTGTTGCTCGTCGCTGTTGACCTTGGCGAGACGAAACTTGCCGGCGTACTGCGCGGCAAGCTGTTGTAATAGTGGCATCAGTTGCTGGCAGGGGCCGCACCAGGCGGCCCAGAAGTCCACGACCACCGGCCGCTGGTGGGATTCGTCCAGCACCGCCTGCTGGAAGCTGTCCTGAGTGACGTCGAGGATGTCGTCGCCGGTCGCGCTTGCGGCTTCTGCCATGGGAACCCTCCTGAAACACGTGAATACGGAATCTGGACTGCATTGTTGGGATCGTCCCCGGGATTGCAAGCAGCCCTTCCCCTGCAGGCTTTGGTACGCTGCGCACAGTCCGACGAGCGGGCAGTCTGGGGAGATTGCTTCGTCGCTTCGCTCCTCGCAATGACGGGGGATGTTGAGCAGGCCGTGCCGCCAATAGGCGCGATCAATAAAGGAACCCTACGTGAGCTATTCCGCATCCGATATCGAGGTCCTTGAGGGGCTGGACCCCGTGCGCAAGCGCCCGGGCATGTACACCGACACCACCCGTCCGAATCACCTGGCCCAAGAGGTGATCGACAACTCGGTGGACGAAGCGATCAGTGGCCATGCCAAGCGCATCGACGTGATCCTGCACAAGGACGACTCAGTGTCCGTGTCGGATGACGGGCGTGGCATGCCAGTGGACCTGCACCCTCGCGAGAAGCGGCCCGGTGTCGAGGTGATCCTCTCCACGTTGCATGCGGGCGGGAAGTTTTCGGACAAGAACTACCAGTTCTCCGGCGGCCTGCACGGGGTGGGCGTGTCGGTGGTCAACGCCCTGTCGCAAAAGCTCGAGATCCAGATCAAGCGCGACGGGCGCGAATACCACATGGCCTTTGCGGGTGGGCACAAGACGCAGGATCTGGAGGTCGTCGGCGAGGTCGGCAAGCGCAATACCGGGACCACGCTGCACTTCTGGCCCGACCCGCAGTACTTCGATTCATCCCGGTTTTCGGTGCCAAAACTCAAGCACATCCTGCGCGCCAAGGCCGTGCTGTGCCCGGGCCTGACCGTCACCTTCCGCGACGAGACCACCGGCGAGGCCTGCGAATGGTGCTACCAGGCGGGGCTTCGCGACTACCTGGTGGAGGCACTGGACGGCCTGGAGCGCGTCCCGGAGGAGCCGTTCATGGGGTCGATCTCCGGGGCCACCGAGGCTGCCGACTGGGCCGTGACCTGGCTGCCGGAGGGCGGCGAGGTCGTCAGCGAGAGCTACGTGAACCTGATTCCCACCACTCAGGGTGGAACGCACGTGAACGGCCTGCGCACCGGTCTCACCGATGCGGTGCGCGAGTTCTGCGAGTTTCGCAGCCTGCTCCCGCGTGGGATCAAGCTGGCGCCGGAGGATGTCTGGGAGCGGGTCGCCAGCGTGCTGTCGTTCAAGATGCAGGACCCGCAGTTTGCCGGGCAGACCAAGGAGCGCCTGTCCTCGCGCCAGGCCGCGCCATTTGTCTCCGGCGTGGTCAAGGACGCCTTCAGCCTTTGGCTGAACCAGCACCCGCAACAGGGTGAACGCATCGCCGAACTGGCGATCCAAAACGCGCAAAAGCGCAGCCGCGCCGGGCGCAAGGTGGTGCGCAAGAAGGTCACCCAGGGCCCGACCCTGCCGGGCAAGCTGGCGGATTGTGCCAGCCAGGATCTGGAACGCACCGAGCTGTTCCTGGTCGAGGGTGACTCGGCCGGCGGCTCCGCCAAGCAGGCGCGCGACCGCGACTTTCAGGCGATCATGCCGCTGCGCGGCAAGATCCTGAACTCTTGGGAGGTCGATCCCGACCAGGTGCTAGGCTCGCAGGAGATCCACGACATCTCCGTGGCGCTGGGCGTGGACCCGGGGCAGGCCAGCCTGGACGGACTGCGCTACGGCAAGGTCTGCATCCTGGCGGATGCCGACTCCGACGGCGCCCATATCGCCACGTTGCTGTGTGCACTGTTCCTCAAGCACTTCCGCCCGCTGGTGGAGCGCGGGCATGTCTACATCGCCATGCCGCCGCTGTATCGCGTCGATGTCGGCAAGCAGACCTTCTACGCCCTGGACGACGACGAGAAGGCCGGCGTACTGGAACGCATCGAGGCGGAGAAGTTGAAGGGCAAGGTCTCCGTGACCCGTTTCAAGGGTCTGGGCGAGATGAACCCACTGCAACTGCGCGAGACCACTATGAATCCGGACACGCGGCGGCTGGTACAGCTCACGCTGGATGCCAGTGACGACACCCTCCAGCTGATGGACATGCTGCTCGGCAAGAAACGCGCCTCCGAACGCCGCGCCTGGCTCGAAGGCAAGGGCCACCTGGCCGACGTCGAAGTCTGACAACAGCGGTTCAGCGATCGACCTCGCGGCGGTGGCCGACCCTTACCATTGTGACGAGCAGCCGCTCTTCTTCCGACTGTGGCGGCAGTCCGCGGGTTGCTCCACGATGAGGCCATCGAAAATGGGCCACTGAAGGGGGCGCGCAGGTTGGTTCGGGGCCCGTCGATTAGCTTAGCGTGGGGTAGTCGGTGTAGCCGTGCTGGTCGCCGCCGTAGAAGGTGGACTCGTCCCATACGTTGAGCGCGGCGCCCTGGCGGAAGCGTTCGGGCAGGTCCGGGTTGGCGATGAACGGGCGGCCGAAGGTGACCAGGTCGCAGCGCCCGGCTGCGATGCGCTGGCAGGCCTCGTCGGCGGTATAGGCGCCGTTGCCGATGTAGGTGCGGCTGAAGCGCGAGCGGATCGCGTCGATGATGGATTCCGGGCGGCCCGTCTCGTGGTTGCCCTGGAAGGAGTCTTCTACCACCTCGATGTAGGCGATGCCGGTGGCGTCCAGGGCCTGGGCGAAGGCGCTATATGTCGCGAGTGGGTCGTCGTCGTGCATGCCGTTGAAGCTGCCGGTGGGGCTTACGCGGATGCCGACCCGCTCCGGGCCCCAGACCTCGATCACGGCTTGGACCACCTCCAGTGGGAGACGGATGCGGTTTTCCACCGGGCCGCCGTAGGCATCGCTGCGGTGGTTGCTGCCGCTACGGAGGAATTGGTCCAGCAGGTAGCCGTTGGCCGCGTGGATCTGCACGCCGTCGAAGCCGGCGGCCTTCGCGTTCTGTGCGCCCTGGCGGTACTGCTCCACGATACCGGGTAGCTCGTCGAGCTCCAATGCGCGCGGTTCTTGGACCTCGACCATGCCGGATTCCGCGCTGATAAAGGTATAGGCGCCTTCGGGCTGGATGGCGGAGGGAGCTACGGGTTTTGCACCGCCCGGCTGCAGCTCCGGGCGCGAGATCCGGCCGACGTGCCACAGCTGTGCCTGAATCCGCCCGCCCGCAGCATGTACTGCGTCGGTGACCTTGCGCCAGCCATCCACCTGTTCGGGCGAGTGGATGCCCGGAGTGAACGCATAACCCTTGCCCTGCGGCGAGACTTGGGTGGCCTCGCCGATGATCAGGCCAGCACCTGCCCGCTGGGCGTAATACTCCGCGTTCAGGTCGGTGGGGATGTCACCCGGTTGCGCGGCGCGCGAGCGGGTCAACGGGGACATCAATACCCGGTTCGGTAACTCCAGCGGGCCCAGGGTGAAGGGGCGGAAAAGGGCGTCATCCTGTTGGGTCATTGGGGTCTCTCCATGTGGGGTGGGTCCGTGCAGGCAGTCGGACCGGTGACACGCTCACATGTTCCGCCTGATCGTGGGGGTTGGGTACTTAGTCGGCCCTGTCCGTAAAGGCCTGGATCAGGGCGCGAGTGCGTTCGGCAACAAAGTGCGCAGGGCGGGCCAGAGCGTCTTCCAGGGTGATGCTGCCGTCGCACAGGGCTCGCGCGTCGCGCAGGCCAAAGGCGGCCATCTCGGTTTCATCGCAGGCGATGGAACCGGCCACGGCCACCACTGGCACCTGCAGCGCTCGGGCGTGGGCGACGACCTCGGCGACCACCTTGCCATGCGAGGTCTGACCGTCCAGCTGGCCTTCACCGGTAATCACCAGGTCCGCCTCGCGGATGGCCGCGTCCAGTCCGATCAGGTCGGCCAGGTAGGCCGCGCCCATGCGCGCACGGCCGTCGAGTACGCAGTCCAGCGCGAACCCGAGGCCACCGGCCGCCCCGGCACCTGGCGTGTCGATTGGACGGAGAAGATGTCCGGCGGCCTCGATGGCCCCGGCGAGGCGTTCCATGTAGGCATCCATCGCCGGGATGTCCTCGGCCTTGAGGCCCTTTTGGGGCCCGAACACGGCCGCTGCGCCATGCGGCCCGGTTAGAGGGTTGTCCACGTCGTTCAACACGGTGATGTCGACCTCTGCCAGGCGCGGGTCGAGACCCTCGAAGTCCACCCGGTCCAGTGCTACTAGCCCTGCCGGATGAGGCGGAAGCGGGTGGTCATCGGCATCCAGGAAGCGTACGCCCAGGGCAGCGAGCAGGCCCGCGCCGCCATCCACCGTGCCGCTGCCGCCGAGGCCAATCAGTAGATGTCCTGCACCGGCGTCCAGGGCCGCCTGGATCAGTTCGCCAACCCCCACGGTGTGGAGTTGCCAGGGGTCGTGCCGGTCCTCGGGTATACGGTCCAGGCCGCAGGCGGAGGCGACATCAATCACCGCGCGGCGATCGCGGTGATCGCAGCCCCAGCCGGCGCTCAGGTGCGCGCCAGAGGGGCCGGTCACGTCCGACAGATGCCAGGCCCAGCCCAGGGTGTGACTGACTAGCCGCGCGGTGCCTTCACCGCCATCGGCCATCGGCAGCGAGCGCACCCGGGCATCGGGCCGAGCCGCGTGGATACCACGGGCCATCGCGGCTGCCACCTCCTCGGCCTCCAGGCTTCCCTTGTAGCTGTCCGGGCAAACGACGACCCGGAGGGTGTCAGACAAAGATCAACCCCAGGATGTAGATGGTGATCATGGCGCTGATGCCCTGCAGCAGGGTGGCCGTGGTGAAGGCCTTGTACGCGGTCGACACCTTCATGCGGCTGAATTGGGTAACCACCCAGAAGAAGCTGTCATTCGCGTGCGAGACGGTCATCGCACCGGCACCCACCGCCATCACGGCCAGGACCATGCCCATGGTGGAGTCCAGACCCAGCGACGCCAGCATCGGCGCAATCATGCTGGACGCGGTCACCAGGGCCACGGTGGAGGAACCCTGCGCGGACTTGAGTGCGGCCGCGATCAGGAACGGCACTAGCAGACCCAGGCCCAGACCGCTCAGCATGTCGCCGAGCTGGTCACCGATCGGGGTCTCGCTCAACACGTTGCCGAAGGCCCCGCCAGCGCCGGTGATCAGGATGATCGGAGCGGCCAGTAGGATCGCGTCGACCGTCATCTGGTGGAAGCGGTCCTTGATGCCGGCCCCTTTGATCAGCAGCAGTGCGAAGATCACACCGACTGCCAGGGCCACCACGGGGGTGCCGAGGAAAATCAGCACGTCGGCGAACAACCCGGGTTCGGTTTCGCGGGTCGCAAGCGAAGCAATAGAGCCAATTGAGATCAGCACGATGGGGGCGAGGATGGGCATGAAGGCCCCGAGGGTGGTCGGCCGGTGCTCCAGTTTGATCTCTTCCTTCTGGATCTCCTGGCCGGTGGCCTCGCTAATCGGGTCCTGTTCCAGGAGTTCATCGTCATTGGCGTGGGTGTAGCGACTGGCCCACAGCCAGCCCACGGCAGCCGCCACGGCCGAGACGAACAGACCGACCAGGATCACCAGACCCAGGGCATCGGCGATGCCGACATTGCTGGCCGCTGCGATTGGGCCGGGGGTGGGCGGCACGAAGTTGTGGGTGGCGAAGAGCCCGGTCGCCAAAGCCACACTCATGGCGACCACCGAGATGCCGGCGGTCTTGGCCAGAGCATTCTTCAGCGAGTTCAGGATCACATAGCCCGAGTCGCAGAATACGGGGATGGACACGATGTAGCCGATGATCGAGACCGTCAGGTTGGGGAAGCGATCGGATAGCGCCCGGATGATAGCCTCGGCCATCACCACGGCGGCGCCCGTGCGATCCAGGATGACCCCGATGATCGTGCCCAGGGCGATCACGATACCGATGTAGCCGAGGGTGTTGCCGAAGCCATCGTTGATGGCGCTGATGGCCTCGCGCGGGGCGATGCCACCAATGATGGCCATCACGAACGCGGCGATTAGCAGGGCCAGGAATGGATGCACGCGCAGTTTTGCAGTGGCGAAAACCAGCGCGGCCACGACCACAATCAATCCGATAATCAGCATGACGCGTCCTTTTATTGTTGTGGATATCGTCCCGGAGTCTAGACGTCCGATCGCGATTTGGGGGGATGGGTTTTCCAGCGACGGTGCGTTTGGATCGACATCGCTCCCATGTGCGGACCCAGCCGGTTTGTATGTGCTCTCAGCTGGGCCCGCCTACAATGCGGGCGTCACTTTCCTACTGAGGTTCCCGAGATGCAGCGTGCAGTCGTTTTTTCTTGTTTCGCCGGTGTTGCTCTCGCGTTCACGTGTGCCGGGGCAGTCGCGGCCAACCCCTATGCGGAGCTGCAGGAGCGCGAGATCAAGGCACTGTCCGCGCAGGAAACCGAGGATCTTCTGAAAGGGCGCGGCATGGGTATGGCCTTACCGGCTGAGTTGCATGGTTACCCGGGACCGCTGCACGTGCTGGAGGTCGCCGAGCAGCTGGGCCTTTCGGATGAACAGCGGCAAGAGACCGAAGAACTGTTCGAGACCATGCGCGAGCAGGCAGGCCCGCGAGCTCGGGCAACGTATCGTGGATCGTGAGCGGGAGTTGGACGAGCGCTTTGCCGAAGGCGGCATCACCAGCGATGTCATTGAGGCATTGACCGTCGAGATTGGCGAGTTACAGGGCCGCTTGCGTCATCTGCACCTGTCCTACCACTTGCAGATGGACGAGCTGCTCAACGAGGAACAGAAGGCCCGCTACCGGCACGCCCGGGGCTATCACGGTGATGCCGACGGGCATTCGGGTGGCGGCCATCATGGCGACCATCACGGGCACGGCGGGCACCACCACTGATGGCTGTAGGAGAGTCGTTGATCAGGATCGGTCCGGACGCCAGTCGATCATGTTCTCGGCGGCCCATTGGCGAGCCAGCGTGCGTTTGGTACGCGGTGGCGTTTGTTTAATTCGGTATTCCTCCCGCAGGGCCTCGTTGCGAGAGGCAAAGCCGCGAGACGCCAGTAGTTGCACCGGCTTGTGCATGCGGGTGAAACGTGCGCCTCGCCCGGCGGCGTGGGCGGCCATGCGTGCCGCCAGATGGGGTGTGATCCCGGTGTAGATGCGCCCGCCCTGGCACTCCAGTAGATAGACGTACCAGGTGTCGCAGTGGCGGGCATTGTCCGCGCCGAGGGCGGCGGTCAAGGGTGTTGCGAGGCGGGGCCGGGTCACCGGCGTTTCTTGCGCCGTTTGCGGCCCACCTTCACGCGCTGAAGTGCAGTCTGCAACTCCGCGTGCGCCTCCTTCGGGACGGAGGGCGAGGTGCGCAGCTTCAGGCCTTTGCTGGTGCGCGTAGCCGTTAGACGGCCTTTCTCGATGCCGTAGCGGCGGACGACATCCCGCGCCGCATGTTCAAAGTTCATTGGTGGATCGCCGCGCCGTACTCGCAGCTTCCCGCCATTGATGTCCAGGCTGAAGATGATGCTCGCCTGCCAGATCAGCAGGGCGCCCGCGATGAGTAGCAGCGCAATCATCAAAAGCAGCGAGATCAGCATCGATTCCTCTCCGTTGGTGGCCCGACCGGGCAGCGTGAATCCATTGCGCTGATCGTAGCATTGCAGCATGCGGCCGCGGTGATCTGGCTGGATGGACGTCCGTTCATCGGTTGGGGTGCAACCAGAACAGCCCCAGGTATTGATGTGCAATATGCACAATCAGTGATAGACTGTTCGAAAGTGAGCTTTTCCGGAGGTGAGCCATGAGTAGTACTGCAGAAGTCCTGGCCCCGGAACGTGCCGATGTTCTGCGCGAGGCGCTGGTCAATGCCGGCAAGGCGTTGGGTTTGACCCAGGCGGTCCTGGGCGAGGTGATCGGTCGTGGCCGCACGGACATCAGCCGTGGCAACATCGATCCGGCCAGCAAACCCGGCGAGCTGGCTCTGCTTCTGATCCGTTGCTATCGCGCCCTGTATGTCCTGACCGGCGGGGATGCTGCCGCGATGAAGCACTGGATGCACACGCAGAACGACCATACCGGGGGTGTGCCAGCCGAGCAGGTGCGCACGGTCCAGGGGCTGGTGGCGGTGCTCGAGTATCTCGACGCGATCCGCGGAAAGCTATGAAAGATGCCTGATTTGCCAGACTGGGAGGCCCTGGTCCGTGCGGCGCCGCGCGTTACCCTGAGAGGTGAGGCCCTGCGCCTGGTCGAGAGCCAGGAGCAGGTGGCGACCAACCAGCTGGTGGCCACGCTTGACCGACAGGTCGTACTGGAGGAAATGCTCGAGGCCACGAAGCCGTCCCGACGTCCGGGCACCGAACGGCTGCATTACCTGTTGGCGACCCCGTTTCGCTATCCGCCGCTGCGTTATGGCTCGCGCTTCGGCCGTCGCCACGAGCCCAGTCTGTTCTACGGTGCCCTGCGCGAGCGTACCGTCCTGGCCGAGGCCGCCTACTACCGCTTCGTGTTCTGGCATGGTATGGCGAGCCCGCCGCCGGGTAAGCTCGATACCCAGCACACCCTGTTCGCTGCGCGCTATCAGAGCCCCAACGGCCTGCGGCTCCATCAGTCGCCTTTCGCCGTCCATGCGGAACCGTTGCGCCATCCCGCGGACTACCAGGCGCCCCAGTCCCTGGGCGCGGCCCTGCGCGAGAGCGGCATCGACCTGTTCGAGTACTCCTCCGCCCGCGATTCGCATGGCGGCCTTAATCTGGCGCTGTTCAATCCGCGCCCGTTCACCCGCCTGCGGCCAACCCGCCAGGACGCCTGGCTGTGCCAGCTCACCGCCGACCACGTCCGTTTCCTCAAACCCCTCGACGGCGCCCTGCACGACTTCCCTCTGAGCTCTTTCCTCTATCAGGGCCGTCTGCCGCTACCGGCCTGACTACCCGGTCCGTATGCCTACGAGTGCAGCGCATGCCCGAGGCGGATGCCGTCCCTGGCGCTCAGGGCAGTGGGATGAACTCGTGCTCGTCGCCCAGGACCTTCGGGAAGCGGCTGTCCTGCCAGTCCCGTTTGGCCTGTTCGATGCGTTCGCGGCGGCTGGAGACGAAGTTCCATTCGATGTGGCGCTCACCCACGGGGGCGCCACCGACCAGGGCGATGGTCGAGGCCGTGGTGGCGGTGACCGCAATTCCGGACTGGTGCGGGAAGATCGTCATCGAGTGGGGCGGCATTGCGGTGTCCTGCGCGCGCAGCTCGCCGGATACCACGTAGACCGCGCGTTCGTCGGCATCGGGCAGGGTCAGGGTCTGGCCGGGCTGCAGGCGGGCCTCCAGGTAGAGCGTCTCGGAAAACACCCGCACCGGCGACTGCACGCCATAGGCGCTGCCCATCATCACGCGCACGGGGACCCCGTCGACGGTGACGGTCGGGATCGACTGCTCCGGATAGTGATGAAACGCGGGGTCGGTTTCCTCGTCGGGCTCCGGCAGGGCGAGCCAAAGCTGCAGCCCGTGCTGGATGTGTTCCTCGGCGCTGATCTCCGGGCGTTCGCGCTCGGAATGGACGATGCCGTGTCCGGCGACCATCAGGTTGAGGTCCCCGGGCCGAATCGCCTGCAGTGAACCCAGTGAATCGCGGTGCAGGATCTCGCCCTCGAACAGGTAGGTGACCGTCGCGATCCCGATATGGGGGTGCGGGCGCACGTTGATCCCCTCGCCCGCGGGGAAGCGCGCCGGGCCCATGTGGTCGAAAAAGATCCACGGCCCGACCATCCGGCGCTGTGCGGTGGGCAGCACTCGGCGCACGGAGAAGCCGCCCAGGTCGCGCTCGCGGGGCTGCAGCACGGTCTCGATGGCCGCGCAGGGGGCAGGCGAGGCGGTGCAGGGCTGTTCGGTAGTCTCCAGGGTGTTGCTCATCAGGGGGATTCCGTTGTCGTGTCGCGCATGGGCTGGAGGGCGCGGGCCCATTTCGCCAGTTCCTCCAGCATGCCCCGAGCGGAGTCATCGTGCATCGGTTCGGGGACGAACCGGCGCTTGTCGTCCAGGTGGTTCCAGGGCATCTGGATCATCACGCCCTCCGGGATCGGCATCATCTTGAGCGCCGTCACCATTTGCCGGGCCATCTGTGCCGAACGCAGCCCGCCGGAGGCGCCGCCGTAGCTCACGAACGCGCAGGGCTTGTAATTCCACTCTGTATAGACGTAATCGAGGGCGTTGATCAGCGCGGGTGGAGCCGAGTAGTTGTACTCGGGGATCACGAATACGTAGGCGTCGGCGCTCGCGACGCTGCGCGACCAGGCCCGGGTGTGTTCGTGTTCGTATTGCTGTGTGCGCGGATGCTGGGGTTCGTCATAGACCGGCAGATGGAAGTCCGCCAGATCGACCCGCTCGCACTGGAATGCGCCGTGTTCGCTGGCCAGGGTATGAAACCAGTCGCCCACCGAGGGGCCGATGCGGCCCGGGCGGGTGCTGGCGATGATCGTCTGAAGCTGCAGTGACATTGGTGTCTCCTCGTCAGGGGCGGCATCAGCCGCCGCGCAGATCGAACAGCAGGGCCTCGGCCTCGCCGTTGGTGGTGAATTCGAGCCCGTGTTCTTGACGGACCGTGGCGCCGTCACCGGCGGCCATAGTCTGGCCGTTCAGGGCCAGTTCGCCCCGGGTGATCTGTACGTAATAGACCCGGCCCGGGTCCGCCGGAAACGTCGTGGTCTCGTGTGCCAGCCGGAGCCTGTGGATGCAGGCGTCCTGCCGGATGGGCAGGGAGCCGTCCCGGCCATCGGGCGAGACCAGCAGGGCGGTCCCGCCGGCGCCCGAAAAATCCTTCTGGGCATAGCGCGGTTCGCCACCCTTGTGATCCGGGATGATCCAGATCTGCAGGAAGTGCAGCGGATCGGTGGTTGATGCGTTGAACTCGCTGTGCCGGATCCCCGTTCCCGCACTCATCACCTGGACCTCGCCGGCGTGCAGCCGGGTCTGGTGATCCATCGTGTCCCGGTGCTCGATGGCCCCGTCCAGCACACAGGTGATGATCTCCATGTCCCGATGCGGATGGGCGCCGAAGCCGGCACCCGGGGCGACCCGGTCCTCGTTCAGCACACGCAGGTCGGAGACCCCCATGTGCTCCGGGTCGAAGTAACTGGCAAATGAGAAGCTGTGGCGGGAATCCAGCCAGCCGTGCCGGGCATGGCCGCGTTCGGCACTGGGGCGCAGGGTGATCATGGTGTCCTCCTCCCGGGTGGTACCGATCAAGTGACTCATGCCGAGCCCGATGGCCCGACATGGGGGAGTGCGGCTAGCCGCGGTACGCACGGGCCAGACGGTTGTCGACCGAGGCCCGGCCGGCGCCGCTGATCGCCAGGGCGACGGAGACGGCCAGCAGCGACAGCGCGAACTCGTAGCCGTTGTTACTCATGAACAGGCCATGTTCGAAGTGTACGGCGAAGATCGCCACGACCATGGTGAAGGCCAGCACGGCCGCCGCCGGGCGCACCAGCAGGCCGATGATCAGGGCCAGGCCGCCGAAGAACTCCGCCCCGCCGGCCAGCAGGGCCATCAGAAAGCCGGGCTCCAGCCCGATCGAGGCCATCCACTGGCCGGTCCCTTCCAGACCGTGACCGCCGAACCAGCCGAACAGTTTCTGGGCGCCATGCGCCATGAAGATGATCCCGACCGGGATGCGCAGGGCGAGGGCCGCCCAGCCGGCGTTGGTGCCAAACAGCTGCTGCATGAAGGACGAATTCATTTTGACTCTCCTGGATGGCTTGCGAAGGCCGGCGGTTCTGGCCGGTTAGGTAGAGTCTGTCTATTTCCTGAGGAGCAATAAACGGCTATAAAAGGCACATATAGTTTCGGATACTGAAACAATGGATCGTTTCCAGCAGATGCAGATCTTCGTGGCCGTGGTCGAGGCCGGGCACTTCGTGCATGCGGCGGAAGCGCTGGGCCTGTCCAAGGCGGCCGTCTCGCGCGCGGTGAATGGCCTGGAGGAACGGCTGGGTGCGCGGCTGCTGCACCGCACGACCCGGCGCCTGTCGCTGACCAGCGAGGGCGAGACCTTCTTTGGGCGCAGCAAGCTGCTGCTCGAGGAACTGGCCGCCGCCGAGGGCGAGATCAGCGAGCGCGGTACCGCCGTCAGCGGTCGGCTGCGGATCAATGTCCCGGTGAGCTACGGCATCCAGCACCTGGCCCCGCTGTGGGGCGCCTTCACGGCGCGGCATCCCCGGGTGGAACTGGACGTCACCCTGAACGACCGTTCGGTGGATCTGGTCGACGAAGGCTTCGACCTGGCCGTGCGCATCGGCACGCTCGACAGCTCCAGCCTGGTCGCACGCCGCCTGGCGACCACGCGCATGCGCATCTGTGCCGCGCCGGACTACCTGGCGGCCAGCGGTCTGCCCGCACACCCGCGCGAGCTGGCGGACCACGCCACCATCGCCTACAGCTACCACGCGACCGGCGACGACTGGACCCTCACGGGCCCGGACGGGCCGGTCGCGGTCACGACCCGCCCCGTGCTGCGCAGCAACAACGGCGAGACCTGCGTCGCCGCGGCCCTGGCCGGGCAGGGCATCGTCTACCAGCCGGAGTTCCTGCTGCAGCCGCATCTGCAGACCGGCGCACTGCAGGCGCTGTTGCCGGACTGGGAAACCGCCACGCTCGGCATCCACGCCGTCTACCCCAGTCGCCGCTACCTCCTGCCCAAGACCCGCGCCCTGATCGACTTCCTGGCCGAGCGTCTGGGCGGGCGCTAGGGTCCTGTCGGGCCCGGGATCGATTGGCGATGCATGTGGATGAGCGGCCCTTTTGCCGCTCTATCGTGCACGGCTTCCACTACGCTCGCGACCATCACCCAGATCCGGCCGGTGCCCGGCTACTCATCCGAGGCGTTCGAGTCCGCCGACTGGCCGGTCATCGGTTCCAGGATTTCGCGGGCAAACTCGCCTGGTTGCTTGCGGTTCAGCGAGCCGCGCTCGGCCGTGCCGGTCGCCCAGGCCTCCCGGGTCTCCGGGTCGCGGAACTGGATGTCGAGCCGGCGCATGTACATCGTGATGTCCCACGCCCAGCGGTCCTGGTAGGTCACCAGCACATCGACATTGTCCAGCGCGTCGCGGCGCGGGCCCGAGGTCGCGTCGTAGTTCATCGCTCGCAGCTCCTGCGCGACCACGTGCTCGATACCGCGTTCATCCGCCGGCAGCTTTTCCACATAGAACCGCTCGGCGGCCGCCAGGCGCTCGGGGTCACCCGAGTCCACGTCCAGCGTGGCGCAGCCCGCAAGCATCGCGAGGGCCGCCAGCGCGAGGGCAAGTCGCACCAGGGTAAATCGCATTAGGGGAAAGGGGTGGCATCCATTCATGTCATTCGCTCCATTCGATGTCAGGGTGGCCGCATTCCATGCGCAGCCGAGGGCGTCTCGGCGGCAGGCGGCATGCTCGTGGTGAACCCATGCGCGGGTCATGTATCCCGGTGCCGTGTAGCCCCGGGGCCTGCTCGCCGGGGGCGAGACTATCGGATTTCGCATTCCATCAGGAAATGTTCGGATACGGGTCCACCCGCGTGATCGCCCTGTCGTGCCCCTATGGGTCTGAAGTCAGGGGTTACAGTGTGTGGCCGGTTAGGTGCCGGTAGAGGGCGAAGCCGGCGTCCCGATCCTGGCAGCGCAGGATGGCGGCGCGGCCGGGGGTGGACGGGTCCGGCTGCAGATGCACGCCGGCCGCCTCGGCAGCTTGGAAGTCGGCGTCCCGCAGTTCGATCTCGCCGAATACCGAGATGACGAAGCCGCCGTGGATCGGCAGGGGCGGGGTGAAGGGTTCGCCGTCCGCCAGTGCCACCCAGGCCGGGATGAACGCCGGGCCGTAGAAGTCAAAGAAGCCGTTGGAGCCGCGCAGGTGGGCCTCGATCGGCTGCCCGCCGATCAGCTCGATGTTGCAGATGCCGCTGTAGCCGGTCAGGTTGCGCCGCACCCAGTCGGCGATCCACGGCTCAACCTCGGGCACGGCGGCGCCGATCTCCTAGTAGATCGGACGTGCGGCGTCCTTCTCGTCCGAGCCGCGGGTGTGGGCGAACCAGCGAACCTCGCCGTTCTCCACCAGACAGTCGGTGGTGGTGTGGGCGCCCTCCAGGCGCTGGCACCAGAAGCTGCCGGGTTCGGCCGGCACCTCGCCGGCGGGCAGGGCGCGGGCATCCAGCCCCATGCCGGCGAGGTTGGTGATCGGCTTCACAAACACCGTGTCCGCCGCGTCCAGCCCCAGGTCCGTGGGCGCGACCCCGCAGGGCGCGGCGGTCAGGCCCGCATCCAGGGCCAGGCGCAGCTTGTCGTAGACATGGCGATGCGCGGGATTCAGCCGCCAGGCGGCGGCGTCCGACACCGCCACCTCGCGGCGCGGCTGCGGCCGGAAGAGGTGCCGGCGCTCGGGCAGAACACCAACGAAGGGCACGGTCAGCCCGCCTCCGGAAGGCGTTGCTCGTGCCCGGTGTGCAGGCGTTCCACCTCGCACAGCAGCGACTTGAACGCGGGGAAGCCGCTGATCGGGTCGAGGTTGCGGTCGTCGGTCAGTTCGTTAACGTTGGCATGGTTCCAGCCGTGCTGGCAGTGCGCCACACCGGGCTTGATGCGGTCGGTGACCTTCGCCACGAAGGCGACCCGCCCGCGCGGCGAGCGCACCCCCACGGTGTCGCCGTCGGCGATGCCGCGCGCCGCGGCGTCCTGCGGGTTCAGTTCCACCAGCGGCTCCGGCATTGTCCGGCGCATGCGTTCCAGATGCTGGTGCTGCGAGTGGGTGGCGTGCTTGTGGCGCGCGCCGCTGGTCAGCACCAGCGGGTAGTCGCGCGCCAGCTCCGGCGTGGAAACCGGGCTCTCGGCCGGTTCACGCCAGACCGGCAGACCGTCGTGCCCAGCCTCGCGCAGCTCGGCGGCGTCGAATTCCACCTTGCCGCTGACCGTGCGGAAGCCGTGCAGCCGGTACTGGCGATCGCCCTCCTCGAAGCCGTGCTCGACCATGTCGTCCAGCGCCTTCGCGAATACGGGGACCCCGTCCGGGTCGTTGTACACCTGTTCGCGAATGGTCTCGGGGATGCCCTTGGCGGCCTCGGCCCAGCTCGCCTCCAGATCGCCGTTCCAGAACTGCTCCGCCATCCCGAGGCGCACGCCCAGATCCAGGAACATCTCGCCGTCCGGGCGTGCCTCGCCGCGCGGGGCGACCGCGGTGTGGCGGTAGCGCAGTTCGCCGCGGAAGTTGCAGCCGGGGTAGGCGATCAGCGCCGCGCGTTCCAGGCTAGTAGCCGCCGGCAGCACGATGTCGGCCATGCGCGTGGCCGGGTTGTGGAAGAAGTCGGATGCGGCGAAGAAATCCAGCGCGCCCAGGGCCTGTTCCATGCGCTTCGAGTTCGGCCACATTGCGGTGTTGATGCCCATGGCCAGCAGCGCGCGGATCGGTTGTGGGCGGCCTTCGAGGATGGCATCCGGCAACAGCATGCTCTGCGCGGCCGGCCAGTGGGCCGTCCATACCGGGAAGGTCTCGTCGCCGATGCGCGGCGGCAGATTCTGCCTACAGTGGTCGAACAGGTCGATCGGCTTCGGCGTGACCTTGTCGTTGAAGAAGCGGTTGCCGCCCTCGCGGTCGATGTTGCCGGTCACGGCCGCGAGCAGGATCACCGCGCGATGATTCTGGAAGCCGTTGGAATGCTGCACGGTCGCGGTGGGCGAGAGCATGATCTGCGCCGGGGCGCGGGTCGCGTAGAGCTCGGCGGCGCGCTTCAGGTCGGCCGCGTCGATGCCGCAGATCGCCGCCACCCGCTGCGGCGGGAATCCGGCCACGTAGTCGCGAAAGGCCTCCACACCGCTGCCCCATTCGTCGAGGAAGGCCTGGTCCTGCCAGCCGTTTTCGAAGATCAGGTAGTGCATGCCCAGCGCCAGCGCCCCGTCGGTGCCCGGGCGGATCTGCAGGTGCACCTCGGCCTGCTTCGCCAGCGGGGTCACCCGCGGGTCCACCACCACGGTGGCGCAGCCGGGGCGTGCCGCGGCCAGCGCATGCTGATGGAACGGCGGGATAGACCCGCGCGGGTTTGTGGACCACACCAGCAGGCAGCGCGTCGCGTCCGAGGCCACTGTGGAGGAGGTCTTGATCTTGGTGCCGAAGGTCACCTCCTCCGCCACCTTGGTGGCGGAGAAACAACAGCCGCTCTCGGTCAGGTAGTTGGGCGAGCCGAAGGCATGTGCCAGGCGCTGGAGCTGCGGACGGGCCTCTTTGGTGTAGCCGGCGAAGAAGGCGGCCGCCGGGGCACCATGTGCCTCGCGGGTGGCGCTAAGGCGTGCGGCGATGGTATCCAGCGCCTCGTCCCAGGTGATGCGCTCGAATTGGCCGCTGCCGCGCGGCCCGGTGCGCCGCAGCGGATACAACAGGCGCTCCGGGTGATTGCGCCGGTCGAGTTGCACGTAGCAGCGGGGACAATCGGGGCCGTCGATCCTGACTGGCTCGCCGCCTGCATCGAGGTGCACGTCGATCGCGCAGTTGGCATCGCACTCGTAACAGGTGCTTTTTACGGTGTTCATAGGGGGGAGGCCTTGTTCGGGGTCGGTCCGGATGCCGCGTGGCCATTATGCCGCGCGCCTCTGCCCGCCACGAGCAACTCCCGAATGATCGGGGCTACCCGGGCGACCCGTCTGGAAGGCGCTCTCTATGGTTAATCGGATTCGGCGGCGGGCAGGCCCTCGACCTCGCGGCGAAATTGCTGGAACTCCTGGGTGTCGCGGGTCAGCCCTTCGAGCGTGTCGTTCGGGAGCGAGTCGATTCGGTCGCGGGTGTTCGCGATGCGTTCCCGGGTGGTGGGGTGGGTGGCGAAGAATTGTTCCACCTGGCTTGGATCTCGGTCGCGTTGGTCCAGCAGTGTCTCGAAGAACGACACCAGCCCGATGGGGTGGATGCCGGCATCCACCAGGTAGCCGATGGCGACGGCATCCGCTTCGCGCTCGGCTTCGCGGCTGTAGCCGGCAAATACGCCAGCGGCGCCGACCTGCACCGCCACCTGCTCTGCCGCGCCTGGGTCGCGCCCGAGGATCACGCCATAGACCACGGCGAGGCCCATTTGCGCCTGCTGGGCGCGCTGCCATTGTTCGATGCCGTGGCGCTTCACCACATGGCCCACCTCGTGCGCCAGTACTCCGGCCAACTCGGACATCTCGTCCGCACGCTCGATCAAGCCGCGGTAGACGTAGATGTGTCCACCCGGCACCGCAAAGGCGTTCACATCCGGGCCGTTAACCACATAGAAGGTGTAATCGATCGCGTCGCGATCATCTGCGACGTCCGTGATCGAACGACCGAGGCGGTTGATGTAGTCATGGACGGCGGACGTTTCGACGATTGGCAGGTCTTCGTTCAACTCCTGCGCCAGTTCGTCGCCCAGTTCGCGTTCTTCCTGCATCGTCATCGTGGGTGCACAGCCGCCTGCGGACACGATGAGTAGTCCGGCCAAGGCGATTGCTGGAATCCATCGCCCGCAAATCGCGCGCCTTGCGATCGTTGTCATCCCGTACCTCTTGGCAGTTTGGTTCCGTTCTGGTTACCAACATAGTCGGTTTTTGGCGATCGAGAGGGCGGTATCGTTTCAGTAAAGTTAATTAAATTAAAACATAAGAATAACAGCAATTTGCGCATTAACACATACTGTTTATATGGTATTGACTCGCCATGGAGCGGGGAGTAGCTTCGATGCCCATTGGGTGCCGGTTCCGGGCGCGAGATACGCCTGGGCATGGTCCTCTGGTCTCGGCGACGCTGGTGCAGGTAGGGGTCTTTCCTGCGCATAAGTCGGCCCTCTGGACCCCGACGGGCAGTGAGGAGACCGGGCTAGGTCCCGCCGCTTTTTTTGGGGCCGTACGTGGCAAAGGGGGTAATGCCGAACGGGAACTTCCCGCGCCGCGCCGCGAAACGATCGCGCGGACGCGTGAGCCGACCGAGAGCCTCAACAGAAAGGCAGGCAGCAGAGGTAACAACAAGACACAAGGGGATGCCGATCGCTCTACGACGGCCGTCCTCGGGCTGGGTGGCCGGGATAACCGGTGACCCCGGGCAAGCCGTCGGTGACGCCGTGCTTCCCCGACACCGACCAGTAGCAGTACGAGGGGAGGCAGCAATGACGATGTCAGAGGTAGGAATCGTGTTCGCGTTGGTATGCGGCGCGTTGGCACTGATCTACGGCGTGTGGTCCATACGCTGGGTGCTCGGAATGTCCGAGGGCAACGACGAGATGCGCCGGATCGCGCGGGCCATCCAGGAAGGTGCCTCCGCCTACATGAAGCGCCAGTACATCACCATCGCAATCGTTGGGGTGGTGGTCTTCCTACTGATCTGGATTTTTATCAGTATTGCTTCTGCAATCGGTTTCTTGATTGGGGCGGTGCTGTCCGGTGCGGCAGGCTACATAGGCATGCATGTCGCCGTGCGTGCGAACGTCCGCACGGCGGCAGCCGCGATGGATGGGCTCGAACCCGCGATGAAGGTCTCGTTCCGCAGTGGCGCGGTGACCGGTCTGCTGGTGGTGGGCCTAGGGCTGCTGGGCGTCGCCGGCTATTTCGCCATTCTTTGGATGTTCACGCCTAGCGGCGAGACGGTCGATCTGTTTCCGCTGGTGGGGCTTGCGCTTGGCGGTTCCCTGATCTCGATCTTCGCGCGTGTGGGCGGAGGCATTTTTACCAAGGGCGCGGATGTGGGTGCTGACCTCGTCGGCAAGGTCGAGGCCGGCATCCCCGAGGACGACCCGCGTAACCCGGCAGTGATCGCGGATAACGTGGGCGACAACGTGGGTGACTGCGCCGGGATGGCCGCGGACCTGTTCGAGACCTACGCCGTCACGATTATCGCAACGATGATGCTTGGAACATTGCTGGTGCGAGACCTGGGTGTGATGGCGGCGGTCTACCCGCTGGTGCTCGGGGGTGCGGCGATCCTGGCTTCCATCGTGGGTACGTTCTTTGTTCGCGCGCGCCACGGTGGCGAGATCATGAAGGCCCTGTACATGGGGCTGGCGGTGTCGGGTGGTCTGGCCGCAATCGCGTTCCTGCCGATCACTATGCTGATCATCCCGGATGACGCACTCGCCGGCAGCATGGGCGTGGAAAGTGGGGCCGCGTTGCGGTTGTTCGGGGCGGCCCTGGTCGGTCTCGGACTGACCGCCGTGATTATGATGGTCACGGATTACTACACCTCCACTTCGTACCGACCCGTACGGCATTTGGCGGCTGCCTCCACCACGGGGCACGCCACCAACATCATTGCGGGCCTGGCGATTTCGATGAAGGCGACCGCTGCTCCAGTACTGGCGGTCTGCGTGGCGATCCTGGTGTCGTATGCACTGGGTGGGCTCTACGGCATTGCCATTGCCGCGACCGCGATGCTGTCGATGACTGGCATCATCGTTGCGATGGATTCGTACGGGCCGGTCACCGATAACGCCGGTGGTATCGCCGAGATGAGCGACCTGCCGTCCGAAGTGAGAGAGGTGACCGATGCTCTGGATGCGGTCGGCAATACCACCAAGGCGGTCACCAAGGGCTATGCGATTGGATCTGCGGGCCTCGCGGCGCTGGTGCTGTTCTCCGACTACACCCACGGTTTGGCCGCCCATACGGGTATCGGTCATGTGTTCGAGTTGAGTGATCCACGGGTGATTGTCGGCTTGTTTATCGGCGGACTGGTGCCCTACCTGTTCGCATCCATGACGATGGAATCTGTAGGGCGTGCGGCCGCGGGCATCGTGAACGAGGTTCGCCGCCAGTTCCGCGAGATCCCCGGCATCATGGATCGCACCGCCAAGCCGGACTACACCCTTGCGGTCGACATGCTGACCAAGCGGGCGATTCGGGAAATGATCATCCCGTCGTTGATGCCGGTGCTGGTACCGATCCTGGTGGGCGTGTTTCTTGGCAAGGAGGCACTCGGCGGTCTGCTGATCGGCACCATTGTGACCGGCCTGTTCGTCGCGATCTCGATGACCACGGGCGGTGGTGCCTGGGACAACGCCAAGAAATACATCGAGGATGACAACCACGGGGGCAAGGGCTCCGAGGCGCACAAGGCCGCGGTGACCGGCGATACCGTGGGCGATCCCTACAAGGACACCTCCGGGCCTGCGATCAATCCGTTGATCAAGGTGATCAACATCATGGCGCTGCTGATCATTCCGGTCCTCTAGGGAGACGCTGATTGAATCGCACGTCCGCGTTGGTGCCCCCTGTTTTCCGAGACAAGGCGCGTCGTGCAGCGGGTAGTGGTTCTACCCGCCCGTTTCTGATGGATTCGGGGCGCAACGCAGGATCGGGCCATATTCATTCAGAATCGGGGGCACCAACCCCACAAGCCATTAGTATCAGGGGCTCGGCCGCCCGTTGTTGATCAAAAACGGGCGTGGGAACGGCGTTGCGGTTCCCTTGTGCAGAATGACTGCACGGCAGTCACCGCGCCTTGTTCGCACGCAAAAGCGACTCGAGCGCGGACGTGCGATTCAATCAGCGTCTCTCTAGCCGAGACCGGGTCTATTTTCGCATCCGACCATAAGGACGAAGATCATGCCGAAAATTCGATTGCAGATGACACCCGAGATGGAAATGAAGATGGAACTCGAGGTCGAAGGGATCGACCCCGACAGGGACTGGGACGTGCAGCAGCACAAGGCGGAGGTGTACGCGGAGTTCGAGCGGCGCATGCAGGCCGCCTTCCCGGAGGGGCTGCGGATCTACAGCTTCGAATTCGGGCTGGACCGCGGCTGGCACGATGAGCTCAAGGACGACTGACTGCGCGGGTTCGCCTGGTGCCGCTGGACGCGGCCTGTTTGCTTCCCTCGCGGTCGGGGCTTATAGCCAGCCGCGACGGCGGAAGAAGTAGAGCATGCCGGCGATGACGCTGAGCATGACCAGCCAGACAACGGGGTAGCCGTAGTAGGTATAGAGCTCGGGCATGGACCAGGGGCTGTCCGGGTGGTCGAAGTTCATGCCGTAGATACCGACGATGAAGGTCAGCGGTATGAATATGGTGGCGATGATGGTCAGCACGCGCATCACGTCGTTGGAACGCTGGTTGATGGCGGACATGTAGGCCTCGATCAGGGAGGCGGCCATCTCGCGGTAGGACTCGAGGAGGTCCATGATCTGGATCGTATGGTCGTGGGCGTCGCGCAGATACGGAAAGAGCTCGGGGGTGAAGGGCTCCATGTCATCGCGCATCAGTCGGGCGACCACGTCGCGCGTGGGCCATAGTTGGCGACGCAGAACCAGGAGTTCGCGGCGCAGCACGTGGATTTCGCCGAGGGTGTGGCGGTCGGGCCGTTCGAGGACGCGTTCTTCCAGCGTCTCCAGGCGTTCGCTGATTTGCTCCAGTACCGGGAAGGCCTGGTCGATCACGCTGTCCATCAAGGCGTAGGCCAGGTATGCGGCACCGAGCCGGTTGAAGTTGCGATTGGCGCCGCGCATGCGCTCGCGGACCGGGTCGAAGGGGTCGGTTTCGCCGCTATGGATGCTGATGACCAGGTGGCTACCCACGAACAGGTTGATCTGGTCGAGCTCGATGCCACCGTTGTGGTGGCGGGGCTGGCGCAGGATCGCCACCAGTTGTTCGTCGAAGAAGTCGACCTTGGGGCGCTGGCCCTGGTGGCGCACGTCTTCCAGGGCCAGTGGGTGCAGGTCGAAGGCCTCGCCCAGCTCGTGCAGCTGGCGTGGACCGGGCGCCCCTTGCAGATGCAGCCAGACAAAGCCGCCGTCGAGATCCGGCACGCCTTCGCGCAGGGTGCGCTGCGGGTCGAGCTCTAGCAACTCCTCGCGATGGTAGTGCCAGGCGGAGACGGTGGCATCACCGGCGTGCGGATGTTCCGTGGTGTGGGCCCCGTGGCCGGGTGCGGCCCCGGGCTTCAGGTAGGTCTTTTCGAATAGGCGGGTCATCGCGGTTTCCATGCCGGTTTTCCGCTCAGTATAGGGGCGCGAAAAATGGTGCGCGCGGGATACGAGTCTGGCAGTCTGGACGGCGATTGAACGGGCCGGCCGCCAGCGGGTCCCACGGGGAAGAGACAAGGAGTGCGGTATGGAACTGAAGACCATGTTGGTGCCGGTGGATGGATCCGCCAACGCCTGGCGAGCGGTGGAGGTGGCCGCGGATCTGGCGTCCAAGTATCACGCCCGGGTGGTACTGGTCAGCGTCCTGTTGCAGGGCGAGGTCCCGCCGCATATCCGCAAAATGTCGGACCTGCCGGACCCGGATGATCCGCCGCTGGCGGTCGGGGGAGCCGCGGTGAGTTCGTCGGTGCCGCCCAAGGTGCTGCGGGATATCGCGAAGAAGCTGATCGAACAGGCTGAGGCGTACTTTACCGAGCTGGGTGTAAGCGATATCGAGCACCACGTCGAAGATGGCTCTCCGGCCAAGGTGATCCTGCAGCAGGCCGAGTACCACGACGTGGATATGGTGGTGATGGGCTCGCGTGGACTTGGAGGTCTTCAGGGGCTGCTGTCCGGCAGTGTGTCGCACAAGGTGCAGCAGCTGGCGCGCTGCATCGTGGTCACGGTGAACTGACCGACCAGCGATGTCGCGCTTGTCGATTGACCTGCACGAGTGTTTCCGCAACGGCCGTCAGATCGACGCCGAGTTGAACGGTGTGATCGAGCTGGCCTGCGACAAGCGCATCAAGACCGTGGAGATTATCCACGGCAAGGGCAGCGGGCAGCTGAAGAAGCGCGTGTTGCGCTTTCTCGATCAGCCGGAAATCAAAGCGCGCTATCACCGCGTGGAGAAGGATTCCAAGAACCACGGACGACTGTTCGTGCATTTCAAACACTGAACCCTGCGCCGGCCTCCTGCGGTCTGGATGTGGGAGCCTGCTTGCAGGCGAGCACCCTTGCCTGCGTCCAGATCTGGCAGGGGCTTCGCCTGCGAGCAGGCTCCCACAGGGGCGAACAGAGGTCTAGGGCCTCTGATGGCCCAGCTTACGGTCGGCGAGTTCGCAGCCGAGGTCGATGCTTATTCCAGGGGTTTGCTATGCGCGCTCCGGGTCCAGCAGGTGGTCGTGCAACGCTCGGGCGGACTCGCCGGCCGGCTCCTCCACGCGTAGTTGCCAGACGGCAGACGGGTGATCCGGAGACCACTCGCTGAACACCAACAGGCCGGCGTACGGACCAAGTCCGCTAATGGTCCCCAGCATCAGGCGGCCTTCGGCGTTCCCGTGCAGCCTTACCTCGAACTCGGGGCCAGGCGCGGGCAGTTCCCAGTAGCCATCGCATCCGGTCTCGCGAAAGGCCTCGTCGGAAGGTTGTGCGGCATCGCCGAAGTGGCGGCGGAGCAGGGGTACCGAAAGCCGGTGGGGGAGCCCCAGGACCGTTTCGATACCGGAACGTCCGCGGTCGACCGCCTGGGCCGCACGCTCCAGAGGATCCCGGCGACCGAGCCACTTTTTCAGTTTCGCACGCATGGCGCGATCATCCGTATCTGCTCGCCTGCACGCAAGCGGCGGCGATCGCGCCCCGGCTTGGATGCCGGTGCCTCGCCGCGTTACGGTGCGGGTATTGGAGACGACGAGGAGCGAGTCATGGGTTTTGCGCTATCCGATTTGCAGCTGTCGAGTTCCGCCTTTGGCCCGGGCCAGCCGATTCCGAAGCGGCATAGCGGCGAAGGCGAGGACACCTCGCCGGCCCTGCAGTGGCGAGACCTGCCGCAGGGCACCAAGGGTCTGGCCGTGATCTGCCATGACCCGGATGCCCCACTAATCCAGCCGGGCACCTATGGTTTCGTGCACTGGGTGCTGTACAACCTGCCGCCGGATCTGGGCGGCCTGCCCGAAGGCACCGACCTCGGCGCGACCGGGCAGACGGATTTTGGCCGTACCGGCTATGGCGGACCTATGCCACCCGAGGGTCACGGCAAACACCACTACTTTTTCTGGCTGCTGGCGCTGGACGCCGATCTGCAGCTGCCGCCCGGCCTGACGCTGGGGCAGTTCCTGGAACGCGCCGAGCCCCACGTGATCGGCATGAACCGCCTGGTGGGCACCTACCAGCGCGACTGATGCCTTGAACGCCTTCAGGTTTTGGGTGGGCGAGGGCTGTGGGAGCGGGCTTGCCCGCGAATGCCTCCCGCCATAGTCCGGCTTGGGCAGGAGCATTCGCCTGCAAGCAGGCTCTTGCAGGATTGCAACAAAAAAGGCCCGGACCGAGGGGGGCCCGGGCCGGGCCTTTTGCGTTCCCGGGCGGGTGCCCGGGGCGGCGTGAGGTCGCTTAGTAGCGGTAGCCGAAGGCCTTTTCGAACTGGTCGGCGAACGCTTCCGGCGTGAAGTGGTGGTTCTGAGTGCCGGAATGGGCGATCTTGATCGAGCCGATCAGCGAGGCGATGCGACCGGTGGTCTCCCAGTCATAGCCCTTTTCCAGGCCGAACAGGATGCCGGCGCGGTAGGAGTCGCCACAGCCGGTCGGGTCCTTGATCGCTGCCGGCTCGACTGACGGAATGGTGATCTTCTTGCCGCCGGTGTAGATGTCGGAGCCTTCGCCGCCGCGGGTGACGATCATGGCGTCGACCATCTCGGCCAACTGTTCCAGGCTCAGGCCGGTGCGATCGGCGGTGAGCTGCGCCTCGTAGTCGTTGAACGCGGCGTAGGTAGCGTTCTCCATGAAGCGCTTGAGATCGTCGCCGTCGAACATCGGCAGACCCTGGCCCGGGTCGAACATGAACGGGATGCCGGCGTCGGCAAACTGCTGGGCGTGCTCGATCATGCCGTCACGGCCGTCCGGGGACACGATGCCGACCTTGATGCCGCTGGCGTCGGTGACCTTCTGCTGGTGCGAGAAGCCCATCGCGCCCGGGTGGAATGCGGTGATCTGGTTGTCGTCCTGGTCAGTGGTGATGAAGGCCTGACCGGTGTAGGTGTCCTTCAGCTCCTTGACGAACGTGCGCGAGATGCCGTGCTTGTCCATCCAGTCCCCATAAGGCGCGAAATCGCCGCCCACGGTGGCCATGATGGTCGGGTCCGCGCCCAGCAGCTTCATGTTGTAGGCGATGTTGCCGGCGCAGCCGCCGAACTCACGGCGCATATCCGGGACCAGGAAGGACACATTCAGCATGTGCACCTTGTCCGGGAGGATGTGGTTCTTGAAGCGGTCGGGGAACACCATGATGGTGTCGTAGGCGATGGACCCACAGATGAGTGCGGACATGTTGACTCCTTGCGTTGATGAAACGGGTTGGCATGGCACCGCTTGTGGTGCCAAAGCGGCTCTGCGGCGCGCGATTTCGGGATGCTCGGCGCGTCTGCGGCAGGCCGGACGGTGCGCATAGGGTAAATATTTGGGCGCAAAACAACAAATCGGGGGTTCGCGCGACGTCGTTCGTACCCCCCGTCATCGCGAGTCGCGAAGCGATGTGGCGATCTCCATCCGAAGCCGCTTGTTCCTGCGTGCAGACAGCCTTGGCCGATTGCCACGTCGCCTTCGGCTCATCGCAATGACGTTGCTTGCTGTCCTGCCATTGCGAGGCCCCTTCAGGGGCCGTGGCACAAAAGCGCGCAGAGGGTTGAACGGCCGCAGGCCGGCCCGCAGGGAGAGCGAAGCGAGTCATTTCCCGACGCTGTCCCCGAAGGTGAATCGTGGATGCCCTGCCAGCTTTCGGAGGCTGCTTCGTCGCTGCGCTCCTCGCAATGACGGGGGCAAAAGCAACGTCATCGCGAGGAGCCGAAGGCGACGTGGCGATCTCCGGGCGCGACCCCGACGTTGGCCCGGCCGGGGCGAGGCCGTGCCGGAGGCTTTGTGGCAGCATGGAGGTATTGCCGCGAGCGAGGGCCCGTCCGATGAAACCGCGCATCTTGATACCGATCCTGATCATCCTGCTGTTGCTGCTGAGCCTGTGGTCCATGAGCCTGGACGGTGAGGGCGGCATCCTGCCAAGCGCGCCCGAGCCGGGGGGCGCGACGCCGCCGACCACGCACCTGGTAGCCGCCCCCGTATGAGCGCGTCCCCGGCTCCTGTGCCCACGCGGGAGGTGATCTTCCGCGCGGCGGGGGTAACCAAGGTCTACCGCATGGGCGAGGTGACCATCCACGCCCTGCGCGGGGTGGACCTGGAGCTCTACACCGGCGAGCTGGTGGTGATGCTGGGGGCCTCGGGCTCCGGCAAGTCGACGCTGTTGAACATCATGGGCGGGCTGGACACCGCGACCGAGGGTGAGGTGCGTTATCGCGACCAGGACATGGCGCAGGCCTCCGAGCGCACGCTGACGGCCTTTCGCCGTGACCATGTCGGCTTCGTGTTCCAGTTCTACAACCTGATCGCGAGCCTGACCGCGCGCGAGAACGTGGCGATCGTCACCGAGATCTCGCGCGACCCGATGCCACCGGAGGAGGCGCTGGCGCTGGTCGGGCTGGCGGACCGCATGGACCACTTCCCCTCGCAGCTCTCCGGCGGCGAGCAGCAGCGCGTGGCGATTGCCCGCGCCATCGCCAAGCAGCCGGCGGTGCTGTTGTGCGACGAGCCGACCGGTGCGCTGGATTCGAAGACCGGCATCCGCGTGCTGGAGGTCCTGCAGCACATCAACGAGCGCCTGGACACGACGGTGGCGATCATTACCCACAACGCGGTGATCGGCGAGATGGCGGATCGGGTCATTCAACTGAGCGACGGGCGTGTGAGCGAGATCCACGAGAACGCCACGCGCCAGTCGCCGGCCGAGCTGCACTGGTAGCGACAGCGGCCGACCATGCGCGCGCTGAACCGCAAGATCCTGCGTGATCTCGGCCACCTGAAGGGGCAGGCGGCCGCGATCGCGCTGGTGATCGCCAGCGGCGTGATGACGCTGGTGATCGCGGTCACCAGCCTCGACGCCCTGACGATCACCAAGGACCGCTTCTACTCGGAATACCAGTTCGCCGACGTGTTCGCGGAGATCAAGCGCGCGCCGGAGAGCGCGGTGGAACGCTTTCGCGATACGCCGGGGATCAACCAGATCGAGACCCGGGTGCAGGCGCCGGTGCGCCTGGAGGTCGCCGATTTTGACGACCCGATCCGCGGCACCGTGCTCTCGATACCGGACGGCGGCGAGCCACTGCTGAACCGGCTCTACCTGCGCGAGGGGCGGCTGCCGGAGGCCGGGCGCGAGCGCGAGGCGGTCGTCAGCGAGGCCTTCGCGGAGGCCCACGAGCTGCGGGCCGGCGACTCCCTGCGCGCGATCATCGACGGGCGCCTGACCGATCTGCAGATCAGTGGCATCGCGCTGTCGCCGGAGTTTGTCTATCAGATCAGCCCCACCGATCTGCTGCCGGACTACGAGCGCTACGGCATCCTGTGGATGAACCGCCGCGCGCTGGCCGCCGCCTACGGGATGGAGGGGGCATTCAACTCGGTGGCCGTGAGCCTGGAGGCGGGTGCGGACCCGGCACCCGTGATCGAGGCGATGGACCGGGAACTGGCGCGCTACGGCGGCGTGGGGGCCTATGGTCGCGACGACCAGTTCTCGCATCGCTTTCTGTCCGAGGAGCTGACCCAGTTGCGGGCGCAGGCAGCGATCCTGCCGACCATCTTCCTGGCCGTTGCGGCCTTCCTGCTGAACGTCGTCGTCGGCCGCATCATCCGCTCCCAGCGCGAGCCGATCGCCGTGCTCAAGGCCTTCGGCTACGGCAACGGCGCGATCGCCGGGCACTATGCCCTGCTGACCGGCGGCATCGTGCTGGTGGGCTGCGCGCTGGGGCTCGCATTCGGGGCCTGGGCCGCGCAGGGCCTGGCCGGGATCTACGCGGAGTACTTCCGCTTCCCCGAGATGAGCTTTCGTCTGCAGGGCTGGGTGATGGTGCTGGCCGTGGGCGTGGCCATGGGCGCGGCCATGCTCGGCACCTTCCGCGCGGTCTGGCAGGCGGTGCGCATGCAGCCGGCCGAGGCCATGCGTCCGCCGGCCCCGGAGCGCTTTCACCGCGGCTGGCTGGAGCGCTCGGCGGCCTGGGGCGCGTTTGACCAGCCGACCCGGATCATCCTGCGCAACCTCGCGCGCCACCGGCTCAAGTCCGTGCTGTCGGTGATCGGCATCGGCCTGTCCGGCGGTCTGCTGCTGATGGGCGCCTACCAACTGAACGCGGTGACCCAGATGTTGGACACCCAGTACGGGCAGGTGCTGCAGATGGACATCGACCTGCAGTTCACCGACCCGGTGCCGGCGCGCGCGGCCGGCGAGCTGCGCCACGAACCAGGCGTGCTGGCGGTGGAGACCTTCCGCGCGGTACCGGTGCGGCTGATCGGCGTGAACCGCGAGGAGCGTGTGCGCCTGCTGGGCCTGGATGCCGAGCCGCGCCTGCGGCAACTGCCGATGGGCGGCGGGCGCGGCCGACTGCCCGACGAGGGCATCCTGCTGACCGACTACCTGGCCGAACAGCTCGGGCTGCGCGTGGGCGACCCGGTGGAGGTGGAGATCCTGGAAGGGCGCCGCCGCACGGTCACGGTGCCGCTGGCCGGTGTGGTGGAGGAGCCGATCGGTGTCGGCGCCTATATGTATCGCCCGGCGCTGAACCGCCTGATCGGCGAGGGTCCGGCGGTCTCCGGCGCCTGGCTGCTGACCGACCGCGCACAGGAGGATGCGCTGTTCCGCAGCCTGTCCGACCGCCCGCGGGTCGCCAGCGTCGGACTGATCGCCGAGGCCGAGCGCAACATCCGCCAATACATCGGCGAGACCGTCATCGTGTTCGCGATGGTGTTCGTCGCGCTGGCCGTGTCCATCGCCTTTGCCGTGACCTACAACAACGCACGCATCACCTATGCCGAGCGCGCCCGCGACCTGGCCACGCTGGAGGTGCTGGGCTACTCGCGCGGCCAGGTCAGCTGGATCCTGCTCGGCGAGATCGCGGTGCTGACCCTGGCCGCGATCCCGGTCGCCTGGCTGACCGGCACGGGCTTCGCCTGGCTGCTGAACCAGGCCTTTGCGATGGACCTGTTCCGCGTGCCGCTGGTGATCACGCCGCAGGCCTACGGCTTCGCCGCCCTCGGTATCCTGGTCGCGGCCAGTCTGACCGCCTTCCTCGCCTGGCGGCGCCTGCAGCAGCTCGACCGCGTACAGGCGCTGAAAGCCGCCGAGTGAGCGGTGGGCCTCGCTTCGACGTTTCCGATCGCTTCGTCCAGCCAATTTTGGCAGGCGGCTGGACGAAGCGATCGCAATCGTCAGGTGACGAAGGTGGTGGTGCGGCGCGGGCAGGCGTGGGGATGGCGGTGCCGGTGCCGGGTTAGCGAGGACAGGGAGCCTGCCATGTCGTCACGTGCGCGGGATTGCCTTCGGCCTCGTCGAGGCGCGCAAGTGTCATGCAATTGCCCCAGACGCAGCCACTGTCGAGTGCCAACCAGTCCGGCCCGACCCGGTGCCCAAGCGCGGCCCAGTGACCGAACACGATTGCCTGGCCGGCCGCCGCGCGGTCGGGCATGCGGAACCAGGGGGTCAGGTCCGGCGAGGCCTCTTCGGGTGGACCGTTTCCAGTGAACTCCAGGGCTCCATTGGCGGTGAGATAGCGCATGCGCGTTAGGGCGTTGACGGTGTAGCGCAGGCGGTCGTAGCCGGCGAGATCGGGATGCCATTGCGCTGGCTCGTTGCCAAACATTACTTCCAGGAAGGCGTGACGGCGCTTTGGCTCGCTCAGCTCGGTCTCGACCTGTCGTGCCTCGGCTTGCGCTGCCTCCAGGTCCCATGCTGGCGGGATGCCGGCATGCACCATCGTCCATCCGGTGGCCGGGTCGGAATGCAGCAGAGGGCGCTGCGCCAGCCAGTCCAGCAGGTCGCCAGCGTCCGGGGCATCCAGTACCGGGCGCAGGGTGTCCTTGCCGCCGGACTCGCGGACGCCCGCGGCGGTCGCCAGTAGGTGCAGGTCATGGTTACCCAGTACCGCGGTCGCGGCAGCGCCTAGCGCGCGGACCCGGCGCAGGCAGCCGAGTGAATCCGGCCCACGGTTGACTAGGTCGCCCACTAGCCACAGATGATCGTTGGCAGGATCGAAGTGGACCTGTTCCAGTAGGCGGTCCAGAGGATCCAGGCAACCTTGGAGGTCGCCGACGGCGTAGAGCGCCATCTTTGCTTGTCCCTCTAGTGAAGGGTGCGCGGGACGGAGAGGGTGAACGGCGGGATGGGTGCGTCGAAGCTGTTGCCGCGTTCGTCGCGCATGCCGTAGGAGCCCTCCATCGTTCCGACCGGGGTCTCGATCACGGTGCCACTGGTGTATTCGAAGCTGTCCCCGGGTTCGATGCTGGGCTGTTCACCGACCACCCCCTCGCCACGGACCTCCTGGGTCTGGTCGCGACCGTCACGGATAATCCAGTGACGATTGATCAGCTGCACGGTCAGGGCGCCCGCGTTACGGATCACCACGTGGTAGGCGAAGACGTAGCGGTCGTCATCGGGTTCGGATTGGTCTTCCACGTAGGCCGTCGAGACCTCGATCTCGATGGTGTGGGCCTCGGGGTCGTGCTCTTGGGGCTGGTTCATGCGGTTGCGGCTCCAGGTTCGTGAGCGGGAAACGCCT
This sequence comes from Thioalkalivibrio sp. ALJ7, assembly GCF_000376865.1. Taxonomy (GTDB): domain Bacteria; phylum Pseudomonadota; class Gammaproteobacteria; order Ectothiorhodospirales; family Ectothiorhodospiraceae; genus Thioalkalivibrio. The sequence continues at coordinate 114,094 of NZ_AQXQ01000007.1, read as the reverse complement.
GCGCACGGGGCCAATCCGGCATCAGGGTTTCACGGACCGACTGGCGCAAACAGCAGCGCCAAGCAGGCCCGGTTCAGGGTGCATGATAAGGGCCACGGGCAATTGCTCAAGCAGGTGGGTCATTGGTGGGCGATTACGAAACGCGCTGCGAAAGCGTGGTTCGCGGAAGGTTTCGACCCAGCGCGGGGCGATGCCACCGGCCAGAAATACGCCGCCGGTGGGGAGTGCGGTCAGGGCCATGTCGGCCAGTTGACCGGCGTACACACTCACGAAGCGATCGATCACGGCCTTGGCTGCCGGATGCTCGGCGTGGGCCAGCTGAGCAATAGCGGCGGCTGGGTCCGCTGTGGCCAAGGCTTGTTGCAGGTCTGGATCCGGTTGACGTTCGAGTTCGAAATGGCCAATACGAGCGATTCCCCGACCACTGAGAAGATGTTCCCGTGTGCAGTATCCGGTCTCGCGGCTGACGAAGTCCGCCAGTGCGGACTCTTCTGTGCCGCAGGGCGAAAATCGGGCGTGCCCGCCCTCGCCGGGATAGATGGTGGCCGCGCCGGCTGGGCCCACCAGACAGGTCCCGAGTCCGGTGCCAGCACCCGCGACCAGGCGCAAGCCGGCGGGATCCTGAGGGGCCTTCTGCAGTATCTCGTAGTCCTCGGGTTGCAGGGCGTCCAGGCTGGAGCCAATGGCTGCGAAGTCGTTCAGTAGCGTGACCGGTACGCCGAGTCGTTCGCTCAGGTGGGTCGTCTCCAGTGGTGGCCAGGCCAGGTTGGTGACGCGTGTCCGACCCTGTCGCACGGGGCCGGCGACGGCGAGGCCCGCCCCGGAAAAGCGATCCACGGAGGATTGTTCACTGCGCCAGCGTTCGAGGATGCTGGCCAGGTCGGGGTATTCCCGGCTCGGGTAGCGTTGCGCGTCGTGCAAAGCCCAGCCGCCCGCATCGTGGCGGGCGCGGGCGACGCGAGTGTTGGTCCCGCCAACATCGGCAACGATCAGATCCATAAAGTCATGGTAACGGATCGCGGCGCCGGGCGGCTCAGGCCTCTGTGTGGTCGATGCGTCGGGCGAGGGCCTCGAAGCCCGTGATGTCGATGTTCTCGGGGCGTTCACCTGGGTCCAGTCCGGCTGCCTCGAGGTCGGCGATCTCCGCCAGTCCCGAGAGCCCGCGCCGCAAGGTCTTGCGGCGGTTGGAGAACGCTTGATTCACCACGCGTGCGAAGGTGGGGTAGAGGGCTTCAGAGACACGTGGTTCGGCCAGAGGCGTAATGCGCACGACGCTGGAATAGACCTTTGGTGGGGGGTGGAAGGCCCCAGGGGGCACCGTGAACAGTGCCTGGGCCTTGGCACGGGCCGCCAGCATGACGGTCAGGCGCCCATAGCGCTTGCTGCCAGGGGTTGCGGTCATGCGTTCCACGACTTCGCGTTGCAGCAGGAAATGCATGTCGTGGATAGCGCCAACCTGCCCCAGCAGATGGAACATCAATGGGGTGGAGATGTTGTAAGGCAGGTTGCCGACTACGCGCCAGCCGCGTTCGGGTAGTGCACCGAGGTCCGCCAGCTGCATATCCAGGGCGTCGCCCACGTGCAACTCCAGCTGTTCGGGTGAAAACCCGGCGCGCAGCCCCGCGGCCAGGTCGCGGTCGATCTCCACGGCAACCAAACGTTCCAGGCGTTGCAGTAGAGCGGCCGTCAATGCGCCGCGGCCTGGCCCGATCTCCAACACCGCGTCCCCCGGTTGCGGGTCGATGGCGGACACGATGCGTTCGAGGATGCTCGAGTCGTGGAGAAAGTTCTGGCCGAAACGCTTGCGGATTGGCGACGCGGTCTTGATTTGGGTCATGCCCTGAGGGAGCTCCGACAAGCGGCGGCGCGCGCCGCGAGGGTTTCGGCCAGGCGTTCGGCGGCCAGGAAACTGCCGACCTCGGCACGTCCGGTGCCGGCCAGGTCCAGGGCCGTTCCATGGTCGACCGAGGTGCGGATGAAGGGCAGGCCCAGGGTTACATTGATTGCGCTACCGAAGCCGGCATGTTTGAGCACCGGCAGGCCTTGGTCGTGATACATGGCGAGCACGGCATCGACCCCTTCCAGGGCGCGCGGAGTGAACGCGGTATCGGCCGGCAGCGGGCCGCGCAGGCGCATGCCGGCATCCCGTAGGCGGTCGAGCGTGGGGGTGATGATCTCGATTTCCTCGCGTCCGAGAACGCCGTCTTCACCGGCATGTGGATTCAGCCCACAGACCGAGATGACGGGGTCCTCGATCCCGAAGTCACGCCGAAGGTCGTGGTGCAGGACGCGGGTCACGGTCTCAAGACGTTCGACCGTGATGGCATCGGGAACAGCGCGCAACGAGAGGTGGGTGGTCACCAGCGCGACCCGCAGGTGCTCGGTCGCCAGCATCATGACCGGCATGGGGGCGTCCGCCCGCTCGGCGAGCCATTCGGTATGGCCGCTGAAGGCGAAGCCGGCGCGATTGATCACCCCCTTGTGCACGGGCCCGGTGACCATCGCCTCGAAGGTGCCATCGAGGCAGCCATCAGCGGCGGTGGCGAGTAGGGCCAGCACATGTTCGGCGTTGGCCGGCTCCAGGCTGCCGGGGACGACGGGTGCGGCGGCCGGGATTGGCAGAATCTCCAGGGTGTGGGCCGGGGTGGCCTGACGCGGGCGATTGGGGTCGAAGTAGACCAGATGCAGGGGTTCGCCGAGCTGCCGGGAGCGGGCCGCGAGGACGCTTGGGTCCGCGATCGCAACACGCTGGGCCTGCCCCGGTTTCCGGGCCATGGCAATCAGCAGATCGGGGCCGATCCCGGCCGGATCGCCCGCGGTCAGGGCCAGGCGAGGGACCGGGTGAGCCCTGCGTCGATCAGGATTCGAAGCCGTCGACCCGGTATTCGACATAGGCCTCGTCCCGCAGGCGGCGCAGCCACAGCTCGAGCTCTTCGTCGCGCTTGCGATTTTGCAGGATTTCTCGGGCACGGGCCCGGATCTGTTCTCTCGAGGTATCGACCTCGCGGCGTTCCAGGACCTCGATGATGTGCCAGCCGAACTGGCTCTCCACCGGTTCGCTGACCACGCCAGGTTCCAATGCGTCCATAGCCTCTTCGAAGCCGGGTACCAGCTCGCCCGGGCTGACCCAGCCGAGGGCGCCGCCTTGAGCGGCCGAACCGGGGTCATCCGAGTTGGCGCGCGCCAGGTCTTCGAAGCTCGCCCCTTCGCGGATACGGTTGTACAGCGACTGCGCCTGGCGTTGGGCGTCCTGTTCGCTGCGGACCTGGTCCGGGCTGATCAGGATGTGGCGTACGCGCGTCTGTTGTACGCGGGTCTGGTCGCCGCCTTCGCGGTCCAGCAGCTTCATGATGTGGAAGCCGCTGGGTGAACGTAGAACGTCGCTGACTTCGCCGGTGCGCATCAGTACCGCCTCGCGGGCGAACACGGTCGGAATTTCGCCCGCCGAACGCCAGCCCAGGTCGCCACCTTCCAGGGCTTGTGGCCCTTCCGACTCGCTAATCGCCACGGTGGCGAAATCTTCACCTTCACGCACCCGCTCGCGGATCGCGGTGGCCTTTTCGCGGGCCTCGGCGATCTGGCGAGCATCGGCCCCCTGGGGCAGTGCGACCATGATCTGTGCAATGCGGTAGCGCACGCCGCGGTCAATGGCGCCGCTTTCCGAGGCAATCAGGTCGGCGATCTCCTGGTCGGAGACGCGAATGCGCTGGTCGACCTGCCGCCGCTGAAGTTGGTTGACGGTCAACTCGTGGCGGATCTGTTCGCGGAAGGCGTTGAAGTCGACGCCATCCTGCATCAGGGCCTGGCGCAGTTGCGGGAGGTTCATGCGATTCTCGCGGGCGATGTTTTCCATCGCCCGGTTCAGGGTCATCTCATCGATGTTGATGCCGACCCGGTCGGCCTCCTGCAGTTGCACGCGCTCGACAATGAGACGTTCCATGACCTGGCGCGCCAGCGTGTCCTGGTCCGGCGGACGGTTGCCGCGTTCGATCATCTGCTGGGCGACCAGATTCATGCGCTCCACCAACTCGCGCTGGGTGATCACGTCGTCGCCGACCACGGCCAGGATGCGGTCGGTGAAGCGATCGCCCTCGGGCGTGATCGGGGCGGCCGGCGCGCCGCCCTCGGTGGCGGCCCCCGGCGTCACCGGGGCCTCCACCGCGCCCTGCGAGAGCTCGCCGGCGGCTGGACCGGGGGTCTGGGCCAGGGCCGGGAGCCCGAACCCGTAGACCAGGGCGGCCAGAAGCGGCAGCAGGGCGCGGGCCCCGCGGCGGCAGTTAGTAGCGTGCGTCATATCCGGCAATACCCTCGCGTAATAGCGAATCCACGCCGGAATCGAACCGTGCCAGGCCGTCCAGCGTGAGTTGGAAATAGATCGAATTGTCGTAGGTCTCGTCGAAGGAATACGCGCGGCGCGCAACCACGCGGATACCATAGCAGCAACTACGATACTGAAGCCCGGCCAGAAGTTCGAGATCGCGTTCCTCTTGCAGGCTGTAGTTCCAGCGTCCGATGGCGTCGATGCGCTCGGTCACCGGCCACATCACCGAGACATCGGTCTGGTCGATGGAGCGTGCGCCCGCCTCGCGTTGGCGATAACCCACATTGATCCGCGCCCTGTCATGGGGGCTGTAGCCGACCGAAACGGCTGCCAGGGTCGTTTCGTCGCGGTCGACGTTGTAGAGGATCGAGCCGCGTCCGTCCCAGGCGTCGCCGATGCGGACTCGGCCTTCCAGTGCCAGGTCGGAGGTGGAGGCATCCAGGGCCGGGGCATCGGGGGCGCGACGCACTTCGCGGTCGGCGAGGTAATGGATCTGTCCGGCGGAGAGGCTCAGGCGTTCCCGGCCTGTCTGCTGGTCGAAGATGCGCGTGGTCAGGGCGGTGGTGACCTGGTGGGTATCACCCACGCGGTCGGCGCCGACAAAGCGGTCCAGACTGAACAGGTTGTCAAAGCTGAAGTCGGCCTCGCCGGTATCAAAGATCGGGATGTTGTCCTGATCCCGGTAGGGCACGTAGCCGTAGAAGATGCGCGGCTCCAGGGTTTGCAGGCGGCGGCCGTCGGCGATCGGACGTTCGAAGATCAACCCGGTGTCGATGGAGGCACGCGGCACTGTGCGACTGATCGATTCCGGGCCGGTATCCAGGCCGCGACGGTCGAGATCGTAATGTGTATGGCGCACGCCAGCGCTGGGCGAGAAGAAGAAGCCGCCGGAATCGTAACGCCAGGAAACCTCTGGATTGATATCCACGCGGGTGCCCACCGGGCGATCCGAGCGGGTCTCGTCGAGGTCAAAGCGTACGAGTTCGGTGTCCAGGTCCCAGGACAGGCCGTGACCGAGGTACTCGCCGGCTTCCAGTGTGACTTGCGGCAGGCGTTGATACGGCTCGCCACTGGCGCTCAGGTCAGGATCGATGATCTGGTAGTCCTCGATCCGGGTGCGCAGGCGATAGGCGGGTTGGTTCCAGGTCAGATCCGCGCGCCGACGCAGATACGGAGTGCTGCCGGAATAGCGGTCGGCGCCGCCGAAATCGCGGAAATAGTCGCCGTCGGATGCATCGGCCACATCGAGGCGAAAGTTGAGGTTCGAGGTGATGCGGGTGCGATGATCCCACTGGATGTAGTGCCGATCATCACCGAACTCGCGATCACTCGGTAGGTAGCGGACGTCTGCGATGCCTTCGTGTCGCGGTTGCAGGTAGCGAAACTCGGTGCCCAGCATGACCCCGCGATCGGACATGACGCGCGGGGTGAAGGTGGCGTCGTAGTTGGGCGCGATATTCCAGTACCAGGGCGTGCTGACATCCACTCCGGTCCGGCTGCTGGTGCCGGCGCTGGGCAGCAGGAACCCACTCTTGCGCCGGTCGTCCAGTGGGAAGTTGATGTAAGGGGTGTAGGCGATGGGCACACCCTTGAAGTGGATGGTGGCGTTGCGGGCTACGCCCACGCCACTCTCGCGATCCAGTTCCAGATTGCCCGTACGCAACCACCAGGCGTCGTTGCCGACTGGACAGGTAGTGTATTCGGCATCCTCGAAATCATGACGGTTCGAGGTGTGCTGAACTCCGCGCGCGGCGCTGCCGCGAGCGGGAACGGACTGCACCAGGAAGTCAATCTGGCGGAATTCGCCGGTTTCAGCGTCCAGGCGGTATTCCCCGCCCTGGGTGTGCAGCAGCAGGTCGCCATCGAACAGGCGAGTGTCGCCTTCAGTGCGGGCCGTGCCAGAGGCTCGATCGTATTCGAGGAAGTCGGCGTCCAGACGCCGCCCGGTCTCAAATAGCTGGACATTGCCCGAGGCCGATAGGCGCTCGCCATCACGGCGAACATAGTCGGCGTCGATCTCGGTGAGTTCACTTTCGAGGGTGCGCAGTTCCGGCCACTCCACCCCGGGGGCGAATTCGCAGCCCGCGGGCCGCTCGATGGCGGGGGCGGCCAATGGCATCAGGCTAGCCGCCACTACGCCCAGGCTCGCAGCGATCTTCCGTCTGCGAGGGCGATGGAGTGGCGCGGAGCGGGCAGGCCGGTGGCTCATTCCGCGTTCAGGACAGCAGTTGGCGGATCTCGTCGAAGATCAGCTCGATGTCGCGTGTGCCGTTGACATGGTTGAGCAAGCCGTGACGATCGTAGTATTCGATCAGGGGCTGGGTCTGTTCTTCGTACACCTTGAGGCGGTTGACGACGGTCTCTTCATTGTCATCCGCGCGATGGATCAGGGCGCCGCCACAGAGATCGCACACACCTTCTTTCTGGGGCGGGAAGGTGTGTGTGTTGAACACGGCGCCGCAATCCCCGCAGGAGACGCGGCCGGTCAGGCGTTGCTTGAGCTCGTCGAACGGGACGTCGATCTGGATCGCGCGGTCCAGGGGCGATTCGATATCGGCGAGCATGGCGTCCAGCGCCTCGGCCTGCGCAACATTGCGCGGAAATCCGTCGAGGATGAAACCCTGTTGTGCGTCGGGTTCCTGCAGGCGTTCGCGGATCATCCCCAGGACCAGGTCGTCCGGGACCAGCTGGCCGGCATCCATCGCGCTTTTGACCTTGAGACCCAGTTTGGTCTCGGCGGCGATCGCGGCGCGGAGCAGATCCCCGGTGGAGATCTGGGGAATGCCGAAGGTGGCGACCATCTTCTTGGCCTGGGTGCCTTTGCCGGAACCCGGGGCGCCCATCAGGACGATACGCATGACTGACTCCTGCTGCCCGGTGTGCCGCCGACCCGCAGCACAAGCCGGGTATCGAGCGGCGCGGTGAATGGCCCTGGTGAACGGTTTGTCGCGCGCCAGGGAGACCGCGGATGGCTCCCTGTGCAAACCGTTTCCCGAGCGCGGTCTTATACCGCCTGGGGCCGATGCGCCGCAACCGCACGCATTTATCAGAGTTTCCTTAGGTTGCCTGATGATGGGTGCCATTGCGGGCGTGGTCCCCTGTATAATCGCCCGCTCTTCAAAGCAATCGGAAAGTACTCAAGCATGGACCTCAACCAGATCGAAGCCGGCAAGGATCTCCCCCACGACATCAACGTGGTGATCGAGATCCCCACCCAGGGCCAGCCCGTCAAATACGAGATGGACAAGGACAGCGGGGCTCTGGTGGTCGATCGCTTTATGGCGGTCGCGATGTTCTACCCGTGTAACTACGGATTCATCCCGAACACGGAGTCGGAAGACAACGACCCGGTGGACGTTTTGGTGATCACCCCGGTGCCGCTGCTGCCGGGTTCGGTCGTGCGTTCGCGCCCGATCGGTATGCTGAAAATGACCGACGAGGCCGGGGTGGATGCGAAGATCCTCGCGGTGCCGGTGAGTAAGCTGTGTTCGCAGTCCGAGCGATTCAAGGGCCCGGAAGACGTGCCGAAGGAATTGCTGGAGTCCATCAAGCACTTCTTCGAGCGCTACAAGGAGCTGGAGAAGGGCAAGTGGGTCAAAGTAGAAGGCTGGGTTGGCGCCGAGGAAGCCAAGGCGGAGATTGTTGCCAGCTACAAGCGTTATCAGAAGAGCAAGATCTGACGTCGCCCCCCGCTGTATTCAGCGGCCGACGCAAGCCGGGCCGGACCTGTGGGCCGGCTCGGCTTGCGTGTGGGCGGTCGTCAGCCGCGCTCATCGTGGTGGTCTGAACCACTGAGATGGCGGAACGCGACGCCTACGGTGAAGAACAGCAGGATCGTGAACGCTTTGTCGTGCGCATCCTGCTGGCTCTGGTGGTCCTGTTAGCGATCGTTCTGGCACTGGGCTGGCGGCTGTCAGGTCTGCAAGTGGGCGCCCATTCCCACTTCACCACGCTGTCGGAGAATAACCGCCTTCGAGTAGAGCCCATTGCCCCAACCCGCGGCGTGATCCGTGATCGCAATGGTGTGTTGCTCGCGGGGAATCGAGCCTCCTACCAGCTGGAAGTGACCGTCGAGCAGGTGCGCGATCTGGATTCGCTGCTTGCGCGCCTGCGGGGCTATGTGGAATTGAGCGAGGCGGATGTCGAGCGCTTCCGCCGCGGTGTTCGCCAGCGCCGGCCTTTCCAGCCGGTGTTATTGAAGGCGGGGCTGGATGACGAGACGGTAGCCCGCATTGCCGTCTCGCGGCATGAACTCCCGGGTGTCGAGATCGAGGCACGGCCACAGCGTTTCTATCCCCAGGGCTCCACGCTGTCCCATGCCGTGGGTTATGTCGGGCGTATCAATCAGCAGGATCTGCAGCGCATCGACCGGCGGGCCTACGCCGGTACAACGCATATTGGCAAGAGCGGGGTCGAGCGCTTCTACGAGGACCTGCTTCACGGCAGGCCGGGCTATCGCCAGGTGGAAGTGAATGCCCAGGGTCGGGTAATCCGCGAGCTGTCGGTGACGCCGCCGCAACCGGGTACGGACTTGACCCTGACCCTGGACGTCAACCTGCAACAGGCGGCGTATCGCGCGCTGGCCGGACAGGATGGCGCCATCGTGGCCCTGGACCCGAACAACGGGGAGGTCCTGGCGCTGGTGAGTGCCCCAGGCTTTGATCCGGGGGCCTTCGTTCATGGGATCTCGCAGGCGGACTTTGCGGCCGTGCGCGATGACCCGCGGCGGCCATTGTTCAATCGTGCCCTGACCGGCCAGTATCCGCCGGGCTCGACGATCAAGCCGCTCGTCGCCCTGGCAGCGCTGGATGAAGGGGTCACTACCGCCGAGCGCGAGATGTTCGCTCGTGGTTACTTCCAGCTCCCCGGTCACGAGCGGCGCTACCGCGACTGGCGCCGTGAGGGTCATGGCCGGGTGGATATGTCGCGCGCCATCGCGGTGTCGTCGGACGTCTATTTCTACGACTTGGCCCACACCATGGGGATCGACCGCATGGTGCCGATCCTCGGGGCCTTCGGGCTGGGCCAGCGCGTCGGGATCGACTCCACTGGCGAGCGGCCGGGTATCCTCCCCAGCCGGGACTGGAAGCGCGCGACCCATGACCAGGTGTGGTTTCCGGGCGAGACCCTGATCACCGCCATCGGTCAGGGCTACATGCTGTCGACGCCACTCCAGATGGCGGATTTCACTGCGGCACTTGCGACCCGCGGACAGCGCTACCAGCCGCATTTGTTGCGGGCCATGGACAACGGCAGCGGCGAACCGGAGTATCCGCTTCCGGTGGCTCGTGATCCGGTGACTGTGGACGAAAAGCATTGGGATTCGATACACGATTCTCTGATCGAGGCTGTCCACGCCCGCCACGGCACGGCCTGGGGCAGTGTGGGTAGCACCCGGCCGGCGTACACCATTGCCGGCAAGACCGGTACTTCCCAGGTGTTCAGCCTGGGCGAGGATGAAGAGTATGACGAGGACGAGCTGGCCCGGCGCCTTTGGGACCATGCCTTGTTCGTGGGGTATGCCCCGGCCGAGGATCCGCGTATCGCGGTGGCGGTGCTGGTGGAGCACGGTGGTTCGGGCGGGCGCGTGGCCGCGCCGGTAGCGCGTCAGGTGATGGATGCCTATTTGTTGGATGATGCCGGCATGACGATCAACGTCCCGGAGGATGAATGATCAGCGTGACCGGTCGCGAGATGTCCGTCAGCCAGTGGGCGCTGCGCAGTCTGCGCCTGGATAGTGTGCTGCTGGTCCTGCTGTCGATCCTGCTGTTGTTGGGGCTGGCGGTCTTGTTCAGCGCCTCCGGCGAGAGTGTCCTGGCCGTGGAGCGTCAGATTATGCGTATCGGTCTGGGGGTGGCGGCGATGCTGTTGGTGGCCCAGGTGTCGATGCATACCCTGCGCGCCATCTCGCCCTGGCTGTTCGCGGCCGGGATCCTCCTGCTCCTGGCGGTCATGTTTGTTGGGGATGTGGGCAAGGGGGCACAACGCTGGCTGGACCTCGGTTTTATGCGCTTCCAGCCTTCCGAGATCATGAAGCTGGCAGTGCCTATGATGGTCGCTTGGTACCTGTCGCAACGTCATGGTTGTCCGCGAATCCGGGATCTGCTGATCACCGTGACCCTGATTTTGGTGCCGGTGTACTTAATCATGCAGCAGCCGGATCTGGGTACCTCGATGCTGGTGGGGGCCGCCGGTTTCATGGTGATCTTCCTCGCGGGGCTGGGTTGGCGCTGGTTCCTGGGGTTGGGTGTGGTGGTGGCGGCCGCCATCCCGATTCTGTGGTCGCAGATGCTCGACTATCAGCGCCAGCGCGTGCTGACCCTGTTCAACCCGGAGTCCGATCCGTTGGGAGCGGGCTATCACATCATCCAGTCGAAGATCGCGATCGGGTCCGGCGGGCTCTATGGCAAGGGCTGGTTGAACGGGACCCAGTCGCAGCTGGATTTTCTTCCGGAGCGCTCCACCGACTTTATTTTTGCGGTGTATGCCGAGGAATTTGGCTTTATTGGTGTCGCGCTGCTGCTGCTGCTGTATTTTGCGATTGTGGCGCGGGGGCTCTGGATCGCCGCGCTGGCACAGGACCGCTACGCGCGGCTGCTGGGCGGGAGTATCAGCCTGACCTTTGCGGTCTACATGGTGGTCAATATCGGCATGGTGACCGGACTCTTGCCGGTCGTTGGCGTGCCGCTACCCCTGGTCAGTTACGGGGGGACTTCGCTGGTGACCCTGATGGTCGCCTTCGGTATTCTCATGAGCATAGCCTCCCAGAAACGCCTGGTGAATCGATGAACCCGAATCCGAGTGCCCTGTGGGCCTCCCTTGTACGACCCGCTCTGTTGCAGGCCGGCTTGGGCCTGTCCCTTGCTGTGATCTCCCTCCCACTGATGGCCGAGAGCGAGTTTCGCGCCGGTGACCCGCCCTACCTGGAGCGTGACGAGGTGCAGGCGTTCATCGACGAGCAGGTGGAGGCCGGCCGCGACCGCGAGGCGCTGGAGTCGATGTTTGCCGCGGCGGATCCCCAGCAGCGTATCCTTGACTTGATCTCCAGTCCCGCCGAGGCGCGGCCATGGAAGGATTACCGGCCGATCTTTATCACCGACGAGCGTATCGAGCGCGGCCGCGAGTTCATGGAAGAGCATGACCTCTGGCTGAAGCGGGCGGAGGATCGGTTTGGCGTCGAGAAAACCGTCATCGCTTCCATCATCGGGATCGAGACCTATTACGGTCGTAACACCGGGGGTTTCCGTGTGTTGGATGCCCTGGTGACGCTGGGTTTCGACTACCCGCCACGGTCGGACTTCTTTCGCCGTGAACTCGGCGAGTTTCTGACCCTGGTGGATGAGGAGGACCTGGATCCGCGCGAGACCCGTGGCTCCTACGCCGGGGCTATGGGGCGTGGCCAGTTCATCTCGTCCAGCTACCGCCACTATGCCGTGGATTTCGACGGGAGCGGTCGCCGCGACCTGTTGAACTCCTGGCCGGACGCGATCGGATCGGTGGCCAACTATTTCCGCGAGCATCACTGGAACCACGGTGAGCCGGTGGTGGCACGGGCCCGGGTTGAAGGCGATGCCCACGAGGACCTGATTAGCCGCAATTACCAGGCGCGCTTCGACCTGGATGAGCTGGCCGAGCACGGTATCTACCCCGATGAGGCAGTGGATGAGGATGGTCAGTATTCTTTTATCCGTCTCGAGGGCGATGACGGCTACGAGTACTATCTTGGGTATCCGAACTTCTACGTGATTACCCGCTACAACCGGAGCCCGCTGTATGCGATGGCCGTGCACCAACTGGCCGAGGCACTGGCCGAGTAGTCGAGCACCCGGGTTCGCGCCCGGGGCCATCCTGCTGGCGGCGGTGTTGCTGGCGTTGGTGGGCTGTTCCGGCACTCCGGAGCGTGACCCGCGCCCCCTGGGCGACGCCGCCTACGATAGCTACCCCGATCCGGACGATATCCCGCAGGACTTGGCGCTGATCCCGGAGCCCGAGCCGCGCGACGAGCCGCCGAGCCGTTATGGCAACCCGCCCGAGTACGAGGTGTTCGGGCAGCGCTACCGTACCTTGCGGACCAGCGATGGCTTCGAGGAAGAGGGTCTCGCGTCCTGGTATGGCACCAAGTTCCATGGCCGGCGTACTTCCAGCGGTGAGCCGTACGACATGTATGCGATGACCGCCGCGCACAAGTCACTGCCGCTGCCGAGTTACGTGGAGGTCACCAACCTGGAGAACAATAAACGCGTGGTCGTGCGGGTGAATGACCGGGGCCCGTTCGTGGACGAACGGATCATCGACCTTTCCTATGCCGCGGCCCACCGCATCGATATGACCGATGCCGGCGTGGCACGGGTACGCGTACGAGCGGTGGGGCCGGGTGATACGTCCTCGCAGCGCATCGCGGCGATCGAACCCTTACCGGAGTCGACCGCCGAAGAAGATGCCGTCGAAGACTCGGAGCCATCCAGGCAAGAGGCACGTGAACCCACCGAGCTGGCGGCGGCTGCGCCTGGGGCCAATGGCGCCACACCCGGCAATGGGCGCTTCGTCCAGGTCGGGGCCTTCGCGGAACGCCAGTCGGCCGAGCAGGTCCGCGATGATCTGAGGGCGTTGGGCTTCGAGGCGGTGCGTATCTCCTCGGTGGAGCGCGACAATGATTCGGCGCTTCATCGCGTGCGCATCGGTCCACTGGAGGACGCTGACGCGGTGCGAGCCATCACGGATCGTCTCCAGGGTGCCGCGCATGTGGATTACCGCGTGGTCCGGGACGCCCCATAACGCCGGCGTTGACGTTCTTGTCGTGCCCCGACGTGCCCTCGAACTCTGCTATCGTATTCACCCCTTCAGGAGGCCCCGCCCCACCATGAATTCGTCCGCCCGTATGCCTTTTCTGCCGCTCGTGATCACCTGCCTGCTGGCCTTTCTGATGCTGGTGCCTGCGCTGGGGTCGGCACAGGCGGAGCGTTTGCCCGTGGCCGGTTCCGGGCCGACGACTCCTAGCGGGATTCCAAGTCCGCCTTCGGATGTGACGGCGGCCAGTTATGCGCTGATGGATTTCGATTCCGGCCTGATGCTGGCTGCCCGTGATCCAGAGGTGGAGCGCGAGCCGGCGAGCCTGACCAAACTGATGACCGCTTACGTAGTGTTCGGCGAGATCACGGAGGGTCGGATGGCGCTGGACGACATCGTGACGGTGAGCGAACGGGCCTGGCGTACCGGCATGCGTGGGGCGTCGCGCATGTTTATCGAGGTGGGTGAGGAGGTCGAGGTCGAGGACCTGTTGCGCGGGATGATTGTTCAGTCCGGTAATGATGCCTCCACCGCTCTGGCCGAGCACGTTGCTGGATCCGAAGGCGCCTTCGTCGACATGATGAATGCCCAGGCACGCGAGTTGGGCATGCGCCAATCCTACTTCGCCAACCCTCATGGCTTGCCGTCGGATGAGTCGCAGCACACCACCGCGCAGGATATGGCCCTCCTCGCCCGCGCCCTGATCCGGGACTACCCGGACCTCTATGGCTATTACAGCGAGCGCTCCTTCGAGTACAACGACATCTCGCAAAGCAATCGCAATATGCTGCTCTGGCGCGATGCCGGGTTTGACGGTCTGAAGACCGGCTGGACCTCGGGCGCCGGTTACAACCTCGTCTCGTCGGCCAAGCGGAATGACCGCCGCCTGGTTGCGGTGGTCATGGGGATCGAGGCGTCCGATCATCAGCAGGGCGGGACGCGGCGCGCAAATGAATCCCAGGCGCTGGTGAATTGGGGGATGCGCTTCACCGCGACGCGCAAGCTGTTCGACGGGGGTAACGCGCTCGGCACGCCGCGGGTTTATCGTGGTGCGGATACTGAAGTCGCCGTGGGCCTTGCCGAAGATTTTTGGGTGATGGTGCCGCCTGGCCGTGAAGAGAATCTGGACGCCTCGATGGAGGTGCGCCAGCCGCTGGAAGCGCCGCTGGCTGTGGGCGATCCCGTTGGCGAGGTCGTGGTGCGTCTGAATGGCGAGGTTCTTAGCACCCAGCCCCTGGTGGCGTTGCAGGCGGTCGAGTCAGGTGGGTTCTTCCGTCGCCTGTGGGACGGCGCTGCATTGTCGATTCAGGCAGTCTGGCCTTTCTGAGCCTCGGGTTTGCGCGTGAGCATTGCCTACTTCAACGGCGCCTACCTGCCACTGGAAGAGGTGCGGATCTCGCCCCTGGATCGTGGGTTCCTGTTCGGGGATTCGGTCTACGAGGTGATCCCCAGCTACGCGGGCGAGTTCTTTCTCCTGGCCGAACATCTGGAGCGTCTGCAGCGGTCCCTCGCCGCCGTCCGGATTCGCAATCCCCATGACGCCGGAGCGTGGTCCGCGCTGCTCGCGGAACTGCTGGCCCGCAACGCCGACCCTGCGACCCCGGATCTGGGGGTCTATCTGCAGGTGACCCGGGGCGTGGCCCCGCGCGATCACGCCTTCCCGGCGAACGCACAACCCACGATCCTGGCCATGGTCAGTCCGATTCGCCCCCTGCCGGACCGCATTCGTACGGAAGGGGTGGCCGCGATTTCCGCAGAGGACCGACGGTGGGGACATTGCGACATCAAGGCCACCACGTTGCTGGCCAATGTCCTGACGCGTCAGAGCGCGACCGAGCAGGGGGCTGCGGAGGCCATCCTGCTGCGCGACGGCCAGTTAACCGAGGGTGCCGCGAGTAACGTGCTGCTGGTTCTTGACGGACAGCTTGTCACGCCACCGTTGGAGCCTTCCGTTCTGCCGGGAGTGACCCGTTCGCGGGTCCTCGATCTGGCGCGCGAACTGGGTTATGCGGTCGCGGAACGCCCGGTCAGCGAAAATGAGCTGGCCCGGGCCGAAGAGATCTGGCTCACTAGCTCCACTCGCGAGATTCTGCCGGTTACTCGCCTGGATGAACGGGCCGTGGGTGGCGGGCGTCCCGGTCCGGTCTGGCAGGCGGTGCATACGGCCTATCAGAACGCCAAGCCGGGTGCCCCAGCGAGCGAGCCAATGCAGTCAGGAGGTGCCGCATGAGCGACCGCGAAACCCTGATCGAGTTTCCCTGCCGATTCCCGGTCAAGGTGATGGGGGATGCTCATCCCGAGCTAATGGAGGCGGTAGAAGGGTGTGTCGCTGAACATCTGGACCCCGATGACGCGGTGATCGAGCAGCGTGCCTCACGCGCGGGACGCTATGTCGGCATCACCATCACCTTTACCGCCACCAGCCAGGAACAGTTGGACGCCTTTTACCGCTCGCTGGGCCGCTGCGACCGGGTGCGCATGATCCTGTGACCGACGCGCTCGTGCCTGGTCCGGAGGTCCGCCTGCTGGGCGCGCAGCCCTACGTCCCGGTCTGGCAGGCGATGCAACTCCAGGCGCGGGAGCGCGATGCAGCCCGCTCGGACGCGTTCTGGTGCGTCGAGCATCCGCCCGTCTTTACCCAGGGCCGCAATGGCCGACCCGAGCATCTTCTGGGTCCCGGCGCGACGCCGGTGGTGGCGATTGATCGCGGGGGGCAGGTGACCTGGCATGGCCCCGGACAACTGGTCGTCTACACGCTGGTGGATCTGCCGCGCCTGGGGATCGGGGTTCGACGCCTGGTCGCGGGTCTGGAGCAGGCGGTGATCGATACGCTGGCGCAATGGGGGATCCATGCGCAACGTCGGGAAAAGGCGCCAGGGGTGTACGTCGATGGGGCCAAGATTGCGGCGCTGGGGCTGCGCATACGGCATGGGCGCAGCATCCATGGGCTGGCGCTGAACATTGCCCCGGACCTGGCGCCGTTTCAGCGCATGAATCCCTGTGGCTATCCTGGGCTCGCCGCGACCTCCATGCAGCAGCTGCTCGGTCCGCTGGACGCCGCCCGCGTCCGCGAGCAGTTGCTCGCACATCTCACCGCGCAGCTGTTTCCCGCCGAGGTTGAGAGCATCCGGCATGAACCTGTGTTGCCGCCCGAGTTGGTCCGCGTGCTGGCGCTGGGACGTTGTCCCGCGCTCTGAGGCTTCCCCCTGGTTCGACCTCGAGTGTTTTCGGTGGCTATGTCCGGCCGCCTGCCATGTTGTGGCTGGTCCTGGATTGGGCTCCGTGTTTACGGTGCCTCCGGTCCGCATACTGCCGAGCGCTGACTCGCCAGCGCGCCGCGAGGTACTTCTTTGCTCGTGCAAAGAAGTACCCAAGAAACACGCCCGACTGCCGCGACCCCGGCCCGCTGTGCGGGCCGGGGTTTCCCTCGCTCCGAGGGTTTTCGCGGGCGGCGCTGAACTCGCTGCGCCTTCGGCTCCGCTCAGACATCCAGCACCTTTTCTCCCGCGAAAACCCTCTCCACTCGGCGCGACGACAACGGGGAGGCAGGTCAAGACAACGGCCGTCCCGACGATCGTGCCAGTGGATGAAGGCTGGGTCTTCGGACATCTTCGGCACGCTCGGCCTTTGGCCGTTGCGTGCCGCGCCCGCACACGGGCGCCGGGGGCTTTCAGGCGGCAGGGCCCATTGTTGTTTCGTGGAGCCGGAATACCTTCTGTCTTGACCTTCGCCTCCCGTATGGAGCCCCTTGCGGAGGGGTTCTCGGGCCGGGAGAAGGCGCTGGATGTCTGAGCGGAGCGCCGCGCAGCGAGTTCAGCGCCGCCGGCCCGAGAGCCCTGGAGCAAGGTTCCCGGGCGAAATCCGGGTGCCCTTCTTTGGGTCCTTTCTTGGGCAAGCAAGAAAGCCGGTTGTTGATCAAAAACGGGCGGGGCGCGCTGGCGAGTCAGCGCCGGGCAGTATGCGGACCGAAGGCACCGTAAACACCGAACGACGAACTAGGCCCAGCCACATCATGGCAGGCGGCTGGACGAAGCCATCGCAATCACCGGGGCTCGAAGCGCCAGCGCCAGCCTCGGGGCGCGGGATGGTGGCCCAGAGGCTGGGAACGGCAGGAGGGGTCAGGCGGTTTCGAGGCCCTGGGCCTGGAGGTCGGCGTGGTAGGACGAGCGGACCATCGGGCCGCTGGCCACCTGCTTGAAACCCATCTCGCGGGCGCGCTCGCCCAGTTCGTCGAACTCCTCGGGCGAGAGGAAGCGCGTAACCGGCAGGTGGTGGCGCGACGGCTGCAGATACTGCCCCAGGGTCAGCATGTCGCAGCCGTGATCGCGCAGGTCCTGCAAAACCTCCAGCAGCTCGTCACGAGTTTCGCCCAGACCCAGCATCAGGCCGGACTTGGTCGGGACGCCCGGGTGCTGTTCCTGGAATTTCCTGAGGAGCTCCAGCGACCAGGTATAGTCCGCGCCGGGCCGGGCCTCGCGATACAGGCGCGGCACGGTCTCGAGGTTGTGGTTGAAGACGTCCGGCGGGGCCTGATGCATGATGTCCAGGGCACGGTCCATGCGTCCGCGGAAGTCCGGCACCAGGATCTCGATCTTGGTGTTCGGATTCAGGGCGCGGACCTTGCGGATGCAGTCGACGAAGTGTCCGGCGCCACCATCACGCAGATCGTCGCGGTCCACCGAGGTAATCACCACGTACTTCAGGCCCAGGGCCTGGATGGTCTCGGCCAGGTGGCGTGGTTCGTCGGCGTCCAGTGCCTCCGGGCGGCCGTGTGCGACATCGCAGAACGGGCAGCGGCGGGTGCAGATGTCGCCCATGATCATGAACGTGGCGGTGCCGTGGGCGAAGCATTCTCCCAGGTTCGGGCAGCTCGCCTCTTCACAGACGGTGTGCAGCTTTTGCTCGCGCAGGATGCCCTTGATGCGTTGCACCTCGGGACGCGCCTGGCTCTGAGCGCGAATCCACTTGGGCTTGCGCTGTGGCCGTTCCGTGGGGTTGATCTTGACCGGGATGCGCGCGACCTTGTCGGCGGCGCGCTGCTTTTCACCAGGCTGTGGGCGGGCTCGAGTTTCCATGGACCTTCCCTGAATCTCTTGGCGGCCGGAGGGCATCCGGATACATGGGGCGATCGGGCGGAACCGGAGTCAGGCGATCTCGCGGATCAGCGTGTCGACTTCCTGCCGTGCGGTATCGATGGCGGGCAGGTTGCCGTCTTCGTCGACGACAAAGCCAAGGCGCTGCACCGCGTGCAGGTCAGTGAGCGGGATGCGGTCGGCGAGCGGGTCGTCTTCGGCATCCCGCGGACAAGCGGCGCGGGCGATTCGCACGATATCGGTCAGGGCGTGGGCCTCGGGGTTCTCCGGGCCGCCAGAATCGCGAATGGCGCTTATGATATCGGATGCCAGGTCCCATTGCTGGGCAACCAGTTCGCCGATCAGGCCTTCCAGACGGAACAGTACTCGCTCCACTTCTTCCGAGCTGCGGTCTGGGTGGGCGCGGGCGACTTCGGCAATTACCGGCAGCGCACCTACGCGATGCAGTAAGCCGGCCAGCAGGGCAGTTTGCGGGTCGGCGGCCTCGGATTGGTCGGCCAGGACGCAGCTGATCGCCGCAATGCGGGCTGAACGGCGCCACAGGCGCTCAAGCAGGTCGTGATAAGGACTGTCCCGATGGATGAAGACCTGGTGCATCGCCAGGGCCATGACCAGCTGACGTGTGCGTTCCAGTCCGAGCCGCGCCACCGCGTCCTGTAGCCGTGCGACCTCGCGGCGGCTGCCCATGGCGGGACTGTTGGCGACACTCAGCAAACGACCGGCGACGCTTGGGTCCTCCTCGATGATGCGGGTGGCCTCACCGATGGAGACGTCGGGTTTCTTCAGGGCCTGCTGCAGATGTAAGGCGACCTCGGGCAGCTGGGGCAGGGCCAGCTCGCCGGAATAGGCGTGGGTGTAGATGCGGCTGAATAATTCGCCCTCGAGGTCGGATAACTCGATTTCGCTGACCTCGACGCTCTCTTGATCGCCATCGTCGACCAGTGTTTCGTAGACCCTGCGGTCCAGCATGGCCAGAGTCGACCGGGATGCCACGATGGCATGGCTGTGATAGTCGTTGGCCTCGAATAGCGGGCTGAGGGACTCGCTGCTGCCGCCCCGCAACATCACGGAATTGCGGCCACTGGCCAGGATCAGGCGGCCTTCCAGCAAGAAGATCATGCTGCGGAATTCGTCGCGTGCATGCAGCTTGAAGCCCGGGTCCACCGTCAAGGTGCGGGCATGTTGCAGCAGCTTTTCCCGGGCTCGTGCGCTGAGCTCGGTAAGCGGGCGTAGCTGGGTAAGACGTTCCTCAATCACCGCGACATCAGACGTTGAACATGGCGCGGAGTTCCGCCAGGTCTTCGGCGCGCTCTTCAAGGAAGGCAATCGGCTCGCCGGGGGCGGGTGGGGTAACGCCCAGCACCTCGAATGCGGCGACCTCGGAAGCGTCAGGGACGGTATCGCCCTCGGCGCGGCGGGTGGCCCATTCGGCGACCAGTGTGATGCTGGTGTAGTCCGGTTGATCCGCGCGGTAGGTCCAATCTCCAGCGTGCTCGGCGACGGTGACGAGATCCCCGCCGAGATCCCAGTAGTTGATGACCAGTACGCCCGCGAGGTTGCGCAGGCGTCGCACCAGCGACTGCACGCGTTCGGTGTCGGGGTGATCCTCGCGTAATTCGACGAATTGAATGATGGGCACTGCACCGATGCCGGCGACCAGGCCGGCCAACAATGCGCGCTCGCGGTCCAGTTGCTTCAGCGAGTCGGCGATCAGGTAGCTGTAGGCCGACTGCAGGGCACCGTATTTCCAGCTGGCCTCCATCGCATCCCGGGTGCTGGCGTGTTTGGCCTTGAAAGCCTGCCGCAGGGCCATGTTCATCGCCAGCATGCGGGTATTGCGAAAGCCCAGTCGGTTGACTGCATCGCGGACCGACTGAATCTGCTTGGCGGCGCGGAACAATGGGCTGTTGGTGGCGTGCAGAAGGGCACCGGCGATGGTGCCGTCGCGCTGGATGACCTCGGTCAGCTTGTCGAGGTCGGCGTCCGGATCGTTAGTCAGCTCCTGGATGCGCAGCGCGATCTCCGGCATGGTCGGCAGCTCCAGCCGATTACTGGTGATCAGGTCGTAAAGCTCGCCGAAAAAGGCGCCTTCGGTGTCATCCAGATCGGTGCCGTGTACCACCAGTGAAGCGCTGTGGGCCTTTTCCAGCGCGGCTGTCGGGACCTCCAGTACGTGGCAGGGCTTCTCGGTGATGATGAAGTCCTGCTGACCAATGTTGTGATCGAACATCTGCATCGGGCTGTCCGGATCGGCCGCGTCGAGGGTAATGCGGGACGGATTGCCGCCGCTGACGCGGACCAATTGGCCCTGTACCAGGAACAGATAGCGGTCGTCGACATCCTGCGGGCGCAGGCGTCGGCCTGCGTCCAGTTCCCTGGATTCGCAGGCCTGGGCCAGTTCGTTGCGGGCTTGCTCCGATAGGCTGGAGGTCAGGTCCAGGTCCTTTAGCAGGGCATCAATGCTGGTGCTGTCCATGGGGCGGTTCCCGATCCGTGCTGTGCCAATCCATTCCCCCTCGTTACGGCGCCGCATGATGCGCAGTGAAGCCTGCTGGCTTGGGGGCGATTATTTGATTGGCGCCAGTGTAGCATCCGATTCGCCCGCGGAAACCGGCGGCGGCGCCTGGCGGCAGGCGAAACCCAGGCGGTCGTCGGTGTCGAGCAGTCCATGGGCCAGCAGGAAGGCGCGCGCATCGGCCGCATCTTCGAGGAACCAGGCCTTCGTGCTCCCCAGGCGGAAGCTGTAGCCCCAGGCGTCCATGTCCCGCATCAGGCGTTCGCGGCCCACATTCGGCAACGCGTCGGCCAGCAGGATCTGCAGGTAACAGACGCCGCATTCCTCGAGGTCATCGCCACCGGCGTTGGTATGCAATTTGGCGCGCCGTCCAGCATCCATGCAGATGACGTGACCGGCCTCGTGCAGGGCTGAGTGGAGTGGGGTGTCCGGGCGTACGTGCACGGTGGTGCCGACGATCCCTGCCTCGGGCTCGCCCCACCAGCTACCGGGCAGCGGGGCCTGTTCCGGGTGGCGTTTCAGCTGTAGACCGTAGCGGTCGAGCAGGGCCGCGAGTGCATCGCCTATGCCCGGGTCGCCGCAGGTCAGGACAGGGGCATTACTCACGGCTTGGGTTCGCTCGGTAGGGCGGTACTGCGCTTGCGCGTGCGGCGCGGGCACTCCTCGGGATGCTCGCGACACCAGGCGTCGACGCGTTCGGTCAGGTCGTCCTGAAAGCAAAGCAGGTAGAAGCGGGCCTGTTCGCGATTGGCGATAGCGGGGCGACCGAGGGTGTCCGCGACCCCCGTGCGCAGTGCCGCGATAATGGCATTGGCCGCCTTCTTCTGTGGCCAGCCGGTAATCTGTTCCCAGGCCTCGGGTGTGAAATACAGCCGCAGCAGGTCCGGTCGGGTGGTCAGCAGCATCCGCGTGACATTGCGCAGGGTGGCCTCGGCCTCGCCCCAGTCGTGGACCAGGCCGCCCTCGAGCAGGCGCTCAATCTCCTCGCGGCCCTTGGGTGACAGCATCGGCGCTCGTGGCGAACGCCTTAGGCGTTCGGGGCGTCCTCAGGCGTGAAGGCACGGATGGACAGGGCGTGCACCTCGCCGGAGTCGATCTGGCTGCGCACGGTCGCGTAGACCGTCTGGTGCTTCTTCACCGCGTTCATGCCGGCAAACTGCGGGCTTACGACCAGGGCCTCGAATTTGCCCTCGCCGCCGGTGACCTCGACCTTTTCGGCCTCCGGCAGGCCGGCGCGGATGAGTTCGGCCACTTGATTGGCGTCCATGATGCGTCCCCTGGTTGGTGCGTGTCGGTGAACGGGGCATGATAGCGGGATGGGTTTCCGGACAGAAGTGCCCGCGCCGCGCATGCGTCTCCCCAGAAACACCTGCATGGAAAGTCGGGGTAGTTTGGGTTGAACCTGTGCGGCTCGCTAGCATCGAACCAAGTCATTGCGGCCCGCCGGGCCATGGAGGAAAACACGATGATCTTCAAGCAACTGTTCGAAGACGAATCGTCCACCTATACCTATCTCTTGAGTTGCCCCGATACCGGGAAGACGGCGCTGATCGATCCGGTCATCGAGACCGTGGACCGTGATCTGCGCGTACTGCAGGAGATGGGCCTGAGCCTGGACTACGTGGTCGAGACGCACATTCACGCCGACCACATCACCGGTGCGCGGATGCTGCGCGAGAAGACCGGCTGCAAGGTCGGCGGGCCGGCGATGGACGAGCTCCCCTGCCGTGATTTCGGCCTGCGCGAGGGCGAGCCTTTCCAGGTGGGCAACCTGGTGGTCAATCCGCTGTACACCCCGGGGCATACCGATGCCCACCACGCCTATCTGATGGATCACGTGGGACTGAAGATGCTGTTCTCGGGCGATGCGTTGTTGATCGAAGCCTGTGGCCGCACGGACTTCCAGTCGGGAGACGCGAAGACCCTGTACCACTCGATTCATGACAAGTTCTTTACGCTTCCGGACGAGACCCTGGTCTATCCCGCGCACGACTACGAAGAGCGTCAGATCACGACGATCGGTCAGGAGAAGATGCGCAATCCGCGTCTGGGCAAGGGCAAGTCGGAAGACGAGTTCGTGAAGATCATGGACGAAATGGACCTGCCCTATCCCAAGAAGATCGACTGGGCCCTGCCCGGCAACGAGGGCTGCGGCAGCTGCCCGGATAACCTGCCCGAGGACAAGCAACGTCTCTGCGAGACCGATAAGCAGGGCTGATTCCGGCGTGACCCTCGACCCACCCGCAGGGCCGAGGGTTGTGAATGTTCATCCGCCGGGCGGTTTTTCCCGCCCGTCGGACCTCGTACACTCCCGCGATGGCCGACAACACCCCGCTTGATTCCCCGGATGCGCTCGGCCCGCTGGATCGCCTGCGCGCGATCATGGCGCGTCTGCGTGACCCTGACTCTGGCTGCGCCTGGGACCGGGCGCAGACGGCCGGGACCATCGTCCCCTTTACCCTGGAAGAAGCCTACGAGCTGGCCGACGTGATCGCGCGCGACCAGGGCGAGCCGGGGGATGCCCGCGAGCTGCGCGACGAACTGGGTGACTTGTTGTTCCAGGTGGTATTTCAGGCCCGTATTGCCGAGGAGGGGGGACGCTTCGATCTCGACGACGTGGCGCGTGCCATCGGGGACAAGCTTGTTCGCCGGCATCCGCATGTGTTTGCCGACGCCGAACACGGCTCGGACGCGGAGCGCGAGGCCGCCTGGGAGGCGGGGAAGGCCAGTGAACGCGCAGAGCGTGCCCAGACCAGTGCCATGGATGATATTCCGTTGGCCCTGCCGGCACTAGCGCGCGCGATGAAGAGTCAGCGGCGCGCGGCGCGTCTGGGTTTTGACTGGGATGATCCGGCACCGGTGGTCGACAAGATCCAAGAGGAATTGGCTGAGGTGCAGGCCGCCGTGGATGACGGAGAGCCCCCGGAACGGGTCGCCGAGGAAGTGGGCGACGTGCTGTTCGCCGTTAGCAACTGGGCGCGCCACCTGGGGGTGGATCCGGAAAGCGCGTTGCGCGCGAGTACACGCAAGTTCGAGGCCCGCTTTCGGGACATGGAGGCCCTGGCGGCCGAGCGCGGGCAGGGATTGGGGGAACTGGACTTTGATGCCCAGGAGGCCCTTTATCAGGAAGCGCGCCGCCGCGAACGAGGTGGGCGAACGGAAAACGAGACCAAGGACCCGAGATGAGCCACGCCGTCGAATTGCCCGACCACTTTCTGCCGGCCCGCATCGAGACGATCGAACAAGTCACCCCGCTGATCAAGGTGTTCACCCTGGCCGCAGATCCGCAGCGGTTTACCAGCAAGGCCGGGCAGTGGCTGGACTTGGTGGTCCCGCAGCCGGAGGGCAAGCCGTTTGTCGGTGGTTATTCGGTGGTTTCGCCACCGCGTGCCGATGGCCGTCTGCAGCTGGCCATCAAGTACGCCGACCATCACCACGCGACCCATTACCTGCACAGCGTCACGCAAGAGGGTGACACCGTGTATATCACCCCAGGTCAAGGCAGCTTCTACTTCGAGCCCGGAATGGCGAAGAACGTGGTGTTGCTGGGGGCCGGCATCGGGGTGACCCCGCTGTTCGGCATCCTGCGCGCGATCCACGCCGATATGCCCGAGGTCTATGCGCATCTGGTGTACAGCGTGGCGCACCAGGACGAGGTGCTCTTCCCGCAGGAGCTCGCCGCCATGGCGGAGGCGCCGAATATCGATGTCAGCCTGACCGTAACCCGCGAGGCCGAGGACTGGCTGGGCCACACGGGTCGCATCAGTCACACGCTGCTGGAGTCGCTGGATCTGCCGCGCGATGCGCTGTTCTACTTTTGTGGCTCGCGCGAGTTCATCGAGGACATGGCAGCCCTGCTGGCGGAATGGGGCATTCCCGAGGCCCAGCTGAAGTACGAGAAGTGGTGGTAACGCGCCAGGCGCCGCCCTGGATTCGTCATTGCGAGGAGCATCGCGACGAAGCAATCGGTATCCGCAAGCCACCGCATCCCAGTGCTCTGCCAGCTGTGGGAGATTGCTCGCTCCGCTCGCCCTTCGGGCCGGCCTGTGGCCGTTCAACGCAGCTTCGCTGCTTTTGTGCTTCGTCGCCTGCGGCGAGTCGCAATGACGGAGCGGCCTACGGGCGGCGGTTGTCGCTCGGGCGCAGGGCGTTTTCCGGTGCCAGGATGGTCGGCTGGCCGTCCAGGGCCGGATCGGTGTCCGGGTAGTCGCGGATATAGTGCAGCCCGCGGCTTTCCTTCCGCGACAGGGCGCTCTTCACGATGATCTCGGCGACCATGGCCAGGTTGCGCAGCTCCAGCAGGTCCGGCGAGATGCGGAAGTGGCTGTAATACTCGTGGATCTCTTCCTGCAGGATACGGATGCGGCGCTCGGCGCGATGCAGGCGTTCGCGGGCGCGCACGATGCCGACGTAGTCCCACATCAGCCGGCGTAGCTCGTCCCAGTCGTGGGCGACCACCACCTCTTCCTGTGACTCGGTTACCCGGGATTCGTCCCAGGCCGGCGGGACCGGCAGCTTTTCGGGGGTGGGCAGGTCGGTCTGCGACAGGATGTGATCGACGGCCGCACGCGCGTACACCAGGCACTCCAGCAAAGAGTTACTGGCCATGCGATTGGCGCCGTGCAGGCCAGTGTAGGAGACCTCGCCAGCGGCATACAGTCCGGGCAGGTCGGTCTGGCCATAGTGATTCACCATCACGCCACCGCAGGTGTAGTGCGCGGCCGGGACCACGGGCAGCGGTTCTCGGGTCATGTCGAAGCCGTATTCCAGGCAGCGTTCGTGAATCGTGGGGAAGTGCTCGCGGATGAACTCGGCCGGTTGGTGGCTGATGTCGAGATTCACGTGATCGATGCCCAGGCGCTTCATTTCGTGGTCGACTGCGCGTGCCACGATGTCGCGCGGGGCCAGCTCGGCACGTTCATCGAAACGCGGCATGAAGCGCTCGCCATTCGGCAACACCAGCACCCCGCCTTCGCCGCGCACCGCCTCGGAGATCAGGAACGACTTGGCCCGGGGGTGGAACAGGCAGGTTGGGTGGAACTGCATGAACTCCATGTTCGCGATGCGGCAGCCGGCGCGCCAGGCGATCGCGATCCCATCACCGGTGGAGCCGTCCGGGTTGGAGCTGTACAGATAGACCTTGCTGGCGCCACCGGTTGCGAGGATCACGGTGGGGGCGAGGAAGGTCTCCACCTCGCGGGTCTTGCCATCCTGCACGTAGGCGCCGACGACCCGGCGGTGGCCGTCGATCACCTGGGTGATCAGGTCCACCGCCACGTGGCGTTCAAAGACTTCGATGCTCGCCTGGCCGGAGGCATTGCGCACCAGCGCCTCCTCGATTGCACGCCCGGTGGCATCCGCCGCATGCGCTACGCGCCGGGCGCTGTGGCCGCCCTCGCGGGTCAGGTGCAGCCGGCTGCGTCCCTCCAGGGGCTCGCGGGTGAAGGGGACCCCGAGATTCAGCAGCCAGTGGATGGCCTCAGGGCCTGCCGCCACGGCGCGGCGTACCGCGTCCGGGTCACACAGGCCGGCGCCAGCGTCCAGGGTGTCCTGGATGTGGGCATCAAAGGAGTCGGTGCGGTCCAGGACCGCGGAGATCCCGCCCTGAGCATAGCGGGTGGAGCCCTCATCGACCGGCCCCTTGCTGATTACAGTGACACGCCGGTGCGGCGCCAGGTGCAGAGCTGCGGAAAGTCCCGCCGCGCCGCTTCCGATCACGAGGACGTCCGACAGGCGCGGTTGTTGTACTGTCCCCATGGGTCAGGTAACGTGCTGCGCTTGTTGCCAGAGCAAATTGTGGCCCTTGCGCAACAGTGTTGTGCGCAAAGCGAACTTAATGCGAGTCAGGCGGTCCATGCACCATAGATTACCGGAGACCGGTGTGCTGGCGGGAGTCCCCGCATGAGCGAGAAGGCTTCCGACGAGGCCCTGGTCAAGCGAGTTCAGAAAGGCGACAAGGCGGCGTTCGACATTCTGGTGCTGAAATACCAGCACAAGATCGTCAACTTGGTCGGGCGGTATGTCCACGACCATGCGGCGGCCCTGGACGTGTCCCAGGAGGCTTTTATCAAGGCCTACCGGGGGCTGGCGAACTTTCGCGGCGAGAGCGCGTTCTATACGTGGCTTTACCGCATCGCCATCAACACGGCCAAGAACCACCTTGTCTCTCAGGGACGGCGGCGGCCCGAGGCCGAGGTCGATGCGCAGGATGCGGAACAGATGGGCGGTGACTCCGCCCTGAAGGACAGTGCAACCCCGGAGGGGGAGCTGTTGTCCGAAGAGATTGAAGGGGCGGTGCGTCGCACCATCGAGGAATTGCCCGACGACCTTCGGATGGCCATCACATTGCGCGAGATCGAAGGACTGAGTTACGAGGAAATCGCGCAGACGATGGGATGTCCGATCGGTACGGTCCGGTCGCGCATCTTCCGGGCCCGCGAGGCCATCGATCGGACCTTGCGTCCGTTGTTAGACGACAACTGAACGAGTAGCGCCATGAAAGAACAAGTCTCCAAGAACGAACGTCTGTCGGCCCTGGTGGACGGAGAAACGGATGACTTCGAGACGCGTCGCCTGATGGATGAACTGGCCAAGTCCGAGGAGGACCGGGCCCAGTGGGAACGCTATCACCTGATCGGCGACAGTTTGCGCGGCGGGTTGCGTCGCACAGCCCCCGCGAATTTCATGGACGGCATTCATGCCGCCCTGGCCAACGAGTCCCCGCTGGCCGTCGCGGACAAGCCGGCCCAGCCCCGCTGGTTGAAGCCGGTGGCGGGTACCGGCGTAGCCGCCACCGTGGCCATGGTCACTCTGGTCGGCATGCAGATGGTCGGTCCCGAGTCGGGTTCGCCCGAGGCGACCCCGGTGGCGAGCGAGACCAGCGCCCCGGCACAGATTGCCGACGGCGTGCAGCGCGCCAGCACGGGTGAGGCGCCCGCCGTCGAGCGCGAGTCGCTGGACCCGCGCTTTGCCCGCTATCTCGAGAACCATGCGGAACTGACCGGACCGGGCTCCACCGCCCTGGGCCGAGTCCGCTACACGGTTGGTGACGAGTAACGCGTGATGCGCCGCGGCCTGCCGCTCTTCCTGATTGCCGCTGCGCTTAGCTGTCTTCCGCCGTCGCTACTGGCTGGAGATTCGTCTCCGGCCGAGTGGCTGGAGAGGATGACCAGCAGCCTGCATGCCCAGAGCTATAAGGGCACCTTTGTGCTCCAGCGTGATGACCGACTGGACACCATCCGGGTTGTGCATGCCGCCGAGAACGGGGGCTATCGCGAACGCCTCGAGACGTTGACCGGACCCGCCCGCGAAATCCTGCGCTCGGTGGATCGTGTGAGCGCCCAGAAGGGTGCCCGGGCCCCGGCGGGCGAGGGCTCGTCCGGTGCTCCGCACTGGCCGGCGGGCGCGCCGGTCTTCCTGTTGGAAGGTCATGACCACTACGCCCTGAAAGACATGGGTCTGGATCGCGTGGCCGGGCTCGATTGCCGCATGGTCCTGGCTCGCGCCCGCGACACCCTGCGCTACAGTCATCGCTACTGCCTTGACGTGTCCACGGCTCTGCCGCTTCTGAGCGAGCTGTACGATGGCCATGGGAAGCTGCTGGAGCGTCTGGCCTTCACCGATCTCCAGCGTCTTGACACCGTTTCGGAGTCTGATCTGCAAGCCACCCGCGAGGATGCCGAGCGCGTGGAAGTGCGTGCCGATCACGGGCACAAGAAGCCGGACTGGGACGAACGTACTGGCGTGGACGGCTGGTTGTTCGAGGGGCTTCCGGATGGCTTCACCGCCATCGCGGCGACCGATCGCCGCGTGGGCGATGATGAGTCTTCCCTGCGCCATTTCGTGCTGAGCGACGGTCTGGCCTCGGTGTCGGTCTACATTGAAAAGACCAGCGGTGAGCAGATGTTCGAAGGTACAACCCGGGCGGGTGCCACTCATGGGGCGGCACGTTCGATCGCTGGCCACCAAGTGACGGCGGTGGGGGACGTACCCCATGACACGGTGCAGGCCGTGCTCGATGCCGCGGTCTATCACGCCGGCGATTGACTGCCGTGTCTCACCCGAAGCGAATGCCATGAGCGAATGGATCCGCGAGCAGGGGACGGTTCTGTCGGTCACCGGCTACGAGGCGCGGGTACGCATTGAACGCCAGTCCACCTGCGGTAGCTGTTCGGCCCGCAGCGGCTGTGGCAGCGGGGTGTTGTCCGAGGTGCTTGGCCGCAAGGCTGTAGAGGTGTCCATCGGTCATCCCGGGACGCTACAGCCTGGGGATACCGTGACCCTGGGGATTCGCGACCAGGCGCTCGTCTCGGGCGCGCTGGCCATGTACCTGTTGCCGCTGGCGGGGTTGGTGGCAGCGCCCGCGTTGTTAATGCTGATGGCGCCGGGGCTGAGCGAAGGTTTCCATCTGCTCGCCGGGGCCCTGGGCTTTGCCCTGGGATTGTTGGGCGTGCGCACCTGGTTACGCCGCCGTGCCCCGGACCTGGCCCCGGTATTGTTGGAACGCCACCCCCAATCCGGGGCCCATCGTCCCGCTGGATCCATGCTCACGCCCCGTCCCTGACTCTATTGCATCTGCCCACGGGAACTTGTGGGTGGCTGCGGCTTTCTAGAGCGATGAATCGACGACTTCCCAATGTGGGTTAGATAATGATGAAACCGATGCAGTGGGCCCTGGTGGCCCTGACCTTCCTGGCCCTTTCCCTGCCGGCCTCGGCACGCATGTTGCCGGATTTCGTACCGCTGGCGGAGGAGCACAGCCCAGCGGTGGTGAACATTGCGACCACCCGCGAGCGCGAGAATCCGCATCGTAGTCAGATGCCGGACTTCGAGGGCTCACCCTTCGAAGACCTGTTCGAACGCTTCTTCGGGGGTCCCGGCGGCGAAGGTCGCGGTGCACCGGAGAGTTTCGAGCGCAACTCCCTCGGCTCCGGTTTCATTTACACCGAGGACGGCTACATCATCACCGCGAACCACGTGGTGGAGGGTGCCACGGAGGTGGTGGTGCATCTGTCGGATCGGCGCGTGTATGACGCCGAAATCGTCGGCAAAGACCCGCAAAGCGATGTCGCGCTCCTCAAGATCGACGCCGAAGACCTCCCGACCCTGAAGCTGGGCTCGTCGTCGGATCTGAAAGTGGGCGAGTGGGTGTTGGCGATCGGTTCGCCGTTCGGCTTCGATCACTCGGTCACGGCCGGTATCGTCAGCGCCAAGGGTCGCAACCTGCCGACCGAGAACTATGTCCCGTTCATTCAGACGGACGTCGCCATCAACCCGGGGAACTCCGGTGGGCCCCTGCTGAACATGGATGGAGAGGTCATCGGGGTGAACGCCCAGATTTACAGCCGCACGGGCGGCTTCATGGGGTTGTCCTTCGCCGTGCCGATCGAAATGGTCGAGGACGTGGTCCAGCAACTGCGTGAGCATGGCGAGGTCACACGTGGTTGGCTGGGCGTCCTGATCCAGGAGGTGACGCGCGAGCTGGCCGACTCCTTCGGCATGGATAAGCCCACCGGGGCCCTGGTCGCGCGCGTTCAGGCGGACAGCCCGGCCAAGAAGGCCGGGTTCGAGACCGGGGACGTGATCCTTTCGTTCAACGGGATCGAGGTCCCCAATTCCTCCGCGCTACCGCCGATTGTTGGGCGCACGCCGGTGGGTACCGAGGCCGAGGTCGAGGTGCGTCGGGGTGACGAGACCATCACGATCAACGTCGAGATCGAGCGCCTGCCAGAGGACATCTCCGCCGAGCGCGGTGGGCAGCGTCCGAGCGAGCCGGAGCCCACCCAGCCGCAGAGCTTGCTGGGCATGGTCCTGGAGCCGCTGGATGCGGCTCAGGCCGAGGAGCTGGATGTCGACAGCGGACTCGTCGTGCGAGAGGTCACCGATAATCCGGCGCGTTCGGCAGGGGTGCGCTCCGGCGACGTGATCGTCCAATTCGGCGGCGACGCGGTGGATTCGGTAGAAACCTTGGAGCGCCTGATTGAAGAGGTTGGGGATCGCCGCACGGTGCCGGTGCTGGTCTACCGCGGCGGCAACCCGACTTACATCGCCTTGCGCGTGCCTCGGGATTGAGCCGATTTCGGACGGGCCTCGCCCGGGTCGACAGCGTCCGGGTCGACAGCGCCCGGGTCGACAGCGCCCGGTGCGAAGGCTCGCGGCGGCGGCCACTGCGTATGGGCCTGCCTGGGCCGACTCACAGGCATCCGCATGACTGAACTGACGCTTTACCATCGGGAGAGCTGTGGTCTCTGCCACGACATGCTGGCGGAGATCATGGCGCTCAAAAGCCGTTATACTTTCGCGCTTACGGTCGTCGATATCGATGAGGACCCGGAGCTGCAGGCGCGTTTTAACGTCAAGGTCCCGGTGCTTGCGGTCGACGGCGACATTCTCTGCTGCCATTTCCTCGACCGAAAGGCACTGCTGGACCAACTGGCCCCTGCATGACCGAAACCCGCCTCACCCGCAATTTCTCCATCATCGCGCATATCGACCACGGCAAGTCCACGCTGGCGGACCGCCTGATCCAGGGTTGCAACGGCCTGACCGAACGCGAGATGTCGGAGCAGGTGCTGGACTCGATGGACCTGGAACGCGAGCGCGGAATCACCATCAAGGCGCAGAGCGTGTCGCTGTTCTACGACGCCCAGGACGGTGAGCGCTATCAGTTGAATCTCATCGACACCCCAGGGCACGTGGACTTCTCGTACGAGGTCTCGCGCTCGCTGTACGCCTGCGAGGGTGCGCTGCTGGTGGTCGATGCCTCCCAGGGTGTCGAGGCGCAGAGTGTGGCGAACTGCTACACCGCGATCGATCAGGGCCTGGAAGTCGTGCCGGTCCTGAACAAGATTGACCTGCCGGCTGCCGAGCCGGACCGGGTGGCGGCCGAGATCGAGGACGTGATCGGTATTGAGGCGGCGGATGCCCTGCGGGTCTCCGCCAAGACCGGCGAGGGGATGGCCGAACTTCTGGAAGAGATCGTGCGCCGGATCCCGCCGCCGGAGGGGGATGCCGAGGCTGCGCCCAAGGCGCTGGTGATCGACTCCTGGTACGACAATTACTTGGGTGTGGTGGCGTTAGTGCGCGTCAAGGCTGGGCGCTTCTATGCCAAGCAGAAGATCAAGGCGATGTCGGTGGGGCGGGCGCACGAGGTGAGCCGGGTCGGGGTGTTTACGCCGAAACCGGTGGATCGCGAGACCCTGGAAGTGGGCGAGGTCGGCTACCTCATTGCCACCATCAAGGATATTTCGGGGGCCAAGGTCGGGGATACCTTTACCGACTTCCATAACCCGGCGAGCGAGGCGGTGCCAGGGTTTCAGGAGGTCCAGCCACGGGTGTTCTCGGGCTTGTTCCCGATTAGTTCGGACGACTTCAATGACCTGCGCGATGCGCTGGACAAGCTGCGCCTGAACGATGCCGCTCTGAGCTTCGAGCCCGAGACCTCCAAGGCTTTGGGCTTTGGGTTTCGCTGCGGCTTCCTGGGCATGTTGCACATGGAGATCGTGCAGGAGCGTCTGGAGCGCGAGTACGGGTTGGAGCTGATCAACACGGCACCCACGGTGGTCTACGAGGTGGAAAGGCTCGATGGCGCGATCGTCACCGTGCACAACCCCTCCGAACTGCCGGCGAACAACGAGATTGCCGAGGTTCGCGAGCCCATCATCGAGGCGAACATCCTGGTGCCACAGGAGTACGTGGGTGCGGTCATCACCCTGTGCGTGGAGAAACGCGGTGTGCAGACCAAGATGGTGTACCTGGGGCGCCAGGTGCAATTGGTCTACGAGCTGCCGATGTCCGAGGTGATGCTGGATTTCTTTGATCGCCTGAAATCGGCGACCCGTGGGTATGCCTCTTTCGACTATCAGCCGTTGCGCTTCCAGGCCGCGCCGTTGGTACGCGTGGATGTGCTGATCAATGGGGACCGGGTGGATGCGCTGTCCGCGATCGTCCACCGCGACCACGCGGAGTCCCGCGGGCGCGAGATGATCGAGCGCATGGCCAAGATCATCCCGCGCCAGATGTACGAAGTCGCGATCCAGGCGGCCATCGGCTCCAAGATCATCGCGCGTTCTACCGTCAAGGCGTTGCGCAAGAACGTGCTGGCCAAGTGCTACGGCGGCGACGTGAGCCGCAAGCGCAAGCTGCTGGAGAAGCAGAAGGCCGGCAAGAAGCGCATGAAGTCCATCGGCAAGGTGGACGTGCCGCAGGAGGCCTTTCTTGCGGTACTGTCGGTGGACGACGACAAGTAATCACAATCGAGTCGGCAGGCCACCGGCCTGCCAGACAGGGCCGGTAATACCGGTAACAGAGGACACGGCATGGCGAATCTTGAACTGATCCTGGTGCTGGCAACCGCCGTCACCGGCCTGATCTGGCTGGGCTGGTTGATCCTGCGGCGGCGCCGGAGCCCGGAGCGGCAGCGGGCGATGCCCTGGTTTGTCGATTACTCGCGTTCGTTCTTCCCGGTGCTGCTGATCGTACTGATCCTGCGCTCGTTCGTGGCCGAGCCGTTCCGTATCCCCTCCGGTTCGATGATGCCGACGCTGCTGGTGGGCGATTTCATTATGGTCAGCAAGTTTTCCTATGGGATTCACCTCCCGGTCACGCGCACCAAGATTTTCGATACGGGCGCGCCGGAGCGTGGCGAGGTCGCGGTGTTCAAGTACCCGAGGAACCCGCAAGAGGACTACATCAAGCGGGTGGTCGGTCTTCCGGGGGACACCATCGCGTTCCGTGATCGCGTGCTGTACGTGAATGACGAGCCGCAGCCGGCCGAGCGTGTGGGCACCTTTGAAGGCGAGGGGTCCGGGCAGGTGATGTCGGGTGCCTCGATGTTCGAGGAGACCCTGGATGGGCGCACCTACAACACCCTGATGCGCGAGCAGCAGGCCAGCCTGGACGGCTCCGTGACGGTCCCCAAGGGCCATTACTTTATGGTCGGCGACAATCGCGACAATTCCAACGACAGTCGTTCGTGGGGATTTGTCGCCGAGGAGCTACTGGTAGGTCGGGCGCTCTTCATCTGGCTGCATTGGGATTACAATGAAGGTTATCGGGACTTTTCCCGGATCGGGCAGGCCATTCGCTAGTCCGTTCTCAAGGGCGTGGCAACAGGGGCGGGACAACGATGCGACATTCCAGACACTCGATGCAGGGCGCTGGCGCGGTCACCATTCTGGCGCTGATCTTTCTGGCGCTGCTGGTGGGGACCTTTGTGATCAAGATGGGTACGCAGTACACCCAGTTTCTGACCGTGCGCTCCATCATGCAGGACGTGGCCACCCAGACCGGCGCCGCCGAGAAGAGTGAGCGCGAGCTGTGGCGCGAGATTAATCGACGGTTTCAGATCAATTCCGTGTACGACGGGATCGACGAAGACAATTTCAGTGTGACCGAGAATGGTGAGACCCGCCGTTTGCATCTGGAGTACGAGGTGCGGCGCGAATTCCTCGGGAATGTCGATGTCGTGGCCCGATTTTCGAATACCGAGACCCTTGCTCCCTGATGGGGTCGTTCGGGTTCTCGGCAGCGGGTGCCAGGTTGTTCTGTGAG
This sequence comes from Thioalkalivibrio sp. ALJ7, assembly GCF_000376865.1. Classification (GTDB taxonomy): domain Bacteria; phylum Pseudomonadota; class Gammaproteobacteria; order Ectothiorhodospirales; family Ectothiorhodospiraceae; genus Thioalkalivibrio. The sequence continues at coordinate 79,827 of NZ_AQXQ01000007.1, read as the reverse complement.
TCGTGATTTCCGCAGTCTATTGCCGCCCGCCGTGCGCGATGGCGAGGGGATTGGTCAGGCGCTGACCCATCGCAGTGCCGGTGGGCGCAACAACGAGCGCCTGGAGTTCCTGGGCGATGCGGTGTTGGGCCTGGTGATCGCCGATGCCCTGTACGAGCAGTTGCCCGAGGCGCCGGAGGGCGACCTCACCCGTCTGCGCGCCGCGCTGGTCAATCGCGAGTCGCTGGCGGCCCTGGCACGCGAGACCGGGCTCGAGGGCACGCTGAATCTGGGACAGGGTGAACGCAAGAGTGGCGGGCAGCGACGCGACTCGATTCTGGCTGATGCGGTGGAGGCCCTGATCGGGGTGACCTACCGCGAGGCCGGCATGCAGGCAGCCCGCGAATTTACCCTGGCCCTGTATGCCGAGCGCTTGCAGGATCTTCCTTCGGCCGAATCGCTGAAGGACCCGAAGACCCGGCTGCAGGAACAGCTTCAGGGGCGCAATGCCGATCTCCCGGTCTATGAAGTGCTGGAGGTCGCCGGTCCCGATCACCAACGTCAATTCACCGTGGCCGTGCATCTGCCCACGCAAGGGTGGGGGCAGCGGGGCCAGGGTTCCAGTCGGCGCCGCGCCGAGCAGGCCGCGGCCGAGGCCGCCCTGAAACGCCTGCAACAGGTACAGGAACAATGAGCGAAACTGAAGGATCCGAGTCCGCCGCCACGCGCTGCGGGCTGGTCGCGCTGATCGGTCGACCCAACGTAGGCAAGACCACGCTGATGAATCGCCTGGTCGGCGAGAAGCTGGCGGCCACGACCCGACGCCCACACACCACCCGCAACCGTATCCTCGGGATCGTGACCGAGGGCTCGGATCAGGTCGTCCTGATGGACACCCCGGGGATCGACACTGAGCGTACCCGGTTGGTCAATCGCGTCCTCAATCGCACGGCCAGCCAGGCGCTGGCGGATGCGGACCTGGTTTGTTTCATTGTCGAGGCCGGTCAGTTCGGCGTTGGGGACGAGCGGATCGAGGAGACCATACGGCAGTCCGGACGCCCGGCTTTGTTGGTGATCAATAAGGTTGACCAGTTCCGCGACAAGGAGGCGATGCTGCCGTTCATCGAAGAGCGTATGGCCGCCTTTGATTATGGTGGCGTGGTGCCCCTGTCGGCCAAGACCGGTTCTAACCTGGACGGCCTGATCGCCGAGATCCGCGCGCGCATCCCGGAGGGGCCATTTCTGTATGACCCGGAGCAACTCTCGGATCGCCCGGAACGTTTCCGCGCCGGGGAGATGATCCGTGAGTCCATGCTGGAGCACCTGGGGCAGGAGGTTCCGTACTCGGTGGCGGTGCGCGTGGAGGACTGGGCCGACGAGCCGCGTACCACGCATATCGACGCGGTGATCCTGGTCGAGCGCGATAGCCAGAAGGGGATCGTTATCGGTAAGGGCGGGCAGCGGCTCAAGCGCATTGGGCAGGCTGCCCGCATCCAGCTCGAGGAACTCCTCGGACGCAAGGTGATGCTGCGCTTGACGGTGCGCGTGGAGGCGGACTGGACGCGTAATCCGCGGGCCCTGCGCGAGCTTGGGATCGAAGAGTCCCGTTGAGGCGCGGGTCCCGCGACGCGCCATGAGTGCAGGTATCAGCGTCACCCAGGGGGTGGTACTGCATGCACGTCCGCTGCGCGAGAACAGCCGCATACTCGATTTGTTGACCGCCGAATCCGGTCGCCTGTCGGCCGTGGTGCGGGGCAAGGCGGGCTCGGTGCAGCCCTTCGTGTTGCTGGATCTGGGCTGGCGTGGGCGTGGCGAGCTGCCAACACTGAGCGTGGCCGAGCAGCAGCGCGTGTTCCCGCTCACCGGACGTTCGCTGGTCTGCGGCCTGTACCTGAACGAACTGATTCTGCGGCTTTATCCGCGCGAAGCGCCGATCCCGGAGGCCTTGCCGGCCCTGTTGGGGGCGTACGCACGACTTGCCGCCGGGGAACGGGCCGATACCGTGCTCCGGCGAGCCGAATGGGCATTGCTCGCGCCGCTCGATTCCGGGATGGAACACGTGGATCCGGAAGAGCTCGACCCGGACGCCTGGTATCGCTACGACCCCGAGGCCGGTCTGGAACCGGCACCCGCCGGTCGCGGGGCGACCATACCCGGTGCCGCCTTGCGGGCGCTGGTCAGCGGGCACGACGTGCCGGATAATCAGTCCCGCGTCAGCCGCGATTTCATGCGCTGGTTGATCGACACCCATCTGGCCGGGCGGCCTCTGCGGACCCGCGGTCTGCTGTAGTCACTCGCGTCGCAGCCACACAAGGGCACCGCATCATGTCGCATCCAGCTCCGTTGAAGCTCGGGGTCAATCTCGATCATATCGCCACGATTCGGCAGGCGCGGCATACGCCGTATCCGGATCTGATGCAGGCGGTGCGCCTGGCCGAGGCGAGCGGTGCGGACTCGATCACCCTGCATCTACGCGAGGACCGCCGCCACATCCAGGATGACGATGTGTTCGGGATCAAACCCCGGCTCAAGGTCCCGATGAACCTGGAGATGGCGGCAACCGAAGGGATGCAGGCGATTGCCCTGAAACTGCGCCCGGAGGCCTGCTGCATCGTGCCGGAAAAGCGCGAGGAGCTGACCACCGAAGGTGGGCTGGATGCGGTGGGGCAGCGGGAGCGGCTGCGCGCGTTTGTCGAGCCGCTGACGGCCGCCGGGATCGAGGTCTCGCTGTTCGTGGAGCCGGATGCTCGCCAGCTGGAGGCCGCCGTGGCGATCGGCGCCCCGGTTGTGGAACTGCACACGGGCGCCTACGCCAATGCCCGTGATGCGGGCGAGCGCGAACGTCTCCTGGCCGGGATTAACGATGCGGCCGAGGCAGGTCGACAGATGGGCTTGATCATCAATGCCGGACACGGTCTGGATTACGACAATGTTCGTCCTATCGCCGCCAACCCGGTATTCCACGAACTGAACATCGGCCACTCGATCGTGGCCCGCGCCCTGTTCACGGGCTTGCCGGAGGCGGTCAGTCATATGCGTGGTCTGATGGATGCCGCGCGGCAAGGGCTGCCGGCCGGACAGTATCCGGTCTGAGCGCGCGATGATCCTCGGCATCGGGACCGATCTGGTGCAGGTGGCACGCATGCAGGGCATGTGGGAGCGCCACGGCCGCCGGCTGGCGGAGCGCATCCTGCATCCGCAGGAGCGCCTGGAGTTGCCCGAGCAGAATCCCGCCGGGTTCCTGGCGCGCCGCTTCGCCGCCAAGGAGGCCCTTTCCAAGGCGCTGGGCTGCGGGGTGGGAGCGGACATGGCCCTGGCGGAAGCGGCGGTGACGCACGATAGTCGAGGGCGCCCGGAGTTTTTGCTGGAGGGCCGTGCTGGGGCGACCGCCGAGCGCCTTGGGGCGGGGGTGATCCATCTGAGTATCAGTGACGAACGCGAATACGCCCAGGCGTTTGTGATTATCGAGTCCGCGGGCGTCGCCAGACCCTGATCGACGCTCCGCTGAGGGCCTATACCCGCAATCCCCGCCGGGCGCGCTTGCCGGGCCGGGGGTGGCTCCCTAGAATGTGTCCCCTTATGCCTGCCACGGTGTCTCTGGATTCCGTGTCGGGCGCAGCCCTGAGTGAGTGACGGAGTCCAGTCCATGCCCTGGAATGAACCGGGAAACAACAACCGCGACCCCTGGAGTGGAGGTGGTGGCGGCCAGCGCGGTAGCGGTGGCGGTGGTGGGGGCAACCAGCCCCCCGATCTCGAAGAGATGATGCGCAAGCTGTCGCGTCAGCTGAACGGGATCTTTGGCGGGGGCGGCAGTGGCGGTTCCGACGGTTCCAGTTCCGGTGGCATGGGGCGTGGTACCCAGGCGCTGGTCAGCCTTGGTTTGATCATCGCCCTGGTCGTCTGGCTGGCCTCCGGTTTTCATATCATCTCGGAAGGCGAGCGCGGCGTCGTGCTCCGGTTCGGTGAATTCCAGCAAGTGAAGAATCCGGGGCCGGGCTGGCACCTGCCCTATCCCATCGAGCGCATCGAGATCGAGAACGTCGACAACGTGCGTACGTTGGAGCACCGCGCGCTGATGCTGACTCGTGACGAGAACATCATTGATGTGGATATCGCGGTGCAGTACCGCATCCTTGATCTGGTCGACTTCCTGTTCAACGTGCGTAACCCCGACTCCACCGTGAACCAGGTGATGGAGTCGGCGATTCGTGAGCGAGTGGGCCGGTCGAACCTCGATTTCATCCTCGGCGAGGGGCGTGGCGAGATCGCCTCGACGGCGCGGACGGTGATGCAGGAGAACCTGGATGCCTATGGCGCCGGGATCGTGGTGACCGCCGTGTCCATGCAGCAGGCGCAGCCGCCGGAACCGGTGCAGGAGTCCTTCGCCGACGCCATCCGCGCGCGTGAGGACGAGGTTCGTTTCCGTAACGAGGCCGAGGCCTACGCCAACGGCGTGATCCCGCGGGCTCGCGGTCAGGCGGCGCGCATCATCGAAGAGGCCGAGGGCTATCGGGACCAGGTCATTGCCCGTGCCGAGGGTGATGCATCCCGCTTCGACCAGCTGCTGGTCGAATACCAGCAGTACCCGGAAGTGACCCGGGATCGTCTCTACCTGGAAGCGGTCGAGGCTGTACTTGAGGATTCGCGCAAGCTGATGCTGGATGTCGGGAGCAGCAACAACCTGATGATGCTCCCGCTGGATCAGTTGTTCCAGGGCGGGCGTACCGGCAACCGTTCGAGTGATGGCCCGACGCCGCAGCCGCTGGACACCAGTCGCGGTAGTTTTACCAACAGTGGCACGAGCACGGGCCGTCTGGGTGATCGCAACCCGGCCACCCAGCGTTCGCGGGAGGTGCGCTAATGTTCCGCATAGCCGGTATTGCCGTGGTCGTGCTCGGTATCGTGGTCGCGTTGTCGACCTACACCGTCGACGAGCGTGATCGCGTGATCAAGTTCGCCCTGGGGGAGATCCGCGAGGTGGATCCCTCCCCGGGTCTGCATTTCAAGTTCCCGCTGATCCAGAACGTCGAGAAATTCGACGCCCGGATCATGACGCTGAACATCCCGCCGGATCGGTTCCTGACCTCCGAGGCGAAAAACATCATCGTCGATTTCTATGCCAAGTGGCGGATTGACGATGTCGGCCAGTTCTACCGCGCAACCCGCGGCGACGAGCGCCTGGCCGAGGAGCGTTTGGCGCAGATCCTGCGCGACGGGATGCGAAACGAGTTTGCCCGTTTCGAGCTCCAGGATGTGGTGGCGGGCGAACGCCTGACCATCATGGGTGCAGTGCGTCAGACAGCGCTGGAGACTGCGCAAGAGCTGGGGATCGATCTGGTCGATGTGCGTATCCGCCGGATGGACCTGCCGGAGGAGGTCTCCGAGTCGGTGTACGAGCGTATGCGGGCCGAGCGTCAGCGTGTGGCGCAGGACTTCCGCGCCCGAGGGCAGGAAGAGGCCGAGCGCATTCGCTCGCGTGCTGACCGCGACCGCACCGTGATCCTGGCGAATGCCTATCGCGATTCCGAGGAGATCCGGGGTGCGGGTGACGCCCGCGCCACCGAAACGCTCGGGCAGTCGTTCGGCGAGGACGAAGAGTTCTTCCGCTTCTACCGCAGCCTGATTGCCTATCGCAACAGCATGAGCGGCGAGAACAGCACCTTTATCCTGGAACCGAACTCAGAGTTCTTCCAGTTCTTCAACGCGCCCGGCGGTGAACGTCCGGCCCCGTTGCCGGCTCGCTAGCTCGGCCTCCGAGGGCAAGCGGCAGCGGCCGCATTGAGGCAGGCCGTTCGCATCGGGCCCGGAACATTCCGGGCCCGTCTTTTGCCGGGCGCCCGCGCGTGATGCACCACAGGACACGAACAGGGACGAGATGACCGATATCAATCGCTGGTTGCTGCCGGATGGGCTGGAGGAGGCGCTTCCGGATGCCGCGCGTCGACTGGAGGCCCTGCGTCGCCGGGTGCTGGATCAGTTCGATACCTGGGGCTATGACCTGGTCATGCCACCGCTGGCCGAATACCTGGAGTCTTTGCTGACCGGGGCGGGGCATGCCCTGGATCTGCAGACCTTCAAGCTCACCGATCAGATGACGGGGCGCATGATGGGTGTGCGCGCAGATTTGACGCCACAGGTCGCCCGCATCGATGCCCACCGTCTACGGGTCGAGGGAACGAACCGCCTTTGCTACGTCGGTAGCGCACTGCGCACGCGAGCGGACGAGTGGTCCGGTTCGCGCAGTCCGCTTCAAGCCGGTGCCGAACTGTTTGGGCATGATGGGCTGGATAGCGATATCGAGATCATCCGACTGATGTTGGCCACCCTTTCGGTTTGCGGTGTCGAACACACAAGCCTGGATCTGGGCCATGTCGGCATCTATCGTGCGCTGGCGCGTGACGCGGGCCTGGACGAAAGTCAGGAGCAGGATTTCTTCGATCAGCTTCAACGCAAGAGTGTGCCCGAGATCGAAGATACGCTGGCGCGTTGGCAGGACACCGGGATGGATGCGGCTGCCTGTGCACGGCTGCGGCGGCTGGCGGACTTGAATGGCGATGCGACCGTGCTGGACACGGCACGCGAGGCGTTGGAAGGTGCACCGGCCGAGGTAGTCACGGCGCTGGATCACCTGCAGGCGGTTGTTGCCCGTCTGGAGGCGAGCGAGCCCGGGCTCGATCTGCACCTGGACCTGGCCGAGTTGCGAGGCTACGCCTATCATACGGGCCTGGTATTTGCGGCCTTTGTGCCGGGTTCGGGGCAGGCCATCGCGCGCGGCGGACGCTACAACGAGATTGGGCGCGTCTTCGGGCGCGCTCGCGCCGCCACGGGTTTTAGCACGGACCTGCGGGCATTTGTGCGGCGCGAAAACGGTCAAAATGGACCGGTCCGCCAGACGGTCGCTGCGCCGGCCACGGGTGGTGCGGACCTCGAGGCCGCGATTGCGGACCTGCGTGCTCGAGGGCAGCGTGTGGTGCGTGAACTGGAAGGGCAGAACAACGAATCTCCCACGGATGCGCGTCTTGAACGGCGTGATGGGCAATGGACGGTAGTGGAGCATTGAAGGCGATGGGACGTTTTGTAGTCGTACTGGGAAGCCAGTGGGGAGACGAGGGCAAGGGCAAGATCGTCGATCGTCTGACCGAGGATGCCGCGGCCGTCGTGCGCTTCCAGGGCGGCCACAATGCCGGCCACACCCTGGTCATCAATGGCGAAAAGACCGTGCTCCATCTGATTCCCTCGGGCATCCTGCGCGAAGGCGTGGAGTGCATGATTGGCAACGGGGTGGTGCTGTCCCCCGAGGCGCTGATCACCGAGATGGAAGAGCTGGAGGCGCGTGGTGTGCCGGTGGCGGACCGCCTGCGGTTGTCCGATGCCTGCCAGGTGATCCTGCCGTACCACGTGGCGCTGGACCATGCGCGTGAGAAGGCCCGTGGGAAGGCGGCGATTGGCACTACCGGCCGGGGTATTGGCCCGGCGTACGAAGACAAGGTCGCCCGCCGGGGTTTGCGCCTGGACGACCTGTTTCACCGTGAGCGCCTGGCCGCCAAGCTGGGCGAGGTCATGGACTATCACAACTTCGCGCTCAAGCATTACTTCAAGGCGCCGACCGTAGATCAGCAACAGGTCCTCGAGCAGTGCCTCGCCCATGCCGAACGTCTGCAGCCGATGGTCACCGATGTGGCCGGACGCCTGCACGAGCTGCGCGAGCAGGGCAAGGACGTGATGTTCGAGGGTGCCCAGGGGACGTTGCTGGATATCGACCACGGGACCTACCCGTTCGTGACCTCCTCCAATACCACTGCTGGCGGGGCCTCGACCGGTTCCGGGGTGGGCCCGCGCGATATCGACTACGTGTTGGGAATTACCAAGGCGTACACCACCCGCGTCGGCGCCGGTCCGTTCCCGACTGAACTGTTCGATAACATGGGCGAACACCTGGCCCGCCAAGGCAACGAATTTGGGTCTACCACCGGGCGTGCGCGTCGGTGCGGCTGGTTCGATGCCGTCGCCCTGAAACGGGCGGTCAAGATCAACAGCATTAGCGGTCTTTGCATGACCAAGCTGGACGTGCTGGACGGGCTGGAGAACGTGCAGATCTGCGTGGGCTACAAGTGCGATGACGGCGCGACCCGCGAGGCGCCCCCGTCCGGTGCCGAGGCCTATGCCGCCTGTACCCCGATCTACGAGGAGATGCCGGGTTGGAAGGAATCCACCGTAGGGGTCCGCGAATACGCGAAGCTGCCGGCGAATGCACGGGCGTATCTGGAGCGTCTGAGCGAAGTGGTTGGGGTGCCGATCGATATGATCTCCACCGGGCCGGATCGGGACGAAACCCTGGTCCTGCGCGATCCCTTCGACAGCTGATTCTTGGGGTCGCGAGGTCGGGGCGTGTCGCCTCCGGCCCGGGGCTACCCTCGCGGGTCCCATGTGCGATTCAATCGGGATTGCACACGCGAAAATCGACGTCATCCGTTCGGATGTCGCGCGAGTCAGATCAGCAGAAGGGTTTTGGTGAAGCTGAAAAATGGTGCCGAGGAGAGGACTTGAACCTCCACGAGCTTTCGCTCACTAGCACCTGAAGCTAGCGCGTCTACCAATTCCGCCACCTCGGCACGAGGTTGGACCTTGAGGGGTCCTGCGCTTCAGGAGCGCGCAATATAGTGTGCGGCCGAGAGGCTGTCAACGCCCCGCGGCCTTAAATCTGCGCGCCCGGGGTAGGCGGTCGACGCCCTGCAAATGCCGTTCTGCGCAACAAAATTCCGCATGCCTCATAATGGGCGTTTACTTGCGCGCCCGGCCGGATTCCCGGCAAGGGGCTGCCCATTGCAACATCCACAGAGTTCACTGAATGCCAAGACAACGTCGCAAGACCCCCGCCGATCCGAATTTCGAGCGCGAGGCGCAGAAGTACGACAACCCCATCCCCAGCCGCGAGTTCATTCTCGGGCTCCTGCAGGAAGCCGACAATCCGCTGTCCTACGACGAGATCGCGGAACGGCTGAAGATCGACGACGATGATCGTCTCGAGGCCCTGCGCCGCCGCCTGAAGGCGATGGAGCGAGACGGCCAGGCCCTTTGCAACCGGCGTGGTGCCTATCTGCCCGTGAACCAGGAAGACCTGATCCGCGGTCGCGTGATCGGTCACCCGGACGGTTTTGGCTTCCTCGTGCCGGACGAGCAGGACGATGACTTGTTCCTGTCGCCCAAGCAGATGCGCGGCGTGTTTCATGGCGACCGCGCGCTGGCTCGTGTCATGGGCGTGGATCGTCGTGGTCGCCGCGAGGGCGGGATTGTCGAGGTGCTCGAGCGCAATACCACCCAAGTGGTCGGGCGCCTCAAGATCGAGGACGGCGTGGGTCTTCTGACCCCGGACAACAAGCGCATTACCCACGAGATCCTGGTGCCGCCGGATGGTCTGGGCGAGGCCGACGACGACCAGATCGTGGTCGTGCGCATTCGCGAGTCCGCTTCGCGTACCGCGCGCCTAAAGGGCGACGTGGTCGAGGTGCTCGGCGAGCACATGGCGCCGGGTATGGAGATCGACATTGCCATCCGTGCCCACAGTCTTCCGCACGAGTGGCCGGACGAAGTGATCGCCGCAGCTGATTCCCTTGGCGCCGAGGTGGCGGAGAAGGACAAGAAGGGTCGCCTGGATCTGCGCGACAAGCCCTTCGTGACCATTGACGGGGACGATGCCCGCGACTTCGACGACGCCCTGTACTGCGAGCCGGAAGGCAAGGGCTGGCGTTTGTGGGTCGCGATTGCCGACGTATCGCATTACGTCGAACGCGATTCGGCCCTGGACCGCGAGGGACGGACTCGTGGCACCTCGGTGTACTTCCCGAACAACGTGATCCCGATGCTGCCGGAGGCCCTGTCCAACGGACTGTGCTCGCTGAACCCGAACGTCGACCGCCTCAGTATGGTGTGCGAGATGGAAATCGGCGCCCGCGGTGCACTGAAGGGCTTCCGTTTTCACGAGGGCCTGATTCGTTCGCATGCGCGACTGATTTATGAAGATGTGGCGCAGATGCTCCAGGGCGATTCCGCGCTGCGTGAGAAGAATGCGCACGTGATGCCGCACTTGGAGACGCTGCAGCAGGTGTTCAAGGCGCTGCACGCGTCGCGCAATCGGCGCGGGGCGATCGATTTTGATACCACCGAGACGAAAATCGTCTTCGGTGAGGACCGCAAGATCGAGAAGATCGTCCCGACCGAGCGTACCGACGCGCACCGCCTGGTCGAGGAATGCATGATCATGGCGAACGTGGCCGCCGCACGCTTCCTGAAGAAGCACAAGGTGCCGGCCTTGTACCGCATCCATGATCAGCCGCCGTCGGACAAGATCGACGACCTGCGAGAATTCCTGAATGGTGCCGGTCTGAACCTGGGGGGTGGTGCCGAACCGACCCCGGCCGACTACACGACGGTCCTGAAGGCCGCGCGCCAGCGCACCGATCAGCAACTGATCCAGACCGTCCTCCTGCGGTCGCTGAGTCAGGCGGTCTATGCGCCGGAGCTCGATGGGCATTTTGGCCTGGCCCTGGATGACTACGCGCACTTCACCTCGCCGATCCGTCGCTATCCGGATCTCCTGGTGCATCGCGGTATCCGCCACGTCCTGCGCAAGGGCAGTCGCAAGGGTTTCCCGTATTCGCACACCGAGATGGAACAGCTGGGTGAGCACTGCTCCATGGCCGAGCGGCGTGCGGACGATGCCACCCGTGACGCCATCGCCTGGCTCAAGGCCGAGTACATGCAGGACAAGGTCGGGGAGACCTTCGAGGGCGTGGTCTCGGGCGTCACCGGATTCGGTTTGTTCGTCGAGATCAAGGATGTCTATATCGAGGGGCTGGTCCATGTGACCAGCCTGGACAACGACTTCTATCACTTCGATCCCTCGCGCCATTCGCTGACCGGCGAGCGCGGTGGTCGCGTGTTCCGTATTGGTGATGTGCTGAAGGTGCAGGTGGCACGGGTCAGCCTGGACGATCGCAAGATCGACCTGGCCCTGGCCGAAGAGGCCGGCAAGCCCCGGTCGTCGGATCCGCCGCCGAAGAAGCGCAGTCGCCGCAGCAAACGCCGCAAGGACGCCGACGCGCCCAGTGCCGAGTCCGCCGCGGCCGAAGCGACAGCGGAAGCCACCACCGAGAAACCGTCGCACGAAGCGGCACCCGCGCCGAAGAAGCGCAACCGTCGCGGCAAGCGGCGCCAGGATGCCGATGCGTCTGCTGCCGAATCGGCTCCAGTCGAGTCAGCACCGAAAGCGCCTGTCGGGAAACCGGATGCCGATGAGACGCCGGCGCCAAAGAAGAAACGCCGTCGTCGTGGGGGGCGCCGTCGCGGCGGTGGTGGTGGCGATTCCGGTGCGTCCGACGCACAGCCGGATTCCCAGGCGGATACGCATGCGGATCACCAGGCCGAGGCCGTCCCGGATGCTCCGGAGCCTGGCAACGAGGCGGTGCCCCCGCCGAAGCCAGAAAGCGACAAGGATGGCAATACGATTGTCGAGTCCGGTCCGACCGACGAGGCGTCCAAGTCTCCGCGTCGCCGGGGACGGCGCCGGCGCCCGTCCTGAGGGGCCGCGTGCCGACTTCGCGTAGCCATCTTGCAAGATCCGCGTCCGCTACTGCCGCTGGACGGGTCGGGAGCGCACGATGAGCAAGGGTGGCAAGGGTAGCCGGGCCGAGACGTTTGGCGGTATCCATGCGGTGGCGGCTGTGTTGCAGCAGGCGCCCGAGCGCGTCAAAAGCCTGCAGCTGGCGACCGACCCGATCGAGCCCGCGCTGGAGCGGCTGCTTCGGCTGGCCGAATCGAGCGGGATATCGGTCGAGCGCGTCGGCCGCGAGCGCCTGGATCAGCACCATCCCGGGTTTCAGAACCAGGGTGTAATTGCGCATTGCAAACCGCGGCCGGTCGTGGACGAGCGGACCCTGGTGGAGCGCGTCCGCGACGGGCTTGATCTGATTCTGGTGCTGGATGGCGTGACCGACCCGCATAACCTTGGGGCTTGCCTGCGCACTGCGGATGCTGCCGGCGCCGGTGCGGTGGTGATGCCGCGCCATCACAGTGCGGCTCTGACCCCCGCGGCTATCAAGGTCGCCTCCGGTGCAGCCGAGACGGTTCCCGTCGTCAGTGTTGGGAACCTTGCCCGCACCCTGTCGGGGCTGAAAGACGCCGGGATGTGGACGGTGGGGCTGGCCGGGGAGGCGGAGCAAAGCCTCTACCAGGTGGACCTGCGTGTACCCACCGCCATCGTGATGGGGGCCGAGGGCGAAGGGCTGCGCCGTCTGACCCGCGAGGCCTGCGATCATCTCGCCAGGATCCCGATGGGCGGCACGGTGGAGAGCCTGAACGTCTCGGTGGCGACGGGCATCACGCTGTTCGAGGTCCGCCGCCAGCGCCAATGCTGACGGCGCCGGCCCTGATACACTCGGTACATGCGCGTACGTCCTCGACCGTTCCTCTGGCTGTTGCTGCTGTTGCCCCTGCTGGTGATGGCGCAAACCGCGCATGCGGCCGACATGGCGACTATGCACACCGAGCCCGTGGAGATGGAGGCCTCCATGCACTGCGAGGGCGCGCACTGCGATCATCACGCCGAGCATGAATGTTCCAGCCACGGTGGCTGTTGCATGGCCCCGCTGGCGACTGTTGTCTCGCTTGCGACGAAGCTGACCCGGGTGCTCGCCGACCCCCTGGTCCAGCCGACCCGGTTGTCCGTCGAGCCCCCGAGCCCTCCACCGAGATCCTGATTCCCCTGTCCCGGGACGCGGCCTGGCCGCGTCCGTTTTGATGATTGCGACAGCGAGGAATCGAGATGTCTTTTGCAACCGCTTTTCCGGTCAGCGTCCTGCTGGCCACGAGCCTGACCCTGGCCACGCCGCTCGCGGCGAGCGAGGGCCACGACCACCATCACGGTGAGCCGACCCATGATCACCATGACCATTCCGGCCAGGGTGACCACCACGGCCATGACCATCACGCGCACGATGACCCCATGCACGACCACGACGCGCATGAACATCGCTGGGAGGCACCTTCCGATGCGGCCGAGCGCGATAACCCCCACGCGGCGGACGAGGTATCCATTCGCATGGGCCGGGATGCCTACAAGGCCCAGTGCCTGGTCTGCCACGGGGAGGCCGGCGCCGGTGACGGCCCGCGGGCGCGTGCGCTGGAGTCGCGTCCAGCCGATTTTCGGGAACACGCCGGGGGGCACACCGCAGGCGAATACCACTGGATGATTCGCGAGGGTTCGGGCGAGATGCCCGCCTTTGCCGGTGTGCTGGACGACGACGAGATCTGGCACGTGGTCAATTACATCCGCTACGAGCTGGCCGATGCCGGCGACGACCCCTCGGATGACCACGATGGCCAGCACGCGCCTGAGCGGCACGACGACCACGACCACCACAACGGGGGCCATCATGGGCATGCGCATTAAGTCGGTCGGGGCACTGGTGGTCGCGCTGGCCCTTGCCGGCCTGCTCGCCGGATGTGGCGAGCAGGCCCCGGAGGCGGCGAAGGAGCGCGCGCCCTATCCGATCCAGGGGCTTGCCAATGTCGAGCTGTATGGCGATCCACGCGCGGGTCAGGAGGGCTTCCAGCAGAGTTGCTCGGAGTGTCATGGAGCGGATGCCCGCGGGACGGACCAGGGGCCGGCGATCGTCCATCGGATCTACGAGCCGTCGCACCACGCCGACATTACCTTCTTTATCGCCGTGGAGCGTGGGGTCGTCGCGCATCACTGGGAGTACGGTGACATGCCGCCGATCCCTGGGCTGGAGCACGAGGACGTGGCCGACATCGTTGCCTGGGTTCGTCATGAGCAGCGGGATGACGGGATCATCCCGGATCACGAATGGCCCGTGGGAGGTGACTGATTGCATCGCAGTCCTGACCCCGCACGGGAAGTGGGGCTAGGGCCAGGCTTGTTGCCGAGCTGCGCTTCGGTTATCGTATCGCGCCTTTCTGCCCCGCGGGCGAACCCCGCGCGGCCGAACCCTTGCCTCACCGCGTGGACGGGAGGCTGATACCCGCAAGGAGTTCCCAATGCGTCATTACGAAGTTGTGTTCCTGGTCCACCCCGACCAGAGCGAGCAGGTCCCGGCGATGATCGAGCGCTACAAGGGCCTGGTCGAAGGCCATGAAGGCAAGATCCATCGCCTGGAAGACTGGGGCCGCCGTCAGCTGGCCTACCCGATTCAGAAGCTGGTGAAGGCGCACTACGTGCTCATGAACATCGAAGCCTCGGAAGAGGCGATGGAAGAGCTCGCCAGCGCATTCCGTTTCAACGATGCCGTGCTGCGCCATCTGGCGATGCGCATGGAAGAGGCCGTGACCGAGACCTCCCCGCTGGCCAAGGGCCAGGAAGAGGAGAACGCCAAGGGCCGTCGCCGCGAGCGCGACGACGAGGGTGGCGAGTCCGCTCTCGACGACTCGGCCGTCGCCGAGTAAGTCCTGCCCGTTCACTGACCGAATTGTTGAAGGAGATCTGACATGGCCCGTTTTCCGCGTCGCCGTAAGTACTGCAAGTTCACCGCCGAAGGCATCGATTACATCGATTACAAGGATCTGAACCTGCTCAAGGGTTTTGTTACCGAGACCGGCAAGATCGTGCCCAGTCGTGTGACTGGCACCAGCGCCAAGTATCAGCGTCAGCTGGCTACCGCCGTGAAGCGTGCGCGCTTCCTCGCCCTGCTGCCGTACAGCGACAACCACTAAACCTCGCGCCGGTTTTGCCGGGGCCGTCGTGATGCGGGCACTGGCCGACTTTGCGATGAAGAGCCGGGGCCGCGCCGTGGGCGCGGTCTCCGGCTTTGGCGTGGTGGGGCTGTTCCTGCCGCCGATCGCCATTCTGGGTAGCGCATTGGTAGCCCTGGTCGGGCTGCGTATCGGGCTCGGGCAGGCGGTGCTGGTGGTGGCGCTGTCGTCTGTGGTGCTGGGCGTGGCGATGTTCGCTCTGCTGCCCGGGGCGCCATTGTTCGCCGGCGTGATGGCCGGCTTTGTGCAGTGGGCTCCGGTGGCGTTGCTTGCCGAGCTCTTGCGGCGCACGGTCTCTTGGCCGGTGACGCTGCAGGTGGCCGCCGGGGTTGCCGGGGCCGGGGTGCTGCTGGTGCACCTGCTGGTGCCGGACCTGGAAGCGACCTGGGCGCGGGTAGGCATGGCCCTGCTGGGCCCGCTGGTTGAGGGTGCGGATACCGGCCCCCAGGAGCTGGAGGCCGCGCTTCGTCGGATGGCCCCGTATCTGACGGGCCTGTTCGCCGGGATCGTGCTGCTGAGTCTGACGCTGGCGGTGTTGCTAGGCCGCTATTGGCAGGCGCTGCTGTACAACCCGGGGGCGTTCGGCGAGGAATTCCGGGCGTTGCAGTTCGGCCGGACGACCAGCGCAGCCACTTTGTTGCTGGCGGGCCTCGGGCACCTGGGACCCGTTCCGCTGGCGACCGAGCTGGCGTTCATCCTGGCGGTGCTGTTCTTCCTCCAGGGGGTTGCGCTGATGCATGCGCTGACCTTCCGCCAGGGAATGAGCAGTTTCTGGCTGGTCGGGATGTATCTGCTGATGGCACTGGCGCTGCCGCAGATGTTTCTGCTGCTGGCGACGATCGGGGTGATCGATGCCTGGGCGGACATCCGCTCGCGCCTTGGCGCGCTGGGCGGGCGCAAGGGTCCGGGTGACGGACCGGACGGTGACAACAATTCGTGAGACCGGTCCGCGACCGGTGTAAACTGAGCCCTTTTGGGGGCTGACCCAACGTTACAGGAATACCTAAGATGGAAGTCATTCTGCTGGAAAAGATCGATAACCTGGGCACCCTCGGTGACCGCGTCACCGTGCGCCCCGGTTTTGCCCGTAATTACCTGCTGCCGCAGGGCAAGGCCAAGTTCGCTACCGCGGAGAACATTGCCGAGTTCGAAGCGCGCCGCGCCGAACTGGAGAAGGCCGCCGCCGAAGCCCTGGCCGAGGCGGAAGCCCGCAAGGAAAAGCTGGATGGCACGGTGCTCGAGATCACCGCGAAGTCCGGTGGCGAAGGCAAGCTGTTCGGCTCCATCGGCCCGGCCGATATCGCCGATGCCCTGACCGCCAAGGGCACCGAAGTCGAGAAGCGCGAGGTGCGCATGCCGGAAGGCCCGCTGCGGACGACCGGGGAGTTCGAGCTGACTCTGCACCTGCATTCGGACGTGGACGTCGACATCCGCGTCGTCGTGATCGGCGAAGAGTGATCGGCTGGATGTCGGGAGGGTGGCCCCACCGGGTCGCTGATACCCGGCGCATGGGCGGGTTCGCGGGAGCGGCCCGGTCATGATCCCGAATCCGCGGGTACCCCCGCATTCCGAGGAGGCCGAGCAGGCGGTCCTCGGGGGGCTGATGCTGGACAACGGTGCCTGGGATCGGGTGGCCGACCGCATCACCGCAGAAGACTTCTATCGCCACGACCACCGCCTGATCTTTCGGGCGGTGTCGTCGCTGGCGGATCGTAACGCCCCGTTCGACATGGTGACCGTCTCGGAACAGCTCGACCGCATGGACGAGCTGGAGTCCGCGGGCGGCATGGCCTACCTCGGACGTCTTGCATCCGAGACCCCGAGTGCCGCGAATATCGTGGCCTATGCCGACATCGTTCGCGAGCGTTCCATCCTGCGCTCGCTGATCTCGGTCGGCACCGAGATTGCCGATTCCGCGTTTACCCCCGAAGGCCGCGACTCCAAGGAGCTGCTGGACGTAGCGGAGCAGAAGGTGTTCCGCATCGCCGAGCAGGGCGCGCGGGGTGCGCAGGGTTTCCGTGGCATGAAGCCGTTGCTCACCGCGGCCGTCGATCAGATCGAGCACCTCTACGAGAGCAAAAACCCGATCACCGGTCTGGCGACCGGGTATCAGGATCTCGACAACCTGACGTCCGGGCTGAATCCGGGGGACTTGGTGATCGTCGCCGGGCGGCCTTCCATGGGCAAGACCAGTTTCGCGATGAACATCGCCGAATACGTGGCGATGAAGAACACCGCCCCGGTCGCGATCTTCTCCATGGAAATGCCTGGCGAACAGCTGGCGATGCGTCTGCTGTCCTCCATGGGGCGTATCAATCAGCAGAAGCTGCGTTCGGGGCGTCTGGATGATGGCGATTGGCCGCGGCTGACCAGCGCGGTGCAGATGCTGTCCGAGGCGCCCCTGTTCATCGACGACAGCCCGGCGCTCAGCCCAACCGAGCTGCGGGCACGGACCCGCCGTCTGATGCGCGAGCACAAGGGCCTGGGGCTGATCGTGGTCGACTATCTGCAGCTCATGCAGTTTCCCGGTAGCGGCGAGAGCCGTGCCCACGAGATCTCCGAGATCTCGCGCGGGCTGAAGGCCCTGGCCAAGGAGTTGAGCGTGCCGATGATTGCGCTTTCACAGCTCAATCGCTCACTGGAACAGCGCCCCAACAAACGTCCGGTCATGTCGGACCTGCGCGAGTCCGGGGCCATCGAGCAAGACGCCGATGTGATCGCCTTCGTCTACCGTGACGAGGTCTACAACGACGAATCGCCCGATAAGGGCACGGCCGAGATCATTATCGCCAAACAGCGTAACGGCCCTATCGGGACCGTGCGCCTGACGTTCCGCGGGCAGTTCACCCGCTTCGAGAACTACGCTCCCGACGTCTACGGCGAGATCGGCCACGAGGCCTGAGGCACGGCGTGAGACGCGCGGCCACCATCCAGCTCCATCCCGATGCCCTCCGGCACAACCTGTCCGTGGCGCGCCACCTCGCGCCAGCGGTCCCGATGTGGTCCGTGGTCAAGGCCGAGGGTTACGGGCATGGCCTCACGTGGGCGGCCGAGGCCCTGGCGGAGGCCAGTGATGGTCTGGCGGTCTCCCAGGTCGGCGAGGCTCGTGTCCTGCGCAAGGCCGGCTACCCGGGGCCGCTGCTGGTGCTGCAGGGGCCAAGGGATGCAAGCGAACTTCAAGCCTGCACCGAGTTCAATCTCCAGCCTGTCGTACACGAGGGCGCCCAGCTGGACCTTCTCGAGACGGTGAGCGTGTCCCTTCCGGTGGTCTGGGTGAAGCTGAACACGGGTATGAACCGGCTCGGGTTTGCCCCCGATTTGGCAGAGCCCGTCGCCAGCCGACTCAAGGCTGCCGGCCATGGGGCCGACGGGCTGCACTGGATGACCCACCTGGCCTGTGCCGACGAGCCGGACCATCCACAGAACGCCCTTCAACTGACCGCCTTCCGAGGGGCCGTAGCCGGCCGCTCGGGGCAGGCGAGTGTGGCCAATTCAGCCGCATTGTTCGCCGGCTGGGGGCAGGGCGATGGGCTCGACCCGACGCTGCAGTGCTGGGCCCGTCCGGGCATCATGCTGTACGGCGCCCATCCCGCGACGGTGCCGACCGTCGAACCCCCGGAAGGTCCGGATGCCGATCTGCATCCCGCGATGACGGTGCAGGCACCCCTGGTCGCGACCCAGCCCCTGGAACCGGGTAGCACCGTTGGCTATGGGGCCACGTGGAGTGCCGAGCGCCCTGGGCGGGTCGGGATCGTCGCGATGGGCTATGCCGATGGTTATCCCCGTCATGCCCCGTCCGGTACGCCGGTATTGGTCAACGGCACTCTGTGCCCCCTGGTTGGGCGCGTGTCCATGGACATGCTCGCGGTGGACCTGACCGACTGCCCCTCGGCGGCGGTTGGAGATTGGGTGACCCTGTGGGGTCGGGGTCTGCCCGTAGAGCGGGTGGCGCGCGCGGCCGGCACCATCAGCTACGAGCTCCTGACGCGCGTCGCGGATCGCCTGCAGTTAATCGGCTGAGCCCGGTACACTGTGGTATTGCGCAGCTCAGGATGTCCCGATGACCGATTTTGACCCAAGTGACTTCAACCCCGGCGAGTACGACCCGCAGACCGTAGCCATCCGTTATGGCTATCAGCGCACGCCGGAGGGCGAGCACTCCGAGGCCATCTTCCCGACCTCCAGCTTCGTGTTTGGCTCGGCCGCGGAGGCCGCAGCCCGTTTTGGCGGCGAGAGCCCGGGCAACATCTACTCGCGCTTTACCAACCCCACCGTGCGCACCTTCCAGGATCGGCTGGCGGCACTGGAGGGGGGGGAGGCGTGCGTGGCCACCGCTTCGGGCATGTCCGCGATCCTCGCCACGATGATGGGGCTTCTGAAGGTCGGGGATCACGTGGTCTGTTCGCGCTCGGTGTTCGGTACCACCACGGTGCTGTTCAACAACTACCTCGGGCGCTTTGGGGTCGAGGTGACCTACGTCGAGCTGTCGAATCTCGAGGCCTGGGAAGCGGCCACGCAGCCAAACACGCGGCTGTACTTCTGCGAGACGCCGTCGAACCCGCTGGGCGAGGTGGTCGACATCGCCGCACTAGCCGAGATCGCGCATCGCCATGATGTCCTGCTGGCCGTGGACAACTGCTTTTGCACCCCGATCCTTCAGCGCCCGCTGGATCTCGGGGCTGACATCATCATCCACTCGGCGACCAAGTTCCTCGATGGCCAGGGCCGTTGCCTGGGCGGCGCGGTGGTCGGCGATGCCGAGCGCGTCGGCAAGGACGTCTACGGGTTCCTGCGCACCGCCGGACCAACGCTTTCACCGTTCAATGCCTGGGTCTTCCTGAAGGGGCTGGAGACCCTGGCCCTGCGCATGCGCGCCCACAGCGAGAATGCCCTGGCGCTGGCGCAATGGCTGCAGGCCCAGCCGGCGGTTACGGCTGTCCATTACCCGGGCCTGGAAAGCCACCCGCAGCATGCCATCGCCAAGCGCCAGCAAAGTGGCTTCGGCGGCGTGCTGAGCTTCGAGGTGGCGGGCGGACGCGAGGCCGCCTGGTCGGTCATCGATGCCACGCGCTTTCTCTCGATCACCGCGAATCTGGGTGATACCAAGACGACGATCACCCACCCGGCCACCACCACTCACGGCCGGGTGGACCCGGACAAGCGCGAGGCCCAGGGCATCACCGAAAGCCTGGTGCGTATCGCCGTCGGGCTCGAAGCCATCGCCGACATCCAGGGCGACCTGGCCCGTGGCCTGGACGCGCTCTGACGCGACGCCTTCAGGGTCATTCGGGGATGTCCAGTACCACCGCCGCGGTTGGCCTGCTGCACCTAATGATCGGCGTGATCGCGATGACCGCCAGCTCGCTCTCGGCCATCGGCAACTCCATCCCGCTGCGCCGCAGCATGCCGACCGGCGAGCGCTGAACGGGTATCCTTGGCCGCCATGAGCCAGCCGATCAACAATCCCGGGGGTCCCGATCTCTACCGTGCGGCCGAAATGGCGCTGCGCGAGTGCGATCCCGAGACCAAGTGCGAGCGTGTGCTGGGCCTGATGCAGGCCTGGTGGGCCGATGAGGGGGAGGCTGTCGCCAGCTCCGGTCCGGAGCGTATGGAGATACCCGGACGTCCGGAACGGCCGGTGCTGGTGCACCCGAAGGACCTGCCGCGGCGCGGATTGCACACGACGGCCGGGCGGGTGGCGCTGGTGCACGCGGTCGCGCATATCGAGTTCAACGCGATCAACCTGGCGCTGGATGCCGTCTATCGCTTTCGCGACATGCCGGCGCCGTTCGTCAGTGACTGGCTGCAGGTGGCGGTCGAGGAGGCGCGACATTTCCGCCTGTTGCGCGCGCGGCTCAACGAGTTGGGGGCGGACTACGGCGACCTGCCGGCCCACAACGGGCTGTGGGAGGCCGCACTTGCGACCGACCACGACGTGATGATCCGCATGGCCCTGGTGCCGCGCGTGCTGGAGGCGCGCGGGCTGGATGTGACCCCGGGCATGATCGAGCGCCTGACGGCGGCGGGCGACCACGCGACCGTGGCGCTTCTCGAGATCATCCAGCGCGAGGAGGTCGCCCACGTGGCGATCGGCACGCGCTGGTTCCGCGAGCTGGCCCATGCACGCGGGCTTGACCCCGAGCCGCTGTTCCTCGAGCTGCTGGCCGAGTACATGCCGGGCCGCGTACGCCCGCCCTTCGCCCACGAGGCGCGTCGTGCCGCCGGCTTCACCGATACCGAGATGGCGCAACTGGAGGCCCAGGCCGCCGTCGAAACGTCGTCCTAGAATCAAGCCGATTGGCTCTGCGCCGTTTTGTGGTCAGGCCTGGCAGTGGCTGGTCCTGGTTCGTCCTCCGGTGTTTACGTGCCTTCGGTCCACGTACTGCCGTGCGCTGACTCGCCAGCGCGCCCCGAGGTCCTTTCTTGCTTGCCCAAGAAAGGACCCAAAGAAGGGCACCCGGATTTCGCCCGGGAACCTTGCTCCAGGGCTCTCTGGCCGGCGGCGCTGAACTCGCTACGCTGCGCTTCGCTCAGACATCCAGCGCCTTCTTCCGGCCCGAGAACCCTTCCGCAAGGGGCTCCATACGGGAGGGGTAGGTCAAGACAGAAGGTATCCCAGCCCCACGACACCACGACGGGCATTGCCGTCCGAAAGCCCCCTGGCGCCCGCTACGCGGGCGCGGCACGCAACGGCCCAAGGCCGAGCGTGCCCAAGATGTACGAAGACCCAGTCTTTATCCACTGGCTATATCGCTGGGATAGCCGTTGTTTGGACCTGCCTCCCCGTTGTCGTCGCGCCGAGTGGAGAGGGTTTTCGCGGGGAAAAAGGCGCTGGATGTCTGAGCGAAGCCGCAGGCGCAGCGAGTTCAGCGCCGCCCGCGAAAAGCCTCGGAGCGAGGGAAACCCCGGCCCGCGCAGCGGGCCGGGGTCGCGGCAGTCGGGCGTGTTTCTTGGTGACTTCTTTGCACGAGCAAAGAAGTCACTCGGGGCGCGCTGGCGAGTCAGCGCTTGGCAGTATGTGGACCGGAGCCACCGTAAACACCGGATGCAGAACCAGGCCCAGTCACATCAAGGCAGGCGGTCGAACGAATCCGCCGGAAACACCGACGACGAACCGGAGCGAGCCGGGCAACAGCGCGAAGGAGGTGGTTCAGGCGTGCAGCAGGTGCGCGGGGTAGGGCGAGCCGTCCAGCTCGCGCAGGACGGGACCGGTCGCCGCGACCTCCAGATAGCCCGGGTGCTCGTCCCAGGCCGGGAGGACGCAGCGCTGGCGGGGCTGGCTGTCGACCGTCAGGTCGTGGATCGCGGGGCGGTGGGTGTGGCCATGGATCATCAGCGGGACATCGGCATCGCGGAAGGTGTCCGCCACGGCGCCGGCATTCACGTCCATGATCGCGTCGGCCTTCATCCGGCTGCTGTCACGGCTCGTGGCGCGCATGGACTCCGCCTGCCGTATGCGCTCCTCCAGTGGATGGGCCAGGAATCCGCGCTGCCATTCCCCGCTGCGCACCTGCTGGCGAAAGGCCATGTGCTCGGTGTCGTCGGTGCACAGGGAATCGCCATGCAGCAGCACGGCGGGCCCGCAGGGCAGGGCCGCATGCAGCGGCTCGGGCGCCAGCTGCATCCCGGCGCGCGCGGCATAGTCCGGGCCCACGAGAAAATCCCGGTTGCCATGGATGAAGGCCACCGGGATCTCGAGTGTCTGCAGGGCTTCGGCGAGTTGTTCGGCGGCCGGGAAGCCGGCGTCATCGCCGACCCAGTATTCGAACAGGTCGCCCAGGATGTAGAGCGCCGAGGCGTTGCGCACGGGCCCCTTAAGGAAGGCGAGCACGGCGTCCAGCAGAGGGCCGGGCTCGCGATCCAGGTGCAGGTCAGATATGACCAGTGCCGGTGCGTGGGCACCCACGGGTGAGTCAGTCCTCGACGCGCTTGACGCTTTCCATTACGACGGGTTCCTGGGGGACGTCCTGGTGCATTCCGGCGCGACCGGTTTGAACGCCCTCGATTTCGCGCACGACATCCATGCCTTCGGCGACCTTGCCGAACACGGCGTAGCCCCAGCCCTGGGCGTTTGGCGCGGTGTGGTTGAGGAAGTCGTTGTCGTTCACGTTGATGAAGAACTGCGCGGTCGCCGAGTGCGGATCCTGGGTGCGGGCCATGGAGATCGCACCGACCTCGTTCTTCAGGCCGTTGTCAGCCTCGTTGCGAATCGGCTCGCCGGAGGACTTCTGGTTCATGTCCTTGTCGAAGCCGCCGCCCTGGACCATGAAGCCGGGGATTACGCGATGGAAGATGGTGCCGTCGTAGAAGCCGTCATCCACATAGGAGAGGAAGTTGGCGACCGTTTCCGGGGCGGCGTCGGCATTCAGCTCCAGCACGATGCGGCCATGGTTGGTTTCGATTGCGACCTGCGGGTGGGTATCGGCCATGAGGGCTCCTGACAAAGAAAGGGTAACAAGCAGGGTGGCCAGCACGATGCCGAGGCGGATACGGATGCGCTGCATGGGGCTGACCTCCAGAGGAAAAACGATCGACAATGGTACCCGCCACCGACGGGGGCTGCCAGCGCACCGAACGTGCGTGGGGGCGAGGTGCTGGTGAGCATGCGGGCGCTCCGCTACCATGCGCGCGATGAGCAATATGAAGACTCGAACCCGTTTCGCCCCCAGCCCGACCGGCCTGCTGCACCTGGGCAATGTCCGCACGGCCCTGTTCAGTGCTCTGCTCGCCCGGTCCCGGGGCGGCCACTTTCTCTTGCGTATCGAGGATACCGACGCCGAGCGGTCGCGCGCGGAGTTCGTCGATGCCCTGCAGCGCGATTTACGCTGGCTGGGGCTGGACTGGGACGAAGGCTTTGGTGCCGGGGGCGATGCCGGCCCTTACGCCCAGTCCGAACGTGCGGATCTCTACGCCGGGTATTACCGGCAACTGATCGACGCCGAGCGCGCCTATCCCTGTTTCTGTTCGGCGGCGGAATTGGAGCGTGGGCGCAAGCGCATGCGGGCACAGGGTAAGCCGCCGCGGTATCCAGGAACCTGTGCGCGGCTGAGTCGGGAAGAGGCCGCCGCCCGCGAGGCCGAGGGCCAAAAGCCCACCCTGCGTTTTCGAGTTCCGCTGGGCCGGACCATTCGCTTCGAGGATGGGGTGCGCGGCCCGGTCAGCTTTCGTACGGACGAGATCGGGGACTTTGTGATCCGTCGTTCCGATGGGACTCCGGCCTTTTTCTTCTCCAACGCGATCGACGATGCCCTGATGGGGGTTACCGACGTGGTACGTGGTGAGGACCATATCGCCAACACCCCCCGGCAGATGCTGTTGCTGGAGGCGCTGGGGCTGGAGGCGCCGGCTTACCACCATTTGCCTCTGGTAATGGGACAGGACGGGGCGCCGCTGTCCAAGCGCAATGGCTCCGCCAGTGTCGAGGAGTTGCGGACGAAGGGCTACCTTCCGGTCGCGATACTGAATCATCTGGCCCGGCTGGGTCATCGCTACGAGAGCGAGGGACTGATGTCGGCGGAGGCCCTGGCCTCGGGGTTCAGTTCCGAGCGCATCGGCCACAGCGCGGCGCGCCATGATCCGCAGCAGCTGGACCACTGGCAGTCGGAGGCCTTGCGGGAACTGACAGATGCCGAGATGCAGACGTACCTGGAAGAGGCCGGGGTTCTGGAAGTGGTCGCGGCCGAGCAGCGGCCTGTACTGGCGCGCTTGCTGCGGGATAACATCACCCGCGCCGAGGAGGCCCCGTTGTGGGTTGCCGCGTTTGCGGACGATCCGGTCCCTTACAGCGACAGTGCTCGAGCGGAGCTGGCGGATGCCGGGGAGGCTTTCTTCCGCGCGGCCTTGGAGGCACTGGACGCGGCGGAGGAGTTTCCGTCCCTGGCCAAGGCCGTGGGGCAGGCCACGGAACGTAAGGGGCGCAAGCTGTTCATGCCGCTGCGGGCCGCGCTGTCGGGCCAGACTTTTGGGCCTGAGCTGCCGCGGATCTGGGAGTATCTGGGACGTGAGCGGGTTCGGGCCCGCCTGCAGCAGGCCGCGGAGGCCGCCGCAGAGGTGTAAACCGGCCGGGCTTGAACGGAGTGGGCGTTGCGGGCCGCGGTTACGCGGCCTCGTGGGTCCCGAAGGCGCGGGCGCGCAGGGTGTTGTCCAGTAGCATGGCCACAGTCATGGGCCCCACGCCGCCCGGCACGGGCGTGATCCACGCGGCCTTTTCCGCCGCGGCATCGAATTCCACGTCGCCCGTCAGCGTGCCGTCGTCCCGGCGGTTGATGCCGATGTCGATCACCGTGGCACCTTCCTTGATCCAGTCCCCCTTGACCAGCCCCGGTTTGCCCACGGCCGCCACGATGATGTCGGACTGCCGGGCAATAGCCGCCGTGTCCGGGGTGAAGCGGTGGCAGATGGTCGGCGTGGCGCCAGCGAGCAACAGCTCGAGCGCCATGGGGCGGCCGACGATGTTGGAGGCCCCGATCACGCAGGCGGTACGCCCCTTGAACGGTTCCTCGATATGTCGCAGTAGCTGGATCACGCCCCAGGGTGTGCAGGGGCGCAGGCGCGGCACACGGGCGACCAGACGGCCGACGTTGTACGGATGGAAGCCGTCTACGTCCTTGGCCGGGGAGATGCGCTCGATCACCGTCTCGGGATCGATGTGATCCGGCAGTGGAAGCTGGACCAGGATGCCGTCGATGGTGCGGTCGGCATTGAGCTGGTCGATCAGCGCCAGCAGGTCGGTTTGGGGCGTGCCGGCGGGCAGGTCGTAGGAGTGCGAGACGACACCCACCTGTTCGCAGGCCTTGCGCTTGTTGCGCACGTAGACCTCGGAGGCCGGGTTGGTCCCGACCAGAACCACCGCTAGACCCGGCGGCCGCAGATCCCGCGCCGTCATGGATTCGATCTCGGTCGCGATACGGGCGCGATGGGTCTGGCCAATTGCGCGTCCGTCGATGATCTGGGCCGTCATGGGGTCTCGCCTTGGAAGGAATGCCCGCGATCTTCCCACGCCAGGGGCGGGTGCTCAAGCCGGGGTGGGCGGACAATCGTTCCCGGCGCGGGTGACTGCGGAGCCGTCCAGTTGGCCTACAGGGCGGCCGAAAGACCTGAAGCGGCGGGGCTGGCCTCGCAGCGGTTGCGGCCGTCCTGCTTGGCGCGATAGAGCGCGTCGTCAGCGCGTCCAATCAGGGTCTCGCCGGTATCTCGGGATTGTGGGTGCGTGTCCAGGGTGGCAATGCCGGCGCTGACGGTCACGGTCAGCTCGTCCGGTGCGCAGGGCGGAGCGGCCTGGTGTCCGGCCAGGGTGATCGGGGTGCTGGAGATGGCGTCGCGAAGCTTCTCGCCCAGAGTCAACGCGGCATCAAGGTCGGTATGGGGCGCAATAACAACGAACTCCTCGCCACCGAAGCGCGCAGGGAGGTCGGAGCGCCGCAATACCTTCTGTAGACGCTGGGCGATGGTGGTCAGGATGTAATCGCCCACGAGGTGCCCGAGGCGGTCATTAATCACTTTGAATCCGTCGATGTCCAGCATCACCGCCGATAGAGGCTGCTCATAACGGCGCGCACGGGAGACTTCCTCCTCTAGACGGCGATCCATGTGTCGGCGATTGAATAAGCCGGTCAGTGGGTCGGTAATGGATTCGTGTTCCAGGCGCGTGATGTGCCGAATTTTTTCCACCGAGCTGTGGGTCAGCGCCACCACGGTGCAGACGAAGCAGCCGCCCAGGAGAAAGATCGCAGGGACAAGTAGATCCGGAAGGCCCTGATATAGGCCCCAGTTCAGCGGGATATAGCCGAAGTAGCCCAGCGCAAACACTGGGACTAAGAAGAACATCATCTTCCAGCCGGTCCGGACTCGGCTTTCGGGGAGTTCGCGCAATAGCAGGGCGAGCTTCCACTGAGCATAAAGGAGACCCACAGCCCCTAGTACGATGGCCGTGTTGGCGACCCAGTTGAGCATCCATGTCCTCCTTGACGAGAGCCACGCGCGCGATCTGCGAACAGTACCACGAGCGTACGGCGAGTGGGCTTGACCCGGGGCGCAATTTCGCGTTTCACCTTGACCGGGAGCCGTCAGCGGGGCTAACATTCGGCGCTCGCTGTGTAGGCCCTTTAGTGGGGACGGCTCAACGGGGTATAGCGCAGTCTGGTAGCGCGCCTGCTTTGGGAGCAGGATGTCGGGGGTTCGAATCCCTCTACCCCGACCATGGCTCCCGAGCAACGCTCGAACCAGGTGCCA
Source organism: Thioalkalivibrio sp. ALJ7 (assembly GCF_000376865.1). GTDB lineage: Bacteria > Pseudomonadota > Gammaproteobacteria > Ectothiorhodospirales > Ectothiorhodospiraceae > Thioalkalivibrio. The sequence goes on along the minus strand of NZ_AQXQ01000007.1, from coordinate 52,851 downwards.
TGGCCCTAATGCTCGGCGGTAACGCGCTCGTAGCTCAACCGGATAGAGCATCGGCCTTCTAAGCCGACGGTTGCAGGTTCGAGTCCTGCCGGGCGCGCCATAGCCCGTGCTCCGAACAAGTGCCTGAACAGTGACACGGTGGTGACCGTAGCTCAGTTGGTAGAGTCCCGGATTGTGACTCCGGTTGTCGTGGGTTCGAGTCCCATCGGTCACCCCATCCCCCTTTTCTGTACCGGGGGCCGTTAGCTCAATTGGTAGAGCAGTGGACTCTTAATCCATTGGTTGTAGGTTCGATTCCTACACGGCCCACCATTTTCTATTCGTTAATCCTGCCTGGGTGCCCTGCTTTTGCTGTGGGCGTCTTTCTGCATCGTGCCCGATCCCTCCGTGCGTCTCTTCCTTCACCTGCCGTTCATACGTGCGGGCATAAGCTGTTGCGTGTTTTCGATCAAGACGGTTGTGTCCGTCAGGAGGTTTGAAATGGCAGGCAGAATCCTGATGACGCTGGTGCTGGCGGGTGCGGTGGCTCTTCTGGCGGGGTGTCAGACGATCAGCAAGCAGCAGACCGGGGCCCTGATCGGCGGGGCGGCCGGTGGCGCGATTGGTAGCCAGATTGGCGGTGGGCGCGGACGGACTGCGGCGATCATCGCCGGTACGCTGGCCGGCGCTGCGGTCGGTGGCTCGGTCGGGCGCAGCATGGATGATGTCGACCGGATGCGCGTCTCGCGTACGCTGGAGACGGTCCCGGATCGCCAGAGTTCGACCTGGCGTAATCCGAATACCGGGCATCAGTACCAGGCCACGCCCACCCGGACCTATCGCTCCTCCGGACAGGATTGCCGTGAGTACCAGGTCGAGGCCACGATGGACGGATATCCCGAGACCATCACGGGTACCGCCTGCCGTGATGCGAGTGGACGCTGGGTGAACGTTTGATCAGCGTCTGATTGAAGACCGAACCTGGCTGCGGTTCTCGTGACGCGGCCACAAAAAAGCCCCGCATTGCGGGGCTTTTGCGTTCCGGGCGGACCCGGAAGGGTGGTGCTATCCGCTGATTAGGACTTGCGGTACATGTCCTCGGTGGTCGGGACGTAGCCAAGATTGTCCTCGCTAATACCCTTGACCTTCGGCTCATTGAGGTCGCTGATGCGGACGCTGTCCTTGGACCGGAGGTAGTCCGCAACGCTGTCCCAGATGTCGGCGCCGGTGCCGCCCGCGGGCTCGCGCTGAACGCTCGCCCAGCCGACCACGACGTATTCCTTGTCGGGATCGATCTTCTTGCCGTCCAGCTCCATCTCGGAGATGCGGTTACCGATCTCGGCCTCGGGCTCGATGGCGTACTTCAGGCCCCCCACACGCACCATGTCACCGCCTTGCTGGTAGAACGGGTCGGCGTTGTACAGGTTGTCGGCCACGTCTTCCAGGATGTCCTTGATCTGGGAGCCGGTCATCGCGTTGCGTGTGGTCTCCGGGTAGGTCAGGCCGGTTTGGTCCATGATGTGCTCGAAGGTGATCGGCATGCCCGGCAGCACGGTCGTACCCCAGCGGAAGCCCGGGGAGAATGCGATCTGGGCGTCGTGGACGTCCATCAGGGCATCGCAGATCAGCTGGTCGAAGGTGCCGTTGAAGTTGCCGCGACGGAACAGCAGGTCCTCGGCAACCGCCAGTTCTTCCGACAGCTTCTCCTCCATGTTGAAGGTCTCGCCGTTGTATCGGACTTCGCTGTTGCGCATGTTGTGGATGTACGTCGCCATGCCCGGGTCTTCCCGCAGCAGTTCGGAAAACACCGGGACCAGGCGGTATTCCCAGTCTTTGATCTCGCCGTCGCGGAAGTCGAAGTCCAGCACGCCGACGAACTTGGCGTTGGAGCCGGCGTTAGTGACCAGGCAAGTCCCGCCGTCGGGGCGATCCACGGGCAGCGGCTGCGGGACGGCGTCGTGCGTGTGGCCGCCCATAATGGCGTCCAGACCCTCGACCATGCCGGCCATCTTGATGTCCACGTCCATGCCGTTGTGCGACAGGGCGACCACGATCTCGGCGCCCTCGGCACGGGCCGCGGTGACCTGCTCCTGCATGTCGTCCGGACGGATGCCGAAGGACCACTGCTCGACCATCCAGCGCGGGTTGGCAATCGGGGTGTAGGGGAAGGCCTGGCCGATCACGGCGACGTTGACGCCGTTCAGCTCGCGGATCACGTAGGGTTTGAAGACGCGATCACCCCAGTCCACATCGCGCACGTTCTGAGCGACGAAGTCGATCCCGGCATTGGCGAAGTCACCATTGACGACCTCTTCGACACGGTCGGCGCCGTAGGTGAACTCCCAGTGGCCGGTCATGATGTCGATGCCCAGCATTTTCTGTGCATCGACCATGTCTTGCGCGTTGGTCCACAGCGCGGAACCGGAACCGCCGCCCCAGGTGTCGCCGCCGTCCAGCAGTAGCGAGTTGGGGCGCGAGTCACGCAGCTTCTTGATCAGGGTCATCAGGTGTGCAAAACCACCCACCCGCCCGTATTGTTCGGCGGCTTCCATGAAGTTCAGATTGGTGAAGGCGTGCGCGTAGATGCTGTCGCGCTCGATATCGTAGTGCTTGAGGAAGTGCTCACTAACGATATGGGGCGGACGGTTGCGCATATCGGCCACGCCGAGATTCACGTTCGGCTCGCGGAAATAGATTGGTTTCAACTGAGCGTGGCAGTCGGTGTAATGCAGCAGATGCACATTCCCGAAGCGATCCAGAGTGTCGTAGGGGTCGCCCGCAGTACCGGCCTTATTGTTGCTGCAGGCAGCTGTGGCCAGGGGGAAACCAGCGGCGCTGGCGGCGGCCAGCAACTGCATGAATTCTCGACGTGAGATGTGCATGAGGAAGACTACCTCTCTATTCCGGATTGATCGTCGGTGGGTTTGAAGCCGTAATCTTGGCGCTGCTTAAGACGGACCGCCACACGGGAACATTCCCGGGGACGGGTATTTTTTATCTTCTTCCTTCACGCGCGTCGCGTGCGGTCTCGCGGGCCGAATTGCGCTTGTGCTCAATCCGCTGACGGTCGCGCTCGCTGGCGTCCGAGGCATCCATGGCGGCTTCGAACTGGCGTACAGCCTCTTCGTACTGTGCGCGGTGGAAGAAGTATTCGGCCATGGCCTCGCGGCTGATCGCAATATACCCCGCTGCGTCCGCAATGTCGGCTTGCAGGCGCAGGAGCTCGGGATTGGGGGCAGACTCCTGTCGGATCATGTCGGACAGGAGGCGGATCGCGCGGTCGGATTGGTCCAGATCCCGATGAACCCGCGCCAGTTGCTCTCGAATGACCGGGTGGCCGGGGTATACCGCATCCAGATCCTGAAGCCGTTCGAGTGCGTCATTGTGTTCGCTCTCCGCGCGAAGCACGGCGATGAAGGCCAGCTCCAGGGTCAGGCTTGGGGCTTCCGAGGCCTCAATGCGTTCCAGTTGTTCGCGGGCTGCGCCGGGGTCGCCGCGTTCCAGAAACGCCACCGCCGCCCCATAGCGTTGAGCTGCGGAGGGCTCGCTCGTCGCGCGGAAACGTTCCAGCGCGCGCCGGGGATCTTTCAGGGCCTTCATGCGCGCCTGCATCCAGCTAAATTCGGGGCCCCGATCACGGGTGTCGCTGGCTGCCATCTGGCTGGCGCGGTTGCGGGCATCGGTGATCCGGTCAAGGGTGACCGGGTGGGTGCGCAGATATTCGGGTACCTGGGTCCCGACACCGCGGGAGAGCTCCTGCAGGCGTTCGAAGAAATCGGCCATGGCGTGGGGGTCGAAGCCGGTACCCTGCAAAATCTGCATCCCTGCACGGTCGGCTTCGGCTTCGTTCGCGCGGGTGAAGTTGATCTGTTGCTGGATGCCGCCGGCGACCCCGCCGGTGATGACCGCGGAGCCCAGCGTGGGGTCTACCGCGGAGGCAAGAATGCCGGCGAGGATCGCGAGCCCGGTGGTGAAGTTAATATCGCGTCCGCGCGCGAACATGCGTGCGAGGTGACGTTGGGTGACGTGGGCAATCTCGTGCGCAAGAACGGCCGCCAGTTCCGCCTCGTCGCGGACTTCTAGCATCAGGCCTGCATGCACGCCAATAATGCCGCCGGGCATGGCGAAGGCGTTGACCTGGCTGTTGTCGATCGTCAGGAAATAGAAGGGGCCATCGGCATTGGCTGCATTGGTCAGCAGCTGCCGCCCGAGCGAGTCGATATAGAACACGATCTCGGGATCGGTCACCAACGGGGCGGTGCGGCGGACCTCGCGTAACAGCGAACGGCCGAGTTCGCGTTCTTCCGCAGGGGTGAGGACCCCACCGGAGGCCTCGCCAAGATCGGGCAGGGAGACCCCGCTACCCTGGGCAGGCCCAGTGCCTACACTGGCAAAGACCAGGAATGCGGCGAGGAAAAACCAGACAAAGGAGGGCATGCCGCAGGGGCTGGCGGGCGCCAGCCCCCGTCTGCGGACATGCCGGGAGGGGCTCTTACTTGCCAAGCCCCGGAGCCGACGAATAGGTGCGCATGCTGTCACGGGTTTCCCACAGCTTCGGCTTGAGCATCGCAGCCGGGATCATGAACTTCTTGCGATCCAGCACCTTGTGGGTGCGGACCTTCTTGATGACGTCTTCGTAGCCCAGCTTGAACAGCAGGCCAACGTCACCGCCGGAGGTCCGGCGCACGATCATGTAGCCGTCCTGCATGTCGTGCACGTAGATGTTGGCCGGGCGCAGCTTGCCATTTTCGTCTTTCAGCGTGACGGCGTAGTGGCCGTCCACTTCGAATTCGCTCTTGTCCACCGGGGTATCCTCCGCGAAGCAATGAAGCTGACATTATGCATCAGCGTTTTCTAAAGCGGGGGGGACGATAGCAGAACTTTTAGCCGTGGGCGACCACCCACCCACCGCTTGTCCGGTTGGGGAAACCCGGATTTGCATTTCCGCTGGGTTTCGCTATGCTCCGCGCCCACTCCTCCGTGAGTCCGTTCAAATTGTGACGCTCGCGCTGAGAGTTCGGTTCCCTGTAACGACCCCGGAGCACAGTGTGTACGGATTTACCGAGATCACCCCGGATGAACTGGAGCAGTGGCGCAACGAAGGCAAGGCGTTTCGCCTGATCGACGTGCGCTCCCCCGGTGAGACCGGGCGCGGCGTGATCCCCGGGGCGGAACTGGTACCGCTGGTCACTTTGCCGATGCGTAAGGATGAGCTGTCCGGTACCGATACGCCTCTGGTGATTTACTGCCAGAGTGGAGCACGTTCAGCCCAGGCCTGTGCCTTTCTCGCGCAACAGGGTATTGAGGACGCGAGCAGCCTGCGTGGTGGCATTGTGGGCTGGGCCCAGACCGGCAAACCGGTGGTAAGTCCGGATTAGAATTCGGTTGTATTCCGATGCCGATTCGCCTATAAGGGGGAATTCGGTTGGTGACTGTTCGGTAGTGGCTGCCGTACCCAAGGCCCAATCCGGACCGCAGTACCCGCTGATAAATCGCACTCAAAGGAGAGAAACGATGGCCAACTTTGATCAAGAACTCGATGCTTCCGGCCTGAACTGCCCCCTGCCCATCCTGCGCGCCAAGAAGGCGCTCGCCGCGATGGACGCCGGTCAGGTGCTGCACATCATCGCCACCGACCCGGGCGCCGTGAAGGACTTCCAGGCCTTCTCCAAGCAGACCGGTAACGAGCTGATGGAGCATAAGGAAGAAGGCGGCAAGTTCTACTTCCTCGTGAAGAAGGGCTAAGGCGTTTCAAGCGCTTGATTCGGGGCGGCAATCCGCAAGGGTTGTCGCCCCGAATCCTGAATAACGACGGTTGCCATGCGGTAACTGGATTGGTGCCTGGACGAGGTCTAGGCTGGCTGCGCAAGGTTCACAAGAAACCTGCATCGCCAAAAGCGAAGAGGTGTGAGATATGGCGACATACGCTGAGATGCAGCAAATCTTCGACGATATCCGTGGAGATTTTCGCTACGACCACGAGCTCAATGGCTGCCTGAACTGCGGGATTTGCACGGCGACGTGCCCGTCCGCTCAGTTCTACGATTACTCGCCGCGCGAGATCGTCCAGCTGCTCTGGACCGAAAACGTCGAACAGATCTACGACGCGATGCAGGAAAAGATCTGGGCCTGCGCCCAGTGCATGACCTGTGCAGCGCGCTGCCCGTTCAAGAACTCTCCTGGTGGCCTGGTCGCGATCATGCGCGAAGTGGCCATCAAGCACGAGATGCAGTCGGCCAAGGACGTGCTCCGTCCGTTCGGCCGCGTGATGCTCAAGCTGATCACCACGGGTAACCAGCTGTCTCCCGACATGATCCAGCCCGATCACTTCCCCGACTGGGGCCCCAACATCCAGAAAGTGGAAGGCGACCTGCGCATCCTGCGCAAGGCGATTCCGGTGAAGACGCTGCAGACGGTCGAGACCGCCTGGGAAGTGTCCCTGAAGACCTCGGTCGAGATGTACACCATCTGGGAAATGACCGGCGTCTTGAAGTCCCTCGAGCTGATGGACGAGAACCTCTTCGACGTGATCGAAGACTTCATCGACGAGAAGCGCGAGGACTACGAAGACTGGCTCGAGGAGCAGGAAGAGGAAGACGACGAGTAATTCGTCGCCCGAATCCCGCATCCAAGACATCAGGAGAAGCGTTATGAGTGAACAGACCCCAGGCAACCACAACCAGAATGGTGAAGGTGCCGGTGCCGGCACCATGAAGCCCGGCTACCACAACACCGACGGCCAGGGCATTGCCGGTCACGGTTCTTTCTTCCAGTCGACCGATCTGTCGAAGGAAGACGCCGTCAAGGCCACCGATTGGGTGCGTAAGCACGTCGACCGCCGCACCATCGATCTTGGTGATCGCATGGATGACGTCCGCGAGCATATGTACGAGCTCGAGAAGGACGGCCAGATCATCATCCACCGCATCGAGGATCAGCACGAGCCGATCTCGGTGAACACCCTGTTCGGCTGGGAGAAGAAGGTCCCGACCAAGCAGTTGTGGCACCACAAGTCCTGTGGTCAGTGCGGGAATATCCCGGGCTACCCCACCTCGCTGCTGTGGTTCATGAACAAGTTCGGCTTCGAGCCGGGCAAAGACTACCTCGACGAGACCGACCAGACCTCCTGCACCGCGTGGAACTACCACGGCTCGGGCATCGGCAACGTCGAATCGCTGGCGGCGGTGTTCTTGCGCAACTTCCACCAGTCCTACGTCTCCGGCAAGCAGCACGGTCACGAGCTGGGTCACTTCTTCCCGCTGGTGCATTGCGGCACCTCCTTCGGTAACTACAAGGAGATCCGCAAGTATCTGGTCGAGTCCGCCGAGCTGCGCGAGAAGGTCACCAAGATCCTCGGCAAGCTGGGTCGCCTGGTCGACGGCAAGCTGGTCATCCCGGAAGAGATCATCCACTACTCCGAGTGGGTGCATGTGATGCGTAACCGCATCGCTTCCGAGCTGCAGACGATCGACGTCTCCAACATCCGTACCACCGCTCACGTGGCCTGCCATTACTACAAGATGGTCCACGAAGATGCGGTCTACGATCCGTCCGTTCTCGGCGGCAACCGTACCGCGATCATTACCTCCACCGCCCAGGCGCTGGGTGCCCAGGTGATCGATTACTCGACCTGGTACGACTGCTGCGGCTTCGGCTTCCGTCACATCATCTCCGAGCGCGAGTTCACCCGCTCGTTCACGATGGACCGCAAGATCCGTGTGGCTCGTGAAGAAGCCAACGCCGACGTGATGCTCGCCAACGACACCGGCTGCGTCACGACGATGGACAAGAACCAGTGGATCGGCAAGGCCCACAATCAGAACTTCCAGATTCCGATCATGGCGGAAGTCCAGTTCGCGGCCCTGGCCTGCGGTGCGGACCCGTTCAAGATCGTCCAGCTGCAGTGGCACGCTTCGCCCTGCGAGGACCTGGTCGAGAAGATGGGCATGTCCTGGTCCGAGGCCAAGAAGACCTTCCAGGAGTACCTGAAGGAGGTCGAGGCCGGCAATATCGAATACCTCTACAATCCTGAACTCGCTTACGGGGGCAAGGTCTGATGCAGCAAGATACCGTTCTAGTAGTAGGGGGTGGCCCGGCCGGTCTGGCTGCCGCCGCGAATGTGAACTCCGCCGGTTACAAGGCGGTGGTCGTCGAGAAGGAAGACGTCCTGGGTGGCGCCCCGATCCTGTCGGGCTACGCCAAGCTGGTACCTTCCGGCGAGTGGGCGAAGGACGCCATCGGCCGCATGGTCAAGCGCGTCGAAGACGATGCCAACTCCACCGTGCACAAGGGTGCCAAGGTCGAGAAGCTGGAAGGCGAAGCGGGGAACTTCACCGCGACCCTGACCAACGGCGAGTCGGTCCAGGCCGGTGCCGTCGTGCTGGCCACGGGCTTTACCCATTTCGATTCCATCAACAAGCCGGAGTGGGGCTTCGGGACCTATGAAGACGTCCTGACCACTACCCAGATGGAACAGATGGTCGCCAGCGGCAAGATCGCCTGCCCGTCCGATGGCCGAGTGCCGGAACGGGTCTGTATCCTGCTGTGCGTCGGTTCCCGTGACCGCCAGATCGGTCGCGAATGGTGCTCCAAGATCTGCTGCACCGTTTCCGCGAACCTGGCCATGGAGATCAAGGAGATCTCGCCCGAGACGGACGTGTTCATCTACTACATGGACATCCGTACCTTCGGCCTCTACGAAGACAAGTTCTACTGGAAGTCCCAGGAAGAGTTTAAGACCAAGTTCGTCAAGGCCCGTATCGCGGAAGTCACTGCCTCCGGCGATGGCCGTCTGTTGGTCAAGGGCGAAGACACTCTGGTCAAGCGTCCGATCGTGATTCCGTTCGACATCGTGGTGCATGCCATTGGCATGGACCCGAACGCCGACAACCCCGAGATCTCGCAGGTCTTCGGTGTGGGTCTCGAGAAGCACGGCTTCCTGGAGCGCGCCGAGCAGTACACCAACACCTGTGGAACCACCCGCAAGGGCATCTACTCCTGCGGTGCGGCCTACGGTCCCGAAACGATCGACGATTCGATCGCCCAGGGTGCCGCCGCCGGTGGCCGCGCGGTTGCGGATCTGCATGCGCTGGTTCAAAAAGCCGGCTGAGGTCGTCAGCGACGAAGTGGCGTCGGGTCTCGCCCCGGAGCCGCTTGAGGTTACCTTTGACAAGGAGATCCTCGCGACGAAGCTTTCCAGTCTGAGAGAGGCCATCGCCGAAGCGGGTGGGGTCGACGGGCTGGAGACCTTTATCGAAGCATTGCGCTCCAAGCACGAGGTGTTTGCGGGCGTGGTGGCCAAAGGCGATGCCATCGAGGCGGAAGATGTCCGAACCCTCGGTGGTCTCGTGTTTTCGGTTCGCCGGAAGCTCACCACCCTGATGGCCGAGCGCCAAGGGGCCCTGGTGGATGGCGTACGGGCGTTGGTTCGGCCGGATGTCGACGTGAATACCCGCCTGGCGGCGTTCGCCGATCTGGCGGCCGACGACAAGAAGTTGCGTCGTGCGATGTGGGATTTCGGAGCCGAAATCCTGCACTTCGCGGACCCGGAGGCAGTGCCGATGGCCTGTCGTTGGGTTTGGGACACGTCGACGACGACCGGTTCATTGCGGGAGTTCATCCGCGGCAATGACACGCTCCGATCCATTCCCATTGGAGAGTCGGTGGGGGCGATCGAGGGGGCGCGTCGGTGGTTCTATGACGCGTTGGCCGAGGAGGGGTTTTACCGGGACTTGCCGTTTGTGACGGATCTGGTCTGGGTGCAGGCCTACTCGGACTATGCCCGGGCCCTGTCGATAAGTCTTGGGATGATCGACAACCAGTTTGGCACCAAGCAGGACCCGCTGGAGCTTGCGGTGAAGATGCTGGGGATTGATTCCCCGGAAGGTCGCCTGAAAGGAACCGATGCGTCGCTGCATTGAATAACGGAACGAACTTGAGCCTGGCTACACAGGTTTTCGGAGAGACGTCATGGCAATACATGAAAAGGCACTGATCGAGGACGAGCGCCTCCAGCAGCACGACGAGCTGGTGGTGGATGGGGTGGATGTGTCCGGTCACTGGAACACGATGATTTCCCCGCGCACCGTCCGCGACTACGACGACGATTTCGAGACGAAGATCCAGGGTTTTGCCGGCGGTGAGAACGTTCACCGTTGCTGGCAGTGCGGGTCTTGCACCAACTCCTGCACGATGTACGCGCAGAATGTTCAGTTCAATCCGCGCTACTGGATCTACCTGACCCGCCTGGGCATGAAGGAAGAGCTGGTCAAGGACAAGGACATCATCTGGCAGTGCGTGTCCTGCAACAAGTGCACCAACATCTGCCCGAAGGATGTGAAGCCTGAGGGCGTGATGAAGGCACTCGCGCACTGGATGGAAGAGGAAGGGATCACCGAAAAGGCCCCGTCCACGCACTTCGACGAAGAGTTCGCCGATCAGATCTACAAGACCGGCCGCATTGAAGACGGCAAGGTCATGCAGAACTTCTTCAAGAAGACCGGTCAGCCGCTGGTTCAGGAATGGCTGAAGGTATTCATCTTCCGCATGATGAAGCACCTGCCGGTGAAGCATCTGATGGCGATGGGCTTCAATACGATTCATACGCCGCGTACCAAGTCCTGGGGTAAGACCGGGGATGTGCTGAAGAATTACGTGCGCGAACAGAAGGAGGCCGCTCATGGCTAAGGTTGCTTACTATCCGGGTTGCGCACTCGAAGGGTCCGGTGGTCCGTACGACCGCTCCACCCGTGTACTGGTCAAGGCGCTTGGGCTCGAGATGGAAAACCTGCGCGACTACAACTGCTGTGGCGCGATGGAGGTGAAGAACATCCATCCGATGCTGCAGACCTATCTGTCCGCCCGAAATATGGCGATTGCCTCCGAGCAGATGGGCATGGATACCGTGATGGCGCCGTGTAACGGCTGCTACCACAATCTGAAGAAGGCCGAGTTCGAAACCGCCACCTCCGAAGACGCGATGAACACCGTCCAGGATCTGGCGCGCAAGTCGGACGATCCGGTCTATAGCGGCGACGTGCGCACGCTGCATCTGCTCGAGTGGTTGATGGAAGAGCTGGGTCCCGAAGGAATCAAGCAGAAGATGACCAAGAGCCTGAACGGCATCAAGGTCGCCAACTACTATGGCTGCATGTACACGCGTCCGCGCCAGATCTTCCCCGAGAAGGACAATGGCCCGGGCTCCGAGTCCAGCTATCAGCCGCACTTCATGGATGACCTTCTGGGTGCCGCTGGCGCCGTGAATGTCGAGTATCCGTTGAAGACGTCCTGCTGTGGCGGTGCGCATACGCTGTCCGATTCCGATACCTCGACCCAGCTGGTGCTGAACCTGCTGCAGTCGGCCGAGGATTCCGGTGCGGAAGTGATTGCCACCGAATGCCCGACCTGCCACTCTGGCCTGGAGATGCACCAGGTTCGTGCCGAGACCGAATTCGGGATCAAGACGGACGTGAAGGTGCTGTACTTCACCCAGCTGCTTGGGTTGGCCATGGGTCTGTCCCCGCGCAAGCTGGGCATTCACGAGAACGTGAGTGACTCGATTGGTCTGCTGAAGGAGAAGGGGGTCATCTGATCCCCGGACCCATGCCCAGCATGGCCCATTGACGAGTTCAGAAGACGGGCGCGAGGCGCCCGTTTTTTGTGGAGGCAAGGGTCCGCTCGGTCCCGGGAACGAGGCGAAACATGGATTGCAACGGTTGCGAGTTTCACCCTGAGCTGTTCTACGACGACGAGTTCCAGATCTGGCTTCGCCGTGAGGACGACGACACCCTCACCGTGGGGATGACCGATTTGTCGCAGACCATCGCGGGAAAGATCATCCACGTGCGCGTGCGGCGACCAGGTACCCGCCGACCACCCGGCAAGCCGGTCGCGACGATCGAGAGCGGCAAGTGGGCCGGCCCGATCCCCAACTTCATCGACTGCAAGATTGTGGAGGGGAACGAAGAGGTGCTGGAGAACCCGGTGCTTCTGAACTCCGATCCCTACAATGCCTGGATCGCCCGGGTCGAGCCAACCAACGGTATCGAGTCCGCGCTTGAGGCGTTTGTGACCGGCGATAAGGCGGAAGAGGGCTACTGCAAACGGGCCAAGGATGACGACATCCAGTGCCAGCGCAAGCTGCGGTGAGCGATTCTATGGGCGACTCCAACGACGATTACTACCTGGATAACGACGAGCAGACGGTCGTGATCATCATGACCTCCGGCCCGTCCACGCCGGGACGTTGTGCCACGCCGTTCTATCTGGGCGCGGTGATGGCATCGATGGATGTGGATGTCTACATCTTCTTCACCATGGAGGGCGTGCGCCTGATGGAGAAGGGCGTGGCGGACGATTTGCGTGCCATGGAGGATGGCAAGCTGATCAAGGATTTTATCCAGGACGCAAAACGCGCAGGTGTGCGGCTGCACGTTTGCCAGCCCGCTTTGCCGGGGTATAGAATCGACGCGTCTTCGGATCTCATCGACGAAGTCGATGCAGTCAATCGGGCAAGCGAGCTCGCTGACCTGATACTACGCAGTGACAAAACGATAACGTTTTAATTTCCCGCTTTATTTGATTATTCCTGGAGGAAGACATGGGTGCAGTTCGGGGTTGTGATATTCCGGAAGATCTGATGTACAACGTTGAAAACAACGTTTGGGTGCGCAAGGAAAGCGACGGTACCGCGACGGTTGGCCTGACTTCCTACGCTTGTTCGCTGGCGGGCACGATCGTGTCCTACACCCCGAAGAAGGTGGGCAAGACGGTCAAGAAGGACAAGTCCTGCACCACCGTCGAATCCGGCAAGTGGGTGGGTCCGGCGAAGACCCCGGTCACCGGTGAAGTCACCGAGACCAACGACAAGGTCGCGGCCAATCCGGGCCTGATCAATGAAGATCCCTACGGCGAAGGCTGGCTGATCAAGCTGAAGCCGGAAGACTGGGACGGCGAAGCCGGCGATCTGAAGGCCGGTTCCGATGCCATGTCGGGCTTCGAAGCGAAGATGGAAGCGGACGGTTTCGGCGGCTGCTGATACCCGTTGCTGCAAGGGCCGCCGCCTTGTCGAGGTGGGCGGCCCCTTTTTTTCGGTAATACCCGAGTAAAACCTTCAAGAAATCTGCCGACCCCGGAGAACGCCCATGTCGAGCTGGAATGATGTAATCCAGCGGGTAGAACCCCTCGAGGACGTCCCTGTCGATCCGTCGCTGGTTGATGACCTCCAGCACAGCCTGCGAAGCCCTGCGGATCCGGGTTCGGTGCACTTTTATACCCCGACCTTCAAGTCCTATCAGTCCAGCGAATTGGCCGACTGTGGCAAGAGCGCCTGGCCGGCGATGTCGATTACCGGTGGCGACTGCAAATTGGCCTGCGATCACTGCAAGGCGAAGATCCTTGAGCCGATGATTGCCGTACGCACCCCGGACGATCTCTGGCGACAGGTGAACAGCGTCATCGAGTCGGGCGCCCAGGGCATGTTGTTGACGGGGGGCTCGAACCACCGGAACGAGGTGGAGTACGACCCTTACTACTCCACCATTCGTCGGATAAAGGACGAGTTTCCGGAGTTTCGTATCGCAATGCACACCGCCCTGGTGGATGACAATATCGCGTTGTCCATGGAGCAGGCCGGGATCGATGCGGCGATGATGGATGTGATCGGGGCCCAGGACACCATCACGCAGGTGTACCACCTGCGCCGGAGTGTCGATGACTTCGAGCAGACCCTCGAGAGTCTCGTGAACACCAACATGAAGGTGGTGCCGCACATCGTCATCGGTCTGCACTACGGCAAGTTGCTGGGCGAGTGGAACGCGCTGGAGATGCTGGCGCGGCACCTGCCCGATGCCGTGGTTTTGGTGGTGGTCATGCCGTTCTATGCGCCGGCCAGTCGTCCGTTCGAAACCCCGGACGTGCACGCAGTGGGCCGCTTCTTCCACGATGCGCGCGAGCGGCTCGGCGACACCTCGCTGTTGTTGGGCTGTGCGCGTCCGCCGGGTCAGGCCAAGAGCCAGATCGACAGCTACGCCGTGATGGCCGGCCTGTCCGGTATCGCGCACCCGGCCGAGGGGGTCGTTGAGCTGGCGGCGCGGCTGGGCAAGAAGGTCCGTGTGACCCCGGCCTGCTGCTCCATCGCGGTCGGCGACGAAGTGATGGCCGAGGATGCCGGCGTTGGCAGTGGCGTCGAGCTGGATCTGGATACCATCGTGGCGGAAGAGGCCCGGCGGCGCGAGCAGGAGCGCAAGGCGCGCCAGGGCCTGGGTGGGATCCGGATCGTCACCGAAGGGGGCGAGGTTGCGGCGGGAGGTGGTTGCCATGCCTGAGCGCGATCAAACGACCCTGCGCATCCTGGATACCGGGCTGCGTCCGGCTGCCGAGAACATGGCCTTCAATCGTTCCCTGCTGGAGAGTCACCAGGAGGGGGTGTCGCCGCATACCCTGCGTTTCCTTCAGTTCCAGCCCTGCGCATTGGTGGGTTTTCACCAGAACGTCGACCAGGAGATCAACACCGAATACTGCAAGGAGCACGGGATCGCGATCCAGCGCCGCATTACCGGCGGCGGCGCGATCTATTTCGATGCTACGCAGCTCGGCTGGGAACTGTACCTGGACAAGCGCTTCCTCGGCACGGCGGACATGGGCCGGATCGCCTCGCGTATCTGCAACGCGGCGGCCGCAGGCATGCGCTCGCTGGGTGTGGACGCGCAATTCCGCCCGCGCAACGACATCGAGGTTGATGGCCGCAAGATATCCGGTACCGGCGGCGCCTTCGATGGCGAGTCGATCATGTATCAGGGCACGCTGCTGATCGAATTCGATGTCGAGGACATGCTGCGCATCCTGCGCATTCCAGCCGAGAAGCTCTCCGACAAGGCAATCGAGTCCGCGCGGGACCGGGTCGTGAACCTGGCGACGCTATTGGAGGACATGCCGGCTCTGGAGGTGGTGAAGGACGCCATCGCACGCGCCTTCGCGGAGGAGTTCGGTGTGCGCACCGAAGCCGCCGATCTGCTGCCGGAAGAGCGGCGTGCCTTCGAAGAGGCATTGGCGGAGATCGATACCGAGGAGTGGGTGTACCAGCGCAACCGTCCGGCGACTGATGCCCCGATGCTCGAAAGTATCTACAAGTCGGACGGTGGCCTGATGCGGGTTGGTGTAGCGCTGGACCCCGAGCGTCGGCGACTCAAGCAGCTGTGGATTACCGGCGATGTCTTCGTGAAGCCGGCCCGCACGATTGCCGATCTGGAAGCGGCCATGCGCGATACGCCGCAAGCCGAGATGGAAGACCGCGTGCGGGCGTTTTTCGCCGAGCGGGACGTCGAGATGCTGCAGCTGACCGCAGACGATTTTGTCGCGGCGATCCAGTCGGCCCTGGCGCAGGCCGAGGTCGAGCAGGCGGCGCAATAATGATTCGTGACAGGAACCTTTGCTGATGCTGCCCGCTTCTGTCGACGTGCTGGTTGTGGGGCTGGGCCCGGGCGGCGCATCCGCTGCGCGGGTCTGCGCGGAGGCGGGCCTCTCTGTGCTCGCGGTCGAGCGCAACAAGGCCTTCGGCGAGCCAGTACAGTGTGCCGAATTCATCCCCAATCCGATGGGCGCCTATGCACGGCCCGACGGCGTCTTGCTGCAACGTATCGATTCGATGCAGAGCTTCCTGCCGTCCGGGGCGGTAGAGCATTCGGATTTCCCGGGTTTGATGGTCGACCGCGGCGAGTTTGACCGTGCCATCATTCGCGCCGCCGAGGCCAACGGGGCGCAACTGGTCACCTCTACTCCGCTGGTGTCCGTTGATGCTAAAAAGCACGTGGCCTGCGTGAAGCATGCGGGCCGTGAACACGAGGTGGCGTATCGCGTGTTGATCGCGGCGGATGGCCCTCATTCCCCGGTGGCTGAGTCGCTGGGCCTGCCGGCGCTGCCGGTGGTCCAGACGCGGCAATACACCGTGCCCCTGAAAAAGTCCTACACCGCGACCGACGTCTGGTTGTCGGACGACTACCCAGGCGGCTACGCTTGGCTGTTTCCCAAGGGGGAGTGGGCCAATCTGGGGCTAGGTGCGGACAAGGACATTGCGGGCGACCTGAAGGCTCCCCTGGAATCGCTGCACGCCCAGTTGGTGGAGCAGGGACTGCTGGGCGAGGAGATCCGCTACCGTACCGGGGGGGCGATCCCGGTGGGCGGTTTGAGGGATTCCCTGGTGGCCGACGACGTTCTGTTTGTGGGCGATGCGGCGGGCCTGACGCATCCCATCACCGGTGCGGGTATCGCCGCGGCGGTTGTTTCGGGCGAGGCGGCAGGTGAGGCCGCGATCGCTCATCTGGAGGGCGACGACGAGGCCTTTCCCGACTACGACGAAGAGATGCGCGACCAGTATGGCCCGGCCCTGGAACGGGCCTGCGAGCGCCGCGCCTTTCTCAACGAACACTGGCGAACCCCGCGGGCGCAGGAAGATGCCACTCAGCGCCGTGGATGGATTGCATTTTCCGAGTATTTCAACGATGGTGACCGGGCCGCGTAGGCGGCCACGGTCGACGGATGCCCGGCATCCCCGAGACAACGCTGGAGGAATTTTCATGAGTGCAAGCGCAGAAGAGATGGTCGCGCCAATCAATTTTTATCGGCCGGACTATCACATCAAGACCCCGGACATGCGTTCGCCGGAGTACGTGCAGATGTCCACCGCCGCCGCGATCACGCTGGGTCTGGTCCCGGGCACCATGCATCGCACCTCCTGCACGCACTGCCTGAACCTCCTGGTCACGTATCCGGAAGGCTGCCGTGCGAACTGCTCCTACTGCGGGCTGGCGCGTCATCGCGAGGAATCGCGTGACTACGCCGACCGCAATTTCATCCGTGTGGATTGGCCCACCGCCAAGTACGACGAGGTGATCGAGCGCGTGAAGAACCACGCCGACGCCGGCCAGTTCGAGCGCATGTGCATCTCCATGATCACGCACCCGAATTCCGATGCCGACACCGTCGAGCTTCTGGAGCGCTGGGTCGCCGAGGTCAACCATATCCCGGTGTCGATCCTGTCCAACCCGACCACCATGAGCTACGAAGACCTCCAGCTCCTGCGGGACAAGGGTGCCGATATCTTCACCGTCGCGCTGGATGCGGTGACGCCGGAGATCTTCGAGCGCACCCGTGGCAAGGCGGTCGAAAGTCCGCATAGCTGGGACAAGTACTGGCAGTCCATCGAGTGGGCCGCCGAGATCTTCGGTCCCGAGAAGTTTGGCGCGCACCTGATCTGCGGCATGGGCGAGACCGAGGAAGAGATCCTGCAGGTCTGCCAGCGCATTCGTGATCTGGGCGGCCACAACCACATGTTCGCCTTCTTCCCGGAAGAAGGCTCGCTGATGGAAGACTGGAACCCGGTCCCGCGGGACCAGTGGCGCCGCGTGCAGCTGGGCCGCTTCGTGATCGACTACGCCGGGGGGCGTATCGACGACATGAAGTTCAACGCGGATGGCCAGGTGGTGGACTTCGGTCTGCCGCAGTCGGAAGTCGAGGAGCTGATTGCTTCTGGCAAGCCGTTCCAGACCTCCGGTTGTCCCGGCAAGTCGGACGAGGAGGTCTCGGCTTGCAACCGGCCCTACGGCGATTCCAGTCCGACGGACATCCTGTCCTTCCCGTTTGCACTCAACTCGACCGATGTCGGGTTCGTCAAACGGCAAATGGCCGGAGAGGATGTCGGCACCTTCGACTTCGACGCCGACGAGGCGGAAGACGAGAAGACAGCCTGAAATTATCAGTGGTAGTATCGCGAAAGCCCCGGCACCCCCGGGGCTTTCGTATGTCAGGGGGTTAATAAGGCTTTTTGAATATTCAGGTTTCGAGCAGGGTTTTTACGGCCATTCGCCCGAGTGTCCTTGAGCACGCCTGCCGAAAAGACTCGCGACACGGTCGGTCACTGTGACGCGGGTAGTGGGGACACCGTACAAACCGGACCGGCGGCATAAACAAGGGGGCCGCGCGTAACCGGGGTGTCCGCATATCACAACAAGAAGACCACCAAAGGAGATACAACATGGAAGCACGCATCATTCGCCGCAGCCTGGTGACGGCCGCGGTCGGCCTGGCGATGGGTTCCGCTGGCGTCGCGCAAGCCACCAACGGCTATTTCGCGCACGGCTATGGCACCAAGGCAAAGGGTATGGGAGGCGTCGGTATGGCAATCTCCCAGGACGCCTACGCACCGGGCATCAACCCCGCTGGCATCGCCGGCATGGAAACTCGATTTGACGCATCTGTCGCCTATTTCCGCCCCGAGCGTTCGTACGAGGTTTCGGGGATGCCTTCCGGCCAGCCGGGTACGTTTGGCCTGGCACCGGGGAAAGTCGACAGCGGTAGCGAAGACTTCTTTGTCCCTTCGCTAGGGTTTGTCCAGCAGATTGATGAGAACCGTTCATGGGGTATCGCCCTGCTTGGGAACGGAGGCATGAATACGGATTATCCGGCGTTCTCGAATGAGGTTTGCCAGATGGACCCGAATACTCCATCCAACACGGGTCCATTCTGTGATGGTTCGGCGGGGATTAACCTTGAGCAGATCGCCATCATCCCGACTTACGCGCAAAAATTTGCGGATGGAAGGGTCAGCGTTGGGTTTAGCCCGATCATTAGCTACCAGCGTTTCAGCGCTGAGGGCATTAGTACCTTTGGAGGGATGAGCGACGATCCTGAAAACCTTAGCAGTGGACGTACGGATTCCAGCTGGGGTTATGGCGCGCAGATCGGATTTCAAGCGGAGCTCGCAGAGGGCGCGCGTGTCGGGGCGAGTTATCGCTCCAAGATCCGTGCTGGAGACTTCGACGAGTACGCAGGGTTATTCGCCAATGGTGGGGAATTTGATATCCCGTCTACCTACGGACTCGGCTTTTCTTTGGATGTCACACCGAACGTCACATTGTCGGCCGATTACCAGAAGATTCGGTATTCGGAGATTGACGCGGTCTCTAATTCGAATACGGCCGGCATGCTAGGTGCCGATGGCGGTGCAGGCTTCGGCTGGGATGATGTGAATATCTTCAAGTTCGGCGCTCAGATTGACGGCGGTAATGGCTGGGTTTGGAGAGTGGGCTATAACCGCGGCGAGAATCCGATCAGTTCGAATGAAGTGACACTGAATATCTTGGCGCCTGCCGTGATGACTGATCACTTTACAGCCGGATTCACCCGGGAGTTCGGGCAGCACGAGATCAACTTCGCTGCCATGTATGCACCGAGGCAGAGCGTATCTGGCCCGAATGCTTTCGATCCCGGCCAAGATGTTGAGATCGAGATGCGTCAGTACGAGCTCGAGATCGGGTACGCGTACCGCTTCTGATGGGGTGGTCCGGGGCGGTCGCCTGACCGCCGCGGGGCTTCGGTGTCGTGTGCCCGGGAGGGCGCGCCGGCCTTGAGGGGAAGGCTGGGTCTGCCAGGGATGGCGGGTGATGCCGAGGTCCGTGACGTACTGGGTGTGCGTCCCGGGCCCTTCTTTCTGTCGAGTATTTCGCTCGGATTTACCAGAGAATTCAAAGGAGGATGCCATGCGAGCAATTCATGCTTTGCGCGGCTATGTGCGTGCGGCCGGAATGGTCGCGGTGGTTGCACTGTTCGCGGCCAGCCAGACCGTGGCGGCCGATACGTATCGGCCATTCGTGCTGGCCTACACCGAATCGGGGACGGATGTCTCCGCCGAGGCCGCCAGTGTGCGGGAGCGTCTGGAGGGGGCCGACTTCCGGTTCCTGGGCGAATACCCGGTCAGTGACGACCGGCATGTGGTCGTGGTGACCCACGATGATCTGCTGTCGGTGGCCGGCTCCGAGGAACGCGGCGGCTACATCGCCCCGATCCGTGTGTCCGTGACGGCGGTCGATGGCGGCCTGCAGGTGAGCTATAACAACCCGGAGTATTTCCGTCATGCCTATCGGCTGGACGGCTCGGTCGAAAACGTGACGAATCGTTTGGCGAACACGCTGGGTTCTGAGCGTGAATTCGGGTCCGAGGAGGGCCTCAGCGAGCGTGACCTTAACCGATACCGTTATACCTTCGGTATGGAGCGCTTTGACGCGCCGTACGAGTTGGGTAGCCACGGGTCGCGGCAGGCCGCACTCGACGAGCTGGACCGCAACCTGAGTAGTCGGGTGGCCGGAGTTAGCGAGGTTTACCGGGTGGATATTCCCGGCCAGGACGTCACGGTGATTGGTGTGGCGGTCAGAGAAGAGGACGGGGCGGCGCAGGATTCGGCGGACCTTCACCAGCTGGGGATTGTCGATGTTGGCGAGTTTCGTCATACCGCAACGGTTCCGATCGAGATCCTGGTCCGAGGCGGCGAGATCGAGGCGTTGCACATGCGGTTCCGCAAGGCAGTGCACTTCCCTGACCTGCGCATGCTGGGGGATCACAGCTTCATGCGTCTGCGCAGTTCTCCCGGGGCACTGGAAGAGACCCTGAGGGAAGTCGGGGGCTTTGAAGAAGAGGAAGACGACGGATTCGACTGGTAATCCGTTAGAAATCTGACGCGCCAGGGAACGGTGCAATAGGGGCGCGGAATTCCCGCGTATCCCACTCAAGAACCCCGGTCCGCCGGGGTTTTTTTACGACCGGGGTGCGGAGTTGTTTATGCTCCCGCAACACCCGCGGCAGGATGCACACTCATGAAATCGATGAAGATCGCCAATATTGGCGAGATCCGCAACGAACTTAACAAGTACAAGAAGGGCAAGAAGCTCGATATCCACCAGTTCAACCAAGTCGCGCGTCTGGCGTGGCTTGGCAAGATCGTGATGCAGCCGTTGGACCTTGAGGACCCCGAATGCAAGTCTTTCCTGGTGTACATCCAGGAGCCCGAGGAGTTGGCCGCTCATTTCCTTGATACCGATCAGGAGTTGACCGGGGGGATCCACATCATTGATGGCGAGCAGGCCATGGCGATGGTCGAGATCATGCGTAGCGGGGTTGAGGAACGCGCCAAGCTGTACGAGGATCTCTCGCGTAGTGACTTCTACTTCCGTTACTTCTACCAGCCCGGCGCGGACGACAAGGGCGGTGACGCCGGTTCCGGTCAGGATCAGACCGAGGGCTGAAATTTGGTCGCATCGACGGTTACCCCGGAGTGGATCGACGCCGGGGCCCGCTCCGCAGGAGAACTCCACGCGCTCTACGCAGGTCTGGCGGGTACTACCTCGCCGGATGCCCCCCCGCGTCTGCTCTGGGCGCATGCCCGTGAGGCGCATATCTCGATCGGTGCCAGCCAGGATGCGGAAGCCGACCTCGACCTGGCGGCCTGTGCCGCCCAGGGTGTTCCGGTGGTGCGCCGCCCCCTGGGGGGCGGTTCCGTATGGGTGGATGCCGACCAGGCCTGTTTCTTCCTGATTCAGCCGCGCCATGTCCTTGCTCAGGGCCACCGTCACCTGTTCGCGATGGGCTTGGGGATTGCGATGGATGTGCTGCGCGAGCTAGGAATCCAGGGTGTGGAGGCGCGGGGGCAGGATGTCTGGGTTCAGGGGCGCAAGATCATGGGCACGGGCGCGGCCACGCTCAATGAAGGCTGTGTGTTTGGTGCGAGCTTCCTGCGCCATTTTCCGGTCGAGCGTTTTCTCGCCTGTGTGAATGCCCCCAGCGAGGGGTATCGAGATTGGCTGCGCCCGGCGCTGGAGACGGGCATGACGGACTGTGCGCGCCAGTGCCCGCAGGTGCCCGAACCGGTTCAGATCGAAAGTGCGCTACGCACGGTCCTGGAACGCCGTTTTGGCGTGCCGGCTCGGAATCTGTCACCGGATTCGGCCACCATCGAACAGTGGTTGGCGGTGGGGCGTGAGGAACTTGCGGACCTGGCGGACGGGCAGGGATCCCCGGCCGTGCGCGACGGTATTCGGGTGAATCGCGACAATCACGTGTTCGAGACGCGAGGGCCCTGTGGCCGTCTGCGCCTTCATGTAGAGGGCTCGCATATTGCTCGCGTCTGGTGCGAGGACCCTGAGACCACCGCGATCCTCGAGGCGCGCCTGGTCGGCGAGTCACCGGAGCGCCTGCGCGTTCGGTCGCGCTTGAATGGCCAACTGGAACCGCAGGTAGTGGACGAGATCAGTGCCCGTATCGACGGGCTCTACCGCGGAATCGCGGCGGCCTGATAGCGTCCGCACCTGTCCGTTTTTCGAAACCCCGGAGATCCTTTATGTCTGAACCGACCATCGCGCGCCGCCTGGAGAAACGCATCATCCTGATGACGCAAGATGCGGACATGACCGCGCGGCTCCAGTCTCCACTGACGCCAGATTGGCACTTGCACCAAGTGACCGATCTCGAGGACCTCGGGCCCTGGAACGAGATCTTGCTGTATCGCTTCCTGTTGCTGGATCTGGACGAGATCGAGGCCTTCGATCCCCTGGATGTCATTCGGATGTTGCGCATGGAATACCAGATCAACCTTCCGGTATTCTGTTTCGGTGGCGACCAGGATATCCAGGACGAAATGCGCCTGGCGCGTGCCGACCGCTTTTTCGGGCGGGATGAAATGGTCGACAAGCTTCCCGAGTTCATCCGCCAGTACGACTGGTAATCGGCCGCCCGGGCCGGGGTTTGGCAACCCGGTGCGTTATTGCAGGGAGAGCGTGGAATGGAACCCATCATCCGGGTGCGCGAGTTGTACAAGGTGTTCGGGCCGAACCCGCAGGAAGGCCTGAGGCTGATCGAGGACGGGCTGGACAAGGACACCATCTTCGAGCGCACCGGCAATACGGTGGGCGTGAAGGCCTGCGATCTTGATATCGCCGAGGGCGAGATCTTCGTGGTGATGGGGCTGTCCGGTTCCGGCAAGTCGACCCTGGTGCGGCTGCTTAACCGTTTGATCGAGCCCACTGCGGGTACCGTGGAGGTACGCGGGCGCGACGTTACGCGGATGAGCCAGCGCGAGCTGATCCGGTTACGCAGCGAGGATCTGGCAATGGTCTTCCAGTCCTTCGCTTTGATGCCGCACAAGACCGTGATCGACAATGCGGCACTGGGGTTGGAAATCGCCGGGGTCGGCCGTGCCCGGCGCCGCGAGCGGGCGTTGGAGGCGCTGGACCAGGTGGGCCTGAAGGCGCACGCCCGCAGCTATCCCGACGAGCTGTCGGGCGGGATGCAGCAGCGTGTGGGTCTCGCCCGGGCGCTGGCGACCGATCCCTCCATCATGCTGATGGACGAGGCCTTCTCGGCGCTGGACCCGCTGATACGCACGGATATGCAGGATCGGCTCCTGGATCTGCAGCGCGAGCATCGCCGGACCGTGGTGTTTATCTCGCATGACCTCGACGAGGCCATCCGTATCGGCGACCGCATTGCCATCATGCAAGGTGGCGAGGTCGTACAGGTCGGTATGCCGAAGGAGATTATCACCGCCCCGGCCAACGAGTACGTCCGCTCGTTCTTCCACGGCGTGGACATCACCCAGGTGTTCCAAGCCGGCGACATCATGGATAGCGAGAATATCCCGGTGCTGGATGCCGACACCACCGCCGGCGAAGCACGCAATCGCATCGCCCATGTCCCGGGCAGCGAGGCCGTGATCCTCAATGCCGATGGACGTTTCCGGTCTATTGTCCAGGCCAAGCGTCTGAACGAACTGACAGTGGATCGCCCGGCCAGCGAGGTGGCCGTGACCTTGGAGCCGGTCGGTGAGGACATGGCTCTGGCGGAGCTTCCATCCCGTGCTGCGCGAAGCCCGGTATCCATCCCGGTGGTGGATTCTGAGGGCCGCTTCCGTGGTCTGGTGACGTTGCCGCGACTGGTAGAAGCGCTGGATCGCAGTCGGACCGCGGCCGCCATGAACGGAGATCGCTGACATGGAAGGACGCATCAATATCCCCGTGGGCGACTGGATCGAGACGGCGGTCGACTGGATCCTCGACAACCTCGAGCCAGGCCTGGACGGCATCGCCTGGTTCCTGGGTCTGTTGACCAACTCTTTCGAGGGCGCGTTGCTGGCGATTCCCGCCTGGTTGTTGGTGCTGGTCCTGGTGGGGCTTAGCTGGTGGCGGGTGAGCTGGCGCTTCGGGATCTTCGCGATCGTGGCGCTCGGTCTGATTCTCGGCATGGACCTTTGGGAACCCACCATCAAGACACTCTCGCTGGTGCTGGCCGCCACTGCGGTGGCCCTGGCGATCGGCATGCCGGTTGGGGTTGCGATGGCGCGCAGTGACTGGGTCGAAGCCTCGATCCGCCCGGTGCTTGATCTGATGCAGACCATGCCGCCTTTCGTCTACCTGATCCCGGCGGCGATCTTCTTTGGTCTGGGCACCGTCCCGGGCGCCATTGCCACGGTGGTCTTCTGTATGCCGCCGGTCGTGCGTCTGACCAATCTGGGTATCCGTCAGGTGAACCGCGAGCAGATCGAGGCCGGGCTGGCCTTCGGTTGCAATCGACGCCAGCTTCTGACCAAGATTCAACTACCTCTGGCAATGCCGTCCATCATGGCCGGCATCAACCAGACCATCATGCTGGCACTTTCCATGGTGGTGATCGCGTCGATGATTGGGGCCGGCGGGCTGGGCAACACCGTGCTCACCGGTATCCAGCGGCTTGATGTCGGGCTGGGCTTCGAAGGCGGCCTGGGGGTCGTGATCCTCGCCATCCTGCTCGACCGCATTACTCAGAGCGTGGGGCGGCGGCGCAAGGGGAGTCATTGACCTCCGGTTTGGGCGTCGCGCCATCGATTTCACTCGAAGCAAGGAGTAGCACGATGAACAAGACACTGACCTCAACCCTGTTGGGTGGCGTGCTGGCCGCCTCGATGACTGTGTCGACCGTTCAGGCCGACGACATCCAGATTGGCTGGACCGCGTGGTCCGACGCCGAGTTCGTGACCAAGCTGGCCGAACGTGTGATCGAGGACGAAATGGGATACTCGGTCGAGCTGATTCAAACCGACATTGCTCCGCAGTACCAGGGTCTGGCCGCTGGCGACATCGACCTGATGCTGATGGCCTGGTTGCCGGGTACGCACGAGGATTATATGGAGCGCGTGGGCCAGGACATCGTCAATCTGGGGCCCTTGTACGGTGACGCCCGCCTCGGCTGGGTCGTCCCGAACTACGTGCCCGAAGACGAGCTGGGTTCGATCGAGGACCTCAAGAAAGATTCGGTGCGGGATAAACTGGATGGCCGCATTACCGGCATTGACCCGGGTGCGGGCCTGACGCGTCTGTCGGAAGATGCGATCGAGACGTACGGCCTGGACGGCTATGACCTGCAGATCTCCTCCGGCGCCGGCATGACCTCTGCCCTGGATCGCGCGATCCGTCGCGACGAATGGATCGTGGTTACCGGCTGGAGCCCGCACTGGAAGTTCGGGGCCTATGACCTGCGCTATCTGGAAGATCCGGAAGAGGCCTTGGGTGGCTTCGAGCGTATCCATGCTCTGGCCCGCGAGGGCTTCGCCGAGGAATACCACGACGTGGCGATGATGATCTCGCGCATGCAACTGAACCTGGACGTGCTGGAAGAGGCGATGTTCTACGCCCAGGAGAACTCCTACGCCGAGGCCGTGGACCGCTTCATCGAAGATCACCCGCAATACGTGCAGTACTGGGTGACCGGCGTGATCGACTGATCAGCATGGACTGCCCGCAGCACCCGAAAGCCCCGCCCTCGCGGGGCTTTCTTCGTTCAGGCCAGCGATTCCTTGTTCACCACGAAGCGCACGAAGGCACGAAGAAGGGCAAGGGCGATGGCACCACGGAGGGAGCGGGGTTCACGAACAGCGCGGAGACGTTCGGTTCAGGGGCGGACGACGGGGCGAATGAAACACGTTGCCGGCATTCTCCGGTCACGATGAAGGTTCGCCCGCCAATCGTCGTCATCCCGGAAACCGCGCAGCGGCCGGGATGACGAGGAGGGGTGCGCGTTCGGGATGGTGGGGGCGGGTGTTTTGATCGGGCCGCTGCTGTGGCCGGTCCGGAAACGCGAAAGGCCCCGGGCGAGTCGCCGCGGGGCCTTCGAGTGGTACGCCCCGGGACGAAGCCGCGGGGTGGGGCAATCTCCAGGATCAGCCGATCCAGGCGTGCTCCAGGACGTCGATACGGACCTTCTCGTGGAAGGTCTCGCCGTTGCCCTCGATCACCAGGTCGCCAATGCGAGTGCCGGCGGTGTCGTAGCTGAACTTGCAGTCGAAGGTGCCCGGTAGGGACACGCTGCCCTCGCATAGGGTCTCGCCTTCCACCGAGAAGGTGCACTGGGCGGTGCCGGATCCGTTCAGCACGGCCTGCACCCGGAATTCCTCATTGATCGGGCGGCGGTAGAAATCCGGGTCGCGGTTCGGGTTGTACTGCAGGTTGTTCAGCTTGACGAGCTTGACAAGTTTCATACCGGGTCCTCTATTAACGCGCTGAATCCGAGTGATCGCGCCTTCGCACGTACAACCCCGCCGCCAGCGGGCGTTCGGTTCATGCAACGGCGCAGGTTCGATAGAATATAAACAGCGAATGATACATCAAAGCCTGCGGGAACACGACGGACCCAGAAGCACAGTCCGCTCGAACCGGCGCAGCCTAACGCCGCACCCGCGCATACACCAGCCCTGGCCCGAGTGGCCGGCATCGGAGATCCCATGAAGAACCTGATCAACCGCATCCGCGGTGTGGAACGCGACGTCATTGAGAAACCGGGGGATGCAGGCGATGCCCCGTTCTACAAGCCCCAGGGCGACGAGGTCGAGATCTTCAGGGCGGCGTATTCCAAGCGTCTTCCGGTGATGCTCAAGGGTCCGACCGGTTGCGGCAAGACCCGTTTCCTGGAGCACATTGCCCATGTCCTGGGCCAGCCGCTGGTGACCGTGTCCTGCCACGAGGACCTGACCAGTTCCGACCTGGTCGGCCGCTTCCTTCTGGAAGGTGAGGAGACCGTCTGGCAGGACGGCCCGCTGACCCGCTCGGTGAAGGAGGGCGCGATCTGCTACCTCGACGAGATCGTCGAGGCGCGCACCGATACCACGGTGGTCATCCACCCGCTGACGGACCATCGCCGCCAGCTGCCGCTGGACAAGAAGTCCCAGATCATCGATGCGCACGAGGACTTCATGCTGGTGATCTCCTACAACCCCGGTTACCAGACGGTGCTGAAGGACCTGAAGCCCTCCACCAAGCAGCGCTTCGTCGGTATCCACTTCGACTACCCGGCGGAAGACGTCGAGCGCGAGATCGTGGCCAAGGAATCCGGTGGCCTGGACGCCGACCGCGTGGAGAAACTGGTCGCCGCCGGGCGCAAGGCACGCGCACTGAAGGACCACGGTCTGGAAGAGGCCACTTCGACCCGCGCGCTGGCCTACGCGGGCGAGCTGATGCAGGCGGGCCTGAGCCCGCGCGTGGCCTGCCGCGCCGCGATGATTGCGCCGATCACCGATGATCCGGAGCTGATCCAGGCGCTGGAGGAGATCTTCGACGCCCACTTCCCCGAGTCCGAAGCCGCGTGAACGATACCGCGACCAACGGCGACGCGAAGCCCGAGGCCGAAGAACTCGTCGAGATCGAGGAGATCCTCCAGCACCTGGAGGACATCAGCTTCGTCGCCCACCGCGACACGAAAGAGGCCTTGCCGGCGATCCGGCCGTTCGGCGCCACCGTCGCGCGGCGCTGGATCGCGACCGCCCGCGACCTGTTCTTCCACGACCGCGAGTCCGGCAAGAGTTTTATGCGTCACTCCGCGCGTCTGGCCGAGCACATGCAGACGGTGGAGCTGTGGTTGGAGCAGGCGGCTCGCTTCAAGGAATGGGTCAACTCCAACTACGCTCTGGAAGGCTTCATGGCCCAGGCCGACCGGGTCTATGCCACCTGGGGCGAGGACGGTGAGCGCGAGTGGGCCGAGATCGGCCTGCGCTGGTGCGCGCGCAGCCTGCCGGATGCTCGTGCCTACTTCGAGACCGATTTCGAGAAGCTGGCGGGCGGGCGTGGCATCGAGGGCCTGCGCGCCCTGATTGAGCCGGCGGAGA
Organism: Thioalkalivibrio sp. ALJ7; assembly: GCF_000376865.1. Taxonomy (GTDB): domain Bacteria; phylum Pseudomonadota; class Gammaproteobacteria; order Ectothiorhodospirales; family Ectothiorhodospiraceae; genus Thioalkalivibrio. The sequence continues at coordinate 24,923 of NZ_AQXQ01000007.1, read as the reverse complement.
CGCTGTTCGACGAGCGCGGCCTGACCCTGGATGCCTACCTTGAGGGGGCCCCGATTGCCCGCAACCTGGTCGGTGACCAGGGCCTGTTGTCCTGGGCGCGGCGCGGCGCGGACCTGCTGAAGGCTGGGCGTTCGCGCGGCGAGGCGTATTTCCGTCTTGAGAGTGACGAGAGCCTGAAGCTGTTGCTGGAGGCCCTGCCGGGTTTCCGGCCGCGCATGCACGGGCGCTTCCTGCGGCTGGTGCTGCTGGCCTGGCTGGATGCCGACATCCCGCTGGCCGATTCCAGCTGGAAGCCGGGCGAAGGCCGTCCGATGCTCGAGACCGATGGCCGGCGCCTGTTCATGCCGGCGGTAATGGACTCGCGTGAGGAGGCGATCGTGGCGACTCAGCATGCCGCCGCGCACCTGGCCTTCGATACCTACGCACAGGACGACGTCCAGCGCCTGTTTGAACGCGCCGGGGTCGAGCACCCGCCGCTGGACGACAAGTCGCGTTTCACCTGGCGTCCGCTGTTCGCGAACTATGCCGAACGCATGTTCCGTTTCCAGGTCCTCTTCGACTTGGCCGAGGACCTGCGGGTGAACGCGTGCATCGCCACGCGTATCCCGAACTTTCTGCCGCGTCTGGTCGAACTGGCTGAACAGCACGAACGCCCGGAGGGGGCGGCCGCCGTCTATTTCGACTTTGCGCTTAAGGCCCACCAGGCGCTCCTGCATGGCGAGGAACAGGACCCGCGCCTGACCCCGATGCTGGAGCCGGACGCGGATGTGGTCACCGCCTGGGCAGTGGGCGAGACCTTGTTCGCGGACGAGGCCTTCCCCGAGATCACCATCGAGGAACGGGCCGAGGCCTACCTGCCGGGGCTGTCGCTGAACCAGTCGCTGCCGGTTTACCCGCAGAGAAAGCGGGACGGCAGCCTCGCCGATTTCCGCGATCACGAGGCGCACGACGAGCACAAGTTCGAGCGCGAGAAGCAGGAGGAGCAGCCGCAGCAGGCTCCGGAGCAGGCGCAAAAGGATCCCGACGCGGATATCCAGACGCCGCAGCAGGAGACCTCAGGGACCGGAGGCCGCATCGGTACCGGCATCCCGCAGCCGGCCCAGGTCGCCAAGCGCGCTGCACCCTACGTGCCGCGTAAGGATGGCATCGCATATCCCGAGTGGGATTATCGCGAGCAGCGTTACATATCCGAGTGGGTGAACCTCTACGAGCGCGTCCTGGACGACGAGAACGCCGAATTGGCCGCCAGCATCCTCGCTGATAACCGCGACACCCTGAAGCGTCTCAAGCGTGGCCTGGAGATGCAGCGGCCGCAGCGCCTGGCTCCACTGCGCAAGCAGATGGATGGCGACGAGCTGGATACCGAGGCGGTGATCGATTTCATCGCGGACAAGAAGGCCGGGCTCTCGCCCAAGGCCTTCATTTATCGCCGCCGCGCGGTGCAGCACCGTGACACCTCGGTACTGCTGCTGGCGGACATGTCCACGTCCATCATGGCGCGGCATCCGAGCGGCGAGGGCAAGATCGTGGATCGCGTGCGCGAGGGGATCATGTTGTTCATCGAGGCCATCGACAAGGTCGGTGACCCCTGCGCGATTGCTGGCTTCGCCTCCAAGCAGCGTGACCAGGTCAATTACTACTGGCTGAAGGACTTCAACGAGGGCCTGGACGACACTGTCCGCAATCGCATTGCGGGGATCTCCGGGCGCCTCGCCTCGCGCATGGGGGCGGGCATCCGCCACTCACTGGAGGCCTTCAAGCGCAGCTCCAGCCAGCGCCGTTTGCTGCTGATCCTGTCCGACGGCCGCCCGGCCGACTATGACGATGGCGGCGACCAGCGCTACCTGCACGAGGACACGCGCATGGCGATGAAGGAGGCGATCGACGCCGGGGTGCACCCGTTCTGCATCACCCTGGACCCGTCCGGTTCCGATTACCTGCCGGCGATCTTTGGTCCTGGCCACTACACCATCATCGATCACGTGGACGAGCTGCCGCGCCGCCTGCCCGAGATCTATTTGAGGCTGCGCCAGTGAATGCCACCCCTGAAGCGATCGAGACCGACGCCGAGGCCCACGGCTTGGAGCGGGGCCCGGCTCGGCGCCACGCGACCCTGCTGCATGCCCCGCGCTATCGTGGCCACAGCTATGGCGACAATCACCCCCTGGGCATCCCGCGGGTATCGCTGACCATCGACCTGATCGAGGCCTATGACGCGATCACACCGGCGGAGATGGCCGTGTCGCGCAAGGCCCAGCCGGCCGAGCTCGAATGGTTTCACACCCGCGAGTACGTCAGCGCGATCCAGCGTGCCGAGGCCCTGGGCAAGGTCTTCCAGCGCTACCGCGACCGCCACAACATCGGCAACTTCGAGAACCCGTTTTTCGCAGGCTTCTACTCCACGCCCGCGACCGCGACCTGGGGATCGATCCAGGGTGCGGAGGTCGTGTTGGGTGGTCAGATGGCCTTCAACCCGGCGGGGGGCATGCACCACGCCGCTCCCGACCAGGCGCGCGGTTTCTGCTACTTCAATGACCCGGCGCTGGCGATTCTGCGCTTGCGCCAGGCCGGTCAACGCGTGCTGTATCTCGACATTGATGCCCACCACGGCGACGGCGTCGAGGCCGCGTTTGTCGGCGACCCCGACGTCCTGACCGTCTCTCTGCACATGGATACCGAATACGGCTATCCCTTCGAGGGCGGGCGGATCGAAGACACCGGTCCGCTCGGCAATGCGGTCAACATGCCGTTGCCGAAAGAGACCAACGACACGGAATTCCGAGCCGCGTTTACCACGATCTGGGATGCCGTACGCACCCGCTGGCAGCCGGACGTCATCGTCGTCCAGGCCGGTACGGATGCCTTGCTGCCCGATCCGCTGGGCAAGTTCGGCATCTCCACTCAGTGCTTCCTCCAGTGCATCGACGACGTGATCGAGACCAGCCCGCGCCACGCCGACGGCACACCGAAACTCCTGGTCCTGGGCGGCGGTGGCTACCATCCCCTCGCGCTGGCCCGCTGCTGGACCGGCGTCTGGGCCATGCTCAGCGGTCGCGACCTGCCTGCCGAGGTTCCCGCCTCGGGCCAGGCGCTGCTGCGCGACGTCGATTGGGACATGGACGAGGAGGAGGACTGGTACGAATCGCTGTTTATCTCTCGGCTGGATGCCGAGCGCACGGGGCCTGTCCGTGCAGAACTGTGGGAGCGGATCGAACGGCTGCTGACCGTCCATCCCTGGTTGCACGACTAGGCTCTGGTGGTGCCCAGTTGCACAGGGTGGCGCGATTGGAACACGCTTCGGTCTGTTGGTTCTTGGATAGGACCATCCCCCGCAAGGGGTATGGTCCTATCGACGGGCAGGGAATAGGGAGACGCTGATTTAATTGCACGTCCGCGTTGGCGCCCCCTGTTTTCCGAGACAAGGCGCGTCGTGCAGCGGGTAGTGGTTCTACCCGCAAGCGGCGCAACGCAGGATCGGGGAACAGGGGGCACTAACCCCACAAGCCATTGAAAGCAGGGGCTCGGCCGCCCGTTGTTATCAAAAACGGGCGCGGGAACAGCGTTGCGGTTCCCTTGTGCAGAATGACTGCACGGCAGTCACCGCGCCTTGTTCGCACGCAAAAGCGACTCGAGCGCGGACGTGCAATTAAATCAGCGTCTCCCTAGAGCAAGTCGTCCTGGATGGCGTCGATGCCTGCGGCTGCGCATTCGTGGTCGACTTCGCCACTGGGTGCACCGGAGACACCAATACCACCCACGATGCGTCCATCCGCAGTGATTTGCACGCCACCGCCCAGGATCGTGACACCGGGCAGGTGCTGGATGCCGTAGCCCAGTTCGCCGGGCATGGTCATTTCGCGCAGCTCGAGCGTGTCGGTGCGGAAGCTGACGGCGGTGTAGGCCTTGCTGATCGCGGTGTCCACCGTATGAGCGCCCGCGAAGCGATCCCGTTTGAAGGCCTGAGAGACCCCGTGGCGATCCACAACCGCGACGGCGACTTGTGTATCGCGATCGCGGCACGCCTCCATCGCGGCTTCCACCGCCTTGACGGCGATCTCCGGGATCAGGGTAGGGGTGGAGAAGGTGCCCTCGCTGGCCTGGATGGGCCCGGCGGATAGCGCTAGTAGGGCAGTGGGTACAATTAGTCGTAGCAGTTTCATGAGAAGCCCTCCTGTCTTTATGGGGTCTCACTAGTGTTATTTAGATCGAGTGCTCCGGTTTGGCAAACCGGCTTCGCCGGGGGTGCTCGGGGCCTCATGGGGAAAACGTCATGCCGGTTATCGATTCTGGCTCCCGCGAGTCGATGCTCTTGTTACGGGTTTTCGCAAATCCTTGTCGCTGCAGTAGGATTCGTCTCCCTGTGCTCGACCGCTGGAGCCGGGCCGCGTGATACCAAGCGCTGGCGTGGCCAATCCCGGTAGGGCGCGATTTCAGGATCCGCAAACGATCGAGGAGCTTCATGGACGCCGTCCAGAAACTGATCCCTGGCTACGCCAATGCGAAAGCCACGCGCCGCTATGCGGAGCAGTTTGTGTCCGAAGGCAAGGCCGCCGAAGGGCATTACAGCGAGTTCTCGCGCGCGAAGATGCGCCTGTCCAGCCTCGGTATAGGCACCTTCGGTGGCGCTGCCAACGCGGAGGTGGATGCGCAGATCTCCGCGATCGTTGCCCGAGGTCTGACCGAGGGCATCAACGTGATCGATACCGGTGCTCACTATCGCTATGGCCGTTCGCTGGCGGCGGTTGGGGCGGGTGTGCGTACCGCGTTGGAGGCCGGGGTGCCGCGCGAGGCGATGTTCCTGATCTCCAAGGGCGGGTTTCTGACCCTGCGCGGTGGGCCGCCGGAGGACATGGAAGCTTGGTTTCAGCGTGAGATCGAATCCCAGGGCATGGGCACGAAGGACGACTTAGCCAAGGGCGCGCACCTGCTGACCCCGGAATATATCCACTACCAGATGGAGCTATCGCGCTCGCTGATGGGGGTGGAGACGCTGGATGCCTTCATCATCGACCAGCCCGAGGTGCACATCCACGAGATTGGCAAGGAGCCGACCAATCGTAAGCTGGAGCCGGTCTTCGAGATGCTGGAGCGGGCGGCGCAGGAGAAGAAGATCCGCGCGTACGGGATTTCCACCTTCGAGGGCTTTCGTGAGGAGACGGATGCCGCGGTGTTCCAGTCACTCACCTCCATGCAGGGGCTGGCCGAGCGTGCTGCGCAGACGGTTACGGGTGACGACCACGCCCGGCATCACTTCAAAGTGGGGATGCTGCCATTCAACCAAGTGATGCTGGAGGGCTTTACCCGTTTCAACACCGCGACTGGGCAGGGCAACGTGGCGAGCCCATTGCAGGCCGCGCACCAACTAGAGGTGTTCATGTTCGCGTCGCACTCCATGCTCAAGGGCCATCTGGCACAGCAGTCGGTTGAGGTGGTCGATCAGCAACTGGCGCATTTGCCCAATCCGGCGCAGCGCGCCATGCAGTTCAACCGGTCCACTCCGGGGTTGGGCACCTCGCTGGTGGGTATGAGCACGCCGGAGCACCTGGACGACATGCTGGCGGTAATGCGCGAGCCGATGCTGGACAAGAAGGCCTTCCTCGGCATGTTCAAGAAGGCCGAGGAGGACTGACGCCTTTGTGGGAGCCGGCTTGCCGGCGAAGCCCCTGCCCGGGTCCGACTTTGGCAGGGGCTTCGCGTGCAAGCACGCTCCCACAAAGGCCCCGAAGCCCAAGCCAGGGTGAAGATTTCATGCACAAGGGTATGCAATGCGATGCAGGTTGATCTGAAGGCCCTCGAATTCCCCGCGATCCAGCGCCTGCTGGAGCGCCTGACGGCCACGCCCTACGGCGCCGATGCGGCGCGCGGGCTGGAGCCAGCGCCGAACCTGGGTGCGGCCCAGGCGCTGCAGAAAGCGGTGACGGTCGCGCGCCAACGCCTGGACGCAGGGACGCTGCCGCGCCTTGGGCAGCTGCCGGATGTGCGCGCGGCGCTGCGTCAGGCCGCTAACCCGGGGGCGGCGCTGCCGGTTCAGGCCCTGCATAACCTGCAGACGATCATGCGTCAGGCCCGCGAGCTGGCGGATCAGCTGGCGGACACGCCGGAGATCTATCCGGCGGACCTGAAAAAGCTTTACCCGCCCGAGGCGCTGGAAGAGCGCCTGGCCGCTTGTCTGAATCCCGGGGGGTCCCTGCGCGAGGACGCCAGCCCGTCGCTGGTGGAGGCCTTCGGCGAGCGTGGGCGTCTGCGCGAGGAGGTCGCGACGGTGGTCAAGAAGCGCTTGGCGGCCTCCGATGTGGCACAGAAGGGCGAGGACGCCCTGAAGGTCCAGTGGCACCAGGAGCGGGCGGTCATGGTGCTGCGTGGCGAGATGGCCAATGCGGTCAAAGGCGTACGCCGGGGCTCGGCGATGGGCGGGCGTGATCAGATCGTGGAACCCATTGAGGCGGTTCCGCTGAATAACCAACTGGATACCGTCAATAGCCAGATCAATACCGAGCAGCAGCGGCTGTTGCGCGAGCTCACCGATAGCGTGCGCTCGTTCGGCGACCCTCTCGAGCTCATGCTGACCGCGCTGACCTGGATTGACCTGGCCTCGGCGGCCGCCCAGCTCTCGGCGCAGATGAACGCCCATGCCCCGGTGCTGGAGGACAGCGCAGGGGTGGAGCTGATCGAGGCCTACCACCCGCTGCTGTTGTTGCAGTTTGCCGAAGGCAATGGGCCGCAGCCGGTACCGCTGTCGATCCGCCTGGACGAGGATCAGCCGCTGTTGCTGATCACCGGCCCGAACACCGGTGGCAAGACGGTCGCGCTGAAGACCTTGGGGCTGTTGGTAACGATGGCATGGTGCGGACTGCATATCCCGGCCGAGCAGGATTGCCGCATTGGGCGTTTTGATCGCGTGATGGTGGACGTGGGGGACAACCAGAGCCTGTTCCATCACTTGTCCACCTTTGCCGGGCATGTCGAGGTCCTGAAGCGCATCCTCGACCATGCCGGGGCCGAGACGCTGATCCTGCTGGACGAACTGGGTACGGGTACCGATCCGGACGAGGGCGCGGCCCTGGCGATGGCGATGCTGGACGAGCTGCGCAGTCGCGGTACTCGCGGGATTGTGAATACCCACCTCGCGCCGCTGAAGGACTACGCGGCGCAGCACGCAGGGATCGTGAATGCATCGATGCAGTTTGATGCCGACACGCTGTCGCCGACCTATCGGCTGCTGGTTGGTGAGCCTGGTGTCTCCTTCGGTCTCACCATCGCCGAGAAAAACGGTCTGCCGCCGGCGCTGGTCGAGCGGGCGCGCGAGCACTTCTCCGAGCTGCCCACTGCTCAGGCCGGGGCCGACGCCGACCGCAGCTGAACCTTGGGGTTGCCCCGCTGCACCGTCATTGCGAAGCCCCGCAGGGACTCTGGCAATCTCCGGGCGGAACCCCGACGTCTGTTCCGGCCGGCGCTGAAGCCGCCCGCGGAGATCGCCACGTCGCTGCGCTCTTTGCGATGACGGTGCTCGCAACCCCGTCATCGCGAGGCCCCGCCAGGGGCCGTGGCAATCTCGCGGGACCGGCGGGCCGGCGGGCTTGGCCAGCTCCGTTGGCAGGTGGCTAAATCGCTGGCTCCTCGCGACGTCTGCCGCGTGCCCATCCGCTTTACGGCGTGAAATGGGGGCGATTTCATATTAGGATGGTGGGCTATTTTGATTTGTGGTGTGTGATCGCCTGACGATCGCGCACAAGCCCCTGGTTAAGGAAGTCGACCACCATGTCCGAATCCTCAAGTTCGTTCACCGCCATCACCGGCGCCGAAATCTTCTGCCGCAGCCTGCAGGCCGAGGGCGTCGAGGTCGTATTCGGGTATCCCGGCGGCGCCGTACTGCACATCTACGATGCGCTGTACCGACAGGACAAGGTCGCGCACGTGCTGGTCCGCCATGAGCAGGGTGCGGTGCACGCGGCCGAGGGTTATGCCAAGTCCTCGGACAAGCCGGGTGTCGCGCTGGTGACCTCGGGCCCCGGTGCGACCAACGCGATTACCGGCATTGCCGACGCCTATATGGATTCCGTGCCGCTGGTGGTCTTTACCGGCCAGGTGCCGACCAGTCTGATCGGCAACGATGCGTTCCAGGAGGTGGATACCGTGGGGATCACCCGTCCCTGCGTGAAGCACAACTTCCTGGTCAAGGACGTGAAGGACCTGGCGGCCACCATCAAGAAGGCGTTTTACGTGGCGACCACCGGCCGTCCCGGTCCGGTGGTCGTGGATATCCCGAAGGATGTGACCGCGGATACCTGCGAGTTCGAGTATCCGGAAAGCATTCACATGCGCTCCTACAATCCGACCTCGAAGGGGCACACCGGCCAAATTCGCAGGGCGGTTGAGCTGATCCTGTCGGCCAAGCAGCCGATGATCTACACCGGTGGTGGCGTGATCCTGGGGCGCGGCTCCGAGGCGCTAACCGAGTTCACCCGGCAGCTGGGCTATCCGATTACCAACACCCTGATGGGGCTGGGTGGCTACCCGGCGTCGGACAAGCAGTACCTCGGCATGCTCGGTATGCACGGTACCTACGAGGCCAACATGGCCATGCACCACGCCGACGTACTGATCGCGATCGGCGCGCGCTTCGATGACCGCGTGACCGGCAATATCGAGAAGTTTTGTCCGCACGCAAAGATTGTCCACGTGGACGTCGACCCGTCTTCCATCTCCAAGAACGTGAAGGTGGATGTGCCGATTGTCGGTGAGGTGGAGCCGGTGCTGCGCGAGCTGATCAAGGGCCTGAACGAGAACGGCGGCAAGCCGGATGCCGAGGCCTTGGCGACCTGGTGGAAACAGATCGAGGAATGGCAGGCGCAGGACTGCCTGAAGTACGACCAGACCTCCGAGCTGATCAAGCCGCAGTACGTGGTGCAGAAGTTCTGGGAACTGACCCAGGGCGATGCCTTCGTGACCTCGGATGTCGGTCAGCACCAGATGTGGGCGGCGCAGTTTTACCGTTTCGACAAGCCGAACCGTTGGATCAACTCCGGTGGACTGGGGACGATGGGTGTGGGCCTGCCGTTTGCGATGGGTGTGCAGTTCGCGCATCCGGATGCGACCGTCGGCTGCATTACCGGCGAGGCTAGTATCCAGATGTGTATCCAGGAGCTGTCCACCTGCTTCCAGTACCAGTTGCCGTTGAAGATCCTGAATTTGAACAACCGCTATCTGGGCATGGTCCGGCAGTGGCAGGAGTTCTTCTACCAGGGCCGCTATGCGATGTCCTACATGGACGCGCTACCGGACTTCGTGAAGCTGGCCGAGGCCTACGGTCACGTCGGCATCCAGATCACCCAGCCCGGCGATGTCGAGGGCGCGATCAAGGAGGCCCTGGCGCAGAAGGAGCGCCTGGTGTTCCTGGACTTCATTACCGATCAGTCCGAGAACGTCTATCCGATGATCCCGGCCGGTGCTGGCCAGAACGAGATGATCCTGGTCTAAACCGGGTACAGGGAAAAGCCGTATGCGTCATATCATCAGTGTCCTGCTGGAAAACGAAGCCGGTGCCCTCTCGCGGGTTGCCGGGCTGTTCTCCGCGCGTGGCTACAACATCGAGTCGTTGACGGTCGCGCCGACCGACGACCCGTCGCTGTCGCGCATGACTATCGTTACCAGCGGCTCCGACGAGATCGTCGAACAGATCACCAAGCAGCTGAACAAGCTGATCGACGTGATCAAGCTGCTGGACATGACCGCCTATCCACACATCGAGCGCGAGATGGCGCTGATCAAGGTGCGCGTGCCGGAGGCCGCCGACCGCGAGGAGGCCAAGCGCCTGGCGGATATCTTCCGCGGCCGGATCATCGACGTGACCCACGACACCTACGTGATCGAGATCACTGGCGAGGGCTCCAAGCTGGATGCCTTCCTCGTGGCCCTCGACGGGTTCACCGTTCTGGAAGTTGTGCGCTCCGGCGTGATGGGCATCGCTCGGGGCGATGTCGCCCTGCAAATCTGAATCCCCAGGTCCGACCTCGGTTTGGGGGCGGACCTGTTTGTTTGCCATGGGCCCCGTATGGGGCCGATATCAAGGAAATTGCAATGAATCTCTACTACGACAAAGACGCTGACCTCTCCATCATCAAGGGCATGAAGGTCGCCATCATCGGCTACGGTTCGCAGGGGCATGCCCATGCGAACAATCTGAAGGATTCCGGTGTGGACGTAACCGTGGGTCTGCGTGAGGGCTCCGGCTCGCGCGCCAAGGCCGAAGAGGCCGGTCTGAAGGTGGCCGATGTCGATGCCGCGACTGCCGGTGCCGACCTGATCATGGTGCTGGCGCCGGACGAATACCAGGCTGCGCTGTACCGCGACGTGCTGGAGCCGAACCTGAAGCAGGGCGCGACCCTGGCCTTCGCCCACGGCTTCGCGATCCACTACAACCAGATCGTCCCGCGCAAGGACCTGGACGTGATCATGATCGCGCCCAAGGCCCCGGGCCACACCGTACGCTCCGAGTTCGTGCGTGGCGGCGGTATCCCCGACCTGATCGCGATCCAGCAGGACGCCTCCGGCAAGGCCCGTGACATCGCGATGTCCTATGCCTCCGCGATCGGCGGCGGCCGTACCGGCATCATTGAGACCACCTTCAAGGATGAGACCGAGACTGATCTGTTCGGTGAGCAGGCCGTGCTGTGTGGCGGTGCGGTGGAGCTGGTCAAGGCCGGTTTCGAGACCCTGACCGAGGCCGGTTACGCCCCGGAGATGGCCTATTTCGAGTGCCTGCACGAGCTGAAGCTGATTGTTGATCTCATGTACGAGGGCGGCATCGCCAACATGAACTACTCGATCTCCAACAACGCCGAGTATGGTGAGTACGTGACCGGCCCGCAGGTCATCAACGAAGAGTCGCGCTGGGCCATGCGCGAGGCGTTGAAGAACATCCAGAATGGCGAGTACGCCAAGCAGTTCATCCTGGAAGGCGCGATGAACTACCCGTCGATGACCGCCAACCGTCGCCTGAACGCGGCCCACGAGATCGAGCAGGTCGGCGAACGCCTGCGTTCCATGATGCCGTGGATCAAGGCCAACCAGCTGGTCGACAAGTCCCGCAACTGATTCGTCTCCCCGTGGCGGGCCACTCGGCCCGTTGCGGGGGCGTATCCCTCCCGAGTGCCCAATGCTGTTTCCGCTCGCCCCCGAAGGCCGTGTTTTCGTCATTGTCTCTGCCTGGATGGCGGTGATTACCCTGTTGGTGGGCGAGGCCGAGCTGGGGCTGTTTATGGTGATCCTCACCGTGGCCCTGATGGGTGTTTTCCGTGATCTTCGGCGCAAGGCCCCAGCCCCGGCTTTGGGCGTGATTGCCCCGGCCGACGGCGCCATCGAGTCGGTGACCGAAGCCCGTGATCCGTTCACCCGCAAGCCAGCGGTATGTATCCGGTTACGTCAGCGGCGGTTGGGCGAGTACAACATTCATTCCCCGCAAGAGGGCGAAATCCGTGAACGGGTCTGGCCCGGGAAGGAGACGGCCGAGCCGCCGGATGTCCAGTTGGAGGGGCGCCTGGCCTATTCGCTGGAGACGGACGAGGGAACCCGGTTGAGCCTGGCTCTCAGTGTGGATCACTGGCCGCGCATGATTCGTATGCAGAGCAACGTACCCGGCAACCGGCTGGGACGCGGCAAGCGCATGGGGTTCGCCGGCTTTGGTGGTACCTTCGAGATATGGTTGCCGGCTGGTTCGCAGGTGATGGTGGAGCCAGGGCAGGATGTTCTCGCCGGTTCTACCCTGCTGGGTGGCCTCCCAGCAGGGCAGCAGAACGACAGTGAACGTGCCGTGGAGGTGCTGGAATGAATGCAGGCGACGAAGATCAGCGAGCCGCTACGGGACGCGATCCGGACTCCGCCGAAGGCGAGGACGCCCTCGGGGAAGATTCGTTACCGCATCGCCGTCGGCGGCGCGGGGTGTTCCTGCTGCCCAATCTGTTTACCACGGGCGTGCTGTTCTCGGGATTTTTCGCCATCGTCTCCGCGATCAACGGTGAGTACATCACTGCGTCCATCGCGATCTTTGTGGCCATGGTGCTGGATACTCTGGATGGGCGTGTCGCGCGCATGACCGATACCCAGAGCGAGTTTGGCGCGCAGTACGACTCGCTTTCGGATCTCGTGTCTTTTGGTGTGGCCCCGGCCTTGGTGGTCTACCTGTGGCAGCTGCACGATCTGGGTAACTTTGGCTGGGTGGCCGCCTTCTTCTTTGCGACGGCGGCGGCGCTGCGCCTGGCGCGTTTCAATAGCCGCCTTGCCGTGACCGACAAGCGTTTCTTCCAGGGATTGCCCAGCCCCGCGAGTGCGGCGTTGTTGGTAGGAATGGTTTGGGTGCTGGAGGACTGGGGCATCCCGGCCGAACTGGCCGATCCCTATGTCGTTGGCATCCTGGTGGTGACCGTGCTGGCGGGGGCCGCAATGGTGAGCAACTTGACCTACTTCAGCTTCAAGGACATGGACTTCAAACACCGCGTGCCCTTCCTGGCGATTGTCGGGGTGGTCGTGGCCCTGATGCTACTGGCCCTGGACCCGCCCAAGGTCCTGCTGGCGGGCTTTGTGATCTATGCCCTGTCTGGCCCGCTGCTGACACTGGAGCGCTGGCGCCGTCATCGTCGTCGCGCGCCCATGGGGGAGTAGTCGCGTGTCACTGTCGGTGCGACAGCGCCGTATCCTGGCGGATATGGGTATACCGGTGTGGCGCTCGCGAATTGCACCGGCGGTTTCCGACGTCGCGGCAGCCCCGCTGGCGGAGCATGAAGCGGCGGCGTCCGCAACGGACGACACCCGCGCGTCGATCGCGTTGCTTGACTGGGACGCGCTGCAAGAGCAGGTCCGGACCTGCACCGCCTGCACCGAACTCGCCCGCGAACGCACACAGACTGTATTCGGAGTCGGAGATCGTGGTGCCCGCTGGCTGTTCGTGGGCGAGGCTCCGGGGGCCGAGGAAGACCGCCGCGGCGAGCCTTTCGTCGGTCGCGCCGGTCAACTGCTGGACAATATGCTGGCGGCACTGGGGCTGGATCGAACCCGCGACGTCTTTATCGCCAATGTGTTGAAGTGCCGTCCACCGGGAAATCGCGACCCGAAACCGGAGGAGGCGAGTGCCTGCCGTGGCTTCCTGGATCGACAGATTGACCTGATCCAGCCAGAGGTCATCGTGGCGTTGGGACGTATCGCGGCGCAGGGGTTGCTCGAATCCGGGGAGCCGCTGGGCCGTTTGCGGGGAAGTGAACATCGCTATCAAGGGGTTCCACTGATCGCGACCTACCACCCCGCCTACCTGCTGCGAAAGCCGGGGGACAAGGCGCGGGCCTGGCAGGACCTTCAGCGCGCCCGGGCCTGTCTTCGGACATAAGCCCTCTGGTATTAGGGTTTTGGGAACTGCGCGGCCGCCGGTAGGCTCGGAATACCGGACCCACGAGCGATTGCCCCCTTGTCACAGGAGACCCCATTGTCATGAGTGCCGAGCCCCGTGTGCAGCCAGAATTGCGCCGCATGCAGGCGACCGATGTCGAGCGTGTGATGCGGATCGAGCGCGAGGCCTATGACTACCCCTGGACTGCTCGCATTTTCGAGGACTGTATCCGGGTCGGTTACGACTGCTGGGTGTTGGAGGTGGACGGGCGCCAGGTGGGACATTGCGTCCTGACCGTGGCCGCGGACGAGGCGCATCTGTTGAATCTGACGGTAGACCCGCGCTGGCAGGGCAACGGATTGGGACGGTTCATGGTCCGCCGATTGTTCGATTACGTTTGTCAGCAGGAGGCCGAGGCCCTGTTCCTCGAGGTGCGGCCTTCGAACGTGGCGGCGGTGCAGCTCTACCGTTCCGAGGGTTTCGAACACATCGGTACCCGGCCCCGCTACTATCCGCTCCCTAGCGGTCGCGAAGATGCCTGGGTGCTCACGCGCCGCTGCGCGGCACCTGCGGGTGCCTGATCCATGCCAGGATGTGAATCCGGTCACAGGATATAGGCCAAATCCGGACTTTGGCGGGGTTTTGTCGCCTCCGGTTCTCGCCTCGATCCCTTCGCGTTGTAGCGCGGACCCCCTGGGTCTATGATCAAGACCGGTATTTGTTCCCGGAACCGTTGAGGTAACCCATGTCCCGATCCCTGCGTGCATTGTTCGTTTCGCTCCCTCTGGCCTTGCCGTTGGTGGTTACTGGTGGGGTGGCTCAGGCCCAGCAATCCTTCGGCTACGACGAGGCTGATCGCCAGCAGGAATTGCTGGAAGTCTGGTATGAGATCCGCGAGAGCAATGCCCAGAAGGGCAATACCGATGCGATGTTTGACGTGGGCATGGCGAACTACTCCGGTCGTGGCACCACGGTCGACTACGATGAGTCGATTCGCTGGTTCGCCCGCGCGGCGGATGCCGACCATGCCGGTGCTCACTACTATCTGGGTTTTCTCTTCGCGACGGGCAAGGGCACGGCGGCGGATCCGGAGCGTAGCCGCGAACACTACACCCGCGCCGCCGAACTGGGCCATGCCCAAGCGCAGTATTGGTTGGGAAGCCATCTGGCGAGTGGCGAACAGGACCCTGCGGCCGGCCTGAAATGGCTGGTCAAGGCAGCGGAACAGGGTCTGCCCGCGGCCCAGTATTACGCCGGTCTGCTACACGAGAACGGTCAGGGTACGGCGCGTGACCCGGCCGCGGCCGCGCGTTGGTACACCGAGGCGGCGGAGCAGGGTTACCGCCATGCCCAGGTCGGTATGGGACGTCTGCACCAGAACGGGCGCGGGGTCGAGCGCGATCTGGTGCAGGCGCATGTCTGGTACACTCTGGCTGAGGATCAGGAGCGTCTCGCCAGCCTCGAGGCGCGCATGAACAATCGGGATCTGGTGACGGCCAAGGGCCGCCTCGAAGAGCAAAACGCTGCGATCCAGGCCGCCTCGGCCCGATAAACGCGCGTCCCGCGCCATGGTCGCCACACACGGCCCCGGGGGATTCCCCGGGGCCGTGTGTGTTGAGGGATGCGCAGTGGAAACGAGGGCAAGGCCAAGGCTTTCACGTTAAACTGTCGGGCTTATCCAAGCGGCCCGTATCCATGTCGTCTTTCCTTGAGGAAACCCGCCGACGCCGGACCTTCGCGATCATCTCGCACCCGGACGCCGGCAAGACCACCATGACCGAAAAGCTCCTGCTGTATGGCGGCGCGATCCAGCTCGCCGGTACGGTCAAGGGGCGTAAGTCCTCGCGCCACGCGACCTCCGACTGGATGGAGATGGAGAAGTCGCGCGGGATTTCCGTGACTTCCTCGGTCATGCAGTACCCCTACAAGGGACGCATGGTGAATCTTCTGGACACCCCAGGCCATGCCGATTTCTCCGAGGACACCTACCGCACGCTGACAGCGGTGGACTCCGCCTTGATGGTGATCGACGCCGCCAAGGGGGTGGAGGAGCGCACCATCAAGCTGATGGAGGTTTGCCGGCTGCGCGACACACCGATCATGACCTTCGTCAACAAGATGGACCGCGAGGGTCGCGATCCCATCGATCTGCTGGACGAGGTCGAGGAGGTGCTGAAGATTCAGTGCGCTCCGGTGACCTGGCCGATTGGGTCCGGCAAGCGTTTTCGCGGGGTGTACCACCTCCGCCGCGATGCGGTGCACTTGTACGCCCCCGAGCAGGGCGGCAAGAAATCCACCGGCGAGATCATCGAGGGCCTGAACAATCCGCGCCTGGACGAGGTGCTGGGTGACCAGGCCCAGGAGCTGCGCGAGGAGCTGGAGCTGGTGCAGGGTGCCTCGCACGAGTTCGATCCCGAGGCCTATATGAGGGGCGAGCAGACACCGGTGTTTTTTGGTTCCGCGATCAACAACTTCGGTATTGAGGAGCTGCTGGACGATTTTGTCGAGTACGCCCCGGCCCCGCTGCCGCGTCCGACCCATTCACGCCAGGTGGAGCCGACCGAGGAAAAGTTTACCGGCTTCGTGTTCAAGATCCAGGCGAACATGGACCCGAAGCATCGCGACCGCATCGCCTTTATGCGTATCTGCTCCGGCACCTTCGACAAGGGTGCGAAGCTGCACCACGTGCGCATCGGGCGCGACGTGAAGGTCCCGGACGCGCTGACATTCCTGGCCTCCGACCGTGAGCACGTAGAGACCGCTTATCCGGGCGATATCATCGGTATCCACAACCACGGCACCATCCGCATCGGGGATACTTTCACCCAGGGCGAGGATCTGACCTTTACTGGTGTGCCGAACTTTGCCCCGGAGCTGTTCCGCCGCGCGCAGTTGAAGGATCCACTGAAGATGAAGCAGCTCGCGAAGGGTCTGCAGGAGCTTTGTGAGGAGGGCGCAACTCAGCTCTATCGGCCCTTGATCAACAACGACCTGATCCTGGGCGCGGTCGGCGTGCTGCAGTTCGAAGTGGTCGCCGAACGCCTGCGCACCGAGTACAAAGTCGAGGCGCAGTTCGAGAACGTGAACGTCCAGACGGCGCGTTGGGTCGAAAGCAACGATCCGAAGAAGTTCGAGGAGTTCAAGGAAAAGGCAGCGAACCATCTGGCGGTCGACCACGGAGGGGATCTCGTCTACATCGCACCGACGCGGGTGAACCTGCAGATGGCGCAGGAGAAGTGGCCGGAGATCCGCTTCGAGGCGACCCGTGAGCACGGCCAACCGATGGCTTAGATCGCCGCTCCGGGGCGCACTGGAACCGTCATCGCGAGGAGCGAAGCGACGTGGCGAACTCCATCCGAAACCAGCGGCCCCGGGCTTGATGCCAGCTTGAGGCGATTGCCACGGCGTCTGCGACGCCTCGCAATGACGGTGCAATTGTGTAGTGCAGGAGGAGAATATGGCGTTTCGATTCTTGTCCGTGATCGGCGTGGTCCTGGCCCTGGCAGTCAGCGGCTGCGCGGTGCACAAGTCCGAGACCCGCGGGGACGGGCCGGAGCCGCGACCGGGAACGGTCAAGCAGATGAACCCGTTTTTGCACTTTCTGGAGAACCGGCCCCGCCCCGAGGAGTTCGAGCGCGTTTATCCGGATGTGACCCTGGTGCTGCCCGGCGACATCGCGACCCACGAATACCGCACGGATAACAGCCGGTTCTTCGCCGAACTGGACGAGGACGGCCGCATCCATGACGGCGACTTTCGCTGACGGTCCATGGGGCTTCGCATCTCCAATAGCGTGACCCTCCCCGAGCAGGAGATCGAGCTGACTCCGATTCGGGCCCAGGGGGCGGGTGGGCAGAACGTGAACAAGGTCGCCTCGGCGATCCACCTGCGCTTCGATGTCCGTGCCTCCAGTCTCCCCGACGTGTACAAGGAGCGCCTGCTGCGGCGCCGCGACCAGCGCATCAGCAAGGATGGTGTCGTGGTGATCAAGGCGCAGCAATACCGCACCCAGGAGGCCAATCGCGAGGACGCCCTCGAGCGCCTGGCGGAATTGCTACGCGATGCTGGGCGCCCGATCAAGACCCGCAAGCCGACACGCCCCACGCGCGGCTCCAAGCTCCGCCGGCTGGACTCCAAGACCCGCCGCGGCCAGAAAAAGGCCCTGCGCGGGCGCGTCGCCCCCGACTGATCAAAGGCTGTATTCACCACGAAGCTCACGAAGGCACGAAGGAATTCAAGGGCGGATTAACCACGGAGGGCACAGAGAAATTCGAAAAGGGTCTGAGGTGCACGATCCGTCAAGGGCGCGAAGCGGTCCCGCTTAACCTGCAGTAAGCCAGGATGCAATCAGTACTTACATTTCACCCCAACTTCCCTGTTTTCTCCGAGTCCTCTGTGCCCTCCGTGGTTAATCCGCTCTTGACCTTGGCCGATCCCTGCTTCGTTTCTTCGTGTGCTTCGTGGTGAATCAAGGGGTTCAGGCCCCAGCATTCGGGCTCGGATCGGCGGGGGCGGGCTCGTGTTCCTGCTGGTGTTGCCACAGGCGGGCGTAGGCGCCGTTGTGGGCGAGGAGCTCGCGGTGGGTGCCGTGTTCGGCGACGCGGCCCCGGTCCAGTACCACGATCTGTTCGGCGTCCTTGACGGTGGATAGTCGATGCGCGATGACCAGCGTGGTGCGGCGGGCCGAAACCTCGTTCAAGGCCTGGAGGATCGCCTTCTCAGAGCCCGAGTCCAGAGACGAGGTCGCCTCGTCGAAGACCAGGATCGGCGGGTCCTTCAGCAACATGCGTGCGATCGCGATGCGTTGTTTCTCGCCGCCCGAGACCTTGAGCCCGCGTTCCCCGACGACCGTGTCCAGACCGTCCGGAAGGCGGGCAATGAAATCGTCCAGGTGCGCCAGGCGTACCGTACGCAGGATGGCCTCTTCGGAGGCACCGGGATCGCCGTAGGCGATGTTGTAGCGGATGCTGGCGTTGAACAGCACCGTGTCCTGCGGCACGACCCCGATCGCGCGGCGCAAGCTCTGCTGGGTGACCTCGCGGATGTCCTGGCCATCAATGGTGATGCGGCCATCGGTCACGTCGTAGAAGCGGAATAGCAAACGCGCGATGGTGGATTTTCCGGCACCACTGGCGCCGACTACCGCAAGCTTGTGTCCGGCCGGAATGTCCAGCGACACGTCTTCGAGAATAGGCCGTTCCGGTTGGTAGTGAAACGAGACCTTTTCGAAGCGAACCTGACCGCGGGTGACCTCCAGATCCGGCGCGTCTGGTTGATCCTCAACCTGAGCCGGCTTCTCCAACAGGCCGAACAGCCGCTCGATGTTGGCCAGCGACTGACGGATCTCCCGGTAGACAAAGCCCAGGAAGTTCAGAGGCATGAACAGCTGGATCATGTAGGCATTCACCATGACCAGGTCGCCAAGAGACATATCCCCGGAGGCGACGCGGCTGGCAGCCAGCAGCATCATCACGGTGATGGCCGCGGCGATAATCAGGGCCTGGCCGGAGTTCAGCAGGACCAGTGACAGTACATTCTTGGTGCGCGCCTGCTCCCAGGTGGCCAGCCCCTCGTCGTAGCGCTGCGCCTCGAAGCCCTCGTTGCCGAAGTACTTGACTGTCTCGTAGTTCAGCAGGCTGTCGATGGCGCGGGTGTTGGATTCGTTGTCACGCTGGTTGGCCTCGCGTACGAAGCGGGTACGCCACTCGGTAATCCACACGGACCAGGCGATGTAGGCGGCCACCGCGATGATCACCGTCAAAGTGAAGACCGGCCCTACCGCCACCAGCAGGATGACCGCCACCAGCGCGATCTCGATGATCGTTGGCAGGATGTTGAACACCATGAAGCGCAGCAGGAAGCTGATGCCGCTGGTGCCGCGCTCAATGTCGCGGGCCAGCCCGCCGGTCTCGCGCGCCAGATGAAAGCCCAGTTCCAGACGGTGCAGGTGCTCGAAGACGCGCAGCGCTGCGCGACGCATGGCCCGTTCCGCTACGCGTACGAACACCGCGTCGCGCAGCTCCCCGAACAGGGTTCCGCCGAAGCGCAGCAGGCCATAGGCGATCACCAGCGCCACCGGGATCGCGACCAGCGCGTCGGTCCCGGAGTCCTCGAAGTGGTCGACGATGTACTTCAGCGCCAGCGGGACCAGCACGGTCGCCAGCTTGGCCAGGCCCATCAACCCGAGGGCTAGGAACAAACGCCCGCGGAATTCGGCAAGGTAGGGGAACAGGGAGCGAAGGATGCGCCAGTTGATCGCGTCGTCGGGCGCATCGTGCACGCTGGAATGACCGCGCATGAAGGAATCCGGGGCTGAGATGGCGCCTTACTGTAACCCGGCCTTGGTCCTGCTGTGTGGCTTGTGTCAGCGGCGGGTGCGGTCACCCCTCTCCGTGAGGCGTGCGGCACCCGGACTTGCCGCGCTGTAGGGCCCTGAAATTATGTGGCCTCGCCGCGGCAGACGGTGAAGATCCCTGACGCAGCTTGCAGCGGTGGCGGGCATTCGGCAGTCTTCCCGGCCTGTCCTTTCGTTGGGAGTACATCCATTGGAACCCTCGGGTCTTGCAGCCGGGCATGCGCAGGGAAGCGCTCCGGCGGCCGCGCCGCTGGAGATCTTGCGCGAGACCTTCGGCTATACGGAATTTCGTGGCCAGCAGCA
The DNA here is from genome assembly GCF_000376865.1 of Thioalkalivibrio sp. ALJ7. Classification (GTDB taxonomy): domain Bacteria; phylum Pseudomonadota; class Gammaproteobacteria; order Ectothiorhodospirales; family Ectothiorhodospiraceae; genus Thioalkalivibrio. The sequence goes on along the minus strand of NZ_AQXQ01000007.1, from coordinate 4,890 downwards.
GGCCATCGTCGAACACGTGACGGGCGGTGGCGATGCTGTGGTGCTGATGCCCACCGGTGGCGGCAAGTCGCTTTGCTTCCAGATCCCGGCCCTGGCGCGTCCAGGCTGTGGCATCGTGATATCGCCGCTGATCGCGCTGATGCAGGATCAGGTGGCGGCCCTGCGCCAGAACGGTGTGGCCGCGGCAAGCCTCGACTCCGGACAGAAGGCGGACGAGGCGCGCTCCGTATTGGCGGCCCTGCACGCCGGTCAACTGGATCTGTTGTACATGTCGCCGGAGCGGCTGTTCGCGCCGGGCATGCTGGAGCGTCTGGAAGGCATCGACCTGGCCCTGTTCGCGATTGACGAGGCGCATTGTGTCTCGCAATGGGGGCATGACTTCCGCCCCGAGTACAGCCAGTTGGCGGTGTTGGCCGAGCGCTTTCCGCAGGTGCCTCGCCTGGCCCTGACCGCCACCGCGGATGGGCCGACCCGCCAGGAAATCCGTGAGCGCCTGCGCCTCGAGCAGGCACGGGCCTTCGTCAGCTCCTTTGATCGCCCGAACATCCGCTACCGCATTGCCCAGGCGGATGGTGGCCGGGGCGGCTCGGCGCGCGATCGCCTGCTGCGCTTTATCCGCGAAGAACACGCCGGCGAGGCGGGCATCGTCTATTGCCTGTCCCGCAAGAAGGTGGACGCGGTGGCCGAATGGCTGGCGGAGCAGGGCATCACGGCGTTGCCGTATCACGCCGGTTTGCCCGCAGCGACCCGAGCGGCCAACCAGACCCGCTTCCTGCGCGAGGAGGGGGTGGTGATGGTCGCTACCATCGCCTTCGGCATGGGGATCGACAAGCCGAACGTGCGCTTCGTCGCCCACCTGAACCTGCCCAAGAGCCTGGAGGGCTACTACCAGGAGACCGGCCGCGCCGGGCGCGATGGCTTGCCGGCGAACGCCTGGATGGTCTATGGCTTGCAGGATGTCGTCACCCTGCGGCAGATGCTGGAGGGCTCCCAAGCCGGCGCCGAGCGCCAGCGCATCGAGCAGCAAAAGCTGGAGGCCATGCTGGGGTTCTGCGAGATCACCAGCTGCCGGCGCCAGGCCCTACTCGCCTATTTTGACGAACACATGCCGGAGCCCTGCGGTACCTGCGACAACTGCATGGAGCCGCCGGCAACCTGGGATGCCAGCGTACCCGTGCAGAAGCTCCTGTCCTGTATCTATCGCACTGGCGAGCGTTTCGGTGCCGGGCATGTGATCGATGTGCTGCGCGGTTCCGCCAGTGAGCGCCTGACGCGACTGGGCCACGACCGTCTGAGCACCTTTGGCATTGGCAAGGAGCTGGACAAGGCGCAGTGGCGTGGCGTGGTGCGGCAGCTACTGGCGCGCGGCCTGTTGCGGCTGGACGAGGAGGGCTACGGCGGGCTGAAGCTGGACCCGGCCTGCCGTCCAGTCCTGCGGGGTGACGAACCGGTCCATCTGCGCGAGGAGGCGGCTCGCCCGGAACGGGCTGCGCGCAGCGCCAGCCCGGCACGCCGCGACACGGCACGCAGTGTGGCGGCGATGGACAGCGAGGATCGCGCGTTGTGGGAAGCGCTACGCAGTTTGCGCACGGACCTGGCCCGCGATCAGGGGGTGCCGCCCTATGTGATCTTCAGCGATGCCGCGCTCCTGGAGATGGTGGCGTCCGCCCCGCGCAGCCGCGAGGAGATGGCCGGGGTTTCCGGGGTGGGGCAGCACAAGCTGGAGCGCTACGGCGACGCCTTTATCCGGGCCATCGAAGGACATTTCGGGCTATAGTGGCGGAAAAACCATGTTGTATATCGACCGATGATTTCGGGGAGACCGAGTGACCGACAAAAGCTTCCTTGAGGACTTCTACCGCCATCGCGACGGTCAGCTGGTTGTAACCCCGGAGCAGGGCAGCGACTTTGCGAAGACGCTCGCGGGCGACTTCAACCCGATACATGACGCCGATAATCGGCGGTTCTGCGTGCCGGGAGATCTTCTGTTTGCGCTGGTGCTGGACACCTATGGGGCGAGTAGCAACATGCACTTTCGCTTTACCGGGATGGTTGGCGGCAACGTGCCCCTGGTGTTCCCCGAGGCACCGGGCGATGCCTTTGCGATTACGGATGACAATGGCAAGAGCGTGATCGAGGTGGAGCGCTCCGGCGCGGTGATCGACGAGCCGAGCGCCATCGAATCCCTCATCCGCAGTTATGTGAGCTTCTCCGGGCAGAACTTCCCGCATGTGCTGGTTCCGTTGATGGAAGAGCACGGTGTGATGGTGAATCCTAAACGCCCGTTGGTGATGTACGAGCGTATGGGCTTCCGTCTGCCGGAGCCCCTGGCGGCCAGCGCCGGCATCCCCACGCCGCGCCTGAAGGACGCGGTGATGACCGTCAACGGCAAGCGTGGCGAGATCCGCCTGGACTACGAACTGGTGATCGACCAGTCCGTAGTCGCCGACGGCAGCAAGCATCTGGTCCTTAGCGGACTGCGCCCCTTCGATGCCCGCGACGTCGAACAACTCGTCGCCGATTACGAGAGCTGGAAGGCCGCCTACTTCAACCAGCCCGCCGGGACCCGCGCCCACGCCTGAGCCTCTTTATTCACCACGAAGCGTACGAAGGCGGAAGAATTTCGGTTCGCCTGAACAACGCGAGCCACTATCAACATCCGTATCTCGCCCCGTCCCCCCCTTTAGTTTTCTCCGTGACCTCTGTGTCCTCCGTGGTGAACCCGCTCTTGACCTTGACCTTCTTCGTGCCTTCGTGTGCTTCGTGGTGAAAAAAGTCAGTAGAACTGGCCGAGTGCGGAGCGGACCTGGACCTCGGTTTCAGGGTTCAGGTGGTCGGCGAGCTTGAGGGGGTGGTCGGGGAGCAGCAGCACCACGGAAGAGCCCAGGTTGAAGCGGCCCATCTCGGCGCCGCGCTCCAGGGTGACGGTGCGATCTGGGTATTCACTGACGCTGATCTCGCGGCCATGCGGCGGGGTGACCTCGCCGGCCCATACCGTCTCGATGGAGCCTACGTTCTGTGCGCCGATCAGGGCCATGGCCATCGGACCCACCGGGGTGTCGAAACAGGCCACGACGCGCTCGTTGCGCGCGTACAGTCGTGGGACATGGCGCACGATGCGCGGCGCAACCGAGAACAGGCGGCCAGGCACGTGGATCATGTGGGTCAGGGTGCCGGTCATCGGCATGTGCAGCCGGTGGTAGTGGCGCGGTGACAGGTACAGGGTGACGAAGTGACCGATTTGGAAGGCCTCTGCGAGGTTCTCTTCCCCGCCCAACAGTTCCCTGACCGTGTAGTGATGCCCCTTGGCCTGGAAGATCTGTCCGGCCTCAATGCGCCCGGCGGCGCTGACCCGGGAATCGGCTGGGCTGACCACGGTATTGGCATCGCCCGCTAGTGGCCGCGCATCCTCGCGCAGGGCGCGGGTAAACAGGGCGTTGAAGCTGGAATAGGCGGTCAGGTCCGGCTCCGCGGCCTCGTCCATGTTCAGCCCGAAGCGGCGTACGAAGGCCCGCAGCAGCGGCTGCAGACGTGACGACTCGATGCGCGCCAGGCGATGCACCACGCGCGACAGGGCGTGCTGCGGCAGCAGATGCGACAGGCGGGCGAGCCAGGGGTCGAGTTTGCTCATGGGGCCTCATTCGGGCGTACACGGGTGATTCGAGGCGGTATGATGACGGCCCTCGCACGCAACGGAAAGACCGGGTATGGATTCCACCACCGGATTGCGCACCCTGCGCGACTTCATCCGCTTCGGCGCCAGCCAGTTTCGTGGCGCCGGCCTGAGCTTTGGTCATGGTACGGACAACGCCTTCGACGAGGCCGCCTGGCTGGTGCTGCATACCCTGCATTTGCCGCTGGACCTGCCGGAATCCTGGTGGGACTCGCGCCTGAGCGAAGCCGAACGCACGCGGGTCGTGGCGGTGCTGCGCGAACGCGTCGCCACGCGCAAGCCAGCGGCGTACCTGACCCGCGAGGCCTGGTTTGCCGGGCTCCCCTTCTATGTCGATGAGCGTGTCCTCGTCCCGCGTTCGCCGCTGGCGGAGCTGATTGCCGCCGGGTTCGAGCCCTGGGTGAATCCCGATGCGGTCACGCGGGCGCTGGATCTTTGCACCGGCGGCGGTTGCATCGGCATCGCGATGGCGCTGGCCTTGCCGCAGGCGCGCGTGGATCTGGCGGATGTCTCGGCGGATGCGCTGGCCGTGGCGCGCATCAATATCGAGCGCCACCAGATGGGCGATCAGGTGCGTGCGCTGCAGTCGGATGTATTCGACGGGTTGGCGGCGGAGGATCGCTACGAGCTGATCGTGTCCAACCCGCCGTACGTCGATGCCGAGGACATGGCGGCCCTGCCCGACGAGTATCGCCACGAGCCGGCGCTGGGGCTGGCGGCCGGGGGTGACGGCCTGGATATTGTGCGCCGTATCCTGGATAAGGCGCGCGCGCACCTGACCGACGAGGGTGTGTTGATCGTGGAGGTTGGCAATAGCCAGGCCGCAGTGGAGGCGGCCTTCCCGGAGCTGCCACTGATCTGGCTGGAATTCGAGGCGGGCGGGCACGGTGTGTTTCTGATCCATGCCCGCGACTTGCCTGAGGCTCCTTAGGTGTGATCTCTCAATAGGTTGTCCACGGGACGACTCCGAAGGATGCTGAGTTTGCGGACTGAGCCATTCCCAAGGAGGACGCCCCGTGAACCTTCACCAAAATGCCTTAATGGGCCCCCGCGGTCGAGAGCGGATGGCTCGTCTGGTCGTGGATCACGGCCAGAGCCTTCGGGCCACGGCCCGCGCCGTTGGCGTGGATCCGAAGACCGTGCAGCGCTGGGTCCAGCGGTTCCAGGAGGCGGGCCGTTCAGGTCTTGTGGACCGTTCGTCCCGGCCGCGGCGCCAA
>NZ_AQXQ01000006.1 GCF_000376865.1 Thioalkalivibrio sp. ALJ7 | reverse complement strand
ATCTTGGAGACGACGCCGGCGCCGACGGTGCGGCCGCCTTCGCGGATCGCAAAGCGCAGACCGTCTTCCATCGCGATCGGGTTGATCAGGGACACCGTCATCTTCACGTTGTCACCCGGCATCACCATCTCGGTACCTTCCGGCAGCTCCACCGATCCCGTCACGTCCGTCGTGCGGAAGTAGAACTGCGGACGGTAGCCGTTGAAAAACGGCGTATGACGGCCGCCTTCTTCCTTGCCCAGGATGTACACCTCGGCTTCGAAATGCGTGTGCGGCGTGATCGAACCCGGCTTGCACAGCACCTGACCACGCTGCACGTCGTCGCGCTTGGTACCACGCAGCAGGATGCCCACGTTGTCGCCCGCTTCGCCCTGGTCCAGCAGCTTGCGGAACATCTCCACACCGGTGACCGTGGTCTTCTGGGTATCGCGAATGCCGACAATCTCGATCTCTTCGCCCACCTTCACCACACCGCGCTCGATACGACCGGTCACCACCGTGCCGCGACCCGAAATCGAGAACACGTCTTCCACCGGCATCAGGAAGGCGCCGTCCACGGCACGCTCCGGCTCCGGAATCCAGGTGTCCATCGCCTCGACCAGCTTGTAGATCGCCGGGGCGCCCACTTCGCTCTCGTCACCTTCCAGCGCCTTCAGCGCCGAACCAGTGATCACCGGGGTGTCGTCACCCGGGAAGTCGTACGAGGACAGCAGGTCGCGCACTTCCATCTCGACCAGCTCCAGCAGCTCCGGATCATCGACCATGTCGGCCTTGTTCAGGAACACCACGATGTACGGCACACCCACCTGACGCGCCAGCAGAATGTGCTCGCGGGTCTGCGGCATCGGGCCATCGGCCGCCGACACCACCAGGATCGCGCCATCCATCTGCGCCGCACCCGTGATCATGTTCTTCACATAGTCCGCGTGCCCAGGGCAGTCGACGTGCGCGTAATGACGAATATCCGACTCGTATTCCACGTGCGCGGTCGCAATCGTGATCCCACGCGCCTTCTCTTCCGGCGCATTGTCAATCTGATCAAACGCCCGGGCTTCACTTCCGTACTTCTTGCCCAGCACCGTCGTCATCGCCGCCGTCAGCGTCGTTTTCCCATGGTCCACATGACCAATCGTTCCCACATTCACATGCGGCTTCTTACGCTCGAACTTTTCCTTGGACATCTCTCGCTTCCCCGGATCGTGACGCTAAAACTCAACAGCGACGCAGGTTGTACGCTGACATTAAATTTGGAGCTCATGACCGGATTCGAACCGGTGACCTCTTCCTTACCAAGGAAGTGCTCTACCGACTGAGCTACATGAGCCGAACTACCGCCAGGACCCCACCCGATACTCTGCGGGCCAATACTGGAGCGGGTGATGGGAATCGAACCCACATCATCAGCTTGGAAGGCTGAGGTTCTACCATTGAACTACACCCGCAGAACCCTGGCTTACTGAACCACCGCCTGCTTCAGGCCGCTGGCTTGAAAACCCGATGGTGGAGGGAGGAGGATTCGAACCTCCGAAGGCTGAGCCAGCAGATTTACAGTCTGCCCCCGTTGACCGCTTGGGTATCCCTCCTCGATCAAGCCGCGTATTCTGAACCAGCGCGAAGCGCAGCGTCAAGCGCTCCTGCGCGCCTATCTTCAATGCGCCGGCAACAGCCTTGTGTTTGGCAGGGCTGATTTCTATGATCGAGGCTCGACAAGGGCGCGCTCCGTTAGGGAGTACGTTTCCCTTCCGCCGCGGACGCACGTAGAGTGTGGCGCATCACTAGGTTTGTTTACGCAGAGGCCCATGGCGAACACCACTACGGCACCGCGGCTACCCGGGCTGGCGAAGCGCCTGGTCGAAGCCGGCCTGATCGCGGAGGACATTGCCTCCCAGCTGGTCGAGGAGTCCCAGTCCCAGCAAACCCCGCTGATGACCCTGCTAGCCAGCAAGGGCCAGGTGGCCGAGGCACGCCTCGCCGAAGCGGCCGCCGAGGAATTCGGTCTGCCGGTCTTCGACCTGGCCTGCTTTGAACCCGAGCTCCTGCCCAAGGATCACCTCAACGAGAAGCTGATTCAGAAACACCATGCCTTGCCGCTGATGGTCCGCGGCAATCGGCTTTACATCGCGGTATCCGACCCCACCAATCTGGGCGCCACCGACGAGTTCAAGTTCGCGACCGGGATGCCCGTGGAAGCGGTCCTGGTGGAGTCGCACAAGCTCGACCGTCTGATCGACAGCGCCCTGAGCGCGGCGTCGTCGTTGATGGACGACCTCGGCGACGATGGCCTGGACGGGCTGGCAATCGAATCCGGTGACGACGACAAGGAAGGCTCGGACACCGCCGAAGGCGCCGACGATGCGCCCGTGGTCCGCTTCGTCAACAAGTTGCTGATGGACGCGATCAACCGCAAGGCATCGGACATCCACCTCGAACCCTTCGAGAAGGACTTCCGCGTGCGCTTTCGCATTGATGGGGTGCTGCACGAGGTCGCCCACCCGCCGAATGCCCTGGCGCCACGTATCACCGCGCGCGTGAAGGTGATGTCGCGCATGGACATCGCAGAACGCCGCGTACCCCAGGACGGACGCATCAAGCTGAAGCTCTCGCGCACGCGCGCGATCGATTTTCGTGTGTCGTCCCTGCCGACGCTGTACGGCGAAAAGATCGTGATGCGTATCCTCGACCCGAGCAGCGCGTCGATGGGCATCGACCAGCTGGGTTACGAAGAACCGCAAAAGGAAGCGTATCTCAAGGCGCTCAGCCGACCCTACGGGATGATCCTCGTGACAGGCCCCACCGGGTCGGGTAAGACGGTCTCTCTTTATACCGGGCTGGGGATCCTCAACACCGCCGACCGCAACATCTCCACTGCGGAAGACCCGTCGGAAATCAACATGCCCGGGGTCAACCAGGTCAACATCAATCCCAAGGTGGGCTTGACCTTCGCGAGCGCGCTGCGCGCATTCCTGCGTCAGGACCCGGACGTGATTATGGTGGGCGAAATTCGTGACCTCGAGACAGCCGAGATCGCCATCAAGGCGGCCCAGACCGGTCACCTCGTACTCTCCACCCTGCACACGAACGACGCCCCGCAGACGTTGACACGCCTCGCCAACATGGGCGTGCCCCCGTACAACATCGCCTCGTCGATCCTGCTGATCATTGCCCAGCGCCTCGCGCGTCGGCTGTGCCCGAACTGCAAAGAGGCAGAGCAGCTTCCGGAAGAGGTCCTGCGCAAGGAGGGCTTCACCGATGCCGACATCCAAGCGGGGGTCAGTTCCTTCCGCGCGGTGGGCTGCGACCAGTGCACCAACGGCTACAAGGGCCGACTGGGGATCTATCAGGTCATGCCGATCAGCGAAGAGATGCAGCGCGGGATCCTGGAGGGCTATAACTCCATGCAGCTCGCGGAGCAGGCAGAAAAAGAAGGTATCGAGGACCTGCGACGCGCCGGCCTCATGAAAGTCATGGCGGGGCTGACCAGCCTCGAGGAAGTTAATCGCGTGACCAAGGACTAGTGCCGCAAACGGCACAGGTCACCAGCTACAGGGGGACAGGGGGATGGCCGACTCCGGGACGATCTACACCTGGGAAGGACTGAACAAGAACGGGGACCGGGTCAAGGGCGAGACCCCGGCCGATAACGAGGCGACTGCGCGCGCCGATCTGCGCAAGAACGGCATCAATGTCGTCAAGATCCGCAAGAAGCCGAAATCGCTGTTCTCCGGGGGCAAGAAGAAGATTGTCCCGGCGGATATCGCCTATTTCCTGCGCCAGATGACCACCATGCTGCAATCGGGCGTGCCCCTGGTCCAGGCCTTCGAGATCGTCGGACGCGGGAACGAAAAGCCCGCGATGCGCGACCTGGTGCTGAGACTGAAGGCCGACGTCGAGGGGGGCGAGACCTTCGCCAAGGCGCTGTCCAAGCATCCGCGGCATTTTGACGACCTGGTGACCAACCTGGTCGAGGCCGGCGAACAGGCCGGGACGCTCGAGACACTGCTGGACAAGATCGCCACCTACAAGGAAAAGACTGAGGCCCTGAAGGCCAAGATCAAGAAGGCGTTGTTCTATCCGGCAGCCGTGGTGGTGGTCGCCATCGTCGTGACCGCAATCCTGCTGATCTACGTGGTGCCACAGTTCGAGGCCCTGTTCCAGGGCTTCGGCGCTGACCTGCCGGTATTCACGCGCATGGTGGTCGACCTTTCGGAGTTCACCCAGAGCTGGTGGTGGGCGATCCTCGGCGTATTCATCGCGATCGGCTTCATCTTCGTGCAGGCGCGCCGGCGATCGCCTCGCTTCGCGCGTTTTCTCGACATCATCATCCTCAAGGCCCCGGCATTCGGCCCGATTCTGCGCAAGGCGGCGATCGCCCGCTTCGCCCGGACGCTGGCCACCATGTTCTCCGCGGGCGTGCCACTGGTCGATGCCCTGACCTCGGTCTCCGGTGCTACCGGCAACGCGGTCTACCGTGAGGCCACGCTGCGCATGCGCGACGAGACCGAGGCCGGCGGGCAACTCCAATGGTCCATGCGCAATACCGCCGTATTCCCGAACATGGTGGTGCAGATGGTCGCCATTGGCGAGGAATCCGGCTCCCTGGACTCCATGCTGTCCAAGGTCGCGGATTTCTACGAGGAAGAAGTGGACAACGCCGTGGACAGCCTGTCCAGTCTGCTCGAGCCCCTGATCATGGTGGTATTGGGCGTACTCGTCGGTGGTCTGGTCATTGCGATGTATCTGCCCATCTTCCAGATGGGCCAGGTGATTTGATGCCCCGGGCCCGCGACTCAGGGAACTAAGGGGATGCTGGCCGAGATCGGGACGGTACTGGGGGGCTGGGCACTCCCGATCGCCGGGGTGTTCGGGCTGCTGATTGGCAGCTTCTTGAACGTCGTCATCGCCCGTCTTCCGGTGATGCTGGAACGCGAGTGGGAGACCGAGGCCCGCGCGATCCTGGAGCACGAAGCACCCGGCGAGCGCGAACGCTTCGATCTGATCCAGCCCCGTTCCCGCTGCCCGCAATGCCAACGCCCGATCCGGGCGCTGGAGAATGTCCCCATCCTCAGTTTTCTGTTCCTGCGCGGACGCTGCCCTGGCTGCGGCACGCGCATCAGCTGGCAATACCCGGCGGTGGAGGCGCTCACCGCACTGCTGTTCATCGTCACGATATGGACGTTCGGGATCGGCGCGGCTGGACTGCTGGCCCTGGCGTTTACGGCCACCCTGATCGCCGCGGCCGGGATCGACGCGCGCACGACCCTGCTCCCTGATCAACTCACCCTGCCGCTTTTGTGGCTGGGCCTGCTGATCAACATCCCAGGCACCTTCACCGACCTGCAATCCGCAGTGATCGGAGCCGCTGCCGGCTACCTGATCCTGTGGTTGATCTTTCATGGCTTCCGCCTGCTCACCGGGAAGGAGGGCATGGGCTTTGGCGACTTCAAGCTATTGGCCGCCCTGGGGGCCTGGCTGGGCTGGCAGGCCCTGCCCGTAATTCTGCTGCTGGCCTCCCTGGTAGGCGCAGTGGTCGGCATCGCACTGATCCTGCTACGCGGCCGCGATCGCAACATCCCGATCCCGTTTGGCCCCTACCTGGCCGCGGCCGGGTGGCTGGCGCTTATCTGGGGCGACGAATTGCTGGCCCTCTACTTCCCGCAAGGGTTTTAGGGCCAAGCGGATGCTGCAAGTCGGACTCACCGGAGGGATCGGCTGTGGCAAGAGCCGGGTCGCAGGACTGTTCGCCAGCCTCGGGGTCCCCGTGCTGGATGCCGATACCATCAACCGCGAACTGCAAAGCCCCGGGCATGACCTCTACGCCGCGATCGTCGATCGTTTCGGTCCCGGCGTTCTGGATGCTCGCGGCCACCTCGACCGAGGCGCCCTGCGCAGCCGGATCTTCGCCGACCCGGGCGAGCGCCAGGCACTGGAGGCACTGGTGCACCCGGCGGTGGAAGCCGCCATCGAGGAGCGACTGACCGCCCTGTCGGACGAGAACGTACCGTATGCGCTGATCGTCGTGCCTTTGCTGTTTGAGGCCGAATGGGAAGGCCGGTTCGACCACGTGATCGTGGTGCATTGCGAACCCGCGGAACAGATCACCCGAGTGACTCGCCGCGACGGCCGCAGTCGCGCCGAGGTCGAAGCGATCCTCGAGGCCCAGATGGACCCCGAGGAACGGCGCCGACGCGCGGATAGCGAGATTCGCAATAGCGGAGACGCATCGGACGCCGAACTGGCGACACAGGTAGCAGATCGCGATGCTGCCCTGCGACAGCTAGCGACCACGACTGCCACACGGGTAGAAAACCACCCCCGGAATACCTGATACTGCGGGGATTGTTGGTCGACAACCCGCCCAGCCCACTTTGCCGAACAGGCGCGCCGTGAGCCAAACCCTGACCTTCGAACAACCGCTGCACGAACGCGTGCGCCTCCTGCTGCGTCTGGAGGCGCTGAACGCGCGTTTCGGGGATGCACTGGAATCCGGACGTCCACTCGACCATCACGAGGCCCTAGTGTCGCTAGTCGACATCTATGCCTTGGTCACCCGGGTCGACATCAAGCGTGAGCTGATGGGCGAGATCGAGCGCCAGACCGCCAACCTGAACCGGCTGGCCAATCAACCGGGTGTCGACGCCGAGCGTTTCCGCGAAACCATGGATGGGCAAAGACGGCTGCACAGCGCCCTGGAGGAACAGGCAGGGGCACTGGATCACCGCGTACGCGGCAGCGAGTTCTTTTCCAGCGTGCGCCAACGCATGGCCTTACCCGGTGGCGCATTCGACTTCGACCTGCCCATCTACCACTACTGGCTGGCCCAGCCCGTCGCCGCACGCACCGAGCTGTTACTGGAGTGGTTCGAACCGCTTAACACCGTCGCGGAAGCGACCGGACAGGTTCTACGCTACATGCGCCATTCGGGGAATGCCGAGCCGACCACGGCCGAGGACGGCTACTTCGAGCGCAACCTTGATACGGCTCATGCCTGGCAACTCATCCGCGTCACCGTCGACACCGCACTCGGCGTCTATCCCGAGATCAGTGGCGGGCGCCAGCGCTTCACGGTGCGCTTCTTCACCCCGGGCGACTTCCGCGAGCGCCCTGTGCCCGCCAGTCGCGATATCCCCTTTAAGCTCTGCTGCTGCGCGATCTAACCGGGCTGACGTACTACACAGGCGGTCCGGCTCACGCCGGTTGGTCCACTAGGGAGACGCTGATTGAATCGCGCGTCCGCGCTCGAGTCGCTTTTGCGTGCGAACAAGGCGCGGTGACTGCCGTGCAGTCATTCTGCACAAGGGAGCCGCAACGCCGTTCCCACGCCCGTTTTTGATAACAACGGGCGGCCGAGCCCCTGCGTTCAATAGCTTGTGGGGTTGGCGCCCCCCGATTCTGAATGAATATGGCCCGATCCTGCGTTGCGCCCCCAATCCATCAGAAACGGGCGGGTAGAACCACTACCCGCCGCACGACGCGCCTTGTCTCGGAACGTTTGTCTCGAAAAACTGGGGGGCACCAACGCGGACGTGCGATTCAATCAGCGTCTCCCTAGCAATCCGCGAATGGCCGCGATCCCCTGCGCGCCGACCGCCTGCGCCCGGGGCAGAGCCCCAAGATCCATCGCGCCCAGCGCATACACCGGGATGGCGGACTGGCGCACCCATTCGCCAAACCGTTCCCAGCCCAAGGGCTCGGCCCCCGGGTGGGTCGCGGTCGCCCGAACCGGCCCCAGCACCGCGAAGTCGAGACCCAGGGACGCGGCCGCTTCAAGCCCCGCAACATCATGCACCGAAGCCGCCACCCGACCAGGGACCAACGGCCGCGCCTCCAGCGCGCGCCAGCGGCGCTCGGGCAGGTGCGATCCGACTTTATCGAAACCGTTCAACCACTCCAGCGGCGCGTTCGCCAGTACGGGGATGTCGAGCGGGTCGGCCACTGCCGTGATTGCGGCGAGGAACTGACGATAGGCATCGCGCGCCAGGGCCGGCGCGCGCACCTGCACCATACCTGCACGCGCCGCGCGCAACGCGTTCGCCACATCCAGGACCACCGAGGCTATTTCGGCGGCACTATCGGGCGACGGAGTCACCAGGTATCGGGAAGGCAGGGTCAGGGCCTGCAGCATGGGACGATTGGCCGCCGGGAAGTCCGCCGGGTCGAGCAGCGTCGAGTCTCGCCATTCAAGGGGCTGGTCCTCGCGCCCTTCCGGCTGCCCCGACCACTCGGTGACACGGAACACGTGCAGCCGGACCGTCCGTTCAGCGTAGCGATGGGGGATGGTGAGGCACTGGACGGCTGATTCCACGCGGATGCCTAACTCCTCATCCAGTTCGCGCGCGAGGGCTTCCGCGGGCTGCTCGTCCCGATCCACCTTGCCCCCAGGGAATTCCCACAGGCCGGCCAGGTGGCGGCCCTGGGTGCGATGGGTTACCAGCACCCGGCCCGTAGCATCAAGGATCAAGCCGATCGCAACCTCGACCGGGACCGCGCCCGGATCAGGAACGGTACTCGGCATTGATGCGCACGTACTCGTGGGAGAAGTCGCAGGTGTACTTGCGCGCCGTCGCGTCACCCCGCCCAAGGTCAATCACGATATGGATCTCCTCGGCGGCAAAGGCCTGCTGGCCATCGGCCTCCTGATACGCGGGGGCACGGCCGCCGTTGCGCACAATCTCGACCTCGTTCACCCGGATCGCCACACGTTCAATCATCAGATCCGGAATCCCGGCGCGCCCGACGGCGGCCAGAATCCGCCCCCAGTTCGGATCCGAGGCAAACAGCGCCGTCTTGACCAGCGGCGACAGGGCAACGGTCTCCGCCACGCGCGCCGCCTCGTCGCGCTCGCGGGCACCGGTCGTCTCGACGGTCACGAACTTGGTGGCCCCTTCGCCGTCGCGCACGATGGCCTGGGCCAGCTCGAGGCAGATCGCATCCAGGGCGGAGGCGAAGACCTCGCGATCTGCAACGGTCGCAAGCCCCGCACCGCTGGCACCGCTGGACATGCAGACCAGCGCGTCGTTGGTCGAGGTGTCGCCATCCACGGTGATCGCGTTGAAGCTGTCCCGGTTGGCCTGACGTAAAAGACCCTCCAGGGCATCGGCTTCGACAGCCAGGTCGGTACCGATAAAGGCCAGCATGGTCGCCATATTCGGATGGATCATCCCGGAGCCCTTGGCGATGCCGGTCAGCGTGACCTCTCCCTGCGACAGCTGAACGCGGCGGCTGGCGCCCTTGATCACGGTGTCGGTGGTCATGATCGCGCGAGCGGCCTGCATCCAGGCATTCGGAGCGAGGGCGGCATACAAGGCAGGCAATGCGGTCGTGATGCGGTCCACCGGCAACGGTTCGCCGATCACTCCGGTGGAAAAGGGCAGAACCGCATCGGCTGACCCACCCGCGACCCCGGCCAACGCCTCGCAGCAGGTGCGAGCAGCCAGCAGACCCGGTTCACCCGTGCCCGCATTGGCGTTACCCGCGTTGATCAACAGCCAGCGCGGATGGCCGCTCGCCTGGTGTTCAGCAGCGACCACTACCGGGGCGGCGCGAAAGGCGTTGGTGGTGAACAGCGCGGCGATGGTCGCATCGGGACCCGCATCCATCAGGACCAGGTCATCCCGCCCGGCATACCGGATACCGGCGGCCGCCGTGGCGAGACGGATTCCGGGAATGGGCAGCAATGCCTCGGGGATGGAAAGTCCTACGGCCATGCGATCAACTCGACACCGGGGATCAGCCTACAGCTTGCCGTGGCAATGCTTGAACTTCTTGCCGGACCCGCACCAGCAAGGCTCGTTGCGGCCCAATTTCGGCTCCTCGCGCCGGTACGGGGCCTCGCCGCTGGCGACCGGCTCGCGGGCACCCGCCTCGCCCTCGGCGCCAGTATTCAGGGCGCTGTCCGGGTTCTGGTGCTGGAACTGCAAATCGTCCTCGGCCGGCGCGGCCTTCTTCGGCTTGAGCGCCTCGACCTCTTCCGGGGAGCGCAGCTGCATCCGCATCAGGAACTTCACGACATCGTGCTTGATGCGCTCCAGCAACGTCTGGAACATCGCGAAGGCTTCTTTCTTGTATTCCTGCTTCGGATTGCGCTGGGCATAGCCGCGCAGGCCAATGCCCTGGCGCAGGTAGTCCATCGCCGCCAGGTGTTCCTTCCACTGGCTGTCGAGGACCTGCAGCATCACGTCGCGCTGCAGTCGGTTCATGGTCTCGTCCCCCAGATGCTCGCGCTTCTGGCTGAGCATCTCGCGGGCGTGACCGACGATGCGCTCGCGCAGCGGCTCCTCGTGCAGGTCATCTTCATCGTCCAGCCACTGCTGGACCGGAAGGTCGAGCCCGAACTCGCCCATCAGGGCCTGCTGCAGACCCTCGATATCCCACTCGTCCTCGATCGACCCGGGCGGGAGATACTGACTGATCAGGGCATTGACCACATCCTCGATCAGCGTATCGATGGTGTCGCTGATGTCATCGGTGGTCAGCAGCTCGGCGCGTTGTTCGTAGATCACCCGACGCTGGTCGTTGGCGACATCGTCGTATTCCAGTAGCTGCTTGCGGATATCGAAGTTGTGCGCCTCGACCTTGCGCTGGGCGTTCTCGATCGCGCGCGAGACCCAGGCGTTCTCGATCGCCTCGCCCTCCTTCATGCCCAGGCGCTGCATCAGGCTACGCACACGCTCGGAGGCAAACACCCGCATCAGATTGTCTTCCAGCGACAGGAAGAAACGGCTGGAGCCCGGGTCCCCTTGACGACCGGAGCGGCCGCGCAGCTGATTGTCGATACGGCGGGATTCGTGGCGCTCGGAACCGATGATGTGCAGGCCGCCCGACTCCAGCACCGCGTCATGGCGCTGCTGCCAGTCGGCGCGGGTCGCCTCCTGCTTCGCGGTATCCTCGGGATCGATCTCGGCCAGTTCAGCGTCCAGCGATCCCCCCAGCACGATGTCGGTACCACGACCAGCCATGTTGGTGGCCAGGGTCACGGCCTTGGGCTGGCCAGCCTGGGCAATGATCGCGGCCTCGCGCTCGTGCTGCTTGGCGTTCAGGACCTCGAAGGGGATGCCGGTCTTCTTCAGCGCCGTGGCCAGCTGCTCGGAGCTCTCGACCGAGGCGGTACCCACCAATACCGGTTGGCCACGATCCACACACCACTGGATCTCCTTGATGATGGCCTCGTACTTTTCTTCCTGGGTCAGAAACACCAGGTCCTGCATGTCATCGCGTACCAGCGGCTTGTTGCCGGGGATCACGACCACTTCCAGGTCGTAGATCGTCTTGAACTCGTAGGCCTCGGTATCGGCCGTCCCGGTCATGCCGGAGAGCTTGTCGTAGAGGCGGAAATAATTCTGGAAGGTGATCGAGGCCAGCGTCTGGTTCTCACGCTGAATGGGCACACCTTCCTTCGCCTCGATCGCCTGATGCAGGCCTTCGGACCAGCGCCGCCCCCCCATAATGCGGCCGGTGAACTCGTCAATGATCTGGACCTTGTTATCGCGCACCAGATAGTCCACATCGCGATGGAACAACGCATGGGCACGTAATGCCGCATTCAGGTGATGCAGCACCGCGATGCTCGCGGAGTCATACAAGGTCTGATACTCCTCGAGCAGCCCGGCCTCGCGCAGCAGCAGCTCGGCTTTCTCGTGACCCTCTTCGCTGAGGAAGACCTGCTTGGCCTTCTCGTCCACGAAGTAGTGACCCTCGCTCTCTTCATCTTCCTGACGCACAAGCTGCGGCGGGATGGTATTGAGACGTTCGTAGAGTTCGGAACTGTCCCCGCTGGGACCAGAGATGATCAGCGGCGTACGAGCCTCGTCGATCAGGATGGAGTCGACCTCGTCGACCACCGCAAAATTGAGCGCGCGCTGCACGCGCTGTTCGGCCGAGAACGCCATGTTGTCGCGCAGGTAGTCGAACCCGAATTCGTTGTTCGTGCCGTAGGTGAGATCCGCGGCATAGGCTTCACGCCGGGTCACAGGGCGCAGGTGATCGAAGCCGCCTTCCTCGGCGTGGTAATCCGGGTCGAACAGGTACGAGGCAGAATCCACCCCCAGGCCACCGGAGCTGTTCACGACCCCGATGGACAAACCAAGGGCATGGTAGAGCCGCCCCATCCAGGCGGCGTCACGCCGGGCCAGGTAATCGTTCACCGTAACCACGTGCACACCGTCACCCGTGAGGGCGTTGAGATAGGTGGGCAGCGTCGCCACCAGGGTCTTGCCCTCACCGGTGCGCATCTCGGCAATACGGCCGTCGTTGAGGACCATGCCCCCGATCAGCTGGACGTCGAAGTGCCGTAGCCCCAACACCTGCGCACTCATCGCGCGGCAGACCGCGAAGGCCTCGGGCAACAACTTCTCCAGATCCTCGCCTTCGGACAGTCGGCGCTGGAACTCCTGCGTCTTGTGCCGCAGCTCCTCTTGCGGCAGTGCCTCGGTGGCGTCGGCTAATGCGTTGATACGCTCGACCGCGCGGACATAGCGCTTGAGGATGCGATCGTTGCGACTACCGAAGATCTTCTGTACGAGCTGCTTGACCATGGGGATCCGAAAGGGTTGGCTGAAACCCGCCTAGGATAAACGATCCGCCCCGGAAACGCTGTCCCGGGAGGCGGCAAGGGAAACGCTGATCAATCCTGATCGGGGAGGAAGGAATACGGATTGACGGCCTGGCCGGCCTTGACCACTTCGTAGTGCAGGTGGGTGTCGGTGGCGCGACCGGTGCGGCCCATGGTGGCAATGACGTCACCCGCCTCGACGCGCTGACCCGGTTCGACCAGGATGTCCGCATTGTGGGCATAACGGGTGTTGAGCCCCCCGCCATGGGCAATCTCTACCAGATTGCCATAGGCACCGCGGCGTCCCGCAAACACGACCAAGCCACCTCCGGCGGCGCGAATGTCGGAGCCAGGCCGCCCGGCGAAGTCCATACCGGAATGAAAACGGCGCTGCCCGGTGAACGGGTCCTCGCGATAACCAAACGCCGAACTGACCCAGGATTCTTCATCCACCGGACGGAAATGCGGGTTCAATGCCTCGCGAGCGGCATCCTGCCGGAGTTCGGCGCCCATGGTATCGACTGCGTCGAGGTGCCGGCCGAGCAGGTGTTCCAGCGCGAGCAGACGATCATGGATCTCCAGCGGCGAGTCCGGCCCCTCCAGCAATGGCCCGCCCTGGCCACCGGTCTCCGGTTCCAGTTCGGTGACATCCAAGCCCAGGGAGTCTCCGACGGAGCGGATTCGCAAGTCCACCCTCGCCAGCTGGCGCTCGAGGGAGACGACGCGATCGACCAGCAGGGTCAAGCCCTCACGCGCCGCGTCGCGCTCGGCGGCATCCACCGCCACCGTGTCCAGGGTGCTGGTTACGGGGATCTTGACCACCTCGCGCTGACCCTGACCGGCGTGGTAAGCCGCCATCAGGGCCGCCAACATCAGCAGCGCAAAAACCGCCACGGCCAGCGTTATTACCCAAAGCGGCAGACGCGCACAGAGGCCGTCGGGACGTAGTACGATCAACTGCATGCAAATCCTCTCGTTCTATCCGGCACGAAACGGCGAAGGGCCACGATGAAACCACAGCGCATCAGCCGGTTCATTGCCCACGACTGGTCGACTCACTCCAGCCGCGACCGGGGCGTGGAACGCGCCATGGAACCCCTCGTGGGCGATGCCCTCCAGGCCGGCCGTCTCGCCTTTACCTTGCGCGACGACAGCCTGGTCGCGATCTGCGCCGATCGCGGATTGGCCACGGAACTGCGCTTCCAGCAGCGCGAGCTCCTCAAGACACTGGCCGCTGCGGGCTTCGCGGGCATTGAGCGGATGCGAATTCGCCTGACCCATACGCCGCGCGCCCCTGAACCGGCGCAGCGCCTGGAACCGCGCGAGATCCCGGAATCGGCACGCCAAATCCTCGCCGATACCGCCGCCGGGATTCAGGACGACGGGCTGGCCAACGCCCTGCAACGGCTGGCGCGCGCGGCGAAGACGCCGCCCGACTAGCCTGCCGGTGTCGGCGCCAGCTGGCCGAAGGAGATCGGCAACCGCTCGCTCGGATCCTCGAAGGTGACCTTTTCCCACGCCGTCTCGTCGGCGGCGAGCTGCCGGATCAACTGATTGTTCAGGGCATGACCGGACTTGTGCCCGGTAAATGCGCCAATCAGGCTGTGGCCCAGCAGATAAAGATCCCCGACCACGTCGAGGATCTTGTGCTTGACCAGCTCGTTGTCATAACGCAGCCCGTTTTCGTTCAGGATCTTGTAGTCATCAAGCACCACCGCGTTATCCAGGCTGCCACCCAGTGCCAGCTGGTTGGCCCGCAGGGCCTCGATGTCACGCATGAACCCGAAGGTTCGGGCACGCGAGACCTCCTTGACGAAGGAGGTGGAGGAGAAATCCAGCTCCGCGCGCTGGCTTCCATCGGTAAACATGGGGTGTTCGAAGTCGATACAGAAACCGACCTTGAAACCCTCGTAGGGGTCGAAGCGCACCCATTTGTCGCCCTCGCGGACTTCCACGCTGCGCTTCACCCGGATGAATTCCTTGGGTGCATCCTGCTCTTTCAGTCCGGCGGACTGCAGCAGAAACACAAAGGGACCGGCACTGCCGTCCATAATCGGCACCTCGGCGGCACTGACATCCACGTGCAGGTTGTCGATACCCAATCCGGCAATGGCCGAGAGCAGGTGCTCCACGGTCGAAACCCGGACATCACCTTTGACCAGCGTAGTAGACAGTCGCGTGTCGCCGACATTGTCGGCACAGGCGCGAATCTCCACGGACGGATCAAGATCGCAGCGGTGGAACACAATCCCGGTGTTCACCGGGGCCGGACGCAGGGTCAGCACTACCTTTTCTCCGGTATGCAGACCGACACCGGTCGCCCGAATGCTGTTCTTGAGCGTTCTTTGTCTGATCAACGATTTGAGCCTCTTTCTCTATACAGCAAGGCGCATAAGCGGAGCCCGGGCCCTCCCGGGCTCCCTATGCACACAACGATGACCGCATTATTGCAGGATTCCGCCCATCCTGCATGTGCCCGCGGTCTCAGTCCGCCTGCTTTCGCAGGAAGGCCGGAATATCCAGCACATCAATGCCTTGCTGCTGGTTATAGTCCACTGCCAGGTTGTCACCACCGCGACGCTTGACGGTCGGCTGGTCCAGGTCGACCTCGACATCCGAGCCCACGGCCTTCTTCGGCTGTGCGTCCACCACCCGTACCGCCGGGCGCTCCGACTGCGTGGCCGGCGTACCGAGCCCAGTAGCCACCAGGGTCACCCGCAGCTCGTCGGTCATCTCGGGGTCGATCACCGTTCCCACGACAACGTTGGCATCTTCCGAGGCCAGGGCTTTCACTGCTTCGCCCACCTCTTCGAACTCGCCAATACCGACATCCATACCGCCAGTAACGTTCACCAGGATGCCGCGCGCCCCGGAGATGTCGATGTCTTCCAGCAGGGGGCTGGCAATCGCGGCCTCGGCCGCCTCGCGGGCACGATCCTCACCGGTACCGGTGCCGGTCCCCATCATCGCCATGCCCATTTCGCGCATCACGTTGCGCACGTCGGCAAAGTCGACGTTGATCAGACCCGGACGCGTGATCAGTTCCGCGATCCCCTGAACCGCCCCGAACAGCACATCGTTGGCGGCCTTGAAGGCGTCCAGCAGCGTGGTGTTCTTGCCCAGCACCGTTAGGAGCTTCTCGTTGGGGATGGTGATCAGGGAGTCCACCTGTTCGGTCAGGGCCTTGATGCCGGACATCGCGACCTGCATGCGGCGCTTGCCCTCGAACGGGAATGGCTTGGTGACGACCGCGACGGTCAGGATGTTCATCTCCTTGGCGATCTGTGCCACGACCGGCGCGGCACCGGTCCCCGTACCACCACCCATACCGGCGGTGATGAAGACCATGTCGGCCCCCTGCAGCAGATCCTGGATGCGCTCACGATCCTCCAGCGCGGCCTCGCGACCCACGGACGGATCCGCCCCGGCACCGAGGCCCTTGGTGATGTCGCCGCCCAGTTGCAGCAGCGTCTTGGAATCCAAGCTCTTCAATGCCTGGGCATCCGTGTTGGCGCAAATGAAGTCGACGCCTTCCAGCTGCGCGTTGACCATATGTTGGACGGCGTTACCACCGCCGCCTCCGACGCCGACGACCTTGATCGTCGCGTTCTGGCTATAGGTGTCCATCAGTTCGAACGTCATGGCTGCGTCCTCTCGTTGCGTGTGTACATAAACTGCTGTTGGCCTGCTTCATGGTCGGAGAGCGGTCCGACCCCCACGATCCGGCGTGTTCTATTCATCAGAACTGTCCGGAAAACCAGCGCTTCATGCGCGTCCATACGCCCTGGAACCCGCTGCTCACGGGTCGGGCCTCCTGCTCCGCACGCGACTCGCGGGCGTAGAGCAAAAGCCCAACACCCGTTGCGTGAATCGGATTTCTCACCACATCCAGGAGCCCGGTGACGCGTTGCGGCACCCCCAGGCGTACGGGCATGTGGAAGACCTCTTCGGCGAGGTCCACCACACCTTCCATTCGGGACGAGCCGCCGGTGAGCACCACCCCGGCGGCAATCATTTCTTCGGTGCCGGAGCGGCGCAGTTCCGCCTGCACCAGCTGCAACAATTCTTCGTAGCGCGGCTCCACCACCGAGGCGAGCGTCTGGCGCGACAGCCGCCGCGCGGCGCGATCGCCCACGCCGGGGACCTCGATGCTCTCACCGGGGTCGGCCAGCGAGCGCAGCGCGCAGGCGTACTTGATCTTGAGTTCGTCGGCGTACTGGGTCGGGGTGCGCAGCGCGACCGCGATGTCATTGGTGACCTGGTCGCCGGCAATCGGGATAACCGCGGTGTGCATAATGGCGCCGTGGGCGAACACGGCGATGTCGGTGGTGCCCCCGCCAATATCAACCAGGCACACCCCCAGGTCTTTCTCGTCGTCGGTCAGCACCGAGTAGCTGGAGGCCAGCTGCTCGAGGATGATGTCATCGACCCGCAGGCCGCAGCGTTCCACACACTTGACGATGTTCTGCGCCGCGGACACCGCGCCGGTGACCAGGTGCACCTTGGCTTCCAGCCGCACCCCGGACATCCCGATCGGCTCGCGGATGCCCTCCTGCTCGTCGATGATGTATTCCTGCGGCAGCACGTGAAGGATGCGCTGATCCGCCGGGATGGCGATCGCGCGCGCGGCATCGATCACCCGATCGACATCGCCGGCGACCACCTCGCCGTCCTTGATCGCGACCACGCCAGTGGAGTTGTAGCTCTTGATATGGGAGCCGGCGATTCCGGTGTAGACCGAGTGGATCTCGCAGCCGGCCATCAGCTCAGCTTCCTCGACCGCGCGCTGGATCGACTGGACGGTGGACTCGATATTGACGACCACGCCCTTCTTGAGCCCGCGCGACGGCGAGGACCCGATCCCGATGATCTCGATCTCGCCTTCTTCGGTCAGCTCCCCGACAACCGCCTCGATCTTCGAGGTCCCGACATCCAGGCCGACGATCAGACCGGGTTCCGACTTCTTTGCCATCATCTTTTTGCGTCCTGTCGTTCGTGTCATCGGGCGTTCCCCGCACCGTCATCCGCCGTATCCGCCCAGGCCACCGCGAGGCCGTGGGGATAACGCAGGTCGATGCGTTCCACCGGTGCCTCGCGGTAACCCCGGATGGCCGGTACCGCCCGTACCAACTGCCCCAACCGACTCCGATCGGAGTCACGCCCCATGAGCACCCGCACGCCGTCGGCCAGATGGATGGTCCAGTCATGCCGCGCACCCTCTTCCAGACCCACCACCTCCAGCCCGGCATCGGCGAGCCGGGCCGAGACCTCCAGATAGCGATGCATCAGCACCACCTGGCGACCATCAGTGCCCGCCAACGCCGGCAGGCCGTCCCATTCCGTCAAATCGACCGGGCCGAACAGACGACCATGGCGATCGACCAGGTGGTCCGCGCCCCACTGCGCGACCGGAACCGGCTCGCGAATCTCGACCACCAAGGTGTCGGGCCACTGCCGCCGCAGACTCACCGCGTCGATCCAGGCCTGCGCCTCCAATACATCGCGCAGCCGCTCCAGCTCGGCGCCGACGAACCCGGGTGCGTGGGCGCGGGCGAGCTCGCGTACCGCGGCGACATCGGCGTGCTGCGGATTACCGGCCACTTCGATGTGCTCGATCGGCAGCAGGGCGTCCGGGTCGAACTGGAGCCAAGCCACCGTGCCCAACACCAACACCCCGGCCAGGCCCATGCCGGCCATCAAACGCAGACCCGGCCCGACCGCACGGCGCAGGGGCGAGGGCCCCTGACGCTGTGGCTGGCGCGCCGTTCGAGTTGTGCGACGTACGCTCAACGCAGCCCTCCACATTCGAAACTCGAATCCAGTATTCGCAGGCACAGCTCATCGAAATCGATGCCGGCCTGGGCCGCGGCCTTGGGTACCAGGGAGTGATCGGTCATACCCGGGATGGTGTTCACCTCGATCAGGAAGCTCTCGCCATGCTCGTCCTGCAGAATGTCGACCCGCCCCCAGCCGCAACCTTCCAGGGTCGCGAACGCCGCGATGGCCAGCGATTGCAGCTCGAGCAGCTCGCTGGAAGACAACGGCGGCGGGCAGATGTAGCCGGTATCATCGGCCTCGTACTTGGCGTGGTAGTCGTAGAAGCCGCCGGGGGTACGAATCTCGACCACCGGCAAGGGCTCGTTGCCCAGGATCGCGACGGTGTATTCCCGACCCCGGATCCACTGCTCCGCGAAGACCTGGCCCGGTTGCAGCCGCGCGGCCTCGAAGGCGGCGGGCAGATCCGCCACCCGGTCCACTCGCGTAATGCCCAGGCTGGATCCGCCGCGCGCCGGCTTCACGATTAGCGGGAGTCCCAGGGCTTCAGCGACGGCGTCCGGGTCGAATCCCGGAGTCAGCAAACGGTAGGGCGCGCTGGGCAGATTGCTGCCGGCCCACAGTCGCTTGCAGGCCAGCTTGTCCATGCCGAGCGCCGATCCGAGGACCCCAGTGCCGGTGTACGGCAAGCCCGCCATATCCAGGCAACCCTGCAACGTCCCGTCCTCGCCGCACTCGCCATGGAGCACAATGAACACCCGGTCATAGCCCTCCACGGCCAGACACCGAGCATTCTCGCGGGTCAGATCCAGCGGATGGGCGTCCACACCCTGGCGCCGCAGCGCCGCCAACACCGCCTGGCCGCTGTTCAGCGAGATCTCGCGCTCACCGGACCACCCGCCCATCAGGACGGCGACCCGGCCGTAGTCTTGTGCGCTTCGCTTGCTCATGACGTTCCCTCGTTTGCGTCGTCCCCGTCGACGGGTCGTCCCAGCACCCGCACCTCGGGCTCCAGCTGCACCCCGAACTGGCGCTGGACCTCGGCCTGGGCATGGCGCAATAACCACTCGATATCGGCGGCCCGCGCAGTGCCGTCGTGGGTAATGAAATTGGCGTGCTTGAATGAGATCTCCGCAGCACCGCGGCGCAGGCCCTTCAGGCCTGCCGCCTCGATCAGACGCGCGGCATGGTCGCCCTCCGGGTTACGGAACACCGACCCACAGGACGGCAGCCCGAGCGGCTGCTTGGCGGAACGCTCGCGCAGGAGTTCCCGAATGCGGCGGGTGCCGACGTCCGCGTCGCCCGCAGTCAGCTGCAGTACACACCCGGTAAACCACTCCTCTTCGGGCCCATGCACGCTGCGATAACCGATGACGTAATCCCTCGGGGTGCGGCTGTGGAGTTCGCCACGGGCATTCACCGTGCCGACCGATTCCACCAACGGCCAGATCTCGCCGCCCCACGCGCCGGCGTTCATCTGCAATGCACCGCCGACCGTGCCGGGGATGCCGGCCAGGAACTCCGCCCCGACCAGGCCTTCGCGGGCACTGAAGCGCGCCGCCTGGGCGCAAGCGAGACCAGCCCCCAGCAGGAGACGATTTCCATCCAACCGGCGGCGCTCGTTGAGGACCCCCGACAGATGGATCACCAGGCCGTCGACACCTCCATCCCGGACCAAAACATTGCTGCCCAGGCCGAGGAAGGTCACCGGCAACTCCGGGGAGTGGCGGGCGTGATCGCGCAAGGCATCCACCAGGTCATCCAGGTCGGCAGGCTGGAACAGCCAGTCCGCCGGGCCGCCTACCCGCCAGGAGGTCAGGCCAGCGAGCGCCACTTGCGCCTGCAACCGGCCACGCGGCGGCTGGGCGAACGGGCCCTTGGCCGGATCCACTGTGCGGGCCGCCATCATGCCCCCCCCTCGGTGTCGCGCAGTTCCTGCGGCAACAGCCCAGCGAGGCGGCCGATGTCGCCTGCCCCCTGCGCGATCACGACATCATCGGGGCGCAGCATCCCCCGGATCACACCGACGACGTCCTCGGCATGCTCGACAAAGACGGGCTCCACCTGTCCGCGCAGGCGAATCGCGCGCGCCAGGCTGCGGCCATCGGCACTCGCAATCGGATCTTCCCCGGCGGCATAGACCTCCAACAGAATCAACACATCAGTCTCCGACAAGGCCTCGACGAAGTCCTCGAACAGATCCCGCGTACGGGTATAACGATGCGGCTGGAAGATGGTGATCCGGCGGCGGCCAGGCCAGGCATCACGTGCGGCGGCCTGAGTCGCGGAGATCTCGCGCGGGTGGTGGCCGTAATCATCGACCAGGGTCACCGGACCGCTGGCCGCATTCCAGGCCTGCACCTGGAAGCGCCGCCCGATGCCCTGGAATCGCTTGAAGGCGGCCTGGATTGCGGCCGGCCCCACTTCCAGCTCATGTGCGACGGCGGCCGCCGCCAGGGCATTCAGCACGTTGTGGCGGCCCGGAAGGTTCAGGGTCACCGGGAACGGGGCCTGTCCCGGGAGCTTCAGGTCGAAGTGCATCCGCACCCCTTCCTGACGCAGGTTGTGGGCACGGACGTCGGCGGGCTCATCGATGCCGTAGGTCAGACGCGGGCGCTCCAGTTCCGGCGCGAGCGCCCGAACCTGTGGGTCGTCCAAACACAGCACGGCGAGGCCGTAGAACGGCAGGTGGTGCAGGAACTCGAGGAACGTAGCCCGCAGTTGCTGAAAATCGTTGCCGTAGGTCCCGAGGTGGTCCGCGTCGATATTGGTGACCACGCTGACCATCGGCTGCAGGTGCAGGAAGGAGGCATCGCTCTCGTCGGCCTCGGCCACCAGATAATCCCCGGCACCCAGGTTCGAGTGGCTGGCCGTACTGTTCAGGCGGCCCCCGATCACGAACGTCGGGTCCATCCCCGCCTCCGCCAACACGCTGGCGGTCAGACTGGTGGTCGTGGTCTTGCCGTGGGTACCGGCGACCGCGATGCCATAACGAAAACGCATCAGCTCGGCCAGCATCTCGGCACGGCGCACGATCGGAATGCCGCGGCGGCGCGCCTCCTGGACCTCGGGGTTGGTCGGATTGATCGCGCTGGAAACCACCAGCACGTCGGCCTCGACCACGTTGTCCTCGGTATGGGCCGCAACCACCGGGATGCCCATGCCCTTCAGGCGTTCAACCATGGGTGACTGACCCAGGTCCGAGCCCGAGACCTGGTAACCCAATTGATGCAGCACTTCGGCAATCCCGCTCATGCCGGAACCGCCGATCCCCACACAGTGGATTCGACGGATGCGGCGCATCGCGTGACGGGGCAAACGGGCCGCGTTCATGACGATTTCTCCCGGCGGGCGCCCGCCATCTCCATACAGGCATCCGCCAGCCGCCGCGCGGTATCCGGACAGGCCTGTTCGCGCGCCCGCACCGCGCGGCCGCGCAAGGTCTCGCGGTCCAGTGGTGCCAGCAGGCCATACACCCGATCCGCGCTCAGGTCAGCATCCGCGATACGCCAAGCAGCGCCGGCCTGGACCAGGGCTTCGGCATTGGCGGTCTGATGGTCATCGACTGCATGCGGGTACGGGACGAAGACCGCCGGGAGGCCCGCCGCCGCGATCTCCGCGACGGTCAATGCCCCGGCGCGGCAGATCACCAGATCGGCCCAGGCGTAAGCGGCGGCCATGTCGTCGATGAACGCGCTGACGTCTGCTTCCAGGTGGGCCTCGGCATAGGCGGCTTGGGCCTCATCGAAGGTGCGCTCGCCCGCCTGATGGCGGATATTCAAGGGCTGTTCCGCGGCCACGCGCGCGAGCCCCGCCGGTAGCGTGCGATTCAGCGAACGCGCCCCCAGGCTGCCACCCAGGACCAGGATATTCAGGGCTCCTGAGCGCTCGTCATAACGACCCTCGGGCGCGGGCAACGCACTGATCCGCGCGCGGACCGGGTTCCCTACAACGGTCACGGCGACCCGCTCGGGGAAACTGTTTTCAAATCCTGCGTACACGCGATCCGCAACCTTGGCCAACCAGCGATTGGTCATTCCCGCCACGGCGTTCTGTTCATGGATCGCCAGCGGGCGCCCCAAGGCAGCGGCCATCAAGCCGCCAGGACCGGCGGCGAATCCACCGAAACCCATCACGGCATCAGGGCGCAGCCGGGTCATCAGACCCAAGGCCGCCCACAGCGAGATGCCCAGCCGCCAGGGGGCAAGCGCCAAGCCCATCAGGCCCTTGCCCCGCACGCCGGCAATCGGCAGCGTATGCAGCTCGATACCGGACTCCGGCACCAGGCGGGACTCGACCCCGCGAGCGGTGCCCAGCCAGCGCACCTCGGCGCCCCGCTCGCGCAGCTGTTCGGCCACCGCCAGGCCGGGGAACACGTGTCCGCCGGTGCCGCCGGCCATGATCAGGATGCGTGGGGCCCTCATGCGGCACCCCCGCGCCGACGACGTGCCGGCGGTGCCGCACGGGGAGCCGGCACCTGCGCCTCGCGATAGACCCTCATCACCAACCCGATGGCGGCCAGCGAAACGATCAGAGAGCTCCCGCCATAGCTGAGAAACGGCAGGGTCAGACCCTTGGTCGGCAGCAGCCCCATGTTCACCGCGAGGTTCAGGAAGGCCTGTAATCCCATCCAGATCGCAACGCCGAAGGCCAGGTGCGAACCAAAGGCATGGCCCGCGCGCTCGGCGGCGAGGCCGATCCGGATACAGCGCCACACCAACACCCCAAACAAAGCGATCAGGGCCACGACCCCGACAAAACCGAACTCCTCGGCAAACACCGCAAACAGGAAATCGTTGTGGGCCTCGGGCAGGTAGAAGAGCTTCTGCACGCTGTTCCCAAGTCCGGCGCCAAACCAGCCACCGGAACCGATCGCAATCAGCGACTGCGTCAGCTGAAAGCCGGTCGCGAAGGGGTCCTGCCACGGATCTAGAAAGGCAGTCAGGCGCGCAACCCGGTACGGGGCCGCCACCGCCACAACCGCCATGCCAATGGCGATGGTCGCCCCCAGCGCCATGAACTGCCATAGCTTGGCACCGGCGAGGAACAGCATGCCCATACCGATGGCCAACATGATCGCAGCCCCGCCGAAGTCGGGTTGCAGCAGGAGCAGGATGGTCCCCACCCCGAGCACGATCAGGGGGCGGATAAAGCCCAGGAAATGGAGCCGCAACGTCGAGTAATGGCGCACGATATAACCCGCCAGGTACATCACCACCAGCAGCTTCACCATCTCGGCGACCTGGAGGTTGAAGACCCCCAGGGGAATCCAGCGTGTAGCGCCATTGACGGTACGGCCGACACCCGGAATCAGCACCGCGATCAGGAGCGCCATCACGAGGATCAGAAGCCAGGGCCCGGCGCGTTCCCAGCGAGCCAGTGGGACCGTCCAAAGGAAGGTCGCTACCACGAGCCCAATCGCGGCGAAGATCACCTGGCGTTGAAAGAAATGCCAGGTATTGCCGAAATAGCGTTCGCCCAGGCCCATGGAGGCGGAAGCCACCATCACCAGGCCAATTCCTAACAGGATGGCGGTCACGGCGAGCAACGGCAGGTCCACATGGTCGCGCATGCCGGCGACCAGACCGCGCTCCGGGAGTCCGATATTGGCGCTGGAGACGCTCATGCCGCCAGCCCCCGAACGGCGCGCGCGAAGTCATCGCCGCGCGCCTGGTAATCCACGTACATGTCGAGACTGGCGCAACCGGGCGACAACAGAACGGTATCGCCCGGCTCCGCCCAGGCCGCCGCCTGGGCAACCGCCGCATCCATATCATCCACACGCTGCACCGGCACGACGGACGCCAGAGCGCGGGCGATGGCCGGCGCATCCTCACCCAGCAGGACCACCCCGCGGACCTTGCCCGGGATGTAGTCCGCCAGCGGCGCAAAATCCTGGCCCTTGCCCTGGCCACCCGCGATCAGCACCAGCGGTCCAGGCGTACCCCGCAGCGCGGCCAGGGTGGCACCCACATTGGTGCCCTTGGAGTCATTGATGTATTCGACGCCGCCAACCTCCGCGATCCACTGCGAGCGATGCGGGAGCCCGGCAAAGTCAGCCAGGGCCGCCAGCGCCTCGGCCCGGGAACGGCCCGACTCCAGCCAGGGCCATGCCAGGGCCAGGGCGGCAAGGGCGTTGGCCCAGTTGTGCTGGCCACGCAGACGCAGACGGTCGGTCGCGAGCAATGTCTCATCCCCCCGCACGAGATCGGGACCGCCTTCGGTGGCGGCACGCACACCGAAATCGGAGCCGGCATGGGGGGCATCCAGGCCAAAGGAGATCACCTGCAGGCCGGCTGGCAAGGGGAGTTCACGCAGCCAGGCGTCGTCGCGGTTCAACACCCCGCGTTCGGCGCGATCCAGGATACGGGCCTTCGCTTGTACGTAGGCATTCAGGTCCGCGTACCGGTCCAGATGATCGGGGGAGATATTCAGGATCGCGGCCGCCGCCGGGGCCAGACGTTCGCTGCGCTCGAGCTGAAAACTCGACAGCTCCAGCACATAGAGCTGCGGGGTAGGCGCCAGCAGATCCAGCGCCGGGGTCCCAAAATTCCCACCCACCGTGATGTTCCAGCCAGCGGCCTGCAGCAGCTCGGCCACCAGCGCGGTGACCGTGCTCTTGCCATTGGAGCCGGTGATCGCGATGACGGGTGCGGCGGCGGCATCGGCAAACAGGTCAATGTCGCCCGTCAGCTCGGCACCGGCGGCACGGGCCCGTTGCAACACAGGATGCCCCAGCGCTACACCCGGCGAGACGATGATGCGCTGAAAACCGGTGGTATCCACCTGATCCAGCGGACCCGTCCAGGCGTCTTGCAACCAACGGGCGGCGGCGCCCGACTCCAGCGCCGCCGGGGCCGCGCGGGTATCGGTAACCGCAAACGACTCACCTTGCGCTCTCAGGTAACGGGCGACCGACTGTCCAGTCGCCCCCAGGCCCACGATCAGGTTGTCGTTGTTGGCTTGCGTCATGGGATCAGCGCACCTTCAGGGTCGCAAGACCGATCAGTACGAACACCACGGTCAGGATCCAGAACCGCACAATCACGCGCGGCTCCGGCCAACCTTTGAGTTCGAAGTGGTGGTGCAAAGGGGCCATGCGGAAGATCCGACGCCCGGTCAACTTGAACGACGCGACCTGGATCATGACCGAGAGGGTCTCCAGGACGAAGATGCCGCCCATGATCAACAGCACAATCTCCTGGCGCGTAAGGATGGCCAGCATGCCCAGGGCCGCCCCCAGGGCGAGGGCCCCGACATCGCCCATGAAGACCTGCGCCGGGTAGGTATTGAACCAGAGGAATCCGAGGCCGGCCCCGACCAGGGCAGCGGTGAAGATCACCACCTCGCCCACGCCGGGTACGGCCGGGATACCGAGGTAGTCGGCAAAGACGGCATGACCGGCGGCGTAGGCGAACACGCCCAGCGCGCCCGCGACCAGAACCGCGGGCATGATGGCCAGGCCGTCAAGGCCGTCGGTCAGGTTCACGGCATTCGAGGATCCAACGACCACCAGCCACACCAACGGGATGAACAACCACCCCAGACTGAACTGGATGTCCTTGAACACCGGGAGATAGAAGGTCGTCTCCACCGGGCTCTGGGCGGTGTACATGATCACCCCGGCGGCAATCAGCGCGAACAACGTCTGCCACAGGAGCTTGGCGCGCGCCGACAGTCCCTTGCTGTTGCCGTAGCGCAGCTTCAGGTAGTCATCCCAGCCCCCGACCGCACCGAAGGCAAGGGTGGTCAGCAACACAAGCCACACAAAGCGGTTGGTCAGGTCGCTCCACATCAGGGTCGCAACCGCAACTGCAACCAGGATCAGGGCGCCGCCCATGGTCGGCGTGCCGGCCTTGGTGAGGTGCGATTCAGGACCATCGTCACGAATCTGCTGGCCGATATTGCCGACCGTCAGTCGGCGGATCATCGCCGGACCGATCAACAGTGCGATCGCCAGCGCCGTCACCACGCCGAGGATGGCGCGGACGGTCAGGTACTGAAAGACGGTGAAGCCGGAGTAAAACTGGCTCAGATATTCAGTCAGCGCGTACAGCATCGGCCACCTCCGGCGCTGACGAGGCCAGATCCAACCCCTCGATAATCCGCTCCATGTGCTGACTGCGCGAACCTTTCACCAGAACCGTGGCCCTGGCATCCAGCAGTGGCGCGAGTCGAGCGGCCAGCGCCGCGTGATCGTCGAACCACTCGCCGCCAGAGCCGAAGGCCTCGGCGGTGGGTCGCGCGGCCGCGCCCAGGGCCAGGCAATGCTCGATACCCATCGCCCGCGCCAATTCTCCGGTCTCGGCGTGCAGTTCGGCCGCGCCTGCTCCCAACTCGCCCATCGCGCCCAATACCAGAATGCGGCGCCCAGGCATCGCGGCCAGGACTTCCAACCCCGCACGCAGTGAATCGGGGTTGGCGTTGTAGCTGTCGTCCCAGACACGGGCGCCGGTGACATGCCACAACTCCTGCAGGCGGCCCCGTACCGGCTGCCAACGAGACAGACCCTCGACAATGCGATCAATGCCGATGCCCACGGCGTTGGCAGCCGCTGCGGCCGCAACCGCATTGGCGGCGAGGTGACGGCCCGGCCCCGCCAGACGCAGGTCACGCCCTGCCCCAAGAATGGCCAGTCGCAGCCGGTCCGGGGCTTGCCACATGCCCTCAACCTCGCCGCCACCTTCCAGCGAGAAGCGCTGGCAGTGATGGTGTTCGTTCAGCGACAACCAGTAGTCGGAGAAAGGGTCATCCAGATTGATGACCGCGGTGCCGCCCTGCGCCGGCAGACCGGAATAGATCTCGGCCTTGGCATGAGCCACACCCTCCAGACTCCCAAAGCCTTCGAGGTGGGCTCGGCCCGCGTTGGTGATCAGGGCCACCTGGGGTTCCACCCACCGCACCATACGGCCGATCTCGCCGGCGTGGTTCGCGCCCAGCTCAATCACCGCGTAGTCGCTATCCAGCGGCATCGCCAGCAAGGTCAGCGGCGCCCCAATCTCGTTGTTCAGGTTGCCGGCCGTGGCATGCACCGAGCCCACCCCTTCAAGGATGCAGCGCAGCATCTCCTTGGTCGTGGTCTTCCCGTTGGAACCGGTTAGCGCGATCACCCGCGCGCGACTCTGGCGGCGCCAATGACGACCGAGCCGACCCAGGGCCTCGCGGGTATCGGCCACGATGACTTGCGGGTGAGGCAGATCAAGGGGTCGCTCCACCAGCAACACGGTTGCCGGAAGATCCGCCGCGAGGTGATCGTGAGCGTCAAAATTGGGCCCTTTCAGTGCGATAAACAGCGCACCGGGCCGTGGCTCGCGGGTATCGGTAAACACCCCCTCGAAGGCCACGTCCGCAGCGCCCTGCAGGCGCCCACCCACGGCCGCGGCCAGTTCCTGGCTCGTCATTCGGATCATTGCCGCGTCTCCCCATTCGTGCGGTCGTGGCCGCGCGTTTCCTTTGCGTGCCGGCTTGCCCAAACCTGCACCTGCTCACGGTCGCTGAATGGATAGCGCTGCCCGCGAATTTCCTGCGTCGTCTCATGCCCCTTGCCGGCGACCAGGACCACATCGCCGGCGCCCGCCTCGGCCAGGGCGCTGGCGATCGCGGTGGAGCGATCACCGATTTCGTGGCATTCGGCGGGATTCGCGCAGCCCGCGAGGATCTCGGCGCGGATCTCAGCCGACTCCTCCCCGCGGGGGTTATCGTCGGTTACAAAGATCACGTCGGCCTGACGACAAGCCACCTCGCCCATCGCCGGCCGTTTGCCTCGATCGCGCTCGCCGCCGCAGCCAAACACCACACTCAAACGGCCCTCGGTATGCGGGCGCAGCGCGCAGAGAGCGGCCTCCAGAGCCTCGGCGGTATGGGCATAATCCACCACTGCCAGTGCCCCGTTCGGCTGCGGGAACCGCTCCATCCGCCCCGGCACACCGGGCAATTCGGTCACCGCGGTGATCGCATGCTCGCGATCCACGCCCAAGGCCTGCAGGGTGGCCAAAGTGGCCAGCAGATTTCCGACCTGAAACAGACCGAACAAGTGCGATCGCACCGCGTACGCCTGGCCGCCGGCATGCAGGGTAAAACGGAGGCCCTCGGGGCTCGTCTCGACGTCCTGAGCGCACAGATCGGCCGGTGCGCCAGCGGCGCTATAGGTCACTGGCTGAACGCCGGATGGGAGGCGTTGGGCGACCTGACGGCCAAAGGCATCATCCGCGTTGAGCACCGCCGTCTGCAGCCCGGGCCAGGCGAATAGAAGGGCCTTCGCCGCGGCATAGGCCTCCTGATTGCCATGGAAGTCGAGATGATCGGAACTCAGGTGCGTCAACACGCCGACGGTAATCGGCGTGCCAGCAAGGCGCCCTTGCGCCAGGCCATGCGACGAGGCCTCCAGCGCCACCGCACCGCAGCCGGCCTGAGCCAGCTCCGCAAGGTGCCGATGCAGGTCGATCACACCCGGTGTGGTATGGCCGGTATCGACCAGGTGGCCAGGACGGCCCACACCCAGCGTGCCGATCAGACCCGCCGGCCGGCCCAAGGCTTCGAGGGCGAGCGCGATCAGGTGGGTCACCGAGGTCTTGCCGTCGGTACCGGTGACCGCCACGATCGGTGCCTTCTGCGGCCAGGCACCGAATACTTCCGACGCCATTTGCGGTAAAAGGCTGCGCAGCCCCGGCACGCGGAGCATGGGGACATTGGTCGCCACGTCGGCGCTCTCGGCCTCGTCCCACAGGACGATGCTGGCACCCCGTGCGGCCGCATCGGCCGCGTGCTCCAGGCCATGGTGACGAGTGCCTGCCAAAGCCACGAAGACGGTGCCCGGCACGACCCGACGGCTATCCTGCACCAGATCCGCCACTGGCAACGCCGCTTGATCGCGAGTCAGGAACTCGACCGGGAGCAGATCCCCCAGCACAGGCCCGGTCACACCTCGGGTATCACGAGCGGCCATCATGTCGCCCCCTCGTGTTCGGCGGCCAGTCGCATCGGGATTTCCGGCATCGCATCCGGGTACACGTTGAACATGCGCAGGGCCGAGCTGACAACGCGCTGAAACACCGGGGCCGCGACGGCACCGCCGTAATAGACGCCAGCACCTGGTTCGTCGATAACCACCGCCATCACAAAACGCGGGTCGGAGGCCGGAGCCAGCCCAACAAAGGATGAGAAATAGCGATCCTCGGTATAACCGCCTGGGCCGCTCTTGCGGCTGGTGCCGGTCTTGCCCGCGACTCGATAGCCGTCGATCGCGGCCTGCCGGGCCGTGCCCTCGGTGCCGATCACGTGCTCCATCATCGCCAGCACCTGGCGCGCGGTACGCGGGGTCATTACCTGTGTCGGTTCGCGCAGGTCATCGGCGGTACGCACCAGACGGACCGGCACACGCTGGCCATCGTTGGCGAAGGCGGTATAGGCCGCGGCCATCTGCAGCGGAGACAGGGACAGGCCGTAGCCGTACCCGAGAGTGGCCTGCTCAACCTCGCGCCAGGTGGGGAAGTCGCGCAGACGGCCGGCGGCCTCGCCCGGGAAGTGGGTGCCGGGGCGCTGACCAAACCCGGCCTGATGCAGGGCCTGCCAGAACTGATCCGGCGGGGTATCCAGCGCCAGCTGGGTGGCCC
This sequence comes from Thioalkalivibrio sp. ALJ7, assembly GCF_000376865.1. Taxonomy (GTDB): domain Bacteria; phylum Pseudomonadota; class Gammaproteobacteria; order Ectothiorhodospirales; family Ectothiorhodospiraceae; genus Thioalkalivibrio. The sequence goes on along the minus strand of NZ_AQXQ01000006.1, from coordinate 88,150 downwards.
CCACATTACTGGAGCGCGCAATCAGGGTGGTGAGGTCAATCGTTCCGTAGTCGCGCAAGTCACGCACGGTCAGACGCCCCACCCGCATGGTGCCGGGTCCAGTTTCCAGCGTGTCGTTGACATCCACCGCCCCCGAATCGAGGGCTGCCGCCACGGTGAAGGGCTTCATGACCGAACCCGGTTCCAGCGTATCCGTGACCGCGCGGTTGCGAGCATGGTCGGAGCGGATGGCGCCGCGATTGTTGGGGTTAAACCCGGGCTGATTGACCAATGCCAGGATCTCGCCGCTGCGGGCATCCAGCAGCACGGCGGAACCTCCGCTGGCGTTGTGCTCGGTGACCGCAGTTTTCAACTCACGGTAGGCCAGATATTGCAGGCGCTGATCCAGGGTCAGCGCCAGGGTGTTGCCATCACGGGCGGGCCGGATGCTCGCCACGTCACGAATGGTCCGGCCATGGCGATCCCGCAGCACGCGCTTGGCGCCCGGCTGACCCGACAGCCATTGATCAAACGCCAGCTCCACGCCTTCCTGACCCTGGTCGTCGATATTGGTGTAGCCGAGCACGTGCGATGTGGCCTCGCCATGCGGATAGTAACGACGAAATTCGCGGGTCAACCCGACGCCCTGCATACGCAGTGCGGCGACGCGCTCGGCCTGCTCTGGAAGCATGTGGCGCCGCAAATAGATGAATTCGCGCGACGCACGGCTCTCGATCCGCTCCGCCAGCCAGCGATCCTCCACACCCAGTGCCGCGGCCAGGTCCGGCCAGCGCTCGCGCTGACCGATCAGATCCCGCGGGTTGGCCCAGGCGGTCTGCACAGGGGCCGAGATGGCCAGGGGTTCACCGTAGCGGTCGGTAATCATGCCGCGGTTGGCCGACTCGGTGAGGGTGCGCACCTGACGTTGCTCGCCCTGCTTGGTCAGGAAATCGCGCTCCAGCACCTGCAGGTCGATGGCGCGCAGCAACAGGGCCACACTGGCCACGGCAAAGACGGCAATCACGACCTTAAGACGGCCGCCGCTGATCTGTCGCTTCAAGGCGCCCATTGGTCACCCCCAATCACGACGATGCGGTCGGAATCCGGCTGGATCATCCCCAGGTTCTCGCGCGCCTGCTCCTCGACCCGGCCCTGGGTCGCCCAGGTGGACTGCTCGATCTGTAACTGGGTCCATTCGAGATTCAGGGCGTCGCGCTGGTCCAGGGCCTGTTGATGATCGACAAAGGCCTGGCGCGCCTCATGCTTGGCCGCCACAACACCGATGGCCGAAGCGAAAACACCCGTCGCCAGCGCCACCGCGAGGAGCCCGCGGGCAACCATCAGAGCCGCTCCCCGACCCGCAGGACCGCGGACCGCGAACGTGGGTTGATGCGCTGCTCTTCACGATCGGCATGGACCGGCTTGCCCACCGGGCGCAGTTTGCGCTCGGGTTCTTCCAGCATCACCGGCAGCCCCCGCGGCAAGCGCACGTTGGCCACCGGCTTGCGCAGGGCCTGCTTCACCATCCGGTCTTCCAGCGAATGGAAGCTGATCACCACCAGCCGCGCCCCACTGGGCAAGGCATCGGGGATCGTCGCCAGCCACTGCTCCAACTCGGCCAATTCCTCGTTCACGAAGATGCGGAGGGCTTGAAAGGTACGGGTGGCCGGGTGCTTGCCGGGTTCGCGCTTGGGGACGGCGCGACGCACGATCTCGGCCAGCTCTCCAGTCCGGGTGATCGGGGTCTCGGCACGCGCCGCCACGATGGCTCGGGCGATGCGACGGGAGTGACGCTCTTCGCCGTAGTGGTAGATCACATCGGCAATCTCGGCCTCGTCGGCAGCGGCCAGCCAATCCGCCACGCTCGCGCCGCTCGTCGGGTCCATGCGCATGTCCAGAGGGCCGTCGTGCTGAAAGCTGAACCCACGCTCGGGGGTGTCCAGCTGCGGCGAGGACACGCCGAGGTCCAGAAACACGCCATCCGGCCCGCGGTCTGGCGAACGCTGCTGCAGGGTGGCGGCCATAGTGGAGAACGGTGCCGCCTCGAAGGAAAAGCGGGAGTCATCGGTAAAGGCCGCAGCGGCGGCGCCCGCCTCCGGGTCGCGATCCATCGCCAGCAACCGGCCATCCGGCCCCAGGTGTTCCAGGATCGCGCGGCTGTGACCACCGCGGCCGAAGGTGCCGTCGACGTAGAAGCCATCAGCGCGCACGGCCAGGCCCTCCAGGACTGCGTCGCGCAGCACCGGGGTATGGGAGACGGCTTCCATGTCCGTCACAACGCGATGGACTCGAGCGCTTCGTCATCCACGTCACCCCCCAGTACCTGGGCGCAGGTCTCCTCCCAGGTCGCTTCATCCCAGATCTCGAACTTCTTGCCCTGACCCAGCAGCACCACCCGTTTTTCCAGGCCGGCATAGCTGCGCAGGGGCGTGGGCAGGAGCAAACGGCCACTGCCATCCAGTTCGCACTCGGTGGCGTGACCCACCAGTAGGCGCTGCAGGTTGCGCACCTTGGGATTCATGTTGGGGCGGGACATCAGGTTCTGCTCGATGCGCTCCCACTCCGGAAACGGGTAGAGGAGCAGGCAGCGGGAAGGGTCGACCGTAATCACCAGCTGGCTGTTGCAGCTCGCCGCCAAGTCGTCGCGATACCGCGCCGGCATGGCCAGGCGGCCTTTCGCATCCAGATTGAGTTGGCTGACACCTCGAAACATGATTAAGCGGTGGTTACCCACCTTTCCCCACTTTGCCCCACTTTTCGACACTATAGGTACGGGCATCCCCCAGAGTCAAGAAAATCGACCCTGAAAAACGAAAAATAAGCGTTGAATCACAGAGACTTAGCGCGACCACCGCCAGGCGGATGAAAGACCGGAAAGAAGGGTATTAAAAGCCTGGCGTTGAACCTCAAACTTAATGCATCACTTTATAAGTTTGCGGCACACACGACGGGTTGGGTGCAACCGGAACCGGCCACCTGAGGAAGCAACGTGGGAAAAAGTGGGAGCCGGCCGTAAGCCGGGTTCTGTCGTGGACAGTCATTCATCTGGGACGTCCGTCACCGGACGCCTCGAGCAGCCTACCCGGGTGCGATGCGGGCCACACCATGCACCCCTATTTGGCCTTGCTCCGGACGGGGTTTACCCTGCCACGGACTGTTACCAGCCGCGCGGTGCGCTCTTACCGCACCATTTCACCCTTACCTGTGCCCGAGGGCCATCGGCGGTGTATTTTCTGCGGCACTTTCCGTCGGCTCGCGCCGCCCAGGTGTTACCTGGCGTCCTGCCCTGTGGAGCCCGGACTTTCCTCCACATCCAATGGATGCAGCGACTGCCAGGCCGACTCCCGCGCTCCTTGTACGCCGCCCCGCCCCCGAACGCAAGGCTTTTCAATGGCCTGCCCCCGACGCCCCCTTTTGTTCACCACGAAGCACACGAAGGCACGAAGAAGAGCAAGGGCGCTTCACAGGAAGACGGGAAGATTTGAAGGAATGAATGCGGGTTAAACACGCCGGGCTCGGACGGTGTAGCCATGAGTGTCCGGCCAATCCTGCCAGCGGGAATGCCCTTCTATCCTTCCAGCCTTCCTGTCGATTGCTTTTGACCTTGACCTTCTTCGTGCCTTCGTGTGCTTCGTGGTGAAAAAGAGGCTCTAGCTCTCGGCGTCTTTAAGAGCTAGGGCGCGGGCGTAGACGCGGTTGCGGGGCAAGTCGGTGGCGTCGGAGAGGAGACGCGCGGCGCGCTTGAGGGGGAGTTCCTGCAGTAACCCGGCGAGCAGGCGTTCGTGTTCGGCGGACAGGGGATCGTCGGCCTCGCCGCCCGTGTCGGGCAAGGGTGCCGGCGCCAGGATCAGCACGAACTCGCCACGAGTGCGGTTGCTGTCGGCATCCAGCCAGGCGGGCAGCTCGCCCGCGGGGCCACGATAATGCTCCTCGAACTGCTTGGTGAGCTCACGCGCCAGGAAGACCTCATGCTCCGGTGCCAGTTCCGCCAGGTCATTGGCGGCGGCCCGAATACGGTGGGACGATTCAAACAAAATGGTCGTCACCGGTTGTGCGAGCAGCCGCTCGAGCCGGCGGTGACGCGCGCCGGAGGCGTGCGGCAGAAAGCCCTCGAAGCAGAAGCGGTCCGACGGCAAACCCGCAACGGCGAGCGCCGCAAGCGGCGCACTAGGACCCGGCACCGCACGCACGGGAGCGCCAGCCTCGCGGGCAGCCCGTACCAGGCGGAAACCGGGATCGGAAACCAGTGGCGTACCGGCATCCGAGATCAGGGCGATGTCCTCACCCGCAGCCAATGCCTCCAGTAACGACGGGATGCGCTCGGCCTCATTGTGCTCATGCAGGCTGACCAGGGGCGTGCGCACCCCTAAATGGGCCAGCAGCCCGGCGCTGTGTCGCGTATCCTCCGCGGCAATACGCTGCACTCGGCTCAGGACCTCGCCGGCGCGCGGGCTCAAATCCCCGAGGTTGCCGATCGGGGTAGCCACTACCCACAACGTGCCCCAGTTCGTTGACACGGCCTGATGCGCTTTCAATACTGACTCCTCATTCGCTGACGAATCGCTATCGTGATCCTAATCCCCAATCGCGCCGGGCCCGCCCGGCCCCTGTCCCGCCTTGCCTTGTTGCTGCTCACCACCGCGATCGTGGTGGGTTGCGCCACCCCGCGCCCGGACCCGGAGCCAACCCCGGATCCCGAAGAGCGCCCCGACCTGGCGGAGCTTCCGGCCGAGGTACAGGCCAGCCTGCTTCTAAGCGAGGCCCGCGCGCGCCCGGAACCCGAGACCGCCCGGCGCGCGATTGGCGCCGTGCTGGCACTGGACGAGCCAACACAGGACCAGATCGACCAGGCCGAGGCCCTCTGGGCCGAACTCCCCGATGTCGAACGCGAGACGCAGGCGGGGCGCCTGCTGGGGGCGCAGCTTGCGGCCCTCCAGGAAGACTGGGAACGGGCCCGAGAGCGACTGGGTGCGGATGATCCGGAGGACCCCACCCGAACCCCGGAGGTGTACAGCCAAGGCCTGTCGCTGCACGCCCGGCTGCTGGAGCGCGAGGGGCAATGGTATCAGGCCCTGGACACCCGCCTGCGCCTCGATGGGCTGCTGGTGATGGAGCCGGATGCGCATGGCGAGAATCAGCACCGCATCTGGGGCCTGCTGGCCGCCCTCCGGCCCGCTCAACGCGAACAGGTCGTGGGCAACCACCTCCCGGATGGCGATGCCTGGGTGAGCCTGTTCCGACTCTTGCGAGCGGCCGAAACAGAAGAAGAGGCGCGCCGGGCCGCCGGGCAATGGCGCGAACGCCATCCCTCGCACCCCGCGAATAGCCTGCTACCAGACCTGCTGGCGAGTCACCCCCTGGCCGTGGACGCACCCGGCGACACTCTGGTGCTGTTGCCGCTATCCGGGGACCTTGGTGAACTCGGCAATGCCATTCTCGATGGAATCACTCGCGCCTATTACGCGGAGGGCGGTCAAGGCCGCCTGATCGTACAGGACACGCGGGGCGAACCAGAGGCCGCCGCCGCCCTCTATCGGCGCGGAGTGGAATCCGGGGTGGACCGCATTATCGGGCCATTGCGGCGTGAATCCGTCGCCCAGGTCGCCAGCAACGACCGTCATGCCCGCACCGTCCTGCTAAATCGGACGGAATCCCCCGTGGACGCGCCACTCACCACCCTGGCGCTAAACCCGGAAGAGGATGCCCGCGCCGTCGCCGATCGCGCCGACCGGGCCGGATGGCACCACGGACTGATCATCCTGCCCGAGGGGACATTCGGCGACCGTGTGGCGTCGGCCTACCAGGCCGCGCTGGAAGAACAGGACCGGCGCCCCCGCGACATCATCCGGATTCAGTCCGACGACGGCGAACTGAATAGCACCATTGGCAACGCCCTGGGCATCCAACAAAGCGAATCGCGCATCCGCGATGTCGCCCGACGCACCGGGTTGCAACTGGAAGCTGACCCGCAGGTTCGCGCGGATGTCGACCACCTGTTTATTGCGGGTTCGGCGTCCCAGGTCCGCCGGGTCGTACCGCATTTGCATTTCCACCGGGCCAGCCACCTGCCGATGATGTCCACCGCCCATGTCTACGGCGGGTCTCCGAACGCCAATCGCGATGCCGACCTGAACGGCATCGTGTTCCCCGACGCCCCCTGGCTGTTTGACCGGGTGAGCCCGCTTGTTGGAGACGAAAACGGCACGCCCGATCCGGAGACCCTTCCCCGCTTCGTGGCGCTGGGAATGGACGCGATGCGCCTGAGCGTGCGCCAGGACTCGGTGCGCAGCGCCGCTCATCATCAACTCACCGGGGGCAGCGGCACCTGGGGTCTGAATCCCTTTGATGGTCAGTGGGTGCGCGAGCCTGCCTGGGCCCGCTTTGAGCGCGGCGAACCCCGGCGTATCGACGCCATGGGTGGGGATTCCTGAATGTTCCGACCGGGCGTCTCGGGCCAGGCAGCCGAAGACCGTGCCGCCCGTCACCTTGAACAGCAGGGGTTGCGAGTCGAGGCACGCAATGTGCGCCGCCCCTACGGCGAGCTGGACCTCGTCGCGATGGAAGGCGAAACCCTGGTGTTGGTGGAAGTCCGCAAGCGCAGCCACCCAGGCTTCGGCGGGGGCGCGGAAAGCATCGACCGCCGCAAGCAGGCACGCCTGCTTCGGGTGGCCGAGGCCTATTTGCAGGAACGCGACTGGAACGGGCCGGTGCGCTTCGATGTGATTACCCTGGACGGCCAGGACCGGATCGAGTGGCTGCAAGATGCCATCCAGGCCTCCGTCTCGTGAGGCGGCTGCTATGACCCCGCTGGCGCGCGAACTCGAACAGCTTCTCCCCCCCGAGGATCGCCTCTTGGATCCCGCAGACTGCTGGGCCTACGGTGCCGACAATTCCAAGCTGCATGCCGCGCCGGACGCGGTTGCCTTCCCGGGGGACGCCGACACGGTGCGCGAACTCGTACGCCTGTGCCGCCGGCTGGGCGTACCGCTCACCAGCCGCGGACGCGGTACCGGCACCACCGGGGCCGCCGTTCCCGACCATGGCGGGCTGGTCGTGTCCTTCGAGCGCATGAATCGCATCCTGGAGGTGGACCCCGCCAACCGCTTGTTGATTGCAGAGCCGGGTGTGACCAACGGAGAGATCCAACAGGCGGCGGGGCGCGAGCGCTTTTTCTGGCCTCCGGACCCCACCAGCAGCGCCTACTGCACCCTGGGTGGGAACCTGGCGTACAACTCCGCCGGACCCCACGCGGTGAAGTACGGGACCCCACGCGACAACACGCTGGGGCTGGCCGCGGTGGCCGGTACCGGCGAGGCCTTCCGCACGGGCGTCCATACCACCAAGGGCGTGGTCGGGTACGACCTGACCAGGCTTCTGATTGGCTCGGAAGGGACCCTCGCCGTGATCACCGAGGCGACGTTGCGACTCACACCCCAGCCTGAGGCCACCCGGCTGATCCAGGCGGTCTACCGTACCGTCGGTGACGCAGCGCGAGGGGTCTCGCGCCTGATGGCCCGTGCGGAGGTGCCATCGGCGCTGGAGTTCATGGATCACTCCGCGATCGCGATGATCCGTGACTATGCGCCCGACAGCCCCCTGCCCAGAGAGGCCGGTGCGATCCTGATGATTGAGACGGACGGTACCGATGCCGGCATCGAGGCGACGACGACCGGCATCCGCCGAGCCGCCGAGGGCGAGGGCTGCCTGCAGACGCTGGCGGCCGACACACCCGAGGAAGCCCAGGCCTTGTGGGCGGTGCGCAAGGCATTGTCCCCTGCCTTGCGCACGGTCGCGCCGAAAAAGATCAACGAGGATGTGGTGGTGCCGGTGTCGCGCATCCCCGATCTGATTACCGGGCTGGACCGGCTGGCCCAGGAGCACGGAATCAAGATCGTAAACTTCGGTCACGCGGGGAATGGCAACATCCACGTGAACCTGCTGGTCAACCCCGACGATCCCCAGGAACTGGCCGCAGCCGAACGCTGCCTGGATGCGGTGTTCGCATTGGTCCTGTCGCTGGACGGGACCCTGTCGGGCGAACATGGGATCGGACTGGTGAAGCGCCCCTTCCTCGCCCGCGAGCTGGATCCGGTCGCACTGGGGCTGATGGCGGGGATCAAGCGCGAGTTCGATCCGGACAACATCCTCAACCCGGGGAAGGCACCCGGCCAGCCCTGAGGCGCCGCTCCCTTCGGCCGGAACCCGTCCCCGGAAAAGAAGAGGGCCCCGTACGGGGCCCACCACACTACTTGACGACCTTGAGCGACGGCCCCTTGCGCTTGGGCGCCGGGGCATCCTCTCCGCCCCCGCCATCCCCGGACCCATCCGGCGGCGCGCCTGGACCATCGTCCTCGGGGCCAGGGCCCGGCTCGCTGCCGAACATCATCCCCTGCCCGTTCTCGCGTGCGTACACCGCAAGCACCGCCTGCATGGGCACAAAGACATCCATCGGGTTACCCGCGAAACGGGCGGAAAAGGCAACGGCCTCGTCCCCAATGTTCAGGGCCTGGACCGCCGAGGGACCCACATTCAGGGTGATCTTGCCCTGCTCCACAAACGCCTCGGGCACAATGACGCCTTCAATCGTGGCATCGACCAGCAGATGTGGCGTAAAGCCGTTATCCGTGACCCACTCCCACAGTGCACGGAGCAGATAGGGGCGGGACGAAGTCACAGCCGCAGCTCGCGCTCGGCCTCAGTCAGACTCAACTGGAACGACTCGCGCTTGCACACGCGGTCGGCGTACTCCTGGATGGCCTGCGGCAAAGCAGACAGATCGATCCCCACCGCAGGCAGCCGCCACATCACCGGTGCGATGGCGCAGTCCACAATGGAAAACTCGTCACTCAGGAAGTACGGCTTGAGCTCAAAGATCTCCGCCGAGTTGACCAGACTCTCACGCAGGATCTTGCGGGCCTTGGTCAGGCCGGAGCCCGATGCCTGATACACGGCATCCATACCGTCATACCAGTCGCGCTCCACGCGGTAGAGCGCCAGGCGCGCGGCCGCGCGCGAGACCGGGTCCACCGGCATCAGCGGCGGATGCGGAAAGCGCTCATCCAAATACTCGGTGATGACATGGGTGCCGTACAGGGCCAGATCACGATCCACCAGGGTCGGGACCTCGTTGTACGGATTCAGATCGGAAAGATCCTCGGGCAACTCGTCCGGCCCGAGATTCACGACATCTACGGCGATGTCCTTCTCCGCGAGAATAATGCGCACCCGATGGCAACGCACGCAGTCGTGGGCGGAAAACAGGGTCATAACAGAACGACGGTTGGCGACCAGCGCCATAGCTTTCTCCCTACCCCGGTCGTGCGGCACGCCGCGCCGGGCAGACGGTCAATAACACCGGCGGGCGCTCATCCCTGAGCGCCCGCCGGCGACGGATCAGGCCGCCTAGTGTACGTCTTTCCAGTACTCCTTTTTCAAGAAGTAGGCGAGGATCGTGAAAATCCCCAGGAAAATCAGAACGTAAAGACCAATACGCTGACGGTCCAGCTGCATCGGCTCGCCCATGTAGGAGAGGTAGGTGACGATGTCGCGCACCGCCCGGTCATATTCGCTGGGCGTCATTTTGCCGGAGCGCACGAGCTCGATCCGCTCGTTGCCGTCGTCGTCAACCACCTTTTCCTGCCAGCCTTGCAGCTCCCAAAGCACGTGCGGCATGCCGACGTTGCTGAACACGGTGTTGTTCGCGCCCAGCGGACGCGACTCATCGATGTAGAAGCTCTTCAGGAAGGTGTAGACCCAGTCTTCACCATGGATTCGGGTGGTCATGGTCAGGTCCGGCGGGACCACACCAAAGGCCTCTTCGCCATAGTCATCGCTCATGGCGTTCTTCATCAGAGAGCCCACGCCGACCGGCTCGCCATCCTTATCGGTGATGAAGATAAAGTTGTCCTCAACCTGCTGCTCGGTCAGACCAATGTCTCGGCCTACACGGTTGTAACGCATGTATTCGGTCGAGTGACAGGCCATGCAGTAATTCATGAACAACGTGGCGCCGCGCTGCAGCGAAGCCTCGTTGGACACGTCGACATTGGCCTTTTGCAGGTCACCCGAGGCCGAGGCGGCGGAAGCCGCCGGCACGGTGAACAGGGCCGCAGCGGCCAGGAACGTAGTTGCAATCAGCGTTTTCATTACGAAGTCACCCTTTCCGGAACGGCACGGTCACGGCCCAGGCCACGCGCGAAGGCGGGGGCCACCATGGTCACGAACAGATACACGGTCGGAATCAACCAGGACCACATGATCAGACCCGCGTCACTCGGATCAAACCGCAGGATGTCGTAGATCGTGTAGATCCCGGCAACCACGGCGAATGCGATCAGGCTGAAGGCCACGGAACGTTCCTTGCTGAGGAACCACAGCAGGAAGAAGAACGCGAAGTAGACCGTCGAGAAGCGATAGCTCATCTCGCTTACCTCGGTGGTGGCCTGCTGGAGGCCCAGCCAACCCAGGATCACAAAGGCCACCACGAACACCGCCAGGTTGAACTTGGCCGCGAACGAGCGATAGCGCATCGACAGAACCGGGTTGCGATCCAGCCAGGGGATGAAGAACAGCATCACCACCGCAAGACCCATGGCAACCACACCCAGGAACGGATCGGGCACGGAGCGCAGCACCGAGTACATGGAGGTGAAATACCACACCGGCGGAATCAGGTCCGGCGTCACCAGCGGATCCGCCGGGATCATGTTATCCGGCTTCAGGAACAGACCGGCCCCGGTAGGGAAGAAGAACATGATCGCGGCGAACACCATCAGGAACACGCCGACACCCACCAGGTCCTTCACGGAGTAGTAGGGGTGGAACGGGATGCCATCCTTCGGGATGCCGTTCTCGTCCTTGGTGTCCTTGATGTTGATGCCATCCGGGTTGTTGGAACCCACTTCGTGCAGCGCAATGATGTGCGCGGCCACCAGCATGATCAGCACCAGCGGCAGGGCAATCACGTGCAGCGCGAAGAAGCGGTTCAAGGTCGCGTCGGACAGCAGGAAGTCACCGCGAATCCAGGTGACCAGGTCCGGCCCGATATACGGGATGGTCTGGAACAGGTTCACGATGACCTGCGCACCCCAGTAGGACATCTGACCCCACGGCAGCAGGTAGCCGGCGAAGGCCTCGGCCATCAGCACCAGGTAGATCAGCACACCAAAGATCCAGATCAGCTCGCGCGGCTTCTTGTAGGAGCCGTACAGGAGCGCCCGGAACATGTGCAGATAGACCACCACGAAGAACAGGGAGGCGCCCGTGGAGTGCATGTAGCGAATCAGCCAACCCCACTCCACATCACGCATGATGTACTCGACCGACGCGAAGGCGAGCTCGGCGTCAGGCTTGTAGAACATGGTCAGGAAGATGCCGGATACGATCTGGATGACCAGCACCAGCAGGGCCAGGGAACCGAAGAAGTACCAGAAGTTGAAGTTCTTCGGTGCGTAATACTGCGCCAGATGCTCGTTCCACATCTGGGAAAGCGGGAAGCGGGCGTCGACCCAGCCCAGAACACCGCCCTGGATCTTGGTATCAGGATTGCTGGCCATTAGATCGCCTCCCCGTCTTCATCTTCGCCAATGACAAGCACGGTGTCGGTCCGATACATGTGCCGCGGGATCACAAGGTTGGTCGCTGCGGGCATGTTGCGGTAGACGCGACCAGCCAGGTCGAAACGCGAGCCGTGGCAGCCGCACAGCCAGCCGCCCTGCCAGTCGGAACCCATCTCGGGGTCGCCGATCTCCGGGCGGTAGCTCGGCGAGCAGCCCAGATGGGTGCAGATGCCGATGACCACCAGGAACTCCTCCTCGCGCGAACGGTGTTCGTTTTGCGCATATTCCGGCTGCTGGCTTTCCACTTCGGAATCCGGATCACGCAGGCGATCCCTGATCTCGGACAAACCGGCAATCATCTCGTCGGTGCGCCGCACCACCCAGATCGGCTGACCGCGCCACTCGACGCTGACACGCTGACCCGGCTCGATGGCGGACACGTCGAACTCGACAGGGGCCCCAGCTGCCTGAGCGCGCGCGCTGGGCTGCAAGGACGCCAGGAACGGGGCCGCGACTGCGGCGACCCCGGCTCCGCCTACGACGGATGTCGCGGCGACGAGGAACCGGCGACGGCCTCGGTTTACGCCTTGGTTTGCCATGTTTGTCTCTCCAAACAACGTGTTGAAATCGTGTTCCCGCGACCGCACAACGAAGGCGCAGCCAGCGCGCGAACGCCCGGGGCGATGCGCGCGAATACCCATCTGGGCGGGCTGTAAAATCCGATAGAATTCCCGAACACGCTAATAAGGTCAAGTAGATTACTGCCTTAAGACCGAGCGCGGCACTCGGAGACAGCACAACCACTTAAACATAAGCGATTGATGATAGAAGACTAATCCGAGCCACACCCACGAACGCTCAAATGCCCCGAATCGGAACACCCCGCACCGCGGGAGGGCGGCGCCGGACGATCCTGGGAAAACGAATCCCTGATACCCGGCGATCAGGCCGGGTTATCAATCTCGATAAACTGGTGATGGACCCCGAAACGGTCGGCGCACCACTGCCCCAGGGCGGGTGCCCCATAGCGCTCGGTGGCATGATGCCCCGCTGCGAAATAATGCACCCCCAATTCGCGCGCCTCGTGGGTAGTCTGCTCGGAAATCTCGCCACTGATGTAGGCATCCACCCCCAGCGCCGCCGCCTCGGTCAGCAGCGACTGGGCGCCACCGGTGCACCAGGCAATGCGCCGAATCGAGTGGTCACCCGCCTCCACACACAACGCCTCGCGCCCTAGCACCTGACTGATGTGAATCCGCATCGCATCGGCCGACATCGACTGCGCCGGGGTTCCGACCTGTCCCACCCCGTCCTCACGCAAGGCCCCGTCAATGGAGAAGCCCAGTCGACGGGCCAGCTGCGTGTTATTTCCAAGCTCCGGGTGGGCATCCAGCGGCAGGTGATAGGCCACCAGATTGATCTCGTGTGCGAGCAACTGGCGCATGCGCTCGCGCTTCATGCCGGTCACCGGCTGCGGCTCGCCTTTCCAGAAGTAGCCATGGTGCACCAGGAGCATGTCCGCATCCGCTTCCACGGCCGCTTCCACCATGGCCAGCGAAGCGGTCACCCCGCTCACGATCGAACGGATCTCGCGGCGCCCCTCCACCTGGAGCCCGTTCGGGCAGTAATCATGGAAGCGTTCCGGCTGGAGCTCCGCATCCAGTGCCTGCATCAGTTCTTCGCGATCGACCACGACGGGATCCTCTCTTGATTGTTCGCACGCAATAGTGACTCGAGCGCGAGTGTGTACAGTGATCAGTGTTTCCTTAATCTATGTTTCGGTATATTCAGTCTATGGTGAATTTCTCTCGCTTCCTGCTGCAAGCCGCGCTGACCGGGGTCGCCCTGGCCGTGGTGATCGCCGTGTTCTTTCCCGACATCCTCAACCGCGGCGACGAGGCTTCGCTACAGGTCACGGAAACCGTCGGCGAATCGACCTCGGCCGCCGCCCCCGTGAGCTACGCAGAGGGCGTGCGCCGCGCCGCGCCGGCGGTGGTCAACATCATGACCTCGCGCACCATCGACAGGCCCACGGGCTTCGGCCTCCACGAGTTCTTTGGCCAGCCACTGCCACCCGACGAACGCGAGCAGTCCAGCCTCGGCTCCGGGGTCATCATGACCGATCAGGGGCACATCCTCACCAATCACCACGTGATCGAGGAGGCGGATGCCATCGCGATCATGCTGCCCGACGGTACCGCACACCCTGCGGAGATCATCGGCATCGATGCCGACACCGACCTGGCCGTGCTTCGGGTGCGCGTGCCGGACCTGGCGGTCGCGACGCTGGGGCACTCCCGCGACCTGCAGGTGGGGGATGTGGTCCTGGCCATTGGCAACCCGTTCGGCGTAGGTCAGACCGTTACCCAGGGCATCGTCTCGGCAACCGGGCGCAACCAGCTCGGCATCAACACCTTCGAGGACTTCATCCAGACCGATGCGGCCATCAACCCCGGCAACTCCGGCGGCGCGCTGATCAACGCCGGCGGCGAGGTCATCGGCATCAACACCGCGATCTTCTCGCGCTCCGGCGGCTCGCACGGCATCGGCTTCGCCATCCCCGTGGACCTCGCCCGCAGCGTGATGACGGAAATCATCGAACAGGGCTATGTGGCCCGCGGCTGGCTCGGCATCGAGGTTCAGGCCATGAACCGCGAGCTGGCCGAATCCTTTGGCCTGGACGCCCCGCGCGGCGTGCTCGTCGCCGGCATCCTGCGCGAAGGACCCGCCGAAGAGGCGGGCATCCGACCGGGCGACATCATCACCCATCTCGACGGCAACAGCGTCAATACCCCGCGCGAGGCCCTGAACGTGATCGCCCGGACCACCCCCGGCGAAGCACTCGACATCCGTATCCAGCGCGACGACGAGTCCCAGGAGTTGGCCGCCACAGTCGCCCAACGCCCGATCTGACCCACGAAACAGACAGGCCAGTCCCCACTACTAAAGAGACTGGCCTCAGTTGCGCCACCGAAGACCCCATTCCGAATCTTCCTACAGGAGCCCGCTCGCAGGCGAAACCCCGCCAGAGTCAGACCCGCTTAGAGCATTCGCCTGCAACCAGGCTCCCACAAGGACCCCGGGTCAACAGACGCCTAGTCGGCGAGGGCGCGCTCGATCACGTCGCGCAGGTCGCGCGACAGTTCGAGCGCGGCGAGGCGCTCGAGTTCCGCGCGCATCTGTTCGCCGCGAACGCTGTCCACCTTTTGCCAGCGGGTCAGCGGCTGGGCCAGGCGCGCGGCGGTCTGCGGGTTCATCGTATCCAGCTTCTCGACGAAGCCGCCCATGCGGCGGTAGCCCGTGCCGTCTTCCTGGTGGAAATGGCGTTCGTTGCGCGCCATAAACGGTCCCAGCACCGCACGCACCCGGTTCGGGTTGGTCCAGCGGAACCCGGGGTGCTCCAGCAGCGCCTCCAGGCGCTCGAAGCCGCCGGGGACCTGGCTGCCGGCCTGCAGACCGAAGTACTTGTCCAGCACCAGCGGGTCGTCGCGGTAGCGCTGCTCGAAGTCCGTCAGCAGCACCTGGCGGGCCTCGTGATCCAGCTCGTTCACTGCATTCAGCGCGCCCATGCGCATGGTCATGCTGCGCGCCTTCTGATACTGCGCCAGGGCCTCGGGCACTGCGGCCTGGTCACCGGCGGCCACACGCAGCGCCAGCAGGCGGTTGCGCAGCTGGCGTAGGCCCATCGCCTCGGCGGTGAAGGCACCGTTGTCCACGTCGTCCAGCTTCGGCTGGATCGGCTGCATCGCACCGGTCAGCGGGGCATAGAGACGCTTCTCCAGGTCGTCACGCTCCATGCGCAGGCGCACCGGATCAACGCGCTCGAACAACTCGGCCAGCTCGCGCGTGGGAGGCAACTGCAGGATGGTCGCCAGCAGCACCGGCTCGATCGCCGGATCCTCGATCAGGGCATGCAGGGCGTGCTCAATGGCGGCCTCCAGCGCGGAGTCGGCAGCGTCATGTTCGATACGGGCACGGATCGCGCGGCGGAACAGGGTCTGCGCGGCCTCCCAGCGGGCGAAGGCGTCATCGTCATGCGCCAGAAGGTGGGCCAGTTCGTCCACGCCCTGGTTGGCGTTCAGGATCACTGGCGCGGAGAAGCCGCGCAGCCAGGAGATCGCGGCCACCTCGGCGGACAGTTCCTCGAAGCAGAAGGTGTGCTCGGCGGCGTCCAGCTCCAGCACCCATTCGTCGCGCGCGGCGTCGTCGCCTTCCCGGCGCGCGCGGATGCGCTGGCCGTTGGCACCGAGAAAGGCCATGCGCATCGGGATCACCACCGGCTCCTTGTGCGCCTGCCCCGGGGTCGCCGGGGTCTCCTGCGAGAGCGTGATGCGGGCCGGGCCGCCCGGGCCGTCGAACGCAGTGCCTGCGGTCACATGCGGCGTGCCGGCCTGGGTGTACCAGCGCTTGAAGCGGGAGAGATCGCGCCCGCTGGCCTCGGCCATCACCGCGACAAAGTCGTCCGTCGTCACCGCCTGGCCGTCGAAGCGCTCGAAGTAGAGGTCCAGCCCGCGACGGAAAGTCTCGCGGCCGATCAGGGTGCGCAGCATGCGGATCAGCTCCGCGCCCTTCTCGTAGACGGTCAGGGTGTAGAAGTTGTTGATCTCGGCGTAGTGATCCGGGCGCACCGGGTGCGCCAGCGGGCCCGCATCCTCCGGGAACTGGAAGGCGCGCAGCATGGCGACATCGTCGATGCGCTTGACGCCGAACAGGGTGCAGTCGGTGGTGAACTCCTGGTCGCGGAAGACCGTGAGCCCTTCCTTCAGCGACAGCTGGAACCAGTCGCGGCAAGTCACGCGGTTGCCCGACCAGTTGTGGAAATACTCGTGGGCGATCACCGACTCGATGGCGACAAAGTCGCTGTCGGTGGCAGTGTCGGGGCTGGCCAGCACGTACTTGGCGTTGAACAGGTTCAGCCCCTTGTTCTCCATCGCCCCCATGTTGAAGTCGTCGACCGCGACGATCATGTACACGTCCAGATCGTATTCGCGGCCGAAGGCCTCCTCGTCATAGCGCATCGCGCGCTTCAGCGAGGCCAGCGCATGGTCGCAGCGATCGGCGTTGTGCGCCTCCACAAACAGCTCCAGCGCGACCTCGCGCCCGGACATGGTGGTGAAGGTGTCGCGCTGGCAGGCCAGATCCCCGGCGACCAGCGCAAACAGGTACGACGGCTTGGGGAACGGGTCCTCCCACACCGCGTAGTGGCGCCCGCCGTCCAGCTCGCCGGCCTCCACGCGGTTGCCGTTGGCCAGCAGCACTGGGTACTGCGCCCGGTCCGCTTCCAGGCGCACGCGGTAGGTGGTCAGCACATCCGGACGATCGGGGAAGAACGTGATGCGGCGAAAGCCCTCCGGCTCGCACTGGGTACACAGCATGCCGCTGGAGGCGTACAGGCCTTCCAATGCGGTGTTCTGCTCCGGGTGGCAGCGGCTGACAATCTCGAGCCGCACCGCCTCCGGCAAGCCGTGCAGCAGCAGGCCCTCGGCATCCTGCTCCAGCAGGCCCTCGCCCGGCTGCGCCCCATCCACGGTCAGCGACACCAGCTCGACGCCATCGCCGTAGAGCCGCAGCGCCCCGTTCGGCTCCGCCGCCTGCGGATTGCGCCGTACCGCCATGCGCGTGGTCACCTCGGTGGTCGCCGCCGCCAGATCAAAGTCCAACTCCAGGCTCTCCACCACAAACGCCGGCGGCTGGTAATCGCTCAGATAAACCGCCTGGGGACTCGCATCACGCATTCCAAACTCCAAATCATCAATAACCGTTCAACACGTATCACGCCCACGCGGTCCATACCCCAAACCCGGACAAGGACCCCGTCATTGCGAGGCCCCGCAGGGGCCGTGGCAACCTCCATCCGCACCCCCCCCACGCTTCTCCGCCCCGGCCCGGGCCACCCCCACAGATCGCCACGTCGCTACGCTCCTCGCGATGACGCCGATTATTCCCCCGTCATTGCGAGGCGCCGAAGGCGCCGCGGCAATCTCCCAAAGCTGGCAGAGCGATCGGCCCGCCCTCCGGGCCGGCCTGCGGCCGTTCAACGCGCTTCGCGCTTTTGTGCCACGTCGCTACGCTCCTCGCGATGACGCCGATTGTTCCCCCGTCATTGCGAGGAGCGCAGCGACGAAGCAATCTGCCGGCCCGAAACCACCGGAGCCCTCGAATCCACCGCGCTGCCAGCCGCAGGAGATTACTTCACCGCCTTCGGCGCCTCGCAATGACGGCGCCGGGGATCTGGCGCTGCGCGTCCAATCCGTTAGCATACCGCGCATGGAATGGATCGATATCTGCTTCAACGTCACCCACGAATCCTTCAACAAGGAACGCGACGAGGTCCTCGAACGCGCCCGCGAGGCCGGCGTGTCCTGGATGCTGATCACCGGCGCCGACGCCCACCAGAGCGAGAAATGCCTGGAGATCGCCGACCAGTACCCGGACTGCTGCCGCGCCACCCTGGGCGTGCACCCGCACCTGGCCAAACAGTGGACCGATGCGATCGCCGCCCGGTTCAGTGACCTCGCCCGCGCGGACGCCAACGTCGTCGCCATGGGCGAGATGGGGCTGGACTACAACCGCGACCACTCGCCGCGCCCGCAGCAGCGCATCGCCTTCGAGGCCCAGCTGGAGCTGGCCGCCGATCTCGGCCTGCCGGTATTCCTGCACGAGCGCGACGCCCACCACGACTTCGCCCAGATCCTGCGCCGCTGGCGCGACAAGCTGCCGGCCGCCGTGGTGCACTGCTTCACCGGCGAGGCTGACGCCCTGGCCGAATACCTCGATCTCGACTGCCACATCGGCATCACCGGCTGGGTCTGCGACGAGCGCCGCGGCACCCACCTGCACCCGCTGGTCCCGCGCATCCCGCGCGGCCGCCTGATGATCGAGACCGACGCCCCCTACCTCCTGCCGCGCACCCTGCCCAAGGGCTCCGGCAAGAAGCTCGGCAACGGCCGGCGCAACGAACCCGCCTTCCTCCCCCACATCGGCGAATACGTCGCCCAACTCCGCGACGAAACACCGGAGGAACTCGCAGCCCACACCACCGCCACCGCCCGCGCCTTCTACAACCTCCCGGAAACCACCGACGCCTGACCTTTTATCGGAGCCCAACGCACCCGGGCCTCGTCAGCCAGGGCATCCCTTATATCCGCGCCCCTGGGGACGCACTAGAATCCCGTGAAGAAAACCGGGCGGCCTTGGGAAACTGGCCGCCCAATGGCTCAGCGACCCGCGGATCTTGCCAGAGGCTTCCAAAGTTCCCACGGGGGTCGCCATACCCAGCCCCGGGGACGATGCCGTAGGATGGTTCGCCTACGACATTTTCGCTGGGAGACGGAACATGAAGACTTCGCTGATTCTGACGCTGGTCGGGCCGGACCGGCCGGGGCTGGTGAGCGCAGTTGCCGCGCGGGCGCGCACGGCGGGCGGCAACTGGCTGGAGAGCCGGATGGCGCAGCTGGCCGGGCAGTTCGCGGGGGTCGTGTTACTGGAAGCCGAAGCGGAGGCCGTCGAGGGGCTGGAAGCAGCCCTGCGTGAGCTGGAGGGCGAGGGTCTTCAAGTCCACATTCAGCGCGGGAGTGAACTGCCGGCGCCGACCCGGCACCGCGTACGGCTGGATCTGATGGGGCATGACCATCCAGGCATTGTGCAGGACATTACGGCCGTCCTGTCTCGCCACGGCGTCAGTGTCGAGACGCTGGATACAGCCTGCGAGCCGGGTTCCATGACCGGAGAGCCGATGTTTCGCGCCCAGGCCGAGCTGGGTGTCCCAGACGACGTGGACCTGGATACCCTGCAAGACGACCTTGAGGCCCTGGCCAACGAGCTGATGGTCGATCTGGAACTCCACGACCCGCAGCGTGAGCCTGCCGAAGTCGTAGCCTGAGCCCTCAGTCGTGCGGGATCAGGTCTGGCCGTGGGGCGCAACACCCTCAAGAGTAGGCAGTTCGGCGAGCCGCTGAATCGTGGCCGCAGGCTCCACGCCCCAGGGATCGAATAGCCCCTGTCCCGGGCGGTCGAGCCACACCGTCTGCATGCCCACCGCCTGCGCGCCGATCACGTCGAACGGATTTCCGGATATCAGCCAGGCCTCGGTCACCGGCACGTTCGCGCGCTGCAGGAAGTGACGGTACACCACCGGGTCCGGCTTGAAGCGCCCAATCTCATCCACGCAAACCATATCCGCGAAGTACGTGTCCAGTTCGGCTTGGCGCAGCAGGCCGCTGACCGTCTCCGCGGTTCCGTTGGAGAAGGCGAACAACCGATGGCCGGCCGCGCGCAGTGCCTCCAGCGCCGGGGCCGCGTCATCAAAAGCCGGGAGCGGGCGATAGCGCTCCAGCAACTCCGCCTCCTGCTCCGCGCTTAACGTTATGCCCTGGGCCGCACAGCAATACTGCAGCGCCTGCTCGGTGCAAACATCGAAGTCCGCATACGCGCCCATTAGCCCGCGGCGAAACGTGTACTCCAGCTGCTTTTCTCGCCAGGCGCGCGCGAGCGCCGGGGCCTGCTCCCCGATCCAGGCCTCGAGCGTCTCCGCAATCCTCTGCGGGTCGATCAGGGTCCCGTAGATATCGAACGCCAGCGTCTGTCGCATATCCCCCTCCCCATCTCTCTGAAGACGCGGCGCATCCCGCCCGCTGCATGCCGGTTCTGGACATCCTTGCCCGGCAGCGAAACACTGCGCACATCGAATCCAATTGTCGGGAACTATCCATGACCATGCAGGAAACCATCACCCGGAAGCTAGAGGAGCGCTTTGCGCCCGAGCACCTGGAGGTGGAAAACGAGAGCCATATGCACAACGTGCCGCCGGGCTCGGAGTCTCATTTCAAAGTCACCATCGTCGCGGATGCCTTTCGCGACCAGAAGCTGATCGCACGGCATCGGCTGGTGAACCAGGCACTGGCCGACGAGCTGTCCGGAGGTATTCACGCGCTCGCATTGCACACCCTGGACCCGGACCAGTGGTTCGAGCGTGCCGGCAAGGTCGCCGACTCCCCGCCCTGCATGGGTGGCGACGGCGGCAAGGCCTGATCCCTTGCCGCTAACCGAGATCCCCGCGCCCGAATCCGCCGTCGACCACATCCTGCGTGCCCGGCTGGAAGCGCCCGGGCTGATGGACCTGCTCGGCCAGATTGAGGCCAACCTGAACCCGGCGGCCAGCCACCCGCCGCTGCCGGGCGTATCCGAACACCTGGGGCCGGACCGCCATATCGTGCTGTGGCTGATCGACGGTTTTGCCACCCGCTATCGCCGCTACACGCCGCTTCTGGGCGCGGACTACGTAACCGACCTCGAGACCGTGTTCCCCAGCACCACGGCTACCGCGATCACCAGCATCCTGACCGGGCGCACGCCCGCGCAGCACGGCCTGCTCGGCTGGCACACCCGCCTGCCGTCCGCCGAACGCACGCTGACGGTGCTGATGGGCCAGGAGCGCGACGCCGAGGACCGCCCGGCCACGCTCGGCTACCGCGAGCTGACCGGCCGCGTACAGCCAGACCGCCTGGTCGACCGGCTCGGCTGCCACACCACCATGATCGGCCCGGACTGGATCGGCGGCACCCCGTACAACCGCATGATGAACAGCTCCGCCGCGTTCATCGGCTTCGAGGACCTGTCCGAACTGCCGGCGCGGGTGGCCGCGCACGTGAACGCGACCCCGGGGCCGCATTTCACCTACGTCTACTGGTCGGAGCTCGACCACCTGGGCCACCAATACGGCCCGGAAAGCCCGGAGGTGGAGCGCCACCTGAAGCAGCTGGACCTGGCCTACACCGCGACCTGCGCGCAGATCCAGCGCCCGGAAAGCGTGTTCCTGACCACCGCCGACCACGGCATGCGTACCATGGAACGCCGCCTGGACCTGCGCGAGCAACCGGCGGTGCAGGCCTGCCTGCGCCACCGCCTGACCGGCGAGCCACGTGCCGCCATCGCCCATGTGCGCGAAGGACGCGACACGGACTTCCTGACGGCCCTGGACGCCGCCTTCGGCGCGGACGTAGCCGCAGTCCCCGCCGCTGACTGGCTGGGGCCCGGCACGCTGGGCCTACCGCCGGGGCATCACCGTGAGCACCCCGAGCTGCGGGCACGCGCCGGCGACTACCTGCTGCTGCCCGCGGAGGACGCCTACCTGGTGGACCCGCCGGACGACGACGAGGGGCCGTTCTTCGTCGGCGCCCACGGCGGCCTGTCGCCGGAAGAGCGGCATATTCCCCTGTTTCTTCGGAATATCGGCCAGTCGCGGTAAACTGCCGGGTTCTGTGCCGGTCAAACGGGCTGGCGCTGGCTGAAACAAGACTGTCCCGAGATCCCATGAACGACACCGCCGACCAGACCTACAACAACGCCGCCCAGCACCTGATCGAGCTGGCGAACCGGCTTGCCGATGACGGCCAGGCCACTGAGACCGGCGACGTCGCCGACGGCCTGCTGGCCGGTGCCGTGCACTTCTGGCTGTACAGCCGCCAGCCCTGCGGCGATCCGTTGTGCGAGGACTGCGCCCCGTTCGCGGATGCCGAGAGCCGTCTGGCCATGCTGCACGAGCTGATCGACGAGCTGGCGCGCGACAGCGACTACTTCCACGCCACCACCGACACCACCGTCGGCCACGCCTGACCCGCTACGCCCGAGCCGATGCCGGTCACGCCCTTTCGCCCCGCGACCGATACCTGGTTCGGCGAGGCCTTCGGGCAGGCGACCGCGATCCAGTCGCGCGGCTGGCCCGCGATCCGG
Organism: Thioalkalivibrio sp. ALJ7; assembly: GCF_000376865.1. Lineage (GTDB taxonomy): Bacteria > Pseudomonadota > Gammaproteobacteria > Ectothiorhodospirales > Ectothiorhodospiraceae > Thioalkalivibrio. The sequence continues at coordinate 65,882 of NZ_AQXQ01000006.1, read as the reverse complement.
GGCGGCCGCCACTGCCTGCTGATCGCCCCCACCGGCAGCGGCAAGACCCTCGCCGCGTTCCTCAGTGCGATCGACCGCCTGACGGGTGAACCCGCGCCGGAGCCGCGTACCGGCTATTCGGTGCTCTACATCTCGCCGCTGAAGGCACTGGCCACCGACATCGAGCGCAACCTGCGCGCCCCCCTGACCGGCATTACCCAGACCGCCGCCCGGCTGAGCAAACCGGCGCGCGAGCCCACCGTACACATCCGCACCGGCGACACCCCGCAGGCCGAGCGCCGCGCCCAGGCGCGCGAACCCGGCGACATCCTGGTGACCACGCCGGAGTCGCTGTACCTGCTACTGGGCTCGAAGGCCGCCGAAAACCTCGAGTCCATCCACACGGTGATCATCGACGAGGTGCATGCGCTGGCCGGCAACAAGCGCGGCGCGCATCTCGCCCTGTCGCTGGAACGCCTGGCCGAACGCTGCGGCGAGGACCCGCAGCGCATCGGGCTTTCCGCCACCGTGCACCCGGTGGAGGTGGCGCGCGGCTTCCTCGGCGGCGACCGCGAGGTGGAGGTGATCGACGCCGCCGAGCCACCGCGCCTGGACCTGGAGATCCTCGCCCCCGAGGAGCCACCCGCCGAGCACGCAGAACCGACCATCGAAGGACCGGAGGCAAAGTGCCCTTCACCATCCGGCCCGATCCCGTCCGGCTCCATCCTCGGCGCGGTGTACAGCCAGGGCACCGGGCAGCTCCCCACCGCTGGCGGCGACCGCGCCGCACGCCTGGAGCCGCGCCTGCTGGCCACGATCCTCGAGCACCGCTCCACCATCGTGTTTGTGAACAGCCGCGGGCTGTGCGAGCGACTGGTCCAGCGCATCAACGGGGCCTGGCGCGAACAGCAGCCGGAGGACGCCGAACCGGTGGAGGACCTGGTCGCCGCCCACCACGGCAGCGTCTCGCACGAGCGCCGCGCCGAGATCGAGGGCCGGCTGAAGACCGGGCGCCTGCGCGGCATCGTCGCGACCAGCTCGCTGGAGCTGGGCATCGACATGGGCGCGGTGGATCTGGTGATCATGGTCGAATCCCCCGGTGCGGTCGCGCGTGGCCTGCAGCGCGCCGGGCGTGCCGGGCACGGGGTGGGCCAGGTCTCGCGCTCGCTGCTGCTGCCACGCTTTCGCGGCGACCTGCTCGAATGCGCGGTGATCGGCGAGCGCATGCAGGCCGGCGCGCTGGAACCGATCCATGCCCCGCACAACCCGCTGGACGTGCTGGCCCAGCAGCTCGTCGCGATGGTCTGCGAACGCCCGCGCACGGTGGACGAGCTGCACGCGCTGGTCCGCCGCGCCGCGCCCTGGCGCGAGCTGTCGCGGGCGCTGCTCGAGGCCACGCTGGACATGCTCTCCGGCCATTACCCCAGCACCGACTTCGCCGACCTGCGCCCCTGGCTCGCCTGGGACCGCGCCCGCGACGAACTGACCCCGCGCCGGGGGGCGGCACTGGCCGCGCGCCTGAACGCCGGGACCATCCCCGACCGTGGGCTGTACGGCGTGCATGTTGGCGAGGGCGGGCCGCGCATCGGCGAGCTGGACGAGGAGATGGTGTTCGAGCTGAAGACCGGCGAGAACGTGACCCTGGGTGCGAGCACCTGGCATGTGGAGGCGATCACCCGTGACCGGGTGCTGGTCTCCCCCGCCCCCGGCGAGGTCGGCAAGCTGCCGTTCTGGCATGGCGACGGCCCCGGCCGCCCGATCCAGCTCGGCCAGGCCATCGGCGCCGCCACCGAGCGCCTGGCACGCATGGGCCGGGCCGAGCGCACGGCCTGGCTCAGGGAACACGCGCCACTGTCGGAGGCGGCGGTGGAGACCCTCAGCGACTACATCGACGAGCAGCGCGAGGCCACCGGGCAGCTGCCCTCCGACCAGCGCATTGTGGTCGAGCGCTTCCGCGACGAGGTCGGCGACTGGCGCGTCTGCATCCTGACCCCGTTCGGCGCGCGCGTGCACGCCCCCTGGGCGCTGGCCCTGCAGGGCGCGCTGACCAGCCGCTCCGGCTTCGAGGTGCAGGTGATGTACACCGACGATGGCATCGTGCTGCGCCTGGCCGACAGCGAGGACCTGCCCGAGCTGGACAGCCTGTTCCCCGACCCGGAGGAGCTGGAGGAGGCGGTCACCCGCGAGCTGGGCAACTCCACGCTGTTCGCCAGCGCCTTTCGCGAGAACGCGGCACGCGCCCTGCTGCTGGTACGCAACCGCCCCGGCCAGCGCACCCCGCTGTGGGCGCAGCGCCTGAAGTCGCAGCAGCTGCTGGCCTCGGTGCGCGAGTACGCGAGCTTCCCGGTGGTGCTGGAGACCTACCGCCAGGTGCTGGCCGACGTGTTCGACCTGGACGCCCTGCGCCAGATCCTGCGCGGCGTGCAGGAACGCCGCATCCGCGTGCACGAGGTGGAGACGCCGCAGGCCTCCCCGTTCGCCCGCAGCCTGGTGTTCGCCTATGTCGCGGCCTACATCTACGAGCAGGACGCGCCGATGGCCGAGCGCAAGGCCCAGGCGCTCACGCTCGACCGCGGCATGCTGGCCGAACTGCTGGGCCAGGCCGAGCTGCGCGAACTGATCGACCCCGAGGCCCTGGCCGAGCTGGAGGCCGAGCTGGCGCACGCCACCGAGGCGACCCGGGTGCCGGACGCCGACGCCCTGCACGACCTGCTGCGCCGGCGCGGGGACCAGACCCCGGACGAGGTCGCGGCCGCCTGCGCCGAGGCACCGGGGCCGTGGCTGGAACAGCTCGCCCGGTCCCTGCGCGCGGTGGAGGTGCGCATCGCCGGCGAGTCGCGCTGGATCGCGGCCGAGGACGCCGCGCTGTACCGCGATGCCCTCGGCGTGGTGCCCCCGCCCGGCCTGCCCGCCGCCTTCCTGGAACCGCCGCAGCGCCCGCTGGAACAGCTGCTGCGCCGCTACGCCCGTACCCACGGACCTTTCCGCAACGAGGACCTGGGCGCTCGCTACGGCCTCGCGCCGGGCGCACTGCTGCCGGCGCTCGAGAGCCTGGAACGTGCCGGCGTGCTGCTGCGCGGCGAGATCCGCCCGCAGGGCACGGGCGAGGACTGGTGCGAACTGGACATCCTGCGGCGACTGAAGCGCCGCACCCTGGCGCGGCTGCGCGACGAGGCTGCGGCAGTGGACGCCCGTGCACTCGGTCGCTTCCTGCCCGCCTGGCAGGGCCTGACCGAACCCGGACGCGGGGCCGGCGCCCTGCGCGACACGCTGACCCAACTGGAGGGCATCGCCCTGCCCTGGTCCGCCTGGACCGCCCATGTGCTGCCGATGCGGGTGCGCGACTTCTCGCTGGATGCGCTCGACCGCATCACCGCCTCCGGGGAGTTCGTCTGGGTGGGCAGTGGTGCGCTGGGCCAGCGCGACGGGCGCATCCGCTTCCTGCGCCGCGAACAGGCGATGGTGCTGCTGGAACCGGAGGCCGATGCCGCGGATACCCCCGCCCGCGACGACCCGCTGGCGCAGGCGATCCTGGAGGCCCTGGACCGGCGCGGCGCCTGCTTCTACCTGGAGCTGGAACGCGCGGCCCGCAGCGCACAGCCGGATGCCCGCCAGGACGCGATCGAAACCGCGATCTGGGACCTGGTCTGGGCCGGGCAGATCACCAATGACACCTTCGCGCCGCTGCGCAGCCTGGGCCAGCGCAGGACCTCCGCGCGCGGCCGGCGACGCCCGGGACAGGGTCTGGCCGGCGGGCGCTGGTCACGGGTCGCCGAGCTGATCGACCCCGGCGTGTCGCTGACCGAGCGCGCCCGCGAACAGGCCGAGAACCTGCTGGCCCGCTACGGTGTGGTCAGCCGCGAGATGGCCCGCGCCGAGGGCCTGCCGGGCGGCTTCGGGCGCGTGTATCCCGTCTACCGCGCGATGGAGGACACCGGCAAGCTGCGCCGCGGCCACTTCGTGGAGGGCCTGACTGGCGCGCAGTTCGCCCGCGCTGGCGCGGTGGACCGCCTGCGCGCCCTGGAACGCGCGGCCGACGACACCCCCGAACCGCAGTGGCTGGCAAGCGTCGACCCGGCCAGCCCCTGGGGCCAGCTCCTGCCCTGGCCGCAGCCGCCGGAAGCGGCCGAGGGCCGCCTGCGCCGGGTCGCCGGGGCGCTGGTAGCCCTGGCCGGCGGCCAGCCGCTGCTGTACCTGGCCGCCTCCGGTCGCCAACTGTTCGTCTGGGAGACCATCCCCGGCATCGACACCGGCGAGGCCCACGCGGCACTCGTCACCGAGGCAATTCGTCAGCTCGCCAGCAGCGCCTGGCTGCCGAAGCGCCGCGGCGTGACCATCGAGAGCATCAACGGTGAACCGGCGCGCCAGTCCCCGTTCTCCGCCGCCCTGCGCGCCGGCGGCGCACTGGGCGAGGTGCGCGGCCTGCGCCTGGAGCCACCCGCCGGCCGCCGCTAATCCGACCTGCGGGGCAAGGGCGAGGAAAGCCTTTTCACCACGGAGGGCACAGAGGACACGGAGAAGTTCAGGTCTCGGTTAACAGGAAGGTGAGAAGGCTGGAAGGAGAGCTTCGGGGGTGTGGCCGATTGGGCAGCATCCCGCCGCAGGGCGGCATTCGCATCCCCCCCCAGCCGGTAGGAGCCTGCTCGCAGGCGAAGCCCCTGCCCACGGTGATGCGACCAGGAAGGTGTCAGGTGGAGAGGGCCTGCCCCAGCGCCGCCAGGAAGGCGTCGTTTTCGTCGGGGCGCCCGACCGTGACGCGAAGGCAGTCGGCAAGCAGGGGATGCGCGCGGCCGACGTCCTTGATCAGGATGCCGGCGTCGCGCAGGGCGGCGAAGCTCGCATGCCCGTGTCCCTCGCGCACCCGGAAGAGGATGAAGTTCGCCTGGCTGGGAAAGACCTGTTCGACGCCCGTCGTGGCCGCCAGACGCTCGCCCAGGCGATCGCGTTCGTCGATGACCCCCCGCGCCTGGGCATCCAGTGCCTCGCGATGCTCCAGGGCGAAGGCGACGGAGCGCTGGGTCAGGGTGTTGATGTTGTACGGCAGGCGCAGCCGGTCCAGCGCGTCGATCCAGGCCGGGGTGCCGGCCAGATAGCCGAGCCGCGCGCCGGCCAGCCCCAGCTTGGAGACCGTGCGCATCACCATCAGGCCGTCGTCCGCGCCAACCCGCGAGAGGAAGCTGTGGGCAGCGAACGGGGCATAGGCCTCATCGACCACGGTAACCCCCGGATTCGCGTCGACGACCGCCTCCACCGTCGCGGCGTCGTCCAGCGTCCCGGTCGGGTTGTTGGGGTAGGCAAGGAACACCACGGCCGGGTTGTGCTCGGCCATCGCCTCGCGCATCGCCGCGAGGTCCAGGGTGAAGTCCGCGTTCAGGGGCACGCCGACGAACCGCACCCCCAGCGCCCGGGCCAGTACGCCGTACATCACGAAGGTCGGCTCCGGCGCCATCACCGGTCGGCCGGATCCGGCGATCGCCGTGACCAGGATCTGGATCAGCTCGTCGGAGCCGTTGCCGAACATCAGCCCGGCGGCCTCGGGCACACCGTGGGCGGCGCGCACCTGTTCAGCCAGATCGCGGGCCTGTGCATCCGGGTAGCGGTTCAGTTGCGGGTCGCGCAGGGCCTCCAGCCAGGCGTCTTCCAGCGCGCCGGGCCAGGGGTGCGGGTTCTCCATCGCGTCCAGCTTGATCAGGCCGGTTGCGTCGGCCACCTGATAGGCGGGCTGAGCCAGCACCTCCGGGCGCATCAGGGCGTCCGGGGTTCGTGTCGAGCGTGCGGTCATCGACTGCGCAGTTCGGCGGAACGCGCGTGCGCGGTCAGGCCCTCGCCGTGCGCCAGCGCAGCGGCGGTCGTGCCGAGCTTCGCCGCGCCCTCGGCCGAGCAGTGGATGATGCTCGAACGCTTCTGGAAGTCGTACACCCCCAGCGGCGAGGAGAAGCGCGCGGTGCGCGAGGTCGGCAGCACGTGGTTGGGCCCGGCGCAGTAGTCGCCCAGGGCCTCGGAGGTATAGCGGCCCATGAAGATTGCGCCGGCGTGGCGCAGGCCGGCGTCCAGCATGGCCTGCGGGTCGGCCACCGACAGCTCCAGGTGTTCCGGGGCGATGCGGTTGGCGACCGCAACAGCCTCGGCGGAGTCGCGTACCTTCACCAGCGCACCGCGCTTGTCGAGGCTGGTGCGGATGATCTCGGCGCGCGGCATCTCGGCCAGCAGGCGGTCCATGGCCTCGGCGACGCGATCGAGGAAGGCCGCATCCCAGGACAGCAGGATGGACTGGGCCTGCTCGTCATGCTCGGCCTGCGAGAACAGGTCGGCCGCGATCCAGTCCGGGTCGGTCTCGCCGTCGCAGACCACCAGGATCTCGGAGGGCCCGGCGATCATGTCGATGCCGACCGTGCCGAACACCTCGCGCTTGGCGGCCGCGACAAAGATGTTGCCCGGGCCAACGATCTTGTCGACCGCCGGGATAGTCTGGGTGCCGTAGGCAAGCGCTGCCACGGCCTGGGCGCCGCCCACGGTATAGACGCGATCCACGCCTGCCACCGCCGCGGCGGCCAGCACCAGGTCGTTCAGCTCGCCACCCGGGGCGGGGACCACCATCACCAGCAGTTCCACACCGGCGACCTTGGCCGGCACCGCATTCATCAGCACGGACGACGGATAGGCCGCCTTGCCGCCGGGGACATACAGCCCCACCGAATCCAGCGCAGTCACGCGCTGGCCGAGGACCGTGCCGTCCTCGTCGGTGAAGTCCCAGTCCTGCATCTTCTGGTGCTCGGCGTAGCGGCGGATCCGCGCCGCAGCGGTTTCCAGCGCCTTGCGCTGCCCCGCGGGAATGGACTCCAGCGCGGCCTTCAGGCGCTCCTGCGGGATCTCGAGATCGGAGACCGCGCTGCGGTCCAGACGATCGAACTTGGCCGTGTAGCGCAGCACCGCGGCATCGCCCTCCTCGCGCACCGCGGCGAGGATCTCGTCCACCGCATCCCGCACGCCGGAATCGGCTACGGATTCCCAGGACAACAGATCGGTCAGGGCACGGTCGAAACCGTCCTGCTGGGTGTCGAGACGGGCAATGGATGGCATGTTCGGATCCTCGGATCAGGCGGTAACAGTGGCCTTGCGGCGCACACGCACAGCATCGGCCAGCAGGCGCAGGGTAGCTTCACTGTCATCCCAGCCCATGCAGGCATCGGTAATGCTCTGGCCGTATTTCAGCGGCTTGCCGGGCAGGATGTCCTGGCGGCCGCCGGTCAGGTGGCTCTCCAGCATCACGCCCATGATGCGTCGGTCACCGCCGGCGATCTGTTCTCCCAGCACCCGTGCGACCTCGACCTGCTGTTGCGGATCCTTGCGGCTGTTCGCGTGGCTGCAGTCGACCATCACGTTCTCCGGCAGCTCGGCCATGCGCAGCTCCTTACAGGCCTGTTCGATGCTCTCGGCATCGTAGTTCGGCTGCTTGCCGCCGCGCAGGATGATGTGGCAGTCGTCGTTGCCGGTGGTGGAGAAGATCGCCGAGCGCCCGGCCTTGGTCACCGACAGGAAGTGGTGCGGACGCGAGGCGGAGCGGATGGCATCGATCGCCACCCGCAGGCTGCCGTCGGTGGAGTTCTTGAAGCCCACCGGGCAGGACAGCCCGGAGGCCAGCTCGCGGTGCACCTGGCTCTCGGTGGTGCGTGCGCCGATGGCCCCCCAGGCGACCAGGTCCGCGATGTACTGCGGGCTGATCAGGTCGAGGTACTCGGTGGCCGCCGGCATGCCCTTGACCGCCAGATCGCGCAGCAGCCCGCGCGCGACGCGCAGGCCCTTGTTGATGTGGAAGCTGCCGTCCAGGTCCGGGTCGTTGATCAGGCCCTTCCAGCCGACCGTGGTGCGCGGCTTCTCGAAGTACACCCGCATCACGATGTGCAGGGCGTCGGAGAGCTCCTCGCGCAGGGTCTTCAGGTGATCGGCATAGTCCAGCGCGGCATCCACGTCGTGGATCGAGCAGGGGCCGACGATCACCTGCAGGCGGTCGTCCTCGCCGTGCAGGATGCGGTGGCAGGCCTGGCGTGCCTCGAACACGGTATCGGCAGCCGCATCGGTGATCGGCAGCTCCTCGCGGACGGTGTCCGGGGCGGACACCTCCTGGATTTCGCGGATTCGGAGGTCGTCGGTATCGGCGGTCATGGTGTTCTCGGTTACGTCGTCGCGGGCGTGACGGCCTCCCGCAGGCCCTCGATGAGATTTTGAATGGTTCTATGTCGCATCTTCATGGCTGCCTGGTTCACGATCAACCGGGAACTAATAGGGGTAATCAGCTCCAGCGGCTCCAGACCATTGGCCTTGAGGGTGTTCCCGGTGTCGACCAGGTCCACGATGTAGTCGGCCAGACCGACCAGCGGCGCCAGTTCCATCGAGCCGTAGAGCTTGATGATCTCTACCTGACGGCCCTGCTGGGCGAAATAGTTCTGCGTGATGTTCACGAACTTGGTGGCGATGCGCAGGCGCTGCTGGGGGTCCGGCTGCTGGCCCGGGCGCCCCGCCAGCATCAGGCGGCACTGGGCGATGTGCAGGTCCAGCGGCTCGTACAGCCCGGCCGCCCCGTGTTCCATCAACACATCTTTGCCGGCCACGCCGATGGACGCCGCGCCGTGCTGCACGTAGGTGGGCACGTCGGTCGCGCGCACCACCACGATCTTCACGTCCTCGCGGTTGGTGTCGAGAATCAGCTTGCGCGTCTTGTCCGGGTCCTCCAGCAGTTCGATCCCCGCGCTGGAAAGCAGCGGCAGGGTATCCTTGAGGATACGACCCTTGGACAGGGCGATGGTCAGGGCGTTGGGATCCATCATGGGTCAGGCGTTCGTCCGGTTCCGTGTGAGTCGCGGTGTCAGACCGGCTCGCGACGAATGGTCGCGCCGATCTGGCTCAGTTTTTCCTCGATGCATTCGTAGCCACGATCGATGTGGTAGATGCGGTCCACCTCGGTCTCGCCTTCCGCCACCAGGCCGGCGATGATCAGGCTGGCCGAAGCGCGCAGGTCAGTCGCCATTACCGGCGCGCCGACCAGCTTTTCCACGCCCTCGACGATCGCGGTGTTGCCCTCGATGGTGATGTGCGCGCCCATGCGCTGCAGTTCGAGGGCGTGCATGAAGCGGTTCTCGAACACGGTCTCCACCACGGAGCCGGTGCCCTGGGCCACCGTATTCAGCACCATCATCTGCGCCTGCATGTCGGTCGGGAAGGCCGGGAACGGGGCGGTGCGCAGATTCACCGCCTTGGGCCGGCGTCCCTCCATATCCAGTTCGATCCAGTCCGGGCCGGTCTCGACCCGAGCGCCGGCCTCGACCAGCTTGGCCAGCACCGCGTCCAGCAACTCCGGACGGGTATTGCGACAGCGCACGCGCCCGCGGGTCACCGCGGCGGCGACCAGGAAGGTGCCAGTCTCGATACGATCCGGCATCACGTCGTATTCGCAACCGTGCAGGCGTTCCACGCCCTGCACCCGGATGGTGTCGGTGCCGGCGCCCTGGATCTTCGCCCCCATTGCGGTCAGGCAGTCTGCCAGATCGGTCACCTCCGGCTCGCGCGCGGCGTTCTCGATCAGGGTCTCGCCCTCGGCCAGGGTCGCGGCCATCAGCAGGTTCTCGGTACCGGTCACGGTGACCTGGTCGAAGACGATGCGCGCGCCCTTCAGGCGATCCGCGCGGGCATGGATATAGCCACCGTCAACATCAATCTCGGCACCCAGGGCCTCCAGGCCTCTCAGGTGCAGGTTCACCGGGCGCGAACCGATGGCGCAGCCGCCTGGCAACGAGACCTCGGCCTCGCCGAAGCGAGCCAGCAACGGCCCCAGAACCAGGATGGAGGCACGCATGGTCTTGACCAGGTCGTACGGGGCGACACACTGGGTCAGCGTGGTCGGATCGACCTCGATGCGCATGCGCTCGTTGACCGTCAAGCTCACGCCCATGCGGCCCAGCAGCTCCATGGTCGTGGTCACGTCCTGCAAGTGCGGGACGTTGCCAATGGTCATTGGCCCGTCCGCCAGCAAGGTGGCGGACAGGATCGGCAACACGGCGTTCTTGGCCCCGGAGATCCAGACCTGACCCTCGAGGGGTCCGCCTCCGGTAATGATCAACTTGTCCATGGGATGCCCGAATTCATCGCCCAACCGACCTTGGTCCGGCGAAACGCGCCATGATAACGAATCCGAGCCGGGCTCGCCCGTTCACTCGATCTCGCGGTGGGTCAGGCGACAGAACGGGCGGACGAGTCCGTAATGATCGCCTCGAGGTCGTAGAGTTCGAGTAGCGGGCGCAACCCGTCCGGGATCGGCTCGAAGACCAGGGTGCGGCCCTGTTCCCGGGCGCGCCGCCAGAGGATCACCAAAAAGGCCACCCCGGCACTATCGATGCGGGCGGACTGCGTCAGATCGACCCGCGCATGCTCGGGCAACGCGGCGCCCAGCTCACGGGCTCGCGCCTCCAGGTCGGGGACCGTGGCAAACGTCAGCGGACCACTCAGCACCAACCCGCTGGCGTCCGCCTGGATGCGCGCGTCGCTCACTGGTCTCCATCGCCGTTGTCAGTGGTGATATCACCCACCGCATCTTCGATCAGGGCTTCGTCACCGTCTTCCAGGCGTTCGATCAACGCCTCCAGACCATCGCGGTTGATCTCTTCGTTGAAGCGGGTGCGGAAGTTACCGACGAAGCTGAGGCCCTCGGCCTCGACGTCGAAGACCTTCCATTCGCCGTCCACCGGGCGCAGACGATAATTGACCTGGATGTTCGACTGCCCCGAGCCCATGACGATCTCGGTGGCCACCACGGCCATACGCTCGTCCTGACGCGAACGCCGCTCGATCACACGTACATCCTTGTCCAGGTGCTCGCCCAGCTGCCCGCCATACGCCTGCAGCAGAGTCTGGGTGAAGGCCTCGGTGAAGCGGGTTTGCTGCTCACTGGAGGCATCGCGCCAGTGACGCGCCAGGACCAGGCGGGCCATGCCGTTGACATCCACGCCCGGCAGGATCTTGTCCTCGATGACACCAATCACGAAGTCCGGATCATCCCGTGCCCGCTCCCGGTCGGCGCGCAGGATTTCATAGACCTCGTCAATGGACTCCTGAATCATTTCCGTCGGATTGCCCGATTGGGCGTGCGCCGGCGCCAGCAGGATCAAGGCCAGCAGTGCCAGCGGCAGGATCAGCATTCGTTCACGCAACCATTTCATCTGCAAAGCTCCTGGTTTGTCTTGGCCAAGCGATCAATCGCTTCCCATGTTGGTCATGAATCGGCCGATCAGGTTCTCCAGCACCAGCGCGGACTGGGTGAACATCACCTCGTCGCCATCCTGCAGGGTCTCGTAGTCACCGCCCGGCTCCAGCGCGATGTACTGTTCACCGAGCAGCCCCGCGGTATGGATCGCGGCCTGGGTGTCCATCGGCAGGTAGTCGTGTTCCGACCGAATCGCCAGCACCACCTCGGCGCGAAAACGCTCCGGATCGTAACGAATATCCACCACCCGCCCGATACGCACGCCAGAAACCGTGACCGGAGCCCGTGTCTTCAGCCCTCCGATATTGTCGAAGTAGCCGGTCACTTCGTAGGTATCACGGTCGTGGTAATCGGTGACGTTGCTGACCTGGACGGCCAGGTAGAACAGCGCGCCGATGCCCAGCAGGACGAACACCCCGACCGCCAGTTCGAAGAAACGTACTTTCATCATTACCACCTACGTTGTTGATCAGCCCGCGCCGAACATCAGTCCGGTCAGGATGAAATCGAGACCCAGCACTGCCAGCGAAGAGACCACCACGGTCTGGGTGGTCGCGCGCGAGATGCCCTCGGAGGTCGGCTGCGCGTTGAAGCCCTGGAACACTGCGATCCAGGTCACCACGAAACCGAAGACGATGCTCTTGATCACGCCGGAGAGCACATCCTCGTTCCAGTCGGTCACCGACTGCATCTGCGAGAAATAGGCCCCACTGTCCACGCCCAACAGGCCGACCCCGACCAGGTAGCCGCCCATCACGCCCACCGCGCTGAAGATGGCCGCCAGAAGCGGCATGGAGACAAACCCCGCGACAAAACGCGGGGCGAAGATCCGGCGATACGGGTTCACCGCCATCATCTCCATCGCGGAGAGCTGCTCGGTGGTCTTCATCAGGCCCAGCTCCGCGGTCAGCGCGGACCCGGCGCGTCCGGCAAACAGCAGCGCGGTCACCACCGGACCCAGCTCGCGCACCAGCGACAGCGCCACCACGCCACCCAGGGCCTCGGCCGCGCCAAAGTTCACCAGCGTGATGTAGGCCTGGTATGCCAGGACCATGCCGACGAACAAACCGGCGACCACGATAATCACCAGCGAACGGACACCAACCGAATAGATCTGCACCATCGTCAGCCCGAACCGGCGAACCACCACGTCAAGACTGGCCAGTAGCCGCAGCAGGAACACAAAGGCCCGACCGAACACCGCCAGGGCATTGATCGAGGAGCGCCCAAGGGAGGCGATCGCGTCAGTCATCGCGGCGCTCCTCGTGGCCCAGCAGATCCTCGCGGTAGGCGGCCCCCGGATAATGGAACGGCACCGGCCCGTCCGGGCGTCCCTGCAGGAATTGCGCGCTCCAGTCCGAGGCGCGGGCCTCCAGTTCGTCCGGGGGCCCCGCATCCACCACTCGGCCATCGGCAATCAGCACCACCTGGTCGGAGATCGCCATCGCCTCGGCGACGTCGTGCGACACGAGCACGCTGGTCAAGCCCAGGCTCTGATTGGTCCGGCGGATCAGACTGACGATCTGCCCCATGGTGATCGGGTCCAGCCCGGTGAACGGCTCGTCATAAAGAATCAGGTCCGGATCCAGCGCGATCGCCCGCGCCAGTGCCACACGCCGGGCCATACCGCCGGACAGCGTGGCCGGATCCATATCGCGCGCCGCACGCAGCCCCACTGCCTCCAGTTTCAACAGCACCAAGGTGTGCAACACGTCTTCCGGCAGATCGGTGTGTTCGCGCAGCGGGAAGGCGACATTCTCAAAGACCGTCAGATCGGTCAGCAGGGCACCACTCTGGAACAGCATGCCCATGCGCTTGCGCAGGGCGTACAGGCGGCGCGTCGAGAGCTTGGCGACTTCCTGACCATCGACCCAGATACGCCCTTTGTCCGGGCGCAGCTGCCCACCGATCAAACGCAGCAATGTGGTCTTGCCGCTACCACTGGGCCCCATCACGGTAGTCACCTGTCCACGCGGGATACGCATCGACAGATCATCGAAGATCATTTTGCGCCCGCGCCGGAAACGCAGGTTCTCGATCACGATGTGCGGACTGTCTTCCACTGCCGGCTCAGCCACGCGCGCTCCTCGCGGTTCGGCCCCAGGAATGGTGGAGTCTGGCCGCCCTCCCGAGGCCCGTCAAACCCTTGGGTGCGGCCTTCATCCCACACCCAGCAACGCGGCGATGGTGCGAAAGTCGGACAAGCGTTCCGGGCGCGCCCGCAGGAAGACTAGGGTCTCGCCCGTGCCTCCCGCCTGACTAAGGGCCTCAACCAGCGCCCGCCAGCCCGGGGCATCAAGACCCGCCCGGGGCTCAACCTGCCAGGCACCGCCCTGATCGTTCAGCCCCGGCGGATAGAACCAGGCCGCCTCGGCACTGGCGAGTGGGCGTGACTCACCCGCCTCGTAGACACGCACATGGCCAAGCCCGACCGATTCCATGGCCGCACGGATTGCCGCGACCCCTTCTGGCCCCATGGGGCCGGGCGCGACCGCCTGCAGGCGGTCCCCGATCGCCTGCGCCAACACCCGCACCTGTTCGGCGCCCGCCTTCGGCGCGAGGTCGGCCGGCCATTCCAGCGTCAGGCGCAGGGCCGATGGCACCGCCTCGGCCCAGTCACCAAAGGGCGGCTCGGCGTTCGCCCACACCACACCCGGCAGCAGGAGCCGGCTGTAATAATGGGTGTAGTACTCGAGCTGCCACTCCTGCGGCAGACCTTCGGGGAAGAAGCGATCCCACCAGTCCTCGCCCGGCCCGGCCACGCCCGCAGCGTGTAGCCTGAGTGGCATCGTTGCTGTATTCGTCATGTGTCTCCTGAGTGACCGCAACCGCAGTCCGAAGCAGTGTGCTTGTATCGCGCCCTGGCGCGCGGCACAGTTGGCGCCATGCGTTTCGACCTGTTTCACGAGCTCTCCGTGCCGGACTTCCTGCACACCTCCGAGGCGGAGGTGCTGGAGAACACCCTGCGCCTGTGGGAGCGCGCCGATCGCCTCGGCTTCGGCACCGCCTGGCTGGTGGAACACCACCTGATGCCGGAGTTCTCGCATTCCACCGCACCGGACCTCGTTCTGGCCGCCACCAGCCAGCGCACCGAACGTCTGCGGCTCGGCCTGGGCGTGGTCCCGCTGCCCTATCACCACCCGCTGCGCGTAGCGCAGCGGGTCGGCATGCTGGACCAGCTCTCCGGCGGGCGCCTGGACCTCGGCATCGGGCGCGGTTTCTCGCCGCGCGAATATGCCACATTCGGCGCCGAGATGAGCGAGTCCCGTGCGCGGGTCGATGCCGGGCTCGACGCCCTGCGCCAGGCCTTTGCAACCGGCCGGATTACGCAGGACGGTCCGTTCCATCACCTGGACGACGTGCCGGTAATGCCGCGTCCGGTGCAGGAGCCGCACCCGCCAATCTGGACCGCCGCGGTCAGCCCGGAGTCCTTTACCTGGGCCGCCCAGCAGGGCATCGGGGCACTGGCCGGGCCGTTCAAGCCGTGGCAGATGATCCGCGAGGACATCCGCCTCTACCACGAGGCCTGGGACGCGACGCGTTCCGACATCGCCCATCCACCTCGGGTCGGCATGACCCTGGGCGTGCTATGCCTGCCGGATGGAAAGCGCGCCCGGCGCGAGGCCAAGCCCGCCTTCGAGTGGTTCTATCGCCACATGTTCCAGCAGACCCTGCCGGTGCTGGAACGCCTGATCGAAGGCTACGACTACTACCGTTCTCTGGGTCGCTTCCGCCATCTGGTCAAGGCGGGGATCAACCTGAAAGTCCTCGACATGCTAGGCATGACCCTGGTCGGCACGCCGGCGGAGTGCCGCGAGCGCATCGAAGCCCTGCGCGAGGCTGGCGTCAATCAAGTCCTGCTCGCCTTCGGCGCCGGGGCCGTGCCGCAGGCGCTGGCCGAGGAATCCATGGACTGCTTTGCGGAAGAGGTCATGCCGGCATTCGCCGCCGCGCCCCCGGCCACCGCCGCCCGCACGGCCACGTAGGAAACACGGGACAATGCAGGTTGCCGTGACCGGCGCCGCCGGGTGCCTGGGGCAAGTGCTTTTGCCCGCCCTGGCACGCGAACCGTCGATCCAGCGTATCCGCGCCCTGGACCGGGCCGCCCCCGCACTTCCGCGCCCCGGTGACGGTGCCACGATTGATGCCCGCGTGCTCGACCTGGGGCAGCTCCAGCCCGATGACCTGAACGGCGTGGATACATTAGTGCACCTGGCCTTTCAGTTGATGGGCGGGCACGGTGGCCAGCGCCGGCATGACCGCAGCTGGGTGCGGCAGCAAAACGTTGCCCTCAGTGAGCACACATTCCACACGGCAGTGAACGCCGGCGTGCGCCACATCGTGTTCCTGTCCAGCGCGGCGGTCTACGGCCCGTGGCCGGACAGCCCGCAACCGCTCGGTGAATACCACCCGACCCGACCCCGCTTTCCCTATGCCGAGGACAAGGTCGCCGTGGAGCAGGCCCTGCTCGCACTCGCCCGCAAGTATCCCGAGTGCAGCGCGACCATCCTGCGGCCGCCAGCGATTGTTGGCCCGCACGCTCACCCACTGTTGCTGCAGATTGCCCGCGGCCGGCTCTACCCGGCCGGCGACGAGCAGCCGGTGCAAATCCTGTGGGAAGACGATGCCGCGGCCGCGATCGTGCGCAGCGTAACGACTCGCACCGCCGGGATCTTCAACCTGGGCGCCGAACCGGTCTGGTCACTGCGGGCGATGGCCCGTTTCCAGCGGCGTTGGGCAATCCCCGTGCCCCTGAGGCTGATCCGCGCCCTGCACCCGCTGGCCTGGCGCCTGACCGCCCGCGCAGGCGATCCCGGCTGGGTCCAGGGACTGGACGGCCCCCTGGAACTCGACTGCACCCGCGCCCGCGAACACCTCGGCTGGACACCACAAGTGACCACCGCCGAGTGCCTGAAACGCCTGCGCGACTGACCCTCCACCCGATCCGCTACAATTGCCAGCCCCGTCTCTGCCGGACCCGATTTGTCCATGACCCTCCCCCTGATCGCCATCATCATGGGTCTAATCCTGCTGACCTGGAGCGCCGACCGCTTCGTGTTCGGCGCCTCGACGTTCGCGCACGGGGTCGGGGTCAGTCCGCTGATTATCGGTCTAACCATCGTCGCCTTCGGCACCTCGGCGCCCGAGATCGTGGTCTCGGTGCTCGCCAGTCTGCAGGGCAACCCAGGGCTGGCGGTGGGCAACGCAATCGGCTCGAACATCGCCAACATCGGGCTGGTACTGGGGGCCGCCGCAGTGATCGCGCCACTTGCGATCGGGCGTGGCATGGTGCGGCGCGAGTTGCCGATCCTCCTGCTGGTCAGCTTCGGCGTCCTGCTCCTGCTGATTGACGGGGAACTGCGGCGACTGGAAGGCTTCGCCCTGCTCGCCGGCCTGGTCGCATTCACCATCTGGATGGCACTGAGCGCCCGACGCGCACAACAAACCCTCGGAGAGGACACCCCGGAGGTGGTGCGCGGCATGGTCGAGACGATCCCGGACAGCAACCGCCTCGGCCCGGCGATTGCGTGGCTGGTGTTCGGCTTGCTTCTGTTGCTGGCCAGCAGCCAGGCCCTGGTCTGGGGCGCCGTCGAGGTCGCCGAACAACTCGGGGTCAGCGACCTGGTGATCGGTCTGACCATCGTCGCCGTGGGCACCAGCCTGCCGGAGCTGGCCACCTCCGTCGTGGCCGCCTTCCGCCGTGAGGCCGGACTGGCGATCGGGAATGTGGTCGGCTCCAACCTGTTCAATCTACTGGCCGTGCTGGCGGTTCCGGCCCTGATCGCGCCGCTGGCAATCGACGCCGACGTACTTGCACGCGACTATCCGGTCATGTTGGCCTTGACGGTCGCCCTGTTCCTGATCGCCGTGGGCCGCCGCGGGCAGATCCTGCGCTGGCAGGGCGCCCTTCTCCTCGTCGCCTTCGCAAGCTACCTTGTATATTTGGGAATTACGGCAACCGCATGAACTTCAACCCCGAAACCACTCGCAACCTGGCCCTGGCCGTCCTCAAAGACGAGGCCGAGGCCGTGCGCAATCTCGCCCGACGCATCGACGACAGCTTCCTCGAGGCCTGCCGCTGCATCCTCAAGTGCAAGGGCCGCGTAATCGTCACCGGCATGGGGAAGTCCGGGCACATCGGCAGCAAGCTGGCCGCGACCCTGGCCTCCACCGGCACCCCCGCGTTCTTCGTGCACCCAGGCGAGGCTAGCCACGGTGACCTCGGCATGATTACCCGCGAGGATGTGGTCATCGCGCTGTCGAACTCCGGCGAGACCGACGAGATCCTCACCATCCTTCCGCTGATCCGGCGCCTGGGCGTGCCGCTGATCGCGATGACCGGCAACCCCGGCTCGCGTCTGGGCGCCGACGCCACCGTGCACCTCGACGTCAGCGTCGAGCGCGAGGCCTGCCCGCTGGGCCTGGCACCCACCTCCAGCACTACCGCGGCGCTGGCGATGGGCGACGCGCTGGCGGTCGCGGTACTGGATGCACGCGGCTTCACCGCCAACGACTTCGCCCGCTCGCACCCTGGCGGCCGTCTGGGCCGGCGGCTGCTGGTGCATGTCGCGGACATCATGCACACCGGCGACGCGATCCCGCGCATCACGCCGGAGGCCCCGCTGAAGGATGCCCTGTTCGAGATCACCCGCAAGGGCCTTGGGCTGGTGATCGTGGCCGGCGCCGACGACCGCATCCAGGGTGTGTTCACCGATGGCGACCTGCGCCGCACCCTGGACGCCGGTCACAGCCTGGACGGCCTGACCATCGGCGAGGCGATGACCACCGGCGGCCACACCGCGCAGCCCGACTGGCTGGCGGTGGAAGCCCTGGAAACCATGGAGAGCCGGCGCATCAACGCCCTGCCGGTCACCGACGCTGACCAGCACCTGGTCGGCGTGATCAACATGCACGACCTGCTGCGCGCCGGGGTGGCCTGATGAACCTGGATGCCGCGACTCTGCGCACCCGCCAGCAGGCCGTACGCCTGCTGATCCTGGACGTAGACGGCGTGCTCACCGACGGCAGCCTGTTCCTCGGCGACGCGGGCGAGCAGTACAAGGCCTTCAACAGCCGCGACGGCCACGGGATCCGCCTGGCACTGGACGGCGGTCTCGACATCGCCATCCTGACCGGGCGCACCTCCGGGGTGGTCGAACACCGCATGCGGGACCTCGGTGTGGAGCACCTGATCCAGGGCCGCCGCGACAAGGGCGCGGCCCTGCACGAGTTGTTGCAGCGCACCGGCCATGACCCGGCGGAAGCCGCCTTCATGGGCGACGACATCGTCGATCTGCCGGCCATGCAGCGGGTCGGGCTCGGGATTGCGGTCGGGGACGCCCACCCGCTGGTATGCCGCCACGCCCAGTGGGTCACCGAGGCCCACGGCGGGCGCGGCGCCGTGCGCGAGGCCTGCGAGGGCTTGCTGGCCGCGCAGGACCGGCTGGACGCCCTGCTCGAGACCTACCTGAACGGATGACCGGGCGGATACGCAACCGGTACGGCCTGGCGCTGCCGTTTGTCCTGTTCACGCTGGCGGGCGCAGGCCCCACAACCGCCGAGATCACCCCGCCTGGGGGCGAGGTGACCCTGCAGATCGACGGATTCACGCTGCATGCGACCGGCGACGACGGCGAGCTGACCCACCGCCTGCGCGGTTCGCGCCTGCGCGAGTTCGGCCGCGACGGCCCGCAGTGGGTAGACGACCCGGACCTTGACCTGTTTGCCGACGGCGACATCGAATGGCGCTGGACCGCGCCCGCCGCCCTGCACCAACCTGCCGACGCCACCCTGGACCTGGTTGGCCCCACCCAGGGCGTTCAGCCGGCGCGCGGCGATCGCGTGGAGACCATCATCGACTCGCGGGATGTCCGTGTCGCAACAGACACCATGGTGGCCACGTCCGATGCACTCTCAACGCTGAATCAGCCAGGCCTCTTCCAACGCGGGACCGGCCTGCGCGTGGACTCGCAAGCGGATACCATAGAGCTGTTACATGCCGTGTACTCGCTCTACAGCGAGACGAGCGAGGAGGATTCCACGCATGACCCCGAGACTGAGTAGCCCGCAGCGCCACCCGGCAATCGTCGGGGCGGGATTCCTGCTGCTGTTTCTCCTGGCCAGTCCGGTGTTGGCCCAGCAGGGCTCGGGCTCGTCGTTGCCGGTCGAGATCACGGCCGACCGCGCGGAGATGGACGAACGCAAGGGCCTGGGGACCTACACCGGCGACGTGGTCGTGATCCGTGGCGACATGACCCTGGAGGCCGACAAGGTCTACGTACGTACCCGTGATCGCCGCCCCTACGAAATGGAGGCCCACGGGGAACCCGCGCGCCTGGAGTCCCCGGATCCCGAGACCGGCGAAATGCGCATCGCCACCGCCCTGCGCATCGACTACCTGCTGAACGAGGACCGCATGATCCTTACCGATCAGGCGCACGTAATCACGACCAACGAAGAGGCACGCGGCAAACGCATTACCTACGACCTGGCAACGGACGTGATCGAGGCCGAGCGCGGCGACGGTGACAGCGAACGCGTGCGCATCACCATCCAGCCGCGCGACGACGAATGAACACCACCCCCAGCCAACCGGCGACCGCAGGCGCGCCCCACGACCGTCTGATCGGACGTGAACTGACCAAACGCTATGGCAAGCGCACCGTCCTCGACCAGGTCGACGTCGATCTGGCTCCCGGCGAGGTCGTCGGCCTGCTGGGCCCGAACGGTGCGGGCAAGACCACCTGCTTCTACAGCCTGGTCGGACTGATCCGCCCCAATGCCGGACGCATTACCCTGGGCGAGCGCGACATCACGCGCGCCCCGATCCATGTGCGGGCCCGCGCCGGCCTGGGCTATCTACCGCAGGAGGCCTCGATCTTCCGACGCCTGAGCGTTTGGGACAACCTGCAGGCCGTGCTGGAACTGCGCCCCGGACTGGACCGCCATGAACGCCGGCGCATCGGCGACGCCCTGATCGAGGAGTTCCAGCTAGAGACCGTGCGCCACAGCCCCGGCATTTCGCTATCCGGTGGCGAACGTCGGCGGGCCGAGATCGCCCGCGCCCTGGCCGGCGATCCCCAGTTCATCTGCCTGGACGAACCCTTTGCCGGGGTGGATCCGATCTCGGTGGGGGACATCCAGGCCGTCATCGAACACCTTGCCCGCCGCGGAATCGGGGTACTGATCTCCGATCACAACGTCCGCGAGACCCTCGGCATCTGCCACAGGGCCTATATTCTTAGCGAGGGGCGCCTGCTGGCCGCCGGGACACCCGACGAGCTGCTCGCCGACCCTCAGGTTCGCCGGGTCTATCTCGGCGAGAATTTCCGCCTGTGATTCCGACGCACACGTCGCGCGGCCAGTGCACAAACCACGAGGCAGGCTTTAAGATTTCACGTATGGTCACTTTCGACCCGACACCACAATGCTGAAACCCGGCCTCAATCTACAGCTGGGTCAGACGCTCACCATGACCCCGCAACTGCAGCAGGCGATCCGTCTGTTGCAGTTGTCCACGCTTGAGTTGCAGGTGGAAATCCAGCAGGCGCTGGAGAGCAACCCCATGCTCGAACAGGTGGAGGACGAGGACGCCGATCCGAATACCGAGCGCCTCGACCAAGAGGGCGAACTGGTGGAGGGCGACCGCATGGAGGCCACCACCACCAGCGACGACGTCATCCCCGAGGAGCTGACGACCGACAGCCGCTGGGACGACATCTACGAGCCACCGACCGCCCCCAAGGGCCTGGACGACCGCGACCCGCTGGAGAACACCAGCGACGACGGCGGCGAGGGCCTGCAGGACCACCTCCTATGGCAGCTGCACCTGAGCCATCTGACCCCGCGCGACCAGCGCATCGGCGCGGCCCTGATTGATGCGATCAGCCCTGACGGCTATCTCGAAGGCGACCTCGAGACCCTGGCCGAGACCATTAGTCGTGGCGAGGAAGAACCCGTCGGGGTCGACGAGATCGAAGCCGTGCTGCACTGGATCCAGCAATGCGACCCGCTGGGCGTGGGCGCCCGCAACCTGCGCGAATGTCTGGAGATTCAGCTGCGCGAGCTCGCCCCGGATGCCCCGGCCCGGGAAGCCGCGCGCGCCATCCTGGAGCACGGCATGGACAGCCTGGGCAAGCGCGACTACAAGGCACTGCAACGCCAGTCCGGCGTGCGCGACCCGGACGAGCTGGCACGCGCACTGGATCTGATCCGCACCCTGAACCCACGTCCTGGCGCCCAGATCAGTACGGCCACCTCGGAATACGTAGTCCCGGATGTCTACGTGCGCCACACGGTCGATGGCTGGAGGGTGGAGCTGAACCCGGAGATCGCCCCGCGCATCCGCATCAACGACCTCTATGCCGGCATGGTGCGTCAGGTCTCGGACGCCCGCGACAGCGCCTTCATGCGCGATCAACTGCAGGAAGCGCGCTGGTTCCTCAAGAGCCTGCACAGTCGCAACGACACCCTGCTCCGAGTCGCCGAGGCGATCGTGCTCCGCCAGCAGGGCTTTCTCGAACATGGCGAGGTTGCGATGCAGCCGCTGATCCTCCGCGACATCGCCGAGATCCTGGAGATGCACGAGTCGACCATCTCGCGCGTGACCACACAGAAATTCATGCACACCCCGCGCGGGGTCTTCGAGTTCAAGTACTTCTTTTCCAGCCACGTCGGCACCAACGATGGCGGTGAGTGTTCGGCCACCGCCATCCGTGCCATGATTCGCGAATTGATCGGCGACGAGCCTGCGAACAAGCCGCTCAGCGATGCCCGGCTCGCCCAGATCCTCGCGGATCGAGGCATTAACGTGGCACGCCGTACCGTGGCCAAATACCGTGAGGCCATGCATATCCCCTCATCCAGCGAACGTCGGCAGATGGCTTCCATGCCCACCGGCAGCAAGTAACCCAAGGAGACCCAACCATGCAGATCAATCTGACCGGCCACCATGTCGACCTGACCGACGCCCTGCGCGAATACGTCAACGAGAAGTTCGCGAAGCTGGAGCGCCACTTTGACAAAGTCATCGATGTCCACGTCGTGCTGACCCATGAGAAGAATCAGAGTCAGCACAACAAGGCCGAGGCCAATCTCCAGGTTAGCGGTAACCATATCCATGCCGAGGCCTCCCACGACGATATGTACGCAGCCATCGACGGCCTGATCGACAAGGTTGACCGTCAGCTGATCAAGCACAAGGAAAAGGTCAAGGATCACCACCGCGCCGAGGGTGCCCAGCGCAACCGCGAGCAGGCCTCCTGATCCATGACCATTGCCGAGTTGATCACCGCCGACCGCATTGGTCTAGAGCCCGAGTGTTCCAGCCAGAAACGGGCCCTCGAGACACTGGCGGAGCTCCTCGCCGCCGGCGGTGACGCCGAGGGGCCGGCCAGCAGCGCGATCTTCGAGGCCCTGTCCGCCCGCGAGAAGCTGGGCTCCACTGGCCTGGGGCATGGCGTCGCCATCCCTCACGGCCGGCTGCCCGATCTTGCGACGCCGCGCGTGGCCGTGCTGCGCCTGGAGCAGGGTGTCGATTTTGACGCAATGGATCACGAGCCGGTCGATATCCTGATCGCCCTGCTCGTCCCGGAAGCCGCGACCAACGATCACCTCAACCTGCTTGCCCAGCTCGCACGCGGCCTGTCCCAGCCGGACACGATTGCCGCCCTGCGCCGAGCCGGCGATGCGTCGGCTCTGGAGCAGGAACTCGTGGGCCGCTTCAGCGAGGGCTAGGCCCTTGCAGACGGGCTACCCATACGTCGACCAGCGGGAGGCCGGCCCACGCCGGAGGCCATGAACGAGGCATTAGGGGAAGGCGGAATCGCCCGGGACATCACCGTGGAAAGCCTGATCCAGGCGATGGGCAACCGTCTGGATCTGCGCTTTGTGCATGGTGAACACGCGGCCGCCGACCGCAAACTGGTGGGCGAGGATGGCGACGACCTGCCCCTGGCCGGGCACCTCAACCTGATCCGACCCAACCGCATCCAGGTCATCGGAGACTTCGAATCCCGCTACATCTCCAGTCTCAGTGACCGCCAGTGCAATGACCTGATCCTGGAGATGGCCCGCACCGGAACCACGGCCGTGATCTTCGCCGAAGACACCTGCCCGTTCTCGGAAATGCCCGACGTTCCTCAGGCCGCGCTGCCCCTGATTCTGTGCTCGGGCAGCAGCAGCCACGAGATCATCTCGTTGTTGCGATACTTCCTGCAGCAACGCCTCGCCCATTTCGAGGTTCGCCACGGCGTGTTCATGGAGATCCTCGGCATTGGGGTCCTGATCAGCGGCGCCTCCAGCGTTGGCAAAAGCGAGGTCGCGCTGGAGCTGATCTCCCGCGGGCATCGCCTGATCGCCGACGATGCCCCCGAATTCGCGCGGATTGCCCCGGATATCGTCCGCGGCCATTGTCCTGCACTGCTCCAGGACCTGCTCGAGGTTCGCGGGCTTGGAGTTCTAAACATCCGCGCCATGTACGGCGATTCAGCCATCAAGGGTGGCAAGTACCTCCGTCTGATCATCGACCTGCGTGATCATGGCGAGCCTTCACCGGTGCCCGATGACCGACTGAACGGACGCCGGGGCGAGATCGACATCCTCGGACTGCGCGTGCCCCTGATCAGCCTGCCAGTGGCCCCTGGCCGCAACATCGCGGTGATGATCGAGGCCGCCGTGCGCAACCACATGCTGCACATCCAGGGCTACATCGCGGGTGACGACCTGCGGGCGCGACAGCGCCGCCAGATGAGCGGTGAGGCCGACGAACCCCCTTATCATCGCGCCGTGCCCGCGACCACCGTACCCAATCCGGACCCGGAGGGCTGACGCCACTATGCGCCTGCTGATCGTCAGTGGCCTCTCTGGCTCCGGCAAGACCGTGGCCCTGCATACCCTGGAGGATGCCGGGTACTTCTGCGTCGACAACCTCCCCTTGCCGTTGCTGCCAGGCCTGATCGAACAGGTCCGGCAAGGCCATTACGACACCGAGGGCGACCGTCATCTGGCCGTCGGCGTGGATGTGCGAAGCGGCCTGGACGCCCTCAAGGGCTTCGCCGACCTACTGGCCCAGCTGCGGCAGGATGGCATCCAGGTGGAGGTCTTGTTCCTGCAAGCGTCCAGCGAGGTCCTGTTGCGGCGCTACCACCTGACGCGACGACGCCACCCGCTGGCGCGCGACGGCGTGCCACTGGTGGACGCGATCGAACGCGAACGGGAATGGCTGGGGCACGTCGCCGTGGAGGCCGACCTGACGGTCGATACCTCGCGGCTGTCGATGCACGACCTGGCCCGTACCCTGCGCGACCGCATCGGGGAGCGCGGAGAACACGAACTTTCATTGCTATTCCAGTCGTTCGGATTCAAGCACGGCGCGCCCATGGATTCGGATTTCGTTTTCGATGTGCGCTGTCTGCCCAACCCTTACTACGAGCGCGACCTGGCCGGACTTACCGGACGCGATCAGCCGGTATGCGACTTCCTCGAGGGACACGCGGAGGTCGCGGCCATGTTCGACAGTATTCAGGCCTTCCTCTCGCAGTGGCTGCCCCGCCTCCTCGAGGACCATCGTAGTTATGTCACGGTCTCCATCGGCTGCACCGGCGGACGCCACCGGTCGGTTTACCTGGTAGAACGCCTCACGGGGGCGTGGCAAGGCCAGGAACATGTTACTGTTAGCACCCGTCACCGGGAGCTGGGGACCCCGCTTAAATCCGGGTCTCCCTGAGCGAACGCCGGGCACGGGTACACGGCCCTTCAGGAACCCGCAATCGGAGCAGATCCATGGGCGTTGGTCTCATTCTGATCACGCATCAAAACCTGGGCGACACCCTGTTGCAGACCGCGCAAAGCATGCTCGGGAGCCTGCCCGAGAACTGCGAATCCATGGCGATGTCGCAGAATGACGACCCCGACGAGGTCCGGGCCCGCGCCCGCGAGCGGCTCACCACCCTGGACACCGGATCCGGGGTATTGATCCTGACCGACATGTTTGGATCGACCCCCTCGAATGTGGCCAGCCGGGTTGCCCGCGGCGCCAATGCGCGGGTGATCGCCGGAATCAACCTGCCCATGCTGGTCCGTGTCCTCAACTACCAACATCTTCCATTGACCGAGCTGGTCAACAAGGCCCTGTCCGGTGGCCACGACGGAATCCTTCTTTGCGATCAGGAGTGCAGCGATGCCGCAGCGCGTAGTCCCCATCGTTAATCGCCTGGGGATGCATGCACGCGCCGCGGCCAAGTTCGTCAGCCTGGCCAGCCAGTACAGCGCGGACGTGACGGTCTCACGCAATCATCAGGAAGTGAATGGCAAAAGCATCATGGGCGTCATGATGCTGGCCGCGGCCCAGGGCAGCGAAGTCACCATCGAAACCAGTGGGGCGGACGCCGAAGACGCGCTGGACGCTCTGACCGAACTGGTGGCCGACCGCTTTGGTGAAGAGGCCTGACCTCTTGGGCCAGACCTGACCGAGCTTGCGGCCTAGTCGGCCAGCGCGCTTCCCAGACCGTCAAGACCCACCTGGTTGAGCTTACGTTCGGCCAACCGCACCGCAGCCGTTAGTGCTTGCTCCGGCGGCTCGCCGGAGACCAGTGCGTGTATCAACCCGGCATTAAACGTATCCCCCGCACCAACGCTGTCGACCACCCGCAGCCCCGGTGTCGGCGCACAGTGATGGATTTCACCCCGGGCCGCGATCCAGGCCCCGGCGCTCCCGGCCGTCAACGTCACCAGGCGATCAGGGAATCGCCGAGCCAGCAGCCGCAAGGCTGCCTCGGGGGTGTCCGCCATGGTCGCCGCCCAATCGCGAGACAGCATCAGCACGTCCGCATACTCCAGGCATTCGTCGAGGCCGGGGCGGGCTTTCTCCAGCTCGAGCGAGATCGGCTGATCGAATAGGCTCTGGCGCGCGCCACTTAGAATGGTTGCCAGGGCCTCCGGATTACGTCCTTCGAAATGCAGCCAGTCGTACTCCGACCAGGGAATCGACGCGACATCGTCCGCCTGAAGCTCGGGCAGATCCCGATAATGCACAATCGTTCGAGTGCCGTTCGCCCGCGAGCGCAGGATGTGCGACGTCGGGGTCACCCCGGGTCGGCGGACACAGTGATCCACCGCCAGTCCAGCGGACTGCAGGCGCTCACGTAGCGCTTCTCCCGTGGCATCCTCGGCGATCACGGCCGCAAGCTCCGACCGATGCCCGAACTGCGCCAGGAGCAACGCGGTATTGGTCGCGTTTCCTCCCGGCTGCGAGGTGCTCGAGAGCGCCCGCACCTCGTCGTCCTCGGCTGGGAACGCCGCAACATCCAGCGTGTGGTCGAGCGTCACAATGCCTGTGGCGAGGATGCGTGCCATGCCGACTCCATGTGAGTGGAAAGGGGCGCCATTCTCACCGCTTGCGCCCTGGACGTCACCCTCGGACGCACTCCTGCATTCGTCATCGGCCGGTCCGCCTGCGACAATGGTGCTTCGTTCCCCGGAGGACCCGCCCGTATGTCCACATTCCCCTCTCCCGAGTCCGTGGAAACGGCCTTCTATGAGGCGTTTCAGGCAGGCGACCCGCAGCGGATGCGCGCGGTCTGGCACGATAGCGCGGAGTGCGTCTGCATCCACCCCGGTGGGGAACGCCTACAGGGGACGGACATCATCCTGGAAAGCTGGGACGACATCCTTCCTGGCATGCGCGGGGTCATCATCCATCGGACCCAATGCACCGTCATCCATGGCGATGACCTGGCGCTCCATGTATTGCGGGAGAACCTCTACGTCCACGGTGAGCGGCGCGGGGTGATGCTGGCAACCAACGGCTACCGCGAGGATGGGGACAGCTGGCGCATGGTACTCCACCATGCCAGTCCGGACCCGGAACCCACGGCCGAGTGGCCTAGCGGGGGCATGCACTGATGACAGCGGAAGTCGATCGTTGCATCGAGGAATACTATGCCGCCTTCCGCGCCGCCGACATCGAACAGATGATGCGGCTATGGGGCGAACGCCCCGATATCGTCTGCATCCACCCGGGTAGCCCACGCGCCCACCGCGGCGTAGCCGAGGTCATGGAGAGCTGGCTACTGGTCTTCGCCCGCGAGCTCAATATCGGCATCGAACCAAAGATCGTGGGACGCCACCAAACCGGAGATACTATTAGTATCGTCATCGAGGAGGCGATCACCCGCCCAGGGGACGTCGCCGCCACGGGGACCATCCTGATCAGCCAGACCTGGCACTTGCTGGATTCGCGCTGGCGACTCCTGTTCCACCACGCATCCCACGGCCGCCGCGCCGCTCCCTCCCAAGACGGCATGTTCGTCCCGAACGCCGGCGACAAAACTCGCCACTAGACCAGGCGCCGCCACCACAACAGGAGGACATCAACAGGAAGAACAAAAGATTGGAAGCGAGACAATAGCCCTAAGAGCACCGCCTCCAACCCAACAAGACTTTCTTCCAGTCTCCCTGTGAATTGCCCTTGACCTTCTTCGTGCCTTCGTGTGCTTCGTGGTGAAAAAACGCTAGCTGTCAGAGCGGGGTTGGCAGAGGTCCGGGCGCTGCATCTGCAGGGCCGCGCAAACCCCTCGCACCGCATCGCGCACGCGGCGCCCCTTGCCCTCCAGGGTCAGGTCGGCCACTTCCTGGTAAAGCGGGTCGCGAACCTCGAAGAGTTCCTGTAGACGGGCCCTTGGATCCGCCGCTTCCGCGATCAACGGGCGCTTGCGGTTGCGCCGCGTCCGCCGGAACTGCTCCTCCACCGGCACACGCAGGTAAATCACAAACTGGTCGCGCAGACATTCCCGATTCTCCGGGCGCTCGACAATCCCGCCGCCGGTAGCAATCACGGCGCCCTCCTGTTCCAGCAAGGATTCCAACATCGCCGTCTCGCGTTTGCGGAAACCGGCCTCGCCCTCGAATTCGAAGATCGTCGGGATATCCACGCCGGTGCGACGCTGAATCTCCTGATCGGTGTCGAAGAACGGGCGGCGTAACAGCCCCGCAAGGCCGCGACCGATAGTGCTCTTGCCGGCCCCCATGGGACCTACCAGTACGATGTTCTGCATGGACGCCAAGGCTACTGGCTGGGCCACCCAAAGAAAAGCCGGGGACACGCCCCGGCTCTCAGAAAGTTCTTCGGACGGCAGCCGCCCGAAGCCGCGGGTGATGGTTAGTCCAGCACGCGCGGGGTCACGAAGATCAGGAGTTCCGCCTTGGTATTCTCGGTCGATCGGTTGCGGAACAGATTCCCAAGGAACGGGATATCCCCGAAGAACGGCACCTTTTCGAGATTGGTGCGGCTGTCGATCTCATACACGCCGCCCAGCACGACCGTCTCGCCGTTGCCGACGAACACCTGGGTCTCGACCTCCCGCTTGTTGATCCCCGGCACGCCCAGGATCACACGCTGGCTCGGCTCGTCCTTGGTCACCTTGATGTCGAGGATTACGTTGCCGTTCGGCGTGATTTGAGGAGTCACCTCGGTCGACAGCACAGCCTCGATGAACTGGGTCGAGGTCGCGCCAGAAGCGGTCGCCTCCTGATACGGGATCTCCTCACCCTGCTTGATCGTGGCCGTCTGCCCGTTGGCGGTGATGACCCGCGGACTGGAAATGATCTCGCCACGGCCTTCGACCTGCAGGGCCGACAACTCGAGATCCAGCAGAACGCCACTGCGAAGGATACTGAGACCAGCGCTACCGGCACTACTTCCAGCCGGGAGAGAGCTGTTCAAACGATTCCCCAGAGCAACGCCCCCTGCTCGTTCACTGGCGCCGGACGGAGTCCCACCAGGCGCCCCGCGAGCACTACTGGCTCCATCCAGGGATCCACCCACACCCAGTTGCGTGCGCCGGTCCGTTCCGCGCGACCCACTGATACCGAAACGAGCCCCCAGTTCACGGTTAAAGGTATCCTCCGCGATCACGATTCGGGTCTCGATCAGTACCTGCTGAACGGGCACGTCCAGGGTCGAAACGAGGCGTCGAACGTCCTCTATCCGACTCTGCGTATCCTGGATCAACAGGGTGTTGGTGCGGCTGTCGATCGTGATGCTGCCACGCTCGGACAGGAATTCGCCGCCATCTCCACCGCGGATCAGGGAAGCGATCTGCTCGGCCTGGGCGAAGTTGATTTGCACGAATTCGGTTCGCAGGGGCTCCAGCTCCTGACGATCACGCGCGGCTTCCATCTCCTGACGTTCGCGGGCTGCGATTTCCTGGCTAGGGGCCACATAGAGCACGTTACCGTCCATGCGCTTGTCCAGGCCGCGCGAGCGCAGGATGATGTCCAGCGCCTGGTCCCAGGGGACGTTATTTAGGCGCAAGGTAATGTTGCCGCCAACGGTATCGCTGACCACGATATTGAGATCGGTGAAGTCGGCGAGCAGCTGCAGGACGGAGCGTACTTCGATGTCCTGGAAATTGAGCGAAAGGCGCTCGCCGGCGAACTCCTCTTCCTCCCGGGCGCGGGCCTCGCGCTCGGCTTCGGAGATCGGGGCCACCTCAAGCACAAATTGGCGGTCGCTTTGATACGACAGGATTTCGTATTCACCTCGAGCCTCGACCTCCATGCGGACGCGGTTGCGCTCGGACACGGTGTCGATGGTATGGACCGGGGTCGCGAAGTCGACCACATCCAGGCGCCGCTCTAACGATTCATCGATCATGGCGCGCGGGAAGGTCAATTCGATCCGGCCAGCCTGCTCGCGGACATCGATTTCCGCACCGGAGCGGGACAGATCGACCTCAACGCGGCCCTCTCCCTCACCACCGCGACGAAAATCGATGCCGGTGATTTCCATCGGTCGAGCGCTACGCGTTGTGGTGGTCGGCTCACCTGCGCGATCCACGACCTGCTGGGTCTGCGCGTCCGCCTCGGATACCCCACGTCCCAGCGTCAGGATCAGGTTGTTACCTTCCACGCGGGTCTGATACTCGGATGCCTGGGTCAGGTTCAGGACGACCCGTGTGCGGTTCCCTGCCTCCACGGTGCTGGCGCGCAACAACGGTCCCACGTTCAGTTCGGTCTCGCGGCGCGGCAGGGCGTTACCCACTTCCGGCAGGTCCAGCGCGATGCGCGGCGGCGAGTCGATCGCGAAGGCCCGGATGTCGGAGGGTGGCGTATCCGAGAATCGGAGATTCACCTGCACCCGATCGCCGCTAAGACTGCCGGCCCGAATCTCTTCCAGCTCGGTGGCCGCCACCCCCTGCGACACCATGAACAGCAGGCCGGCCACGACAGTGGCGGCGAACGCGCGCATGGAAGAACCCATGTTGAATCCCCTGTTGGTTGTGCCGGTCGTGCGGCGAATACTCGTCATCATGTTCTTCTCCCCCAACCGCTAGTCGCTCAGCGCCACGGAGTTCTCGCGCTCCACGTGGCCGCCGAAGGCGTCCGGTACCACTTCGATCAAGCTGATCTTGGTGGACGTAATTTCGACGATCTGCCCGTGGTTCTGGCCCATGTAGTTCCCCGCGGTGACACGCTGGATGCCACGGTCCGGCGTCCGCACCAGGGCATAGCGTGTGCCGTGCTGCTCCAGCGACCCCACCATTCGCAGCGAGTCGAGAGGGAAGCCTTCAAGGAATTCGCGCGGTCGATCGGCATCAAGCTCGGCATCGCCGGCTTCGCCTTCGGCTGCGGCCAGTTCCGGCTGCGCGATCACCGAGGAGTCGAAAGGCGAGCGCGTATGACCGGGGTAAAGATAGGGCTCGTGCGGCTCCAGAGTCGGAATCGGTTCGATCCCGCTCCCCGGGCGCTCCTTGATCTCGGCGATGTACTGCTGAAGGTCACGGTTGTCCTGTGCGCAACCCGACAGCAGCAGGCCGCCAATCAGGACAAGCCCCAACCAGGGCCCAATCGCTCGCGAGGAAGAAGGTTTCATCAGTTCTCCTCCAGATAGCGATAGGTCCGCGCAACCGCATCCATCAGCAAGTCGTTATCGGAATTGCCCGGGCGGATATACATGTTGTGCATGGTCACGACCCGCGGTAGTGCCGAGACACCACTAACGAATTCCGCCAGGTCTTCGTAACCACCCCGCACGCGCAGACGGATGGGAACCTCGGCGTAGAAATCGCGACGGTTCTCGCCGCGCGGCTCGAACAGCTCGATCTCAAGCCCCGCCTGCAAACCGGTCTGTGAAATATCCACCAGCAAGCTCGGGATCTCGGCACTACTCGGCAGCAACTCCAGGAGGGAGGCGAACATACGCTCCATCTCTTCGAGTTGCTCCTCGTAGGCCTGGAGGTTGGCGGCCCGTTGCTGCTTGTCCTCGAATTCGTCGCGAAGCTGAAGTTCGCGACTCTCCGCACGTTCGAGATCGGTACGCTGATCGCTGATGAAGAGGTAGTAGGACAGGCCGAGAATCGCCAGAACGATCACGACTAGGATCAAGCCCTTGACACCCCAGGAGGCTTCGCCAATGTTGTTGAAGTCGACCTGCTTGAGTTCATTGAGATCCATCAGGAGCCCTCCTCTTCGGCATCCGGCCGGGTCTGCGTGGCATCCAGTCGGAAGTCACGGACTTGGAGGCGACCCTCCTCACGGGTCTCGATAATTTGCAGGTTGGAGCCACCTAGCCAGGGCGAAGCGTCGAGCCGACGCATCAGCGCTGAGATCCGGGTGTTCGACTCGGAGCGACCCACCAGGCGAACATTCTCCCCCTCCTGGCGAACCTCGTTGAGATAGGTACCTTCGGGTAGCGTCTCGACCAACTGGTCAAACAGGTGCACCGCCTCCGGGCGCTGTGACTGCAAGGTTTGAATGACCTCCATCCGTGCGATCAACGCCTCTCGCTGATCGTCGAGGTCACGGATGCGGGCGATCTGGCGATCCAGTTGGCGAATCTCGCTTTCCAACATCTGGTTGCGTGACTGCTGATGGTCAATCAATGCGCCCATGAAGCTGTAACCGGCAAAGGCGAGCAGAATACCCACAACCGCGGCACCACCCGCCGCGGTAAAGAATTCCTTGCGCCGCTGTTCGCGGGCCTTCTCGCGCCAGGGAAGCAGGTTGATATAGATCATGACGCATACCCCCGCATGGCCAGGCCACAGGCCGTCATTAGCGCCGGGGCGTCATTGGCGAAGCGTTCCTGGTTGACCCGTTTGGCCAGTGCCATACCGCGAAATGGATTGGCAATGGAGACCGGCGTCCCAGCCGCTTCCTCGAGCAGTTCATCCACGCCCGGTATGGCGGCACAACCACCGCCCAGCAAGATGTGGTCGATCGTGTCCTGCGGGCGCGTCACATAGAAGTACTGCAGCAGGCGCTGAATCTGATCGACCATCGTCTGTTTGAAGGGCTCGAGGATGGAACTGGCGTAGTCGGCCGGCAGATCACCGCTCATCTTCGCGGAACCAGCCTCCTGATAGTTCATGCTGTAGCGGCGCATGATCTCTTCGGTGAGCATGCGCCCACCGAAATTCTGCTCGCGGGTGTAGACCACACCCTCGCCCTGACTGACCACATAGACGGCTGTCACCGACGAGCCCACATCGACCACCGCCACGATCGGCTTGTTTTCGCTATCGGGAACTTGCTCCATCAGCCGTTCCGCGGTGTGCTCGATGGCATAGGCCTCGACATCGACCACTTCAGGGGTGAGCTTGGCGGCCTCGGCAATCGCCACGCGGGAGTCGACGTTCTCACGACGAGAGGCGACGACCAACACGTCGACCATCTGCGGGTTCTTGTCATTCGGGCCCAGGACCTGAAAATCCAGGTTGACCTCTTCCAGGGTGTAGGGGATGTATTGATCCGCCTCCACAAAGACCTGGCCCTCGAGTTCCGCATCACCCAGCCCAGCCGACATCTGAATCGTCTTGGTAATGACAGCGGAGGAAGGGACGGCCATCGCACACTGCTTGAGCCGCGTCCCAGAGCGCTTAACGGCCCGTGCCAACGCATTCCCAACGGCTTCGGTGTCCTGGCAGACCTTGTCGACCATCACGCCATCCGGGAGTGGCTCGACCGCAAAGGCCTCGACCCGGTAGCCCTTACCCTGTCGCGCCAGCTCCAGCACCTTGACGGCTGCTGAGCTGATATCCACGCCCAGGACCCCTTGTTTGGATTTTCCGAGACTCAGCACACATCCCCCTGTATACCCCAACGAAAGTAACTGGTAGCGTTACAATCACGTATGCTAGCTCGTTCACAATATACACCGCGACTTCAAGGTTGCAAGTCGCATTGAATGCGACTTCTCACCTTGGCCTCACTTTTTTTACTGTCATGAATCCGGTCTTGAAGATTATTACGGCGCTGCTGGCCCTGATTCTGGCAGCCGGAATCGGCCTGTCCATTGCATTGGCGGCCCTCTATGTTCATTACGCGCCGACCCTCCCCGAGGCCGATGCGGTGCGCGATGTGCGCCTGCAAACGCCCCTGCAGGTTCGCAGCGCGGACGGACGCCTGATGGGCGAATTCGCCGAAGAGCGGCGCATCCCCGTATCAATGGATGCCATCCCCCAGCAAGTCCGCGAGGCGTTCATCGCCGCGGAGGACGAGCGCTTTTATGACCACCCGGGCGTCGACGTGATGGGCCTGGCGCGCGCGGCGCTCAACGTCGTCTCGACTGGCGGCGAACGCAGCCAGGGCGGCAGTACCATCACCATGCAGCTGGCCCGCAACATCTTCCTGACGCGCGAGCGGACGTATGAGCGCAAACTGCGGGAGATCTTCCTGGCCATTCGCCTGGAACAGGAAATGACCAAGGACGAGATTCTCGAGTTATACCTGAACAAGATCTACCTTGGGCAGCGTGCCTACGGGATCGAAGCGGCCTCCCGGGTCTACTTCGGACGCTCCCTGGACCAACTGGAACTGGACGAGATCGCCACGCTTGCCGCCCTGCCCAAG
Source organism: Thioalkalivibrio sp. ALJ7 (assembly GCF_000376865.1). GTDB lineage: Bacteria > Pseudomonadota > Gammaproteobacteria > Ectothiorhodospirales > Ectothiorhodospiraceae > Thioalkalivibrio. The sequence goes on along the minus strand of NZ_AQXQ01000006.1, from coordinate 31,798 downwards.
GCCCCGTCGACCACGAATCCCGTCACCAGTCCCGAACGCGCCGAGATCCGGCGGAATTATGTTCTGCGGCGGATGCTGGAGACCGGTGCGATCGACGAACAAGCCTTCGAAGAAGCGCTGGCGCGGCCAGTATTGTCCGAGCGCCATACGGCTGCCACCGAGATTGATGCCCACTGGGTCGCCGAGATGGCTCGCCAGATGGTCGTCAACCTGTGGGGAGACGAGGCCTACCGACGGGGTCTTCAGGTACACACCACGATCGACGCCCGCCAGCAGGAGGCCGCGAACCAGGCCCTGCGGGAGGGTCTGTTGGAATACGACGAACGCCACGGTTTTCGCGGCCCGGAGATGCGCATTCCCTCCACCACTCTGGAGGATGCCGACGCCCGCGAGCGCGCCTTGAAGGCGATAGGGGTCCATGGACGGTTATTGTTCCCGGCCGTTGTCCTGGAACCATCCGGAGAAGGCGTGCTGCAGGTCGACGGCGGTCCGATCGGGGAACTGGAAATCCGGCCGGAAGATCGCGAATGGGCGGGCTCGCCTGACTTCGCCCCCGGCGACGTAATTCGCGTGCGCCCTTACGTCGACGGCCGCTGGCGCCTGGCCCAAAAACCGGAAGTTACGGGCGCCGTCATCGCGCAATCGCCAGAAGATGGCGCCATTCTTGCGCTGGCGGGCGGCTTCGACTTCTTCGAGAATCGCTACGACCGAACCACACAGGCGCAGCGGCAGGCCGGCTCCGCCTTCAAGCCGCTGGTCTATTCATTGGCCCTGCGTCAGGGGCACCGGCCTGATGGGACGGTGATCGACGCGCCCATGGTGTTTGACGATCCCGCCCTCGGAGCCGAATGGCGACCGCAAAACTACACACGGCGCTTCCACGGCGAGACCACCCTGCGCGAGGCGCTGGCGAACTCCCGCAATCTGGCGTCCATCCGCCTGCTCAACACCCTGGGGACCCGCAATGTGCACCAGGAACTGGCCCGCTTTGGCCTGGACCAGGAGGCACAGCCTGACAACCTCTCGATGGTCCTGGGGACCGGGACCCTCACCCCGCTCCAGCTGAACAACGCCTATGGCGTGTTCGCCAGCGGCGGCCGACTCAACAGCCCCTGGATCATCTCTCGGATCGAGACGGTGGACGGCGAAGTCCTGTACGAGGCCGCCACCGAACGGGCCTGCCCTGCCCCCTGCGAGAACCCGAAAGGACAGGACTTGCCTTTGGTCGCAAGCGGCGGCGCGCTTCAGTACACGGACCCGGTTCCGGTTCTGGAGCCGGGCGTTGCCTGGCAGATGAGCGACATGCTGCGCAGCGTCATCACCTCCGGCACCGGGCGCCGCGCGATGGAACTGGGGCGATCCGATTTGGCCGGGAAGACTGGCACCACCAATAGCTACCGCGATGCCTGGTTCGCCGGCTTCAATGCCGAGCTGGTCGCAACCGCCTGGATTGGCTTTGACGACAATCGCGAACTGGGACGGCGTGAGAGCGGGGGCCGCGCGGCCCTGCCCATCTGGACTCGCTTCATGGGGAACGTACTTGCCGATCAGCCGGAACGCCCGGTGGAACGTCCCGACGACGTCGTGCGCACCGCGATCCTGCCCAATGGTCAACGTGCACCCAGCGACGACGCCCCAGGCGCCCGCAACCAATGGCTGCTACCGAACCAGATCCCTGAACGCGGCCACGCCATGCCGGGGCGCGGAAGCGGAAATGGCAGCGAAACCGGCCAAGACCCCGAACTGGTCTTTTAAATGTCGGCCCCCTCGCGTGTCCGCCAGGAACTGGCGCAAGAAGCCGCGCGCATCATGCTGGACGACGGGATCCGGGATTTCGGGCTGGCCAAGCGCAAGGCGGCGGAACACCTGGGCGTCGATGCGCGCCATGAAATGCCTAGCAACATGGAGATCCAGGACGCCGCGATCGAACGCAGCCGCCTGTTTGCGACTCCGGCCAGCCGCGCCGCCTACCGCAGCCGCCTGGAAGCGACACTGGTCGTGATGGAACGCCTGGAGCACCTGGAACCGCGACTGGTCGGCCCGCTCCTTCAAGGTCTAGTGGAGTCGCAACCGCTGATCAACCTCCATGCCTTCGCCGAGACAGTCGAAGAGGTCATCCTGGAGATGGGGGATCGGGGGATTCACTGCGAGACCGGCGAGCGCCGTTACCGCAGCCGGCAGGGTCGCGAACAGCGCATCCCCTTCCTCGCCTTCCGCGGACCGGGCGACACCGATGTGGAACTCACGGTATTCCCGCTGGACGGCATGCGCCAGGCGCCACCGTCGCCGGTGGACGGCCGCCCGATGCAACGCGCAACCCGCGCGGACGTAGAGAGGATACTGGCGGATACCGGCGCCGAAGAGGCGGCGGCCCCGGTGGAATAGTAACGGGGCCGTACGCTCGCGCCGGGCGGACTAGCGTCGGTATTTGGTGACGGTGTCCACCATCGCGGCGACACGCTCCGGATCGATACCCGGATGGATACCGTGCCCGAGGTTGAAGACATGCCCGGTATCGCCTTCGAAGCCGTCCAGAACTCGCAACGTCTCCTCGCGCACGACCGACTCGGGCGCATACAGCACCGACGGGTCCAGATTGCCCTGCAAGGCGACTCGGTCACCGACCCGCCGACTGGCCTCGCCGATCTCGATGGTCCAGTCGATCCCGAGGGCATCCGCCCCAGTATCCGCCATGATCTCCAGCCAGGCCCCGCCACCCTTGGTGAACAGCGTCACCGGCACGCGACGGCCGTCATTCTCGCGGATCAGGCCATCCACGATCCGCTGCATGTACGCCAGCGAAAACTCGCGGTAGGCCCGCGGGGTCAACGATCCGCCCCAGGTGTCGAAGATCATCACCGACTGGGCGCCGGCGCGGATCTGGGCGTTCAGGTACTCGGTCACCGAGTCCGCGACCTTTTGCAGCAGGGCATGCATCGCCTGCGGCTCGCCATACATCAGGCGCTTGGTCTCGGCGAAGTCGCGCGAGCCCTGACCCTCGACCATATAGGTTGCCAGTGTCCACGGACTCCCGGCGAATCCGATCAGCGGGACCTGGCCGTCCAGTTCGCGACGGATCAAGCGCACGGCGTCCATCACGTAGCGCAGTTCCTGTTCCGGGTCCGGCACCGGGAGGTTCTCGATCGCATCCAGCGAACGTACGGGGTCGCGGAAGCGCGGACCCTCGCCGGTCTCGAAGTACAGCCCCAGGCCCATCGCATCCGGGATCGTCAGGATGTCGGAGAACAGGATCGCCGCATCCAGGGGAAACCGGCGCAGCGGCTGCATGGTGACTTCGCAGGCCAGCTCGGGGTTCTGGCACAGGCTCATGAAGTTGCCGGCCTGGGCACGCGTCTCGCGGTATTCGGGCAAGTAGCGCCCGGCCTGACGCATGATCCAGATCGGCGGCCGGTCCACCGGTTCACGCAGTTGGGCACGGAGCAGACGGTCGTTCTTCAGGGAATTGGGCATCAAAAGGCTCAAACGCCGAGGTATTCGAGGATGCCTTCGGCGGCCTCACGGCCTTCGAAGACAGCGGTGACCACCAGATCCGAGCCGCGCACCATGTCGCCGCCGGCGAAGACCTTCGGGTTTCCGGTCTGGAAGGCATGCTCGCCCGCGACCTGCACGCGACCGCCTTCATCGATACCGATCTTGTAGTCGGCGAACCAGTCGGAGGGTGACGGGCGAAAACCGAAGGCGACCAGCACGCGATCAGCGGGGATCACATGTTCGGAGCCGGGGACCGGCTCGGGTCGACGACGTCCGCGCTCATCGGGTGCGCCCATCTGCGTACGCACGACCTTCACACCCTCGACCTTGCCGTCGCCGACGATCTCCACCGGCTGCACATTGAATTCGAATTGCACGCCCTCTTCGCGCGCATGCACGACTTCCTTGCGCGAACCCGGCATATTCTCTTCGTCACGACGGTAGGCACAGGTCACCGATGCCGCACCCTGGCGGATGGAGGTGCGATTGCAGTCCATCGCGGTATCGCCGCCACCCAGCACGACCACGCGCTGACCAGCCATGTCGATGAACTCGCCGCCATCGTCCTGCGGCCAGCCCATCACCTGGCGGATATTGGAGATCAAAAACGGCAGGGCCGGATACACGCCCTCCAGATCCTCGCCCGGGAAGCCGCCCTGCATGGCCGTATAGGTCCCCATGCCAAGAAACACGGCATCGTATTCCTCCAGCAGGGCATCCATCGCGATGTCACGACCGATCTCGGTATTCAGGCGAAATTCCACGCCCATGCCTTCGAGGATTTCGCGGCGGGTGCGGATGACCTGCTTTTCCAGCTTGAACGGCGGGATGCCGAAGGTCAGCAGGCCGCCGATCTCCGGGTAGCGATCAAACACCACCGCCTGCACGCCGTTGCGCGCCAGGATATCGGCGCAGCCAAGCCCCGCCGGACCGGCGCCGATCACCGCGACGCGCTTGCCAGTCGGCGTCACATCGGACAGATCCGGGCGCCAGCCGGCCTTCAGGGCCTCGTCGGTGATGTATTTCTCGACCGAACCGATGGTGACTGCACCAAAACCGTCATTCAGGGTGCAGGCGCCCTCGCACAGACGATCCTGCGGGCATACGCGGCCGCACACTTCGGGCAGGGAGTTGGTCTTGTGCGAGAGCTCCGCCGCGGCGAACAGGTTGCCCTCTTCCACCAGCTTCAACCAGTTCGGGATGAAGTTGTGGACCGGGCACTTCCATTCGCAATAGGGATTGCCGCAGGCCAGGCAGCGGCCGGCCTGTTGCCCGGCCGTCGCCGGATCGAACTGACCGATGATCTCGCCGAACTCGTGGATCCGGATCTCGGCGGGAGTCTTCTGGGGATCCTGGCGCGGGAGGTCCAGGAACTGCATCGGATTGGAAGCCATGGAACACTCGCTCCGACGGAATCGGGGTAGGGGCCGCAGAGCGGCCCGGGGAGTTCGACCGGAGAGCCGGCCCGTGGTCAGGGCTGCAGGGCGGCGCGGACCTTCTGGCTCACCTGGCCCATGTCCGCGCGCCCGAAGACCCGGGGTTTCAGCACGCCCATTACGCGGCCCATGTCGCCGGGAGCGCTGGCGACCGTCTCGGCAATCGCCTCGCTCACCAGCTGGTCCAGCGCGGCCGCATCCAGCGGCTCGGGCATGTACGCCTCGATGATCACCACCTCGGCGGCCTCGCGCTCAGCCAGATCCTCACGACCACCCTTCTGGTACTGGTCGATGGAATCGCGCCGCTGCTTGAGCATCCGATTGAGGATCGCCAGCACGGCGTCGTCGTCGGCCTCGCGACGTTCGTCCACCTCGAACTGAGAGATCTCGGCCTGGATCATGCGCAAGGCACCCAGGCGTTCCTTCTCCCGGGCTCGCATGGCGTTCTTCACGTCATCCTGCAAGCGCGACTTGAGCGTCATCTTGGGGTCCTCGGGTCCGGGCACAAGCCCGAACAAAGGTTCAGTACAGACGCACCCGACGGGTCATATCGCGGGAATTCTTCTTCAGCTGACGCTTCACGGCCGCCGCAGCCTTGCGCTTGCGCTCGGTGGTCGGCTTTTCGTAATACTCGCGACGGCGGACTTCCGCCACCACACCGGCTTTTTCGCAGGTGCGCTTGAAACGGCGCAGGGCAACCTCGAAGGGCTCATTCTCACGAACTCGTACGTGCGGCATACAATCTCCGAAACGGATGCAGGATCTCTCGATCAAAACAGAATCAACAAAACAGGCCGCCAAACACTGCGGGCGACCATGCAGAACTCCCTATGGTAATCCAACCTGCACCGATTGCAAAAGTCCGTGAAGCGATCCGCAGCATCCGACCACACCGGCTTACGCCGTCGCCGGGGCGCACGCTATGATGGCCCGCATGGAAAACCTGAACGTAGAACTGGGTGCGCGCAGCTACCCGATCCACATTGGACCGGGCCAACTGAACGAGCCGCAGCGGCTGCGCCCCGCAGTAGAAGGCCGGCGCGTCGCCGTAGTGACCAACACCACGGTCGCCCCCCTGCATGGTGATGCCCTACGCCGCAGCCTCGCGGATTGCGGCATCAGCGGGGAGCCTCTGTGGATCGAGCTCCCCGATGGCGAACAATACAAGACTATGGCCACGGTCGAGACCATCCTGACGCGCCTGCTGGAGGCACGCCTGGATCGCGGCAGCCGCATCGTCGCCCTGGGCGGCGGCGTGGTCGGTGACATCGCCGGGTTCGCCGCGGCGATCTACCAGCGCGGCATCGACTTCGTACAGGTCCCGACCACCCTGCTCGCCCAAGTGGATTCCTCGGTAGGCGGCAAGACCGGGGTCAATCACCCACTGGGCAAGAACATGATCGGCGCCTTCCACCAGCCGCGCGCGGTCATCATCGATACCGACACCCTGAAAACCCTGCCCGAGCGCGAGCTGCGAGCGGGTCTTGCGGAGGTCATCAAGTACGGCCTGATTCGGGACGCCGAATTCTTCACCTGGCTGGAAGAACACATCGATCGCCTGCGCACGCTCGATCCGGAAGCGCTCGCCTTCGCCATCCGTCGCTCCTGCGCCTGCAAGGCGGAGGTCGTCGCCGCCGACGAACGCGAGGGCGGCATCCGCGCGCTGCTCAATCTGGGCCACACCTTCGGCCACGCCATCGAGGCCGGCATGGGCTACGGCGAGTGGCTGCATGGCGAGGCCGTCGGTACCGGCATGGCCATGGCCGCACGCATGTCGGAACGCATGGGCTGGCTGGACCGCGTCAGCCGCGAACGCGCCGAGGCCCTGATCCAGCGCGCCGGCCTGGCCCTGGAGCCACCTGCCGCCGTGACCCCGGATCGCTTCCGCGAACTGATGGCGATCGACAAGAAGGTTGCCAGCGGTCGACTGCGCCTGGTTCTGCTGCGCGGTATTGGCGAGGCCGTCCTGACCGACGAGTTCGACCAGACCGCCCTGGACCACACCCTGCACGAGCATGCCCGTGTTGCCTGAAGCGATGGCCACCCCTAGCGTCGCGGCCCCCGGCCTGGCGCCCTACGCGAGCGACCCCGCGCATTCACGCGGTCGCGCCCAGGACGAACCGGCCCCGCGCCACCGCAGCGACTTCCAGCGCGACCGTGACCGCATCGTTCATTCCAGCGCCTTTCGCCGGCTGGAGTACAAGACTCAGGTCTTCATCAGCCATGAAGGCGACCTGTTCCGTAATCGTCTGACCCATTCGCTGGAGGTCGCCCAGATCGGGCGCTCCATTGCCCGTGCGCTACGCCTGAACGAGGACCTGGTCGAGGCCATTGCCCTGGCGCATGATCTCGGCCACACCCCGTTTGGGCACGCCGGGCAGCACGCCCTGAATGCCTGCATGCGCGAGCATGGCGGTTTCGAGCACAACCTGCAGTCCCTGCGCATTGTCGACCTGCTGGAACGCCACTATGCCGACTTCGACGGCCTCAATCTGACCTTCGAGACGCGCGAGGGCATCCTCAAACACTGCTCGCCGGACAAGGCCCGGCAGCTGGGCGAGATCGGCGTTCGCTTCCTGCAGAAGGAACAACCAAGCCTGGAGGCCCAGCTCACCAACGTGGCCGACGAGATCGCCTACAACAACCACGATGTCGACGACGGCCTGCGCTCGGGCCTGCTGACCCTGGGCGACCTCGCCGAGGTCACGCTGTTTCGTGGGTGCCACGAGGCGGTACAGGCCCACTACCCCGGTCTGGAGCCCCGCCGAGTCCAGCACGAGACGGTGCGTCGCATGATCGATGCGCTAGTGAGCGACCTGGTCGCGACCACCCAGGCGGCCATCGACCAGCAGCGGCCGCAAAGCCCCGATGATGTGCGCCGCGCCGACACCGCGCTGATCCGTTTCAGCCCGGAGATGCACGCGCAGGCACGTGAACTGAAGGCCTTCCTGCGCGAGAACCTCTACCATCACCACCAGGTACACGGCGTGATGCACAAGGCCCGCCAGCTGATCCACGACCTGTTTGCCGCATTCGAATCGGAACCGCGCCTGATGCCCGAGCACTTCCAGCGCCTGGCCGACGAGATGGCTGCACACGATCCGCACGGGCCGCAGCGCGCGATCGCCGACTACATCGCTGGTATGACGGATCGTCATGCCATCCGCGAACACCACCGCCTGTTCGATCTCGGCTCCCTGACCTGAAGGCCTCGCAATGGCGCTCTCCGAACAATGTCTGGAACAACTCGGCCTGCACACGCCGCCGTTTGACGAAGCCCCCGACGAGACCTTCGTCTACAGTGACCCGTTGCTGGACGGCCTGCTGGAGTCCGCGCGGGCGGCCCTGAACGAACCCGGCGCCGTCGTCCTGATGACCGGTGAAAACGGCTCCGGGCGCAGCCTGCAGCTGATGCGCCTGCTGGCAATGCTGCCCGAGCCGTTCGATCTGATCGCCTTCCGCGCGCGGATCAACACCCAGTTCGAGTCGGTCGACAACACCATTCGCAACTATCTGCGCTCGAAGAATGCCGATGACCCCGACCGTGCCCTGACCGAACTGCTCGCCGACCGGGTGACGGATGGCGCCGACCCGGTGATCGCGATGGACGATGCCCATCTAGTCGGCACCGATATTGTCAACAACCTGATGCGCATGCGCAGCGAGGTCCTTGCCAAGCATGGGCGCGCCCCACGCATCGTCCTGGTCGGCTCCACCGGGCTGCTGCGCCGGCGCCTGTACCTGCCGGACCCGTCGGACGAAGATCAGGTCACCCGCATCAGCCTGCGCGCGTTCAACCTGGAGCAGACCGCGGCCTATCTGCGTCACCGCCTGCAGGCCGCTGGCCTGGCGGACCCCGACCGCTTGCTGGACACGGACGCCGTACATCACCTGCAAACCACCAGCCAGGGTCTGCCTGGCAACCTCAACCGCGAGGCCAATAGCTTTCTCGAGCGCCAGTGCCGTAGCGAGCGCCGAGCTGGCGCGGCGGCCGCCAGTAGCGCGGCACCGGGCGTGGCCGCTGGCGCCGCTGCCGAAGCCGACAGTGCCGAGTCCGAACCACTCGCGGGCGACGACACCCCTTCGAACCTCGACCAGGAATCGGTGGAACCCTCGTTCGTGGCCACCCGCGACGACGAGACGACCACCGCCGAGCCAGGCCTGCACGCCAGCCGCGAGCCCGACGACACCGAGTTCACACCAGCCGCCGAGGCCCTGGCCGGATCCGCAGTGCAGGACACCCCGGAAACGCCAGCGAGCCCCGACGGCTTCGAGCCCGATAGCGGTATCCCGGCGCCCCCAGCGCCGGAGAACGTCGCGTTCTGGAATCAGCGCTGGTTCGTACCGGCCGTCGCCATCACCGTGGCCCTGGGTATCGCAGCCCCGGTCGCCTGGCAGCTCCTGGAATCGGAGCCCACCACGGCCGACGGCGAAATCATCGAGCTCCCCCTGCCCGAGCCGCGCATGACTGAATCCGAGCAGGACGAGACGCCGGAGCCACCGGCGGACGACGAAGTCGTGGTCGCTGACCCGCTGGATCTACCTCCACCGGCCGAAGCCGAAGCCGAAGCCGAGTCGCAGATCGAGCCGGAGGCGCCCGCCGAGCCCGCCGAGGCAGAACCGGCCACGGAGCCAGATCCCGAACCGGCGCCGACGCCGGAACCGGAACCGGCCCCAGAACCAGAGCCTGAACCCGAGTCAGAGCCAGCTCCGGAGCCCGACCCGGCCTCGGATGACCTGGCAGAGGACGACGTGGATGCCACCCGCCTGCGTGATGACCGCAGCTGGTTGAATGATCAAGACGGCAGCGGCGCCACGATCCAGCTGCTGGCCGCACAGGACATGGCCGCCGCCCGAGCCTATGCCGACCGGCACGAGCTGGGCGGCATTCGCTATATCCCAACCCGTGTCAACGATCGCGAATTCGTGGTCATCCTCGCCGGCGTATTCCCCGACCGTGCGGCCGCCGAACGGGCCGTTGAAGATCTGCCCGAGGCCGTCCGCCGCGACGAACCCTGGATCCGCTCCATCGGCTCCGTCCAGAACGTCGTCCGCGACTAATCAAGGGCCTTATTCACCACGGAGCACACGAAGGCGCGAAGAAGGTCAAAAGCTTTTCACCACAGAGGGCACAGAGCACACAGAGAAATGCAAAGTCTTTGCATGGTCGGTGGGCCAAAGCGGGGTCGATGTGTTTTGCCCTTCCACCTTGAATTGCTCCGTGCACTCCGTGCCCTCTGTGGTGCAAAACGCTTTTGAAGTGACCTTCTTCGTGCCTTCGTGCACTTCGTGGTGAACAGCCCTGCCGGGCTTTACCTGCGCGGGTGTCGTGCCTACTTGACCGGCCCCGGTTTGCCGGGAGAATGACGGTTCGGCTATATTCCTGCGCCTTTTTCCGTGTTCTTTTTCCAGGGACGGCCCTGACAACGTACCGCGCCCGCGTACGGCCCCGCGCGCTGCGACCGGAGTTCACCGATGCGACAGAACCAATTGAACGGCACCCTCTACCGCCCCGCATTCGAACGCGACAACTGCGGCTTCGGCCTCATTGCGCATATGGACGGCGTGGCCAGCCACTGGGTGGTGGACACCGCGATCAAGGCCCTGGAACGCATGACCCACCGCGGCGCGATCGCCGCCGACGGCAAGACCGGCGACGGTTGCGGGCTGCTGATGAAGACCCCCGAGGCCTTCCTGCGCACCCTGGCATCCGAGTCGAGCATCGAGCTGGCCGAACGCTTCGCCGCCGGCATCGTGTTCATCAACCCGGCCAAGATCGACGAAACCCGCAGCGCCGTGGAGAACGCGATCGAACGCGGCCCGCTGAAGCTCGCCGGATGGCGCGAAGTCCCGGTGAACCCGGAGGAGGCCTGCGGTGACGAGGCACTGAAGAGCCAGCCGCATATCCTGCAGGTGTTCATCAATGCACCAGCGGACATGGACGCGGCCGATTTCGAACGCGCCCTGTTCGTAGTGCGCCGTCGCGCCGAGATCGCGATGGGCGACGACCCGGTGTTCTACGTGCCCAGCCTGTCTTCCCAGGTGGTCTCCTACAAGGGCCTGGTGATGCCGGAGAACCTGCCGGTTTTCTACCCGGACCTGAAGCGCCCGGAGCTGGAAACCGCGATCTGCGTGTTCCACCAGCGCTTCTCCACCAACACCTTCCCGCAGTGGGGGCTGGCGCAGCCGTTCCGCTTCCTCGCCCACAACGGCGAGATCAACACCGTGCAGGGCAACCGCAACTGGGCGGTCGCGCGCCAGCACAAGTTCGCCACCGAGAAGCTGCCGGAGCTGGCCGAACTGGAGCCGTTGGTCAATCTGGAAGGCTCCGACTCGCAGAGCCTGGACAACATGCTGGAAGTCCTGCTGGCGGGCGGCATGGACCTGTTCCGTGCGATGCGCCTGCTGGTCCCGCCGGCGTGGCAGAACGTCGCGCACATGGACTCCGACCTGCGCGCCTTCTACGAATACAACTCCATGCACATGGAGCCCTGGGATGGCCCGGCCGGGATCGTGCTGACCGACGGCCGCTACGCCGCCTGCACCCTGGACCGCAACGGCCTGCGCCCGGCGCGCTACGTGATCACCAAGGACCGCCACATCACCCTGGCCTCGGAGATCGGCGTCTACGACTACGCCCCCGAGGACGTAGTCACCAAGGGCCGCCTGAAGCCCGGGCAGATGCTCGCGGTGGACACCGAGTCCGGCGAGTTGCTGCAGCCCGAGGACATCGACCGCATCAACCGCACCCGCCAGCCCTACCGCCAATGGCTGCGCGCGCATGTGAAGCACCTGAAGAGCCAGCTGGACGACAACCAGCTGTTCTCCGGCGAGCCGATGCCCCCCGAGCGCCTCGAGACCTACGAGAAGCTGTTCGACGTCACCTTCGAGGAGCGTGATCAGATCCTGCGCGTGTTGGCCGAGGCCGGCCAGGAGGCCGTGGGCTCGATGGGCGACGACACCCCGTTCGCGGTGCTGTCGCAGCACACCCGTTCGCTGTACGACTACTTCCGCCAGCAGTTCGCCCAGGTCACCAACCCGGCGATCGACCCGCTGCGCGAGAGCATCGTGATGTCGCTGGAAACCTGCTTCGGCCGCGAGCAGAACCTGTTCGAGGAGACCCCGGACCACGCCCATCGCCTGGTATCCGACTCCCCGGTGCTGTCCGAGGCCAAGTTCCGCGAGCTGTGCAACCAGACCGAAGACGCCTTCCGCGTCGAGCGCATGGACCTCAACTACGACGTCCACTCCGGTTCGCTGGAAGACGCCGTCAAGGCCCTGACCGACAACGCGGTACAGGCCGTTCGCAACGGTGCCGTCGTATTGGTGCTGTCCGACCGCGGCATCGACCCGGAACGCCGCCCGATCCCGGCCGCGCTGGCCGTGGGCGCCGTACACCACGCCCTGATCCGGGCCAAGCTGCGCACCGACGCGAACATCGTCGCCGAGACCGCCACCGTCCGCGACCCGCATCACTTCGCGGTCCTGCTCGGCTACGGCGCCACCGCGATCTACCCCTACCTGGCCTACTCCGCGCTGCACGGCATGTGCCAGTCCGGCGAGATCCCGAATGCCGACCCGCTGACCCTGGCGCAGAACTACCGCCGCGGCATCAACAAGGGCCTGTTCAAGATCCTGTCCAAGATGGGCATTTCGACCATCGCCAGCTACCGCGGGGCGCAGCTGTTCGAGATTGTCGGCCTGGCCGACGAGATCGTGGACACCTGTTTCACGGGTACCACCAGCCGCATCCAGGGCACCCGCTTCGCCGACATCGAAGCGGACCTGGAGACGCTGTCCAAGCGCGCCTGGAACCCGCGCAAGAGCGCCGGCCAGGGCGGCCTGCTGAAGTACGTCCACGGCGGCGAGTACCACGCCTACAACCCGGACGTGATCCAGACCCTGCACCGCGCCGTGCAGTCCGGCGACTACGGCGTGTACAAGGAATATGCGGACCTGGTGAACGAACGCCCGGTGACCGTGCTGCGCGACCTGCTGAAGGTGCGCGACGACATCGAGCCGATTGATGTCGACGAGGTCGAGCCCGAGACCGACATCCTGCCGCGCTTCGACTCCGCCGGCATGAGCCTGGGCGCGCTGTCGCCGGAGGCCCACGAGGCCCTGGCCACCGCGATGAACCGCCTGGGTGGGCGCTCCAACTCCGGCGAGGGCGGCGAGGCCGTCTCCCGCTACGGCACCGAGCGCATGTCCAAGATCAAGCAGGTGGCCTCCGGCCGCTTCGGCGTAACCCCGCACTACCTGGTCAACGCCGAGGTGCTGCAGATCAAGGTCGCCCAGGGCGCGAAGCCCGGCGAGGGCGGCCAGCTGCCGGGCCACAAGGTCAACAAGATGATCGCGGAGCTGCGCTACTCGAATCCGGGCGTCGCCCTGATCTCGCCGCCGCCGCACCACGACATCTACTCCATCGAGGACCTGGCGCAGCTGATCTTCGACCTCAAGCAGGTCAACCCGAACGCGCTGGTCTCGGTGAAGCTGGTCTCCGAGGCTGGGGTCGGCACGATCGCCGCCGGTGTGGCCAAGGCCTACGCCGACCTGATCACCATCTCCGGTTACGACGGCGGCACCGGCGCCAGCCCGCTGACCTCGGTGAAGTATGCCGGCACCCCGTGGGAGCTGGGCCTGACCGAAACCCACGCAACCCTGCGCGGCAACGACCTGCGCGACAAGGTGCGCCTGCAGACCGACGGCGGCCTGAAGACCGGCCTCGACGTGATCAAGGCGGCGATCCTGGGCGCCGAGAGCTTCGGCTTCGGCACCGGCCCGATGGTCGCGCTGGGCTGCAAGTACCTGCGGATCTGCCACCTGAACAACTGTGCAACGGGTGTCGCCACGCAGGACAAGGTGCTGCGCATGAACCACTTCATCGGCCTGCCCGAGATGGTCATGCACTACTTCCAGTTCGTCGCCCGCGAGACCCGCGAGTGGATGGCGAAGCTGGGTGTGCGCAGCCTGACCGACCTGATCGGCCGCACCGATCTGCTCGAGGTCCTGCCGGGCGAGGCGCCGAAGCAGCAACACCTGGACCTGAACGGCCTGCTGGCCAGCGGCGGCCTCGCCGACAAGCCGCGCTTCTGCAAGGAGCCGAAGAACGAGCCGTTCGACAAAGGCGAGCTGGCCGAGAAGATGGTCGCCGAGATGCTCGAGGCGATCGAGAACAAGGCCGGTGGCGAGTACCGTTTCGACGTCGCCAATACCGACCGCTCGATCGGCGCGCGCCTGTCCGGCGAGATCGCCAAGCGCCACGGCAATCAGGGCATGTCCGATGCCCCGATCACCGTGCGCATGAAGGGCACGGCCGGGCAGAGCTTCGGCGTCTGGAACGCCGGTGGCCTGCACCTGTACTTGGAAGGCGATGCCAACGACTACGTCGGAAAGGGCATGACCGGCGGCAAGCTGGTCATCCGTCCGCCGGAGGGCTCCAGCTTCGCCAGCCAGGACACCACCATCATGGGCAACACCTGCCTGTATGGCGCCACCGGCGGCAAGCTGTTCGCGGCCGGCCAGTGCGGCGAGCGCTTCGGCGTGCGTAATTCGGGTGCGCTTGCGGTGGTGGAAGGCATCGGCGACCACGGCTGCGAGTACATGACCGGCGGCGTGATGGTGGTGCTGGGCAACACCGGCATCAACTTTGGCGCGGGCATGACCGGTGGCTTCGCGTTCGTGCTCGACCGGGAGAACGACTTCCCCGACCGCATCAACAACGAGCTGATCGACCTGCATCGCCTCGACATCGAGGACATGGAGGCGCACCGGAACTACCTGGAGGAACTCATTACCGAGTTCGTGCACGAGACCGACAGCGCCTGGGGCCGCGAGATCCTGGAACGCTTCGACGACTACCAGGGCTCGTTCTGGCTGGTGAAGCCGAAGGCCTCCGAGCTGAAGGGCCTGCTGGCCAACCTGCGCCAGGCCGCCTGATCCGCCACCCGGCGGTATTGTAATGCGGGCCCCTCACGGGGCCCGTTTTGTTTGCAGTGCCAAAAAACCCGTCATTGCGAGCGCAGCGAAGCAATCTCCAGGAACTGCCACCAGAACACAGCGTCAAGCGATTGCTTCGCTGCGCTCTCAATTACCAGGCAGCACCCGGACACCCTCCCGCGACCGGAGGCTGACGGATACCGATTGCTTCGTCGCCCAAGGCTCCTCGCAATGACGGGGAGGTAGAAAGTAGCGTCATCGCGAGGAGCGAAGCGACGTGGCGATCTCCACGGGCAACCCCGGCGTCCGCCCCGGAGACCACCGGGACTCGCCGCGTCGGCTGCGGCGTCCCGCAGTGACGTGTTGCGGCCCGACGCTGGGCTATCATGCGAACCTGACG
Source organism: Thioalkalivibrio sp. ALJ7 (assembly GCF_000376865.1). Taxonomy (GTDB): domain Bacteria; phylum Pseudomonadota; class Gammaproteobacteria; order Ectothiorhodospirales; family Ectothiorhodospiraceae; genus Thioalkalivibrio. Next base: position 16,531 of record NZ_AQXQ01000006.1, on the reverse strand, counting down.
ACGAGCACATCCCCGAGGAATACCCGGCGACACCATGGCAGGCCTCATCCCACAGGCATTTATCGACGAGCTGCTCGAGCGCAGCGACATCGTCGAGGTGATCCAGCGCCGCGTGAGCCTGAAGAAGGCCGGGCGCGAGTTCGCGGCCTGCTGCCCGTTCCACGGCGAGAAGACGCCGTCGTTCTATGTCTCCCCGCAAAAGCAGTTCTATCACTGCTTTGGCTGCGGCGCGCACGGCACCGCCATTAGCTTCCTGATGGAGTACGAGAACCTCAGCTTCCCCGAAGCGATCGAACAGCTGGCCGACCAGGCCGGCCTCGAGGTGCCGCGCGAGACCGACGGGGACGATCGACGCGAGGCCCACGCGCCGCTGTATGACGCGCTGAACGCCGCCGCGCAGTGGTACGTGCAGCAGCTGCGCCAGACACCGAAGGCAGTCGAATACCTCAAGAACCGCGGTATCGACGGCGCCACCGCTCGGGATTACCAGATCGGCTGGGCGCCGCCCTCGGGGCTAATCGAAACACTGAAGCCACGCTTCACGCCGCAGCAGCTGGTGGATGCCGGACTGGCCGCGCGACGCGACGACGGCGGCATTCGCGAGCGGTTCCGGTCGCGCATCATGTTCCCGATCCGCGACCGGCGCGGCCGCATCACCGGCTTTGGCGGGCGCCTGATCGAGGACGGCGAGCCGAAGTACCTGAATAGCCCGGAGAGCGAGGTCTTCCACAAGGGCCAGACCATCTACGGCCTGTTCGAGGCGCGCAAAGCCGGCACACGACTGGACGACATCGTCGTGGTTGAGGGCTACATGGACGTGGTCGGCCTGGCGCGCGCAGGCTTTCGCCGTGCCGTGGCCTGCATGGGGACCGCCCTGACCCGCGCCCATCTGGACAGCCTGTTCCGTCAGGTCTCTCGCATTACCCTGTGTTTCGACGGCGACGCCGCGGGCCGTCGCGCAGCCTGGCGCTCGCTGGCCGAGGCCCTGCCCGCAATACAGGGCCTACGCGAGGTGCGCGTACTGTTCCTGCCGGAGGGCGACGACCCCGACAGCCTGGTCCTGCGCGACGGCCTTGCCGACTGGGAGGAACGCCTGGCCGGAGCCCTGCCCCTGTCCGAGACCCTGGTGCGTCTACAACGGGACGAGCACCCCACCGATACCGCCGAAGGTCGCACCCGTTTCGCCCACGCGGCCATGAAACTGGTGGCCACCACCCGTGACCCCTTGTTCCGGGATCAACTGGTCGAGCGCATCGGGCAGGAGACTGGGCTTAGCCCTGAACGCCTGGAGCAGGTCCTGGCCGAGCAGCCAACTCCACTCGGACGCGCCGCTGACACCGGCCCGGACCGCGACCTCCCAGCCACCTCCCAGGAAAACCGGGGCGGTGCCAACGGCGAAACCCCGCCCGCCCTGTGGGGCGCCCTGCTCGCGCGCGTGCTGCAACATCCGGAGCTGGACTGGAACCAGCCCGAATTCCGCCAGCTCGTCGAACTGCCCGGAGTCGCCGCCACCACGCTGCGCGACCTGCTCGCGGCCCTGGAGGAGAACCCGGACCGCCACACGGCCGGTCTGCTGGAGCGTTTTCGCGAGCAGCGTCACTTCCAGCGCCTGATGGCACTGGCTCACCAGGAGCTGGAGGACGGCGAGGAGGCCGTCACCCGGCAGACGGCGCTGGACTGCGCCCGGCAGCTCCTGCGTCAACACTATCGTTCCCGAATTCGTGAACTGACTCGCCCTGGGAGCGAACTCGGCACGGAACAACGCGCCGAGCTCGCCCGTCTTACCGAGCAGCTACAGAGATTCGACGCGCCTCGATAGCCCGGACGCACCTTGAAGCGGCGCCATTTGCCCACATGATTCAAGGCATGGAACCGGCCGCGCAGCGCCCATTGACCGGAGAATCGGTCGGGCAGCCAGCAATATAAGAATCTTCTGCTACAATGTAGGATTAATTTTTGGCCGACTCGACTTCCCTCGGAGTACTGACGAATGAATCGTGAAGAGCAGCAATCCCAGCTCAAGGAACTGATTGCCAAGGGCAAGGAGCAGGGATACCTCACGTACACCGAGGTGAACGACCACCTGCCCGACTCGATCATCGATTCCGACCAGGTCGAAGACATCATCGCGATGATCAACGACATGGGCATCGCGGTGCACGAGCAGGCCCCGGATGCCGACAGCCTGCTGCTGTCCGACGGCTCCGTCTCCGCCGACGAGGACGCCGAAGATGCCGTGGCCGCGCTGGCTTCCGCTGATAGCGATTTCGGTCGCACCACCGACCCCGTTCGCATGTACATGCGCGAGATGGGTACGGTCGAGCTGCTGACCCGCGAGGGCGAGATCCGCATCGCCAAGCGCATCGAAGAGGGCCTGATGCAGGTCCTGTTCGCGCTGGCCCATCATCCGGGTGCGATCGAACGATTGATCCACGAATACGACAAGATCGTCGAGAACAATAGTCGCCTGACCGACCTGGTCATCTCCTTCATCGACCCGAGCGACCATGCCAATGGCGAAGCCGTGGCTCGGGGACTGGTCACGCCGGAGCAGTCTCAAAAGGCGCAGGACGAACTGAAGGCCGCCGCCGCGGCTGCAGCCGAGCAACAGGCCGCGGCCGAACTGGACGCCATCGTCGACGAGGTCGAAGACGCCGAGGATGACGAAGAGGCCGCCGAGCCGGTGGATACCGGGCCGGACCCGGAAGAGGCCCGCGCCCGTTTCGACAAGCTACGCAAGCTCCACGCCAAAGCCAACAAGGCCTTCGAAAAAGGCAACCGCGAGGCCTACGCCGCCGCGCGCGAAGCCACCGCCAAGTACTTTATGGAGTTCAAGCTGGTCCCGCGCATGGTCGACCAGCTGACCACCCAGTTGCACGGCAGCATCGACCACATCCGTCGCCACGAACGCCGGATCATGGATCTCGCCGTGGGCCAGGCGCAGATGCCGCGCAAGGCGTTCATCGACAGTTTCCCGAAGAACGAGACCAACACCGGCTGGGTGAAAGAGGCCTGCAAGGCCAAGGGCAAGTACACCACCGCCCTGGCCCAGCACGAAGAAGAAATCGTACGCCTGCAGAAAAAGCTGGCCGAGATCGAACACGAGGCCAGCCTGAACATCTCCGAGATCAAGGAGATCAATCGCCACATGTCGATTGGCGAGGCCAAGGCCCGGCGCGCGAAGAAAGAAATGGTCGAGGCCAACCTGCGCCTGGTGATCTCCATCGCCAAGAAGTACACCAACCGCGGCCTGCAGTTCCTCGACCTCATCCAGGAAGGCAACATCGGCCTGATGAAGGCCGTGGACAAGTTCGAATACCGTCGCGGCTACAAGTTCTCGACCTACGCCACCTGGTGGATTCGTCAGGCCATCACCCGCTCCATCGCGGACCAGGCCCGCACCATCCGTATTCCGGTGCACATGATCGAGACCATCAACAAGCTCAACCGTGTCTCGCGTCAGATGCTGCAGGAGATGGGCCGCGAAGCCACACCGGAAGAGCTGGCCGAGCGCATGGAGATGCCCGAGGACAAGATCCGCAAAGTGCTCAAGATCTCCAAGGAACCGATCTCCATGGAGACCCCGATTGGCGACGATGAAGACTCCCACCTGGGCGACTTCATCGAAGACGAAAAGGTCGCCTCGCCGTCCGAGTCCGCCGCACAGGAAAGCCTCACCGAGGCCACACGCGAGATCCTGTCCACGCTGACCCCGCGCGAGGCCAAGGTCCTGCGCATGCGCTTCGGCATCGACATGAACACCGACCACACCCTCGAGGAAGTCGGCAAGCAGTTCGACGTCACCCGCGAGCGCATCCGTCAGATCGAGGCCAAGGCCCTGCGCAAGCTGCGCCACCCGACCCGCGCCGAACTGCTGCGCACCTACACCGACGCCGAGTAACCGGCGTCCCGGCCAAACAGCCGGAACCTGCCCTGCCGCTGCGGCGCCATCCCTGCCTTTCCGGGTAGAATGGCGCCGCAGTCGTTTGTACCCTCCCCGAATACGGGCCTGTAGCTCAGTTGGTTAGAGCAGGGGACTCATAATCCCTTGGTCGTCGGTTCGAGTCCGACCGGGCCCACCACATAAACCGTTAGTCACACGCTTTTCGGCAGCACCAAAGACAGCGCCCACAGGGGCTGGGAAGCACATGGGAAGCGGTTTTCCAGAGTGGCCGAACCACGCAAGAAACGCCCCGGCAGCTTGGTCTTCCGGGGCGTTTTACTTTGCGAGGCCGGGCCGTCCGGCTATGGTCAGGGCACCACCACCAAGAGGGGCAACTATGGCAACAGACAGCAGCGACCGGGACTGGCAATCGCGGCTGCGCGATGCCTGCAACTCCACGGCCGACACCGCGGCAGAAGAACAGACGCATTTCCGTAGCGAAGCCGAACAGGCGCCGCTGAGTGAACTACGCATCTTCCTGGATCGGCCGAGCGGGAAGTATCAGCGTGACGCCCGGGCCGTGATGCGCGAAGTTCTACGGCACCGGGAAGCACAGGAAACGGCGGTACAAGCCAAGGCGACTTGGTGGCGCGGCCTTTTGCAACAGGCTTCTGCTCAGGTACTTGGTGGCATCTTTGTCGGCGTATTGCTGGGTACGGGTAGCGTGCTTCTGACTGGATGGGCTTGTCCGTAGCCCAACCAAGGGGGAACGATGGATCTTGCGCAATGGGGTATGGCCCTGAACTTCGGTGGCGCCTTGGCGGCCGCCTTGGTGCAGCTGCCATGGAGTCGCCGCGACGTGTTATCCGAGGCTGGGTTCGGCTATCAGCACGCCACCACTGAAGCGGAAACCTACCGGCTCCCGCCTACCAAAAAGGTGCGGCGGCGGCGCCTCATCACTGGCCTTGGACTCGCGGTAATGTCTACCGGGTTCCTACTGCAGCTCTGCGCCAGCCTTGGATAGCCGGATCGCATGGCCTTAGCCTGAATTCCGGGCTTTTCACTGGCGGGGCGCAGCCCGGAGGGTCAGACCTTGCCTTTCGTAGCCCGGAGGGTCAGACCTTGCCTTTTGCCTCTCTGGTGTAGGTGGGTCAAAAGGAAAAGCCTGACCCCGGCTTATGCTCAGGCCGCCTCGGCGGTGATGAAGCCTCGCTGGAGGTCGACAGTGATCCGCTGGCCCTCGATGACCGTGGCGCAGGCCAGCAGGAAGATTTCCACGAACTCGTTGCGCTCCTCCTCCGGCATCTCCGAGGAGGTATTGGAACCATTGAAGGTGCCGAACATGGTGTCGTGGGCGCCGGCGGAGTACAGGATCAATCGCTGCATGGCGGCCTGGTCGTCCGGCGATGGCGCGGCGGTGTCCAGGACCGGCTCGTCCAGCTTCTGCTTGATGGTGGAATAGAGATGGAACAGATATTCCGCCGCGCTCTGGCGCCCTCGCCGATCCTGCAGGGTAAATTCGGCGGAGACCGCCTGGCCGCTACGGGCACGCAGCACGATGTGTTTCGGTTCCGGCTGATCGTCGGCGTACGGGTTCAGGATGTTGGCCACGATGTCTCCAGAAGGGTATGGACGAATGGCGTGCCAGAGTACGAGACCGCCTTCGCGATTTCCATGACACCGCCCTCGCTTGCGCTTCAAGCCGACAGGTACCGACGTGCGCTCTTCGCGCTGCGGTCGGGTCGAGGATCGGGATCCATTCCCGATGATGGTCAATGCCGGCACCCCTGCGGCCGGTCGAGCCGCAGCTTTACTGCATAAGGGTCGGCTTGGGATACTGCCTGCATGGGATGGCGCGCAGGTTTGCGGGCGGTCGCCGGAAACTCACCCGCTGATCGAGATCGCGCTCCCCTCCCGCCAGCCATGCGTTTGTTCAAACATCCTGCCCTCTTCGGCTGCCTCCTGATCCTGGCGACGACCGCCGCGGCTGACCCGGCGAACCCTGGCGACCCGGACCGCGCAGTCGCGGCGGCCGACTCCGCAATTGAATCGCGCATGCGAGCCGGGAGCGCGCCCCTGCGCCTGACGTTGCGCGAGACCTTGCAGGTCGCGCTTGCCCGCAATCCGTCACTGCGCGGCGCGTACCTGGGCCGTGTGGTCGACCGGGCCAATCTGGATCTGGCCAACCAAGCCTTTCATCCCCGGAGCGCCGTGACGCTTCAAGCTCGCGAGCAGCGTACAGCGGGCGCGAACGGCGTGCGGACCCGCACCGCCAGTGTCAATCCAAGTGCCAGCCTCGCGCTTCCCACCGGCGCGCAGGCGGGCCTGAACTGGCGGATTGAACGGGTACTCGAATCCGACGCGCCCAACACCCCGCCAGACAGCGCCTCCGCAGTCACGCTGGACATCACCCAGCCGCTATTGCGCGGTGGCGGTCTGGAGATTGGCCGGGCGCCAGTGGAACGTGCGCACCTGAACGAGGAACAGAATGTACTGGCCCTGGAGTCCCAGGTCATCAGCACCCTCGCCCAGGTAATTCAGGCCTACCGCAACCTGATCCTGGAAAACCAGCGGGTCGAACTCGCCGAGCTCGCCCTGGAAAGAAGTCGCCAAGAGCTGGAAAACCGGACGGAGCTGGTGGAACGCGGTCGGCTGGCAGCGGCGGATCTGGCCCCGGCGCGCGAGAGCCTTGCGCGTCAAGAGCTACAGCAGGCGCAGACCCAGGAGCGCCGGGATCAGGCCGAGCTCGATCTGATTCGACTGATTGGGCTGGAACCCGGGGTGAGGCTCGAGCCGCAGGACGCGATTGATGTCCACGACATTGACGGACTCCTCGCCGATACACCCCCCCTCGAAAGCGCGATGGATACGGCACTGGATCGGAGTCCGGAATTTCGCCAATCGCTGGTCACGCAACGACTGACCGCTCTCGATCGAACGCTGGCCGAGGACGCCAACCGTTGGCAACTGGATGTGTCCGCCTCGGTCGAGCTGCGGGGCGATAGCCCGTCCACCACTCGAGCCATCGAGCGCGGCTTCGAAGAGTCTCCAGGCCACTCCCTGGGCCTGCGCCTCAGCATCCCCTGGGGAGACCGGCACACGCGCCAACAACGCCTTGGCGCGGCACGGGTGGAGCAGCGTCAGGCGCGCCTGCGGACCCAGGAACTCCGAACATCCATCCGCATCGAGGTCGAACGTGCCCTTGGGGCGCTGGAGAGCCGACGGGATCAACTCCATCTGGCCGAACAAGCGCTGGATCTGGCACAACAGGCCGTGGCGATCGAGCAGGAAAAGCTCGCAGTCGGGCGTTCCTCGGGGTTCGAGGTCGAAAGCGTGGAGCGCGAGCTCCGGGAGGCGGAGCAGGCGTTGCTGGATGCCGCCATCAACTACCAGAACGCCCAGACCGAACTGGATCGGGCGATGGGCATCGTGCTCGAACGCTGGGATCTGGCGATCCCATCCAGGACAACAGACACATCCGCATACATCGATTGAGATCCGCATCGTGGCTCGGTCATCCGGCGTATGCCCGGAGGCTTCATCCCCGCCCAAAACACCTCACCTTACGTTGGACTCACGCCGTATAAAGGTGTCGGCACTGCCCATGCTAGGCTGGCTCGCATTCAACGGCGAACAAGCACGGAGGCCACGTCCAAATGATCCCTCTACCGATACGACGCGCCTTATTGCTGAGCATGACATTTGCCTTGGTGGCTACCTCGGGATCCAGCCTGGCCTCGAACACCAGCAGCGCCAACGTAGGTGACGTGCTGCGCGCGGGGGACCAGACCCGCGTAAAGGCCTTGATCGGCTCCACCGGCTGCATGGAACTGCGGGGCCTGAGCGATAGTGAGGTGCAGGGATATCAGATCATCGAGTCCTACCGTGGAGGCCTCACGACCACGGTCAAGGACCGCGATCGGGAGCGCTGGCGCGAAGGCGAGACGAAACGGTTCGACTTCCGTAACTCGGCAATCATGGTGCTCTCTGGCTCCGTGGAGATAACGGAGATCAACCGTAGCGGCGGAGGCTGCCCCGATCGCCTCGGACTGCGCGTCGGCTGATGGCCACGGCAGGGCAAACCTGCACCCCCACCCCAACCCGGTATCCGCAATGAATCCAGTTTCTCGCCTGTTCACCACTGCGATCGTGCTTTCGTTCGCCTCGGTGACCCTATCCTCTGCGGTCGCCTCAGGGGGTGGCAGCTCCGCCAATGAAGGGGACGTCCTGCGCAGCGGCGACAGCGTGCAGCTCGCCACGCAAAGCTTCGCCACCGGGTGCATCGGATTCCGCGGACTTGCCGACAGCACCCTGCAGGGATATGCAATGGTGATGGACCCAGACTCGCACATGGAAAGTCTCACACTCACAGCCCGCGACCGGGAACAGTGGCGCGAAGGCGAGAGCAAGCGGCTGGATTTCAGCCACCGTTCGGAGGTTCACGTAGTCTCCGGGCAGGTCGAGATCACCGAGATCAACTACAGCGGCGGCGGCTGTCCGAACCGCCTCGGCATACGCTAATCCGCCAAGCAGCTCCGCCACACCCACCGTTACGGCACCCGTGATCCAGCGGTCCGCCCTGTCCGCACTCGCGCGTGCGGGCCTGCTGGCAGGTTCCGCGGTTCTCTTTCACCTGAGTTTTCCGGAGGGCCCCCTGCCCGGGGCCTTCGTCCTGATATCCATTGCCCTTCTGGGGCTCGCGTTGCAGGGCCTGACCATCGGCGCATCCGCTACGACCGGCCTTCTGGCGGGCCTGGGCTACTGGCTGCCATCGCTCGGATGGGTCGTATCCGGCACCGAAGCCTGGCTCGGCTTCCCATGGATCCTTGGCAGCCTGATGGTGCTGGGGCTGGCGCTCCTGCACGCAGCACCCTACGCGCTGTTCTCCGGTGCCGTCGCCGCACTTGCACTGCGCCTGGAACGTCCCGCTGAGGCCCTGCTCGCAGCGGGGCTGCTGACGGTGGTCCTGTCCTTCTCGCCGCAGGTCGTTCCCGGACATTTTGCCTACGCCCTGCTCGCCCACCCCCTGCTGGCACAAGTCGTCGATCTGGGCGGCATGCCCCTGCTGCTCTTTTTCTCGGCCGCGATCGGCTTTCTCGCCGCCGGCATGCTGATCGCGGTGAGTCGCCACACGCTCACCCCAGTCGCGCCCGTACTGCTCGGCTTGCTGGTGGTGACCGTGCTGGCCTACGGGAGCCTGCGCCTGGATGCACTGGAACGGGCCGCTCCGGAACACAGCACCCGGTTGGGCCTGGTACAGCCCAATATCCCGGTACATGTGCGGCGCGACGACATGCCGATGGCCGATCGAAACAACGACATCGACACCGCCATTGCGCAGACCCGCAAGTTGCACAAGACCGACCCGGATCTGGATCTGGTGATCTGGCCCGAGGCGGCCATGACGCTTCAGGCGGCTCCGCAATCCTGGGGGCATCGCGCCCTTGCCGCCCTGGCCGACGAGATCGGGGTACCCATACTGGTCAACGGGACCGAACACCGGGATGACCCGGCCCATGACACTCACAACGTCGCCCTACTGTTCGAGCCTGGGGCCGGCCTGTCCGGGACCTACCGCAAACGCAAGCTCGTGCCATTCGGCGAATACCTGCCGTTCGAAGCGCAACTGCCCTGGCTACGCGAGCGCCTGCCACATGCCTCACGCTTCAGCCCGGGACACCCGGAACCGTCCCTGACCGGGCCCGACGGGGTGCACCTAGCCCCGACGATCTGTTTCGAGAGTCTGTTCGCCAACCTCGTGCGCGAGAACCTGTCGGGGCAAGCGGGGATCATCGTGAACATCAGCAATCACGCCTGGTTCGGTTCGCCGCGCGCCGCGGATGCGCACCGGGCCATCGCGCGCGCACGCAGCCTGGAGAACCGCAGTCCATTGGTCATGCTGCACAACACCGGGGGCGGGGCTGTCTTCGACGCGACGGGCCGAGTGGTGCCAGGTAGCGAGACGCCACAGTGGCGGAGCACGACTCAAAGCATCGTGGTCCACACCGTGGCGGAGCGCCCTTTCTACCAGCGCCATGGCGACCGCTTCATTCACGGCCTGGCCGTGCTGGTCCTGCTGGCCAGCCTCCATCGTGGCTGGCGCCGGCGGGGACGCTCTACTCGCTACGCAGTGCGATGATCGGATCCAGCCGCGAGGCCTGCAGGGCGGGGTAATACCCGAAGGCAATCCCCGTCAGCGTGGAGACGGAAACGCCCAGCAGTACCGCCATGGGTGCCGCCACGAACGGGTTACCAGTGAAATGGGCAAAGGCGATGGCCACCCCGGTTCCCAACGCGGCCCCAATGACACCGCCCAGCAGACACAGCATGACCGCCTCGACCAGGAACTGGCGACGGATGTCGGCATTGCGGGCCCCGATGGCAAGCCGAATGCCGATCTCCTTGCGTCGCTCGGTGACCGATACCAGCATGATGTTCATGATCCCTACGCCCCCCACGATGAGCGCAATACTGCCGATCGCGCCCAGCATGATCGTGAACATGCGGCTTTGCTGCTCCATGTTGGCCAGCAACTGTTCGGCACTATTCACCTCGACGGGCAACCCCGGGGCGCGCTCCTCCACCCAGGTCTCGATGGTTCGCGCCAGTTCCTGATGGTCGGCCTGTGGATGCACACGCGCCAGGATGCCTTCCAGCTGGTTATCGGCATCGAAACGCTGCAAGGCTTTGATCGGCAGAAAGATCGTCCGGTTCGGGGAGATCGGACTCACCCCGCCGCCTCGTGGATACGGCTCCAGGATTCCGGCCACCGTCATGGTGTAGCCGTCCAGCCCCACTCGGTCACCCACTTCCAGCGGCTGGTTGGTTTGCGCGGCATAGTTCGATGCCACCTCGGAACCGACCACACCCTGGAGCTCCACCCCATCCAGCTCGGAGACCCAGCGCCCGGCGGCCAGGCGCACCCGCAAGAGCCCCTGTAACGCCTCGGTCGCCCCCGTCAGCCGGACATTCTGGGTCTCCGCGCCCGCTCGCAGTTGCGCACTCGCAGAATCAAATGGCGCGACTTGAATCAATTGCGGCAGGGCCGGCCCCAATGCCCGAGCCAGTCCAAGGTCCAGCTGGTTACGCGCGGGGTCGTCCTCATCCGTGGCGTAGCGCTGTCGGATATTGATGACATTGGTCCCCATCGCGCGAAACTGCTCCAGCACCGCGTTGTGCATGATGGACCCGACATTCAGCATCGCGATAACCGAGGCCGTGCCGATCACGATCCCCAGTAGCGCCAGCAGGGAGCGCTGCTTGGTCGCCACAATATTGCGGCTCGCCTCGCCCAGGAGCATCCCCAGCCTCATGCCGGCACCTGCTCCGGGCCGGCGACCACACCGTCCCGGATGACCAGTTGCCGGGGACACTCCCGTGCGATGGCCGGGTCGTGGGTGATGATCACCACGGTCACGCCTTCGCCGTTCAGCTCGTGGAACAAATCCATGATCTCGCGGCCCACACTCGAATCCAGCGCACCGGTGGGCTCATCCGCCAACACCACGGAAGGGTTCCCCACCAGTGCACGCGCAATCGCGACCCGCTGGCGCTGGCCGCCGGAGAGCTCGTTGGGTCGATGATCAACGCGATCACCCATGCCGACTCGACCCAGAATCTCGCGCGCACGGCGACGCATCTCCCGCTTGCTCACGTCCTGATACAGCAGCGGCAGCCCCACGTTATCCAGGGCCGTCAGTCGCGGCAGCAAGTGAAAGGTCTGGAATACGAAACCGATCTGCTGATTGCGGTAATGCGCCAGGGCATCGGGCGCGAGTTGCAGCACGTCCCGACCCTCGAAAAAGAAATCACCCGAAGACGGGCGTTCAAGCATCCCGATGATGTTCATCAGCGTGGACTTGCCGGAGCCGGAAGCCCCCATCAGCGAGGCCAGTTCACCCCGGTGGATCTCGAGTTGAACTCCGCGCAGGACGTGCACATCGGTGGGTCCGACGCGATAGGAGCGATGGACGTCTTGCAGGCTAACCAGCGGTTGCGCCGCGGACATCAAACTTCACCCCCGGGTGGCAACAGCCGGTCTCCGGGTTCCACGCCGCTTCGCACCTGGACCCCATCGTATCGGGACCGGCCGAGTTCCACCGCGATGCGCTCGGAGCCGTTGGATGTCTGCCGCAGGACCCAACGCTCCGACCCGCTCCCGCCCAGATAGGCATGGGGCACGACCACCGCATCCGAATCCTGCTGCGTGATCACATCCACGGAGGCGGACATCCCCACCCGAATCCGTTCCAGGTCCTGGTCGTCGAGGTCATCAATACGCACGACCAGGCGGAACGATGGCAGACCTCGTCCGCTCCCCTCCTGCGCTTGCGAAGACACATAGGACACCCGGGCCGGCATCGGGTCACCCCCGCCTCGCACCACGTTCACCCGGGCCGACTGGCCCGCCTGGACGTCATGGATATCCAGCTCATCAACGGTGCCTTCGATCTCCAGGGAAGACAGGTCGCCCACCGCCAGCAGAGCGGCACCACTGGACACACGCCCCCCAGCCTCCACCCGCTCGCCGTCATCCCGGTCCTCGCCAAGGGGCGCCAGAACGACGCCATCGACCGGGGCATACACGCGGGCCCCATCACGTTGGCGTTGTACCTGCTCATACTCCGCGCGCGCGTTCTCCACCTCGACTCGCGCCCGCGCAATCGCCCGTTCACCGCCCTGACGCGAGGTCTCCGCAAGGTCTTCTCGCGCGGCCTCGACCCGCACTCGGGATTCTTCCACTCGCTCCCGGGCCGCCCGCAACTCGCGCTCGGGAACGATGCCACGCTCGAATAGATGCTCGACATCATCCAGTTCGCGCTGATCGTTACTCAAATTGCGTTCGGCCTGCCTCAGACTGCGGCGTGAACTGGCCATCTCGCGGCCCTGCTCCCAGTCCTCCAGGTCCTCAAGCTCCGACTCGGCATCCGCCAGGTCGCTGCGTGCACGCCGATAGCGGATATCGATTTCGGTCGAATCGAGTTCCAGCAGAAGATCACCCTCGTCCACCCGCTCGCCATACTCAACGTGACGGGCCACCACGGTGGACTCGAAAGGACTGACCAGCGTAATGACATCGCCCGGACGAAACCGCCCGGAAAAGCTCGTGGTGCTTTCCACCGCGCGCGATTGCACCTCGAACGCTCCGGGCTGAGTGGCGTCGACGACCGGGGCATCGCTGGCACCAAATTCGGGCAACGCGGCGTTCGGAATGGCCCAGTACCCAGCACCCGCAAACACGGCCACAACGGCGGCCGTCATCATCAGCCGCATGCGGCCGGAACGGCGGTACGCCTGCTGCAAGGCCTCGCTGTTCGCCTCGATTTCCAGGAAGGCGTCCTGCAATTCCTTGTGTTTGCCGCGCAGCTCATCGGAAAGGCTCTGCTCGGCCTGACGTGCCTGCTCCAGGTCGGTCACATCCGTAAACACCGCGAGCACGGCGCGCTCGCCCCCGGCTTGCCGGGGCGCCAGATAGGAGGTGGTCAATTTCAGCGAACGTACGTGCCCACCCACGCTGATGGACACCATCTGGTCGGGCTGCATCACACCGGAATAGACCGCCTCGAACAAAGCATCGACGAAGGCCGCGTAGCCCTCTTCTCCGATAAACACCTCGGCCAGGCTGCGTCCTTCTGCCTCATCGGCCCGTAACCCGAGAATCGCCGCCCCGGCGGGATTCAAGGTTGTGATCGCGCCAGAGGCGTCGACGACCAGCACCCCATCCGCCATCGAATCCAGGATCTGCTGACTCAACATAACTGGACTGTCGCTCATGGCATCACTCCTGCGTCAGGGAGCGACAGCCCCCAGCTATCCAGCGTGGTCCCCAGCGCCCGGTCCAGCGCAGTCTGCGCATTCAGATACGCAATCACAGCGTCCAACAAGCTCTGCTCGGCCTGCTGGAGGTTTTGTTCGGTTGCATTGACCTGGAACGACGTCGTCCGTCCCACGGCCAGCCGCTCACGCTCGATCTCCAGGCTTTCGCGCGCCAATTCCAGCGAACGCTGCGCCAAGCCCAACTGTTGCCAGCGACTGTTCAGATCATTCAGGGAACGCTCCACTTCCAGCTCCAGCTCGACCTCTCGTTCGGAGAACTGGATTTCCGATTGCTGCAGGCGAATGCGGGACTCAAGCAGCCGAACCGGCCGCTCCGGATCCAGGATCGGGATCTCCAACTCCAGCCCCAACGCATATCCCGGACGCTCGTCAAGCGTCGAACCGGTGGCCTGCCGAGCGCTTCGCCCGGTCGCCCCGGCATCCAGCGAGGCATTCAGATCGAGTCTCCAGAGGTGTTCATTCTCGGCCAGCATCTGCCCGATCGATTCGATCTCGCGCGCGATCCGCAGGCGCAAATAATCCGGACGGTTGTCACGCGCAATCGATGTGGCCGCTTCCAGCGAGGGAGATCGAACGCGAAGGCTCTCAAGCGCCTCCAGCTCGACCGTGTCACGCAGACGAAGGCGCGTGTCACGCCCCAGGTTGAGCAGTCGCAGGAGCTCCAGCCGCGACTGATCCACGGCGTCTTCGGCCTGGCTAACACTGAAGCGCTGATTGGCCAGGCGCGACTCGGTCTGCACCAGTTCGTTGGCTGCCATACGCCCTCGCTCCACCAGCGCACGATTGCGTTCCAGCTGTTCAACGGTGCGCTCCAGGGATGCTATCGCAATCTCCAGGCGCTGCTGGCCCTGCAACAGCGAGCGATACGCCGCAATCACACTATCGATGGTCCCGACCACCGTCTCTTCCAGCCCCAGGGCACTCGCGGTTTCCTGCAAGCGGGCAATCTCCAGCGGAGCCCGACCCACCGCCAGGCCGCCGCCACGCAGTAACGGCTGATTCAGGTCCAGCGAAAGTTGAGAGCTGCGCGAGGTTTGGATGGCGGGCTCATCCAGGCCATGGTCCTGGTCAAGATTCCAGCTGAAACCGATCCGCCCCCCGGTCGGAAGTTCGGTATCCAGGGAGGGCGAGAGGGTGCTCGAACGCTGAGTATCGGCATCGTCCCCGGGCGCGCGGTTCTGCTGGGCGCCCAATACGATCGTACCCTGCGGCCGAAATTGCGCCTCGGCCACCGCCAGATTCAACTGATCCACCACGCGATCCAGATACGCGCTTTGCAGCTGGGTATTCCGCCGCAGGGCCAGGGCAATGGCCTCGGCCAGCCCCAACTCCAACTCGCTGCCCGACAGTGGGGCAGGCTCGTATTCGTGGACATTGAAACTACCTGCAGAAGCAGCGGCCGTGGGCATCACAACCCATGCGGACACTGCAAACGCCAAGCTGGCCAGCACACCCGTGACCCAGCATGCTGGCCAGCCTCGCGTGTCACCTAACACGTGCGGTTCGTCTAGATCCGAGACCTAACGTCGTTCCCGAGTGCACAGCCAACCGGTTTGGGACGAATACTCACTACTGCTGGCACCACTGCTGAGCCGTTCGGCATGATGCTCGCGCAGGTACGAGTCCAGATCCGAGTTGCTCACATTTCCAAAATACTGCCCGAAGTTCGCACCGGTTGCGCCACTACCACAGCCACTTCCGGTACTTCCTATACCCACGCACACACAAATCGTAGAAGCGTTCGCGGTCGCGCCGAGCATCACCCCACCGAGCAGCATCATCGTAGCCAGTCGCTTTTTCATCTTTTCTCCTAATTGTCGAATCCATCAGACAGCCGTTCAGCTTCCCCCGTGAAAGGGCGAGGGCCTCAACGGTGCCGCGGTGCCGTTGTAATTGGGTTCTGCATACGTTTGCCTGGAAGCTGCTCGACAGCCGCGAAGCGGAGGCGGCTCACGGCCACCGGCAAGACTTGGAGCACTCGACCCGGTGGCTCAGTTCATCCTGATCGTCATACCAGGTGATCTCGACTTCACTGGAGTAATAGGAGGCATATCCTGGCAACGACATCCGAACCGAATTCAGGTCGCCCCCGTCCAGTTGATACGCGTAGTTCCCATACCAGCCGTCCCAGACGAATTCCTCGCTGGCGCCGGGGGCAAGCCTGAACTGCCGTTGTTCATAATCCGCCGATCCGTGCAGGACCGTAATGGTCCCCTGCAGTGCCTCACTGGAGCGGTTCTCGAGTCGCAGCTCGGAAACCTCGTCGGCCTTGGCGGCCCCCGCCAACATCGTGGCCATCCCGACCGCAGCCACCAGCGCCCACCGTGTCACTCGTCCCATCCATCACCTCTCGTGTCGATCGGAACCGCGCAACGACCGCCCCGATGTCATGATCGCCCGAATCTCACCAGGCGCCGTTCGAGCGGTATCAGATCACAAACCGTGATTCAGTTCAGATTTCGCCCTAATGCGGCTAACGGAAAGCTCACGCTTCCGGCGAGTAACCGCACCCAGACGGAGGATCCGGCGCGAGCCCAAGCTCTAGGTGTGGAGTCTCACAAGGTTGTCCTCAGGTAGCCCGAGGACGCTGATGGGTGGCTGTTTGTTCAGGCTACCGTGTGGGCGGTGCCAGTTGTAGTCATGGATCCACCGGGGCAGGTGGCGTTTGCGCTCCTCCGAGGTGGCATAGGTGAAGGCGTAGGCCCACTCGCGCAGGGCGGTCTGGATGAAGCGCTCCGCCTTGCCGTTGGTTCGCGGCGTATAGGGCCGTGTCCGGCGATGACGGATGCCCAGCCGACGGCAGGCCTGGCT
>NZ_AQXQ01000005.1 GCF_000376865.1 Thioalkalivibrio sp. ALJ7 | reverse complement strand
TGTGGCGGTCAAGTGATTTCGGACACCGCGTTAGGTGGATTGGCTGCCGTTGGTTGCTCGTAGACGCTGGGAGGCAGGTAGCCCAGCGTCGAGTGGATGCGAACGGTGTTGTAGAACCGAGCGATGTAGTCCGCGATATCCCGCCGCGCCTCGCCGTGGTTCGCGTAGCGGCGCTGCCAGACGCGTTCCGTCTTGAGGCTCAGGAAGAAGCGCTCGACGACGGCATTGTCCCAGCAGTTACCCCGGCGGCTCATGCTCGCCTGGATCTGGTGCCGGGCCAGTAGCCGCCGCCAGGCGGCGCTGGTGTATTGGCAACCCTGGTCGGAGTGCAGCAGCAGTCCCGGCTCCGGTTGGCGCTGCTCCAGCGCCATGCGCAGCGCCTCGCAGGTCAGGCTCGCCGGCATCTGCCGATCGAGGGCCCAACCGATGACCTTGCGCGAGTACAGGTCGAGGATGACCGCCAGGTAGCTCCAGCCGGTCGCGGTTGGGATATAGGTGATGTCGGACGCCCACGCCTGGTTCGGTCCGGCCGGGGTGAACTCGCGGTTGAGATGGTTTTCGGCGACAGGGGCCCGGTCGTCGCGTTGCGTGGTGGTCACAAAGCGCCGCCGCCAGACGGGCCGCAGGCCGCGCTCGCGCATCAGCGTCCGCACCCGGTAACGGCCCATGGCGGTGCCATCCGCCTGTAAGGCTTTTGCCAAACGCCGGCTGCCGTAGGTTCGCCCGGAAGCCGCGAACACCCGCTCAAGGTGAGCGCCAGCGGCGCAGGGCACGCTTGGACGTTCGGCCCGCGCCCGCGCCGCGTAATAGCCGGCCCGGCTCACTCCCAGCAGCCGACAAAGACGATGGACAGGGCCTTCTCCGCTCAACCGCGTGATGCAGCGATGCATCACTTCAGTTCCCGGGCGAAGAAGGCCGACGCTTTTTTTAACAGCTCCTTGTCCTCCTTCAACCGCCGGTTCTCCTCCTCGAGCTGGCGGATCCGTTGTTGTTCCGCCGTCAGCGGCCGACCCTCGCCCGGTTGCCCCTTGCGCTCCGCCTTGAGCTGATCGACCCAGCGGCGAACGGCCGTCTCGCCTAGATCCTGATCCCGGCATACGACCGAGACCTCCAGACCGTCATCGACCACCATCCGGGCCACGCGCTCCTTGTATTCGCTTGAAAAACTTCGGCGCTTGCGTGCCATGGTTGTTCTCCTCGTCCAGGGGGTATCGTCCCACCTAACGAGGTGTCCACGGAAATTAGACCAGCTCACCACATCATTAATCTTCCAATCTTCACATCTTCCTGTGAATTGCTTTTCTTCGCTTAGTCGGGGTCGATGTAGCGCTTGAGGATGGGTGCGTAGGCGTCGATGCGGCGGTCGCGCAGGAAGGGCCATTGGCGGCGTACCGCCTCCGTACGGCCGCGGTCCAGGGAGGCGGTCAGGATCTCTGGTTGGTCCTGGCTGGCCTGGGCGAGAAACTCGCCCTGCGGTCCGGCGACGAAGCTGTGGCCCCAGAAGGTGGCGCCTGGCGAGTGGCCGGAGGGGTCGGGCTCGTGCCCGACACGGTTGCAGGCAATGACCGGCAGGTTGTTTGCGACCGCATGGCCGCGCTGCACGGTGATCCAGGCTTCGCGTTGACGCGATTGCTCCTCGGGCGTGTCTTGTGGGTCCCAGCCGATGGCGGTGGGATAAATCAGCACTTCAGCGCCGGAGAGGGCCATGATTCGCGCGGCCTCCGGGTACCACTGATCCCAGCACACGAGCACGCCCAGGCGGCCGACGGAGGTATCGATGGGCACGAATCCGGTGTCGCCCGGGGTGAAGTAGTACTTCTCGTAATAGCCCGGATCGTCCGGGATGTGCATCTTGCGATAGGTGCCGACTTGCTGTCCGTCGGTCTCGAAAACCACCGCGGTGTTGTGATAGAGCCCGGGTGCGCGGCGCTCGAACAGGGAGCCAACCAGTACCACTTCGTTTTCCCGCGCGATTGCGGCCAGGCGTTCGGACGCCGGGCCGGGGATCGTCTCGGCGCGATCAAAGGTGGCGAGATCCTCCGTCTGGCAGAAGTAGGGACCCGTGTGCAGCTCGGCGAGCACGACCAGGCGCGCCCCGACCGCCGCGGCCGCCGCGACCGCCTTCGCGGTGGCATCGAGGTTGTCCTCAAAACTGCCAGCATCGTGGTGCTGGATCAGGGCGACGGGCAGCGTCGTTTGGGTCATTCTTCGGGCTCGCTCGGGAATTCTTCCTGCGGGATGCCGAGGATGGCGGCAGGGTATTGCATGGTCAGGCAGTGAAGGCTGCCACCCTGCCGGATGATGGGGCGGCAGTCGATCTCTACGATCTCGCGACCTGGAAATGCCGCGGTCAGACGGTCGCGGGCGACTGCGTCGGCCGGGTCGTCGTAGACCGGCAGCAGGACCGCGCCGTTGAGGATCAGGAAATTCGCGTAGGTCGCGGCGAGGCGCTGGCCATCTTCGATAACCGGTTTTGGCCACGGCAGCGCGATCAGCCGGTAGGGTTCTCCCGAGGTTTGGCGCAGGGCCAGCAGTTCGGCTTCCATGGCCTTGAGCTCGGGGTAATGGGTGTCATTCGGGTCGTCGCACTGGACGTAGGCGATGGTGTCGGGACTGCAAAAGCGGGCCAGGGTGTCGATGTGGGCGTCGGTGTCATCGCCCTCAAGCTGGCCATGCTCCAGCCACAGGACGCGTTGGGCACCCAGCCATAGCCCGAGACGCTGTTCGACTCCGGCACGATCGAGATCCGGGTTGCGGGTCGTGGAGAGGAGGCAGCGGCTGGTGGTGAGGAGGGTTCCATTACCATCGGATTCGATGGAGCCACCTTCGAGGACCACTCCAGTAGGTTCCGGGGTGCAGAGGCCGAATACCCCCTGGCTGGCCAGTGCCCGGGTGATAGCGTTGTCCAGGTCCGCAGGGTGCTTGCCGCCCCAGCCATTGAAGGTGAAATCCAGCAGCCGTGGTTGGTCGTCCTCGAATACGCTGATCGCGCCGTGATCGCGCGCCCAGGTGTCGTTGCTGGGGGCCAGGGCGAACCATAGGCGGTCCGGCCGGATGGCGGTCTCGGTCAAGAAGCCGGAGATCTCCTCGATGTGCTCGGGATCACGGGCGACGATAATGACCGGTTCGTACTGGCTAATGCTCGCGGCGATGCGGGCAAAGACCGGGTGGACCGTGTCCAGCACCGGGGCCCAGTCGGTCCCGTCGTGTGGCCAAGTCAGCTGAATCGCGCCCTGGGGTTCCCACTCGGCAGGCAGGCGTCGCCGAGCAGGGGATGGATCCCCGGCCGTCATGGACGGTCGGAGTGGGATCCGTCGCGCACCGCGCTATGCAAGACGTATTCGCCTTCGAAGAAGACGGAGAAATCGCCGTAGTCCCAACGGGTGATGGGCGGATCGCCGACGGTCGGATGGCGTTGCTCGGGCTCGCCATGCTGCCGGGTCACGGCAGACTGCGACTGTCCACGGGTCGGGAGTCCGTCGCGTTCCTGCACGGTGAAACCACCATCGGGGCTGCGCAAGATGTCGGCCGACGCAGTGGCCAAGGCCCCGCTGAGCAGGACGAGCGCGAATACCATGCAGGCGCGGGCCGAAAGCTGATACACCCGGCTTCGGGTGACCTTCGGGGTGGGATTGAACACGTCGCATTTCCCTGGCATCGCCAACTCTCCGTTTGCTGGATATCTCCATGGTAGCGTCAACTGGGGCGGCATGCCTCCCCTCGACGTTCGGGTGGGCGCGAAGGCCCGTCTGGGGATAGGCGGGGCAGGGGATCTCTGGCATGATTTCCCGATGTTTCGCCCCCTGACCCTTGCGATCGGCTTGCGCTACACGCGCGCCAAACGACGCAATCATTTTATTTCGTTCATCTCGGTCGTCTCGATTATCGGGTTGGCGCTCGGTGTGATGGCACTGATCACGGTGCTTTCGGTGATGAATGGTTTTGAGCGTGAACTTCGCGAACGCATCCTCGGGATGGCCTCCCATGCCACGATCCAGGAGGCCAATGGAGGGTTGCGGGACTGGGAGCGCCTGCAGCGTGAGGCGCCGGAGATTGATGAGCGTGTGGTGGCCGCGGCGCCTTACGTGCAAGGCGAGGCGATGCTGAGCGCCCGCGGGAATATCTCCGGGGCGTTGGTTCGCGGGATCGAGCCGGAAGCCGAAGAGCGGGTCGCACGGATTGGCGAGCATATGATCCGAGGCGAACTGGGAAGCCTTGAGGCGGGTGCCTATCGCGTTGTGCTGGGACGCGAACTGGCGGCCGAACTACGCGTTCGGGTGGGCGATTCCATCATCCTGATGGCGCCACAGGCATCGGTGTCCCCGGCCGGCGTGATGCCCCGCATGCGGCGCTTCGAGGTATCCGGGCTGTTTGAGGTCGGGATGTACGAATACGACCGCGGTACTGCGTTTATCCACATGGAGGATGCCCAGGCGGTTTTCCAGCTGGGGGATCAGGTAACCGGGCTGCGTCTGCGCCTCACCGACATGATGCAGGCGGGTGTGGTGGCGCGTGATGTGGCGGCCAAGCTGGATGGTTTGTTCCGGGTATCGGACTGGACCCGTCAGCACGCGAACCTTTTCCGGGCGATTCAGATGGAAAAGATGGTGATGTTCATCATCCTTTCGCTGATCGTCGCGGTGGCGGCGTTCAATATCGTCTCCACATTGATCATGTTGGTCACGGACAAGCAGGGCGATATTGCAATCCTGCGAACCCTGGGCCTGTCGCCAGGTGGGATCATGGTGATCTTTATGGTCCAGGGCGTGGTGATTGGCGCGATCGGCATCCTTCTGGGTACGCTCGCCGGGGTGTCGCTCGCGAGTAATATCGATGTGGTCGTGCCGTTTATCGAACGCGTTTCCGGCGTCGAATTTCTGTCCGCGGATGTCTATTATATCAGTGACTTGCCTTCGGAACTGAAGCTCGCGGATGTCTTGCGGGTGGGTGTGCTTGGGTTCCTGATAACCGTCGTTGCAACGTTGTTCCCGGCGTGGCGGGCCGCACGTACCCAGCCGGCGGAGGCCTTGCGCTATGACTGAGGCCCAGACCCCAGTGCTCGAGGCCCGCGGGCTCGAGCGACGTTTTCGCGACGGCAAACTGGATGTTGCGGTGCTCAGTGGCGTCAACTTTGCTCTGCAGCCGGGTGACCAGACGGCAATTATTGGCGCCTCGGGCAGTGGCAAGAGCACGTTGCTGCATCTGCTTGGCGGCCTGGACCGGCCGACAGCGGGCGAGGTGCGGCTGCTCGGGACCGACTGGACCCGAATGAGCGAAGCGCGTCGCGGACACCTGCGCAACAAGCACCTTGGATTCGTCTATCAGTTCCATCATCTGCTGCCGGAGCTTACGGCGGCGGAAAACGTCGCTTTGCCGCTACTCATTCGGCGGATGAGCAACCGCCGCGCGCGCGAGGAATCGCAGCATTGGTTGCAACAGGTGGATTTGGGGCATCGCCTGGACCACAAGCCCTCCGAGCTGTCGGGAGGGGAGCGCCAACGCGTGGCGATTGCCCGAGCCTTGGTTACCCGGCCATCGGCGATTCTGGCCGATGAGCCTACCGGCAACCTCGATCAGGAACGCGCGGCCCAGGTGTTCGAGCTGCTACGGGCGATGAACCGTTCGACCGGGACGGCGTTGGCGCTCGTGACGCATGACATCACCCTGGCTCGCGAGCTTGATCGATCGGTGCAACTGGTCAAGGGGCATCTCGAGCAAAAGCCCCTGGATGGGCAACTGGCGAGCGGCTAGGCCCGACGCATTTCGGTGAGGCGGGTTACTTGAACGAAGGCGGTTCCTGATCCTTCGCTTGCCGTTGGCGGTCTTGTTCCGCGGTTTCGCGTTCTGCGAGTTCCTTTCGAAGGCGTCGCAGGTAGCGCCGGCTACGCATGCGTTGGGCGACGTTCAGGCGCCACAAGAATCGTACGAACAGGTATCCGGATAGACTCGCGACGGCTCCCAGCAGAACACTGCCCAACAACAGGGGCTGCCAGATCGTCAGCAGTTCGGTGGTGAACCACTCCCAGTTCCAGTCCAGGTGTATATCCCGCCGCGGTTCGTCCAGCAGCTTGCGGCCGATCGTGTAGGCCGTATACAACATGGGGGGCATGGTGACCGGGTTGGAAATCCATACCAGGATCACCGATATCGGCAGATTGACGCGGACCACGAGGGCGATGGCGGCCGCGATCAGCATCTGCATGGGCAGTGGCAGGAAGGCCACGAAAAGCCCAACGGCAAACGCACCAGCCACGGAGCGGCGGTTCAGATGCCAAAGATCAGGCGACCCCAGGCGTGGGCCCAGCGGGGCGAGGGCCTTGTGCCCGCGCATGTGTTCCATGCCGGGAAACATTCTCTTGAAGATGTGTCTTGCCATGTTCCGCGCTGCCGATGGTACGCCTGGCGCGGGCACGCTGCCACGCACGTTCCCTGCATTCTCGCCGATTTTGCCTGGCCGCTGCGCGGCGATGTCCCTGTGCCGATTTTGGGTCACACCCACGCGACGGCGTCCGGTGCCCCGCAATGAAAGGCTTTACGTTGGGGTTGCTACTGGTCGCCTGGTGGCTGCACCGTCAGTCGGAGCTACCCCAGCTGACTGCATCGCACGTCGTGGCTCTTGCGCTGACGGGTTTGTTCATCCTCGCCGCCGCGCGGCATTTGAAGCTTCCGATCCGGGTGTTCGTCGCCACCGCAGCCGGTGCCCTCCTGGCCTGGGCCTTGGTTTTCGTGACGGCCGGCACTTGGCTCAAACAGGTGGTGAAGCCCTCGCTTGCGGGTGAGGAGATCGTCGTTTCGGCAACGGTCACCAGCTTGCCGGAACATCTCGAGCATCGCAGCCGCTTTCGGATCACGGTGGATGCAGTGCTGTCGGGGCCGGAGGACGTATCCGCCCGCGATTTATTGGTGACGGCCTATCCTGGGCGACCGGAGATCGTCGCAGGGACTCGGGCACGAATGGCCCTGCGCTTGCGGCCTGCCGCTGGCCGCTCGAATCCCGGAGGCTTTGATCGTGCGGGTTGGTATTACCGTGAGGGGTTGCACGGTTCCGGAACCCTATTGGAATGGACACCCCTTAAGGAGGCCGTTCCACTATCGACCACGATCCGTTGGCGGGCACGTCTGCACCATGGGCGGGGCTGGTTGCGCGACCGCATGGAGCGCGCGGCGCCAAGTCTGAATCATCCAGGCTTGATCCAGGCCCTGGTCATTGGTGATCGCCAGGGCATGACGTCTCGAGAGTGGCAGGCGTTTCTGCGCACCGGGACCAACCACCTGATGGCGATTTCCGGGCTTCATGTGGGCCTGGTGGCGGGGTTCGTGGGTTTGCTGGCGGGTGGTTTGTGGTCCGTGTCGCGAGCCCTTCAGGGCGTGGCCAGAAAGGCCGCTTTCATGGCGCTCGCGGGTCTCTTTGGAGCTGTGATCTATGCGGCCATGGCAGGGTTCAGTATTCCCACCCAACGCGCCGTGATCATGCTCGGCGCCTTCATGGCGGCCTTGTTGTGGCGCCGTGAGGCCTTCGCCTGGCGCGGATTAATGCTGGCGGCCATTGCGGTGGTGGTCTGGCAGCCGGCCAGCGTTCTGGCGCCCGGTTTTTGGTTCTCCTTCGGCGCGGTCACGGTCATTTTGCTGCTATTGCAGGGACGCACTCGCCGGCCGGGATGGCGCGAGGCCGGGACCATCCAGGTGATGCTGGCCCTCGCCATGTTGCCTCTCAGTCTGGCCTGGTTCCAGCTGGGGTCCTGGATCGCGCCGGTTGCGAATCTGGTCGCGGTACCCGTGATCAGCCTTCTGGTGTTGCCGGTGTTGTTGGTGGGCGCGGGGCTCAGTGCGTTGTGGACCCCACTGGGTGCCCCGTTTCTTTACCTTGGTGACGGCGTTCTGACCATGCTGCTGGTGTTGCTGGAGCGACTGTCTGCGCTTCCGGTACTGGTTGACGAGCGGCGAGTGCCCCTTGCCGCGAGCCTGTTGGGCGGTTTGGGGGTACTGCTCGCCTTGCAGCCCCGGCTGCGGTTAGGGGCGGTCTGGACTCTGCTGGTGGGGCTGGCGCTGGTGTTGCCGTTGCGACCGGACATCGCGGAGGGCGCCTTGCGAGCTCAGCTGCTGGATGTGGGGAATAGCCAGTCTGTGTTGTTGCAGACCCGTGGACATGCCTTGCTGTTCGATGCCGGGTTTGGACGGGACGACGGTTTCAGTGCAGGAGAGCAGATCGTTGTGCCGGCCCTGCGTGCATCGGGGCTACGGCATCTGGACCGAATGATTCTAAGCCATGAGCATGCCGCCCATGCCGGGGGTGCTCCTGCGGTTCGCGACGCAGTGCCCGTGACGGAGGTTCTGCGGCGTCGTCCGGAAACACACAACGAACGGCAATGCCGAGCCGGACAGCAATGGGAGTGGGATGGGGTGCGCTTCGAGGTGCTACACCCCCCGCCTGGATGGAATGACCAGGCCTCCGCGTCGTGTGTACTGGCGGTCGAGACGGCAGGAGGCGTACGGCTGGTTCTGACCGGGGGCCTGTCGGGACTGGGCGAGGCGATCCTGATGCGGCGGTCGGCGACGATCCGGGAGAGCGACTTACTGGTAGTGCCACGTGGGGCCGGCGCGGATAGCTTGAGCCGGGGTTGGCTGGACGATGCCCGGCCGCAAATCGCATGGGCGAGCACCGATGGTCAGCGTCGGGGCCTGGCCGAGTCGGTTCGCCAGCGGCTGGTGGCCGCCTGCATCCCGTTGCAGGAAACCGGCGTACAGGGCGCCCTGCGACTGGAGGCGGATACGGAATTGAGGGTGACGCCTGGAAATCGTGCCCAGAGCCGCCGCCTGTGGCATACCACCGTTCCCACCACGCCCATCCCTCGGGAAGGCTGCCAAACTGGGCGCTCGGCGGGGCCGCCCTGATAGAATGAGCACATGAAAAAAGTACACTCCGATACCATTCGCCCGATCCGATTTGCGAAGGGCCAGTTGCAGCTGCTGGACCAACGACGGCTCCCGCAGGAGACCCTTTGGCAGACGTACGATGCCGCCCCCGCGGTTGCGGAAGCGATCCGCGACATGGTGGTGCGTGGCGCGCCGGCAATCGGCATCACCGCGGCCTTTGGGGTGGTGCTGGCCTGTCAGCAGGCCCAGGGACATGACGACTGGCGCGCGCGGGTGGCGGGTGATGTCGAGACCTTGAGGGGTGCGCGACCCACCGCCGTTAATCTGTTCTGGGCCCTGGATCGCATGCAGGCCGAAGTGACGGCCAGTGCCAGTGCCGAAGCCGCTGTAGCCGCGACCACAGCGGCGGCCCAGCGAATGCTCGATGCGGATATCGCGGGCAATCGAAACATGGGTGCACTGGGTGCGGAGCTGATTGAGCCGGGGCGCGGGGTCCTGACCCATTGCAATACCGGCTCTCTGGCAACCGGAGGCTATGGCACGGCACTCGGTGTGATCCGGGCGGCTTGGGATGCCGGCCGCATCGAAGAGGTTTTTGCCGACGAGACCCGCCCCTGGTTGCAGGGCAGTCGCCTGACCGCCTGGGAGCTGGTCCATGACGGGATCCCGGTCCAGGTTCTGTGCGAAGGTGCAGCCGCCAGTCTCCTGCGTTCTGGCCAGATCGGCTGGGTGATTGTGGGCGCGGACCGGATTGCCGCCAATGGTGATACCGCGAACAAGATCGGCACCTATGCACTGGCGGTTCTGGCACGTGCCCACGGGGTGCGCTTCATGGTGGCGGCGCCCGTGGCGACCATCGACTTTGATATGCCGAATGGTGATGGCATCCCCATCGAGCAGCGGGGTGAGGACGAGGTGCTGGCGCTTGGGGGGCAGCGTGTTGCCGCCGATGGCGCTCGCGGGTTCAACCCGGCGTTTGATGTCACCCCGGCGGACCTGATTGACGCCATTGTGACCGAAAGCGGCGTGGTCGAGGCGCCCACAATGGAGCGTCTGGCTGTGTTGCGGGAGCCTGCGGAGACCGGCTCGCTTGTCTGACAGCCGCCCAATACGGGGCTGCATGAAGCCGATAAGGGCCTGAGAGGCTCGGAGAACCGTTTTGAGGGGCGAAAAGGCCGTCCCTTGTGGTCACCCCTGTGGTATCATCGCGAGCTTGTTCAGACGGACGGCGTAACTCTCGATGGCTGAATTTGCCAAGGAAATCTTCCCGGTCAATCTCGAAGACGAGATGCAGCAGTCTTACCTCGATTACGCGATGAGCGTAATCGTGGGCCGGGCCCTCCCCGATGTCCGTGACGGCCTCAAGCCGGTCCACCGCCGCGTGCTTCACGCGATGCGCGAGCTGGGCAACGACTACAACAAGCCTTACAAGAAGTCGGCGCGCGTGGTCGGTGACGTGATCGGTAAATATCACCCGCATGGCGACTCCGCGGTCTATGACGCCATCGTGCGCATGGCGCAGCCGTTCTCGATGCGCTACATGCTCGCGGACGGGCAGGGCAACTTCGGTTCCATCGACGGCGATTCGCCGGCCGCCATGCGTTACACCGAGGTGCGCATGGCGCGCATCGCGGCCGAACTGCTGGCCGACATCGACAAGGAAACCGTCGACTTCATCGACAACTACGACGGTTCCGAGACCGAGCCGGCGGTGCTGCCGAGCAAGTTCCCGAACCTGCTGGTCAACGGGTCCGCCGGGATTGCCGTGGGCATGGCGACCAACATCCCGCCGCACAACCTGCGCGAAGTCATCAACGCCTGCGTGGCGCTCATTGATGATCCCGAGATCTCGATCGACGGCCTGATGGAACATGTGCCCGGGCCCGATTTCCCCACCGCCGGCATCATCAATGGTGTCGATGGTGTACGCGAGGCCTACCGCACCGGGCGTGGCCGGGTGCTGATCCGATCCCGCTCGCACGTGGAGCCCCTGGAAGGCGGGCAGCGCGAGGCCATTGTGGTGACCGAGCTGCCGTATCAGGTGAACAAGGCACGGTTGACCGAGAAAATCGCGGAGCTGGTGAAGGAGAAGCGCATTGAGGGCATCTCCGAGCTGCGTGACGAGTCCGACAAGGACGGCATGCGCCTGGTGATCGAGCTCAAGCGCGGCGAAATGGCCGAGGTTGTGCTGAATCACCTGTACATGCACACCCAGATGCAGAACGTCTTCGGGATCAACATGGTGGCCCTGGTGGACGGCCAGCCGAAGGTGCTGGACCTGCGTCAGGTTCTGCAGGCGTTCCTGCGTCACCGCCGCGAGGTGGTGACCCGGCGCACGATCTTTGACCTGCGCAAGGCCCGAGAGCGCGCGCATATCCTGGAAGGCCTGGCGATCGCGCTGGCGAACATCGATCCGGTGATCGAATTGATCCGCGCCGCGCCGAATCCGGCAGAGGCGAAGGCCGGCCTGCTCGCGCGCAGCTGGCCGCTCGGTGTGGTCAGCGACATGCTCGACCGGGCCGGGGCCAGCGCTTCGCGGCCGGAAGACCTGGCAGCTGAATACGGCGTGGGTACGGACGGCTATCGTCTGTCCGAGGCCCAGGCCCAGGCGATCCTGGACCTGCGGCTGCATCGCCTTACCGGGCTGGAACAAGACAAGATCCTCGATGAGTATCGCGAGCTTCTGGAACTGATCGACGATCTGCTGGACATCCTCGGATCCGGCGATCGCCTGCAGCTGGAGATCCGCAACGAGCTACTGGCGGTAGCGGAGCAGTTTGGCGATGAACGGCGCAGCGAGCTGCGCGAACGCCAGGCCAACCTGACGCTGGAAGATCTGATCGGCGAAGAAGACGTCGTGGTCACGCTGTCGCATGCCGGCTACGTGAAGTACCAGCCGGTGGCCGATTACCGCGCACAACGTCGCGGCGGACGGGGCAAGGCCGCGACCAGCTTCAAGGAAGAGGATTTTATCGATCGCCTGGTGGTGGCCAACACGCATGACACGATCCTGTGCTTCTCCAGCCGTGGACGCGTCTACTGGCTCAAGGTCTACGAGCTGCCGCAGGGTTCGCGTGCCGCCCGCGGCAAGCCGATTGTGAACTTGCTGCCGCTGGAGTCCGATGAGCGCATCAATGCGATTCTGCCGGTGCGTGAGTACGATCCGGATCATTACGTCTTCATGGTGACGGCTCAGGGGACGGTCAAGAAGACGCCGTTGACCGATTTCTCGCGCCGCCGGGCCTCCGGCATCATCGCGGTGGATCTGCGCGAGGGCGATCATCTGGTGGACGTGTCGCTGACCGATGGCACGCTGGATGTAATGCTGGTGACGACGGCGGGCAAGGCGGTTCGCTTCCACGAGAGCGACGTTCGCGCCATGGGGCGCACCGCCTGCGGGGTGCGCGGCGTGCGCATGGAGGACGATCAGCGCGTGATCGCGCTGCTGAATGTAGACGAAGGGTCGGCCCTGTTGGCGACCGAACATGGCTACGGCAAGCGCACCCGGTTCGACGAATTCCCCGTCCACCGCCGCGGTGGTCAAGGTGTGATCGCGATTCAAACCGAGGGTCGTAACGGCCTCCTGGTGGGTGCTTCACGGGTGCTCGACGATGACGAGGTGATGCTGATTACCAACGGCGGGACGCTGGTGCGCACCCCGGTGGATCAGATTCCGCTGATTGGGCGCAACACGCAGGGCGTGCGTCTGATCCGCCTCGACGAGAACGAGAATCTGGTGGAACTGGCCCGCGTGGCGCAGCTGCAGGGCGAGGGTGAGGACGACGATTCGGACGAGATGGAAGCCGAAGCGGACCCGAATGCGGGTCCCGAATCCAGCGACGATGGAGAACAGGCATGACGCGAGTGATGAATTTCAGCGCAGGGCCGGCGGCTCTGCCTCAAGCGGTGCTGGAACGCGCCCGCGACGAGCTGCTGGATTTCCGTGGTTCCGGGATGTCGGTGATGGAGATGAGCCATCGCGGCAAGCCGTTCATGGCGGTCGCCGAAAAGGCCGAGCAGGATCTGCGCAAGCTGATGAACATCCCCGACAACTACACCGTTTTGTTCCTGCAGGGGGGTGCCACCGGGCAGTTTGCGGCCATCCCCCTGAACCTCGCCAATGGCCAGGGTATGGACTACATCGACACCGGTGCCTGGTCGGGCAAGGCGATCAAGGAGGCCCAGAAGTACGGGTCGGTCAATATCGTGGCCAGCTCGCAGGCCAGCGGGTATGACTCGATCCCGGATCGTGCCTCCTGGAACCTCGATCCGAATGCCGCCTACGTGCATTACACCCCGAACGAGACCATCGGCGGGGTTGAGTTCCCCGACATCCCGGATGTCGGGGGCGTGCCGCTGGTGGCGGACATGTCCTCTACCATTCTGTCGCGGCCGATCGACGTGTCGCGGTTCGGCGTGATCTACGCCGGGGCTCAGAAGAACATCGGGCCGGCTGGCCTGACCGTGGTGATCGTGCGTAACGATCTGCTGGAGCGTGACAGGCAGGCCCCCGTGCCGGCGGTATTGGACTGGGCGCTGCAGGCGAAGAACGACTCGATGTACAACACCCCGCCGACCTTTGGCTGGTATCTGGCCGGGTTGGTGTTTGAGTGGCTGCTGGAGCAGGGTGGCCTCGAAAAAATGGCGGAGATCAACGAGCGCAAGGCCGCCAAGCTCTATCATTACGTCGACAATTCGGCCTTCTACCGGAATCCGGTGGAGCCCTCGGCCCGGTCGTGGATGAACGTGCCGTTTATCCTCGCGGATGACTCCCTGGACGGTACGTTCCTGAATGAGGCCGATGCGGCAGGATTGTCCTCCCTGAAGGGGCATCGCTCCGTGGGCGGTATGCGCGCCAGTATCTACAACGCGGTGCCGGAGAGCGCAGTGGATGGCCTGATCGAGTTCATGGCGGATTTTGAGAACCGCCACGCCTGATCCCGTTGAACCGCAATCACCGGCGTAACCACCGGGCCAGGAGGTCGTGATGTACCGAATTCAGACCTACAACAACATCGCGGTGCGCGGACTGGACCGTTTCCCGCGCGACCATTACGAAGTAGCGTCGGACCTCAACAACCCCGATGCACTGATGCTGCGGTCGTTCGACCTGCATTCGGTGGAGATTCCGCAATCGGTGCTGGCCGTCGGTCGTGCTGGTAGCGGAGTGAACAATATTCCGGTGCAGGCGCTGTCCGAGCGTGGCGTAGCGGTCTTCAACGCCCCCGGAGCGAATGCCAACGCAGTGAAGGAATTGGTGATCGCCGGCCTTCTGCTGGGCGCGCGCAATTTGTTGCCGGCCGCTGGCTATGTCCGGGAGCTCGACCCGACCAAGGAAGACTTCATGTCCGCGGTAGAGCAGGGCAAGAAGAAGTTCACCGGCTTTGAACTGCCTGGACGCCGGTTGGCGGTACTCGGCCTTGGTGCGATCGGCGTGGGCGTGGCCAATGCGGCACGGGCGCTGGGGATGGAGGTCGTGGGGTTCGATCCCAAGGTGACTGTGGAAAACGCCTGGCGCCTGCACTCAGGCATCGAACGCGCCCGATCGGTCGAGGCGGCACTGGAAGGGGCCGATGCGGTGACCGTGCATGTGCCACTGACGGAGAACACCGCGAATCTGGTCAATGCCAAGACCCTGGCAGGGATGAATTCTGGGGCAATGGTGTTGAATCTGGCGCGCGAAGGCATCGTGGACGACGAGGCCGTGCGCGAGGGCCTGGACAGTGAGCGTCTGCACGCCTACGTCACCGACTTTCCCGTTCAGGGCATGGTCGGACACCCGCGGGTGATCACCTTGCCGCATCTGGGGGCCTCGACGACCGAGTCCGAAGAGAACTGCGCGATAATGATCGCGGATCAGCTACGCGACTACCTGGAAAACGGCAACGTCGTGAATTCGGTGAATCTCCCAACCCTGGTCCTGGACCGCAAGGGCGATACCCGCATCGCCATCATCAACCAGAACCTTCCAGACCGGGTGGGGCGCATCTCGCACACCCTGGGTGAATCAAATATCAACATTCTGCATCTGATGAACGATTCTCGCGGGGATCTGGCCTATACCTTGCTGGATGTGGATGGGCACCCTGACCCGGCGACCCTAAGCGCACTGCACGACATCGACGGCGTGTTGCGGGCGCGGGTGTTGTAGATCGTGGCTGGAGATCAGCATTCGCACCAGTCCCCCGAGGAACTGGACGATCTCGCCGCGCTGCGGGCGCGCATTGACGCGCTGGACAGTGAGTTACTGGTGCATCTGAGCGAGCGTGCCCGGTGTGCCGAGGCGGTGGCGCGGGTCAAACGTAGCCAAGAGAGCAATCCCGTATTCTACCGCCCGGAACGGGAAGCCGAGATCCTGCGTCGGGTGCGAGAGCAAAACCCTGGGCCGCTTTCGGCGGAAGCCATCACCCGACTGTTTCGCGAGATCATGTCGGAGTGTCTGGCGCTGGAGTATCCGCTTAACGTGGCTTATCTGGGGCCGGTGGGAACCTTTACCCATTTGGCGGCTCGCAAGCACTTTGGTCATGCGGTGGAGACCCAGCCCCTTGCCTCCATCGACGCCGTGTTTGGTGCGGTGGAGACGGGGCGCGCCCAGTTTGGGGTTGTGCCCATCGAGAACAGCTCGGAGGGTGTAGTGACCCACACCGTCGACTGTTTCATGGATTCTTCTCTGCAGATCTGTGGCGAGGTGATTACCCCGATTCATCATCATCTGCTGTCCCATGCGGAGGAGTTGGGTCAGGTGCGGCGGGTGCTGGCCCATGCCCAGGCGCTGGCGCAATGCCGACAATGGCTGGACAACGAGTTGGCGCACGCCGAACGCGAGGCGGTGTCCAGCAATGCCCGCGCGGCGGAGATCGCCGCGACCGATCCCACGGTGGCGGCGCTGGCAAGCCAGGCGGCCGCGGATCATTACCAGCTCCCGGTACGTGTGCCACACGTGGAAGATCGCGCCGACAACACCACCCGTTTCCTGATTATTGGCTCCGGCACCACCGAGCCCAGTGGCGCGGACCGGACCTCGGTGATGCTGAGTACTGCGAATCGGCCCGGTTCGTTGTACTCGCTGTTGAAGCCGATCGCGGAGGCGGGGGTCAGCCTGACCCGGATTGAGTCGCGGCCTTCGCGTTGCACGCCTTGGAACTACGTCTTCTTCCTCGACCTGATCGGACATCAGCAAGACCCGTTGATCCGTGATTGCCTGGAACAGCTGCGCGCAAGCGCGGACACGGTCAAGGTGCTGGGAAGTTATCCCCAAGCCGCGACCTGAATTGCGTTCCTGAATCTTCTACCTGACACGCCGAGGCATCCCCAATGGCATCCAATCCTTCCGTATCGGGTCAGGCCGACCCGGCCCGTGTGGACTTTGATCCGGTGACCCTTGCGGTCGCCGGGGTCCAGAGGCTGAGTCCCTACCAGCCGGGCAAGCCAGTGGCCACGCTGGAGCGTGAACTGGGGATCACTCAGGCAATTAAGTTGGCCTCCAACGAGAATCCACTGGGCCCGTCACCGCTGGCGGTGGAGGCTGGCCATGCGGCGCTGGCCGATGCCCATGTCTATCCCGACGGAAACGGTTTTGAACTGAAGTCCCGGCTGGCCGAACGCCATGGTGTTGCCCCGGAGCAGATTACCTTGGGCAACGGCTCCAACGAGGTGCTGGAACTGATTGCCCGCACTTGGCTGGCGCCGGGTCGGGCCGCCGTGTTTTCGGCGCATGCGTTCGCGGTCTATCCGCTGGTTACACAGGCGGTCAACGCTGAAGCACGGGTGGCGCCAGCGCTGCCCGCCGATCATCCCGCGCAGCCTTTTGGACACGACCTTGCCGCGATGCAGTCGCGCGTGAATGCCGATGTGCGCGTGGTCTTCGTGGCCAACCCGAACAATCCTACCGGCACCTGGCTGGACACAGCGGCGCTTGAGGCATTCGTGGCCGCGATGCCTGCTACCACCGTGATCGTAGTCGACGAGGCGTACTTCGAGTACGTTGAAGAAGCCAGCTATCCCGACACGACGCAGTGGCTGGATCGCTTTCCGAATCTGATCGTGACGCGAACCTTTTCCAAGATCCAGGGCCTTGCCGGTTTGCGGCTCGGCTACGCGGTCAGCTCACCGGGCGTTGCAGAGCTGTTGAATCGGGTTCGTCAGCCGTTCAACGTAAACGCAGTGGCCCAGGCAGCCGGTTTGGCGGCCCTGGATGATGCCGCACACGTGGCAAAATCGGTCGCCATCAACCGGGCGGGCGTGCGCCAGGTGAGCGAGGCCCTGCGCGAGATGGGGCTGCGTGTGATCCCTTCGGTGGGCAATTTCGTGACTTTCGACACCGGCCGAGACCCCGGCCCCGTATACGACGTGATGCTGCGCGAAGGGGTCATCACGCGCCCGGTCGAGAACTACGGTCTTCCTGGGCATCTGCGCGTGACGGTTTCAACGCCGGAGGACAATGATCGGTTTCTCATGGCACTGAAGAAGGCCCTGGCGTGATCGAACGGCTCGTCATCTTTGGTGTGGGGCTGATCGGGGGATCGCTTGCGCTGGCTCTGCGCGAGGCGGGGGCGGTGCGCGAAGTCGTTGGCTGTTCGCGCAATGCCGACAACCTGCGCGAGGCGCAGCGCCTAGGCGTTATTGATCGCTGGACCACCGACGTGGCGGAGGCCGCCGAAGGCGCCGACATGGGCGTCTTGGCGGTGCCGCTGGGCGCGATGGAACCACTGGCCCGTGATCTCGCGGACGCTTGGCCGGAGGGCAGCCCTTTGACCGACGTGGGTAGCAGCAAGCAGGCGGTGATCGACGCCGTCGGTGCCGGGTTTGGCGAGGTCCCGCGTGGCTTTGTCCCGGGGCATCCCATCGCGGGCACGGAGAAAAGCGGGGTAGGGGCGGCATTTTCCAGCCTGTTCCGCGAGCGCC
Source organism: Thioalkalivibrio sp. ALJ7 (assembly GCF_000376865.1). Classification (GTDB taxonomy): domain Bacteria; phylum Pseudomonadota; class Gammaproteobacteria; order Ectothiorhodospirales; family Ectothiorhodospiraceae; genus Thioalkalivibrio. Next base: position 91,429 of record NZ_AQXQ01000005.1, on the reverse strand, counting down.
TAGTGATCCTGACCCCGGCGGATGCCACCAATCCCCTCGCGACCGACCGGGTCGCGGCGATGTGGCAGGCTGCGGGGGCTCGGGTGGAATACATGACCCCGGCGCACCACGATCGGGTACTGGCCGCGACCAGCCATCTGCCCCATGTCCTGGCCTTTACGCTGGTGTCCTCGCTTTCGAACATGAGCGAGCGTGACGAGATCTTTCATTACGCAGCCGGGGGCTTTCGCGACTTTACCCGCATCGCCTCCAGTGACCCGGTGGTCTGGCGTGATATCTGCCTCGCCAATCGCGAGGCCATACTCGAGGTCATCCGCCATTATCAGGCCGATCTGGAGACGTTGCGCGCCGCGATCGAGCGAGGCGATGCCGCCCAAATCGAACAAAACTTCGAACATGCCAAGGAAACCCGCGATCGCCTCTGCGACCCTGCGGATGCACAACTGGATACCTGATAACCAATGAATACCTTTACCGTACAGCCCGGTGGGCAGCTCGCGGGCCGCGCCCGCGTGCCGGGCGACAAGTCCATCTCTCATCGTTCGATCATGCTGGGGGCCCTGGCAGAGGGCGAAACGCGCGTGACCGGCTTTCTCGAAGGGGCGGATTGCATCGCCACGCTGGAGGCCTTTCGTGCCATGGGCGTAACCATTGAGCGTACCGGGCCTGGCGATGTGCGTATCCAAGGTGCCGGTCTGCGTGGCTTGCAGGCACCAGCGGTGGCCCTCGACATGGGGAACTCGGGAACCGCGATGCGCCTGCTATGCGGTGTGCTGGCCGGTCAGGCGTTTGACAGCGAATTGGTTGGGGACCGCTCCCTGACCGGGCGGCCGATGCGACGGGTCACCGATCCGCTGGCGTTAATGGGCGCGCGGATCGATACCAGCGAGGCCGGTACGCCGCCGCTGCGGATCCACGGCGGTGCGCCGCTGCGGGGCACGGATCATGTACTCAAGGTGGCCAGTGCGCAGGTGAAATCTGCGCTCCTGCTCGCCGGGTTGTGGGCGGAGGGTCGCACCTGCGTCACCGAGCCCGCACCGACTCGCGATCATACCGAGCGGATGCTGGCCGGCTTCGGTTATCCCGTCGAGCGGGACGGGCCGCGGGCCTGTGTCGAGGGCGGCGGCCAGCTGGTCGCGAGTCCCGTAGATGTGCCGGCGGACATCTCCTCGGCGGCGTTCTTCCTGGTCGGGGCCTCCATCGCTGCTGGCTCGCGGATGCGCCTGGAGCATGTTGGGATCAACCCGACCCGCACCGGTGTGATCGATATTCTGCGCCTGATGGGCGCGGAAATCCGAGTGCTCGACGAGCGCGAGGCAGGTGGTGAGCCCGTGGCCGATCTGGAAGTCGAGGCCGCCGCGCTCAAAGGCATCCAGATTCCCGAGGACCTGGTACCCCTGGCGATCGACGAGTTCCCCGCGCTCTTCGTGGCGGCCGCCTGTGCCGAGGGTGAGACGGTGCTGACCGGGGCCGAAGAACTGCGGGTGAAGGAGAGTGACCGCATCCAGGTGATGGCAGACGGCCTGGCCGCACTGGGTGTGGAGTGCGCAGTGCAGCCGGATGGGATTCGCATCCAGGGCGGAAAGGGTTTCACCGGAGGCGACGTGGACAGCCATGGCGATCACCGCATTGCGATGTCGTTCGCGATGGCGGGGTTGCGTGCTGACGCGCCAATCCGCATCCGCGATTGCTCCAACGTGGGGACCTCATTCCCCGGTTTTGTCGAATTGGCCCGCACGGCCGGATTGCAGCTGGAGGTGGTATGAGTGCCGCGATTCCTATCCTGACCATCGACGGCCCTGGTGGGGCGGGCAAAGGCACCGTGTGCATGCGCGTGGCGGCCGCGATGGGTTGGCATCTACTGGATAGCGGTGCGCTTTATCGTCTGGTCGGACTGGCCGCGCGCCAGCACGGGGTCGAATTGACCGACAAGGTCGCATTGACGCGGCTTGCCGCCGGCCTGGATGTCGATTTCGAGGTCAATCAGGACGCGACCGCCGTGAATACCTTGCTGGAAGGGGCCTCGGTGGATCAGCTTCTGCGGACGGAACAGGCGGGAAGCGACGCCTCTCAAATCGCGGCCATTCCGGCGGTTCGCGAGGCGCTACTGGCGCGTCAGCGGGGCTTTGCAAAGGCCCCAGGGCTGGTGGCCGATGGGCGCGATATGGGCACGGTGGTCTTCCCCGACGCGGACCTGAAGGTGTTCCTGACGGCCTCCGCCGAGGAGCGTGCCCGGCGACGTTACATGCAGTTGAAGGAACAAGGACTTAGTGCTAATCTCTCCGCCCTTCAGGACGAGATGGAGGCGCGTGACCGCCGCGACCGCGAGCGTAGCGTGGCCCCCCTCAAGCCCGCCGAAGATGCCTGGGAACTGGATACCACGGACCTCGACATCGTTGGCGTGGTGGACATGATCCTGGAGCGCCTCCGGGACGTACTCCCGGAACCAAGCCCCCGCCCCGCGGAATAAGCCGTCGGAAGCGGGATCATAAACGTCTAGAACTGGTTGCAGGAAGTTTCTGCAAGCATTTGTTAAACCACAGGTTCACAAATCCATGAGTGAAAGTTTCGCGCAACTGCTCGAAGAGAGCATGGCCTACACCCAGATGCAGCCGGGTGCCATCCTCAGTGCTACCGTCATTGAGGTCACCCCGGAAGTCGTCGTGGTGAACGCCGGCTTGAAATCCGAGGGGGTCATTCCCACCGAGCAGTTCATGAACGACGAGGGTGAGCTCGAGGTCAAGGTCGGCGATGTCGTCGAAGTGGCTCTCGAGACCCCGGAAGACGGTTTCGGCGAGACGCGCATGTCGCGCGAGAAGGCCAAGCGGGCCAAGGCCTGGGACCGTCTTGAAGGGGCCATGGAAGAAGAGCAGTACGTCACCGGCAAGATCTCCGGCAAGGTCAAGGGCGGCTACACCGTCGAGCTGGGTGACATTCGTGCATTCCTTCCGGGTTCGCTCGTGGATGTCCGCCCGGTGCGCGATACCGCGTATCTGGAAGGCAAAGAGCTGGAATTCAAGCTCATCAAGCTCGACCGTCGCCGCAATAACGTGGTCGTGTCGCGTCGCGCCGTGGTCGAGCAGGAATACAGCGCCGAACGCGAAGAACTGCTGAAGAATCTGCAGGAAGGCGCGCAGGTCAAGGGCATCGTCAAGAACCTCACCGACTACGGTGCGTTCCTGGATCTGGGCGGTATCGACGGCCTGCTGCACATTACGGATATGGCCTGGAAGCGTGTGAAGCATCCGTCCGACGTGGTCGAGATCGGCCAGGAAGTCGAAGTCAAGGTGCTGAAGTTTGACCGCGAGCGCATGCGCGTATCGCTGGGCCTGAAGCAGCTGGGCGAGGATCCGTGGGAGAACATCACCCGCCGTTATCCGACCGGCACCCGCATCTTCGGCAAGGTCACCAACATCACCGACTACGGCTGCTTCGTAGAAATCGAAGACGGCGTGGAAGGCCTGGTGCACGTGTCCGAGATGGACTGGACCAACAAGAACGTGAATCCGGGCAAGATGGTGGCAATCGGCGACGAGGTCGAGGTCATGATCCTGGACCTGGACGAAGAGCGTCGCCGCATCTCGCTGGGCATGAAACAGTGCCAGTCCAACCCGTGGGACGACTTCGCAGCCAACCACAATCGTGGCGAGAAGGTCCATGGCCAGATCAAGTCCATCACCGACTTCGGTGTGTTTGTCGGCCTGGACGGCGGCATCGATGGCCTGATTCATCTGTCCGACCTGTCCTGGCATGAAGCCGGTGAAGAGGCGATCCGCAACTTCAAGAAGGGCGACGAGGTCGAGGCGGTGGTCCTGTCCGTGGATCCCGAGCGTGAGCGCATCTCCCTGGGCCTGAAGCAGCTGGATCGTGACCCGTTTGCCAACTTCGTGGCGGAACACAGCAAGGGCAGTATCGTGTCCGGTACCGTCAAGGAAGTGGACGCCAAGGCCGCCGTGATCGAGCTGGCCGATGGGATCGACGGCATCCTGCGTGCGTCGGATATCTCCCAGGACCGTGTGGAAGATGCCAGCACCGTGCTGAAGGTCGGCGAGACGGTCGAGGCGAAGTTCATGGGTGTCGACAAGAAGACCCGTGCCATCAGCCTTTCGATTAAGGCGAAGGATCGTGCCGAGGAAGCCGAAATGGTCTCCGACTACGGCAGCAACGCGGGTGGTGGTACGACCCTGGGCGATCTGCTGAAGGAACAGATGGGCAAGAACGACTAAAGCCCGCTCTGATCAGGCCCACGACGCCGCGGGGTGTCGTGGGCCATTTTGTACCGGGAAACCGGATAATTTCCTAGTCTGTGACGAGTGCCAGATGACCAAATCGGAATTGATCGAGAACCTCGCCCGTAAATCGCCGCACCTGCCTGCCAGGGATGTCGAGATGTCGGTGAAGGCATTACTCGAACGGATGAGTCATGCCTTGGCCAATGGTCAACGGGTGGAGATCCGTGGCTTCGGTAGTTTTTCCCTGCATTTCCGGCCCCCGCGGCTGGGACGCAATCCGAAAACGGGAGAGGGCGTGGCCCTGCCCGGCAAACATGTCCCTCATTTCAAGCCCGGCAAGGAACTGCGTGAACGGGTAAACGGTTCGGCAGACGGAAACGATTAGGCGACCGTCGATGGACGATCGTCGTCGTCAGCAGATCCGCAATATCGTGGCTTTTGCCGCGCTCATCGTGATTTCTTCGGCGGTGGGCATCCTCGTTGTACTGAATGAAGAGCTGGTCACACTGGCCCTGCCGGGTGTCCGCATCGAGGCACCCTTGGTGGTGCTGCTTGGTATCTCGGCCCTGTTCGGGGTCGCCATTGCTTCGCTGATCCTTTGGCTGCGTCTGCGTCGCCTGCGGCAGAAGATTGCCCAGCTGCGTGAACAAAACCACGCCCTCAAGGTTGAGGTGGAACAACTGCGTACCGCTCCCATGCGGGACTTCTACTAGTCGCGCGTTGCTGCATGCGATCCGTGGTCACACTCATCGTGTTGCTCGCACCCGGGAATTCCCCACCCCATGATTGACGACTGGTTTTGGCTGCTGCTCCCCATCGCGGCCGCAAGCGGTTGGTGGCTGGCGCGCTATGGCGTCCCGGAAGACCGTGAGGAACCGGAACCTTCGCTGGACCGCTATCTGGAAGGGGTGCGGCACCTGCTGGATGATCGTACCGATGATGCCCTGCAGGCCTTCATCGAGATGGTGGAGGTGGATCACGAGACCTTCGAGACGCACGTCATTCTGGGCCGGTTGTTTCGGCGCCGGGGAGAAGTCGACCGCGCCATACGGATTCATCAAAACCTCGTTGCTCGCCCCACCTTGCCGGCATCCCAACGTGCCCAAGCCCTGTGTGAGTTGGGAGAGGATTTCCTTCTTGCCGGAGTGCTTGACCGGGCGGAGGCAGTTTTCCGAGAGCTGGCCGACTCTCCCCACCAGGCGGTCGCCGCTCTGGAAGGGTTGCGGCAGGTGTACGAAACGCAAAGGGAGTGGGAAAGGGCGATTGAGGTAGGGGATCGTCTAAAGGCTCATGGCGTTCCGCATGAGCAACAGCGGATTGCTCACTATCATTGCGAGCTCGCACAGATCGCGCTGGAGAAAGAGGATTGGGACGCGGCCCGGTCACGGGCCGCGCAGGCAGAGGCCCTGGTTCCCGGTCTGTCGCGGGCACTGTTAATCCAGTCGGAGATCGCTGCACGGCGGGACGAGGTTCGAGAGGCAATCCGTTTCGGGCGCGATGCGGTGGCTCGGACCCCGCAGTTGGCTCCTTTGCTGGTGCCGCGCCTGGAGCGGCTTCACCAGGCACTCCCGGGCGAGAATCGCCTCGGTCAATTGGAAGAGCTTTTGGACGAGCTTGCACGGGCCCGTGGTATCACCATGGCCCGTATTGCGTTGATGCGACTTTACCGCCGCACCGGTCGCCTGGATGCGGCACTGGCCGAACTGGGTATGATCCTGTCGCAGCGTCCGGTCCCGACATCGGGCCTGCTCGAGGCGGTACGCTGGATGAAGATCCTTCCAGCGGTGCAGCAATACAGCGCCGAATTTTCGGCGTTTGAAAAGGCATTGGCGGACCAACTGGGTAGTCAGCACCTGTACCAGTGTGTGAACTGCGGTTATCAGGGGCGGGCGCATGTGTGGCAGTGCCCCAGCTGTCGTCGTTGGGACACGTTGCGCGGCCTGGATTTCGACATTGATCAAACGACGGAGGCCGCCGAGGAGGCGCTCATCCGCGAAGGGAGCTCCAATTGATGAACCCATCCCTGGAACCTGCGACCCGCTTGATCGTAGCTCTCGACTTTCCGGATGCGGACGCCGCCCTGCGTTTTGCTGGACAGCTGGACCCGCGGCAATGCGCGCTGAAGGTGGGATTCGAGCTCTTTGTGGTCGCCGGCCCCGACCTTGTGCAGCGGCTGCATGACCTGGGATTCCGGGTTTTTCTGGACCTGAAGTTTCACGATATCCCGAACACGGTGGCCGCCGCCTGTCGCGCGGCCGCACGCAAAGGAGTGTGGCTGATCAACGTCCACGCCAGTGGTGGCCTGGAGATGATGCGGGTTGCCCATGAGGCTGTGCGTGAGACGAATGACACCACCGCGCTTCTCGCCGTGACCGTGCTTACCTCCAGCGACTCCGAGACCCTGCGCGAAACAGGCGTGAGCCGATCGCCCGCCGATCAGGTCAGCCTGTTGGGGGAGTTGGCCGTCAAGCAGGCCGGGCTTGAGGGTCTGGTGTGCTCGGCCCAGGAGGCAAGCGCTTTACGACGGGAGCTGGGAGACGAGGCCCTGCTGGTGACGCCCGGAATCCGACTGGAAGGAGCCGGAGACGACGACCAGAAACGGGTAATGACCCCGGAGCGGGCGATTGCGGCCGGGGCCAGCGCAATCGTGGTCGGCCGGCCCATTACCCGGGCTGCGGATCCGGCGGCCGCAATGGAGACTTTCGTCTCACGTCTGGGGTCCGCCGGATAACGCCTGTGGGTCCAGGGGCTTTTCGGATGGAATCGATCCCGCTAGGATGCCGTTGGTGCATGGACGCACCGATGACTTAGCGAAGATAAGGAGGATTTTCATGAAACCGATTTTTCAATGCGCCAAATGCTGGGCCCTGGCCGCACTCTGCGTACTGCCGTTGGTGATGCTCACCGCGTCCGGTGGGCAACCCATCGACCTGAATGCCGCATCCGCCGACGAGCTGTCCATGCTGGACAACGTGGGTCCGGTCAAGGCACAGGCGATCGTGGAACATCGCGAGGCGCATGGTGACTTTGCCTCGGTGCAGGCGCTGTCGGAGGTATCCGGCATTGGCGAACGCACGGTGGAGATGAATCTCGACCGTATCGTTGTCGAGTAGCTAGTCGCGGCGGCACACGTGGCCGCCTGATTGCAGCCCCCGGTCGATGGGTCCGGCAGGACGCATGGGCTGGGGGTTTATGGTTAAGGATCCCTTGATCGCTTTTTCCTTGAGTGCCCCGGAGATTGAATGAGCCAGAATCACGCCCCAATCCGTACCGCCGTGTTCCCCGTTGCCGGGATGGGTACGCGTTTTCTGCCTGCAACCAAGGCGAATCCAAAGGAAATGCTTCCGGTCGTCGATAAGCCGCTGATCCAGTACGCGGCCGAGGAGGCCGTTGCGGCGGGGATCGAGACGCTCGTGTTCGTAACCGGTCGCAACAAGCGGTCCATCCCGGATCATTTCGACAAGGCCTACGAGTTGGAGATGGAACTCGAGGAGCGCGGCAAGACCGAGCTGTTGGAACAGGTGCGCAATATCGTGCCGCCGCGGGTGACTTGCGTGTACGTACGTCAGTCGGATGCGCTGGGTTTGGGGCACGCCGTCGCTTGCGCTCATCCTATTGTGCGCAATGAGCCTTTCGCGGTGATCCTGGCGGACGACTTGATTGAATCGACCAACGGGGGCGCCACCCGCCAGATGGTCGAGCAGTACAATCAACACGGTTGTAGCGTGCTAGGCGTCGAAGAGGTCCCGGAAGATCGCACCCACCAGTACGGCATCATCGATCCGGTTCAGACCGGGCCGCGCAGCTGGGACGTGAAAGGGATTGTGGAGAAGCCGGAACCGTCCGAAGCCCCTTCCAGCGTGGCCGTCGTCGGGCGTTATATCCTGACGCCAAAGATTTTCGAGATGCTGGCCACTCAGGAGCCGGGTGCGGGCGGAGAGATCCAGCTGACCGATGCCATTGCTCGTTTGCTCGAACTGGAACGGGTGACTGCCTTCAACTTCGCGGGCCGCCGATTCGATTGCGGTAGCAAGCTGGGCTATCTGGAGGCGACGGTCGAGTTCGCACTTAACCACCCGGAACTCAAAGACGATTTCGCGGACTATCTGCGCACGCGTACGGCGGGCTAATAGCGGGCTTCACCACCAGAAGCGGCGCTCGCGCGGCCGAATCGGCAAGCGCCCACGCCAGTACTGGATCAGCAGGAAGCCAAAGGCCATCCCACCCAGGTGGGCGAAGTGGGCGATCCCGGCCAGGGTGCCCGATATCCCCAGATACAACTCCAGGGCTCCATACGCCATCACGAAGTACTTCGCCTTGATCGGGATGGGCAGAAAGATCAGGAACAAGCGCTGGTTGGGAAACATCATCCCGAATGCCAGCAAAACGCCGAAGACCCCGCCCGAAGCTCCAATGGTGGGGTAGATCATGTCGCCGTTGCCGTAGGCCGTCACCACCAGTTGGACCAGCCCGGCACCAATCACGCAGAGCAGGAAATAGGTCGCGAAGGTCCGCGAGCCCCAGGCGTTTTCGATCTGAACCCCCAGCATCCAGACGGCGAACAGATTCACGAACAGATGGATCGTCCCGCCGTGCAAAAAGCCGTACGACACCAGCTGCCAGAGCTGGAAATCGGGCACCCGCATCCACGCCCCATCCTGATGGACAGTGGCCGGTGTCCCAATAGGCCACAGTCCGAAATGGCTGATCAGCCAGTCGCCCAGCCAGGGCATGGACAGAAACAGGGCGACGTTGGTGATCAGCAGGAAGCCGATCACCGGTGGCATCATGCGGAAGTCCGGATGGCGGGGGTCGGGATGAGTCATTGCCCTGTGCGTCTCTCGGGCATTAGGTGAAGTCGTCGGTTACGGCACCCCGACTGGCGGATCCGACCGTTCGCGCATACTTGCCCAGCACCCCGCGATCGAAGCGGGGTGCCGGGACCTGCCAGGCGGCGCGGCGGCTCTCCAGCTCGCGTTCGTCGACTTCCAGCGAAAGGCGATTGGCGTTCGCGTCGATCTCGATGGTGTCGCCATCGCGCACCAGGGCAATGGTCCCGCCCGCGGCGGCTTCGGGCGCGACATGCCCGACGACCATGCCGTAGGTTCCCCCGGAAAAGCGCCCGTCGGTAATCAGACCGACGGTATCGCCGAGGCCTGCCCCGATGATGGCGGCAGTGGGTGCGAGCATCTCGCGCATGCCAGGTCCGCCCCGTGGCCCCTCGTAGCGAATCACCAGGATGTCACCTGCCTGGATCTTGCCCGCAAGGATCGCATCCAGGCATTCCTCCTCGGAATCAAAGCAGCGGGCAGGGCCGGAGATCGCCGTTCGTTTGAGTCCCGTGATCTTGGCAACCGCTCCCTCTTCGGCCAGATTCCCCTTGAGCACGGCCAGGTGGCCATGGGCGTACAAAGGATTGTTCAGCGGTCGGATGATGTCCTGGTCGGAGAGCGGGGCATCCGGGATCTCGGCCAGCGTTTCGGCCAGGGTCTGGCCGCTAATGGTCAGACAACCCCCATGCAGAAGGCCGGCAGTGAGCAACATCTTCATCACCTGGGGCGTGCCGCCGACTTGGTGAAACTGGGTGGTCACATAACGTCCGGAGGGCTTCAGGTCACATAACACCGGGACCTTGCGGCGGATGCGTTCGACGTCGTCGATGTCGAGCGGGACTTCGGCCGCATGCGCAATGGCCAGCAGGTGGAGGACGGCATTGGTCGAGCCTCCCACGGCCATGACCACGGCCAAGGCATTCTCGAAGGCCTCGCGGGTCAGGATGTCGCGGGGGCGACGATTCGCGTGGATGGCATCCAGCAGGACTTCGGCCGATCGGGCGGCGGATTCCGCTTTTTCCGGGTCTTCGGCCGCCTGCGTGGACGAACCAGGCAGGCTCATACCCATTGCCTCGAAGGCACTGGACATGGTGTTGGCGGTAAACATGCCGCCACAGGAACCCGCTCCTGGGCAGGCGTTGCGTTCGACACCCTGCAGATCCTCGTCCGAAAGCTTCCCCGCGCCATGCTGGCCGACGGCCTCGAAGGCGCTGACGATCGTCAGGTCCTGATCCTTGTAATGGCCGGGCTTGATGGTGCCACCATAGACAAAGATGCCCGGCACGTTTAGACGGGCCAGGGCGATCATCGCGCCGGGCATATTCTTGTCACAGCCTCCGGTGGCCAGGATGCCGTCCATGCTCTGGCCATTGACCACCGTCTCGATGGCATCGGCAATGACCTCACGGGACACCAGCGAGTACTTCATGCCTGGGGTGCCCATGGAGATGCCATCGGAGATCGTGATGGTGCCGAAGGTCTGTGGCATCCCGCCGGCACGGCGCACGGCTTGCTCTGCACGTTCGGCCAGGGCGCCAATCCCCATGTTGCAGGGGGTGATGGTGCTGTGCGCATTGGCGATGCCCACGATCGGACGCTGGAAATCCTCGTCGCCAAACCCGACGGCGCGCAACATGGCGCGGTTAGGCGTGCGGCGCGGGCCTTCGGTGACGACGCGACTGCGGCGGTTGTCCTGTGCCATGGTCTTCCCTGTGGTTTGAGTTAAGGCGACACGACGCCAATGGGTGCCCAAGCTAGTGGGCGCCCGGATCCCCGTGGCGCAAATAGCGGCCGTTCATGAAACGATCGAAGAAACGACCCAGGGTGGGGTGCTCGATCTGCTCACCACGGGTGTCGGCTTCGAGGTGACGCTCGGCGACGTAGGTGCTGTGCGAATAGCCATCTACCAGCACGTGATACCACGGCTGGTCTTTGGGTGGGCGACTCTTCGCGACGGTCTCGTACCATTCGTCGGAGCCGGCGTATACCGGGTCGACGTCGACGATCACACCACGGTAATCGAACTTGGTATGGTGGACGAGCTCACCAATGGTAAAGCGTGTGCGTGTGGTCATGTCAGCCTCTGTACGGCCTTGGTGCATCGGTCTTTACTATGGACCACGCTGGGTGGTGCGTGTTCGCGGTTGCCCGGACTCAATTCCCATCCATCAACAAACCGGCGATTTTTCTTGCCTATTGCCCCTACGGTACCGTCATGAGTCACGAGCCTTCAGGCCTGAGCCCCCAATTTCAACGCCTCGTCCCCGAGGGTGATGATCGCGAGCGGCGCGTCTGTGACCATTGTGGCTTCATCGACTATGAGAATCCGCGAATCATCGTCGGCAGCGTGGCCATCTGGGAGGACCGCGTATTGCTCTGTCGGCGCGCCATCGAACCACGGAAGGGTTACTGGACCCTGCCGGCCGGTTTCATGGAACGGGGTGAAACGCCCGATCAGGGTGCGCGTCGCGAGGCCTGGGAAGAGGCCCGCGCGAACCTGGAGACCGAGCAGCTACTCGGGGTTTACAGCGTGCAGCACATCGGGCATGTCCAGATGATCTACCGTGCCCGGCTGCTAACCGATGCCATTGCACCGGGCCCGGAATCGGAGGAAGTCGGCCTGTTCCGGTTCGATGACTTGCCAACGGATCTGGCGTTCCCTTCGGTCACCTGGGCCCTGGAGCACTACCTCGAGACCCGGGATCAGACCGATTTCGCCCCGCGTTCCGCACCGCTGCCGGTGGTGGATGCCGAGTCCGCGGGTCTCTAGGAAAACACTATGATTCCCCGCGCCGGGGACCGTAGTCCCTGAACTTCTCCACCACTCGTTCCATCTCCGCGTCGTCCAGGAGCTGCGGTCCGCCGATCTGCAGGCTGAGCACGTACTGTTGCGCCAGCAGTTCGACTTCTTCGGTGAGCCACAAGGCCCGTTCCAGCGACGGTCCAGCCGCAATCATCCCATGATTGGCCAGCAGGCAGGCCGTGCGCCCTTCGAGTGCCGTGACCGCTTGCTGCGACAGGTGCTCGGTCCCGAAGGTGGCATAGGGTGCACAACGGATGGAGTTTCCGCCGGCGGCGGCCACCATATAGTGCAGGGCAGGGATATCGCGGCCCTGTATTGCGACCACACTGGCATAAACCGAATGCACGTGAACCACCGCGTGAAGTTCCGGCCGGGCCTGAAGGATCGCACGATGGAAATGCCACTCGCTGGAAGGCTTGCGTCCGTCCAGCCAGCGCCCATTCGCATCCACATACACCAGGTCGTCGGGCTCCAGGTCCTCGTAGCGAACGCCGGATGGCGTGATCAGCATGCCGGCCCCAAGCCGGGCGCTGATGTTGCCAGAGGTGCCTTGGTTCAAGCCGCGGCGGTTCGTCTCCAGTCCTGTATGGATGATCGCGTCGCGGAGTCGGGTCTCTTCAGGCGAACAGGCAGAGGCGTGGGACATGAATCGTGAACTGGAGGTGGAGGTGTTCTGATTGTACCGTTTTGGAACGGGAACACCGGGGGGCTTTTGAGGTCCATCACATAAGCCCCCGTAGCGGGTGTGGTGATGACGGTTCTGCATGGCAAGAAGCGGACCGTCTCTCTATAGTCAGGTCGGATATCCGAGTCGCCGTCTGCGAGGGGGCTCGCTTTTTGGGATCAGTACAGGGAGGAAACACCATGAAGAACATTGCACGCCTCGTTACCGCCACTTCTGTCGCTGCCGCGCTGACGCTTGGTCTAAGTGCGGGCAGCACGGTCCATGCATTCGATGAACATGAGGCCACCATCGATTACCGTCAGGGTGTCATGCGCGCCATTGGTGGGAACGTGGGTGCCTTTGCCGCCGTCGTCGTGGACGGTGCCGATTTCGGCGACAACCTGAAGATGCACACCAGTCAGTTGGTCGCGCTGACCCAGGATATCCCCAGCCTGTTTCCGGAAGGGAGCGACTTCCCCGATACCGATGCGAAAGAAGAAATCTGGGATAACTGGGACCGTTTCGTAGAGCTTTCGAACGACACTCGTGAGGCCGCCGAGACCCTGCATGCGGCCGTTGAGGCCGGTGACGAAGACGAATACGCCATCCGGTTCCGCAACCTTGGCCAGTCCTGCCAGGCCTGTCACGACGATTTCCGCCGCGACTAAGTCATGCTTGGTCTGCAACCCAAGGGGCTGACAGCTTTGCTGTCAGCCCTGTTTTTATGGATGCCTTCGGTACAAGCCGATGTGTCCATTGGCGAGCATGACCCCGCTGCGGGTGGCGATGAACAGATTGCCTATGGTGAGTATGTCTTGCGAGCGGGGGGGTGTGTCACCTGCCACACCGCCCAAGATGGCGAGTTTCTGGCCGGTGGGCGCCCGATCGAAAGCCCATTCGGTGTCTTCTACGGACCCAATATCACGCCTGATGAAGAATACGGGATCGGCCGCTGGTCGGAGGCGGACTTCAAACGCGCCATGCTCGAGGGCCGTGGCCCGGATGGCCGGCATTATTACCCGGCATTCCCATACACGTCCTACACCAAGATGAAGCCGCAGGACGTGGAGGCGTTATGGGCCTTCCTGCAGTCTGAAGTGGAGCCTGAGGCGCGGGAGAACACACCGCACGATCTGGTGTGGTTTGCGCGGTTCCGGCCCTCTCTGATGGGTTGGAAGTGGCTGCATTTCGAACCCGGTACCTTCGAACCGGACCCGGATCAATCCGAGCAGTGGAATCGCGGGGCCTACCTGACCCTGGCACTGGGACACTGCATGGAGTGCCATACCCCACGTACACGCACCGGCGGGCTCGACCTGGAACGTCTTGGGGCGGGTGCCCGGCTACCGGATGACGATGTCGCCGGCAACATCACCCCGGACCGGGAAACCGGTATCGGGCGCTGGGGCGAGCGCCACATCGCGCGTTATCTGGAGATGGGACTGACTCGGGATGGTGACTTCGCTGGCGGTGGTATGGCGGATGTCATCGATCACGGTACATCGCACCTGACCGACGAAGATCGACGCGCCATCGCCGTCTATTTGAAATCTCTGGAACCGATCGCCCACGACCCGGATTAGCCGGATGGCTTGTTGGTCGCCACAAAAAAAAGGCCAGATCACGTTGATCTGGCCTTTCTTTGTATCTGGCTCCCCGGGACGGGCTCGAACCGCCGACCTAGTGATTAACAGTCACCCGCTCTACCGACTGAGCTACCGGGGAATTGGGCGCAAATCCTAATCGGGCGGGGCAGGGGCGTCAAGGAAAATCTGGCCTCATGCCCCCATCGCTGGTCATTACCGGTGGCGAGCGGCGAACTCGCGCAGGCGATCCAGGGCCTTGTCCAGCTGGTCAACGCTGGTGGCAAAGGAGACGCGGACATGACCGGGGGCACCAAAAGCGCTGCCCGGGACCAGGGCCACGCCGACCTCGTCCAGGAGTTGTTTGGTCAGGGCAACGTCGGTATCGATATCCGCCGCTTGCATTAGCCCCGTAACCCGGGGAAAGCAGTAGAAGGTGCCATCCGGCATCAGGCAGTCAATGCCGTCGATGGCGTTAAGGCCGTCCACCACGTGGCGAGCACGCTCAGCAAATGCGGAGCACATGGCGACCACGCAGCCCTGATCACCTTCCAGTGCCGCCTCGGCACCCGCCTGGGCGATGGAGGTCGGGTTGGACGTGCTTTGCGACTGGATCTTCTTCATCGCGGCGATCAGGTTCTTAGGCCCGGCGGCATAACCGATGCGCCAGCCGGTCATCGCATAGGCCTTGGAGACACCATTCAGTACCACCGTGCGCTCCAGGAGATCCGGGGCCACATTCACGATGTTGACGAACGGGGCTGACCCGAAGCGGATATGCTCATACATGTCGTCGGTCGCAATCACCACCCGTGGGTGGCGCCGAAGCACATCGGCAAGATCGTTCAGCTCGTCTGCGGTATAGGCTGCACCCGTCGGATTGGATGGACTGTTCAGAAACACGAGCCGCGTGTTCGGCGTAATCGCGGCCTCCAGTTGTTTTCCGGTGATGCGGAACCCCGCCTCCTGCTCGGCACTGACGACAACCGGGCGAGCGCCTGCGAGCAGGGCAATGTCAGGGTAGGAGACCCAGTAGGGGGCAGGAATGACGACCTCGTCACCCGGATTCAGCAGGGCCTGGCAGAGGTTGAAGATGCTCTGCTTGCCGCCGGAGGAAACCAGGATCTGGTCGGGGGTGAACGTCAGGCCGTTGTCGCGATCAAACTTCCGAATAATCGCGGCCTTCAGGCTGGCCGTTCCGTCGACGGGAGTGTACTTGGTTTCTCCGCGGGCAAGCGCATCCACTGCGGCCTGCTTGATATGCTCGGGGGTATCGAAATCCGGCTCTCCGGCCCCCAGCCCGACAATATCCCGACCCTCCGATCGCAGCTGGGCGGCCAAGGCGCTGACGGCGAGAGTGGGGGAGGGCTGGATGCGCTGGACGCGGTCGGAGAGCTCGATTTCCAAGGTGGGGGCCTCTGTGTGATCGGGTCGATGGTCCGCGTGGGCGGCTTGGTGCGAAATGATACTGAAATCAGGCGCGGAGGATAAGGTGCAACCAGGCGAGGGTGAGCAATTCAAGGTCGTATCGGAGTACCAGCCGGCGGGCGATCAACCGGCCGCGATCCAGGCGCTGACGGATGGCATCGACGCGGGGCTGGCTCATCAGGTGCTGCTGGGCGTAACCGGCTCCGGCAAGACCTTCACCATTGCGAACGTCATCGAGAACATTCAGCGCCCCACCATTATCCTGGCCCCCAACAAGACGCTTGCGGCGCAATTGTACGGCGAATTCAAGGAGTTCTTCCCCCACAACACGGTGGAGTACTTCGTTTCGTACTACGACTACTACCAGCCGGAGGCCTACGTCCCTTCGTCGGATACTTACATCGAGAAGGACGCGTCGATCAACGACCACATCGAACAGATGCGTCTTTCGGCTACTCGCGCGCTACTGGAACGTCGTGACGCAATCATCGTGGCCTCAGTGTCCGCAATCTACGGCCTGGGCGATCCCCGGAAGTATCTCTCGATGGTGCTGCACATTGAACGCGGCGACCGCATTGATCAGCGCGACCTGCTGCGGCGTTTGGCCGAACTTCAGTACACCCGCAACGACACCGAGCTGCGCCGTGCGACGTACCGCGTGCGTGGCGAGGTAATCGACATCCACCCGGCGGAATCGGACAACGAAGCCGTGCGCATCGAGCTATTCGATGACGAGGTGGAGCGACTTTCGTATTTCGACCCCCTGACGGGTGAACAGCTACGTACCGTGCCGCGCCTGACGGTGTATCCAAAAACGCACTATGTGACGCCGCGTGAAACCCTGCTCGGCGCAGTGGATCACATCCGTGACGAGCTGAAGGAGCGGCTGGACTTCCTGCGCAAGGAAGACCGACTGGTCGAGGCGCAGCGCCTGGAACAACGTACTCTGTTCGACCTGGAGATGATCCTGGAGATCGGTTATTGCAACGGGATCGAGAACTACTCGCGCTATCTCTCCGGGCGCGCCCCGGGCGAGCCACCGCCGACCTTTTTTGATTACCTGCCCAAGGATGCGCTGCTGGTGATCGACGAGTCGCACGTCTCCGTGCCGCAGGTAGGCGGGATGTACAAGGGTGACCGATCGCGCAAGGAGACCCTGGTGGAATACGGCTTCCGTCTGCCTTCGGCCCTGGACAACCGGCCGCTGCGCTTCGAGGAGTTCGAGGCCCTGCAACCACAGACGATCTACGTGTCGGCAACGCCCGGTCCCTACGAACGTGAACATGCCGGAGCGATTGTCGACCAGGTGGTGCGCCCGACGGGCCTGCTGGACCCGGAGCTCGAAGTCCGCCCGGCCGGGACCCAGGTGGACGATGCCCTGTCCGAGGTTCGCGATCGAGTAGAACGCAACGAGCGGGTACTGATCACCACGCTGACCAAGCGCATGGCGGAAGACCTAACGGATTACCTGACGGAACACGGGGTGCGCGTCCGCTACCTGCATTCCGATATCGATACCGTGGAGCGCATGGAGATCATCCGCGACCTGCGCCTGGGGGAATTCGACGTACTGGTCGGCATCAACCTGCTGCGCGAGGGCCTGGATATGCCCGAAGTTTCCCTGGTGGCGATTCTTGATGCCGACAAGGAAGGCTTTCTGCGCTCCGATCGTTCGTTGATCCAGACCATTGGGCGCGCCGCGCGCAACGTGAATGGCAAGGCCATTCTGTATGCCGACAAGGTGACCGGTTCCATGCGGCGTGCGATTGACGAAACCGAGCGCCGCCGGGCGAAACAGATCGAGCACAACGAGGCCAACGGCATTACCCCCAAGGGCATCCAGAAAAACATTGCGGACATCCTCGAGGCGCGGAATGCAACGCCCGGTTCCGGTGGCCGCCGCGGTCGCAAGGTCGCGGAGGAGGGCGCCGACTATGTGGGCACCCCAGAGAAAGCGGCTAAAGAGATCGAGCGCCTGGAACAGGAGATGTTCGCCAAGGCTCGCGACCTTGAGTTCGAAGAGGCCGCCCGCATTCGCGACCGAATCGAAAAGCTGAAGGCACTCGCCTTTCTCCCCGAAGCCTCGCTATCCTGAAGGGATTGCTCCTGCGTGAGCGCCACTTCGAGCTTCGAGTCATGACAGAAAATGCCGATTTGCCGCTCGGCCCGGTGATGCTGGATGTCGCCGGGCTGGAACTCACGCCGGAAGATCGCAAACGTCTGCGTCATCCCGCGACCGGCGGGGTCATCCTGTTCGCCCGCAATGTCGGGACGCCGGAGCAGGTCCGGGCATTGGTCGCCGCAATCCGAGCCGAACGCCCGGGCATCCTGGTGGCGGTAGACCAGGAGGGGGGGCGCGTCCAGCGTCTCCAGGAGGGCTTTACCCGCATTCCGCCCATGCGCCAGTTGGGCCACGTCTACGATTACGATCGCAACAAGGCCTGCGAACTGGCCCATGCTACGGGCGAATTATTGGGTCACGAACTGCGCTCGGTGGATATCGATTTCAGCTTTACCCCCGTTCTGGACCGAGACATCGGTGTGAGCGAGGTGATTGGCGACCGGGCCTTCCACCATGACCCGGACGTCATCGCCCGCCTGGCCTGCGAACTGATCCGGGGTCTTTCCGAGGCCGGGGTCGCGGCGGTCGGCAAGCACTTTCCCGGGCATGGGGCGGTCGCGGCGGATTCCCATGTAGCGTTGCCAGTCGATGAGCGGCCGCTGTCCGAGATCGAAAACGAGGATCTGGAGGCCTTCCGCCCGGTGCTTGGCGATCTGGAAGCCGTGATGCCCGCCCATGTGGTGTATCCCCAGGTCGATCCGCAGCCAGCGGGCTTTTCCCGTATCTGGTTGCAGGACATTCTTCGCCGTGAGCTGCGTTTTCGCGGGGCGATCCTCAGCGACGACCTGGCCATGTGCGGCGCCGAAGGGGCGGGGACCCCGGACCAGCGAGCGGCGACCGCGCGCGAGGCCGGTTGCGACATGGTCTTGATCTGCAACCAGCCGGAGCAGGCCGACGCGATTCTAGAGGCCCAGGCAGACCGCCCGTTATCGTCCGATTCGCTTCACCGCATCGAGCGCCTGCGAGCACGACCGACGGAGGCCAGCCCACAACGAATCAACGCCTTGCGTGCACAGCTGGATCACTGGATACAGGGCTGCTTGCTGGCCACGGCATGAGCGCCGCAAAGGGTGCCTTTGGGGGTCCATTGGCGCCCGCGGGCCGACCCGCCTATAATGCGCCACCGGATTGCGGTTGAGCAGCTATTAATATTCACATTCACCACTTGAGTTGGAGATAAAAAATGGCCGATAAGCTCCTGATCGTCATGGTCAACACTGACCCGACAAACCCGTCCGAGCTGGGCGCCCCGTTCTTCCAGGCCACTGTGGCCGCCGCCATGGAATACGACGTTGAAGTCGTGATGACCGGCCGTGCCGGCGAATTGGCCAAGAAGGGTGTTGCCGAAAACCTGTTCGTGCAGGAAGGCTCCAGCAAGAGCGTCTACGACTTCATGAAAGATGCCCACGAGGCGGGCGTTGTCATGAAGGTCTGCACCCCGACGCTGGACCTGTGGGGCAACGACCTGATTCCGGAGATCGAAGAAACCGTGGGCGGCGCCTACGTCATCTCCGAAGCGATGGACGACGACACGGTTACCTTTACCTACTAAGGTTACCGTCGTTTGATTGCCAGCCGGCCGGCCCTTGTGCCGGCCGGTTGCGTTTCCGAGGTTCGGAACCCGCGCGCTTGCCTCGCTCCGGCCGCTCGGACATGATTCTCCGCACCGATGCCCTTAGGACATGCCATGAGCCCGGAACAGGCCCGAGCCACACTGCGCGATGCCGATTGTCTCTTCAGTCGCGATGCGGTGGAGACGGCGATTGATCGGCTAGCCGAACGTACGGCGGCGGTGCTCAAAAACCGCAACCCGTTGGTACTGGGTGTGATGAATGGCGGCGTGGTGATCCTGGGCGGGTTGCTGACTCGCTGGTCGTTCCCCATGCAAGTCGATTACCTGCATGCGACTCGTTATCGCGGTGCTACACACGGCGGGGACCACTTGCACTGGCTGGCGCGACCGCAGGCACCGCTTAAGGGCCGGACGGTGGTGATTGTCGACGACATCCTCGATGGTGGCATTACCCTGGAAGGCATCAAGACGTTCTGCATGGAGCAGGGTGCCGAACAAGTGCTTTCCATCGTACTGGTCGACAAACACAATCCAGAGCGTGATCCGGCGATCACCGTGG
The DNA here is from genome assembly GCF_000376865.1 of Thioalkalivibrio sp. ALJ7. Lineage (GTDB taxonomy): Bacteria > Pseudomonadota > Gammaproteobacteria > Ectothiorhodospirales > Ectothiorhodospiraceae > Thioalkalivibrio. The sequence continues at coordinate 71,633 of NZ_AQXQ01000005.1, read as the reverse complement.
ATTACGCGGCCCTGGAGGCGCCCAACCGCTACCTGTTCGGGTACGGCATGGACTACCAGGATTACCTGCGAAACGCCCCCGGCATTTTCGCCGTGGCCGATCACTAACCCCGCCCGAGGCACCCATGTCTTCACCCCGTATTGCCGTGATTGGCGGAACAGGCCTGACACAGCTGAAAGATCTTGAGATTACACGTCGACAGGTGATGCATACCCCGTATGGCGAGCCCTCCGGCCCCCTGGTATTCGGCCGCCTGAACGAGATCGAGATCGTGTTCCTGCCGCGCCACGGTGCGCGTCATACGATTCCACCACATCAGGTGAACTACCGCGCCAATATCTGGGCCCTGCGCAATGCGGGAGTCGACTACGTGGTGGCGGTGGCCGCCGTCGGTGGGATTGCCGAGGAGATGAAACCCGGTGTGGTGGCCATTCCGGATCAGATTATTGATTACACCTGGTCACGGGCCAACACCTTCTTCGACGGGGGTGACGAGCAGGGTGTTACCCATATCGACATGACCTGGCCCTATAGCGAGACGGTCCGACAGACCCTGATCCATGCCATCGACGAGTTGGACATTGCAGCCGTCGACCACGGGACCTACGGCGCCACCCAGGGTCCACGGCTCGAGACCGCGGCAGAGATCGACCGACTGGAGCGAGATGGCTGCGACCTGGTCGGCATGACGGGTATGCCGGAAGCAGCGTTGGCTCGAGAACTCGGCCTGAACTACGCCTGCTGCGCGGTGATCGCCAACTGGGCGGCGGGTCGCGCCGATGGGGAAATCACCATGGAAGATATTGCCGCCAATCTTGATGTTGGCATGGCACGGGTGAAACAGATCCTGACTCACGTCATCGACAGCCTGTCCTGAAAAGAGCGCCGCAAATCGGAGCAGTGGGGGCCAGACGCGCGGTACCGGAGCGTCGCGGACGTGCCATACCCAATCCCAAACATACGATTTAACATAATATGTATTATGCGTCGTTAAGGATGGGCCAAGAGGCGTGTTGTCGGTACTGAACTCTCGTCCCATCCACTCTCTGTGCGGCCTTTCGGCGCGCTTCGATCAGGCCCGTACGGCCTGTTCGATCCCCTCGGTCATGACCTCGACCAGAAAATCGATCTGTTCCTCGGTAATCACGTACGGCGGCATCAGATAGCTGACGTTTCCGAGTGGCCGTAGCAACGCCCCGCGCGTCAGACCGTGGCGATAGATATGCAGGCCGCGACGCTCCTGCCATGGGTATGGGGTCTTGCGGAACTTATCCTGTACGAGCTCAACGGCGGCGATCATCCCATGCTGGCGCACGTCGGCCACATGAGGATGATCGTGCAATGGTTCAAGTCGTTTCTGCATATGCTGCGCAAGTCGCTTATTATTCGCGATAACGGGATCCGTCGTGAAGATATCAAGCGTGGCCAGTGCCGCTCTGCAGGCCAATGGGTTGCCGGTATAGGAATGGGAATGCAGGAACATGTTAAGACGTTCGTAATCGTCATAGAACGCTTGATAGACCGTCTCAGTGGTAAGTACGGCGGCCATTGGGAGGTAGCCCGCGGTCAGACCCTTGGACAGGCACATGAAATCGGGCGTGATCGGTCCCTGTTCACAGGCGAACAACGTTCCCGTGCGGCCAAACCCCACCGCGATCTCGTCGGCGATCAAATGGACACCGTGGCGATCGCAGGCCTCGCGTAACAGGCGCAGATACTCCGGGTCGTACATGCGCATGTGGCCGGCACATTGCACCAGGGGTTCGACGATCACGGCACAGACTTCGTCGGCGTGGCGCGCGAGCGCGTCTTCCATGTGGTGAAACTGACGCCGCGCGACATCTTCGCAGCTCTCGCCGGCCTCGCGCTCGAAGCAATCGGGGGCCGGCACAGTGATTACATCCAGCATCAAGGGTTCGTAGGTCGCACTGTAAAGCGGTACATCACTAACCGACAGCGCCCCCAGAGTCTCCCCGTGATAACTGTTGGAGAGGCGGATAAAGCGGGTCTTTTCCGGCTTGCCGATATTCAGCCAGTAGTGAAAGCTCATCTTGAGCGCAACCTCGACGCCGGCGCTGCCGTTGTCGGCCAGAAACACGCGGTCGAGGCCTTCCGGAGTGAGATCGATCAGGCGCTCGCACAACTCGACGACGGGCTCGTGAGTACATCCCGCCAGGATCACGTGTTCGAGCTGATCCAGCTGTTCCTTCACCGCATCGCCAATGCGGGGGTTGGCGTGGCCGAACAGGTTGACCCACCAGGAGCTGATGGCATCGAGGTAACGGTTGCCATCAAAGTCGTAGAGCCAGACGCCCTCCCCGCGTTGGATCGGAAGGAGTGGCAGCGTCCCTTCTTCTCCGTAATCCTTCATCTGGGTGCAGGGGTGCCACAGGGCACGCAGGTCGCGCTTCTTGAGGGTCTCGTTGTCCATGGCGGGTATTGTGCCAAAGCAGGCTGGGTACGCGGCGTTCATCGGCGGATTTTGCCGCTTGGACGGACAATCGGACACCGAATGCGCGGGATCGGAACGGCTTGTCTGTCTAGTGACCAGTCCGGATCACATGGCCTTCTCCGGCCAAACCGTCTGGTCGGATGGGTTCGTGCGCTCCCAACACGATTTCGAGTGGGTTACCCTTTTGCTCCCGCACAGGAGGAACGCATGCACCCCGAATTTCCGCAGGAAGGGATTATCCATCTGAATCATGCCGCGGTCGGCCCTTGGCCCAGGCGTACCGAAGAGGCCGTTTGCCGTTTTGCGGGTGAGAACGTGGGGCATGGTTCCCGTGATTACCTGCAGTGGATGCGACACGTAGATGCCACACGGGAACTCGCCCGGGCCCTGATTGGCGCGCCCGCTGCCGACGACATCGCATTCGTGAAGAACACCTCCGAGGCCCTTTCCATGGTGGCCTTCGGGCTGGATTGGAAGCCGGGAGACAATGTCGTGTTTCCGGCTGGGGAATTCCCTTCCAACCGTGTCGTCTGGCTAGCCGCCGCCGAACGCTTCGGAATCGAGGCGCGGGAAGTACCGATCGGTGAAGAACCGGAGCGCGATCTGCTCGCCGCCTGCGATGCTCAGACAAAGCTGGTAGCCGCCAGCGCGGTGCGTTACGACAGCGGGATGCGGATTGATATCCAGGCGCTGGGGGCGGAACTCCGTGCGCGCCGCATTCTGTTCTGTGTCGATGCGATTCAGCATCTTGGCGCCCTGCCCTTTGATGCGCCGGGCTGCCACGCCGATTTCGTCATGGCCGACGCGCACAAGTGGTTGTTGGCACCGGAGGGTATCGGGGTGTTTTACGTGAACCCCGAGATCCGTGAACGGCTGACGCTGCAGGAGTATGGCTGGAACATGCTGGCCCACGCGGGTGATTTCTCGAACCCGGAGATCGAACCGGCAGCCAGTGCACGGCGCTTCGAACCGGGTAGCCCGAACATGCTCGGTATTCATGCCCTGCACGCGAGCTTGTCATTGCTGCTGGAGACCGGCCTGGACACGGTCGACCACGATATCCGCGAACACTGGCTCCACCTGGAGGATGGTCTGCGTTCGCTGGATTGTCACATTCTGACACCGAAGGGTCGGCGGGCCGGCATCCTGACCTTCCGCCCCCCGGTGGAGGATCTCGACGCCCTCTACGCATCGTTGCAGGGACACGGCATTCTCTGTGCCCTGCGCGGCGGAGGCATCCGTTTCTCTCCTCATTTCTATCTGACGCGGGAGCAGATTGATCACGCGCTGGAGTTTCTGAGGGAATCGCTGCGCACGACTAGGACGGTTCGTACAAGCTGACCGAATGGGGACCACGGAACCCGTGCGGCCCCCAGACAAAGCGAGAATTAGAAGGTATGAGTCTTGCGGTCGGAATTCAGCATCCCGCCCAGGTGTTCCTCGATCCGACGATGGGTCACTCCCTTGTCCGATTTGTTGAATTGCACGCCGATTCCCCGGAGGCGATTGCCCTGGGCCCGGGGTGGCGTGATCCAGACGACGGTGCATGGGGTCGGCAGCCGGTCCGAGTCTTCCAGCAACGACAGCAGCAGGAACACCTGGTCTCCCAGCTTGTAGGCCTTGTCCGTAGGGATGAACAGACCCCCATTGGTCACGAACGGCATGTACGCGGCATACAGCGCGGGTTTTTCCTTGATTGCCAAGGTGAGCATGCCCTGCCCGGCCATAGACCCTCCTGAGTGACCAGAAAACTGCTGGGTCGATGAGTATCACCCATCGGACCAACCGCGCGCCACCCCGGCCCGACAGGCGGCGTGAGATGGGGGTATTACCGCCGCAGGATCGCGAGCGCGATATCCTCCATACGCAGCTGCGGGTTCAGCTGGCGAGAGGCCTGGCGTTGCCATACAAGCGCCTCGGCCGACAGTTGGGCGAGGCGACGCGCCCCCTTGTGACGAGCGAATGGCTCCAGCAGCTCGCGCGGAAACTGCTGGCCGAAGGCATCCGGCTCGCCGGTCACCAACAGACGTTGAGCGGCAACCAGCAAGGCCTGTAGCCGGGGAATCAAAGATTCGGGCAGGCAGCGCTGCATCGCCGCGGCCATCGCCGTCATCCCGGGGCCGCGCAAGAGCGTGATCAGGGCCTCGCGGTCCTGTGCCCATTGCGCCATGCGTTCGGGGTCGACGAGCACGTCGCGGGCGGTGAGTGGTCTCTCGAGGCTGGCCGCATAGGCCTCGTCCACCGCATTGGGGTCCTCGGCGAATCCCCGCAACCACGCCTTGGCCTCGCCAGGGTTTGGCGTGGGCACCTCGATCATCTGGCAACGGCTGCGGATGGTGGCGGGCAAGCGGGCCGGCTGCGCCGCCTCCAGGATCAGGACCGCACCAGAGGGGGGTTCTTCCAGGGTCTTCAACAGGGCGTTTGCTGCGTTGCTGTTCAATGCATCGGCGGGGCGGATCATCACGCTGCGAAGGTCACCGGATCCGGAGAGCCCCAAGAATTCGATTGCCTCGCGGGCCGCGGCAATGAGGATCTCCTTGCCCGCCTCCTCCGGTTCCAGGCTCATCACCTCGGGGTGCACGCCGCCCAGAAAGCTGCGGCAGCCATTGCATTCCCCGCAAGCGGGTTCGGAGCCCTGGGCACGCTGGCACAACAGTGCCTGGACCAGGGCCCGCGTCAGGAGCGACTTACCCACCCCGGTGGCACCGTGGATCAGCAAGCCGGTCGGCAAGCGGCCCTGGCGCCCGCGTTGAACCAGGCCCTCCCACGGTTTCTCCAGCCAGGGCGGTAGCGCCTCCACGACGACCGGTGCATCCATGGTCGCCCTACCCTCGCAACGCGGGTAGCGGCAGGCGCTCGCGAACGCCCGCAATAATGTCCCCGGCCACCGTATCCGGATCGGCTGCTGCATCCACGATCAGGTACCGATCGGGGGTCTCGGCGGCCCGCTTCAGATAGGCCTGGCGGGCGCGCTCGAAGAAATCCAGTGCCTCGCGCTCAATCCGGTCTCTGCGCCCCCGCTGCACCGCACGCGAGAGCCCCGTCTCGGCATCAATGTCCAGCAGAATGACCAGATCTGGGCGTAGCTCCCCCTGCAACCACTGTTCGAGCGGCGCAATGCGCTCCAGGCCCAGACCGCGTCCGGCTCCCTGATAGGCGTAGGAGGCATCGGTGAAACGGTCACTGAGGACCCACTCGCCCGCGTTCAGGGCAGGAAGGATCACCTCGCTCAGATGCTGTGCGCGAGCAGCGAACATCAAAAGCAGCTCGGATTCTGCGCACATCCCCGGTAGGTCCGGGTCCAGCAGCAGACCCCGCAAACGTTCGCCCAGAGCGGTTCCACCGGGTTCTCGGGTACTGCGTACGCACCGCCCAGCGGCACCCAGTGCCGTCTCCAGTCGTTCAATCTGGGTGGTTTTGCCCGAGCCCTCGATGCCTTCGAGGACCAGGAAACGGCCAGGGTCGGACGGGCATTCCATGGTCAGCACGACTCCGGTTAGCGGCGGTTGCGAATACCGTAGCGAGTGCCATCACCGCCCAGCTGATAGCGGATCACGGCCTCGCGGTGTTCGCGATAGGTCTCCGAGAAATGATGACTGCCATCCCCGCGCGAGACAAAGAACAGGTCATCGGTTTCGGCGGGCCGGGCCGCGGCTTGCAGGGCGGCACGCCCAGGCAATGCGATCGGCGTGGGCGGTAGTCCGGCACGGGTATAGGTATTGTAGGGGTGGTCACGATCCAGCTCGGCTCGGGTCAGGCGTTGCACTCCCGGTTCTTGTACATAGAGCAGTGTCGGGTCGGTTTGCAGACGCATGCCGCGTTGCAAGCGGTTCACGAAGACCCCGGCCACTCGGTCACGCTCGTCACCACGGCCGGTCTCGCGTTCGATAATCGAGGCCAGAATCAGCAAGTCGTAGGGCGACTCCACCGGGTGATCCTCAATGCGATCTTCCCAGGCGCGTTCCAGCTGCATGCGCATCGAACGATGGGCGCGTTGCAGCACCGTCAGCGCGTCCGTTGCAGAGCCGAAGAAATAGGTGTCCGGCAGGAACCAGCCTTCCGGGTGCTCCAAATCGTCCAGCTCGAGGACCTCCAGGAGGTTATGTACTCCCACCGATTCAGGCGGACCCACGAGCTCGGGGTGGCTGCGCAGGGCGGCCAGTGCCTGGCGCACCGTCCATCCTTCGGGAATGGTAAGGCGGTGCTGCACCACATCCCCACGAGCCATGGCGTGGATCAGGTCGCGTGGCGTCATACCCGGGGTGACAGCGTACTCGCCCGCCTGTAGCCGGGGCGCGATGCCCTGCCGCCGGCCGTACAACTCCAGCGCCCAAGCGGATTCCACCCAGCCACGCTCGGCAAAGCGGCGGCTGACCTGGCGCAGGCCCTGCCCGGACGCGAGTTCGAAGCGCTCCGCCATCTCAAGCTCGACCGGCGCATTGAGCTGGGCGCGATAGTGCTCGCTCAGCCACCAGGAAGCGCCCAGGGCCAAGACCACCACCAGGGTCAGGACGGCGAGACTAATCCGCTTCATGCAGTGCGATTCCCATTGGATACAGCGGATCATCCTGCCACGCGGGCACCGCCTTGTCCGCTTCAGCCAGGTTGGCCGGGGTCATCCCGATCCGGGCGTTGCTTACATACAGAGCGTCCGCACCACGAACCTCGGCCGGATCGGGATAGGCCTCCACCCCTTCAAATCCGAAGTCGGCGGCATGGTCGAGCACCCAGGCGCGCCGTGTCCCGGCGATGCCCGACTCGCGCACTGGTGGGGTAATCAGCTTCTGGCCCCTGCGTAGCCAGAGGTTTCCTTGCGTCGCGCTAACCACTCGCCCCAGTGCATCGCAAAGGATGGCCTCGTCCCAGCCGGACCTCCAGCTGCGACGGGCCAACACATGCTCAAGTCGGCTCGTGTGCTTGAGCCCGGCCAGCGCCGGATTGATGCCGATCGGCACGTCCGCCCACCCCAGCGTCAGTGATCGGATACTCTTTGGCTTGGGCATCTCCAGCGCGGGGCCGCCGCTCACAATTCGGGTCACTGTTGGGTTTTCGGGCGGCGCGTAGCCGCGTGGGCCTTCGCCGCGGGTCACGGTAAGCCGCACCATGCAATCCGCATTGCCGCCCACCCGGGCGATCTCCTCGAGCAACTGGCCTTCGGCCAATTCCGGGAAGCCGAGCCGGTTCAGGCCCTGCGTCAGGCGTTGCCAGTGATAGCGCCATAACTGGGGACGTCCAGCCTGCACGCGCAGGGTCTCGAACAGACCGTCACCCAGCAGCAAGCCCCGGTCCTGCGCTCGGATGGCCATTCCTGGCTCCCCATTAATCAGGATCATCCAATCGTCTCCCGGTCACCGCGCAGCGCCTCTACCAGCCCCCGCGCCTTGTGCCGCGTCTCCTCCAGTTCACGCTGCGGGTCCGAATCGGCGACGATCCCGGCCCCGGCACGAAAACGCAGTTCGTGGCCTTTCACCACCAACGTGCGGATCAAGATATTGGTGTCCATCCTTCCGTGACGACTGACGTAGCCGCAGCCGCCCGTATAGGCGCCACGGGGGGCATGACCCTCCAGTTCCTGGATGATCTGCATGCTGCGGATCTTTGGGCAACCGGTAATAGTGCCCCCCGGATAGACCGCGCGCAGGATATCGGCCGCCGTGATGCCGGGCCGGAGTTGACCGACAATGCTCGAAACGATGTGATGCACGCGGCGATAGCTTTCAATGGTCATGAGTTCGGCGACCCGGACGCTACCAATCTCCGCGACCCGCCCGACATCGTTACGTTCCAGATCCACCAGCATTACATGCTCAGCACGCTCTTTAATGTTGAAGGCCAACTCACTGAAAAGCTTTTGATCTTCAATTTCGTCGGCATCACGCCGCCGGGTTCCGGCGATGGGCCGCGTTTCTACGATGCCTGCATCTACCGATACCAATCGCTCTGGCGATGAGCTGATCACGTCGGCGCCCGGCAACTGAAGCCAGGCCGCAAACGGGGCCGCATTGGCCTCCCGTAGACGCGCGTATAGCACGGCCGGCTCCAGGGTAGTTTCGGCCACCCCATGCCATTCGCGCGAGAGATTCACCTGAAACGTGTCCCCGGCGACAATGTATTCCAGCGCCCGGCTGACGGCGTCACGATAGACCTGTGGATTGTCTTCCGTCAGACGCAACGAGGGCAGCGGCTGGTCGAGCGTATCGGGCAGTTGCTGCAGCATCGACAGGTCCTGGCTCACCTGTTCGAACCTATGGTCTGTCGCGTCCTCATCGACAAACCACGTCACGTCCTCGTGGTGATCCCGAATGACCGCGGCGGGGAAATAGGTCACGAGGGCATCCGGGAGCCATGGGTCCGGGCGGCATCGGCCTAAAGCCGGCTCCAGACGCCAGGCCAGTTCATACCCGGCATAGATAAACCACCCCCCAAGGAACGGGAGATGGGCATGTGCGGCGAATTCCGGCGCCAACGCCTTGGAGACTGAAAGGTCTTGGTCCAGTGCGCCAAGGACGTCGTCCCCATCTGCAGTCGACAGCGTGCAACCTGGGAACGCGAACAGGATCGAGAAGCGCGCCGGCGCCTGCCCAATCAGGGCCGATTCAAGCAGGTGTGGGTAGCGTTCAGGAAACCGCTGCGCCAGGGTCGCGAGATCGACCCCGGCGGCCAGCCGATGGACCGCCATGGCGGCGACCCGCCGTCAGATGCTGCGGAACACCAGAGTGCCGTTGGTGCCGCCAAACCCGAAGGAATTGGACAGGCCGACCTTGGTGTTCATGTCACGTGCCTCATTGGCCACATAATCCAGGTCACACCCTTCGCTGGGGTTTTCCAGGTTGATTGTCGGCGGTGACACTTGATCGCGCAGCGCCAGGGCGGTAAAGACGCCTTCGATGCCCCCGGCAGCCCCGAGAAGATGCCCGGTCATCGACTTGGTGGAGTTCACCAGGAGTTTGCGGGCATGGTCGCCAAAAGCCTTTTTCAAGCCTTGCGTCTCCGCCAGGTCGCCGGCCGGGGTCGAGGTGCCGTGGGCATTGATATACCCGACCTCTTCCGGATTGACGCCAGCATCCTTCAGCGCGCGGTGCATGCACTTGGCGGCACCCGAGCCATCCTGGATCGGCTGTGTCATGTGATGCGCATCCGCATTCCAGGCGAACCCGGCCAGTTCGCAGTAAATATGGGCCCCGCGTGCCTTCGCGTGCTCGTATTCTTCCAGCATCATCACGCCGGCCCCGTCACTGAGCACGAACCCGTCGCGTTCCTGATCCCAGGGACGCGAGGCGCGTTGCGGGTCATCGTTGCGCGTGGAGAGCGCCCGCGCGGCGGCAAAGCCGCCAATGCCCAGCGGGGTGGTGGCCATCTCGGCGCCACCCGCCACCATTGCGTCGGCGTCGCCATAGGCGATCATGCGCGCGGCGTCCCCAATGTTGTGGGTACCCGTCGCACAGGCCGAGACGATGGAGATATTCGGCCCCTGCAGGTTACGCATGATGGAAAGATTGCCCGCCACCATGTTGATGATGGCACTGGGCACGAAGAAGGGAGAGATCTTTCGGGCCCCACCCTTCAGGTATGCCCCATAGGAACGTTCGATGTACGGCAGACCGCCAATGCCGGAGCCGATCGCGACTCCGATTCGATCGGCGTTCTCCTCGGTCACCTCGAGTCCGGAATCGTCCAGGGCCTGTAGCCCGGCCGCGATCCCGTACAGGACGAAGGTGTCCATCTTCTTCTGGTCTTTCGTCGGAACGTAGTCGTTGGCCTCGAAGTCCCGGACGGCGCCGGAAATCTTTACCGGCATTTCCGAGGCATCGAATACATCGATGGAGGAAATGCCGCTTTTGCCGGCCTTGATGTTGTTCCAGGCCTTGTCGATGGTGGATCCGACCGGGGAGACAATCCCCAATCCGGTAATCACGACACGTCGTTTAGCCAATGATGTTCTCCTCGAAAGACTGAAATACGCGGTCAGCGAAACGACGAAGGGCCGCCCTGCGCACAGGAAGGCCCGTTCGCGTTCTATCCCAACGCCCGAAGGCGAAGGGGATCAATCCTTCATGTGCTCGTTGATGTAATCGATCGCCTGCTGCACGGTGGTGATCTTCTCCGCCTGCTCGTCGGGGATCTCCGTCTCGAATTCCTCTTCGAGCGCCATCACGAGTTCCACCGTGTCCAGCGAATCGGCGCCCAGGTCGTCGACGAAGGCGGCCGCGTTGGTCACGTCCTCTTCCTTGACACCCAGTTGCTCGACAACGATTTTCTTGACGCGTTCTTCAATGCTACTCATGGTTCAGAAATCCCCTTCGGTGTGAGGCGGCTTCGTTGAAAGGTCCGCCATTCTAGAGAAAAGCCCCGCCGCGATCTAGCGATAAGCGCCGCGGGACGTGCGGGCGGCCCTCGGCCGACCCGCCGTGATCAGTGCATGAACATGCCGCCATTCACGTGCATGGTCTCGCCGGTGATGTACCCGGCCTCCTCTGACGCAAGGAAATTCACCGCGGCAGCAATCTCCTCCGGAGCGCCGAGGCGTCCCAGCGGGATCTGGCCCAACAGGGCCTGTTTGGTGTCATCACCCAGCTCACGGGTCATGTCGGTATCGATGAACCCCGGCGCCACCGTGTTCACCGTGATGTTGCGGCTGCCCACCTCACGGGCCAGGGAGCGGGCAAAACCGGCCAGCCCGGCCTTGGCCGCAGCGTAGTTGGTCTGCCCGGCGTTGCCCGAGGAGCCCACCACGGACCCGATCAGGATGATTCTCCCGCGGCGCAGCTTCATCATGCCCTTCATCAATCGCTGGGTGAGACGCACGGCGGCGGAGAGGTTGGTCTCGATAATCGCATCCCATTCCTCGTCCTTCATGCGCATGAACAGGTTGTCGCGCGTAATACCCGCGTTGTTCACGAGCACTTCGATGGGCCCTTCCTGCTCCTGGACGGCCTTCAACCCTGCGGCGACCGATTCCGCGTCGGTTACATCCATCGCGATACCACGCCCTCCCCACGCCTGCAGGGCCTCGGTGATGCGGTCTGCGCCGCCGTCGCTGGTCGCGGTGCCCACCACCTGCAGACCCTGTTCAGCCAGGCGTCGCGCGATGGCCGCGCCAATCCCGCGGCTCGCACCAGTCACTAGGGCTACACGTTTGCTGTCGGACATGGGGTTCGCCTTTACGTAATTGAATAGTCGGTATGAGCGGTCGCTTGCGGTCAGTTCGCCGCAAGACGGTCGATCGTGGCCCGCAGCGTGTCGCGGTCGGCTACGTCGAACAATTCCAGATCGCGGTCGATGCGCTTGGCCAGCCCGGTCAATACCCGCCCCGGCCCGCACTCGACCTGCACGCCCGTCCCAAGCTCGCGCAATCCGCGGATGGTCTCGACCCAGCGTACCGGACGATAGAGTTGGGCGGCCAGGTTCGCCTTGATCGCCTGCGCGGATTCGGCCGGTGCCGCTGTCGCATTTTGCCAGACGGCAATGGTAGGCGAGTTAAAGGTGGTGTTGTCCAGCGCGGCCTGCAGGCGCTCGGCCGCCGGACGCATCAGGGCGCAGTGAGAGGGTACGGACACAGGCAGCTTCAGGGCGCGCTTGGCACCGGCATCCTTCGCCGCACCCACGGCGCGTTCCACCGCGGCGACATTGCCAGCGATCACAACCTGACCGGGCGCGTTCAGATTGACCGCTTCCAAGACCTCGCCATTCGCATGCGTCTCGCACAGGGCTCGCACGGCATCGTCGTCGAGTCCGAGGACGGCCGCCATCGCACCCTCGCCCTCCGGAACGGCCGCCTGCATCGCGTGGGCCCGTTCGGCCACCAGGCGCACGGCATCCGGGAAACGGAGCACGCCGGAAGCGACCAGTGCGCTGTACTCCCCGAGGCTGTGGCCGGCCACGGCTTGCGGGCGTGCATCGGTGTGTTCACACAGCAGGCGCCAGGTGGCAACGCCAGCGGCCAGCATCACCGGTTGGGTCCACTCGGTCTGGTTGAGTTGCTCCACCGGGCCGTGCTGACACAAGCTCCAGAGGTCGGCGTCGAGACAGTCCGAGGCCTCCTGGAAGGTGTCTCGGACAATGGCATGATCATCGCCCAGATCGGCCAGCATGCCGGTGGACTGGGATCCTTGTCCTGGAAATACGGCGGCCCAAGAAGTCATCGTCATTCGTCAATAATCTCGCGCGTGAAAGCGCGCGTAGTGTAGGCGGTCGGGGAAAGGTCGGCAAACCGCCAAGGTCTTGGGTGGTTGCCCCCGGCCCCATTCATTTGCGGCCCCTGAACGACTGGAAACCAACGCAGCCCGCGGCATGACTTGTGTTCCGGCGGTGCATCCGGATAATGTCGCCACCTTGATTCAATACGAGAGGGACTGTATGGCGAAGGAAGACGAAATCGAGCTTGAGGGTACCGTCGTTGAGACGCTCCCGAACACCACCTTCCGGGTGGAGCTCGAAAATGGGCACACGATCACAGCGCACATCTCCGGAAAAATGCGTAAGCATTACATCCGGATATTGCGCGGTGACAAGGTGATCGTGCAGATGACGCCCTATGATCTGACCAAGGGTCGTATCGTCTACCGCAACAAGTAAGTCCCTCGGCCACGAAGAAGCCCCGGCCAGACCGGGGCTTTTTCGTTTGTGGGCCTTCCGTGGCCGATGTGTTGGTCCCGATTCTGCGTCAGGAAGACACGGCGGTTTCCTGGATATCCAGCTCCAGACCGGACTCGCCCAGGCGCACAACGACTTCCCCGCCACCATGCGCCAATCGTCCGAATAGCAGTTCGTCGGCCAGTGGCTTCTTGATGTGCTCCTGCAGGGTACGCGCCATCGGCCGCGCACCCATCTTGACGTCGTAACCATGCTCGGCGAGCCAGGCTCGGGCCTCTGGCTCCACGGTGAGGTGCACCTTCTTTTCGTCGAGCTGCGCCTGCAGCTGGATCAGGAACTTGTCGACGACGTTCAGGATGGTTGCCTCATCCAGCGGTCCGAACTGGATGGTTGCATCCAGGCGGTTACGGAACTCGGGCGTAAAGGTGCGCTTGATGGCCTCCATCGCATCACTGGAGTGATCTTGCTGGGTGAAGCCCACCGACGGACGGCTCGCCTGTTCGGCACCGGCATTTGTGGTCATGACGAGGATCACGTTGCGGAAGTCCACCTCGCGGCCATTGGTGTCGGTTAGCGTGCCGTGGTCCATAACCTGCAGCAGGACATTGAACACGTCCGGGTGGGCCTTTTCGATCTCGTCCAGCAGCAGCACCGAGTGCGGATGTTTGAGGATGGCATCCGTCAGCAGTCCGCCTTCGTCGTAGCCGACATACCCGGGCGGCGCCCCAATGAGACGCGAGACGGTGTGCCGCTCCATGTACTCCGACATATCGAAGCGGGCCAGGTGAATACCCATCTGTTGTGCCAGTTGCCGGGTCACCTCCGTCTTGCCGACCCCGGTCGGACCCGCGAACAGGAACGAGCCGATCGGTTTGTCCATGTCCCCGAGGCCCGAACGCGCCATCTTGATGGCCGTGGCGAGCGTGCCAATGGCCTCGTCCTGCCCGAAGACGGTCATCTTCAGGTTGCGGTCGAGGTTGCGCAGGGTCTCCTTGTCGGAGCTGGACACCGACTTTGGCGGGATCCGTGCGATCTTGGCCACGATCGTCTCGATGTCCTGCACGCCGATGGTCTTCTTGCGCTGACTTGCAGGCAACAACTGACGGCTGGCGCCGGCTTCGTCGATCAGGTCGATGGCCTTGTCCGGCAAGAATCGATCGGTGATATAGCGATCGGCCAGCTCCGCCGCCGCACGTAGTGCCGGTTTGGTAAAACGCACGTTGTGGTGCGTCTCGAAGCGGGATTTGAGACCACGCAGGATTTGCTCGGTCTCGTCCACTGTTGGCTCCGGTACCTCAATCTTCTGGAAGCGACGGGCCAGGGCGCGATCTTTCTCGAAGATCCCGCGATATTCCTGGTAGGTGGTCGAACCGATGCACTTTAACTCGCCAGAGGCGAGCACGGGCTTGATCAGGTTTGAGGCATCCATGACCCCACCGGAAGCCGCACCCGCGCCGATAATCGTGTGGATCTCGTCAATGAATAGCACCGCGCCGGGCTCCTTCTTGAGCTGCGCGAGCACGCCTTTCAGGCGCTTCTCGAAGTCGCCGCGATACTTGGTGCCGGCGACCAGGGCCCCGAGATCCAGGGAGTAGACGGTGGCCGATTCGATCGCTTCCGGGACCTCTTCATCAACGATACGTCGTGCCAGCCCCTCGGCGATCGCCGTCTTGCCCACCCCGGCCTCACCCACCAGCAGCGGGTTGTTCTTGCGACGGCGGCACAGGATCTGAATGGTGCGTTCGATCTCGTGATCGCGACCAATCAGCGGGTCGATCTCGTCCTTGCGTGCCTTGTCATTGAGGTTGGTGGCGTAGAGCTGCAGCGCGTTGGTCTTTTCCTCGCGCTCGCCTTCCACCGGCTCGGCCTGTGACTCGTTCGGACCGGGCTGTGCGCCCAGTTCATCCTCCCCCACCTTGGATATGCCGTGGGAGATGAAATTGACTACATCGAGGCGCGAGATGTTCTGCTGGCCGAGCACATACAACGCTTGGCTGTCCTGCTCGCCGAACAGGGCCACCAAGACATTTGCACCGGAGACCTCCTTGCGTCCGCTGGACTGTACGTGGAACACCGCCCGTTGCAGCACCCGCTGGAACCCCAGTGTGGGCTGTGTTTCGCGCGCATCGTTGGGTGGGATGCGCGGCGTATTCTCGTCAATATAGGCTTCCAGTTCGTCGCGGATGCGATCAAGATCGCCGCCGCAGGCCCGCAGCACCGTGGCCGCGCTGGGATTTTGTGCCAGCGCCATCAGCAAGTGCTCCACGGTCACGAACTCGTGGCGTTTCTCGCGGGCCTCCTTGAAGACCATGTTCAGGCTGAATTCGAGTTCCTTGTCGAGCATGGGAGTCAGGCCTCCTCCATCGAGCAAAGCAGTGGGTGCTGATGACTGCGGGCGTAGTCGTTCACCTGCGCCACCTTGGTCTCGGCTACGTCTCGGGTAAAGATGCCACATACTCCCTTGCCGCGCGTATGCACGTGCAGCATCACCCGGGTGGCCTTTTCGCGATCCATGCTGAAGAACGTCTCCAGCACTTCGATCACGAACTCCATCGGCGTGAAATCGTCGTTGAGCAACACCACCTTGTACTGTCGTGGTGGCTTGAGCTCCGGCCTCGATTCTTCGACCGTTACCGAGTCGTCTCGATCGGGGTTTTGGGGCTTGTCATCACTCATCGGTCGAACTCACGAACTCAGCGGTTACTCGTTTGGGTGCCTTCCATCCTCGAATGGTTCCGGGCTGAGGCCAAGTGCCCTTACGGACACTCCGACCACCCGACCCGGTTACATGTGCTTGATCATCGCCTCGCCGAATGCCGAGCAGGCAATCGGCTCGACACCGTCCATCAGACGCGCAAAGTCGTAGGTCACTTCTCCCGCACTGATCGCGCCGCCCATGCCCTTGACCACCCGATCGGCGGCCTCCGACCACCCCAGATGCCGCAGCATCATTTCAGCTGACAGGATCAATGAGCCGGGGTTCACCTTGTCCTGGCCGGCGTACTTCGGCGCGGTCCCGTGGGTCGCCTCGAACATCGCCGTGGTATCCGACAGGTTCGCACCCGGGGCGATGCCGATGCCACCCACCTGGGCGGCCAGCGCATCCGAAATGTAGTCGCCATTGAGGTTCAGGGTGGCAATCACCGAGTAGTCTTCCGGGCGCAGCAGGATTTGCTGCAGGAAGGCATCGGCGATCACGTCCTTGATCACGATATCGTTACCGGTCTTCGGGTTCTTGAAGGTCTGCCACGGGCCACCGTCCAGGTCCTTCGCGCCGAACTCCTCGCGCGCCAGCTCGTAGCCCCAGGCCTTGAATGAGCCCTCGGTGAATTTCATGATGTTGCCCTTGTGCACCAGGGTCACCGATGGGCGATCGTTGTCGATCGCGTACTCGATGGCCTTGCGCACCAGGCGCTTGGTCCCCTCGCTGGATACCGGCTTCACACCAATCCCCGCGCTGTCCGGGAACCGAATCTGGGTCACGCCCATCTCGCCCTGCAAGAAGTCGATGACCTTCTTCACCTCCGGCGTGCCGGATTCGAACTCGATCCCGGCATAGATGTCCTCGGAGTTCTCGCGGAAGATGACCATGTCGGTCTTCTCCGGCTCTTTCAGCGGACTTGGCGTGCCATCGTAGTAGCGCACCGGACGCAGGCAGACATACAGGTCCAGCTTCTGGCGCAGGGCGACGTTCAGCGAACGGAAGCCGCCGCCGACCGGGGTCGTCAGAGGGCCCTTGATGGACACGCGGAAGTCCTTCACCGCCTCCAGGGTCTCATCCGGCAGACCGGAGTCATCGGTGTAGACCTTCGTCGCCTTTTCCCCGGCATAGACCTCCATCCACTCGATGGCCCGCTTCCCGCCATAGGCCTTTTCCACGGCCGCGTCGGTGACCCGGCGCATCACCGGGGTGATATCCACACCAATCCCGTCACCCTCGATATAGGGGATCACCGGATGATCCGGTACCTGCAGCTTCCCCTGGTCGTCGACGGTGATGCGTTCGCCCTTCTCCGGGACCTGAATGTGCTGATAGGCCATGCCAACTCCTTGTGCGGAACTTCAATCGGTGAATTCGGTGCGTTCACCCCGATTATACATAGGGGCCCGGGTTTTCCGGTGTCCGACAACGCCGCGATCGACTGATCCGGCATGCCGGTCTCACCGGTGGCCTGCGTTATCATCCGCGCCATGACCGACCGCCTCCCCTGCCATATCACCGTAGCCGCCGTCATCGAGCGTGATGGCCACTTCCTGTTCGTCGAAGAAACCGACGCCGGACGCCGGGTACTGAACCAGCCCGCGGGCCACCTGGAAGGCGGCGAAGACCTGATCGAAGCCGTGATCCGCGAGGTTCGCGAGGAGACCTGCCTGGACTTCACGCCCGAGGCGACGTTGGGCTGCGAACTCCTGGAACTTGCCACCGGTGGCGTCATCCTGCGTGTCGCCTTTTGTGGCCCAGTCACCGATTCGCCTGCTCCTGGACCTCGTGATCCCGCCATCCAAGCCCTGCACTGGCTCACACCCGAGGCCGCCGAGCGCGAGTGGTCCCTGCGCAGCCCGCTGGTACTGCGGAGCATCCGGCGCTATCTCGACGGCACCCGATTCCCCCTGGAGGCCGTCGCCGGACGTGTTCGGGCGGCAACGACGCCATGAGCCGCGGCGAGCGCGTCATCGTGGGCCTGTCCGGCGGCGTCGATTCGGCCGTCGCGGCTAGCCGCCTGCTGGAGGCCGGCTACCGGGTCGAAGGCCTGTTCATGAAGAACTGGGAGGATGACGACGACGCCGAGTACTGCGCCGCGGAGGCCGATTACGCAATGGCCCGCGAGGTCGCGGACTGTCTCGAAATCCCGCTCCACAAGGCCAACTTCGCCGAGGACTACCGCCAACGGGTATTCGCCCAGTTCCTGCATGAGTACGAAGCGGGCCGCACCCCCAACCCGGACATCCTCTGCAACCGCGAGATCAAGTTTCGTTCGTTCCTTGATCACGCCCGCGATCTGGGCGCTCGCTGGATCGCGACCGGGCATTACGCGCGGGTGCGCCACCACGCGGACTACAGCGAACTGTGTACTGCCGCGGACACCAACAAGGACCAGACCTATTTCCTGCACACCCTGACCCAGGAGCAGCTGCGCCCCGCCCTGTTCCCGTTGGGCGACATCCCCAAGGAGCAGGTCCGCGAGCGGGCGCGCGAGCTGGGCTTGCCTAATCATGCCCGCAAGGATTCCACCGGCATCTGTTTCATCGGCGAGCGCCGTTTCCGCGATTTCCTGGCCCAGTATCTCAAGGCCCCCGAGGGCGAGATGCGAACGCCGGATGGGCGGGTCGTCGGTCGGCATCAGGGCCTGATGTTCTATACCCTTGGGCAACGCCAGGGCCTCGGGATCGGGGGGATCGACGGCTTCGCGGAGGCCCCGTGGTATGTCGTCGACAAGGACCTGCCGGGCAATGCCCTGGTGGTCGCGCAGGACCCGCAGCATCCCCTGCTGATGAGCCCGTCGCTGACCACCGAACCGGTGCACTGGATCCACGGCGCCCCAGGGCTGGACGAACCCCTGCAGGCCCGATTACGGCATCGTCAGCCCCTGCAGGATTGTCGGATCCAGGCACTGGATGCCGCTGGGGCGACGGTGGTCTTCGATATCCAACAGCGCGCAGCGACCCCGGGGCAGTCCATCGCCTTCTATCGTGGCGATGTTTGTCTCGGCGGCGCGGTCATCGCCACCCGAACAACGGGCCAATCGTCGCCTCATCCGTGAGTATGGGAGGCCACTTCCGGTATAGTGGCGGCTCCCTGTTGACCCGATCGACCCACCCAAGGAATCCACTGGCTTGGACCGCTCCGATCATAACCGCACCCTGGCGCTGGCAGCCCTCTTCCAGTGCGCAAGCCTGGTCAAGGATCTTGCCTGGCGTGGCAGCTGCGACGAATACGAATTCGAAGTCCTGGTCGGGAGTCTGTTCGCCTTCGACGCGGAGACGCCGGAAGCGGTCTATCGCGAGGCCGTCAGCCTGCGCAGCGGCCTGGAACGGATCGAGAGCCAACTGCAAAACGGGAGCAAGCCGCCGGATATGGAGATCACCCGCTACGCCATCGGGCTGATCTTTCTCGAACGCAAGCTGCAAAAACGCGACGACATGCTGCAAAAGCTGACCGACGGGCTGCAGGGTGCGCAACGCCAGATCGACTACTTCCATATCGCGCATGAAAGCGTGATCGCCCGACTCGCCGAGGTCTACAAGGAGACCATCTCCGAACTCGGCCCACGCATCATCGTGCAGGGCGAACAGAACAACCTCTCGAACCCGGAAACCGCCGCGCGCATCCGTGCGCTGCTGCTGGCCGGGATTCGGGCTGCGGTCCTCTGGCGCCAGGCCGGAGGTTCGCGCTGGAAATTGCTTTTCGGCCGTAAGCGGCTGATTCGAGAAGCCAACAACATCCTCAATCGACTCAACACCTGACCGCGGAAGACGCATCATGAGCCACGCAGATCCGAAGAATACCCGCTCCCTCTCCGCTGGCGGCCACGAGTGCCGTTATGTGCCGATCACCGACGACCCGCGAGCAAAAGACCTGCCCTTCGCGCTGAAGGTGTTGCTGGAGAACCTGCTGCGATTTGAAGACGAGCGCACGGTGCGCCGCGCCGATATCGAGGCGCTGCTCGACTGGGATCCGAAGGCCGAGCCATCCCAGGAGATCGCCTTTCGTCCGGCGCGCGTGCTCCTGCAGGACTTCACCGGGGTGCCTGCAGTCGTCGACCTGGCCGCGATGCGCGATGCCATGGAGGCGCTGGGGGGCGATCCGAAGAAGATCACCCCGCTGCAGCCGGCGGAGCTGGTGATCGACCACTCGGTGCAGGTGGATGCCCACGGCAACGCGAACGCGATGAATCTGAATGCGGAACTCGAGTATTCGCGCAACCGCGAGCGCTACAGCTTCCTCAAGTGGGGGCAGCAGGCGTTCGACACCTTCAAGGTTGTGCCCCCGGATACTGGCATCGTCCACCAGGTAAACCTCGAGTACCTGGCGCGCACGGTGTTCGTGGACGACAAGGCCGAGGGCGGGTGCATGGCCTTCCCCGACACCCTGGTCGGGACCGATTCACACACCACCATGATCAACGGCCTGGGCGTGCTCGGCTGGGGCGTGGGCGGCATCGAGGCCGAGGCCGCCATGCTCGGTCAGCCCATCTCCATGCTGATCCCGCAAGTGGTGGGCTTCCGGGTGACCGGCAAGCTGGCCGAAGGCGCGACCGCGACCGACCTGGTGCTGGTGATCGTCGAGATGCTGCGCAAGCAAGGCGTGGTGGGAAAATTCGTCGAATTCTTCGGCGACGGCCTGGCCGACCTGCCGCTAGCCGACCGCGCGACCATCGCCAACATGGCGCCGGAGTACGGTGCGACCTGCGGCATCTTCCCGATCGACGATGAAACCCTGACCTATCTGCGCCTGACCGGGCGCGAGGCCGGACACATCGAATTCATCGAGGCCTATGCCAAGGCCCAGGGCATGTGGCGTGACGACAATGCGCCGGTGGCCCGCTACAGCGATCTGCTGGAGCTGGACCTGTCCACCGTGGAGCCCAGCCTGGCCGGACCCAAGCGCCCGCAGGACCGTATCCCGTTGAGCCAGGCCGGCACGACCATCAGCCGCCACCTGGACACGATGCTCAAGGAACGCGAAAGCGGTGCCGACGAGCCGGCCGAGGCCGAGCGCTTCGCCGCCGAGGGTGGGCATACCGCAGTGGGCGTGGAACACCAGGCGGAAGAGCCGCACCACACCGCGATCGAGATGGATGGCGAGACCTTTACCCTGGATCACGGCGACATCGTGATTGCCGCAATCACCTCCTGCACAAACACCTCCAACCCGTCGGTGATGCTGGGTGCGGGCCTGGTCGCCCGCAAGGCCCGTGAACTCGGCCTGCAAGTGAAGCCGTGGGTAAAGACCTCGCTGGCCCCCGGCTCGCGCGTGGTGACCGATTACCTGCAGAAGTCCGGGGTCCTGAAGGATCTCGAGCACCTGGGCTTCCATGTGGTCGGCTACGGCTGCACCACCTGTATCGGAAACTCCGGCCCACTGCCGGAACCGATCAGCGAGGCGATTATCAAGGATGATCTGATCGTCAGCTCGGTGCTCTCCGGCAACCGCAACTTCGAGGGGCGCATCCATTCCGAGGTGCAGATGAATTTCCTGGCCTCGCCGCCGCTGGTGGTGGCCTACGCCCTGGCCGGTCGCAGCAACATCGATCTGTACAACGACCCGATCGGCGAGAACGCCGAAGGCCGCGCGATCTACCTGAAGGACATCTGGCCGACCACCGAAGAGGTGCGCCAGGAAGTCGCGAATCACGTGGGCGCCGGGAGTTTTACCAGCGCCTACGGCGATCTTTATTCCGGAGAGGATCGCTGGCGGAACCTGGAGGCCCCGAAGGGCCAGCGCTATGACTGGCAGGAAGATTCCACGTACGTGCGCAACCCGCCTTATTTCGAAGGGATGAGCATGACACCGAAACCCTGGAACGACATCCAGGGCGCGCGGGTGCTCGCGCTGCTGGGGGATTCGGTCACCACGGACCACATCTCCCCGGCCGGTTCCATCGCCAAGGACAGCCCGGCGGGCCGCTACCTCGAGTCCAAAGGGGTGAAGCCGGCCGACTTCAACTCCTATGGATCACGGCGCGGAAATCACGAGGTGATGATGCGTGGCACCTTTGCCAACGTGCGCCTGCGTAATCTGCTCGCGCCGGGAACCCAGGGCGGTGTGACGCAGCACCTGCCGGATGGCGAGCCCATGTCGATCTACGACGCCGCGATGCAATACCAGGAAGAGGACACGCCCCTGATCGTAATCGCGGGACAGGAGTACGGTACCGGCTCCTCGCGTGACTGGGCCGCCAAGGGCACGCTGCTGCTGGGCGTGAAGGCAGTAATTGTCGAAAGCTACGAACGCATCCACCGCTCCAACCTGGTTGGCATGGGCGTACTCCCGTTGCAGTTCCTTCCGGGTGAGAACGCAGCCAGTCTCGGCCTGACCGGCCGCGAGACCTTCAGCATCACCGGCGTGGAGAACGGGACGTCCCGAGAAGCCACGGTCACGGCAGTAGGCGATGACGGCCAGCGCAAGACATTCACGGTCCGCGTGCGTCTGGACACGCCGCAGGAAGTGGACTACTTCCAGCACGGTGGCATCCTGCCCTATGTGTTGCGCCAGCTCGCGGCTTCGGCATAAGGTCTGCCTATGGGACGGCGGATTTCCACGGAGGCGATACAGTCCGGGCAGACGCTGGCAACGGCCGTGCATGATCGGTCCGGCCGGCTTCTGATCCCTGCTGGTATGGTGCTTCAGGACAAGCAGATCCGCGTGTTGCTGTCTTGGGGCATCAGTACGGTCGAGGTCGTCGAAGACGAGCAGGATGCGGCGAACGATGCCCAGGACAAGGCGACCGAGCAGGTTGCCGAGGCCTATCCAACCCCGGAGATGGAAGCGCAGGCAGACACCATTCTGGCTGAGCGCTTTCGCCACTGTGACGCCTCGCGCCACCCCATGGATGGCTTCTACCAGATCGCTCGCACGCAGCTGCTCGACGAGCTCATGCGTCGCGGTCATAAACGTCGGAGTCCAGAATGACGGTCGACGAGTTTCTCGATCAGGATGACGCGCTCTGCAGCTTTTCCGGCAGCTACAACACGATCTTTACACGCCTTAACGATCCGACCGCTAACGTGGCCGGCATCACCGAAGCAGTCGAACTCGACCCCACCATTGCCGCCAAGACGCTGCGGATGGCGAACTCGTCGCTGTACGGCTTCCCCGAACCCATCGACACCCTGCACCGTGCCGTCTCGATCATCGGCATGCAGCAAATGCGGCAGATCGTGATGTCCACTATCGTGATCCAGCACTTCCGCGGCCTGCCGGTAATTGGCGTCGACATGGAGTCGTTTTGGCGCCACAGCATTGCGGTCGGAGTCCTCAGCCGCTCCATCGCGCGTTTCCGACGCGAGGCGAACATCGAGCGCCTGTACCTTTACGGCATCATGCATGACCTGGGTCGGCTGCTGTTGTTTATCCGCCTCGGCACTCGTACCGAAGACCTGATCAACATCCGCGAACGGGATCAGTGTCTGTTGTTCGAGGCGGAGCGTGAACTCCTCGGCTTCGACCATGCGGCGATTGGCTCGGCCCTACTCGAACATTGGGGCATGGGCCCGGCGCATGTCGAAGTGACGCGATATCACCATGCCCCGGCGGACGCGCGCACCTTCCCTGTCGAGACCGCGATCGTGCATGTAGCCGACAGCATCGCCAATTCGCTCCGCCTGGGCTCTTCAGGTGAACGCTACGTACCCCCGGTCGCGCCCGAGACCTTCGATCGTATCGGTCTGGAGATGCCAGTTTACGAAGACATCATCGGCCACGCCCGTAAGCATCTTGAACAGATGCAGGCGATCCTCCTCGACTGAGCCGTATGCAGACAAAGGACGCAGTTGCATGAGCCCTTCGTATCGCACGCCCGAGGAGGTCAACGCCCTTCATGCGCGGATTCGCTTCCTCGAGGAGGCGCTGGAGGCCAATGCCTACGCGATGGACGTCCTTGCGTCGACCACCGCGATCTTTGGTGACACCGAGCGCAACCGCAGTCCCGAACTGATCATCCAGAACACGGTCGAGTCGATCCGACGGTTGCTTCCTGCGCAGGACCTGGCGGTGTACATCCTGGACAATGACTGCTCGTTCAATCTGGTCCACCAGGAACGCCCAGGGGCGTTGCAACCGGATCTGTCCGAAACGGTGGAACAACTAATCCTGGACGGCCAGTTTTCCTGGGCCTTGCACCAGAATCATCCCGTCTGCCTCCCCTCGCCTGTGCAAGGCGAGAGCGTGATGCTGCATGTGATCTCGACGCGCACCCGTATTCGCGGCATGTTCGTGGCGCGCTTCTGTCAGTCAGAGCTGCAGCGCTACGAAATGATTCTTTCGACCTTGACCATGGTGCTGTTCAATACCGCCTATGCGCTGGAAAGCGCCGACCTCTTCCAGATCATGGATCGGCGGCAAAAGGCGCTGCAGAGGATCACCGAGCGCCAGTCACGCGAACTGCTGCATCACATGTCGCACGACTCGCTGACCAACCTGCCGAACCGGATGCTGTTCAGCGACCGCCTATCCCAAGCGATGGAACGCCACTCCGATACGACCGGCGTGGGCCACGTGGCGCTGATCCTGCTGGATCTGGACAACTTCAAGCGGACCAACGACTCGCTCGGCCACCGGGCGGGCGACGAGCTGATCCGAAAAGTCGCCCAGGATCTCTCCGCGGTGCTGGACCATGCCCGCGAACGTTCCGGTCGCCATTTGCGCACGACCCTCTCACGCCTGGGTGGAGACGAGTTCGGCATCCTGGTGGAGGATACCCAAGGGCTGGAAGGGGTTGTCCGGCTGGTCACCGATATCGTGCGCAAGACGGCAACCGAACGGCAGATCTTCGACCAACCCGTGGTCAGCAGCGTCTCCTGCGGGATTGCGGTCTACCCCTACGACGGCGAGGATGCGGACACGCTGCTGGGCAATGCCGATGCCGCGATGTACGAGGCCAAGCAGCGGGGGCGCAACGGATTCCGGTTCTACACCCAGGACCTCAATTCCCGAACCTTCCGCCATTTCGAACTGGAAAACGAACTCGGTCAGGCCATCGCCAACGATCAGCTCGTGCTGCATTACCAGCCCAAGGTTGAACTCGCAACCGGCCGCATCATCGGCGCCGAGGCGCTGATCCGTTGGCAACACCCGACTCTGGGCCTCCTTCCCCCCAGTCACTTCATCGAACTTGCGGAGGCCATGACCTTGATCGAAGAGATCGGCGAATGGGTCCTGAAGCAGGTTTGCAAGGATCTGAAATCGCTCGGGATGAACGCCGACTCGACGAGCGCTGACTCACTGCTCCGCGTGGCGATCAATGTATCGGCCCGGCAACTGCGCCAACCGGATCTCGCGGGTAATTTTCATCGCATCATCCAACAGATGGGCATCCCGCCGCGTTGCATCGAACTGGAGCTGACGGAAACCACCATCATGGATGATCCACAGGGTGCCGTACGGGTCTTCCAGCGACTGCGCCAGGCGGGAATGTCGCTGGCGATCGACGATTTCGGGACCGGGCACGCCTCTCTGATGCAGCTCAAGCAGCTGCCAGCCGACACCCTGAAGATCGACCGCTCCTTCGTGAAGGATCTCGATCAAGGCGAGGAGCATTCCCAGATTGTCCGCGCGATCGTGCTCATGGCCAGAACCCTGGGCCTGGACGTGATCGCAGAAGGGGTGGAGACACCGCGCCAGGCGGAGATCCTGCAGGATCTGGATTGCCATACGGCCCAGGGATACTACTTCTCTCGCCCCGTTCCATTCGACGATTTCCAAACCCTGCTCCGCCAGGGCGTGGAACTGCCCGCCGAAACCGCCTGAAGCAAACGCAATCGATCAGGTGCCGAGGAGCGTCTTGGCCGAGAAGGCTAGTCGTCTTGTGGATCCGTCAATACAGCCGGATCCAGCAGCGCTTCCAATCGTGCGCGCGGGATATCGGTGTGTTCCTCGGCAACATCCAGGATCGGGCGACCGCTGGCGTAGGCCTCTTTGGCGATGCGCGCACCCGCCTCGTAACCGATTTCCGCATTCAGTGCCGTCACCAGGATCGGATTCCGGTCCAGGGCCTCTTTCAACACTGCTTCGTTCACGGTGAACCCTGCCATCGCCCGATCCGCCAGGTGTTCCGCGGCGCGGGCCAACAGACCCACCTGATGCAGGAGGTTGTCGGCGATCAGAGGCAGCCCCACGTTCAACTGAAAATTGCCACCCTGCCCGGCCGCTGCGATCGCGGCATCCAGACCCACCACTTGCTGGGACGCCATAATCACCGCCTCGGGAATCACCGGATTCACCTTGCCAGGCATGATGGAACTCCCGGGTTGCAGCGCCGGCAAGGCGATTTCGCCCAGGCCGGCCAGCGGGCCTGAGTTCATCCAGCGCAGATCGTTGGCGATCTTGATCAGGCTGGTCGCCACAGTCCGCAGTTGACCGGAGAGTTCCACTGCAGTGTCCTGGCTGGCCAAGGCGGTAAAGCCGTTGGCTTCTCGGACGAACTCGATCCCGGTGCGCTCGGCCAGACGGCGGGCGACACGATCGCCAAATTCCGCTGGGGCATTGATGCCGGTCCCCACCGCCGTGCCGCCAATCGCCAGCCGGTTCACCCGGACACGCGTGTCGCGAATGCGCTCGAGGTCCAACTCCAGTTGCGTCCGCCAACCGGAAAGCTCCTGGCTCATCCGCAGCGGCATGGCATCCATCAAGTGAGTGCGTCCAGTCTTCACCACGCCGGTGAGCTCGCCTTCACGGCGTGCAATCACCGCAATCAGATGGCGTAGCGCGGGGAATAGCCGCTGTTCGAGTTCGGTCGAGGCGGCGACGTGCAAAGCGGTGGGAATCACGTCATTGGAGCTCTGCGAGCGGTTTACGTGATCGTTCGGATGCACCGAGGTCGCGTCGGTGGAGGCCAAGCGGGCAAGCACCTCGTTCATGTTCATGTTGCTACTGGTGCCGGACCCGGTCTGGTAAACGTCAACCGGAAAAGCCTCGGCATGCTCGCCACTGACGATCTCTTCGGCCGCCGCGACGATGGCACCGGCCACCGCCTCCGGGAGCTGCCCCAGCGCCTGATTCGCTTCGGCGCAGGCTGCCTTGGTTTGCGCCAGAGCCCGAATAAAGGCCGCCGGCAGGGCCCGGCCGCTGATCTGGAAGTTGTCCACCGCACGCTGGGTCTGGGCGCCCCACAGGGCCTTCTCCGGGACCTCCACCGGTCCGAGACTGTCCTGTTCCTGACGCATTGCGGGCTTCGACATGCCTTCCTCCTGGTTTGCTCGGCGCGGTCGTGCGGCTTGCACAACGCTGTATTGCAATGGAACGGCTTAGTATACTGCGCCGCCTGTCCCGAACCCGACCCCGGAATGCTCATGTCCCTGACGTCCCTGACTGCGATCAGCCCTGTTGATGGCCGCTATGCCCGGCATAGCCGTGACCTCGCGCCTTATTTTTCCGAGCAGGGGCTGATGCAAGCCCGTGTGCGGGTCGAGATCGCCTGGCTGAAAGCCTTGGCGGCGGAGCCCGCGATTTCGGAAGTCCCGGCGCTTACGGACGAGGCGGTGGCCTTTCTCGACGAAATCGCGTTTAGCTTTGACGAGGTCGCGGGTGCCCGGGTCAAAGAGATCGAAGCGACGACGAACCACGACGTCAAGGCCATCGAGTACTACATCAAGGAGCAGATGTCGGATCGCGGGGATCTGCAAAGCCAGATCGAGTTTGTCCACTTCGCCTGCACCTCCGAGGACATCAACAACCTGGCCTATGGCGTTATGGTCCGCGAGGCCCGCGACCGGGTGATGCTGCCTGCGCTGGATACCGTACTGAAGCCCCTGAGCGAGTTGGCCGAACGCTTTGCGAATCAGCCCATGCTGGCCCGCACCCACGGCCAGCCCGCCTCGCCCACCACCATGGGCAAGGAACTCGCCAATGTGGTCGCGCGCCTGGAACGCCAGCGCGCCGAGATCGCGGGCGTGGCCTGCCGTGGCAAGATCAATGGTGCTGTCGGCAACTTCAATGCCCATACCGTGGCTTACCCCGAGGTCGACTGGCCCGCCCTGTCACAGCGGATGATTGAGGGTCTGGGCCTGGAACCGAACACCCACACCACTCAGATTGAGCCGCATGATTTCCTGGCGGAGATGTTCCACGCCTTCATGCGTGCAAACACCATCTTGCTGGATGCCTCGCGGGACATCTGGGGCTACATCTCGCTGGGCTATTTCAAGCAGAAGGTCGTGGCCGGTGAAGTCGGCTCCTCCACCATGCCGCACAAGGTCAACCCGATTGACTTCGAAAACGCCGAGGGCAACCTGGGGCTGGCCAACGCCCTGTTCGACCACCTCGCCGGAAAACTCCCCGTATCGCGTTTCCAGCGCGATCTGACCGATTCCACGGTGCTGCGCAATATCGGCCTCGCATTCGCCTGGTCGCTGATCGCCTACAAGGCCTTTGGTCGCGGCCTCGGCAAGCTGGAGATCGAGCCCGGACGCCTCGCGGAAGACCTGGACCAGAACTGGGAGGTCCTCGGCGAGGCGGTGCAGACCGTCATGCGCCGCTACGGGATCGAGTCGCCCTACGAGAAGCTCAAGGAACTGACCCGAGGGCAACGGATCACACCCGAGGCCCTGG
The DNA here is from genome assembly GCF_000376865.1 of Thioalkalivibrio sp. ALJ7. Taxonomy (GTDB): domain Bacteria; phylum Pseudomonadota; class Gammaproteobacteria; order Ectothiorhodospirales; family Ectothiorhodospiraceae; genus Thioalkalivibrio. The sequence continues at coordinate 43,320 of NZ_AQXQ01000005.1, read as the reverse complement.
CGGCATTCATCGATGGCCTGGAGATCCCGGAAGAGGCACGCGCCCGCCTGCGCGAGCTGACGCCAGGCACCTATACCGGCATCGCCGATCGCCTCGCCCGCGATCAATAATCCCGAATGCCGGCCCCCGACCCGGATCAACCCCTGCCCCTGCTGGGCGGGCTCTCGCCCGCCCAATTCCTGCGGGAGTACTGGCAGCAGCGCCCATTGCTGATTCGTGGGGCGATCCCGGGGTTCGAAAATCCCATCGAACCGGACGATCTGGCCGGGCTGGCGACCGACCCGGATGCGGCCAGCCGTATTATCAGCGGGCACGTCGACCGTCAGGACTGGGATGTCGAGTACGGCCCCTTCGACGAACGGCGTCTGGCCGGGCTCCCTGAGCGCGACTGGACCTTGCTGGTCACGGACGTCGAGCGCTTCTGGCCCGGGGGAGCGGATTTCCTCGCCCGCTTTGACTTCATCCCGCGCTGGCGCCGGGATGACCTGATGATCTCCTACGCCCCGCCGGGGGGCTCCGTCGGGCCGCATGTCGATCAATACGACGTCTTCCTGTTCCAGGCCGCCGGGTATCGCCGCTGGCAGATCCAGGACCCGCCGGGGCCCGTGGACTGCCATGATGACCTTCCTCTGGCCATCCTGCGCGATTTCCAGCCCAGCGAAACCTGGGAGCTGGGCCCGGGCGACCTGCTCTACCTACCTCCGAATCTGCCGCATTACGGGGTGTCGCTGGATGACGAGTGCATGACTTGGTCGGTGGGCTTTCGCGCACCCACCATCCTTGATGTCCTGACCGGGTTCCTGGAAGAACGGGCCAACGTGGTCGGCGACCAGGCCCGCTTCGAGGACCCAGGCCGGCACCCTGCCCTGCACGCGGCCGAGATCCCCGCGGGGGACCGACGCGAACTGCGTGAGGCCCTGCGCGCCTTGCTGGCCGCCGACGACCACGACCTGGATGCCTACCTGGGCCGTTTTCTGACCCGGCCTGCCGGTAACGTGGAACTCGCGCCCGCCGATCCGCGCACCGCTCATTCTGCCGGTCCGTCACAGCGCTTCACCTTTCACCCGGGTGTACGCCGCGCCTGGTTTCAGGGACCGGAAGGCCCGGTCCTGTGTATCGCCGGCAACGACTATCCCGCCCAGGCCGTCGCACCCGACGTACTGGAGGCCTTCTGCTGCGCGGAATCCTTCACCATCTCGGAATGGGAAGAGGCGATCCCCGCAATCCGGCAGATTCTCGAGGATGGCCTGGAGGCTGGATGGCTCGCCTTCAACGAGGACACCGAGTGACTTCCAGCGTTACCTGATTGGCCGCGTCGCCGACCGGTCGCGATGCCTTAAGCGGCCCGCGGCCAGCAGGCCTCGGCAGCGCGCTCGATCAGTTCGGGGCCCGCATCCGCCTGATGGGCCCCCTCGGTCAGGGTCCGCCGCCATTGGCGCGCACCCGGCTCGCCGTGGAACAGCCCGAGGATGTGCCGAGTGAGCCGTGCCAGCGGCACCCCGTCGCGGCGCATCCCCTCAGCAATCGCCAGGATGCCCTCCAGGACCTCACCGCGTTGCGGATCGCGGTCCGCCCCAAAATAGAGCCGGTCCACCACCGACAGGGTCCAGGGCTGGTGATAGGCCAGGCGACCAAACATCACCCCATCGAGGCGGTCCAGATGGGCCGTTGCGGACGCAACGTCATCGAGTCCGCCATTCAGCACAACGGTCAGGTCGGGGAACTCGGCCTTCAACCGATACACTCGCTCGTAGTCCAGCGGCGGCACATCCCGGTTGTCCTTTGGGCTCAGGCCCTGCAACCAGGCCTTCCGGGCATGGACCACGAAGTGGCGGCAGCCAGCCGCCGCGACGCGCTCGACAAAGGCGTGAAGGTCCGCCTCCGAATCCTGATCATCAATCCCGATGCGGTGCTTGACCGTGACAGGGACATCCACCGCCTGCTGCATGGCCGAAATACAGTCGGCGACCAGGGCCGGTTGCGCCATCAGGCAGGCACCGAACGCGCCGGACTGCACCCGGTCCGAGGGACAACCCACGTTCAGGTTGATCTCGTCGTAGCCACGATCGGCGGCGATGCGAGCGGCCTCGGCCAGGGTCGCCGGTTCCGAACCGCCGAGCTGCAGTGCGATCGAGTGTTCGATCGGCGCATAGCCCAGCAGCCGATCCCGGTCCCCGTGGATCACCGCGTTGGCATGCACCATCTCGGTGTACAACAATGCCCGCCGCGTCAGCAGGCGGTGGAACTGGCGACACCAGGTATCCGTCCAGTCCATCATTGGCGCGACCGAGAACCGCGGATCCGGCGTTGTGCCCAATTCAGTCACTATCATCCTCACCGTGCCCTGTCCGCGATGATGCAAACCAAGATAGAGATTTCCTCATGTCAGAAAGCGAAGCACCTGAAACCTTTCAAGATAGTGTCTCACACATGGTGGACCGGGCGATGGCGTACCTGGAGCTTCCCGAGGGTGGGCGCGTGGCTCTCAAGACCTGCGAATCGGTCATTCAGGTGAGCTTCCCGATCCGGTTCAGGGATCGCATCGAGGTCTTCACCGGCTGGCGCGCCGTACATTCCAGCCATCGTCTCCCCGTGAAAGGTGGCCTTCGGTTCGCGCCCAATATGGACCAACCACATGCGGAAGCCCTGGCCGCGCTCATGACCTATAAATGCGCCATTGTGGACATCCCGTTCGGCGGCTCCAAGGGCGGCCTGCGAATCGACCCCCGTCAGTACGATGAAGCCGAGATGGAGCGCGTCACCCGGCGTTTTGCCCACGAGTTGATTCACCGCGGTTACATCAGTCCCGCGCAGAACGTGCCGGCACCGGATATGGGCACGTCGCAGCGCGAAATGGCCTGGATCATGGAGACGTACCGCGAACGCCATCCAGAAGACATCAACCACGCCGCCTGTGTAACCGGAAAGCCCGTGGAGATGGGTGGAATCCGGGGCCGTCTAGAGGCCACGGGGCGCGGCGTTCTCTATGCGTTGCAGGCCTTTTTCGGGGAAACCGGAGCGACCGCCGAAGCCGGACTGCAAGGGGGCCTTGGCGACCAGCGCATCATCATCCAGGGCTTCGGCAACGTCGGTTCGCACGCCGCACGCTTCCTGCAGGCCGAAGCGGGCGCGCGGATTGTGGGAATCATCAACGTCGACGGTGGCATCTATCACCCGGACGGGCTGGATGTGGAATCGGTCGCCGACTACCTGCGACACGCCGGAACACTGGAGGGATACCCCGGTGTGCAGTTCGAGCGCAACGGTAATCGCCTACTGGAGGCGGACTGCGACATCCTCATTCCCGCAGCGCTGGAAGGCGCCATTCATCGCGACAACGCACCCAACATCCAGGCACGACTGGTGGTGGAAGCGGCCAACGGTCCATGCACCTTCGAAGCGGATAGCATCCTGCGCGAGCGCGGCATCACTATCCTCCCGGACATCTATGTGAATGCCGGTGGCGTCATCGTCTCCTATTTCGAATGGGTCCGGAATCTGTCTCACATCCGCTTCGGTCGAATGGAGCGGCGATACGATCACGCCCAGGGCCAACACATCGTCAGCGCAATCGAAATGATGACCAACCAGACCGTACCCGACTGGATGCGCGATTCCATCGTTCGGGGTGCCGAAGAGATCGACCTGGTGCGCTCGGGCCTCGACGACAGCATGCGCCAGGCGTTTCGCGAGATGCACGAGGTCCGCGAAGTGGAGAGTAACGGCGAGATCCTCGACTACCGCACGGCTGCGTATCTTATTGCCCTGCGCAAGATCATACGTGCGCGTAGCGACCTGCGGCTCGTGTAGCGCATCCGACGGGCCCGCAACCTCCAATGCGGCAGATGCGACGCCCTAACCGACCTGTCCGTAACGGGATTCGAACGCCGCGAACAGGGCCCGCAGCCCCATCGCCTCGCCGCCCTTTGGACGCCCAGGGCGTGCGCGGACATTGAACGCCATGATGTCGAAGTGCATCCACGTCGTGTCGTCCGGCACGAATTCCTGCAGGAACAGCGCGGCGGTGATCGCGCCGGCATACCCCCCGGTGGAACTATTCACGATGTCAGCGACGTCGCTGTCCAACAGGTAGCGATAAGGCGCGTGCAGAGGCAACTGACAGACCGGATCGTCCCATTCGCGTGCGGGCTCTACCAGAGCCCGGGCCCAACCCTCGTCCTGGGTGAAGCAAGCACTGATCTCGGTTCCAACCGCTACCCGAGCGGCCCCGGTAAGGGTGGCAAAGTCCACCAGGACATCGGGATGGAACGAAGCGGCGCGGTCCAGCAAATCGGCCAGTACCAGTCGCCCCTCTGCATCCGTATTGTCCACCTCGATACGCTTGCCGTTGCGTGCCGTTAGCACATCGCCCGGACGGAAGGCCCCGGCGCCAATTGCATTCTCCACCGCCCCGATCAGGACCGTCAGCCGCACCGGCAGGTTGTGCGCCATGATCAGCCGGGCCAGGCCCAGCACGATGGCGGCCCCGCCCATGTCCTTCTTCATCTGGCGCATGGAGTTGCCGGGTTTCAGGTTCAAACCTCCGGAATCGAAACACACGCCCTTGCCCACCAATACCAGCGAAGGCGCATCCGGCGCCCCCCAGGTCATTTCGATCACCCGCGCCCCATGTTCACTCGCGGCCCCGACCGCTTGGATACAGGGAAAGTCTTTTTCCAGCTTGTCGCTGTCGCTGACCACGTGCAGGCTGCTGCCAAATTCCTCAGCCAGCTCCCGGGCCTTCAAAACGAGATTGGCCGGCATCATGTCGGCCGCCGGCGTATTGATCAGGTCGCGGGTCAGGCCGATGGAATCGACAAAGGCCTGCACCCGCCCCTGATCCGCGTCTTCCGGCCAGACCAGGCGAGGGGCGCGCGCCTGCGCCTCACGATAGGTATCGTATCGGTATCGTCCCAAACCCCAGCCGATCGCCGCGAGGTTTTGCACATCGGCGTTCAGGAAGTCGGTCTCCAAACGGTAGTCCCCCGTCCCCAGGGTCTCGGCAGCGGCAGACAGCATCCAGATTGGCGTTTCCGCATCAAACCCCGCGAGAACCGCGGCCAAGCCACCTTCGGCGTCCGGGATGCGCAGGGTGGCGCCCGGTTCCGCCTCGAAATCCGAGGCCTCGACCCATTTGCGCCAGCTCTCGGGTGCACTCTCAAGGCGGACCGGGAGCGACTCGCGACTGACCGGGATCAGCGGGATGGCGGTATCGGACGACGCAACAAAATCAGAATCCACGGGGCTTTCCTCGAAAACGAATCAAAGCCTTCATAATACCTGCCTTGTCGACCCTTCGGGGTCGTGTTCCCCTCGCCTTACAGGATGTGACGATGACGCCAGCGCTGGAGATTCGCGGGCTCAAGAAGACCTACAAGAACGGATTCGAGGCCCTGAAAGGCATCGACCTTGAGGTCGCCCCCGGTAGCTTCTTTGCCCTCCTCGGCCCGAACGGGGCCGGCAAGTCGACCACTATCGGCATCATCACCTCCCTGATCAACAAGACCGCCGGTACGGTCAAGGTGTTCGGGCACGACCTGGATAGCGATCTGCAGGCGGTCAAGCGCTCCATCGGTCTGGTGCCGCAGGAGTTCAACTTCAACAACTTCGAGCCGATCGGCGAGATCGTGGTCAACCAGGCCGGGTACTACGGGATTCCTCGGCGCGAGGCCTGGGAGCGCTGCGAGCACTATCTGCACGAGCTCGGGCTGTGGGAAAAGCGCAAGGACATGGCCCGCACCCTGTCCGGCGGGATGAAGCGGCGGCTGATGATTGCCCGAGCCCTCGTGCACGAGCCACGCCTGCTGATCCTGGACGAGCCGACCGCCGGGGTGGATATCGAGCTGCGCCGGTCGATGTGGGACTTCCTGACCCGTATCAATTCCGACGGTCGCAGCATCATCCTGACCACGCACTACCTCGAAGAAGCGGAATCCCTCTGTCGCAACATTGCGATCATCGATGACGGCCGCATCATCGAGAACACCACCATGAAACGCCTCCTGGCAAAGCTTGAGACGGAAACCATGGTGCTGGATCTCAGCGAGCCTCCGAAGGGGCTCCCCGATGACGCCGCCGTCGCCTTGCGGCAGGTGGACGAGATGACCCTGGAAGCGGATATCCAGCGTGGCCAGCATCTGAACGATCTGTTCCGCGTGCTGGATCAGGCCGGGATTCGTGTCCAAAGCATGCGCAACAAGTCCAACCGGCTGGAGGAGTTGTTCATTCGCATGACCCGCAATGGGCTGGAACCGAGCCATCTGACTCTAGGGAAACACTGATCAATGTTCACGCTCGCGTTGGCACTCCAGGTTTCACGAGACAAAGCGCGGTGCGCAGCGGGTAGTGGTTCTACCCGCAAGTGGCGCAACGCAGGACCGGGGAGCCTGGGGTGCCAACCCCGAAGGGGCTCGGCCTCTTTTGCGCGCGCACGGCGTTGTGGTTCCCTTGTGCAGAATGACTGCACGGCAGTCACCGCGCCTTGTTCGCACGCAAAAGCGACTCGAGCGCGAGCGTGCACATTGATCAGTGTTTCCCTAGGTGCCAGCGGCACGACCGAACAGCCGGAGAACCAGGCATGAGCGGCTTGCACCTGCGCGACTACTGGACCGCGTTTCGAACAATTGTCACCAAGGAGGTGCTGCGCTTTGCCCGTATCTGGGTGCAAACCGTGCTGCCTCCGGTGATAACGACGGCGCTCTACTTCATTATTTTTGGCGGCCTGATCGGCGAGCGCATCGGGGACATGGAAGGCTATCGCTACATGGACTTCATCGTCCCCGGGCTGATCATGCTGGCCGTGATCACCAACAGCTACTCCAACGTGGTCTCGTCCTTTTTCGGTTCCAAGTTTCAGCGCCATATCGAGGAGATGCTGGTCTCGCCCGTTCCCAACAGCGTGATCATCCTCGGCTTCGTGTTCGGGGGCGTGGCCCGGGGGCTCAGTGTCGGTGTCGCCGTATTGCTAGTCTCGTTGTTTTTCAGCCCGTTAAGCATCCACAACCCGGGCGTGATGCTGGTCATTGTGCTCATGACCTCAATCCTGTTCGCCCTGGCAGGCTTGATCAACGGCGTCTTCGCCCGAACCTTCGACGACATCGCCATCGTGCCCACATTCATCCTGACGCCTCTGACGTACCTGGGCGGTGTGTTCTACTCCATTAGCCTGTTGCCGGAGTTCTGGCAGGGCGTGTCCATGCTGAACCCCATCCTCTACATGGTGGATGCCTTCCGCTACGGCAGCCTGGGCCACAGCGACTTCCCGTTGGCCATGTCTTTTGCCATCATTTCGGGGTTTATCGCGGTCCTTTATGGGGTCGCGCTGACACTGCTGAATCGGGGGGTCGGTATCCGATCCTGAGGCTCGCGGGGAGCGAAACGCCGGAAAACCGCCCTGCAGCGCTGTTTATTGGCAGAAAAAACGTGGTATAAAGCGAAAACTCTCTGGGGCATGGGCTATATGGGAAGCAACAAAAAGGCATCGCACTTCCTACTAGCGGGCACCGCCGGTCTAACCGTCCTGGTCGGCACAGGCCTCCTTCTCGCTTCCCACCCTGCCGAGACCTCCCAGCCCCTGCAAATTGGATCCGGCACGCCAATAGCCGCAGCCCAGGCTTCACTCGCTCCAGCCGACCACCCAGAACGTGGCAGCAGCCCCATCCCCCAGACACAGAACGGCGCCTTCAAACCGGCTGCCCAGACCGTCGCCTTCGCCACCAACAGGCTGGATGAATCCTCGTCGAGCTTCGACGATGACACGATCGATCCGGACGCTGAGTCTGCGACCTCCTACGAAACCTTCGACCTGGACGGTGATACCGATGTCGCTGAGCAGGATGGCGACGACTCGGACTGGCACAGTCATACCCTGAAGCAAGGTGAGCGCCTGACCGATCTCTGGGAACGCGAATGGGACCTGCCGCTGGCGACGCTGTACCGTCTGCTGGATGACGACGACAACACCTCGATCCTCAATCGTGTACGCCCCGGCCAGGAGCTCGAGTGGCAGGTGGACGAAGAAGGCTATCTGACGCACATGCGTCTGTGGACCGATCGTGCCAGCGGGCACGAATGGGTCCGCGAGACGGATGGCTGGGACTTCGAACGCGCCGAGGTCGAAAACGGTCGCGAGGTCAGCCACCTGATCATCAACGCCGAAATCGATGGCAACATCGCCTCGGCGTTGAGCGAGCGTGCTGATATCTCGCCTCGCGCCGCCAATGCCCTCTCCGTGCTACTGGACCGCTACCTCCCGGTCCGCACCCACGCGCGGACAGGAGACCGCTTTACCCTGCTGGTCGAGCAGGAAACCCTGGTAGGTGATGACACACCCCTCAATTTCCGCCTGCTCGCGTTTGACTACGAAGGCGAGCGGATCGAGATTCGCGCAGCTCGCAATGTCAACGGGCGTTTCTACACCCCTGAAGGCGAAAGCCTGCTGCCGCCCTTCGATCGGCGCCCGTTTGCTGGCAACTACCGCATCAGCTCCAGCTTTAACCCGCGCCGACGCCACCCCGTCACAGGGCAAGTCGCGCCGCACCATGGCACGGACTTCGCGATGCCGATCGGCACGCCTATCCAGGCACCTGCGGATGGACGCGTGACTCGCGTCGAGAACCATCCCTACGCCGGCCGGTTCATCGAGATCGAACATGGCCAGGGGTATTCCACCCGATACCTGCATCTGGATCGTCAGCTTGTACGCCCCGGGCAGAGAGTGGAACGCGGCGACCGCATTGCCCTGTCCGGCAATACGGGGCGTAGCACCGGCCCGCATCTTCATTACGAGATCCATGTGAACAGCCGTCCGCAAAACCCGATGCGGGTCGAGTTGCCGGAAAGTGACTCCCTTGAAGGGGAAGAACTCGACCGCTTCAAGTCCATTAGCAACACCCTGCTCGCGCAGATGGACAACGGCATTCGCAATCAGCAGGTCGCCTTCACGCCGTTCGATGAACTGACCCAATAATCCTTCCGTACCCCACGGGTGCGTCGCGCGAAGGCGTAGCGACCCACCCGGGTAATGCTCCTGCATGACCTCCCCCTCTCGCCCTTTGCTTGACTGGGCACGTCTCGAGTGGCGTGACGGACGCCCCTTCGCTGTCGACTACGGAGATGGCTATTTTGGCTCCCTTGACCCACAGGCGGAAGTGCGTGAGGTCTTCATCGATGCCAATGATCTGTCTCGCCGTTTCGCGGGCGCACAACGGTTCTCTATCGGCGAGACGGGTTTCGGCTCCGGCCTAAACGTTCTGCTGGCACTTGAGGAGTGGCGCCGCCACGCTCCTCCTAACGCCTTCTTGTCGATCCTGAGCCTTGAGGCGCACCCACTGTCGCCGGGAGACCTGCTCGCATTGCACCGACACCTGGGGCTGGATGACGCCGACAGCCACGCCCTGCGTGATCAGTATCCGGCGCCCATACCTGGGTTGCATCGGATCGAGTTTCCCGGCGCGCGGGCCGTGCTAACCCTTGGGCTGGGCGAAGCGGCCCCATTGCTGACGCAGGTTCAAGGCCGAGTCGATGCCTGGTTTTTCGATGGCTTCGCGCCCCGGAGCAATCCGGCGCTCTGGAATACCGGGGTCTTTCGGCAAGTCGCCAGGCTTTCCGGTCCCGGGACCACCTTCGGGACCTACACAGCAGCCGGACAAGTGCGGCGGGACCTGGAGAGCGTGGGATTCAGCGTGCACCGGGTGGCGGGTCATGGACGCAAGCGCGAGCGCCTGCTCGGGAGTTTCAAAACCACGTGCCCTGGGCCCGCCGTCCACCCGATCCAGCATGTGGCCGTGGTTGGGGGTGGTCTTGCCGGTGTATGCATGGCCGATGCGTTGCATCGTCGCGGGGTTCGCATTGACCTGTTTGATCCGGCCGGTATCGCGGCCGGTGCATCGGGTAACCCCGCCGCCGTGCTCCTGCCGAACCTGCACCCGCGCGATCCCGAACTCAATCGCCTGGCCATCGCCGGGATGCGCCAAACCCGGGCCCTCATCCAGCGCCTGGAGGATCCGCATGGTCCCTGCCTGCGGCTGGCGACCGGCGTCGCCTTTCATGGCATCAGTGCCCACGGCCAGAAACGGGTGGCACGCCTGCTCAAGGCGGGTCCCGAAGCGACCGGCCTATTGTTTAATCCAGAGGGTCCGGGATGCGCCGCGGCACCCCATCTGTTCTATCCCCACGGCCTGGCGGTCGATATGGGTGCGCTTTGTCGCGCGGCCGCGCAAGACCTGCCGGCGATCCACAAACAAGCGGTGTTGTCGCTGAATCCCTGCGACGATGGAGCGGGTGTAATGCTCGAAACCCCGGATGAACAGCCGCTACGATTCGATGCGGTCGTGCTCGCCAACGCCGCTGGGACCGGCGGGCCTCTCTGCCCGGAGCAATCCGCCATCTCGACGGTCATGGGTCAGATGACTCGAATCCGCGCCCCTTTTCCGGACTGGGGCGGTTACGTGGCAACGGGACAGGGGTACTGCATCCCCGAAGGTGGCGGGACCGCATGGATTGGGGCCACCTACCGGCGGACAGAAGGCACGACCAACCACTTGGGAACGGACAAGGGCCCACTGGCCGAAGATGACGCAGCCAATCTTCGCCACCTCAACTGGGTCCCGGGGTTAGACGAGGCGGACAAGACTCAGGTACTGGATCAATGGGTCGGCGAACGCGCAGTTGTGCGAGACCGTCTACCGCTGGTGGGTACCAGCCGACTGGACCCGAACGGTCGCGTGCTAATGAACGTGGCACATGGCTCGCGCGGCCTGCTGTACGCACCGCTGGCCAGTGAGTGGCTTGCAGATCACCTTCTGGGCCTTGTGGAGCCTCTGGAGACGGCGGTCGCGGCTCGCCTAAGCCCCTCAAGACTGGATATCGAAGCCAGCGGCGACTAGTCGGGGTTCGTGGCAAAGGCCACGTCGTTGCGACCTGCCGCCTTGGCCCGGTACATCGCGTGGTCAGCGGCCATCATCAGATCGGCCAAACGTGCGCCACCCTCCGGATAGAACGCGACACCGATGCTGCAGGACAGGCTCTTCTCGACCGGTGCCATATGGCCAGGGTGCAGCTCAAATGGCCGCTGAAAGGCGGCCTGTATGCGCTCGACCAGGATCGAAGCCTCGCCGGCATGTTGCAGCGGCGCACTCAACACGATGAACTCGTCGCCACCCAGACGCACCAGCAGATCATCCGACCGCAGGCTGGCCGTCAACCGCTCCGCCAGCTGACGCAACAGTTCATCACCCACCGCGTGACCGTAGTCATCATTCACCGGTTTGAAACGATCCAGGTCGATAAACAGCAGGGCAAGCTGAGCCTCCTGACGATCCGCTCGCGCGGCCAGACGGGGGAAGGCTCGATCCAGTGCGGCCCGGTTGGCGGTCCCCGTTAACGGGTCCTCCCAGGCCAACGCCTGCATCCGCTCCTCAAGATGCTTGCGCTCGGTCACATCCAGGGCGTGCCACACCACAGCCGCGGCGCCCTCAAAAGGCGTATCGATCGGCCGCACCCGAGCCTCGTACCAGCGGGTCTCCCCACCGCCATCCTGCCGCTCGCCCCCATGGAACCCACAGGGGGTCAGTCGGTACTGAATTTCCTGCAATGTACCCTCGCGCAATGCCTCCCGGACCACCCCCGCAAATCGTTTCGCGACCTCCGGCGGCAGGAGTTCCTCCAACAGGTGACCTACGGCATCGCGTGCGGGCACATCGCCCCGCCGTGCCTCCCCGAAAGCCCGCCGCACGAGTCCATTCTCATCGATCACGAGCGCGTCGCCCGGCATCGCCTCGAACAAGGCGTCCTGAAGATCGCGAGACTCACTCAAGGCATTGAACAACATGCGGTTGTCATGGACATCCACAAAGCTCAACAGAAACGCTTGTTGGCCTTCCCAGTCAATCGGAACCCAACGCAACAGGTGAAAACGTTCCTTCCCACTACCTGTGCGTACGCGGATCTCGCGGCCCTTTGGCTCTTCACGCGCTTTGGAAAAATCCAGCCCCTCCGGCAATCGCGCCCGGTCATCGCCATGGATGAAATCGAGATCGACCAGTGCCTTTCCGGGCTCCGGCGCTTGGTTCGTAAGACGCGTGAATGCCGGATTGGCCCATAGGATGCGTTGCCCCGTCACCACCAGGGTGGCGTCCTCCAAGCGGTTGACCAATGCCTGGTAGCGAGACAAAGCAACACGCCGCTGTTGGATACCCTGGCCCACCCGATACGTGTAGCCGCTGACCGCAAGGAGCCCAATCACCCCCATCACCCACCAGGCGGCCGGTCGAGCGGTCGCCTCCGGCTCGGGTAACGGGCGGATCAGCATCTCCCATTGCCCTCCCGCAAAACTGACCGTTTGCTGTAAGGACACGCCGTCCGGGTCAATTCCATCCGGGTTGTAGAAGATATCGCCACTCGTACCCAGACCATCGCGTCCGCGCAACGCGAGTTGAAGGCCCTCTGGTTGCGGCAAAAGTCCCCCCTGCTCCAGCACTGTGTCGAAATCCAGTGCGACGCTGGATAACGTCCACGGATTCACTGTGACGGGGGTATCTTCCGGGGCTTCCGTGAACACAGGGGCGCGCACCAACAGTCCTTTTCCGCCCTGTGCCAGCGACCAGGGGCCCGCCACAACGGTCTTCCGGGTGTCCAGCACTCGCTGGAAAGAGGCGCCCTGCTCCGGGTGTCGTGCGAGGTTCAGACCAATCGCGCCTTCATTGCCTTCGCGCGGATAGACCAGCGCCAGCTTCTCGCCCCGCGCCAGGGTCAGAGACCGAAAGAGGTCTGGCTGGTCACGATACAAGCGGTCGGCAGCGCGCGCGAAATCTTCTTCGGTCAGGTCCGGGTGAACATAGGCATATGCCGCCAGACCAATGGTGGAATGCACCGAAGCGTTAAGCACACTTTCCAGCCGAGTGCGCAGACTAGCGGCCTCGGACGCGACCGTCTGTTCATAGCGTTCGGCGAGTTGCTGCTTCCAGCCAAGATCAATCGCGAGGAATAACAAAACGAACAGCACCGCACTGGTCAGGGCGGCGACCATCGGGCCGCTGATCAGAGGCTCTACGGTGCGTACGCGGGCGGAATGTTCCACCTGCGAGCCGGTCCCTTCCGTCGTCTGGGTGCTCTCGGGCATGCGCGGGGCTTTTTAGGTACGCACAGAGTTACACTATGCGCTCTTCTACCAGACGCGGAAAGCGCCGACAGGTTCCCCTGTCGGACCCAGCCAACGCTGGGCTCACCCCAAGCGGATTACTGTGCCCCAACCGAGAAGACGCACGAGGGAGACGCTGGCAAACGAACCGTCGTAGAGAAAGATTCCCCAGACATGCAAACGACAGGTTCTGGAATTTGGTGGGGACGGCCGGAATCGAACCGGCACGGCCTTGCGGCCAGCGGATTTTAAGTCCGATGCGTCTACCAGTTCCGCCACGCCCCCGGAGCGGGCGCATGATACCCCGCCAGCGCTGGGGGGCGCACGCGATTATTCCGACGCGGTTGTGGCGGACTCGCCGGTCGGCGACTCTCCCACCGGCAGGGGCACGTGCAGGGACGCCGCCATCGCTCTCAGCAACTCAACCTCGGCCACCAGCGTCCGTCCGCCGTGGGTCACGGTCGCCAGCATGGCGGAGATGAGTACTTCCTTGTCGCCGATCCGCAGTTCGTCCAGGGCCTCCAGGGCCGCGTCCAGCACCGCAGGCCACCCCTGATCGTCCTGCATTCGCTCGAGTGCCGAGAGGTGTCCCGTTTGTGGGCCAAACTTCGCCGCCAGCGCTTCGACCCCGGTACGGAAGGCCGCAGCCGCCCCTTCGGCATCATCGGGATGACCGTGATGCGCCAACACCGCTAGCACATCGTGGGCCTGTGGCAGCAAACGGTCCAGACGTCGGCGGCCACCAGGGCCCGACCGGGCGGGCTGCGCCAGGTCGTGCAGCTGGCGCTGTACCAGACGGCCCAGTGCATACTCGAAGGCCGATACCCGCCCGTCCGCTCGAATCAGATCCTGTACCAGTCCCACCAACGTCTCGCGTTCCGGTTGCGGACGATGGCGAAGGACCGGAAAACTCATCTCCAGGAGAGGGATCCGCAGATCCGGGCGGAGTTCAGGCACCGCATTCAACAAATTGCGCACCCGCGACTCGCTCTCGGCACCTCGCACGGCGGTAATGCGAAGCAGCTGATCGTCTCGCACTTGCGTGTTGCTGCTGATGAGCAAATACAACAAGACCTCGACACCCCAGGCGTCGGAATGCGCGGCGCGTTCCAAGGGACCCGGCATGGCTGCCACTAGAAGCCCTGCACCCAGGATTTGCGCAATCCCGGGATCGCCAATGTTCTCGATCAGTTGTTCCGGGTTCAGCAGCAGGCCGCCAGGCCCCGCGTCCTTGCGGCGGTCGTGTTCTTCTGCCTCGGCCTGAGCTTCTTGCTCGGCTCGACGCGACTGCGCTTCTCGTTCCATGCGCTCGCGGACTTTCTCCAGTTCGCTGGCCTCGAAACCGGGCTCGATCGCCTGGATACGCTTCACCAGTGGCGGGTGGGTCGCAAACATCTGGCCCAGAGCACCTGAGGCAAACAGCATGTGCCCCACCTCCTCGGTGTCTGCCCGCATGCCTCCCTGCCCGGCCCCGATCTTCTTCAGTGCACCGGCAATGCCCTCCGGCTGTCGCGTGAACTGAACCGCCGAGGCGTCCGCCAGATACTCGCGCTGGCGCGAGACGGAAGCCCGAATCCAACGGCCGAAAAACAGGCCGATATAACCCACCACCATCAACGCCAACCCGGCGGCGACAATCCCACCGGCATTCCTGTTATTGCGCGACAAACGCATGGCGAACAAGACCCGCTGTCCGATCAGGGCCATGACCAGGATGCCGAACAGCATCCCCATCAACCGGATATTGAGGCGCATGTCGCCGTTGAGCACGTGGCCAAATTCGTGCGCCACCACGCCCTGTAATTCGTCGCGGTCAAGCTGCTCCAACGCCCCTCGGGTCACGGCAATCGCAGCATCGTCCGGCGAATACCCGGCTGCGAAGGCGTTGATCCCGGTCTCCTGCTCCAGCACGTAGACCTCGGGCACCGGTACACCGGAGGCGATCGCAATCTCCTCCACCACGTTCATCAAACGCCGCCGCAGCGGATCGCGGGTGTCGCCATCCACACGGGTCCCACCCAGCTCCCGAGCCACGGCTCCGCCCCCGTCGCGCAGACCCATGGTGCGGTAGAGACTCCCCAGTCCGATCAGGCCAACGGTCAGCACGGTCGTCCAGATCATCACGTCGACATTGCGGGCGAGGAACTCGCCGGTCAGCCACGGCTCGCCTGCCGGTCCGGGCTCGGCCTGACCAAACAGCACCAGCACGATGGCATTCATTACGGCCACAATTGCCAGCACAGCCAGCCCAAATAGAACCAGCAACCAGCGGGTCCGCTTCTGGGCCCGATCCTGATGTTCGAAGAAATTCATGGGCCGGCGAATCCTTCCATCAACCATCTATTCAAGCCCACTGGTAACTGCACGGGCCGCATCAGGAGAAGTTCACCTGCACCGCTTCGCGCTTCTGTGGGTCTTCGATCTCCAGAAGCTGCGCCGACCGGAACCCGAAATTGTTCGCAATCAGGCTATTGGGGAACATTTCGCGCAGGATGTTGTATTGCATGACCGCATCGTTGAAACCCTGGCGGGCATAGGCGACCCGGTTCTCCGTGCTGGTCAGTTCCTCGGAGAGCTGCATCATGTTCTCGTTTGCCTTCAGCTCCGGATAGCTTTCGGACAAGGCGAACAAGCGCCCCAGCGCGCCGGACAGCCCCTGCTCAGAGCTCGACAGCTGACGCACGGCCTCGGCATTGGTCGGGTCGCCGGCCACTTGCTGCAGGCTGTCCTTCGCCTGGTTGCGGGCCTGAATAACGGCCTCCAGCGTATCCCGCTCATGACTCATGTAGCGCTCGGCGACCTTGACCAGGTTCGGGATCAGGTCGTAGCGTCGATTGAGCTGGACATCGATCTGGGCAAACGCATTCTTGTAGCGGTTGCGACCGGTCACCAGGCGGTTGTACGTCCACACCCCCCAGACCACCAGCAGGACCAGGATCCCGAGAACCACCCATTTCGTGTCCATTGCGCGCGACTCCGGTTGCGTTTGATTGGGCCGAGTGTACGCGGGAACGCAGGTGCGGGCGACCGGCAGACGCCGGACATGGCGCTGTTTTATCCTTGCTGTCACTACCTCCCCGGAATCAGGCATGAACCTCTCTACACTGCTCGGCATCGTTGGCAGCCTTTTGGTTTTCGGAAGCGTTATTGCCTTCTCCTCACAGGACTACGACGCCTTTCTGAACCTGCCGGGACTGGGCATCGTGCTCGGTGGCACCATTGCCGCCACCTTGATGAGCTACCCCTTCCACGAGGTCATGCGCGTATTCCGCGCGGGGGCCAACGCGATCCGAGAAGAACGCTACGACGTAGCCCAGGATCTTGAAGAGATCGTGCAGGTCTCGCGCTACTGGTTTTCCCAGAACCTTCGTCGGATCCAGGACCGTCTGGACCAGATCCACAATCCATTCTTGCGGACCGGCATTCAGCTGGTGATCGACGACACGCCGATGGACGACGTCTCTGACCTGTTGAACTGGCGCATGGCCCGGCTACGGGCGCGCGAACAGGCGGATGCCCAGATGTTTCGCACTATGGCGACCTACGCCCCGGCGTTCGGCATGCTTGGCACCTTGATCGGGCTGATTAATCTCCTGCTGACCACCGAAAACGACGACTTCACCGTGATCGCGGTGAATCTGGGTATCGCGCTGATCACCACCTTCTACGGCATCCTGCTGGCCAACCTCGTCTTTCGCCCAATCGCGATCAAGCTGGAACGCCGCACCGAGGAACGCGTGGTACTGATGACCATGGTGTTGGAAGGCATCATGCTGATGCGCAAGGGCCGCTCGCCTGGCTACATCCGCGAAACCCTGCGCTCGTTCATGGAGAACCATAGCGACGAGATTCGCCAGACCGTACCCAATGGCGAGGAAGAACCGACCGTCGATTCGCACGCAAACGAATCATCCGACGAACGGCGCTGATCCAATGCCCGGTCGCCCTTACCCCACCTCGGACCGTGCCGCCTTGCAGGCGGAGATGGATGCTCATGCCGCCACGCGTCCCGATCAGGCCTTTCTTGGCTCCTACCCTGGCGAGCGCCAACGGGATGACGAACATGCCTGGGTCCTGACCTATCTCGACGTCTTGACCCTGGTCATCGTGATCTTCGTAATCATGCTCACCTTCATGGACCCACGCGACGACGACCCGCGAGCGGTATCGGCCAGCCCGATTGCATTGGCTCACCCGGACCGTAGCGCCCTGGTCGACCCCTTGGTGCACCCCTCCCTTCTGGGGCTGCCGGACGTCACGGATGCCCAGGAGGCCGAGGACGGTGGTGCCCGCCAGGACGCATTGGAAGACGCGCCAGGACACACGGCCGAAGACATCACCGAACTTCGAGCCCGGACCCCACAGGGGGTCGATGTCGTCGAACAGCCGGGCCGACTGGAGCTGCGCATCCGTGACGACATCCTGTTCGCGACCGCTCAGGCGGCACTTCGGACGGACGGCGAACAGCTGCTTCAGGAACTGTTGCCCATCCTGGAAGAGCACCCTGGGGTGATCACCGTCGAGGGACACACCGATGCCCTCCCGATCGCCACTGAACGCTTCCCCTCCAACTGGGAACTGTCCGCTGCCCGTGCCAGCGGTGTGGTGCGCTACCTGGTGGCCAACGATCTATCTCCTGCCAAGCTGCGGGCCGTCGGCCGCGCCGACACCCTCCCGGTAGCCGCCAATGACCATCCTCAGGGCCGAGCCGAGAACCGGCGCGTTTCCCTAATCCTGGAATCCGAGGCGCCCTGAAGGTCGCTGTGAGCCTAAGTACGATCCGCCTTGGCAGATATTGGGGAAGCCCCCTTGTCCGCAACAGGGCTTGACCCGCACCCGTCATATCACGAAGATATATTGAATACACTCCTTTTGGAGACGGGCTTGCGCACTGGGCGCGGAAACCTGCTGGGCGATTTCCTCGACACCACCAATCACAAGGACAAGTTCATTGCTCTCACGGGCGGTGTGATCGGCCTTTACCTCTCCCTGGAGGTTGCCGCATCCGTCACCGACAACGGCATCAACGGCCTGATACTCGCCTCGCTTGGGGCCACGGCCGTCCTGCTCTTCGCTGCGCCCCGCGCGGCCTTCTCCCAGCCCTGGAACGTAATCGGTGGACATGGCGTCGCCGCCATTGTGGGTGTGCTGGTGCGCGAAGGCGTAAACCACCCCCTGCTGGCCGCTGCGGTGGCAGTCGGGGTCGCCATCTGGCTGATGCACTACCTGCGTTGCCTGCACCCGCCCGGCGGGGCAACTGCACTCTACGCCGTGCTGGGTGGTGAGTCCGTGGAGGCGCTGGGACCATGGTTTCTGTTGCACCCGGTGCTGACCAGCGTCGGCTTGATGATGATCGTGGCCGTGGCCATCAACTACCCGTTTCCCTGGCGGCGCTACCCGGCCAGCCTGAATCCAGTCCCGGACAAAGGCGGCTCGCCTCCTCTGGCGGCGCTGGAACAGGCCGGATTGGGTCGGGACGACCTCGAGTACGCGATGCGCGAGCTTAATCTCTACCTTGATCTCTCCGAGGATGACCTGGCGCGACTTTATCTCCTGGCGCGTCGTCACCACTTGGCACCTGATCCGATACCGCCTGACGCGATCCAACCCGGGGCCTGTTTCAGCAATGGAGCCAGTGATGCGGACTGGGCAGTGCGCCGAGTGCTAGAGCGGACCGGGCGCGATATACGCTATCGCCAGCTCGCTGGGCCCGGTACGCCTGGCGTTGGCGAGGCGACACTGGAAGAATTTCTTGCCTGGGCCCACCACCAGCTCAGATCCAAGGGCTGAGCCGTTTGGGCCTAATTACGCCCGGCCCTTATACTCTCGTCCGAGTCTCCGTAGCTCAGCTGGATAGAGCAGCCCCCTCCTAAGGGGCAGGTCGCAGGTTCGAATCCTGCCGGGGACACCAACCTTTTCTGGGTCCGTATCCGTCTCGCGCTGGCGCCGCGCCCGCATCGGTCGTAAGGTACGGCAATGGACATGCTGACGACCGAACAGTCCACTCGAATGATCGACATTCTCGCCCCGCTGATTGGCATTCAAGGTGAGGTCGACGGCTGCGTGGTGGAACTGGTCGAGGTGCTGGACGAAGGCCCGCGCGGGCTACCCGGGGTCGCCTTGATGAAAATGGGGGCTGAACGCAGCATCCAGGCCAATCAGTATGGCAATCCGCTCTGCCGCCATTCGGAGATCCGGACCCTGCCGATGTTGTCCGAAGTCGACCGTGACCTGCACCCGGTGCTCCGTCAGCTTCTGCCAGAGGACGTCGTCGCCGAACTGCGCGCGTTGCTTGAGGACTGAGTCTGCCCTTACGCTTCACCATTGCTGTCTTGCACATTGCGGCATGCCTCCACACCCCGAATCATCGGCTCCAGATGCGGCCAGATCACGTCGAGAAGATACGGCTGTGCCTTTTCGCTGGGATGGATGCCATCATCCATTAACATTCCCTCCTTCAGCACGAAGTCGTCCAGAAAACCCGGTTCGAACACCAAGCCCCGATCCCGCGCCAAATCCGCATAAACGGCCTCGAAGCGTTCGGTGTACCGGCGCCCGTAGTTGGGCGGTATGCGAATCCCGAGCAATAAGGTTTCGGCGCCCGCCGCCTCGATGGCATCGACCATGCGCTCGAGATTCTCGCGCATTGTCTGTGGCGAAAGTCCGCGTAATCCGTCATTGCCGCCAAGGGCCAGGATCACCAGGTCCGGGGCCTCGCGCTCCAGAATCTCGGGCAAGCGGGTTCGTCCCCCGGCCGTCGTCTCACCGCTGATGGAGGCATTCACGACCTCCCATGAATGGGCGCGCCCATCCAACTGCTCTTCCAGCAGCGCGGGCCACCCGACCGCGTCCGACATGCCGTAGGCCGTGCTAAGGGAGTCGCCAAATACCAGGATACGCGGGGGATCCGTTGAACGATTTTCGCCCTGAGGGGAATTCGCGGCGGCAACAGGACTCCATAGCAACGCAACCAAGGCCATCACGACCCACGTCATCACCAAGGGAACACGCAACATGGATGCATCCTCATCGTATGTACTGGAGGCTCGGGGCCTCGAACAGCGGATCAATGGGCCCAGCGGCCGCCTCGACATCCTGCGCGGCATATCCCTGGCGGTCCAGGCGGGCGAAACGGTCGCCATACTGGGTGCCTCGGGTTCCGGCAAGTCGACACTGCTCGGCTTACTTGCAGGTCTGGACGCTCCCAGTGCCGGAGAAGTTCGATTGCTCGGGCAAACCATCAGCGAGCTGGACGAGGATGGGCGTGCCGCCCTGCGTGCTGGACGTGTCGGTTTCGTATTCCAGTCGTTCCAGCTACTGCCGGCATTGACCGCCATGGAGAACACCCTGCTGCCCCTGGAGCTCAATGCGGCCCATGCGAGCGAAAGTCAGGACACCCTGAACCAATGGGCGGCACAGGCGCTGGACCGGGTCGGCCTAGCCGAGCGTGCGGATCACTACCCACACCAGCTCTCCGGCGGTGAGCAGCAGCGGGTGGCAATCGCACGGGCGATCGTAGATCACCCTGCCGTCCTGTTTGCGGATGAACCCACCGGCAATTTGGACGGCCGCACCGGCCACCGCATTATCGAACTGCTGTTTGGCCTGGCCCGCCACCCCGGAGAAGCCGGTCCGGCGACTGCGCTGGTCCTGGTGACGCATGACCCGGAACTGGCGGATCAATGCGATCGAATCATCTCCATTCAGGACGGTGTGCTCGCATGACCGGCGCCCGAACCCCGCGCCGCAGCCCGCTACGTGCCCTTTTTCGGGGGACGTGGCGGGAATGGCGCTCCGCCGAATTGCGGGTCCTCGCGGCAGCGCTCGTCGTTGCGGTGGCCGCCGTTGCGGCCGTTGGATTCTTCACCGATCGAGTGGATCGCGGCATGGCTCAGCAGGCCACCGCTTTGCTGGGCGGCGATCTGGCCGTAGTCAGCGATAACCCACTGCCCGGCGAGTGGGCCAAGGAGGCGACCAACCGCGGTCTCGAAACCGCCCAAACCGCCTCGCTTCCCAGCGTGGTCTTTACCGAGGCTGACGCGTCGCGCCTGGCGGCATTGCGCGCGGTGGAGGCGACGTGGCCCCTGAAGGGTGAGGCCCGGATTCGGCCCGACCGGGAGTCCCCGGAGATCACCCGTGAACACGGTCCCGAGCCCGGAACCGCCTGGCTGGAACCGGCATTACTCGAGACCCTCGGGATCGAAATCGGTGACCGCATCGAAGTCGGTGATATCGATCTCGAAGTCACGGGCGTCATCACCCACGAGCCGGATCGAGGCAGTAATCTTCTGGATATTGCGCCGCGGGTCATGCTCGCCTTCGAAGACCTTGAGGCTACCGGACTGGTTGGACCCGGCAGCCGCGTCCGTTATGAATTCTTTGCCGCCGGGTCTGGCGGTGAGATTGCATCGTTCCGTGGCTGGCTCGAGGAGCACCTGGATTCTGGTGAGCGCTTGCTGGGGCTGGAAGACGCCAACCCGGAGTTGCGCACGGCCATCCAACGCGCCGAACGCTTTCTGGGGCTTGCGTCGCTGATGGCGGTACTGCTGGCCGGTGCCGCCATTGCGGTCGCCGCCCACCACTTTGCGCAACGACGGGCTGACCCAGCCGCGGTGATGCGGGCGCTCGGCGCCAGTGGACGCCAGGTCCTGCTGACCTATTTCGGGCGTGTCGTGGTGGTGGCGGTGCTGGCCTCCGCTGCAGGCCTGGCCATCGGCTTTGCTGCACAGTTTGTACTCGCATCTCTATTGGGGGGTTGGCTGGACGGCAATCTGCCGCCGCCGGGGGCACGCCCGGTGATCGCCGGCCTCGGCGTCGGGCTCATTACCGCCGTGGGCTTTGCCCTGCCCGCCCTCTTGCGCATTGGACAGGTCTCCCCGCTGCGCGTGCTGCGCCGCGAGCTGGGCCTTCCCCCAACCTCGGTTTGGCTGTCCGGGGCGCTGGCCATCGTGGCCTTCGGCGGTCTGCTGTACTGGCAGGCGGCGGACCCACGCCTGGCCGCCTGGGTGTTGGTGGGTACGGCCATTGCGATCGCGGTGCTGGCCGTACTCGGAATGGGCCTGGTGCTCGCCCTGCGCCCTCTGCGCAACCGGGGTGGTATGGCATTGCGCTTTGGTCTGGCGAATCTTTCCCGGCGTGGTGGTCTGAGCGCGGTACAACTGGTCGCGTTCAGCATCGGCATCCTCGCGCTGCTCTTGCTGGCCATCGTTCGGGTCGATCTGCTGCAGGCCTGGGATGCCAGCATTCCGGAGGATGCGCCAAATCAATTCTTCATCAATATCCAGCCGGGGCAAGAACAGGCCTTTGCCGATCGTGTTGAGGAGGCCGGACTCGAACGCCCGCAACTGGACCCGATGATCCGAGGGCGTCTGATCGAGATCAACGACGAACGCGTGCGTCCAGAGGACTACGACGATGATCGCGACAGAAGACTGGTCGACCGGGAGTTCAATCTATCCTATGCCGACACCCCACCCGAACATAACCGAGTGGTGGATGGATACTGGTTCGGGGAGGGCCGAGAGGGCCCTGATACCGGCTGGTCGGTGGAGTCCGGCTTGATGGAACGGTTCGATCTGTCCATTGGGGATTACCTGACCTTCCGGGTGGGAGGCCAGGCAATCCGAAGTCCCATTGTCAGTGTTCGCGAGGTGGACTGGGACAGCTTCCAGGTCAACTTCTTCGTGATTGGGCCCCCTGCCCTGCTGGACGAACAACCCAGGACGTTCATCACCGCGATGCATGTGCCCGAGGACCAGCGCTCCGCACAGAACCAGTGGCTGCGGGAATTCCCGGCGGTCTCGGCGATTGATGTCAGCGCCATACTGGCGCAGGTCCGCGACGTGATGGACCAGGCGACACGGGCAGTGGAGTACGTCTTCCTGTTTACGCTGATCGCGGGCTTGACTGTGCTCTATGCCGCCGTACAGGCCACCCGTGACGTGCGACGACGCGAGACCGCACTGCTGCGCACCCTGGGGGCACGCCGTGACCATATCCGCAATGGTCTTCTGGCCGAGTTCGGCACGCTAGGGTTCCTGGCCGGGCTACTCGCCTCGATCATCGCCACCGCCGTCGGGGCCCTGCTCGCGTGGCAGGTGTTCGAGTTCGAATACAGCATCAACCCGCTAACCTTCGTCTACGGGATTGGCGGTGGCACCTTGGGAATCGCCCTGGCGGGCTGGCTAGGAACCCGTCGGGTCCTCGATCAGGCACCACTGGCCGTGCTGCGCGGGCCGGAATAGGCGATGCGTAGTCTTTCCGCATTCGCCCCGGCCCGCTCTAGCCGTACATGATATCGACGTCGAGGAAACCGAACAGGACCAGCAGAGCCAGCGCCCAGAGGTAGAACGAGAAGACCTTCAGATTGGCTCGATACAGGAAGAACAGGACCATCTTCAAGGAGATGACCCCGACCACGGCCGACACGACAAACCCAACCGCCAGAACGGTCCAGTTCAGTTCGCCCAGGCCCTCCCCGTTCAGGACATCCAACGATTGCACGGCGGTCGCCGCGAGAATGGTCGGGATCGCCAGGAAGAAGCTGTATTCGGCCGCCCAGCGCCGCTTCAGGCCCGAGAACAGGGCGAAGGTGATGGTCATGCCACTGCGGGACAGTCCCGGAATCAAGGCGAAACCCTGGGCGACGCCGATAATCATGGCAATTTTTGGGCTCAATTGGCGCAGGCCCAGCGGGCGCCGCTGGAGGCGGTCGGTCCACCACAAAAGAACCCCGGTCAGGCTAAGCGTTCCGGCAATCAGCGTCGGGTGCGCGAACACCTGCTCGAATCCAGCCTTCAGGGTAAAACCCACCACCGCCGTCGCGAACACTGAAAGCCCGCACAACAGGGCCAAGCGGAGAAAGAGCATCTCGCGTCCCGCCGAACCGCGAGCGGACGCCCATTGCCAACTTTCGCGCGCAATCCCACCGGTCAGACGGGTCAGGCTGTGCCGGAACACGAAGATAATCGAGACCAGCGTGCCCACGTGCACGACCAGGTCGAACAGAATCATCTCCGGGCTTTCCGGCGGCGGGAGCGGTTCGCCCTGGCGAATGAGCCAGTGCTGGGTCAGGACGAGGTGGGCCGTCGAGCTGACGGGCAGGAACATAAATATGCCCTGCACGATCCCGAGCAGGGTGGCGACCCAGACTGTCATTGCAGGTGCAGCTCCGTAATCTCGAGGCGGGCCGCAGTATACGCAAACCGCTAATGCGACGCCGGAACCCGCGTCGCAACCCGACGCAGACGCGGATCAGACGCGAAACTGGGTCGTCAGGCCCCGCAAGCGCTCGATCCGCCCGACCAGAGCATCCGTCTCGGTCGCAGTGGCTTCGGCATTGCTGGCGGTCATCTGCGCACCCTGGCTGACCTCAGTGAGCGTGCTATCCACCTCGCGCGCCACCTCCGCCTGCTGCGATACGGCGCCAGAAATCTCGTTGTTTAGATGACGGATGCGCTCCACCACGGAACGAATGGCCTGCAGGGCCTCACCGGCGCCGGCGGCCTCGTCGACACCCGCCACTCCACGCTCTCGGCTTCGTTCCATTGCGCTGGCAGCGGAGTGGGCACCGGCCTGCAGGCGCTCGATCATGGCCTGAATCTCGGTGGTGGACTCCTGGGTGCGATTCGCAAGCGTGCGCACTTCGTCCGCGACCACAGCGAATCCGCGGCCTTGCTCACCCGCGCGTGCCGCTTCGATCGCGGCATTCAGGGCCAGGAGGTTAGTCTGTTCGGCAATCCCCCGGATCACGTCAAGGACAGAACCGATACGGTCGGACTCGGCCTGCAGGTTCGCCACTTGCTCGTTCGCCGTGCCGATCTCGTCCGCAAGCTCACGCATGGTGCGTACCGTCGAATCCACCACATCGGAACCGGCACGGGTCTCGGTTTCGGCCTGATCGGCCGCCTCCGATGCGGTGCGGGCGTTCCGTGCGATTTCTTCGGCCGAGGCCGTCATCTGGTTCATCGCGGTCGCAACCTGCCCCAAGCGGGCCTGTTGCTGCTGTACCTCCTGGTTGGTCTCCTCCGCTACCCGGTGCAGCGTGCCCACGGAGTCGCCCAACTCACGGGCATGCTCGACCATCTCCGAGACCATGCGCTGCAGGCGCTCGATAAAGGCATTGAACAGCCGCGCAAGTCGGTCGATCCCGTCGTTGCGTGGCGCTGCAATCCTTTGACGCAGGTCACCCTCACCCTCTGATACCGACCCGAATTGGGTGGCCAGGCCCGCCAGGCGCCGACGAATCATAAGTAGAAACAGGAGATAGACCACCACGATCACGCCGATCGCCACGCCCAACATCATCGCGTTGACCTGCCAGGCTGCCAGGGTCAGCAATCGCTCCACCTGCTCGGCCACATCGGCCTCCAACGCCGGGGAGGTGGGATGTCCCTGCATCACCCCAGCAAGGGTGTGTTCCATGCCGCTTTTTAGCGCGGCCGTATGCCAGAACACAGCCGTGGCCGCGATCAGAAAGAAGACGCCGACGATGCCGCTCAATGCCAGCGAAAAGCGACCGGCGAGAGAAAGCCGGCTCAACCACCCAGTACCCTGTTCCATACCATCCCCTCTGTGTCCGTGATCGCGGCGGGCTCGGGCCTGGATGCGCCATTCTGAAGAGGCATCTTCAGGTGCGCTTCTCACGCCGCGTGAACGCACGACCTTGTGACGGGGGTCCGGAACCATTAAGGTTCTTGTAAATATACGTTCCAGCATATTCTTCAACTCTCACACTATCTGACGACGCCAAACCTATGCAGCTCACCCGCTACACCGACTTCTCCCTCCGCGTCCTGATGTACCTCACGGTGCAACCGCGTAACCAACGCGTGACCGTGAGCGACATCTCCGAGCAGTTCACGATCCCTCGCAATCACTTGGTCAAGATCGTCCATCAGCTTGGCCAGAAGGGGTACATCATTACGCGCCGCGGCAAAGGTGGAGGAATCTCGCTGGCCTGCGAGCCGGCCGAGATCAACGTCGGAAGCGTGGTGAAGGACATGGAGCCCAACCTGAACGTGGTGGAGTGCGAGAACCCGATATGCCCGATTCTCCCCGGTTGCCAGCTGCGGGGCGTCCTGAACGACGCACGCGATGCCTTTCTCGCCGTGCTGGACGGGTATACAATCGCGGACGTCACGCAATCGCCTGATTACTTGTTCCAATTGCTCAATCCCGACAAGAGCGCCTGACAAACAAGCGAAAGCGCCATGGATCGGCCGCACTCAGCAACCTCCCCCACGCCAACCAGTGGCACCCGCCACGCCCTGGTGTTTGCGTCCATTGGTCTGCTCCTGTCGGGCGCGGCGATGGCCGATGCCCGCGTCAGTTGCCCTACCACGGCGGCCCCTCTCCAAGACCTCTCCGACCTACGCGATGGGATCGTTTCCGAAGGTGAACCCGTAGTAGCGGAAGGCATCGCTTCCGGCGTGTTCATGGACGAAGACGAGCTGGGTGGCTTCTACCTCCAGCAAAGCACCGGGAAGGAGGCCACCGGATTGTTCGTCTACGCCCCCCGCCAGACACCCGTGCGTCCGGGACAGCGGCTGCAGGTGCACGGCGAATTCAACCGCCATCACGAGCGCCCGCAGATCTCGCATGTGAACGCCGTCCATTCCTGTGGTTACGAAGGCCGGCCCGAACCGATTGAACTGCATTTGCCCGAGGATGCGCATCGCCTGGAGACCTTTTCGGACCTGAAGGTCCGTTTTCCGCAAACGCTGACGGTGACGTCCAATCGCGAACTGGCGCGCTACGGGACCCTTACGCTTGCCGCCGATGGCCGCCTGCGGCATCCGGGGCAAACCGGCCAAGATACAGGGCCATCCCACCGCAATCGGACCATTGAGCTCGACGACGGCAGCTATCGAGCGCAGCCGGATCCCATCCCCTATCTGGACGAGTATGGCACTCGCCGCACCGGCAGCACGGTCGAGGGCCTGAAGGGCATCCTGACGCACGCCTTCGGCCGACATCGCATTCATCCCACCGCAACGCCCGCCTGGAACTCCGGCGAGCGCCCCGATCCGCCCCCGGCGCCCGCGCTGGACCGGCTGCGCATCGCCACCGCCAACCTGGAGAACGACTTCGTGACGCTCGGTGAACGCGGTGCAAGCAACCCGTCCGAACGTGAGCGCCAGACTGCCAAGTTGGATGCCCTGATTCATGCATTGAATGCGGACCTGCTGGCCGCAGTGGAACTGGAGAACGCCACCGCCGCCCGGGAAGGGCTCCTGGAGCGTTTGAACGCATCAACGCGTTCGCGCGGCGAATATTCGGCCATTGCCCACCCCGCTCCCGGGACGGATGCCATCAAGGTCGCGCTCCTCTATCGGCCCGAGCAAGTCCGGCTGCTTGATACAACCGCGGATGAGGACCCCGTCCATCACCGCCCGCCGTTGCTCGGCTGGTTCGAACATGCGGAAAGCGAACTGCGCTTTGGGGCAGTAGCCGTGCACTTCAAGGCCAAGAGCGGTTGCCCTGACTCGGGTGACATCGATCGTGGCCAGGGATGCTGGAATCTGCGCCGCACGGAACAAGCCGAACGGCTGATCCAATGGATTGAGGAACAACAACGCGGTGAATTTTCCGAAGTACCGGTCCTGATCCTGGGCGATCTCAACGCCTACGCCGCCGAAGACCCCTTACAAGTGCTGCATCGGGCGGGCAAACGGGATCTTGTTCACTCCGACCCCACACAAGCCTACAGCTATGTCTTCCGAGGCAAGGCCGGACAACTCGACTACCTACTGGGCCCAGCCCCGATGCACGAACGGGTACAGGACGGCGACACCTGGAGGGTGAACGCGGATGAACCGGTATTCCTGGGATTCGACGGCCGTCGTCCCGCGGACGGCCCCTGGCGGGCCTCGGACCACGACCCAGTGTGGGTCGACCTAAACCTGGACACAACACCCCGTCCCAACCCTTGATTTCCCTGCAAACGGCCACCGGTACCCGAACCCGGTCTCTCAACAGGACGGCCTAGTCTCGATTGCTGGCGCTGGGCGTGTCCGCTGCATCAGGATCGGCTACTGCATCCGGCAGCTCCGCCTCGGGGACGTTATCCACGATTCGCACCGGCAGCGCACCGGCGGAAAGCCCGCCCAGTGTGCGCTGCGGAAACGGGATCTCGATACCGACCGCGTCGAGGGCCGCCTTCACATCCAGATGCATGGAATTGCGCAGGTCCAGAAACTTCTCCCGTCGTGCCCAGACCGAAAGTTGAATCTTCAACGCGGAGTCGCCGTATTCAAGGAAGATGAACAACGGTTTAGGCTCTTCCAGGCACACCGGGTTGCCTTCCGCGACCTCCATCAGAACATCCCGTAACTGCTTGAGATCAGTGTGATAGGCCACGCCAATCTGCATATCCAGGCGGCGAATCGGGAAACGGCTGAGGTTGGTGAGCTGGGACTTGACCAGGCTTTCGTTAGGCACGCGCACCATCAGGTTGTCGAAGGTGCGCAACTTCACCGACAGCGGATCTATCGACAACACCTCCCCGGTCGCATCCCCGACCTTGATGACATCCCCCACGGAAAACGGTCGTTCCCCGATCAGGAACAACCCGGAGATCAGGTTCGAGGCCGAAGTCTGGGATGCAAAGCCGAGTGCGACCGTGAGGATCCCCGCGGCCCCCAGGAGCACCGTCAGATCGAAGCCCAACTCGCGCATCGCCGAGGCCAGCACCAGCAGCACAATCAGGTAGAAGCTGATGCGTCGCACCAGCATGATCTGCTGCGCGTCGAGTTTGTCCTCTAGCAAACGGCCCAGACCGCGCGACACCAGTCGTGCCACCAGGAGCCCCACCAGCAGGTAGACCGCCGCCCTCAGCGTGGCAACAAAGGCCTCGCTAGTAACAAAGGCCTGGATGGTTTGCAGCCATTCGTTCATCGCAGCCGAATGCTCCCTATTGGAACAGGGCGCTAAACGCCCGGACCATCAAGTGCCGCCCCCCGATCTCTCGGGGCTCGGCAATACGCTGGGCCCCGCTCGCCGCCGCGGGGGGGGTGGAGTCGATCTTCATCGCCGCCATGTCGCGGTCGGCCTCCCGCTCCATCCGGACCGCCGGTGTCCACAGCCGATTATGGTCGTCGGCATAGACCGGCAACCGCGGCACCGGCAGATTGACTCGCTCCAGAAACAAGGCATCGGGCGCCTTGTTCACCACCGTCAGGGGCGTGACGACACGATGCGGCCGCTCGGGTACATCGGCCAACTCAAGCCGGGCCTGGGTACGGGTCGCATAACAAAGCTCCCCATTCACGGTGCTTGGCCCGAACCAGGTATCCGAGGGCGTGTAGACGGGAAATTCCTGCACCATGGCATCACCCAGATGCACTTGCACCCAGACGGGCGAGCTCAGGTAAAGCGTGACCTGCCCCTGCGCGGGGACATAAAA
This sequence comes from Thioalkalivibrio sp. ALJ7, assembly GCF_000376865.1. Lineage (GTDB taxonomy): Bacteria > Pseudomonadota > Gammaproteobacteria > Ectothiorhodospirales > Ectothiorhodospiraceae > Thioalkalivibrio. Next base: position 13,777 of record NZ_AQXQ01000005.1, on the reverse strand, counting down.
CGGATTCTGCGGCCGACTCACCATGGGCCGATCGGCCAGTGCCACTCGCAACTCCGGCTTCACATCGGCCGCGGCGCCCGCGAAGCGAAGCAACCCCTTTGCATCGGCGGGAAACTCATCCGCGCACGGCACATCGACCGCGAGGGTCGCATCGGCCGGGTCACGAGGACGCTCCGTCACCATTTGCCACTCCTGTGGCCCGTGGAGCAGCCACAAGTCCAGCGGCCCGATGGACCAGCGTCCGTGCTGACCTGAAGAAAGGGCCCGGCGCCCCCACCAAGCCACGCTGCGATTTTTAGCTATGGTCGTGTCCGGCATGACTCGTTCTTTGTTCGCGAGGTACTTACTGTAAACCAGATTGGCCGCAAGACGCTGCCGGTTACGTCGAAATCGGCCCGCCCACGATCGGTCTCAGAATAGATCCATCTGGTTGTCGTCGCGTCTATTGGCCCTGTCGATGGGCGGCTCGAACTGGGTGCAGTCGAGCTCGACCAGGCGCCCGGCGAGACCGGCCCGCCGCCGTGCCAACCGAAATCGTTGGCGCAGGACCTCGGCATAGGGACCACCGCCACGCATCCGGTGCCCGAAGGTCGAATCATACAGTTGGCCTCCGTGCGCCTCGCGCAGACGCTGCAGGATGTGCTCGGCCTTTAGCGGATAGTGGGTCCGCAACCAGTCCTCGAACACTGGTGCCACCTCGCGGGGCAGACGCAACAGGACATAGCCCGCGCCCACCGCGCCCGCCGCTGCCCCCGCATCCAGCAGCGTTTCCAGTTCACCATCGGTGAGCACCGGAATCAGGGGCGCGACCAGAAGGCTCACAGGCACTCCAGCTGCCGTCAGGCGTTCGATTGTCTGCAGGCGTCGCTGGGGCGCGGCTGCGCGCGGCTCAAGATGGCGCGAAAGTCCGCGGTCCAGCGTGGTTACCGAGATGGCGACCTGCGCCAGCCCGCGTTCGGCCATCGGCGCCAGCAGGTCGAGATCGCGCTCCACCAAGGCGGACTTGGTGACAATGGAAACCGGGTGCCTGGTGGCGGCCAGCACTTCGAGAATCTCTCGCGTGATCCGCCATTCGCGTTCGATGGGTTGGTAGGCATCCGTGTTAATCCCCAGTGCCAGGGGCGTTACACGGTGCGATGGCCGCGCCAACTCTCGCCGCAGACAGTCGGCGGCACCGACTTTTGCAAACAACCGGCTCTCGAAATCCAGACCGGGTGACAACCCCACATAGGCATGCGCAGGGCGCGCAAAGCAGTAGGAACATCCATGCTCACAGCCCCGATACGGGTTAAGCGACAGTTCGAATGGGACATCCGGCGACTGATTCCACGACAGGACCCTGCGCGGATGCTCGACCGTGACCTCAGTGCGCAGCGGTGTTGGGGCATCATCGTCGCCTACCCAACCGTCGTCGAAGGCCTCGCGGCGGGTCGGTTCAAAGCGGGCATCTGGGTCGATGGTCGCGCCCCGACCCCGCACCGGGCCGTGGAGCGGACTCATCATCGCTCGGGACCATCCATCCGTTCACACAGGGCTTGGAAATAGCCCGATTCGGAGATCATCCCGCGCCCTTCTTCGCTGCGATTCAGGCGATCCAGCAACAGACGCAGGCGGCGCGCGGCCTGTTGGCGCGCCGCGTCATCATCCGCAGCCTGCAGGATGGCCTCAGCCGAGGCCACCTCGCCCCGCAGGCGTACGGCCTCGGGAACGTAGCCCGCGTTCTTCATCACCCGATAGGCCATGCGCAGTTCTTTCGGCACTGCGCTATCGTCATCCAGCACCAGGGGCCGCCCGGCTCCGGGCAAGCCGTCAAACTCGCCGCGTTGCGCAGCGTTGGCCAATCGAGCCTCGCTTTGTACCTCGGTCAGCAACATCCAGAGCGGTCCGTTTAGACTTCAGGTGTTCCCGGTCGCAGCAGGCACCATCCAAAGCGTCAAGGACAACAGGATCGCCGTCATGCTGACACCGATCAGTGGCAGCATCATGATTCCCGCGAGGGCCTCTCGGCGGAACAGGCGCATGGCCATGCCACCCAGCGTAAGCGCCCAACCCAGCGCCACGAAAAACGCCAGGGCGTTTAGTTCAGCCCGCCACAGCAGGATCAGCGCCACCGGGAGCCCCAGGTTGAGGATGACCACCCCCATCTCCTGGCTACCCGCGGCGCGCCCCGCGGACAAGGCATAGGCATACGCCGCCCAGACCATCAGCAGGCCAAAGCCCAGCGCTCCGGCGGCCGGCGAACTCAGAGGCGCGCGCAGGATGGCGGCACCGGCCGGTTCCAGCCCGACGCCCAGTGCGACAATCAGTAGAGCCACACCCAAGCTGATGGCCATCCAGAACCACAGGGTTCCGCGTTGCACATTGGGTTCGGTCATGTGTCCATCCTCTTGTTTCAATTCACTTGTCTATCTCTGCTGACCATCCATGGCGAACAGGGTTCGTTCGCCCAGCTACCGGGCTAGCTGCCAACCGATCGACTCCCCCGCGCGTAACGGCACGCCGGGATCGTGCCCGAACAGGACGGCCTCGGGCACGGTCCAGGGCGCACGTTCCAGCGTTAGCGTGTCGGTGTTGCGCGGAAGGCGATAGAAGTCCGCGCCGAAGTGGCTGGCAAACCCTTCCAGGCGGTCCAGGGCGTTCGCTGCCGCGAACACCTCGGCATACAGCTCGATGGCTGCGTGGGCCGAATAGATGCCCGCACAACCACAGGCCGACTCCTTCGCGTGACGCGGATGCGGTGCGCTGTCGGTCCCCAGGAAGAAACGCGGGTGTCCACTGGTCGCTGCTTCCACCAGAGCCTTGCGATGGCGTTCACGCTTCAGGATCGGCAGGCAGAAGTGATGCGGGCGCATACCACCTGCAAACAGCGCATTGCGGTTGTATAGCAAATGTTGGGGCGTAATGGTGGATCCCACGTTCGCGGGCGCATCCTGGACGAACTGCACGGCCGATTCAGTGGTGATGTGCTCCAGCACAACCCGCAGGTCTGGAAAATCACGGATCAGGGGTTCCAGATGGCGTTCGATGAACACCGCCTCCCGATCGAAGATATCCACATCCGGATCGGTCACCTCACCATGAACCAGCAAAGGCAGATCCAACCGTTGCATAGCCTCGAACACGGGGTAACAACGCCGGATATCGGTCACGCCACTGGCCGCATTGGTGGTGGCCCCAGCGGGGTACAACTTCACGCCATGAATAAAACCCGAGGCCTTCGCCGCCTCGATCATCTCCGGCGTGGTGCCCTCGGTCAGGTACAGCGTCATCAATGGCTCGAAATCGGCCTCATCCGGCAGGGCCGCCAGGATCCGGTCGCGATAGTCCGCGGCCGCCTCCACCGTGGTCACGGGCGGCTTCAGGTTAGGCATGATGATCGCGCGGTGGAAGCGACGCGCGGTATCCGGCAACACCGACGCCAGCACATCCCCGTCGCGTAGGTGCAGGTGCCAATCGTCCGGTCGAGTAATCGTCAGTCGATTCATCCGTAATTCCTGTCGAAGTTGGCGGTACCCAGCAATAGGGGTTCAGGTTCAGGATAGCGCGCGGCGAAGATCCGCCTCAGACCCGCCATCCACCGACACGGTCTTGATGCGCGGCGGCGCACCGGCCACGAGTTGGATGGCCGTCTTGGAAGTTCCCAGTTCGCTTGCCAGCCGCTCAACACTGCCTGATTGGCACGACCTTTCTCCGGTGGAGCCTGCGCCTGCCGCTTAAGCGCCTCCCCCATCCAGGCACCGATCGCGTTGCGCTTGAAACCCGGTGCGGCCTTCACTTTCAGACATGCCAACGGACCACCTGGATCATTCGGCCGGGCGTGTGGCCGTATAAGCGCTGAACACGCCGAGCTGGACGTCGCGCTGGACATCCTCAAAGCCGACCGCGCGCAGGGTGTCCTGGATCTCCTCCGGCGGCACGCACTGATCAATCGTGTCCCAGAAATAGCGCATCAGCAGGTGCCCGTCCGGATCTCGAGTCAGGACCTTGCCTACGAACGGGACAAAGTCACGAAAGTAAAAACGCGCGAGCGCAAACTGGCGCTTGGTCCGTGGGCGCGAGACTTCCAGGATCGTGCAGCGACCACCGGGCTTCAACACCCGGAAGTATTCGCTGAACAACTCGTGCAGATCGCGCACGTGGCGCAGCCCGTAGCCCATGTATAGCCGGTCGAATTCGCGTTCTGGCAAGGGCATTTGCTCGCCCAGACTCTGGATGAAGGTGGCATCCATCTTGGTGCGGGCGATATCCATCATGCCGCGACTGGGATCCACACAGGTCAGATGATCGTCGCCGACGACCTTGCGGATCTCCTGCGCCACCGGCCCGGTCCCGGTGGCTACATCCAGCACCTTCATCCCGGCCTTCAACCCGGATTTCTTCAGCACAAAGCGACGGTAGGCCTGCCCCGTACCAAAGAAACCGACGCGCAGGATTCGATCGTAGTAAGGCGCGGTACGGTCGAACAGGTCGTCGACGTACGCGCGACGACTCTCCTCGTCCCCGTAGTAATCCTTCAGGACCGGATGTGGTTTCTTCGTCGATTGCGGCATTCCATATGCTCCCAGGCTTGGGACCGGTTATTGCGGCCCCAGCGGCGCGCACAACCCATCCGACATCAATGTTTGAGGGGACTGCGGCGCTTCAGGGCGACGCCAGTGGTTCCGGACGATGCTCGGAGTAAAGGCCCTCGATCTCGACCAGCAATTCTTCTCGGCAGATATCGCCATGTAACAACAGGCACGGTACGTCATCACCGAGACGGGTACGCAGGTGGCGCTCGGCGGCAGGCGCATCTTTGGCATGACGCAGATAAACCTTGAGCATCGAGAGCGCTTTCGGCCCTTCGACGCCGACAGGATGGTGCGTCGCAGCCTCCTCCAACAGCACCCCGATATTGCGCAGACTCTCATCAATCTGCGCCTCTAGATCGCCAGCATGACGGCTCTCATGTCCTACGATACTCGCCGTGCCCGAGATGAACAGTTCGGCCGACTCGGGACCCGACTGCCATAGGCTGGCACGCGCGAATGACGGGCTGCGCGGACCATACTGTCGCGGATAGCGGTAGGCGCTCACCTGGCGCGGGTTCTCGATGCGAGCCGCCGCCTCCTGAGTGGCAATGAAGTAAATCAGCAGACCGTCGGCATGCGTACCGATGGCGGTCGCCGCTGGGAGATTTCGTTCGTACTCCGGTAGAGACTCGAACACCCGTGCACGGCCGCTGCAGAATCCTCGATACCGTTCCTGTTCGGCGACCGGTTCATTGATCGCGGGAAAGTAGTTCCAGACCCGCACCAGGTGCTCGAAGCCCAACGCCTGGCAACCTGCCAGAATCTCTTGGTAGGCGCGCTCGGTCAGAGGTTCGGGGTCGGTCGTGGCATCCAGGGCATGAAACCAACATCCAATCAGGCACCCCCCGCTTCGGAGGTAGGTCAGCGCACCGATCTCCCCCGTATCGCAAGCGGCCCCGTGCGGTAGTGACCAGCATTCCAACCAATCGGTATCACGCCCCAACGGCTGCAACCCAACTTGAATCTCTATCCGCTCGGGTAGGCACTCGACACCACTGGCCGCCCCAAACCGTATGACCACGGATGCCGTAGCCGATTCCGGAGAATCGTCTCGGCAATACGTCACCTTCAACGGGCTGGTTACGGTGGGTTCGCTCATTCCGTGGCGCCAGGGGCATCCATTCCGACCAAAACAGCCGCGAAGTCTACCAATCTCCTGCGCCGGAGACACGGGCCCCGTTCATGACACCTTTCAGGGGCTGGCAAGTGAGAGCCCCGCTTCCTGCAAGAACGTGCGAAGTCCCTCGATATAGGCCTCGCCAGTGGCCAAAAACCCGTCGTTGTGACCACCCTGCATCTCCAGTACCCGGGCATCCGGCGCTACAGCCTGCAGCCTTTCGGTGTGACTGAAGGGGACGATTTCGTCTTCTCGACTGTGGGCCAGAAGAATGGGTGCCTTGATCCTTTCCACACGATCCAGGGCGTCGTACTGGTGACGCAGCAACGCCCGAACGGGTAGCCAGGGGTAGTGGCGGGCACCCAGGTCCGCCGCTGAGGTAAACGCGGATTCCAGGATCACCGCACCCGGCTGCACCTCCGTCGCCAGGTCCGCCGCTACAGCCGCACCCAGCGAGCGCCCGAACAGGACTACCGCCTCGGACGGGAATGCGCGTTCCTCTACCAGGTAGCGCCAGGCTGCACGCGCATCGGCATAGGTCCCCTGCTCATCAGGGCGCCCGGCACTTCGCCCATAGCCGCGATAATCGATAATCAATACCGCCATGCCCAGCTCGTGGAACTGCTGCAGCGAGTGCAGCCGATGCCCGATATTGCCGGCGTTGCCATGCAGGAAAAGCAGTGCCGGCGAATCATCATTGGGCCCGGGCAGGAACCAGCCATGAAGGCGCACACCATCCTCCGCAGTGAGGTGAACATCTTCATAGTCCAGCCCCACGCGCTCGGGTGTACCGGAAATCGTGCTGGAGGGCATATACACCAGGCGGTCCTGGGTCACGAACATCAGCCCGACCACCAGGGCGTAGCCTAGCCCCAAGAGAAGCAGAATCTTGAACAGATTGACCATACCCCCGATCCTGACCGCCGCCATTCTCCTTCGCAAGCCACTCACCAGGCTTCGGGGTTCCGTACAATACGACTCTCCCTTCGCTCCGACGACAACCTTCATGCGCCATTCGCTGCTGACCAACACGGATCTCCAGGGGCTCGACCGAGACGCATTGCTGCGACACTTCGCGGGCCATCAACCCCTGGAAGACGCCTCCGGCGAACAACTGGCCGAGGCACTGGATCGGGCCCTCGAAACGGTGGAGACCTCCGGCCTCGAGTCGCACCCCCTGGATGTGGCCGAGATCCTGCGCCACCTCAACGTGGATCGCCAAACGCTGATTGCAACGCTGCTGGTCCCGGTCTATCTCGCGGATGCGCTTAAGCCTGCCCAGCTCGAGCAGCGCTTCGGAACGGCCATTGCCCGGCTGACGACAAACGTCGCGGCGTTGGTCCGTCGTCGCTTCGAAACACCGGCCGGTCGCCCCGAGCAAGCGGAACGCCTGCGGCGAATGCTGATGGCCATGGTGGACGACGTACGTGCCGTGTTGATCAAGCTGGCGTTCCGCGTCCAACACCTTCGACTGCTGGTGCGCGAACCAGATGACAACGCTCGCGTCCTGGCCCAGGAAACCCTGGATGTCATCGCCCCACTTGCCAACCGGCTCGGCGTCGGCCAGCTCAAGTGGGAAATGGAGGACCTCGCCCTGCGAATCCTGGAGCCGGAAACCTATCGGGATATCGCCCGGGGCCTGGAGGAAAACCGCACCGAGCGCGAGACCTACGTCGAACAGTTCGCCCAAACCCTTCAGGACCGCCTGAAGACCCAAGGGATCGAAGCTCGTGTATTTGGCAGGCCCAAGCACATCTACAGCATCTGGAAGAAGATGCAGCGCAAGCGGACCTCGCTCTCCGAACTCTACGACCTACGCGCAACCCGCGTGATCGTCGAACAGCTGGCGACCTGCTATACCGTGCTCGGTATCGTGCATAACGACTGGCGCCATTTGCCCAGCGAGTTCGACGACTACATCGCCAATCCGAAAGCCAACGGCTACCAGTCGCTCCATACCGCCGTGGTGGGCCCCGAGGGCAAGGTCGTCGAAGTGCAGATCCGCACCCGCGAGATGGACGACTTCGCCGAGCTCGGGGTCGCCGCCCACTGGCGCTACAAGGAAGGCGGGCGCGAGGATCAGGCCCTCAACCGCGCCATTGCCAACCTGCGCCAGCTGCTGGAATCGGCGGAAAGCTCCGACCAGAACCTGCTGGACGAGATCCAGAGCGAGCCCCTGCACCAGCGCGTGTTCGTTCTTACCCCCCAGGGCGAAGTTCTGGACCTGTCCCAGGGCGCGACGCCCCTGGATTTCGCCTACGCCGTGCATACCGAGGTCGGCCATCGCTGCCGCGGCGCAAAGGTGGACGGCCACATCGTCCCCCTCACCTACCGGCTCAAATCAGGCGAACGCGTGGAGGTCCTGACCACCCGGGAGGGCGGCCCCAGCCGTGACTGGCTCAACCCCAACCTCGGCTATCTGAATACCGCCCGCGCCCGCTCCAAGGTCCGCACCTGGTTCCGCCAGCAGCACCAGGACGAACACCTGGCCACTGGCAAGCACCTGCTCGATCGCGAATGCCACCGCCTTGGCTGCGGCGCCGATCTCGACCGGGACGCCCTGGCCGGCGCGATGAAGTACCAGACGTTCGACGAGCTCCTGATCGCATTGGGCGCTGGTGACATCACCACGGCACAGATCGCCGGACGGATCGCCCAACAGCTCCGCGAGGCCCGAGCAAAAGCGGCGACGGAGCCAGAAGGACAACCCGCCACACCGAAGCAGGAAACGCACACAGCACCGCAGGGGCCACGCGAGGCACAGGACGACATCCGAATCCGCGGCGTTGGCGGCCTGCTAACCACCCGCGCGCGCTGCTGCGATCCGCATCCTGGCGACCCCATCGTTGGCTTCATCACACGCGGTGCGGGCGTCTCCGTCCATCGCAGCGACTGCGTCAATATCCTTCACTTGCCGGACGAAAAGCGCGGCCGCCTGATCCCTGTCTCCTGGGGTGACGAGCCTGAAAGCGAACTCATCACGCTCGAGTTGGAAGCCCATGACCGCCCCGGCCTGCTCGGCGAGGTCGGCAGCGCCTTTTCCGAATGCGGCATCAACCTGCTCCGCGTCAACACCCGCACCGACCGCGACGACCGCAGCGTCCGCATGGAACTGGAAGCCGAATACAGCGACCTCGGCGAACTCAGTAACCTCTTCGACCGCCTCCAATCCCTCCCCAGCGTCCAAACCGTCCGTCGCGCCAACCACGGTGTCTGATACCAAGACCGCATTCACCCGTCGACACGCGCACCTCAACACGATGGCTCTTCTCCTCCTCGTGCCTTCGGTCCGGGATATAGGTTATAACGCTGGGAAAGTCAGCAGGAACGACGGGGTCAGGCGTCCCCTCAACGCGAACCGTTGATCAGGGCTATGGCCAACGCCATAGAGAAACGCCATACGGCGCTCGGATGCCGTTCACTCACCGGGCTTTAGGGGCCCAGAGCGCATGGAGTGCTGGCGCGTGCTTTTGTAGGCGTCGGTACCCCGCCGCCCGGCCCGCAACTCGCGCAACTGACGCCCCGCATTACTGCGGCGGTCGGCTAGCTCAGGCAAGGTTTCCTGATAAAAGCGAGAAAGCGCTTCTAACGCCTCGCGCAGGGTCAGCCCGCTGTCATCACGAAGCGGGACCGGCTCCGCACTGAAAGCACGATCGATCAGTATGCGAGCCTTTAGGTCAAGGTCTTCGAGGCGGTCCCATTCCTCTTCCTCAACCGCCTGAGCCATTAGTCGATGGACGGCTTCGACTGCATCTTCCAGCGTTGCGCTGTCAGCTTCTGAATCGGAATCGTGTGTCAGCGTCATCAGTGCACGACAGCACGCGCAAGAGGTTCGGTCAACACCTTCAACGTCACCCGGCCTTGCGCTGACGCTGTTCGGGCGGGATTTCATCCCAGCCGAACTTGATCTCACGGAGTAATTTCGCCACCTCGTCCAACGCGGCCGGATCGTTCTGGGCATTGCCTTCCAACAGGCGGCGGCTCATGTACTCATAGAGCGCATCCAGATTTCCGGAGAGTTCAGGGTTGTGCTTGTGATCCAGGACCGCGCGCAGCGACTCAACGATATCGATCGCCTTGCCAATCTTCTCGCCTTTCAGGCCCACATTGCCCTGCTGCATCGCACCCTTGGCCACGGCAATCCGCTCCAGCGCGCCCTCGAATAGCATCTGGATCAGCCGGTACGGGTCCGCTACCTGGGCCTCGGCCAGCGCGCCCGACTGCCGGTACTGGTTCACCGCTCGATTCATGCCCGGTCCGTACATGTGTTGCTCTCCGTTATCCGTTCGCCCAAGCGGCGCGACTATCGACGAGAATTGTTCTGGGCCAGCGGCATATTCGCCAGCTGGCTGGTCAGAAAGTCACCCGTACTCTGCATCTGCGCGACGGCGGTATCCATGCGCGAGAACTGTGCCACGAGGCGGCTCTCCATACGCTCGAGACGGACATCCAGCCGCTCCCGCTGCTGTTCGATGCGCTCCAGGTCGCCACGCAGCCCGTCGGTACGGTTCCCGATCAGCCCATCCGGTGCGACGAAGGTCCGGGTGACCTCTTCCATGCGCCCGCCGACTTCACGCACTACCTCCGAAATACTTTCGAAGTCGTTGTTATCCATCGCCTGATTAAAGCGACTGGTGTCGAAATTCAGCGTCCCATCGCGATTCGAGACGATCCCCAGCTCGGCCAGCGTCTGCACCCCAGAATCCGGCACTCCGGCCGGCTGCAGCAGGGCCTCGCTCAAGCGGCTGCGCACGCCGCGTACGGTACTGTCACCCGTCAACACCGACGGCTCGTCGTCCTCCACGTTGTAGGACGTCAGTTCTCGGGTTTGTCCGACCAGCGTGTTGTACTGCTCGACAAAGCCCTGCAGAGCCTCTCGCAGTGCGCTCTGATCTTCCCGCACCGAGACTGTAGCCGGCGCCGCGGAGGTGCCCTGCAATTCGATCGTGACGCCTTCGATGGTGTCGTCCAGGGTGTTGGTGGCGCTAGTCACGGTCACGCCGTCGATTACCGCCTCGGCATTCTGCGCCGCACGTGTCTCGACCAAGTTGCTGCCATCCAGGCGCGACAGGCCACTACCGGCCGGGTCCTCGGTCGCGGTCAGCGAGATCGTGTTGTCCGCCCCCGTCTCGGAGGCGTTCAGCACCAGCCGCGCGCCGTTACCATCGTTCACAATGGACGCACGCACGCCCGCGCCGGCCTCGTTAATGGCATCGCGCACATCGCGCAGCGTGTCGCCTTCCTCGACATTGATCGTCACCGGGCTGCTATCCCCCAGCTGCAATTGCAGCTGCCCAGCCCCGACCTCGGCATCACCGTCCGCAAAATCCCCAGCGGTGGTGGCGAGCGCCTGGGCCTGCGCCAGCTGGTTCACCTGCAGCGAGAAGGCGCCATTGTCGGCGGTGCCATCGGCACTCACGGTTGCCACGCTCTCGTCGGAGATCGAGGCCGTCTGATTCAGTTCGAATCCAGACAGAGACAGCAGCGAACCCTGGAGCTGTTCGATCCCGTTGCGCAGGTTTCCGAAGGCCGAAATCTGCGCCTCGATACGCTCTTCGCGCTGGTTGAAGCGCTCCTCCTTGGGAACGCGTTCGGCGTTCAGCAGGTCGCCTACAATCTGGTTCAGATCCAGGCCGGACCCCACACCCATCGCACTGATTGCCATCGTATTGCTCCTCGCAGGTCGACGTCTCGACCGCCTCTGTGCACGTACACCTTCTATAACGACAGCCTAGCGCAAATCTTGATCCCCTACTTCGAAAAATCTTCGCCGCTGCAACACCAAAAGGCCACACCCGTTTGGATGCGGCCTATAGAAACCGGGGCAGCGCTCTCGACTGGCGCCAGCGGTGCCGGGGCCGTGCGGGCCATCATTCAAAGGCCCGCACGGCCCCGTTTACTGCAGCAGGGCCAGCACGTTCTGCGGAATCGCATTGGCCTGCGACAGCACCGAGGTACCCGCCTGCTGCAGCACCTGGGCGCGGGTCAGCTCCGCCGTCTCCGCCGCGAAGTCGGCATCACGGATCCGCGAACGCGCGTCCGACAGGTTCTCGGCACTCACACCCAGGTTGTCAATGGTGGACTCGAAACGCACCTGCACCGCACCCAGCTCCGCACGCAGGCTGTTCACCTGGGTCAGCGCACCGTCCAGCGCACCGATCGCCTGGCTAGCGCTCTCGCGGGTGATTACGTCGATGTCGTTCAGGTTGACCTGGGTTGCAGGCACCGGATCACCGAAGACCGGATATGCCAGGGCACCTCCGTCCAAATCCGTGACCGTAATGTCATCGCGCACGTCGAATTCAGCATCAAAGGCCCCGTTGATCACGATCCCCGTATTGCCCTCATTGTCTACGCGCAGAGCCGCACTCAAGCCGGCATCGGTGATAGTGCTATTCCCTGCTGCGGCATCTTGGATCGCGCTGTTGATCTCGCGCACTACCTCGTCCAGCGTGGTCGGCCCAGTAAAACTCGCTGTAACCACCTCACCGGTGAATGCCCCGTCTTCGTTAAGAACGATCTCAAAAGGTCCGACGAACTGGAATCCATCTTCGATCTGCTCCTGGCTGAATCGCGCGGCGGAGATCGCCTCGGTTGTACCAAGCTCGGAGGTCCTCGAGTCCACGCCGCTGACCGCAATGGTCTGGCCCTGGTTCGCGCCCACTTGGAAGAACAGGTCCTGCACACTGCCATCCAGTACACGGCCACCGTTGAACTCGGTGCTGTTGGCGATCCGCGAGACCTCGGACATCAGCTGCTGAACCTCGTCGTTCAGCGCCTGACGGTCCGAGGCCGAGTTGGAATCGTTCGCCGCCTGCACCGCCAGCTCGCGTGCCCGCTGCAGCGCATCACCCACGGTCCCCAGCGCGCCCTCAGCCGTCTGCGCAAACGAAATCCCGTCGTTGGAATTGCGCACCGCCTGGTTCAGACCGCGAATCTGAGTGCTGAAACGCTCGGAAATGGCCAGACCGGCCGCGTCATCCTTGGCGCTATTAATCCGCAGGCCCGAGGACAGACGCTCCAGACTCTGGGCCAGCGCACCCTGGGAATTCCCCAGATTGCGCTGCGCGTTCAGCGACAGAACATTGGTGTTGATGATCTGGGACATTATCCCCTCCCTGTAAGCCCCGTAAGCTGAGGCAATGAGGGCTCGATTAGCCCTCTTTATGCGCCTGTAACGGCCGGAAAACCCGCAGCTTTAGACTCAGCCGGCAGTTGTTTGCCGTGCGTCCGGCAACCCTCCGCCAACACAACCAAAAAGGGCCGACCCCGAACCCGGGACCGGCCCTTCTGGCCACCGTCATGCGTACCGGGGCGGCGCGCCCCGGACGGCATCAGGCCTGATCCACCAGGCCTGTACCACCCAGTTCCTGATCACTCTGGAAGCGCTCCACCAGGGCCAGCACAGCCTCTGGCGGGATCTGCCGGATTACCTGCTCCCGGTCACCATCCATTACCGTGATCACCGTGCGGCCACTGGTGTCGTCCACGCTGAACTCCAGCGCCCGCTTGGTGGATTGCAGGTAGGAATTGATCGACTCCACCACCTGATTGACCTCGTCCATGTCCATGGCCTCGATCGCAGGTCCGGTGGAACTAGGAGCTGATGATTCCGTGACACTGCCCGCACGCGAGACGGCCTCCGGCCGACCCTCGCCACGAACAGGACCCGCACCGGGACCTGGGGCCTTCGCCCCCTCGCCCCCGCGCGGGTTCACTGCCACCAGCGGTGATGTGATACTGCCGATTCCATCACTCATATCGCTGTCCTCTTCAGAAGGGGTGGATGGCGACCTCGCCATCCACCCTCAACCAGAAGCCCGAGTGATCGAGCTTACTGCAGCAGGGCCAGCACGTTCTGCGGAACCGCATTGGCCTGCGACAGCACCGAGGTACCCGCCTGCTGCAGCACCTGGGCGCGGGTCAGCTCCGCCGTCTCCGCCGCGAAGTCCGCATCCCGGATCCGCGAACGCGCATCCGACAGGTTCTCGGAACTCACGCTCAGGTTGTCGATAGTGGACTCGAACCGCACCTGCACCGCACCCAGCTCCGCACGCAGGCTGTTCACCTGGGTCAGCGCCCCGTCCAG
>NZ_AQXQ01000004.1 GCF_000376865.1 Thioalkalivibrio sp. ALJ7 | reverse complement strand
ACGAACGGTCCACAAGACCTGAACGGCCCGCCTCCTGGAACCGCTGGACCCAGCGCTGCACGGTCTTCGGATCCACGCCAACGGCGCGGGCCGTGGCCCGAAGGCTCTGGCCGTGATCCACGACCAGACGAGCCATCCGCTCTCGACCGCGGGGGCCCATTAAGGCATTTTGGTGAAGGTTCACGGGGCGTCCTCCTTGGGAATGGCTCAGTCCGCAAACTCAGCATCCTTCGGAGTCGTCCCGTGGACAACCTATTGAGAGATCACACCTAGGCTTTCGCCGGATGCGGGCCATGTCGCCTTCGTGCGCAGTCGCGTGGACGATGAACGCCGCAATCGGGAATCGAGCATCTGGATGGTGCCGGCCGATGGCTCGGGATCGGCGAGGCCGTTCACCCAGGGGGAGTCCGATCGTCATCCCCGTTTTTCTCCCGATGGGCGGCAAGTGGCCTTCTTGAGGACCGTCGATAAGGACGCCCAGATCCATCTGATGCCTGTTGACGGTGGTGAAGCCCATGCCATCACCGAGATTCAACAGGGCAGTATCGCGGACTTTGCATGGCTGCCTGATGGTCAACACCTGATCGTTACCCTGACCATCGACCCGGCCGTCGAGGATCCCGCGCAGGAGGAGCGGGGGGATGACGCACCGCAGGCGGATGTGAAGATCTATTCGCGGCCGCTCAGCCGTCGAGAGTCGCAGGGTTGGCTGGATGAGAGCCGGCGCACCTTGTGGTTGCTGGATTCGGCAAGCGGGGAACTCGAGCGTTTGGCAGGGGACGCCGAGTGGAACTACAACAACCCGACGGTTTCACCGGATGGTCGCTTCCTGGCGTTCAATGCCGATCGCAGCGGCGGCGAGTACGACGGCAGCTTCAATCAGGACGTCTACCTGCTCGACCTTGAAAGCCGTGAGGAACGCAAGCTGGCCGCGCCCGACGGGCGTGCCACCGACCCACTGTTCTCGCCCGACGGGCGTCAGGTCGCCTTCCACTATCAGTCCGACCGCTTTCGTCCCGTGGAGCTGCACCGCATCGGGATCGGCAACGACGACCACAAGGTACTGCACGATGGCATGGAGTTCTCCGTCACGCAGGCCTGGTGGCCCGAGGGGTTCGATCGTCCCCTGGTATGGGCGGACTTCCGCGGCAGCCGTCCACTGATGCGCTTGGATGCCGATGGAGACAGCGAGGTGGTCCTCGGTGACAAAGCCGCTCTCAGCGATATCGACTTTGCCGCCGACGGCGGGTTCCTGGCCTTGCTGGTCGAAGACGAAACCCGGATGCCGGAGGTGCACGTCGCCGACAGTGACGGGTTCGAGTCGCGACGCCTGACGGGCTTCAACGACGCCCTGCTGGAATCCCGGTACCGGACCGAGCTCGAACGCTTCAGCTACGAGGTCGAGGACGGCCGGACGGTCGATGCGTTCCTGCTGCGGCCCAAAGGATTTGACGCCGGCGATGACTGGCCACTGGTACTCAACATTCGTGGCGGCCCGGCGCATATGTGGGGCCATCGCTGGTTCCACGAGTTCCAGATGATCGCGGGCGCGGGCTACGCGATGCTGTTCACCAACTATCGGGGTTCGACCGGCTACGGCCACGAGTTCCAGGCCTCGGTGCACCAGGACTACGGTGGGGTCGACTATCGCGACAACATGCAGGCCCTGGACGCGGCGCTGGAGCGCTTCGACTGGATCGACGAGGAGCGCCTGTTTCTGACCGGCGGCAGCCATGGCGGCTTCCTGACCAACTGGATCACCACGCAGACCGACCGCTTCCGCGCGGCGGTGACCCAGCGCAGTGTCTCCAACTGGATCTCCGAGGCCGGCACCCAGGACTACGTGCCGGCACGGATGAATGCCGAGTTCGGCGGCACGATCTGGGCGAACTACGACTATTACTGGGGACGTTCACCGCTCAAGTACGCCGACCAGGTGAGTACGCCGACGCTGATCATCCATTCTACCGATGACCGGATCACGCCGATCGGACAGGGCCAGGAGTGGTTCTACGCGCTGCTCAACAACGACGTGGAGACCGAGCTGGCGGTATTTGATGGCGAAGGCCACAACCTGTCCCGGGACGGCACTCCGGTGAACCTGGTCAAACGCCTGGAGCTCATCCTCGAGTGGTTTGAACGCCATGAACCGTGAGCCGCAGTGCGAGGCATTGATTGCGAGGCGGGTGGCCAGTCGGGGAGAAGGGATAAGAGGACACCCATAATTCCTTCTACAAAGCCGCGCGTCTTGGAAGCGTTAACTGCCACAGGAGAGACCCATGCACGATGCATTCCTCTGGAATTTCCTGCTGTACTCACTGGCGATCAACTACGGGATTCTGGTTTTCTGGTTCATTGCCTTTCTGGTTGCGCGGGACTCAATTCATAGGCTTCATAGCAAGTGGTTTCGGCTGAAGCCGGAGCAGTTTGACGCGATTCACTATGGCCTCATGGGCGCTTACAAGCTCGGAATCATCCTGTTCAATGCCGTCCCGCTACTGGCTCTCTGGCTAGTGGGGCGCGGTGTCAGCTAAGAGAAGAACGAAGCAAATGACACCGATGATTCCTTGTCAGGAAGTCCAGAGGATATTGATCTACAGAGTACGTTCCAGTTCGTTCCGAACGATGCTGCCGCCCTTCATGATTAGGTGCAGGTGGTCTGCGGGTGCATCCAGCCAGTCCAGGCCGGCGACCGGGTCGGCATCGACCACGAGGAGGTCGGCCAGGGCCCCTTCGGCGATGACGCCGAGCCGGCCGGGGTAGGGGGCGCGGTCGCCGGATAGGGCGAGCAGTTGGCCGGCCGCTCCGGTGGCCATGTGCAGGGCCTCCAGCGGGGACATGAAGCGGGTCAGCTTGGCCAGTTGGCGTCCCTGGCTGGCGGCGCCCTCGGGGCTGAACAGGATGTCGGTGCCGAAGGCCATGGGCACGCCGTACTGGCGGCCCAGTTCGAAGGCGCGCTCGGTGCCCGCGCTCACCTGGAGCTGCTTGGCCCGGGAGACGGGGTCCGTCTTCGGGTTGGCGTCCTCGTCGTCCAGGAAGGGCTGGATGCTCCACCACACGTTGGCGTCCGCCATCATGCGCACCGTCTCCTCGTCGGCAAGCTGGCCGTGCTCGATGGAACGCACCCCGGCACGGATCGCGCGCTGGATGCCCTGCGGCGTGTAGACATGGGCGCATGCGTAGGTGCCCCAGTCGGCGGCGGCGCGTACGGCGGCTCGCATCTCCTCTTCCAGGTACTGGGCAGTGTCCAGCGGGTCGTACAGGCTGGAGACGCCGCCCCCAGCCATGATCTTGATCTGGCTGGCGCCTTGCATCAGCTGTTCCCGGGTGCGGCGCAGCACCTCGTCCACGCCATCGGCGATCGCAGCGACACCGCTGCTCTCAATGTAATTCGGCGGGGTGCTCGGCATGCGCGGCAACTCGTGGCGCTGGCGAAAATCGCCGTGCCCGGAGGTCTGGGAGATCATCGCGCCGCAGGGGAAGATGCGCGGGCCGGCCACCGCGCCGCGGTCGATGGCCATCTTCAGGCCGAAGGCCGGTCCGCCAAGATCGCGCACGGTGGTGAAGCCGCGCATCAGGGTCGCGCCTGCCTCGCGCCCGGCCATCAGGTGCAGGAAGCCGATGTCCGCGGTCATGGCGGTCATCTGGCTAACCCCGACCAGCGTGCTGTGCCAGTGGGCGTCGATCAGGCCGGGGATGACGGCGCGCCCGCCGCAGTCGATTGTGCGTGCGGCGGTCGGGCCCTCGCCGCGCCGGGGCAGCGCGGCGATGCGGCCGTCCTCGATCAGGATGTCCACGTCCTCGCGCAACGCGAGGGTCTCGCCGTCGAACAGTCGCAGGTGGGTGAGCAGCAGCGGTTGCCCGGGTTCACCGGCCTTGACCTCGCGCGGGGTGAGGCCGAAGCCCGCGAACATGCCCAGCACGGCGGCGGCACCGCCGAGGAACTGGCGCCGGTTCAGGTCGGCCTCGATGCGCCGGAGGGCCGCCTGGGTATGGGCCGCGCCACAGTGGCAGGGGTTGATGTCGGCGTTCGCGCCGTGCGGTGCACAACAGGCCATGCCCATGACGGTGAGGCTCCTGGTTAACGCGCGCGGCATCGGGCTGCGGCACCGAGCGGATCGCGGCGCGCCCCGACGCCCGCACGGATGCCGGAATCCCGGCCGCTGCCGATCGCGAGCGATAGCCGGGGCATACCTGCAGCATACCCAAGTTCGGGCGCGCGTCTACTGGCCGGACCGGGGCGGACCGGGTCGGGGCGCGGTGCCGCGTTCTCCGGCCGGACTGTCGGGCCAGGTCGAAGATGGGAAGAAGAGGACACCTATGATTTCTTCCCATGATTTCGCGTTGGCCATAGAAACTGAAAGGGGACGCAGGAAACGTTTTGCGCGATGATGCGGTGCAGTGACATGCGGGGAGCGATGCGTTGAAGTTGATTAGCCCAAAGGCTGTGGGTGGGTTGGTTGTAGGGGCTCTCTGTTGGCTGGCAGCGCCAGTCTCGTCGGCCGATCCGTGTGAGGATGTACTGGAGATTGCCTCAGGGGAAGCAGATGCTGATAGGGCTTCTTCGATTTTGGGAGCCTGCTTGGCGGCGCCCGCGCCATTCGGGACGCATTTACAGGTTGCCCATGCTTTACTTCAGCGGTCGTTCGACGAGGATATGGCTTGCCGATACACCGATGTATTGCTCCAGATGCTCGAGGGGGTTGCGCTAGAGGCTGAACGGTCGGTCGTCGGTATGATCGCGGCTGACGCCGAGGCGCAAGCCTGTCGTTGTGACAGGGCATGGAATCGCAGACTGCGTCTTGAAGGTAGAGACCCAGGAGATGTGACGCGTTCCTGGTTCGGTGTGGACACCCAGCAGGTGGAGGTGTTTTCGCTACGCGAGCCTGTCCATGACGGGGTGGTAGAGATATTCGCCCATTATCGACGGGGCATGGACCATGTATGCGCTTTCCGGGATGAGGCTTTGCGGTACGCGGAGTCGCGCGGCGCGATTACATCGGGCATCGATCGTGCCCGGGTTTTCGAGTATGGCGAGCATCGGGAACTACGGGCCGTTCTGGTTTGGCGGCGCGGCGTACATGGTGAGGCCTTGCAGCTTCTCGATATCGAAAAGGGCCTACCGATTTTCGAGAGGCAGAGCGCCTGGCCGGTGGGGTTTTCGATTGAGGACAATCTACTGCGCTACAGGGTCGTGAAAGAGAGCGATTCCGGGGATCCAGAGGTGGTTGAAGGGACGTACTAAAAAGGTAGCGACCACGGGGCCAAGCCATGTCTTTTGTCTTTCAGGCTGTTGTTGAAGGGCAAAACGTATGGTCTGGCCCCGAAGCTCTATGCGATGGCATCGATGATGGATGCGACCCAGAACAATCGGCAACTCCGTCTAGTCGTAGGCGCGGTTACGCTGCCATTGGCCATCACGACCTCGGGTGTAGGCTTCGCCGCGAGAGTTCCAGCGCATGATGCTCGAGTTGCCAGTGTTCGGGTCAAGGCCCGGTATGGTGTTGTAACGGTCACAGCCAGCGAGCTGGCGATCGTAGGCAGAGGCCGTATAGCTCGTGCAGCGCCAGTCCGCACTGGGCGCGCTGGTGGACCAAGAGCTTGATGGGTTTGGCATAGGAGCGGCCGGCGCATTGTAGCCACCCCACTGGGAAGACGGGTTATTCCACTGCGCGGATACGGGGGTAGCAAGAAGGCCGGCAGACAGAACTGCAATAAGAGCAACGGTTTTCATGTATGTATCCCTCTAGTTTTACGAAGAAGAACAGCGATAGAGATTTAACCTGCGCCATTATTGCCGGGGGTTCCGCCAAGATCGCCGCCATGGTCTCCGACAACAATGGCCAAAGTCCGGACATAACCGCAATCTTATAAAGCTTTACAAGCACAAAAGGCAAGGTTTAGGTCTGAACTAGAACGCGAAAGATAAGCAAAGATAAGGACACCCATGATCTTCCCAGGCCAAGCCTGCCCGAAGTGCGGCAGCGCCATGGTAAAGCGCAAGGCCCGTCGGGGCTCCAATATGGGGGAGGAGTTCTGGGGGTGCACGCAGTATCCCGGCTGCCGCGGGACGAAGGCAGTCCAGTAGGCGGTGACCGGGCGAGAAGGTGCCCCTGTCGCAGGTCAGTTGTCCCGCCAAGCCAACAGGTTGGTTACGGCACGGATGAGCTGCCACTGGCCCACCAGGCCCACGCCTCGCGCATCGATGTGGGAGAAACCATCGATCAGATGCAGGTCGGTCTCGCCGACTGCATTGGCGAGGCGCTCGCTTTCGGTGTGGGGAATCATATTGTCGTCGCGGCCGTGGATCAGGAGCGCCCCGCCAGAAAGGTGCGAGAGGTCCCGATGGGCCAGGGATAGCTTCTCGATGGCCTCCTGTGCGCTTGCAGGTAGGTCTTCGAGGAGCTCTGGCACGCGTTCCTGGTGATCGTTCCGAATTAACGCCAATAGACTTCGCCCCTCTTCGCCGAGACCGGCGGCCAGTTCGTCGATCGGGGCCTCGGGATCGTGCATGCGCCGCCAGGCAATTTCGTCGAGGATCTCGCGGTCTGCGGGGTCATTGAGAATGTGCAGATTGCCGCGCAGGAATAGCCACTTCGCCAGTGGATCGGGCGTCCTGGTCATCCAGCGGTCTGACCCAGGTTCCTGGAAGGCCCCGGTAGTGGCGAAGGTGATGACGTTCTTCGTGTCGTAGTAGCCGCCGATCCCGACCAGGAAGTCGATGCTCGCTTCTCCCTGTGGCGTTAGCGTCGCGAGCGCGGCCAGGCCCACGGCGTAAGAGATTGCCGCGACCCCGACGTCCTGGTCATCCGGGGCGCGCTCTGCCTCCAGGCGGGACAACAGGGCAGCGGCATCCGCGATGGCGGCGGCATCCTGGGTGCGGATCCTCAGGGCTTTCGTGCCCTCCAGATCGGGGACCAGCACCAGGAAGCGTGCCCGGGCCAGTGTATTGGCGAGTTGTACCAGGCGGGGGTCGTCCTTGCCCTCTGGCGTAAAGCCCGGCACAAGGACAATACGGGCGCCGACATCCTGCCGGGGATGGTAGAGGTCGGCTTCGATGCCCCCTTCGTTCGTCGTGACCGTAAGCGTTTCGCGCGCGGGTTCCGGGGTGCGGTCCTTCAGCGCGCTCGGTCCGTCACCGGCCTCGATGTCCTGGAGCACCCGCATGGCCTCCCAGTTTTGCACTCCGATGTAGCTGGCAAGCATCACAAGGCCCAGCAACACGGCAGCGATGCGAAGCACTAGTCCTGACCTTCTTGAGATTCGGGTTCACTCATTTGTAGTCGGACGCGCGGGCGCTGAGTCTCGCGAGGGAGACGACGAGCGCGACGAGTAGCAGGTGTATGCGTTGAGTCATGGGGTGGGGATCCTGTGTAGCGAGAGGAGAGTCTACAAGAAGGAGGCCGATATCCTTTCCAGTTTCGGACCGGTTGGATGTACTGACGGAGGTGCCCCGTGTTCGTCCTCTGAATGGCCGGTGAGGCGACCGGAACCCCTTATTCAGAAGATTTAACCCGGTTTGAATATGCGCAAAGGCCCATAATGGAAGGCTGGAGGTCGTATGCGTAGCGATAACCGAACGCTTGTCTTGCCCGCCCTGTTTGCCCTATGCCTTTGGATGGCACCGGTCCTGGCCGATACCGACACGCAGGCGCAGGTGGTGTGGGAAGCGCCAATCGAAGTGGCTCGCGGTGAGGCCTACCGTGGACCTTGGCGGATGAACGCATCGGATTTCCGCTACGTGGATGATGCCTCGGTGGCCATCAGCGAGCGCGGCGAGGTGGTGGTTGTATGGGCCGACCAGGTGGAGCAGGCGATCTTCCTGCAGCGGTATGACCGAGAGGGCCACGCGGTATTTGATGAGCCCACCCGGATCGGTGGTGAGGTGGATACCTTCTCCTGGCTGCCACGTGTGGTGATCGACGAGGCGTCCGAGGAGGGCAAGGCGTTCACCGTCCACCTGCTTTGGCAGGAGATTCTGTTTACAGGGGGCGACCACGGGGGCGAGATCTTGTACGCACGCTCCCAGGATGGTGGCGAGACGTTCGAGGCCCACCAAAACCTGTCCAATGTGCGCGACGGCGCGGGCAAGGGGCGTATCACTGCGCATCGCTGGGACAACGGTAGCCTGGACCTGCTCGGCACATCCGAGGGTCATGTCGTGGCGGCCTGGACCGAGTACCAGGGGCCTTTGCGCGTGGTCTACTCGAGGGATGGTGGCGATTCGTTTTCGGAGCCGGTCACGGTGAATGCCGGAGCCGAGGTGCCGGCTCGTGCCCCGACGCTGGCCCAGGCGCCCTCCGGGCGGGTCCTGTTGGCCTGGTCGGAGGGCGACAGTCCGTATGCCGATATCCGTATGGCCTGGTCGGATGACCTCGACCAGGGCTTTTCCGCACCCGAGACGGCACTGGAACACCCGGGGCATGCCGACGCGCCCTCGTGGGTGGTGGACGACAACGGCACGGTGCATCTCGCGTTTGGCGCGATCCCGGCGAACGATGTGGAAGACTATCGGCAGCCGTACCACCGCCGGTTGCACATTAGCCAGGCGAATGCCGAAGATCTGGATTTTGGGCCCGCGCGAAAGCTGGATACCGATGATTGGCCCGGCGGGTTCCCGACCCTTGCGCACGACCACCAGCGCCTGTACCTGGTATGGCAGCGCTATCCCCACCCGACCGACCGCCCGTTCGGCCTGGCATTTACGCACGCCCCTTTGGATTTCACCGCATTCAGCTCGATCGAGGCGGTTCCGGGTGCGACCGAGACCCCTTACAGCGGAGGTCTGCAGGGCCAGCTAAAACGTCGCATGGCGGTGAACGCCAGTGGCGAGATCGCGATTGCCCAGAGCCGCTTCGTGCCGGGCAGCCATAGCGACATCCTGTTGATTCGAGGTCAGGTGCAGTCGGGTGAGTGAGCGCCTTGACCGGCGGTTTTGGGCTGGGCGTATGGGCGTGCGCCGAAGGCGGTTCTCCGTATGGGTGGGCTGATCCATGCCAGTGGACCTGAAAGCAGCTTCCTCCAGGCTGATCAATCTGATCCACGACACCGTCTTCGTGAGCGTCGCCCGTGAGGACCTGCTCGGTTATTGGGCCAAGGGGCTGATCGACACCACGATCACCGACTACATGCATCCGGACGACCTGGCCGCCTCACTGGCCTCGATTGTGTCCGGGTCATGGGGGGCAAGCCACAAGTCGATTTCCGGAACCGTTAGATCCGCAAGAGCGGCGGCGTCGTGCATATCCTGTAGTCGGCACACTGGGTCGAGGAGGAAGGGGTTCGGATTGGCGTCGCGCGCGACGTGACAGCGCTCTGGCAGGCGGAGGAGGACTGCGTGCGGGAGGCGGGCGCAGTGGCGCGGATGGCGAAATCTACCGGGTGAAGCGAAAAAGGGGTAAAGGGTCGTGATGATCTTGTACGGCGACTCGCGGGTACCCGGTTCGCGCAGTTGCCTTTGATCGGGTGCCACTGCGTCCGGTGGGAGAATTTAGTCTGAGGGTGAAGGTGAGGATGAGGGCAGGTCGGTCCATTCCTGTGCATATCGGGGCAGTGTTTCGCGAAAGGCAAGCAAGGACGTGCTCTCCAGGTCGCCGCGTTGGCAGAGGCTGTTGAGTCGGGTGAACGCGATGGCATCGGCTAACAGCGCGGTCTCCAGGGTCGACCGGTCGGCGTCGGCCCAATCCTGCAGCAGCTGAACACTGGAATGGTCGAACTCCCAACTGCGGGCGATAGCGACCGACGCGGTGCGCGCAAGCGCTTCGAGTTGACCGACAAATCCCGAGGACACGGTGGTCGCCTTGAGCGTTTCCAGCCCACGCAACAAGACAATGAGCCCGCTGCTATGAGTGAGGGCCGCAAGATAGAGCGCAAATCCCTCGGTTCCACCTCCCAGGTGTCGCGCGCCAATCTTTACGTTCATCGCGGTTTGCAGGGTCTCGGGCCAGATCTGTTTCAGGCTTTCTTCGTTCACGCGGGCATCTTTGTCGAACGTGGCCAGGGGGCTGATCAGGGCGGCGAAGATGATCTCGCGTAGGCGTTGGTTCCCCATGAGTGTAACGGCGTACTCGAGGCTCACGATCTGGCGGCGGTGTAGGCGCATGGCGGGGCTGTTGACCACCTTGAGCACGTTTCCGGCCAGGACCGGGTCGGTCTCGATTAGGGAGACGATCTTCCGCGTGCTGGTACTGTCGGGCTCGCGAAGCGCGGACATGAGTCTTGGCACGACCCGTGGCAGCCGTGGCACCTCGGCGGAGAACGCATCCGGGTTGGTCGCGAGAAGCTCCCTGTAGTGGTGGATCCAGGCGCGTTCCGCCGTGCTTGAGCGACCCTTCTGGTAACGCCTGGCGTCAAAAAGGCCCGAGCAGTACGACAACGCGAGTTCAGGATCCTCAACGGGATGCACCTCGCCGCCAGGCACTTTCAGCGGGTGGGTGACGGCTGCGCGCCCGGATTGGGCAGGATCGCTGGCGGAGGCGGTGGGCAAACGATTTTGGTTGCGGGTAAACCACCGCAGAAGCGTTGATAACGACACTTGAGAGTGTCCCTGTTCGCGTTCTGTGCAAACGTCCGCCCGGAATCCGGTGGGCGTACGTAAGCCGTGCTGTAGCGGCCCCCTCCATGGTGGTCGCGGATTAGGGGCAGGGTACGTGCTCACGACAGGTCAGTGGGGCAGACCGCGTGACTTACGTGAAGGGGACGTTAAGGTCCACTTTGTCAGCATCAAACCAACGGGGCCCGCGGCCAACACATCAAGCGTTTCGGATGGGCGTAACGCCTGGCGAATCTTTGATAAACGACGAGCCAAGGGTCGACTGCATCGGTGTATTCATGAGGGGAGTGTGTGCCCGGACCGCTGCTCGTTCCTGTTTGAAGGGTGCTCAGATGTGCGCCGAGTCGTCTTTGGATGATACCTGGTCTCGGCCCTCGTGCTTGGCGTTATACATAGCCTTGTCGGCCCGGCTGATGGCCTGTTCCGGGGATTCGCCGGTCTGAACCTCGGCCACGCCAAAGCTGGACGTGAGCTGGATGTCGTAGCCCTCGATGGGGGTGGACTTGACGGTCTTGCGCAGACGTTCGGCCAGGTTCCGTGCGGCGTCCAGATCCGAGGCGGGTAGTAGAACGATGAACTCTTCTCCGCCGTAGCGAGCCAGGAAGTCCGAGGAGCGCAGACCTCCCTGGAGGGTCTTGGCAAAGGCCTTGAGCACTTCGTCCCCCACAGCATGGCCATAGCGGTCGTTGATCGTCTTGAAGAAGTCCACGTCGGTCATCAGCACCGAGAGGGGTTCGCCGTAGCGCTGTTTGCGGTCCAGTTCCTCGTTGAAACGTTGTTCCAGGTGGCGGCGGTTGGGCATACCGGTTAGGGGGTCGGTCATCATCATGTGATGAATATGTTCCTGGGTCTGTTCGAGCTCCCGGTAGGCCTTGTTGCGGTCCTTGACGAAGTAATAGAGCACTAGCGAGATCAGGATGAAGCCCATGCCCATGTTCATCAGGAAGTAGAGGGTGTTGAGTGTGGTGGGCATGGGCCGCGCAAGGCCCTGCAGCCAGCTATCCAGGATTGCGGAAACAATCAACAGCGCGATGAAGGCAATGAACCAGCGCCGGGCCGCTTCCAGGTCCAGGAAGAACAGGGCGGCCAGCGGGGCGAAGAAGGCCCAGATCATCACGGCGCTGCCATTGGCAAAGCCGCCCAGGCTCCACATCAGCGCGAAGGGCAGGATCAGAATCAGCAGTTGCTGGCTGAAGCAGAACAGGTCGAACTGCTTGCTGCGGAAGAAGTGCAGGATGCTGGCGAAGGAGACAACGGAGTAGCCGAGCGGGATGGCGCCGGAGAGCGGGTAGCCGGTTGCGATGTACAGGATGCCCCAGAAGATCGCGAGGGTGGCGATCCCCGTGGATACGAGGGTCATGACCACCTTCTTGAGACGCAGATCGGGCGGGTCCTGGGGTGAAACGCCCAGGTTCAACCACCAGTCCAGGGGGTTGCTGTGTCCTCCGGTCCATCTCATCGGACGGCTCGCATGGTGGTCCTTTGCACGCCCTTACCCCTGAGTCTGGACAGGAATTCCGGGTCCATCCTCGTCAGGGATTCTTCCGGAGTCAATGAAAAAACGCAGTTCCAGTCGCGGTTCTGCGGTGGCGCTCGCGGTGGAGACCTCTGGGGCGATGTTAGGTGTTGCTTCGTCGCTTCGCGGCCGAGGCTAGTGGTACTTGGCGCGATCCGGGATGACGTTTCGGATGCCGCCCCGGGGGTCCTGTACATCGCCTTGGTAGCGTGGGAGCAGGATCACGTGGAGGTGGTCGATGCTCCGGCCGGCGGCGCGGCCGTCGTTGTTGCCGACGGTGTAGGCATCCGGCTTCTGGTTCAGGAAGGGGAGTTTCAGGACGGCCTCGATATGATCCTTCGGGCGGTCGCGCAAGTAGTCGCGGTGCAGCATGTTCTGGTACAGGTCAGTCATGTCGGTGGACTCGATGGCCTCGCGGACACCGTGGATCGTGTCGAAGTAGTCCGCCTGCTCGGTTTCGTTGAGTTCGAACAGGGATACCACGTGCCTCCGGGGAATGATGAGGGCGTGCCCGGGATTGACCGGGTTGGTGTCGAACAGCCCGACGAATGAGCGGTTTTCGTAGATGAACGGATCCGCGAGGCCGGCGGACACGCGACAGAAGTAGCAGTCCTTTTTGGGGGCGGGGCTGGTCATCACGTGGCCTGGGTTTGATTGGCTTGGCTAACGATGTAAGTGGCCGATTCTACTGCATTCTGTGGCCTAGCGGGTGGCGCCCCGGAGGGGGTTCGGAATTCCGGTAGAAACGGGAAAGCCGGTGTTCTCGGAAGGCGAGGGTCGGGTCGGCGTTTCCCCCGATACAGGAGGACTGGGTGGATGCGTGGCCGCGCATCCTTCGGAGTCGTCCCGTGGACAACCTATTGAGAGATCACACCTAGAAGGTAACTGGCCCGACCTGCGTGGGCAGGCCGGGCCAGCGGGTCGAGGTTGGAGAAAAGGATCAATTGTCCTGTTCTTCTGCCTCCTGCTGAGGCGCCTGGGGCGCACCATGGTAAGGGCCGGGATGGTAGTAGGGGCCGTACCCATAATACGGACGGTACCCGTAATGGCGGCCGTAGTAGTCGCTGTATCCATGCCCGCTGCCATACCCATGCCCACGACCCCGCATGCTGAAGTCGAAGTCGCCGAACATATCGCCGAGGCCGAACCAGTCGCCCATGCCGCGACCCCAGCCGGGACCGTACCCGTAACGAGGCCCATAGTAGGGCGCGTGGTAGGGGCCGTGATACGGAGCCTGGTAGCCCGGGCCCCACCATTGGGCCGAGGCCTGCAGCGGGACGGCGAAGGCGCCGATCAGCGCCGCGGAAGAAAGTGCTATGGCCCATTTTTTCATGGCATTACCTCCTAAAAATCGAGACCATTTAACAAGATCAGACGCTTCGGGACATGGATGATGTCCCTTTGCCGGGGCGCGGGGCTTCCGGGCCCACCAGCACCTTGGGAGGTGCTGACGTTGGATCAGTGCCTCTCAAGTGATCTGCAGGTTAAAATAAGTACGTACCGATATGCTGATGTAGATCAAATTTTCGGCGGAAAGAAGTCGAGCGAGAACAGGGACCTAACTTGCATTCTCCTGAAACCGTCCCGTTTCGGCACTTTATGAACGACCCAGCTCCGACCAGGTTGGAAGCGGCTTAGGTCGGGGGCGGTTCGCCGCTGAGTCGCCGATCACTACTGGAGTCGGGCGCGCCGCGTAGCTTTCTACGGGCCTTTTCGCGCCAGTTCAGGGCCAGGGGTGCGCAGTCGGCGAGCTGTTGCAGGTGTTCTCGGTTCGCTTGCTGATACACCGCGGCCATGGCGGTGGCAATGCTGAGGCTTCCGGGGGGACGCTTGAGGAGTTCGATTGCATCGCCGCCGGCAAGCGTGCCCGGTTGCAGTACGCGGTAGAACCAGCCGCAACGGCTGGTTTCCTGGACCTGGCGTGCCAGGCCCGGGATGTCGAAGCGCACGTCCAGCTTCCAGCATGGGGTGCGGGGCTGGCTGACCTCCACGCAGGCGGTCCCGATACGGTAGATGTCGCCGATATGGACGCTGTGCTCGTCCATGCCGTGGCTGGCAAGGTTCTCACCGAAACCGGGGCCCGCGAACCGGACGGCACGCGCCGGGTACTCCGATTGCCACCCAGGGTAATGGTCGAGGCTGTAGTGAAGCAGTGCGCGCTCTGGACCGCCGTGGTTGTCCGGGTCGGCCTGCTCGTCACCGGTCAGTCCGAGGTGGCCCACCGTAATGTTGCCGGGAACCGGCTGCTTGTCGATGGCACTGGCGCGGCCCTTGGCGTAATTCGGGGCTATGCGGCCGGTGTAGATGCCGTGGATCGTGACGGTCGTCATTGGGGCCATCCGGGGTGTAATGCGCAGGGTTGAAGACGTCGACGATACAACAGTCGGGGTGGTTGGATGCGTCCCCGATATGGCGCCGAGTCACGCGTGGTTTTTGCGGATCTATACTCATTGAGTGCGGAGTGTTTTGGGCGGGTCAGGCGAGCACCTGGGATGACAGGGGCCGCCCTCGCAGGATTCTCATTTCCCCCGGTCCTCAGGCCAGGGTCCGAGGACGGCCCGCCGGACGGCGGATACGCACTCCCATCCGTCGTCCGACAGCCCCATAGACGGAGGGCTGCAGACATGAATATCCCAAAGTGGTGGGCCCTGTTGGGCCTGATGATTTTGTTGCCATTGGGCTGCGGAAGTGAACAGGCAGCAGACACGCAAACCGATCCGGCGCCGGTCGCCTCGGCGCCCGCCGCAGTGGAGGCAAACATGATCGCCGACCGCATTGTGCGGAACATCCACGACCAGGCGGCGCTATTCGAGGAGATTGGCGATCAGATTGACGCGATTGATGATCAGCGGGCGGCCGATGCACTCGGGAGTCGCCTGGCGGGTGAGTACACAGCCCGCACGATTGCGCAGATCGAAGACATGGTCATCTGGGCGGAGGCCCATCTGGTTCCGGTCGACGCCGCGGATCGGGTGTTGCTCGACCAGGAGCTTGACGGGCTCTTCGCGGAGTCTGCGAACCTCGAGGAAGCTGGAATGCGGTTCGATCGCGCTACAGATCGGGCGGGCCAGCAGCTTGAGCTCCTGATGATGCGCAACCCCCAGCAGGGGCAGGCGGTACTCGAAGGGATGCTCGCCCTAGGCGACAAGGTGGAGGCCTTCATGCAGGACGAGCGTGTGCTGGCACTGGATCATTTGCTTTCGCCAGAAACGGGCGCGAGGCCTGTCGAGGCCACGCCGGCGGAATCGGTAGGCTCGCCGGCCTGGTGCCAGCGAATGGCGAACACACCGCAAGCCCAATGGACCATGAACGATGCCTTCGCCTTTGCGAACCACTGCACGGGCGGTTGATAGCCGATGCACCGAAGCCGACTGGCACATCGGGTCACGCCCTGGGTCATGTGCACTCAATCAGCGTCTCCCTAAGGGAGTACAACGATGGCAACCATTGGACAGAAACTCGTTCCCCATCTGTGGTTCGACCAGGAGGCCCGGCAGGCGGCGGAGTTCTACACCTCCATATTCGACGACGCCTGGATCGAACACACGGTGACCCTGGAAGACACGCCTTCGGGCGCGGTGGAAGTCGTGACCTTCTTTCTCTTGGGGCAGCCGTTCCAGGCCATCAGTGCCGGTCCGCTATTTTCGTTCAACGAATCGATCTCCTTCATGGTGAAGTGCGATACGCAGGAGGAGATCGATCACTACTGGCACGGTCTGACGGCTGGAGGCGGGCAGGAAGTGGAGTGTGGTTGGTTGAAGGACCAATTCGGCCTGTCCTGGCAGGTGGTCCCCTCCGTTCTGGACTTGATGCTGCAATCCAGCGACCCACAGGCGGTGGCCCGTGTGACTCAGGCATTTCTAAGGATGGGCAAGTTCGATCTGGTCGCTCTGGAGCGCGCCTATGCCGGCCCTTGAGCAACGGGAGGCTTGGATACGTCGTGGCTGAGGTCGTGCATATCAGTGTCTACATTGCTCGTCCGCCGGAGGATGTCTACGCATTTGCCTCGAACCCGCGAAACCTGCCCTTGTGGGCCGAAGGTCTTGCCCAGGGCAAAGTGACGGAGGCGGGCCCGTGGTGGCGGATCGAGACCCCTTCGGGAGCGGCGCGGGTACGGTTTGTGGAACCCAATGCGTTTGGGGTGATGGATCACGATGTCGAGCTGGCCACGGGCACGGTGTTTCACAACCCCATGCGCGTGTTACCCAACGAGGCGGGTAGCGAGTTTGTGTTCAGCCTGATGCGCCCGCCGGGCATGACCGATGAGCAGTACGCGGTGGACCGGCGGGCCGTGGAGCACGACTTGCAACGGCTCAAGGAATACCTGGAAAGCGGCTAATCGCTCCTCGGTACGGATGGCGAGTCGTGGACATGGGCGTGGGCCGCCCCTGTGTTCACGTTTTTTGGGTGAGATAGAGGAGGCGGCCGATGAAGGCTACGCCGAGGATGATCCATCCGATCGGGTAGGGCAGGACGCCGGAGAAGAAGGCGGTCAGGCTGGCGACCAGCAGGGCGCCGAGGATGAGCAGGGGCATGTCCATGCCGGTTGGATCGCCCTGATAGGCCGGATGTTCCATGCGCCGGCCACACGAACGGGTTGGCTAGACGGTAGTGGTGCGTGGGCGGTCCCGCTGCGGGTCGTTGGAGCGACGTCGCGTTAGCGACTGGCCAGGCGTTTGAGGCACTCGAGGTAGGCGGTCTCGTCCGGGGCCTTGTTGCTGCGCTGGGCCTCCCACAGGGTCTGGCCCAGGCATTCCATCATCCGGTGTTCGGCGTCCATTACACCGAAGCGGGCGCACAGACTCTGGTGGATCTCGCGTGTGCCGGCCGGGCGGTCGGTGCGGGCCTGGTCGCGCAGACTCAGGTGCATCGCCATGTGCAGGAACGGGTTGGAGGTGCCGAGCTCGGGCGGGAATTCACCGGTCAGGGCCGTCTCGCGGTCCTTGAGGTATTCGTGGTACTCGGGGTGCTCCGAGATCACGTCCACCAGCTGTTGTTCCAGATCGGTCAGGGGCTCGCCGGCCTGGGCCTTCAGCCAGGCATCGACGAACTGGGTGCGGATCTGGTCGCGGTTGCCGTACATAGGGGTGTCCTCGGGGTTGGGAGCGTCAGGCGCCCGCGGGTGGCGGTATTTTGGCCTTGTACTCGCAAAGATCTTGGATGGGACAGCGCCAGCACTCGGGCTTGCGCGCCTTGCAGACGTAGCGACCGTGCAGGATCAGCCAGTGATGGGCGTCCTGCAAGTAGGCCTTGGGTGTCAGGCGCATCAGGCGCTTTTCGACCTCCAGCACGGTCTTGCCGGGGGCCAGGCCGGTGCGGTTGGCGACCCGGAAGATGTGTGTGTCGACTGCGATCGTCGGAACGCCAAAGGCGGTGTTGAGGATGACGTTCGCGGTCTTGCGGCCGACGCCCGGCAGGGCCTCCAGCGACTCGCGGTCGCAGGGGACTGCGCCCCCATGACGTTCGACCAGCATGCGGCAAGTCTTGATCACGTTTTCGGCCTTGGCGTTGTACAGGCCGATGGTCTTGATGTGTTCCTTGAGGCCGTCCAGGCCCAGCGCGAGGATCGCCTCGGGGGTGTTGGCGACCGGATAGAGGCGGCGCGTGGCCTTGTTGACGCCGACATCCGTGGCCTGGGCCGACAGGATGACCGCGATGAGCAGTTCAAACGGGGTGTCGTACTCGAGCTCGGTGGTCGGCTCGGGATTCGCCGCCTTGAGGCGCTCGAAGATGGCTTCTCGCTTTGCGGCGTTCATACCGTGGTTCCAACGCAAACCGGCCCCGCGAGGAGCGGGGCCGGAACGGTCTTCGTCAGGCCAAGATTAGACGTGGCGGAAGAGGCCGACATCCGGCGCGGCATCGCGCGGATTGGACTCGGCTTCCTTCTCCAGGTCCTTGATCAGCTTGGCGTGCTTCTTTTCCAGGTCTTCCATCGCCTTCTCGTCCATCTTCGGGAAGATCACGTCGCGGATGAACGAACCCAGCTCGTCCAGGCAGCTCGGCCAGTACTTGTCGTTCAGATGGAACGCGTGATGGGCATGGGTCCCCATCGGATAGCTCGTGAACTTGGTGCTCATGGTGAATGACAGGTCGCTATCCTTCTCGACGAAGTCCTTGGCGAAGTCGTACCACCACTTGTAGTACTTCTCCTGCAACTCGTCATTGAACCCGTGGTTCTCGAAAAAGGCGGCGATGGTGCCGCGCGGGGCGAGGCCGTAGCGCGTGCCGCGCTTGCCAGCAAACGGGAAATGTCCAGCCATGCCTATCTCCTGGAATGTTTGAGTGTCCGGGGCTTGCCCCGGTAGAACGGATTCGTGGCGCCGGAAGTTTACCGGCTGACGGCCAGGAATCAAGGCCGCCCGGAATGAACCGGGGTGTGAGAATCAGATATTGCCGGCCTCGGGCTCGGCTGCGGTGTCCTCGGCGCTGGGCGCGGGTTCGGCTTCGAACTGGCTGTCGATCCAGTTCTTGGCGGCGATCAGCAGGCCCATGGCCATGAAGGCGCCCGGGGGTAGCAGGGCCAGCAGGAAGCCATGTTCGGACGGATACAGCTGCAGGGTCATGCCATGGCCCCATTCGCCGAACAGCAGGTGGGCATTGTCCATCAGCGTGCCCTGACCGAGGACCTCGCGCAGGGCCCCCAGCGCGATCAGAACGCCGGTGAAGCCAAGCCCCATCATCAGGCCGTCCAGTGCCGCGCGGGGCACAGAGTTGCGTGAGGCGAAGGCCTCGGCACGCCCGATGATGGCGCAGTTGGTCACGATCAGCGGAATGAAGATCCCAAGGATCAGGAATAGCCCGTGGAACCAGGCGTTCATCGCCAGCTCGATCGCGGTGACGATGGAGGCGATGATCAGTACGTACACCGGGATGCGGATTTCCGGACGGGCATGGTTGCGGATCAGCGAGACCAGCACATTGGACAGCAGCAGGGTCAGGGTCGTGGCAATGCCCAGGCCGATCGCGTTGACCATGGTGCCGGAGATGGCCAGCAGCGGGCACAGGCCCAGCAGCTGCACCAGCCCCGGGTTGTTGTGCCAAAGTCCGTCGCGAATGATCTCGGTGAGGGTCGGGTTCATCGAGTGGCCTCGTCCTCTGCGTTGGCGTCTGCCTGCGGGACCGGCTCGGTGGGCGAGGTGCCTTCTTCCGGGCGGGTAGCCAGCAGGTCGTCGCGGTGTTCGTCGAAGTATTCCAGCGTGCGGCGCACGGCGCGAACCACCGCACGTGGGGTGATGGTGGCGCCGGTGAACTGGTCGAACACACCGCCATCCTTGCGGACGGTCCAGTCATCCGCCGGGGGATTGCCCAGGGAGCGGCCGTCGAAGTCGCGGATCCAATTGGAGCGTTCGGCCTCGATGGCGTCGCCCAGCCCAGGCGTCTCGCGGTGTGCGGACACCCGCACGCCCTGCAACTCACCGTCGCGGTCGACACCGATCAACAGGTGAATGTCTCCGCTGTAGCCATCCGGGGCTACAGCGGAAAACACGATGCCGACGACCTCGTCGTCCACGTCGCGGGCGAACCAGGCGGGAAGGTTATTACCCCCCAGTAGCTCGTGGCCGAGCGTAGTGGTGTCGTGCACCGGGTCGTTGCGATAGTCGAGTTCGCCGGTCAGTTCCGCGATGCGGTTGCGGTTGACCTCCATGCGGTTTTCCTCGATGCGCGCCTGGGTCGAGTCCTGTACCAGCGCGACAATCCCGGCGCCCGCGGCGGCGAAGCCGGCGAGCAGCACGGTCGCCAGTGCAATGTCACGGGCCTTCAGGTTACGCATGCCCGTCCCCCGGAGGCGGCCCCCGGCGCGAACGGCCGAAGATGCGCGGGCGCGTCAGGTGGTCCAGGGTCGGCGCCACCATGTTCATCAGCAGCACGGCGAAGGCCACTGCGTCCGGGTAGCCGCCCCAGGTGCGAATAACGAAGATCAACAGGCCGATGCCGGCGCCATACAGGATGCGTCCCAGCGGCGTGGTGGAGGCGGAGACCGGGTCGGTGGCGATGAAGAAGGCTCCGATGATGACCGCGCCGGAGAACACGTGGAAAGCGGGCGAGGCGAAGGAGTCCGGGTCCAGCATCCAGAAGAAGCCGGCGGGGATGGCCACACCCAGGATCACGGCCACCGGGATATGCCAGTGAATAATCCGCCGGAACAGCAGGTACAGCCCGCCCAGCAGGAAGAAGTTGCCGATCCATTCCCACTGGGTTTCGCTGAAGCTGCCGAACAGCGGGCTGGCGGTGACCTCGCCGACGGTGCGCCCCGAGCCTAGCCCTTCACGCATCGCATCGAGGGGTGTCGCCCGCGAGAGGGTGTCCCATTCCAGGGCGGCGGGGAGGCTGCCGGTGAGGACGGTCTGCAGCGTCTGGCCGAGACCGAGCGACAGATCCGATAGGGCTTCGGGGGCGGGCCATAGGGCCATCTCGCGCGGGAACGAGACCAGTACCACCACGTAACCAACCATCGCCGGGTTGAAGGGGTTGTAACCCAGCCCGCCGTACAGGTGCTTGGCCACGATGATCGCAAAGGCGATGCCGATCAGGGTGACCCAGACGGGCGTGAGCGGGGGTATCGCGAGGGCGAACAGCCAGCCAGTCACAATGGCCGAGTTGTCGCCCAGGGTGGCCATCACCGGGCGCTTGCGGGCGGCCACGATGGCGGCTTCGAAGGCCACGGCGAACAGTACCGCCAGGGCCACGTTGACCAGTACGCCCCAGCCGAAGAACCAGACCATGGCCAGAGTGCCGGGCACCAGGGCCATCAGTACCTGTTGCATCACGCCGCCCACCGAGTGGGCCGGGATCATGTGCGGGGAGGATTCCGTGCGAAAGCGCATCAGCGGCTGTCCCCGTCCGTGGGTGAGGTGTCGGAGGTGGTGTTAGATGTCTCGTCCGGCCGTTCACCAGAGGCCCCTTCGGACCCCGGCTCGCCCTTCTTCTCGGCGGCTCGTGCTGCCTTCTTCGCGCGGGCGCGTTCCAGTGCGGCCTGGATCGCCGCCTGTTTCTCGTCGTCGCCGCCTTCCCCCCCTTCCTTTTTCTTGACCGCGGCCCGCTTCTTGGCCATGCGCTCGGCCTTTTCCTTCTCCTCGCGCTCGATGCGTTCCTGACGGAACTCGTAGCGTTCACGCGCAAGATCGGATTTCTGCCGCTCTTTCTCGCGCGCCCAGATCTCGTTCTTGGCGTAGCGGTAGTACTGCACCAGTGGGATGTTGCTGGGGCAGACATGCGCGCAGCAGCCGCATTCGATGCAGTCGAACAGACCGTAGTCCTGAATTGCGTCGAAGTCCTTGGCCTTGGCCTGCCAGTACAGTTGCTGTGGCAGCAGTTGGGCCGGGCAGGCCGCCGCGCATTCACCGCAGCGGATGCAGGGCATCAACGGGCCGGGTGGGGGCGTGTCCTGGGGGCGGGTGGCCAACAGGCAGTTGGTGCCCTTGATGACGGGGATGGCGTCGTCGTGGACGGCGAAGCCCATCATCGGGCCGCCCATTATCAGGCGGTCGACGCCTTCGGCATAGCCGCCAGCGGCTTCGATGACATCGGCGAAGGGTGTACCCAGCAGGGCCTCGACATTACGCGGATGCTGTACCCCCGGACCGGTGACAGTCACGATGCGTGAAAGCAGCGGACGCCCCTGGATGACCGCATCGCAGACGGCCTTGAAGGTGCCCGGGTTATTGCAGACCATCCCGATGTCCGCGGGCAGGCCGCCGCTGGGGACCTCCTGGCCGGTGAGGACCTTGATCAGCTGGCGTTCGCCCCCGGTCGGGTAGATCGACGGGACCGACACCAGCCGGATGAGGGAGCGCAGCTCGTCCGGCAGGGTTTCGGTCAGTGCCCGCATGGCCTCGGGCATGTTGTCTTCTACCGCGAACAGTACGCGTTCCACATTCAGCAGATGCGCAACGATGCGGATGCCTTCGAAGACCGCATCGGGGGCGGTGCGCAGCAGCATATCGTCGGCGCTGATGTAGGGCTCGCACTCGGCGCCGTTCACGATCAGCGTGTGGATGCGCTGGCCGGCGCGCGGGTTCATCTTGACCGCAGTGGGGAAGGCGGCGCCTCCCAGCCCGACGATCCCGGCATCGCGTATGCGCTGGCGCAGGCGGCGGGGGTCGCGGGTGTCCCAGTCGAGCCAGGGCTCCATGCGGCTATCGCCCCAGTCGTCGTGGCCATCGCTATGCAGGATCACACAGGGCGCGCTGAGGCCCGATGGGTGGGGCACCGCGTGGTCGGTGATCTCCACCACCTCGCCCGAAGTGGGGGCGTGCACGTGGGCCGCGATGTAGCCCTTGGACTGCCCGATGCGCTGGCCCTTGGAGACGTGGTCCCCGACGACTACACAGGGTTCGGCCGCCTCGCCGATATGCTGGCCCATGGGGACCACCAGGCGTGACGGCACGCCCATCACCAGCACCGGATCGCGGGTGCTGGTGTCGGTTGCGTCGGCCAGTTTCAGGCCCCCGTGGAAACGATGCAGCTGCATAAGGACATTCTAACGGTTTGCGGCGATCCGGCTTAGCCAGACTGCCGCGAACCGTCCACGATCGTATGTATGGGCCGCTCGATCGGCGAGGGTTCCGGTTCCGACCAGCGCCATTCGGTGATGTCGGTGTGGACCGGGACCATGGTGATGCAGTCCACCGGGCAGGGTTCGATGCACAGCTCGCAGCCGGTGCACTCTTCCTCGATGACGGTGTGCATCTGCTTGGCGGCGCCGAGGATGGCATCGACCGGGCAGGCCTGGATGCACAGGGTGCAGCCGATACAGATGTTCTCGTCGATGACCGCGACGGCTTTCTCCTGCTCTTCCTCTTCAAGCGGTGTCGGTTCGCGGTCGAGCAGGTCGGCCAGGGCCTGGACGGTGGCCTGGCCGCCAGGTGGGCAGCGGTTGATGTCCGCCTCACCGGCGGCGATGGCCTCGGCATACGGGCGGCAGCCCGGGTAGGAACACTGGCCGCACTGGGTCTGCGGGAGCAGGGCGTCGATTTGGTCCACGACGGGATCGGATTCGACTCGGAAGCGCTGGGCGGCAAAGCCCAGGATGACCCCGAACAGGGCCGCCAGGCCGCCGATCGCGAGGATGGCGTAGAGCACGCTCACAGCCGCACCAGCCCGGAGAAGCCCATAAAGCCCAGCGACATCAGCCCGGCGGTGATCATGGCGATGGCACTGCCGCGGAACATCACCGGCACATCGGCTACCGCGATGCGTTCGCGGATCGCGGAGAACAGGATCAGGACCAACGAGAAGCCGACCGCCGCGCCGAAGCCGTAGAGCGCGGATTCGACGAAATTGTGCGCTTCCTGGACGTTCAGCAGCGCCACGCCCAGCACTGCACAGTTGGTGGTGATCAGCGGGAGGAAGATGCCCAGCACGTTGTACAGAAGCGGCGAGGTCTTGCGCACGACGAGCTCGGTGAACTGCACCACAGCGGCGATCACCAGGATGAAGGCGATGGTGCGCAGGTACTCGAGCCCGAGCGGGATCAGCAGGTATTCGTTGATCACGTAGGAGCTGACGGCGGACAACGTCAGTACGAAGGTCGTGGCCAGGCCCATGCCGGTGGCCGTCTCGACCTTGCGCGAGACCCCCATGAACGGGCACAGGCCCAGAAACTTCACCAGTACGAAGTTGTTCACGAGGATCGTACTGATGAGGATCAGGACGTATTCCAAGTTCGTTCCGCGGGTTCGGGTTAATTCCGAGGCGTCAGGTCAACAACACAGTATCGGGGACCGCCACCACCGACTCAACCCTTCGGGATGCGCGGGGATCCCGATGATCCCGCCGTCTCCTAGGGAGACGCTGATTTAATTGCACGTCCGCGCTCGAGTCGCTTTTGCGTGCGAACAAGGCGCGGTGACTGCCGTGCAGTCATTCTGCACAAGGGAGCCGCAACGCCGTTCCCACGCCCGTTTTTGATAACAACGGGCGGCCGAGCCCCTGCTTTCCATGGCTTGTGGGGTTGGTGCCCCCTGTTCCCCGATCCTGCGTTGCGCCGCTTGCGGGTAGAACCACTACCCGCTGCACGACGCGCCTTGTCTCGGAAAACAGGGGGCGCCAACGCGGACGTGCAATTAAATCAGCGTCTCCCTAGCCGTTTTTCGGGACGAGCGAGTCCAGGCTGCGCAGCGGGTGGTGGTCCGTGGCGTCCGGGTCGGGGGTGGGCCGGCCCGTCAGCAACCAGGCCTGGTGGGCCGCGTCCAGCTCGTCACGGCGGGTCGACAGCACCAGGACCGTTTCCGGCGTGAGGCCAATCTCGTCCGCCAGACGGCGGTAGCTGCCAGCGTCACGACGCCCGCCGATGCGGGTGTCGAACCAGCCGCTCAGGAGCTGTTCGGTCTCCGGGTGCGGGCCATGCCGCAGCCAGTCGCGCTGGACCGGTGCCGGGGTCGCGCCGAAGCTGTACAGGGCGACACCGGACTGATGCAGTCGTGCCAGCGCCTCGGCAGTGGCGTCGGAGAGGTCGGGCTGCAGCGCGCCGGCCTCCAGCGCGTCGGCCCAGACCAGGCCCTGTAGCTGACGAACGGGCGTGATGTCCTGCCCGCCCCGAATCCAGGCACGGATCTGGGACAGCATGCCGTCCACGTCCAGTTCACGTCCGGAGTAGGCAAGGATGTCCGACAGCGTGCGCTGGACGGCCGTGGATTCGGCATGGCGGTCGAGGAAGTCCGGTAACGCCTCCAGCGCGTGCGGTTCCAGGGTGTCACGCAGTACGCCGGACGGGGCCAGGATGCCCTCGAAGGCCAGGATCACGGCCTGAGGGGTCGGCAGGGGTGTGGTATCGGTCATTGGGGTAGCTGGCGCGCCAGCGTCTCGCATTCGAACATGAACTCGAAGGCCTCGGTGCGCTGCATGGCCAACTCCACCGTCTGGCCCCAGGTGTAGAGGCCGTGCCCGCTGATCAGGTAGCCGGCGAGCGCCGGGTCGCGGTCCATCGCGGCATCCACCTGGGCGGCCAACTGGCGCATCTCCGGGTGGTTGGCAAATACGGGGACCCGGATGCCCTGGGTCGGGTGCTTGCAGCCGGGCAGCTCGCGCAGGGCCTCGTAGTCGCGCAGCATCAGCGTTCCACTGACCTGACGCGACAGCACTGTGCCATGAATGCTGTGGGTATGCAGCACGGCCCCGAGCTTGGGGTCGCGGCGATACATAATGATGTGCAGGAAGGTCTCGGGGCTGGGCTCGCCGCTGCCGGCGATCAGGTGCCCTTCCAGGTCGACGACCATGAAGTCGTGCGCATCCAGCAGGTCCTTGCTGCGACCGGGTGCGGTAATCACGATGTGCTGATCATCAAGGCGCGCGGAGAAGTGCCCGGTGCGCGCGGGGAGCCAGCCACGGTCCGCGAGTTCGCGTCCGGCTTCGGCCAGCAGGCGGACCTGCGCTTTGAATTCTGGGCTTTGTTCCATGCGTCCGGGGGTCGAGAAAAGAGCGGCAGCTTACGCGAGCCGTGAGTGCAAATCCATGCCCGCGGTGGTCAGTGACCCAATCTCGCGGGATGCGCCGGGCACTACTTGACGCGCATGCCGGGGCGGGCGCCCTCGTCCGGGTTCAGGATGTAGAGCTCCGAGCCGCCCGGGCCGGCGGCCAGCACCATGCCCTCGGAGACGCCGAAACGCATCTTGCGCGGCGCAAGGTTGGCGACCATCACGGTGTGGCGACCGATCAGATCGTCCGGCGCGTAGGCCGACTTGATGCCGGCGAACACCTGGCGGGTCCCGGAGCCGATATCCAGCGTCAGTTTCAGCAGCTTGTCGGCGCCTTCCACGCGCTCGGCATTGGCGATACGCGCGATACGCAGATCCACTTGGGCGAAGGTGTCGAAGTCGATGGTCTCGGCGATCGGGTCCACGTGGGTCTCCGGCGCGGCGGGAGCGGGAGTGGCGGGGGCCTCGGTCGCGGCCAGGGTGGCCTTCGAGGCCTCCAGCAGCTTTTCGATGGTTTCCGGCTCGATGCGGGTCATCAACGGCTTGAACTTCTGGATGGAACGGCCGACCAGTGGCTGGCGACTGGCCCAGTGCATGTCATCCAGGTTCAGGAACGCGGCGGCGTCGGCGGCCAGCTTCGGCAGCACCGGGGCGAGGTAGACCATCAGGATACGGAACAGGTCCAGGCCCTGTGTGTTGATGGCCTGGACCTCGGCCTCGCGGCCCTCCTGCTTGGCCAGTACCCAGGGCTGGGCTTCGTCGATGTACTGGTTGGCCTGATCGGCCAGGGCCATGATGCGGCGCATCGCCTGGGCGAACTCGCGCTGCTCGAAGGCCTGGGCGATAGTCTCGCCCTCGGCTACGAACGCCTCGTGCAGGTCCAGGCGTGGCAGTTCGGCGGCCAGTTGGCCGTCGAAGCGCTTGTTGATGAAGCCGGCGCAGCGGCTAGCGATGTTGACCACCTTGCCCACCAGATCCGAGTTCACGCGCTGGGTGAAATCGTCCAGGTTGAGGTCGAGGTCGTCCACGCCGTCGCCCAGCTTGGCGGCCAGGTAGTAACGCAAGGACTCCGGGTTCAGGTGGTCCAGGTAGTCGCGGGCGCGGATGAAGGTGCCGCGCGACTTGGACATCTTCTGGCCGTTGACGGTCAAGAAGCCGTGGCAGAACACCGCCGACGGGGTGCGAAAGCCCGCACCGTGCAGCATGGCCGGCCAGAACAGGGTGTGGAAGTAGGCGATGTCTTTGCCGATGAAGTGGTACAGCTCGGCGTCGGAGTCCGCGCCCCACCAGGCGTTGAAGTCCAGCCCGCGCTGGTCGGCCAGGGCGCGGAAGCTCGCCATGTAGCCAATAGGGGCGTCCAGCCAGACGTAGAAGTACTTGCCGGGCGCGTCGGGGATCTCGAAACCGAAGTAGGGCTTGTCGCGAGAGATGTCCCAGTCGCTCAGGCCGGTATCGAACCACTCGTCCAGCTTGTTGCGGATCGCGTCCTGCAGGCGCCCGGAGCGGGTCCAGTCGCGCAGGAAGGCCTCGAAGTCGCCCAGCTTGAAGAAGTAGTGTTCCGAGGCTCGTGACTCCGGGCGCGCGCCGCTGATGGCCGAGACCGCGTCTTTCAGGTCCATCGGGCTGTAGGTCGCGCCGCAGGCCTCGCAGGAGTCGCCGTACTGCTCTTCGGCGCCGCACTTGGGGCAGGTGCCCTTGATGAAACGATCCGGCAGGAACATCCCGGCCTCGGGGTCATAGGCCTGGTCGATGGTGCGGGTCTCGATATGGCCGGCGTCGCGCAGGGCGGTGTAGATCTCGCTGGCCAGGGCGCGGTTCTCGTCCGAATGGGTCGAGTGGTAATGGTCGAAACCAATCAGGAACTCGCCGAAGTCGGCCTCGTGTTCCTCGCGCACCCGGGCGATCAATTCCTCCGGCTCGATGCCCTCGGCCCGAGCCTTCAGCATGATCGGGGTGCCGTGGGCGTCGTCCGCGCAGACGTAGATCACCTCGTGCCCGCGCGAACGCTGGAAGCGTACCCAGATGTCCGTCTGGATGTATTCGACCAGGTGGCCCAGGTGGATCGGGCCGTTGGCGTAGGGCAGGGCGCTGGTGACGAGGATCTTGCGCGGGGTGTCGGTCATCTGGGCTTGGGCCTTCGGTCGAGGATCCGGGTTCGCGGGAGCGGCTATTGTCCGGTGTGCCTGCCAGCTTGTCGAGGCGTGCCGCGGGCTTCCGTGTATTGTCCACAGAACCTGTGGATAAGTCTGTGGGAAACCCGGTGGAATTCCCCGCCAAGCCTTGTCGCGCAAGGCCGTGTGACAAATTGGTTAAAAATCGACCAACCCTTAAGAGTCGTTATTTAACAGAAAGATAAGAGCTCTTTGTGCGATGGAATATGGGGTTGTGCGCCTATCTTGGCGGTTGTCCATCCACTGCACAGAGATTGTGCATAAAAAAGCGCCGATGGGGGTTGACAGATGGCCCCGATAGCGCCGTTTGGTCGAATAGAAAGGACGGGCCGCGCGTGTTGCCATTGGCGTCCCATCCCGGGACCAGTAGAATCGCGCGATCACTCCCAAACACCGGATACGACGATACCCATGGCCGAACTCTCGCGAGAGCAGATCGAAACCGCCCTGAAGACCGTTCAGGACAAATACCTCGAACAGGACCTGGTCGCCGCTGGAGCGGTCAAGGATATCCGCGTGGACGGTGCGCGGGCGGCCATCGATATTCAGATGGGCTATTCCGCCAATGGCTATCACGACGAGTTGCGCGCCGCCATCCAGGGCGCACTCGCCGGGGTCGCGGGTCTCGAGTCGTCGGAAGTGACCATCAACACGAAGGTTACGAGCCACGCGGTGCAAAAGAGCCTCAAGCCGATGGCCGGGATCAAGAACATCATTGCCGTCGCCTCCGGCAAGGGCGGCGTAGGCAAGTCCACCACGGCGGTGAACCTGGCGCTGGCACTGGTCGCCGAAGGTGCCAAGGTGGGTATCCTGGACGCAGATATCTATGGTCCCAGCCAGCCCCGCATGCTGGGCATCAAGGGCAATCCGGAGTCCAAGGACGGCAAGTCCATGGAGCCTATGGAGGGTCACGGTATTCAGGCAATGTCGATCGGCTTTCTGATCGAAGAGGACACGCCGATGATCTGGCGCGGTCCGATGGTGACCCAGGCACTGGAACAGCTGCTGAACGAAACCAACTGGAAGGACCTGGACTACCTGATCATCGACCTGCCGCCAGGCACGGGCGACATTCAGCTGACCCTGTCGCAGAAGATTCCGGTGTCGGGGGCAATCATCGTGACCACCCCGCAGGACATCGCCTTGCTGGACGCCCGCAAGGGGCTTCTCATGTTCGAGAAGGTCGAGGTACCGGTGCTGGGCATCATCGAGAACATGAGCATCCATATCTGCTCCAAGTGCGGTAACGAGGAATACATCTTCGGCCAGGGTGGCGCGGAGAATATGGCCGAGGAATACGGTGTGGACATGCTGGGTGCGCTGCCGCTGGATATCCGCATCCGCGAGCAGGCGGACGGTGGTGAGCCGAGCGTCGTGGCGGACCCGGATAGCCGTATCGCGGAGATCTACCGCGAGATTGCGCGCCGCACCGGTGCCAAGCTGGCCGAACAGTCGAAGGACTACAGCAGCAAGTTCCCGAATATCGTCATTCAGAACAACTGATTCGGGACACCAGGGATAGGCCCATGAGTATCAAGTCGGACCGCTGGATCCGGGAGATGGCCGAGCGTGAGGGCATGATCGAGCCCTTCGAGCCCGGTCAGATCCGCTATCGGGACGAGCAGCGCATCGTTTCCTACGGCACGTCCAGCTACGGCTACGACGTGCGCTGCTCGGATCACTTCAAGATCTTCACCAACATCAATTCCAGCATTGTCGACCCGAAAGGCTTCGACGAAGGCAGCTTTGTGGATGTGCAGTCGGATGTCTGCATCATCCCGCCGAACTCTTTTGCCCTGGCGCACACGGTCGAGTATTTCCGTATCCCGCGCGACGTACTGACCATTTGCCTGGGTAAGTCGACCTATGCCCGCTGCGGCATCATCGTGAACGTCACTCCCCTGGAACCCGAGTGGGAGGGGCACGTGACGCTGGAGTTCTCGAACACCACGCCGCTGCCCGCCAAGATCTACGCCAACGAGGGAGTGGCGCAGATGCTGTTCCTGCAGTCCGACGAGGTCTGCGAGACCTCCTACAAGGATCGTGGCGGAAAATATCAGGGCCAACGCGGCGTTACGCTGCCGCGTACCTGACCCCTTTCCGAATGTACGGAGGCCCGCCATGCGCATTGTGATCGCGCTGGGCGGCAACGCCCTGCTACAACGTGGCGAGTCGCCCTCGGCCGAGGCGCAGCAGCGCAATGCCCGCATAGCCGCCGAATCCATTGCCGCCCTCGCGCAAGAGCACGAGGTCGTGGTGACCCATGGCAATGGCCCCCAGGTCGGGCTGCTGGCCAATCAGGCGGAGTGCGACCGCATAGCCTGGCCGCTGGACGTGGTTGGGGCGGAGAGCCACGGCATGATTGGCTACATCCTGGCGCGGGAGCTGCACAACGCCCTGGGCAGCGACCGGGTCGCGAGTCTGCTGACCCAGACCGAAGTCGACCCGAACGACTCCGCCTTTGATCACCCGGAAAAGTTTATTGGTCCCACCTGGGATGAATCCCGTGCGCGAGCGCTGGCGGACGAGCGGGGCTGGGACATTGCGCCCGATGGGGAAGGTTGGCGGCGTGTCGTGGCCGCGCCGGAGCCGCAACGCCTGCTGGGGATGGAGGTAGTTCGTGCGCTGGTTGAAGCCGGTGCGCTCACGATTTGTGCCGGGGGCGGTGGCGTACCCGTCGCGCGCGATCGCGCCGGACGCCTCTACGGGGTCGAGGCCGTGGTGGACAAGGACCTGACGGCCGCGCGACTGGCGGAGCATCTCGAGGCCGATTGGCTATTGATGCTCACCGATGTCGATGGGGTCTATCTGAACTGGGGCACGCCGGATGCGCATCGGCTGAAGGCCTTGCTGGTGACGGCGGTGGATCCACGTGAGTACTCGGCGGGTTCCATGGGGCCCAAGATGGAGGCGGCTCGGCGCGCGGCGCAGGCGGGCATTCGCACCGGCATTGGGTCACTGCAGGATGCTGCCGCGATTGTGGCCGGTCGGGCCGGTACCCGGATCTTGCCGGTGGGCGCCCACTGAAGCCGTGCCGGCTGGAGCGGTTCTTGCGCGCGGGGCGCTGAGGTTGCAGGCTTGTCCCACCGGAAGCGAAACGAGTGAAAGTGATGCGAGAAATTCAGCGAGCCGCACCCATGGTGATCGGGTTAACCGCCATCGGGCTTCTGGTCCTCGGCTGTGGTAGCGGCGAACCGGAGCAATCCGAAGCCGCTCCGGCGCAGAACCTGGGCGAGGGCGGTTTTACGCCGCAGGACATGTCCAACGACGAGGCCCGCCGTCCGCAGCAAAGTGGCATGCCCAACGCGGATGTGAAGCGCGCGACGGACTAAACGGCTTCTCAGAGAGTTGCAAGGGGAGTGGGCACTCCCCTTGGGCGTTCACCACATGAGGTCGTCGGGGACGACGTAGTCCTTGTAAGGATCATCCGGGTCCGGTTCCGAGCCACCCGTGTCGTCCTCTGCCGGGATCACTAAAGGCCATTCCGGGTCGCGTTCGCGGATC
Source organism: Thioalkalivibrio sp. ALJ7 (assembly GCF_000376865.1). Lineage (GTDB taxonomy): Bacteria > Pseudomonadota > Gammaproteobacteria > Ectothiorhodospirales > Ectothiorhodospiraceae > Thioalkalivibrio. Next base: position 72,213 of record NZ_AQXQ01000004.1, on the reverse strand, counting down.
CGATCGGCAATATCACGCGGAATCACGCGGAATCCCTTCTCCGGGCGGATCTCGAGTCCTGCGATCGCGGCGCGGCCGTCGATCAGGCGTGTTTGCAAGTCGGCCGTCACGGGGATGTGGCGGATCTGCCCAGCCTGCTGAAAGTGATAGTCCAGGGCTGCATCGCCGGTCGGGATGGGCGCCAGATGCTTGCTGACCAGTTCACGGATCTGCGCATGACGCGCCCGGCGCTCGGCGCGTTCCTGCTGCTCGCGATTCTTCTGCCGCGAACGCTCGGCCTGCTCGGCCTTGCGCGTCTCGGCCACGCCGGGCTCCGGTGCCTGACGGTCCTTCTTTTTCTTCTGGTTCCCCTTCTGGGCCTTGTGCTTTTGCGTCTTGGCCTTGCGAACCTGTTTTTCGTCCACCAGCCCCGTCTTCAGGAGCTGGCTGCGCAGATCGTCGGACATGAATCCTGCCGTATTCGGTCAATGTGCCGGGGAGCATAGCTGGAATGCGGCCCTTCGTGCAGTCAGTGTTTCCCTAAGGGGTGCGATCCATGGTGCCGGGCCCGGCGTCATTCGCCGCGTCCTGCAGGGTCTCCAGCAGGGCCTTACGTTCGTCCTTGGGGACCTCGGGAAACAGCCGGTCCAGCCGTTGCCGGTGGTCGATAGGGAATGCCGTGATATGCGGGAGCCGCCGGGCGCGGGCGTGGAGCAGCTGGCCTTCCAGGTGTTCGCAGCGCAGCTCGAGATCGAGCACTGCGCGATAAAGGGAAGTGCGTTCCGGTGTTCGCAGGCGGCGGCGCAGGGCCCGAATGCGCTGGGTTCGCGAGTCCTGCCAGGCGCGGGCTTCGGCCTGGAGCTGATGCCAGTGGCCGGGTGCAAGGAGTGCCGGAAACCAGAGCGCATAGAGGAGCAGCATCACGTCGACCCCGAACGTGTCCTGCCAGTGCAGCAGCCGGTCGCGGGCGGTCGGATGGTTCCAGACGCGGTTGGCGTACTGCCAGAAGCGGGCGAAGTCGCCTGCCGGCGAGTCCGTGTCAGGCACTGCTCGCGGCGGAGGTGAGGGTGACGCCGGCGGTGTTGCGCAGAGTGTCGGGTTCCAGGATCTGGAGATCGCGGGTATGCAGGTTGATCACACCCTGGTTGCGTAACTGGGTGAACAGGCGGCTGATCGTCTCCTGGGTCAGCCCCAGGTGATTGGCGATGTCCGCCCGGGACATTGGCAGATAGAAGTGGTCCGGCGCCAAGCCCCTGGCGCGATGCCGCTCGGAGAGGGTGATCAGGAAGGTGGCCAGGCGCTGCTCGGCGCTGCGCTGGCCGAGCAGGGCATGCAGGCTTTCGTCCTGCGACAGTTCCTGACTCATCACGCCCATCATGTGTTGGCGAAAGGTCGGCAGGCGCCCGGCAAGATCGTCTACATGGGTATACGGAACGGCGCACACGCTGGTGGATTCCAGGGCCAGTGCGCTGACCGGGTGCTTGCCGGAATGGATCGCGTCCAGCCCCAGGAGATCGCCCGCCAGGGCAAAGCCGGTGATCTGTTCCGTCCCGTCGTTGGCGATCAGTACGGTCTTCAGGGCGCCGGTGCGAACCGCGAACAGGGTGTCGAACTTCGCGCCCATACTGAATAGCGCGGAACCCTTGGCGATGGGACGGCGTTGCTGGACGATCTCGTCGAGCTGCCAGAGTTCTTCCTGCGGCAGGCCCATGGGGAGGCACAGTTGGCGCAGGGTGCAGTGCTGGCAGGCGTGCGTAGGTCGAAGCGTCATACCTTCAGGGTAGCCGTTTTCCCGGCGTTTGGGGAAGCGATTTTCGAGGCGTGCCATCCGGGCCTGGAATGCGCTACTGTCCGTGTTAAGGAGACGCTGATTGAATCGCACGTCCGCGTTGGTGCCCCCTGTTTTCCGAGACCAGGCGCGTCGTGCAGCGGGTAGTGGTTCTACCCGCCCGTTTCTGATGGATTCGGGGCGCAACGCAGGATCGGGGAACAGGGGGCACCAACCCCACAAGCTATTGAAAGCAGGGGCTCGGCCGCCCGTTGTTATCAAAAACGGGCGTGGGAACGGCGTTGCGGCTCCTTTGTGCAGAATGACTGCACGGCAGTCACCGCGCCTTGTTCGCACGCAAAAGCGACTCGAGCGCGGACGCGCGATTCAATCAGCGTCTCCTTAAGGGTGTGAGTATTCCTGGGGCAAGTCGGCGCCTCGGCGCCTTGGAAGGCGGGCATGGACATCCCAGCGATCCTATACTTAGACTGAGTCCAAACAGAGATGATCCAGATGATCCAACGAGCAGCGCACGATCAGGAGGGTGTCGCAGCCAGCTGAACAAGGACAGGGGTGGAGATGATCGAGAGGTTGCTGGAACAGTACATTCGCTATGGCACCTTCGTGCTGCGGTACCCGGACGGTCGCGAGCAGCGGTTCGGTAGCGGGGCCCCCGAGGTTTCGATGGTGCTGCACGATGCCGTTGCCCTGCGCAAGATTGCACGCGACCCCGGCTTCCAGCTTGGTGAGACCTACATGAATGGTTTGTGGTCTCCGGGGCCGGAGGGTTTACAGGTCTTCCTGGACGCCACCATGCGCAATTTCGCGCCCATGTTCAGGCAACGCGTCAATCCTGCGGTGCGGATGCTGCGGGCCTTGATCGAGCAAGGCAACAAGGTGGCGCGCTGCTATCAGAACATCGCCCATCACTATGACGTCGATGAGTGGCTTTATCGCCAGTTTCTGGACGAGGGCATGTTCTACAGCTGTGCCTATTTCGAACGGCCCGATATGACCCTGGAGGAGGCCCAGCAGGCCAAGTCCGCCATGCTGCGCAGGAAGCTCATGTTGGAGCCGGGCATGCGCGTGCTGGATATTGGCTGTGGCTGGGGTGGTCTGGCTTTTCATCTGGCGGAGCACGCCGATGTCCAGGTGGATGGCGTGACGCTATCGAAAGAGCAGCTGCGCGTTGCCCGTGAGGAGGCCAAGCGGCGCGGGCTGGAGGATCGAGTGCGTTTCCTCTATCAGGACTACCGCGAACACGATGACCAGTACGATCGCATCGTGAGTGTTGGTATGTTCGAACACGTGGGGACACCCAACTACGGGACGTTCTTCCAGCGCGTGCACGACTTGCTGAAGCCCGAAGGCATTGCGGTACTGCACACGATTGGGCGCCAGGAGCCGCCGGCTACGTCCAATCCCTGGCTGAGCAAGTACATCTTCCCTGGTGGATATACGCCGGCCTTGTCCGAGGTGATGGCCGCGTTGGAACCCACACCGCTATACACCACGGATATTGAATACTGGCGCCTGCACTACGCCGAGACCCTGGGCGAATGGTATCGGCGCTTCCAGAAGGCCCGCTCCGAGGCGGTGGGGCGTTTCGACGAGCGCTTCTGCCGAATGTGGGAGTTTTACCTGGCGAGCTGTGAGGGTACCTTCCGCTGGTGGGGCCAGGTTGTCTTTCATCTACAGATGGCCAAGCAGCAGGACGCCGTTCCATTGACCCGGGATTACCTCTACCGCGACGACCCCGAACCGGTGACTTCGACCCCGCCCGGTGATGCTCAGCCCGGGCGTAGTGACGCCGCCTGATCGTAGCGGGCATTGGCCCCAATACCGGGCGAACGGCGCCAGCTTTCCCTACACTAGGGGCACGTAGGTGCCCATGCCGGGTACGGTGACACGTTCTGGAGCAGGGGCGGGTGTTCGGTCGGATTCGCAAACGCAGGGATACGCAAGCCCAATCCGCCCCGGAGGCGACCGGACCTTCGCAGGAGCACGTCCTGATCGAGGCGGCCGGCCGCAGCCGGATCACCGAAGTGGCGGCCAGTGCCCGGCGAGTGCCTTGGTCGCTGAATTTCCTCCAGCTGCTGTGGGCTGCAGGCCCGGTCACCTTCCTGGCGATGCAGGGGGGGTACTTCCTCGGCTTCGGACACGCCGCACCCGCGCAGAACTTCATTTTCTTCGCCGTTTATACCCTGTTGTTCGGGGTGATCGGCCTCGTCGCGAGGTTTGTGGCGGATGCCACCCGTGGCAAACGCCAGGAACAGTCGCGCGACCAGCTGCGCAACACCATCGATCTCTTGCCGGACCTGCTGTTTGTGACCCGCGATCTGGCGATGAGCGAGTTGGCCCCGGACATGCGCCGGCGCAAGTCGGCCGAGGTCCTGCTGCACGAGGTGGATATCTCGCCGGAGGGGGTGGCGGTCGCGGTGCGCGAGATGACCGGCGACGCCAGTCTGGCGGCCGCCGCGGAGCAGATCGAGATCTATCGCCGCCTGGGCCTGCGCTCGCGGGTAGGCGATCTTGTGGATGCCACCGAGGATTCCCGGCTCGCGGCCCTGGAGAAGCTGCATCACGAGGCACCCGAGGTGGCCGAGCTGCTGCGTGCCCGCCTGCGTGGCTTGGCACCGACCCAGGAAGACGGGGTGCGTCGAGTCGATCAATTTCTCGATCGGCTGTTTTCGGCGGCGGATTCGGACGACCTCGTGCGTTGCACCCTGGAGGACGTGCAGGCGATCTTCGTGCTGGCCTTCGAGCTGGTCAACGGCCGCCAGATCAAGCGCCTGAGTTTCGAGTGGTCCGGGGGCTGGCAGTTGGGGGCGGCGCTGGATCGCCTGGAGTCGCAGGGTAATCGCTTTCGGGTGGCACAGGCGGGAGTCGTTAGCCGCCTTCGTTCCCTGGGCATGCTGCTGGCACAGAGCGAGGCATCCGGCCTGGAACCTCAAGCCTTGCGAGAGCCGGTGGTGAGTCTGGGGCGGCAGGTGCTCGAAGCGCTGCAGCGGCTTGAGGACCTCGAACCAGGGGAACATTCGCCCGAGGGTCAGTTGCTGGGTCTTGCCCTGCGGCGGGTGGAGGATCTGCGCGAGGCGCGTGACCAGCTGATGCAGGCTCAAAGCCGTTATACGAATGCAGTGGGGCGCTGGGAGGCTCTGCGGCGCGCACAGGTCGAGAAGAAGGGCGCGAAGGGTTGGTTCAAGCGCAGCGTGCGCGGTATTCGGGTCAGCGAAGAGCTGATCGAATTGAGCGATGACCAGAAGCTCAAGCTGGCGAATGCCTTTTGCAACTATCTCAGCGAACTGAAGATCGAGCGTCAGGGGGAGCTTTTTTACCTGGGCGGGTCTGTGCTGGACGCGGAAACTGCCAAGCGTCTCGGCATCCAGCTGGCGCTGATTCTTGAGCCGCTGGTCGACCTGACCAATCCCAGCATCCAGCGCGCCATCTACGCCAATCCTGCCGCTTACCTCGGGGGGCTTTATGTCGGGATGAGCGCCGACGCGAAGGCCGGTCTGGGGTCTGCCATGGTCCGGAAGGTACGCCAGGATCTGGGCCGTATGGCCGAATGGCTGGCTATGCGGCTGACTCGCATCTATCACCTGCCACTGAGCGATTCTATGCGCGACTTCCTGGTATCCCGCTATGGGGCGAACCGTGAACGTATGGATATGCTGGCCACGCACTCGGACGACGAGTCGACGTCACAACCGATTGCGTTGCGAGCCGAGCGTTCCCCGGAGTTCGACGCCATGTTGCAGGACAAGGACTGGGGCCGACTGGTCAAGCGGGGTGCCCGCTATCTCAACGCCGAGGAACGTCGGCGGCGTTGATTGCGATATCGAGGACGGCCTGGCATTTCAGTAACTGGTAATTTTGCACCCAAGTGTGTAGTCTTCGCGGCGTTCCTTGGTGCCCGACCGACGTTGGCTCGGCGGGTTAAACGGGAAGTTCGGTGAACCCGCCTCGTCGCAGGTGAGGGGTGAATCCGACGCTGCCCCCGCAACGGTGATCGAGCGAGAGGCCCCTGGGCCTCTGATGGTCGCGGCAAATGCCACTGAGCCCTGTGCTCGGGAAGGCGCCGCACCGGAACGCTCGTCAGCCCGGAGACCGGCCAGGGAATGATCGCGCGGCATGCGGAGGGCATGCGAGGCGGATGATGATCCCGGTGGCCTTGCTCTCGGTGTCGTCCCCCTCGTGTCTCGTATTCCCGTGTCCCGCGATCCCGACGAATTAACGGCGTGCGGGCGGCTCGCCGGGAGACACGGACGACATGAAACGCACAGCACTTTCCACAGCCATCCTGCTGGCCATGACCCCCGCCCTGGCGCACGCCCAGGACGCCCCCGAAACCGACGCCCAGACCCTCGACACCGTCCAGGTGACGGCGACGCGTGTTACTCAGACCGTAGACCAAACTCTTTCCTCGGTGACAGTGATTGACCGCGAAGAGATCGAGCGTCTGCAACCTAAGCAGTTCACGGATCTGCTGGAGGGCCGCGCAGGGATCGAGACGTCCCAGAACAGCGCGTTCGGCAAGAACACCTCGGTGTTTACCCGTGGTACCAGTTCCGATCACACCCTGCTACTGATTGATGGGGTGCGCATGGGCTCGGCCACCAGTGGTGGCGCGAGTTGGCAATTCCTGCCGCCCGAAGAGATCGAGCGCGTGGAGGTCGTGCGTGGGCCGCGCACCAGCATCTACGGTTCCGATGCCATCGGCGGGGTTGTGCAGGTGTTTACCCGTGAAGGCCGCAAGGGTCCACCGAAGGTCAATGCATTCGTCGGTGGTGGCAGTTTCAACACCTGGGAAGCCGGTGTGGGTGTGGCCGGTGGTACAGAAAATACGAACTACAGTTTCTCGGTCAGTCACTTCGAAACTGACGGTATCAATGTCCAGGACGACGTGGGTGAAGACGACCGCGATGGCTATGACAATACCTCGCTGGCCACCAAGGTGTCGCACCGACTGGATAACGGGATCGAATTCTTCGGGAGTCTCTTGTATTCCGAAGGGACGACGGAGTTCGACAGTGGATCGGCGTTCTCGCCGGATTCCTCGGACTTTGTCCATGCGGCCCTGCGCGGAGGTCTGCGGATTCCGGTCACCCAACGGTGGGACACGGAGTTCGCGGTGGGTCACAGTCGCGACGAGTCGGAAAACTTCCTCGATGGCGAGTTTTTCTCTCAATTTGATACACGGCGCGACATGGTCGATTGGCGCAACGACATCGAAATTGGGGATCGCGTCTATCTGATCGCCGGGGTGGACGCACACGAAGACCGGGTCGAGAGTGATACCGCCTACGATGAGGACTCGCGTTACAACGTGGGCGCCTACACCGTCATGCAGCTGGATCTGGGTCGCTATGACCTGGAAGGGAGTCTGCGTCACGACGACAATGAGCAGTTCGGAAGTAAAACAACTGGACAGCTCGCCTTGGGAATGCAGGCCAGCGAAGCCATTCGTCTGCGGACTTCCTACGGTACGGCCTTCAAGGCCCCTACCTTCAATGACCTCTACTTCCCCGGATTCGGGAATCTGGAGCTCGAACCGGAAGACTCGCGCACCTTGGAAGTGGGGGGGCGGTACACCCGCGGGGCGTACTACGCCGATTTGGCCATTTTCCGCACGGAACTGGACCAAATGATCAGCTTTGACCCGGTGGCATCTAGGGCGGAGAACATCGACGAGGCCCGTATTCAGGGTGTCGAACTGGAAGGCGGGTACGAGACTTCCCGATGGGTGTCGCGCGCCTCGTTGACGTTCCTCGATGCGGAGGATCGCGAAACCGGTAATGAACTTCGTCGACGGTCCCCGTTGACCGCTCGTGTGGATCTTGATCGGTCGTTTCAGCGCTTTTCCGTGGGTGGATCCATCATTGCCAAGAGCCGCGCTTATGAAGATGCCGCCAATGAAGATCGGCTTCCGGGCTACGGCCTGGTCAACTTGCGCGCTAGCTATCAGCTCGCGCCGGAATGGCAGCTTCAAGCCACGGTCAATAACGTGTTCGACAAGGATTATGAGACCGCGCGTGGTTATAACAACCCAGGCCGGGCCGCTTTTGTGAAGCTCCGCTACCAGCAGAGGTAAGACCATGGGAAATCGATTGTCGAAGATTGCAACGCGTACCGGGGACGAAGGCCGTACGGGTCTCGGCGATGGCTCGCGGGTGGACAAGGACAGCCACCGGGTCGAGGCCTTTGGTGATGTGGACGAGTTGAACAGTGTCGTGGGCCGGGTCCTGGTCCACGATCTCCCGGAAGATGTGCGCCGCTCGCTGGCGCTGGTGCAGCACGAGCTGTTCGATCTCGGGGCGGAGCTGGCGGTGCCTGGACATCAGGCGCTTCCAGAGGCCTCGGTCGAACGCCTGGATGTCGAGCTCGAGAGCTTCAACGCCGATCTGCCAGCGTTGAAGGAGTTCATCCTGCCAGGTGGTGGCCCTGCCACGGCCGACTGTCATATCGCGCGAACGGTGTGCCGCCGTGCCGAGCGGCGGTTGGTGGCGCTTAACCACCATGAGGCGTTGCGGCCAAATTCGCTGGCCTACATTAACCGCCTGTCGGATCTGCTGTTCGTGCTCTGCCGTGTGCTCGCGCGTCACGAAAACGGCGCGGAAGTCCTCTGGCAGCCGGCTAATCAGCGCGGCTGAATCCGGCCCGTACCCCAAATCCAGTCTGTTCTTAACCGGCATGTCGGGAAGCGCTGAAGGTTTAGCGTTTCCCGGCCGCTTGCCTGTTGTGCAGCTGTCTGTAGTTTCTCCGGAGTCATCCGTATGTTCATCTGGAAACGCACCCTTTTGTTGTTCGCCACCTGCCTATGGGCAGGTTCGGCCTGGGCCGGTCCGCAGGTCACGGGCATCGTGTCGGATCGCTCGGCGGCCGAGGTTGCCGCCGGCGCCCATCGCTTTCTCGAGGCCCATCCCGACGCGGAAGTCGTCCTGCGCACGCCGGAGCAGCTGGCCGACAAAGACGACGCCGCCGTTGCGGCCCTGTGGGCCGAGTCCGATGCGGTGCTGGTGGCCGCCGTGTTCGGCGACCAGGCGGGGCGTCTGGAGCGCCTGTTGCGCGAGCAGCCTCCCGCCGGCGGCGCGGCGCTGCTGGCGATCAACAGCGAACGCCGCCTGACCGCCCTGTCGCGTCTCGATGGCGAGTTGGTGCTGGCCGGCCTGGACGACGATGCGCGCACCGAACTGGCGGAAAACCCCGAACCCGGGGCGGATCCGCGCGAGCACCTGGCGGAACAAAAGGAACGTTTTGCAGAGCAGGCGGAGTGGCTGACCGGCCGCGCCTTCTATCAGGGGCGCACCCCGGAGAGCATGGAAGGACTGATGCGCTGGCTGGCGGCAGCCGGCGGGCATGCAATCGAAGTACCCGATCCGGATCCGCGCGAGACCATCCGCTACTACCGGGATGGGGTTTCCAGCGCCGATCCCGGGGATCTCGGACTCGACGAAGGCCCGGCTATCGCACTGCTGGACCTGGATACCGGCGACCGCCCGGGCGATCGGGCCCTGCTGGATACGAGCTGCGAGGCGCTGGAACAGCGCGGCCTACAGTGCTTTGTCGTGCTGGCGCGCTGGGGTGGCGCCAGCCGCGAGGCGGTGGAGCAGCTGGCCGAGCGCGCGGCCCCGGCCGAGCTGGCCGGGATCGTGAGCCTGCAGGACTTTGTCGTCGGTGGCGGCGGCAACCGCGAGGCTGTGGCCGAGGCCTTCGGCGAGCTGGATGTGCCGGTGGTCAAGGGGATCCGCCTGGCGGATGTCAGCACGCTGCAGTGGCAGTTGTCCCACGAAGGGATCCCCTGGGACAAGGTGCATTACCACGTGGCCATGCCTGAGCTGCAGGGGATGAGCCAGCCGATGGTACTGGCCACCGCCGGTGAGCCGGAGATCGACGCCCGCACCGGGGTGCGCCTGCGGCTGTCGGAGCCCGAGGGCGAACGGGTCGAGGCCCTGGCCGAGCGCATGGCGGCCTGGCAGCGCCTGCGCGCAAAGGACAACGCTGACAAGCGCGTGGCGGTTGTGTACTACAACCATCCGCCGGGGCGGCAGAACATCGGCGCGGACAAGCTCGATGTACCCGAGTCGTTGTTGGAGATGCTGCAGCGGCTGGAAGCCGCGGGATACGACCTCGGGGATGACCTGCCCGAGGATACCGACACGCTGATGGACCTGATCCAGGATCGCGCGGTGAACCTGCCGGAGCAGGCGGATGCGCTGGATGCGATCGCCGGACGGGTGCCGTCGCTGGATCGCGAGCAGTATCAGGCCTACTTCGAGCGCCTGCCCGAGTCCGTGCAGGCGGAGCTGGTGGATGGCCCGATCGGCTATCTGCAGGCCCGTCTGGAGTCGGCCTGGAAGGCCGACAAGGCCGAGCTTGCCCAGGCCGCGCTGGACAGCGGGGTCGGCGACCTGCGCCACATGCTGGAGAGCTACCCGCACGCTGCGCAGGAACGCGCGCTGGACCTGCTCGCCCAGTTCGAGGCGGCATGGGAGGCCACGCTCTCCGGTGCGGACGAACACGCGACTACGGAGAGTTCGCGCAAGGCGCTGGTGCGTACCGGCATCCCGGGCCTTACGGGATGGGGCGAGGCCCCCGGCGAGGCGATGACCCGCGACGGCGAGATGCTGTTCCCGGGGATCGAGTTCGGCAACGTGTTCATCGGCCCGCAGCCGCCGCGCGGCTGGGAGGTCAGCGAGCGCCTGCTGCACGCCAACACGACCTTCCCGCCGACCCATCAGTATGTCGGCTTCTATCACTGGATCCGCAACCATTTTGAGGCCGATGCGCTGGTCTATGTCGGGCGCCATTCGACCCGCGAGTTCCTGCCGCGCCGGCGCGCCGGCATGACCCCGGACGACTACCCCGAGATCCTGGGTGCCGAGCTGCCGATCATCTATCCCTACATCGTCGACGGCGTGGGCGAGGGCATCCAGGCCAAGCGCCGGTCCATGGGCGTGATGATCAGCCACCTGACCCCGCCGCTGGCGGCCACCGAGCTGTACGACAGCCTGCTGGAGCTGCGTCAGCTGGTGGAGACCTACGAGGCCGCCGCGCAGCCGGATGCCGCGACGCGCTCGCGTGCCGCCCAGACCCTGCGCGAACGCATCGAGGACCTCGGCCTGACCGAGACCATCGAGCGTGAGCTGGCGCGGGGTCATCATCACGATCATGGGCATCACCATGATGATCACCACGGCGATCACCACGGCGATCACCACGGCGATCACCACGGCGATCACCACGAGGGTCATCACGAGGGGCACCACGACGAGTCCGACTCCGGACATGGCGAAGACCATGCGGACGAAAATCGCCACGCGGACCATCACCGCGAACACGGGGATGAAGCGCACGAACCTGCCAACGAACACGGTCATCAGGAGACTCATGCGGCTCATGGCGACGATGATCACGGGGATTCGGGCGATCATCACGACCACCATGGCCATGATCACGATCACGGGGATACCCCGCTGGCGGAGATGGACGAGGAGCTGCTGGTCCACGAGATCGGCCACTACCTGACCGACATGCAGGAGGACCAGATGCCGCTGGGCTTGCACGTGTTCGGTCGTGACTGGAGCGACGAGGCTGTGGACACCATGCTTGCGTCGATGGCTGGCGATGACGAGATCGGCGACGACTGGGATGCGAAGTTGCGCGGCTCGCCGGCCAGCGAGCGCGCACATCTGCTGGCGGCGCTGGAAGGGCGTTTTGTCCCGCCCGGGCAGGGCAATGACCCGATCCGGACTCCGGAAGTGCTGCCGACCGGACGCAACTTCCATGCTCTGGCCGCAGATCTGGTACCAACCCGGATCGCCTGGGCTATCGGTCAGGAGCTGGCGGCCGATGCCCGCGAGCACGGCGACCCGGAGGCGGATGGCAGCGAGGCCATCATCCTGTGGGCCTCGGACACAGTGCGCGACGAAGGCGTGATGGTTGGCTTCGGACTCGACATGCTGGGCATTCGCCCAGCCTGGAACAGTCGCGGCATCGTCGAGGGCCTGGAACGCATGGATCTCGACGAGATCGACCGCGATCGCCGCCGTGACGCCCTGTTCACCACGTCGGGCCTGTTCCGCGACCTCTATGAAGATCAACTGGTCTGGCTGGACCGCGCGGCGCGTCTCGCGCTGGACGGTGCCTCGGAGACCATCCTCGAACGGCACCCCGAGCTGGAAGAAGCCCTGCAAACGGCCCTGGCCCCGCTCGGCGAGGATCTCCGTGATCCGGGCGACGAGCCGCTTGCGCGCAATGACGTGGCGGCGCAGTGGGTGGAGGACACCCTGGCCTTGCGCGCAGCCGGGCTCGATGGCGCTACCGCCGGTGAACAGGCCGCCCTGCGGGTGTTCGGTACCGCGCCAGGCGCCTACGGTGCCGGGGTCAACAGGCTCGCTGATCGTTCCGGCGCCTGGGAGGACCGCGCCGAGCTGGGGGCGGCCTACCTGCGTCGCATGGGCCACGCCTATGGCGCCGAACTGTCGGGCGAGTCGGCGCACGAGGCTTTCGAGGCCCGCTTGGGCGCGGTCGGGCGTACCTACCTGGGGCGTGCCTCTCACCTCTATGGCTTGCTGGATAACGACGACGGCTTTGATTTCCAGGGCGGCCTGTCCACCGCTGTGGAGTCGATCCGCGGCGCGGTGCCGGATAACCGCGTGCTGCAGCACGCCGACCCGGACGACCCGCGGGTGGAGACCTTGGGTCGTGCGCTGATGCGCGAACTCCAGGGTCAGAACCTCAATCCACAATGGATCGAGCCGCTGATGGACCACGGCTATGCCGGGGCGCGGACCATGGCCCGCGACTTCGTCGATAACCTCTGGGGCTGGCAGGTGACCAACCCCGAGATCGTCCGCTCCTGGGTCTGGGACGAGGTGCACGACGTGTACCTGCGGGACCGCCACGACCTGGGCCTGGACGAATTCCTGGCCGATGGCCACAACGTGCACGTGAAGACGCACCTGCAGGCCGTGCACCTGGTCGCGGCCAGCTATGGGTTCTGGGATGCCGACGCGGATGTGCTGGAGGCGCTGTCCGAGCGCTTTGCCGAGCTGGTGGCCGAGCATGGCCTGCCGGGCAGCGGGCACACCCGACCCGACCATCCGATGCTCGACGAGGTCGCCGAGCGGTTGGACGATCCGGAACTGCGCGAGGCCTTCGAGGCGGTGCGCGGGGCGGCCCAGATCGACCGTACCGAACCGGAGTCGGACCCCAGCCGGGTAACCGAGATCCAGCCGCTGGAAGACCCGGCGGCGCAAGAGATGCAGGAGATCCCCGAATCGGCCGAGGCCGACGGCGGGCAGGAGGCTGGCGACGAGGCGGGGGGCATGCCCTGGCTCCCGTGGCTGGTCGCCGGTGTGCTGTTCCTGCTGCTGCTCGGCGGTATCGCCGCGGGCCGGAGGCGATAACGCTCGCCGGATCGGTTTGCTGTAGAAGCCTGCTCGCAGGCGAAGCCCCTGCCAAAGTCGGACACGGGCAGGAGCGTTCGCCTGCAAGCAGGCTTCTACGGGGCCGGGGTCATTAATGAACCAAGGGTAACGAGGTAAACGCGAATGCCGTTCTCGATCACGATGGAACTGATGGATACCGTAGTGCGCTGGCTGCTGGAGCCGGTGATCGTCGGTCTGCTGGTGCTGGTCGCGGTGGCCGTCTGGGAGCTGGGGCTGGCACTGGGTGAACGCTCCGGGGGGGTGCGTCGCCTGGAACTGAGCGGCGATGCTGAACGGCTGGCCTACCGTGCCCGGCGGCGGATCGACCGCGCGGATCTGCTGGCACGCATCGGCCCGATGCTCGGGCTGATGGGCACGCTGATCCCACTGGGCCCGGGCCTGGCCGCGATGGGGCGTGGGGAACTGGAAATCCTCGCCCAGGCGGTTACGGTGGCCTTCAATACCACGGTGTTGGGGCTACTGGTGGGCATCCTCGGCTTCCTGCTCGGACGCCTCCGGCGGCGTTGGTATGACGCTGCGATGGAGCGCCTGGAGGCAGCGGCATGAGGGTCCCGCACTACCGCGCCTCGCGCTTCGATGCGCCGGACGAGGAGCCGATGGGCCCGCTGGCCAATCTGGCCGACATCATGCTGGTGTTCGCCGTCGGCCTGATGGTGGTGATGGCCGCCTCGGGCAGCGGACTGGAACCGGCCAGCGGCGGTGCCGAGATCGAGTCGGGCCGGGAGATCCCCGACCCGCCGGAAGGCGCGGGCGAGACCGGCTCCGGTTACGAATCCATGGGGCAGGTGTACCGCGATCCGGAGACCGGTCGCATGATCCTGATCGGCGAGTGAACGCGGTTGCGTGCCGAGTTGGCCCGCGGGCAGCAAACAAGGGGGAGTTTCCGATGATCACTCAGGTCTGCCGATACACGCGCGCTTTCGGTTGCAGCTTGCCATGGACCCCGGGGACCGGGTTTCTGGCCCTTGTCCTAACCGCGGGGTTGGTGTTTCCGGTAACGGCGACAGCGGGCGAGTGCCCGCGGATTGTCAGCCAGTCACCGTACATTACGCACTCGCTGGAGTACCTGGGCCTGACCCCCTGCATCGTGGGGGCGAGCCGCTACGATGATCTCGACGTGGAGGATACCGGCGGCATTCTGGACCCGGACGCGCAGGCGATCGGCCGCGTCGAACCGGATCTGGCGTTCACCTCGAGCTGGGTCGAGCGCGATGACTGGGCCGATACCGTGCCGGCCGGGACCCGGGCCATCGCGCTGGGCGGCTTCGAAGGGATGGATGCCGTCCGCGAAAATCTCGAACGCATTGCGGATGCTGCGGGCCTGGACGACGGTGCGGTGCGCGCCGCCGAATTCGACGATGCGTGGAAGGAGGCGGCCGATGCCGTGGGGGCCTCCCGCGAGCGTGCGGTCCTGATGTCCTCGTGCAGCGCGCAAGCCTACGTGTACGGCCCGAAGACCTGGCTGCATGATGCCTTCACCCGCGCGGGATTCGACGTCGTTGCGAACCAGCCAGGTGCGCATCACCTGAGGCTGTCGGAGGACACCGACGAACTGGCTGATCTGATCAACCAGTATGACGCCGACGTGGTGTTCACCTTCTCTGGGTCCGACGCTCGCAGCTGCCGAGCGGTGGTCGCATCGAGCCCGGTGAGGGTGGTGAATCTGCCAAGCGGGTATTTCTCGCACCCGGCACCGGTGATCCTGGATGGACTGGCCGAGCTTCAAACGCGGCACACCGAGTGGGCGGCGGCCCAGTAGCTTGTCCGGCCGCACCCGCATCGCGTTTTTCCATTACGAACTGTAGGAGAGAGCGACATGACCAACGATACCGACGCGGCCAAGGCCGAACGCCACGCGCAGCGCATGGCGCGCAAGAAGGAAGTGATCGATCGCCGGATTGCCGAGGCGCAGGAAGAGCGCGGCGTTTTCCTGGTGCTGGGTGGCAACGGTAAGGGTAAGAGCTCGTCGGGCTTCGGCATGGTGGCCCGTGCGCTCGGGCACGGCATGCAGGTCGGCATCGTGCAGTTCATCAAGGGTCAGTTTGCCACCGGCGAGGAGGCCTTCTTCCGTGGTCAGGACCACGTGCAGTACCACGTGATGGGCGAGGGCTACACCTGGGAGACCCAGGACCGCGACAAGGATGTCGCCGCAGCAAAAGAGGCCTGGGCCCATGCCCGCGACATGCTTACCGATGCGGCGGTCGACATGGTGTTGCTGGACGAGCTGCATATCGCGCTGAAATATCAGTACCTGGACGTGGACGAGGTCCTGGAGGTGCTGGCCGCGCGCCCGCCGATGCAGCATGTGATTACCACTGGTCGTGCCGCACCGCAGGCGCTGGTCGACGCCGCGGATACCGTTAGCGACATCCAGATGGTGAAGCACGCCTTCAAGGCGGGCATCAAGGCACAGAAGGGGATCGAGCTGTGAGTGTGAGCTGCCCCGCCGCGTTCGTTGCTGCCCCGGCCTCGGGACAGGGCAAGACCACGATCACTGCTGCTATCGCTCGCTACCACAGGAACCGGGGGTTACGCGTGCGGGTGTTCAAGACCGGCCCCGACTTCCTCGATCCGATGATTCTCGAGCAGGCTTCCGGGCATCCGGTCGACCCACTACACCTATGGATGGTGGGCGAGGCCGCCTGCAAGGCGAAGCTCTACGCGGCCGCGCAGGAAGCCGACCTGATCCTGGTCGAGGGTTCCATGGGTCTATTCGATGGCGACCCGTCAGGGGCGGATCTGGCGGTTCGTTTTGGCCTGCCGGTGCTGGCATTGATCGATGCCAGTGGTATGGCCCAGACCTTCGGTGCGGTCGTTCATGGGTTGGCGACCTACCGCTCCGATCTCTCGCTAACGGGTGTGATCGCCAATCGCACGGGGAGTGCTCGTCATGGCCAGATGCTGGCCGAGAGTATGCCCGAGGGCGTGCACTTCTACGGTGCCGTACCGCGCAATGAGGCACTCAGTGTGCCGGATCGTCATCTGGGCCTGGTGCAGGCAGGTGAGATCGACGACCTTGATGCTCGCCTGCAAGCCGCCGCCGAGGCGATTGCCGAGGCTGGGGTGACGGAACTCCCGGCAGCGGTCACCTTCGAGCCGGAGCCGATGCCGGCGATCGAGCCCAGACTCGAAGGCACGCGGATCGCGATCGCTCGAGATGCCGCGTTTGCGTTTACCTATCCCGGCAACCTGGATCTGCTGCGTGCGATGGGTGCCGAGCTGGAGTTCTTCTCTCCGGTGGCTGGCGACCGCCTGCCGGACGTCGATGCCGTTTGGCTACCCGGGGGGTACCCGGAACTCCACCTGGATGCCCTGGAGGCTAATACTGGACTCAAAGAAGACCTCGCGCAGCATCAACTGGGGGGCCGGCCCCTCCTCGCCGAATGCGGCGGATTCCTTTACCTGCTGGACGAGCTGACCGACCGCGATGGACATCGCGCATCTATGGCGGGTGTGATCCCAGGGCGTGCGTGCCTGGAGGCGCGGCTGCAGGGGCTCGGGCTGCAAAGCGCCCCGCTGCCTGAAGGCGAACTGCGGGGCCACACGTTCCACCATACGCATGCCGAGGTCGATCGGGAGCCGCTCGTTCATTGCATCCGTGCGCGTGACGGAGGAACGGCCTCCGAAGCGATTTATCGCGACGGTCGACTGACCGCGGGTTATCTCCATGCGTATTTTCCTTCGAACCCCGAAGCCGTTGCGGCGCTGTTCCTTTCTGACTGACTTTTGCTGAAAGTCGCCCAGGGGTGAAACTCTTTTGTACGGCATGTCTGGGTGTGCAAACGCGGACCCTGTGATGGGGGCGGCCATGGCCTTGCTGAATGCGCGGCCAGTTTGGCGCTGATCCCGGTGTTCGCCTGCAAGCAGGCTCCTTCTCGGCCGGGAAGCCGTTGGAGCCTGCTTGCAGGCGAAGGGGGCCGCCGCGCGGCGGCCCCGAAGCGGTCGCTTGGTTCAGCGGCGTCGGAAGTTGTCGTGGCAGGCCAGGCAATGGTGGCGTACGCCGTTCAGCACCTCGGTGGCGCGGACTTGAAACTCCGGGTTGTCCAGGTCTTCAGCCGCGTCCACCTTTCTTTTTAGCTCGGCGGTGGCTTCGCCGAAGGCCGCCTTGTAGTCCGCGAATTCCGGATCCTCCCAGGCCCCGGGCAGGGCGCCGGGTTCGCCGTCCCGCGCCGGGGTCTCGCGCGCGAACCAGGTGTCGATGTCCGCGGCCCGCTGCGCCAGTTCTTCGGCCAGGTCGGGCAGGCGTTCGGCGAAAGGCGCGTCGTAGCGCAGGATCTGTTCGACGCTGCGGTAGGTGGCCGAGGTGCCCTGCATGCTCTGCTGGCGGAAGCGCTGGAAGGCCTCGGTGGCGTCCACGGTGGCCGGGTTGTCCAGGGTCTCGTCATAGTCGCCCCAGGGGCCCGGCATTGTGACAGTGACCTCCGCGGTGGCCGGGCTGCCGGTGGCAGCCAGCAGCAGGATCGCAAAGAGGGTGGTTATCAACGGGTGGTGGATTGGTTGCATCCGGTTCATGTCGATTCTCCCGGTCATTTCTCAGAAGCGGAACTGGTGCTGCAGGTGCAGCTCCCAGTCCGAGGTGTCGGTGTCGCGGTCCAGCCACATCAGTTGGGTCTTGTGCCGCTGGCCACGGTGATACAAGTTGAGGCCGGCACCCCATTCACGCTGCCAGCGCTCGTCAGTGCCAAGATCGTCGCCTGCGTCGTGGCGCAATACGGCGTGCCGCGCGGCGAACTCCAGTCCCTCCATTGGCAGTGATTGCGCCAGTTCCAGTTCGGCGCCTAGGTCGTGGTAGCTCGCGGTCCTGTCCGGAGAGACGTCGCGCCGGAAAGCGGCCAGTGAGAGCGAGGTGTGCCCGAACTTGACGACGGTATCGGCCGTAGTGGTCACCCAGTCGGCGCGCTGGTTGGCCACGGTGTCTGCCAGGCCGCGGCTCCAGTCGCGCAGGTGGTTGCGGTTGGCGGCCTGTACTCCGGTGCCCAGGGCGACGGTGCGCTCCACGGCCTGGCCTAGCGTGGTGTTGTCGCGTGGGACTGCGCCGATCGGGGCCCACGCGGCGCGTGCGCTGAACAGGTGGCCGGATGTGGAGGGACGGTCGTCGCGCTGGTCAAGGCGGCCGCGACCGTCAAACACGCCGATGGCCCAGGCGCGGTCGTCGCCGTCGCCCCCCAGTAGGGTGACGCCGGTATCGCGTCCGGCCGGGACCTCGAACTGATTCCCCGCGATGCTCAATTCGGTGAAGAGCCGGTTGGGGCCGCCGATGTCCCGCGGCAGGCCGAAGGGCACGGTGAACTGGCCGGCGCGCAGGTCGAGGGACTCGGTCAGTGCGTATTGGAGCCAGACATCGCGCATCGAGAGCTCGCCGCTGCTGAAGTCGGGCTGCAGGCGAAAACTAAGATCGCTGTGGAAGAGGGTGCCCGTCGTATCCAGCCAGGCGCGGCGAAAGTCGAATTCGGTGGTGGTTCCCTCGTCGCCCCGCTCGATGGCGTAGCGGCCCTGGATGAGCGGGTCCAGGGTGATGGCGAAGCCGTCGGCTTCGCTGCCGAACTCGAACTGTGCCTGGAGGGGGGAAGCCCCGCCACTGGCGATCAACAGGCCAAGTAGGGTCGGGGCCGGAGCCAGGAGTGGCGGCCGGCCGGGTCGTCGGGTCGGTTTGTTCAAGGTCATTCTCCCTGGGACGCACACCCCGTGCGCCGTGGATGGAACGACGCTGGGTGGGCCAGGGGAGGTCGGGGACTATAGACACAGCGAGCCCGACCCGACCGCTTGCCCGCCGCAGCGTCAGGTTTCCTCCTGGCCGGTCTCCGGACTCGTGAAGCGGGCGGGGGTGCCCGGGCGGATCGCCTTCCCACGCCGGATTGCGGCGCAGTGGTTGTCGATCCGTTGTCTTCACCTACCGTTGCGGGGGCAGTGCCGGCATTGCGAACGGCAGTTCGCGCACCGGCTTCCCGATTATCCCCGGCGATGGAACGCCAGGGCACCTGGAGGCGGGGCGAAGGGTACTGGGGTGCAAACAGGCTGGCAAGAGGTGCGTTTGATGAGCGACCAACCGCAGTGATTGATCTGGATCAACGGGAGCGCTGATTTCGCTGGTCGATCGAATGCCGGGTCGATAGGGTGGGATTCAGGTGATTTGGACCGAGTCTATATCGGTCTTCGCCGACACCGATCCAATCTCAGGGAGACCCGCCATGATCCGACGTTCTTATCTTCGCAGCGCCATCTTTTCGGCCTGCACCGCCCTGGCGCTGGGCGTGGCCGCGCCCGCCGTGGCGGATACCGACTACTCGCAGTACCGGGATGTCTTCGAGCCGTTGCCGGCACTGCCGCCGATCCCGGCGGACAACTCGATGACCAAGGAGAAGATCGAGCTGGGCAAGATGCTGTTCTTCGAGCCGCGCATTTCCAGCTCCGGCGTGATCTCCTGCGCGACCTGCCATAACCCGGCGCTGGGCTGGGCGGATCGTATTCCGCGCGCGGTGGGCCATGACGGCCAGGTCGGCGAGCGCAACACCCCGACTGTGCTGAACTCCGGCTTCTTCACCGCGCAGTTCTGGGATGGCCGCGAGGACGATCTGGAAGGCCAGGCGCTGGGCCCGATCCAGGACGCGATCGAGATGGCGATGCCGCTGGAGGAGGCGATCGCGCGCCTGGAGGAGTTCAACGAGTACCAGGAGAAGTTCGAGGCCGCCTATCCCGACTATGACGGCGACAACGTGATCAATACCGACCACGTGGCCAAGGCCCTGGCGACCTTCCAGCGCACGCTGAACACCCCGAACTCGCCGCTGGATCGCTGGCTGGTCGGAGACGAGGGCGCGATGACCGAGCAGCAGATGCGCGGCATGAAGTTGTTTGCCGACAATGGTTGTGTCGCCTGTCACGCGGGCCCGGCGCTGACCGACAGCAATTTCCATCGTATCCAGGTGCCGGGTTCCGAGGACGAGGGCCGCTATCTGGTCACCGGCGAGGAGAGCGATCGCTTCGCGTTCAAGACGCCGACCCTGCGCAACGTGGCGCTGACCTACCCCTACATGAACAATGGGGAAACCGCGACGCTGGAAGAAGCGATTCGCATCATGGGCGAGGAAATGCTGGGGCAGGACTTCACGGACGATGAGGTCGCGGATATCGAAGCCTTCATGCACGCCCTGACGGGTGAGATGCCGCAGTTCGAGATCCCGGCGCTGCCGTAACCAGCCGCATCCGGAGTCGATGAGACCAAGCCCCCTCCGTCTGCGGAGGGGGCTTTTTCGTGGGATCTTTCTATTCGACCGTGATCGTGATCGTCTCGGAAACGACGGGCGGGTCGAAGCTGATGTGCCGGTAGTCCATGAACAGCAGTTGCAGCGTGTATTCGCCGGGTTCGAGTTCCAGTTCGCCTTCGGTCTGACCGCCGCCGAAGTGGCGCTTGTGATCGGAGAAGGGCAGCGATGCATCCAGATCGACCTCGTCCAGGCGCTTGTTCACCAGGAGGTGGTGGTGACCGGTATTGTCCATCTCCACGCCGGCCGGGGCGACACCCATGCCGCGCAGGCCCATCTTGACGCGGACCGGGCCCTCCAGGGTGTCTCCATCCTGCGGGGCGATGAAGTAGACCTTGGCGTCCTCGGGTGCCGCGACACGGTCGCTGGCGGACAACGCGCCACTGCCCAGCACGAACCCGGCGGCGATCAGTAGAGCGGTGGAGAGAGAAGAGAAGCGGAAGTCCTGCATAACATCTCCTTTGCGCGTCTTGCGCAAGCCACGGGGTCATTCCCCTTCCTTGAGTATAGGTGTGTGGTCCGGATTTTCCGGGGCATCGTAGACCCGCGTTCTGCTAGGCTATGCGCCTCACCTGCCACCGTAATCGAGTGTCTTTCGCATGAGCTTTCGTACCCGTTTTGCCCCCAGTCCCACCGGCTATTTGCATATCGGTGGTGCGCGTACCGCGCTGTTTTCCTGGCTGTATGCCCGTCATCACGGCGGCGAGTTCGTGTTGCGCATCGAGGACACCGATCTGGAGCGCAGTACGGCCGAGTCCGTGAATGCGATCCTGGAGGGGATGAACTGGCTGGGGCTCACCTATGATCACGGGCCGTTCTATCAGACCGAGCGCTTTGATCGGTACAAGGAGATCATCGAGCAGCTGATGGCCTCGGGTCACGCCTACCGCTGCTACTGCTCGAAGGAAGAGCTGGACGCGATGCGCGAGGAGCAAAAGGCGCGCAAGGAAAAGCCGCGCTATGACGGCCGCTGTCGTTCACGCACCGAGCCACGCGAAGGTGTGGAGCCGGTGATCCGCTTCCGCACCCCGGACGAGGGCGTGACCATTGTCGACGATATGGTGCGGGGGAAGGTCGCCTTCCAGAATAGTGAACTCGATGACCTGATTATTGCCCGTTCCGATGGCTCGCCGACGTATAACCTGACGGTGGTGGTCGACGACATGGACATGGAGATCACCCATGTAATCCGGGGCGACGACCACCTGAACAACACCCCGCGCCAGATCAACATCCTGAAGGCGCTGGGTGTGGAACCGCCGCGCTACGGCCATCTGCCGATGATCATGGGCCCGGACGGGGCCAAGCTGTCCAAGCGTCATGGCGCGGTGTCGGTGATGCAATACCGCGACGAGGGCTATCTTCCGGAGGCCCTTCTGAACTACCTGGTGCGTCTTGGATGGGCCCATGGCGACCAGGAGATCTTTTCGCTGGACGAATTGGTGCGCCTTTTCGATATCGAGGACGTGAACCAGTCCGCCTCCGCGATCAACCCGGACAAACTGCTGTGGTTGAACCAGCACTACATGAAGACGCTGGATCCCGACCACGTGGCGCTGGAGTTTGGCTGGCACCTGGGGCAGTTGGGGATTGACCCTTCCAACGGTCCGGCGATGCGCGACGTGGTGATCGCCCAGCGCGAACGCGCACGGACTTTGCGCGAGATGGCCGAGAATAGCGTGTACTTCTATCGCGAGTTCGAGGACTACGACGAGAAGGCTGCCCGCAAGCAGCTCACGCCCGAGGCGGAACCTGTGCTGCAGACGCTGCATGATGGTTTCAGTGCCCTGGGGGCGTGGGACAAAGAGCCCCTGCACGAGGTCGTGGTGCATACCGGTGAACGCCTGGATCTCAAGCTCGGCAAGGTCGCGCAGCCGCTGCGTGTAGCGCTGACGGGGGGTACGGTGTCGCCGCCGATCGACGATACGCTGGTGCTGATTGGGCGCGAGCGGGCACTGGCCCGGATCGATCGTGCGCTGAAGAAAATTTCGGCCGCTGCGGGTTGACACATTTGGGGGTGCTGGCTACAGTACGCGCTCGCCTGACACGGGGCCATAGCTCAGCTGGGAGAGCGCCTGCATGGCATGCAGGAGGTCGGCGGTTCGATCCCGCCTGGCTCCACCAAATTTAGGCGTACTGCGAGTTCACCAATGCATCGTTTTGGCGTTATATCCCTCTATGTGGGGCTGGTGATTGCAGTAGTCGGATTGATCGGCGGATTTGGGTTGATGATTTCCGGGGAACAGACCTGGTCCAAACCGCTCATCGCGCTGGTACCGATCGGGTTTTTGCTGGTATTCAGTGGTCTGGTGACGACGCTTCTGCATCGCGCACCGGGTAGCGAAGAAGACCGGCCCAAGGGCCCACCCGAGTAACGAAGACGTTGCCTCTACGTCCCCATCGTCTAGAGGCCTAGGACACCGCCCTTTCACGGCGGCGACCGGGGTTCGAATCCCCGTGGGGACGCCATATCCCGAAAAGGCCTGAACCGCAAGGTTCGGGCCTTTTCTTTTTTGTGTTTCTGGCGTGAAGCCAGTAGAGCGACGAGCACCTCCCTGTGCTCGCCGATCCGCTCGTCCTAGAACTCGAACTGGGCGCGGGCGGCCAGCACTTGGTTGCCATTGGATACGCCACCACGACCCTCGTAGTCGAAGTACATGTAGTTCAGCTTGAACACCATGTCCTGATTCGGGTACCAGTTCAGACCAAGGGTGTAGTGGTCCATCTTGTTGCCGCGCCCCACTTGGGTGTGTTCCATCGAGTCGGCATGGGCGTAGCGAGCCGCGATTTCCCACGCACCCGTACCTCCGTGACCAAAGACGGAATTCGGGCGTACGGCGCCAAAGTCGCCGCTGAAGGCGCGATAATTGCGTTGCTCCCCGGTCAGGAAGTAGCTCGCCTGGACATAGTAGCCGTCCAGCGTGAGGCTGCTTCTGTCCGTAGCGTCACTTCCATGGGCATCCAGGACTTGTTCACGATCGAGATCCAGGTCCACTCGCAGATACTCACCCTGCAGAGAAAAGGGCCCTTTGCCCCAAGCGGCTTCGAGGGCATATCGGCTGTAGGAGTCGACGCCCTCGAGGTCATTGCGGCCAATCAGCCGGACGTCGATGGCTCGGGCGCCTTCACGGGAGCGCAGGCGGACATCTTCGAGCGTGCCCTCGTCCGTCGCGTTGACCCGGTGGTTGAAGGACGCACCCAAGTGGGTGAACGTATCTTCGGACATATACGGGGCGAACGATGCACGGGTTGCCAGGCTGTACCCTTCTTCGACATCCCGATCGCGATCCGTGCCGTCCCCGCCAAAGACGCCCGCCGCGAAATACCAATCCGGTACCAGCGTCTCGTACATCAGGCCGATCTGCCGGCTGGGCCGATAGGCATCCACGGGCGTGGCGCGTTCCATGAAGGTCAGGCGCCGCGAGCTGGTCGAGCTTTCCAGCGAGAAGGGCTCTTTGAAGTTGCCGACTGCAAGCCGCCCGCTGTCAAAGAGTCGAGCGACGTAGGCGTTTGCAAAGCCGACTTCGCTGTCCCGGAAGTCGACCTCCAGTTGCCATTCCCAAAGGTTGTCATAGACGCCGATGGCGCCCAGTCGGGCGCGCCGCAGGAACGTTCCGTACTCGGGAATCGGATCGGCCTCATTGGCGGCTTCGGAAAGATTGTCGTCCCAGTTAGCGGCCTCAGCGTCCACCATCAGTCGTCCGCGCAGCCCGAATCGGTTCTTGCCGTCCTGACTTTCGACACGGAATTTGCGTGCCTGGATGCGATCATCGACGGTCTGCAGCGGAAGGGTCGGCTCGTACTCCAGTCCCTGATAGCGATCCTCGGCCTTCATCTGGTCGGCCACGGCATCGGCTTCCTGGGCTTCCGCCTCGCGGAGGTCGCGGACATCCTGTTCGGTGAGCACGCCGCGCTCGATCAATTTGTCGATAAGGGCCGATGTGGAGCTCTCGGCATGGGCCGGAGCAGCCAGGAGGCCACCACTGATCAGGGCGGCCAGGAGTACGGGAGTCTTGAATGGTTTCATGGTCTTTTCCTGTGAATGTATGCGTATGCACACCCGGCATGAGTCCCGCGAACCGGGTGTGGTGGGTACACGCCTCACGGCGTGATCAGGTGGGAGCGCGGGGGCGGCTCCGAATCTGGAACACGACCAGGACGATCGAACTCAAGGCGATGGTGATGCTGGCCATGGCCATCGCGACGGCGAGGTCGCCCTGCTCGAACTGGTTGAAAATGAAGGTTGCGGAGGTGTCTAGGCCCGGAGGAAGCAGCAGGATGGAGGCCACGAGCTCGCGCATGGTGACAATGAAGGTGGTTAGCCAGGCGGCCAGCAGGACAGGCTTGAGCTGAGGCAGGACGACCTGGAAGAAGACGCGCCAGCGGCTGGCGCCGAGGATCGAAGCCGCATGTTCAAGCGCCGGGTCCATCGACTGCAGGCGGCTGTTGGCATAGTTCAGGGCATCGGTGATGTAGATCACCACGTAGGCCAGCAGCAGCATCCACACGGTGTTGTAGGGTGAGACGGGCACCCAGAACGCGTTCCAGGCGAGGATCAGGCCGACCGCCAGAACTATCTTGGGGATGACGCGTGGCAGGGTTGCCAGGCCCTCCAGCGCATGGCGCAGCCAGCCCTGGGTTCGCGAGATCACGTACGCGATCCACGCGCCGAGAAAGATGCTGATGGTCGCGGCAGCGAAGGCCAGCCACAGGCTGGTGAACAATGCCTCCGACCCCCGCGAACCCGGGGTCAGGATGGCGCGGTAATGGTCGAGGGTCAGGCTGGGGAGCGCCCCTTGCCACTGGTCTGCGATGCTGGTGACCAGCATGGCAAAGTAGGGCAGCAGCGTGGACAGAACGAACAGCCCCGCAAACCAGGCCAGTCCGATGATGCGCGCCCCGCGCCCCAGCTGGAATTGATGCGGGGTTTCGGGTTCGTAGCGGCCGCCGCCCATGAAGCTGGCCAGCAGGCGCGACCCGTACAGCGCGATCAGGGCGACCAGGCACAAGAGGGAAGACAGGGCCGTGGCCAGCGCGAGGTCGAGCGGCCAGCTGGTCACCAGGTAGAAGATTTCGGCGGGTAACAGCGGCAGGTTGGCGCGTGTGCCCAGGACCGCGGGCACACCAAAATTCGAAAGCGCCTCGAGAAACACAAGCAGGCCGGAGTTGAATAGCGCCGGCAGCATCAGCGGGATGATGATGGCGCGCAGGGTCTGGCCCCAGCTGGCACCCAACTGTGCCGCGGCGGTTTCGAGGCGACGCGGTATGGAGGCCAGTGCGGCCTCGGTGGCCAGCGCGACGTAGCCAAAGGAGGCCAACGCCATGACGAGCGTGACGCCCCAGAACGAAAAGAACCAGGCACGCAGCGCCTCGGGCATCGGTCCCAGTAGCTGGTCGAAGAACCCGCCGTCCTGCATCACCAGGATGTAGGACAGCGCCGCGATGTAGGGCGGGGTCATGATCGGAACCAGCAGCGAAAGCCGAGCCCACAGTTTCCCGGGCAGATTGGTCCGTGCGAGCAGGTAGCCGCAGGGCACCCCGAGGATCCAGCTGACAACAGTTGTTGAGCCCGCCCAGGCAAACGAGTTCCACAACATGGAGCCGATGCCGTCGGTTTCGCCGATCCGGCGATAGGCATCGAGAAAGCCCTCGAAGCGCCCTCCCATGATTTCGGGGAAGATGCTGGTCAGGAACAACAGCGCCAGGGGGTAGCCCGCACCCAGCAGCAAGAGTGCCGCGACCAGCAGCACCGGGAGCCGGGTGCTGGCCCACGACAGGACGAAAGGGCGCGTGGCCGCGGATGCCACGGTGATCATGGGGCCGGGCTCCGTATCGCCCGCGGGATCTCCGCGCGTTCAACCCGGAGCTGAAACTGGCGCAGCAGTCGGTTCTGAGCCGCGAGTGCCTGGCTCCGGTCCAGCGCCAGGATCGGAGGCATGCCTTCGTAGGCCGCCTGCCGTTCCGGACTGTTCGCGATACCCTCCCGGGCCGGGATCAGGTGCTGTTCGGCCACCGCCTCCTGGGCGAATTCGGAGAAGTAAAAGTCGACAAAGGCCTCGGCCAGTCCGGGCGCGTGCGCCTCGTCTAGGATCCCGATCGGCCGCCGAACCATGGCCGCGCCACTGGTCGGGTAGCGCATCTCGACTTCGGGATTGCGGACCTGCTGGCGCAGGACAAGGTAGTCCACCACGCCCAGGATCGCGTCGTATGCGCCGGTCACGAGCCCGCCGATGGCCTGGCTGTTGGCCGCCGCGAAGTCGAGTCCATCCGTCCGGGCGTCGATGAACGCGGGCCACAGCTCGTCTCCCTGGACCTGGGCGAAATTCACCAGGAAGTCGCCGGTTGCTCCCGAGCGCGATGGCGATGGCATGACTGTCCGCTCGGCATGAGGTGCCCGCATCAGATCGGGCCAGTCGAGCGATCCCGAACCACCCAGCGGGCGATCCTTGCGCACGGCGACGCCCACTAGGGCGGCGGCCGTCGCGTGGAAGTAGCCGTCCGGGTCGTGCCAGTCGGGGTGGGTTTGTTCGACCCCGGCGGGTCGATAGGGTCTCAGGCGTCCGTCTCGCTTCAGGGCCTCGGCCGCGAGTTCCGAGGCGAAAATCACCACGTCCGCGCGGTTGCGATAGCGTTCCGCCTCCAGTTTGGCCATGACCTGTCCGGTGGTGGCGGCGAAGAGGTCGACGCGGACGTCGTGCCGGGCTTCGAATTCCTCCACGACGAGTTCGATCAGGGGTCGAGGTCCCGCGGAGTAGACCACCAGCGTGTCGTCATTCGAGGAGGGTCCCGTGCACCCGGTCAGACTCGGGAGCCCGACCGCAAGACCGGCGAGCAATACGAGGCTGCGGATGTCCATCAGCTGCGAACGACGTGGGCGCGCTGGAGGTCCAGGCTGATGCCGACGGTTTCGCCGCAGGCGAGTGCCGAGCGGTGAAATGCCCGCAGACGCATGCCCTGGTCCAGATCCAAGAGGATCTCGTGGCGGTCCCCGAGAAAGCGCGAGTGGCGCACGGAACCCGGCAGCACCCCATTGGGTCGTGCATCCGGAGGGGGGGCTTTGCCGGGAGACAGGTCGATGTCCTCACGACGAACCACAAGGTGGCCGTTGGCCGGCAGACCGTTGGTGGCGGCCAGGCGCAATGCATTGTCGAGGACGATCTCGTCGCCCCGACGCTCGAATGCCAGGATGTTCGCGCTGCCGATGAACTCGGCGACGAAGCGACTACTGGGGCTCTGGTAGATGGCCTCGGGGGTACTGTTCTGTGCGATACGGCCATCTGCCATCAGGGCGATGCGGTCGCCGAGTGCAAACGCCTCACCCTGATCGTGGGTGACATACACGACGGTCTGTCCTGTATCGCGGATGAGCAGTGCGATCTCGGACTTCAGTTCTTCTTTCAGACGGGCATCGAGTGCCGAAAGAGGTTCGTCCATCAACAGCAGGCGCGGATGGACCACCAGCGCGCGGGCGATCGCCACTCGTTGCTGCTGGCCACCTGATAACGTGGAGATGGCCCGGTCGGCAAACTCGGCAATCTGGAGGCGTTCGAGAATCTCCATGACCCGCTGGCGCCGCTGCGAGGATGTGGTCCCCCGCAGTTTCAGGCCGAAGCCCACGTTCTGTTCCACATTCATGTGTGGCCACAGACTGTGATTCTGAAAGACCATCGCCAGACCGCGCGTCTGCATCGGCTGGTGAGTACCGCGAGCTGGGTCATCCATGACCGTCCCCGCGATCGAAAGGGTCCCGCCATCGGCCGCCAGCGAACCCGCGATCAGATTCAGGAGTGTGGTCTTGCCGCAACCGGAGGGACCGAGCAGGACCTGGCATTCGCCGGGGTGAACCTGAAGCTCGATGGAATCAAGCGCAGTATGCGACCCGAAGGTCTTGCGAAGTTGCCGACACTCAAGCAGCGGGTCGCTGTTGGGCGTTTGCATGACACAGCCTTGGGGAAAGAGCGAGCGCTCAGGCTAGGGCAGTATCGTTACAGCAGTATCGAGGTTTTGTTGCGCGGGGATGAAGCTTTCGTTGCATTGCCCGAGAGTGTGGAGCCGGAACTGGTTCAGGCGAGACGGGGGTCGCGTTGGCGCGGCTCGTCCTCGTCAGGGTGCGGTCGCGGAATGATGCAATGGTTGATGCGCAGGAGTTCGCGTTCCGCCCAGGTCTGGACCTCTTCTTCTTCCGCGAGGCGGGCATAGTCCAGAAGCGCCAGGCGTTCAATGTTGGGGTTGCCCTGCTCATGCGCGGTACGGCGGGCGCATTCGAGCTCTTCCCAGCCTTCGGCTTCCTTGCCTTGACCAAGACTGAGCAGGGCGTTGGCGCGTAACCGGCGAATGGCCGCTTCGAAGCCCAGGTCACCCCGTGTTCTGCAACTTGCGAGGGCCTCGTCGGCGACGGCAAGGCGGCGTTGGGCCGGCGCGTCGGCGGCCTGCAGGGCGTCCAGCAGGATTAACTGAAAGATCGTGTTCACACCATCCATGATGTGGCTCATGGCATCCACTTGCTGCTCGATCACCTCGTGCGCGGTCGCTTGTCCCTGGCGCGTCAGGGCCCAGCTTTCCAGGGTAATGCCGGCCGCACGCCACAACGGATAGTCGTATTCGCGTGCGATGGCCAGCGCTCGGCGGGCCGCGGGCAGGGCCGAGTCGGGATCGTTGCCGTAGAAGCCGAGCGCGGCACGGAAACTGTGGACGAAGGCCTCGGTGGGGCGATGCCCGAGCTGGTCGGCCTGCTCGCAGGCGGCGTTCATCTCGGCCCAGGCGCGGGCGTGATTGCCGAGGTAGAGCAGGGTCCAGGCCATGAAGCCACGGGCGCTGATGGCTGGGTTTTCGGTGTGACGAGCGACTAAAGCGGGATGGTCTTCGTCTTGGTAGAGCTCGACCGCCCGGGTTTGGTGCTCCAGCGCCTCGGCAAATCGGCCCGTCCAGAAGTGGGTGTTGCCCTGGACGTAGTGCGCGGCGATTTGCAGCAGGCGGTCGCCGGATCGTTCGGCGAGGCGTTCCATCTCGTTGGCGAGCCGATGGGCCTCTTCGAAACCGTGCCAGGAGCCCGCCCCATGCCAGAGGCCCCACAGGACACGGAAATACTGAACCGGGTCCTGCTCCGGTGCGGTCAGACGCATCGCGCGTTCAAAGATGTTGTTGACCGTGCGCGATCCGTAGCCCAAGAGGGCGAGATTGGAGGCGCCCAGGCCGCCCAGCGCGCGCAGGGTCGTGCTTTCGTGCTCGGGCCCTTGGTCACCTTCTTCGGCCTGCTGGCGATCCAGGCAGTTGAGGGCGTCCTCGAAGTAGTGCGAGGCCTCCGGGAGGATTCCTCGCGCGAAGGCGTCCTCGCCCGCGTCTAGCCAGGCCGCGACGGCTTCAGGATAGCGATGGGCATGAAACAGGTGATTGGCGATGCGACCCCAGTCGGCAGACTGCATGCCATTCTCGGAGTCTTCGCGCATCAGGTCGGCCAATTGCCCGTGCAGGCGGGTACGCTCCGAGACCAGCATGGATTCATAGGCGGCCTGCAGGAACAGCGCATGCCGAAAGCGATAGCGCACACCATCCACCATGCCGGCCGGTTCGATGAAGCCCTTGCCGGTGAGGCGGGTGAGCTGGCGGCGAATGGCATCGGCCGGTTGCCCGCGCAGTCGGCTCAGGATGCGGGTGTCGAAGTCGCGTCCGATGACGGCCGCGAAATGGGCAATCTCGCGGGCGCTTCCCAGCTGTTCCAGACGCGCGACCAACAGATTGGACAGCCCCGGCGGCAGGGTGTCGGGTAGCTGCCCGCTGCGCGCGCCCTCAAGCGCATAGCGAGTCAGCTCTTCGAGAAAGAGGGGAACCCCTTCGCCACGCTCAATCAGCTGTTCGCGTAACGTGCCGGGGAGGCGCCCGTGGGCATCCAGGCGGTCTACGAGCGCGCGCGCCGCCTCGTGGTCCAGGGCGTGCAGGCGGACGTGTTTGAGAGATAAATCGCGCCAGGAGGACCGGAAGCTCATGCGGGCCGTGAGGATCGCCATGATCGGGCGGTGGCGGGAACGCTGATACAGGCGGCGCAGGAATTCCGAGGTTCCCGAATCCATCCAGTGCAGGTCATCGCAGATCAAGAGCGTGGGGCCGTGCGCCCCCCGGCGGTGGATCAGCTCCACCAGGATGTCGATGATGCGGTCGCGATCCAGCCCCTCGTGCAGGAGGCTCTCGGGCCCTTCGGCATCGGGGTGGGCGAGCCAGCGGGCGAGCTGATCGGCGAGTTTGGCGGGCGTTCCCGCTTGTTGCAACGCCCCGGCGAGGCGCCGCAGACGGGCCTCCCGCATGCGGTCACGACCCACCCAGGCGGCAAAGGCCTGGCGTACCGGCGCGAGGAGTTGGCGTGCGCGGTCCTCGCGGCATTTCAGCAGGTGGCGGGAGCGGGCCTGGGCCCGCACCTGAAGGTCGAGGCTGCGCGCGAGGCGGCTCTTACCGAGCCCGGCTTCCCCCTGGACCAGGATGTACCGAACCTCGCCGTTCTCCAGGACCTGGTCCCAGTGTTTGCGCAGGTCCTGCAGTTCGGGATCACGACCGGTCAGGGGTGTCTGATCGAGCTGGCTTTGGGCATCCACTCGATCCAGCGGGCCCGGGTCCCCGGTGACGTGATAGGCGCCGGAGCCATCGTCCAGTGGCCGGAACGTGAAATAGCCGGAGATCCGAGCATGGGCGTCATGGCTGACAAGCAGGGTGCCGGGGTCCGCATGCTGGGCAAGTTCATGGACCCGGGCGGTGAGCTGGCCGGTCGGGTCGGGGAGGTCGGGATCGGCACCGGTGACGATCAGGTTGCTATCGACGGCGAGACGCAGCTTGCTGTCGCCGGGGGCGGTCTCCAGGGCCTGCCAGGCGGCGTGAACCGCGTCGACTGTGGCCTCCTCGCGCCCGGCGGGGTAACCGAAATAGGCCAGGAGGCCATGGCCGGGGGCGGGTACGACGTGTCCGTGATGGCTCAGGAGCACGAAGTCGATGTGCTCCAGGGCGCGGTTCACCTGTTGTTGCTGGACTTCGATGTCGGCCGATGGGTCCGGATGGACGTGGCAGGCGACGACGGTGACACGGCGCCGTTCGGGGCGCAGGACGGGCGGCTCGGCGTCTTCGGTGGAGGCGTGCTGGCTGGAGTTCTCGGCCCGCTCGGCGCCCAGGATCTCTTCGCGAGTGCGGCTCAGGAGTTCGCCGAGCGGCTTGCTGGACTCGGCCTCCAGGTGGGCGTAATGCTCCAGGGCGCGCTTGGGATGCCCAGTGACTGCCAGGGCCTTCATTAGCAGGTGGTGAAGAGTCTCGTCGTGCGGCTCCATTGCCAGCAGGCGATGGAGCTCGGCGAGCAGGGGTTCGCCCTCGTTGGGCTTGGCCAGCTCGGCGAGGTTGTGAGTGATGAAGACCAGCAGGTTCTGCCAGTGCTGTTCGCGCTGGTTTTGCGCCCAGGTCCAGAGTTCTGGGAGATCCTGCAGGGGCCGCAGGCCCTCCAGGAAGTGCCCGCGGTAATCGGAGACGATGGCGAGATCGGGGGGTGGGGCGTTGCTCTCACGGCCCTCCGTGGTGCGGCGCTCGGAGCGTGCGCGTTGCAGGGTCAGAAAGTCGACGCGTGATCCGGTCTGGGGCTGGAAGCGTACATAGCGCGGGGTCGTGTCGAGCAGAGGCGGATCGCTGTTGGGCAGCTGGCGACGCAGCTGGAACAGGCCCTGGCGCAGGTTGACCCGGGCGCTGTCCGCGTCCAGATCGGGCCAGAACAGCCGCGCGATCTCCTCGCGCGGGATGCGCCGCCGGCTTTCGGCCGCGACGTAGGTCAGGAGCAGGCCGAGCTTGGTCCCGGACAGAGCGGGTATGTCACGTTCTCCCACACGCACGCCGACCGTGCCGAAGGTCGTGATTTCCATATGCGCCAAGTGGCCTCCCTTCTGTTGCGTCGCTTTCGTCCGGCTGCAGCGGGCGACTGGATGGCGCCTGCCGCGTTATTCGGTGTTACTGGGCAGCCCGATTCGATTGTAACGGGATTCGGGGACAGCAGTTAGTCGATCCGGATGGTGGCGTAGCCCTGGCTCTCGTAGCCCATGATGGACAGGAAGGTGTTGCCGACCAGTTGGATGCCGGGCAGCAGATCATCCTGCGTCAGATCGAACCGCCGGGTGGCGATGCTGCAGGCCTCCATGTGCACGCCGTCGCGCGCTAGTAGGTCTTCCAGTCGCTCATGGATGTGGCGTACGGCAGAGACGTCCTCAAGCTCCAGGTGATCGGTGGAAGCAGCGATCAGTCCCGCGGCACCACCCCGAAACGCGAACATCATTTCCGGTTCCAGGCCTTGGCGGACCATGTCGTCGTAGGTTTCCTCGATCACACTGAGGCGAGCAATCAGGCGTTCGGGATCGCCGATGGTGATGTCCCAGAGGATGCGCCCGTTTTCCAGGCCGGCAATTGCGCGCTCGTCGGAAGGCTTGTCGGCGAGGGCGGCCGTCGGCAGCAACAGGCTGAAGGCCAGGAGGCTAGTCAGCAGCATTTTCATGGTGTTCGTCCCTTTCTTGCACGTCATGTCTCGAGAATAGGGGCGAATCGACCAAACTGCACGTTTGGTCGGCTGCCGTACCATGCCAATCGCCTGCGCACCCGGTCGATTGGACCGGGACTGCAGAGCCGGGGCCAGCGCTGGCCCCCGATCCGTTAGTGGCCGTGGTGGCCCTTGTGCAGGTATTCGACTCCTTCGAGGCTTTGCAGCTGGATCTCGCGGATCGGGGTGTAGCGCGAGGAACCCGGGCCGACAATCTCTTCGGTCAGACGGATGCGGTAGGGCGCTTGGTTGTTCAGCAACTGGCCGACATAGCGCTTGCCCTCGTGGTTCAGGCGCACGGGCGAGGTGCTGTCGTAGCGGCTGAAGTTGTAGCTCACACCCTTCGGGTACTGCAGGTTCTGTTCGGAAAAGTTCATGCTTGGGCCCTGTTGGATCATGTGTTCTTAACGGCCTCGAAGGCCTGGAGTGCGGCCAGGCGGCTGGCCTTCAGGTCGACGATGGCATCGGGATAGCCGCGTGTGCCGCCGGCGCTCGGGGCGTGAATATACCGCGTTTCGGTGTCCTTGAGCACGGGCAGGTAGCGGCGTACGAAGGTGCCTTCGGGATCGTATTGCTCGCCCTGGCGCTGGGGGTTGAATACCCGAAAGTAGGGTGCGGCGTCTGCGCCACAACCACCGGCCCACTGCCAGCCCAGGGTGTTGGCGGCCAGATCGGCGTCCACCAGGGTGTCCCAGAACCAACTTGCGCCGAGATGCCAGTGCAGGCGCAGGTTCTTGGTGAGAAAGGACCCCACGACCATGCGCAGCCGATTGTGCATCCAGCCGGTTTCCCACAGCTGGCCCATCGCGGCATCGACCAGGGGGATGCCGGTGCGGCCTTGTTGCCAGGCGACCAGATCCTGCTGTGACTCGCGCCAGGGAAAGGCCTCGAAGCGCGGGTTCAGCGGTTGTTCCGGGGTGTGCGGGAAGTGGTAGAGCACATGGTGGGCGAAGTCGCGCCAGCCGAGCTCGCGTATGAAGGCCTCGGGGCCGCCGCTCTCCGGGTCCAGCCCGGCCTCGCGCAGGGCGCGCAGGACTTGGCGCGGGCTGATCTCGCCGAAGTGCAGATGTGGTGACAGGCGCGAGGTGCCGTCGTGGTCCGGGCGCTCGCGACCCTCGGCGTAGTCGCGAGCGGCCTCGGGGAGAAACTGTTCCAGGCGTTGGTGGGCGCCGGCCTCGCCGGGTGACCAGGTGGCCTGCAGCCCTGCGGCCCAGTCGATTGTGGGCAACAGCTCGAGTTGTTCAAGGGACAGCGAGTCCGGCCAGGCCCGGGGTGCCGGGAGTGTCTCGGGTGCGGGCAACGGATCGCGGTCGATGCCGCGTTGGCGGCAGGCCTTCCAGAAGGGCGAGAAGACTCTGTACGGGCGACCTTGTCCGGTCTCGACCTCCCAGGGTTCGATCAACAAGTGGCCGTTGAAACTTCGCACCTCCAGCCCGTCGGCGCGCAGGCCAGCCTTGATGTCCTGGTCGCGCAATACCAGCGCGGGATCGTAGAGGCGGTTCCAGTAGACGGCCGTGGCCCCGGTCTCGTGGACCAGGGCGCGCAGCGTCTCGAGGGTGGGGCCGCTTCTCAGGACCAGGCGGCTTCCCTGTCGGGTCAGCGCCGCGTTCAGGACCTCCAGGCTGTGGTGCAGCCACCAGTTGGAGGCGGCCCCGGGTTGCCAGGGGGCCTCTTCGTCCGGGGCGTGGATGAAGACCGGGATGACCGGGCCGCCGTTCGCCAGCGCGGCGTGCAGGGCGGGCTGGTCGGCCAGGCGCAGGTCGCGCCGCAGCCAGACCAGGGTGGGCGGGCTCTTGGTCATCAGATGCGGTCGCCTCGTTTCAGGATGTCGCGGATCGTGCCGGCCCGTTCGCGGATGGCCCGCAGGCGGTCGGGGTCCATCTTCTCCAGGTGTTTCCACTGCAACGCGGTGCGCGGGTGGCGGGCAAAGCGGTCCTGGTGACGGGCGAGGAAGTCCCAGTACAGCGTGGTGAAGGGGCAGGCGCTTTCCCCCAGGGCCTCGGCCGGGTCAAAGGGACAGTGCCGGCAGTAGTTGCTCATGCGCTGGATGTAGCGCCCGCTGGCCACGTAGGGCTTGGAGGCCATGCGCCCGCCATCGGCATACTGGGACATGCCGATCACATTGGGGAGTTCCACCCATTCGACGGCATCCACGTAGATGCCCAGGTACCACGCGTGGATCGCTTCGGGACGCACGCCCAGCAGCTGTGCGAACAAGCCGGTGACCATCAACCGCTGGATGTGATGGGCGTAGCCGTATTGCAGGGTCTGGCCCACGGCCTGATGCAGGCACTGCATGGACGTGTCGGCATCCCAGTATAGGGCGGGGAGCGGCTCGTCAGCCTCCAGGGCATTCCAGTCGTGCCAGGCCTCGCCGAAGTGAAAGTACAAACCGCGCACGTATTCGCGCCAGCCAAGGATCTGGCGGATGAAGCCCTCGGCAGCGGCCAGAGGCGCGTGTCCATTGCGCCAGGCCTGTTCGGCCGCGTCGATCACGGTGCGCGGATGGATCAGGTGCAGGTTCAGCGCCGCTGAAAGGCGGGCGTGATAGAGCCAAGGCTGATCGGTCCACATCGCGTCCTGGTAGGTGCCGAAGTGGGGCAGGCGGTGCGTGATGAAGTCGTCCAGGACCTGTTGGGCCTGTTCGGCGGTGACAGGCCACTCGAAGTGACCGGTCTCCCCTGGAAGCTCGGGCAAATGCTGGGCGACGTCTCGCAGGCACTCCTGGGTCAGGGCGTCCGGCAAAAATCCCAGGGGTGCAGGCAGCAGGCCGGGTCCGTCACGGCCGAAATGGCCTCGATTGTCGGCATCGAAGTTCCACTGTCCGCCGGCGGGTTCGTCATCGTTCATCAAGATGCCGAGGCGTGCGCGCTGTTCGCGGTAGAAGTACTCCATGCGCAGTTGCTTGCGCCCCCGGGCCCAGGTGGAGAAGGCCTCCAGGGTCACCAGGAAGTGCGGGTCATCGAGGATCTCGAAGGGGACGGAGCTGGCGTTGCAGGCCTGGTCCAGCTCGCGCTGGATGCGGTGTTCACCCGGCTGTAGCACCTGGACCTGTTGCGGCTGCAGCCGCGGGAGATCCTTTCTAAGGGCTGCGCCGAGGGTTTCCTCCGAATGTTCGCCGAGACGACGGTAATGGACGCTCAGGCCGGCATTGTGACGATCCCTGGCGAAATGGCGCATGGCCGAAAGGAACGCGGTGGTGCGTGCTGCGTGCGAAGGCACATGCCGGGACTCCGCCACCACCTCAGCCATCCACAGGGCGTCGTGGTCAGGGTGCAGTTGCCGGAGGCTGGGTTGGTTCGGGTCGAGCTGATCGCCAAGGATGACCAGCAGGCGGCGGATGCCCTTGGGAGGAGGAGGCACTGGGCCGGTGGTCCGAACGGCGGTGGGCTAAGCGTTGAGCTGCCGGGCAAGCCGGGCAGCGGCTTCCAGTGGCGGTCCGGGCAGGACTTCAACCTCCCGGGCATGCTCCAGTTGCGACAGTTCCAGCGCGGCGGAGCCGGCGAGGTAGCAGGTCGGCCCCGGCTGCTGGAGGATTGCCTCCACGCGCGGCAGTTCCGGGCTGCGCATCAGCTGCGAGGAGGCGTGGATGATGAACGCCGGTGCGTTCAGGCGCTGGATCAGGGTTTCGAGTCCGGCAGGGCTGGTGACATCGAACAGGGGCAGGGTTTGGAGATCCTGCCGCGCGCAGGCCAGCTGCAGGAGCATCCCGCCGACCTGTTGGTGTCCGCCACCCAATACCAGACAGGGGCAGGCTGGCCCCTCGCAGGCGCGGAGTGCGGCCCGCAGTTGGTCGGAGAAGGCCGCCGTGGCCCAGGCAGCGAAGACGGCCAGGCGGGCCTCGCCCTCGGCGTTATGCCGCGACTCCTCGCGCAGCCGCCGGTAGATTTCGAGGAAGGCGCTCTCGTGTACCCCGTTCCAGCCGTGGCGCATGACCAGGCGTGAATAGGTGCGGTCCAGGTCGCCGATATCGAGATGGGTCACCGACTCATAGAGCGTTTCCGCGATCGGGTCCATGGTGTGGGGTGCGATCCCGGGACCCGGGCTCTCGCGGCGGTCTGGCTGAGTGGCCGGAGATGGCTCCTGCCGAGTGGATACGGGATCCGCCGTGTTCGGCTCGTCGGTGAGCACGCGGTGCACTTGGGATACCGGAATACCTTCTTCCAGTAGTTCCATGATGCGTTTGATGCGGGCGATGTCCCCGGTACTGTATAGCCGGTGCCCCTTGGGCGTCCGCATCGGGCGAATCAGCCCGTAACGGCGTTCCCAGGCGCGCAGGGTGACGTCATTGATACCCGTCTCCGAACAGACATGCCGGATCGGGTAAAGCCCTTCCTGATCTTGGAGTCCGATGTGCGTTGCGCTCGCCATGAAGTAATTGTACGACATCTATACAGCAGATGTACAAGGCCGTGTTCCATTTCGCATCGCCGCGTCTCGACGATGTGTCCGATCGTCCAGGCCGGGATGAACCTTTGGTACACGTCCGTCCACCAAAGAGTAGCAACCTTCACACTATGATGCTGGGAGTCGACATGTTTGCGCATTTCGGAAGGTACCGGGTTTCCCTGATCACCGCTTTGCTGCTGGGGGCGATGGTTCTTCCGGGTGTGGCCAAGGCCAATCCGGAAATGGCGGACAGCATCTCGCCCTATCTGCGCCTGCACGTAGATGATCCGGTCAACTGGCGTGGCTGGGACCCGGCCCTGCTCGACAAGGCGCGTGAAGAGCAGCGGCCCTTGTTGATCTCCAGCGGCTACTACTCCTGTTACTACTGCCACGTGATGCAGGAGGAGAGTTTCAAGGATGAGGGCATTGCCGAGCGTCTGAACGAGCACTTCATACCGGTGAAGGTTGACCGCGAAGTCGATGGTGCCCTGGATAGCTACCTGTTGGAATTCCAGCGGGCCACGGCCGGCAGCGCCGGCTGGCCCCTGAACGTCGTGGTGACCCCCGATGGACATGCGTTGACCGGCGTGGTGTATGCCCCGCGCGATCAGTTTGCCGAGTTCCTGGATGGCATCACCGAGCGCCTGGATGCGGACTACGACGCGCTGGTGGATCTGGCACGCCGTGGGAGTGAGGAGCTGTCCACCCAGTTGCGCGAAGGCGAGGAGCCGATGTCCGACAGCCGCGCCGGGCGTCTGCCACAGGTGTTGTGGAGCCGATTTGAAAGGGAGGCGGATGACCTTGGGGGTGGTTTTGGCCAGTCCACCAAGTTCCCGCATTCGCCCTGGCTGCGAGCCATGCTGGAAGCGGATCAGGTGGGCGAGGCCCCGGACTGGATCCCCGAGTTTCTCGAGATCACGCTGGATGAAATGTCCGGGTCCGGGTTGCGGGACGTGCTGGGGGGTGGGTTTTTCCGCTATTCCGAGTCCCCTGACTGGAACGAGCCCCACTTCGAGGTGATGCTGGAGGATCAGGCGCAGCTAGCCTGGCTGTATCTGCAGGCCGGCGAGCACTACGGCCGCGAGGACTGGATCGAGCTTGGACTCGAAAACCTGGATTTTGTTAAGCGGGACATGGCGTTGCGCGAGGACGACATGGGCGAGCAGGCCGATACCTCGGCGGATGGGTTCCGCGGTTTTGCCTCCAGCCTATCGGCGATGGACGACCAGGGCCGGGAAGGCGGTGCCTACCTTTGGCCAGAGGAAGACCTGGCGACGGCACTGGAGGGTCACGAGAATCCCGAGCTCGTGCGTGCATGGTTCGGCATGGAAGGGTCCTCGGTTTTTGATCTCGGGTATCTGCCCCGAAGTGGCGACAGCAAGGCCGAGCTGGCCGAACGCTTCGACCTCGACGAGGACGCGGTGAAGGAGCAGATCGACGCCGGTCGTGAGGCACTCATTCGGGCTCGCGAAGAGCGGGGTCTGCCGCGCGACGAGAAGGTCCTGACGGGCGCTCACGGTTTGTTGCTGTCGGCGCTGGCAGTGGCCGCCGACCATGACGAACGCTTCCGTGAGGCGGGCGAGGCCGTACGGGGCTGGTTGCTGGAGGTGGCCGATGACCCGGCGGCGCTACCGGCATTGATGGGGTTGCCCGCAGACCAGGCGGGTGCGGCGACCTTGAACGACTATGCCTTCGTTGCCCAGGGCCTGAACGACTGGGAGCGGCAGCAGGGGGAGGGTGGCACCGAGGTGGTCGCGGCCCTGCTCGAGAACGCCTGGGAACGCTTCCTCGACGCGGACGGCTTTCGAGCGGAACCAGAGCCCCCGCTACCGGGCATGATCTCGCAGCGCTTCCATCCAGCCGTGCATCGGCCTTCGCCCACCACGCTCATCCTGGCGCTGACCGAGGAGTTGGCCGAGAACCACGAGACGCTGGAGGCCGCACTCACCGACTACGACCTGCGCCCGGGACGCGCCATCGAGAGCGACCCGCACCATCACGCCCGCCTGATCCTTTGGCTACAGCACCGCACTCGCTGACGGGCTTTTTTTGTCACCACGAAGCTCACGAAGGCACGAAGAAGGTCAAAGGCGGATTAACCACAGAGGACACGGAGTTCACGGAGAAAACCTGAAAGGCTTTCAGGTCGGCGGATGGGTTGGCTGCGTTTAGCGGCTCCGGCGAACCGCGCGGGTTTTCCCCGATGCGACCGACGTTCTTCACCCGAATTGGGCCTTTCTCCGTGTCCTCTGTGCTCTCTGTGGTTAATCCGCCTTTGACCTTCTTCGTGCCTTCGTGTGCTTCGTGGTGAACAGGCCCTTCAGGCGTCGGAGCGGGAACTGGCTTCCTTTTCGGCCTTGTGGAGGCGTTGGAGCATGGCCTTGAGGACCTTGGGGTTGGCGGCGACGACATCGCCCCGGCGCATCACGTCGGGGTTGCCCTGCCAGTCGCTCACCACACCGCCGGCCTCCTGCACGAGGAGCAGGCCCGCGGCCATGTCCCAGGGCTGCAGGCCCATCTCCCAGAAGCCATCGAAGCGTCCGCACGCGACCCAGGCCAGATCCAGCGCGGCCGAGCCGGGGCGGCGCACACCCGCAGTGCCCGGCACCAGATGGCGCAGGCTGCTCAGATAGCGCTCCAGGTCCTGACCCTCGCGGAACGGGATGCCGGTGCCCAGCAGGGCGCCATTCAGGTCCTTGCGTTCCGAGACGCGGATGCGGCGGCTGTTGAGGAAGGCGCCGGCGCCGCGGGTGGCGGTAAACAGCTCTTCCTTCAGCGGGTCGTAGACCACCGCCTGTTCCAGACGGCCCTTGTGCTGCAGGGCGATGGAGATGCCGTACTGCGGGATCTCGCGCAGGTAATTGGTAGTGCCGTCCAGCGGGTCGATGATCCAGACGAAGTCGGCATCCTTGCCGCTTTGCTCGCCGCCTTCCTCGGCCATGATGGCGTGGTCGGGGTAGGCGCGCCGCAGGGTCTGCACGATCACCTGTTCCGCGTTGAGATCCACGTCCGACACCCAGTCGTTGCGGGCCTTCTCGCGGGTGTTCATGCGATCCGGCCGGCCCCAGGCGCGGGTGGTGATGCGTCCGGCCTCGCGGGCCGCCGATACCGCCGTGTTCAGCATGGGGTGCATGGGTGTCTCCTGGTGTTCTGCGGGGTGTCCCGCGGGTGCGCGCTGGTACTGCGGGAAGGCCGCGAACAATACACAAGCGGCTCTTTCTTGGGAAGTCGTGGCCCGTGCCGTGTACAATCCGGCCGCGCCGTTCGGGGCGCGGGGTTCGGGGAGCGAAGGCTCGATGGAAGAACGTTTGGCACGCCTGCGGGTGGTCCTGGTGGGGACGACCCATCCGGGCAATATCGGGTCCGCCGCGCGGGCAATGAAGGCCATGGGCGTCACCGACCTGGTCCTGGTGGCGCCGGAGAAGTTTCCCCATGCGGATGCAACCGCGCTGGCCTCCGGTGCCGATGACCTGCTGGCAAACGCGCGAGTGGTGGCCGACCTTGCGGAGGCCCTGTCCGACTGTGTGTGGGTGGTGGGGACCAGTGCCCGGCTGCGCACCCACTCGGTGCCTGTGCTGGGGCCGGATGTCGCAGCGAACCAGGCGCTTGGGCATGCGGCTGAGGGCCCGGTGGCGGTGGTCTTCGGCCGCGAACACAGCGGGCTGACCAACACCGAGCTGGATCACTGCAATGCCTTTGTGCAGGTGCCGACGGTGCCGGATTTTTCCTCCCTCAATCTCGCGGGCAGCGTACAGGTGATGACCTATGCGCTGCGCATGGCTGCGCTCGTCGGCGCGCCCGTTCCCACCACCGTTGCGGCCGCGGCCCAGGAGCGCGACCCGCCGGCCACGCAGGCCGAGATGGAGGGGCTGTTCGCGCATTTCGAGCAGGCCCTGACCACGATCGACGTGCTGGACCCGGAGAATCCCCGCAACCTGATGCGACGACTGCGCCACCTGTACCAGCGTGCCGAGCTCAGTTCGAGTGAGGTCCGTATGCTGCGCGGTATATTGACGCACACGGAAAGGGGCCGCTGAGGGAGCGCACGAGCTGCGTGATACCTTAGTGGATGACTCAGGAATGAGGCCGGACAATGTTTGACAGGATGCGCGAGGACATTCGCTGCGTATTTGACCGCGACCCGGCGGCACGCAACGCCTTCGAGGTGCTGACCGCATACCCCGGCCTGCACGCGTTGTGGTATCACCGCCTCGCGCACTGGATGTGGAACCACCGGATGCGTTGGCTGGGTCGGGTGGTGGGTAATTTCAGCCGCTGGCTGACCGGGATCGAAATCCATCCGGGCGCGACGATCGGCCGGAGATTCTTTATCGACCACGGCATGGGCGTGGTGATCGGCGAGACCGCCGAGGTCGGCGATGACTGCACGATCTACCACCAGGTCACCCTGGGCGGGACGACCTGGGAGGGCGGCAAGCGCCACCCGACGCTCGGCAACGAGGTCGTGATCGGGGCGGGTGCCAAGCTGCTGGGGCCGATTCATATCGGTAATCACGCGCGCATCGGTTCCAATGCGGTGGTGTTGAAGGATGTGCCGGCGGATGCCACCGCGGTCGGGATTCCGGCGCGAGTGATTGGGCCGCGCCCGGAGCCAGACCCGCGTTTCCAGCAGATGGCCGACCGTATGGGCTTCGATGCCTACGGCCTGTCGCGGGACATGCCTGACCCGGTGGCGAATGCGATCCATCGTATCGTGCAGCGGGTGCATGACCTGGATGAACGCATGGAGCGGGCCTGCCAGGCGCTCAAACGCGCCGGTATCGATCCGGGCGAGGCGCTGGGCGAAGACGACTCCGGACCGCTTGAGGCTTGCGATCTGGAGGGTCTGGAGCCGGACGAGTGCGAGGTCCCGGGGAGCGCGCCAGACGAACAAGAACGTAAACAGCAAGGGAATACTTGATCGTTTTGGTCAGGTATTGCTAAGCTTGCCGGCAAATGACCGACAAGTGCACTCAACCATGAAACTGACGACCAAAGGCCGATACGCCGTCACCGCCATGCTGGATGTGGCGATGCACACTACCGATGGCCCGGTATCCCTGGCCGAGGTGGCGCGCCGGCAGAAGCTCTCATTGTCCTATCTGGAGCAGCTTTTTTCCAGGCTGCGTCGCCAGGGCTTGGTGAACAGCAGCCGTGGTCCGGGCGGAGGGTATGCCCTCAGCCGTGACCCGGAAGGGATCAGTGTGGCCGACATCGTGGTCGCCGTGGACGAGCCGGTCGATATGACGCGCTGCGGTGGCAAGGCCAACTGCAACAAGGACTCGCGCTGCCTGACGCATGATTTGTGGACCGACTTGAGCCAGCAGGT
Organism: Thioalkalivibrio sp. ALJ7; assembly: GCF_000376865.1. Taxonomy (GTDB): domain Bacteria; phylum Pseudomonadota; class Gammaproteobacteria; order Ectothiorhodospirales; family Ectothiorhodospiraceae; genus Thioalkalivibrio. The sequence goes on along the minus strand of NZ_AQXQ01000004.1, from coordinate 29,486 downwards.
CTACGACTTCCTCAGCACCCGCTCGTTGGGCGATGTGCTGCAGCGCCACCGGGAACAAATGGAAAAAGATGGTGTGCAGGAGGTCGTGATGCACGGCGCTGCTCGGCAGACCTCGACCGAACAAAGCAATGCGGCCGTCAAGGCGGCTGCGGAAAGGAGCTAACGCGCAATGAGCAACCTGAAACTGCCGATCTATCTCGACTATTCTTCGACCACGCCGGTCGACGAGCGTGTGGCGGAAAAAATGACGGGCTGTCTGACCAAGGATGGCCTGTTCGGCAACCCGGCCTCGCGCAGCCACAGCTTCGGCTGGGCCGCGGAGAAAGCTGCGGAGAACGCTCGCGGCCAGGTCGCCGAGCTGGTAGGGGCCGATCCCAAGGAGATTATCTGGACCTCCGGTGCGACCGAGGCCGATAACCTGGCGATCAAGGGTGCCGCGCATTTCTACCAGCGCAAGGGCAAGCACATCATCACCGTGAAGACGGAGCACAAGGCTGTGCTTGATACCACGCGGCAGCTGGAGCGAGAAGGTTTCGAGGTGACCTACCTGGGCGTGAAGGAAAACGGTCTGGTCGACATGCAGGAGCTGGAAGACGCGATGCGCGATGACACCATCGTCGTCTCGGTGATGCACGTGAACAACGAGATTGGGGTCATCCAGGACATCGAGGCGATCGGCAACCTGTGCCGCGAGCGCGGGATCGTGTTCCATGTGGATGCGGCCCAGTCGACCGGCAAAGTGGCGATCAACCTGTCCAATCTGCCGGTGGACCTGATGAGCTTCTCCGCGCACAAGACCTACGGCCCGAAGGGCATTGGTGCGCTGTTTGTACGCCGCAAGCCGCGCGTACGGATCGAGGCACAGATGCACGGAGGCGGCCATGAGCGCGGCATGCGTTCCGGCACATTGGCGCCGCATCAGATTGTGGGTATGGGCGAGGCCTTCCGCCTCGCAGGCGCCGAGATGGGTTCCGAACTGGAGCGTGTCCGCATGCTGCGGGATCGCCTGTGGGCCGGTCTTGATGGCATGGAAGAGGTTTACCTGAACGGTGACCAGGAGCAGCGCGTGGCGCACAACCTGAACGTCTCGTTCAACTTCGTCGAGGGCGAAAGTCTGATCATGGCGCTGCGCGACATCGCCGTGTCATCGGGTTCGGCCTGTACCTCGGCGAGCCTGGAACCGTCCTATGTCCTGCGCGCTCTGGGCCGCGACGACGAACTGGCACACAGCTCCATTCGTTTCTCCATCGGTCGCTACACGACCGTGGAGGAGATCGACCATACGGTGAAGATTGTGCGCGCTGCGGTCGGCAAGCTGCGCGAACTCTCGCCGCTGTGGGAGATGTACCAGGACGGCATCGATCTGAGCACCGTCGAGTGGGCGGCCCACTAGGCTTCCGACTCGGCAACACGAACGTAACGCGTACACACGCAAGAGGAGAACGGTCATGGCTTACAGTGACAAGGTTCTGGACCACTACGAAAATCCGCGCAACGTCGGCAGCTTCGACAAGAACGACGACACGGTCGGCACCGGCATGGTTGGCGCTCCGGCCTGCGGCGACGTGATGAAGCTGCAGATCAAGGTCAACGACGAAGGCATCATCGAGGATGCCAAGTTCAAGACCTACGGCTGCGGTTCCGCGATCGCCTCCAGCTCGCTGCTGACCGAGTGGGTGCGCGGCAAGACTCTGGAAGAGGCGAGCCAGATCAAGAATACGCAGATCGCGGAAGAACTGGCCCTGCCGCCGGTGAAGATCCACTGCTCGGTGCTGGCCGAGGATGCGATCAAGGCCGCCGTGTCCAATTACCAGGAGCGCCACGGCGCCGCGGAAGCCGACAAGAAGTCTGCCTGAGGCACCCAATGGCGATTACAGTGACCGAACCCGCAGCCGAGCGTATCCACAACTTCCTCGAGAAACGAGGCAAGGGAGTGGGCGTCCGGCTGGGCGTCAGGACGACCGGCTGCTCGGGCATGGCCTACGTGGTCGAGTTCGCCGACGATGTCGAGGAGACCGATACCGTCTTCGAGGATCGTGGCGTGAAGATGGTGGTCAATCCGAAATCCCTCGTGTACCTCGACGGGACCGAGCTGGATTTTGGCAAGGAAGGCCTGAACGAAGGGTTCAGGTTCAATAATCCGAACGAGAAAGCCCGGTGCGGCTGCGGTGAAAGCTTCAGCATCTGACTGAGCATCGCATCCGGGGTGGTGTATGGCGACTGGCTTCCAGTTGTCGTCCCACCCCTTTTCTTTTGTTGCCTGCCTGCCAACCGGGGATGTGATGACCGACCCATTCGAACAGTTTGATCTGCCGGTGGCCTTCGAGGTCGACCGGTCGCAGCTGGATGAGCGCTTTCGCCGTTTGCAGGCGGAGCTGCATCCGGACCGCTTTGTGCGCCAGGGCGATCAGGCGCGGCGCATGGCCGCGGCGGTGGCCGCCGATGTGAATGAAGCCTACGCGATCCTGGCGGACGATTACCGGCGTGCGGTCCGTATGCTGGAGCGTACCGGTGTGGACTTCGATCCTGAGCGTGATACCAGCCAGGACATTGAGTTCATTGAGGCCCAGATCGAGTGGCGCGAGCGCCTGGAAGAGGCGGAGTCCACGCAGGATGTCGCAGCCGTTGAGGCCGCCGGCGTTGAGCTGGAACAGGCTCGGGCCGAGGCGCGGACGAAGGTCGCCGACGCCCTGAAAGATCCGGAAGCCCCGATGGCAAATGCCAAGGACCGGGTGCTGGAGCTGCGTTTCTTCGACCGGTTGCTGGATGAACTGAAACGTACCCGACAAAGCCTGGCGCGCGGTAATCAATCCGCGGCCGAGTGAAGGAGCCGAATACCCGATGGCGTTATTGCAGATCACCGAACCCGGAGCCGAATCGGCGCCGCATCAGCGCCACCTGGCCGCCGGGATCGATCTTGGTACCACCCACTCGCTGGTCGCCACCGTGCGTAGTGGGGAGGCGGATACCCTGCCGGACGCAGAGGGTCGTCACATCTTGCCGTCGGTGGTGCACTACGCCGCGGACGCGGTGACCGTGGGGCACGCAGCGGCCGAACACGCCGCGGATGATCCGCACAACACGATCGCCTCGGTGAAGCGCCTGATCGGGCGCGGGGCCCATGATGTCGCGCGGCTCTCCGGTGAACTGCCATTCCGGCTCAAGACCGGCGAATCCAGCGTCCCTCGGATCGAGACCGTGGCCGGTGACAAGACCGCCGTCGAGGTCTCGGCCGACATCCTGCATACCCTGCGCCAGCGCGCCGAGGCCACCCTGGGCGACGAACTGGAAGGCGTGGTGATCACCGTGCCGGCCTACTTCGATGACGCCCAGCGCCAGGCCACGCGAGACGCGGCGCAACTGGCCGGCCTGAACGTCTTTCGCCTGATCAGCGAGCCCACCGCCGCTGCGGTCGCCTACGGGCTGGACCAGGGCGAGGAAAGCACCATTGCGGTGTACGACCTGGGTGGCGGCACCTTCGATATCTCCATCCTGCAGCTGCGCCGCGGGGTGTTCGAGGTGCTGGCCACGGGTGGTGACTCGGCCCTCGGGGGTGACGACATTGACCGCGCGATTGCCGACTGGCTGCTAAACCAGGCCGGGATGGCCGGCGAGACCGATCCCCAGCGCCTGCGGCGCGTGCTGATGGCCGCCCGTCAGGCGAAGGAAGCCCTGACCGAGGCGGAGAGCACTCCGGTCGAGGTGGTTCGCGCCGATGACAGCACCTGGTCGGGCGCGCTGGACCGATCGACACTGGTGACCCTTGCACAGCCCCTGCTGGATCGCACCATGGAGGCCTGCAAGCAGGTGCTGGCGGATGCCGGGCTGGAGACCGGGGCGATCGACGAGGTCGTGCTGGTCGGGGGCTCCACGCGTATGCCGGCTGTACGCGAAGCCGTCGAGGGTTTCTTCGGCCGCGCTCCGCATGCGGGCATTGATCCGGATCGGGTGGTGGCGATCGGTGCGGCCCAGCAGGCCGATATCCTGGCCGGTAACAAGCCGGACACCGAGCTGCTCCTGCTGGACGTGATCCCGTTGTCGCTGGGGCTGGAGACGATGGGCGGGCTGGTCGAGTTCATCGTCCCGCGCAACACCACGATCCCGGTCACGCGGGCCCAGGAATTCACGACCTTCAAGGATGGCCAGACCGCTATGTCGCTGCACGTGTTACAAGGCGAACGCGATGTGGTCGATGCCAATCGCTCGCTGGCGCAATTCACCCTGTCCGGTATCCCGCCGATGGTGGCTGGCGCCGCGCGCATCCGGGTCACCTTCCAGGTGGATGCGGACGGCCTGCTCAATGTGACCGCGCGCGAGCAGACCCAGGGGGTCGAGGCGCATATCGAGGTCAAGCCGAGTTACGGACTGACCGACTCCGAGATCGAGCAGATGCTGCGCGACTCCGCGTCTTCCGCCCGCGAGGATATGGAGGCGCGCCGCCTGCGCGAGCAGCAGGTGGAGGCCGACCGCGTGCTTGAGGCGCTGGATGCCGCGCTCGCGACCGACGGCGACCGCTACCTGGAGCCGGAAGAGCGCAACACCATTGAACACGCGCGCGACGCGCTACGCGAGGAGCGCGAGAAGGGCAGCGACCCCGACGCCATTGAGGCCGCGCGCAAGCGGGTCGAAAAGGCCTCCGAGGCCTTTGTCGCGCGGCGCATGAACGACAGCATTCGGCGGGCGCTGGCCGGCCATAACGTTAGCGAATACGACGCAGGGAACTGAACATGCCCCAGGTAATCTTTTTGCCCCACGAGGAAATCTGCCCGGAGGGGGCCTCTATCGAGGCCGATCCGGGTATCAGCATTTGCGATCTCGCGCTGAAGAACGGCATCGAGATCGAACACGCCTGCGAGAAGTCCTGTGCCTGCACGACTTGTCACGTCTACGTGCGCGAGGGCTTCGACAGCCTTGAGGAGCCGACCGAGGACGAGGAGGACATGCTGGACAAGGCCTGGGGCCTGGAACCGGATTCGCGCCTGTCCTGTCAGGCGCTGGTGGCCGATACTGACCTGGTGGTGGAACTGCCCAAGTACACCATCAATCAGGTTTCCGAAAACCACTGAGCGAGGGGATGGCGATGAAGTGGACCGACACCCAGGAAATCGCGATGCAGCTGGCCGATGAACACCCGGACGTTGACCCGCGCAACATCAATTTCATGGACCTGCGCCAGTGGGTGATGAACCTGCCGGAATTCGACGACGACCCGGAACGCTCCGGCGAACGCATCCTGGAAGCGATCCAGGCCGCGTGGATGGACGAAGCCGACGTCGACGACTGACCGGGCGCCCTGGTGATCCGGGGCGTGTATTCACCACGAAGCTCACGAAGGCACGAAGAAATTCAAGGGCGAAACCCTTTTCCACCACGGAGAACACAGAGGACACAGAGAAGGGAAATGCGTTGAAGCACCATCCGGTTTCGGGTTTGGTTAACGCCCCAGCCCAGTACTTTGATGTTTTTCATCCATTGGCTCCGTGTCCTCCGAGAACTCCGTGGTTCAACCGACCTTGACCTTCTTCGTGCCTTCGTGTGCTTCGTGGTGAAATTGAGGTTTTTGGCGGCGGATTGCCGCGGGAGCGTCAGGTCGCTAGACTACGCGCCGCACGTTGTGTCCGCGTTGATTTTGCGTTGGGAACCCGCTGTTCGGCGGGTTCTCTCGTTTCCAGGGCGGACTCGGCGACCGATCTTCAATCCAAGTAGCAGGAGAGCCGTCCCATGGCCGTTGAACGCACCCTTTCCATCATCAAGCCTGACGCCGTTGCCAAGAACGCGATCGGCGACATCATCGGCCGCTTCGAGAAGGCCGGACTGAAGATCGTCGGTGCGCGCATGATGCACCTTAGCCGTGAACAGGCCGAGGGTTTCTACGGCGTGCACAAGGAACGCCCATTCTTCAACGATCTGGTCGAATTCATGATCTCCGGCCCGGTGCTGGTGCAGGTCCTGGAAGGCGATGACGCCATCGCCAAGAACCGCGACATCATGGGCGCGACCAACCCGAAGGAAGCGGCCCCGGGCACTATCCGTGCCGACTTCGCCGTCTCCATCGACGAGAACGCCGTGCACGGCTCCGATGCCCCGGAAACCGCCGAGCGCGAGATCGCCTTCTTCTTCGGCGACGACGGCGTCTGCCCGCGCACCCGGTAATACCGGGTTTTGTCGCCTACGGGGCCGATGCATGCGGCCCCGTAGGCAGGCATCCCTTTGGCGCAGTACACTAGGGAACTTGAGTCAATCGGTCCCTGTTATGGCACGCGCATCCTCCACTCCCCTGAATCTGCTGGGCTACAGCCACCAACAGCTTGTCGAGCTGCTGGCGCAGTGGGGCGAGCCGCGTTTTCGTGCCACCCAGCTGATCAAATGGATCCATCAGCGCGGGGTCATCGACTTCGATCAAATGACCGACGTCTCGCGCAAGCTGCGCGAGCGTCTGGCGCGCGAGACTGAGATCCAGGTGCCCGAGATCGGCCTGGAAAAGGCCTCCTCCGATGGCACCGTCAAGTGGGTGCTGCGGCTCCCCGATGGCAATGCCATTGAAACCGTCTTCATCCCCGAGGGCGGACGCGGCACGCTTTGTATCTCCTCCCAGGTCGGATGCGCGCTGGACTGCACCTTCTGCTCCACCGCCCAGCAAGGCTTCAACCGCAACCTGACCAGCGCTGAAATCATTGGCCAGGTCTGGCTGGCCATGCAGCGCCTGCCGGCCCCCGAGGGTCGCAAGCGGGCGGTCAGCAACGTGGTCCTGATGGGCATGGGCGAGCCGCTGGCCAATTTCGATGCAGTCGTCCCGGCCTGTCAGTTGATGACTGACGACAACGCCTACGGCCTGAGCCGCCGGCGGGTGACGCTGTCGACCTCCGGTCTGGTGCCGGCGCTGGACCGCTTGAGTGAACACACGGATGTTGCCCTGGCCGTGAGCCTGCACGCCCCGAACGATGCCTTGCGCGATCGTCTGGTGCCGATCAATCGCAAGTATCCGATTGCCCAGCTACTGGACAGTTGCCGCCGCTACGTCGAGGCGACCGACGCCCACAGTGGCGTGACCTTCGAGTACGTTCTGCTGGCGGGGGTGAATGACCAGCCCGAACACGCCAATGAGTTGGCGGGGCTGCTTCGGGGCATCCCTGGCAAGATCAATCTGATCCCGTTCAACCCGTTCCCGGGGGCGCCTTTTGATCGTCCGCAGGAGGCCGATGTGCTGGCCTTTGAGCGGCGCTTGCAGAAGGCGGGTTATGTCACCACGGTTCGCCGGACCCGGGGCGACGACATCGACGCCGCCTGTGGCCAGTTGGTAGGGCAGGTTGAGGATCGAACGAATCGTGGGATGCGGATGTTCCGCCTGCACGCCGAGTTGCCGCAGACTGACCGGAGGGTTTCATGACCGCACGCACAGGTTTGCGGATCGCCGGGGTGCTCGCCCTGGCGCTACTGGTGGGTGGCTGTGCGGCGACGGCGGACCGGCCGGTATCCGGCGAGCGCGAGGAGGCGGCCGAGGTGCACGCCGAGCTGGGTATTGGGTACCTGCGTGAAGGCGAGTTCGAACAGGCGGAACGCAACCTGCGGCGGGCGCTGGATTACGATCCCGGCTATGCGCTGGCCAACATTGGGATGGCCGCGGTGATGGAGCGCAAGGGCGAGTCCGCGCAGGCCGAAGATCACTATCGGCGTGCCCTGCGGCGTGATTCGGGCAACCCGTTTGCGCAGACCAACCTGGGTGCGCTGCTGTGTGGTCGGGAGGACTTCGACGAGGCTCAGGAGTTGTTCGCCAAGGCGATCGACAATCCCGACTATGATCGTCGCGACATCGCGTACATGAACTCGGGCGTTTGCCATGCCGATGCCGGTGATATCGAGTCCGCGGAACGCCAGCTGCGCCGCGCTCTGGAACTGAACCCGCAATACCCGCGCGCGTTGCTGGAACTGGCGCGCCTGACCTACGAGGATGACCGGCCGATGCAGACGCGTGCGTTCCTGCAGCGCCTGGATAGCCAGAATGTCGAGAATGCCGAGACGCTGTTGCTGTGCTATCAGGCGGAAACTGCGCTGGGCAACCGTCGCGCAGCCAATGCCTGCGCGGAACGCCTCAATCGTCAGTACCCCGACAGTGCGGAAAACAACGAGGTACGGCGACTGGAGCGTGAAGGGTGAAGGAGCCGCATGACAAGGAGCCAGGATTGGGACGCGTTGACGAGGTGGATGATTCGACAGGGAATGTGGCCCCACTCAGGACGGATTCGGCGGACCCCGATCCCGAGCCGTCCTTTTCTGCAGCGAATGGGCTGACCAGCCGCGACCGACCAACTCCTTCGGAGTCGGATGTCGCCGAAGGTGATCACGAACCGGGTGCAAGCCTGCGCCGCGCGCGCGAGGTGGCTGGGCTGGATACGGCAACGCTTGCGAGTCGCATCCATCTTGGGCGGGGCACGCTGGAGGACCTGGAGGCAAACCGATTTCACCATATGCCACCCGCCTATGTGCGCGGGTATCTGCGCTCCTGTGCCCGCGAATTGGGCGCGGATGTAACGCCCTGGATTCAGGCCTTTGAGCGTCATGGGCTGGAGGATCCAGAATTGCGTGCCGTGGCGACGCCTTCTGCACGTGGTCCTAGGCGTCGCCGGGGGCGAGGCATCTATTGGCTCGCCCTGTTGCTATTGCTGGTGCTGCTGGGTCTGGGGGTGTACGCCTGGAACGAACGCACGGAAAGCCCTGTGCTGCCTTCGCTGAACCTAGGAGATGCACAGGATGTGTTGCATGGACTGACCAGCGGTGACGACGCGAGTACCCAGGACGCAAGCGCGGCCGAGGAGGCCTCGTCCCAGGAAGGTGTGGATTCTGAGGCCCCAGCGTCTTCGAGTGAGGCATCCGAATCCGCGGAGGCCGTCAGCCCGGAGCCCGTCGTTGCGCCGCCCCCCAGCGGCGAGGCCGAAGCGGCGCCGACAGCGTCTTCCGAACCGACGTTTTCCGCCGAGGAACTAACCGAGCTCGTGGTGTCGCGGGCCGCGGAGTCGGAGGATGCGGGAGCAGCGGCGGACACGCAGGAAGCGCTCTCGCCGCTGGCCGCAGCGGAAGCTTCGCCGTCGGCATCAGCCAATGACGGCGGTGGCGCGCTACTGGTATTGGAATTTAGCGAGACCTCCTGGGTGGAGATCCGCGACGCCGCAGACGACGTGGTCCTGACCGGTGTGCTGAGCCAGGGCGATCGCGAGGAGGTGCGTCTGGAGCTTCCGGGTCGCGTGGTTCTGGGAAACGCCAGCGGCGTCTCGCTCACCCTGGACGGTGAAGCGGTCGACATCCAGCCGCATGTCCGGGGTGACCGCACCGCCCGTTTCGACCTGGAAGGCTAAGGGCCTGCGGGCCGTTGCCGTTGCCGTTGCCGATGTGTTTCGGCGCGTTCATCACGAAATAATCAGAAGAAGTCATGAAATCGATCCAATCCATCCGCGGGATGCACGACGTCCTGCCCGAGTCCATTCACGTCTGGCAGCATCTGGAAGCCACCCTGCGCGAGGTCCTGGAGGGCTACGGTTACCACGAGATCCGCATGCCGATCGTGGAGGCGACCGAGTTGTTCAAGCGTTCCATCGGGGATGTGACGGATATCGTCGAGAAGGAGATGTACACCTTTGACGATCGCAATGGCGACAGCCTGAGTTTGCGCCCCGAGGGGACCGCCAGCTGCGTGCGTGCCGGTATCCAGCACGGGTTACTCCACAACCAGGTGCAGCGGCTGTGGTACCTCGGGCCGATGTTCCGCCACGAGCGTCCGCAGAAGGGACGTTACCGCCAGTTCCATCAGGTGGGAGTCGAGGTGTTTGGCCTGCAGGGGCCGGATGTCGACGCCGAGATGCTGGCGATGACGGCCCGTCTGTGGCGGATGCTGGGCCTGGCCAACGTACGCCTGGAGTTGAACACCCTGGGGACCCCCGAGAGTCGTCAGCGCTATCGCGACCACCTGATCGCCTATTTCGAGCAGCATCGCGACGCCCTGGACGAAGAGGCGCAGCGGCGGTTGTACGACAATCCGATGCGCATCCTCGACAGCAAGCACCCGGCAACCCGGGAGGTCGTGGCCCAGGCCCCGAGCCTGATGGATGATCTCGATGATGCTTCCCGGGCCCATTTTGACGGCCTTTGCAACCACCTTGCGGCTTTGGGTATTCCGTTCGAGCACAACCCACGGCTGGTGCGTGGCCTGGATTACTATACGCACACGGTATTCGAATGGATCACCGATGATCTCGGCGCCCAGGGCACGGTCTGTGCCGGCGGCCGTTACGATGGCCTGGTCGAGCAGCTGGGCGGACGCGGGACTCCGGCGATTGGCATGGCGATGGGTCTGGAGCGACTGGTGGCCCTGCTCGAGGCGCGCGAAGATGCCCCGGCGGCCCCTGGCCCGGATGTGTATCTGATTGTTGGTGGTGACGAGCTCACGGGCCCAGCGCTGCAACTGGCTGAAACACTGCGCGGTGAACTGCCCGGACGGACCCTGGTCCAGCACTGCGGTGGCGGTAGTTTCAAGTCGCAGATGAAGCGAGCCGACCGTCTGGGTGCTCAGTATGCCCTGGTGCTCGGGAGTGACGAACACGCCGGGGGCACGGTGACGGTGAAGCCGTTAAGATCGCAGGGCGGCGAACAGGTATCTGTCGAACGCGGAGCCCTGGCCGATCATTTACGCACGGCGCTGCAGTAACGCGACGACGCAACGTAACGGATAGAGAAGACGATGAGCGACCTCTCCGACGAAGAGAAAGCGGAACGAATCAAACAATGGTGGGCGGATAACGGCCTGGCGATCGCGGCTGGCCTGGTGCTGGGCATCGGCGGCCTGTTCGGCTGGAACTGGTGGAGTGACCGCGAGGAAACGCGGGCGCAGGCCGCTTCGGAGATGTATCAGGCCTTGCAGGTCGCCGGCCAGACGGGGCAAACCGAGCGCGCCGCCGAGCTTGCTGATGCGGTCATCGAGCAGGGCCGGGGGACGCCGTACCGTGCCCTGGCGTGGATTTATCGAGCCGACGCAGCCATCGCACAGGACGATATCGAGGGCGCAATCGATGCGCTGCAGGCGGCACGGGATGCGGCACCGGATCGGGGCTACCGCGACGTCTTCACCCTGCGTCTGGCTCGCAAAATGATCCTGGCCGAGCGTCTGGACGACGCCGAAGCGACTCTGGCCGACGTTCGCAGCGAGGCATTCACCGGACTGAAGCGCGAGCTGGAAGGAGATCTGGCGCATGCCCGCGGCGACCGCGACCGGGCCCGCGAGCACTACCGTGCGGCGCTCGATGCCGGGCATAGCCCGGAGTATCTGCGCCTGAAATACGAAGAACTTTCCGTCTAGAGGACCCGTCGCCTGATGTCTGTGCCTTCCCTAACGAGTCCGGCCGTGCGTCTGCTGATTGCCAGCGCGCTGATCCTGTCCCTGAGTGCCTGCGGGCTTTGGCAGCGTGATACTACGGAGCCGCCTGCGGACCTTCCGGAGTTCGAGGCTGAGGGTCAGCCGGAGCGCCTCTGGTCGCGCTCCATCGGTAGCGGGGGTGAGCGTTTCCTGTGGCAGGTATACCCGGGTATCGCCGAGGACCTGGTGGTGGTGAGTGATGCGGCCGGTCGCGTCTCGGGCCTGAATCCGGATGGAGGCAGCCAGCGTTGGCAGAACCGTCTCGACAATGCCCGGGTCTCGGCCGGGGTGGGTGTTGGTGAAGAGATTGCAGTGGTCGGAACGCTGGATGGTCACGCCATCGGGGTGGATCTGGCTGATGGTGGTGAGCGTTGGCGGTCTGCGCTATCCAGCGAGGTCCTCGCGGTTTCGGATGTTTCCGGCGGGCTTGTCGTGGTGCGGACCAATGACGGGCGTATCCATGCCCTGGATGCCTCCTCCGGGGCGACCCAGTGGACCGCGCTACGCACCACACCCTCGCTGAGCCTGCGTGGTGGGCAGCGCCCGCAGATTACCTCGGGCCGCGTGCTGGCTGGCTTCGACAATGGGCGGCTGCTGATGCTCGGGCTCAACCGTGGCAACGTGTTGTGGGAGACGACCCTGGGGGTCTCGACCGGCCGCACGGAGGTCGAACGCATGGTGGACGTGGACGGGCATATTCCGTTGTACCGCGGGGCTGCGATCGCGGCCACCTACCAGGGTCGCCTGGCCGCACTGGACCTGAACTCCGGTGAGATCTTCTGGGCGCGTGATTTCTCCTCGTACCAGGGTGGGGACGTGGATACGGACTCCGATGTCCTGGTGGTGACCGATGCCGAGAGCCATGTTTGGGGACTGGATCCTCGCAGCGGCGGTGACCTCTGGCAGATGGACGGCTTGCGCCTGCGTGGGGTAACGGCCCCGGTGGTGGTGGGTCCGCATGCGATCGTCGGAGACTACGAGGGCTATCTGCACTGGGTCGACCTCGAAGACGGCCGCATTGTCGCCCGCCTGCGGGCCAGTTCCGGGGCGGTGGTCACACGCCCCACTTTGGTCAACGGGACTTTGTATGTCATCACCGACAACGGTCAGCTGACGGCGGTGAACCCCGAGATTGGGGGCAGCGAGTGAGTAGCGCCTGGATTGACACGCGCCTACCACGCGCGGACCGCAACGACTCATGATCCCCGTTATCGCCCTTGTCGGGCGCCCCAACGTGGGGAAGTCGACGTTATTCAACCAACTGACCCGTTCGCGCGATGCCCTGGTGGCCGATGTCGCCGGGCTGACGCGTGATCGTCAGTACGGGATTGGCAAGGTCGGCGATTTTCCCTATTTGGTGGTGGATACTGGCGGTCTGTCCGGGGAAGGTGCGGCGATGGACCGCGCCATGGCCGAGCAGACGCAACGGGCGGTCGAAGAAGCCGATCACGTGTTGCTGCTGGTGGATGCCCGCGATGGACTGACACCGCAGGACCAGGTGATTGCCGACCAGCTCCGCGCCGCAGGGGTCAAGGCACGCCTGGTCGTGAACAAGACCGACGGTCTGGATGCCGATTCCGTCAGTGCCGAGTTCTATGCGCTGGGTCTGGGCGAGGTCACCTCCATCGCGGCCTCTCACGGGCGCGGTGTGCAGGGCCTGATGCAGGCGGTGCGCAAGGATGTGGCGGCCGAACGCCGGGCATCCCAGGCGGCGGGCACGGCCAGTGGCGACGAGGCCGAAACGGATGGTCTCGACGAGGCGTCGCAGCAGGCGGCCCTGGACGACTGGCCGGGTATCCGCGTGGCCATTGTGGGGCGTCCCAATGTGGGCAAGTCGACTCTGGTCAACCGCATCCTGGGTGACGAGCGTGTGGTCGCGACCGATGTCGCCGGGACGACCCGCGACAGCATCTTTGTCCCCTTCGAGCGCGACGGCCAGGACTACACCCTGATCGACACCGCGGGTGTTCGGCGGCGTGCCCGGGTGCACGAGGTCATCGAAAAATTCAGTGTGATCAAGACGCTGCAGGCCATCGAGGCCGCCCATGTGGTGATCCTGGTGGTCGATGCCCATGCCGGGCTGTCCGATCAGGATGCGCACCTGCTGGGGATGGTGATCGAGGCCGGGCGTGCCCTGGTCCTGGCGGTGAACAAGTGGGACGGCATGCGGGACGATGCCCGCGAGCGTATACGGGACGAGCTTGATCGCCGCCTGGGCTTCGTGGACTTCGCCCGCATGCGCCTGATTTCGGCGCTGCACGGAACCAACGTCGGGCACTTGCTGGATGATGTGAAAGAAGCCCACGCCAGCGCCTTTCGAAAGGTCTCCACGCCGGAACTCACCCGCCTGCTGGAGGCCGCGGTGGCGGAGCATGCTCCGCCGATGGTGAGCGGTCGCCGCATCAAGCTGCGCTACGCTCACCAGGGGGGGCAGAACCCGCCAGTGATCGTGGTCCACGGCAACCAGACGGATTCCCTTCCGGGTAGCTATAAACGCTACCTGGAGAACTTCCTGCGCAAGCATTTGAAGCTGGTCGGGACCCCGATGCGGATGGAATTCCGCTCCGGGCGTAATCCCTTTGCCGGCCGCCGCAACAAGCTGACCCCGAGGCAGCAGCACAAGCGCAAGCGCCTGATGCGGCACGTGCGCCGCTAAGCATCGGCATGGCCTCGCAGCCCCCTGCGTATCCAGCCGGACCCCCGGCGCTGTCGGCATTCGCGAAGGTCGTCGAGCCATTTCGCGTCATGGATATTCTGGCGCGGGCGCAGGCCGCCGAGCGAGCCGGACGCGACATCATTCACCTGGAGGTGGGCGAACCCGACTTCCCGACCCCGCCACCGGTGATTGCGGCGGGCCGGGCCGCGCTGGCGGGCGGGGATACCCGGTACACCCCTGCGCATGGCACCCAGGCCCTGCGCGAGGCCCTGGCGGCCGATTATCAGCGGCGTCACGGGGCCGAGGTCGACCCGGAGCGGATTGTCATTACCGCCGGGGCCTCCGCCGCCATCCTTCTGGCCCTGGCGGCCGGGGTGAACCCGGGCGAGGAGGTCCTGCTGCCGGACCCGGGGTATGCCTGTAACCGCCAGTTCGTTTCGGCCCGTGGCGCCATCCCCGTCGGTCTACCCGTGTCGGCAGGGGTGGGCTTTCAGCCGACTGCGGACACGATTGCCGCCGCCTGGGGTGCGAACACCCGGGCCGTGCTTCTCGGCTCCCCGGCCAACCCGACCGGCACCTGCCTGTCCCGCGAACGCCTGGCCGCCATCGTGGAAGTCGTTCGCGAGCGCGGGGGGCTGGTGATCATGGACGAGATCTATGCCCAGATCGTGTTCGAGTCGCCGGAGCCCAGTGCGGTAGCCGGGTTTCCGGATGTCGTGGTGATCAATTCCTTTTCCAAGTACTTCGCGATGACGGGGTGGCGTTTGGGCTGGATGGTGGTGCCGGAAGCCTGGGTTGACCCGGTACGGCGTCTGGCGCAGAACCTCTTCGTGGCCCCGGGCACTGTGGCGCAGGCCGCCGCACTCGCGGCTTTCGCCCCCGAAACCGAGGACCTGCTGCAGTCCCAGGTCCAGGAACTAAAGGCGCGCCGGGATGTGCTGCTGGGTGCGTTGCCGAGGCTCGGCCTGGAAGTGCAGGCACGCCCGGAGGGGGCGTTCTATGTCTGGACCGACTGTCGGGCGCATGGAGTGGATTCCGAGGCCCTGTGTGCCCGAATCCTGGACGAGACGGGAGTGGCCCTGACTCCGGGCACGGACTTCAGCCCCACCAGCGGTCGCGATTACGTGCGCATTGCTTACACTCAGTCCGAGTCCCGCCTGCGCGAGGCGCTGGAGCGCCTGCAAACCGTGTTCGCCCGCGGGTGACACGGCGCTCGCGGTTCGGTGACCATCGCACTGTAGGAGGCTAGCCCTCTGGCCGAAGGGGGGCTGGCGCGGCCGCGATCGCCGAAAGTACTCGGCTCCTATGCGCTGGCGGCGGCGGTTTCAGGGGCCTCGTAGCGGGCGCCCTCCGGGGAGGCCAGCAGCAGGGAGTAGCGGCGCAGCAGCCAGACCCCGCGCTCGAACAGGCTGGTGGCACCGAACACTGCGTCGCGCGTGCTGCCGACGAGTTCGCCGCCGGTCAGTAGACGGCGCCGGATCGAGTCCATCAGTTCCGAGCGATCATGGGTCAGCGACTGCAGCAGTTCGATGTCGTCGGCATCCCCGGTACGCGCCGCATCGTTCAGCGTCAGCAGCATCATGTGGAGGGTCTCGATCAGGCCATGGGTCAGCGCACGCGCCTCGGCCGAGTCCTTGCCCGTGCGCGCGCGTTCGACCTCGATGACCAGGTCGTTGAGGGTCTCCTGCAGCGACGCGATCAGTTCGTTCCGGCTCTTTAACACGATCGCATGGTCCAGGGTGGCGCCGCTGAGGGCGCCCGACAGGATTTCGTCCAGGAATTGTGCCGTCGCGTCCGCGACCTGGGTTCCGCCGCGCTGCAGGCTAACGCGGTCGTGACGGGGCTGCGGAATCTCGTCGCGTACGCCGTCGAGATATTCCGGCAGGTGCCGCAGCAGGCGCAGCTGCTCCTGCTCAGCCAGCATCAGGGCACTGCCCGCGTCGTTCTGGGCCCCGGCGTAGAGGTACTTCGGTTTCCCCAGGGTCTCCTCCGCGGTGGGTGGGGCCTTGCGTTCGAGATAGTCGGCGACGCGGTGGTGGAACGGGTGCATGACCATGTCGCAGGCAATCTGATAGAGCACATAGGAGAACGCGATCTGGAAGCCAATCCCGACCGGGAGTGCGGCCAGCAAGGCCGCGACCAGCGGGATGCCGCCGTAGAACTCGATCCAGAACAGTGGGAGCAGCAGAGCTAACCCCATGGCCTTGAGGATGAATTGGTACAGCGCTAGCTGACGCCCGAGCCCCTTGTGCGAGGCGGCTAGCACAAGGGTGCTGATGCCCGTGCCGAAGCCCGCGCCATAGACCACCATCAGCCCGTACTCCAGATCGATCACGCCACTAGCGGCCAAGGCCATGGTGACGATGGTGATGCTGGAGGCGGAGTGGGCGATGACCGCGAATACCAGCCCCGTCACGAACGCGATCAGGAGGGATTGCGCCGAGAGGGACATGAGTTCGGTCATCCAGGGGAGGTCGGCCAGCGGCTTGGCCCCATCCTTGATGAAGATCAGGCCCAGAAACAGCAGCCCAATGCCGAGCAGCGCGCGGATCAGGTGGCGCAGACGAGCAGACTGGTCGCGATCGAAGTAGAACAGCAGACCGGTCACCCCCACCAGGATGAACACCATCAGGCTCAGGTCCAGGGCGGCGATCAGCACCAGCAGCGAGGTCCCGAGATTGGCAAAGTTGATGACCGGCTGGGCACGGCGTGCATCCAGCACGCCTGCGGTCACTAGCGAGATCAGCACGAAGATTACGGCGTGGATGCTCTGGCTGATGGCGCCGCCTACCAGTCCCAGCGCTGCAGCGGAACGATCGCTTGCAGTTGCCCGTCCGACCAGGGTGCGCAGGCGCCGATCCGCCAACTGGCGCAGATGTTCGCTAATCAGGCGGATGCCGACGAAGAACAGCCCGAGTCCCGCGAACAGGGTGGCGGCGATCTCGAACGTGACGATCCATTCATCATTCATGGGCGTATTCTAACGGTGCCTGAGGATGCAACGTGCAGCGGGCTTCGGTTCACAGCGGCAGATGGCCGCTCAGGTCCGACAGCTGCCAAAACAGGCCAAGCAGGGCCGCGGGCGCGAGATACCGCAGGAGCGTGCGCCATACCGAGTGGGTGATTCGCCACTGTCCCATCTCGCTGGCGGCGATCTGGTTGGGGATGACCCAGCCCGCGAACAGGGCGATCAGCAATCCGCTTATGGGTAGCAGGATATTGATCGAGGCATGCTCGATCAGGTGGTAGAGCGTGGGCAATTCCCGCCCCAGCAGGGTGAGCTCGATCTGTGCCCATTCGGCATCGGTAAACGAGGCAATGGTGATCAGGCTGAGCCCCCAGATGGCGAGTCCGGAGATCATCGCAGCCCCGGCCGGATGCATCCCGAAGCGCTCCCTTAGCAGGTGCACGAAGACCTGCACATTGGCAATCATGGTGCTGAATACCCCGATACCCAGGACCACGAAGAATACGGTCGCGAGCAGCACGCCCGCCGGGATGGCCGAGAGTGCCAGGGGCAGAGCCTCGAACATCAGACCCGGCCCCGCGGCGGGATTCAGTCCATAGGCGAACACGATGGGAAAGATTGCAAGCCCCGCGATCAGGGCGATCAGGGTATCCGCGATCGCGACGCCGATTGCGGTGCCGGCGATGGAGGTCTGCTGCGGTAGATAAGCCCCGAACATCATCAGCACGCCGGAGGCCAGGGTCATGGTGAAGAACGCGTGACCCACCGCGATCAGGATGCTGTGACCGTCGAGACCCGAGAAATCCGGGTAGAACATGAACCCTAGGGCCTGCGAGAGATCCCCCATGATCATGGCACTACCCATCGTAACCAGGAGCAGCAGGAACAGGATCGGCATGAGCCAGCCTGCCCAGCGTTCCAGGCCGCGACGCAGTCCGAGGGCGACCACCGCAGACGTCGCGAGAATGGCCAGCGTGGTCCAGAACAGCATCCCCGAGCCTGATGTGGTGATCGCCTGGAAGGTGGCGCTGACGTCATCCGGGCTGGCCGATGCGAAGGCACCACTGGCGGCCTGGGGTATGTAGGCGAAGACCCATCCGGCGACCACGACATAGAAGGTCATGATGAGGAACAGGGCGAGAATCCCAATCCAGCCGACGAGGGTCCAGGTGTCGTGGGCATGGCTTTCGCGTGCCACCGCCAGGGCCGCATATCCGGGTGAGCGGCGCCCGCGGCGGCCGATCATGACCTCCGCCATCATTACGGGTATGCCGATCAGCGCGATGCAGCCGAGATAGATCAGCAGGAACGCGCCGCCACCATTCTGGCCAAGGATATAAGGAAACTTCCAGATATTGCCGAGCCCCACCGCCGACGCCGTGGCGGCGAGTACGAAGGCATAGCTGTGCGTCCAGCGCTGCCGGGTGGCAATGACGTCCATCGAGCCGGTACGCGTAACCGTTCAGGTTACGACGTCGGGCCCCTGGCGTCCGGTCCGGCCGGGTATGTCGCCCATCCGGCTGGCGGCCTCGATCAGCGGGCGCAGAAGTTCCTGCGGATCGGCGTCCAGGTGATCCGGATGGCTTTCGTGTTGCTCGAAGTACAGGCGGAGTGTGGCGCCCTCGGTACCCGTACCCGATAGCCGGAAGATGATCCGGGCGCCACCCTCGAACAGGACCCGCAGGCCCTGGTGCTCCGTCAGGCTATTGTCGACCGGGTCGCGGTAGGCGAAGTCGTCCGCGCGGGCGACCCGCATGCCGGCCAGGGATTGCCCCGGCAGCACCGACAGTTGTTCTCGGATGCGGGCCATGACCTGCTCGGCGCGATCGCTTTCCACGCCTTCGTAATCATGTCGGGTGTAGTAGTGGCGGCCGTACTGGCGCCAGTGGTCGCGCACGATCTCTTCCACGGACTGGCGGCGCGCGGCCAGCAGATCGAGCCAGAACAGCACGGCCCACAGCCCGTCTTTCTCGCGGACGTGGTCCGAGCTGGTACCGAAACTCTCTTCTCCACACAGGCGGATGCGGCCGTCATCCAGCAGGTTGCCGAAGAACTTCCAGCCGGTGGGGGTCTCGAAGCAGGGAATGCCCAGTTTCTCGGCGACGACATCCACGGCCTGGCTGGTGGGCATGCTGCGGGCAACCCCCTTCAGCCCATCGGCAAAAGCCGGGATGTGGTGGGCGTTGGCAGCCATGATCGCCAGGCTGTCCGAGGGTGTCACGAAGAAGTGGCGGCCGAGAATCATGTTGCGGTCACCGTCGCCGTCGGAGGCGGCGCCGAAGTCCGGAGCGTCGCGGCCGAACAGGGATTCGCGCAGTTCCCGGGCATGCGACAGGTTCGGGTCGGGGTGGCGGCCGCCGAAGTCCGCCAGCGGTTCGGCCCGGAGGATGGTGTCGATAGGGGCGCCCAGCCGATTGACCAGGATTTCCTCGGCGTACGGGCCGGTGATCGCGTGCATTGCATCGAATCGCATGGCGAAGTGATCCGAGCGCAGCAGCTCGCCGATACGTTCGAAATTGAACAGCGTGGCCATGTAGTCGGCGTAGGGTGCGACCGGGTCCAGGATCTCGATTTGGGTGTCGCCGATCGTCTGCATGTGGAGGTGATCGATGTCCACATGCTCGGCACCCTGGGCGATCCGATAATGCTGGATCTGCATGCTCTTCTCGAAAACGGCATCGGTCACCGACGGCGGTGCCGGTCCCCCGTTGGCCGTGTTCAGTTTGATCCCGAAGTCGCCCTCTGGCCCGCCTGGATTGTGCGACGCGGAGAGGATCAAGGCGCCGTTCGACCCGCGGGTTCGGATCAGATGCGATGCTGCGGGGGTGGATAGCAGGCCACCCAGGCCGACAACGACCTTCTCTGCACCATTGGCGATGGCCATACGGAGGATGATCTGGATGGCTTCGCGATTGTAGAAACGCCCATCGCCACCCAGAAGCAGCTCCCCATTGGTGAGTTCCGGGCAGGCATCAAACAGGCTCTGCACGTAGTTCTCGAGGTAGTGCGGCTGGCGGAACTGCCGAACACGTTTGCGCAGCCCGGAGGTGCCGGGCTTCTGATCACTGAACGAGCGGGTCGTGACGACACTGATGTCCATGGGGTCGCGCATCCTTGTTGGTCTGAGGCCGCCCGCGAGGACGGGGGTCTACGAATTCGAAGTTACCAAAAAGTCTAGGGAGACGCTGACTTAATCGCACGTCCGCGCTCGAGTCGCTTTTGCGTGCGAACAAGGCGCGGTGACTGCCGTGCAGTCATTCTGCACAAGGGAACCGCAACGCTGTGCGCGCGCCCGTTTTTGATAACAACGGGCGGCCGAGCCCCTGCTTTCAATGGCTTGCGGGGTTGGTGCCCCCCCGATTCTGAATGAATATGGCCCGATCCTGCGTTGCGCCCCGAATCCATCAGAAACGGGCGGGTAGAACCACTACCCGCTGCACGACGCGCCTTGTCTCGGAAAACAGGGGGCACCAACGCGGACGTGCGATTAAATCAGCGTCTCCCTAGGGGGTGTCCCGTCCGCGATACGGACAATCGCGGTCCTGCAAATGGGTGCTGTTAGACTGCGCGGCATGTTACTGGAGCGTCAGACACCCTCCCACCTGGAGCCGCGGCCGGAAAGCTTTGCGGCGCTGATGGAGATGTACGAGGAAAATTACCTCGCGCTGCGCCGTTTGTGCCCGAACCTGGAGGCGCAGCCGTTGCGATCGGTGTCGCGGGTCGAGGGGGCACTGGATCTGCACCTTGAGGTGCTGGAGCGTACGCGCTACACCACCACGCTGCACCTTACCTATCACTTCGACCACCAGGGAGAGCGTCGTCAGCAGCCGGACATGCGTGTTCGCATGTTCCATGATGCGCGCCAGGCGGAGGTGCTGGAGTTGCATTGCCGCAGTATGGCGGCGGGCCAGGTGCCGGAGATGCTGAGCGGCCACCCGGGGCTGGTTTGTCGCTGGCGCCACAACCGCTTCCTGTACAAGTGGCTGCGCTATTGCCTGCGTCAGGGACACCGCTTCCACACGGATGCAGCTTCGGAGGCCGTGGCGGCCGAATAGGGCCGGGGATGCGGTTGGATGAGTTTCTCGCTATTTGCAGGCCGCTGGCCGAGCGATGAGGGCGTCATCCTGCAGGAGTGTGTGCAGCGGCGCTGGCTGGCCGAACAAGAAGCCCTGCAGCATCGGACATTCCAGATTGCGCAGGTAGTCGCGGTGGGCCTCCGTCTCGACCCCCTCGGCGACGATATTCATGTTCAGCCCACGCGCCATCGAGATAATGGCATTGACGATACACGCCTCGTCATTTCGGCAGATGGTGTGGGTGAAGCTGCGGTCGATTTTTAGCGTGTGGATCGGCAGTTTCTGCAGGTAGCTGAGGGACGAGTAGCCGGTCCCGAAGTCGTCTACCGCGATCTGTACGCCCGCGGCACCCAGGCGGTTCAATTTGTGCACCGTATCCATGGTGTCGCTCATCAACAGGTTTTCGGTGATCTCGACTTCCAGTAGATCGGGGGGGAAGCCGATTTCACCGAGGATGCCGAGAAAGTCCTCGACGAAGTCATCACGTTCGACCAGTACCGGGGAGAGGTTGACCGCGAGGCGCAATTCTTGCGCGGCCTCGCGGTTGTGACGCTGGATCTCGCGGGTGGCCGTGCGCAGGGTCAGGCGGTCGAGATCCACGATCAGGCGCGTGTCCTCCGCCACCGGGATAAATTCGGCGGGGCCCAGTAAGCCCAGCTCAGGGTGATCCCAGCGGATCAGGGCCTCCACGGCTACCATTTGACCGCTTTCGGTGTCGACTTGGGGTTGGTAGAGGATATGGAACTCGTCGCGCTCCAGCGCGCGACGCATATCCTGCTCCAGCTGCAGTCGCCGCGGCGGGTGCCCCCCCATCTCCGGGCTGTAGACGCGGACCCCGGTCTTGCCGGTGCTCTTTTCGCGGTACATCGCAATGTCGGCGTTCTTGATCAGTGCCTCTAGGTTGTCGCCCGCGTCGGGGTAGATCGCGATTCCGATGCTGGCGCCAACGAACAACTCGTGATCGCCGATTTCGAACGGGGCCTGCAGGCTTTCGAGGATCTTGTCGGCCACCTGGATCGCGGCGTCACTGCTCGCCAGTCCAGGGATCAGCAAGGTGAACTCGTCGCCGCCGAAACGCGAGAGGGTATCTCCCTTGCGGATGCAGGACTGCAGCCGCTGCGCGACGCCTTGCAAGAGGCGGTCTCCCACCGTGTGGCCGAGAGAATCGTTGATGACCTTGAAGCGATTGAGGTCGATGAACAGGACGGCGAGCTGTGCCCCGGTGCGCTGAGCGTGGGAGATCGCGACATCCACGCGATCTCGAAACAGGGCTCGATTCGGCAGGCGCGTCAGGAGGTCGTGGTAGGCCTGGAAATTGATGAAGGCCTCGGATTCCTTGCGCTCGGTGATATCGCGAGCGGTCCCGTAGATCAGGGGTTCGGTGGCCCCGCCTTCGGAGGTTTCGCTGGATGCAGTCGGCCAGACCGCGACCTCGAAGTAGTGGCGTGTGCGTGAGGGCTCCGCGGGCCTCAGAGCGATCTCCGCCGAGCGCACGTGGGCCTGCTGCTGGGAGGCCTGGTCGAAGAAGTAGGAGGCCTTGTCGCGTTCATCGGGTTCGACGAGGTCGAGGATCGAGGTGTCCAGCAATGCCTGGCGCGTGTGGCCAAGGAGTTCGTGAACGCGCGAATTGATAAACCGAAACCGCTTCAGGGAATCGAGGACGAACACGATGTCCGGGGAATTGTTCACGATCATGCGGTGCAGGCGTTCCGACTTTTCCAGCCGGCTCCGCATTTCGATATTGGTATCTTCCAGTGCCTTGTGCCGGAGCGCGTTGCGTACGGTTGCCAGCAATTCGGCCGGTTCATAGGGCTTTTTCAGGTAATCGTGGGCACCTTCTCGGAGGGCGCCGGCGACGTCTTCCACCGTGCTGTTTCCGCTGACGACCACCGTCTGAGTCTTGAGCTGTGCCGCCTGTATGAACCGCAGCACATCCAGCCCTCCAAGGTCGGGCATCGCCAGGTCCAACAGCAGCAGGTCAAAATGTTGGTTGCGCAGGGCTTCGATTGCGGCGCCGCCACCGGAGGCGGTTTGCACCGGGTAACCCTCGATCGCCAGCAGGTTATGCAGGCTCTCGAGCAGGCCGGGGTCGTCATCGGCGATCAGGATTCGGACGGACTGCGGGTCAATCGGCACGTCACGTTCGGTCATCAGGGCCTCGGTGTTAGTGGCACATCTTTATTGCGTCGTCCCTGATGCGTCCGCCGAGCCCGGTTGTTGATGGGGCAGGGTGATCTCGAAGCGCGTCCCTGCGCCGGTGCTGGTAAAGGTGAGTCCCGCACCGATCTCCTCGGTGAGGCGTTTGACGATACTCAGGCCGAGCCCGGAATGGCTAGTACCCTTGGTGGAGGTCACCGGCGAGAACGCCGCGGCCTGAACCTCCGGCGGCAGGCCTGGACCCTTGTCGCTAACGGTCAACGGTACTACACGGCGGCCATTGAGCGTCGTCGGTGCGCGAGTGGTGATGGTGATCTCGCCACCAGAGTTTTGTGCCTCGGCGGCGTTTTTCAGAAGGTTGGTCAGGATCTGCCGCAAATGGTCTGCAGGTATCGAGAGCGGTGGTTCGGCGGGTGTCAGGTCCAGGTGCAGCTGGATCCCGCGCGTGCGGCAGAGCGAAACGTCGACAATATCGGCGACCTGTCGGACCAGCGTGTTCAGCGCCATCGGACCCGTATCGTCGGCCGGCCCCGCTTCCGGGTCCCGCAAGCGCAGCAGGATCCGTCCCACCCGGTCAATCTCGTCCTTGATGAGGCCCAGTTCGTGACGGGCATCGTGTTCTTCCCCGAGTTTCCGATTTAGCACCCCAAGATAATTCTGGATAATGCTGAGGGGGTTGCCCGCTTCGTGCACGGTCTCGCGGATACGTTCCTCCGTGTGATCCGCCGGGCCAGCGCTGCTGTACTCGGGCTGCGTCAGGGCGCGCGCGATCTCGCGGGCGAGAGAACGGATGAAGTCATTGCGAGCCTCCAGCGCGTCTGCCTGGCTTCGGCTCAAGCCGAGGATGAGCACCCCGGCGGCTTTCTGGCCCTCGGCCAGCAAGGGGAAGCTCCAAAGCAGCTGGGCCTCGCACAGCCGAAACAGCTGTTGATCGATCACTGGGAGGCCTGCGGCGTTCTCTTCCTCGTGGCGACGGATCTCGCGATCCAGCAGGGTGTCAGTAACGAGGCTGCGACCGGGAAGCAGCGGCAGGGTAAAGTCCGGCGTCTCGTCGTCTTCCACCCAGGCGGAGACCGATTGCTGGTCGTCGTCGACGAGGAACAACAGGCTCTGACTGACTCCCAGGGTGAGATACAGGGTGCGCCGGGCGGCCAGGCAGCGCTCCTGCAAACTGGCGGCGCGCGCCAGTTCGCCGTTAACCCGTTCGAGTTCGGTGAGGTCGCGCACACGGCGGCCGAGCGCCTGTTCTGCGGCCCGATCGGCTGATTCTGCCTCCGCCTCGGGCGGTGGCTCGGGTGCTTCCAGGTCGATCTCGAGTGATCCGGCAATGCGGCGGACGTCTTCATCCACGCGGCCGCGTAGCTCGCGCACCAAGCCTTCGTTCAGGCCGAACAGGGTGTCCGCAGCGGCCAGGGCCGTCTCGTTGCAAGTGGTTTCGGCGGTGCTGGACAGCGTAGCCGGGAGACAGCCGAGCGCATGGGCCAGATTGACGATCTTGACCAGGTGGTGGGCATCCCGTACGCGCTCAGCGGGTTCCAGGTGATAACGCACGGCGTCCGCGACGAACCGACCTAGCCCCCAGACCTCCAGGCACTCCCCGCCGAGTTCACCGTAGTGCTGGCCATACGTGTTGCACTCTATTTCCACCAGATGAGGGTCGTTTGTAGCGGTCTGCAGGAGGGGCCAATAGTGACCCTCGTCCTCCACCAATCGCAGTAGACGCCCAATATCGATTAGCAGGCCGGCGAGGTAGGCCTCTTCCGGTCGTGGGTAGCGGGTGAGTGTGGCGAGGACCTGGGCGAGATTCGCGGTGGTCAGGGCGCGGCGCCATATGATGCGCAGATAGTTGCGGTGACGTGGCCCGAAGGTCCCGAACAGCTGTTGGATGGCGGCCGTTAGAGCGAGGCTGCGCACGGTGTCCAGCCCCAGGCTGAACAGGGCGCGATCGATGGTGCGGCAGGGCGAGCCACGATAGTAGAACGCTGAGTTGGCAGCCTGAAGCAAGCGGCTGGCCATGGCCCCATCCTGCATAATAGCGCGCGCGAGGGACTGGAAGTCCGCCTCGTCGGCCTGGGTGGCGTCCAGCACGGGGATCAACGCCTGGGGCAGGCTGGGTAGTCCGTCCGTTGCCGTATTCACCCTCGCCATACTCTTCCCCGGTGACGTTACAGGTGGTCGGTCGCCCCTGTTGCCCTTGCGTGAATTCGGCGGTCGGCTCGCGCGGGCCGCGGTCGCCGAATGTGCACCGATGTCCGACTATACTGTGCGGTCTTGTCCTGTGCTACCGAATGGGGTAGACCGGCCGTGAATTCACCGTCATTCTTTAAAGTATCAGTGCCGATGAATGCGATGCAGGAAGCCGCGATGTCTGATCGGAGTTCCTGGGGGAATCCCCATTCCCCAGGTGTGACGGGTCCGCGTGTCCTGGCGGTGGCCAGTGGCAAGGGTGGGGTAGGTAAGTCCAGCGTAGCCGTGAACCTTGGGATCACGCTGGCACGGCGTGGCCGGCGGGTGTGCATTCTTGATGGCGACACCGGTCTGGCCAACGTCAATATCCTGCTGGGCCTGCGTCCGCAGCGGGGGCTGGCCGAGGTGCTGGCGGGCGAGTGCGGGATCGAGGACATCCTGCTGGAGGGGCCGCATGGCCTGAAAATCATCCCCGGCGCCAGCGGCATTCGTGAGTGCGCCGAGCTGTCATCGGCCCACCAAAAGCGCCTGGTGGCGGAGCTCGCGCGAATCGAGCAGGACTTCGATGACCTCCTGCTGGATACTGCCGCCGGCATTGGCGATACCACCCTCGATTTCATGGCAGCCGGCCATCAGGTCTTGCTGGTGCTGACCCCGGAGCCTACTTCGCTCACCGATGCGTTCTCGCTGCTTAAGTTGGCGTTGCGTCGGCAGATGCTGAAGGTGCGGGTCATCGTCAACATGGTGGCAGACGTTGCCGAGGCGCGGAGCGTATTTCAGCGGTTCGCCAACGCGGTGGAGAAGTATCTGCATACCCAGGTGGATTTTCTCGGTTTTATCCAGCGTGACGAGAGCCTGCGCTCGGCCGTGACGCTGCAGCATCCGGTGGCGCTTTTTCCCGAGAGTGATCCGTCCGCCAGGCCCTTCCATCGCCTGGCCAACGCGCTAGAGGAAGATGTGCCCCAGGAGAGCAGTGCGTCGTTCAGCCGCTTCTGGCGAGTGCGGTTCGAGCCCGACCCGGTGGCCGATTGCGATCCTGGGCTGGCGCAAGAAGCAGTGGCGACTGCGGTAGAGAATCCGGAAACCGAGCCGCTTTCGTCGGGAGCGACGAGCGCGGACCCGGAGTGCCCCCTGGATCGTTTGCACCGCGCTTTCGAGACTGCGCTTGAGAAGGCCGAGCCTGCCGACCTGGCGGCCTCCCTGAATGGCTTGCATGACCGTTACTGGACCCAGGTCGGACAACCGGCAATTGATGTCCCCGGCGTTGTGACCGGGTTGTTGGCTCGGCCGGAGCTTCACGCGGAGACCCTGAGGGCGCTTCGGGAGGCACTGCCGGAGGATGGTTTGCGGGGCGTCAAGCAGGACGGACATCGACCGCAGGCCAACCCTGTGCCAGTGCCTTCGGTCCAGGAAACCGTGAAGCGGCCACCGGATTTCGGCTGGCGAGCCGAGGCTGAGGGAAGAGATGACCCACAGCGGGCCTCCGCGCGTAGAGGCCCGGGTTTCGACTGCGAACGGTTCGGATCGCAGGAGGCGTTGGCCGAACGCCTACGGCGACTGGCCGGTGCGGACATCAACCTCGCGGAGTTTCTCCGCCGCCTTTGACCGCCTCGACGTGGCACGCCTGCAGGACTTCCCTAACGTGGTCCAAGCAAGAGCCAGGCGATCAGGCCCACAAGTGGCAGGAACAGCAGGATCAGGATCCACAGGACCTTCACCAGAGGCGTTACGGGACTCTGCGCGGTACGAACAATCGCCCAGATCACGATTAACAGCCAGATCAGGCCGAGGATTCCAGAGACTTCAATGCCCATGCGGTGCTCCTTGCGCGGCTCGCCCCTGGCAGGGCAAGCGTTTTAGTTAGCGCGCTCTTGGTACCACATGCGAGTGCGGCACGCCAGTTCAGGCGGTTGGGGATGTGGCGGCTGTGGCAAAACGCGTACCCTGCGGTGAGACGACCAGCGAGCCTGCGGAAGGAGATACATGAAGATATGGGTCGATGCGGATGCCTGCCCCGTCGTGATCAAGGAAATCCTGTTCCGGGCATCCAAACGCACGGGCGTCCCGATCACCCTGGTGGCCAATCAGCCCGTACGTACGCCGCCGTCGAAGTTGATCGACTCGATCCAGGTGGGTGCCGGGTTTGATGTGGCGGACAACGAGATCGTGCGGCGCCTTGCGGTCGGCGATCTGGTCATTACGGCCGACATCCCGCTGGCCGCGGAGGTCATCGAGAAGGGCGGTCAGGCCCTGAACCCACGCGGTGAACTCTACACAACGGACAACATCCGCGAACGCCTGAGCATGCGCGACTTTATGGATACGCTGCGCGGCAGTGGTGTGGACACGGGTGGCCCCGCTGCCCTCGGTTCCCGCGACCGCCAGGCGTTCGGCAACGCCCTCGACCGCTGGCTTGCCCAACATGCCAAATAATCCGCCTCGCACGGAATGAGCGGTGTTACAGACGGAGTTGGCGGATCAGGCTTAGCGTTTCATTCGCGAGTTGTACCCAGTCGTCATGATGTGGGGTCCTGGTGGCCTGGCCGGCGCCGAGATTCGCGCCATGCCTCACGGGGCTTGGCTCGACCACCCCATATGCAAGTGTTGGGGATGCGGGAAGGTGTCGGGTTCGCCGGGGATCGCGTGTCGAGTTCACTACGAGGACCATCCTGTTTGCAGCGGTGTATTGCGATGCTTTGCCTGTGTCTGAGGTAACGGCGGGAGGGCCATCACCTTGAATGGACTCGCGAACGAACACACTCGCACCGTGACTGTGAGGCCTTCAGTGTGGCGGTCAAGTGATTTCGGACACCGCGTTAGGTGGATTGGCTGCCGTTGGTTGCTCGTAGACGCTGGGAGGCAGGTAGCCCAGCGTCGAGTGGATGCGAACGGTGTTGTAGAACCGAGCGATGTAGTCCGCGATATCCCGCCGCGCCTCGCCGTGGTTCGCGTAGCGGCGCTGCCAGACGCGTTCCGTCTTGAGGCTCAGGAAGAAGCGCTCGACGACGGCATTGTCCCAGCAGTTACCCCGGCGGCTCATGCTCGCCTGGATCTGGTGCCGGGCCAGTAGCCGCCGCCAGGCGGCGCTGGTGTATTGGCAACCCTGGTCGGAGTGCAGCAGCAGTCCCGGCTCCGGTTGGCGCTGCTCCAGCGCCATGCGCAGCGCCTCGCAGGTCAGGCTCGCCGGCATCTGCCGATCGAGGGCCCAACCGATGACCTTGCGCGAGTACAGGTCGAGGATGACCGCCAGGTAGCTCCAGCCGGTCGCGGTTGGGATATAGGTGATGTCGGACGCCCACGCCTGGTTCGGTCCGGCCGGGGTGAACTCGCGGTTGAGATGGTTTTCGGCGACAGGGGCCCGGTCGTCGCGTTGCGTGGTGGTCACAAAGCGCCGCCGCCAGACGGGCCGCAGGCCGCGCTCGCGCATCAGCGTCCGCACCCGGTAACGGCCCATGGCGGTGCCATCCGCCTGTAAGGCTTTTGCCAAACGCCGGCTGCCGTAGGTTCGCCCGGAAGCCGCGAACACCCGCTCAAGGTGAGCGCCAGCGGCGCAGGGCACGCTTGGACGTTCGGCCCGCGCCCGCGCCGCGTAATAGCCGGCCCGGCTCACTCCCAGCAGCCGACAAAGACGATGGACAGGGCCTTCTCCGCTCAACCGCGTGATGCAGCGATGCATCACTTCAGTTCCCGGGCGAAGAAGGCCGACGCTTTTTTTAACAGCTCCTTGTCCTCCTTCAACCGCCGGTTCTCCTCCTCGAGCTGGCGGATCCGTTGTTGTTCCGCCGTCAGCGGCCGACCCTCGCCCGGTTGCCCCTTGCGCTCCGCCTTGAGCTGATCGACCCAGCGGCGAACGGCCGTCTCGCCTAGATCCTGATCCCGGCATACGACCGAGACCTCCAGACCGTCATCGACCACCATCCGGGCCACGCGCTCCTTGTATTCGCTTGAAAAACTTCGGCGCTTGCGTGCCATGGTTGTTCTCCTCGTCCAGGGGGTATCGTCCCACCTAACGAGGTGTCCACGGAAATTAGACCAGCTCAC
>NZ_AQXQ01000003.1 GCF_000376865.1 Thioalkalivibrio sp. ALJ7 | reverse complement strand
GCCGCGGCCGGGACGAACGGTCCACAAGACCTGAACGGCCCGCCTCCTGGAACCGCTGGACCCAGCGCTGCACGGTCTTCGGATCCACGCCAACGGCGCGGGCCGTGGCCCGAAGGCTCTGGCCGTGATCCACGACCAGACGAGCCATCCGCTCTCGACCGCGGGGGCCCATTAAGGCATTTTGGTGAAGGTTCACGGGGCGTCCTCCTTGGGAATGGCTCAGTCCGCAAACTCAGCATCCTTCGGAGTCGTCCCGTGGACAACCTATTGAGAGATCACATCTAGAGCATCCATGCCGATAAAACCGGTCACCTGTTGCCCGGCCAGGATGGGGGTGCAAACCAGGCTGCGGATGCCTTGTCCCTGGAATAGTTCTCTCTCGACCTTCGCAGCCTCGGGTAGCTGTGCCACATCGGGGATGCTCACCATGCGGCGCGCTGCAAGCATGGCGCGCATGCGGTCCTGCCACCACGGCAGGCTGGCCAGCTCCACGTCACGCAATTCGTGCATCACCGAGAAAACACCAGGGGCGCACCATTCGTGGGTGTTGTCCATGCGTGTGCCCTCCGGTGATAACCGGAAAAGATAGGCGCGGCCGACTTCGAAGAACTGCCCGATGCTCGCGAGCGCGGCGTTGATCCGGTCGTCAATGATCTCGGCGTGGGCAGTGACGAAATCCGAAGAGAGGTTGGCCAGCAATGCATTGAATTGCGACTGGTATTCGACCTCCTCCTGGAGGCGTCGGCGCTCGGTGTTGTCGCGGGCCACGCCGACGTATCCAATCGTCTGTCCTCGAGAATCGAGAATGGGTGCGCCGCTGGAGATGTGCCAGCGCAGGCTGCCGTCCTGGTGGCGGATCCGGTATTCGATCTCCTGGCTTTCGCCCTTCGTGGTAATGATCAGATGGAGGAATTCACCACAGGCATCCATGTCGTCCGCGTAGATGTATTCCGAGATATGCGTACCGATGACTTCTTCGATGGGGTAACCGAGGGCCGATGTCCATTGAGGTGAGGCGTAATCGATAATGCCGTCGGGCGTCAGGGTGTAGATGATGTCGCTGGCATTCTCGACCAGTTGCCGATATTTGGTTTCGCTGGCGCGCAGCTGGTCCTCCAGCATTCGGCGGTGGGTGGTGTCGTAAACTGTTCCGACTGTGGCCGGGCCTGATCGCAGCTGTACGCGCCCGGCGTTCAGTTCGGCCCAACGGGGCTCGCCGTCCGCGGTGATCAGCTTGATTTCGTACTCCTCTGGTACGGCCTCGCCGGCCAGGCGGTCGCGTGCTCGTTGCGTGACGGCTTGGCGGTGATCCGGGTGTATGAATTCCTCGAAGGGTTGGCTTAGCAGGGAGGATTGGGGCCGGCGCAGGATGTGGGCCATGGCCTGGTTGACGGTTGTAAAATGCTTGCCCTGAAGGATGAATACTCCGGCGGCCGAGTGATCGGAGAGCGTACGAAAGATTTCGCGTTCTTCATCCAGCTCGGCTGTGCGTTGCTTTATTCGTTCGGTCAGTTGTCGCCGTTGGCGTACTAGTAGCAACAGATAGCCCAGCAGGCTCGTCAGGATCAGGGCCGCCAGTGTCGGAGCTACCCAAGTGGGTGTGAGGGTGACGGTTTGCCCATGGATCCAGCGTTGTTGGATCTGTCTTAGCTGGGCCTCGTCGATGGTGTCGAGGGCTCCCTCGATCTCGGCGAGCAGTGTTTCGTTGCCGTGAGCTACCGCAGCTCGCAGAGCTTGCTCGTACAAGCGTTCCACCGGGTGAAACCGATCGGGTACGGTGTGGCGATCCAGCAGGTACATCGCGACGGGATAATCGGCCACGAAGGCATTGATCTCGCCGTCCACGGCGGCCTGGATCATGTTTTCATTGTTGTTGTAGGTTCGCGCCTCGAGATCCGGGTGTTCGCGGCGCAAGTATTCCAGCTCGAAACTCCCGGCCGTCACGCCAACGGGTTCCTGGCCCAGGTCGGACAACCGGGTGTTGGGGGTGCCTGTGCGTACGAAGGCAAAGGTGCGCAGTGGTAGCAGTGGCTCACTGAATGACAGGTACTCTTGGCGTTCCTGCGAGGCAATCAATCCACCGTGTACCTGGGCCTCACCTTCGCGTACGACCTCCAGTGTCTCCGGCCAGTCCACCAAGCGAAACTCCACGGGACGTCCGAGGGCGTCTCCGATCACTTGCCACAGGTCCACCAGAAGCCCTTGAGGCTGGCCGTGGTCGTTGCGAAAGGCAAACGGGGGCCAGGCGTGGTCCTGGGCGACTATCAGTGGGTCCGGCGTGGGGGATTGCTCGGTGGCTGCCTTGACTGTTGTGGCAAGCAACAGGGCAACGATGATCGCGACAGCATGAGCGGGTAACTTTGGGAGCAAGCCAACTTCCGGGCGGGGAGGGTTCAACGGATCCACTATAGCGCGCTGTAGAGAGTCCTTGGTCGCGGGCAGGATCTGCTATGGATGTGCTTGTGCTCGATCGCTTTGGGGAGTTTAGCGCTTCTGGGCATCGAGTCTGGATTGTGCGCTGGCTAGTAATTCAGCGGCTTCATCAGGACGCTCGCGCAGGGCGCGACTCCAGAGTGGGAACAGGTTCTGTTCCTCGCGGCCCTCGTGTTTTGCCAGTGCCCCGGAGATCAGAGCGAAGAACGGGGCCACCGCCCAGGCTTCGTCCACGCCTTCGCTGAATTCGTGCTCCAGCATCGTGGTCTGTTCCAGGATCTCGTCGTGTTCGCGCAGCATGATGGAGGTCGGGTCCTGTCCATTGGGGCTGCGGGGCAGGTCGAGGAGCGGCACGATCATTTCATTCTCCACCTGGATGTGACGGTGCAGTCCATCCACATAGGCGTGGAAATCCGGTGCGGCCCCCTCCAGGTCGCCGGCATTGACCTTGTGCAGGGCGCTGGCGAACAGGCGGTCGATGCGCAGGTGATCGCGTTCCAGAAGATCCACTAGATCCACAGGGGCGACGTCTTCGCGGCGCTGCACCGAGAGCTTCCAAAGCGGTGGACCTTCGGCAAGGGTTTGCCAGTGGATTGCATGGCGCAGTTGCTGGCTGATCGCATCCATCAGCAGCTTCGGTTCTTGATCCAGCCAGACCTCGAAGACCTGTGCGGTGCGCAGTTCTCGCAGGGTGTAGTAGGCGCGGGTATGGGCGTGTTCGGCCAGCCCGCGAAGATCGAGAACAAAATCCGCCATGTCAGGGTTCAATCGGCGGTTGGCTGGATGCCACGGCGAGCAGCCATCGAGGCGCCGATGGCGCGGCGGTCCTCCGGCCCCAGCAGATACTCGGCAAACGGGAGCACGGCGCGTTCCTCCAGATCGAGGTGAACCCGGTATTGCTCGATCCACGCAGCGGCGCCGGTGAGCTCCGCCCGCTCACCGCTTGCGATGCGTTCCAGGTCGGGCTCCAGGCGATCCCAGCCGGCCTCGATCTCGGTGTGTTCGGCCGTGAGGCGATCCAGCCATTCGCAAAGCTGTGGGTGGCTTTCGGGGTGGTCGCAATGGCGCCGTAGGAGGGGGAAGAGATCTTCGTCTTCATCCGCATGATGGTTGGGTGCCGCCTCGTGGAAATACTTGAGGATTCGGTCCGCCGCAGTGCGAGCCTCCTCATCGACACCGTTGTCCTGCAGACGTGCCGGCAGGCGCTCCAGGATATCCAGGGAGTTGAAGATCCTGCGATGGCAGGCCCGCAGCAGCTCGATAGGCTGCTGGAATCCAGGGATGGGCTTGTGAAGGTGTAAGTCCATTGCGGGTTTTGGGTCTCGAAAGTTACCTTGAGGCAAGACTTTTACGGAAACGGCTGATGGCCGTCTTGATTTCGATCAATGTATGCCAAATATAACTTAAAGTACGCTGTGCAAATCCCGACAAGGAGCGTTCCATGCACCCTCGCAACCGGATGTTCATTCTCGCAGCCCTGATCTACGCCCTGCTGGGCGGGCTGCTCGGCATCGTCTGGCTGGCACAGCCAGGGCTGATCCCGGGCAACGTGCCGCGCATCCATGGGCACCTGATGCTGCTGGGATTCGTGATCATGATGATCTACGGCGTGGGCCTGCACGTGCTGCCTCGTTTTTCAGGGCGCTCGTTGTTCTCCGAACGGTTGGGGCACGCACAGTTCCTTTTGGCGAACGTCGGACTCTGGGTGATGGTCGCGGGCTGGTTGCTGTTCCATAACCCGACCGTCGCGGTCGGTGGTGCGATGGCATGGGGTGCGATGATCCTGTTTGCCGTGAACATCGCGCTGACCGTGCGGCACTACGGACCGAAGGGGGCCTGAGCATGGCACGCGAGGAATACAACGGCTGCGAATTGCCGGATGACCTGTTCTACGACCTGGATTACGTCTGGGTGCGTCCGGAGGACGACGGGACCTTTACCCTCGGGATTACCGATCCCGCCCAGACCATGGCCGGGCGGGTGCAGTACTTCCGCTTTCGCAAGCCGGGTTCGCACCGGGCGGCGGGAAAGCCGGTGGCGCGGCTGGAGTCGGGCAAGTGGGCTGGCGGCATCCCCACACCGTTCGACGGCACCATCGAGCGGATTAACCCCGCGGTGGAGGCCGACCCGGGGTTGGTGAACGTTGCGCCCTATACCGACGCCTGGGTGGTGGTGATGCGGCCGGATGATCCGCAGAAGGCACTGGAACGCCTGCATACCGGGCCCGAAGCGATCGTCGGCCTCAAGCAATGGATCGATCGTTACGACATCCACTGCATGCGCTGCGCGGACTGAGCCGGGGGAGACGGATTCATGAAGGTGGAACTGCTGGTATCCGAATGGTGTGCCTCCTGCCACGATGCCGAGCGCATCTGGCGCCAGGTGGCCGAGGACAAACAGATCGACTTCGCCGTGGTTGACATGGGCCAGCCGGAGGGCCGCGAACTGGCGACCCGGCTGCGTATCCGGTCCATCCCGGCGGTGGTGGTCGATGGCGAGCTCAAGCACATCGGTCTGCTGGATCGCACGGCCGCGACCGAACTGGTGGGCGCCGCCCCGGAGCGTACGCAGAAGGCGGCCCGGCATGTGGGGCTGGGGCTGTCGCCCTCCAGCCGGGCCTCGGTGCTGGGGGCGATGGTCTGGCTGCTGATTGCCGGTGCGGCCTTGCCATTGGGGGGCTTTTTTCTTGACGGAGCGGCGCGCCCGGCCGCGTTGCACGGTTTTACCCTGGGCTTTCTGTCGCTGCTGATCATGGGACTTGGGGAGCACATGCTGCCGCGCTTTACCGGGCACCCGATCGCGGGCGGCTGGCTGTGGGCCTGGGCACCACAGATCCTGGTGCATCTGGCCGTGGTGGGGATGGGCCTGGGCTGGATCCTGGGGGTTGCGATCCTGACGGCGGCAGGTGCTCTGGCGGCGCTGATCGGCCTGGCGCTGTTTACGGTTCGGGTGGTGCCGCTGCTGGTGCGTCCTTCCCTTTGAGCCCGCGCGACAGGATGGTGGCCTACCCACGATTCGGAGTGTGTCCGTGAGTCTTTTCGAGAAACGTATTGGTGATCTGGAACAGAGTCTGCCGCATCTGGAACCGGCCGAGGTGGCCCGCTGGCGCCAGGACGGGAAGCCGTTTCTGCTGGTGGACGTGCGTCAGCCGGAGGAGGCGGCCGAGGGTACGATTGAGGGCGCGGTGAATATTCCCCGGCCCAAGCTGGAGGCCACCATCGAATCCCACATGCAGGACCCCCAGCAGCCCGTCGTGGTGTTCTGTGGGGGGCGTGGACGGTCCCAGCTGGTGGCCGACAGCCTGCGGGCGATGGGAATCGATGCGCATGTGCTGCGCGGTGGCTATGCGGCCTGGCGGGACGGCGAGGGCCGGTAGTGAGCGTGCGGGCGGATCGGTATTCCAGTGCCGTGATTGGCTGGATCGCTTTTTCGTCGAGACTTGGCTAATCTCGAAGTTCGTTTCCCGGTTTCCGGAAAAATCCCTGAATTTTCTTCTCTGGCGCGTCTCTCTGGGGGCGCGTCGTGTATTTGGAGTGTGAACGTGAACAAGCCGAAGATCATCGTCTCCACCACGGACATGGAGCGCCTGGACAAGCTGTTGGAATCGCTGCCGGAGGATGCCTTTCTGGGCAAGGCCGATCTGGAGGCCGAGCTGGATCGCGCGGATGTGGTGGATTCGCACGAGATCCCGGGTGCGGTGGTGACGATGAACTCGAAGGTCCGGTTCCGGGTGACCGAGTCCGGCGAGGAATTCTCGATGACGCTGGTATACCCGCGGGACGTGGATGAAAGCGGCGGCACGCTGTCGATCCTGGCGCCGGTGGGCAGTGCCCTACTGGGGCTTTCCGAGGGGGACGAGATCGAGTGGCCGCGCCCGGGTGGCGGGCAGATGCATGTGCGAATCGTGGAGGTCGAGTACCAGCCAGAGCGGGCGGGCGAATACCACCGCTGACGGGGCGCCCCCCTTAGGGAAACACTGATCCATGTACACACTCGCGTTGGTACCCCAGGTTCCCCGATCCTGCGTTGCGGTTCCCTTGTGCAGAATGACTGCACGGCAGTCACCGCGCCTTGTTCCCACGCAAAAGCGACTCGAGCGCGAGCGTGTACATGGATCAGTGTTTCCTTAGCCCCAGTAACCCTGGCGATACCACTGGCCACTGCGCAGGCAGCGATACAGCCAGAGCCGGCGGCCCTGGCGATCGAATGCCCGGGCGTAGTCGCGCCGTGCATCCTGGCCATGGTCCCACCAGCCATCTTCCAGCCGTCCCAGCCATTGCGGCTGGTCGGGCGGGGTGGTGGGGTCGGGGCCCTGCAGCCACAGGGCTGCCCCGACGGCGCGCTGGCCCGGTGTCGGGGCGACCGGGGCCGGAATGACGGCGAGATCGTGGCGTGACCCCTGGGCCTCCTCCGGCCTTGGGGTGCGGCGGTTGACCAGGCGGGTGACCGCCGGCTCGCCCAGGCGGGCGCGCAGGCGGGCCAGCACCGCGGGCAGCTGATCCGCCGGTGGCCTGCTCGCCGGGTCCCCGGCCAGCAGGCTGTCGCCCCGGTCCGGGGGATCCAGCAGGCGGGATGCCCGCAGGCGCAGGCCGATGACGGCCTCCGGCAGGGTTTCGCGCTCCAGACGGGTCTGCCACAGGGGCAGCCACTCGTCGGCGCGGATGCCCGGCTGCCCGCGTTCCAGCGTCAGCCGGGTGCGCGCCTCGCGGTGTGTCAGTTCCAGCGCCATCCCCTGCAGGCTGCGGTTCAGGCCGCGCAACTGGGCCTCGGCCTGGCGCAGCAGCCGCTTGAGCGGGAAGGCCAGGGCCGTGGTGGCGTGGATCTCGTGCTCCAGGCGTAGGGGCAGATCCAGCACCGGGGTTGGCGCAAAGCGGGGCAGGGTCTCCACGCGTCGGGCCAGCAGGTGATCCAGCAGGTCCAGTAATTCCGGTCCGTGGCGCCGGGCCAGCTCGGCGCGTGACAGGCGCAGCAGGTCGCCCAGCTGGCGCAGGCCCACGGCGCGCAGGCCTTCGCGGGTGGCGTCGGCCAG
Source organism: Thioalkalivibrio sp. ALJ7 (assembly GCF_000376865.1). GTDB lineage: Bacteria > Pseudomonadota > Gammaproteobacteria > Ectothiorhodospirales > Ectothiorhodospiraceae > Thioalkalivibrio. Next base: position 51,294 of record NZ_AQXQ01000003.1, on the reverse strand, counting down.
CGGCAGGGCCTCCAGCGGCACGGGTGTCAGCAGTCGGCGCAGGCTCTCGGGGTCCTCCGCGATCGCGGGGTTGCGCAGACGCGCCAGCAGGCGCGCGGCGGCGGGGCTGCGCCCCAGCCCGATGCGGGTATGGAAACCCAGGTCGAACAGGGTGTCTCGTGCCTGTTGGCGCAACGCCTCCAGGCCGCCGAACAGGCGGCGGCTGCGTCCGACCTCCACCAGGATACGGTGGGCTTCCGGTTCCGGGTGCACGTGGTCGGAGAACCGCAGCAGTACGCCGGCCAGCATCTCCAGCTGGGTCCGCAGGGCATCCGGGTCATGTTCGACCAGTTCCGGGGTATCCAGCACGGCCAGCGCATCCCCCAGCGCCATGCCGGGTCGAGCCCCGGCGCGCCGCGCCGTGCGGTTGGCGGTGTGCACCCGGGGTGCCGCGCCGGACGTCACCACCACCAGCAGGGGGCGCTGCAATCGCTCCGGGTCCGGTTCCGCCCGGGCCAGGGACTCCAGCGCGAGGTGCGGCAGCTCGATGGCCATCCAGTGTTCCTGCCGCGCCCGGGTGGCACTGGCGGGGCGTGCCTCCGGTGGCCGGGGAGTGGGCGCGGGGGCGGGCGCCGCCGACAGCAGGCTCAGTTGCTGCCGGGCGGGTTCCGGGGGTGTGGCTGCGCGCGCGGGACGGGCGGGCTGGCCCATCTCAGCGCCCCGGCGAGTCGGGGATCTGCACCGGGTGGCCGGAGCGGGCCCAGTGGCCAGCCCCCTTCAGGCAGTGTAGTTCCAGTCCGGCGGCCGTGGCCTGCCAGCGCAGGCGCTGATGGGCCGGCGAGGGCTGGGCCGTGGCCGTCGGCGGTCGGTACAGGATGGCGCAGGCCCGACTCTCGCTGGCGGCCAGGCGCAGCCGGCGCAGCAGGGCCGTCTCCACGGGGCTGCGCAGCCAGGCGAGCAGTACGCCGAAGGCCGGGTCGCGCAGGCACTGTTCGCCGGCCCACAGGGTGTCGCGATCGTGCTCGGTGTGCACCAGCAGTACCCGCTCCGGCGGGATGCCCAGGGTCTGCCAGCCCGGCAGCCAGGGGGTGGCTGGTGGCGCGATCACCGCGATCCAGTAGTCGTCCTGGCCGCAGGCGGTCAGCATGGGGACCAGCAGCCGGGTCTCGCCGCAGCCGAACGGGGCGCCCAGCAGTTCGACCAGCTGGCCGCGTGGCCAGCCCCCGCCCAGAGCCCGGTCGAGCTCCGCGTGGCCGCTGGGCCAGACCGGGGCATCCGGGGCCGGGGTGGCGCTGCGTCCGCGCCAGAGGGCCGGATGGTCGAGCAGGGTATCCAGCGCGCCCATGACTCAGGCCTGGGGGTCGAGATCGCGCAGAACGCCCACGCCGACCCCCTCGATGGCCAGTTCCTGGCGCTCCAGGTCGATCTCGATGGGGGCGAAGTCGGGGTTCTCCGGGAGCAGGCGCACCCGTGAGCCGTCCTGCGCGAAGCGCTTTACGGTGACCTCGTCCTCGATGCGGGCGACCACGATCTGACCGGGCCGGGCCTCCGGGGTCTGGCGCACGGCCAGCAGGTCGCCGTCGAGGATGCCGGCATCGCGCATGCTCTCGCCATGCACGCGCAGGAGGTAGTCCGGGCGGGCGCGGAACAGGGCGTCGTCGACCCGGTAGTGGCGCTCGATGTGTTCGGTCGCAAGGATCGGCAGCCCGGCGGCGACGCGCCCGACCAGGGGCAGTTCGGTCGGTGCGCCCCGGGCGGCGCGGGGCAGGCGGATACCGCGGGAGGTACCGCCCAGCAGTTCGATGGCGCCCTTTTTCTCCAGGGCCTTGAGGTGGCACTCGGCCGCGTAGGGCGAGCGAAAGCCGAAGGCCCGGGCGATCTCGCTGCGGGTCGGTGCCGTGCCTTGGGTGGCGACGGTCTCGGTGATGTAGTCGAGGATGGCCTGCTGGCGTTCAGTAAGCGACACAAGGCGCCCTCCGGTAACTGTCTATATATACAGTATCCGGATGACTCGCCGCAGGGCAAGGGCGGATTCACCACGAAGCCCACGAAGGCACGAAGAAGGTCAAGGGCGATTGCACCACAGAGGACACAGAGGGCACAGAGAAAGGCCCAATTCGGGTCAAGAACGTCCGTCGCATCGCGGGCTCGCCGGCGCGGCTGAACACAGCGACATGTATTCATCCATCTGAAAGCCTTTCGATTTTCTCCGTGAACTCCGTGTCCTCTGTGGTTAATACGCCTTTGCCCTTGACCTTCTTCGTGCCTTCGTGGGCTTCGTGGTGAATTCGCCCTGGGTTTTAAGACGTTTCAGGTGGGGGTGTAGTCGAGTGGTAGGGCGGTGCGGTCGACGACGCGGCGCAGGACAAAGCTGGAGTGCACGCTGTCCACGCCCTCCAGGCGGGTGATGCGCCGCAGCAGGAAGTCCTGGTAGGCATCCATGTCCGGCACGACGACCTGCAGCATGTAGTCGGCGGACTGGCCGGTGATCAGGTAGCAGTTCTGGACCTCGGGGTAGCCAGCCACGGTCTCCTCGAAATGCGCGAAGCGTTCCGGGGTGTGGCGGTCCATGCCGATGTGGATCAGGGCGGTCAGCTCCAGGCCCAGGCGGCGCCGGTCCAGCAGCGCCACGCGGCGCAGCAGGATGCCGGCCTGCTCCAGCGCGCGGACGCGGCGCAGGCACGGGGAGGGGCTGAGTCCGACGCGTTCAGCCAGGGCCTGGTTCGACAGGCTCGCGTCCTCCTGCAGGATCTCGAGGATGCGGCGGTCATAGCGGTCCAGTGAGTGCGGTTGCGGTTTCATAGGTGGATTATTGCGCATATTGAGCTTTAATGCGCAATTATAGATCCTTCCTAAGGCCTTGATAGGGAAAAACGCAAGGTTATGCCCGGATGAATGCGTTAGGATAATGCACAGATAGAAATCCGGAGCGCGGCGGCCGATCGATCGGCCCGGGCCGCGCCCTTACAGGAGACGCGCACGATGGCCTTCGATCACACCAAATATGCCCCGTTCCCGCCGATCGACAAGGCGGACCGCCGCTGGCCGGCGCAGCGCACCACGGTTGCGCCGCGTTTCTGCGCGGTGGACCTGCGCGACGGCAACCAGGCGCTGGTGCACCCGATGAGCGTCGAGCAGAAGATGCGTTTCTTCGAGGTGCTGGTGGACATCGGCCTGACCGAGATCGAGATCGGCTTTCCCTCCGCCTCGCAGATCGACTACGACTTCACCCGCCGCCTGATCGAGGAAGACCGTATCCCCGAGGGCGTGTATATCCAGGTGCTGACCCAGGCGCGCGAGGACCTGATCCAGAAGACCTTCGCGGCGCTGGAGGGCGCACCGCGCGCGGTGGTGCACGTATACAACTCCACCAACCCGGCGCAGCGCGAGCAGGTCTTCCGCATGGACCGCGCCGGCATCCTCGGCATCGCCGAGAACGGCGCCCGCTGGGTGCGTGACTACGCGGCGAAGTACCCGCAGACGGACTGGATCTTCCAGTACTCGCCGGAGAGCTTCTCCACCACCGAGCTGGACTACGCGGTCGAGGTCGTGGACGCGGTGAACGCGATCTGGCGCCCGGATCAGGGCCAGAAGGTGGTGATCAACCTCCCGGCCACGGTCGAGTCGGCCACGCCGAATGTTTTCGCTGACCAGGTCGAGTGGTTCTGCGACCATGTGCAGTACCGCGAGCACTTCTGCGTGTCGCTGCATACGCACAACGACCGTGGGACCGGTGTGGCCGCGGCCGAGCTGGGCCTGCTGGCCGGGGCCGACCGCCTGGAAGGCACGCTGTTCGGCAATGGCGAGCGCACCGGCAACATGGACCTGGTCACCGTGGGCATGAACCTGTACTCGCAGGGCATCGACCCGACCATCGACCTGTCCGACATGGAACGGCTGATCGACGTGTACAAGGAGTGCACCGACATGCCCGTCCATCCGCGCCATCCGTGGGCGGGCGAGCTGGTCTACACCGCGTTCTCCGGCAGCCACCAGGATGCGATCCGCAAGGGCCTGGCGCACTACAAGGAGAAAGGCGGCCACTGGAACGTGCCCTACCTGCCGATCGACCCGAGCGATCTGGGTCGGCGCTACGAAGAGGTCGTGCGCATCAACAGCCAGTCCGGCAAGGGTGGCGTGGCGCACGTGCTGGAGCGCGATTACGGCATCGAGGTGCCGCGCTGGCTGGCGATCGAGTTCGCCCGCATCGTGCAGAAGGATGCCGAGACCTCGCAGATCGAGGTCTCCTCGAAGCGCATCCACGAGCTGTTCGAGCAGCACTACCTGACGCCGGTCGCCGGTTGGGACCTGGTGCGCTACGAGATCGAGAAGGAAGGCCCGGTGGTGCGGTTGGACGCGACCATGGGCCCGCCTGGGCGCGAGTCGCGCCTGAAGGGCGAGGGTCACGGGGCGGTCGAGGCCCTGACCGCCGCGATGCAGGCCGAGCGCGGAGTGGAGGTGAAGGTCAGCCACTTCGACGAGCACGCGATGGAGTCCGGCACCGAGGCACGCGCCATGGCCGCCGTGGACCTGACGGTCGATGGTGAGCGTTCGGTCGGGGTCGCTCTGGGTGAGGACACCACCGCCGCGACGCTACAGGCGGTACTGAATGCCACCGGCCGCCGCCTGGGCGAACGCGCCGCCGAACCGGCCGCCGTCAACGCCTGACCCCGCGGCCTCCTGTGCGTCCGAGGGCACGCAGGCGGGGCATTGAGGGCCACGCAATCACCGGTCGTTGAGGTGGGGCTGGCTTTGGCAGGGGCTTCGCCGCCAAGGCGGCTCCTACAAAACCGCAACCCACCCGCGGTAGGAGCCTGCTTGCAGGCGAAGTCCCCGCCCGCGCCGGAGCGCCGCAGCCGGGCCTGCGTCCCAGGCTCTTTACTTCACCCGCTTCTCCAGCATGGTCTGCATGCGGGTCAGGCGTTCCTGCAGTTTCAGGGTTTCCTGTTGCAGTTCGTGGATCTCGCTATGCAGCACCTTGTTTTCCTCGTGCACGCTCTCGTGGATCATCTGTTGTTCGATTTCCATGGAGCGGTCATGCATGCGCTGCATCGCGTCCACGATGATCGCGATGAACAGGTTCAGCACGGTGAATGTGGCGATCAGGATGAAGGGCACGAAGAATGCCCAGGCCCAGGGATAGGTCTCCATTACCGGGCGCGCAATGTCTTCGGACCAGCCCTCGAGAGTCATCACCTGGAACAGGCTGTACATGGTGGCGCCGAGGGTGCCGAACTTGTTCGGGAAGGACTCGCTGAAAAGCCCGGTGGCGATGATCGCAAATACGTAGAAGATCAGTACCAGCAGACCCATGATGGAGAGAATCCCCGGGATCGCGCGTAGTAGTGCCTCGACGATGAAGCGAAGCTTGGGCACCAGCGAGACCAGGCGTAGCAGACGTAGCACGCGCAGTACGGAGAATGGGCCGGAGGCCGGAATCAGTGCGATCCCGACCACGAGGAAATCGAACACATTCCACGGGTTGCGCCAAAAACTTAGACGGTAGACGAACAGCTTGGTCAGCACCTCGGCGGTGAAGATCGACAGGATGATGACGTCCGCGGCCAGGACCACGGGCCCCATCCAGCCCATCACCGTGTCCGAGGTCTCAAGGCCCAGTGTCACTGCATTCAGCAGGATCAAGCCGATGATGAAGCGCTGGGTCAGTTGGGCCTCGATAAAGCCTTCCAGACGGGTGCGCAGCGTGGGGGTCTCGCTCATGATGTCAGGGGTCGTCGCAGTACTCGGGGACGCGCAAGAGTAGGGTAAAGCCGAGGTTGCGGCAATTGTCGGAACGCGGGTTGTGGAGCCGGAGAAAAGAGTCGATGTGGGATGAGCGCTATGCCGCGGACGAGTACGTCTATGGCACTGAACCGAATGATTTCCTGCGTGCGGTCGTGGCCAATGTGCCGCGTGGCCGGGCGCTTTGCCTGGCCGAGGGCGAAGGCCGCAATGCCGTGTTCCTGGCGCAACAGGGGTTCGAGGTCCTGGCGGTGGACAGTTCCGCGGTCGGGTTGGAGAAGGCTCGGCATCTGGCGGAGGATCGCGGTGTTCGCATCGAGACGGTTGTGGCAGACCTTGCCGCTTACAGCATTGAACCGGCTGCGTGGGATTTGATTGTCTCGATCTTCTGTCACCTGCCTCCGGCGCCCCGGAAACGGTTGCATCGGGACGTCGTGGCTGGCCTGCGACCGGGTGGTGTTTTCATCCTGGAGGCCTACACTCCGGCACAGCTGGAGTGGGGCACAGGCGGGCCGCCCACCGCGGAGTTGATGATGACGCGGGATGACTTGGTTGCCGAGCTGGACGGCCTGGAATTCGAGGAAGCCGTGGAGCGCGAGCGCGACGTCATTGAGGGGCGGCTTCACACCGGGCGCGGGGCGGTGGTGCAGATCCTGGCGCGCAAGCCGTCTTGGGGGCGGGGATAGCCGTGCTGGATCAGCGTTTCCCTTGGGCGCAGCGCCTGTATCAGGGTTGCGCCGGCGGCACGGCTACCCCGGCTTCGCGCAGCCACTGACTCAGGATGATCAATGGCAGGCCGACCAGCGCGGTCGGGTCGTCGCCCTCCATGCGGGCGAACAGGCTGATGCCCAGGCCCTCGGACTTGAAACTTCCGGCGCAGTCCAGCGGCTGGTCCAGCTGGACGTAGCGTCGGATCTCCTCGGGGCTCAGTTCGCGGAAGGTCACGGTAGAAGGGATCTGACCCGTTCGGGCCTGGCCCGTTGCGGTATCCAGCAGGCAAAGGCCGGTGTGGAAGGTCACGGTCTCTCCGGACAGTGCCGCGAGCTGCGCCTCGGCACGGCCCACGTCGCCGGGCTTTCCGAGGATGTGGCCGGCATGACTCGCGTTCTGGTCGGACCCAATCACGAGGTGGTCGGGGTAGACATCGGCCACGGCCCGGGCCTTGGCCTCGGCGAGGCGGACCACCATCGTCTCGGGCCGTTCGTGGGGCTGCGGGGTCTCGTCGGCCCCGGGCCGTGCGGTCTCGAACGGCAGCCGCAGCCGCCCCAGCAGCTCGGCCCGGTAAGACGAGGTCGAGGCGAGTACCAGGTGCCGCGGGGACTTAGCCATCTGCGCTGTCGATCTCGATCAGGGCGTCGTCCGGGTTGGCGGCGGCCCCCTTGGCGATATTGACTGCGGTGACCGTGCCGGATACGGGGGCGGCAATCTCGGATTCCATCTTCATCGCCTCCAGGACCAGTACTGGTTGACCGGCCTCCACGGTATCGCCTTCCGCCACCAGGACATCAATGATGGTGCCGGGCATGGAAGTGGTGACATCGCCCGGGCGGGTCGCGCGTCGGGATTTCTTGCCGCCGCCGTTCCCGGGGCCGCGGTCCGCGCCACTGCTACCCGTGGTCTCGATCGTGTCGAGGGTCTCGATCTGGACCTCTTCCGGCATTCCGTCGACGGTCACGTACATTGGGCGGGTGTCTTCGCGGTGGTGGCCGGAGCCATTGACCTGGATGTGGTAGGTCTCGCCGTGGAAGGTGACGTTGAACTCCACCGGCGCTGGACAGCCTGCCTGGGTGTTCTCCGGAAGATTCAGGGGCTCTGGATCGAGCGTGCCATCGCGGCGTTGCTCCAGAAACTGGCGGCCGACTTCGGGGAACAAGGCGAAGGTCAGGACATCCTCCGGTCCCTGCGCAAGGTCACCGATCTCGCGAGTCAGTAGGTCCATCTCCGGCTTGAGAAAGTCAGCCGGGCGGCTGTCGATGACCTCGGCATTGCCGATGGCCTTCTGCCGGACCACGGCGTTGGTCGGTCCCGGCGCGCGGCCGTAGTGCCCGGTGAGGTACTGCTTCACCTCGTTGGTGATGGTCTTGTAGCGCTCTCCGGCGAGTACGTTCATCACCGCCTGGGTGCCGACAATCTGGGAGGTGGGTGTGACCAGCGGGGGGTAGCCCAGGTCTTCGCGCACCTTGGGGATCTCCTCCAGTACGGCGTCGAAGCGATCCAGCGCGTTCTGATCGCGCAGCTGGTTTGCCAGATTGGAGATCATGCCCCCCGGAACCTGGTTGACCTGCACACGGGTGTCGACCCCGGTGTACTCGCTCTCGAAGCGTTGGTATTTCTTGCGGACTTCGTGGAAGTACATCCCGATTTTCTGCAGCGCGACCAGGTCCAGACCGGTGTCGTGTTCGGTGCCCGCCAGCGCGGCGACCAGGCTTTCGGTAGGCGGATGGCTGGTACCGCCGGCAAAGGCCGAGATCGCGGTCTCGATGTGCCGACAGCCGGCCTCGATTGCCTGCCAGTGGCACAGCTCGGACAGCCCCGAGGTTGCGTGGGCATGCAGGTGGATCGGTACATCCAGGGCGTCTACCAGTTCGGTGACTAGCTCACGAGTTGCCGAGGGCGTGAGCAGTCCGGCCATGTCCTTGATCGCGATGCTCTGTGCGCCCATGCCCACCAGTTCGCGCCCCAGGGCGACAAACTCGGCGGCTGAATGCACGGGGCCGGTCGTATAGCAAAGTGTGCCCTGAGCGTGTCCACCGGCCTCGCGCGTCGCTTCGATGGCGGTGCGCAGGTTCCGGGCGTCGTTCATCGCGTCGAAGATGCGGATGATATCGATGCCTCCGTCAACCGAGCGCTCGACGAAGGCCCGCACGACGTCATCGGCATAGTGACGGTAGCCGAGCAGATTTTGCCCGCGCAGCAGCATCTGCAGCGGCGTGTTGGGCAGCGCGGTCTTCAGCTGGTGCAGGCGCTCCCACGGGTCCTCTTTCAGGAAGCGCAGGCAGGCGTCGAACGTGGCACCGCCCCAGACCTCCAGGGAGTGAAAGCCGATTGCGTCCATCTGTTCGCAGATCGGCAGCATGTCGTCGGTGCGCATCCGCGTGGCGATCAGGCTCTGGTGGCCGTCGCGCAGGGTGACATCCGTGATGTGAACTCGGTCCATAGTCATTCGCGGGTCAGTCCGGTGTCCGGTCGGGCGAGTGTGTACATTGATCAGCGGTCCCCTAGAGCCCGTGATGGGCGGCAATGGCCGCGGCGACGGCCACGGCCAGCTGGCGGTCCGAGCGTTTGCCGGGGACGTGAGTCAGCTCCGGGTGGGCAGCCACGAACCCGGTATCAAAGTGGCCGCTGCGGAACGTCGGGTGGGCGACGATCGCCAGGTGGAACGGGATGGTGGTTTTGACCCCGAATACGCCGATATCGCGCAGCGCGCGATTGGCTCGGGCCAGCAGGTCGTCCCATTCCAGGGCCCAGCAGATCAGCTTGGCGCACATCGAGTCGTAATGGGGCGGGATCGTGTATCCAGTGTAGATCGCACCGTCGGTGCGCACGCCCGGGCCACCCGGTGCGAAGTAGCGGGTAATCCGACCAAAGCTTGGGAGGAAGTCATTGCTTGGGTCTTCCGCGTTGATGCGAAACTCCAACGCATAGCCGCGACGGGTGATCTGGGACTGCTCGTAGCGCAGCGGCTCGCCGGCCGCGATTCGCAATTGCTCTTGCACGATGTCCACCCCGGTGATCATCTCAGAAACCGGATGTTCCACCTGAAGTCGTGTGTTCATCTCCATGAAATAAAAGGAATCATCCGAGTCCATCAGGAACTCGACGGTGCCCGCGTTCTGGTAGCCGACCGCCAGTGCGGCGCGCACGGCCAGTTCGCCCAGGTGCTCTTGTTGGGTCTCGCTCAGTTGCGGTGAGGGCGCGATCTCTACCAGTTTCTGGTGTCGTCGTTGCACGGAACAGTCGCGTTCGAACAGGTGGATCGCATGGCCGTGGGTGTCGCCGAGGATCTGCACCTCGATGTGCCGTGGATTGACGACGGCCTTCTCCAGGAAGATCTCAGTGCTTCCGAAGGCGCGGGTGGCCTCGGAGCGCACGCGCTCGAAGTTATGTTCCAGGGCCGCGGCGTCCTCGCACAGGCGGATACCGCGTCCACCCCCACCGTTGGTGGCCTTCAGCATGACCGGGTAGCCAATTTCCGCTGCCACCGCGAGGGCCTCTTCGGCGTCTTTGAGGTTTCCCTCCGACCCAGGTGTTACGGGAACACCGGCCTCGATCATTGCCCGCCGCGCGGCGACCTTGTCGCCCATGCGGCGGATGACGGAGGCATCCGGCCCCACCCAGGTCAGGCCGCGGGCCGCGCAGGCCGATGCGAAGTCGGCGTTCTCCGACAGGAAGCCGTACCCCGGATGCACGGCGTCGCAGCCCGCGGCACGAGCCACGCTGATCAGGCGATGGAGATTGAGGTAGCCACCCATGGAATCCGGGCCGATGGCGTAGGCCTCGTCCGCCTTTTTGACATGCAGGGCGTGGCGGTCAGCGTCGGTGTAGACGGCGACCGAGGTGATCCCCATCTCGCTGCAGGCCCGGATCAGGCGCACGGCGATTTCGCCCCGGTTGGCAATGAGCAGCTTGCGGATCACACGGAAGGCCCCGGGCAGGTCGATGACAACCCGAGTATCGACGTCGTTTGCGGACGCTGCAAGTTTCTGTTTCGCTTTGACAGATCGCCCGCGCGCGGGTATATTCCGCGCCCTCGCAACCGAGCCAGAAATGAGCCGCATCCCCGTTTCACTTGATCCGTGGCAACCGCGTGCCCGGCACCTCGAATTCGAGGGCGACCTGGGCCCGGAAGACCTCCCGCGATTGCGTGCCGATGCTCTGCCGGGACACCCGCTGCAGGTGCACGCACAGTTCCGGCTGGAACGCGGGTCGCTGGACGAGATGCGCTTGAGTGGGACGATTACGGGCGAGCTGTGGCAGACCTGCCAGCGCTGCCTGCAGCCGGTGATCTGGGAGTTCCGGCTCGAGGCGGATGCCGTGCTGCTGCCGCCGGAAGGCACGCCGGCCGGCATGAGCGAGGGCGACGACTTTGTCGAACTCGAGGCGGATGGCCTGCTGCGGCCGGCGGTATGGATCGAGGAAGAGGTCCTGCTGGCCTGGCCGCTGGTGCCACGCCATGCGGATTGCAAACCGGCTGCGGAACCCGAGTTCGAGGAGGGCGAGGGCGGCGAGAACCCATTCGCGGTGCTCGAACAACTCAAGCAGAGCGGCCCGGAGCGGGGCGGCTCGTAATGTGACCTGGGGTCGGGGCAATGCCCGGGCCGAACCGTTATACTTGCGCCCGTTTTGCTATCGGGCTCACTCCCGTCGCTACGGGATTTGATCAATCTGGAGATGCATCATGGCTGTTCAACAACGCCGCAAGACCCGTTCCAAGCGCGACATGCGCCGTTCCCACGACAGTCTGACGGGCGCCACGCTGTCCACCGACCCGACGACTGGCGAGATCCATCGCCGTCACCACGTGACTCCGGATGGTTTCTATCGTGGGCGTCAGGTGATCCAGCAGGACGTCGAAGTCGACGAAGACGAAGATTAAGGTCCAGGGAATGACCGTCCCGGGGCCACGGCTGCGCACGCACCGTGGCCTTTCCGCGTTTGAATTCGGCCGTTTGACGGCCGATCATCGGACCCGAACATGACTGCCAGTTTCACCATCGCACTGGACGTGATGGGCGGCGACCATGGAGCGCCCGTCATCCTGCCTGCTGCCCGCCGCGCACTGAAAATCGCGACGGATTTTCGCCTACTGCTGGTGGGCGATCAGGAGACGATCGAGTCGGGGCTTGCCGGCTGGTCGGCGAGCGAGCGCGAACGGGTCGATATCGTCCACGCCAGCCAGGTGGTCGGCATGGAAGAGCTGCCGGCCGTGGCGTTGCGCAACAAGCGTGACTCCTCCATGCGTGTCGCGATCGACCAGGTGAAGAATGGGGCCGCCCAGGCCTGTGTGTCCGCCGGCAACACGGGGGGCCTGATGGCTACCGCCCGTTATGTACTGAAAACGCTCCCCGGTATCGATCGCCCCGCCATCGCAACGGCCCTGCCGTCCATGACAGGCCATACGCACATGCTGGACCTGGGTGCGAATGTCGATGTCGAGGCGGCACACCTGTACCAGTTCGCGGTGATGGGGTCGGTATTGGCGAATGCCGTGGACGGGCTCGAAGCGCCGCGCGTCGGCCTGCTGAATATCGGCGCCGAGGCAATCAAGGGGAACGACCGGGTGCGCGAGGCTGGGCGCATGCTGGAGGCCTCCAGCCTGAACTACATCGGTTTTGTCGAGGGCAATGACGTCTACTGTGGTGATGTGGATGTTGTGGTCTGCGATGGCTTTGTCGGCAATGTCGCGCTGAAGGTTAGCGAGGGCGTCGCCAAGATGATCTCCTCGAACATGAAGGCCGAGTTCCGTGCGTCGGTGTATTCGCGGCTCGCAGGCCTGTTCGCATTGCCGGTGTTGCGGCGCCTGCGCCATCGCTTCGATCACCGCCGCTACAACGGCGCCTCGTTGCTGGGCCTGCAGGGTGTTGTGATCAAGAGTCACGGGAGTGCCGACGAGCTTGCCTTCGAACACGCGATTCGCATTGCCCGGATCGAGGCGGAAGCGAACATCTCGCGGCGGATTGACAAGCAGCTCGGGCAGCTCCTGGGCCAGGGGGCAACCGAGTGAAGCACGCACGAATCAGTGGCACGGGGAGCTACCTGCCAGAACGGATTCTGACCAACGCCGAACTGGAGGCGATGGTCGATACCACTGACGCCTGGATTCGCGAACGGACCGGCATCCGAGAACGACATATCGTGGCCGAGAACGAGGTCACTTCGGATCTCGCGCTGAAGGCCGCGGAACGCGCGATGGATGCGGCCGGTATCCGTGCCGCCGACCTGGACCTGATCCTGGTGGCGACCACGACTCCGGATCAGATTTTTCCCAGTACCGCGTGCATCCTGCAGGCCAAGCTGGGCATCGGGGGCTGTCCGGCGTTCGACATCCAGGCGGTCTGTAGCGGGTTCGTGTACGCCCTGGCGACGGCCGATCGCTTCATGCAAAGCGACGAAATCCGTCACGTGCTGGTCGTTGGGGCGGAGACGCTTTCGCGCATTACCGATTACACCGACCGCGGTAACTGCATCCTCTGGGGTGACGGTGCCGGAGCGGTGGTGCTCTCCCGCTCGCCCGATCCGGGGATTATCTCGACCCACCTGCATGCGGATGGCCACCACAAGGGGCTGCTGGAGGTGCCGGGAGGGGTGTCGCAGCCGAGCGACAACCCCGACCTGGACTTCATCCGCATGGAGGGCCGGGCTGTGTTCCGCGTGGCGGTCAATACCCTGGACCAGATCGTCGACGAGACCCTGGAGTACAACGGGATCGACAAGTCGGAACTGGACTGGCTGGTGCCGCATCAGGCCAATATCCGCATCATCCAGGCGACCGCGAAAAAGCTGAACATGTCCATGGACAACGTCGTGGTTACCGTGGACCGGCATGGCAATACGTCCGCGGCGTCCATTCCGCTGGCACTGGACACGGCCGTGCGCGATGGCCGCATCAAGAAGGGCGATCTGATCCTGACCGAGGCCTTCGGCGGCGGTTTTACCTGGGGCTCCGCGCTGATCCGGATGTAGTTCGCGCCTCGGGCTTTAGCGGGGGATTCGCCTGCAAGCAGGCTCCCACGGGGATGGATTCACCAGGCGATTGGTCAAAAAGTGGAGTACTCGACGACATGGGGCGCGAGATCGAACGCAAGTTCCTGTTGGCCAGTGATGCCTGGCGCGAAGGCGTGGTGCGCTCGCAGTACATGCGCCAGGGCTACCTGTGTGGCAACGATCGCGCCTCCATCCGCGTGCGGGTGGACGAGGAGGGCGCCAACCTCAACATCAAGAGCGCGACCCTCGGCGTGGAGCGCGACGAATACCAGTACGACATCCCGCTGGACGAGGCGCACCGCCTCTTGGATACCCTGGCCGGACCGCAGGTGGAAAAGACCCGGTACTGGGTGGACGTCCAGGGCTGGGAATACGAGATTGACGTGTTCGAGGGTGCCAATGCTGGTCTGATCGTGGCTGAGCTGGAGCTGCCGAGCAGCGATGCCGAGTTTCCGCGTCCCGACTGGCTGGGCGAAGAGGTCTCGCACGACCCGCGCTACTACAACACCGAGCTGGCGCGGAACCCCTACCGCGAGTGGCCCGATGCCTCCTGAGTCCCGCGAGATCTTCGCTGCAGACTGCCGTGCCTGCCCGCGCCTGGCCGCGTTTCTGGAAGACGTCCGCACGAAGCACCCCGAATACCATGCAGCGCCCGTCCCATCCTTCGGTCCGCTCGACGCCAGGCTGCTGATTGTCGGCCTGGCGCCCGGGATGCACGGGGCCAATGCCACTGGGCGCCCGTTTACCGGTGACTACGCCGGCGTACTCCTGTATCAAACCCTGCATGCGCACGGCTTTGCCTCCGGCCCCGAGAGTTCCCGCGCCAACGACGGGCTGGAGCTGCTCGACTGCCGGATTACCAATGCGGTGAAGTGCCTGCCGCCGCAGAACAAGCCGACCACCGAAGAGATTCGCACCTGCAATGGCTTCCTCGCGGCCGAGATGATGGTCATGCGGCCGCAAGTGATCCTGGCGCTGGGCAAGATCGCCCATGACGCCATTCTGCGCGCGAAGGGACTGCCGCTATCCAGCCTGCGTTTCGGCCATGGCGCCGAGCACGAGCTGGACGCAGACACCCGTCTGATCGATTCCTACCACTGCTCGCGCTACAACACCCAGACCCGCCGTCTAACCCCCGCGATGTTCGACGAACTCTTCGCCCGGATCCGCACCCAAATCGGTTAGCCTTCCAGGGCCAAAAGGCTTGATTTCGCTTCGCCGTAACGGCCCCGCGTCGAGGGGTGGCCAGAGAGATCGCCACGCGCCTGCGGCGCTCGCGATGACGCTGTGCTTCCCCTGTCATTGCGAGGCCCCGCAGGGGCCATGGCAATCGGCTGGGTTATGGCCAGATTCGACACCCCGGATGCGGGGCGTTCATAGCCAATGCTCTCCCCAAGGGGAACACTTCCACAGGACGAAGCGAAGGGCGGGGGATGCCGGGTGACCAGACAGTTCCGGTATCCTGAAAAGATCATGAGTGCCCCCGAGACCGGATTCGATCCCAAGGACTTTCTGCAGACGCTGACGCAGTCGCCCGGCGTGTACCAGATGCTGGATGCGTCCGGCACGGTGCTGTACGTCGGCAAGGCGCGTAACCTGAAGAGCCGGGTGGCCAGCTACTTTCGCGGCAGCGACGACCGTGGTCCACGCATCCGTTCGATGGTGCGCCAGATCGCCGATATCCGTGTGGCGGTCACGCACACCGAGGCCGAGGCCCTGCTGCTCGAGGCCAACCTGATCAAGCGTCACCGCCCGCGCTACAACGTGCTGCTGCGGGACGACAAGAGCTACCCCTATATCTATGTCTCCAACCAGGAGTATCCGCGGCTCGGGTTTCATCGGGGCGCGAAGAAGAAGGGCGTTCGCTATTTTGGGCCGTACCCCTCGGCCGGGGCGGTGCGCGAGAGCCTGGCGCTGTTGCAGAAACTCTTTCTGGTACGCCAGTGCGAGGACAGCGTGTTCGCCCACCGCTCGCGGCCCTGCCTGCAGTATCAGATCGGCCGCTGCACCGCGCCCTGTGTGGGCTATATCACCCCAGAGGACTACGCCCGCGATGTCGATGCCTCGGTCAAGTTCCTTGAGGGCCGTAGCGAGGCGGTCACCGCCGAGCTGATGGAGCGCATGGAGTCGGCCTCCGCGCGCCTGGATTTCGAACATGCGGCGCGCCTGCGTGACCAGATCGCCCGCCTACGCCAGATCTCGGAGCAGCAGTTCGTGGCGGGAGGCGAGGGGGATGCCGACGTGTTCGCGCTGGCGCAGGAGGCCGGGGCCTGCGCGATCGAGATCTTCTTTGTGCGCAACGGCCAGAATCTGGGCAACAGCGAGCTGTTTCCCAATGTGCCGGAGGCGACCGAGACCGACGAGGTCATGGCCGCGGTACTGGCACAGTACTACGCGGAGCGCGAGCCTCCAGCGCGCATCCTGCTGTCTCACGAGCCGCAGGGGGCCAAGGCGCTGGAGGCCTTCCTGGCCGAGCGCCGGGGCGGCAAGGTCGCCCTGGCCTGGTCGCTGCGCGGGGAACGGGCGCGCTGGCTGGACATGGCGCGGCGCAACGCAGAATTGGCGCTAAAGACCCGGATCGCCAGCCAGGCCGGGCAAACCGCGCGTCTGGATGCCCTGACGGCCGAACTGGGCCTGGAGGATCCACCGAAGCGCATGGAGTGCTTCGACATCTCGCATACCGGGGGTGAGGGCACGGTGGCCTCGTGTGTGGTATTCGGACCGGATGGGCCGATCAAGTCGGGCTATCGACGCTTTAACATTTCGGGGGTCGAGCCGGGTGATGATTACGCCGCGATGCATCAGGCGCTCAGTCGGCGTTTCGCTAGACTAAAAAAGGGTGAGGGACAGGAGCCGGATATCCTGTTTATCGACGGCGGCAAGGGGCAGGTGACCCAGGCACTGAATGTGCTGGCCGACCTGGGTCTGGACCACATCAAGGTGGTTGGCGTGGCCAAGGGCGAGGCCCGCAAGCCGGGTATGGAAACCCTGATATTGAGCGGGGTAGAGGCCCCCTCTATACTGCCCGCGCATTCGGGGGCGTTGCACCTGATCCAGCAGATTCGGGACGAGGCGCACCGTTTTGCGATTACCGGGCACCGGGCCCGCCGGGCGAAGGCGCGCAAGGAGTCGACCCTGGAGGCCATCCCGGGGCTGGGGCCGAAGCGGCGCAGCGCGCTGTTACGACACTTCGGTGGCTTGCGCGGCGTCAGCCGGGCCGGCGTCGAGGAGTTGGCCAAGGTGCCCGGGATTCACCGCCGCCTGGCACAGGCGATCTACGACCAGTTCCACGAGAGTTGAGCCACGTACATGTTTCCCCAATTACCCACCTGGCTGACTTGGTCGCGGATCGTGATGATCCCGCTGCTGGTGCTGGCGTTCTATGGCCTGTCGATGCCCGTTGGGGGGATCGTTGCCGCCGTGATCTTTGCCCTTGCGGCGGTCACCGACTGGCTGGATGGCTACCTGGCACGGCGCTGGGAGGTGACCAGCCGCTTCGGGGCCTTCCTCGACCCCGTAGCGGACAAACTGATTGTCGCGGCGGCTCTGGTGCTGGTGGTGAACCACAATCCGGACCTCGGCATCGCGCTGGCTGCAATCGTGATCATTGGGCGGGAGATCGCGATTTCCGCACTACGTGAATGGATGGCTGAGATCGGCGGGAGTGCGAAGGTCGCAGTGTCCTGGGTGGGCAAGGTGAAGACCACGGCGCAGATGGTCGCGATCTTTCTCCTGCTCTGGGCCGAACCCATTGTGGGTCTGCCGACCTTCGTGATTGGCGAGTGGCTGCTGTACTTGGCCGCGGCGCTGACCCTGATCTCGATGATCCAGTACATGCTGGCGGCGGCCCGGAGTCAGTAGAGCGATCGTCGCCGTTCCCACTTTTGGGTTTTGGCCTACACTGGCAAGACCGGCCTTGTGGCGTCCGCGGATTATCCATGCGCGATCCTGATGCTGACCTTGATGACATTCGGACTCTGGAGGTGCTTCAGGGTCTGCTGCCGGGGTTTGTCTACCAGTTGCGCATGAGGCCCGACGGACAGTTTGACTACCCCTATGTCGGACCCATTGTGGCGCAATGGTTCGAGGTCGACCGGGAGGCGCTCCAGACGGATGCGAGCGCGCTCCTGGACTGCATTCACCCCGAGGATCGCGAGTGGGTGATGCGGTCCACGATGGACTCGGTGGACCGGGCGGAGCCCTGGAGCGTTGAGTTCCGGATGCAGTGCCGTTCCGGACGCGTGATGTGGGTGCAGGCCTATGACACTTCGCGGCGCCTCAAGGACGGGACGATCATCTGGACGGGCTTTGCGACCGATATCACCGAGCGCAAGCAGCTAGAGGAGTCGCTGCGCCAGAGCGAGGCGCAGTTTCGCGCCTTCGTCGAGAGCGCCAGCGATGTGATCTATTCGTTGCGCCCGGACGGCGTCATGACCTACGTATCGCCCAACTGGACCGAGAACCTCAGTTACCCAATCAGTGCGGCAGTGGGCCATGCCATCGACGAATACGTTGCCCCGGAAGATCTGCCCGCCTGCTATGCCTTTCTGCATCAGATCGCACAGACCGGGCAAAAGGCCAGCGGGATCGAGTACCGCATCCGACACCAGGACGGGCACTACCGGTGGCATACCAGCAATGTCTCCCCAATGCTGAACGAACAGGGTGAAGTGACCGCTTTCCTCGGTATCGCGCGCGACATCACAGTGCGCAAGGAGACCGAGGCGCAGATGCAGCGCCTTGCACACTATGACCCGTTGACCGAACTACCCAACCGTACCCTTTTCTACCAGATCCTCGACCACGAACTACTGGCGGCGCGTCGCGAAGGCCAACAAGTGGCGTTGATGTTTGTCGACCTCGACGAGTTCAAGCCGGTGAATGACCGCCATGGCCACGCGGTGGGGGATCGGTTGCTCAGTCAGGTGGCCCGGCGCCTGTCCGCTGCGATCCGCGAGAGCGATGTGGCCGCGCGGATCGCGGGTGATGAGTTCGTCGTGATGCTGCCGCGCTTCCAGTCGGCCGACGAAAGTCGGGCCCATGCGCTTGCGATTGGCGAGAAGATTCGTTCGGCGCTGGCCGAGCCCTTCGACTGTGACGGTGTGGAGGTGCGTATCTCCAGCAGCATTGGTATTGCGATGTTTCCGTTGGATGCGGCCGACGGACCGGGGCTGTCGCGGGCGGCCGACGCGGCGATGTATGTGGCCAAGAATGCGGGCCGAAACCGCGTGGTGCTGTTCGATCGCGAGGGCCATGCGACCGCCGCCGTGGGCTACCGCGGGTATTGACGTACCTGGAAACTGCGGTAGAATACGCGCCGTTAGTGAAGAGCGGGAATAGCTCAGCTGGTAGAGCACAACCTTGCCAAGGTTGGGGTCGCGAGTTCGAATCTCGTTTCCCGCTCCAACAGATTCCTGAAACCCCGGTTCGGCCGGGGTTTTCTGTTTCGGCCGCCGGAGGTATGCGCTCCGAGCCGGAACCACCCGATACAGGCTGGGTGGCAGAGTGGTTATGCAGCGGATTGCAAATCCGTGTACGCCGGTTCGATTCCGACCCCAGCCTCCATGTTCCATCACGCAAGAAGGCCGCCTCCGGGCGGCCTTCTTGCGTGATGGGGTTGTTGTTCTGCCGGTAACCGGTCGGCATGCATGGGGCGGGTTGTGCGCGCGCCCGGCGCGTCCGTTTACATGATGGTTCGCGGATCCTCCAAGCGGGAAGGCGGGTACGCAGGAAGAAATGACCGGTGGGGCCGGAGCCGAGACGGAGCGGTCACATGGCCGCAGGCGTTACTGATTATTGCTCCGGAGATTCGATTCGGCGGAGGACGGCCCGGAAGCCGCGCGCACGAGGCGGCGGGCCATGGCACTATGCGTGGATTGGTTGGCTAGAGAGAGCACGGTGCACGCAGCGGATTTGACCCTGAGCATGCGCACCCCAAACCATTCGAGGCCCCTGCCCCGCATGGTGCGCTGGATTATTGGGGGCATCGGGATCTGGCTGCTGACGGGGCTATCCGTGCTGGGTTCGGCTGAGCCCGATTTGCGGGTGGGTGTGTACGAGAACGCACCCAAGGTCTACGTGGATGCCGACGGGCGCGCTGACGGGCTGTTCGTTCGGCTCCTGGATTCTATCGCCCGCCGCGAGCATTGGGACATCGAGTATGTTTCCTGCGAATGGGCGCAATGTCTGCAGGATCTGCGCGATGGCCGCCTGGACTTGATGCCCGACGTGGCGTTAAGCGAGACCCGGGAAGGCTTCTTTGCATTTCATCAAATCCCAGTCGTACAGGGCTGGAGCCAGATCTACGCGGCCCCGCATTCGGGCTTTAGCAGTCTGGGCGCGGTGGGCAGTGGGCGGATCGCGGTCCTTGAAGGCTCCGTCCAGGAAGCGCACCTGCGTGAAGTGCGGTCGCGCGACCCGGATCTCGAGTTCGGCCTGGCCACCTTTAGCAACCTCGAGGCGGTCTTGGCCTCCGTATCGCAGGGGACGGCGGAGGCGGCCGTCAGTAACAACTTCTATGGTCGGCAGCACGCGCGGGCCCATGGCCTTGTGGAGACGCCGATCACCTTCGGCCAGGTGGGCCTGTACTACGCGGCCGCGCCGGGGGCCCAGGACGGGCGTCTGGACCTGATTGATGCCTATCTGGAACGTTGGAAGTCGCTAGCCGGTTCGCCTTACCAGCAGGCGCTCGACGCGACGCTTCTCGCGGAGGAGTCGCCCGGGTTGCCCCGATGGGTTGGATGGACGCTCCTGGTGGGTGTCGTACTGGTGGCTTTTCTCGCCGTGGCGGGCGGGGTACTCCGCTGGCAGGTGCGGCGGCGCACACGCGAGCTTCAGGCCGCCAATCAACGTCTCGAACATGTCCTCGATAGTGGTCCAGCGGTTATCTACCAGTTGGATGCCAGCGACTTTCAGCCCCTTTGGGTTAGCCCCAATATCGAGCGTCTGTTTGGCATCGACCCAGCTTCTGCGATGCGCCCCGGCTGGTGGGAGCAGCAACTGCACCCGGAAGACCGCAAGGCCGCGCTGCGGGAGAACGATCGTTTGCTGGAAGATGGCGAACTGGTGCGCGAGTTCCGCCTGTTCGACGGCTGGGGCAAGCTGCGCCACGTGCGCGACGAGATGCGTCTGGTGCCAGGGGGGCATAGCGGCCAGGAGATCGTGGGTAGCTGGATCGACCTGACCGCGAGCATGGAGCAGGAAGAGCAGCTGCGGCAGATGTCGCACTTCGATGCGCGCACCGGCCTGCCCAACCGGGCCCTGCTGCAGGATCGGCTGGGCCACACGGTGGAGCGGGCAATGGCCGATGAGGAGGCCCGCTGGATCGTGCTGATGGACCTGGACCGGTTCCGCAACGTCAACGAGACCCTGGGCACCGCGGCGGGCGATATCGTGTTGCAGGGAATCGCCCAGCGCCTCAGCCAGATGTTGTTGCCTCAGGACACCGTGGCCCGAATCGGTGCCGACGAGTTCTGTCTGGTGGTCGAGAGTCCCCCGGATACGCCCATTCAGGAATTTGTGGAGCAGTTGATGACAACGCTCCGCAGTCCTTTCGAGGTCGCGGGGCGGTCTCTGGTGCTGACGGCGAGCGTTGGCGTGGCGCGATTCCCCAGCGATGGGCAGACCCGGGACGAGCTTTTGACCGCTGCTGAGCTGGCCATGCAGGCCTCCCGCCTTCGCGGTGGCGATAGCTGGTCGTTGTATGAACCGGAGATGGGTGCGCTGACGGAACAGCGCCTGTTCCTGGAAAACGATCTGCGTCAGGCGATCCAGAACGACGAATTCGTGCTGCATTTCCAGCCACAGTTCCATCTGGGCACGGGTGACTGCGTGGGCGTTGAGGCGCTCGTGCGCTGGAATCACCCGCGGCGCGGCATGGTGTCGCCGGCGGAGTTTATTCCCCTGGCGGAGGAGACTGGGCTGATTCAGGCGATTGATCGCTGGGTGCTGGAGGCTGCCTGTCGCCAGCTGGCTGCTTGGGACCAGCACGGGATGCCGGTGCCGATGATCGCGGTGAATCTGTCCGCCCGCGAGCTGCATGACGAGCAACTGGTCGCTTCGGTGCGGGACACCCTGGAGCGTTTCTCGATCCGCCCTGAGCGCCTGGAGGTGGAGCTCACCGAAACCATGATTATGGAGTATCCGGAGCAGGCGCTGGCCGTTTTACGCCGTCTGAGTGCCCTGGGCGTGCATCTGGCGATGGATGATTTCGGGTCGGGTTACTCGAATCTTGCCCACTTGCGCCGACTCCCGCTGCATCGGCTCAAGGTCGATCAATCCCTGGTGCGGGATATCGGTCGGTCCCGACACAACGAGTCGATTATTCGCGCCATTATCGCGCTGGCCGAGGCGCTGGAGCTGGATTTGATCGCGGAGGGTGTCGAGAACGAGTCCCAGCGCGAGTTCCTCCTGAAAGAAGGCTGCGCGATCGGCCAGGGCTTTCTGCTGGGTCGCCCGGCGTCCGCGGAAGACCTGTTCCGTTAGGCGCCATTGGATCAGTGAGCGCGCCTGGGTTGACGACACCCTGGGGAGAGGGCGGGGCCAACACGAAGGGTTTGCTACCGGGAGCCTGCCGAGGCCGTGCGGGTGGCCCCATCCCACAACGGTAGTGGGATGGGTGCCGGGCTTAGTCGGCGGGCGGCATGTATTCGTGGCGGATGTGGTCGTCCGGTTCGGGGACCTTGACGCCCGCATTTTCCAGGGCCTCCGTGAGGTCCTCGCAGTCGTCCAGATCGTCGGCCCGCTTTTTCAGCGTGGCGAGGGTGTCGGCGGCCTCGGCCTCGGGCATGGTGATGACGAGTTCGCCATTTTCGGCTTTTTCCAGATGCATGTCGTGCTCCTTGTGTCCGCTCGTGGTGCAGTCGTTGCGTGAGTCCGATCAGTCTTCGATCGAGGGCTGCTTGGGGGCCTTCTCGTCGAAGGCGTGCGGCGGCTGACGAAAATCGTTATCCAGCTCGTAGACACCTTCCTGTAGCACGGACCCCAGGGCGCGGGCGCCGTTGCTGATCTCGCCGTCAAGCTCGGTGATGTTCTCGGCAATGCTCTTGGCGGTCTTCTTGTCGATCTTCAGAGTGACGGTTCCGTTCTTCAGCGTCGCTTCCATGTCGATCTCCTTGGTTGGCGGACTGTGACGTCGGTGGTACCCGTCTGGAACGGGTCTGATTCGCGTTCGTTTGACCTGCATCATGATGGCCGGGGCTGGGAGCGAGTAGCTTGGCCTGCAAGTTCTGCCTCCAACCTAACGAAGAGGCGGGCATTCCCATTGATTCCCGCTTCCCGGGAAAGGAGAAAGCACGATGCAGTCTAAAGTGATGACCATGCGCCACGGCCCGCGGTTCCTGGCGCTGGCCGCGATGTTGTTGGCACTTTTGGTTGCCGGGGCCGCGCAGGCCGGAGGGCATGCTGGCGAACAGCCCGATATGGTGAAAGTCACGCCGAGCCCGCATTCGTTCCCCGCTACGCTGGCGGCTTTTGAGCGCGAGGTAGATGCGGAGGGCTGGAGCATCCTGAACCGCAACAACATGGCCGGGACGTTGTCCGAGCGCGGGTTCACCATCGATCCGGTGGTGATTCTGGACGTCTGCAGTGGTCGTTACAGCGCGCAGATCCTGGAAGAGGACGCGTATCGGCCTGTTTCCGCCTTTATGCCCTGCCGGGTCAGCATCTATCAGGACAGCCAGGGCGAGGTGTTCATCTCGCGCATGAACGTTCCAGGATTCCTGCCGATGATGCCGGATGGGGTTGCCGAGGTGATGGAAAACTCCTCCGAGGAGATCGAGGCGATCATCGAACGGACCATCGCCGATTAGCGCGATGGGTTACAGTCCTCTGCGCGAGTTCGGGCCGCGGCCCGCAATGTGCACGCGATAAAGGATTTTTCGGCGGTCAGCGACACGGGACCCGTTAGGCGGGTCCCTGGTCGTTGTTGGTCATGATCTAGGTGGGGGCATGATCACCATGCCCGCCAACCGGTACGTAAGGGCGGAAGAGACGTTTGAACAACATTGCGACCCCCGCATGGGGATGCCGTTGCTAGTGACACGAAACATTACATTGGACAGTAGGCCGGCCCAACGGGGTGCCGCGCATTCCGGAACCGGGGCGCGGCGCTTTTTTGTGTTGGGTGCGTGGCCACGCGGGGGCGTTCGATGATGGCTGAACGTCGTGTGTCACGGCCCCTGGCAGCCGGGTTGATCGCGGGTATTTATGTCGTTCTGGGTCTGTTGTGGATTGCCCTGTCCGATGTGGCGCTGGCCTGGTGGGGGGGGACGGATATATCCGCGGCGTTGACGCGCGCGAACCTGGGCAAGGGCTTTGGGTTTGTGCTGGTCTCGGGCTTGTTGTTGTACGTAGCGATGCGATGGCTTCCCGGTGGTCTCGGGGAGCTATCGAGCGCGACCGCGCACAGGGAGCGAGGACGCTTCGGCCCCTGGCCCTGGCTGCTCCTGGCGCTGGCGGTAGCGATGTCGACCGGTGGGGTGGGTCTGGCGACGTGGTACTGGCAGGGCATGGCGGCCGAAACCCAGGCACAGGAAGATCTGCAGCGCGCCGCATTCCTGAAGGGGGGGGTGATTGATCAATGGCTGGCGGAACGCACGGGCGACGCCGAGGTGTTGGCGGAGGCACGCGGGTTCAACCTGTTCGCTGTGACGGCCCTGGAACGGAGATCGGCTCTGGCCCTCGGGCAGGTGCGTGATCGTCTCGATCTGATGCGTACGGCCTATGACTACGACGGCGTGGCCCTGCTAGACGCCAATCGGCAGCCCGTGATCGAGCTCGGCCGCAGTGCATTGGATGAGGCGACCATGGACATGGTGTTGCGCGAGGTCCGGCGTAGCGGTGAGATCAGCGAACCCATTTTGCATGCGGACCCCGACGGGCGACCACGTGTCAGCTGGGTCGTTCCCGTGCGCGACCGTGCCGCTCCACTCGATCCGGTGGTGGGCCTGGTGCTGTTGTCGTCGACGATCAAGAGTCTGCATCCCCTACTGACCCTTACAGAGGGTCGCAATGGGTTGGATGCCCTGGCGCATGTCGTGGTGCGTGAGGGGGATCAACGGGCGACCATCGCGCGAATTACGGAAGCCGGTGGCGTCATCATCCCGGCGCCCGCGGCTTTTCCGACATTGCGCGAGCGGGTGCTGGATCATCCGCGGGATGGGGTGGTGGTCGAGCGTTTTGATGACGCCGCCGTTGCTTTTCTGGCTGGCGTCCAGGGACTCGCTCCGGCCGGCTGGGATCTGGTGCTGAAGCGCGAGCTCGATGCCCTCCAGGCTTTGCCGCGGCAACACGCGGTGTGGGCGGCGGGAGCAACGCTGTTCTTGTGGCTCGCGGTGCTGGGTACCGGCGGGCTTTTGTGGAGACAGCAGTGGCTTCAACGCAACCTCGCCCTGGTGCAGGCACACGCGGATCAGGATCGGTTGCTGGGGATTTTCTTCGATATGCCCTTCGTGGGTATGGCGATCTCGGGCCCGCGTGGCGAGGGCTGGGAACGGGTGAATGCGTGCCTGGCAGACATGCTGGGTTACGCGCCGACCGAGCTCGCGGCAATGGACTGGCATGACCGCCTGTCCGTACCGCAGGACCGGGGTTGCGACACGGCGCTGGACGCCGAGATGCGGCGCGGCGAACGTTCGGGCTACAGCATCGTGAAACGCATGCTGCGGCGGGACGGGCGGGTGATGGTCGCGGATATCGACGTGAAATGCAGCCGCACGCCGCAGGGCAATCTGGACCGGGTCGTGGCGACCGTGGAGGACATCACCGAACAGCGCGAGCAGGAAGAGCGTCAGCGCCTGGCGTCCGTGGTGTTCGAGAACACCCGCGAGGGCGTGGTGATCACGGATGCCACGGCCCACATCCTCTCCGTCAACCGCGCGTTCACGGAACTGATGGGGTATAGCCAGGACGAGGTGGCCGGCCGGACACCGAAGATGTTTCAGTCGGGGCGCCACGATCATGTCTTCTACGCCAACATGCGCCGCGAGCTGGAGGAGAACGGCCATTGGCAGGGCGAAATCTGGAACCGACGCAAGAACGGGGAGATATTCCCCGAGCTGCAAAGCATCACCGCGGTTCGCGACAGCCAGGGGCGGCTTACCCATTACGTGTCGGTGTTTGCCGATATCTCCCGGATCAAGGCCTCCGAGGCCGAACTCGATTTCCTGGCTCACCATGATCCGCTGACCGAACTGCCCAATCGGCGTCTGCTGCGCGCGCGGCTGGCCCACGGGATCTCGCTAATGCGTCGGCGCGAGGGCCACCTGGCGTTGTTGATCCTGGATATCGACCGCTTCAAGGACATCAACGACAGCCAGGGCCACGCGGCGGGTGACCGTCTGTTGAAGATCGTGGCCGAGCGTCTGCAGGCCGGTCGGCGCGGTACCGATACCGTTGCGCGTCTGGCCAGCGACGAGTTCGCTGTGCTGGTGGAGAACCTGGGGCATGTCGACGATGCCGCGCGGGTGGCGGAGAACATTATCCGCGAGGTCGGCCACCCCTGCGATCTCGGAAACGGGATCGAGATGGAAGTGGCCGCAACCATCGGGATCGCGGTCTTCCCCGATCATGCGACGGATGCCGACATGCTGCTGCAGCAGGCGGGTACCGCATTGTCCCAGGCCAAGCTCGAGGGGCGCGGAAGCTACCGCTATTACTCGGATGAATTTACCCGAGCGGCACGTGATCGCATCGACCTTTCCGCGCGCCTGCGCCGGGCGCTCGAGCAGGACGCCCTGGAAGTCCACTACCAGCCGCAATACAACGTGGAGGATGGGCGCCTGCTGGGTGCCGAGGCGCTGTTGCGCTGGAGCGACCCCGAACTGGGCCCGATCTCGCCCGGGCGCTTTATCCCGCTGGCGGAACAGACGGGGCTGATCGTGGAACTGGGTGCCTGGGTCCTGCGCCGGGTGATTGCGCAGGGCCGCGAATGGCAGGCGGCTGGATATCCGCCGGTGCGCCTGGCGGTCAATGTGTCGGCCCTGCAGTTCCAACGCGTCCCAATCGATCAGCAGGTGGGGCTGCTGCTGGAGGAGTACGACTTCCCGGCCGATCAGCTGGAGCTGGAAATCACCGAGTCGGCACTGATGGCCGATCCAGGCCGTGCGCGCCGTATCCTGCAGCGGTTGCGCGAGCGTGGGGTGCACTTCGCGATTGATGACTTCGGTACCGGGTATTCGTCCATGGCGCAGCTCAAGCGCTTCCCGGTGGACACGCTCAAGATCGACAAGAGCTTTGTCGATGGCCTGGCCGCGGGGGACGACGACGAACGCTCTCACGATCTGTCCATTGCCCGTTCGATCGTGGGCCTGGGCCATGGCCTGGGACTATCCGTTCTCGCCGAGGGCGTTGAGACGGCCGAGCAGTTGGCCGTGCTCAAGGGCTTGGGCTGCGACCACTATCAGGGGTTTTACGCCAGCCGACCCATTCCGGCACCGGAGTTTGCGTCTGTGCTGGATGCCGTTGTGGCGTCTCGCTAGCCCAGATTGAGGATGCCGACGACGCTGCCGGTCATCAGCGTGGCCAGGGTCCCGGCGACGATAGCGCGAATACCCAGGGCCACGATCTCGCTGCGGCGTTCCGGCACCAGGGCCCCCAGACCGCCGATCAGGATGCCAAGGCTGCCGAGGTTGGCAAAGCCGCTGAGGGCATAGATCAGGATCAGTTCGCTGCGCGCGGACAAGGCGTCTGCGGGAAGTTCGGCCAGGTGCAGGAATGCGACCATTTCGTTGAGCACGGTTTTGACCCCCAGCAGGGAGCCGGCGGTGACGGCCTCGCTCCAGGGGATGCCCATCAGCCAGGCCATCGGTGCGAAGATCCAGCCCAGCATGCGTTCCAGGCTCAGGGCGTCACCACCGAACTCCGGCAAGGCACCCAGTCCCGCGTTCACCAGTGCCACCAGGGCGATCACGACGATCAGCAGGGCGATAATCTGCAGGAGCAGTTCCAGTCCGCGCAGGGTGCCGCGCGTGATGGCGTCCATGGAGCTGGTGGCGGCTTCGGACTCGGGTAGCAGGTTACCCGCCGTTGAGGGCGCGGTGGGGGGAATCATCACCGTCGCGATCAGCAAGGCCGCCGGAAGACTGATCAGGGAGGCGACGATCAGGTGCCCGAGCGCATCGTCCAGCACCGATCCAATGATCGTGGCGTAAAGCACCAGCATGGTCCCGGCCAGGGTGGCCATGCCCACGGCCATCAGCGCAAAGAGCTCGCTGCGCGTCATCTCGCGCAGGTAGGGGCGGATTACCAATGGGGACTCCACCATGCTCAGGAATACGTTGGCGGCCGTGCCCACACCCAGCGCGCCACCGATACCAAAGGCACGTTGCAGCAGCTGCGAGGCGCCGCGTATCAGCAACGGGAGGATGCGCCAGTGGAACAGCAGTGCCGAAAGGGCGCTCAGCACCAGGACCAGCGGCAGGGCCTGAAAGGCGAGGATGAAGCTGCTGCCGGGGCCATCGGCCTGGAATGGCGGCTCATCGCCGCCCAGGTACCCGAACACGAACGAGGTACCGGCGCGGGTGGCGTCGGTCAGCGCGATCACCACCTCGTTCGCCCACAGGAACAGGTGCTGTGCTGCCGGAATGCCCAGCAACAGCGCGGCGATCGCGAACTGCAGGGCGAGTCCGGCGAGGACCGGGCGCCAGGGAAACAGGCGTTTGTGCTCACTCATCAGCCAGGCCAGGCCAATGAACATCAATAAGCCGAATGCGGCCTGGACGGTGCTCACGGATGAATCCCCAATGGAAATGGCGGACACAGCATACTCAACCGCAGGATCGTTCGCGCCGCTGCGTCCGGAATGGTCGCTTCGAGATGGTAGGGTAGTTAAGTAAACGGGAGCGGGGTGCCGGTTTGTTGGAGTCGCAGGCGTTACAACCAGGGATGGTGGTGCTGCACGGCAATCGCCTGGAGTCGCTGCGCACGCTGGCGGTGGAGTGGATGCGTCGCGCCCCGTTGGCGTCGCTGGAGAACGAGACCATCCTGGTGCAGAGCAACGGCATGGCGCAGTGGCTGCGCCATGCCCTGGCCGCACCACCGGATGCCGATCCGCCTGGTTGCGGGATCGCGGCGGCGTTGGACATGCAGCTGCCGTCGCGCTTTGTGTGGTCTGCCTATCGCGCGGTGCTCGGGGCGGAGGCGGTGCCGCTGGAGTCCCCCTACGCCAAGCGGCCGCTGACCTGGCGCCTGATGCGTCTGCTGCCGGAGTGTCTGGGGCAGGACGCCTTCGCGCCGCTGCGCCAGTTTCTTCAGGACGACGATCCGGGGCAGGGTGGCGATCTGCGCAAGCGCTTCCAGCTGGCCGAGCGCCTGGCGGACCTGTTCGACCAGTACCAGGTGTACCGTGCCGACTGGCTGACCGACTGGGGAGCCGGGCGCGACGTCCTGCGCGATGCCCGTGGGCAGGAACCCGAACTGCCTCAGGGCCAGTGCTGGCAGGCCGAGCTGTGGCGTCTGCTGCAGGCGGATATCGGTGCCGAACGCGAAGCGGTCAGCCGCTCGGCGGTGCATGCCCGGTACATGGAAACGGTGGGCGCGCTGGAGAGCCGCCCGGCGGGGCTGCCGCGGCGGATCATCGTGTTCGGCATCTCGTCGCTGCCGGGACAGATCCTGGAGGCGCTGGAGGGGCTGGCCCGGTTCTGCCAGGTGCTGGTTTGCGTGCACAACCCCTGTGAGTATTACTGGGCCGATATCGTCGCCGACAAGGACCTGCTGCGTGCCACGCGTCGGCGTCAGGTGCGCAAGGCAGGGATGCCGGAGGCGCTGGAGGAGGCGGAGCTGCACAATCATGCCCATCCGCTGCTGGCGGCCTGGGGCAAGCAGGGCCGCGACTACATCGGATTGCTGGACGAGCACGATGACCCCAGCCGCTACGGCCAGGTCCTGCGCACGCTGGACTGGGAGCGTGTCGATGTGTTCGAGGCGCATGGCACACGCGGGTCGGACGACTGTCTGCTGCACCAGCTGCAGGACGACATTCGCGAGCTGCGGCCACTGGCGGAGACCCGGGAGGCCTGGCCCGCAGTGGCCTCGGAGGATCGTTCCATCCAGTTCCATGTGGCGCACAGTCCGCTGCGCGAGGTGGAACTGTTGCATGACCGTCTGCTGGATCACTTCGAGCGCGACCCGGCGCTGCGCCCGCGCGACGTGATTGTGATGGTGCCGGATATCGACCATTACGCCCCGCACATCGAGGCGGTGTTCGGTCAGCCGGAGGCCGATGATCCTCGCTTTATCCCGTACACGCTGTCCGATCAGGGGCCGCGCGGTCGTGACCCGGTACTGATCGCGCTGGAGCCATTGTTATCGCTGCCCGAGAGCCGGATGGGCGTCAGCGAGTTGCTGGACCTTCTGGATGTGCCGGCGGTGCGTCGACGCTTCGGGATTGCCGAGGACGACCTGGGGACGCTTCACCGCTGGGCCGAAGGGTCCGGCGTGCGCTGGGGTCTGGATGCCGCCCAACGCGCCGGGTTGGGCCTCCCCGAGGGACTGGAGCAGAACACCTGGCGCTTTGGCCTGCGGCGGATGCTGCTGGGCTACGCGATGGGCGACCAGGGCCCGTGGCAGGCGTTGGAACCCTTTGACGAGATCGGAGGACTGGGTGCTGCGCTACTGGGGCCGATGGATGCCCTGATCACGGCACTGGAGGAAGCCTGGACCTGGCTGCGCCTGCCGCACACGCCCAAAGACTGGGCGGCACATCTGGGCGAGCTGCTGGAGCAGTTCTTCGCGGCCGAGAGCGACGCCGAGCTGTACACCCTCGAGCAGCTTGGCGAGGCACTGGACCAGTGGCGCGAGGATTGCGCAGCGGCCGGTCTGGAGGAGGCGTTGCCGCTGGCCGTGGTGCGCGAGCAGTGGCTGGCGTCCCAGGATGATTCCGGGGTTGGCCAGCGCTTCCTGGCTGGGCAGGTGAACTGTTGCACCCTGATGCCGATGCGGGCAATTCCATTTCAGGTGGTCTGCCTACTGGGTATGAACGATGGTGACTACCCGCGCAGCCCAACACCGGTGGACTTTGACCTGATGGCGAGCGACTACCGCCCGGGCGATCGCTCGCGCCGCGAGGACGACCGGTACTTGTTCCTGGAGGCACTGCTCTCCGCCCGCCGCCAGCTGCATGTGAGCTGGGTGGGGCGGCATGTGCGCGACAACGAGCCGCGCCCGCCGTCGGTGCTGGTCGGTCAGCTGCGCGATCACCTGGCCGCGGGCTGGGGGGTTACCGGGGTCGAAGGGCCCGAGGCCGGTCCAGAGCTGGTGAAGCACCTGACCACCTGGCATCCGCTGCAGCCGTTCTCGCCGGTGAATTTCCCGGCGGAAAAGGGCGCCGAGGCTCGCCACTTCACCTACGCGCGGGAGTGGGAGGCGATGCACGATCCCGCGCCTTCCCCGGCGGTGGATCCCAAAGGGGCACCGGCAGCTGTGCCGTTGCTGGAGGCCGAACGCGAGCCCCGTGCTCTGGGCGCGGAGGCGCTGACACGTTTTCTGCGTTATCCGGTAGAGGCCTTCTTCCGCTATCGCCTGGGGGTGTTCTTTGACGAGGAGGACGCCACCGGCGACGACCTGGAACCGTTTGGTCTGGGTGGGCTGGAACAGTGGCAGGTCCGCCAGCAATTAGTTGCGGCCGCGCTGGAGACGACCGAAGCGGTGGACGCCTGGCCGGCGATCCTGCAGGCGGAGTCCGCCAGGATGCAGCGCGCCGGGCGTCTGCCCCTGGGGGCTGCGGGCGAACTGGAGCGTGGCGCGATGGTGGCAGAGGCCACACGACTGCTGGAGCGGATCGGTGAGCGCTACGCGCTCTACCCCGACGCGTTGTCAGCGGCGCGGCCGTTGCGACTGGAGCACGAACACTGGGGTCTGGAGGCCGTGCCCCCCGCACTGCGTAGCAATGGGCAGGCGCGGGTGTGTCTGGACTACACCGCGAGCCGTATCAAGGATGGCAAGAAGTGGCGTTTCGACAAGTTGATGGCGCCCTGGGTCCGGCACCTGCTGGCGAATGCCGGGTCCGGTGACGTGGGTTCCGAGCTGGTCGCGCTGGACACTCGGCTGGATCTTCCGGGGCTGGAGGCCGGTCTGGCCGAGGAGCTGCTGGGTACGCTGCTGGAGGCCTGGGCGGCGGGGCAGGAGCGTCCGCTGCCGCTGGCCTGTGGCGCCGCGTTTGCCTGGCTGGCGGCGGA
Organism: Thioalkalivibrio sp. ALJ7; assembly: GCF_000376865.1. Lineage (GTDB taxonomy): Bacteria > Pseudomonadota > Gammaproteobacteria > Ectothiorhodospirales > Ectothiorhodospiraceae > Thioalkalivibrio. The sequence continues at coordinate 19,696 of NZ_AQXQ01000003.1, read as the reverse complement.
GGACGGCACGAAGGATCCGGATGAGGAGGCGCTGAAGACCCTGCGTGGGAGCGACTTCGCCGCGGGCGACTGGTCGCGCAGCCCGGCGCTGGCGCGGGCCTGGCGCGACCCTGAGACCCTGCTGGACGACCCCGATTTCGCCTTCTGGCGCGACCGCATCTACCGTCCGGTGTATGTGGTCGTGGGTCAGGCGGAGGCCTCGGAATGACGGCGTCCGCGCACAAGCTGGACCTGCTGGCGCTGCCCTTGCACGGCAGTCGTCTAATCGAGGCGAGCGCTGGCACCGGCAAGACCTACACTATCGCCGCGCTGTACCTGCGCCTGGTGCTGGGGCATGGCGAGCTGCCCGAGGGCACTGATGCCCTGACGCCGCCGCAGATTCTGGTAATGACCTTCACCGACGCGGCCACCCAGGAGCTGCGCGAGCGGATTCGCGAAGCACTGGCGATCGCGGCGCGGGTGTTTCGCGCACCGGACCCGGATGCGGTGCCGGGCGTCGAGGACATTCACAAGGCGCTGCGCAGCGAGTACGCCGAGGCGGAACGTCCGGGGGCCGCGCGCCGGCTGGAGCTGGCGGCGGAGTGGATGGACGAGGCCGCGGTCTCCACCATCCATGGCTGGTCCTACCGCATGCTGCGCGAGCACGCCTTCGACAGCGGGAGCCTGTTCACCCAGGACCTGGCGAGCGACCAGCAGGAACTGCTGGCGGAGGCCACCCGCGACTACTGGCGTCGCTTTGTCTACCCGCAGCCACCGGCGCAGCTTGCGCTGTTGCGTAACGCCTTCGGGACCGATCCCGACGCCCTGTTGCAGAAGATCCGGCCACTGGTCGGCCATCTACCGGCCCGTACAGGGGATGCCGAACTGGAGACGCCGGAGGGGCTGGAGGCGGCGCTGGGCGAACGTCTGGAGCGGCTGGAGGCGATGAAACGACCCTGGCGCGAGGCGTTCGACGCGGTGGCCGAACAGTTCGAGGCGCTGCGCACCAGCTTGCTGAAAGGGGGCAAGTACAGCAACCCGGAGAAGCTGTTGGGGTCGATGCGCGAGTGGGCCGCAGACCCGGGCGCACTGCGCCCCGGTGGTGTATCCGGTGATTCGCCGCTCGAGCGGTTCAGTGCGGTCGGGATGCAGGCGCGGCTGAAGAAGGGACAGGTGTTGCCGGAGGATCTGCACCCGGCCTTCACCACACTCGACGATCACGCCGAGGTCTGCGTGGATGACCGCGAGCGCCTGTTGCAGAGTGCCGCACGGCAGGTCGATGCGCAGTTCCGCCAGGCTCAGCGCCAGCGCGCGCAGATGGGATTTCATGACCTGCTGACTCGGTTGCGCGATGCGTTGGACGGGCCCGGTGGCGAGCACCTCGCCGCGACGCTGCGCGCGCAGTTCCCGGTGGCCCTGGTCGATGAGTTCCAGGATACCGACCCGGTGCAGTACCGGATCTTCCACCGCGTGTATCGCATCGACGAGAACCCCGATGATCTCGGCGTACTGCTGATCGGTGACCCCAAGCAGTCGATCTATCGTTTTCGCGGCGCGGATATCCATACCTATCTCGCCGCGCGCGCGGCAACCGAGGGGCGGCACTACACCCTGGAGCGCAATTTCCGCTCGACCGAGGCGCTGGTGGCGGCTGTGAACCGACTGTTCGAGCACGCCGAGGGTTGGGACGACGGAGCCTTCCTGTTTCGCAAGGGCGCGGAGAACCCGTTGCCGTTTCTGGCGGTGGACGCGAACGGGCGCAAGGAGGTCTTCGAGCACGCCGGGCAGGCGGCGCCGCCCGTCACGCTCTGGTGCCACGACCCCGGCGAGCCGGTGCCCAAGGGGGCCTACCGCGAGCGCATGGCCGCGGCCTGTGCCAGCCACATGGTGGCGCTGCTCAATGACGGCGCCACAGGGCATTGTGGTTTTCGCAAGAACGCCGCGGAGGACGGCCTGGAGCCGGTGCGCCCGCGCGACATGGCCGTGCTGGTGCGGGGGCGTATGGAAGCGGACGCGATCCGAGCCGAGCTGCGTCGACGCGGCGTGCGCAGCGTCTATCTGTCGGATCGCGAGTCGGTCTACGCCACGGACGAGGCGGGGGACCTGCTGCGCTGGCTGCGCGCCTGTGCCGAGCCGACCAGCGAGCGGCTGTTGCGTGCCGCCCTGGCGACCGCGACGCTGGGGCAGTCGCTCTCCGAGCTGCATCGGCTGACGGTGGACGAGCTGGCCTGGGAGGCACGGGTCGAGCAGTTCCGCTCCTATCGCGGCCTGTGGCAGTCGCGCGGGGTGCTGCCGATGCTGCGCCGATTGCTGCACGACTTCGAGGTTCCGCTGCGGCTGCGTGCGAGCGCCGAGGGCGAACGCGCGCTGACCAACCTGCTGCACCTGAGCGAGCTGCTGCAACAGGCGGCCACGGAGCTGGATGGCGAGCAGGCCCTGATCCGCCACCTGACGGAACATCGCGACGGCGAAGGCGAGACCGGGGAGGAACAGGTCCTGCGCCTGGAGAGCGACGAGGACCTGGTGAAGGTGGTCACGCTGCACAAGTCCAAGGGTCTGGAGTATCCGCTGGTGTTCCTGCCGTTTGTGTGCAATTTCCGTGAAACCAACAAGACCAAGGATGTGCCCTACCGCGATCATCCCCCGGAGGGTGGGGCGCGTTGGGTGTTCCAGATGGACGAGACGGTACTGGCTCGCGCCGAGCGCGAACGCCTGGCGGAGGACCTGCGGCTGCTGTACGTGGGCATGACCCGGGCGCGGCATGCCTGCTGGCTGGGGATTGCGCCGATTGTCTCCGGCGGCGGCAAGAGTAACCACTTCCACCTCACGGCGGCCGGCTACCTGCTGGCCGGGCCCAGGGGCGTCGAGGACGGCGGCCTGGAATCGGCCCTGCAGGCCGCGGCCGGCAGCGAGCCGGCGATCCATGTGGGGCCGCTGCCTGAGGCGAGTGAGATCATCGCGACCACTGGGGGTGATGCGGTCGCGACGGGGCCGGCCCGGGTACCGCCGCCGAGCCGCTTCGAGCGTTGGTGGGTGGCTAGCTATAGCGCGATTGCCGCGCACGACGATGGAATTGCGCCGGTGGCCCCCGACTCGGCGCGCGAGGATGTGCTGCGCGAGGGGGTCGCGGATGCCAACCGACTGGCGCCGGAGGTCCCCGAGCCCGAGCTGCGGGCCACCAGTGGACTGCACGCCTTTCCGCGTGGGCCCGGCCCCGGGACCTTCCTCCATGGCCTGCTGGAGTGGGTCGCGGAACAGGGCCTGGCGGCGCAGGCTGAGCGCCCCGAGCGGCTGACGCAGGAGGTGGTCGCGCGTTGCGAGCGGCGTGGCTGGGGTGAGTGGTCGACGACGGTTGCGGACTGGATGCAGCAGCTGATCGCGGCCGATTTCCCTCTGGAGGATGGGACGTCCTTTCGCCTGGGAGGTCTCGACACCTATCAGCCGGAGCTGGAGTTCCTGTACCCGGCGCGGGATTTGTCGGCGGCCGAACTGGACCAGGGCGTGCGCGCGCAACTGATGCCCGGGCAGCCGCGACCGCCGCTGGGGAACGTGACCCTGAACGGCATGCTGAAGGGGTTTGTGGATCTGGTCTTCGAGCATGGCGGGCGCTACTACGTGGCCGACTACAAGTCGAACTGGCTGGGCGCCTCGGCCCGGGCCTATGCGCACGAGCACCTGCAGGCGGCCGTGCTGGAGCACCGCTACGACCTGCAGCTGGTGCTATACACCCTGGCGCTGCACCGGCAACTGGGGGCGCGCCTGCCAGGCTACGACTACGATCAGCACATGGGTGGCGGGGTGTACCTGTTCCTGCGCGGCGTGGATGCGCCGGGGCTCGGGGTGTTCCACCACTGTCCGCCGCGGGCGTTGATCGAATGGCTGGATCGGCGCATGTCGGTGGGTCCGGGCCAGGGGGAAACGGCATGACCGCGTGCCCGACGACGGGCCCTCTGGCTTCGGCTCAGGCCGTGCTCGAGCTTCTGCGCGAGTGGGAGGATGCGGACTGGCTGCGCGGCGTGGACCGGGCGCTAGTGCGCTTCCTGCACGAGCAGGCGCCAGACGCACCCCCACTGGCCCTGCTGCTGGCAGCGCTGGCCAGCCACCAGGTGGGGCGTGGGCATGTCTGCCTGGAGCTCGGGGCCTTGCTGCACGCACCCGATGCGACGTTGTCCCTGCCACCGGAGGGCGAGCCGGGTGTACCGCTACCGCTACGGCCCTCGTCGGTGCTGCAGGGCGTCTCCGCCGCACAGGTGGCCGAGGTCTTGCAGGACGGAGTCCTGGCCGGGCCGGGCGAGGCGGGTGGAACACCGCTGGTCTACACCGGCGAACAGGTGTACCTGCGCCGCTACTGGGAAAGCGAGCGCCGTATCGGGCAGGCGATCCGCGCCCGGCTTGCGGACTGCGAGACCTGGCAAGGGGCACTGGATGAGCGGGCGGCGCGGGACTGGCTGGGCTGGTTGTTCGGGCCGCTGCCAGCCGCCGGCGAAACGGACTGGCAGCGGCTGGCCTGTGGCCTGGCGGCCGGGTCCGGGTTCAGCGTGATCACCGGTGGACCCGGGACCGGCAAGACCACCACGGTGTTGCGTCTGCTTGCGTTGTTGCAGGGCCTGCAGGGGCCGGACGACCCGCTACGCATCCGGCTTGCCGCGCCCACGGGCAAGGCGGCTGCGCGTCTGAATGCGTCGGTGAGCGGAGCGCTGGACCGGCTGGGGCTGGATCAGTTGCCTGACGGCGAGGCACTGCGCCGGAATCTGCCGGCCGAGGTGGTAACCGTGCACCGCCTGCTCGGGGCGCGTCCGGATACCCGGCACTTCCGCCATGGGGCGCGGAATCCGCTGGCGGTGGACGTGCTGGTAGTGGACGAGGCCTCGATGATCGACCTGGAGCTGATGGCGAGCCTGGTGGAGGCCGTACCCCACACCGCGCGTCTGATTCTGCTGGGGGATCGTGACCAGCTTGCCTCGGTGGAGGCCGGCGCGGTGTTGGGCGAGCTCTGTCACCGCGCGGGGGGTGGCCACTACACGCCACGGACCGCGCGGTGGCTGGAGGCGGTGACCGGAATGGTCGTGCCGGAGGCCATGCAGGACGCGGCCGCGCAGGCACTGGACCAGCACATCGTGATGCTGCGCGAGAGCCATCGGTTTGGCGCGGATAGCGGGATCGGGCGACTGGCCGCCGCCGTGAATGCGGGGGAGGTCTCCCGTCTACCGAGTATGGATTCAGCCGTGCAGCAAAAGGTGCTCGCGGGGCCGGAGGATCCGGCGCTGGTGGCGCTCGCGGTGGATGGGCGTAAGGATGTATCGGAAGGCGAGGCGGTCGGCTACGCCGGCTATCTGGAGGGACTGCGCATGGCGCGACCGGCCTCGGCGGCACCGCGCGCGGCCTGGGAGGACTGGGCGCGCGATGTCCTGGCGGCGCATGGGCGGTTCCAGTTGCTGTGTGCGGTGCGACGCGGACCGTGGGGGGTGGAGGCGCTGAACCGGCGGATTGCCGCGGCGCTACAGGCGCGTGGGCTGCTGGAGGGGGATCCCGCCCAGGTTGGCCACTCCGGCGGGTATGAACCATGGGTCGAGGGCCGCCCGGTGATCGTCACCCGCAATGACTACGCGCTGGGGCTGATCAACGGCGACATCGGCATCGCCCTGGCGGTCCCTGCGTGGCTGGCGCGTGGCGAACCGGAGGCGGGCGATGTCGATGATGATGCGTCCGTCCTGCGCGTGGTGTTCCTCGCGGCGGGCGACCGCGTGCGCTGGGTGTTGCCCAATCGCCTGGAGGCCACCGAGACCGCGTTCGCCCTGACCGTGCACAAGGCCCAGGGCTCGGAGTTCGAGCACGTGGCGCTGGTGCTGCCGGAGGCGGACAGCCCGATCCTGACTCGCGAGCTGGCTTATACCGCGATTACCCGCGCCAGCCACTGGTTCAGCCTGCTGGAACCAGGGGTAGGCACCCTGGCGGCGGCCAGTCAGCGCCAGATCCAGCGTAGCGGGGGCTTGCGGCGCTGGTTGCAGGACGACTGAACGGAGGCCGAACGTCGATTCTGTGGAGCCAATCACGTAACCGGGCATCGGGTGATATCTCCATCACGATTAATTTACGGCTGCGCCTCACCACGATAGGGTGTTTAGCTAGACGGTCAGTGCGGCTGGGACGCAAGGCGATGGATGGCATTCCGCATCCGGATCGTCCCGCGATCCAGCGCCTGCCCGGTTCCCTCGAACCGCTGACCAAGGTACGCCCTATGCCCCTCCCCTCGCTCGCAAGCGTTCCCGGGCGCTTGACGCCGCTCTTCGCCCTTTTACTCCTGATGGCCGGTACGTTGGTGCTGAGTGGCTGTGCGGCGGAGTCCGATGAAGACGATTCCGCGGCAACGGAGGCGGAGCCGGTGGAAGTGCCGGTGCGTCAGGTCACTCGTGAGCTGGTGTCCATCTCGCGCACCTACACCGGGCGTACCCACAGCCCGCGTTCGGTAGAGGTGAGGGCGCGGGTGTCCGGGGTGCTGGAGAGTCGGCTCTACGGCGAGGGTGACAGCGTCGAGCAGGGTGATGAATTGTTTCGTATGGACCCGGCGCCATTCGCGGTTCAGGTGCGCAGTGCCGAGGCGAGCCTGGAGCGTGCGGAGGCGGAATGGCGCCAGGCCGAGCGCGAATGGGAACGGGTACGGGACCTGTACGAGGACAATGCAGCCAGTGGCCGCGAGCGCGACGAGGCCCGTTCACAACTGGAACTGGGGCAGGCCGCTGTCGCCGAGGCCGAGGCGACGTTGGCCGAGGCGCGTATTGATCTCGACTACACCTCGGTGACCGCACCGCTGGATGGCGTGGCCGGGTTCGAGGAACGCCCCGAAGGCAGTCTGCTGCAAGAAGGTGATCTCCTCACCACCGTGACCCAGTTGAACCCGATCCGGGTGGATTTTGCGGTACCCGAAGCCCACTTGACCGCCTATGGTCCTCAGATCCGTTCCGGCGTGGGACTGACTGTGCTGCTGACCTTGCCGAATGGGGACTTGTATCGCCATCAGGGCCAGCTTGACGCGACCGAGGACGCGGTCGACGAGGCCACGGGCATGATGAATGTGCGTGCGATGTTCCCGAATCCGGATGGGTCGATGCTGCCAGGACAGTTCGTTCGGGTCACCTTGAGCGGCCTGCAGGCGGGGCACGGGGTGCGGGTGCCGCACACGGCCGTGACGGAGATCGAATCCGGGCCGGCGGTCTATCTGCTGGATGAGGACGACATCCCGTATACCCAATCCATCACGGTTGCGATGGACCTGGGCGACGACTTTCTGGTGACCCGTGGGGTCAACGAAGGGGATCGCCTGGTGATTGGCGGGGTCTCGGGCGTGGAGGAGGGTGAGCGGGTTTCGCCGCAAGACGCGCCTCTTGCGGCTGAGCACCCGGTTGCACCGGGTGTATTGCCGGAGGTGGCCCCCGACCTGCTGGACGAGGTCGCCGAGCCGAAGACGGATTCTGGCGTGGCGGACGAGGTCCTCGATGACATGGGGAACGGGGCGGGGGACCTGGACTGATGCTCCGCTTTTTCATTGGGCGGCCGGTCCTTGCATCCGTCATCTCCATTCTGATCGTGCTCGCGGGCACCGCGTCCGCGTTCCTGCTGCCGGTTGACCAGTATCCGGACATTCTGCCGCCGAAGGTCATTGTATCGGCCAGCTATCCCGGTGCCAGCGCGGAGGCGGTGGCGGAGTCCGTGGCGGCACCCATCGAGGCGACCGTGGATGGCGTGGACAACATGGCCTACATGCGTTCGAGGTCGTCGGATGACGGCAGCATGGAGTTGATCATCACCTTTGAGGTGGGGACCGACCCGGATATCGCCGCGATCAATGTGAGCAACGAGGTGGAGGGCGCCCAGGGACGCTTGCCGGAGACCGTAATGAGTTCCGGGATCTCGGTAGAAAAGCGTGCTCCCTCGATGTTGCAGATGGTCACCTTTACTTCTTCGGATGGGAGTCTCGATCCGCGTTTTATCAGCGACTATGTCTGGCGCAACGTGTACTCCGAGTTGCGGCGGGCACCCGGGGTGGGTGACCAGACTTTCTTTGGTGCACAGATCTACTCCATGCGGATCTGGCTGCAGCCTGACCGGATTGCGGAGTTTGGTTTGACCCCTGGGGATATCCGCAGCGCCGTTCAGGAACAGAACGAGCAGTACGCGGCGGGGCAGTTTGGGTCCGAGCCTACTGAGGGGAGCGTCGATTTCACCTATGCGGTGACGACGCCGGAGCGGTTCTCGGAGGTGGAGGAGTTCGAGCAGATCATCCTGCGCAGCGCGCCGGATGGTTCGGCGTTGCGTCTTGGCGATGTGTCGCGGGTCGAGCTCGGGGCGCATATGTATGACTTCGAGGCGACCCATAACGGCGAGCGTGCAGTGCCCGTGGGGATCTACCTGGAACCCGGCGCGAATGCCCTGGATACGGCCCGCGGGGTCCGCGAGATCCTGGCCGAGCTGGAGCCCCGTTTCCCGGACTCGCTCGAATATCACATCCCGTTCGATACCACCCACTTCATTGATCAGTCGGTGCAGCGCGTACTACTGACGCTGATCCAGGCCCTGATCCTGGTAGTGGCCGTGGTGTATCTGTTCCTGCAAACCGTGAGGGCGACTGCCGTACCCATTGTGGCGGTGCCGGTATCGCTGATCGGCACGCTGGCGGGTATGTACCTGCTGGGATTCTCCGCGAACATGCTGACGCTGTTTGGGCTGGTGCTGGCCATCGGGATCGTGGTGGATAACGCGATCATCGTGCTGGAGAACACCGAACGCTTGATGCGCGAAGAGGGCTTAAAGGCGAAGGAGGCCGCCTACCGCACCGTAGACGAGGTGGCGACTCCGATTATCGCGATGACGCTGGTGACGGTCGCGGTGTTTGTGCCGGTGGCCTTCATTGGCGGATTTACGGGTCAGATGTATCAGCAGTTCGCAATCACGATTGCGGTATCGGTCGCGATATCCGGAGTGGTGGCGCTGACGCTGAGCCCCGCGATGTGTGCGCGGCTGCTGTCCGATCGCCCGCGACGGCCAGCCTTTCCCTTCCGCTGGTTCAACGGGGCCTTCGAGCGGGGCACGGCCGCCTACATGGTCGGAGTGCGCTTCCTTTTGCGGCACAACGTGATCGGCATGGCGTTGTTCGCGCTGATGCTGGTAGCGATCGTGGTGATGTTCCGCATGGTCCCGGGCGGCCTGGTGCCAGACGAGGATCAGGGGTATGTGTTCGCGGCTGCGGAGTTGCCGGCCGCGTCTTCGCTGCCGCGCACCCGCGAGGTGATGGAACGGCTGGGGGATGCGGCCCTGGAAGATTCGGATACGGCCGACGTGGTGAGTTTTTCCGGCATGGACCTGTTGTCGGACGGGATGAAGACCTACACCGGTGCGGCCTATGTGACGTTGAACGACTGGTCCGAGCGCCGCGGCGAGGGCCAGAGCAGTGATGCGGTCGTGGACCGCCTGGTGCGTTATGGCCAAGAGGATCCAGAGGCCGAGATTCGAGCCTTCAATCCACCGCCGATTACGGGTATATCCACGACGGGTGGCTTCGAGGCCTATCTCCAGAGCCGGATTGGGGACGATGCGTTCACGATGCGCGAACGTGCGGAGGAGGTAATCGAGGCCGCGCGGGAACGTCCGGAGCTGGCCGATGTACGCACCGCACTGGATGTGGACGTGCCCCGCTACGATGCGGATGTCGACCGTGAACGCGCGTTTGCGGCCGGGGTTCCCATGGGCGATGTGTTCGACGCCATGCAGAGCACGTTTGGGGCCGTGTATCTCAATGACTTTTCGCTATTCGGACGGGTAATGCGGGTGCACATGCAGGCGGACTCCGGCTTCCGGGAGCGTCCGGAAGACCTGGATCGGGTGTTTGTTCGGTCCGACGAGGGGGAACTGGTCCCGCTTTCAACCTTGGTGAGCGTGGACCGGGTGCAGGGTCCGGATGAAGTGGAACGGTTCAATGTCTTTCCCTCCGCTCGCCTGATGGGACAACCGGCGCCGGGATACAGCTCGGGGGATGCCATTGCGGCGCTGAACGCGGTGGTGGACGAGACGCTCTCGGATGACTACCTGTTGAGCTGGACCGGGGCCGAGTACCTGGAGCAGCAGGCATCGGGGACCTCGGCCCTGGCGTTCGCTCTGGGGGTGCTGTTCGTTGTGCTGATTCTGGCGGCGCAGTACGAGCGCTGGAGCCTTCCGCTGGCCGTGTTGATGGCGGTCCCGTTTGCGGTGTTCGGGGCCCTGGTGGCGATCTGGCTGGCCGGACAGGAGAACGGTATCTACTTCCAGATCGGGCTGCTGGTGCTGGTTTCGCTGGCGGCCAAGAACGCGATCTTGATCGTTGAGTTTGCTCAGCTAAAGCGCAACGAGGGGCTGGAACTGATGGAGGCCTCGGTGGAGGCGGCCCGGTTGCGTTTCCGTCCGATCATGATGACCGCGATGTCATTCATCCTGGGGGCGGTGCCGCTCGCACTAGCCTCCGGCGCGGGTGCCAACAGTCAGCAGGCCATTGGCATCGGCATCATTGGTGGAATGCTGAGCGCGACCTTCCTGGCGTTGCTCTTTGTGCCCCTGTTCTACTACCTGATCTCCAGTGCGATCGAGCGCCTGGGTGGGCGTGGACCGGAGTCCAAGGAGGCTGCACATGCGTAAGTCACTGGTGGGACTGGTGGGGCTCGCGGGAACCGTCTGGTTGAGTGGTTGCGCCCTGGGGCCGGACTATGAGCGTCCGGATGTCGCGCTCCCCGAGGCCTGGCCCGAGGAGATTGATGAGCAGATGGACGTCGACTATTCCGACGTCGAGTTCTGGTGGGAGATGTTCGAGGACCCGATTCTCGACCGTCTGGTGCGCGAAGCACTGGAGAACAACATCGAGACCGAGATCGCGGCGGCACGGGTGGTCCAGGCACGCGCTGTGTTGGGACTGGAGCGGGCGGAACGCTACCCGCAACTGGACGGTGTGATCGAGGCGGAGCGGGAAGACCCGGGCATAGGCGGGGATGGCCCCGAAACCGACTTGGCCGTGTTCGGCCGACTCAGTTACGAAGTCGACCTATGGGGCCGGCTGGCGCGCTCCGAAGAGGCGGCGCGGGCACAGTTGCTGGGCACGGCCTTTACACGTGATGCCGTCCGGCTGGCGGTTATGAGCGATGTGGTAAGTACCTATTTCGACTACCGCGCTACCCGCGAACAAATCGATACCACCGAGGACACCATTCAGTCCCTGATCGAGGCTTTGGGTCTGGAGCGTTCGCGCCTGGAGAGTGGAGCCACAACGGACCTGACCGTACGCCAGGCCGAGGCAGAGCTGGAAACCAGCCGCGCCGGGCTGCCCTCACTGGAGGCCGAGGCGGAACGGCTGCGCCGGGCCCTGGCGGTGCTGGTGGGGGATAGCGAGGCGGTCGTCGAGGGTCTGGATTCTCTGGGCGATCACGGTCTGGAGGAACTGCCGGAGACCCTGGACGGGTTGCCGCATTCCATTCCCTCCGACCTGCTGGTGCGGCGGCCCGACATTCGTGCCGCCGAGGCCTCGCTCATCGCGGCCAACGCCAATATCGGAGTGGCGCGAGCCGAATGGTTGCCCAGTCTGAATCTCGCGGCCCTGTTGGGTAACGAGGTGAACCGGCCGAGCCAGTTCTTTACCGGCGCGGCCGGGCTATGGGAAATCAGCGCCCAGTCGGTTGCCCCGATCCTGGATTTCGGACGCCGTCAGGCGACCATCGAGGGTGTGGAAGTCGAGCGGGATATCGCCGAGCTGGAGTACCAGGGGGCGATCCAGGACGCTGTGGTCGAGGTGGCGGATGCTTGGAGCGAATTGCGCGCCCAGCATGAGCGCGTGGAGATCTACCAGCGGGAGGTGACCGCTCGCATTGAGGTCGTGCGCCTGGCGGAACGGCGTTACCTGGGAGGATTTGTGGGCTACCTCGAAGTGCTGGATGCGCGGCGGGCTCTGTTCGAAGCGCGCTTGACGCTGACCGACGCTTCACGCGACCGGCTGGCCGCGACCGCTGACCTGTATCGGGCATTGGGTGGTGGCTGGGCCGGAGATGCCCAGCTTCAGGATGTACTGGAAGATGTCGAATCCGGGTCCGGATAGCGGCTGGTTGCGGCTCGGGTTTTCTCAGTGGTTGCGGCTGCCATAGGTAACGACCGACTCGATGCGCTGGGCGCGCTCTTCATCAATGCCCTCGATGCCGGCCAGGGTGTCGGCGTTGGCGTTGACGATATCCCGGACGCTGCCGAGCTGGCGCAACATTTCGCGGGCCTGGTCCGGTTCCACGCCGGGTAACCCGCTGACGATGAACTCGGCTGCCGCGCGGCGCTTGTCCGGGCGTGTGGGGCGGGCGGTGGCATCGGGTTCTAGCTGTGCATTCAGGCCCAGCAAGTAGATCAGCATGCCGCTGTTATCGGCATCGGGGCTAGGCAGTACGCTTACGCCCAAGGCGATGGTGAGGTGGGCGAGGGCACGATGAATGTCCAGCGCCTGCTGATGGAAGCGCGGTTCGTACAAGTCCCCCTCGACGATGTAGACCACCTGATCATGGTTGGCCTTCAGCTTGGCGGCGTTCTCCCACAGGGTCTGGTCGACCACGCTTAGCACCATGTCGGTGGCGGATTTGCGCTCCACCACCACGCCGTTCGGCAGTTCGTAGTCGCCGACATCGAGGTCGGTGAACTCCAGTTCCACGCCCTCCAGGCGCTCGATGCGCTGAATGATCTTGCCCTGTTCGCGATTGTCTACGCGGATCGGCAGATGAACGTTTTCCATGGGGGGCTCCGGGTGATTGTCTGATGCACGGCACTCTAGGGCCTGGAGCAGATCGCGCCAAATGGCCGGATGCCGCGCGGGGCGAGGGGCCGCCCGAGAAGCTGTGCACGGTTGCAACTTTTGCCCTAGAGTCAGGGAGCGTGCCGGGCGGATGGCAACCGGCCGGCATGCGCGAAAAACAAAAAATCGAAAAGGATGGAGAGCATATGTCGATTCAGATTGCAGTGGTGGGGCTGGGCCGGGTGGGCGGCCGCTTCCTGGAAATGTTGTTAGAAAGTGGTTTGCCGGGAATGACGATTTGCGCCGCCTCGGAGAGGGCCGAGACCGATGGTCGGCGCCTGGCGGAATCCAAGGGGATTCCACTCGAGTCGGTCGCGGATATCGTGGCGCGTGGGGACCAGGTGGATGTGATCTTTGATCTATCGGGGCAGCCGCATGTGCGGCAGGAATTGCGCGAAGGGATGCAGAACACGGGAAATCGCCATACCGTGGTGGCTCCGGAGGTCATGGCCCACCTGACCTGGGCCATGCTGACCCGCGAAGCCCCGCCGGACGTTCACGGCAGCACGGGCTACTAGCGCCCCGCATAGGTCCTGGCTTTGGAAGGCCGCCTTCGGGCGGCCTTCTTGCGTTCAGGGGGTGGGTGTTGCTGTGATCGGCACAGGCAGGATCTATCCGCGGGGCTTTGAGCAATAGGAAGGGGTTCAAACGGTTTGAGTCTTCAGACAGTCCACCAGGTTGGCGGGCGGCATGGCCCGGGAGTGAAGCCAGCCCTGATAGACGTCGCAGCCGATGGTGCGCAGGAAGTCCCGCTGTGCCGTGGTTTCCACACCTTCGGCGACCAGAGTAAGCCCGAGGCTGTGGCCGAGATGGACGATAGAGCGCAGGATCATTTCGGACTCTTCGCCCTGCCCAATGCCGGCGATAAACGAGCGGTCGATCTTCAGCTTGTCGATCGGCAAAGACTTGAGATAGGCCAGTGATGAATAGCCGGTACCGAAGTCGTCCAGCGATACCCGGATGCCCAGCGCTTTGAGCCCGCGAAGCTGATCCAGCGTGAGTGCGACATCCGCCATGGCGACCGTCTCGGTGACCTCGATCTCCAGGCGTTCGGCGGGGGCACCGGTAGCCTCGAGGGCGGCGCTTAGGCGGTCGACCAAATCGTGCTGGCGGAACTGCATCGCGGAAATGTTGATAGCGACCCGCAAGTGCAGTCCGACCTGGGTCCACTGGGCGAGCTGGGCGCAGGCGGTGCGTATGACCCAGTCGCCCAGGGGCAGCATCAGGCCGTTGGCCTCGGCACTGGCAATGAAGCGGGTGGGGGATACGGCGCCGAGTTCGGGATCGGTCCAGCGTGCCAGTGCTTCGACGCCGATCGTGCGATTTGATTCGACCTCAAGCAGTGGCTGGTAGTGGAGTTCGAAACCGTCCTGTTCCAGGGCTAGCTGAAGTTGTTGTTGGAGGCGCTGCTCCTCGTGCACCTGGGCATCCAGGTGCTCGGAGAAGAAGGCATAGGTGTTGCGGCCGGAGTGCTTGGCCTCGTACATCGCCATGTCGGCGTAGCGCAGCAAGGTCCGCTCGTCCCGCGCATCGCGAGGGAACAGGGCGATTCCCAGACTGCCGGTCGCGGTCAGGTTGCGCGCGTGTTCGGTCTGAAACGGGCTGTCGAAGATTCCGAGAATTCGCCGCGCGGCCTCGCCGATGGCCTGTTCGTCCTTGACGTTGGCGAGCAGGATCATGAACTCGTCGCCGCCAAAACGCCCGATGGTGGCTTCCTGATCCAGCGCGCCACGAAGGCGGGTGGCCACGGCCTTCAGGAGCTGATCGCCTTCGTGATGCCCAAAGGTGTCATTGATCATCTTGAAGTTGTCGAGGTCCAACAGCATCACCGCGATCGGATAGGCATGATGCTCCGCCTGGGCGATGCCCTGGGTCAGGCGGTCATTCAGCAGCCAGCGGTTGGGGAGTTCGGTCAGGCTGTCATGGGTCGCCTGGTGCTGGATGCGAGCCTCGCGCTGCTGACGGTCGGTCACATCACGGATGAAGGCTGTGATGCGTCGGCCCTCGGTGTCCTCGAAGGCGTTCAGGCTGATATCCACCGGCAACTCGGTCCCGTCCTTTCGCCGCCCGCGCAGATGGGGTACCTGGCCCATGGTGCGGCGATCAATGCTGTGGGCTTGGGTTCTACGCTGAATCCGATGCCGATCGCGCAGGCGCTCCGGCACCAATTGCTCGACCGGCTCGCCGATCAATTGCTGGCGTGGATAGCCGAACAGGCGCTCGATATTCCGGTTGGCCATCACAATCTGCCCGTCCATATCGGTGACGAGCACGCCGTCGGGCGCCGTCTCGATGAGTTGCTGATAGCGCTTCTCGCGCACTTCAATATCGCGATGAGCCTCGCGCAGCCGTTCCAGTGGCGCCTTGACACTCTCCCGAAACAGGCCCTGATAGATCAGGAGGTAGGCGGCCAGCTTGTAGACGTGTCCGAGCACAAACGGGGTATCGGTGAGATCCTCGTAAAACATGAAGAACATCCCCCCACCCATGCTGACGACCAGGGCCGCCGCGACCATCGGCATGCCGGGTCCTCGGAGCAATTCACGGCGCAGGCTCAGCAGGATCAGGGTGGCCAGATGCAGGATGATGACCAGGGCCTCGATTGCCAGCTTGAACGAAGTCAGGCCGGTGAATGGATCGAACAGGGGAGGGATGACCGTCGCGTGCCAGAGCCCGACTCAGCCAAGTACCGCGACCAGGCCCAGGCTCGCGAACAGGTAGAACCGGCGTGGTGGGCCATTCTGGTGCGACACCATGTGAAGGGCGACATAGGCAAACAAGGCACCGGCAGCGACCAGGCGCGCGGCCAGCCAGAAGAAGATTGTTTGCTGGGGCGAGTTGGGGGTGATGAAGTCCGGCATCGCCGGGTAGGTCATCATGTGCAGGAAGTCGAGCAGAGCAACCGCCAGGAACGCGCAGGCCAGTAATAGCGAAGCGGCCACCCGGCGCCGGTCGATCACGTGGTACCCCACTGCGAACACGAGGAAGGCGACCACGATCGCAAATAGCTCGGCCCCAGTGTGGAAGGCCGTAAGGTGTTCGCGTGGGATGATACGTGGGAGTTCGATTCCAAGGAGCCAGACCGCCACGGGGAATAGCAGCAGGGCCAGCAGTAATCCGGCCAAGGGAATCCCGTTCCAGCGTAGCGAGCTACTCAGACCCGGAGTCATGATCGGGCCGAGTTCCGTTGCAGATGCCGGTGCCGCGTTGGTGTGCGGACATAGAGGCGGCCGGTCGGCCGAACGCGCCCAAGAATGTTCATCCGTGGTGGCTCCCTGTGGCGGGCAACTGTTCCTATGGGTCGCGTCCGGCTGAGGTGGTGCTGCGTGGGCGCCACTTCTCTTTACTGAGGCAAGCTAGCCGATATTCCCGCACAAAAAAAATATATATCGAAGGGATTATAGGTAGAGTGTCTTTTCATTGACGAAACGGGTATAGTACCGCCATCGAACGCCCCGCCCGTCAGCGTCCGTTCATCTGATCCAGAGCCATTTCGGTTCGCAGTGATCCCCCTGATTTCGTTTCCCCCGATGGGTGCTCCGTGTTGAACGAGTGGCGGGTAGCGTTGGAGCTTTCCATGACTGATACGACCTTTGCCGACCTCGGGTTGGCCGATACCCTTTTGCGCGCGCTGGAAACCTCGGGTTACCAGCACCCGACGCCGATTCAGGCCCAGGCCATCCCGGAAGTCCTGAAAGGGGGCGATCTGCTGGCTGCCGCCCAGACCGGTACCGGCAAGACGGCCGGCTTTACCCTCCCGATCCTGCAGCGCCTGTCCACCAGCGAAGCGCCCAAGCCCGGTGCGGGCCGTCCGCGCTGCCTGGTGCTGACCCCGACCCGCGAGCTGGCCGCGCAGGTGCATGATTCCGTGAAGACCTACGGGCGCAACTTGAAGATGCGCTCGATGACGATCTTCGGCGGGGTGAACATGAACCCGCAGATCAAGGCCCTGCGCGAGCGCATGGATATCGTGGTGGCCACCCCCGGGCGGCTGCTGGATCATGCCAACCAGAAAACCATTGACCTGTCCGGCGTGGAGATCCTGGTCCTCGACGAGGCCGATCGGATGCTCGACATGGGTTTCATCCGCGACATCAAGAAGCTGATTGCGCTGATGCCGAAGAACCGCCAGAACCTGATGTTCTCGGCGACCTTCTCCGACGAGATCCGCAAGCTCGCCAACGGCCTGCTGACGAAACCGGCCGAGATCGAAGTGGCGGCCCGCAAC
The DNA here is from genome assembly GCF_000376865.1 of Thioalkalivibrio sp. ALJ7. GTDB lineage: Bacteria > Pseudomonadota > Gammaproteobacteria > Ectothiorhodospirales > Ectothiorhodospiraceae > Thioalkalivibrio. The sequence goes on along the minus strand of NZ_AQXQ01000003.1, from coordinate 2,651 downwards.
ACGGCCTCCGAGCTGGTGCAGCAAAGCGTGCACCTGGTCGAGACCAGCCAGAAGCGGGAACTGCTGAGTCACTTGATCCGCACCAACAAGTGGGAACAGGTGCTGGTGTTCACCCGTACCAAGCATGGCGCGAATCGCCTGGCGGAAAAGCTGACCAAGGACGGTGTGCGTTCCGAAGCGATCCACGGCAACAAGAGCCAGGCGGCCCGTACCAAGGCCCTCAAACAGTTCAAGTCCGGTCAGGTGCCGGTGCTGGTGGCGACCGATATTGCAGCCCGCGGCCTGGATATCGACCAGCTCCCGCAGGTGGTCAACTTCGAACTGCCGAATGTGCCGGAGGACTACGTGCATCGCATTGGTCGCACCGGGCGCGCCGGCTCCGATGGTGCTGCACTGTCGCTGGTGGATGGCGAGGAGATGAAACTGCTGAAGGGCATTGAACGCCTGATTCAGCGCCCGATCGACCGCATCGAGACCGAGGGCTTCGCCACGCCCAAGCCGGCTGCCAATGATGGCAACGCCAATCGTCGCGGCGGCAAGCCGGGCGGTGGCCGCAATGGTGCCCCGCGCAATGGTCGCGGTGGCAAGCCCGGCGGTGGCCGCGGTGGCAACGGGCGCCCGTCTGCCAACGGCAACCGGGCGGCGCGCAGCCGCTAACCCGGCCTGCTAACGCACTACCGCGAACCCGCGGTCCCGATCTCCGGGGCCGCGGGTTTTTTCGTTCCGGGCCTGGCTGGAAGGGCTTTATTCACCACGAAGCACACGAAGGCACGAAGAAGGGCCAGGTCAAAGGCTTTTTAACCACAGAGGGCACGGAGGACACAGAGAAAGGACGGATTCTCGTGGGCAGCGTCCAGAGTCATTGCCGTTGGCACAGGTGCTGGAACACAGCGAGAGCGATACGCTAAGCCGAACGCCTTTTGATTTTCTCCGTGAACTCCGTGCCCTCCGTGGTGCAATCGCCCTTGCCCTTCTTCGTGCCTTCGTGTGCTTCGTGGTGAATACGGTTTTGAGGTTTTGGCGAGTAGCCGGAGTTGAGCTGGATCAGGGCGGCGGGCATTGGGGAGGGCGATACTCTGGCGGGCTCAAGGCCGTGGGCGGTTGGTCGTTAAGGGACGAAAGGGAGGTTGTCGATGAAGATTGGACCGTTGGGTGGTTTGCGGCTGAAGCTGATTATCCTGGTGATCGTGGTGAGTACGGTGCCGCTGTCCATCATGGGCGGGGTGACGTTCCACACCATGAAGGGCGATCTGGCCGCAGGGGTGGACGATGCACTGGTGACGCAGTTGTGGTGGTTGCTGTGGGCGCTTTGGGTGATCGCGTTTGTGGTGGCCCTGGGCATCGGCTGGTTCTACGCCAACGTGCTTACGCGGCCGCTGGAGCGTCTGGCCGACGGGTTGGAGGCGATTGGCGAGGGCCGCGCGGATCTTGGGCACCGCGTGGAGGTCACCACGGACGACGAGATCGGCCGCACCGGCGAGGCCTTCAATACGGTGATGGGCCGGCTCTCGGGGCTGATCCGCCAGGTCGCCGATGCGGCCGACGGGATCGCGGCCTCCGCGCGCCAGCTGGAAGGGCGCAGCAACGAAATGACGCGGGCCACTCACGAGCAGCGCGGTGACGTAGAACAGGTGGTCACCGCGATGAACCAGATGTCCGCCACCGTCCAGGAGGTGGCCAACAACACCCAGAGCACGGCCGAGAGCGCGGGTCAGGCGACCCGTGCGGCGGAGGGTGGGCGTACCGTGGTCAAGGCGACCCAGGGGGCCATCAATACCTTGGCCGGGGAGATTCGCCAGGCCAACAACGTTATTGGCGAGCTGAAAGGGGATTCCGACAACATCGGCACCATCTTGCAGGTGATCGAGGAGATCGCCGAGAAGACCAACCTGCTGGCGCTGAATGCCGCGATCGAGGCCGCGCGGGCGGGCGAGGCCGGACGGGGTTTTGCGGTGGTGGCGGACGAGGTCCGTCACCTGGCGCAGCGTACCAACGACTCCACCGGGGAGATCCGCTCGATCATCGAGCGTCTGCAGGCCGGGGCGACCCGTGCGGTGCAGGCCATGGAGGTGAGCCAGCAGCATGCCGAGACTTCGGTGGACAAGGCGGGCGAGGCCGGCGAGACCCTGGAGTATATCCACGACTCGGTAACGGCCATCGACGATATGACGCGGCAGGTGGCGAGCGCGACGGAGGAACAAAGCCAGGTGGCGGAAGAGATCAACCGGAACATCCACCACATCAACGACATCGCCGTGCGCAATGCGGATGGGGCGAACGAGATGCAGCAGGCGGTGGAGGCTCTGGAGGCCCTGGCGCAAGGGCTACAGCAGGAGGTTGCGGGCTTTCGGCAGCAGTCCTAGGTGTGGAGTCTCACAAGGTTGTCCTCAGGTAGCCCGAGGACGCTGATGGGTGGCTGTTTGTTCAGGCTACCGTGTGGGCGGTGCCAGTTGTAGTCATGGATCCACCGGGGCAGGTGGCGTTTGCGCTCCTCCGAGGTGGCATAGGTGAAGGCGTAGGCCCACTCGCGCAGGGCGGTCTGGATGAAGCGCTCCGCCTTGCCGTTGGTTCGCGGCGTATAGGGCCGTGTCCGGCGATGACGGATGCCCAGCCGACGGCAGGCCTGGCTGAACGCCCGGGCGTGATAGCAG
>NZ_AQXQ01000002.1 GCF_000376865.1 Thioalkalivibrio sp. ALJ7 | reverse complement strand
GTGTCCCTGATCAACCCGATCGCGATGGAAGACGGTCTGCGCTTTGCGATCCGCGAAGGCGGCCGCACCGTCGGCGCCGGCGTCGTCTCCAAGATCATCGAGTGATAGAGTAGACAAGTTGACAGATCGACCGCGAGAGGCGGCGCCGGGTGCGTCGTCTCTCGCGTTTGTTTCTTGTCAATTCGATTTTTAGGCCAGTAGCTCAATTGGCAGAGCAGCGGTCTCCAAAACCGCAGGTTGGGGGTTCGAGTCCCTCCTGGCCTGCCATCTTCCGGATGGCGGCAGCACCGGGTGATACGTATTCATGAGTGAACAATCGGAACAGACCGGCGTGCTTGACACGATCAAGCTCGCGGTAGCCGTGGCGCTGCTAATTGCCGGTGTCATGGGCTTCTATTGGTTCCAGGACGAATCCACTCTGATTCGTGTCCTCGGGCTGCTCGCTGTCGTGGGTGTGGCCTTGGCGATTGGCATGACCACCGCCAAGGGAAGCCAGCTTGCCGGCTTTATGGGCAACGCGCGCACCGAGGTGCGCAAGATGGTGTGGCCCACCCGCGTAGAGACGACTCAGACCACGCTGATCGTCATTGCCGTCGTGATCCTGGTGGGGATCTTCCTCTGGCTCCTGGATATGTTCCTGGGCTGGGGTATTAGTCGGTTCATCGGATAAGCATCAGGATTCTCTCCATGGCACTACGCTGGTACGTCGTACAGGCATTCTCCGGTTTCGAGGCGCAAGTGAAGCGTTCCCTTGAGGAGCGGGTCGAGCGCTTTGGGATGCAGGATCATTTTGGCGAGATCCTCGTTCCGACCGAGGAGGTCGTCGAAATGAAGGACGGCCAGAAGCGCAAGAGTGAGCGTAAGTTCTTCCCCGGCTATGTGCTGGTGCAGATGGACTTGAACGACGAGGCCTGGCATCTGGTCAAGGCCGTACCGCGCGTGCTCGGCTTCATCGGTGGAACAGCCGACCGCCCGGCGCCGATCAGTGACAAGGAGGCCGATGCCATCCTGCAGCGCATGCAGGAAGGTGCCGAGAAGCCGCGGCCGAAGGTCCTGTTCGAAGTGGGCGAGATGGTCCGCGTGATCGATGGGCCGTTCAATGACTTCAATGGCGTGGTCGAGGAAGTGAACTACGACAAGAGCCGCCTGCTGGTGGCGGTCCAGATTTTCGGGCGTTCGACGCCTGTGGAACTCGAGTTCCACCAAGTCGAGAAAACTTAAAGGCGCGCAAGCGCTGTTACCTGCTGATCGGGGAGCCGAAAGGCGTTCGCACCCGAGGGAGTACTCATGGCAAAGAAGATCGAAGCGTATATCAAGCTTCAGGTTCCGGCCGGCAAGGCCAACCCGAGCCCGCCCGTCGGCCCTGCACTGGGCCAGCGTGGCGTGAACATCATGGAGTTCTGCAAGGCGTTCAACGCGCAGACCCAGGAAATGGAGCCCGGCCTGCCGGTGCCGGTGGTCATCACCGTGTACTCCGATCGCAGCTTCACCTTTATTACCAAGACGCCGCCGGCAGCGATCCTGCTGAAGAAGGCGGCGGGTATCCAGTCGGGCTCCGGTCAGCCGAATACCAACAAGGTCGGCACCGTGACGCGCGCGCAGCTGGAAGAGATTGCGAAGACCAAGGAGCCGGATCTGACTGCGGCCGACCTGGACGCCGCGGTCCGGACCATTGCCGGTAGTGCCCGCAGTATGGGCCTTGAAGTGGAGGGTCTCTGAGATGGCGAAACTGACCAAGCGAACGAAGGCCATCCGCGAGAAGGTCGAGTCGGGCCGTCTGTACCCGGTGTCCGATGCCTTCGATCTCCTGCGTGATCTGCCCAAGGCGAAATTCCGTGAGTCCGTGGACGTCGCCGTGAATCTCGGCGTGGACCCGCGGAAATCCGATCAGGTCGTCCGCGGTTCGACCGTGTTGCCGCACGGCAATGGCAAGAGCGTGCGCGTGGCCGTGTTCACACAGGGCGCCAATGCCGATGCCGCCAAGGAAGCCGGTGCCGATGTGGTCGGCATGGACGACCTTGCGGAGCAGGTGAAGGCCGGCCAGATGGACTTCGACGTCGTTATTGCCTCTCCGGACGCGATGCGTGTGGTGGGTCAGCTCGGCCAGATCCTTGGCCCGCGTGGCCTGATGCCGAACCCCAAGGTCGGCACCGTGACCCCGGACGTGGCCACGGCTGTGACCAATGCCAAGGGTGGCCAGGTGCGCTACCGCACGGACAAGGGCGGGATTGTGCATTGCACGATTGGCGCGGCGGATTTCGAGTCCAGTGCGCTTACCGACAACCTGAACGCCCTGCTGGCGGATCTGATGAAGATGAAGCCGGCGACCTCCAAGGGTCAGTACGTCAAGGGTGTCACGGTCTCCACGACGATGGGCCCGGGCGTCAAGGTCGACCAGGGCTCGCTGGAGCTCTGAGCAACAACATTTGGTTTTTGGTCGGCTGTCGCGCAAGCGGCACGCCATCCAAGACCGCAGGCGCCGGGTCCTGGGACCCGGCTTAATACCCCAGCCTGCGCAGATGGTGTCACCCGATTCAGGAAGTACCTGCGACGGGAGCACCGAGTACCGGGTTCGCCCGGTTTCACGATCACCTTCGGGTGGTCTTACTAGAGGAGAGTCAACGTGGCTTTGAATCTCGACGACAAGAAGGCGATTGTCTCGGAGCTGGCTACGGTTGCTGCCTCGGCGCATTCCGCGGTCGCCGCGGAGTACCGGGGTCTCTCGGTCGCGCAGATGACCGACCTGCGTCGGCAGGCCCGCAGTTCCGGGGTCTATCTGCGGGTGGTGAAGAACAACCTCGCCAAGCGAGCGATCGACGGCACGGATTTCGAGTGCATGCAGCCTGAGCTGCAAGGCCCTCTGATCCTTGCCTTTAGCCAGGAAGAACCTGGTTCGGCCGCGCGCCTGGTGAAGAACTTCGCCAAGGAAAACGAACAGCTGAAGGTCCGGCTGGTGTCCTTTGGTGGGCAGCTCATGGGGGCGAACGATCTCGATCGCCTCGCGAGCCTGCCGACCCGCGACGAAGCGCTCGCTACGCTTCTCGCCACCATGAAGGCGCCGCTCGACAAGTTCGCCCGTACGGTGAACGAGGTCCCCGGCAAGCTGGTGCGTACCGTTGCAGCAATCCGTGACCAGAAACAGGCAGCCTGAATCCCATTAAGCCGTTTCTGAGCAAGTACTGAATGAATTACGGGTGTTCCCCGTTAGGAGAGTAGAAAAATGGCCGTTTCGAAAGAAGATATCTTGGAAGCCATCGGCAACATGACGGTCCTGGAAATTGTGGACCTCATCAGCGAGATGGAAGAGAAGTTCGGCGTGTCCGCCGCTGCCGCCGTCGCGGCCGCCCCGGCTGCTGCCGGTGGTGGTGATGCCGCCGCCGCTGAAGCGAAGGACGAGTTCGATGTTGTGATGTCCAGCTTTGGTGAAAACAAGGTCGGCGTCATCAAGGTCGTTCGCGGCCTGACCGGTCTGGGTCTGAAGGAAGCCAAGGAAATGGTCGAAGGCGTGCCGGCGACCGTGAAGGAAGGCGCTCCGAAGGACGAGGCCGAGAAGATGAAGGCGGAGCTGGAAGGCGCGGGCGCCACCGTCGAACTGAAGTAAGAAGGCGCTTGCGCCTGTTGTTTTCGTGTACATCACGAAGCTCTGAGGCTGGCGGCCGTACGGTCGTCAGCCTCAGCCCGTGGTGGCGCGGGTTTTGTCGCGCGTTGTTTAGCTAGCCTCCGAGGTAAGCCATGGCCCTCAGTTATACCGAAAAGAAACGTATCCGCAAGGACTTCGGGAAGCGTCCCCAGATTCTGGACGTCCCGTACCTGCTCGAAACCCAGTTGACGTCCTATCGGGATTTCCTGCAGGCGGACAAGGCGCCCGACGGGCGTGACCCCCTGGGCCTGCATGCGGCGTTTCAGTCGGTATTCCCAATCGTCAGCTATTCCGGTCATGTCCAGCTCGAGTACGTGAGCTACCGCCTGGGCGAGCCGATGTTCGACGTGAAGGAATGCCAGATCCGCGGCGTGACCTACGCGGCCCCGCTGCGGGTACTGCTGCGCCTGGTGATCCACGACAAGGAAGCCCCGGCGGGCTCCACCGTGGTCAAAGAGGTGAAGGAGCAAGAGGTCTACATGGGCGAAATGCCGCTCATGACCGAGAATGGCACCTTCGTTATCAATGGCACCGAACGCGTGATCGTGTCGCAGTTGCACCGCTCTCCGGGTGTGTTCTTCGACAGCGACAAGGGCAAGACGCAGGGCAGTGCGCAAAAGCTGCTCTACAACGCCCGAATTATTCCGTACCGCGGTTCCTGGCTCGATTTCGAGTTCGACGCCAAGGACGGGGTGTATGTGCGCATCGACCGGCGCCGCAAGCTGCCGGCTTCGATCCTGTTGCGCGCGCTGGGCATGGATACCGAAGAGATCCTGTCCACCTTCTTCGAGTTCAACCAGCTGACCCTCGATGAAGACGGCGGTCAACTGGATCTGATCCCCGAGCGTATGCGTGGGGAAACGGCCGTGGTCGACATCATGGATGGCGACAAGGTGATCGTAGAATCCGGTCGCCGGATTACGCCGCGCCACATCCGTGAGATCGAGAAGGCCGGCATTAATACCCTGCGGGTGCCGGACGAGTACCTGATGGGTCGTGTCCTGGCAAAGGGTATCGTGGACGAGTCCACCGGCGAGCTGATCGCCAATGCCAATGATGCGCTGACCCAGGAGTTGCTGGACAAGCTGCGTGCCGAGGGCGTGAAGACCCTCGATACCATCTATACCAACGACTACGACCATGGTCCGTATATGTCGGACACGCTGCGTCTGGATCCGACCAAGACGCAGCTGGAGGCCCAGGTCGAGATCTATCGCGTGATGCGTCCCGGCGAGCCGCCGACCAAGGACGCCGCTGAAAACCTGTTCTCCAACCTGTTCTTCTCCGAAGACCGCTATGACCTCTCGGCCGTTGGCCGCATGAAGTTCAACCGGCGCGTGGGTCGCGATACCGACGAAGGCGCCGGGGTCCTGTCGCCTGAAGACATTCTGTCGGTGCTCAAGGTCCTGATCGATCTGCGTAACGGCAATGGTCGCACCGATGATATCGACCACCTCGGTAACCGCCGTATCCGTTCGGTGGGCGAGATGGCCGAGAACCAGTTCCGGCTGGGACTGGTGCGGGTCGAGCGTGCGGTGAAGGAGCGTCTGACCGTCGCCGAAAGCGAAGGTCTGATGCCGCAGGAGCTGATCAACGCCAAGCCCGTGGCCGCTGCGGTCAAGGAATTCTTCGGGTCCAGCCAGCTGTCGCAGTTCATGGACCAGAACAACCCGCTGTCCGAGGTGACCCACAAGCGGCGTATCTCGGCGTTGGGCCCGGGCGGTTTGACCCGTGAACGTGCTGGCTTCGAAGTGCGTGACGTGCACCCGACCCACTATGGTCGTGTGTGCCCGATCGAGACGCCGGAAGGCCCGAACATCGGTCTCATCAACTCCCTGGCCGTGTACGCCCGCACCAACCGCTACGGCTTCCTGGAGACGCCGTACCGCAAGGTCGAGGACGGCAAGGTGACCGCCGAGATCGTGTATCTCTCCGCGATCGAGGAAAGCCAGTACGTGATCGCCCAGGCGAACGCGGCGATGGACGAGGAGGGCCGTCTGAGTGACGACCTCGTCTCCTGTCGCCACCAGGAAGAGTTCACGATCTCGACGCCGGACAAGATCCAGTACATGGATGTGTCGCCGAAGCAGATCGTGTCGGTCGCCGCCGCGCTGCTGCCGTTCCTGGAGCACGATGACGCCAACCGCGCCCTGATGGGTGCGAACATGCAGCGTCAGGCCGTGCCGTGCCTGCGGGCCGACAAGCCGCTGGTGGGTACGGGTATCGAACGTGCGGTCGCCATCGACTCCGGCTCCGCGATCGTCGCCAAGCGCGGCGGTACCGTGGACTCGGTGGATGCCGGGCGTGTCGTGGTGCGGGTGAACGATGACGAGACCGTGCCGGGCGAACCGGGCGTCGACATCTACAACCTGACCAAGTACTCGCGTTCCAACCAGAACACCTCCATCAACCAGCGCCCGCTGGTTGCGGTGGGTGACGAGATTGCGCGTGGCGACGCGATTGCCGACGGCTCCTCCACCGATATGGGCGAGCTGGCGCTGGGTCAGAACATGATGGTCGCGTTTATGCCCTGGAATGGCTACAACTTCGAGGACTCGATCCTGATCTCGGAGCGCGTGGTCCAGGAAGACCGCTACACCACGATCCATATCGAAGAGCTCAACTGTGTCGCCCGCGACACCAAGCTGGGTCAGGAAGAGATCACCGCGGACATCCCCAACGTGTCCGAGTCGCTGCTGAACAAGCTGGACGAGTCCGGCGTGGTCTATGTCGGTGCCGAGGTGAATCCGGGCGACATCCTGGTCGGCAAGGTCACGCCCAAGGGCGAGACCCAGCTGACCCCGGAAGAGAAGCTCCTGAGGGCGATCTTTGGCGAGAAGGCCTCGGACGTGAAGGATACGTCTCTGCGCGTGCCGTCCGGCATTGAGGGCACCGTGATTGACGTGCGTGTCTTCACCCGCGATGGCGTGGAGAAGGACGCCCGTGCGAAGTCGATCGAGGCCGACGATCTCGCCGCCGTGCAGAAGGACCTGAAGGATCAGCTGCGCATCTACGAGGACGACATCTACGCCCGTGTGGAGAAGCTGCTGGTCAACAAGACCGCCGCTGGTGGTCCGGAGGGCCTGGGCGATGGTTCCAAGGTCGCCAAGAAGTACCTGCAGGGCCTGTCGCGTGACCAGTGGTTCGAGGTGCGTCTGAAGGACGACGCCGTGAACAGCCAGCTGGAAGACCTGGGGCGCCAGATCAAGGATCAGCACGAGGCGTTCGAGAAGAAGTTCGAGCACCAGAAGGCCAAGCTGGCCGCGGGTGACGACCTGCCGCCGGGCGTGCAGAAGATGGTGAAGGTCTATGTGGCCGTGAAGCGCCGTCTGCAGCCGGGCGACAAGATGGCGGGCCGCCATGGGAACAAGGGTGTGATCTCGATGATCGTGCCGGAAGAGGATATGCCGTTCCTTGAGGACGGGACCCCGGTCGACGTGGTGCTGAACCCGTTGGGTGTGCCCTCGCGCATGAACGTCGGGCAGGTGCTGGAGGTTCACCTCGGGTGGGCCGCCAAGGGCCTGGGCGACAAGATCAACCGCATGCTCGAGGCCCAGGCCGAGATCGCGAAGCTGCGTGAGTTCCTCGACAAGATCTACAACCACCGCGAGCGCAAGGTGGACCTCGACTCCATGTCGGATGCCGAGATCATCGCCCTGTGCAAGAACCTGCGTGGTGGCGTGCCGATGGCGACGCCGGTGTTCGATGGAGCCGAAGAGGCCGAGATCAAGGAGATGCTGCGTCTGGCGGACCTGCCGGAAACCGGGCAGGCCCAGTTGTATGACGGTCGCACCGGCGACGGCTTCGATCGTCCGGTCACGGTGGGCTACATGCACATGCTGAAGCTGAACCACCTGGTGGACGACAAGATGCATGCGCGTTCCACCGGCCCGTACTCCCTGGTCACCCAGCAGCCGCTGGGCGGCAAGGCGCAGTTCGGCGGTCAGCGCTTCGGCGAAATGGAGGTCTGGGCACTGGAGGCCTACGGCGCTGCCTACACCCTGCAGGAAATGCTTACGGTGAAGGCGGACGACGTGCAGGGCCGTAACAAGATGTACAAGAACATCGTTGACGGTGAGCACCATATGGAGGCCAACGTCCCCGAGTCGTTTAACGTGCTCATGAAGGAGATCAAGGCGCTCGGCATCAATATCGAGCTCGAGCAGGACTGATCTTCTCCGATCCGATTGTGATCCGACGGGGCGTGCGCGCCCCTCGAAACCAAGTTTGTGAGGCAAGCGAATGAAAGACCTCCTGAATCTGTTCAAGCAGCAGACGCAGCCCGAAGAGTTCGACGCCATCCGTATTGGGCTGGCGTCCTCGGACCAGATCCGCTCGTGGTCCTTCGGCGAGGTAAAGAAGCCGGAGACCATCAACTACCGGACCTTCAAGCCGGAGCGCGATGGCCTGTTCTGCGCGAAGATTTTTGGCCCGGTGAAGGACTACGAGTGCCTGTGCGGCAAGTACAAGCGCCTGAAGCATCGCGGCGTGGTCTGCGAGAAGTGCGGCGTCGAGGTCACCCAGACCAAGGTGCGCCGTGAGCGCATGGGACATATCGACCTGGCCTCGCCGGTCGCCCATATCTGGTATCTGAAGAGCCTGCCGTCCCGTATTGGCCTGCTGCTCGACATGACGCTGAAGGACATCGAGAAGGTGCTCTATTTCGAGTCCTTCATCGTGACCGATCCGGGCTTCACCACGCTGGAGAAGCGCCAACTCCTGACCGACGAGGAATACCTCGAGGCGATGGAAGAGCATGGCGATGACTTCACCGCGCTGATGGGTGCGGAGGCGGTACTGAGCCTGCTGAAAGAGATGGACCTGCAGGCCGAGGCCGCCAAGCTGCGCCAGGAGCTGGCCGAGACCGGCTCCGAGACCAAGATCAAGCGCTTCGGGAAGCGCCTGAAGCTGGTCGAGTCGTTCCTCGAATCCGGCAACAAGCCGGAGTGGATGATCATGAAGGTCCTGCCGGTGCTGCCGCCGGACCTGCGTCCGTTGGTGCCGCTGGACGGGGGTCGTTTTGCGACCTCCGACCTGAACGACCTGTACCGCCGGGTGATCAACCGCAACAACCGTCTGCGCCGCCTGCTGGAGCTGAATGCCCCGGACATCATCGTGCGCAACGAAAAGCGCATGCTGCAGGAGTCCGTGGATGCGCTGCTGGACAACGGCCGCCGAGGCCGTGCGATTACCGGCACCAACAAGCGCCCGCTGAAGTCCCTGGCCGACATGATCAAGGGCAAGCAGGGCCGCTTCCGTCAGAACCTGCTGGGCAAGCGCGTGGACTACTCCGGTCGTTCCGTGATCGTGGTCGGCCCAACCCTGCGTCTGCACCAGTGCGGCCTGCCCAAGCGCATGGCGCTGGAGCTGTTCAAGCCGTTCATCTTCGGCAAGCTGCAGCGTCGCGGTCTGGCGACCACGATCAAGGCCGCCAAGAAGGCGGTGGAGAAGGAAGGTCCCGAGGTCTGGGATATCCTCGAAGAGGTCATCCGCGAGCACCCGGTGATGCTGAACCGCGCCCCGACCCTGCACCGCCTGGGGATCCAGGCGTTCGAGCCGGTGTTGATCGAGGGCAAGGCCATCCAGCTGCATCCGCTGGTCTGCGCCGCGTTCAACGCGGACTTCGATGGTGACCAGATGGCCGTTCACGTGCCGCTGTCGCTGGAGGCCCAGCTGGAGGCGCGCACCCTGATGCTGTCCTCCAACAACGTGCTCTCCCCGGCGAACGGCGAGCCGATCATCGTGCCGTCGCAGGACATCGTGCTGGGCTTGTACTACCTCTCCCGCGAGAAGGTGAACGCTCAGGGCGAAGGCATGACCTTCTCCGACGTGGATGAAGTCCACCGCGCCTACGAGCACAAGCAGGTCGATCTGCATGCCCGTATTACCGTGCGCATCCCGGACACCATGGCCGACGTGGCGGAGGGCGAGAAGCTGCCCTCGATGCGTGTCGAGACCACGGTGGGCCGCGCGATTCTGTCGCGCATCATGCCCAAGGGCCTGCCGTTCGAGCTGATCGACCGCGAGCTGAACAAGAAGGCGATCTCCGGGCTGATCAACTCCTGCTACCGCCGCCTGGGCCTGAAGGACACCGTGGTGTTCGCGGACCAGTTGATGTATGCGGGCTTCTACTACTCCACCCGTGCCGGCGTGTCGTTCTGCGCCGACGACATGGTGATTCCGGACGAGAAGCATCCGATCCTGCAGGGTGCTGAGGACCAGGTGAAAGAGATCGAGGACCAGTACGCCTCGGGTCTCGTCACCAAGGGCGAGCGCTACAACAAGGTTGTGGATATCTGGTCGCACTGCAATGACCAGGTGGCCAAGGCCATGATGGAGCGTCTCGGCAAGGAGCAGGTCACCAACAAGGATGGCGAGACGGTCGAACAGAACTCGTTCAACTCGATCTTCATGATGGCCGATTCCGGTGCGCGTGGTTCCGCCGCGCAGATCCGTCAGCTGGCCGGCATGCGTGGCCTGATGGCCAAGCCGGACGGGTCCATCATCGAGACGCCAATCACCGCGAACTTCCGCGAGGGTCTGAACGTCCTGCAGTACTTCATTTCGACCCACGGGGCCCGAAAGGGCCTGGCCGACACCGCGTTGAAGACCGCGAACTCCGGTTACCTGACCCGCCGCCTGGTCGATGTCTCCCAGGACGTTGTGGTTACTCAGCCGGACTGCGGGACCCAGCAAGGTCTGCTGATGAAGCCAATCATCGAGGGCGGCGACGTTGTTGAGCCCCTGCGCGACCGCGTACTGGGCCGCACGACTGCAGTCGACGTATTGCGTCCGGGGACCGACGAGACCCTGATCCCGGCGGGCACCCTGCTCGACGAGGCGATGGTCGATACGCTCGATGCCGCTTCGGTGGACGAGGTGCTAGTGCGCTCCGCGATTACCTGCGAGACGCGTCAGGGCATCTGTGCGAAGTGCTATGGGCGCGATCTGGCGCGTGGCCACGAGGTCAACGCGGGCGAGGCGGTTGGCGTGATCGCCGCTCAGTCGATCGGTGAGCCGGGCACCCAGCTCACCATGCGTACCTTCCACATCGGTGGGGCTGCGAGCCGTGCCGTGACGGTCAGTGCGATCCAGGTGAAGAGCGCCGGTTCCGCACGCCTGCACAATCTGAAGACGGTTACCAACAAGGCTGGCAACCTGGTCGCGGTGTCGCGTTCCGGGGAGCTGGGCGTGATCGACGATCAGGGCCGCGAGCGCGAGCGCTACAAGATCCCCTACGGGGCGACCATCACCGTCCACGATGGCGATACCGTCGAGTCCGGTCAGGAGGTCGCGAGCTGGGATCCGCATACCCATCCGATCGTGACCGAGGTGGCGGGTAACATCCGCCTCCAGGACTTCGTCGAGAACGTGACCGTCACCAAGGAGACCGACGAATTTACCGGTCTCTCCTCGAACGTGGTGCTGGATCCGAAGAGCCGCTCGACCGCGGGCAAGGATCTGCGTCCGACGGTCAAGCTGCTGGACGATGACGGCAACGAGGTGTACATCCCGGGTACCGACATGCCCGCCCAGTACATGTTGCCGGCAAACGCCATCTTCAACCTGGAAGACAACGCCCGGGTCGAAGTGGGGGACGTCATCGCCCGTTTGCCGCAGGAGTCCTCCAAGACACGTGATATCACCGGTGGTCTGCCGCGTGTGGCCGACCTGTTCGAGGCCCGGCGTCCGAAGGAGCCCGCCGTCCTGGCGGAGATCTCGGGCACCGTGTCCTTCGGCAAGGAGACCAAGGGCAAGCAGCGTCTGGTGATCACCCCGGACAAGGGTGACCCGGTCGAAATGCTGATCCCGAAGCTGCGCAAGGTGAACGTGTTCGAAGGCGAACGCGTGGAGCGTGGCGAGGTCGTGGTCGATGGCGAACTGGACCCGCATGACATCCTGCGGCTGCGGGGTGTGACCACCCTGGCCGAATACCAGGTTCAGGAGATCCAGGACGTCTACCGCCTGCAGGGCGTGAAGATCAACGACAAGCACATCGAGGTGATCGTCCGCCAGATGATGCGCAAGGTGAACATCGTGGACGCTGGCGATACCAAGTTCCTTGCCGGGGACCAGGTGGATCGCATTCGCGTCCTCGAGGAGAACGAGCAGATTGGTGCCGATCAGCAGCCGGCGACCTACGAGCGCGTGCTCCTGGGGATCACCAAGGCCTCGCTGGTCACCGAGTCGTTTATCTCCGCGGCATCCTTCCAGGAGACCACTCGGGTGCTGACCGAGGCGTCCACCCGTGGCGCCCGCGATGACCTGCGCGGCCTGAAGGAAAACGTGATTGTCGGTCGCCTGATCCCGGCTGGGACGGGGCTTGCCTATCACAAGGAACGCCGCCGCAAGCGCGCGTTGGAAATGCCCGAGTTCGAGACGGTCGCAGAGGCGCCGGCGGTTACCGCCGAATCCGAACCGGCCACCGCCGACCCGGGTACCACGGAAGACGGGTCCGAGTGACCCGTCCCACCTTGACACTCATGGGGGCGGCGATTAGAATTCCGCTCCCTCGACAGGCCGGTCTCGGCACCGGCCTGTCGTTATTTTTAGGCTAGGAGAAAGGGTTTCATGGCCACGATCAACCAGTTGGTACGCAAGCCCCGCAAGCGCCCCGTCGAGAAGAGCGACGTGCCGGCGCTGCAGGGTTCCCCGCAGAAGCGCGGGGTCTGCACCCGTGTCTACACCACTACCCCGAAGAAGCCGAACTCGGCGCTGCGCAAGGTTGCGCGCGTGCGGCTGACGAATGGCTATGAAGTCAGTAGCTATATCGGCGGTGAAGGCCACAACCTGCAGGAGCACTCGGTGGTCCTGATCCGTGGTGGTCGTGTGAAGGACCTTCCGGGCGTGCGGTACCACACGGTGCGCGGCAGCCTGGACACCCAGGGCGTGCAAAAGCGTGCCCAGGGCCGGTCCAAGTACGGCACCAAGCGTCCCAAATCCTAACCGTGATCCAGTCCGGGAACTGAAACATGTCAAGAAGAGCAGCTGCCCCCAAGCGTCACATCCTTCCCGACCCCAAGTTCGGAAGCGAGCGCCTGGCCAAATTCATCAATACGGTTATGCGTGACGGCAAGAAGTCCGTCGCCGAACAGGTCGTCTACGGCGCCCTGGACCAGATCGAGGCCAAGCAGGGCGACGGCATGGGTGCGCTGGAGCGTGCCCTGGACAACATTCGTCCGCGTGTCGAGGTGAAATCCCGACGCGTCGGTGGTGCGACCTACCAGGTTCCGGTGGAGGTGCGTTCCGTGCGCCAGGACGCGCTGGCCATGCGCTGGGTTGTGGAAGCCGCCCGCAAGCGTGGCGAGCGCACCATGGCGCTGAAGCTGGCCGGCGAGCTGATGGATGCTTCCGACAGCAAGGGTTCCGCCGTGAAGAAGCGCGAAGACACTCACCGTATGGCGGAAGCGAACAAGGCGTTCGCGCATTTCCGCTGGTAAATCTGTTTAGAGAGGCTCACCGTGGCACGCAAGACACCACTTAAGCGCTACCGGAACATCGGGATCAGCGCGCACATCGACGCCGGCAAGACGACGACGACCGAGCGCATCCTGTTTTACACCGGCCTGTCGCACAAGATCGGCGAAGTGCATGACGGTGCAGCCGTGATGGACTGGATGGAGCAGGAGCAGGAGCGCGGGATCACCATCACCTCCGCTGCGACCACCAGCTTCTGGTCCGGTATGGCCAAGCAGTTTGACGAGCACCGGGTGAATATCATCGATACCCCGGGGCACGTGGACTTCACCATCGAGGTCGAGCGCTCCATGCGTGTCCTCGACGGTGCCGTCATGGTGTATTGCGCGGTCGGTGGTGTGCAGCCGCAGTCCGAGACGGTGTGGCGTCAGGCGACCAAGTACGCCGTGCCGCGCCTGGCGTTCGTCAACAAGATGGACCGTGCCGGCGCCGATTTCCTGCGCGTCTATGAGCAGATGAAAGAGCGCCTGCAGGCCAACCCGGTCCCGATCCAGCTGCCGATCGGTGCCGAGGATAACTTCAAGGGTGTGATCGACCTGGTCAAGATGCAGGCCATCTACTGGGACGAAGACAACTTTGGGATCAGCTTCGAGTACAAGGACATCCCGGATGACCTGAAGGCCGAGGCCGAGAAGTGGCGCGAGAACATGCTCGAGGCCGCTGCCGAGGCGACCGAAGAGCTGATGGACAAGTACCTCAACGAGGGCGACCTTAGCGAGGAAGAGATCAAGTCGGCGCTGCGCAAGCGCACCATTGATCTCGAGATCGTGCCGATGCTGTGCGGCTCCGCCTTCAAGAACAAAGGTGTTCAGGCGATGCTGGATGCCGTGGTCGAATACCTGCCGTCGCCGGAGGAGGTTAAGGCGATCAAGGGTGTGAAGGCCGGTACCGAAGAGCCGGTGCAGAAGCATGCGTCGGATGACGAGCCGTTTGCCGCGCTGGCATTCAAGATCATGACCGACCCCTATGTCGGCTCGCTAACCTTCGTGCGTGTCTACTCTGGCGTGTTGTCGGCTGGCGATTCCGTGCTGAACACGCAGAATGATCGCCGCGAGCGCATCGGGCGTATCCTGCAGATGCACTCCAACTCTCGTGAAGAGATCAAGGAGCTGCGCGCGGGTGACATCGGTGCGGTCGTTGGCCTGAAGGACCTGTATACCGGGACCACGCTGTGTGACCCGAACGACCCGGTCGAACTCGAACGCATGGAGTTCCCCGAGCCGGTGATCTCGATCGCGGTCGAGCCGAAGACCAAGACCGACCAGGAAAAGATGGGGATCGCGCTGAACAAATTGGCGCAGGAAGACCCGTCGTTCCGTGTTCGTACCGATGAAGAGTCGGGTCAGACGATCATCTCCGGCATGGGCGAGCTGCACCTGGAGGTGCTGGTCGACCGCATGAAGCGGGAGTTCAAGGTCGAGGCCAACGTCGGTCAGCCACAGGTGGCCTACCGCGAAACCATCCGCAAGACGGTCGAGCAGGAAGGCAAGTTTGTTCGCCAGTCCGGTGGCCGCGGTCAGTACGGCCACGTCTGGATTCGCATCGAGCCGCTGGAGCCGGGCGAAGGCTTCAAGTTCGTCAATGCCATCGTCGGCGGTGTGGTGCCGAAGGATTACATCCCGGCGGTCTCCAAGGGGATCGAGGAACAGATGGCCAATGGTGTGCTCGCCGGGTACCCGGTTGAGGACGTCAAGGTCACCCTGTTCGATGGCTCTTACCATGACGTCGACTCCAACGAGATGGCGTTCAAGGTGGCCGGCTCCATGGCCTTCAAGGAAGGTGCGCTGAAGGCCGGCGCGGTCCTGCTTGAGCCGATGATGAAGGTTGAGGTGGAGACACCGGAAGAATACATGGGCGACGTGATGGGCGACCTCAATCGCCGGCGCGGTCAGGTCCAAGGCATGGAAGACGTGGCCGGCCAGAAGCTGCTGAAGGCCGAGGTCCCGCTGTCCGAAATGTTCGGCTACTCGACGCAACTGCGTTCGATGAGCCAGGGTCGCGCGACCTACTCGATGGAGTTCGAGAAGTACGCCGAAGCCCCCGCCCAGATCGCCGAAGCGGTAGCCGCCAAGGCGTCCTGATCCAGAACTCGCGTTATTTGAAAGAACTGCAAGAGGTTTGAGCTGTGTCCAAGGAAAAGTTCGAGCGTAAGAAGCCGCATGTGAATGTGGGAACGATTGGTCATGTGGACCATGGGAAAACGACGCTGACGGCGGCGATG
>NZ_AQXQ01000001.1 GCF_000376865.1 Thioalkalivibrio sp. ALJ7 | reverse complement strand
CGGCCGGGACGAACGGTCCACAAGACCTGAACGGCCCGCCTCCTGGAACCGCTGGACCCAGCGCTGCACGGTCTTCGGATCCACGCCAACGGCGCGGGCCGTGGCCCGAAGGCTCTGGCCGTGATCCACGACCAGACGAGCCATCCGCTCTCGACCGCGGGGGCCCATTAAGGCATTTTGGTGAAGGTTCACGGGGCGTCCTCCTTGGGAATGGCTCAGTCCGCAAACTCAGCATCCTTCGGAGTCGTCCCGTGGACAACCTATTGAGAGATCACACCTAGCCACAAAAAAGCCGGCGCTAGGCCGGCTTTTGCTCCGCCCTTGATTCGGGGCAGATCTATCGAGAGGAATTCCGCGACCTCAGGCCGCTTCGTCCTCTTTCACCTCGGTGTCTTCCGGGCGGTCCACCAGCTCGACATACGCCATCGGGGCGTTGTCACCAGGACGGTTGCCGCACTTGAGGATGCGCAAGTACCCACCGGGGCGCTGCTGGTAGCGCGGGCCCAGCTCACTGAACAGCTTGCCCACGATCTCTTTGTCACGCAGGCGGGCAAAAGCAGTACGTCGGCCGTGCACGCTGTCTTCCTTCGCCAGGGTGATCAGCGGCTCGGCCACACGACGCAGTTCCTTCGCCTTGGGCAGCGTGGTCTTGATCAGCTCGTGCCGGAACAGAGCCACGGACAGGGCCTGAAACATGGCCTTGCGGTGCGAACTGTTGCGGTTCAGCTGACGGCCGGAATGACGATGACGCATGAGAGGCTTCCTCTAGAAAAACGATGGGCGCGGGGCGCCGTGATTACTCGTTGTCGTCGCGCAGACCCGGCGGCGGCCAGTTCTCGAGACGCATGCCGAGCGACAGCCCGTGGGTCGCCAGCGTGTCCTTGATCTCGGTAAGCGACTTTTTGCCCAGATTCGGGGCTCGCAGCAGCTCAACCTCGGTGCGCTGCACCAGATCACCAATGTAGTACAGGTTCTCGGCCTTCAGGCAGTTCGCCGAACGCACGGTGAGTTCGAGCTCGTCGACCGGGCGCAGCAACACCGGATCGATCGCACCACCCGCAGCACCGACGACTTCGCCCGTCTCTTCCTGAAGATCCACGAACGGGGCCAACTGGCCCTGCAGAATCGTGGCGGCCTGCCGCACGGCATCGTCAGGGGCAATCGCACCGTTGGTTTCGAGTTCCAGTACCAGGCGATCCATATCGGTCCGCTGAGCCAGGCGCGCGCTTTCAACGCGATAGGACACTCGGCGGATCGGGCTGAAGCTGGCATCCAGCAGCAGTCGACCGATCCCGGTGTCATCCCCGCCCTCGGCCTTGCGACGGGCGCTCACCGGCTCGTAGCCACGACCGGCGCGGGCCTGAAGCGTCATGTCCAGTTCCACGTTCTTGGTGATGGTCGCGATCACGTGTTCGGGGTTCACCACCTCGACATCGTGATCGACCTGAATATCACCCGCGGTCACGACACACGGACCCTTCTTCTTTAGGGTCAGGTTCGATTCATCGCGCGCATGCATGCGCAGCGCCACACCCTTCAGATTCAGCAGGATGTCGACGACGTCTTCCTGAACACCCTCGATCGTGGTGTATTCGTGCAGCACACCTTCGATGCGGGCCTCGACGATCGCCGCGCCCGGAATGGACGAAAGCAAAACACGGCGCAGGGCGTTGCCCAGCGTGTGCCCGAAGCCGCGCTCGAGCGGCTCGAGCGCAACCTTGGCCTGATTCCGGTTCTCGGCTTCGACCTCGATCTGCTGTTTCTTGACCAGTTCGTTGGACTGCATTGTGACTCCTGGCGCCGGGTCGCTGGCGACTAAAACGTACGATTACTTCGAGTACAGCTCGACGACGAGCGACTCGTTGATGTCGGCAGGCAGCTCGGAACGATCCGGAACTGCCTTGAACGTCCCCTCAAACTTGCTGGTATCGACTTCAATCCAGCTCGGGAATCCGCTCTGCTCGGCCAGGGTCATCGCGTCCTGAATACGGACCTGCTTACGGGCCTTCTCACGCACGGTAACCACGTCCGAAGGCTGCACCTGGTAGGCCGCAATATTGACCACCTGGCCGTTCACCTGGATCGCGCGGTGCGCAACCAGCTGACGGGCCTCGGAACGCGTGGAGCCGAAGCCCATGCGATAGACCACGTTATCGAGACGGCCTTCCAGCAGCTTCAACAGGTTCTCACCCGTGGAGCCCTTGCGCTGCGCGGCCTTCTTGTAATAGTTGCGGAACTGCTTCTCCAGCACGCCGTAGATACGGCGCAGCTTCTGCTTCTCGCGCAGCTGCACGGCGTAATCGGACAAACGGGTACGACGTTCGCCGTGTTGACCCGGCGGCTTGTCCAGCTTGCACTTGGTTTCCAGCGCGCGAGCGCCGCTCTTCAGGCCCAGATCGACGCCTTCGCGGCGGCTGAGCTTGCATTTCGGTCCAATGTAACGAGCCATTCTTGAACTCCAGCCTTAAACGCGGCGTTTCTTGGGCGGCCGGCAGCCGTTGTGAGGGATCGGGGTCACGTCACTGATATTCGTGATCTTGAACCCGGCATTGTTCAGCGCACGTACCGCCGACTCGCGACCCGGGCCCGGACCGCGCACCATCACGTCGAGGTTCTTCACGCCGTGCTCGGCCGCCGTCGTCCCGGCACGTTCGGCGGCAATCTGAGCCGCGAACGGGGTCGACTTGCGGGAGCCACGGAAGCCGGACCCACCCGAGGTGGCCCAGCTGATCGTGTTGCCCTGCCGATCAGTGATCGTAATGATGGTGTTGTTGAACGTGGCATACACGTGAGCCACGCCCTCGGCGATATTCTTGCGGACCTTTTTCTTGGTCCGAGTTTGCGCTTGTGCCATGTACCTGAAATCCCAGTCTGATTACTTGCGAATCGGACGCCGCGGACCCTTCCGGGTGCGAGCGTTCGTCTGCGTCTGCTGACCGCGCAGCGGGAGGCCGCGGCGGTGGCGCACGCCACGGTAGCAGCCGAGGTCCATCAGCCGCTTGATGTTCATGCTGACCTCTCGGCGCAGATCCCCTTCCACGGGAATCTTGTCGATCTGGGCGCGCAGTGCATCGACTTCGGCATCGGTCAGATCCCGCACCTTGATGTCCCGACGCACACCCGCTCCATCGCAGATCAGGCCAGCCCGAGTCGGGCCAATGCCATAGATCGCGGTCAGCGCGATTACCGTGTGCTTCTGGTCAGGAATATTGATTCCAGCGACGCGAGCCATCCAACCTCTCCATCTAAATCCGGCAAAGCCGGCTATAGTAGCAATGAATATCCGTTACGCCAAGTTCAGCCTTGACGTTGCTTGTGGCGGGCATCCGAACAGATCACCCGCACCACCCCGTTCCGCCGAATAACTTTGCAGTTCCGGCAGATCGGCTTTACAGATGCACGTACTTTCATGGTCTTTCTCCTGGTCTACCGGATCCCGGTCCCGCCGAAACCCTTCAGATTCGCTTTCTTCATCAAGCCTTCGTACTGGTGCGACACCAGGTGCGACTGCAGCTGCGCCATGAAGTCCATGACCACGATCACAATGATCAGCAGCGACGTCCCGCCAAAGTAGAAAGGCACATTCCAGTACAGGATCAGGAACTCGGGAAGCAGGCAAACCGCGGTGATGTACACCGCCCCGACCGCTGTCAACCGGGTCATGACCCCATCGATGAATCGTTCCGTTTGCACGCCCGGCCGAATCCCCGGGATGAACGCGCCCTGCTTTTTCAGATTTTCCGCTGTATCCCGCGAGTTGAATACCAGCGCGGTATAGAAGAAACAGAAAAAGATGATCGCGGCTGCATAGAACATCACGTACAGCGGCTGACCTGGCGCCAACGTCGTCGAAATCTCGCGCAGCCAATCCATTCCTTCGGCCTGGCCAAACCACTGCCCCAGGGTCGACGGGAACAGAATGATACTCGATGCGAAGATCGGCGGGATCACACCAGCCATGTTGAGCTTCAACGGCAGGTGCGACGACTGGCCACCGACCATCTTCCGCCCCACCTGGCGCTTCGCGTAATTGATCGTTACGCGACGCTGCCCGCGCTCCACGAATACCACGAAGGCCGTCACCGCCAGGGCCAGGACGATCAGGATCACCACGAACGCCGCCGCCAACTCGCCGGTGCGCGCCAGCTCCAGGGTTCCACCGATGGCGCCCGGAAGACCCGCCACGATACCGGCGAAGATGATGATCGAGATCCCGTTGCCGATGCCGCGCTCGGTAATCTGCTCACCGAGCCACATCAAGAACAGGGTCCCCGTCACCAGCGACACCACCACCGTAAAGATGAAGATGAACCCGGGATTCAACGCCATCGGCATGCCCTGAATAGTCTGCCCATTCAGCGCGATCCCAATCCCAATACTCTGGAACAACGCCAGCGCGACGGTCCCGTAGCGCGTGTACTGCGTAATCTTGCGCCGGCCTTGCTCGCCCTCCTTCTTCAGCTGTTGCAAGGCAGGTACCGTCGCCGCCAGCAACTGCATAATGATCGCCGCCGAGATATAGGGCATTACGCCCAGAGCGAAGATCGACAACCGTTCCAGCGCTCCCCCGGAGAACATGTTGAACATGTCCAGGATGGTGCCGCTTTGCTGTTCGAAGAATTGCGAAACAGCCACCGGATTGATCCCCGGCACCGGGATAAAGGTACCGATCCGGTAGACCACCAGAGCGCCCAGCACGAACAGCAAGCGTTGGCGTAACTCGGTAAAGCCGGTGAGTCCGCCACCGGAACGTGCTGTCGCTCCACGCGCCATTATTTACGCCTCAACGCTCCCGCCAGCGGCTTCAATCGCCGCCCGCGCGCCTTTGGTCACACCCACACCCTTAACGGTGCAGGCCTTCGACACTTCGCCCGAGGCGAAGATCTTGGCGCTCTGGACATCACTGCGCACCACGCCGGCGGCCTTCAGGCTTTCCAGGGTCACGTCACCGTCGACCTTGGCCAGTTCACTGAGGCGAACCTCGGCGGCATAGCGCTGCTTGCGGGAACGGAAACCCACCTTCGGCAGACGACGCTGCAAGGGCATCTGACCACCCTCGAAGCCGACCTTGGTGAAGCCGCCGGACCGCGACTTCTGGCCCTTGTGGCCACGGCCACCGGTCTTACCCAGACCCGAGCCGATACCACGGCCGCGGCGCTTCGCCGGCTTCCGGGCGCCGTCGGGGCTCGCAATCTCATTCAGTCGCATGGTTAGACTTCCTCTACCTTAAGCAGGTACGACACCTTGTTGACCATCCCCATATTCTCGGGAGTGGCCTCGATCGTCGAAGTGCTGTGGGTCTTGCGCAGCCCCAGGCCTCGCACGCACGCCTTGTGAGAGGCGATGCGGCCTGCGGTGCTGCGTACCAGGGTCAATTTCAGCTTGCTCATGGCTTAGCTCGTCACTTCGTCAACGGTCTTGCCGCGCTTGGCAGCAACCCGATCCGGCGAACTCACCGCAGTGAGCCCGTCGATGGTCGCCTGCACGACGTTAATCGGGTTGCGCGAGCCGACGCATTTGGCCAGCACGTTGCGCACGCCGGCCACTTCAAGCACGGCACGCATCGCACCCCCGGCAATAATCCCGGTACCTTCGGACGCCGGCTGCATGTACACATTCGCCGCGCCATGATGGCCATTGACTGCGTAATGCAGGGTCCCGTCGGTCAGCGAGACGTCGCGCATTTCCATGCGCGCTTGTTGCATCGCCTTCTGGATGGCCGCCGGCACTTCCCGCGCCTTGGCATAGCCATAGCCGACACGGCCTTCGCCGTCACCGACCACGGTCAATGCGGCAAACCGGAACTGGCGGCCGCCCTTGACCACCTTGGCCACGCGGTTCACGCCGATCAGTTTTTCCTGCAGGCCGTCTTGCGCTTCGCTTACATCGTTACGTGCCATTTCTTTCTCCGCTCGATCCCGTTTGACTAGAACTGCAGGCCGTTTTCACGTGCGGCGTCGGCCAAAGCCTTCACTCGCCCGTGATAACGAAAGCCCGCGCGGTCAAACGCGACCTGTTCAATGCCGGCTTTACGCGCACGTTCAGCGATCGCCTGACCCACTCGGGCAGCGGCGTCCGTGTTACCGGTCGAACCGCCGGCATTCTTCAGATCCTTCTCAACCGTCGACGCCGCGGCCAACACCGCGTCGCCGGACGGCGCAATGATCTGCGCGTACATGTGGCGCGGCGTCCGGTGGATACAGAGACGATGCACCCCCAGCTCACGGATCTTGAACCGTGCGCGACGCGCCCTCTTAAGTCTGGCCTCTTTCTTGTCCACTGGTGCCTACCTACTTCTTCTTGGCTTCTTTGCGCACAATGCGCTCGTCTTTGTACTTCACGCCCTTGCCCTTGTAGGGCTCCGGCGGGCGGAAGGCGCGAATATTCGCAGCCACCTGCCCCACCTTCTGGCGATCCGTTCCCTTGACCACGACCTCGGTCGGGGTCGGCGTCTCGACCGTGACCCCTTCCGGGATCTCGAAGTTGATCGGGTGCGAGTAGCCCAACGTCAGGTTCAGCTTCGCGCCCTGCATCTGGGCGCGATACCCAACACCGACCAGCTCCAGCGCCCGTTCGAATCCTTCACTAACGCCGTGGACGTGGTTGCCCAGCAACGCGCGAATCGTACCGGCCAGCGCCACGTTCTTCGCGTTCTCGGCGGCTTTCACACGGACCACGCCTTCCTCGACGGTGACCAGCACCGCCTCGGGGCAGGTGAGCTGAAGCTCGCCCTTCGGGCCCTTGATCTTGATCTCGCTGTCCGACTGCTCGACGGAGACGCCGTTGGGCAGCTTGATCGGCAGATTTGCAATGCGCGACATGGCTGATTCCTCAGTAAATCTTGCAGAGGACTTCGCCACCCTGGCCAGCGGCCCGGGCAGCGCGGTCACTCATGACACCCTGCGGCGTGGAAATCACCGCGACACCGAGCCCCGCGTTGATCCGCGGAAGCTCATCCTTCCCGCGGTAGATCCGCAGCCCCGGACGGGAGATCCGATCGACGGACTCGATGACCGGCCGGCCCTCGAAATATTTCAGGCGAACCACGAGCTTTTTCTGGGCCGCTTCACCCTCGACCTGGATGTCGCCCACGTAGCCCTCATCCGCGAAGACCTTAAGGATGCGCTCCTTGGCCTTGCTGTAGGGAATAGCGACCTGCTCTTTGTTCGCACGCTGCGCATTGCGCACGCGAGTGAGCATGTCGGAAATCGGATCGGTCATCATCGCTTCAAATCTCCTTACCAGCTCGCCTTGCGCAGGCCCGGAATCTCGCCCTTCATGGCGTGTTCCCGAAGCTTGTTGCGCCCGAGGCCAAACCGGCGATAGTAGCCCTTCGGCCGGCCGGTCACGCCACAGCGGTTCGTTTGCCGCACTCGCGACGAATCGCGCGGCAGTTTCTGCAGCGCATGCATGGCCGCGAGACGCTCTTCAGACGACTTGGTGTCATCCACCAGGATCGCCTTGAGTTCGGCCCGCTTGGCCGCGTACTTGTTCACCAGTCGTGCGCGCTTTTTTTCGCGCTCGAGCATCGATACCTTCGCCATGTGCGCCTACCTCTTCTACTGCCGGAACGGGAACTGGAAGGCCTCCAAAAGGGCCTTGGCTTCCGCATCCGTCTTTGCGCTGGTTGTAATCGTGATATCCATGCCGCGCAGCTTGTCGACACGGTCGTAATCGATCTCCGGGAAGATGATCTGTTCCTTGATGCCCAGGCTGTAGTTACCACGGCCGTCAAACGCCTTCGCGGAAAAACCGCGGAAGTCGCGAACGCGCGGCAGCGCCACGTTGATCAGGCGATCCAGAAACTCGTACATCTGCCGGCGGCGCAGGGTCACCTTGCAGCCGATCGGGTAATCGTCACGAATCTTAAAGCCCGCGATGGACTTGCGCGCCTTGGTGACCACCGGCTTTTGCCCGGCGATCGCCGTCATGTCGCTGACCGCGTGCTCGATCACCTTCTTGTCCGCCACGGCATCACCCAGACCCATGTTCAGGGTGACCTTGGTGATGCGCGGGATCTCCATCACGTTGGCATAGCTGAACTGCTCGCGCAGCGCCTGTTTCACGTTGGATTCGTATTTTTCTCTCAAGCGTTCCATAAACCGTCCGTCCCGCGTTATGCGTCCACGACCTCGCCGTTCGAGCGGAAGACACGCACCTTGCGGCCGTCTTCCAGGGTCTTGAACGACACGCGATCACCCTTGTCGGTTGCAGGGTTGAAGACCATCACATTGGAGATATCGATCGGCATTTCCTTCTCGATGATCCCGCCACCGACGCCCTGCTGCGGGTTCGGCTTCTGATGCTTCTTCACCATGTTGATGTTCTGGACCAGAACCTTGCCACCCAGGACCTTGATAATGGTTCCTCGACGACCCTTGTCCTTGCCAGCAATCACGACGACATCGTCGCCCTTGCGAATCTTGTTCATTCCGTCCTCACAGCACTTCCGGGGCGAGGGAGATGATCTTCATATACTTCTCCCCTCGCAGTTCACGCGTCACCGGCCCGAAGATACGGGTGCCGATCGGCTGGTGCTGGTTATTCAGCAGGACCGCGGCATTGCGGTCGAAACGGATGATCGAGCCATCCGGACGGCGCACGCCGGAGGCGGTCCGCACGACGACTGCGTCGTACACGTCGCCTTTTTTCACCTTGCCGCGCGGGATCGCGTCTTTAACGCTCACCTTGATGACGTCGCCCACACGAGCGTAACGGCGGTGCGAGCCACCCAGCACCTTGATGCACTGGATGCGTCGGGCGCCGCTGTTGTCGGCGGCCTCGAGCACGGTCTGCATTTGAATCATGACTTATCTCCTGGCGCCCAAGTCAGAGCGCGTCCTGCCCGACCACTTCGATCAGGGCAAAGCGCTTCTGCTTGGAAACCGGCCGGCATTCACGGATACGGACGCGATCGCCCATGCGCGAGACATTTTCCTCGTCATGGACGTGCAGCTTGGTGCTGCGACGAATGAACTTGCCGTACAGCGGATGGCGGACACGACGCTCCACCAGGACCGTGCGGGTCTTGTCCATCTTGTCGCTGACCACACGGCCGACGACAGATCGCTGAGTCTTGGAACCTTCTTCGGTCATCTTCTTAGCCTGCCCTTCTGCGTTCATTCATCAGCGTCTTGATCTGCGCGATCTCGCGCCGCACCTTGCCCACGCGATCCGGTCGCGCGAGCTGTCCGACGGATTTCTGCATACGGAGACCGAACTGCTCCTTGTAGAGCGCTTCCAGTTCCTGATTCAGATCGTCGTCCGACTTCTTTCTGAGTTCTTCTGCTTTCATCACATCACCTGCCGACGGGTGAAGACCGTCTTGACCGGGAGCTTGGCAGCGGCCAGACGCATGGCCTCGCGGGCCACGTCTTCATGCACGCCTTCCATTTCGTAGAGCACGCGACCGGGCTGGATCTTGCAGACCCAATACTCGACGCCGCCCTTGCCCTTACCCATACGCACTTCGAGCGGCTTCTTGGTCACCGGCACGTCCGGGAACACCCGAATCCAGATCTTCCCGCCACGCTTGATGTGACGCACCATCGCACGCCGGGCCGCCTCAATCTGACGGGCCGTGATCCGACCGCGTTCGACGGCCTGAAGGCCGTACTCGCCGAAGCTGACCTTGGCGCCGGTCGAGGCCATCCCTCGGTTCCGGCCCTTGAACTGCTTGCGGAATTTCGTTCTTTTTGGCTGCAACATGGTCTATGTCCTAGCTCGCGTTGGCCGCAGCGCGCGTCCCTTCGACCGGTTCCAGACCGAAGACTTCGCCCTTGAAGATCCACACCTTCACACCGATGATTCCGTACGTCGTACGGGCCTCGGCGAAGCCGTAGTCGATATCGGCACGCAGGGTGTGCAGCGGCACGCGGCCTTCGCGATACCACTCGGAACGCGCAATCTCGGCGCCGTTCAAGCGGCCGGACACGTGAACCTTGATGCCCTGAGCGCCAAGGCGCATGGCGTTACCGACCGCACGCTTCATGGCGCGCCGGAACATGATGCGTCGCTCCAGCTGCTGCGCGATACCTTCCGCGACCAGCTGGGCTTCAATCTCGGGCTTGCGCACTTCTTCAATGTTGATCTTGACGTTGCCCTGGTCCAAGCCGGTTTCAGTGGCCACTTCCCGGCGCAGCTTCTCGATGTCCTCGCCCTTCTTGCCAATCACGATGCCCGGACGAGCCGTATGAATCGTGATATGTGCGGCCTTGGCGGGGCGTTCGATGGCGATACGGCTGACCGACGCGTGGGCAAGCTTCTTCTGCAGAAACCCGCGCAGCTGGATGTCGTTGTTCAGCGTTTCGCCGAACTCGCGGCCATCCGCGTACCAGGTGGCCGACCACGGGCGAGAAATGCCCAGCCGGATGCCGGTTGGATGTACTTTCTGACCCATGGTTAGTTCGCTCCCTTCTCGCTAACGCCAATCACGATGTGACTGGTGCGCTTCATGATGCGGTTGCCGCGACCCTTGGCCCGCGCCTGCATGCGCTTCAAAACGGGACCCTCGTCGATCTGGATCCGCGAGATGCGGAGCTCGTCGATGTCGGCGCCGTCGTTGTTCTCGGCGTTGGCAATCGCGGACTCCAGCACCTTCTTCACGATGGCGGCCGGCTTCTTCGGGCTGAAGGTCAGCTCATTCAGAGCCTCCTCCACGCGCATACCACGAACCTGGTCGGCGACCAGCCGCGTCTTCTGCGGCGAGATGCGCGCGTAGCGCAGTTTTGCAATCGTCTCCATCGTTCGTCCTCAGCGCGACTTCTTGTTGGCGATGTGACCCTTGAAGGTCCGCGTCAACGCAAACTCGCCCAGCTTGTGGCCGACCATGTTTTCGTTGACCAGCACCGGTACATGCTGACGCCCGTTGTGTACCGCAAGGGTGAGCCCCACCATCTGCGGGATGATCATCGAGCGGCGCGACCAGGTCTTGATCGGCCGGCGATCGTTCTTCTCGCGCGCCTCTTCCACCTTCTTGCGCAGGTGGTGATCGACGAACGGGCCTTTTTTCAGTGAACGCGGCATGCTGGCACTCCGTTACTTCTTGCGCCGACGCACAATCATGCCGTCGGTACGTTTGTTGTTACGGGTCTTGTAACCCTTGGTCGGACGGCCCCACGGGGTCACCGGGTGACGCCCGAAGTTGCGTCCTTCACCACCACCATGCGGATGGTCGACCGGGTTCATGGCGGTACCGCGCACGGTTGGGCGTACACCCGTCCAGCGCTTGGCACCGGCCTTCCCGAACTTCTTGAGACTGTGTTCCGTGTTCCCCACTTCGCCGATCGTGGCGCGGCATTCGGACTGGATGCGGCGCATCTCGCCCGAGCGCAGCCGGATCGTTGCGTGGGTGCCTTCACGAGCCACGACCTGGGCCGAGGCACCGGCCGAACGCGCAATCTGAGCGCCCTTGCCCGGCTTCATTTCAATGCAGTGAATCACGGTCCCCACCGGGATCGAACGCAAGGGCATCGCGTTACCCACCCGAATGGGGGCCTGCGAACCGCTGGCGATCGAATCACCCTGCTTCAGACCGCGGGGCGCGATAATGTACCGACGTTCGCCGTCCGAGTACAGTACCAATGCCAAATGAGCACTGCGGTTCGGATCATATTCCAGGCGCTCAACCTTGCCCGGCACCGAATCCTTGTTGCGCTTGAAGTCGATAACACGGTAGCGCTGCTTGTGCCCACCGCCGATATGACGGGTGGTAATGCGACCGGAGTTGTTACGGCCGCCCGAGCGGGTCTGCTTTTCGACCAGCGCGGCGTGCGGCGCGCCCTTGTGCAGCCCTTCGCCGCGGATCTTGACCGCGTGGCGGCGCCCAGCAGACGTCGGATTGGTCTTGATAATCGCCATGGCTAGACCTGTTCTCCTTCACCCATATCGATGCTTTCGCCCTCGGCGAGCGCCACATAGGCCTTCTTCCAGTGGTTGCGACGACCGAACTGGCGACCGAAGCGCTTGTTCTTGCCCTGCTGGTTCAGCGTGCGCACCTGCTGCACACGAACCTCGAACAGCTTTTCGATCGCAGCCTTGATCTCGGCCTTGTTCGCATCCGGCAGCACGCGAAACACGTACTGACCCACTTCCCCGGCGTTGGTCGATTTCTCGGAAACCACCGGGCCTTGAATAATCTGCATCAGCCGTGAATTCATGCCAGCCACTCCTCGAGCTTGCGGATGGCGCCTTCCGTGATCACGACCGTTTCGGCCCCAACCAGGTTGGCGGGATTAACGCCGCTGACATCGATCGCGTCCACGTGCGGGATGTTGCCCAGCGCACGCGCGGTCAAGGCATCCTCTTCGGCCAGGACCACAAGGCCCCGCACCAGACCGAGCTCTTTCAGCTTGGCCACACCGTCACGGGTCTTGCCGGATTCAACCGCAAACCCCGCCACCACCTTGAGGCGGTCCTGACGCACCAGCTCAGAAAGGATCGAGGCCATCGCGGCGCGATACATCTTCTTATTGAGCTTCTGCGAAAAGTCCTGGGTGCGCGAAGCGAACACCTTGCCGCCCCCGGTCCACAGCGGGCTGCGAATAGTGCCGGCGCGGGCGCGGCCCGTACCCTTCTGACGGAACGGCTTGATGCCGCCGCCACTCACCTGGGCACGGGTCTTCTGGGCGCGCGTGCCACTACGGGCACCGGCGAGCTGAGCGACCACGCTCTGATGCACCAGGGATTCGTTGAAATCCCGCTCGAAGCAGGCCGGCGACAGCTCGACGCTGGCCCCGGTATCGGCAGTCGTTACTTGCATTGTCTTAACCCTTCGCCTTCACGGCCGGACGGATCATCACGTCGGTACTCGGCGCGCCCGGCACGGCACCCTGAACCAGGACCAGGCTGCGATCGGCGTCGACGCGCACCACCTTCAGATTCTGAATGGTCTTGCGCTCGGCACCCATGTGGCCGGCCATCTTCTTGCCCTTGAACACACGACCGGGGCTCTGGTTCTGCCCGATGGAGCCCGGAGCGCGGTGCGACAACGAGTTGCCATGGGTCGCGTCCTGGGTGCTGAAGTTGTGACGCTTCACCGCACCCTGGAACCCCTTACCCTTGCTCTGCGAGGTCACGTCGACGGTCTGGCCTTCTTCGAAGCGGTCGACGGTGATCGCATCACCGGCGGCCAACCCTTCGAGATCGGCTTCCTCCACGCGGAATTCCCACAGCCCGCGACCCGGCTCCACCGACGCCGCAGCGAAGTGGCCGGCTTCCGGCTTGCTTACCCGGGACGGCTTGCGCGAGCCCGCCGTCACCTGGACCGCGTTGTAGCCGTCGCCTTCGGTGCGCTTGATCTGGACCACGCGATTGTTGTCCACCTGCAGCACCGTGACCGGCACGGAGACGCCATCGTCCGTAAAGACGCGCGACATGCCGAGCTTGCGACCGATGAGTCCAAGAGCCATTACAAAACCCCTTCCGTATCAGACGGCGCTTAAGAGCGCCCTAAAGCCGTGGCCCGGCGAAGATTCCGCCGGGCCACGGAAAGCCCAATAGTATGGCAGAAAATTTAACGTTAGTTAAGCCTGATCTGAACATTGACGCCTGCGGCCAGATCGAGCTTCATCAGGGCATCCACGGTCTTGTCGGTCGGATCGAGGATATCCATCAGGCGCTTGTGCGTACGCAGCTCGTACTGGTCTCGCGCGTCTTTGTTGACGTGCGGAGAAATCAGGACGGTGTACGCCTCGCGCTTGGTCGGCAGCGGGATCGGGCCCTTGACTCGGGCACCGGTCCGCTTGGCGGTCTCGACGATCTCGGCCGCGGAGCGGTCGATCAGTCGATGATCAAAGGCTTTGAGACGAATTCGAATGCGCTGGTTAGCCATCTGGTTCACTCAATAATCTTGGAGACGACGCCGGCGCCGACGGTGCGGCCGCCTTCGCGGATCGCAAAGCGCAGACCGTCTTCCATCGCGATCGGGTTGATCAGGGACACCGTCATCTTCACGTTGTCACCCGGCATCACCATCTCGGTACCTTCCGGCAGCTCCACCGATCCCGTCACGTCCGTCGTGCGGAAGTAGAACTGCGGACGGTAGCCGTTGAAAAACGGCGTATGACGGCCGCCTTCTTCCTTGCCCAGGATGTACACCTCGGCTTCGAAATGCGTGTGCGGCGTGATCGAACCCGGCTTGCACAGCACCTGACCACGCTGCACGTCGTCGCGCTTGGTACCACGCAGCAGGATGCCCACGTTGTCGCCCGCTTCGCCCTGGTCCAGCAGCTTGCGGAACATCTCCACACCGGTGACCGTGGTCTTCTGGGTATCGCGAATGCCGACAATCTCGATCTCTTCGCCCACCTTCACCACACCGCGCTCGATACGACCGGTCACCACCGTGCCGCGACCCGAAATCGAGAACACGTCTTCCACCGGCATCAGGAAGGCGCCGTCCACGGCACGCTCCGGCTCCGGAATCCAGGTGTCCATCGCCTCGACCAGCTTGTAGATCGCCGGGGCGCCCACTTCGCTCTCGTCACCTTCCAGCGCCTTCAGCGCCGAACCAGTGATCACCGGGGTGTCGTCACCCGGGAAGTCGTACGAGGACAGCAGGTCGCGCACTTCCATCTCGACCAGCTCCAGCAGCTCCGGATCATCGACCATGTCGGCCTTGTTCAGGAACACCACGATGTACGGCACACCCACCTGACGCGCCAGCAGAATGTGCTCGCGGGTCTGCGGCATCGGGCCATCGGCCGCCGACACCACCAGGATCGCGCCATCCATCTGCGCCGCACCCGTGATCATGTTCTTCACATAGTCCGCGTGCCCAGGGCAGTCGACGTGCGCGTAATGACGAATATCCGACTCGTATTCCACGTGCGCGGTCGCAATCGTGATCCCACGCGCCTTCTCTTCCGGCGCATTGTCAATCTGATCAAACGCCCGGGCTTCACTTCCGTACTTCTTGCCCAGCACCGTCGTCATCGCCGCCGTCAGCGTCGTTTTCCCATGGTCCACATGACCAATCGTTCCCACATTCACATGCGGCTTCTTACGCTCGAACTTTTCCTTGGACA